>JBASJS010000007.1:0-428457 GCA_049655425.1 Limnohabitans sp. | reverse complement strand
GGCACAGGAGATCAAATGAAGACCATCACGCTCTATTTCGCAACCGCAATCGCTGAAATCGTGGGGTGCTACCTGCCCTGGCTCTGGCTCAAGCAAAACGGATCTCCATGGTTGCTGATACCCGCCGGAGTCAGTCTGGCGGCCTTCGCGTGGCTACTGACACTGCACGAAGCTGCCACCGGACGCGTCTACGCTGCTTACGGGGGTGTCTACATCTTTGCAGCTATTCTTTGGCTATGGGCCGTCGACGGCATCCGACCATCGAATTGGGATGTCGCGGGTGTTGCCGTGGCCCTGCTGGGTATGAGCATCATTGCCTTTCAACCGCGCTAGGAACAGATCCTCAATTTGGAGAATGCTTTGAAAAAAGCGCCTTGCTTGCGGATCTCGGAACAGTGTTTACGGGCGCTCAAAGGGACTCGTACCCCTTTGACGCAAATCAGTGCGCCCCATGCACATGGCGCGCGCCTCGCTTGCCCACCGGCCCCACTTCCTTAGAGGCCTGAGCAATTCCGGAAAGTACACCGCACTCACTGACAGCGCCGTTTCCGGCACAACCGGTTCGCAACTCAACAAGTTGCCTTTGCAAGACCTTCAGCTCTCTGATTCGAACCGCCACATGCTTGATGTGCTCATCAACCAAGGCGTTGATGTCAGAACAGTCCTGTGGGGGGGGAATCTTTCATGCGCAACAGCGCTCGAATCTCATCCAGGGCCATGTCCAAGCTTCGGCAGTACCGAATGAACGAAAGTCGTTCAACGTGCTCCGGTCCATAGACGCGGTAGTTGCCTTCTGTTCGCCCCGGCTGTGGCAACAAGGCCTCACGCTCGTAGTAGCGAATCGTCTCCACCTGTGTATCGGTGGCCTTGGCGAGCTCTCCAATCCTCATGGTGTCCTCCATCAGCGGTTGACCATATTTTAGGCGCTTGACTCTAAAGTGGCTACAGGGTTTCTAATCGCTGTAACGAGGAAGAAATCATGAGTACAAGTACATCTTGCGAAGGCGCAAAGCCACAGGTCCGCCCGACTGAGAACGGATGTTCAGCCGCTTCCTGCGTACCCTTGGTGCAATCTGAGCAGGACGTGGCGCATATGAACACAGACCAGTCACAGAAAAGGTTCCGTATCTCCAACATGGACTGCGCCTCAGAGGAGTCCGAGATCCGGCGCGCTGTGGATGGCATCCCGGAAATTGAAGCCTTGCGATTCGATCTGGGGGCACGCGTACTGACCATTTCTGCGAGCCAAGCTGCATTGCCAAACGCACTACAGGCGATTCGAAAGGCAGGGTTTAAGCCTGAGCCCATCGACGAAGCCGACAAAAAACCTTCCGGTACAACTAATGCGTCTGCGACGTTTTGGGACATGTGGGGAAAGCTTCTGGCGGCGCTCGGCTTGGCATTGGCAGCAGAGGCGATCGCGTACGCCTTCCCTGCGACGACCTGGATCAAAGCCCTGGGCATGGCCATCGCTTTGGGTGCCATCTTCCTTTCAGGCTTCGGCGTCTACGGAAAAGGCCTGGCTGCGCTGCGGCAAGGACGATTGAACATCAACGCCCTCATGGCAGTAGCCGTCACAGGCGCCTTCTTGATCGGCCAGTGGCCTGAGGCCGCCATGGTGATGGCGCTCTATGCCATTGCAGAGGCCATCGAAGCGCGGGCGGTCGACCGCGCTCGAGGTGCCATCAAAAGCCTTCTTGCCTTATCACCAGAGCAAGCCGAGGTAAGCCAGGAGGACGGCGGCTGGCTTCGGATTGACGTCAAGTCTGTTGCATTGAACTCGGTGGTACGTATCTCTCCGGGTGAGCGTGTTCCGCTTGATGGCACCGTGCTGGCGGGTCAGAGCGCGGTGGATCAATCGCCTTTGACAGGCGAGAGCCTGCCCGTGGACAAAGGACCTGGTGATGAGGTGTTTGCCGGAACCATCAACCAGGCCTCTGCTTTGGAAGTCCGGGTCACATCGCCCGCCTCAGACAGCACGCTCAGCCGGATCATCAAAGCCGTCGAGGAAGCGCAGGCCTCTCGCGCACCGACGCAGCGTTTTGTTGACCAGTTCGCCGCCGTCTACACACCTGCGGTCTTTGCCCTTGCGGTGCTGGTTGCCGTCCTGATGCCCTGGGTGGCCGGGATCACGTGGCTCGAAGCGGTCTACAAGGCTCTGGTCCTGCTTGTGATTGCATGCCCTTGCGCCTTGGTCATCTCCACACCCGTCACGGTGGTGAGTGGTCTGGCCGCAGGGGCACGGCGGGGTATCTTGATCAAGGGAGGCGTTTACCTGGAGGAAGCCCGAAAGATCAAAGCCGTCGCTTTGGATAAAACCGGCACCATCACCGAAGGAAAGCCCAAATTGGTGGCGTTCGAACCCATCGCACCCGACGAGCCTGAGCAAGGGGCAGAACTGCTCGCAAAGAGCCTGGCTGCGCGTTCAGACCACCCCGTCTCAAAAGCGATTGCCCAAGGCCTAGCGGTACAAGCCCAAGAAGTCGAAGCATTTGAAGCTGTCGCAGGTCGTGGCGTCCAGGGGGTGATCGATGGTCACCCCTACATCCTGGCCAATCACCGCTGGATCGAAGAGCGCGGCCAGTGTTCTGCGACATTGGAAGCACGCCTCGCAGTTCATGAGGAGGCAGGACGAACTGTGACCATTTTGGCCAATCGGGACCAGGTGATCGCGCTCTTCGCTGTAGCGGACACGATCAAACCGTCATCGATCGAGGCCATTTCCGAAATGAAGGCGCTGGGGGTCGTTCCCATCATGTTGACCGGTGATAACGCCGCCACGGCGCGCACCGTAGGACACTTGGCAGGCATTTCAGAAATCCGAGGCAACCTGCTGCCCGAGGACAAGCTCAAGGCGATTGAAGAGTTCCAAGGAAGATACGGTGTGACGGCCATGACCGGTGACGGCATCAATGATGCCCCGGCACTTGCAAAGGCGAACATTGGCTTTGCGATGGGCGCTGCGGGCACTCACACGGCCATGGAAGCGGCCGACGTCGTCGTCATGAACGACGACCTGCGCCGCTTGCCCGAGACGATTCGCCTCTCCAAACGTACCCATGTCATTTTGTGGCAGAACATCACCCTGGCTCTGGGCATCAAGGCGGTATTCCTGCTCATGGCCATCTTTGATGACGCGTCTATGTGGATGGCGGTCTTTGCCGACATGGGCGCAAGCTTGTTGGTGGTTTTCAATGGGCTTCGGCTTCTCAAGGCAGTCAAGTGATGGCTCCCAGGCAGCTGTAAACCTCTCCCATTGCCTCAGGATTACTGAGGCCAACGCCTCGTCCCGTGATCAAGTAAGCCTGAATCGACTAAACTATTAACTTATGAAAAAGTTCTTGGCAATCTTCTTGCTGGTTCTGTTGCCCTTGCAATACAGCTGGGCAGCAATGGCAAGCTATTGCGAGCACGAAACCAGTGTGACTGCCAAGCACCCTGGTCACCACACCCATGACCATGCGTCAATTGACCAGCAAGAGTCCAGCAAAAATGCCCCTCAATCGGCGGGCATGGACCATGACTGTGCCACTTGTCATATGGGTTGTGCCGCTGCCCTGGTCAGCGATCTGAGCAAGACCACATTAGCAGCCTCTGACGATCACCCACTTCACCTTCAGGTCATTGCTTCTCATATGGCAAGTGAACGTCCTGAACGGCCTCAATGGCCCGTGCTTGCCTGATCGGCGAGCCTCGGGTTTCTTTACCTTTCCCTCTTTTCGAATCCCCTGTGTGCGGATGCACATGACGCTTTGCGCGTTGTGCGTCATCGCCTAGCGACGTGTTGTCGCTGCTCGCTGATCTCCTTGGATGTTTTCACCATTGGAGATGAGCTATGAGTTTGTACAAAAAAAGATCGGTACCGATTCGAATCGCGCTGTCGGTCATGACCCTGAGTGGCTTGGTGCTGACGGCCCAAGCACAAGGCACATCCGCCGCCGCGTTGAGTGGCTCGGTGTCCTTGAAAGATGTTTTCGAAACGGCGTGGCAAAGGCAACCCGAGGCGTACGCGCTTCAATCGCGTCGCGATGCTGCCCAGGCCCAGGCCAAAGCCGCGTCGATGCTGTCCCCCGAGCCGCCCTCGCTGGAGATAAGTCAGCGATCAGACCGGATGACAGGCAACAGCGGTGCGCGGGAAGCTGAGGTGGGTATCGCCGTTCCCATCTGGCTACCCGGACAACGCACAGCCAGTGCCGATCTGGCGCAAGCTGAAATCTCGTTGGTTGAGCGCAAGCTGCTCGCCTCACAACTGCGGCTCGCTTCTTCCGTCAGGGATGCTTGGTGGGGCTGGTTGCGAGCTCGCGTCGATGCTGAACTGGCGAGCGAACAACTGGCCAATGCACAACGCATCGCCGCTGATGTTGCCAAACGGACCAACGCGGGTGATCTGGCAAAGTCCGACCAGCATCAAGCCGAAGGCGCTGTCGCTGCGGCCCAAGCGCATGCCGCCCAAGCTCAAGCTGCATCTGCCGCAGCCTTGGCACAAGTGATGGCGCTGACAGGCAGGACGGCTCAGGCAGACTTGACAGTCAACGCGGCTGTCGAGCCAGCGCCAGATTCGACCCCACATACGGGTGCGGCAGTGGGGCATCCCTTGTTGGCTGAACTGGAGGACCGCATCACGATGGCCGAGCGGACGGCTCAGCTGATCAGCGCCCAGAGGCGATCCAACCCGGAACTCACGGTGGCCACCACGCGCGGCCGTGGGGCATTTGGAGAACGCTATGGCCAGACTGTGCTGATTGGCATTCGCGTGCCCTTGGGTGCAGGCCCTAGGCATGACGCCCGTCTTGCGACTGCACAAGCCGAAGCGATAGAGGTGCAGTCACAACTGGTCCTCGAGCAGGCGCGCATTCAAGCCGACAAACAAGGCGCTGCTGCTCGTCTGGAGGCCGCACGCACTCAACTTGATGCTGCGCAGCGACGAGCCCAGCTGGCCAACGAGTCCCGCAGCTTTTTTGACAAGTCGTTCAGGCTGGGCGAGTCGGATCTGCCCACCCGCTTGCGCATTGAAGCAGAGGCTGCAGAGGCCGCGCGACAAGCCGCTCGAAGCCGAATTGACCTGGCCTCCGCCATTTCGGCATTGCGGCAGTCCTTGGGCCTGCTGCCTCAGTGATGCTGACACCCCTCAAAAACTCAAGGAACACCATGAAGATCATTCATTCAACAGCCGCCACCTTTATGGCGCTGATATTCACATTACTCAGTCCTATGGCCATTGCCGGTGAGGGTCACGATCACGCGGAAGCTGCGCCAAAAACCCAGGGAACAGCACTGCCGCGTTTCGTCGCGGTTTCAGAGGATCTTGAAATGGTCGGCATTGTCAATGGCAAGCAGCTGACGATTTACCTGGACCGTTTTACAGACAACAGTCCGGTCAATGACGCCCAAATTGACATCGATATCCAAGGCGGCAAATACAAAGCCGAAAAACACGGCGTAGGTGAATACGAAGTCATCCTCAAGGACACGCTCAAACCTGGCGTCATTGCCATCACCGCAACCATTCAGGCCGGTGAACTGAACGACCTGCTGACTGGCGAACTCGATTTGCACGAGGACGAAGATGAACCTGTCAGTGGTTCTTCTTGGAAAGGCATCGCCCTGTGGATCGGCGGGGGGTTATTGGCCCTGATGGCATTAGGCGCGATCGTTCGCTTTCGTCAACAAGCTCGTACGGCCTAAGGAGCCTCAGCATGAAAACAATCAACACTTCAAAAAAACGCCACTGGATGGCACTGGCCACTGCTTTGACCCTTGCAGGTGCTGCACTGCCTACGTACGCGGGCGAAGGCCATGACCACGGCGCTGCGCCTGCGACGGCCAATGCCAATGGTCCACAGCGCATGGCCGATGGCAGCGTGTTTCTGCCCAAACCAGCCCAACGCCAACTGAATGTGCGCACGATGGTGGTGGAAACCGCTGAGCTGCCACGCGCCTTTGAACTCAATGGTCAGGTACTGATGGACCCCAACGCTGGGGGCAAAGTCCAGCCCATCAACGCCGGACGCATAGAACCCGGCCCTAATGGCCTGCCCAACGCAGGGCAAACCGTCAAGAAGGGACAGGTCTTGGCCTACGTCGTCCCTGCGTTCGCCCCCCTGGAGCGGGCCAGCCAGTTGACTCAATTGGCCGAATTTCGCGCTGCCAAAGCGCTTGCCGAAAAGCGTTTGGCACGTTTGCGCGAGTTGTCGGACACCGTACCGCGCAAGGAAGTGGAAGCCGCAGAGAGTGAGGTGCTCAGCCTGACCGATCGCATGTCGGCCGTCGGTGGCGGCCTCAGCAGCAAAGAAGCACTGGTCGCGCCTGTTTCTGGGGTGATTGCCTCGGCGCATGTCGTGGCAGGCCAAGTGGTGGACACGCGGGATTTGATTTTTGAAATTGTCGACCCGAAGCGGCTGCGCATTGAAGCCTTGGCTTTTGATGGCTCAGTGGCCAACAACATCGGCGGTGCCTCATTGGCTGTTGGCGACCAGC
Source organism: Limnohabitans sp. (assembly GCA_049655425.1). Classification (GTDB taxonomy): domain Bacteria; phylum Pseudomonadota; class Gammaproteobacteria; order Burkholderiales; family Burkholderiaceae_C; genus Limnohabitans_A. Next base: position 421,980 of record JBASJS010000007.1, on the reverse strand, counting down.
GCACGCCACTGGTTTTCATGGGTGCAGCGCGCAGTTTGCGCGAGCAAGCGCTGCCGCTGAACTTCCAAGTGCAAAGCCCGGAACTACTAGGTCTGGCCGTTGGACAGCCCGTCAAAGTCTATGTGCAGTCCAAGCAAAAGACACAGGGTATTGCGGTCCCCCAGTCGGCACTGATGAAAAACGCTGCCAATCAGAACGTGATGTGGGTCAAGTCTGCAGCTGAGCAGTTTGAACCCCGCACGGTGACGTTCGAGCCCCTGGATGGCGCGCGCGTCACGGTGATCTCGGGCTTGAAGTCTGGCGATCGTGTGGCGACCCAAGGTGCCACGCTCATCAACCAAGTCCGTTAAAGGGGTCACGATATGTTCAAGTGGCTTCTCGAAAATAGCCTGACCAACCGGCTTCTGGTGTTGATAGCGGGTGCCGTGTTGATGGCTTACGGGGCATTCACATTGTCTCGAACGCCAGTCGATGTCTTTCCCGACCTCAACAAACCGACCGTGACGATCATGACCGAGGCGGGTGGCATGGCCCCCGAAGAGGTCGAGCAACTGATTACCTTTCCTCTGGAGACGGCCATGAATGGCTTGCCTGGGGTCGAATCGGTTCGTTCGACCTCCTCTGCTGGCCTGTCCTTTTTGTATGTCACCTTCAACTGGGACACGGAGATTTTTCGGGCACGCCAACTGGTGTCTGAACGCCTCTCGTCCATGGAAGATGGTTTGGCTGCCGGGGTGATACCCCGCATGGGGCCGATCAGCTCCATCATGGGTGAGATCATGCAGATCGCTATTCCTGTCGATCCGCAGAAAATCTCCCCTATGGCCGTACGTGAGTACGCCGACTGGGTGCTCCGGCCGCGACTCCTAGCCATACCGGGTGTCGCACAGATCATCCCCATTGGAGGCGAAGTGCGCCAGTTTCAGGTGCAGCCCAACACAGCGCGCCTGTCGGACTTGGGTATCTCCTTGGACCAGTTGGAGTCGGCGTTGCGCGGGTTTTCGGCCAACACCTCGGGGGGGTTTCTGGAACTCAACGGGCGCGAGTACCTGATTCGAAATCTTGGTCGCACTTCCCGTCTGGAGGACTTGCGCAATCTGGCCATCACCGCCAAGAACGGTCAGCCCATCTTGTTGCGCCAGATCGCTGAGGTCACTTTTGCCGCAGCCATCAAACGTGGGGATGCAGGCTTTGAGGGCAAGCCCGCCGTGATTCTGGGCGTTCAAAAGCAACCCACTGCTGACACGACCCGTTTGACACAGTCGATTGAAGAAGCGATTACGGATCTCAAGGCATCCCTTCCTGCGGGCATGGAGGCACCCCGTGTGACCTTCCGGCAGGCCAGCTTCATTGAGGCGTCGATCTCGACGCTGCAAGGCAAGTTGATCGGTGCGTCGCTGTTTGTGGCCGCGATCCTTTTCTTCTTCTTGGGTACGGTTCGCCCCACCATCATCGCGCTCACCGCTATCCCAGTCTCCATCTTCATCACGGCACTGGTGTTCAAGTATTTTGGCTTGTCGATCAACACAATGACGCTAGGGGGGCTGGCGATTGCCATTGGCGGACTGGTGGACGATGCCGTGGTGGATGTGGAAAACATCTTGCGGCGCATGAAAGAAGACCGTGCCAAGGACCCAAGCCAGCGCCTGTCTCTGCTCGCGCTCGTGGCCAAGGCGTCCATGGAAGTCCGCTCGGCGATCCTCTATGCGACGGTGATCATCGTGCTGGTCTTCCTTCCGCTTTTTGCTTTGCCGGGCCTTGAAGGCAAGTTGTTTGTGCCGCTGGGCATTGCCTTCATCATCTCGACACTGGCCTCTTTGTTGGTGTCGGTAACGATGACGCCGGTGCTGAGCTACTACCTCTTGCCGGGCATGAAAAACCTTGACCATGGCGACACCAAAGTGCTGGCATGGCTCAAGCAAGGCTACAAAGGCAGTTTGCAAAAAGTGCTGGACAAGCCACGCGTGGCGATAACCAGTGCATGTGTGGCGGTAGTGTTTGCAGCGGCGGCTGTTCCGTTTTTTCCGACCACCTTCTTGCCTCCTTTTAATGAAGGCACCTTGCTGGTGGGCATACGGCTGAACCCGGGCGTGACCTTGACCGAGTCCTCTGACCTGGCGCGCCAGGCCGAAGTGCTGGTCAAGCAGGTGCCCGAAGTGCTGCATGTGGGCAGGCGCAGCGGACGTGCTGAACTGGATGAGCATGCCGAAGGTGTTCATGTCAGCGAATTGGACGTGGGCATCAAACCCTCAGGGGAGTTGACGCGCTCGATGGATGTGGTCCGTGCCGACATCCGTGCACGCTTGGTCAACCTGCCTGCTTCGATTGAGGTGGGGCAACCCATCTCACACCGCATCGACCACATGCTGTCTGGGGTGCGCTCCCAAATCGCCATCAAGATTTTTGGCGAAGACCTGGACGTGCTGCGCGGGCAAGCCGATGCGCTGCGCTCACGGCTGTCAGGTATCGAGGGCATAGCTGACCTGCAAATCGAAAAACAAGTTCTTGCGCCCCAGATCAAGGTACGGTTGGACTATGCGGCAGCGGCGCAATACGGCCTGTCTGGCGCGCAAGTGCTTGCCACACTGCAGACCCTGGTGGAAGGTGAACGTGTCACGCAAATCATGGAGGGAGGTCGCCGCTTTGCGCTGGTTGTGCGTTTACCAGAATCCGCACGATCGCTGGAAGGCCTGGGCCAGGTGTTGATCGAAACACCCTCGGGCAGAATTCCGCTGTCCAAAATCGCAACGATTGAAGACGCCGATGGTCCCAACCAAATCAGTCGGGACAACGGCAAGCGGCGCATCGTGATTTCTGCCAACGCTTCGGGCCGCCCATTGTCAGAAGTCGTGGCCGACATACGCAAAGTGACGGCGGATTCTCGATTGCCAGAGGGCTACTTCATCACCCTTGGAGGACAGTTTCAGGCGCAAGAAGAAGCCTCGCGCCTGATCTCTTTGCTCTCGGTGGTCTCTGTGGTGTTGATGTTTGTGGTGCTTTACAGCCGCTACAAGTCCGCAGTTTTGTCGGCCTTGATCATGGTGAACATTCCCTTGGCGCTCGTGGGTGCCGTGTTGGGTCTTTGGCTATCAGGTCAGCCTTTGTCGGTGGCCGCCCTGGTCGGCTTCATTACGCTGGCGGGCATTTCGGTGCGCAACGGCATTTTGAAAGTTAGCCACTACATCAACCTCATGCGCTTTGAAGGGGAGGCCTTCACCAAGCCCATGATCTTGCGCGGTTCGCTGGAGCGTCTGAGCCCGGTGTTGATGACGGCCTTAGTGACTGCCTTCGCATTGGCACCATTGCTCTTCGAGGCCGAACGCCCCGGCACCGAAATTTTGCACCCGGTCGCCGTGGTGATTTTCTCGGGCTTGATCAGCTCTACGCTGCTCGACACCTTTCTGACGCCTGCCATGTTTTGGCTCTTTGGCCGCAAACCTGCCGAGGCGCTTTTGCAAGACAAAGATGCTGAAGCGTTCTGACAGATCACGCGCTACCTCCACCATAAACTCAAAAGGAAATCTCATGAAACTTCGTACTTTCTTAATCACCTCGTCGCTGGTCCTGGGCGGACTTGCCTGGGCTGGTCCCAACGATGGTGATCACAAACCCGTGCACGGTGGTGTTCTAACCACTGTCAAGGATATCGACTATGAATTGGTTGCCTCGCCCACGACTCTGCGTCTGTACGTGCGTGACCACGGCAAAGCAGTCGATGCGTCGAAGGCCTCGGCTAAATTGACACTGCTCACTGGCGCTGAAAAGCAAGAGGTCGACCTCAAGCCCGCCGGAGACAAGTTAGAAGCTACCGGCAGCTTCAAGGTTGGTCCGGGCACCAAGGTCGCGGCCATCTTGACGGTCGCGGGTAAGCCAACGACGGCACGTTTCATCATCAAGTGAAACTGCTAGCCCCATGAGCAGCACGTACGGTGGGCACACCGGTCCATTCCCAACCAGATCAAGCACCGGGTGGGTCTTGCTATCCGCTGCCTGGGCGGCCGCACTGGTGTCGACTTTTGCCGCGCTGTTCATCGGCGAAGTGATGGGCATGACCCCCTGCCAGCTCTGCTGGTACCAGCGCATCCTGATGTTTCCGCTGGCGGTGATGTTGGGCATGGCGGCCTACTGTAACGACCGCCGCGGAGCGGTCTATTCATTGCCGTTTGCAATGGGTGGCATAGCACTGGCTAGCTACCACAGCGCGCTCGTTGCAGGCTGGGTACCGCAGTGGTGGATTCCCTGCGGCGCCGGCCCATCCTGCAGCGATCAGAAGCTGGTGATCCTCGGCGACATTCAGATTCCGTGGCTGTCACTTCTGGCTTTTGCCGCAATCGCGGTTCTACTGCTCGTCTACCTGAAAAAATCCGCACATGAAAACCAATAAAGTGGCTGTCGCTGGCATCCTGCTCTTCGTTGTTGCCGCGTTTGCTCTGGGGGTGAGCCTGTATCGCAAACACGTTCACAGCGCCCAGGATCAGACAGTCAGCGCCGAGCAGACTCGCCTCGTGCGCATGCACTCGCCGATACTCGGCCCGCAGGGCGCGCCCGTCACGATCGTCGAATTTTTTGACCCGGCCTGCGAGACCTGCCGTGCGTTCTATCCCATCGTGAAGAGCCTGATGGCTAAGTACCCCGAGGATGTCAGACTGGTCATTCGCTACGCGCCCTTCCATCGGGGATCCGATCAGGTGGTGAAGTTGCTCGAGGCTGCGCGGCGCCAAGGCAAGTACCAACTGGTGCTGGAGGCTGTGTTGCAGGCCCAACCGACCTGGGCTGACCACAGCCAGCCCAATCCTGATCTCACCTTTGAGCTATCAAGGGCCGTCGGTCTGGACATCGAGCGGGCTCGGCAGGATATGGCCCGACCCGAAATGCAGGCACTTCTAGACCAGGATCTTGAGGACCTGAAAGCGTTACAAGTCAGCCGGACACCGACGTTTTTTGTCCAGGGGCGCAGCCTGCCCAGCTTCGGGCCAGACCAGCTAGCTGCCCTTGTGGCGGAGGAAGTCGCGAAGGCAAAACGATAAGTCAGCCGCGCCAGACTCGTACGAGTTTGATCGTCCAAGAAAGAAGTAGATGAACCAGTCTTTTCGCAAAGCACAGTGGCATTGCCTCGCGATCGTCGTGCTCGTTGCCGACCAGATCGCCAAGAGCTACATCGATATGACGACCCCGTTGGGATGGTCGCATGAGGTCACGTCGTTTTTTAACCTGGTTCACGTTCTCAATCCTGGCGCAGCGTTCAGTTTCCTCGCGGGCGCAGGTGGCTGGCAGCGTTGGTTCTTCCTTGCGATCGCCCTCGCGGCGTCAGCGTGGCTGGTATGGCTGCTGGCTCGGCCCCTGCGAGAATTCGAAGGCCTTTCGTACAGCCTCATTCTGGGCGGAGCCCTCGGCAACGCGTTCGACCGTGCCGTGCGGGGGCAGGTCATCGACTTCCTGGACTTCCACCTGCGCGGCTGGCACTGGCCGGCCTTCAACATCGCCGATATGGCCATCGTGGTCGCAGCCATCGCGCTAGTGCTCCAGTCGCTGATGAGCGTCGAGAACTACGTCACAGCAAAAAATTCTCGGTGACCTGAGGCGACCCGGAAACTTTAACTCGGACACAGCGCGGGGGCAGGCTGCACAAGCGCGCCAGGGGCCATCGATGGACCTGACGCTACATTGCGAATAGGACGGGTCAGGGAAAAACGGGGGCAAGACCATGTCGCAGCTTGACTCAAGGAGTCGTCGTTAAAACAAGTACCTGACCCAAACCCAGCTCGCTGAACGCTGGGTGTTGACGTATTAGCTTTCTTACATCTGTTTGTTGGTGTACTTTCTCCATTGAGGGGCAAGACATGAACACTGTGTTTCGACGATAGTCCCCAGACCTTCCGTGCGGTTCACGATCGAGGGTTATGAAGCAGCCAAGCGGCCTCGGCCTCCCGGCGGGCGACGAGTCCCGGGAGCACTTTCCCGCCGCCAAAAACCCATCGGCGCAGTTCCGTGCCGGCCGCTAACCAGTCGCGCTGGTTTATTCGTCGCCGCAGTGTGGAGGTCTGTAAACGCCCTGCTCCTAAATTAAAAGTGAAGTCAACGATCGCCGCCAAACGCGAATCGGGCTCAGTCGCCAAGACCGGACAATACCGGAGCGTGGCGTTCGCAGCGGTCATCAGGTCATGCGCCAGATAGACATCACCTTCTTCCACAGAGATCGGTGGATGCTTCGGATCACACAGACGACCGTAGCCAATCGTCCAATAGCCAGCTGGACAGATATACGGATGGGCGCGCCCAGGATCAGCCTTTGGAACGCGATGAAACCCTTCGAAGCGCTTGGCCAGATCGATAGCCAATTTCGGCACTTCGATCACGATCGAGCCCGATCGAAAACACGCCCGAGGAACCAGAAGTTGAGCACGCCAGCCCAAAGCGCCTGATCGGCCTCAGTCCAGGCATGCAAGATGGCCTCGCCCCAGGCAGCACCAGCCGTCACTGCGGCGGCGAACGCTGCTGTCTTGGCAGCGCAGTACAGGCCCATGAACCAGTAGGTGATGACGGGGCGAACGCTCGCAGAAAGAGCGTCGACCCAGTTCACCCCAGAAGGACGCCCCTGAGCGGTCACCGCCTCGCGTAGCGCCTCGATAGCGCCGACATTCCAAGCGGCTTCGGCCGCCGCACCGATCTCGGCCATATGCTGGGCACCGCGTAACTTCTCGAACTCCAGCGCCTTGTCCTGCATGGCGAGTTCGTGCCCGCGCTCGCCCTTTCGGTCGAGCCACTTCAGGATCTCGGGAGCCAAGCGAAAGGCGCCTCCGAGAAGGCCTCCGAGCAGCGTCTCGATCATTGGGAGCCTCCCATCAGCTTGAGCTTGATAGCGGCGCCGACCAGCAGACAGGCCAGAATGCCCGTGGTCACCACCCGGATGGCTGTCTGCCAAGCCGTATGTCTGGCATCTCGCCAGGCATCAAGGAGCCCACGCAGTTCGCGGATGTCGCGCGCCGCATGGCCGTTTTCCAGGCCCAGATGGGCCAGACATCTTTCTGCACCTCGTTCGGCGGCACGCGTCAATAGTTCATCAAGGTCCTCCTGGCGCATGCTGAGGATCAATGGATGCTGGGTTTCATCGGTCAAGGTTTTCTCCAAAAAGAAAAAGCCCGCGCTAGCGTGAACCAGGCGGGCCGGAACAAGAAATTTCTTGGTACTAGGCAGCGACTACCGGAATGGGGAACGGCTTTGCCTTATGGCTGCCATCTGCTGGGGTCGGATGCACAAAACCGAACACATCCTTGCGGGCATCCGGGAGGTCTCCCTCGATGTAGACCGGAACTAGCCCGGTGAGGAACTCAATTCCTGCCGCGAAAATTGGCAGTGCATCTGAATATGCGTTGTTGCACGACACCTCCCACAGTGGCCCCTCCAAGAACATGCAGGCTCCTTTGCAGATTTGGAGCATTGGACAGTTCGGACATTCAGATCGATGCGACCAATGGGTAGCGGTTCGGAGGGCCACCTGATCGAGTTGGCTGGTGTGCCCAATGCGGTGAGATTCACCATTCGGAGCCAAAGCAGTGGCGCTGACGTTCTGACACGTAAGCACATTACCCTTGAGGTCCACGGCAATGGAGTCATGCCGATCCATGCCGCACTTTTGTCCCAGGCTGGATGCCGGCCTTTTGAACCTCAGCGAATTGACGAAGGACGTCACCCGATCCCGAACGCTTGCAATGCGGTCGGCCTTTCCATTCCGGATGTCGTGAAAAGCTTGGCGTCTGAATGAATGGAATTCTTCAGGTCGAAGCGATTGGCTGATGCCGCCTGAGTCATAGGCATCCACAAAACCGCCCTCCCCGATATGCACATCGGAGTCGCCAGTCAGTTCGACAAAAAAAGACTGGATGGCTGCTCTTGACTGGTTTTCACGATTGAGCATCGCGTTGAAGCTGAAACGCTCTTTCGGAGCCAATCGACGGTACAGGTCGAGGATGGCCGCCCTGGAATCTGGCTCTGCCAATGGGTCAGGACCACGCACATGCTGGCCAGGCCCATCGTGCGAGACGCTGACGGTGAAACCCAGGTCATCAAGCCACTGGTTGGTCGACGGACTCAGAAGAGATCCGTTGGTGATCACAGAGAACCTAGCCTCAGGATATTTCTCTCGTAAGGCCTGTGCTAAAGGTCGGAGCGTCTTGATGTAGACCAGCGGCTCTCCACCCCAGAATTCGATGGCCTCTGGCGGACTCATGACCCAGTCCTTCAGTGAAGCAAGAAAGCCATCGACATCCTCCGGGTTCGTGTCCACATTGCGGGCCACGAAACGCTGAGAACAGTATTCGCAGGCGTAATTGCATGACAAGCCGAGTGAGATTTTGAGAACGCGCGGGGACGTTTTACCCAAGGGAGTGTCCTTGCTCGTCACCGGCGCAGACGCTGGAGTGCTCCGCAGTGATGCATCGACCGTACGAACCAGCGATTGCCCGTGAAGGTCGGTCAAGCTGGAATCCGAATTGTCGTAGTGCAGTGGCACCACCTCATCCGTGCGTGGATCGACCGTGGTGATCAGGAATTTAGCCATTGTGTCTTTCCACCTTGATGTTGAGAAGTACCTGCATGAAGGGCGCATCTCCCATGTAGGTTTTTTGAAAATGAACGGCACGGGCATCAAATGCCACGAGTAATCCCCTGTGAGGCTGTATCCAGTACTTGGCGTGTGTTTCCCACGGCATCAAGCATTTGCCAAAGCCCGAGGAGCGCCAGTCTGGATTGCAGATGGCAAAGGCATTCGCCCCGTATCGATTCACCTGCTCTTGCAAGTCTTTTGAAGGTTCCAGTTCAGGACCATTGGGGAAATACACCGCCTGCAAGTGGCACTCATCCTCATCCGAGTGAGGCATGATTTCCAAACCTGCGGTACGAACAACTTCCCGTCCTTGCAGGTGGGTGATCCGCCCACACGGCCCCACAAAGTCCCGTTGAAGGACAGGTAGTGCCATCCGGGCCAGTTGAGATGCAGTTGGGACCGATCCGTCAAATATGTTGTGCGGATGCCGGCCCCAAATCTCACCCGCATCGGTCTTCATCGCGCCATGGACCTGCAATAGCGCCTGGTACAGCAGAAGGTCAAATGTGGGATCAGTGTTGAGGGACCATAGACCCACAGCGGTGGGAAATAGGTTCAACCTCATAGAACGTTCACCATCAGGTCATCGGTTCCAGAGAAATACTTGAATCCCACCTTGATCTTGGCCGAATCCCCCGCAGCCATGCCATCCGGTCTAAAGCTCGTCGAACCCGCACCGCCTGCAGTTCTGACGCGCCGGGCCACCAGATAACCCGCCGTAGACTCCAGGTACACCTCGGCATCACGTTCTTCAATCGGCTCACCGTCTGGCGTTTCGAATTTGAAATTTATGCTGACTTCACCGTTGGACACGACATTCAGTGATGGCCCTCCGACAAAGCGGACGACGGGGAGCGTTTCTTCGCGAACCAGCGCCAATGTGATGGCGGGTATGACTTCGATGTTGTGACTGGCCTTTATCAACTCCGGACTGAAAACATTGAAGCCAAGCGTCCAGTCCTCAAAAGGCGATGACCTGAAGGGCACCAAGATGTGCCCGATCGGATGTGTTTGAAGAACCGATGCGTGATAGGCCTGCGCATCCATCTTCGACCCTAGGGTCGCAACGTAGAGATTGGGCGTCTGTTGAAAAAACCCCGAAGGTGTCCCGTACCTCTCCATGACCCCAACCGGGGCGTAAAGCATGAAACTGGCGTGATCTGAGAACTCAGCGTGCTGGCGCAATGTTTCCAGATCCAGCGTGCGCTGATAGATCGGATCGCCAAAGACACCGAAACCTCCGCGCCATTCAGCGATCAGGGCTTGATCAAAGAACTTGCCCCCGTTGGTGTGAAGTTTGGAAGGATCGCCTACGAACTCCTGCTGCATGACAGATCGGACGCTGAAGGAGAGGACTGATCCGTCGAGCGCCACATCCAAAGCGAATGGGGGATTCTTGTTGCCGATGAAGAGTTTCATGTCCTCTCCTCAGCAGCAATTGCAATCGCAATTGCAGTTGTAGCGCGTGGTTTGCGATCCAAAACTGATGGTCGACCCGCCATCAACCAAGCGGAGCATGTAGTAATACGGGGTCGGCGCCTGGTCGCCGCAGTTGTAGTAATCAGCAGTGTTCGCCACGCAATTAGGTGCGCCTTGCCAGCCCGAAGTCGGGTTACTACTTCGGAAGCAATTGCTGACAGCATTGAAGAAGTAGTCGTGCAGCCACCCGTAGTTGGCAGTCCACAACGAGCCGCCGTTGTTCATGTACATGTCCCAGTTCCCGTCGGACTTCAAAAAGCCCATGAGATTGCTGTTCACATGCAGCGAGCGAGTCACATTGTCCGTGTCCTGCATCGTGATCGTCGGGGCGGTGTTCTGAATCGTCAGGTTCCCAGTCATCGTGTCGCCCGACTTGGCCACTCGGCTGGACAGATCAATGTTGACTGTGGCGTTGCCAGCGGCATCGGGGCCGGCGCCATTGACGGAGCGCACAAAAGCAGCCGAGTCATACCCGTCCAACTTATCGGCATCGGCTGCCTTGGCCGTGATGCCGAGATACGTCGTGTTGTGGTTGTGCGTGCTCGATGCGAAGGCGCTGGCGTGCTGGCCGTCCAGCAAGTCGGCATCGAGTCCAGTCCCGGCGCCGTCGACGGTGAGAAGCTTGGCCAGTACATCGGCTGCGGTGTAAGAAGCCGCATTGAGCTTGGCCGCGAACTGGGCATCAATTCCGCTGGACAAGTCCATGATGAAACGCCAGTTGTCGGGGTTGACTCCGATCAACTGGTAGAGCTTCAACTGATCCGTTCGGTAGCACAGCATCCCCACCTGAAGATTGGTGGTCGGGTAGGTGGTGCCGCTGTGGCAGGAGATCGCCGTCTTGTCGTTGTTCAGGATCTCAATCAACGAATCCGAGAGCGTTCTGGACGATGGAATGTCGGTGAAGCTTTGCATCTAGTACCCCTGTGCAATCCAAGTGAAGGAGCCGGTCAATCTCGTGCCGGAACTGTTTTCGAGGACGGCGATAAAGCCGGAAGTGGTGACTGCACCCAGCAGCCGAGGGATGGCGACTGTCGTGCCACCCTTGTGGGTCGTGGTCACCTCGGGCGGGACACGAAAGTTGCGGGAAAAATAGATTGCGGCACCCGCAGCGGCATCGGTGATCTGGGCAGTGCCCCGGTCAAAGATGTCAGGCACATCGACTGTCACCCGCAATGCGTCAATGAAGCCGCGATCAGAGTTGCGCGAGTTCAAGATGGCTCGAAACAGCGCGCGCCTGTAGGTGTAGTCGCCCTGGATGAAATCCCGAAAGTCGGTGTAACCCGGCGGGTGGCCAGCTTCGACGATGGCGGCAAAGTCTTGCTGGGTGATTTCGGTGCTGGCGACGAGCATGTCGCTGATCACGCCGTTGGCATGCCGGCGGTATTGCTCGGCCAGCGCCAGAGCCTCACGCACTTTCAGGTTCATTGCCCTTCGCAGGGCGTCCGACATTGCGAAGCCCTCGGTCAGGTTGCGGCGGTAGGCCACCGATCTGCCCAGTACTTCCGCGATGGCCAAGGCTTCAGCCACCCGCTTGATGGATTGCCGGGCCGCTTTGTCCGCGATGCCAAACGCCTCAGCGACCGGCTTTCGGACCTGCTTTGCGCCCAGATCGCTGACACTCAGACTTTCACTGATGCGCAAAATGAAGGCGATCAGATCGGTGTAGGTCTCGGCAAACGCTACGGCTTCTGAGATGCGCTTAGTCATCAGCCGGTCCAAGTCGTCACCCAGTCCAAATGCTTCGTAGGCGTTCTTGGTCACACCGCGTTGTGGGGTCTCCGAAATCAGCAGGCTTTCTGCCAGGCGCTTGGTATTGCTCTGACGAAGCACGTCACCCCAAGCCAGGCTCTCCGAGGAGTTTTTCGTCAGGAGGCGAGTGAGGTAATCGGATGCTAGGAAGGCCTCCCGAACCTCCTTGCGATTGGCTTTTCCGACGCCCTCCGCAAAAGCCATTGATTCCACCCATCGAAGCACAAAGGCGATGAGGTCTGAATAGGTCTCTCCAAACCCAACTGCCTCGGACTCGCGCAGGGTCAACTGCTTGGCCATCCTCTCAGCGAAGCCCATCGCCTCGCTGGACCGCTTGGTCCACTGTCGTCCCGACGCCTCGACCACCGCGAGAGTCACGGCAACGGCTACGTTGTAGACAGCGGGATAGGCAGTGGTCCAGTTCTTCCCGGCACTGGCGCTCGACCACGTAAAGCTCGCCGACGCCCATGTGTACCTCGCTCCTGGGGTTTCGGCGACTGTCACTGTATCGGGCATGACAATCAGCTCATCGTGAAGGTAAAGACTGCGGTCAGGCTGTCATCAGCCCCCTTGTTGACCACCGGAAAAACCACTCGATCGAGCATGATTCCGGCCGTCGCGGCATTGAACACGCCCGCCTCGGTGAGGGCGCCCGTGCTGTCTCCAGCCAAGAAGTCCGCGGTGAACGTAAAAGTCTTGGTGCCCGCCGTGTGCGCATAGGTAGCGGCATTGCGGTCGATTTCCGTCACCAGGGCCGACTGAGTGGCCGCAGCCGCCGTACTGCCGGTGCCCAGTGCGATGAAACCCATCACTGCGGGACGGCTTACCGACTTACCAATGGCATCGGCGATGAAGTCAAAGCCGACGTTGACGATGATGTTGTCCTTGTGGACCGTCTCGACCTCGCCACTCGCGCGGCGAAGGATGAGGGTCATGGCGCCCTGAAGCTGCATGGATTCGTCGATCATGAAAAGTCCTCGCTAAATGAAAAGGAGAAATGGAGAAATGGAGAAATGGCGCTGCCTCTTGCGAGAACAGCGCCACGGTTGGGGTTGGGTTTGGGAACGACGCGGTCTAGTACAGACGCAAGGTCGAAAGAATTCCAACGGGAGCAAACCCCGCGCTTGCAGCCTGGATGTCACCGCCCATGCGACCGGCAAAAAGCCGCCGCTCAGAAGCGGTCTGGCACACCCCGATGCAGACGCGATCGGTGGCCGTCATCCCAAAGGGAACGCTCACGCGCCTGGCCAGGTGGTCCTCCAGAAAGAAGGCGGATGTGGCTGCGTCGTAGCCCACCAAGAGCAATCCAGAAGGGCCTGACGCGGTCCAGATCACGCAGGTTGTGACCTCGACGGGGATGAACCAAAAGGAGGTGTGAAACACCGATGGAACGCTTACCGTCCAAGCCACACGGGTGGTGTCCTTGACCATCAGACCATCACCATAGCGGCCGGCCGCATAGGCGATACCTGCCGCTTGGCTGGATACTGCGCTGCCCAATCCAGCCGTTGAACCGTTCAGGCGCCAGCCGTAGATCTCTCCTGCTTGCAGCGTGTCCTCGCGGGCAATTTGAAACCTGGCATCCACATTGGCGACCGCTCCGTCATAGGCCCACTGGCGCCGGGCGGCGTCACCGCTCCACGGAAAATTCGCCTCCAGCCAGGTCGTTCGGTCGTCGACCGAGGCGCCCAGACTGTTGAGCAAGGTGTTCTGCGCCCGGATTGGCGACACCAGATCAAGCTCGAAGAGGTACTCGGCCGTTTGGGCCCCTGTACTCATGCGTAGGACGTTGCGGCCATTGACCGCGACCACCGATGCGAAATGCTTGGTCCCCGGAAAACCCAAGGCCTGCTCGTCCCGCTCCAGGATCAGGTTGGCGTTCTGCGGCTGCGCCACGACGGTCGACACAAAGGTCGGCGTGTCGCTGTATATGCCCGGTGAGGCAATCGCCTTGATCCAGAACCTGCGCTCGCCATCAAAGCCCGAGGGCAGCGTGTAACTCGTCGACTTGACCTCGGCCACGAAGAGCGACGCATCCCAAGCCGCGCCCTCGCGCAACTCATAACCCACCACCTCAGGCTCGGGGTTGGGCTGCCAGCGAAACTCCAGCCGATTGGCTGACTGCACGACATCGAACTGGCGCACGGTCGAAGGTGCGAGCAAGGTCAGCACGAAAGTCGTCACATGGGCGCTGTAGTTCCCGGAGGTATCGATCCCGCGTATGTGATACGGGTACTGCCCGGCAGCGCTCTGGTCGTGGACCATCTGGGTCGCCGCGGTCTTGGCCACCAACTGGGCGTTGTCCCAACCAGGCCCCACCCGCACCTCGTAGCCTGAGAGATCGGCGTCCAGAAGCTCGTCCCACTGAAGGAGCAGGTCCGACATCCGGCGCTGGACCAGAAAGCCCGTGACGTCGGACGGCGGAAGCGTTTTCCCCAGCACCGTAGCGTTGAAGGTCGCCGGCACGCTTTCCTTGCGCGTGATGCCAATGGCCCGCAGGCTGAACTCGTACTCGCCTTCCTGCGCGTCACGGATTTCGGCGTAGTTGGCACTGGTCAGCGGCAGGCTCACGAAGTTGCCGCCCCTGACCCGGTACGACAGCCGATACGCGATCGCAGCTTGCACCTCCGACCAGGACACTTGCACCAGAACCTGCGCCTGGTCCTTGACCCGGTAAAGGCTCTCTTGCACGGCAAGTCCGGTGGGTGTCGCCGGCACGTCCGAGAGGACCGTGATCGATCGTGGCTGGAGCGCCAGACCCTCCTCGATTGCGGCGTACTTGCTCGGGTTATGAGCCAGCGCCGTGACTTCATGCTCACCCGGATCACGCTCGGCGACAGCGACCACCCGGAAAAGTTGGGTCTCGATGATTGAGGATGCCAACACCCAGATCGCATCCGTCTGCGGGATCAAGCTGAACGGGATCGTCACCGTCAAGGTTCGGCCTGAAATCGGCCCGACCAGTCGCTCTTCAACAGTGCCATTGGGCAGAATCACCGAGAGCCGCCACGGCAGATCCGCAGGCAGATCTTGGTCCAGCGTCACGGTGCTGGAGGTTGCCGCGGCAATCCGGCCCCCCAGTCGCATCCCTCCACGCACCGGGTCCGCCACCTTGATGACATCGCCCGGGCGCACCACGGCCCCTTCCAGACCAGTGCGGAAAGTGACAATTTCTGACTCGGACTGCTCGGAGTACAAAAGCCACTTGCCCACGCGGTGAGCCTGGCCTCGGGAGGTGCATCCCAGAGCGACCACCTCGGCTTGCACGATGCCGTACCGAACGATACCGGCTGCGTCCTCGACGTACTCGACCTTTTGCCGATAGAAGTCCTGCGGATCGTTCCAGGTCACCAGGGCTACCGTGTGCCGGGCCTTGGCCGACGAGCCTTGGTAGGCGAACTCACCATCGATCACGTTGCCAGGGGCGAATTGGTAAACCGGGTCCACCGGCGCGTCTTGCGTGACCGTGATGGCCCCACCCGACCAATACACCATGCCCCGGAAAATCGAGGCCATGTCCTGAACGACCTTGTAGGCCTGCTCCCGTGTCTGGAGGTACAGGTTGCAGGTAAAGCGCGGCTCGAGCCTGCCCAGTCCGTCGGGAACGAGTTGATCGCAATACTGAGCCACTCGATACAGGGCCCACTTATCAACCTGTGCCTCCGGGATATAGCTGCCCAGCCCATAACGGGTGCTCGTGACCAGGTCATAGAAACACCAGGCCGGGTTATCCGTCCAGGCGATCTTGAAGGTGCCGTCCCAGACCCCGCTGTAGGCCCGAGCGGCCACGTCGTAGTTCGCCGGCACCCTCACGCGCAGCAGCTTCATGTCGTAGCTGCGGCGTGGGATGGAGGAGAACTGCGAGGCATCGACCCGCAGCGCCACCAGGGCGCTGTTGGGATACCTCAGCTTGCTCTCGATGACCTCGGTGTAGGACTCCAGATAGGTCTTGTTCTGGATTGCCGATGAGGTCGAATCGGCCGTGATGCGGCGCACACGGATTTCCCAGGGGCCAATGCCCGTCAGGCGGACGTAATAGCCGCGCTGGTACTTGGTCGTGGTTTTACCGGAAATCGTGTCGTTGACCACCTCCACGAAGCCGCCACCGTTGACCTGAAGGTCAATCGCAAAATTGACCGAACTGCCGTTGAGGTCGCCATTGGTGGTGTCCTGGTTGGTCAGTTGGGGCACGCTCACCTTCACCCGAACCGCGTCAATGTCTGGGTCTGTCACTGAGCGGACCACAGGGTTACTCGCCTTGACCTCGACGCCCACGGCGATTTCGTTCTCGACTGAGGAAAAGCCGGGCACATAGCTCTGCTGCTGGGTACCCGGCCGCGACTCCAGCGTTACACCCGTGAAGTTGTATGAGCCGTCCTCGTTTTCAATGGGCGTGTCATCCAGATACACCGACTTGAGTCCGTCCGCCAAGCCCTCGATCTCGCCCTCCGAGATGAGGTCCATGACGCGGGCAAAGGCCTTCGAGCGCAGGCTGTCGGGTGCCTCTTGGGCGACACGGGCACTGCCGCCTCCGCCCTTGCCACCTCCGGCGCCGATGATCAGGTCGCTCATCAGGTTATTCAAAGGGTCACCTCGTCCACGTCGATCCCCGCGCTGATCACGGCTGAACCCACGATCAGACGGCCATACCCCACTGGCACCGGATGCCCTTGGGCGGTGGTGTTCACCGCCCCGTTGAAGCTGTAGCTGGGCTTGTTTTCGGGCCGCTCGGACGGATCAGGCGCCTTGGGCGTGGGCGCGATCATCTGGGCAACGCCACCCAGCACCATCGAAGTGCCGATCGAATACAGGGTGGTCTGCGAAAGAAACGATCCGGCAGCGGCCCAACCCATCGGGTTCCACCAGGCGACGGCGATCAGCGCCACGCCCAGCAGGATTTGACCCAGGCCATTGCTGCCGGCCCCGGAGACGACCGGCGCAATGGTGATGCGCTGCTGACCGGTCGGCTCATGCAATTGGTCAAGCGAGAGTGCGTCTCGCCCAGCCAGTACGCGATAGCCGACACCGCGCTCGCCAGATGCGACCAGTTCGCGCTCAAAGGAGGGAAAGTTGGCGCACAGCGCGCGTACCGCCTCCGCAGCCGAAGCAATGGCCAAGCGGTGCCGGCGACCGAATCGCTTGGCGAGTTCACCTAGAAGAATGACCGTGACCATACCGAAGAACGTGGGTTGTGACTTTTTGCCAGTAGCCGCCGTAGACATCCCGGCTGGACAGCCGGCCCTGCAAGTGATGCAGGATCAGACCGTCGCCGAGGTACACGGCGGCATGGTTGGGAACGGGCGATGCCACCTGCATCAGGAAGCAGTCGCCCGGCAGCAGATTGCGCAGGTCAGCGAAGTTGACGACCTCAAAGCCGACCCGCGAAAAGTTGTCCAGGTAGAGGTTTTCGCCCCGCTTCCACCAGTCATCGAACCGGGCAAAGTTGGGAAGAAGCACGCCGCGCTCGCTGCGGAACCAGTCCCGCACCAGCGAATAACAGTCCAGAACGCCATGGGACCATTCCCGACCGACCAGGGGCGCAACAAAGCCGGTCGGCTCAATGCGGACCCAGTCCTCGCTGGGGATCCCCACGATGTGCCACGGCAGACCACTGGCTCCACAGGCGACACGGTCGGCCTGGCTGGGCTCGGGCGACGTCCCTGGGTGGCTGTGTACCACCCCCACAATCTCGCCTTCCCTGTCGGCCGCTGCGTAGTCCTCGGGGTGAATCACGAACTGGTCGGTCCCCACGCCGATGTTTCGGCAGCGGGCGTAGACCTCGCGGCCCTTGCGGATCACGAGCAGTCCACAAGCCTCGCGCGGGTACTCCGCGCGGGCGTGCTCCAGCGCCAGCGCCTTGTTCTCGGCGAGCATCAGCGGATCAGACCCGCAGCCGGAAAGCCCCCGAATGAGAGCTCGGCGTGTTGTCCAAAGCGCGCCTGGCAAGACGACAGCCGCTTGCCGCAGACGTCCTGGCCACTCCCGCCCACCGCCTGATCGTTTGCATCGAAGTACGCGGAGCCGGTGTAGCCACACTCACTGCCGCGATATCTCCAGGGGCAGACGTTCTGGACGATCTGCCGACGCGGCAGGGAAACGCCTTCCAGATCGAATGAGGCAGCCAACTCGAATTCGACGACATCCCGGGTTTCGCGCGACTTTCGGTCGACGTAGTAGATGTCGTCCGCGAACTCGGCGGATCGGTCGGCGCTCGGGTTCACTGCGCCTGGAAAATTTACGGCGTCCAGGTACTTGGCCAAGGTGCGCTTGCGGGTGATCTTGGCGCCGATGAGGTCTTGATAGCTCAGCACCAGGGCCGTGATCGAGCCGGTGACGTTGGCCACACGCAGGCGTGGCCGCGGCACCTGACCTCCACCGTTCAGCTCAAAGCCCTCCACTTGGATTGGAAAGGCCTCATAGGCATTGCCCTGCCAGACGACCCGCTGCATCAGCGCGTTGGTGCCCGCATGAAAGCGCACCGGACCCTGCCCGAACAGGGACAGATCCAACACAAACAGTTCGATCACGGCGCTGGGCGCGAGCTTCTGGATCTCGGATGTGATCGCCAAAGAGGTGGGCGGCTGCGTCATGACAGATCAAACACTTGCTTAAAGGTTGCGCGCACCGTCTCGACGTTGGGCTCGTCCAAGGATCGGCTCCATTCCTCGCACGTGAACTTGCCAGAGGTTCCGGTCGGTGATACCCAGTCAAAGGCCTGGACGGCACCACGGGCACGCAAGAAGTTATCGATGGCGGCCGCGTCCAGGCTCGTCCGACCGCGAAACTCCAGCGTCCACACCTCGGGCTTTGTATTGAGTCCAAAGGCCAGCCGCTGCTCGTAGCCGTCGCCAAACGCCACGCGGCGCACATTGGGACGCAAGGCGACGCTGGCACCGACCGACGGTGTCCAAGTGAAGGTTGCCATTTACAAGGCCCTTCGCGCATCCAACAGGCCACCCGCACGCTTTTGCGCGAGCATCTCTTGGCGTACCGCGCTGGCGATCGCTTTGCCAAGGTCGCGGCCACCTGCGTCATCGCCGCTGGCAGCGGCTCCGGCGTCCGACACGCTCACCGAGATGTTGAACACGTCACCACCGCCGCCGCCAGACATCGTGACCGGGATGCTGCGGCCATCCGGCAAGGGCACATAGGCCTCATTCATTCGGCCCTCGCCAAACAGCGCCAGTTGCGGTCCGGTAGCGATGCCTCCGTTGGCGTACTGGTTGAGGGCAAGCGGTCCCATGTTGCTCATGATTCCGCCGTTGGCTGCCGTCATCGTGATGGGCACCACCTGAGAGGCGGGAGCACCGACCGTCGCGCCTCCAGTGCCGCCAAATGCGGAACCGATGAGCGAGCCGAGCCAGCCGGCCAATGGCCGCGTGATGCTTTGCTGAATCTGAATGCGGATCATGTCCGAAATGATGGAATTGGCCAGGGAGCGAAAGTCCAGCTTGCCGGTCATGACAAAACTCGTGATCGCATCAGTCATGCCGTTGAACGCCCGGGTCGTCGCCGACTCCATTTGCTTGCCCACTTGCTCGGCTTCCTCGGCCACAGTGCGCAAGGCCTTGGCAAAGCCCGCCTCAGGGTCGGACAGTTCCTTGGCGCGCTGCGTCAGAAGCGACGCGCCGTCTGCCGCTTGTCGCGCGGAGTCCTCAATCTTTCGCAAAGCGTCGGCGAGCTTCTCGTTGCCAGGCGCTGCCTCAGCCAATTCACGTGCCTGTCGAGCAAGCGCTGACAATTGAAGACCACTTTCTTGGCGTGCCGTTGCCAGTTGCTGCAATGATTTCAGTTCACTGATCGCGCCCGTTTCACGCAAAGTTTTGATTTGCTCTTCAACCGCACGAAGCTCCCCAAGCCCTCGGGCTGCTTGCTCTTGAAGATCCTTCATCGACTCGCCAGGCAACCGAATCTGGCGCTCCAAATTCGACTGTTGAGCGTCACGCTCTAGTCTTTGCCGTTTTAAAGTGATTTCAGCCAGACGATCCTGAAGCTTAAGTTTGTCTTGGGTGGTCTTAGCGACTGTCTCTAGGCCTCTGCGCAAGATCGTCTCTTCATCTGCAGACAGTGCACGAAGCTTTTCCGTGAAGTCCTCTTGCGCAGCCAAGCGCGCCTCACTTGCATCTTTAAAGCTCAGGTAGCCCTGACTTTCGTAGAGGTCGATGATTCTTTGCCTGTCCTTGAGGATGGCACTTTCGACATCCACCTGCCCCTGAAGACGCTTAATCTCGCTGTCTATTCCGGCCATTGCATTGGCCGAAACAGCGCCAGTCGCAGTGCTGTAATTCAACTGCTTTCTGGGAGCGGCTGCCTGAGTGGCTGCGTTGGAAGCCTCCGTACCCTTGCGGATCTCGTCAAATCGTTTAGTTACCGCATCCGCCAAAAGCGGCATATCCCAGAGCTCAACGTAGTTCTGGTTGGACTGCGCCACGATGGCATTTCGCTTTTCAAGCGCGGCCTGCAAGCGAGAACGGTTTTCATCTGAAAAAGGATTAAGCCCTTTACCCCCCGCCAAGAATGTTCCCGCCAATTCAATATCGGCCCAAACAGCAGAAAAGCTGCCGATGACCGATTTGATTGTGTGGCCAATACCTCGAAGTGCATCTATAACGACGGCAATCGCATAGGCCGTTTTCTCTGCCCAATTTGTCAGAGTACCCTCAGCCCGCATCCTCTGAATACCGTCAACTGCATTGTCCGTTCCCAGCAAAAGTCGCTTGAGTTCTTGCGTCAAAACGGACATCGATGGGATAGCCGTGGTCACTAAAGTCTGAGCGACAAAATTCGACTCTGCTCGCATGCGACCCATTGCTTTTGAGGCGTTGTCTGCTTCCTCAATTTGCTTAGCCGTTAAGCGAATATTTAGGTCTTGGTTTTCAGCCAAATCTTTAAGGAACGGGAGCATGGTGGCCCCCGACTTTCCAAAGAGTTCCATTGCAATAGCGGTTTTTCCAGCACCGTCCTCAAACTCCGCCAATTTGAGCGCGACATCATTCATGACCTCTGCAGGATCACGCAAAGTTCCACTGGCTTCTTTTGCGCGAATACCTAAAAACTGCAGCGCCTTCGTTGCCCCAGCAGTCTCATCATCAACACCTGCCAAGCCTTTGGAGAGTTTGGCGAGATTGCCGCCAATTGCCTCCATAGCCGTGCCTGAAATAGTGGCCACGGGTGCAAAGCCTGAAAGGGCCGCAGCACTTGCGCCTGTCTGCTCTGAAAGACCCTGAAGAGCCGCAGCGGCCTCGATGGTCTGACTGACAAAGTCTCTCAAGGCGGCAACAGAAGTCGCACCTATCGCTACCGCAAAGGTTGTCCTGGCAATGGATGAGACCTGCTGCAGCGAGGTCTTCATGTCATTGGCATGTCGATCTAAAAGTCGCGCCGTCCTTCCTAGATCGGCACGAAACTCAGAGGTTTCCGCCGAAAGCTTTACGACAAGTGAGCCAAGATCAGCCATGCTTTTTGACCCTGTGTGCAAACATTGACTTAAGACGAGCGACGTTCAATCGGGCCTCATCAATTGGCTCGGGTCGGTCGATAAATGGCATGAAATCTTCTGGCGTAAAAGGACGTGCGTGCTTGGTACGGTTGGCATTGGCAAAAGTTGACGCAATCACACCACTTCTCAAATCAGCCCGCATGTCGCCAAAGGGTTCCAGTTGATAAAAGGCCATCCACTCGGTGATCTCGTCTGATCCGATCCGCTGCAATAGCTCACGAACCGGCATGCCCAGCGCAAGCGCCAAGCGAAAAGCGAAGCGACGAGTGGGATTGGCCTTTAGTCCTTTTTTGCTGATTCAGCCTGCTCGATACCGATACCGTTTAGACGCTGAGCAACAGCGAAAACCCTGTCTAGTGCTCGAGCACTTTTTCGGCCAAGCGCAACAATTTCACTATCTTCAAAAAGACGGCTGCCCGTCGCATCGCAAAGGGTGAGCGCGACAAGTCTGGCTCGAACGTTTTCCATACGACCATCCTTTGCACCATCGCGAGCAATAAGGCTGCTCTCAAAGGCATCGCGGTCCGTACCGCTCATGGTGCGGACGTAGACGTCTCCACCCCACTCAGGTACGAGGACTGTTTCGCGCGGCAGATCATCGGCTGCAAGGATGGCTTCTTTGGTCAAAATATTCATAGTCTTTATGCCTCCGTGATGTCGCCATCGATTTCGATCGTGACGCTGGCTTCAACTACAGCATCCACACCACCTTGAACACTGAACTGTGTAACGTAGCCGTAGAAAGTCCATGTCGCAGCGGGTGTGGTGTCGGTGAAGGTGATCTTGAACTGGCGGCGCACGCGATTGGCTCTATCTGTACGAAGGCCCTGATGGACCGTGTCGTCAGGATTGAAGTGCAGGCTCAGTGAGAGTTGACCTTCATCGCGAAGACCGACTCTCTTCTCTTTGGCTGTTGAAGCAAGATTGGTGACGTCAATAACTGAAGCTTGACCCCCAGGCCCCTGAAAGGAAACTACGTTGGGGATGGTTTCAAACGTTGTGGTTCCAAACCGGGCAATGGTGATGCCCTGCGCGGTGATGGCAGTACTAGGCATAAAAGGCCTCCATAAAAAAATGAAAAGACAACCTGACCACCGTTACCGGTAGTAGGTGAAGTCCACGGATATCCGGTAAGTACCGGCTTCATCGTCGAAATCGGTAAGGCCCATGCGTACATCGGCCACCGTTTTGATACTGGCTAGCAATGCCGCAAGGACCTGCTCTTGCAGTTGTTCGCAAGCGACCAGCGTTAGTGCGTACGCATCGACTTGCACTCGCGAGCGCCGCAGCTGGTTTGGTCCGTCAAGCGACGCAACGTTTGACTGATCAATAGGGGTGTAAACAAGCGTCGGATACTGAGCACCCGCAGGTGCAACGATGGCGTACACCTGCCCAGCGGCCAGATGTTTGATCGCGTCATAGAAGTCCTGCATCGTTATCGACCATTCAAGGCTCGCGCTTCTATCTCGATGCGCTGGGTCAGTCGCTGCTTAATGGCATCAACGGCTTGGCGGCGGCGAGATTCCAGTGCCGGACGCAGAAATGGACGAGCCGCCATCTTGCGAGTACCTAATTCAACAAAGCGCCAATACCAAGCATCTTGCGATAGGTTCCCTCGCTTGCCTTGATTGCGGTACTTTTTACCGTGGCGCACCAAAACATAAAAGGTCTGGCGACCCCCACCAGATAGCTCGCGAACGTGCTTCATGATCACCGAACGCTTGAGCGTTCCGGGTGGTGGTTGCTTAGAGCCAAGCGACTGCGCAGCTTTTGGAGCCTGAGCACGCGCCTCATCACGTATGACCTTTGCTCCTGCGTAAACCGATGCCCTGAGCCCTCGATTAGCAACACGGTCAGGCAGTTCACGAAGTGCACGATCAAGTTGTGCCAGTCCTTCAATGCGAACTGTTTCAACTTTAGCCATTGCGCGCCCCTTCACTTGCCAAAAGCATGACCGAGACATTGGCCTCGTCTTCATTAAGGGCAGCATGGATTGAAAAAATACGATCTCGAAACAGAACTCGCATTTGTGAAACGCTTTTGGGGTCGTTGAACTCGGATCTGTAACGCACAGTAATTTGATGACTCACCACCGCAGCTATACGATCTGCAATTCGTGCCTCGCGCCCTGATATCGGTTGGATATCAGCCCAGACAGTCGCTATATCGCTCCAGGTCTGTGTCGGCGCACCCAATGCATCCTTTGCAACAGTGGGCTGCTGAATGCGAACACGCTGGCTCATCTGACCTGCACTGATTAAGCTCATACAACGCTCACGCGGTAACCGTCTAAAAGTCCATCTACAAATGACAATGAGTCGATACGACCGCGCGTTAGCACTGCAATTTCCTCACGATGTCCGTAGAGACTTCCCACTCGCAACTTGATCCAACTCTTGATTCCCTCAGGCACAGAGGAGCCTGCGCCGTATCCTGCGTCAAAGGTGACGATCACAGAGCCAATCTGTGGGAGAGTCGGGGGCCAAGTCTTACCAAATACCGGGGTGAGTCGCGCAGGCTCGCATGCAGCGTCCAAGACGTAATCCCCAGGCGGCATCACCTGAGGGCTGCCATTCATGTCAAGGTACTCGATGCTGACCAA
Organism: Limnohabitans sp.; assembly: GCA_049655425.1. GTDB lineage: Bacteria > Pseudomonadota > Gammaproteobacteria > Burkholderiales > Burkholderiaceae_C > Limnohabitans_A. The sequence continues at coordinate 398,049 of JBASJS010000007.1, read as the reverse complement.
TGACTGCACTGGGCATTTGTCAAGAAGGATTGCGTGTCCAGGCAAGCTAAAGGAAGCATTGGATGGAACATGATTGACCAAAGAACCCGGAAAGCCGTCGAGAACAAGCTTCCAGCGGGCAGTCATCAACTGCCTGCCAGTGCGAGTCTCGGCTGCCTGCCGGGCTGCCGTAATCAGCGAGCCGATCAATGCATCATCGTCATCAACATCCACCCGCAGGTGCTGCTTTGCCTCAAGAAGCGTGATCGGCTCCCCGGCTGGAGCTGAAACGAGTTGCAGTGGCATTTAGACAATCTGCACAACAGCCGCCTGGTTGCCTGCATTGGCAGGGATCTCTCGCGGATTGACACCTAGGACTTGAGCAGCGGTTTGGCTGGCAGCCACTCCTACCGTCAGAGACAGGCGAACAAAGCCAAAGCCGTTGACTGTGTCGAGCTCCTCGGGCTTAACGTTGATAAGCGCCTGCTTGTTGTCGCCTGTGGCTTTGATGATCTGGGTGATCGCTTTGCCGGTGATGTCCTTGGCACTGGTGCCAGTGGAATCAACAGCTTGCTGCAACTTCGCATCCACTGTGGCGCTGGTGCCGAGCACTCCGGTCTGAACCAAGGAGAGGAATCCGTGGTGGTTGGCCACAGAAATCCAGCCTGTAGTGACAGTTCCTGCGGCTTGCGCGGCAGGGTCGATGGTGGCGAGAACGGACAGCAGTTCGCTGCCTTTTGCGTTGGGAAACATAGTTTTCTCCTAAGGTTTGGGGCTGCTTAGCGCGCGCCCAGTTGGATGAAGGGCGACATCGTTGCGCTGCCTTTGGCAGGCGTGATCGCTGTAGAAATCTTCGACTGACCATCCATACGGAAGGTGGTTCGAAACGCCGTGAGATCAGCATCGAAGTACAGGTGCATCGATGTGGCGGTCTGCATGCCACCTGCCTTGGTGATGGTCTGGTAGTACTTCAGGTCCACCAGCAAGATGTCCCCTTGGGCCGAGAAGGTGTTGGCGTGCTGAGACACAAACACCGGGCGACCCAGCAGCGTGCCGTAGGGAGAGACCTGCATGCCGCCAACGTTCAATCCGGTAGGCAGGTAGATCGGGTAGTTCCCCAAGGTTAAGGTGAACAATGCTGGCAGCACGTCGTTGTTGACGATCCATACCGCATTGGCCAGGCTGCCCGAGGGAAGTCGCGCAATCATCTTGGCCAGGTTTTGCGGAAGCAGCGTTTGAGTCAACTGCCCAGTCTCCTTGGCCACACTGACCGTAGCGCCAGCATTGAGTGCACCTACCGGTACGCCAGAGCCCGAGCCGAACAGGATGGATTCATTGGTTTTCCAGCGAATGGAGTGTGCAATTTTCTCGGGCAGATAGGTCGACAAGGCATTGGCGTCTTCCAACAACTCATCGGTTGTTGGCACCAGAGCCATCAGCTTTTTGAGCCGCAAAGTAGACAGTCCTAACACGGGCTTGGTGGTCACCGAAGGCGCCGCTTCGCCTTGCCAGTAAGCGCGAATGCCGTTGGTGCCCCAGGGCGTGGTTTCATCCTTAGGAAACGCCATGGTGTTTCCGCTGATCTCCACATTGTCAGTAAGCGGCAGCAATGAGTCCTCGCCCAAAGACAGCTGGAAAATCTCCTTTGAGAACTGTGGCGGTACAAAGAAGCCACCGTCTTGACCGGAGCCTTCACTGCCAAAGGTGGCTGGAGCGGCAGCACCACGACCGCTGCCAATCAGCAGGCGATCGTCTATCGGGTTGCCTGGCTTTTGCGCATGGCAGACGTTTTGCAAAAAGTCACCCAGGCTTTGAAACCCATGTTTGGGGTCGAGTTCGCGGTTATCGCTCACTATGACGCTTGGGAATACCGAACCATTACCAGCACCAGAGTGGTTGCCTACATGCGCCCCCATCTGAACCTCTTCGGAAATCAAGGCCGACTCGCGGTCAATTGCTGCCGAAGCGGTCTCAATTCGACTCTTGAGTCCATTGAACTTGGTTACCTCCTCATCTGAGAGGTCACGGTTTTCTTGGGCGGCGATGTCAGTTAAGGCACGAGCCTCTTTGACAAGATCAGACTTACGAGCTTGAAGCTCGCGCAATTGCTTACTCATTTGGGTTTCTCCAGACGTAAAAAAACCACCTCTTGGGTGGCGGGATTGCAAATATTAAAAAATGCGCAAAGCTAGTCACGCATCAGGTTTGCGACCTACGGGTCGCCTTTCGGACTGGAGGCGCTCAACGGAGCAACTCCTGAGCAGTCCAAATTACAAAATCCCAAGCTCTGAGCGGGCTTGGGCCAATCGGGAGGTTTTGGGCTTGGCAGGTGGACTGGTCTTAGCACTTGACGCCGCGTCTTTATGCATCTTGCTCAAGACCTGATCGAAGCTGGCGATGCCGTCGACCATGTTTTGAGCCAAGGCCGCATCAGCGCCCAAGACCCGGCCCTGGCCCATTCCATCTCGTACCTGAGTGATGGGCACACCACGCCCCTTGGCCACAGCCTTGGTAAATGCGGCGTAATAGTCATCTACGCGGGACTGCATAAATCCTTGCGCTTCTTCGTCCAGTGGTGCATAGGGATTGCCCTCGACCTTGAACTTGCCCGCCGATATGAGCGTCGTCTTAACGCCAGCTTCATCCATGGCTTTGCTGTAGTCCTGGTGCGCCTGCCACACGCCAATTGAGCCGACTTCTCCGCCGGATGTGACGTAGAACTCACTGGCTTGGGAACCGATCCAGTAAGCCGCCGAAGCTGCCAGACTGTTAGCGATGGCCACCACCGGCTTTTGGGCACGAGCACTCAAAATAGCATCACCCAGTTCAGAAACGCCGTAGACGCTGCCGCCAGGGCTATCAATGTCCAGCAATATCTGACTGACCGCGTCGTCGGCAACAGCTTGTCTGAGCATTTGGGTGACGATCTGGGTGCTGACCATGCCAGGGCCGGAGACGTCATCCACCATATTTCCACGCTGTGTGATGACGCCGTAAATCGGGATGACGGCAATGCCGCCACCCGAAATGGCAGCCGAGGTCTGTCTGCGAGTGTCGCGCAGCACACGGTCTGTTTGGACCTGAAACCTGGCGGCGTCGCTGGCAGGCTCACCTTGCGACCACCGGGAAATGACAGTGGCCAGAGCACTTAAACGCTCAGGCATCAAGGCCCAAGGCGTTGCCAAAAATTCAGCGACTAAAAGTTGGTTTTTCATAAATTCTGTCCGAGGGAGATAAGTGATTCGGTAAGCTGTTTTTGATCTAGCGGCTCGTCTATTTGGCTTGCCCAAAGCTGAACCTGGTCTAGCGGTACGGCCAAGGCTTGGGAGATCAACAAGATGTCTTTTTCGGCCAGATGATCTGATCGGCTGATACGGCGAGCAAGTCGCTCAGAGGTCGTTTGAACAAGGGCGCTATATCGCCCACTGAGTCGGGTAACACTCTCATCCTCCGAAGGCTTGATCGCTTTTTTCTCCAGTGGCTTTGCCACTTCTGCTTGTGTATCGATTTCCAAATCCTCCGCCACGTCCTCCTCGACCATATTGAGTGGTCGTAGTGGCTGATCAAGTCCGTCAATGGGATTGAGATTTTCTGCAATGCGTGCTTCGTTTCTGGTGAGCCAGCCGTTCTGAATTCCGCTTTGGTAGTAGCTTGAGCGGCTGGACGCATCGCCGCGCATCAGATTGGCGAAATCAAACTCAATCTCTATATCGTCACTCTCAAGAAGTAACTCAGATTGAATGCTAGCCTCCCAGCGCTCAGCCCAAGGCGTCATGGTGTGCATGACGAACTCCAGACTCTGCTGCTCGATGTTGGAGAAGGTCGCTCTATCAAGATCAGCAATCATGTGCGGTGGCACACGAAAGAGCCGGGCCACGTCGGTGATCTGAAACTTGCGCAGTTCCAGAAACTGGGCGTCTTTGTTTGTGACGCCCACTTCGTGAAACTTCATGCCGTTTTCCAACACCAGGACCTTGCCCCGGTTGGAGCCGGACTGCGCCTGCTGATAAGACTCACGAAACACCTTCTTGGCCTCGGAGTCCTTGAACGAGCCAGGAAATTCAATCCACCCTCCTGTGGGCTTGGCGTCATTGGCAAAGAAACGTGCACCATAGCCTTGGGCTGCTAGTGCAGTACCCAGATTCTCCCGGGCAAGCTCAATCGGGCTCATACCCATCAAGCCGTCCGAGGACAGGCCACGCAAGTGCCAGACCTCCCCTCTTGGCAAGATCACCTCAGTGCCAGAACGATCGCTAATTCGGTAGCGGTATTCACCTGATGGCAACAACTCAATCTTGACCCGGTCCGGGTGGATCGGCATGAGTTCGATGATCTCGCCGCGCGGGTTGGTGATGATCTGGTTAAAGGCGTTACCGCGCAAAGCCAGGTGTCCTTGCAGCATCTCGCGCCACTCAAAAGGATTTTGAAACCGGTTCGGCCGCTTGGCCATTAAGCGGTAAAGCCAGTGGTCCGTGACCCTGTCCTTGCCGCCGTCAGGGCGGCGCTGGTAAACCACCAATGGCAGTGATGCAATTGTTTCGGCCAGTATCCGCACACAGGCATACACAGCAGCTAGGCGCAGCGCGCTATCGGGCGAGACGCGCATGCCACTGCTGGTACGCGCAGACACTGACTCGAATGAAAAGTCACCCCATGGCGAACGATCTCCACCTGAGGCGTTGGAGCTACCAGATCCGCGAAAGCGATCAAAAAAGGTAAACAGTCCCATCAGTTCAGAGCAACATCAACTCGTAGTCGGATCCCAGCACCACCGAGTCTCCCGGTTTGATTGCCCTTGAAAGGGCCATGATCAGTGCCACGATACCGTCGATCTTGTTTTCTGCTCGCTCCTTGCGTGGGTAAATGTTGTCTTTGGCGTCCAGGTGGGCCACCACGTTGCTGACCATCCAACCCAGAACCGGGTCACCGTCGTGAACCAATTTCTTTTGAAGCACCAGGGCTTCAAGCGCCTTCATCGGTTCTGAGAAATTCAGCACCGTCGGACGCACTTCAATCATGGGCAGCCCCTCACTCAACATTCGGGTCGAGAGTTGCGTCGCCTGAAACGGATCAAACGCGACTGCCTGAACAGCAAAGCGAGAGGACAGATCATTCAGATCCGCTTCGATCCAACTGAAATCAATCACATTGCCCGGCGTCACGGTGAGGCGTCCGGTATGCATCCATCCCGGGTACTGACTGTTGCCGTTGGCATTGACCGTGTCCTCTGGCAGGTAGTACTTGCCGAAGACTACGAATGCGTCAGCAATCTCGGGATGGGCAAACACAATCACCAATGCCGCAATGTCTGTCTTGCTGGCCAAGTCCAGACCCACCCAGCAGGGCTGGCCAACAAAGGACTCGATGTCCAGGTCCTGATCAGCACAGGCGTCCCAGGAGCGCATGTCCATCCATGCAGTGTCAGCGTTGACCCACTCGTTCAAGTGCTTGGTCTTGAAGTTGTTCATTGCACTGGGCAACTGCATGGCCTTGGCCTGCAGCGGTCCCAGGATTTCCGGGCGCACCGAGATACCCCAGTTGGGGTTGGCCTTCATCAGCGAGTCTTCGCTGGTCCAGTCGTCCCCGTCGTCCAGCCCGTAGACGATGCCAAACTGGCTGTCGTCCTCGAACACACCATCGAGTAGTCGAGTTACAAAGGTGCGTACCTCGTAGCAAATGCCTGCGCGATTGCTGCCAGCGGTGGTGATCACCCACAAGAGCGAGTTGTCTCGCTTGCCGGTACCGGTCTCCACAACGTCGTAGACGGTGCGAGTCTTATGGGCGTGCAGTTCATCAATGCAGCCGAAGTGAATGTTCAGGCCGTCGAGCGTAGATCCCTCTGCCGAGAGCGCTTCAAACTTTGAGCCGGTATGCAGCACGTTCATGTTGTGCGCACCAACGTTGACAGAGAACCGGCTGCGAAAGCCCTGTGACCTGCGCGCCATGGTCTGCGCATCACCAAACACAATGCGCGCCTGGTCGCGGGTGGTGGCCAGAGAGTAAACCTCTGCACCACCTTCACCATCGGCGGCCAGCATATACAGCGCAAGCGCAGACGACAGGGTCGACTTAGCGTTGCCACGTGGCACCTCAATGTACGAGCGCCGAAAGCGGCGATTACCGTCAGGCTTGACCCATCCAAATACGGTGGTCAGGATGAACACCTGCCAAGGCTCCAACTTGATCGTTTCGCCTGCCAGCGGCCCCTTGACGTGGGGCAGGCGTTCAATGAACGCGCACAGGTTGTCAGCGGGATGGAATTCCCGCCCGTCCTTGTCGGTGAGCTTTGGGTTGAACTGGTAGGGACTTGCCTTGCCCTTGAACTTTGCCAGATCGTTCAACTGCCGTTGGCATGCCCGCTGGACCCATTTGCAGGTCAGGATGTCACCGGCAACGACTGCCTGCGCATACTTGCGGGCAACGGCGGCGTAGTTGTCTGCTGCCAAAGTCTAGTCTCAGCCTGCTATGTCCGCCCAAGGATCGAGATCGATCTGGGTATCTGTGGGCTGTGTGATACGCGAACGAGAGGCTGGCGTAAATCCCATCTCCACCGCCGCCTTGGTCATGATCTGGGCCTGCTTGTTGGCGATGGCCAGGTACGGCGACTGCATCGGCACACCGGTGTTCGGCGCTTTTATTAGCAGACCCGTCTTGGTGATTCCGATCTGGGCCTTGCGGTACAGGTCAGCGGCGCAGGACCAAACCTCCAGCACCGACATATCAAGCTTGCGCAGCAAATGCTCGGGCGCGCTGTCAATGGCATAGCGCCAGGCCTGCTTGGCTCCGTCCGACATGTACTCGGGCGGCGCAACCAGATCCCCTTGGGGCTGTGGCTCATGCGGGTTGGTCCTGCACTTTTGCAGGGTTCCCCTGAGCTTTTTGATCTCCGTGGGGAGTGGTTTTCTTCCGGCCATCTGGGTTGAGTCGTTGGTAATCGTTAATATGGAGGCTTCAAACCCACCGGAAAACTCCCAGTGCGCAAAGCCGACGTCATCGCTAAATGCCTCGTTCAGTCCGCTCTGGCGGCTGATATGAAAGCTGGGCGTGAGGCGGTACGATCTGCTTTTGACAAGAGCGTGACGGACAAGAGCTTTTCCAAATGGAACAGCGTCGTTGAAGAAAACGTCGCCAACTCCATCATTCGCTCGGTCGGCAAATCCAAAGCGATCAACATCGAAAAGTTCATCGCCGATCTCAACTGATCGGCTCTTAGCCCCGACCGGCGAGGCCCGGCATTAGGCTGCCTTCGGGCAACCCCCCTAGGTTTCAATTTGCACGCGCAAAAATCTTGGCAGGCGCACGCATCTTTGGCCGCCGTCTGTAGAGATTGAGACCCCCCCGGGGGGGGTAGTCAGCGCCGACCTGCGGTCTCACGCGCCGTCTTTCGGTTGTGACATGAGACGCACAGCCCTTGCAGATTGACCCAGTCAAAGCGCTCTCCGCCGTCCTTGAGCGGCCTGATGTGGTCGGCAACCTTGGCAGCCACCACCCGATCCGTCGCCTTGCACGCCACACACAGCGGGTGTTCACGCAGGAATGCAGCACGTACCTCACGCCAGCGCGCGGACTGGTAAAAGCCCAGCTCAGTATCAAAGGCACGCCTGGCACGCCCGTAGTCTCGGTGCACCTTGGGGCGGTGCTGCTCGCAGTAGCCGGGGTTGTCCAGCACCAACGCGCAGGCGGGGTGACGGCATGGTGTAGGGGCACTGCGGGGCATATCGGCTCGGTATTGGCGTGTTAGCAACTCAATCAAAAAACTAATCGCAATTGATGCATATAAAGCTTGGCTTCACTTGGATTCAGAGCGTTCATAGGAACGTCATCAACAAACGAAGGAGCCAAGTGATGGACACCCAAAAACTGGAGCAACTGCTCAACCAAATCGCCGCAGAACATCTGCACATCGACACGCTGGCAACACGCAACAGCGACCGCCTGGACTTTCATGAAGTCAGCGTCTGGGGCTTCAAAGAAGCCCTGCAAGCCGCATTCACGGCTGGCCAGCAATCCAAACAAACAACCCAACCAAACTGATACCGGAGGTCAACATGAAACTCACACCGAGCCAAACCTTGCTTCTCAACGCTGCAGCCAGCCATCCTCAGCATGTGCTGACCGACTTCCCGCCCAACCTCAAAGGTGGTGCGTTGATAAAGGTTCTGACCAGCCTTGGCAATGAAGGTCTGATCCGCCCACACAGTAAAGGCGCTGCAGGTTCAACCCGCTTTGCCATCACCACCGCAGGGTTGAAGGCCATTGGCATTGAGCCACCGGTCAAATCCAAACGCGAAGGTAGCAAGCAGTCGGTGCTCATCGATCTGATGAAGTGCCCAGAAGGTGGAACCCTTCCGCAAATGGTGGAGGCCACAGGATGGCAGGCGCACACGGTGCGCGGTTGTATGGCTGGAACTTTGAAAAAGAAGCTGGGCCTGACCATCGACTCCGTCAAAGAGAGCGGTGGTGAGCGGGTCTACAGGGTCTCACCCTCTAGCTCGCTCCCCACAGCATCAGCTAAAACAGACTGACCTTGCGGCGATAGATCTGCAAATGCAGAGCCATCCGCTTCACGGGTGGCTTTTTGTCCTGTGTATTCCTCCCAACGCTTGACGATAACGTCCACGTACTTGGGATCCATCTCCATTAGACGGGCTTGGCGATTCGTTTTCTCGCATGCAATGAGCGTTGTGCCAGATCCGCCAAACAAATCGATCACGATGTCGCGTGTCTTGGATGAGTTCTTGATGGCACGCTCGACCAACTCCACCGGCTTCATCGTCGGGTGTAAATCGTTCACACGGGGCTTGTTGTAATTCCAAATGTCTGACTGGTCGCGGTCACCGCACCAGAAGTGTTTTGCGCCATCTTTCCAACCATAAAGGATTGGCTCGTACTGGCGCTGGTAGTCGGCGCGTCCAAGCGTAAAAGTGTTCTTGGCCCAGATCACAAATGTGGACCACTTGCCGCCCGCATCAAGCCAGGCTTTTTGCAAGGTGTGCAACTCAGAGGAGCTCATGCACACATAGCAGGCTCCTTTGGTGACCACCAACAAGTTGACGCAGGCGTCGTAGAGGAACTTATAGAACCCATCTCCTAGCGCATCGTTCATGATGCGACGGTCCTTGCCTCGCATCTTGTCTTTGGCGCTGTTGCCGTAGTCCACGTTGTAGGGTGGATCGGTGAAAGCCATGTCGGCGAGCTGGCCATTCATCAGTCGCTCCACATCGGAGAGCACGGTGGAGTCACCACACAGCAAACGGTGCTGACCCAAGACCCACACATCACCTGTTTTGGAAACAGGTTCGGCTGGCAACTCGGGTACTGCATCGTCTTCGGTCAGGCCCGTGGTGTCGCCATCACCGTTGAGCAAACGCTCAAGCTCTTCATCACCAAAGCCCATCAACTCCAGATTGAAGTCAGCCTCATCGAGTTCGGCAATCTCAAGCTTGAGCAACTCTTCGTCCCAGCCAGCGTTTGCAGCGATGCGGTTGTCGGCCAGGATGTAGGCTTTCTTTTGAATTGCGGTGAGGTGGCCCAGCTCAATCACGGGCACTTCAGTCAGTGCAAGTTTGCGCGCTGCAGCCAAGCGTCCGTGTCCTGCGATCACGCCTTTGTCCCCATCTGTCAGGATCGGATTGGTAAAACCAAACTCGGAGATGGATGCGGCAATTTGTGCCACCTGGTCATCGCTGTGGGTGCGGGCGTTTCGCGCATACGGGATGAGCGAATCCACCGCGACCATTCGGATCTCGGGTGTCATAGGGAAGCTTTCGGGTTGGAGCGCAGCTTGCAGGTCAACCAGCGAGGGCTGCTTGCAAGCGCGGTAAATGCGGGGAAGTGAAGACCCAAACAAAACGCCCACAAGGCGCAAACCGTGTGGGCGTAATTTGAGTGATTAGCTGAATGCTACCGCTTCGATATATACCGCGTCAAGGGGTTTTCGTGCGATTTATTCATCGACTAAATACCCTGTACTTTTAACTCACGATTTACCCACCATGGCCTTGATGTCCTTCATCAAAAGGAACAGGTGAAACGGATCAGATGGGCTGGGTTCAAACTCCCAATTGAGATACCACTGCCTGGCAGTCTCGTCCTTTGCATGCACCAGCAGTGCACGAATTCCGGCAATGTCTGCCGCTTGTGCAGTGCGCAGCAGCGCGTCTTTGAGCAGTGCTTTGCCAAGCCCAGCGCCTTGGTGCTGAAGGTCCACCGCAAGCCGGGCCAGAATCATCACCGGCACGGGGTGCTGTGGAATACCTTTGGTTACACGAGGTGCCGCACTGGAAGGCTCAACGCTACCAACCGCCAAACTGTAGAAACCAACGACCGAGCCCGAATGGCAACTCACGTAGGTTTGCGCGCTATTAGATTTTTGGTTGACGAGCGCAAAGCGCTGCAAAAACTGATTCAGTGCGCTCCGGCCACAGTCGAAGGACTCAACGGTGTCCGAGCCGGCCAGTTTGCGAACTGGCTCGTAAGCATGCGAACTCAACCAAGCAGCCCCGGCTCAGACAAAAGCTTCTTGAGCTTGGGCTTGGCACTCACGGGCTGGTCAAGTGCAGCCTGAAACGCCAACCACTTGTCGTCGCTTAGCTCGAAACGGGTGCGGTCAGCCAAGGTCTGGTTAGCCGCGATGATGCCCGCGTCAAGCAGAAACTCGCTCACATTTTTGTGCGCCACGCGCGCCGCTTCCTGAAGCAATTGCTTCACAGGCGTGCTGGCTCGCACATCAATGCGCTCAGATTTGGAATGAATGACTGCGGTCATGGCGACCCCTTTTTTGAAAAGTTGACCCATCATAGCGTCCGGACAACGTCCTGACAAGCGTTTTTTAACGACTGTACCCGTAATGCACCGCCAACACACCCAATGCGCCAACCAAAATGCCCTTGGCCTCGTACTGGTTGAGTGTGCGTCCGTTCCAACCTTCCTGAGCAGACCACTCCTTCACGCTTTGACCCAAACCGGCCACGTGCCAGACAGCGCAACCACCGGGGCTACTGATACCACCCACTGCATCGAGCGCCTCACCCAACCGCTTTCTAGCCCAGGCACAGCGCTCTGTCATCGTGTCCTGCCAATGACCACCAGGTATGCGATCAAGCGGTGGTGAGCCCGCTGAACTTAGCTGAGCAAAAACAAATGTGCGAGAGAAGTCCTGACCCGCGTCGTGCATCTGCGCCGTGATCGCGCCATTGCGCATCAAAAGGCCGAGCGAGTCGACAGTCCGGAAATGCTCGGTGCGAAAGCTGGTGCCTTCCTCCGCCTCACTGATCCACTCACCAACCCGACCGCCGGGCAGACTCACCAAAGTGCCATGGGTCAATGGCTGTGCAACTTGCTTTTTAGCCATGGCGCACCTCCTTGCTCAAGGCGGGATCCGTACACTGCGCCAGCGCCCAGTGCAAGAGCGCAAGGGCATCCGCCTCGTTGTCGTCGGTGACCGGGTGGCCAAGCGCTTTCATGGCCGCAATCACCTCGGCCTTGCCCGCGTTGCCCTTGCCAGTGGCATGGCGTTTGATGGTGCCCACAGGCACACCTTGGTACGGTATCTGGTGACGCTCACACCATGCGGTCAGCGTGGCCAGCAAACCGCCGTAGACATGCGCAGCATCTACTCCGAGGTGACGGCGCACCTCTTCAAAGTAAACGGCTCCAATGACCGCTGAATCGGTTGGTGCGTCACTCTCTGAGCCAGTCAAGGCGAGCATGTCATCGAGCCAACGTCCAAAGCGCAGATAGCGCATGCCACCGCCCTCAAAGCGTTGGGACTTGAAGCTCACGAAGCCATGCGCCACTGGACCGTTTGCCGAGCGCAGTGCCCAGCCGGTGGTCGTACCCAGGTCAAGAGCCAGGATGACGAGGCGTGGGGTTGATTTGTAATTCATCAGGGATTTCCTCCAAGGGTTCGTACAAGTTTTCTTGTGCGACCTGGAGGAGCACTGGCACCAAAGCCGTGTCAGGGCGGGTGCGGCTCCCTCATGTCTGTCATTTCCGATTTTTTCAATCGGATGCGGTTATCAGGGCTTACAAAAAGTCTTCAACAGATGACGGGGCTTATTTCAATACTTCATCTTTCAAAGGTGGAGTCCGGGTCTGGTGGGGTACTTATTTCAATACTTCTTCTTTCAATATATATACCTATGTCTCTCTCTGACCACTTCCAGGGCAGGCGTTTCGCGCGCGCGAGGATTTTTGGGTGCGTATAGCGACCCCTGTATTTATTTGTATATAGAGGCACCCCCTTTGAAAGAAGGTCGTAATTGAAAGAAGTCCTCATAGACCGTTCACTGTTCAGTTGGGACATCATTTCCCGCCAGCTTGATCCACTGGCTAGGTCTGCCGCCCGTTGGCATGGCGAACACCTCAACCAGGTGGGCGTCCGTTAAGGTACGCAGCACGCCATCTCGCTGGCGGTGGTCCATGAACTGGGTGCGCCGCGTGAACTCGCTCTTTGACATACCAGCGGCATCGCCATCACGCAGGATTTGCAAAGCGCGCTTGTGGTTGGACTCGACTTGGTTTTCTGAAACGCGCGCGCTTGCTTCTCGAATAGTCAGCTCGGCACAGTGGCGCGAGAGCGCAATTCCCCAGTGCGCGTCGTGGTCATCGATCTGCGGTGTCACCGCGTCGCGCGACACAGCGCGAATGAGAGCCAATTTGGTGGCGTTCTCTTCAATGCGCGCCAAGATCGATGAAAAACCGGTGCCTCTCGACAAGCGAAGCTTTGCTAACAACTCGTGGTCAAGCAAGCGAAACGCGTCACGCGCTTGCGCGGTCATCGGAACGACACGCGGATCCACCAGCACTTCATCAATCGCGCCCACATCCGTGAGGTTGCCGTTCAACTGGCCACCTCCCTGGTGGATCAGCAGCAGTCGGTCGATGAGGTCTTGCGGGGGATCTATCGTGCCAAAAAGTTCGTTGCTATTGGGGAAATCGTCCTCGCTCTCCAGAATCAGAAAGCGCGCCAATGAACCGTCGGCCACATTCGACGCCTGCAGCGCCTGCCAAAAGTGCAAGGGTGTGGTGGTGCCGTAGATGCACGCGCAGGGCTGGTGAATGGCACGGTGCGCGTTGTTGAGTTGGTTGCTTGCGTACTCAATGCCAAAGTAAGTCGTGCCTGAAGTGGTGTACAGCTCGGTCATCAGGTCCAGGATTTCACACACGTAGCGCGGGGAGCGTTTACGGTCAGCGGCTGCCGACAAAAACATACCGAACTCATCTAGCTGAAAAAGAATGGCGGGCTGACGCTGGATGGCCGTCAAAAGACCGGAACCCGATGCGATCTTGTTGCCGCCCAGGTATTGCAGCAACCCGGCCTTGCGGAATAGCTCGTTGATAACCACGCGGCTGTGGTTCTTGCCTGCGCCGCTCTCAGCGATACCTACGACATAAAGGTTCGAGCGCGTGTTGCTCTCGGTGCGGTACTTACGCCCCATCAGCGCGCCGATGGCACACAAACTCGCTCCGAGCGCCAGCACAGGCTGTGGACGCTTTGCCGTCGTTGCCATGAGCGACATCATGTCGGCAATCACGCCGCCAACTTGGTCCCAGCCCGTCGGCAGTGGTTTGGGTGGTGGCAGCACGGGCGGTGCACCTGATCCATCAATCGTGATGGGGTTTGATGTTTGCAGCGTTTGCAGCATCTCCTTGGCCGGGTGATGTCCGTTCATCACAATCTCACCATTGAGCTGCAGGTCAGCATCTGGAATCCAGCCGTTGTCCAGCGCCAGCTTGTAGATGGTTCCCGCCCCAATGCGCTGAGGCGAAAAGCTCCCCCAACTTTTAGCGGTTGTCTTGGCATCGTTTTTACTGGACGACGCAGACCAGGACTCAAAGAGCGGCCACCCCTGCTCGGCAAGCGCACCTTTGATGGCCATGCCAATGCGCACCCAACTGTCGTAGTCCAGGTCCTGATTGGGGATGTACTGAAGCGCGTCTTGCACTGCCTCGAACGTGCCGCGTTGCTCGGGCAGATTGGCGAACGCCTCTGGAGACTTCAAACCTACAGCCAGACTTTTGGGGCGCATAGATTCGGGGACCATCTCGTACGCCTGGCGTGCAAACTCTCGAGCCTGTGCCTCGGTGATGACAGGCAGTTCTTCGATTTTCAGGTCGGCCAAGGTTTGCACGGGCCACTCGTAGGGCTTGCCGGTATCCGGGTGAATGCCATAGGCGATGAACTGCTGCCCCACACCCAAGACCTCAATGGGCGGGAACTTAAAGCCACTGAAGGGCTGGGCCGCACGGTACACCAGCAATCGCTTGGGGGCGTTGCCGATACGAACTGCAGGTGTGTCGCCCAGCAGCCGCTTAGCTAAGCCCTCAATCTGAACCGCGATGTCTTTGGACTGCAGCACATCAATGTCGATGCCAATCACCTTGCCTGCGGCAATACCAATGCCAGCTTCGGGCCAGTCGCCCCAGATATCGACTTCGTTTTCAGTCGTGTCGCGCTCACAGTGACGGCTCCACTTGGGATAGTCTTGCCAGGCACCCAGGCGAAACATGCCCGGCTTCTTAGTGCTAGGCTGGATCGGCAAAATGGCATAGCCGCGATCTACGAGCGTGGCCCCAAGATGGGCCATGTAATTATTTGGATTCATGCGTTCCTTCAAAATGGTGGGTCATCTGCATAGGCAATGCGAAGTGAGTCTTGAAAGGCGGTCACGACCACATCAATCAAGGTTGACCACTCCACTGCGGTGAAGGTGGCCAAGTCTGTTTTGGCAAGTGACTCGACGTACTCGCCACCTGTCTCGCAGGCCGCCGCCAGAGCGTTGGTTTCATGTTGGTTTGGATCAATCATTCCCTTTAGCCTTGCTGCAATGTTTTGACAGCGCCTCGAACACAACTTCACGCTCGGCGCATCAATACGGATCAAACATGGCGCGAACCCATACCCTCGGGCATCGCGCCTGCAAATGGCGCACATCATTTATGCGCTCGACATCAAAAGCGCGCGCCGACGATTTCTGTGTAACGCCCGCTCGGGCGCACCGCGATCTGCGATGGACACTTGAGCCGCTGCGATACGGCCAGAGCTTCATCAACACCACGGGGAAGTGGCAGCCCCGGTGCTCGGTTTGCCCACCAGCTCGCAGCCTTTTGCCGCGCATAGCCCTGGTGTTCAATGCAAACCCATTCGCTGTGGGAACTCAGTCCACTCCAGTAATCAACTCGAAGTGACGGCGGCTTACCAGTCTTGTCGTGCCGGGCATAGCTGACCCGTGTCACGGGCACCCACTCGGGTGGACCGCCAGAGAGGATGTCCAAAGTGCTGGCTTTGGCGTCAATCTTGATTTGCGGCTCCGGAAACATGTGGCCACAGTCGGGGCACTGACGTACCGCCGCGTGCACGATGCTGTCGCACTCAGGGCAGGCTTTGGTGGGCGCATCGCCGTCTTCACCCGCTTTGGGTGTCTTGGGCTTGATGGCGTCAATGGGTCCGTGGCGCGCAATGTTCCCGGCAAAGTCGAGCACCAAGCAGTCGGTCTTGCCCGGTGCAAGGCGGCAGCCACGACCAACGATCTGCACATACAAGCCCGCCGACTTGGTCGGGCGCAGCATGGCAATCAGGTCTACCGCAGGAGCGTTAAAGCCTGTCGTCAAGACATTGGCATTGGTCAGGCACTGAATTCGTCCGGCCTTGAAGTCATTGATGATCGCTTCGCGCTGGGCGCTGGGCGTATCGCCCACAATCGTCTCGCAGGTCACTCCTCTGCTGCGCACCGCATCACGCACGTGGTACGCATGGTCCACGCCAGCACAGAAGATCAGCCAGCTTTTGCGGTTTTTTGAGTACGAGAAGATTTCATTGACTGCGCTTTGTGTGATCGCGTCCTGGTCAATGGCCGCTTCCAAATCCTTCGGGATGAACTCACCGCCGCGTGTACCCACACCAGTGAGGTCAATTTGCGTTGCCATGCGTTTGGAGATCAGTGGCGAAAGGTAGTGGTCATCAATCAACTCGCGCACCGAAACCTCGTAGGCGATGTCAGTGAAGATGGCCTCACTACCTTCATGCAACAACCCAGAGTCAAGGCGGTATGGCGTGGCCGTCAGACCAATCACTTTGAGCATGGGGTTAATGCGCTTCAAGCCATCAAGAAACTTGCGGTACATCGTGTTTGAGGAGCGTGGGATCAAATGCGCTTCATCAATCAACACCAGATCGCACTGCTGAACGTCATACACACGCTTGTGAATGGACTGGATGCCAGCAAACAAAATCTGCGCACGGATCTCACGCTTCTTAAGACCTGCTGAATAAATCCCTGCCGGGGCTTGCGGCCAAAGCTTTTTGAGTTCGGCAAAGTTCTGTTCAATCAGCTCACGCACATGAGTCACGATCAGGATGCGCTGATCTGGAAAGGCTTTGAGCACGCCTTCAACAAAGGTGGCCATGACAAGGGACTTGCCACCAGCGGTAGGAATCACCACCAGCGGGTTGCCGCTCTCATCTTGGAAATAGTTGTAGATGCCTTGGATGGCAGCGCTTTGGTAGGGGCGAAGGGAAAAGCTCATGACGGGACTCCTTTTTCAATTGCGTTTAGGTTTGCGGTTGGGGATTCAGTTGGCGGCGTGCTTTTTCAAACCGGCATCGCGCCAGCGAACACCGTTGGTAAATTCGTAGTCAACCCAGTCGTCACCCGCATCGACTTGCGTAGCAGGAACAAGTGGTGGCAAATACAGGTGCTGCTCACAGCCGCTGCGCTGATCTACTTCGGTCAGGCGCTTTTGATGCCGGTCGCAATGCCAACCACCATCCACGGGTGTTGAGTGCAGGCAAGTACGGCAATTGATCGCAGGTGCCACCACGCTGTTGCCACTTGCATGGCAAACCGGTGCGTGGTCACACATGCGGCACTGATACCAACTTGGCTCTTCGCTGATGCGTGGCAGTGGTGTTTGGGCAAAGATGATTCGCCGAGCTTTTTCCAGAAGAAGTTCCGCATAAGTGACATCTGCCTCCACGCGTTCGACATACAGGTCATCGGTGTCCTTGTTCACAGCCAAGTACATCGATCGGGTAATGCCCATCAGGTGCATGTAGATTTGCATCTGGGCAAAGTGCTGCGGTTTGGACTCGCGTACCTTCTTGGCCACCAGATCGCCAAAGCTCTTGTTAGAGTGCGTCTTGAACTCCAGCACGTGCCAGACTTTGGGTGCTTCAAGCAAATTGATAGCAACGCCATCGAGCGAACCTCCAAAATGGCCGCCATGGGCTTGAACACGAAACTGACGTCCAGTCTCGGGATCGACTTCCAGCACAGTCGCACCGGTGCGTCTCAGGTTCAGCACCAGGCGCGCCTCCTCCAGTTGACCGGTTTCAAACAAGCGCAGAAGTCGGCCTGGGTGCTTGCTGCGCGTGACCCAGCGAAAGTCGTACCAAAGCGCACGTTCGCATTCCTTGCCAATGAGGGATGCGCCAAGGTGGCTGCGAAACCCATCACTGGCATCTGCTTCGTAGCCAGAGAAGATGGCCTCGCGGGTAAGGCTTGTGATGGCGGGCAGTTCAGCCATGGTTTCCTCCTTGGCTCGCGTGTAAGTCACGCGCACGCTGCACCAGGCCCGCCCACTCCTGGTCATTGCAGTTTTCACGCACCACTTCAATCAAGGTGTCTTTGAAGGCATCACGGTGATTGGGCGCAGCGCGTTTATCAAAGGTTGCAAGATGCACAGTCACCTGCGCCAGCTCCTGCTGCTTTAAACGCAGCGCGGTTTTGGCGCGATGGAACCAGGCAGCATCAAGCGTCTTCTTCTCTGTTTGCCGCCGAATGTCAGTCGTTGCGATCTGAATACGAATGGAAGCAATCTCGCCTTGCAGCGCAGCCATTCGCTCCCGACAGCCCTGCGCAGAGTCCGGCAGGTGAACCGGCTCAGGCGCGTGTTGATGCAATGTGAAGTGTTCGTGCATGCAGTGGGACCTCAGGCTTGGCGCTTCCAGGGCAGTCCGTTGGCAGCAGGTGTTGCTGTAGCAACGGCAGGACGCGCTGGCGGGTTGGCTGGACCAGTGCTGAATGTGGGGGCGTTTGCAGCCTGACCGCTGCGAGGCAGGTAGCGGACCGAGTTGCTCTCGCCATACATGCCCTTCGGGGGGCGCACACGCACATCAGCAATCAATGGAATGAGGTGCAACTGCTCCGAATTGCTGACCTGCAACTTGCCAACGGCACGGCAGATAGATGACAGCGTGCGCTGTGCGATTTGCACAGCATCTGCATTGGCATTGATGAGGTTCAGGCGATCAAAGAGCTTGCGGCCTGCGTACTGCCCCTCAATGACGTCAACCTCAAGGTAGAGGTACTGGCCCAGACCGTCCTTGGTTGCACGCATTTCGCTTGCAACGATTTGGGCCAGGTATTTACCGGGTGGCAGAACGTCGTAGCCGCTGCTGGGCTCGATTGAGGATGCGTCGAAAGTTTGTCCGAATGAAGCCATGGTGATTTCTCCTATTTCAATTTCAGGTGGTGAGGTTGGTGGGGGTGACTGGGTTGGCGATCAACATGGGCTTGATCACATCGGGCATGGCCTGGGCAAAGGACTGCCAGTCCAGTGGCAGGGTCTCGGGCAGGCCATAGCGGTTCTTGGCCAAAAAGGCTGGGCGCTCGGCGGTGTGAATCACCCGCTCGCCCGAGCCCATGGCGCGGTTTACTTTTTTGTTGAAGCCGACATCGGCCTTCACGGTGGAGATGCGGTAGTTGGCAAACAGCACGATGTCGGAGTGCTCTTGCATCAGCGCCGCTGCGCGGGTGTGCAACTTGATGACGTACCGGTCGTAGGGGTCGTGCTCAGGCGAGTCAAAACGCTTGATGTCGGTGTGCGCGATTTGCACAACGGTCATGCCACGGTCGTCACGTAGTGCGTTCAGGCCGTCGATGTACTGACGCCACAGAGTCAATGCGGCGACGTACCCTTTGCCGTAACCGGCGTCTTCGATGGATCCCCATCCGTTGTCGCGGCAGGCCTTGCCCCAAACCAAGGGCTCGAGCCAGTCAACGCTGTCAATGACCACGGTTTTGAAGTCATGGTCTTCGGTGTAAAGCGAGGCCAGTGACTCAAGGACTTCCTCAAACGTGCGTGCAAGCGGAAAGCTAGCTGCCGGAATTGTTCCCAGACCGTCTTCCGTTTGCACGAACACAGGTTTGCTGGCTTCTGCGGCGAAGGTGGTTTTACCAACGCCTGCAACACCGTGAATCAGAATACGGGGTGGCTTGGGCGTATTGGCGCGGGTGAGTTGTGCAAGTGAAATGGCCATCACACACCCCCACCAAAGTGACTGTCGTTGGCAGCGTCGGGAATTTCTCCGGTCTTGATCTGCTCGAGCTTGTAGCTGGGCTTGCCCGTTTTGAGCGTGCGTGCAGGTTCGAACAGATCGCGGATACCGGGTGGCCAGGCGGTGTACTTGGACTCGGCGACTTTGATTTCGATGCCGACATAATTCTCCGGGTCCTCGCCCCATTTACGCAGCGCTTCCACGGCTTCTTTGAGCTTGACCTGGTTGTATTCAGGGCGCTTAGGCAAATCGGCGACGACCATGTAGCCATCGACCTCAAAGCGCACAGTGCCGGTGGACTTGCCAGCCTCTTGGCGAAGCTGTTGGGCATGACCACCCAAGCGACTGTGCAAGGTGGACTGCAATGCGTTGAGGTACAAAGCGGCAGTGTCTTTGGCAGCAGTGACCTGTTTGATCATACGGTCAAGGTCTTGCAGCGGGAGCTTGTCGAGCTCGTTCATGTAAAGCTGGCCTATTTCATCCAGCACGTCGGGTTCGGCAGTCATGGGTTCTCTTTCTTTCAGTGGGGCTTGCGGTTGCTGGGAGCCATCTGCGCAATGCGCAGCTGGGTACGGATTTCGGGCGGCTTGAGCGGGGAACTGGAGCGCATGGCCAGGTAGCGGTAGTGGTCCTGCCCCACCTTTTGGCTAAAGAGATGCACCAGGCCAAGCTCGCAGGCGATCCACGCGCGACGGGCGACGGAGTGAATACGGGCGCGGTCCTTGGTGGTCAAGTCGCTGCTGATCTCTGAACGATCACGCAGCAGCAGGCCCTCGTGGTACTGGATGCAGTGGCCGATTTGTGCACTGGCGACCCAGTCACACAAAATGGCTTCTGTGACAGCGACGCCTGGTGAATAGAAAGGGCGTGCACCCCCGAGCGGCTCTGGTGCGACGAGGCCAAGATGGCTGCGCGATATTTCGACAAGTTTTTGTGGCGCTAACAATTTGGGCTCCGAAAGGTGTGAATTGGCCGTGGCGCAGGTATTGCGGCTCGGTTTGCTTGGGGACTTTTTGGCTGGCATAGGTGTTATTACCGCTGGACGCGTTATTTTTCTCAGGCCACTTCGCGCAGACCAAACATGCGCAGGTGCATGCGTAGCTCGTGGACGCGGCGGTAGAAAGATGCGGTGGATAAGCCGGATGCCACGCATGCGCTGGCGATATCCGAGTGATCAGTGAGCAGGTCAAGCAATGCGGACTGCTCGCCATTCATGAAGGCAATGGCCGCTTGCAGGTCATGCATAGCCATGCCGTCAGTGAAGAATTCGTGATCGGGGTCGCGTTTAAAGTTGATCGCGTCGATGCAGTCGTCTGCTGATTTGGTTTTGGACGTGCCCATCTCGGAGTCATTGGCGGCCCCCATCGTCTTGGATGCGGCGTCAAAATCCGTATAAAGCATGCGCTGTTTGATCATCCCGTCGAGCAATTCAACGGCACGGTGTTTTGACACCATGCCCGTGAATGTGCCCGGGCTACCCTTGGCCGGATCAAACTGGTGTCTGTGCTCCAGCAGGTCGAGCATCAGCTCCTGCTGAAAGTCCTCTCGCTCGGCTGGCGATAAGCCGTGGCGAGCGGCCAGTTGATGCGTCCGGACCCTGGCTGCATTAACGGCAGCTTCAAAATACGGATCGTTTGCGCTCTGGCCAAATAAATACCCACTGGGGGTATTGGCGGGCACATTTTTGCGACCTGCGCACGGGGTAGATGTCCGTGCTGTACAACTCTGATTTCCCATGATGACGACTCCTGTTTTGAATGAACAGGGCGATCATGGAGATGATGGGTAACCAAAGAAATACGCTTGCTTGGCATGCCGTGCGGCATGCTTCGGTTCACGTCCGTTTAGCCGCGCTGACTGTACGGTCGTTACCCTTGGCTGGATGTACGTTCAGCTTCGCTGACTGTATGAATTTCAGGCTGCCGCTTTAACCTTTTTATGGGCAGAAATCCACTGCGACACAGTTCGAGGTTCGAAGAAGTAAAGGTCTTGCGTTGCCAACCATGCTGAAAGCTTGATGCCCGCCTTAGCAATACTGAGCTTTTGCAATGACGTGTCTTGATCCCAATGTGCCAATGTTGCGGCCATCGACTTATTTCTATTAGCCTTACTCAGCTCGGCCATTTTTTTGGCATGGTCGGTTTTCTGCTTGGCCTCCTGCTCTTGCAGGGACTTCCACTTAGCTTCATTCGCTTTAAGAACCTTTGCGCTGGTGTGTTTTTCAGCTGCCTGAATCTGCTCAGTAAATCGCTTCTCACGACGCTCAATATCTCTCAAACTTTCAGCTCGACAGATAGCTTCCATCGCCTCAATTGCGCTGGCTGCAGCTCTTGTGTAGTCATACGACTCAAGTTTTTTCCTATCCTTTTTTGTGTAGGTTTTTGACTTGTAGTCATAGCTGTAAGTCACCCTATCGATGGCATCTGCGACTTTCCACAGCGCCATAGTTGCAAAGTATTCAAAAGCTTCTGGATTCTCGGAGCCATCGCCAAATACATCACTCCATCCATCAATACACTCTGTAAGCGCATCAATTTCGGTCGTGTTTTCGGCGGTTGGAAAATCGCGTTCATTTAATCGTTCCTCATTAATTTGAAGATGATTTCCATCCTCATCGCTATCAAAATAGCTCCATTCACCTTCACTTTTAAGCTTCTCAATTTCATCCTCTTTAGCTTGGCTAAAGTACTCATCCACTATCTGAGCAGAAAAGCTGGCCAGATGTCTGATTTGTTCGCTTGTCCGTTTTCGCAATAAGTTACGAGCTCGCCAGACAATTCCTGAATTTTGAGGAAATGGCCAGTACGAAACCTGCCCGGTCAACGGATCGAAATTGTCAAATTGATTCCAATAGCTCATTTAAAACCTCTTTATCTTTTATTTTTTGCGTGAGTCTTTCAGATGGCTACGTACTACGCCTGGCCATCGAAGTCGAGTTGGCCAGTGGTACCAAAACGTGGGTGTAAACGGTCTACCAAGTCACGGAACTGCTCTGGACTTTGCGACAGTTTCAGTAGAGTGACGATGGAACCCATGTGACTTTGTAATTTAGGGTGCCCCACCTCCTGACTTAGATGTTGGTGAAGCCGTGCTTTACGCTCCTCTTTGCTTGCCAGACGCTTTAGTTCTGGCAACAAACCTGGTGCAAGTCGATCGTAAACAACGTTATTGGTCACATGTCCGAGAAAACTAGGTCTCCACGATGGATTACCCACCGGTGGATATGGAATTTTGTAGATGCGGAAAAGTTCGCTGTAATACTCATCCGGGAACGTCTTCAACCATGGCTGGAGCTCTTTGGCGACGAAGGCTTCAAGAATCTTGGCTAGTGCCTGCTTGTCTCGATCCTTCTGATACCCAGTAGCCTCATCAATCAGCGCGACGATGCCAACGCGCGCGAATGCCCGCATCAAAATATCTGCCTGCACTGCATATCGCTGGTCTTGCTCCGTCAAGAGCAAATTGTTGTCACGCGCTGTGAGGATCGCTTCGCAAACTTCTTGCAAAACATGCGCCTCGTAACCATCACTTGGCACGTTGTCACCTTTCGGTGACTTGCCAACGAATTGAATCGGGTTGTCTATGGCGGCTATTAGGGCTGGATCACCATAGGCCTTAATGAGCTTGTGCTCAGCAACCCGAGAAACCCCAGCTCCGCGCCCTTTCATTCCGATGGCTGCAGTCAGGCCCCTACCAGAGATGACCCGACGTCCGTCGTCAAGTACAAAACACGGTAAGTCGATCAGGTTTGTAGCCAATTGACCAGAGTGAGTTGCCTTGGGCAACTTCTTCAATGCAGCCTTTGCTTGGGCAGCTGCACGGGCGTTTTCCTTGCGCTGCTCTGGCGTCATGCTGGCCATCCTGGCCAAGCCGCCGAGCGCGCGTCCGGTGGTGTTTTCTTCTTGCATCATTACTCCTTGGTGGTTGATGAGCAGCATCATATCACATTGCTAGTAAACAACCAGCATTATTACTGTTGCTCGGAAATAAATTTGTGATGTGTTCTGACTGGACTTGAGGACTGGGTGTCGTTTACATGGCGCAAATCGGCTTTTTGATGGCCAGAACGGGCACTGCCCTGAGAAAAAAACCCCCTGCGGCGGTATGAACCTACATGACCGCCCCAAATCGCACCCCACCACCAACCCCTCGCGCCGAGCCAAGCCCGATGGCCGTCATCGGCGCAATCCTGGCCCAGGGCGCTATTCGCCTTCTGGACCGCCAAAAACGCGAAGCTCAACTTGCTAACCGTACCGAAGAGAGCGTTCATGCAGGTGTTTTGACTACCAAGGACAACACCCATGAATGACTCACTTGTTGCACGCGTTGCAGCCCTTAAAACCTCGCCCACACCTGACCTCAAGCAAATGTGGCGAGAAATGTTTCAGACCGAACCACCACCGTTTAACCGGCGCTTCCTTGAAACGCGTCTGGCATACCGGATTCAGGAGCTGGCCCTTGGGGGCCTACGCCGCGAGACCGTCAAGCGCCTGGAGAAGCTTGGCGAACAACTCGATGGTGGCAAAGCCGATGTCCGCCGCCGCAGGGTTGATGGCAGGCCCATCTGCGGAACGCGCCTGATTCGGGAATGGGATGGTGAGCGCCACGAGGTGGTGGTGCACGTTGACGATTTCGAATACGCGGGTCAACGCTACAAGTCCATTTCACGCATCGCCATGGTGATTACAGGCACCAACCGAAACGGTTGGACCTTTTTTGGTTTGTCTTCTGGAAGGAGCGTCTAATGGCTACCACCCCTAAAGTCCTGTGCGCGATCTACACGCGCAAGTCCACAGAAGAAGGCTTGGACCAAAACTTCAACTCACTGGACGCCCAACACGATGCCTGCGCTAATTACATTGCCAGCCAAAAATCTGAAGGCTGGGTAACGCTCAAGGATCGTTACGACGACGGCGGTTTCTCAGGAGGAACCCTCGAGCGCCCGGCCATCAAGCGTCTGCTCGAAGACGTCCGGAAGGGTCTGGTGAACACCATCGTGGTTTACAAGATTGATCGTTTATCACGGTCGCTTGCCGACTTTGCAAAGCTGGTCGAGCTGTTTGATCAGCACAAGGTGACCTTTGTTTCGGTCACCCAGTCCTTCAATACCACCACCTCTATGGGACGGTTGACGCTCAACATCCTGCTGTCCTTTGCGCAGTTTGAACGTGAGTTGTCCGGTGAACGGGTGCGCGACAAGATTGCGGCCTCACGCAAGCGTGGCATCTGGATGGGTGGGATGCCCGCTTTGGGCTATGACGTGGTTGAGCGAAAACTGGTGCCCAACCCCAAAGAAGCAGCCATTGTTCAGGAGATTTTTGCTCGCTTTGCCGCAACGCCCTCGATGGCCACCATTGTCAAAGACCTGCGCAAGCGCGGTGTCACCTCCAAATCCTGGACAACAGCCAAGGGCGTTGTCCGCGAAGGCAAATTGATCACCAAAGGCCTTGTCTACAAGATTTTCAGCAACCCGGTCTACATTGGCATTGCGGCCTACAAGGGTCAGCACTTCCCTGGTGAACATGACGGCATCATCACGCAAGAGCTTTGGGATACGGTGCAGATGCACCTGAAAAACGGCACCCCTATGAATAAGGCGAGGCTGGCGGGTAGGGGCAGCGCGCCCTCTCTACTGCGCGGAATTATTTTTTCTGAGCAAGGACGGGCCTTCACGCCTGGCTGGACGCGCAAGCAGCACAAGACCTACCGCTACTACATCAACACCGACTCGATCAAGATCGGCAAAGAAAGCTGCGACATCTGCCGCATCCCCGCCGGTGAGATTGAACAGGTGGTTGTTGAAAAGATGCGCGGCATCCTGCGCTCACCAGAGGTGCTGGCCCACGCAGTGCGTGAGGTCAATGCGCAGCGGCCCAAGGTTGAAGAGACAAAAGCAATTAGCGCATTGCAGTCTGTCGACGCGGTCTGGGACGAACTCTTCCCTGCGGAGCAGGCCAAAGTTCTGCATACCCTGGTTGAACGCATCACTGTGCGCAAGGACGGCATATCAATCAAATGGCACGACAAGGGCTTGAACAAGCTGTTGCGCGACACGCTTGAGCCACAAAAAGAATTGGAGGCTGCATGAGCACCGATACCGAAGCGGGATTCACCACCGAGATTCCGATGACTTTTCGCAGGCGTGGGGGCAAGGCGGTGATCGTAATGCCCGACGGTTCTCGGGCGATCGAGCGGCGCGAGGCGCTGATTGATAACGCCATGGTCAAACTGCTGGCTCGCGGCCACCGCTGGCACCGGAAACTATTTGACGGTACCCACGCTTCAATTGAAGACATGGCCAAGTCAGAGAACATCAGTCCATCGTTTGTCAGCAGAATACTGCGCCTGGCCTATCTGTCACCCACAGTCATTGAAGCCATCCTAGACGGGAAGTACCCGGCGCAACTAACGATGAAAGATCTGATGGAGCCGTTTCCAATGGAGTGGTCTATGCAGGAGAAGATATTTTTGCAGCCAAAGTAGAAGCGAAAACAGCCTTCATTTCTTACGCACCAACGCAAATCCGAACCAAATGAATCTCTGGGTAGTTTCCAATTCACTTTACCTGTTGGTTTGATTCGAAGTGCTTTTTCGTTTACTATCGACAAGTTGGTGCTCGCGCTGTGGTTCACATAGCGCAGTTCAACGGGAAGCAGGAGAGAAGGTCACTCAAAGCCAACTTAACCTGCGCTGCCCCCGCAACGGTAAGTGGACGAATCCGCAGGGATTCCGCTTCCATCACAGCCACTGAGTGCCTTGAACAAGCGCTTGGGAAGGCGATGGAAGTCGTGCCACCAGCCCGGATACCGGCCAACAATGTGGTGGTGCGTCTTTTTAAAAGCGCGCTGCTGTAACGCTCATGTACTGGCGGGGATGCCGGTAAGGGCCTTTGTTTCGGGTTGATTCATATGCGAAAACTTCACTCACGCCGGCTCTTGGCCGCGCTTATCCACGCCCCCCTGTCAGTTCCGGCCGTCTATGCGCAATCAACGCCTGTAGACGTCCCCACACTTAGCCCAATTGTGGTGACGGCGACCCGTGTGCCGCAGCCGTTGGCCGACTTGGTGGCCGATGTAACGATCATTGACCGTGCAACCATCCAACGCAGCGGAGCGGTTGGCGTAGCGGATATCCTAGCCGGCGCGCCCGGTATTCAAATCAGCCGCCCCGGTAACGTTGGCTCTCCAACCAGCGTGTTCTTGCGTGGTGCGGAGTCGCGCTACACAGCGGTTTTTATCGATGGCGTGCGGGTTGATTCGCAGTCCACCGGCGGCGCAAGCTGGCAGACGATTCCGTTGGCCCAAATTGACCGTATTGAGGTGCTGCGCGGCCCGGCCGCTGCGGTGTATGGCTCTGATGCGATCGGCGGCGTGATTCAGCTGTTTACCCGCAAGGGTGATGGTGCATTAACGCCCTCGATCGGCGTTGGAATCGGTACTTACAACACAAAAAAGGTTGATGCGGCACTCAGCGGTTCAAGCGAAGCTATTGACTACTCGCTTGGGTTATCCAGTGAAACCAGTACTGGCTTTGACTCCCGGTCGGGTACACCTCACAATCCAGACAATGACGGCTACCACAGTAAATCAGCTAACGCTAGGCTTGGTTTGCAGGTCAGCAAAGCTCAGCGTGTCGAACTTACGGCACTGACGAGTAACGTTAACTCACAGTACGATGCCTTCGGCTATAACCTTGCAAAGCCGGTAGACGACCGCAGTCGCCTCAAGTTGACTACTGTCGGGGTGAACTGGCTGTCGCAATGGAGCGATACGTTCAGTTCGCGACTTAGCGTCACCGATTCGCGTGACCGCTACGAAACCACCCCCTCTTACTACCTGACCGAGACCAATCTGCGCAGCTACCTATTTCATAACAAGTTCCAGATGGGCAAGCATCTGCTGACAGCAACTCTCGAGCGAAGAGAAGACCACCTGAATAATGCTCCAATCAATGCCATTCGCTCGCAGGATGCGTTAGCTTTCGGCTACGGTTGGACTAACCGGAATCACACGATACAGCTAAACCTTCGAGGCGACCAGGACAGCGCCTTTGGTGGTTACACGACTGGCAGTGCCGCCTACGGCTTTGCTCTCTCGCCGCAGTGGCGCGTAACCGCCTCGGCTGGCACAGCTTTTCGTGCACCTACGCTTTATCAGCTTTTTAGCGAGTACGGCGTGTCAACTTTGCAGCCAGAAACCAGCCGGAATCTTGAGCTCGGCCTGCGTTATGCCCAGGGCACCAGTAGATTCAGTTTAGTGGCCTACCGCAATCTGGTCAGTAACCTGATCAGCTTTGGAACGGCAGGACCTTGTGCTTCAAGTCTCGGTTGCTACACCAACACGGCGCAAGCTGAGTACACGGGTTTAACGTTCTCAGGCCGCCAACAACTTGGAACAGTAAACTTTCATGGTTCGCTAGATCTGCAAGACCCCCGTAATCTGGCAAATGGTAATTTATTAGCACGCCGTGCGCGCCAGTACGGAACGTTTGGTGCCGACACCCGTGTTGCCGCTTGGACCGTGGGTACCGAAGCCCAGTTCAGTGGTTATCGCTATGACAATGCCGCCAACACAAGGCGCTTGGGCGGCTACAGCTTGATCAACCTGTACGCCAGCACTCCCATTAGCAAAGACTGGACGCTTCTTGCGCGTGTCAACAATCTTACGGACAAGAACTACCAGTTGGCTAATACCTACACGACTCCTGGGCGTACTTTTTACATGGGGGTGCGGTGGGCACCGCAGTGAAGATGACCGAGACTCTAAATGTCTGACATGACGGGTTGCCCCGCCATCCTCGTCGCTGCCCCGGCCTCCGGCCAGGGAAAGACGACGGTCGTGTCGGCCTTGGCGCGATTGCATGCGCGCCAGGGGCGCAAGGTGCGGGTGTTCAAGTGCGGGCCTGATTTTCTGGACCCTTACTGGCATTCGCTGGCCAGCGGCCAGCCGGTCTACCAACTCGATTTGTGGATGACTGGTGCCGATGACTGCCGCGCACGCTTGGCACAGGCTGCGTCGGAGTCAGATCTGATCATCGTCGAAGGCGTCATGGGGTTGTTTGACGGCGAACCCAGCGCGGCTGATCTGGCCGAGCGCTTTGGCCTGCATGTGCTGGCGGTCATCGATGCAGGCGCCATGGCCGGCACCTTTGGCGCGCTCGCATGGGGATTGCAACACTATCGCCCGGCCATGCCCTGGGCCGGTGTATTGGCCAACCGCGTGGCCAGCGAAGGCCATGCCGCGATGCTGAAAAACAGTATGCGTGCACCGGCCGACTGGCTGGGTGCTTTGATGCGCAATGACACGTTTACTTTGCCAGAGCGTCACCTGGGCTTGACGGTGCCCGGTGAAGTAGGCGATGCCATGGCGCGCTTGGACGCCGCTGCTGACGCGCTGGCAGCGACGCCTTTGGGACGCATGCTGCCGCAAGACATGGCGCACTGGGCTTTACGCTTGCCCGCCGGGCCGCAGCCTGCCTCAAGCCCGGGCAAACTTTTGCAAGGCCTCACAATTGCCGTGGCGCGCGATGCCGCGTTTTGTTTTATTTACCGGGCCAATCTAAATTGCTTGCAGGAGTTGGGCGCAGAACTGGTGTTCTTCTCTCCCTTGAAAGACAGCGCTTTGCCGGCCTGTGATGCTGTTTGGCTGCCCGGCGGTTACCCGGAGTTGCATGCGAACGTGCTGGGTGCCAACCATGCTCTGCGCGCTAGCCTGGCGCAACATATTGCCCATAACAAACCTGTCTGGGCCGAATGTGGCGGCATGATGGTTTTATTTGAAACGCTGATCGATGCCGACGGCCAAAGCCACGCGCAATGGGGATTGTTGCCAGGCACAGTGCACATGCAAAAACGCCTGGCCGCCTTAGGCCCGCATCAATTGCTTACGCCCGCCGGACTTTTGCGCGGCCATACTTTTCATTACTCCACTTGCGACAGCACTGCGGCGGTGCGCCAGCGTACCGCACGTCCCGGCCAGGAGCCCAAGCCCGACGCGGGCGAAGCCTTGTATTACCGTGGCTCGGTACAAGCCAGTTATTTCCATGCTTGGTTTCCCTCCAACCCGGTAGCTACCGCAGCGCTATTTATCGGCCAAGGAGCCTAGAGCTATGACAACTGGCTTTGACTACCCTATTGGTCCGCAGCGCATTATTTGTATGACCGAAGAGACCACCGAGTGGTTGTACCTGCTCGGTCAGGAATATCGCATTGTGGGCATTTCCGGCTACACCGTGCGACCCGCGCGTGCACGACAAGAGAAGCCTCGCATCAGCGCGTTTACCAGCGCGAAGATCGACCAAATACTGGCCTTGCAGCCCGATTGCGTGTTGGGTTTTTCGGACTTGCAGGCCGATATCGCATCGACCCTGATCCGCCAAGGCGTGCAAGTGACGATTTTTAACCAGCGTAGCGTGGCCGAGATTTTGTCCATGCTTTACCAGGTGGGTGCCATGGTCGGCCAAGCGCAGCAGGCCATGGAGCGCATCGCCGCCATGCAGGCGCAGATGCAGGCAGTGGCGCTTGCCGCTGCAGCCTTGCCACGCAGACCGCGTGTGTATTTTGAAGAATGGGACGAACCGCCTATCAGCGCCATCCGCTGGGTTTCCGAACTCATGGGGATTGCCGGTGGCGATGATTGTTTCCCCGAGTTGGCGCAGCAGTCCCTGGGTAAAAACCGAATCATTGCCGATAGCAGTGAGATCGTACGGCGCGACCCTGACATCATCATTGGCTCCTGGTGCGGAAAAAAATTTCGCCCCGAAAAAGTCACGGCGCGTGATGGTTGGCAAAACGTCAAAGCGGTACAACACCAGCAGTTATTTGAAATCAAGTCGCCCGACATATTGCAACCCGGCCCGGCATCGCTGACCGATGGTTTGGCGCATTTGCATCGCATCATCATGGACTGGGCGCGTGTGTATGCATAAAGCACTGACTATCGCGCGCAGCGAATTCATCCTCGGCGGTCAAAAGAGCGGTAAGTCGCGGCACGCCGAATTACTCGCGCAGCAGTGGCTTGGCCTGTCAACAGACCATAGCGCCGTATTGATCGCCACAGCCCAGCCCTGGGACGAGGAAATGCGCGCGCGCATCGGCCGCCATCAGGCCGACCGCGCGCAGCGTGTGCCGGGCATGCAAACCATTGAAGAGCCCCTAGCCTTGGCGCAGGCCCTAGCCGTGCACAGTCGTCCCGATGTGCTGCTGGTAGTCGATTGCCTGACCTTGTGGCTGACCAACGGCATGATGCCCATGCACCCGCAAGCAGGCGCGCAATTTGATGTCGAAAGCCAAGTATTTGCCTTGACAGAGGCGATTGCCATAGCCACAGGCCCGGTGGTCTTGGTGGGCAATGAAATTGGCATGGGCGTGATTCCCATGGGCGCTGAAGTGCGCGCTTTTGTGGATGCACTGGGCCGGCTCAACCAGCGCGTGGCCCAGGCGTGTGCGCGTGTCACCTTGATGGCGGCCGGCTTGCCCCTAACTTTGAAAGCCGCTCCATGAAACGCTATTACTTTTATTTGCTGCTCGTCCTGTTGCAATCGTTTGCAGCGCAAGCGGTGGAAGTCGTCGACGACCGCGGTTTTCGCACCACCTTGCCGCATCCGCCGCAACGTATCGTCAGCCTCTTGCCGTCCTTAACCGAGTCGATTTGCGAACTCGGCTATTGCCAGCGCCTAGTGGGTGTGGACCGCTATTCAAACTTTCCCGCCAGTCTGCAAAACCTGCCCCAACTTGGCGGCGGGCTCGATCCGAATATCGAAGCGATTGTGGTGCTCAAGCCCGACGTGGTAATCATGGCGGCTTCGTCTCGTGCGGGTGAGCGTTTGCGCGCACTGGGTTTGAACGTGGTGGCGCTGGAGCCCAAAACCCATGCCGATGTGCAACGCGTCTTGCGCAAACTTGGTCAGTTGCTGGAAGCTCCCGATGTCGACAAAATCTGGCGCGCCATCGATGCCGGCGTATCGGCCGCCGCCCAATCGCTACCGTCTTCGGCGCTCGGCACGCGGGTGTATTTTGAAGTCAACCCCGCCCCCTATGGCGCGGGCGAGAACTCTTTCATCGGCGAGACCCTGTCCCGCCTGGGCGCAAAAAACATCATCCCTGCCAAGCTCGGCCCCTTCCCCAAGATCAACCCTGAATTCATAGTGCGCGCCAACCCGGATCTCATCATGGTAGGTGACAGTAGCGCCGAGGCCATGTTGCAGCGCCCGGGCTGGCCTGCCATGCGCGCCGTACGTGAACAACGCGTGTGCGCGTTTTCACCCGCGCAGTCCAATGTGCTGGTGCGCCCCGGCCCGCGCATGGCCGAGGCTGCGCGCTTGATGGCAGCGTGCGTCAACGAAAAGTCGCCGGGCTCGGGCCCTCGCAAGGTGCAGCGATGAACGTAGCTGCGCTGCGTCTGGCTGTGGTCTTGCTGCTGCTGAGCGCAGCGCTGATGCTGCTTGGCGTGTGCGTGGGTAGCGCTGGTTTTGAGGATTTGCTCCGGCCTTTGTTACATCCTCAAATTGACCCGGATCAAAGCGCACTGGCCGCGCAAATCGTGTTGGACATCCGCTTGCCTCGTACCATCGGCGCATGGACTGCTGGGGCTTTGCTTGGCTTGGCCGGTGCGGTGGCGCAAGGCTTGTTTCGTAACCCGCTGGCTGATCCGTATTTGCTGGGCAGCGCCTCGGGCGCAGCGCTGGCCGTAGCACTGGCACTGCTGGCCATGGGCGGCGCTTCGGGTATGTTGGGTGGTACCGTGATGAGCGCCGGCGCCACCTTCAGCGTCTACTCGGGCAGCCTGCTGGTACGACTGGGATTGACTGGTGCGGCCTTTGTAGGTGCGGTGCTGGCGGTGCTGCTCACGCTGATCTTGTCGCGTGGTGTGCAACACACTTTGCGTTTGTTGCTCGCGGGTGTGGTGGTCGGCGTGGTGCTGGGGGCGGCTACCCAGTTGGTCTTGTTATTCTCGCCCGAATCCTTGCAGGCTATGCAATCGTTTATGTTGGGCTCGACCGCCTTTGCAGGTTGGGCTGCGTGCGGCCTGATGGGCGTGGTCTGGTTGCTGGGCGTCGCCATTGCGTGCGCGCTCGGGCGGGTCCTGGACGGGCTCAGTTTGGGTGAGACTACGGCACGCAGTCTGGGCCTGCCGGTCGCCTCAATTCGCATGGTGCTGATCGTCGTGCTGGCTATCGCCACCGGAACTGCGGTTGCGCAAACCGGTTTGATTGCCTTTGTCGGCCTGGCCGCACCGCATTTGGTGCGCTCGGTCTTGAGCACGGGTCACCGCTGGTTGATTGTGCTGGCCAGTTTGATGGGCGCGGTCTTACTCATGGCCGCTGACGTGCTGGCGCGCTGGCTGATTGCGCCCCAGGAGTTACCCGTGGGCGTGGTGACTGCGGTACTTGGTGGTGCGTATTTGCTCTGGCTGATGCACCGCAGTACGCTGGCAAAAGGGGCTGCTTGATATGCCGGGTCCTAATGTTACAACCGCGCTGAAGGCGCAGAAATTACAGGTCAGCCTGATGGGTAGGCCGGTGCTGCATGGCCTGGACTTGGCTATTGCAGCCGGTCAGTGGACCAGCATCGTCGGCCCTAATGGCGCGGGCAAGTCCACCCTGCTCAAAGCACTGGCCGGCTTATTGCCGGCTGCTGGCCATGTTGAGTTGCTAGGCCAGCCCTTGCACAGCCTGCCAGTGCGCACCCGCGCATTGCAAATGGCCTGGTTAGGGCAAAACGAAAGCACGGGCGATGACCTCAAAGTTTGGGACGTCGCCATGCTGGGCCGCCTGCCGCACCAGTCTTGGTTGGGCGCCTCTAACCCCATAGACCATGCGGCAGTCGAGCAGGCCTTGCGCGCCACCCATGCCTGGGAGTGGCGCGAGCGTGCGCTGGGTCAGCTCTCGGCGGGTGAGCGCCAGCGTGTGCTTTTGGCGCGGGCGCTAGCGGTGCAAGCGCAGGTATTGCTGATGGACGAACCGCTGGCCAACCTGGACCCGCCGCACCAAGCCGATTGGTTGCAACTGGTGCGGGCCCTTGTCGCCCAGGGTTGCACGGTGGTGAGCGTCTTGCACGAGATTTCCATGGCCTTGCATGCCGACACCATAGTGGTGATGGCGCAAGGCCGCATGACCCACCACGGCCCCTGCGCTGATGCGCAAACCCACCGCGCCGTGGAGCAGGTGTTCGACCATCGATTGGCCATCCATGCCTTGGCCGGTCAATGGGTGGCCATACCGTCCAAAATCTGATTCTTATCCTTTAGGAAGTGCTAACCTTATGCAAATAGAAACGCCCCCCACCGAAAAGCCCTATGAAAAATCCGAGGGCGAGCGGCGCGGCCTCATTATTGTCAACACCGGCGACGGCAAGGGCAAAAGTACTTCGGCTTTTGGCCTGGCTTTGCGCGCCCACGGACGCGCCAAGAAGGTGAAGATTTTTCAGTTCATGAAAGTGCCTTCGGCACGCTTTGGCGAACACCGCATGTTTGAACAACTGGGCATCCCCATCGAAGGCCTGGGCGACGGCTTTAGCTGGAAAAGCCAGGACCTGGAACACAGCGCGCAATTGGCGCGCGATGGCTGGCAAAAGGCCAAAGCGGCCATCCAAAGCGGTGAGTACTTCATGGTCACGCTGGACGAAATCACCTACCCGTTAATTTACGGCTGGATGCCCCTGGACGATGTGCTGGACACCTTGCGCAGCCGCCCCAGCCATTTGCATGTGGTGTTGACCGGACGCCGCTGCCCCCCGGAAATCATAGCCCTGGCAGACACCGTGACCGAGATGACCATGGTCAAGCATGCATTCCAAGCGGGCATCCCGGCGCAGCGTGGGATTGAGGATTGAATGCGCCCCATTCACCTTGCACCCTTTCCATGCACTGGTGCGTCCCAGCGCATGGACTTTCTCAGAAAAAAAATTTAGCTTATGACGATTGATTCACCCCCCAAACCCACCATCAGCCCCTACAAACACCATGTGCTGCTGTGCACCGGCCAACGCTGCGGGGAGGAGGGGGCAGGACAGGCGTTGTATGACAGCTTATGGACCAAGCTCAAGGCGGCCGGCATACACGAGGGGCCGGAGCGAACCAAATTCAACAGCGTCAACTGTTTTGGGGCTTGCAAAGGCGGCCCAGTGATGTGTGTGCAGCCGCAGGGCATCTGGTACTACAACGTGACACCGGCCAATTTAGATCTCATCATTGCCGAGCATCTTGTGGGTGACCAAGCGGTGCAGGAGTTGGTTTTTCACCAGAGCCCTGAGGCTAGTGATTCCGCGCAGCGCGGCAGTGCTGGATGAGTCTGTGGGTTTGACCACATTCATTTCCACGCCCGATGCGGCCATGCTGTGTCTGCCTGTGCTGGCATTGCTGGCGGCGCTGGCGATAGACCATTTTCTCGGCGAGCCGCCGGTGCGCTTTCACCCGGTGGTGTGGATGGGCAATTACCTTACCTGGGCCGGCGAGCAGGTGCAATCCCTGAGCCGCCAGACTTTAGCCGCTGGTGGTGCGGCTATCGAAAACGAACCGGCCGACTTACCCGCATTCGCCCTCGGCGCACTGGCATGGTTATGGGGTATTTTGCTGGTGGGTGCTGCGGCGTATGCCATCGAACAAAGCGTGTTGGCATGGCTGGAGCCGTTAAGCTGGGCGGGCCTGCTGCTGGCTGCGCTGCTGCTGGGTCTGGTGCTCAAACCGGCATTGGCTTGGGCTATGTTGCGCACCGAGACGCAGGCCGTAGAACTTGCCCTCAGTGGCTTGCCCGATGGCTCACTGGCGCGGGGCCGGGAGCGATTGCGTTTTCTGGTCAGCCGGGATGTGACCGATTTTAGCGAGGTACAGGTAAGAGAAAGCGTCATTGAGTCGCTGGCGGAAAACCTGAACGACTCCGTGGTAGCACCGATATTTTGGTTTGTCGTACTGGGCCTTCCCGGTGCGCTGATGTACCGCTTTGCCAATACGGCCGATGCCATGTGGGGCTACCCTGGTATGTACCGTGAACGCAACTGGCAATGGGCCGGAAAGTGGGCAGCACGCGCAGACGATGTGCTCAGCTGGCTGCCGGCGCGTATCACCGCCTTGCTGCTGGCGCTGGCTGCGGCAGGTGTGTCCTTCGCGCAGTTGTACCGCGACGCGGCCCGTACACCGTCACCCAACAGCGGCTGGCCCATGGCTGCGATGGCGATGGCGCTGGGTTGCAGTCTGAGCAAGCCACAGGTCTATGTCCTGAATGCGCCAGGCCGCGAGCCCCAAGCGGCGGACACCGAGCGCGCCATCCGGCTGGCGGGCCGGGCGTTGCTGATGGGCGTGGCGGGCCTGGTGATGTTTACCTTGGTAGGCATGCTGAAGGGCTTGCCATGACCATGCAAGGCGAAAAGGTCATGCGCGTGCACGGTGGTGCCGATGCCTTAGGTGTTGCACGCTTTGATTTCTCCACCAACAGCAACGCTTGCGGCCCCTGCCCGCAAAGCTTGCACGATGTGCAACAGGCCGACACTACGCACTATCCGGACCCGGATTACCGCGACTTGCGCCAGGCGCTGGCAGACTTTCATGCGGTGGATGTCCGGCGCATTGTGCTGGCGGCCAGTGCCAGCGAGTTCATCTTCCGTATCAGCGCGCTCGCGGCGCAAAGGGCAAGCGCACGGGGCGAAATTGCCCAGGTCTGGCTGCCTGCTTGCGCGTATGGCGACTATGCCTATGCCGCGCAGGCATGGGGTTTGCGTCAGGTGCAGGACCCGCAGGCGGCGCAGCTGCTGTGGGCGTGTGAGCCGTCGAGCCCGCTGGGTCAGTCACATACTGACTGGCCAGCCTGGTTGCATCAGCCGCACAGTACGCCGCAGCCACCTGCTGCGCAACTGGTGCTCGATTGCGCGTATGCGCCATTACAATTACAAGGTCAGTCTTCCCTGACCAATGCGCAGCGTGACAGGGTCTGGTGTTTGTGGACCCCTAATAAGGCGCTAGGCTTGACAGGCGTGCGTGCTGCGTATGCGATTGCACCACTGAACGCAGACGCAGAGGTGCAGTCGCTGCGAGCGCTCGCACCTTCCTGGCCTTTAGGCGCGCACGGTGTGGCCATGTTGCAGAACTGGGTGCAAACCGATACCCAGGCATGGCTGACGCAAAGCCGCAGTTTGCTTCAAGCCTGGAAGCAACGCCAGTTGATGGCCCTGAAAGAATTAAACTGGGATTGTTTGCCCAGTCTGGCCAATTTTTTCTGTGCCCGTTCGCTTACAGATATAGATCTGCCGGCGCTGCGCGCAGCAGGCATCAAATTACGTGACGCCTCGTCCCTGGGCTTGCCAGGCTTTTTCCGGCTTGCGGTGTTGCCGCCATTAGCGCAGGATGCGTTGTTCGCCCAGTTGCAGCGTTACTTGCAAGTGGGCAAAGTGCAACAAAAGGATGGGGTGTGAGCGCGCGTTGTGTCATGGTGCTGGGCACTACCAGCGGCGCAGGTAAAAGCTGGCTGACCACCGCCTTGTGCCGCTACTACGCACGCCAAGGGCTAAAGGTCGCACCATTCAAAGCGCAGAACATGAGCAACAACGCACGGGTGGTGGCTTCCAGTAACGGTCAGGGCGAGATTGGCAGCGCACAATACTTTCAAGCACTGGCCGCGCATGCTTTTCCAGATGTGCGCATGAACCCGTTACTCTTAAAGCCCGAGCGCGATAAGCACAGCCAGGTGGTCATGCTCGGACATGTGGACGAGGTGTTGACGCACATGCCTTGGCGCGAGCGCAGCAATCATGTGTGGCCGCGGATTGCAGCTGCGCTCGACGAATTGATAGCCGACCACGATGTAGTGGTCATCGAAGGCGCAGGTTCGCCTGCTGAAATCAATTTGTCCAGCAGCGACATCGTCAATATGCGCATCGCTTTGCACGCGAATGCGGCCTGCCTGCTGGTGACCGACATCGACAAAGGCGGCGCGTTTGCGCATCTGTACGGTACCTGGGCTTTGTTGCCGACCCATGAGCGCGCACTGCTGCGTGGCTTTGTATTGAACAAGTTTCGTGGTGATGCTTTATTGCTATCGCCTGCACCGCAGATGTTGCAAGACCTGACTGGTGTGCCCACGGTGGCGACTTTGCCGATGTGGTGGCAGCACGGCTTGCCGGAGGAGGACGGCGTGTTTGACGAGCGCAGTATCGCCAGCGGTGCGGTACGAACGACGATAGCTGTCATCGCCTATCCGCGCATCAGCAACCTTGACGAATTTCAACCATTAAAAAATATTCCAGGTTTGCGCTTGCAATGGGTACGCAGCCCGGCAGACCTGGTCGGTTTGAAGCCCATTGATTGGATCATCCTGCCCGGCTCCAAGCACACCAGCGGCGACTTGGCCTGGTTGCGCGCGCAAGGCCTAGATACTGCAATTGCACAGCATGCACAACAGGGCGGAGCGGTGCTAGGTATTTGCGGCGGTCTGCAAATGCTGGGCGAAGCTTTGATTGACCCGCACGGCATTGACGGCAACGCGCCTGGCTTGGGTCTACTGCCTCTAGTCACAGTGTTTGAAACCAACAAAATCGTGCGGCATACGCAGGCCTGTTTTTCAGATGCTCTGGCAGCTTGCACTACATCAACGTTCGCGCCGCTGGCCGGTGTCACGGTAGCGGGCTATGAAATCCACAACGGCCAGACGCAGCAGCACGCAGACATGGCGCAGGCCGGTATCGTGGCGCACGCTGCCTTGCCCGATGGCCTAGGCTGGTACAACGCGCAGGGTAATGTCTTGGGTGTGTATGTGCACGGTTTGTTTGAGGACGCCGCTGCCGTGCAAGCTTTGTTCGGCGCGGGCCGCGCGCAGCCGGTGCCAACGCTGGATAGCGTGTTCGAGGGTCTGGCAGACTATGTGCAAGTGCACTTTGAGCCCGGCGTGTTGGATGCCCTGATTTGTTGATTTCTTCTACCCTACTGGAAAATTTCCGCCCTATGAATACAACCCAACCTACCCTCAGAAATCTGCACGACCAAGCATTGAACAGCGTATTGCAGGATGCCATAGACAACAAAACCAAGCCACCGGGCTCGCTTGGTCGCCTCGAAGCACTAGCGGTACAAATCGGCGAAATTCTGGGCACAGATAAACCCGTGCTGGAACATCCGCAAATGGTGGTGTTTGCCGCCGACCACGGGCTCACAGCGCAAGGCATATCAGCCTTTCCTGCGGATGTGAGCTGGCAGATGGTTGAAAACTTTTTGGCCGGCGGCGCAGCGGTCAGCGTACTGGCGCGTCAACACGGCTTAGCTTTGACGGTGGTCGATTGCGGAGTCAACCGCGATTTTTTAGCGGGTCTGCCTGCGGGCACACCACGCCCGGGTTTGCTGGTGCGCAAAGTGGCGGGCGCAGAGCACGGCACGGCGGATTCTTCGCAAGGCGTGGCGATGACGCCATCGCAATGCGAACAAGCCATACGCAACGGCATGGAACTGGTGCGCGACATACCTGGCAATGCATTGCTGCTGGGTGAAATGGGCATTGGTAACACCTCGGCCGCTTCTTTGTTGTTGGCGCGTTTGGCGGGGCTGGATATAGCATTGTGTACCGGCGCGGGCACTGGCTTGGATGCGGCGGCCGTGGCGCGCAAATGCGAGGTCTTGCGCCAGGTGTTGGCGCTGCATGCAGATGCGACGCAGCCCTTGGACGCACTGGCCTCGTTCGGCGGGCTGGAGATAGCCACCATGACCGGCGCGATATTGCAAGCGGCAGTTCAGCGACGGGTGATTGTGGTGGACGGTTTCATTGCCAGTGCGGCGGTGCTGGTGGCGCATGCGTTGCAGCCGCTGGTCTTGCAGCGCTGCGTGTTTGCGCACCGCTCGGGCGAGCGCGGTCATGAATTCATGTTGCAACACTTAGGCGTGCATGCCTTGTTGGATCTGGGCTTGCGCCTAGGCGAAGGGTCTGGCGCAGCGCTGGCCTGGCCGCTGTTGCAGTCTGCCTGCGCCATTCTTCGCGAGATGGCCAGCTTTGCCTCGGCCGGCGTGTCTGAAAAATCCACACCTGTCGTCGCATGAAAGCCTTGCGCCATTTCCTGCTGGCGCTGCAATTTTTCACCCGCATTCCGGTCACCGGTAGGCTGGCCGATTGGGTGGGATTCAGCCAGGCCATGTTGCGCGCCAGTGCTGCGTACTTCCCGGCGGTCGGCGTGGTGGTCGGTGGCTTGGTGGTGCTGTTGACGGCGGCGCTGATGCATTACTTGCCCGCTACTTACGCACCCTTGGCAGCGGCAGCGCTGGGCACGACGTGGAGCGTGTGGCTGACCGGCGCTTTTCATGAAGACGGTCTGGCTGATGTGGCCGACGGCTTGGGCGGCAGCTATGACCGTGAGCGTGCGCTCATCATCATGAAAGACTCGCGCGTCGGCGCTTTCGGCGCGATTGCCGTGGTGTTGATTTTGCTTAACAAAGTGGCGCTGCTGGCCTTGCTCGGTGCGGTCGGCCTGGTTTGGATGTGTTTTGCTTTGATGGCTGGTCATGTGATTTCGCGCACCTGGCCATTGCTCATAATTAGATGGCTGCCACATGTGGGCGACGAAGCGGGATCCAAGTCCAAGCCTTTGGCCGATCAAATCAGCACAAGCAGTTTGGCCGTCGCTTTGTTCTGGTGTGCAGGTGCACTCGCCTTGAGTACCTGCATCGCAGCGGCTGTGTTAACCGGATCCGATCCGCTAACGCTGGCAATTACGCAAGTGCTGCCCGTGCTGAAAGTCTTGGCCTTCGGTAGTCTTGCCAGCGCATTGATCTTTGTTTATTTGTTACGTTTGTTTGCCCGGCGTTTGCAAGGCTTTACGGGCGACTGCCTGGGTACCACGCAACAGGTGTGTGAAATTGCGTTTTACCTGGGCTGCACGCTGGCTTTAGGTAGCGGCCATTAAGCGCCGGCGGCAAAAGCACTATGGCGCTGTGGATAGTCAGACACGCCAAGCCGCTGATCGCCAGTGGCGTCTGTTACGGCGCGTTGGATGTAGCGGCGGATACACAACACACCTTGCTAGTTGCCCATGCATTGGCGCAAGCGCTGCCACTAAATTGCAACGTTTGGGTGTCGCCCTTGCGGCGTTGCATGCAACTGGCCGATGCTCTGTCAGACATACGGCCTGAATTGAATACGCAGACTGACACGCGCTTGAGAGAAATGGACTTCGGCACATGGGAGGGCGTGGCCTGGGACGCGATTCCCCTGGCAGCCATGCAAGCCTGGACCGATGATTTCGGCGCACACCGCTTTGGCGGTGTGGAAAGCGCTAACCAGGTATTGGCCCGGGTTACAGACCTGTGGGATGCCGCGCGGCAACATCCTGATGCACCCCAGGTGTGGATTACCCATGCCGGAGTGGCGCGCGCCGTGCGCTTGCTGTCACAAGGGTTCCGAAGCGTTAGCAGCGCCAGCCAATGGCCTAAGGATGCGCCCAGCTATGGAGAGTGGTGGCGCATTGATATTTAAACCAGCTAAGTGGCAAGGTTGGCCTGAAATTTTGCCTTTTGAAACGCGCCTTACGATGGCCCTGCTACCCGTAACTACTTGCCGATTTCCTCTTTTATTTTGATGCTTTGCACGGTCTGAACAACGAAATTTCATTCAGCTTGGTTCAAAGCCTGTTTTGCCTTCATCCGCAAATTCATGGCTCGGAACCAAGTCCGAAAAAGTCATGAGGTTTTGAGACAAAAGGGGTTTGAGACGACTTTCCCAGGCTGCTGCGGCAGGTCGCAGTCAGGAGCTCAAAGCAAAAAGCCCCGCGTGGTGCGGGGCCTGAGGCTGCCTCAAGGCCTGCTGAGCAGGTTTGAGGTCTTTGTACTGGCGGAGAGGGAGGGATTCGAACCCTCGGTGATGTTGCCACCACGCCTGATTTCGAGTCAGGTACATTCGACCACTCTGCCACCTCTCCTACACTCACCTTTGCGGCTGGTCACTGCCGCAAATTCTATCAGTAGCCTTAAGCACGCAGCTCTGTGATGCCGCCCATGTAAGGCCGCAACACTTCAGGCACTGTCACAGAACCATCTGCATTCTGATAATTCTCAAGCACCGCCACCAACGCACGGCCCACTGCCAAACCAGAGCCATTCAAGGTGTGCACCAACTCGTTCTTGCCTTGTGCATTTTTAAAGCGCGCCTGCAAACGGCGTGCCTGGAAGGCTTCGCAGTTAGAGCAAGAACTGATTTCGCGATAGGTGCCTTGCGCTGGCACCCACACTTCCAAGTCGTAAGTTTTGGTTGCACCAAAACCCATGTCACCTGAGCACAACAACATCACTCGGTAAGGCAAACCCAGCTTTTGCAAAATGGCTTCAGCGTGGCCAGTCATTTCTTCCAGCGCTTCGTAGCTTTTTTCTGGATGAACAATTTGCACCATCTCGACTTTGTCGAACTGGTGCTGACGAATCAAGCCGCGTGTATCACGCCCTGCACTGCCCGCTTCTGAACGGAAGCACGGTGTATGCGCTGTGAGCTTCATGGGCAAATCGGACTCTGCCAAAATTTCATCGCGCACCACGTTGGTCAATGTCACTTCTGAGGTGGGAATCAAATACAGCGCCTGGTTGTCAGCCGCATCTTCGCCGTCTTGACCGCCTTTTTTGGCCGCAAATAAATCGCCTTCAAACTTAGGCAACTGGCCGGTGCCGCGCAGAGTTTCTGCATTCACCACGTAAGGGGTGTAGCACTCGGTGTAGCCGTGTTGTTGAGTTTGCGTATCCAACATAAACTGCGCCAGCGCACGGTGCATGCGGGCAATTTGGCCACGCATGAAAGTAAAGCGTGAGCCCGACAACTTAATGCCGGTGTCAAAGTCGAGGCCGAGTTTTTCGCCAATGTCGACGTGATCACGCACTTCAAAGTCGAAGGTCTTAGGGCCTTTGCCGTCGACGCTCCACTTGCGAACTTCAACGTTGCCATGTTCGTCAGCACCTACAGGCACACTTTCGTGGGGCAGGTTGGGCACGGCCAACAACATGTCTTGAAGTTCGGCTTGCAAAGCCTCTAAACGCACGGCAGAAGCATCGAGTTCAGTTTTGATGCTGGCCACATCGGCCATCACTTGGTCTGTGCTCTCGCCTTTGGACTTCAGCATGCCAATTTGCTTGGACAGGTTATTGCGTTGGCTTTGCAATTCTTCAGTGCGTGTTTGCAAAGTTTTGCGCTCTGTTTCCAAAGCACGAAACTTTTCTACATTCAAAAACGCTTGGGGATTTTTACGGGTTTCTAAACGTGCTACGGCGGCGTCTAGGTCTTTACGAAGCAAAAGGATGTCTAACATTTTGAAAAAGATTTAAGTGGCCAAAAACTCATTGGCCATCGTTTAATTTTAGGCCCTTGGGCAAGGGAAATTTGATGGTCTCGGTCACACCGTCTAATTTGCGGATGGAAGTAGCGCCTAAAGCACGAAGACGCGCAATGACATCTTGCACCAGCACTTCGGGGGCTGAGGCTCCCGCAGTCAAACCGACACGGTGCTTTCCTTCAAACCATTCGTTCTTCAGCTCATCTGCACTGTCAATCATGTAACTGTCAGCGCCCATGCGTGAACCCAATTCGCGCAGTCGGTTGCTGTTGGAACTGGTGGGGCTGCCCACCACCACCAACACATCCACTTCAGGGGCCATGAGCTTGACAGCATCTTGACGGTTTTGGGTGGCGTAGCAAATGTCTTGTTGCTTAGGCTCGCGCACTTTCGGAAAGCGTTGCTTCACCGCCAACAAAATTTCTGCAGCATCGTCCACACTCAAAGTGGTTTGGGTGACGACGGCCAAGAGATCAGTTTGCTTAGGTTGAACCTTGACCACATCATGAATGTCTTCGACCAGGTGAATGCCATCGGGCAATTGGCCCATGGTGCCTTCCACTTCCGGGTGGCCTTTGTGGCCAATCATGATGAACTCGTAGCCTTCTTTGTGGAGCTTGGCCACTTCTACATGCACCTTGGTCACCAGAGGGCAAGTGGCATCAAAAATAGTGAAGCCGCGTGCTTCTGCTTCAGCTTGAACGGCTTTGCTAACACCGTGGGCGCTGAACACCAAAGTGGCGCCTGGCGGCACATCGCTTAGCTCTTCAATGAAGATAGCGCCCTTGGTTTTGAGGTCGTTGACCACATGGGTGTTGTGCACAATTTCATGACGCACATAAATAGGTCGACCAAATTTGGCAATGGCCGCTTCTACGATGTCAATGGCACGATCGACGCCTGCGCAAAAGCCGCGAGGTTCAGCCAACAAAATTTCTTGTACGCCCATGATGATTCGCTTCAGTGATTAACTGCCAGGGATTTACAAAATGCCAATGATGTGAACTTCAAACGTGACGGGTTGCCCCGCCAAGGGGTGGTTGAAGTCGAACAACACAGCGCCATCTTCAGCCACTTGCATCACGGCGCCCGCATAGGTGCCATGGCCATCGGGCGTTGGAAATTGCACCACATCGCCGGGCACATAGTGCTCTTGTGCAGCTCCCAATTGGGCCAACAACTTGCGGGCCACCCATTGCTGCATGTCGGGGTTGCGATCTCCAAAGGCCACGCCAGCTTGCAACTCAAACGTGGTTCGTACACCTTCTTCCAAACCCATCAAGCAGGCTTCCATGCCGGGCGACAACTCGCCCGAGCCTAAAGACAGGGTGGCAGGCTTTTCCTCAAAGGTGTTAATGAGGGTGCCCTGTGGCCCTGCCAGTCGGTAGTGCAGTGTCAAAAAGGATCCGGCTTGTACGGTGGTCATAAATGCGTCAATGGTAAGGAAGGGCAATTCAATGCAGGCCAATGAAAACTCTCAGTACTGCCGGCGGCAGCCTGTGGGCACAGACTTGAACTGTCCATCCCCCATTGTAAAAAGCTTCTTGGCCTTTGGCCGCGAAATGCGCTTCAAAGGGGCATTTATCTGAAAGAACGGCCCCATGAACCTCCAAGAAATCCCACCCGATAC
This sequence comes from Limnohabitans sp., assembly GCA_049655425.1. Taxonomy (GTDB): domain Bacteria; phylum Pseudomonadota; class Gammaproteobacteria; order Burkholderiales; family Burkholderiaceae_C; genus Limnohabitans_A. The sequence goes on along the minus strand of JBASJS010000007.1, from coordinate 353,883 downwards.
CCGACCGCGAGAAAAAATGCTGTCTCGCGGACCCAGTGCCCTCAGCGATACCGAATTGTTGGCCTTGCTGCTTCGCACAGGTGTCGCTGGGCGAAATGTGCTGCAGTTGGCCCAAGACATGCTGTTGGCCAGTGGTGGATTGGCCAATTTACTCATCACCCCGGCTTACCAGCGAGGCAAAATCAAAGGCTTAGGACCGGCCAAACAAACCGAGCTGTTGGCCGTCATGGAGCTGGCCAAACGCGCCATGTCGCAGCAATTGCAAAGCCGTGAAGTCATGCAAAACGCGGCCAGTGTGCAGTTGTTTTTGCAACTCCACATGGCGCACAAACACCATGAGGTCTTTGCCATGATGTTTTTGGATGCCCAACACAAGCTGCTCTGCATGGAAACCTTGTTTCGGGGCACCCTTAGCCAGACCAGCGTCTACCCACGCGAGGTTGTGCTGCGGGCGCTGCACCACCACAGCGCAGCCGTGGTGTTGGCACACAACCATCCCAGTGGGTCGGTGCACCCCAGTCCTGCCGACTTACACCTTACCCACACCCTTAAATCTGCCTTGGCCATGGTCGATGTGCGTGTACTGGACCATGTCATTGTGGGCCCTGGCCAAGCCTTCTCCATGGCCGAGCAAGGTGTTTTGTAAACAAGCCTTAAATCGGGCAAGGCTTGTGGCAACATTGGCCCGTGAAATTTCAATCGCTTCAAGACCTCAAACTCGTCCAAAAGCAAATTGCCGAGGCGCAAGCCAAAGCAGCTGCTGAGGCTGCTGCGCGCGCGGCTGCTCTGAAAAAAGCAGAGGCCGATAAGAATTTATTTGCAAGGGCCATCGGTAAAGTTGCGCCTTTGCCTTTGCACAACAAAGCCCACATCCCCACAACACCTCGCGCGCCAGTAGCAACTCAGTTGCATAAAGACGAAGCGCAGGTCATCCAAGACTCCCTGAGCGATGAGTTTGATGTCAGCACCCTGCTCGACACCGACGAAGCCTTGAGTTTCAGACGGCCCAGCGTTGGCCCTGAGGTAACGCGCAAATTGCGCAAAGGCGACTGGTCCATTCAGCGCGAAATCGACTTGCATGGTTTGCGCAGCGATGAAGCGCGTCTGGCCCTGACAACCTTCATTCGAGAGGCGCACAAGCACGGCATTCGGTGCGTGCGAGTGGTGCATGGCAAAGGACTTGGCTCACCAGGCAAAACACCCGTTCTCAAGTCCAAAGTGCACAGTTGGTTGGTGCAAAAAAACCAAGTAATGGCATTTGTTCAAGCCAAGCCCGCAGAGGGCGGCGCAGGCGCCTTGGTGGTGCTGCTCACACCTTCAGAGGCTCGCTGAACTCATTCTGCAGCCTGTCGTAAAGTTTGCGACACCGGCTGACGCAGCACTTCAGACAAGCCCCACCAGCCGGCCACCCAGGCCAACATAGCGCCCGTTAGCGATCCTGCCAAGGGCACCCACAAAGATGCAGTCCAATCGAACTCAAAAACAAAGCGGGCCAAACCCCAGCCCACGCCAACCGCAACCGAACTGGCCAAAAAGCCCGCCAGCAAGCCAACGCCCATGAGCTCGACCGTTTGCACTTGACTCAGCAACCGGCCTGTAGCGCCCAGGGCACGCATGATGGCAAATTCACGTTTGCGTTCTTCACGCGTGGAGGTAACAGCAGCCATCAGAACCAGCAAGCCAGCCAACAAGGTAAACGCAAATAAAAACTCAACCGCCCTGATCACTTGGTCTAGGACTTTTTGCACTTGCGTCAGTGTGGCGCGCATGTCAACACTGGTAATGTTGGGAAACTGCTGCAACAAATTGCGCTCAAACGATTTTTGATCTGGAGTTTTAAATGCAGCCATGTAGCTCAAGGGCACATCGGGCAATTGATCAACCGGATACATCACAAAGAAATTGGCACGCATCGAGCCCCAGTCCACTTTGCGAATGGAAGTAATGCGACCTTCAGACATCACACCGCCCACATCAAAGCGCATGCGGTCGCCCATTTTCAAGCCCAAGGTTTGGGCAATGCCAGCTTCCACACTCAGCGCGTCCTTCTCACCTTCTGTCCATTTGCCCTGTACCACTGCGTTGTGTTCTGGTTTGACTGCACGCGCTGACACGTTGAATTCACGGTCTACCAAGCGTTTTGCGCGGTCATCCGTAAAATTTTCTGGGCTAACTGTTTTGTCATTGATGGCCACCAAGCGTGCGCGAATCATGGGGTACCAATCGTAGGACGACACACCGGCTTGGCTCAATGCCGACTGAAATGCCGCAGTTTGATCGGGCTGCACATTGATGACAAAGCGATCGGGGGTATTGACTGGTGTGGCCTTTCGCCAACTGCTGATGAGGTCGGTACGAAGCAAAACCAACAAAACCAATGCCAACAAGCCAACAGACAACGCACTGACTTGCACCACCGCATAGGCGGGGCGCGCCATCACTTGACGCGTGGCCAATAGCAACCATCTGGGTGTGGCTTGACCTGGCACCCAACGCCTCAGCAGTTTCAACATGACCCAAGTGATGGCTGCAAAAAACAGCGTGGCGGCAGCAAAGCCGCCGACAGTCAGCAAACCCAACTTCACATCGCGGCTGGACCACATCAGGGCTGCAGCAAAGCCAAGCAAACCCATGACCAAGACGCCAATCGATGCGGGTTGTAAGCCACCCATGTCACGCCTGATGACGCGGATGGCTGGCACTTTGGCCAACTGCAAAACGGGTGGCAAACCAAAAGCCACCAACAGGGTCAGCCCCATGCCCAAACCCAAGACGACAGGCGCTCCCGAGCTGGGCGGCAGTTGTGCATCGACCAAACCCGCCAACAACCATACAAAGGCGTGATGAATGCCAAATCCTAAAGCAAGCCCCAACACGCTGGCAAACACACCCGCTGTGACAAATTCAAAACCGTAAGCCAGGCTGAGCGTGCGCTGACTTTGGCCTAAGACACGCAGCAAAGCGCAGCCATCCAAGTGCCGCGCCGCAAAAGTACGCGAAGCCAAGGCCACAGCCACAGCGCAGAGCAACGCAGCCAACAAGGCCACCAAGTTCAAAAACTTTTCTGCACGGTCTAGCGTTTGACGCATTTCGGGCCGGCCGCTTTCCATCGATTCAATTTGAACGCCACGAACTTCTGGCAATAAAACTTGATCTCTGGCCCATTTCAAAAACAACTGCACCTTGCGTTGATCTTCTAAACCTGCAACGGCCATGCGGTAGCTGATGCGACTGGCCGGTTGGACCAAGCCCGTGGCAGCCACATCGTCATGGTGCATCATGACCCTGGGTGCAAAATTCATGAAGTTGGCACCGCGATCGGGTTCCCGGTGAATGAGTGCGGTAATTCGCAAATCTTTGTCGCCCAACCACAAGCGATCACCCAATTGCAAATTCAAACTTTCTAACAATGCTGGGTCGACCCAAACGGAGCCTGGCTTGGGGACCTCGCGGGTGGTCTGTACGTCTTCGCTGGCCACATTCGGATTGGTGGCCTCTGGTTTGAACAAACTCATGTTGCCGCGCAAAGGGTAACCTTCAGAAACGGCTTTGAGTGCTACTAGCTTGGTATCGCCGCCTTGGGCATCATCGGCGCGTGCCATGCTGGGAAAGTTGACTGTGGTTTGTGTTTTCAAACCCAGAGCTTGCGCTTTAGTGACAAAAGCATGGGGCGTCACTTTGTCGCTCACCACCACAGCATCGCCACCTAAAAGTTGGCGAGCATCACGCCACAAGCCAGCTTGTAAACGGTCTGCAAAGAATCCAACGGCGGAAAGTGCAGCAACAGCCAAGACCACAGATACCAACAACAGGTTTAACTCACCCGAGCGAAAGTCTCGCCACAGGTTGCGCCAGCCCAATTGAAGGGCCAACCGCCAAGCAGGCATCACCGACATGTTGGCGCGGTCAGTCATGGGCAACAGACTTAGCGGCGTTCTCGGCCAATTCTTTTTGCCAAATCAAACGATGTGCTGCACTGAAGCATAAGAAGCGCTTGTTGGTAGCGCGGCCAATGGCACAGAGGCCCACGCGTTGCGCCACTTCAAGGCCCATTTGCGTAATGCCGCTGCGAGACACCGCAACTGGCACACCCATTTGCGCCGACTTGATGACCATCTCGCTGGTGAGACGGCCTGTGGTGTAAAACACTTTGTCTTGACCACTGACGTCGTTCATGGCCATCCAACCAGCGATGGTGTCGACAGCGTTGTGTCGTCCCACATCTTCCACAAACATCAGCATGTCCGCGCCTTTGAACAAAGCACAACCATGCACAGAGCCAGAAGATTTATAAGTGGTTTCTTGAATGCGAATGGCATTGACCAAGGCATACAAGGTGGCTTGATCTATTTTTGCGTGGGGATCGAGTTGAATGGCATCAATGTCATTGACCAAGTCACCAAAAACACTGCCCTGGCCGCAACCCGTGGTAACAACGCGCGCCGCAGTCTTGTGACCGGCCTCGCTTTGACCTTCGCGTGTTTTAACCGCAGCCACGCCAGGTTGGCCCATTTCACCTTCACCCAAGGTCCAATCGACGGTGATGGAATCAATTTCGTGGGCCGATTGAATCAAGCGTTGATTGAGCAAAAAGCCCAACACCAAGTGCTCTGGGCTCGCGCCCAACGTCATGAGGGTCACCAGTTCACGCTTGTCCAAATAGACCGTCAGAGCACGCTCTGCAGGAATGTGAATGTGTGAAGCTTCACCAAACTCATTGACCACCTCAATTTGACGCGTGAGTTCGGCTCGGGCCTGCGTGAGTCGCGGTTTGAGGGAAGATGAAGTCGACATGTGTAATTGAAATTGACTGGCACGAGCCTAACGCAAAAAGTCCCTCGCTGACTCAGCGAGGGACTTTCAACCTGACGAATTCAGGGAAAAATCAGGATTTTTTGGCAGGTGCAGCGGCTGCGGGCGCGGCGGCCGGTACAGCTGGCTTCGCGCCGGCTGCTGCTACCGCTGCAGGTGCGGCAGCCACAAACGGTCCAGGATCTGCACATGGGGGTGTGGCCACAGGAGGTGTGGTTTGCTTGCCCGTAGCCTTGGCCGTTTTGTAATAGTGAGCAGCTACTTTTTCGCGCGACTTGCACAGCTTAAAGTCGGCCACTTTGTTGCCGTGGGCTGTTTTGGCAGCAGCTTCTGCCGCTTTGGCTTTGGCTTCGTCGCTAGGGGCTGGCAATTTGGCCATAACTGATGTGCTGAACAAAGAGGCCAAGACCACAGAGGCCAAGCTGATGAATGTTTTTTTCATGGTTTGTATCCTCAAACTTTAAGCAGATGCCGATGTGGAAACGGTAGCACCTTGGGCAACTGCTTCAGGAGATCTTTGTGCTGGGATCTTGCCCGCTTTGATGTCGTTGTACCAAAGTTCGTGATGTTCTTTGGCCCAAGTTTCATCGACATAGCCTTCGCGCATGGCACTGTAAGCGCCTTGCATGCCAATGGTGCCCATGTAAATGTGGCCCATGAACATGGCCATCATGAGAACCGTGGCAACGCCATGAATCATGTTGGCAATTTGCATGGTACCGCGCTCATAAATGAGACCCGGAATGAGTTTGTCCAACACCAAGCCAGAGCACACCACAATGACACCGAGACCCAAAACGCCAAACCAGAAAACGACTTTCTCGCCAGCGTTGAAGCGGTGTGATGGCACTTCATGACCTGAGAACATGCCGCCACCTTTTAACATCCAAGTGATGTCTTCTTTGCTGGGGAAGTTGTCTTTCAAGAATGTGACAAACACAATGATCAGAGACACCGCAAACAAAGGGCCTGCAAAGTTGTGGATGTTTTTCAAGGCATAGGTCAACCAACCAAACAAGGCTGTACCGATGACGGGCAGAATGAAATACTTACCAAAGGCAATGACCACGCCAGACACAGCAAGCAACACAAAAGCAATGGCGTTGGTCCAGTGGGCTGCACGCTCTAGCGGCGTGAATCGCTCAATCTTGCGGCCTGTCTCGGTACCGTGCAACTTCATGGTGCCTTTGCCGTAATAGAACAAGGCAATGGCCAATGCCACGATAAGCAGCAAGGAACCACCGTAAGGAATGATCCAGTTATTGCGCACTTGACGCCATGCTTCACCCGCTGTGGTGAGCTTGGAACCTGGGTATTGAACAAATGGCTGAATGAGATTGCCAGCTTCAGGCGCCTCTGATGAAGGAAGGCTGCTGTAGCCCGTTACACCTGCGCCAACTTGTCGCCACATGGGCGCATTGTTGCCAGGCTGAACCTTGCTGCGATCGCCGTTGTTTTGATCAGCGTACTTGGGATCGGTGTTGGCGTCGGGTGCAATAGAAAAGATGTTGGCACTTTGGACGCCAAGTGCACCTGTCTTGCCGCTGTCGGCTGCTGCAGCTGCAGCAGGCGCCGCCGCCGGTGCAGCAGCAGGTGCTGCGCTTGGTGTTTGGGCAGACACACTCAGGACGCCACCCAACATAAAGCCAGCCGCTAGCAGGCCCGACTGAATGTAATTAGTTACCGAAGATCGGTTCATGCTTGCTCTCCCACGTTCAGTTGGATCGCGTGTGATCGTTTTGCCCATATTGAGCGCGCGTTTTGAGTTGCTGGGCCCAGCTGTTTTTGTCGCCAGCTTTCCAGTCAGACTCGGTAAAAGCCTTCACACCAGTGCCGGTGTAGGGCGCTGCGTCCACTTTAGGCTGGCCCGCCAACTCTTGAGCTTTGTCGCCACAAGCTGTGAGACCTGCCGTCAAAAGCACAGCGATGGCCACGCCTGTCAATCGTTTGATGTGGCTCATGACTTGGCACCTTTCGCATCGGCTTTGCTGCCATAGGCAGTACCCCAACCCCAAACTTCTGCACCTTTACCGCGTTGAACCACGCGGTTGCGGAAGATGTCGGCCACGACGTCGCCATCGCCAGCGAGCAAGGCTTTGGTGGAACACATTTCGGCGCAAGCAGGCAACTTGCCTTCGGCCAGACGGTTGCGACCATATTTTTCAAATTCGGCTTGGCTGCCGTTTGCTTCGGGGCCACCTGCGCAGAAGGTGCACTTGTCCATCTTGCCGCGAACACCGAAGGTGCCTGCGCTTGGGAACTGAGGTGCGCCAAAGGGGCACGCATAGGAGCAGTAGCCGCAACCAATACAGACGTCTTTGTCATGCAGCACCACACCCTCTTCGGTGCGATAGAAGCAGTTGACGGGGCAGACTGCCATGCAAGGCGCATCTGAGCAGTGCATGCAGGCTACAGAAATGGATTTCTCGCCAGGCACACCGTCGTTCAAAGTGACCACGCGGCGACGGTTGACGCCCCAAGGTACTTCGTGTTCGTTTTTACAAGCCGTGACACAACCATTGCATTCAATGCAGCGCTCTGCATCACAGATAAATTTCATTCTTGCCATGTTTTACTCCTGTGTGTGGTGAAGGCCTTACGCCTTCTCCACATCGCAAACGGTTGTTTTGGTTTCTTGCATCATGGTGACGCTGTCGTAGCCGTAAGTGGTGGCTGTGTTGACAGCTTCACCACGCACGATCGGTGCGGCGCCAGATGGATAGTGCGCCAACATGTCTGCACCTTGCCAACGTCCCGAGAAGTGGAAAGGTAAGAACACGGTATCGGGCGCCACGCGCTCGGTGACCAAGGCTTGCACATTCAAGCGAGCACCCGTGGGTGATTTAACCCACGCACGATCGCCATTGCGAATGCCGCGCTTAGAGGCTGTTTGCGGATTGATTTCGACAAACATTTCTTGTTGCAATTCGGCCAGCCATGGGTTGGAACGGGTTTCTTCGCCGCCACCTTCGTACTCGACCAAACGACCCGATGTCATGATGAGCGGGAACTTCTCATGCACCTTGTCGGCAATGTTCTTGTCTTGAATGGTTTTATACAATGTGGGCAGACGCCAGAAGGCTTTCTTGTCGTCGTGCGTGGGGTACTTGGCCATCATGTCTGGACGTGTGCCATACAGCGGCTCGCGGTGCTGAGGAATAGGATCGGGGAAGTTCCAAACCACTGCACGGGCCTTGGCATTGCCGAAGGGATGGCAACCGTGGTTCTTCATGAACACGCGCATCATGCCACCAGAAGAATCGGTCTTCCAGTTTTTGCCTTCAGCCGCTTTGGCTTCGGCTTCTGTGAGCTCGCCCCACCAGCCCAATTTCTTGAGCAACACGTGATCGAGTTCGGGGTAGCCGGTGGTGATGTCGGCACCTTTGGAATAAGAGCCATCTTCAGCCAACAAGGACTTGCCTTCGCGCTCGACACCAAAGTTGGCGCGGAAGTTTCCGCCGCCTTCCATGACGTGCTTGGAGGTGTCGTACAAGTTGGGTGAACCTGGGTGTTTGAGTTCGGGCGTGCCGTAGCATGGCCATGGCAAACCGAAGTAATCGTCACCAAAGTCATAACCTGTTTCTTTGTCTTTACCGCCTTTTGACTTGAGCGTTTTGACATCGAACACATGCATGTTGCGCATGTGTGCTTTGAGGCGTTCTGGGCTTTGGCCGGTGTACCCAATGGTCCAGACGCACTTGTTGATTTCGCGCAAGATATCTTCTGGCACGGGTTCGTCCATGCCTTTGACTTTTTGCATTTTGTAGTTCTTGACCAGCTCTTTGCCAAAGCCCAACTTCTCGGCCAATTGGTACATGATCATGTGATCGGAGCGGCTTTCCCACAAAGGCTCGATGACCTTCTCACGCCATTGCAATGAGCGATTGGACGCGGTGCAAGAGCCACTGGTTTCAAACTGCGTGGCAGCAGGCAACAAGTAAACCGCACGGTTGGGGTTCTGGTCTTCTGGCTTGCCTGGCATGGCAGCCATGGCGGCTGTGGCAGAAGGATAAGGATCGACCACCACCAACAAGTCGAGCTTGTCCATGGCGCGCTTCATTTCCAAACCGCGTGTTTGTGAGTTAGGCGCATGGCCCCAATAGAACACACCGCGCAGGTTGCTGTCTTGGTCAATCAGTTCGTTCTTCTCGAGAACGCCATCAATCCAGCGTGACACGGTGATACCGTTCTTGCCCATCATGGCAGGGCTGGCATAGCGGCCTTTGATCCACTCAAAGTCGACGTCCCAAGCTTTGGCAAAGTGCTTCCAAGAGCCTTCAGCCAAGCCATAGTAGCCAGGCAATGAATCGGGGTTAGGACCTACGTCGGTAGCGCCTTGCACGTTGTCGTGGCCACGGAAAATGTTGGTGCCGCCACCCGACTTGCCAATGTTGCCCAAAGCCAATTGCAAGATGCAAGAAGCGCGAACAATGGCATTGCCAATGGTGTGCTGTGTTTGGCCCATGCACCACACAACAGTGCTAGGGTTGTTTTCGTGCAGCATCTTGGCCACTTTGAAAACTTGCTCTTCTTTGACGCCGCAAGCCTCTTCAACTTTGTCGGGTGTCCACTTGGCCATGACTTCGGCCTTGACAGCCTCCATGCCATACACACGGTCGTTGATGTACTTCTTGTCTTCCCACCCATTTTTGAAGATGTGATAGATGATGCCGAACAAGAAAGGAATGTCGGTACCAGAGCGAATGCGAACGTATTCGTCGGCTTTGGCTGCCGTGCGTGTAAAGCGTGGATCAACCACGATCATCTTGCAGCCGTTTTCTTTGGCGTGCAACATGTGCAACATGCTGACAGGATGCGCTTCAGCAGCGTTAGAACCAATGTACATGGCGCACTTGCTGTTTTGCATGTCGTTGTACGAATTGGTCATGGCGCCGTAGCCCCATGTATTGGCCACACCCGCCACGGTGGTGGAGTGGCAAATGCGCGCTTGGTGATCGGTGTTGTTGGTGCCCCAGAAGCTCACAAACTTGCGCATCAAGTACGCTTGTTCGTTGTTGTGCTTGGAAGAACCAATGAAGTAAACGCTGTCTGGGCCGCTGGCTTTGCGCAACTCCATCATGCGTTCGCTGATTTCTTTGAGGGCTACGTCCCAGCTGATGCGCTCGTATTTGCCGTTGACCAGCTTCATAGGGTAGCGCAGGCGGTACTCGCCGTGGCCGTGCTCGCGCAATGCCGCACCCTTGGCGCAATGGGCGCCCAAATTGATGGGGGAATCAAACACGGGCTCTTGGCGAACCCAAACGCCGTTTTCGACAACCGCATCGACAGCACAGCCAACAGAGCAGTGTGTGCAAATGGTGCGCTTCACTTCAACTTTGCCAGCGCCAACGATGCCTGCTGTGCTAGCTGCTTGTGCTTTTTTCACAAGGCTGAGTTGCGATGCGGCCAAGCCAACACCCACACCCAAACCAGAACGGCGCAAGAATGTGCGTCGGTCTAAGGTAGGCAAAGCCTGTGTGAGGCCGCGGCGCAAGCTGTGCACGAATGGCGATGCAGCACCTGTGGTGCCTGAATTCTTTTTGATCAACAACATGAAACTCTCCAGAAGAGGTGAGTGTTTGAGAAAGGACTTAGACCAGGGTGGTCTTGTAGTAACGCTTGACGTGCTCGGAGAGCTCGTAGCCACCGCCGCGCTCGGGCTTGGCTTTTGGGGCCGCCTGAGGAGCCAGGTTTTGAACTTGGGGCAACAGTGCTGTCGCTGCAGCCACTGCGCCTACAGTGCCAGCACCGGCAAAAAGGCTACGGCGAGATAATTTTGGATTTTGAGAGCTCATGAATGCTTCCTTTTGACATGCCTAGGAAATACTTTGCATACCTTTTGATCTTATCAGTTTGCAGGCGGCAAACAATGGGAAAACCCTTAGTTCACTGGGCTTAAGTTAGGAGGTCAAAACCCTGAGCCTCGATTCCGAGAAACGACTGCGTAAATTCTGCAAGCGCTCCAAAAAATTTTGCCTTGGGATGCTTCGCAATGGTCTCTGTCATGCTCTGCGACCAAGGCTGGATGTGCGTGGCAAAAAAAGTGCGCTGGTGTGTCAAGTTGGCAACTGCAACATCGTCACCCGCAATTAAGTAACGCATGACCTCGCACAAATAAGAGAAATGGTCTTCCGTTTCTGACATGCTGTCGTCGCGGTCAAGACCCAATGCTTTTAAATCCTCGCGCAATCGGGCTACAGGCTTGTCATTTAAAAAGCCACTGACGTAATGCGAGGCGTACAAATAAATTTCCGGCTTGCCAACCCCACCAAACAAGTGCTTGTATTCGTTGGCAATGTCTTCATCAGAACCTTGCCTTGCCGCCGCAACCAATTGGCGCCATGGCTCTTCCAGAAAACCACCTTCAACAGGGGCATCCGTCACCGCCACTCTAAGTTGTGCCAGAAATTCTGCGCTGGGCACTTGGTAAAACAATTGCGACAACAAGCCATAAATTTCTGCGCGCGCTGTTTCTTCGTCAAGGGCAGAGGAAGATTGCAAGTTGGTTGTCATGGGCTGCATGGAAAAAAGTTTTTGAAATCGGACGCCGCAGGGTCACGCTTTGGGAGGGATGTTGGCAATCTTGGCCTCATCCGAATTGGAATAAATGTCGATGACGCGGCAATCACCACACATTTTGAGACGCTCTAAAGCCGCACCTTGGAACATGCTGTGACCCGCCAGTTTGCCCAACATGGCTTCAATGGCTTTCAAAGTGCCGAAAGGTTTGCCACATTTCACACAGCCATAAGGCTGCGATTGATTCAGTACCCGAGCTTGCTTGCGCTCAGGCGTTCTCAAGAATTGAGGAATCAACTCTATGGCGTCTTCTGGACAAGTGGTGGCACACAAGCCGCACTGCACGCAGTTCTTTTCAATAAAACGAAGTTGCGGCAAATCAGGGTTGTCTTGGAGTGCGCTGGCAGGGCATGCGCTCACGCAACTGAGGCACAAAGTGCATTTGTCTGCATTGACTTTCAGTGCGCCCAAAGGTGATGCAGCAGGCAACGCAATGACACTGTTATCGGCTTGTAAAGCAGAGGGCGCATGCTCACTCAAATGGTCAAGTGCTAGCTCCAGGGTGCTGCGCTTTTCGGGCGCCACTGCGTACTTGGCATACACGGCAGGCACTTGCTTCTTCCATTTGGCTTGTGCTTTTGCGGCGGCATTGGCTTGCAAACCAGCGTCTAAGTCCATGCCGTTTTTGGCACGCACAATTTGGAAATGAACGCCTTCGTAGCCTAGGCCCGCCAACAAACTCTGGGCCACGGCCATTTGCGCCTCAAGCCCTTCCAAGTATTGCGGTGCTTCTTCGTGGGTGCAAAGCACCAAGACTTGGTGCGCACCATAGGCCACGGCCGTTAGCCAAACTTCCAAACCCAAACTGGCGGTGTGCCACAAAGACATGGGTATGACATTGGCAGGCATGCCCTTGGCCAATTTGAGTTGCGCTGCACGGCCCAGCTCTTCCACCACTTTGAGTCCGGCCTCTTGGCTGTGCAACATCAGTACAGCGTCTTTGCCACCCGCAGCATGGTAGGTAGACAGCAGCGTTTTGATTTTCGAGCCTTGTTCTTGGGCCTTGGGGTAGGCATAGGTCAAAGCACCCGTAGGACACACGGTGGTACACGCGCCGCAACCCACGCACAAATTGGGGTTGACCTTGATTTGTTGGCGCGACTTGTCACTTGAAATGGCTTCTGCAGAGCAAATTTCAACGCAGGCATTGCAGCCTACGGTTTCGTTACGACTGTGCGCACAAAGTTTTTGCTTGTAGGCAAAAAATTTGGGCTTTTCAAACTCACCCACCATGTCGCGCAATTTGATGAGCGTCGTCAGATTGCGGCCATCCCATTTGAAATAGCCTTGTGGGGGTGCGTGTTGCAAAAACTGCGGGCCAGTCGCTCCCGCTTGACGAAGGTCTAAGATCAGGTCGAATTTTTCTGAGGCTTCAGAGGGCGCACGGTTGAAATCAATGGCCCCTGCCGATTGACACACCTTGACGCAAGCGCGGCTGGCATTGCACAAGTTCATGTCAATTTGGTAATCCAAACCAATGGCGTTTTCGGGGCAAGCCTGCACACAGGCATTGCAGCGGGTGCACAAATCTAAGTTGATTGGGTTGCTGTCGGTCCAAGACACATCAAATGCACCTAACCAGCCACTCAAGCTTTGCAACTGCCCAGCAATGATGGGAAATTGACGTTCTTGTGAACCACCCGCCTCGCCTGCACCTTGCGCAAAAATAGTCACTTGCAAAACATCGGCCACCATGGCGGCTGCTTTTTCAGCTTGATCGAGCGGGCCAATGATCAGTAACCGACCTTCACTCTTGAAGGGCACGGCAGGCACGGGATCGGGTTCGGGCAAATGTGCAGCGGCCAACAAGGCCGCCAGTTTGGGAGAAGCGTTTTGCGCTTCGCTGCTCCAGCCGCCAGCCTCCCGAATGTTCACAAATTTGATGGGGGACGTGGCGCCTTGCGTTTGCAAAGCCAATTCAGAAAAAAGCTTTTTCTCTTGGGTGCAAGCCACCACCACTTCCTGGCCTGACTGAATGGCCTTTTGAAATGCGCCGGCTTCTCTGCGGCAAAGGGTGCTGTGCAGTGTCAGCGATTCACCCAGCGCCTGACCCAGCTTCTGGGTCTGCAGGGGCATGGTTTGGTTGCAATCGCAAATGAGTGTGGTCATGTTGTGCCGAGTTATTTTCTAGGGGCTCTGAGTTGTCTAACTTGTCTGCTTGGGCAGTCAAGCTTGTCTCTGGTAAATGTTGAATTTGACTTTCAAGTGGGTTGGACTGTGCCACATCTTCGGGGGCTTTGACCAAACCCAAGAATTGAGCACCCACCATTTTGGCCAACATGCCTGCGGGCATGGGGTCGGGCGTGTTGTAGTCGCCAATGTAGATGTCCAAACCGTCCATCACGTTGTAGTGGGGATCGGTAAAGAGCTTTTTCATGGCTGCATTGCGAACATCAGGGCTCACGCCTTGGGTCATGAAAGATGAAAAATCGGATTGCGGCGTGAGTTGTTCGACATCGGCCAAGGTAGGCAACTTCACAGGCTCGACCTTGTTTTCAGCCACATCTGGGTTGGCGCTAACATGAGAACCCGCTTTGGATTGAACGGTTTCTTGTATTTTTGGCTGTGCTTTTTCTTCTTCAGCCAAGCCCAACTTCACAGCCTGCTTGCGCTGCGACCATCGGCTGAAAAATCCACCTTCGTTCTCGCTCATGTGCCGTCCACCTTTCGGCCTGAGCGATCGCTGGTAGTCACTTTGGCGGGTTGGCCAAAACGATCGGTGAGGGCTTGGAAACTTTGGGGACGTTGCCGACGTTTGACTTCAGGGGTGTAGTGCTGCTTGGCAAACTCGCGAACCCATTCCACGATGTCGGGGGAAGCCGGCACTTGCTCAATGGTTTCTTGGGCGTCTAGCCAGCGACCTGCATCGTGGTAGCTAAGAGAAACGCGTTCGGGCTTGGCCACCAACTCGGTGCTGATGGCGGGCTCTTCTTCCATGCGCCACATCACAAAGAAACAGGGATCGGGTGAGGTCACGTTGAGCAGATAGCCTTCGGCATCGTCTGGATACAACTCAACTTTAAAATTGGGGAACAGCCAAAGCGCACCATCATCGCCATCGCGCAGGCATTTGGGGCTGGTGCCAAAGCCTTCTTCTTGAGGCGTCACATCGTCTAAAACCCAGCGCCAAGTCTGCCATTTGGCCATGTCACCCTGCACGCGCTCACGGCGCATGACGACGGCTACATCAATGGAGGGTCTGGAACTCATGGGCGGATAGTACCAATGATTCAAAGTCATTGGCGCTTGTCCGCCTTTCATACGGCCTGAAACTTATGAAATTGAGTGAAGTCTCAGAGGCCTGTTTGCGAAACTCAATAGGTTTCGAGATGCAAACGGCCTTCTTTTTTGAGCGTTGCGCCCAATTGGTCCCAGTTGAGTCCTGCATGGGTGGCCACGTCGTGCAAAGCCAAAACAACGCCCTCTTCCATGCTCTTCAAACCACACACATAAAAGTACGTGTTGGGATCTTGGAGCAAGGCCACCAAATCGGCAGCACGCTCGCGCATGGCATCTTGTACATAGCGCTTGGGCTGGCCTGGCGTGCGTGAGAACGCAAAGTTGATGTCGATGAAATCTTTGGGCAACTTTTGCAGCGGACCAAAATAAGGCAGTTCTTCTTGAGTGCGGGCACCAAAGAACAACATCAATTTACCGCCCTCAAACTTGCCCGTTTGACGCAAACGACGGCGCCACTCGGTCATGCCGCGCATGGGCGCACTGCCCGTGCCCGTGCAAATCATCACGATGTTGGACTTGGGATGGTTGGGCATCAAGAAGCTGCTGCCAAACGGGCCAATCACTTGGATGGTGTCGCCCACCTTCACATCGCACAAATAGTTGGAGCACACGCCTTGGACTGGTTTGCCGTCGTGGTCTTCCACCACGCGCTTCACCGTCAAAGACAAATTGTTGTAACCGGCGCGCTCGCCATTGCGCGGGCTGGCAATGGAGTATTGGCGTGCATGGTGCGGTTTGCCAGAAGCGTCCACACCGGGAGGTACGATGGCCACAGACTGGCCTTCTAAAACTGGGAACGGCATGCTACCGAAATCAATCACAATGTGATGGGTTTCGTTAGACGTACCTGCCTCGTTAACTTTGAAGTTACCTACGACTGTGGCTTGTGTGGGCGTTTTGGGGCCATACAAGTTGGTGTACGCATGTGCTGCCGACCAGGGCGGCAAAGTCGAGCCAAAAGCGGCTGAATTGAACACTGCTTCACCCGAAGCATTGACGGCTTGGGCAGGCACTGCTTCTGCAGCAGGCGCCGCAGCAACAGCTTGTGCGTCCACGCCCATGGCATGAAGGTCAGCGTCGCTCAAGGCGGCCGGCAAATCATCCCATTTCAATTGATCTTCAATGGAATAGGCCTTGGCCTTGGGCATGCTGCGCCAGTTGTCAATGGAGCCTGTGGGGCAAGGTGGCACACAGGCCATGCACAGATTGCATTTATCAGCATCAACCACGTAGTTGCGAGAATCGTGCGTGATGGCACCAACGGGGCAAGTGGCCTCGCAGGTGTTGCAACGGATGCAGATCTCTGGGTCAATCAGGTGTTGCTGAATTAAAACGGCTTCTGTGGTCATGGCGTGTGTGTGGGATCTTTTTAATCAGATCTCAGTTAAAACGAACGTAGTCGAAGTCTACAGGCTGTCGATTGATGCCCATGACTGGAGGGGCAATCCAGTTGGCAAACTTACCTGGCTCTGTGACACGGCCCATCAGGCTGCCGACATAAGCGCGGTCTTCGTTGGTTGGCAACCACTCACCCACTTTGGCCATCCACTCTTCGGCTGTCACCACACGGCCATCGGGCGTGATTTTGGAGCCAGACAAAGAACCGATGTTGCGGTGGAAAGCTTTGTGCGGGGCTGTCAATTTGAAAGGAATGCCAGCCTTTTCAATCACACGGTTCCAACGCTCAATGCCGCCTTTGGAATCGGTGATGTAGTCGTCACGCAGAACTTCGTTCAATGCGTTCAACATTGGCACTTCTTTTTCGATCAGCTTGTCATTTTCAACGGCCAAGATCTTGTAAGTGTTGCCCTTTAATACGTGGTCGTCATTGCGCTTGCCTTCTTCATAGCGGCCCTTCAAGCCAGAGCTGTAGAAGGTGGCGGCATTGGAAGACTCATCGGCACCGAACAAATCGATGGTGACGGAGAAGTGGAAGTTGATGTAACGCTGAATGGTGGACAAATCAATCACGCCGGCAGCGCGCAGCTTGGCCACGTCGTCGGTTTTGAGTTGGTTCATCACGTCGACAGTGCGCTGAATGGTGCGGCTGACGCCAGACTCACCCACAAACATGTGGTGTGCCTCTTCGGTCAACATGAACTTGGTGGTGCGGGCCAATGGGTCGAATGCAGATTCGGCCAAAGCGCACAGCTGGAACTTGCCGTCACGGTCGGTGAAGTAAGTGAACATGAAGAAGGACAACCAGTCAGGCGTCTTCTCGTTGAAGGCTTGCAAGATGCGGGGATTGTCTTCGTTGCCGCTGTTACGTTGCAACAAAGCATCTGCTTCTTCACGGCCATCTTTGCCAAAGTATTTGTGCAACAAGTACACCATGGCCCACAAGTGACGGCCTTCTTCCACGTTAATTTGGAACAGGTTACGGAGGTCGTACATGCTGGGGGCTGTGAGGCCCAAGTGGCGCTGCTGCTCCACAGATGCAGGCTCGGTATCGCCTTGTGTGACGATGATGCGGCGCAGGTTGGCGCGGTGTTCGCCAGGCACATCTTGCCAAGCTTTTTCGCCCTTATGATCGCCAAAATGAATTTGACGGTCTTGCTCGCCTGGGTTCAAAAACACACCCCAACGGTAGTCGCGCATTTTGACGTGGCCAAACTGTGCCCAACCTTGTGGGTCAACACTGACAGCGGTACGCAAATAAACGTCCATGTCGGTTGAACCTTCGGGGCCCATGTCATCCCACCAGTTAATAAAGTTGGGCTGCCATTGTTCCAAGGCACGTTGCAACGTACGGTCTTCAGACAAGTTGACGTTGTTAGGAATTTTTTCGCTGTAGTTGATACCGGACATGTGAGTCTCCAGAAATTAAAGCAACGGTGGGGTCAAATTTTGGTTGCAGCAAAGACCACCGGGAACCTTGCTGCACAACACTTTCAAAAACTTTTTGTACGTTGAGGCTTAAACGCGGTTCATGTCGAACTGCACTTTTTCACCTTTTCCGTACACCTTCAAGGCACCTTTTTCACCCACTGCATTGGGGCGCTGGAAAATCCAGTTTTGCCAAGCGGTGAGGCGGCCAAAAATACGGGTGAGCATGTTCTCTTGGCTGGCGAAACGCAGGTTGGCTTCGAGGCCAGTGAGGGCGTCTGGGGACATGGCCGCGCGCTCTTCCAAGCACATGCGAATTTCGTCATCCCAATCGATGTCGTCGGGTGCAGCTGTGACCAAACCCAGTGCCAATGCCGCATCAGCGTCCAAAGCTTTGCCAATGGCGCCGCGAGCCGCTTCCATGGCGGGCACTTCTTCGTAGAAGCGACGTGCCAAACGCGACTGATCGTTCACCATGGGGTAGAAGCCAAAGTTGAATTCGTTCAGTTGAATGGTGGGGGCTTTGTCTGCATCATCGGGCAAGGCCAACATATAAGTGCGGTCGGCACAGAATGCCAACTCGGCGAAGGTGCCCACAAAACAAGTGCCTGGCTCAACGAGTGCAAAAATACTGCGTGAAGACACGTCCAAACGTGCCAAAGTGCGGCGCAAGTGGCCAATGGTTTCGCGCACGAACCAGTGGTCTTTGTGGGCCAACAAAGTAGCGTCGCTGGCCAACACGGCTTTGGCATCGCCAGTGGCTTTGAGCAACCAGGTGCCAATGTCGAGTTCGTTGGTGCGCATGTGCAAAATGGCATCGTCCAACTCGCGCACCATTTGCAAAGGCCACCACTGAGCGCCAGCAGCCAAGATGCCTGCGATGTCTGTAGGTTGTGCAGATGCAGGTGCTTTGACGGTGAAAGTGGCCAAGCGCTTGGCGCGATCGATTTCAATAGTTACGTTGTTGTAGCTAATTTGATCGGCGGCAATGTTGCGCTGAATCGGTGTGAGCGCCACGCCTTTTTCAGTCGCTGGGCGATCGCTTTTAGCGGCCAAATTGTCAGCACGCTGGCGAACGACTTGTTGGAATTGGTTGGGCTTGGCAATGGCATCAACCAGACGCCAGTCGACGGCTTTTTGACCGCGTACACCTTCTACGCTGGTACAGAAGATGTCGGCCAAATCGTGGCGCACGTGGCGCTTGTCGGTCACGCGGGTGAGGCCACCGGTACCTGGCAACACGCCAAGCAAGGGAACTTCAGGCAAGGACACAGAAGAAGAGCGGTCGTCCACCAACACGATGTCATCGCAGGCCAATGCCAATTCGTAACCACCGCCAGCGCAAGCGCCGTTCAATGCAGCGACAAATTTCAAACCAGAGTATTTGCTGGAGTCTTCAATGCCGTTGCGTGTTTCGTTGGTGAACTTACAGAAGTTAACTTTCCAGCCGTGTGTAGAAACACCCAACATGAAAATGTTGGCGCCAGAGCAAAACACGCGGTCTTTCAAGCTGGTGACCACCACGCTGCGAACTTCGGGGTGCTCAAAGCGGATGCGCTGCAAAGCATCGTGCAATTCAATGTCCACGCCCAAGTCGTAGGAGTTGAGCTTCAGTTTGTAGCCAGGGCGAATGCCGGCGTTTTCGTCGATGTTGATCGACAAGGTGGCCACGGCACCGTCAAAGGCCAAGCTGATGTGCTTGTAGTTCTCGGGGGTGGTTTGGTAATTGACGATGGGCGCTGTAGTCATTTGGGTCTCCAGTGAAGGTCTTTGTAGGGTCTGAATTTCTGATTCAAGACTTTGAAATCAATCGAACCGCGTTGACATGCAGTTTATTGCATTCAATTCAGACACTCAACATGCAATTTAATGCAATTATTAAGTATTTACCCTATGTTTTGAGAAATTTCTTCTACCCTTACTCAACCCACTGAATGACTTTGCGAACTTCCGTTTTCAAGCGCTGGAAACTTTCATCAGCACCTTGTGCGCTGGTATCAAAGCTCAGGTCGGCCTTGGAATAAAAAGCCGAACGACCTTCCAAAATACGCTTTAAATCTTCCATCGCTTCGGGGCTGGCGGCCATGGGGCGCAAGTCGCCCTGTGCCGCAACGCGCGACATGTGATCGTTGGCACTGGCTTGCAACCACACGGTGGTGCAGTGCGTCAGCAGCAAATTGAAATTGGCTGAATCGGAGACCAAGCCACCTGGCGTGGCAATGACCACTTCGGGGTAAATTTGAATGGCTTCTTCGAGTGCACGGCGCTCATATCGACGGTAAGCATTGGCGCCATACAGATTGTGAATTTCACTGATTTGACAGCCCGCAAATTTTTCAATTTCGCGGCTCAGTTCAATGAAGGTGAATCCCAAATCGTCGGCCAAACGCTGGCCCAGCGTGGTTTTGCCAGCACCTCTCAAACCAATGAGGGCAATGCGTGTGCGTCGTGCTGTGGCATCACCACTCTCACCAAACATTTCCGTCAGCTGCACCCGGGCACGTCGCAAATCGGCTTCAGTTCTTTTGCCGAGTAACTCACGAATCAACAGCCATTCGGGTGAGCTGGTGCTGATATCACCCAACAGCTCTGCCAACGAACACTGCAGTGCATGCGACACTTGCAACAACACCAAAACAGAAACATTGCCGGTGCCATATTCCAAATTGGCCAAATGACGCTCCGAAACATCTGCGGCCAAAGCCACGGCTTTACGGGTCATGCCTTTGCGAGAACGCAAGTTGCGCACGCGATCGCCCAGCGCCATTAAAAAGGGGCTGCGCAGGGGCTCAAGCGAGCTACCCACTTCAACAAATGCGGTCGATGATTCGGTCACCGAGGTCTCCAAAGACAGTGAATTGGCAATGCATATTTCATCAAAATCAAGGGAAAACCCTGAAATTGAGATGCAGACAAAACATGCACTTTATTGCATACTCGTCCGCAAGCAAGATAGTGCATTTATACCGCGAGTTGCCCTAAAGCCCAAGCGTTTTAGTGCAGACCCTTCAAATTTTTGACCCAGATCACGGAGATCGCCATGGCTCTGCCCTCAGCACCCCCCGCGCAATTCAACTTTGCGCAATTTTTGATTGCCGCCAACAACAGCCGCAAAGACAAAACGGCACTCATCGACGATGTGGGCAGCCTCACGTATGGCGAGATGGGCGATCAAATCAGAGCGTGTGCAGCAGGCCTTCGAAAGTTGGGTCTCAAGCGCGAAGAGCGCGTGCTCCTGCTGATGCAAGACAGCTCCGATTGGGTCGTCTCTTTCTTGGGTGCGCTGTATGCAGGTGTGGTGCCCGTGGCCGTCAACACCTTGTTAACGGCAGACGATTACGCCTTCATGATCAACAACAGCCGCGCACAAGCAGCTTTGGTGTCGTCGGCTTTGCTGGGCACTTTGAATGCCGCCATTGCCCAAGGCACCAAGAGCATCAAGCACGTGGTGGTGTCGCGCCACGAAGGTGACTTGCCCGCCCCCAACATGCACTTCAAGGATTTCTTGACCTCGGCAACGGGCCCTAGCTTGCCCGCCGAAACACACGCCGACGAACCTGCTTTCTGGTTGTTCTCTTCAGGCTCCACTGGCAACCCCAAAGGCACAGTGCACACCCAAGGCAACTTGTATTGGACTGCGCAGTTGTATGGCAAAGGCGTGTTGGCTTTGACATCCAACGACGTGGTGTTCTCGGCCGCTAAATTGTTCTTCGCTTACGGCTTGGGCAATGCCCTCACCTTCCCTTTAAGCGTGGGTGCCAGCGTGGTATTGATGGCCGAACGCCCCACACCGCAAGCCACTTTCAAGCGCTTGGTTGATCACAAGCCCACCGTGTTTTACGGTGCGCCCACCGGCTACGGCGGTATGTTGGCAAGCCCTGACTTACCGACCAAAGATCAAGTGGCCTTGCGCCTTTGCTCTTCGGCAGGCGAAGCCTTGCCGGCTGACATTGGCGAGCGCTGGACCGCTCAATTTGGCTGCGAAATCATTGACGGCATTGGCTCCACAGAAATGTTGCACGTGTTCTTGTCAAACGCCCCAGGCGATGTGCGCTACGGCACCACAGGCAAACCTGTAACGGGCTACGAAGTGCAATTGAGGGGTGAACAAGGTGAAGTGTTGGCCGGTCACGACGAGATTGGCGACCTTTACATCAAAGGCCCTTCAGCGGCCTTGATGTACTGGAACAACCGCGAAAAATCACGCGACACTTTCCAAGGCGAATGGACCAAAAGCGGCGACAAATACTCGCGTGACGCCGATGGCTACTACACCTATGCAGGTCGCAATGACGACATGCTGAAGGTCAGCGGCATCTATGTGTCGCCTTTTGAAGTGGAATCGACTTTGGTTCAGCACCCCGCCATTTTGGAAGCGGCCGTCATTGGCAAAGTAGACGCAGATGGCCTGACAAAAACCAAAGCCTTCATTGTGCTGAAGGCCGGTCAAAGCTTGACCGAAGAAGAAGTGAAAGTCTTTGTGAAAGAGCGTTTGGCGCCCTACAAATACCCTCGCTTCATTCAGTTTGTGAGCGAATTGCCCAAGACTGCCACCGGCAAAATTCAACGTTTCCGTTTGCGCGATTTGGAAAACAAAAAGGCTTGAAAGCCTAGCCTTCAAGCCTTTGCGAAATGGCCTCAATCTGAGGCCATTGCTTTTTGCATCAGGTGTTTTTTGACACCGTGATGGTCGGGAACTTGGCAGAAAAGTCTTTGGCCTTGGCCGCAATTTTGATGGCCACTTGGCGCGCCACCGACTTGTAAATGCCTGCCACTTCGCCATCGGGATCGGCCACCACCGTGGGCTTACCGTTATCGGCCTGCAAACGAATTTGCATGTTCAAGGGCAAAGCGCCCAAGTAGTCCATCTGGTAGTTCTCGGCCATTTTCTTGCCGCCATCGGCGCCAAAGATGTGCTCAACATGACCGCAGTTGGTACAGACGTGAACCGCCATGTTTTCCACAATGCCCAAAATGGGCACACCCACTTTTTCAAACATCTTGATGCCCTTTTTGGCATCGAGCAAAGCGATGTCTTGGGGGGTGGTCACAATCACGGCGCCCGTCATGGGCACGCGTTGGCTGAGCGTGAGTTGGATGTCACCGGTGCCGGGCGGCATGTCGATGATCAAGTAGTCCAAATCTTTCCAATTGGTCTGGCGCAGCAACTGCTCGAGCGCCTGCGTGGCCATGGGGCCACGCCAAATCATGGCTTCGTCTTGGTTCACCAAGAAACCAATCGACATCACTTGAACGCCGTAGTTTTCCATGGGTTCCATGGTTTTGCCGTCTTCGCTTTCGGGACGGCCTTCAATGCCCATCATCATGGGCTGGCTGGGGCCGTAAATGTCGGCATCGAGCAAGCCCACACTGGCGCCTTCTGCGGCCAGGGCCAGCGCCAAATTGACGGCGGTGGTGCTCTTGCCTACGCCGCCTTTGCCAGAGGCAACGGCCACGATGTTTTTCACCTGAGGCAACAAGGCCACGCCGCGCTGTGCTGCATGGGCCACAATTTTGGTAGTGACATTGGCCGACACGTTGGTGACGCCTGGCACTTGTTTGGCAGCTGCAATCAGTGCGTTGCGCAAGCCAGGAATTTGGCTCTTAGCGGGATAGCCTAACTCGACGTCAAAAGCCACATTGCCGCCGTCTACCACCAGATTTTTGAGGGCTTTGGTGGAGACAAAATCTTTGCCCGTGTTGGGGTCAATGACCGATTCGAGGGCTTTTTGGAGTTGTTCTGGGGTCGACATGTGAAACTTTCTGAGAATGGGCGGGAGTTTAGCGACATCGGGCGGCCGAAGCCCATAAAATCAAGGATTCCCCTACAAATTGCCCCCTCATGTCTGCTTCGTCTGTTTCGAACCTCACTGCTGCCCAAAGACAAATTTTTGTCACGACCGCATTGCCTTATGCCAATGGCAATTTCCACATCGGTCACATCATGGAATACATCCAGGCCGACATCTGGGTTCGCGCACAACGCATGCAAGGCCATGAGGTGCATTTTGTGTGTGCTGACGATGCGCACGGCGCCCCCATCATGATTGCCGCCGAAAAAGCCGGCATCACGCCACAGCAATTTGTGGCCAACATTGCAGCGGGCCGCAAACCTTACCTCGATGGCTTTCACATTGCCTTCGACAACTGGCATTCAACAGACGGCCCAGAAAATCACGAACTGGCCCAACAAATTTACCGCGACCTCAAAGCCGCCGGCCTGATTGCCACCAAAACCATCGAGCAGTACTTTGACCCCGAAAAGTCAATGTTCCTGCCCGACCGCTTCATCAAAGGTGAATGCCCCAAGTGCGGCGCCAAAGACCAATACGGCGACAGTTGCGAGTCTTGCGGTGCGGTGTACGCCCCCACCGAAGTGAAGAACCCCTACTCCACCTTGTCGGGCGCCACCCCGGTGCTCAAACAATCGGAGCACTACTTTTTTAAATTGTCAGACCCCCG
This sequence comes from Limnohabitans sp., assembly GCA_049655425.1. Classification (GTDB taxonomy): domain Bacteria; phylum Pseudomonadota; class Gammaproteobacteria; order Burkholderiales; family Burkholderiaceae_C; genus Limnohabitans_A. The sequence goes on along the minus strand of JBASJS010000007.1, from coordinate 329,964 downwards.
CTGCATTGCGTTCTTAGAAAAATGGACGCACGAGGCAGGCCGTTTGCAGCCCGAAGTGCTGAACAAAATCAAAGAGTGGTTTACCAAAGACGAAGACGGCCAAGGCGGTTTGAGCGATTGGGACATTAGCCGCGATGCCCCTTATTTCGGCATTGAAATTCCAGATGCCCCCGGTAAATACTTCTACGTTTGGCTCGATGCGCCCATTGGCTATTTGGCTTCACTGAAGAACTATCTGGGCAAGATTGGGGTGGACTACGACGCCTACATCAACAACCCCAATGTGGAGCAATACCACTTTATTGGCAAAGACATCACGTATTTCCACACCTTGTTCTGGCCAGCCACGCTTCACTTTAGCGGCCGTAAAACGCCCAATGCCGTGTTTGTGCACGGCTTCCTAACCGTCAGTGGCGAGAAGATGAGCAAGAGCCGCGGTACTGGCCTCGACCCCCTCAAGTATCTGAAGCTCGGCATGAACCCCGAGTGGTTGCGCTACTACATTGCCGCCAAACTGAACGGCCGCAACGAAGACGTCGACTTCAACCCCGACGACTTTTTGGCCCGCGTCAACTCCGACTTGGTGGGCAAGTACATCAACATTGCATCGCGCGCAGCAGGTTTCATTGCCAAACGCTTGGGCGGCAAGTTGGGCACTGTATCGGCCGATGGCCAAGCTTTGCTGAAGCAGTTACACGAAGGTGTGGCGCCCATTGCCAAGCTTTATGACGAACGCGACTACGCCAAAGCATTGCGCGAAGTGATGCTCTTGGCCGACCGCGTGAACGAATACGTCGACCAAAACAAACCTTGGGAATTGGCCAAGCAAGAAGGCATGGATGCACGCCTGCACGACGTGTGCACCACTTGCATCGAAGCCTTCCGTTTGCTCAGCCTCATGCTCAAGCCCGTGCTGCCTTCTTTGGCCAGCAATGTTGAAAAGTTCTTGAACATCGATGCGATGAACTTCACAGATGTGAAGGCTTCACTTGGTGTAGGCCACGCCATCAACGATTACAAGCACTTGATGCAACGCGTCGATGTGGCGATGCTCGATTCATTGTTCGAAGCGCCCGAGCCCGTGGTCGAAGCTGCACCCTTGCCTGGCGGCGAAGTCATTGCACCCACCATTTCCATCGACGACTTTGCCAAAATCGATTTGCGCATTGCGCAAATTGTCCAATGCGAAGCCGTGGAAGGCTCTACCAAACTCTTACGCCTCACCTTGGATGTGGGCGAAGGCAAACACCGCAATGTGTTCAGCGGCATTGCCAGTGTCTACAAGCCCGAAGACTTGGTCGGCAAGCTCACCGTCATGGTGGCCAATTTGGCACCGCGCAAAATGAAGTTTGGCGTGTCTGAAGGCATGGTGCTGGCCGCCAGCCATGCAGACGAAAAAGCCGAACCCGGTATTTATGTCTTGAATCCATGGCCAGGTGCAAAGCCCGGCATGCGCATTCACTGAGGGCTACACTGACGCATGGCCTTTTTCTTTCGCCCCAAGCTCGTTGACTCTTTAAAGGGTTACACGCGCGAGCAACTGGGCTCTGACATCGCGTCGGGCGTCACCGTGGGGGTGGTGGCTTTGCCTTTGGCCATGGCCTTTGCCATTGCTTCGGGCCTCAAACCCGAAGCAGGCTTGTTCACCGCCATCATTGCCGGCTTCATTATTTCTGCACTGGGCGGCAGCAGGGTTCAAATTGGGGGTCCTGCTGGCGCCTTCATTGTCATTGTGTATGGCATCTTGGAGCGCTATGGCTTGGCCAATTTGATCATTGCCACGGCAGCGTCTGGGGTGCTTTTGTTCACCATGGGCTTGCTCAAATTGGGCACGCTCATTCGCTTCATTCCGGTGGCTGTGGTCATTGGCTTCACCAATGGCATTGCAGTACTGATCATGCTGTCGCAGGCCAAGGATTTTTTGGGCCTGACAGTCAACAACATGCCCGCCGATTTCTTTGGCATTCTGCGCGCCTTGAACGATGCTTGGCCCAGCTTTCAACTCACGTCGTTTGCACTGGCTTCTGGCTCACTGATGCTAATCGTGCTGTGGCAACGCAGTTTTGCATCTCGCCCTCCACAAACACCGTCAAGCAGCTTACGCCGAATCTTGCAGGTCGTCCCCGGCTCCATTGTGGCTTTGGTGATCGCCACCCTGTTGGCCCAAATGATGAGCTTGCCTGTAGAAACCATTGGCAGCAAATTTGGCGGCATTCCGTCTGCGCTGCCCAGCCTTGTGTGGCCTGAGTTCAGTATTGACGCATTGAAACATCTCAGCATGCCGATCTTTACACTCACCCTGCTGGGTGCCATCGAATCTTTGTTATGCGCTCGCATTGCTGATGGCCTCATTGGTGACCGCCACAACCCCAACCAAGAGCTGATGGCACAAGGTGTCGCCAACTTTGTGACGCCTTTCTTTGGCGGTATGCCGGCCACGGGCACCATTGCACGCACCGTCACCAATGTCAAAAGCGGCGGCCGTTCCCCCATCGCAGGCATGATCCATGCACTCACCTTGTTGCTGGTGGTCTGGGTAGCTGCCCCGCTGGCCAACCATGTCCCTTTGGCAGCATTGGCCGCCATCTTGATGTTTGTGGCTTGGAACATGGGTGAGTGGCATGCTTTTTCAGACCTCAAGCAATTCCGAGCACCTTACAGGATCACCCTGATCGCCGTATTTTTGCTCACCGTTATGGTTGACTTGACGGTTGCCGTTGAATTTGGCCTTGTTGCGGCTGGCATCACGTTCATCTACCGAATCTCCAACCTAAGTCGCGTCGAGCAGCTGTCTCCCAAAGACGCACAGGTCTTAACGGGTCAAGATGGCCACATCGGTGCTTACCGTTTTTATGGAGCCTTGTTTTTTGGCGCCGTCAAATTGGTTGAAGCCATCGAGGACCAGTTACCCAAAAAAGCCGTCGTCTTAGACCTCAAAAACCTCATCTACATTGACTCTTCAGGGGCAGACGCACTTGTTTCCTTGGCTCATGTCTGCCAAAAGCGTCAGGTTAGGCTCATCATTTGTGGTCTCAACCACCAGCCACTCGACATTGCCCAAAGAACCGGACTTGAAGCGCTGGTGGGCAAAGATTTCAAGGCCGATTGGGCCAGTGGCCTAGAAACTGCCTTGTCTTCAGTCAACCCTTAGCGCCAGCCCGCTAAAATACGAGCTTATTCATAGAAAGCGCTTTGTCATGTCGCTCTTGCATTTCTTCCGTCGTCCCGACTACCAATCAGACGCTACGCAGTTCATTGAACAACTCAAGGCCGATCGTCCTCATTTGGACAATGCCCAACAAGAAGCACGCGCTTTGTTGTGGAACGCTTCCGTTGACCGCCATGGCTTGAAAGAGTTCAACGAAGGTCGCGTAGCTCAAAAACCTTACGTCTATCAGACCAAAGGTTAAGACTTTTGGAAAATACGGTCACATCCCCTGAGGTACTTCCCGCGGTTGAAAACACTGCGGGCCTGCCCGAGGTCATCGATCACGTGGCCGTGGCGCGCTTGTATGGCGAGCCTTTGTTTTCCATGCCCAACGACCTTTACATTCCACCGGATGCTCTGGAGGTTTTTCTAGAGGCCTTCGAAGGTCCTCTGGACTTGTTGTTGTATCTCATTCGCAAGCAAAACTTCAACATCCTCGACATTCCCATGGCCGCGGTCACGCGCCAGTACCTCAGCTATGTCGATGAAATTCGTGAGCACAACTTAGAGTTGGCCGCGGAATATTTGCTCATGGCTGCCATGCTGATTGAAATCAAATCACGCATGTTGCTGCCTCCCAAAAAAGTGGCCGAAGGGCAAGAGCCCGAAGATCCACGCGCCGAATTGGTTCGCCGTTTGCTGGAGTACGAGCAAATGAAAATGGCTTCCATGCAACTGGGCAATTTGCCGCAGTATGGTCGCGACTTTTTGAAGGCTCAGGTTTACATCGAGCAAAGTTTGCAACCGCGCTTCCCCGATGTGCATTTGGTCGAACTGCAAGAAGCCTGGCGCGACATCATGAAACGCGCCAAGCTGGTTCAACACCACAAAATTTCTCGCGAAGAACTCAGCGTGCGCGAGCACATGAGCATTGTCCTGAAGCACCTTCAGGGCCGCAAGTTTGTCGAATTTGAAAACTTGTTCGATCCCAGCAAAGGCTCACCGGTGTTGGTGGTCACCTTCATTGCCCTGCTAGAGCTGGCCAAAGAAACACTGATTGAAATTACACAAGCTGAAGCTTTCGCACCCATCTATGTGCGCTTGGCCTTCACACCTGTTTAAGCCGCTTCCCCTTTAGCATCACGCCCCATCAAAGCGGCTACGGCTTCTGCGGGTTTCAAATGGCCATCGAGCAAAGCCACCACCGCTTGAGATATGGGCATGTCAACGCCTAAAGCTTGTGCGCGCTTGACCACCGTACGCGCACTGTAAACCCCTTCGGCAACGTGCCCTAAAGATAGAACCGCTTGTTGCAAGTCCATGCCTTGCGCCAACAACAAGCCCACCTTGCGATTGCGACTTAAATCGCCGGTTGCCGTTAACACCAAATCGCCCAAGCCAGACAAGCCCATGAAGGTCTCTGGTTTAGCGCCAAGCACCACACCCAGCCGTGTCATTTCAGACAATCCACGGGTGATCAAAGCGGCGCGGGCATTCAATCCAAGGTTCAAGCCATCGCACAAACCTGTGGCAATGGCCAAGACGTTCTTTACGGCGCCACCCACCTCCACCCCCACGATATCTTCGTTGGCATAAATGCGCAAACTAGAACTGTGAAAGGCATCGACCAATATTTGACGGACGCTGGCTTGAGCGCTGGCAGCAACCAACGCAGTAGGTTGTGCATTGGCCACCTCGAGGGCAAAGCTAGGACCACTCAAAGCGCCAGCCATCAGATGCGGCGCTACTTGCTGACACACCTCATGCGGCATAGCACCCGACTCGACACCATGACCAGCAGCCTCAAAACCTTTGCAAAGCCACGCCACCGGCACTTGAACATGTTGCAAAGTTTGCAACATGCCACGCAAAGCAGACATGGGGGTGCCCAGCACGATTAAATCGTGTTGCTGTGCCCATGAGAACAATTCTGAAACAGGCGTGCTGACGCAATGCAATGCAGAGGGAAATTGAACGCCCGGCAAATAACGTTGATTGCTTCGAAGTGTTTGCAATTCTGAAGCAGCAGCAGGGTCACGCGTCCACAACTGAATGGCATGCCCTGTGCCTTCGCGGCTGGCACTGATGGCCAGTGCCGTGCCCCAAGCACCGGCCCCGATGATCGCAATCTTCAGGCTCAAGCTGGTGCTTTCACCAACGAATTATTGAACTTGAGGGGCAGCCGCCGCTTGGCTGGCAGCCTCAGCTTGTTGTTGTTCGTACATGGCTTGGAAATTGATTTCTGCCAAGTGCACTGGCGGAAAACCAGCGCGTGTCACCATGTCTGCAACGTTGCCGCGCAAATAGGGGTACACGATTTGAGGGCAAGCGATGCCCATGATGGGGCCCATTTGGTCTTCGGGCAAATTGCGGATTTCAAAAATGCCAGCTTGTTTGCACTCCACCAAAAACACTGTTTTGTCGTCAATCTTGGTGTGCACAGTGGCAGTGACGCAAATTTCGTAAACACCCTCAGCGGCTTGATTGGCTTCAACACCCAATTGAATGTCGACAGCAGGTTGTTGTTGTTCCAACAAAATGGCCGGTGAATTGGGCTGCTCCAAAGACGCTTCTTTCAAGTAAACGCGCTGGATCTGGAACAGGGGGGTGTTTTCTTCTGACATAAATGAACTTGTTGTGAAAGGAACATCCCAGCGGCCGCTTGAACAAGCCCCTGCCGCGGGTTCGGAACAGATTATGACCGATGGCGACGCGCCCCTTGGCGCGGCTCTAATCAGTTGGCTTGCAAGAGCGGAAGCAAGCCGCCTTTGGCATCCAAGGCCATCAAATCGTCGCAGCCACCTACATGGGTTTCGCCAATGAAGATTTGCGGCACCGTGCGACGGCCCGTGATTTTCATCATGTGGTCGCGGGCTTCTGGCTGAGTGTCAATCCTGATTTCTTCGATGTCGGTGACACCTTTGGACTTCAAGACTTGTTTGGCCCGAACGCAGTAGGGGCAAACGGCGGTGGTGTACATCTTCACTTGTGGCATGAGGGCTCCAATGAGGTCTTTAAATGCTTAGGCTTTTTCGACAGGCAAGTTGGCTTCGCGCCAAGACTTCAAACCGCCCGACAAGGCTTGCGCACGCTCAAAGCCCAATTTTTGAGCTTGGGCAGCAGCACGGCTGGCGCGGCCCCCTACTTGGCAAACCATGATGACAGGCAAGTTCTTGTTCTTGACCACTTGAGGCAACTGAGCTTCGAGCTGGGACAAGGGAATGTTTTTAGAGCCGACTACGTGCCCTTGGGCAAATTCGGCGGGCTCGCAAACATCAATGACCACGGCTTTTTCGCGGTTCATGAGCAAGACGGCTTCGGTGGGTTGCACCCCATTCGCGGCACCTTTGGTCATCGCGGGCCAGAAAAGTGCCAAGGCAGAACTTGCCGCCACGGCAACCAGCATCCAGTTTTCAATCAAAAAATTCACAAAAAACCCTTAAAAAGTTCACATGCAGCGTATTTATCGGCCGCACGCCAGATTCGAATTCTAAAATGGCGAGCGGAAACCTGTATTGTCCTCTCTGTTTAATCCTTTCACCATGTACAAATTCGTTCTCATTCGCCACGGCGAGTCCACCTGGAATTTAGAAAATCGCTTCACTGGCTGGACCGATGTCGACCTGACCCCCACAGGCATTGCCCAAGCGCAAGCGGCAGGACGCCTATTGAAGGCCGAAGGCTTTGAGTTTGACTTGGCCTACACCAGCGTCTTGAAGCGCGCCATTCACACCCTTTGGCACACGCTAGACGCCATGGACCGTCAATGGCTGCCCGTTCACAACAACTGGCGCTTGAATGAGCGTCACTATGGCGCTTTGCAAGGCTTGAACAAGGCTGAAACGGCCAAAAAGTTTGGCGACGAGCAAGTCTTGGTGTGGCGCCGCAGCTACGACACACCACCGCCGGCTTTAGAACCGCAAGACCCTCGCTGCGAAAGAGGCGATCTGCGTTATGCCAAGATCAAGCCCGAAGATGTGCCCCTGACTGAGTGCCTCAAAGACACGGTGGCACGCGTGGTGCCCTTCTGGTCCGAGTCCATGGCGCCAGCCATTAAAGCTGGCAAGCGCGTGGTGGTTGCTGCGCACGGTAACTCGATTCGCGCCCTGATCAAGTACTTGGACAACATCTCCGATGACGACATCGTGAACTTGAACATCCCCAACGGCATTCCCTTGGTATACGAACTCGATGCCAATTTGAAGCCTATTCGCAACTACTACCTGGGCGACGCCGAGGCTGCCGCCAAAGCTGCGGCAGCCGTTGCCAGCCAAGGCAAGGCCTGATTTTCCCCATCGGGGCAAGCCCTGATGACCACAAGCATGGCCATCAGGGTGTATATTGGTTCAAAAGGAGACCCTCTGGGTCAATGAACATGGGTCAAAAATTGAAAATTGTCGGTTGGTTAAGCGTGGGGGCACTGGCCGGTGCCCTCACCACCATTTCATTGCAAACCACGGCGCGTGGCACATTTGCGCCGTTGCCCCTTGAAGAGTTGCAACAGCTGGCCGCTGTATTTGGCATGGTCAAGAGCGACTATGTTGAAGCCGTCGACGAGAAAAAACTCATCACTGAAGCCATCTCTGGCATGGTCTCCAGCCTCGACCCACATTCTCAATATTTTGACAAAAAGAGTTTCAAAGAATTCAGCGAAGGTACTTCTGGCCGCTTCGTCGGCGTAGGCATTGAAATCACCCAAGAAGAAGGTGTCGTCAAAGTCGTGTCCCCCATAGAGGGTTCCCCTGCAGACCGTGCCGGCCTCAAAACCAACGACCTCATCACCAAAATTGACGATGTGTTTGTCAAAGGTTTGTCGATGAACGATGCGGTCAAACGCATGCGCGGCGAACCCAATACCAAAGTGGTCCTGACGGTGTTCCGCAAAGATGAAAGTCGCACCTTCACGGTCACTATCTTGCGTGAAGAAATCAAAACTCAATCGGTCAAGGCCAAAGTTTTGGAGTCGGGTTACGGTTGGATTCGAGTGGCGCAATTTCAAGAGCGCACCGTTGAAGACTTCGCGAAAAAATTAGAAGACATGTACAAACAAGAACCCAAGCTCAAGGGTTTGGTGCTTGATTTGCGCAACGATCCAGGCGGCTTGCTCGATGCAGCCGTTGCACTGTCAGCGGCCTTCTTGCCAGAAAACGTCACGGTGGTGTCCACCAACGGCCAATTGGAAGAAAGCAAGTTTGTTTACAAGGCATCACCTCAGTTTTGGCGCCGCAGCTCTGATGGCGATCCCATTCAGCGCCTGACACAAAACACCCAAGGCCAACTGAAAAACGTGCCCCTGGTGGTATTGGTCAATGAAGGCTCTGCTTCTGCCAGCGAAATCGTGGCAGGCGCATTGCAAGATCACAAACGTGCCACCATCATGGGCAGCCAAACCTTTGGCAAAGGCTCCGTTCAAACCGTGCGCCAGCTTGGCCCCGATACGGCGCTCAAGCTCACCACCGCACGTTATTACACGCCCAATGGTCGCTCCATTCAGGCCAAAGGCATCTTGCCTGATGTGATGCTCGATGAAACTGAAAATGGCAATGTCTTTGCAGCTTTGCGCACTCGCGAAGCCGACTTGGAAAAACATTTAGGCAATGGTCAAGAAGCCGAGAAGAAAAACGAAGAACGTCAAAAAGCACGTGAAGAAGCTTTGAAAAAATTAGAAGCCGATGCCAAGAAACCAGAGTCTGAAAGAAGACCGCCCGAATTTGGTTCGGCCAAAGACTTCCAACTCAACCAAGCACTGAACCAGTTAAAAGGCTTGCCGGTCAAAGCGAGCGCTACTTTGGCAGAACGCAAAGAATCCAAAAAAGACAAGTAAGCGCCCATGAGGGACGACCAACTTCTGCGCTATTCACGTCACATTCTGCTAGAAGAATGGGGCGTTGAAGGACAGGAACGCGTTGCCCAATCGCATGCGCTTGTTGTGGGTGCTGGCGGCTTGGGATCACCTGCAGCGCTCTACTTGGCCAGTGCTGGCGTAGGGCACATCAGCTTGATAGACCACGACGAGGTTGACGTGACCAATTTGCAACGGCAAATTGCACACACACAGGCGCGCGTGGGTCTGCCCAAAGTTGAGTCTCTCAAAACCGCCATGCTGGCCATCAACCCTGAAGTGCAAGTCAGTACCTACTGCCTTAAAGCCGATACGGCCTTGCTTGAGAAGCTAGTGCCGCATGCTGATGTGGTTCTCGACTGCACAGACAATTTTCAAACGCGACATGCCATCAATTTGGCTTGCGTTGGCCACGCAAAACCATTGGTATCTGCTTCGGCTTTGCGATTGGATGGCCAGATATCGGTGTACGACACCCAGCATGCCGACGCCCCCTGCTATGCGTGCGTTTTTCCACCTGCACAAAATTTCGAAGAGACCCGCTGCGCCACCATGGGTGTGTTGGCCCCTTTGGTAGGCATCATGGGCAGCATGCAAGCCGCTGAAGCGCTCAAGATACTGAGCGGCATGGGCAGCAGCCTTCGCGGACAATTGATGATGCTCAATGCGCAACACATGGACTGGCAAAGCATCCAAACGCAAAGGCACTCTCAGTGCCCTGTGTGCAGCAATTTGCGCGCTTAAACAAATCGAACCTGTCATCGCTTCATGAAATCTCTTCAAGCCTGGTTGCCCTTTCTCAAGTGGCCCCGCCTAAGCCCTGAGGGTTTCCGCAACGAGTGGTTTGCTGGCTTTTCTGTTGCTTTGCTCATGGTGCCGCAATCTGTTGCTTACGCCGCCTTGGCTGGCATGCCCTTGGTCACTGGCTTGTACGCCGCGCTGTTGCCTGCTGTGGTGGGCGTGTTGTGGGGCGGCTCCACCCGGCTCTCGATTGGGCCTTCTGCACTCACCTGCGTTCTCATCAGCGCGTCCCTTGCTGGCATGGCCCAACCTGGCAGTGCCCTTTGGGTGGAATTGGCCATTTGGTTAGCCCTGCTTGCAGGAACTTTGCAATTGCTCATGGGTTTGCTGCGCTATGGTTGGCTGCTCAACCTCATCAGTTCGCCGGTCATGATGGGTTTTACGCAAGCCGCAGGCTTGCTGGTCATGGCGTCGCAGTTGCCCGCCATCTCTGGTTGGCAACCAGGCGGCAACATTCAAGCCTCCGATTTGGCGTTTGGACTGGGCAGTTTGGCTGCACTGTTTGCAGCCAAAAAATGGTTGCCCAAATGGCCTAGCATCATGTTGGTGGTGGCGGCTACAGCGGGCATCAGTTATGCAATGGGGTTTGCCCAACAAGGCGGCGCCGTGATTGGCGCCTTGCCTGCATCGCTGCCTACTTTGTCTTTGCCCAGCCTGTTGCCATGGTCGGAATTGGGTTTGCTGTTGGGCCCAGCCTTGCTGATTGCACTCGTCAGCTTTTTAGAGGCGGCTTCCAGTGCCAAAACTGAAAATCAAAAAGAAGGCACGCTGTGGCAAGAGAACCAGGATTTGATTGGCCAAGGCATGGCCAAAATCACTTCTGCACTGTGTGGCAGTTTTGCCACCAGCACCTCTTTTTCCAGATCGGCCATTAGCTTGGCATCGGGTGCCAAAACAGGCTGGGCAGCCATCGCCACAGCTTCCTTTGTACTGCTGGCCGTGTATGCATCGCCAGCACTGTTTCATGTGCCACGCGCAGTTTTGGCCGCCATCGTGATCTTGGCAGTTTCCAGCCTGATTCAACCCAAAGCTTTTGTCAAACTTTGGCAAATATCACGGATCGAAGCCAGCACTGCAGGTTTGACTTTTGCCATCACGCTGCTCAGCACGCCGCGCATTTATTGGGGCGTGCTGGCGGGCGTATTGATTGGGCTCAGTCACTTTTTACATACCCGCCTGCACCCCCGCATCATTGAAGTCGGACTCCATGACGATGGCAGTTTGCGCGACCGGCACTTATGGCAACTGCCCCCCCTGGCGCAAAACGTTTTTGCGTTGAGGATGGATGCCGAGTTGGATTTTGCAGCGGCCAGCAGTTTTGAAAAGTACATCACCGAAAAGTTGCGTGATTTACCGGGCATTCAACATGTGTGTTTGTTTGCACAGCCCATCAACCGAATCGATGCCACGGGCGTTGAAACGCTTCAGCAATTGCGCAAGCAACTGTCTCAACGGCACATTCAATTGCACATCAGCGGCATCAAACTACCCGTCGAAAACACCTTGCGCAAAGCGGGTGAGCTAGAAGGTCATGACGGTGTTCGTTTGTATCGCACAGACACCGAGGCCATTGTTGCACTGCGTGACCTGCAAGACATGCCTGACGACATCGCAGGCCTGGCCATTTAAAAACTGTTCCTAAGCACCGATACTAAGCACCAATGCCGTTAAGGCATTAAGCGCTGACGATCCAACCTTCTAAACCGTCAAAGTTGGGCATGCCATAGTTGGGCTTCTGACCTTTGGCTTTGGCTTCTTCATGTTGTACACAAGCCCAAGCCGCTTGAACCATGCACAGCACAGCGTCCAAAGCGTCACCCGACCCATCGGCCAACAATGTGTCGTGCTGCGCCGCCGTTAATTTCAAGCGCAAGGCCAAACGAGTTTGCGCCAAATCCAAGGCGTGCAAAATGTCTTTGCGAGCAACCCAGCGCTCGGAGGTGTGTTTCGATTTGTCGTCACTTTTGTAGCTGCGATGCCCCACAATTTCACGCGCCAACAAACCTGGGTAAGCTTCAAGCGCAACGCAATTGGCTCGCCCTTCCTCCAATCCATGCAAGGTCCAAGCGGCTTGTCGAAGCAGCGGAACGCCAGCGTGCATCATCCAAGCCACAGGTGGGTTCACCCATTTCATAGAGGGACTCGACCCTGCAGGCAGATCCGTCGAGCGGTGCGCAAATTTAGCGCCGGCGGGTCTGGCATCGCAAAAAGACTTGAATAACTGACGCAACTCTTCACGCGAATGCAAGGCATAGCGGTCCATGCATTCTGGCCAAGTGACTGGCCATTGCATGGCTTCAACCCATGCCCTTGGCAGGCCAAAAGGCAAATCAAAACCGCCTACACACAGCGCATCATTGGCAATGGGTTGGTGAAGAAAATCTTGAAAAGATGCAAGGGTTTCAAATGGTCGCAACTGTTTCAGTTGCACGCAGCCTGCATGCAACGAGCCTTGGGCCACCACAATGGGTTTGCGCTTGCTGGGGCTGCTTGAAAAATCGCAGCCCAGCAAACTCAGCGCTGAAAAATCAGGCGCGCCCAATGATCGAAGCCGTGGCCATTAACTCTTCGAGCAGGGCCAATGAGACCACGCCAGACACGCTGTAGGGGTCTAGTTCGGCACGCTCGGAATACTTGAGCAAAATATTGGTATTGACGCGGGACACATCAACCTGCCCCATGGTCCAGCCACCAAAGCGGCGCTCTGAAATTTCTTCGTAATGCAACAAGACCACTTGTTTGTGACGAGCGTCTTTTTGGATGTGGCCATACAACTCGCTGACCGCTTCACGACCGCCTTCGATGGCTTGCAAAAAGATACCACCACCGTAGACCAAAATACCTGTGATACCGGTGCTGGGATTGAACTGGCGAGACTGGGCCAAGATCGACTCAATGACGGAAGGCTGACCATCAACTGCGCGACTGGCGTAGAGTAAACGAACCAACATGATTAAGCCTTTCTGGGAATCAATGCCAAGAATTCACGGCGCAAATTGGCATCTTTAAGGAACACACCGCGCATGACCGAGTTGATCATTTTGCTGTCCATGTCTTTGACGCCACGCCAGCCCATGCAAAAGTGGCTGGCTTCCATCACGATGGCCAAGCCATCTGGTTGGGTTTTGCGTTGAATGAGGTCGGCCAACTGAACCACGGCCTCTTCCTGAATTTGCGGGCGGCCCATGATCCACTCGGCCAGGCGTGCGTACTTTGACAAGCCAATGACGTTGGTGTGCTCGTTGGGCATGACGCCAATCCAAATTTGACCAATGACTGGGCACAAATGGTGGCTGCACGCGCTGCGAACCGTGATGGGGCCCACAATCATGAGTTCGTTCAAGTGCTCGGCATTTGGGAATTCGGTCACTTCAGGACCTTCCACATAGCGGCCCTTGAAGACTTCTTTCAAATACATTTTGGCCACGCGGCGGGCCGTGTCTTGGGTGTTGTGATCGTTTTGCGTGTCGATCACCATGCTGTCCAAAACCGTTTGCATTTTTCCAGCAACTTCGTCGAGCAAATTTTCCAATTCACCCGGCTGAATGAATTCAGAAATGTTGTCGTTGGCATTGAAGCGTTTGCGCGCTGCCTGGATGCGCTCACGAATCTTGACGGAAACGGGCGTACCGATGTCCTCTGCAGGCAAATGGGCGGGGGCGTTCATAGGCGTCTGTTTTGCTAATTCAAAACACAATCGTACCAGTGATTGATGCCACTTCTGCCGGTACGGACTTGAACTGTTCCGCCTACAGAAACAGCTTAGTAGCGATTGCCAGTAAGCCAGAGGGCAAGCCGCATCAAACCAAACGCCGCCCAGCCCATTACCCGTTGAAACTTGGAGCGCGCCTGCAAAGCTTCAGGCATGACCCTTTGGCTACCCGTTTCAATGGCGTGTATCAGGCCAGACTGCAATTGCTTGGCAAAAAAACCATCGGCAACCACCACATTGGCTTCACGTGCAAGCAGCAGGCTAAAAGGATCCAAATTGGAAGATCCTACCGTTGCCCAAGGGTGCTCGTGGTGGGCATCGATGACCGCCACTTTGGCATGTAAAAAACTTTCAGCGTATTCATAAATCTCGACACCTGCCGCCAACAGTTGGCCGTAGACAGGTCGTGCAGCGTGGTATTGCATGAAGTACTCATAACGACCCTGCAACAGCAATTGCACCCGAACGCCTCGTTGCGCTGCATGAATCAGGGCTTGTCTTAATTTTCTGCCGGGTAAGAAGTACGCATTGGCAATCAGAATGTCGTGGCGGGCTTTGCCAATGGCGCGGCGATAGGCTTTTTCAATTTGACTGCGGTGCAGCACATTGTCACGCAGCAACAAACCTGCGCGTGCCACCCATTTGGGGCCCTGCGCCAATTGGGCATCGTGTAACCAAGGTAAATGCAAACCAGCCGCCCGAAATGAGCTGAAGGCTTCAGGAAAATTTTGCTGACGCACATGACGCACCGCCTGCATGCGCCACCACAACTGAGTCGTGGCCTCTTGCACTTGTTGAACCAAAGCCCCGGTGGCACAGACCGCAAAATCGAGCCGTGGTGATTTCAAGGCGCCATGCTGAGGGTCGTGCCAATCATCCAAAATATTGATGCCACCACAAAATGCCACCTGGCCATCAATGACACACAACTTGCGGTGCAGACGTCGCCACCGGCTGGGAATTAGCAGTCCCAAAGCACCCAAAGGCGAATAAACACGCCACACCACACCTGCCTGGTCGAATCGCACCCGCCACTCTTCGCTCAAGCGCGGTGTACCGACGCCGTCCACCACCACCCAGACCCGCAAACCACGGCGACCTGCTCGTTCTAAGGCTGCTGCAACCAGCGCGCCTGTCGCATGAAAATCAAAAATATATGTTTCAAGTTGAATGTGCGAACGTGCCGCATCAATGGCTCGAATGAGCTCAGGAAAAAATTCGCCGCCACCTTTTAACAGCTTGATTTGGTGACCATCACGCAAGGGGGGATGATTTTTCATCGCTCAAACTTGGCCACCAAGGGCAAATGGTCTGACATGCGTTGCCAAATCTTGCCATGTGGCACCATTTGACTGACAGGCCTCAGGCCTCGGGCGTAGACATGGTCTAGCTGTACCATGGGCAAGCGCGAGGGATAGGTGGGTTGCGCATTTGTTTGCCACTCTTGCAAATCTTTGCTCTGCATCAAGCGGCTGATGCGCGCACCCCAATCGTTGAAGTCGCCTGCCACCAGCAAGGCCGCGTTATCTGGCACTTCACGCGCAATGTATTTGTGCAATTGCGCCACTTGTCTCACGCGGCTGGCCGGAATCAAGCCCAGATGAACCACGATGACATGGACATTCACTGGTTCTGTCTGACTGGCATGGGGCGCCGTCGCATCGCCCACTTTGACTTCAACATGCAACAAGCCGCGCTGTTCAAATCGATGGTCCGACATGTCTTCGTGTCGGTGAGAAATGACGGGCCATCTGGACAGCAACGCATTGCCATGTTCACCATGGCGCGTGACCGCATTGGTTCGATAAACCGCTTCATAACCGGGCGGTGCCAAAAATTCTGCTTGAGGCAACTCGGGCCAATGCTTGAAGTATTTTTCTTCACGCCGGTGGACCTTTCTCACTTCTTGAAGGCACACAATGTCTGCATCCAATTGCTCAATCGCCAAGCCCAAATTGTGAATTTCCAAGCGCCGCGCCGGACCCAAACCCTGCACACCCTTGTGGATGTTGTAGGTAGCGACTTTTAAGAATGCGGGCTTGTCAGTTTTCATTGGCTAGCGCGAGCCTGTGTGAAAGCATCAAGATGGCTTCTGCGTTGGAAGGTGAGAAACAAATGTCGGCCGCTTCACGCCAAGGTCGCCATTGAAATTCAGTGTGCTCTGCTGGGCTTAATTGAATCGGTAACCGATGCGGCAAAGCCAAACCAAAGACGCGTTCTCGGTTTTGGAAGACCTCTGGGGCATACCTAAATCGCCAAGCAGGATAAATTTCATAAACGTTCTCAAGACACCAGTCGGTGAGGGCCAAATCAGGGTGGCTTGTGTCTAGGCCTGTTTCTTCCATCACCTCACGCTGGGCTGTTGCTGCCCAAGATTCATCGAGGGCATCTTTGCTGCCTGTGACCGATTGCCAAGTGCCCGCGTCTGCTCGGCGAATCAACAAGACATCGGCTTGTGGGGTGTAGATCACCACCAGCACAGATTCAGGAATTTTGTAGGACTTGTCTTTCATCTCATGAACATTCTGCATGAACTTTGCACCGCTTCGCTTGGTTTGCAAGACTTGTTGCTGAAACGCCTATGATCACCCCATGCAACTTTCAGAATCAACCACCTCCTCCACACCTGCGCAAAGCGCTGACACCCAGCAATTAACTTGGCAAGAAAACGGCCACGACTGCCAAGACGAATGGCGCAGTGAACGTGGCGCAACCCTGCCCAAGCGCGTGGTTCTGGCCGATGACACCCTGAATGCCGACAGCGCTTACCGCCTGGCCTGCGCAGGTACGGGCATGCTGTGGCGAGGTGACTTTCAAAATGCCAGGTTGTTGTTGCAGGCCTTGGCGCGTCGCTGCGACGCCCCTAAAAAAGTTCGCCGTACCTCCAAATCCAACCCTGAGGTGACACACACACCACAAGAGAATTTCCACTTGCACCGTCAAGCCCAATCGCAACGTGCACGCACCCTCAGCATGATCTTGATTCAAGTCAATCCAGACCGTCAGATCAGTTTGCGACGTGCACCCGATTGGCGCGAAGCCATGAAAGAAGCTTGGGGCCCTGCGGGCACAACTGGCTGCGTCACATCTCTGCGCGAATTGCTTGGCTTGGTGGGTGCGCACGAGTGGCACCAAAAAGGCATGGAAATTTCTGCCCTGGGCAGCGCGCCCAACAACCGTATTCATCCCAGTTATGGCGTGTTTTCACCCGTTCGAGGCGAATACATTCAACTGGTGGCCGATGCGCCCCTACCCAGTACCGAATTGGCCTTTGACATTGGCGTGGGCACGGGTGTGTTGTCTGCCGTACTGGCCAAGCGTGGCGTGAAGCGCGTAGTGGGCACCGACCTAGATACCCGGGCTTTGGCCTGTGCCAAAGAAAATATTCAGCGCTTAGGACTTCAAGGCAAAGTTGAGTTGACCCAAGCTGACCTCTTCCCTGAAGGCAAAGCACCCCTCATTGTTTGCAATCCCCCTTGGCTGCCTGCACGTGCCAGCGCGCCCATCGAGCGTGCCATCTACGATGAGAACAGCGCCATGCTGAAAGGCTTCTTGGCGGGTTTGGCAGCGCATCTAGCGCCTAAGGGCGAAGGCTGGTTGATCTTGTCAGACTTGGCGGAGCATTTGGGACTGCGCACCCGCGCAGAACTCGAAGAATGGATTGCAGCCGGTGGCCTGAAGGTGATCGGCAAACTCGACACCAAAGCAGAGCACAAGAAGGTTCAAGACGAAAGCGACCCTTTGCATGCAGCAAGGTCTGCTGAGCTCACTTCTTTGTGGCGATTGGGCGCCAAGTAAGGGGCCCTATTCAGCGCCAGCATTGACCGCTGGCATGGCATCCCCATGAAAAAAGGCCGCTTCAAGCGGCCTTTTTGCTTTAAGCCTTAACGGCTTCGGGGTTGCGTACCCGAATGTGCAATTCGCGCAATTGCTTCTCGTCCACGGGGCTTGGGGCTTGGGTGAGCAAGCACTGCGCACGTTGTGTTTTGGGGAAGGCAATCACGTCGCGGATGGACTCGGCACCGGTCATCAAAGTGATGATGCGGTCCAAACCAAAGGCCAAGCCGCCGTGAGGTGGCGCGCCATACTGCAAAGCATCCAGCAAGAAACCAAATTTGAGTTGGGCTTCTTCGGGTGTGATCTTCAATGCATCAAACACTTTTTGCTGCACGTCGGCGCGGTGAATACGCACAGAACCACCGCCAATTTCCCAGCCGTTCAAGACCATGTCATAGCCTTTGGCAATGCACTTCTCGGGCGCGGTGACCATCCAGTCTTCGTGGCCGTCTTTGGGCGCTGTGAAGGGGTGGTGCACGGCTGTGTAACGCTGCGACTCTTCGTCGTATTCGAACATGGGGAAGTCAACCACCCACATCGGTGCCCAACGGTTTTCGAACAAGCCCGATTTTTTGGCAAATTCGCTGTGACCAATTTTGAGTCGCAAAGCACCAATGCCATCGTTGACCACTTTGGCTTTGTCGGCGCCGAAGAACAAGATGTCGCCGTCTTGGGCGTTGGTGCGTTTCAGAATTTCGGCAATGGCCGCATCGTGCAAGTTCTTCACGATAGGGCTTTGCAAACCGTCGCGACCTTTGGCCACTTCGTTGACCTTGATCCAGGCCAAACCTTTGGCACCGTAAATTTTGACGAACTCGGTGTAGCCATCGATCTCGCCGCGGCTGATGTCAGCACCACCGGGCACGCGCAAGGCCACCACACGGCCACCGGGGGTGGTGGCTGGTGTGCTGAAAACTTTGAAGTCCACATCGCCCATGATGTCGGTCAGTTCGGTGAACTCCAACTTGACGCGCAAGTCGGGTTTGTCGGAGCCGAAGCGGTGCATGGCTTCTGAATAAGCCATGACAGGGAAGGCGCCTAGGTCGATGTTCAAAACTTTCTTGAACACGCTGCTGATCATGCCTTGGAACATGTCGCGGATTTCTTGTTCGCCCAAGAAGGACGTTTCAATATCAATCTGCGTGAATTCGGGCTGACGATCGGCGCGCAGGTCTTCGTCGCGGAAGCACTTGGTGATTTGGTAGTAACGGTCGTAGCCGGCCACCATGAGCAATTGCTTGAACAACTGGGGCGACTGGGGCAACGCAAAGAACTGACCATCGTGCACACGGCTGGGCACCAAGTAATCGCGGGCGCCTTCGGGCGTGCTCTTGGTCAGCATGGGGGTTTCGATGTCGATGAAGCCGTTTTCGTCCAAGAACTTGCGCACTTCCATGGCCACTTTGTAGCGCAGCATCAGGTTGTTTTGCATGTAAGGACGGCGCAGGTCCAGCACGCGGTGTGTGAGGCGTGTGGTTTCGGACAGGTTGTCGTCGTCCAACAAGAAAGGCGGCGTAACGGATGGGTTGAGTACCGTCAATTCGTGGCACAAGATTTCAATCTTGCCGCTTTTGAGGTTGTCGTTGGTGGTGCCTTCGGGGCGTGCACGGACCAAGCCTTTGATCTGAATGCAAAACTCGTTGCGCAAGCCTTCGGCCGTTTTGAACATGTCGGCGCGATCGGGGTCGCACACCACTTGCACATAGCCTTCGCGGTCGCGCACGTCGACGAAGATCACGCCACCGTGGTCACGACGACGATTGACCCAACCGCACAAGGTGACGGTTTGGCCCATCAGGGCTTCGGTGACAAGACCGCAGTAATGTGAACGCATAGACATGGAAAGTTCTTTCAATTGAAAATATTCAGTTGGCGCAAAGCCAATTTAAATTGTTGTGTCAGGGTTGGCTTTGGCAGGCAGGCTGTCGGGGCCGCCGGGCACCACCACACCCATAGAGATGATGTACTTGAGGGCGTCGTCAACACTCATGTCCAATTCGACCACGCTGCTTCTGGGCATCATCAAGAAGAAACCAGAAGTAGGGTTGGGCGTGGTGGGCACGTACACGCTGACGCAATCGTTGGGCAAATGACGCGCTACTTGGCCGCCAGGTGCACCCGTTAAAAATGCAATGGTCCATGAACCCTGATGGGGGTATTGAACCAACAAAGCTTTGGAGAATGCATTGCCGCTGCCAGAAAACAAAGTGTCTGCGACTTGCTTGACGCTGGAGTAAATGCTGTTAACCACGGGAATGCGCGTAATGACTCTTGACCATTGACGCAACCACCATTGGCCAAAAATATTGGCCACAAACACACCCGTGGCAAAAATGACCAAGGCCACCAGTGCAACGCCCAAACCTGGCACGTTGCGCAAAGACACCGCAATGGCGTGCATGCCTGGAATGATGGCGTCTAGCGCGCCCAACACAGCCAAAAAGATACCGTCCATGGTGCCAACCAGCCAAGTGAGCAGCCACACCGTGACGCCCATGGGCAACCAAACCAGCATGCCGGTCAGGAAGTAATGACGGAGTTTCAAGTTCATTCGGCAGGTCTCAGTGGCAAGCGCATGAAGCACCGCAAGCTGCTGGCGCAGCTGAGGCACTGGGTTCGGCAGACGGGCTTGAGCCGCCTGCGTCGGAGGAAGTTGACGCAGCACCTGCAGCCGCTCCGGTTCCGGCTACAGCGGGCGCAGACGTGCTAGCGGCACCGCCGCCTTTAAAGTCAGTGGCATACCAGCCACTGCCTTTGAGCTGAAAACCTGCGGCTGTCAGCTGTTTATTGAACGTGGGCGAGCCACAGGAAGGGCATTGGGTCAGAGGGTCATCTGACATCTTTTGCAATACATCCTTGGCATGGCCACAGGATTCACACTTGTAGGCGTAGATGGGCATGTTGAAGGTTCTCGCGTGGCAATCACAAAACCCTCAATTATAGGCCGCTCCCTGCCACTGCATGGTGTGATCCGTGCTTGTTTCTGAGTGCTTGAGGGCCTAAGGAGCCCACCAACATGCCTGTCAAACTGGCCAAAACGCCTGCCAATTGCGCAGGAAACTCTTCGCCGGCAGGGGTGACCAAAAATAAAAGCCATGCCAACAAGCCTAAAACAATGGCAAAAATAGCCCCTTGCGTGGTGGCTTTTGACCAATACAAACCAAACACCAGCGGCACAAAGGCGCCCACCAAAGTGACTTGGTAAGCACCTGACACCATTTCATAAATGGAGCTGCCTTGCATGGCAATGGCGTAGGCCAGAACAAAACCGCTGAAAACCAGGACGGTGATGCGCATGGCCAGCAGAGCTTGCTTATCGCTCTGGTGAGGGAAAAATTGACGCCAAATGTTTTCGGTAAATGTGACGCTGGGCGCCAGCAAAGTGGCAGAAGCACAAGACTTGATGGCGGACAACAAAGCCCCAAAAAACAAGACTTGCATGATGAAGGGCATCTGCTCCATGACCAAGGTTGGCAAGACTTTTTGCGGATCTTCTTGAATGAGCTGTGCCGCCTTCTCGGGCATGATGATCAGGGCACTGACCACCAAGAACATGGGCACAAAAGCGAACAAGATGTAACAGATTCCGCCAATGATGGGGCCCTTGGTGGCCGCATGCAGGCTGTTGGCCGACATCACACGCTGGAAAACGTCTTGTTGCGGAATAGAACCAAACATGATGGTGATGGCCGCCGCCACAAAGAACAAAATTTCTTTGAGCTCAGGCTCGGGCAAGAACTTGAACATATCTTGGCTGACAGCCAATGCAATGACCTTGTCTGCGCCACCTGCTTGGTTGCCCGCAAAAACAGCCAACGTGGCCAAGCCCACGACCAAGATGATCATTTGAATAAAGTCTGTGATGGCCACCGACCACATGCCGCCAAACAGGGTGTAGGCCAACACCGAAACCACCCCAATGGCCATGCCCATGGGCATGCTGACCACACCGCCCGACAACAAATTGAACACCAAACCGAGAGCCGTCACTTGGGCAGAAACCCAGCCCAAATAACTGACCATGATGATGACGGAACACAGCACTTCAACGGTGCGGCCATAGCGCTCGCGGTAATAGTCACTGATGGTGAGCAAGTTCATGCGGTACAACTTGCCAGCAAAAAACAAACCCACCAAGATCAAACAACTGCCCGCACCAAACGGATCTTCGACCACGCCATTCAAACCACTGTTGACAAATTTGGCAGGAATTCCGAGCACTGTCTCCGATCCAAACCACGTGGCAAAAGTGGTGGTCACGATCATGGCCAGTGGCAAATGACGGCCCGCAATGGCAAAGTCAGCAGAATTTTTGACGCGTTTAGCGGCCACCAACCCAATGGCAATGGTGACCAATAAATAAGCAATGACCAAAGTCAACAACACAGCAAGGCTCCTTAGATTTGATGGAATCTTTCGAATGCTTGTAGCACGATGAGGGTGGACACGAATCCAACCACCACATACACAATGGCCTGCAACAAGCGATTGGTTCGCTGCTGTTCGGCCAACAACGCCGCCAATTGGTTGCGTTCGTGGGCAGAGGCGTGGGATTGTTTCAAATAATCAGTCATCAAGCGCGGTAGTTGCGGCAATAACTTGGCGTATTGAGGGGCTTGATCTCGAAGCTGACTGAAAAAGCGTTTGGGGCCGACTTGATCGAGCATCCATTGCTCTAAGAATGGCTTGGCCGAGTTCCACAAATCGAGCTCGGGGTCGAGTTGACGGCCCAAGCCTTCAATGTTGAGCAAAGTTTTTTGCAGCAACACCAATTGCGGTTGAATTTCAACATTGAAGCGGCGAGAGGTTTGGAACAAACGCATCAAGACCATGCCCAAAGAAATTTCCTTAAGGGGCCGATCAAAGTAAGGTTCGCACACCGAACGAATGGCAGATTCGAGTTCATCGACGCGGGTGCTGGCCGGCACCCAGCCCGATTCAATGTGCAACTCGGCCACGCGTTTGTAATCGCGGCGGAAAAAGGCCGTGAAGTTTTGCGCCAAGTATTCTTTGTCGTATTCGGTCAGGGTGCCCACAATGCCGAAGTCAAGCGAGATGTATCGGCCCAAAGTTTGGGGCTCGATACTGACTTGAATGTTGCCAGGGTGCATGTCGGCATGGAAAAAACCATCCCGAAAAACCTGCGTGAAAAACAAAGTGACACCGTCTTGGGCCAACTTGGGAATGTCAACACCAGCAGCACGCAAGGCATCCACTTGGCTGATGGGCAAACCCTTCATGCGCTCCATCACGATGACTTCGGGGTGACAGAAGTCCCAATACATTTCGGGAATGAGTACCAAATCCAAGCCTTGCATGTTGCGACGCAACTGAGCGGCGTTGGCGGCTTCGCGCACCAAGTCCAATTCGTCATGCAAGTACTTGTCAAATTCGGCCACCACTTCGCGAGGCTTCAAGCGCTTGCCATCGGCACTGAGTTTTTCTAGCCATCCGGCCATCATTCGCATCAAAGCAAGGTCTTTGTCGATGACGGGCAACATGTTGGGACGCAACACTTTGACAGCCACTTCTAGCACTTCACCTTCTTTGTTTTGAAGCAAGGCAAAGTGAACTTGTGCAATGGAGGCACTGGCCACAGGCACATGGTCAAACTCGACAAAGATTTCGGCCACCGACCGGCCAAATGCGCGCTCAATGGTGGCCACTGCAATCTGAGAGCTGAAAGGCGGTACACGGTCTTGTAACTTGGCCAACTCTTCGGCTATGTCTTCGGGAAGCAGGTCGCGCCGTGTTGACATGACCTGCCCAAATTTGACAAAAATAGGGCCTAAGCCCTCTAGCGCCAGACGCAATCGCTCTCCACGGGGCTGGCTATGGGTTCGACCTAAGCTGAGGATAAAAGACAGCAAACGCAGCAGGGGTTGCTTGAAGTTGGACAGCACCAACTCGTGCAATCCAAAACGCCAAACAGTCCAAACAATGAACGCGCCCCGAAAAAAACGGTTCATGGTGCAGCCTTGCTTGCAAATTGCCGAACGGCCTGAACAGCTTGTTGCCCCATGCCGACCAAGGTATGGGCCGCCGCGTCGCCGATCAAGCCAGAAAGATCTTCTGCAACGTCCCATCGCACATGGTCGATGAGCCAATTGACTTCTGCTGCGAGCTGAACGTCGCCCTCAATGTGCACGCCAGGTTTTTCGCCCTTCAATACGGCTGAAGCCATGGCAAAAGGCGATGCGTCTGTTAGTGTGAGTTTTAAGTCTGTGCGCTGACCGCTGACCCGCTCAAGCAAACCTGCAGGGGAAGGCGACAGCTGAATGAGCTTTTCTTGCCACTGCAACTGAATGCAGCGCCCCTTTTGGCGAGCCAAACGGTTTTGCGCTTCAGGCTCGCGGCTGATGACATGATTTAAAAACAAAACCACTCGATTGAGCGTCTCGTCAACGACCCAAGAGGGCGGCTGGGTTTGCGTTGCAAATTGAGTGAGTGCTTCGCTCACCAAAGAAAAAGGGGACTGTGTTGCCATAGTCCCCAATTATTCCCGAAAGGCCGGCTTATGCCAGTACTTCTAGAGAGATAGACGGTAATTTATTGCAGGGCTTGAACGCCTGCAACCAACCAGCCACTGTTGCCATTTCGAGGTTTGGTCATGTTCCAAACTTCGCGGAAGGGGCTAGGCGCAGCATCGGCCTCTTCACGAATGACACCATTGAACTCGACACTGGCCATGTAAACGTCGGGCAACTCTTCAATGCCCAACAATTGCGCATCCAACTTAACCACTTCGGTTTTGTTGGGTTGGCCAGGGAAGTTGGATTCACGTTCGGCCAGTTGGCTTTTGATTTCGGACAACATGCTGTCGGTCATCATGGCGCGCAATGAAGCCATGTCAGCACGGTCCCATGCGTCTTGCAAGGTGATGAAATTTGCTTTGGCAGCGGCCACGAAGTTTGCTGTGTCGAAACCTTCGGGCACGCCCCATGTTTGGACGCCTTGAGGCGCGCTGACTGTAGAACCACCAATGGCAGAGCCAATCATGGAGCCACCGGTTTGGGGGTTGGCTTGAGGTGTGCTGTCAAAGGCCGTGTTTTGACCTTCCCAAGGACGCGCAGAAGAATCGTTGCCCACTTTTTCGGGGTTGTACTGACGCAGCGTTGCAGGTGATTCAGCACTTTGACCAGCGCCCTGGTAGGCAAAACCACCCTGCTGAGAAGACGCGCTGCTGCTGCGTTTGCGCAAGAAATAACCAATGACGCCTACGGCCACCATGGCCAGCAGCGCAAACATCAGGATGTTGCCAAAAGCCTCACCCATGCCCAGGCTGCTTGCCAACCAAGCCAGTCCCAAGCCGGCAGCCAAGCCACCCAGCATGGCACCCCATGGGCGTTTGGCCGGTGCGGCTGCAGGCGCAGCAGCTGGCGTAGCAGGTTTGGCCGGTGCAGCGGCTTGTGAAGGCGTTGCAGGTGCACCTGGCTTGACCGCTTCACGCTGCGACACATTGTTGGATTGTTGACCCACGGATTTGCCACCGCCCATACGGCGTGCGGCATCGGCGTCTAAGGCGCCGAAGGTTAAAACCAGGGTGAAAACGATGCTAAGAAATTTATTCACTTTGTCTCCGAACAATCAGAAAAAAACCATCAACATTTAATGCCGACATGCAAGGCTACCACCCCCGCACTCAAATTGTGAAAATCCACATGGCCAAATCCGGCATTTTTCATAAGGGCTTTCAGCTCTTCTTGACTGGGGTGCATGCGGATGGACTCGGCCAGATAGCGGTAGCTGGCATCGTCGCCAGCCACCCACTTGCCCAGTTTGGGAAGCACGCTAAAGGAGTACCAGTCGTAAGCTTTTTCCAAGGGTTTGGCCACTTTGGAGAACTCCAAAACCAGCAACTTGCCGCCTGGTTTTAAGACGCGGCACATTTCTTTAAGTGCCAGGTCTTTGTGAGTCATGTTGCGCAAGCCAAACGCCACACTGACCACATTGAAATGGTTGTTGGGAAAAGGCAATTTTTCGGCATCGCACACCAAAGTGGGCAGGAGCACGCCCTCATTGACCAGCCGATCGCGGCCAGTGCGCAGCATGGCTTCGTTGATATCGGTATGCACCACACGGCCTGTTGCGCCCACTTTTTTAGAAAACGCCAAAGACAAATCGCCAGTGCCGCCAGCGATGTCCAAGACCTGGTCACCCTCTTTCAAGTTGGCCACTTGAACGGTGTAAGCCTTCCAGACTCGGTGCAATCCGGCGGACATCAGGTCATTCATGATGTCGTATTTGGAGGCGACAGAATCAAAGACGCCTCGAACGTGTTTGGCTTTTTCTTTTTCGTCGACGGTTTTGAAACCGAAATGGGTCGAGCTCATGCTTGGGTGTCCATCATATTGCTTGCGTGTCCATCAATGAGAGTGGCCGCAGGCACCAGCGGCAGCTACAGACATGGGGTCATCGCGCTGCGCACCAGCGGCTTGCAAACGCTCGTTGTATTGAGACCAAAGCTGGTCTTGTTCGGCGCCCAGATAGTACAAGTAATCCCAAGAAAAGATGCCACTGCTGTGTCCGTCAGAAAACGTGGGTTGCACCGCGTAATTGCCGACTTGCGCCAACTCAATGACATCAACCTCGCGCTTGCCTGTTTGCAACACTTCTTGGCCAGGGCCGTGGCCTTGAACTTCGGCTGAAGGCGAATAAACACGCATCAACTCGAACGGAATTCGAAAGGTTTTGCCATCTGAAAAGCTGACTTCAAGGGCACGACTTTGGCCGTGAAGGGTCAAGGCTTCTGGTGTCGGTGCACCTGCAGTCAATCCGGCCATTCGATACTTTCTTTAAACCAAAACGCGTTCAATGCCACCGGCATTGGCAGCTGCGACATATTCGGGCATCCATTGCTCACCCAGGATGTGCTTGGCCATTTCGACCACGATGTAATCGGCTTCTAGCAAACCGTTTTGCAAATCGTCACCGTAGCGAGACAAACCTTGCAAGCAGCTAGGGCAGCTGGTTAACACCTTGATGTTTTCTTTCTCGCCCACCATGCCGCTGTCGCGCATTTGAGTTTCGCTCTTGCGAATTTCTTCTTCCTTACGGAAGCGCACTTGAGTGGCAATGTCGGGGCGCGTCACGCCCAAAGTACCCGATTCACCGCAGCAGCGATCGGACTTGAGAACTTGCGGGCCCAACAAAGACTTAACAGTCTTCATGGGATCTTGCAATTTCATGGGGCTGTGGCAAGGGTCGTGATAAAGGTAAGCGCCGTTGTTATTGAGCGTCATCCCCTTCTCAAGCAAGTACTCGTGAATGTCCACAATGCGGCAGCCTGGGAAGATTTTGTCAAACTCATAACCCTGCAGTTGGTCATAGCAGGTACCGCAGCTGACCACCACCGTTTTGATGTCGAGGTAGTTCAGGGTGTTGGCCACCCGGTGGAACAACACACGGTTGTCGGTGATGATTTTCTCGGCCTTGTCAAACTGACCACTGCCCTTTTGCGGATAGCCGCAGCAGAGGTAGCCAGGCGGCAACACGGTTTGAACACCGGTGTGCCACAACATGGCCTGTGTGGCCAAACCCACTTGGCTGAACAAGCGCTCAGAGCCGCAACCCGGGAAGTAAAACACCGCCTCGGTTTCGGGTGTGGTGATCTTCGGATTGCGAATGATCGGCACGTAATCTTGATCTTCAATGTCGAGCAAGGCGCGCGCCGTTTTCTTGGGCAAACCGCCAGGCATCTTCTTGTTGATGAAGTGAATGACCTGCTCTTTGATGGGCGCCGCACCAATGCTGGCGGGTGGCGCTTTGGTTTGCTTGCGTGCAAAAGTTTTGAGCAAATCGTGAGCAAAACGCTGCACCTTCATCCCTACGCCCACCATGCCAGCCCGCGCCAGCTTGATGGTGTCAGGGTTGGTGGCGTTCAGCATGAACATGGCTGCAGCATTGCCAGGGCGGAATGTTTTTTGGCCCATCTTGCGCAACAAGTTGCGCATGTTCATGGACACGTCACCAAAGTCAATTTTGACCGGGCAAGGTGAAAGGCACTTGTGACACACCGTGCAATGATCGGCCACATCTTCAAACTCTTGCCAGTGTTTGATGGACACACCACGGCGTGTTTGCTCTTCGTACAAAAAGGCTTCGACCAACAAGGATGTGGCCAAAATTTTGTTGCGCGGGCTGTACAGCAAGTTGGCGCGCGGCACATGCGTGGCGCACACAGGTTTGCATTTGCCGCAGCGCAAGCAGTCTTTGACGCTGTCGGCAATGGCGCCAATGTCAGACTGTTGCATGATGAGCGACTCGTGCCCCATCAAACCAAAACTGGGGGTGTAGGCGTTGGTCAAGTCGGCTTGAATTTCCATGCCTTGTGGACCCGCCACATGACGCATCAATTTGCCTTTGTTGAAGCGGCCTTCGGGATCGATGCGCTGCTTGTAATCAGCAAAAGGCTTGAGTTCGGCGTCGCTTAAAAATTCGAGCTTGGTAATGCCAATGCCGTGCTCACCAGAAATCACGCCATCCAAACTGCGCGCCAACACCATGATGCGAGACACTGCCTCATGGGCGGTTTGCAACATGTCGTAGTCGTCGGAGTTGACCGGAATGTTGGTGTGCACATTGCCGTCACCGGCGTGCATGTGCAATGCCACCCACACGCGGCCTTTGAGCACGCGCTTGTGAATGGCCACGCACTCATCAAAAATAGGTTGGAAAGCAGCGCCCGAGAAAATAGTTTGGAAAGGCGCTCTGATTTGCGTTTTCCAGCTGGCGCGCAAGGTGTGATCTTGCAGTTGGGGGAACAGAGTTTCAACCCCCTGCAACCAGCCTTGCCACAAATCACGGACATCGCGCACCACAGCCAAAGCTTGAGACACGCGGTCTGCTAGCAATTCTGCAGAGGCAATTTCGCTGGTGTCGTCGTCTTTGCCCAAAGGCAAGTTGCCTTTGCTCAAAAACAATTCCAATTCATTGCACAACTTGATTTTGTTGCGCATCGACAATTCAATGTTGATGCGCTCAATGCCGTCGGTGTACTCTGCCATGCGGGGCAAAGGAATCACCACGTCTTCATTGACTTTGAAGGCATTGGTGTGGCGGCTGATGGCCGCCGTTTTCTTGCGGTCTTGCCAAAACTTTTTGCGTGCTTCGGGGCTGATGGCAATGAAGCCTTCACCGCTGCGCGAGTTGGCAATGCGCACCACTTCCGAGGTGACCTTGGCCACATCGTCAGCGTTGTCACCCGCAATGTCGGCCAGCAACACCATCTTGGGAAAGCCGCCGCGTTTGGACTTGGTGGTGTAACCCACCGCACGCAAATAGCGATCGTCCAAGTGCTCGAGGCCTGCCAACAAAACGCCAGAGCGTTTTTGTTCGGCGAACATGAAATCTTTGATTTCAACAATGCTGGGCACTGCATCTTTGGCGTTGCCAAAAAACTCCATGCAAACCGTGCGAGTGTGATCAGGCATGCGGTGCAAGACCCAGCGCGCGCTGGTGATCAAACCATCACATCCTTCTTTTTGGATGCCAGGCAAACCCGCCAAAAATTTGTCGGTGACGTCTTTGCCCAAGCCTGCCTTGCGGAAAACGGTGCCTGGAATGTCCAAACGTTCTTCGCGAACCAGCGTGGTGCCGTTGGCTTCGAAGTATTTCAGTTCGAAGCTGGCCATTTCCACGTCATGGATCTTGCCTAGGTTGTGACCCAAACGCGTAACTTCTAACCACTGCGCATCGGGTGTGACCATGCGCCAGCTGGCCAAGTTGTCGAGTGCGGTGCCCCACAACACAGCTTTTTTACCACCGGCATTCATGGCAATGTTGCCACCAATGCAACTGGCTTCGGCCGATGTTGGATCGACTGCAAACACCCAACCAGCGCGCTCTGCCGCATCGGTAACGCGTTGTGTCACCACGCCGACTTCGGTCCACAAGGTGGGCACTTCTTTGTCTAAGCCAGGCAACTGCACCATTTCGATGTCAGACATGGCCTCGAGTTTTTCGGTGTTGATGACCGCACTGTTCCAAGTCAGGGGCACAGCACCGCCGGTGTAGCCAGTACCGCCGCCTCTGGGAATGATGGTCAATCCCAAGGTAAAACAACCTTTGACCAAATTGGCCATTTCGGCTTCGGTGTCGGGCGTCAGCACCACAAATGGATATTCAACGCGCCAATCGGTGGCGTCTGTCACATGGCTCACGCGCGACAAGGCATCGAACTTGATATTGTCTTTGGCTGTGAGTTTGCCCAAGGCTTTTTGAGACTTGCGGCGCAGTGCGGCCATGGCCGTAAAAGTTTGGTCAAAACTGCTGACGGCTTGTTTGGCCAACACCAACAACTCGCCTACCAAACCATCGCGCAAAGCATCGGCATCGGGCGTGCGACGCTTTTGAACTTCACCCAATCGATGTTGCAAAGCCTCAACCAACAATTGGCGACGGTCTGGGTTGTCTAGCAAATCGTCTTGCAGGTAAGGATTGCGCTGCACAACCCAAATGTCTCCCAGGACTTCGTAGAGCATGCGCGCAGAGCGGCCGGTACGGCGCTCGTCACGAAGCTGATTCAGCAAATCCCAAGCGCGGGAGCCCAGCAAACGAATCACAATTTCTCGGTCAGAGAAGCTTGTGTAGTTGTAGGGAATTTCACGCAAACGAGGCGACGAATCGTCCGCTTGGAGCAGGTGTTGGAGGGTGGTTGGAGCGTTCATGAGATTTAGGCCAATTTTACTGCAGGGGGTCAATCACGCACCGCAGGTGGGGGCAGCCATGCGCCAAGCAGGGATGTCATGGAAACCCCGGGTTGTCACCAAACAGTCATCGCCGTGTAATAGCATCACAAATGTCAGCCCACCCAAACAACTGACTTTTCAACATTTGGAGTACTTATGAATTACAAAAAATCCCTGGCCGCGTTGGCCATAGCCGCATTTAGCGTTGGCGCACAGGCCCAAACTGAGATTCAGTGGTGGCACTCCATGGGCGGCGCTTTGGGTGAATGGGTCAATGACCAAGCCAAAGATTTCAACGCCAGCCAGAAGAATTACAAAATTGTGCCAACCTTCAAGGGAAGCTACGACGAATCCATGACGGCAGCCATTGCGGCCTACCGCTCTGGCAATGCCCCCCACATTCTTCAGGTGTTTGAAGTGGGCACAGCCACCATGATGGCCAGCAAAGGCGCCATCGTGCCCGTTGGCAAGGTGATGCAAGACGCCGGTTTGAAATTTGACCAAGAAGCTTATGTCCCTGCAGTGGCCGGCTATTACACCGCGCCCAATGGCCAAATGTTGAGCTTTCCCTTCAACAGCTCCACCCCCGTCTTCCACTACAACAAAGACGCCTTCAAGGCAGCGGGCATGGACCCCGAGAAGCCCCCAACAACTTGGCCCGAAGTGGCTTTGGCCGCCGCCAAATTGAAAGCCAGTGGCCACAAGTGCCCATTCACCACCAGCTGGATCAGCTGGACTCAGCTCGAGAGCTTCTCTGCTTGGCACAACACAGAATTTGCCACCAAAGGCAACGGCATGCGCGGCATGGATGCCCGTTTGTCGTTCAACACCCCTTTGCACGTTCGCCACATTGAAAACTTGGCCAACATGGCCAAGAGCGGCTTGTTCATTTACAAGGGTCGTGGCAATGCAGCCGACGCTACTTTTGTCTCCGGCGAATGCGCCATGGCCACAGGCTCTTCCGCCTTGTATGGCAACGTCACACGCAACGGCAAATTCGCTTACGGTATTGGCACCTTGCCTTATTACCCCGATGTCAATGGCGCACCTCAGAACACCGTCATTGGCGGTGCCAGTTTGTGGGTCATGAGCGGCAAGAAAGCTGAAGAGTACAAAGGCGTTGGCCAATTCTTCGCCTTCCTCTCACAACCAGAGATTGCCGCCAAGAGCCATCAGCGCACTGGCTACTTGCCCGTCACCAAGGCCTCTTTTGAGTTGACCGACAAATCTGGCTTCTACAAAAAGAACCCAGGT
Source organism: Limnohabitans sp. (assembly GCA_049655425.1). Classification (GTDB taxonomy): domain Bacteria; phylum Pseudomonadota; class Gammaproteobacteria; order Burkholderiales; family Burkholderiaceae_C; genus Limnohabitans_A. Next base: position 298,681 of record JBASJS010000007.1, on the reverse strand, counting down.
ACCGATGTGTCTGTGACGCAAATGATTCGCAAAACCACTGACAAGTCACGTGGCGTTCGTTTGGGCAATTTTGTTCAAATTCGCACCATCATTGACGAAGAATTGGAAGGCGTGTGGAGTGGCAAAAAGCAACCCAAAGAAGCTTTGGACTTGGCCATCAAACGCGGTAACGAGCAACTTGAACGCTTCGAGAAAGCCAACAAGTAAAATCGGTCTCAATCTCATAGGCGGCATGGTTCATTGAAGCACATGATCGCCTCTTCAAAAGCAGAGGCTCCGACCTCTGCTTTTGTTCTTTACATTGACTGAAGTTTCACAAAGAGTTCCATGGAAAAGCGCGTACGCTTCAAATCAAGTTGGTTGCCCTGGCTGCTGATTGCCCCACAAATGGCCGTTGTGTTGGTCTTTTTCTTTTGGCCAGCGGGTCAAGCGCTTTATCAAAGCGTACTCACCGAAGACCCTTTTGGCGGTTCGGTTCAGTTTGTCGGCATGGAGAATTTCGATCGACTGTTTGGCGACACCAGCTATTTGGCCTCTTTTAAAACCACAGCCTTCTTTTCCATTTTGGTCGCTGGTTCGGGTTTGTCTATTTCTTTGCTCTTGGCCGTCATGGCCAACCGCGTGGCGCAAGGCTCTGGCCTTTACAAAACACTGCTCATTTGGCCCTACGCGGTTGCACCCGTGGTTGCCGGTGTTTTGTGGATTTTCATGTTTGCATCACCCATGGGTGTGGTGGCTTATTTTTTGCGCAGCATCGGTTTTGATTGGAACCATTTGCTCAATGGCAACCACGCCATGGCGCTCATCGTGATGGCCTCTGTTTGGAAGCAAATTTCCTACAACTTCTTGTTTTTCTTGGCCGGCCTGCAATCTATCCCCAAATCATTGATTGAAGCCGCAGCCATTGACGGTGCATCGCCGTGGCACAGGTTTTGGACCATTGTATTTCCCTTGCTTTCTCCCACCACATTTTTCTTGTTGGTGATCAATGTGGTGTATGCCTTCTTCGATACCTTTGCCATCATTGATGCCACCACGCATGGCGGCCCTGGCAAAGAAACGGCCATTTTGGTTTACAAGGTTTACTACGACGGTTTCAAAGCGCTCGACATGGGTGGCTCCGCTGCACAGTCGGTCATCTTGATGGCAATCGTGGTGGCCCTGACCGTGGTTCAGTTTCGCTTCGTTGAAAAGAAAGTGCAGTACTGACATGATCGAACGACGTCCTGGTCTCGACATCCTGTCCCATGTGATTTTGCTCATTGGCGTGTCGATCGTGGCCTTTCCGCTCTACCTCACCTTTGTAGCTTCTACCCAAACGGCTGAGCAAATTTCCAGAAGCATTCCAATGTCGATGATGCCGGGCAACAACTTCTTCGAATCTTATCGCTTGGCCTTGTTTGGCGGTGAGACCTCCCTTGGAAGCAAGGTGCCTGCAGTTTGGCCCATGATGCAAACCAGTTTGATCAGCGCCTTGGTCATCTCCATTGGCAAGATCACCATCTCTTTGCTGTCTGCATTTGCACTGGTTTATTTTCGCTTCCCCTTTCGCAATTTATTCTTTTGGATGATCTTCATCACCTTGATGTTGCCCGTCGAAGTCCGAATCAGCCCCACCTACGAAGTGGTGGCCAATTTGGGCATGCTCAACACCTACGCAGGCCTCACCGTGCCCTTGATTGCCTCGGCCACGGCAACGTTTTTGTTGCGGCAGTTTTTTCTAACAGTGCCCGATGAACTGGTGGAAGCGGCACGCATGGACGGCGCTGGCCCCATGCGTTTCTTCAAGGACATCTTGCTGCCATTGTCGGCCACCAACATTGCTGCGTTGTTTGTGATCCAGTTTATTTACGGCTGGAACCAGTACCTGTGGCCCTTGTTGGTCACCACCAACGAAGACATGTACCCCATTGTGATGGGCATCAAACGCATGCTGGCGGGTGAGGCCTACACAGAGTGGAATGTTGTCATGGCCACTGCAATTCTGGCCATGCTCCCTCCCGCCCTCGTGGTGATCCTGATGCAAAAATGGTTCGTCAAGGGCCTGGTTGATACTGAAAAATAATGGCTTCCATCACACTTCAAAACATCGTCAAAGAATACGGTTCTGGCGCCAAAGCAGTGCCAGTGATTCACAACCTCAACGCACAAATTAACGACGGCGAGTTCGTGGTCATTGTGGGCCCCTCAGGCTGCGGTAAATCGACGCTGCTGCGCATGGTGGCGGGCCTGGAAGAAATTACGGGCGGCAACATCTCGATTGGCGATCGCGTGGTCAACGACCTTGAGCCCGCCGAACGCGACATTGCCATGGTGTTTCAAAACTATGCGCTCTACCCACACATGAGCGTGTTTGACAACATGGCCTATGGCTTGAAGATTGCCAAGGTGCCTTTGGACGATATCAAGAAACGTGTCGACAAAGCCGCAGGCATTTTGGAGCTGGGCCACTTGCTACAGCGCAAACCCCGCGAGTTGTCGGGTGGCCAACGTCAGCGCGTGGCCATGGGCCGCGCCATTGTGCGCCAGCCGCAAGTGTTTTTGTTTGACGAGCCTTTGTCCAACTTAGATGCCAAACTGAGGGCCCAAACGCGTTTGGAAATTCAAAAATTGCACCGCGAATTGGGCATCACTTCTTTGTTTGTCACGCACGACCAAGTCGAGGCCATGACTTTGGCGCAGCGCATGATTGTGATGAACGGAGGCGTGATGGAGCAGTTTGGCACGCCTGAAGAGGTCTACAACCGCCCTGCCAGCACCTTCGTCGCCAGCTTCATTGGCTCGCCACCCATGAACTTGCTCAAGCAAGCACCAGGGCTTGCTGCAGGACAAATTTTAGGCATTCGGCCTGAGCACCTCGAACTGGGCCAAACCGGTTGGGAGATGAAAGTCGACACCGTCGAGCTGTTGGGCGCCGAGCGTTTGGTGCATGCGCATCTGGGCTCTGAAACCCTGACGCTGCGATTAGACGCCAGCTTGACGGCACCCACTGCCGGCCAAACCTTCCGTGCAGCACCGAAACAAGGCTGCCTGCACCACTTCAACGCCGAAACAGGAAAACGTTTGTGACCCTTTCACGCGATCAAACCTGGCCTTATCCCCGTTGGGTTGCACACCGTGGTGCGGGCACGCTGGCGCCTGAAAACACCTTGGCGGCGTTTCGCAAAGGCGCCGAGCATGGTTATCGCATGTTTGAGTGCGATGCCAAATTAAGCGCTGACGGTGTTGTTTTTTTAATGCACGATGCCACCTTGCAGCGCACCACCAACGGCCAAGGCCTTGGCGGCGAAAAAAACTGGCAACAACTCTCTCAACTAGATGCCGGCGGTTGGCACTCCAGAACCTACACAGGTGAGCCGCTTCCGACCCTTGCCAATGTGGCCCAGTTTTGCATCCGCAACCAATACTGTCTCAACATTGAAATCAAACCGACGCCGGGTGTTGAATTTAAAACAGGCGATGTGGTGGCAAAAGAGGCTGCACACATTTGGCAAAACGAAACCGTTCTGCCTCTGCTCACTTCTTTCCAAGTGGAATCTTTGAAAGGTGCACAAAAAGCAGCGCCTCACCTGCCTAGGGGCTTGTTGCTTCATAGCCTGCCAGAGGGTTGGCTAGAAACCGCGCAAGCTTTGGAGTGCTGTGCAGTGGTCTGCAACTTTGCCCTGTGGACGCCTGACATTGTGGAAGCTGTGCACCAAGCAGGGATGAAGTGCCTCAGCTACACAGTGAACGATGAATGGGCTGCCCAACACTTGCTGCAAATGGGCACCGACGGCATCATCACCGATCGGCTTGACATGTTCAGCCCCGCTGCCTAAAACGCATTTGCATCAGCCACTCTAATGTGGCGCAGACTAGCACCAAGGCCCCATAGGTGGCCATTTTTCCGTCATGGTCGGTCAGGACCAAACCCGCCACCAAAACGCCCATGCCAGCCAATGCATTGAGCAACCAACGCCAAACCCAGCGAATTTGAGCTTGCCGCTTGAATTGAAACGAGCCCCAGGCTGTGATTCCCAAAGAAAGCACCCACGCAGGCAATACAAAATTCATCACATGCCAGAAGACATCGTCCCAAGTCATCAAAATCCTTCTCTTACAACACAAGGTTTTATAATCCACGCATGGCAGTTTGGGCATTGGGGTTAAACCACACAACAGCCCCGCTCGATTTGCGCGGGCGGTTTGCGTTCGCCGTAGACCAATTGCCCCCTACTTTGCATCATTTGCGCGGCAATCTTTCCGCCCAAACCCAACGCCAACCCGAAGCAGCCATTCTCTCTACCTGCAACCGCACAGAAATTTATTGTGCCGCAGATCAGATGGCCACGGAGGACACTTTAAAGTGGTTGGCTCAAACAGGCGGTGTTTCTGTTCAAGAACTTCGAGCGCACACTTACCTGCTTGAAGAGGGCCATGTGGCGCGCCATGCGTTTCGAGTGGCCAGCGGTCTTGACTCAATGGTCTTGGGTGAGGCCCAAATTTTGGGACAACTCAAAGACGCTGTTCGTGCAGCAGACGAAGCGGGCGCGCTGGGCAGCACCTTGAACCAATTGTTTCAACGCAGCTTTGCCGTGGCCAAAGAGGTCCGAACCACCACTGAAATTGGCGCTCACTCTATTAGCATGTCGGCTGCGGCAGTTCGTTTGGCCAGTCAGCTGTTTGAAGACCTCACCAAAATCAAGGTGCTTTTTGTGGGCGCGGGTGAAATGATTGAGTTGGTGGTCACCCACTTTGCTGCCAAAAATCCCCGCAGCATGGCCATTGCCAACCGCAGTATGGACCGCGGCGAAAAATTGGCGGGGCAATTTGGCGCAGAAGTCATGCGCTTGTCCGAGTTGCCAGACCGTTTGCATGAATTTGACGCCGTCATCAGCTGCACCGCCAGCACCTTGCCCTTGATTGGCCTGGGCGCTGTCGAGCGTGCCCTCAAAAAACGTCGCAATCGCCCCATGTTCATGGTGGACTTGGCCGTACCGCGCGACATTGAGCCCGAAGTGAAGTCTTTGGAAGACGTCTACTTGTACACGGTCGACGATTTGGCCAGTGTCATTCAAACGGGTCAGGCCCACCGCCAAGCCGCTGTGGCAGAGGCAGAAGTGATCATCGATGCAGGCGTTCAAAGCTTCATGCATTGGATGGTTCAACGCGGCAGCGTGCCACTCATTCAACAACTCAACGCCCAGGCCGATGAATGGCGCGAAGCCGAAATGGCACGTGCACGCAAACTGTTGGCCAAAGGTGAAGACCCCGAAAAAGTTTTGGAAGCTTTGTCGCGCGGACTCACCCAAAAAATGTTGCACGGTGCCATGGCCGAATTGCGTGAAGCCGACCCCGAGCACATGGCCGGTGCGGTGCATGCCGTACAGCGCATCTTTTTGCGCAAAGAGCGCTAGCGACGAGTCTTCTCGCTTGCGTCACATTGGGCTTGGCTCAGTGTCTTGTTCACTCTTTTGGCCATTTCATGAAATCCTTTTTACGTCACCAACTAGAGCGGTATGCCCAGCGACTAGAAGAGCTGGACTTTTTGTTGTCGCGCGAGGACATCATGGCGGACATGGGTCAGTTTTTAAAACTGTCGCGTGAGCATGCCGATGTCAGCGCCGTGGCCAAACGCTACGCAAGGTACCAAGAGCGGTGCAACGATCTTGAGGCAGGCCATGCTTTGGCCGCCAGCAGTTCAGAAGATCCCGACATGAAAGCCATGGCCGATGAAGAAATTCAGAGTGCTGAACAAGAAATGGCAGAACTGGAAGCTGAACTGCAGCGCATGCTGTTGCCCAAAGACCCCGACGATGCACGGCCTGCTTATTTGGAAATTAGAGCCGGTACGGGTGGCGATGAGTCCGCGTTGTTTGCAGGCGACTTGCTGCGCATGTACACCAAGTTTTGTGAGCGCAAAGGCTGGCGCATCGAGATCATGTCCGAATCGCCCAGCGAGATAGGCGGTTACAAAGAGGTGGTCATTCGCATGGAAGGCGAGAATGTCTTTGGCACCATGCGCTTTGAATCTGGGGGTCACCGCGTACAACGTGTACCGGCCACTGAAACGCAGGGCCGCATTCACACCAGCGCCTGTACAGTGGCGGTGCTTGCCGAGCCTGACGAAGCACAAGCCGTCACCATCAACCCTGCCGATTTGCGCATCGACACTTATCGCGCGAGTGGTGCAGGGGGTCAGCACATCAACAAAACCGATTCTGCCGTTCGCATTACCCACATTCCGACAGGCATCGTGGCGGAATGCCAAGACGATCGCAGTCAGCACCGCAACAAAGCGAAGGCCATGCAAGTATTGTCGGCTCGCATCCAAGAAAAAGAGCGCAGCGAACGTGCGGCCAAAGATGCAGCGCTTCGCAAAGGTTTGATTGGCAGTGGCGACAGGTCTGACCGCATTCGCACTTACAACTTTCCGCAAGGCCGCCTCACCGATCATCGCATCAACCTCACTTTGTACAAGCTGAGCTTCATCATGGAAGGTGATTTGGAGGAAGTGACCCAAGCTTTGCAAAACGCCAGACAAGCCGAGCAACTGGCGGAATTGGAATCGAGTTTGCCTTCATGAATGTTTTGCAATGCCTTCAGCATGCACAAGTCTTGGGTTTGCCAAGATTGGAAGCACAACTGTTGTTGCTGCATGCGTTGGGCCGGCCCTTGCACGACCGTGCATGGTTGTTGGCACACGACACGGACACCGTGCAGCCCGCGCAAATTGCGGCTTTGAATGCATACACGCAACGCCGACTTCAGCTCGAACCCGTAGCCTACATCGTAGGCCAAAAGGAATTCTTTGGATTGACGCTGCGCGTCGACAAACGCGTCTTAGACCCAAGAGATGACACCGAAACCTTGGTGGAATGGGCCTTGGCCTGCGGTCAGTCCTTCAACTCGCCTCGCTACCTAGATTTAGGAACAGGCAGCGGGGCCATTGCCCTGGCCCTCAAATCGCAGCAAGCCCATGCGCAGGTGACGGCCGTTGATGCCAGTCTCGATGCCCTGACAGTGGCCCAACGCAATGCCGATCTTTTAGCCCTAGACGTTTCGTTTCTGGCTAGCGATTGGTTGGCCCAAGTCACAGGTCCATTTGAGGTGATTGCCTCTAACCCGCCCTATATCGAAGCCCAAGACAGCCACTTGAATCTGCTTCGACACGAACCCCTAGAGGCCTTGGTCAGTGGCGATGACGGCCTGAAAGCCATTCGAAACATTGTTCAAAACGCATGCTCGCATCTGGTTGCAGGTGGTTGGCTGCTCATAGAACACGGCTGGCAACAGGCGCCACAAGTTCGCGAATTGCTCACAAACGCTGGTTTCAGGCATGTGCAGTCCAAACTGGACTTGGCGGGCATTGAACGATGCTCCGGCGGTCAAAAATAAACCCTAAACAACACAAGCCCTTGCAACATGAAATAATCGGGGCATTGAAAGACAACGAGGAATACCCATGAGCGATACCCAAGCCCGCATTGACGAATTGGTCAAACACAACGAAGTCGTGCTGTTCATGAAAGGCAGCGCCAGCTTCCCCATGTGCGGCTTTTCTGGCCGTGCCATTCAAATTTTGAAAGCCTGTGGCGTCGACACCAAAACTGTCAAAACGGTCAACGTTTTGGACGATGCAGAAATTCGCCAGGGCATCAAGGAATACAGCAACTGGCCCACCATCCCTCAGTTGTACGTCAAAGGTGAATTCATTGGCGGCTCGGACATCATGATGGAAATGTACGAATCGGGCGAAATGGTTCAAGTTCTGGGCACTACACCCAAAGAATAATTGCCACTTCAGGGCACGTTCATACCTGCCCTCATCGCTTGCAAAATGGTTTCAGTCGACCGACTGAAACCATTTTTTTTGTGCGGTCAAGACTGCATCGGGGTAGGCAGACTGGCCTCTGCTACCGTTGTATCTGCCCAAAGCAAAAAACAGATTGCCATTTTCTCGGTCTAGCATGTGTCGCAAAATCACGCACCCAAATCGGAGCTGTGTTTGCGTGTGAAACAATGCCCGCTCGTTGCCATCACCAATGCTGCGCGCCCAGAAAGGCATCACCTGCATGTAGCCTCGTGCGCCTGCGCTTGAGATAGCATACTTTCTAAAGGCGCTCTCCACTTCGATCAAGCCCAACACCAAAGACAGCGACAGGCCAGCACGCCTGGCTTCATACCAAAGGGTTTGCAAGAATTCTTCACGATCGTCTGGATGGCCCATCCATTGCCGCAAGCGCTGTGAAGCCTTGAACCGCCAAACGTTAAATTGCTGTTTTTCTAGCTCGTTGCTCAAAACGGGGACAGGCGGACCACTTTGCAGAATGGCCTGACTGAGTGCGGTGCGAACTGAATCGGAGAGCTCTTCCTCTGCTTGATTGCCAGCATTCGCCAATGGATGCCAAAGGACCATGAGGCTTGCAGCCGGCATGACCCTGAGTGCAAACACAAGAGGCCCAAGCTGAATTGGGCGCAAAAACTTGCGGCGTTGCAAATTCATGCGCTTGGCTTTCAGTGAGCCCTCATGAATGTCACTGGCCTAATTTGCCCAACACAAAGGACGCAATGTCTGCAGGTGCCACAGCTGTAGCGGCATCGTCGCGACGATGTTGGTATTCCACTTTGCCTTCTTTCAAACCGCGATCGCCCAAGGTGACGCGGTGCGGTACACCAATGAGTTCCCAATCGGCAAACATGGCGCCTGGACGCTCGCCACGATCGTCCAACAACACATCGACGCCAGCAGCCATCAGGTCGGCATAGAGCTTTTCTGAGGCGGCTTTGACGTCGGGGCTGCGGTCGGCGCCAATGGGGCAAATGACCACCGTGAAAGGCGCAATGGCATCGGGCCAAATGATGCCCTTGGCATCGTGGTTTTGTTCAATGGCGGCTGCAGGCAGGCGCGTGACGCCAATGCCGTAGCAGCCCATTTCTAAGAATTGAGGTTTGCCGTTTTCGTCCAAGAACGTGGCGTTCATGGCTTGGCTGTATTTGGTGCCCAAATAAAACACGTGGCCCACTTCAATGCCGCGCTCAATGGCCAAAGGACCTTTGCCATCGGGAGATGCGTCGCCCGCCACCACATTGCGCAAATCGGCCACCATCATGGGCTCTGGCAAGTCACGACCCCAGTTGACACCAATGATGTGATGGTCGGCTTGGTTGGCGCCGCAAATCCAATCGGCCATGACTGCCACTTCGCGATCGGCCACCACATTCAAAGGCTTCTTCAAATTCAAGGGGCCTAAGTAACCAGGCTTGCAGCCAAAGTGTTCGTCAATTTCAGCCAAAGTGGCAAAGCGGAAACCCACATTCAGGCCAGGCAACTTGCCGACTTTGACTTCATTCATGTCGTGATCGCCACGCAGCAGCAGCAACCAAACTTTGGAAGCTTTGATGTTGCCTTGCTCGTCGGTTTCGTCTGTGGCCAACACCAAAGACTTGACGGTGTTGGACAGGGGCACATTCAACAGGGCCGCCACGTCTTCACAAGTACTCTTGCCGGGGGTTGGCGTCAAGGTTTGGGGTTTGCCAGCGGCAGGGCGTGCCTGCGCAGGGGCCAATGCCTCGGCCTTTTCCATGTTGGCGGCGTAATCGCTGTTGGGGCAATACACGATGGCGTCTTCGCCGGTAGCCGCAATCACTTGGAACTCTTCGCTCAAGTCGCCACCAATGGCACCGCTGTCGGCGGCCACTGCACGGTAGCTCAAGCCAAAACGGTCAAAGATTTTGCGATAGGCATCGGCCATGATTTTGTAGCTTTGCTTGGCAGACACTTGGTCGCGGTCAAAGCTGTAGGCGTCTTTCATGATGAACTCACGGCCGCGCATCAAACCAAAACGGGGGCGGCGCTCGTCACGAAATTTGGTTTGAATTTGGTAAAAGTTCTTGGGCAGTTGCTTGTAGCTGCGCAGCTCTTGGCGTGCCACATCGGTAATGACTTCTTCGCTGGTGGGTTGCACCACAAAGTCGCGGCCATGGCGGTCCTTGATGCGCAAGAGTTCGGGGCCCATCTTTTCAAAGCGGCCGGTTTCTTGCCACAGCTCGGCGGGTTGTACCACCGGCATGGTCATTTCAATGGCGCCCGCGCGGTTCATTTCTTCGCGCACGATGGCTTCGACTTTGCGAATGACGCGCAGGCCCATGGGCATGTAGTTGTAGATGCCAGCGCCCAAGCGCTTGATCATGCCGGCGCGCATCATCAGTTGATGGCTGACCACCTCGGCGTCGGCAGGCGCCTCTTTGAGGGTGGAAATTAAAAATTGACTGGCTTTCATGGGCTAATTCCAAGCGTTCTCAGGGTGAGTCCCAATGTTGCACAGAGCTGTCCGTGCATAATGGACACAGTTTAAAAATTTGGGGTTTGATTATGCTTGACCGCGAAGGCTTTCGGCCTAACGTCGGCATCATTCTGCTCAACCAGAAAAATCAGGTGTTTTGGGGCAAGCGCATCCGAACCCACAGCTGGCAGTTTCCGCAGGGCGGCATTGATCGAGGCGAAAGCCCTGAGCAGGCCATGTTCCGAGAACTGCACGAAGAAGTGGGGCTCCTGCCGGAGCATGTGCGCATTGTGGCCCGTACCCGAGATTGGTTGCGCTATGAAGTGCCTGATCGTTTCATACGACGCGATGCCAGGGGCCATTACAAGGGCCAAAAACAAATTTGGTATTTACTCCAACTGGTTGAGCCCGACTGGAACATTAACCTGCGCGCCACCAGCCATCCCGAGTTTGACGCTTGGCGTTGGAACGACTTTTGGGTGCCGCTCGATGTAGTGGTCGAATTCAAACGGGGCGTTTACGAAATGGCGCTCACTGAGCTTTCCAGATTCTTGCCGAGGTACGACAACCGCGGCCGGGCATATCGTGGCCCAGCACGGCCTCGCCTCGACAGCCAAGAAGGCGCTGCTGTCAATCCGCTAAACCAAGAAGCATCCTTAACCGTCCAATTTGGTTTCGTGCAAACTCAAATTCGCATGGAACTTCCACCGGGTGGTAGTTTTGACCCCGATCCTCAAAACAGTTTGGACAAGCCGTCCACAGACGGCCCATAAAAAGAGGGGCGCAAAGCCCCTTTTTTGTTGAATGCTGAACCACTTAGCGCGTCAAGATCAGGTTGTCGCGATGCACAAACTCTGGCTCGGCGATGTAGCCCAGCAAGCCTTCAAATTCTGAGGAAGGTTTGCGGCAAATCAAGCGGGCTTCTGCGCTGGCGTAATTGGCCAAACCCCGAGCAATTTCCGAACCGGACACATCCCGAATGGCAATCACATCACCACGCGAAAAATCGCCCTCGACCTGGGTCATGCCGATGGCCAACAAACTCTTACCCTCAGCTTGAAGCTTGGAGGCTGCACCCGGATCGACTGTGACCGCGCCGCGCAATTGCAAGTGATCGGCCATCCACTGTTTGCGGGCTTGCTGCTTTTGCGTTTGCGCCACCAGCAAGGTGCCGATGGCTTCGCCCTTGCACAATCGAATGAGGGCGTCAGGTTCGCGGCCCCAAGCAATGACTGTGGAAGCACCTGAACCGGCAGCGCGCTTGGCGGCCAAAATTTTGGTAATCATGCCGCCGCTGCCAATGCTCGAACCCACACCGCCCGCCATCGCTTCTAAAGACGGATCGCCAGCGCGCGCTTCGTGAACAAATTCAGCCGCTGGATTTTTGCGAGGGTCGGCGGTGTACAAACCTTTTTGATCGGTGAGGATAACCAAGGCATCGGCTTCTACCAAGTTGGCAACTAACGCACCCAAGGTGTCGTTGTCGCCAAACTTAATTTCATCGTTAACCACCGTGTCGTTCTCGTTGATGACGGGCAGCACTTTGTGTTGGAGCAAGGTGAGCAAGGTAGAACGCGCGTTCAAATAACGTTCGCGATCGGCCAAGTCGGCATGTGTCAGCAAAACCTGCGCACTGCCCAAACCGTTTTCGCGCAGTTTGGTTTCGTACATTTGCGCCAGGCCCATTTGTCCAACCGCAGCAGCCGCTTGCAACGCATGAATTTCTTGAGGACGTGTGGCCCAACCCAAGCGCTTCATGCCCTCCGCAATGGCGCCACTGGACACCATGATGACTTCGCGGCCCTCTTGCGCCAGCAAGGCCATTTGCCGGCACCACTCGCCAATAGCGGCTTCGTCAAGACCCCGTCCTTCGTTGGTCACCAAGCTGGAGCCAACCTTGACCACGATGCGACGCGCATCGCGCAGAACGGTGGATGTAAAAGGCTGACTCATGGTGTTCAATTTAGCGAGCGCTTCGGAAACGCCGAAGCGGGCGTGAATTATGGGGGTGGTTCTTCCACAAAGCGGGGGTCGACATAGACCGGCTCTTGTTCTTTGATCTGCTGCGCTTTGATGTGCTGGAAAATAGTTTTGATCAAAGGCTCACAACCTTCACGCGTGAGGGCTGAGATTTCAAACACAGGGCCTTTGTATTTAAAGCGCTTGATGAAGTCTTTGACGCGTGCTTCGCGCTCTTCGGCCGGCACCATGTCGAGCTTATTGAGCACCAACCAACGGGGCTTGTCGTACAAGGCTTTGTCGTATTTTTTGAGTTCGCCCACAATGGCTTTGGCCTGTGCCACCGGATCGACGGCTTCGTCAAAAGGCGCAAAGTCAATGATGTGCAAGAGCAAGCGCGTGCGCTGCAAATGGCGTAAGAACAAATGACCCAAGCCAGCGCCGTCTGAGGCACCTTCAATGAGGCCTGGTACATCGGCCACCACAAAGCTTTGCTCGGGGCCTACGCGAACCACACCCAAATTAGGGTGCAGCGTTGTGAAGGGATAGTCGGCAATTTTGGGGCGCGCGTTGGAAATGGCTGCAATGAGGGTGGACTTGCCCGCATTGGGCATGCCCAACAAGCCAACGTCGGCCAATACTTTCAACTCGAGCTTGAGTTCTTTTTTCTCGCCTGGCCAGCCAGGCGTTTTTTGGCGTGGTGCACGGTTGATGGCGCTCTTGAAGCGCATGTTGCCAAAGCCACCATCACCGCCCTTGGCAATCATGATGACCTCACCCGGCTGGAGCAACTCATACAAAACTTCGCCCGTTTCGGCGTCGGTGATGATGGTGCCCACGGGCATTTTGAGGGTGACATCGTCGCCCATGGCGCCGAACATGTCGGAGCCCATGCCGTGCTGGCCGCGCTTGGCCTCGTGGCGGCGTGAGTAACGGAAGTCAACCAAGGTGTTGAGGTTGGGGTCGGCCACGGCAAACACGTGGCCGCCTCGGCCACCGTCGCCGCCATTGGGGCCGCCAAACTCTTTGTACTTCTCATGACGGAACGAGACGCAGCCGTTTCCGCCATCGCCCGCGGCGATGTCAATATAGGCTTCGTCAACAAATTTCATGAGAAATCCAGTTTATGTTTTGGGGTTTGAACTCTGGAACAAAAAAGCCCCGACTTGGCGGGGCTCTTTGCGCAAAGGCTCACGCTGTTTATGCAGCAGTGATGTTGACCATTTGCTTGTTCAGAGCACCCTTTGTGCCGAACGACACGTGGCCGTCAACCAAAGCGAACAATGTGTGGTCTTTGCCGATGCCGACATTGGTACCAGCGTGGAACTTGGTGCCACGTTGACGAACAATGATGGAGCCAGCGCTGATGAGTTCACCACCGAAAGCTTTCACACCGAGCATTTTGGGCTTTGAATCGCGCCCGTTTCGCGTAGAGCCGCCGCCTTTTTTCTGTGCCATGACCTAAGCTCCTTAGCCTGCAATTGCACCGATTTGCAGTTCTGTGTACTGCTGGCGGTGACCTTGACGTTTTTGATAGTGCTTGCGACGGCGCATCTTGAAGATGTGCACTTTGTCGTGCTTGCCGTGTGCCAACACAGTGGCTTTAACAGTGGCGCCGGACACCAGGGGCGTGCCAACCTTCAGATCTGCGCCGTTGCCGACTGCCAGAACCTGGTCGATCACGATTTCCTGGCCCACGTCCGCAGCAATCTGTTCTACTTTAATTTTTTCGCCAGCAGCAACACGATACTGTTTGCCACCGGTTTTTATGACCGCGTACATAATGACCTTTTCGAAATTTCCGAAATCTTATTGGGAAGTTCCCTAGGACGAACCCTAAGGAACCGCGGATTTTAGCACGGACTTTTGGGACTTGCCAAGCCCCCCTGCCAAGAAGCGCTTGCAGGTATGAAAAGCTGACGCCTTCGCTCTCTATAATCGTCTGAAACACAGAATTTACAGCCCAATTCCAGAAAATCTTGGAAATTTGCAGATTCTGGCCCCCTGCCACCCTGTTGAGTCAAGCCATTTTGTCTACCACCGCGTCCCCTGCAGCAGCCTCCCCAGCCACGGCTTTGGCCTTGGTTGCGCAAGACATGGCCAAGGTCGATGAGGTCATTGCAGACCGCCTTAGTTCGGGCGTGCCTTTGGTAGGACAAGTTGCCCAGTACATTATTTCGGCAGGCGGCAAGCGCTTGCGTCCCGTTATTTTGCTTCTCACCAGCGGTGCTTTGAATTACCAAGACGCCCGCAAATTCAGCCTGGCAGCCGTGGTGGAGTTTATTCACACCGCTACATTGCTCCACGACGACGTGGTGGATGAGTCTACTTTGCGCCGCGGCAGGCCTACGGCCAATGAGAACTTTGGCAACCCAGCCAGCGTGTTGGTCGGTGACTTCTTGTATTCGCGCGCCTTCCAAATGATGGTTGATGCCGGCAGCATGCGCATCATGCAAGTTCTGGCCGATGCCACCAATGTCATTGCCGAGGGCGAAGTGCTTCAGTTGATGAACATGCACGATGCCTCTTTAGACGAAGAAGCCTATTTACGCGTGATTCGCTCCAAAACGGCCAAGCTGTTTGAGGCCAGTTCACGTTTGGCTGCCATTTTGGCCAATGCAAGTCCCGAATTAGAAGAAGCCTGCGCCGAATATGGTCAAGCCCTTGGAACCGCCTTCCAAGTCATTGACGATGTGCTGGATTACGAAGGCAACGCGGCCGAGATGGGCAAAAACTTGGGCGATGACCTTCGAGAAGGCAAAGCCACCTTGCCCCTCATCTTGGCCATGCAAAGGGGTACCCCCGCGCAAAAAGAACTGGTTCAAAAAGCCATTGAAACTGGCTCGGTTGATCAGTTGAGCCAAGTGATTGCCATTGTTCGTGAAACTGGCGCCTTAGATGGCAGCAGACAGGCCGCCATGGCCGAAGCACAACGCGCCATCAATGCGGCGCAGCATTTACCCGATGGTGATTACAAAGACGCGCTGATTGCGCTGGCATCGCAGCTGCTTGTTCGCAAAAACTGAGCGCAACAGCCGAGCGCTGTTGCAACTGTTCATTCGCAGTTTGCAGGCGTCAAATTAACTGGCAAGCAATTGCGCAAATCTGGCCAAATCGACATTGCCACCACTGATGATGACCCCAACCCGTTGACCTTTCAAACTGCTTGCGGCTTGGACAGCAGCGGCCAGGGACAAACAACCCGTGGGTTCAACCACCATTTTCATGCGCTCTGCATAAAAACGCATGGCTTCAATCAGTTGGGCATCGGTTACGGTGTGAATGTCATCGACCAAGGCCTTGATGATTTCAAACGTGATGGCGCCCACCATGGGTGTTTGGGCACCATCAGCGATGGTGATGGGCGTTGCAATTTTGACGCGCTCGCCCTTGCGAAAAGACTGCTGCGTGTCATTGCCAGCTTCAGGTTCAACGCCGTAAATTTTGCACTGAGGTGAGCGCGCTTTGGCTGCCAAAGCGCTGCCACTGAGCAAACCACCACCGCCCAAGCAGACGAACAAGGCATCGAGCTCGCCCACTTCATCAAACAACTCTAATGCAGCGGTGCCCTGCCCCGCCAGCACATCGGCATGATCGAAGGGTGGGATGAATTTCAGCCCTTTTTCTTGCGCCAACTGCATGGCTTTAGCGCTAGCGTCTTCCGAATATCGATCGTAACCAATCACAGTGGCGCCGTAGCCTTGCGTGGCTGCCAACTTGGCAGGCGATGCATCGTGCGGCATGAAAATGGTGGCTGGGATGTTCAAGATGCGGGCAGACAAAGCCACTGCTTGCGCATGATTGCCAGAGGAATACGCCACCACGCCCGCTTGACGCTCTGCCTCGTTCAATTTGGCCAAGGCATTGAAACCGCCTCGAAACTTGAAGGCCCCCATGCGCTGGAAATTTTCGCACTTGATGAAAACCTGCGCCTGCAGTTGCTGGTTCAGACTTGTTGACTGCAACACAGGGGTCTTATGGGCAACGCCGTGCAGTCTTTCGGCTGCGGCCAATACATCATGAAAGGTGGGCAAAGCTTGCAGCATGAGATTTACTCTATTGAACCAAAATTTGTTATTGTTTAAGCTAGTTTGAAATCAAATCGAGGAGACATTGTGATCAGTTTCAAACTCAATGGTAAACCGACTCAGTCCAATGCTAATCAGTCAGAACCCTTGTTGCAGATCTTAGCAAACGACTTAGGTGTCAACGGCCCCAAGTTTGGTTGCGGCATGGCGCAATGTGGGGCTTGTACCGTTTTGGTCAACGGTGACCCTCTGCGCAGCTGTGTGGTGCCCTTGTCGGCTGTTGAAGGACGTTCAATCACAACTCTGGCAGGTTTGTCGGTGAATGGCAAGCCCAGCAAGTTGCAACAAGCCTTCATTCATGAGCAAGCGGCTCAATGTGGTTATTGCACGTCTGGCGTGATCATGCAGGCACAGTCTTTGTTGGACCGCAATCCCAAGCCCACAGAGTCTGAAGTCAGAACCGCGCTTGACGGAAACCTTTGCCGCTGCGGCGCTCACAACAGAATCGTTCGTGCTGTTATGCGCGCTGCGCAAGGAGTTTGAGATGATCACCCTACAAACCTCACGCCGCCAATTTCTAAAATCCACGGGTGCTGTCACACTGAGTTTTGGCATCCCATTGATGGATGTTCAGTCGCAGTCTGTTGTTACGCAAGACAAGCCTCGGCTACCAGGCGATTTGCAAATTCATCGCAAACTCAATGCGTGGATTCGAATTGACAGTGCAAGTCAAAGGGTGGAGTTGCGCATTGGCAAAGTAGAACTAGGCCAAGGCATTTTGACGGCTGTTTCACAAGTTTGCGCCGAAGAACTCGACGTTGATTTCTCCAAAATCAATCTCATCTCTGGCGATACAGCCTTGGTTCCCGACGAGGGCGTCACCGCAGGTTCTTTTTCAATGCCCAATTGCGCGACAGCGGTTCAAGCTGCTGCGGCTGAGGTCAGGGCCATTCTTTTGAGTTTGGCAGAAGCTAAGTTGAACCAACCTGCGCTGCAAATGAAAGTCCAAAATGGCGTGATCCGTTCCAGCAATGGTGCGCAAATCAGTTATTGGGATTTGGTTGTCGGTGAGTCGCTCAATCGTGAGGCAACTGGCTTGGTCAAGCCCAAACCAATCTCAGAGCATCGATACATTGGTCGCTCAGTTCCTCGTCCCGACATTCAAGACAAAGTGATGGGGCAGGCCATTTTTGTGCAAGAGCAAAGACCCAAGGGCATGCTGTTTGGTCAAGTTGTTCGGCCACCCAGCCATGGCGCCAAGCTGCAGGCCGTCAATGTCAATGACATTGAAAAAATGCCGGGTGTTGTCAAAGTCGTTCGCAATGGCAGTTTCTTGGGAGTCATTGCAAAACGCGAAGCCCAAGCGCAAGCGGCTGCGCAAGCGCTGCAAAATGTTTGCCAATGGCAAGTAACCCGTCAGCTACCCAAAACACAGGAAATGCAAAATTGGTTGCTGCAAACCAAGCCCGATGTGGTCATTCCTACCAAAAAACAAGCCAGGTCCAACTCAAGCAGTGCAACGACACCCGTTGCTCGCGTTGTTGAAGCGCAATACTACCGGCCGTACCACATGCACGCGTCTATTGGTACCTCTGCTGCGACCGCCGTCTTGGGGACAGAAGGCGTGCTGACCGTGCAAACGCACAGCCAATCCGTTTTTCAAACGGGTGAGGCCATTGCCAAAATGTTGGGCATGCCCAAGGACAAAGTTCGCATGCAGCATGTGCAAGGTGCCGGATGCTACGGTCACAACATGGCGGATGATGCCGCAGCAGATGCGGCTCTGCTGGCCATGCAGGTACCTGGACAATTGGTTCGATTGCAATACTCTCGCGAGCAGGAACATGCTTGGGAACCCTATGGCTCCGCCATGGTCATGAAAACCAAGGCCAGCCTGGATGCGCAAGGCAACGTCCTCGATTGGGATTTCACTTTATGGTCAACACCACATGGCACCCGGCCCAGTGGGAACCCTGGCAACCTCTTGTCGGCGGCCTATCTTGAAAAGCCTTTTGCAATGCCAAAACCTGTCAATGGTGGCGGCCCCAACTTCGCAGCCGATCGAAATGCCATTGCTTTGTATGACTTCCCTGGTCACAACGTCACCACGCACTTCATCACAGAAATGCCGCTTCGCGTCTCTTCAACCCGGGGGCTTGGTGCTTACGCCAATGTTTTTGCCATCGAATCCTTCATGGATGAGTTAGCACATGCAACAGGCGTCGATCCGGTAGCTTACAGATTGCGCTTTCTGAAAGATGAACGCGCGCGCGATGCAATCGTCAAAGCGGCTGAAAAATTTGGATGGGCGCAGTGGCGAAAAACGCCTGGTCGCGGTCGCGGCATTGGCTTTGCAAAGTACAAAAACATTGCAGGCTACTGTGCTGTCGCTTTGGAGGTTGAAGTCAATCGAAGCAATGGCCGAATTCGCGTGTTGCGCGCTGTAGCCAGTTCAGATTGCGGTCACATGGTCAATCCAGACGGCATCAGCAATCAAATTGAAGGGGGGCTTATTCAATCGCTATCCTGGACACTGAAAGAAGAAGTCCAGATGGACAACACCCGAGTGTTGTCGCGCGATTGGAGCAGCTATCCCATTTTGACTTTCTCGGAAGTTCCGCCTGTTGAAGTGGTTTTAATTGACCGCCCTGGACAGCCCTACTTAGGGGCAGGTGAAGCTTCTCAAGGTCCTACGGGTGCGGCTTTGGCCAACGCGGTTTTTGATGCCACGGGTGTTCGATTCAGGACCTTGCCCTTAACACCCGACAGACTTTTACAAGCCCTTTAAGTTTTCGTGGTGCCACTCACGAACGCGTGGCGCTCGCCATTAGCTTTCCGAGCTTGTCAAAATAATCGATGCTGATTTGTGTTGGCACCAAAAATTTGATTTTTTGATTTTGCTCGGTCTGCATCACTTGGATCAAACCAGCCTTCTTTAAAATTTCAATTCGACGATGGATCGTGGCAGGGCTGGCTATTTCGCTGAGCTCCATGGTTTGGGTGACGACCAGAGGCTGACCCTGTGCACTTTTAATGGCAATGGCTTCTAGGAGTTTTTTGCCGATATCGTCAATACCAGAAAGATCAATGCTTGATTTGCGCAGCGCCTCAGCCAACACCAAGTAGCGCAGATAGATTTGTTTCATGGCGAGTCGCTCTGGTAAAAAATGTTGCCCAAGAAAATTCAAACATCCAAGTTTGATGGAGATTTTTGGGACCTCTGAATCAATAACTTGAAGACCCACAAGACAAGCAAGGTGCCGATCCAATTGCTAAGCGCCATAACACCCAAGCTCAAGGCAAATTGCTCCGTCAAACCTTGGGCGTAAAACCATAATTGATGTATCAGCGCGCTAAGGGTAGCGAAAAGCACTGATATTTTCAACAGGGTTTGAGGGGAAACAAATTTGAACTCATGGTCCAAGTGCAGAAACTTCACGCTCAAGAGTCTGGCCAGCCAAGGCGAAAAACCAGCGATGAAGCCGGTTATGAGGGCAAATTCCACGCCCAAATCGGGGTGTTCTTGAAAATTCCAAAGCATGCCGCCTAGCGCAATGCCAATGGCGCCAGACTCGAGGGCCAGCAAAACCAAGATGAAGCGAATTCCACTGGGGAAGAAAACCCAATGCACATCAAATGAAAACTCTGTTTCGCTCCATACAAAATCGTTCAACCAAAGCGCCAAGTAGTAAAAAGAAGCAGCAATAGCAATGATCAGCAGTTTCTTCATGGATTGGATGTGGAATTGGTCATTACCAGAAGCTTACACAATATAAAGTCAGGTTTTGGACTATTTCACTTGCGCAAGGCACTGCTGCTTCATGTCGTTGGTTTTGATGCTGTAGCAATAACTTCGTTGCGCCATGACATTGGCCAAGCACATGTTCTTGGTATCGGCATCTTTGACCGAGAAGCAATAAGAGTTTTGTTTTTTGGACATGGCCAAACAAACGTTCTTTTTGTCTGGGTCGTGAATTGAAAAACAAGAAACGCTACTGGCTTGCGCCCCGCTGAGGCACCACAAGGTGAACAAACTCATCACAAGAAATTGTTTTTTCACAGAAGTGACCCCAAGTGCATTCATGTCATGCCTTAACTCAGCCCAACCCAAATTCGTTGACACAGAAGCGGCATGCCATCCATTAAACTCAAGTCTTCACAATCTAGCAAGAAAGTAGACCCCTATGGGCGCGCAGTGGAAAGCAAAAGGCAAAGCACAAGCCGCAGATGCCAGAGGCAAACTGTTTGGTCGCTTGGCCAAAGACATCATGATGGCGGCCAAAAGTGGCGCCGATCCTACCGCTAACTCTAAGTTGCGTTTGGTGGTGGAACAAGCCCGAAAAGTGTCGATGCCCAAGGACACTTTAGAACGTGCCATTAAAAAAGGGGCTGGCTTGCTCGGCGACCCCATCAATTTCGAACGCGTCATTTACGAAGGCTTTGCACCCCATCAAGTGCCCGTCATGGTTGAAGCACTCACCGACAATTTGAACCGCACAGCCTCTGAAGTTCGCGTGCTGTTTCGCAAAGGTCAGTTGGGCACTTCGGGGTCAGTCTCATGGGATTTTGACCACGTGGGCATGATTGAGGCTGAACCTGCCCAACAAGGTGCAGACGCGGAGCTGGCCGCCATTGAGGCTGGTGCCCAAGACTTTGAAGCCGCCGATGAGGACGGTGTGACTGTGTTCATCACAGACCCCACCGATTTGGACCTGGTCAGCAAAGCGCTGCCAGATCATGGGTTTACCGTGTTGTCTAATAAATTGGGCTACAAACCCAAAAACCCCGTCAACCCAGCCAATTTGTCTGCCGAGCAGCTCGAAGAAGTTGAGAACTTCTTAGCGGCCATTGACGGCAACGACGATGTCCAAAATGTTTTTGTTGGATTGGCCAATTAAATTTGAATGCTGATTGACACCCAGCCTCGGCTTATTTGGCTGCAGGCTTGGGTTTATCGGGCGCCTTTTGCGTAATTAAGCAAACAATCTTGCCGCCCTTTTCTTTGTACTCAAATTTGGCACAGCCATCACCCGGCTCTTTCTTTTCGACAGGTTGGGGTAGCGTCGCAGGTGTTGCTTTTGGTCGCGTGATTTTTTCAGGCACAACCGAGCGCTCCAACTTTTTATCGTCGGCTTTAGGTGCGTCCGCTGCTGAAGCATTGAATGCAAACATGGCAGCCAAGATCAATGCATATTTCATTTCTACCTCGAAGATCACTGGTATCTTTTCAATGTATGAATTGTGAACTTATTTTGAAGCTTCGTCACGATTTGAAACGCGTAATTTGAGGAAATCCCGCATGGCCAATACACCAGACCACCTGCTACCAGAAAGCTGGCACAAATACTTTGCCATTGAAGCCAACAATGCCGCATGGACCCTGTCTGAATCTTTGGCAGACATCAGCCTTCGCACAGAGGTTTTAGACTTGGCACATGCTTCAGCATGGCATTGGCGTGTGGCGGGCAAAGAAATTCATCACATGCGCAGTGTGATGTTGTTGGCGCTTGTTCATGCGCGCATGAACATGGGGCCCAGCGCCTGGGCTTATGCTGAGCGCATGCGAATGTATTTCATTGACAAAACAGACACCCCCGATTGGGAGTTAGCATTCACCCACACCATTCATGCCCTGGCTGCGCGGGCTTTTGGCAAAACTGCCGAGTACCAAGCATCACGGCAAGCTGCGCTTCAAAGCATGTCTGCTATCAAGGTCAAAGAAGACCGAGACGTGGTGATGAAAACCTTTCAACTCATTGCATAGAAACCAAACAAGCCCATGTCTAAAGAAGTCAAAGGCGCAGCCTATTGGGACCAACGCTTTGAGGTACCCGCTTATGCCTACGGCGAGGCGCCCAATGATTTTTTGGTGTGGGCTGCACCACAGGTCAAAGTAGGCAAAGCCTTGTCTTTGTGCGAAGGTGAAGGCCGCAATGCAGTTCATTTGGCCAAGTTGGGGTTTGAGGTGACGGCAGTCGACTTCTCTCGCGTAGGTCTGCAAAAGGCAAAGGCACTGGCCGACCAACACAAAGTCAGCATGCAATACATCGTTGCCGATTTGAAAGACTTTGAGCTTGAAGACAATGCATGGGACCTGGTGGTCAGTGTTTTTGCCCAACCCGACGCGGCTGTACGGCAACGACTTTATGCGCAACTCAGTTCATCTTTGAGACCAGGGGGCGCCTTCATCCTAGAGTCCAAAGTATCAGAAGACGACAGCAACACCAACCGGTATCCCGGTGTCACAACGCTTTGCCAAGACATCTTGCCACTGCGTGTGGCATTTTCTAAGCAGGGTGAGCGTGAGCTGAAAGAAGGCAGTTATCACGTCGGCATGCACACCACCGCACAAATTCTTGCATTTAAGTCCTAGCTGATTTTTGGCGTAAGTTTGCGCGCATCATGGCATGCCCTGACATGATGAAACGACATGCAAATGGAACGCCCACCTTCAGAGTCACAACGCACTGCCGTTGAAGCGCCCGTTGTTCATTATCTGCAGCAAGCATGGGAAAAAGCTTCTCAGCTGCGCGCTTCCGACCTCCATTTCGAGCCTTTCGAAAACTTCTACCGCGTGCGTTTGCGCATTGATGGGGTGTTGCAAGAAATTCCGCCCCCACCCTATGCTTTCAAAGACCAAATTGCATCGCGCATCAAGGTCTTGGCCAAGTTAGACATTGCAGAAAAACGACTGCCCCAAGACGGCCGCATGACTGTTGGTCTGCACAATCTACAACGCTTGAACTTAAGGGTCAGCACCTTGCCCACGCTGTTTGGCGAGAAATTAGTGGTCAGGGTACTGACCACCGACCTTGCACAATTGCAGTTAGACCAATTGGGATACGGCCCTGTCGAAAAACAGCGCATGCTAAGCGCCATCCATAAAACGCAAGGCCTCATCTTGGTCACAGGCCCTACTGGCGCTGGTAAATCGCAGTCGCTGTATGCGTGTTTGCACCTGCTCAATCGGCCAGAAATTAACATCGCAACGGTAGAAGACCCTTCTGAAATTCAACTCAGTGGCGTCAACCAAGTCAACATCAAAGAACACATAGGGCTGAACTTTGCCAGCTCTCTTAAAGCCTTTCTCAGACAAGACCCCGACGTTCTCATGGTCGGCGAAATTCGAGACTCCGAAACGGCAGACATCGCCATCAAAGCATCACAAACAGGGCATTTGGTTTTGTCTACCTTGCACACCAACGACGCCGTGGGCGCCTTGGTTCGACTGCGAAATATGGGTGTTGCCGCTTACAACCTTGCAGCCAGCGTCAGCCTCATTTCTGCACAACGTCTCATTCGGCGCTTGTGTTTGCATTGCCGCAAACCGATGCATGTGTCGCACCAAGCACTCCGCGAATTTGGCTTTCAAGGGTCCCTCCAAGACTTGGCCTTCGAGCCCGCCTTTTTCAATCCTCAAGGTTGTGCGCAATGCCATCAAGGCTACTGGGGACGAATTGGACTTTTTGAAGTCATGCCGATGAGTGCAAGCCTTCGCCAATTGATTCTTCAAGATGCAAGCCATGCGCAATTGGCAGCGCAAGCACACAAAGAAGGTGTTCAATCGCTTCGGCACGCAGGCTTGCTTCAAGCAGCCATGGGCATCACTTCCATGACAGAGGCACTCTCGCAAACGGAATCTATGGCATGAGTCAACAAGCCGCCATGGCGCGTGCCTTGGCGCGACGTGCACCCCAGTCGCAAGCCTCTTCACATCGCATTCCCGCCAAAACTTTGGCTGTGTTCACTCGGCAATGGTCGGCCCTGATGAGTGCTGGCATTCCTTTGGTACAAGCATTTGAGTTGCTCAGCCAAAGTGGGGTGGGATCGGCGCGTACTCAGCAAAGCTTGCGGCAAATCGTGGGTCAACTTCAGCAAGATGTCAATGCGGGTTGCACTTTGCACCTGGCTTTTCAAAAACACCCTCGCGCGTTTGACTCGCTTTACTGCAGCTTGTTACAAGCTGGGGAATCGGCGGGTATCTTGGACAAACTTTTAAACCGTTTGGCAGACACGCTCGAGGCTAATTTGCGCTTAAAGGACAAAGTGCACAATGCACTAATTTACCCAGCTTGTATCTTGGCCGTCGCTGCCAGTGTTGTCATGGTCATCATGGTGTGGGTCATCCCCCTGTTTGAAGAGGTATTTCAAAGCATGGGCGCTGCACTTCCAAGCGCCACACGCATGCTGATTCTGGTCAGCCACTGGGCAGGGCAATGGGGACTTGTTTTAGTCTTGATGATGGCTGGCGTCTTTAGCATTTGCTTGCGCGCAATCCATCGCTCTCAAGCCCTTCAATGGCGTTGCGAGTCGATGCTTTGTGCTGTGCCCGTCTTGGGTCCTTTGGCACAAAGCAATCGCACAAGCAGATGGGCACAAACACTGTCGGCCTTGCTTGAGGCTGGCATTCCCATCTCAGAAGCATTAACCCCTGCAGCCGCAGCCTCGGGTTCTGTTCAACTGCAAACCAACGCAGCGCAATTGGTCCAGCACATTCAAGAAGGTAGCGCATTGAACGTGGCCATGTCAAAATCAAAACTGTTTCCAACGGTGCTCATCCAGATGTGTGCCATTGGCGAAGAAACCGGCACATTGCCCCATCTTTTAGAAAAGGCGGCCCAACTCATGGTGGCCGATTTGAATCAGCACATTCTTCAACTGACCACCCTGCTAGAGCCTATGCTGATGGTGCTCTTGGGCCTTGTTATTGGCGGTATTCTGATCGCACTGTATTTACCCATTTTCAGTTTAGGACAGGTCTTTTGATGCCCCCTTCTCTTTGGCCTAATTTGCTCATGCCGCCGGGCGCCATGGGCTGGGTATTGCCTCAATTTGAAAATGTCAGCCCTTTGCAAATTTTCTTTTTTGCAGCCTTGGGACTGGTCATCGGCAGCTTTTTGAATGTGCTCATTCACAGGCTGCCTCTGATGATTTTGGGCACAGATTCGCCAGACGCTCAAGGCTTCAATCTCAGCACACCCAGATCACATTGCCCGCATTGTCTTCACGTTTTGAATTGGCACGAACTCATTCCCGTGCTGTCCTACGTTGTGTCCAGAGGACGTTGCCGCCATTGCGGCGCCCATATAGATCGGCAATACCCCATCGTTGAAATCACGACCAGCCTCTTGTTCATGCTTTGCTTGTTTCAATTTGGCTGGACAGTTCAGGCACTCATGGCCTGTTTCTTTTCAGCGGCCTTGCTGGCCTTGGCATGGATCGATGCCAAAACATTTTTACTCCCTGACGCCATCACCCAAGCGCTGTTATGGGTCGGGCTCGTTGGTAGCGGCATGTCACTCACCCCCACCCCACTCATTCAAGCTGTGTCTGGAGCCGTACTGGGCTACAGCATCTTGTGGCTTGTCAGCTGGGGGTTTCAAACTTGGGCCGGCAAAGAAGGCATGGGCCAAGGCGATCTCAAGCTATTGGCTGCATTGGGCGCGTGGGTTGGAATCTGGAGCTTGCTGCCGGTGCTGCTGTTGGCTTCTGTTTCTGGACTGATTTTTGGCGTCATCCAAAAAATGCGGGGCCAACTGGGTGACAATGGTCACTTCGCTTTTGGACCCTTTTTAGCCCTGTCTGGATTCGCATGTTTCTTTCTAGGAATTTCCATGGGAGTGTGAACCTTTGAAGCCCCAAACCTTTCGTTTAGGACTTACCGGCGGCATTGGCAGCGGCAAAAGCACCGTTGCCAGCCTTTTGGCCCAAGCAGGCGCCGCCATCATGGACGCAGACGCCATTTCCAGATCACTCACACAAGCCGGTGGCATGGCCATTCCCACCATCTTGGCTGAGTTTGGCGAAAAACTCATCACACCCGAAGGCGCCATGGACCGCGATGCCATGCGTGCCTTGGTTTTCACAAACCCTCAAACCAAACGCCAACTGGAAGCCATCGTTCATCCCTTGGTAGCCCAAGGTCTGCAAACGCAAACGCAAGCCGCCTTGGCGGCAGGTAAAAACTGCTTGGTATTTGATGTGCCTTTGCTGGTCGAATCGGGCGAGCGCTGGCGCCGTCAAGTCGACTGGGTGTGCGTGGTCGACTGCCAAACCGAAACCCAAATTCAAAGGGTAATGGCGCGCAGCGCACTCACCAGGCCAGAAATTGAGGGCATCATGGCACAACAGGCCACCCGTGCCCAGCGGCTTGCCAGTGCCGATGTCGTCATCTACAACGACGGCATTGATTTAGTCCAACTCAAGCACTTGGCGCATGAAATGATGGCCCGCTTCGGGCTATGATCCTGCTACTGAAAGACGCAGCGTGATACTCTACGAATACCCCCTCAACGAACGCACCCGGACTTACTTGCGCCTGCAGCATTTGTTTGCACGCTTCAACAAGCTCTGCCAACGTACCGAGGCGCTAGACCATCATTACGCCCTCACCACGATATTTGAAATCATGGAAGTGGCTTCACGCTCCGAACTCAAATCAGAAATTCTCAAAGACATCGAGCGCCACAAACAACAGCTCAATGCGTACCGGGGCAACCCCTCTATTTCAGAACAAGCCCTAGACCTGATCATTGAACAGCTTGACATGCGCTTTGAAGCCCTCAACAGCATGGTTGGCAAAATGGGCAGCGCCCTTGGCGAAAGCGAATTCCTCAACAGCATTCGAAGCCGCACCGCCATTCCCGGTGGTACCTGTGAATTTGATTTGCCCGCCTACCATGCTTGGCAACACCACAGCGCTGAAGCGCGTCAAGCCAACTTGCTTGAATGGTCTCAACACTTTGCGCCACTGGCCACATCTGTTCAACTCATGCTCAAAATGTTGCGCGAGTCTGGTAGCACACAAAAGGTCATGGCCACCGCTGGACAGTTACAACAGAATCTGCCGCAGGGTCGTAACTTTCAGTTGCTGCGTTTGCGCATCGACGACAGCTTAAACCTCACCCCTGAAATCAGCTGCAACCGATTACTGGTGGTCATTCGCTTGATGCAACAGCAAGAAGACGGCAAGTTGCTGACCAGCCGCGATGACACGCCCTTCGAAATGACACTCTGCGCTTAAACAGCAGAGGCAATGCCACCCCATCTGTGAGACGCCGATGAGCGAACCCTTGTCAAAGGCCCGTCAAGTGAAGTGCCCTACCTGCAACGGGCCCAGCTTATTCAGTCCTCAAAACACTTATCGCCCCTTTTGCAGTGCGCGTTGCAAAGGCATTGACTTGGGTGCATGGGCCAACGAAAGCTTCAGAGTACCCGAGGACAATCCGCCAGATCAAGAGAATTTTGGCGACCCCAAGCTACAGTGATTCAGCTTGTATGCGTGGCACCCACAAAGCCGCGCTCTTCAGCCAACCAAGCCAATACAGGAATGGTGCCAGGCAACACAGGACCCACCTGAACAGGCAAGTCTTGCCAAGCAAAATGCTGACCTTCGCGCATCTCAAGTTCGCCTTGCCATTGACGTACTTTGCAAAAGTTCAAACGAACCAATGCATGAGGATAGTCAACCAATTGCTGCTGCCATAACTCGACATCGGCAATGTGCAAACCCAGTTCTTCATTCAGTTCGCGGGTTAAGGCTTGTGCCACGGTTTCACCCGCTTCTAATTTGCCACCCGGAAATTCCCAATAGCCTTCGTACACTTTACCAGGTGGCCGAGAGGTGAGCAAAAACTGATCGTCTGCATTGATGAGAATGCCCACCGCCACATCGACCGTGGCACGGTCTGCACCACCTTCTCGCGGTTGATGACCGTCTGCAACCAGCAAAGGCTTGGGACTGTCTCTCAAGACTTTGCTCACAAGGTGCGAAGCGCGCCAGTGCCTTGGCCTTGGCCCTGGCCTTGACCCATGCGACCCATGTAATCGCGGGCAAATTGATAAGCCACTCGACCACTTCTGGAGCCACGCTCCAGCGCCCAGACCAAGGCTTCTGGGCCTGAGGTTTGAATGACCGCATCAGATGCGCCCAGCGATTTGAGCCACTGCGCCACGATGGTGATGTACTCGTCTTGTGAGAATGGGTAGAAGCTGATCCACAAACCAAAACGCTCAGACAAGGAAATCTTCTCTTCGATCACTTCACCGGGATGCACTTCACCGTCTTCGGTGTGGGTGTAGGTGAGGTTGTCCTTCATGTGCTCGGGCAACAAATGCCGGCGATTGCTGGTGGCATAAATCAACACATTGGGTGTGGCAGCAGCCACAGAACCATCCAAAATAGATTTCAAGGCTTTGTAACCGCCTTCACCATCTTCAAAACTCAGGTCATCGCAGAAGATGATGAATTTTTCTGGCCGACCCGCCACCACATCGACAATGTCTGGCAAATCAGTGAGGTCGTCTTTGTCAACTTCAATAAGTCGCAAACCTTGTGCTGCATAAGCATTCAGGCAAGCTTTGATAAGCGATGATTTGCCCGTACCGCGAGAGCCCGTCAACAGCACGTTGTTGGCAGGCAAGCCCTGCACAAACTGCAAGGTGTTTTGTTGAAGTTTTTCTTTTTGGCCGTCAATTTCTTGCAGATCGTTCAGGCTCATGTCGGACACGTGGCGAACGCCTTCCAACACGCCGTGGCCTGATGCGCGTTTGCGATAGCGCCAAGCAATGGCTTGCGTCCAATCGGGCTCACTCAAAGGTTGCGGCAACACGCGCTCTAAGCGCTCCATCATGAGCACAGCGCGCTCTAAGAGTTTTTCAATGGCGGCGCTCATGAACGGTAGTCCGCATTGATGGACACGTAGTCGTGGCTGAGGTCACAGGTCCAGACTGTGTCAACAGCGTTGCCACGGCCTAAATTGACGCGAATGCTAATTTCACTTTGCTTCATGACGCGCTGGCCGTCGGCTTCTTGGTAAGCAGGATTGCGGCCACCGTTTTGCACCACACACACATCGTCCAAGTACAAACCAATGAGATCTTGATCGAGGTCGTGAATGCCGGCATAACCCACTGCTGCCAAGATGCGACCCAGGTTGGGGTCACTGGCAAAAAATGCTGTTTTGACCAAGGGCGAATGCGCAATGGCATAAGCAGCCAAAAGACATTCGTCAGTTGTTTTTCCACCTTCGACCCGAATGGTGATGAACTTGGTGGCGCCCTCACCGTCGCGCACAATGGCGTGAGCCAATTGTTGCGCAACCGCCAACATTGCAGCGCGCAATGCTTTGCCGTCTGCCGAATGCCAGTCGGAGATGACAGCATGCGCAGCTTTGCGCGTGGCCATGACCATGAAGGAGTCGTTGGTAGAGGTGTCGCCATCGATCGTGATGCGATTGAATGACGCGTTGGCCAAATCGGTGGCCAGTGCGGGCAACAGCGCAGGATCGATGTCGGCATCGGTGGCCAAGAAGCCCAGCATGGTGGCCATGTTGGGACGAATCATGCCAGCACCTTTGCTGATACCCGTAATGGTGACGGTTTGACCAGACAACACCACTTGCTGGCTGAAAGCTTTGGGCACCGTGTCGGTGGTCATGATGCCTTCTGCTGCTTTGGCCCAATGTGCCGCTTGCGCGTCGGCCAAGGCTGCAGGCATGCCAGCCACAATGCGATCAACAGGCAAGTTCTCCATGATCACGCCCGTTGAGAAAGGCAAAACTTGCTGTGGCTTGACATTCAAGAGGGTTGCCAAGGCCAGTGCTGTAGCGCGTGCATCGGTCAAGCCTTTGGCGCCAGTGCCTGCGTTGGCATTGCCCGTGTTGATGACCAGCGCACGAATTTGCGTATCGGTGCCGGCAGTGACTTGCTTCAAATGCTCGCGGCAAACCTGCACGGGCGCTGCGCAATATCTGTTTTGCGTAAAGACGCCGGCGACGGCGGTGCCTTCGTCTAACAAAATAACGGTGAGATCTTTGCGGCCCACTTTGCGTACGCCCGCTTCGGCAATGCCCAAACGCACACCGGGTACAGCCAATACGTTGGCAGGATTGGGGGCTTGAAGATTCACTGTCATATCAACCTCTTAGGCCAACTTGCCGTGGCATTGCTTGTATTTTTTGCCGCTGCCACAAGGGCAAGGATCGTTGCGTCCCACAGGGGCCAACAGGGTACTCTGAAACTCAGATGCAGCTTGTGTTTGCTGGCCGCCTTGTTCGTCGGGCGCGGTGTACGTCACGTTGCTGATGTTTTCAGCACGTTCCTCTAGCACCTGCGCTGCCTCTTCAATTTGCTGACCCGACTCAATGCGAACATTCATGAGCACGCGCGTGACTTCATTTTTGACAGCATCGAGCAGTTGACCAAACAACTCAAACGCTTCACGTTTGTATTCTTGTTTGGGCTGCTTTTGAGCATAGCCACGCAGGTGAATGCCTTGGCGCAAATAATCGAGCGCACTGAGATGCTCTCGCCAGTGTGAGTCGATGCTCTGCAACAAAACCACGCGCTCAAAGGACACAAAGTTTTCTACGCCAACAGACTCCAATTTCAGCTTGAATGCGTCGTTGGCAGCGGTCAGCACCATCTCCAGAATTTCATCATCGGTGATGGCGGTGGCTGCTGACACTTTATCGCGCAAGGGCAATTCAATTTGCCATTCGTCTTTCAACACGCGCTCAAGGGCCGCTAAGTCCCACTGCTCTTCGACTGATTCTTCAGGCACATATTGACGCACCAAATCTGTAAAGCTACCTTCGCGCAAAGCTGTAATTTGCGCGTCCATTTCGGTGGCATCTAAGATGTCATTACGTTGTTGGTAAATGACCTTGCGCTGATCGTTGGACACATCATCGTATTCGAGCAACTGCTTGCGAACATCGAAGTTGCGGGCTTCTACTTTGCGCTGGGCGCTTTCGATGCTGCGCGTGACCATGCCAGCCTCAATGGCCTCACCCTCGGGCATGTTGAGCCTGTCCATGATGGCGCGTACGCGATCACCCGCAAAAATGCGCATGAGCGGATCGTCCAAACTCAAGTAGAAACGTGAAGAACCAGGATCGCCTTGACGGCCTGAACGGCCACGCAATTGGTTGTCAATGCGACGAGATTCGTGGCGTTCAGTGGCGATGATGCGCAGTCCACCCAGTGCTTTCACTTGCTCATGGACGGTCAGCCATTCTGTTCGCATGGCGGCCACTTTGTCTTGACGTGCTTGCTCGCTCAAGCTTTCATCGGCTTCAACAGCTTGAATGTCTTTTTCAATGTTGCCGCCCAACACAATGTCGGTACCGCGGCCCGCCATGTTGGTGGCAATGGTGATCATGCCAGGGCGGCCGGCTTGCGCCACGATGTCGGCTTCGCGTGCGTGCTGCTTGGCATTCAGCACCTGGTGCGGCAACTTGGCTTTGGTCAGCATCTCAGAAATAAGTTCTGAGTTTTCAATGGACGTGGTGCCCACCAACACAGGTTGTCCGCGTTCGTGACATTCACGAATGTCGGCAATGGCGGCGGTGTATTTTTCAGGCGACGATTTGTAAACGCGATCGAGTTGGTCTTCGCGGCGGCTGATGCGATTGGGTGGCACCACCACGGTTTCCAAGCCATAAATTTCTTGGAATTCGTAGGCTTCTGTATCTGCCGTTCCGGTCATGCCGCCCAACTTGCCGTACAAGCGGAAATAGTTTTGGAAGGTGATGGAGGCCATGGTTTGGTTTTCGGCCTGAATGGCCACACCCTCTTTGGCTTCTACAGCTTGATGCAAGCCATCGCTCCAGCGACGTCCCGTCATGAGTCGACCTGTGAACTCATCAACGATGACAATCTCACCCTCTTGAACCACGTAATGCTGGTCACGGTGGTAAATGTGACTGGCGCGCAAGGCAGCCGTGAGGTGGTGCATGAGCGCGATGTTGGCAGGGTCATAAAGGCTAGCGCCTTCAGGGATGAGGCCCGCGCTGGCCAAAATACGCTCGGCGTTTTCGTGACCTTGCTCGGTCAAGAATACTTGATGAGATTTTTCATCGACTGTGAAATCGCCAGGCTTGGTAATGCCCTCGCCCGTACGGGGGTCGGCTTCACCTTCTTGGCGCGTGAGCATGGGCACCACTTGGTTCATGGCCATGTACTGCGCTGTGTGGTCGTCGGCTTGTCCACTGATGATGAGTGGCGTACGCGCCTCGTCAATCAAAATAGAGTCAACTTCGTCAACGATGGCAAAGTTCAAACCGCGTTGCACACGGTCTTTGGCTTCGTAAACCATGTTGTCACGCAAGTAGTCGAAACCAAACTCGTTGTTGGTACCGTAGGTGATGTCTGAGTTGTACGCGGCTTGTTTTTCTTCACGGGAGAGTTGGGGCAAGTTGATGCCCACGCTCATGCCCAAGAAGTTGTAGAGCTTGCCCATCCACTGTGCATCGCGACTGGCCAAGTAGTCATTGACCGTAACCACATGCACACCCTTGTTGGCCAAGGCATTGAGGTAAACCGCCAACGTTGCTGTGAGGGTCTTACCCTCACCGGTGCGCATTTCAGAAATTTTGCCGTTGTGCAAAGAAATGCCGCCAATCATTTGCACATCGAAGTGGCGCATCTTCATGACACGTTTGGAGCCTTCACGGACCACGGCAAAAGCTTCAGGCAAAATTTTGTCCAAACTTTCACCTTGCGCAACGCGTGCCCGGAACTCGTCTGTTTTGGCGCGCAGCTGCTCGTCGCTTAGCGCTTCGTAGTCGGCTTCAAGGCCATTGATCAAGGCCACAGTTTTGCGGTATTGTTTGATCAAGCGGTCGTTACGACTGCCGAAAATTTTGGTCAGAAAATTGGTCGCCATGTTGACACGAGTCTGCTTCAGGTGACAACACCCAAATCAGCTCGACAATCCTGTCTTAAAGTGGATTCAAAAGTACATGCGCACCAGGCGCATGTGAACGCAACATTTTAACTGCTGCACACCCTTCTCTGGGCTCGAAGTCCCGCAGAACATCAGGGTTCTCGCATAATGTGTCCATGGCCAAAATCAATCAAGCTGTGACGCTTATGGAAGCTGCGCAAGACTCGCCCAGTCTGGCGCGCTTAACCGAGCTCACAAGAGAGTCGAGTCAGCGCCTCAAAACCCTGCACACCCTGCTACCGGGCCCCATTCGGGGCGCCATTCAAGCAGGGCCAATTGAGGGCACAGAGTGGTGTTTGTTGGTCAGTTCTAACGCAGCCGCAGCCAAATTGCGCCAAATGCTGCCTGCCTTGGTAGCCCATCTGAAAAGCCATGGCCACGGCGTAGAAACGATTCGCCTCAGAATTCTTCAAAGCACGCGTTAAGCTGCTTTTAAGTTAAGCCGCTTTTAGAAAGTAACAGACGAAAAAAAAACCAACACGCATGCTGGTTTTCTAAAATGGTGCCGCTTGTCGGATTCGAACTGACGACCTACCGCTTACAAGGCGGTTGCTCTACCAACTGAGCTAAAGCGGCACGGGCTGAATTGTAATTCAATAATTGCCGTTTTTTGGCATCAGCATCATATTTGATGATGCTTATTTAATTCGTGTGAGCGTGGGACGTGTGGGAGCAGGCGGCACTGGCTTGTCATCTTGCTGAGAAACATCTGAACCGCTTGAATCAGGCACTTTGTGCAACTTGTCCATGCCCAACACTGTGCTGTTCAGTGGCTGATCGGAAACAGGGAAAGACATGCCCTGCCCATTCTCGCGCGCATAAATGGCCATGACGCGATGGATAGGCACCATGATGTCTCTGGGCTTGCCACCAAACCTGGCTTTGAATTCAATGAACTCATTGCCCAACTGTAAAGAGCTGGTGGCATCAAAACTGATGTTGAGAACTATTTCGCCGCCTTGCACAAACTCGCGTGGTACCTGTACTGAGCCATCGACTTTCACCGCCACATAGGGGGTGAAAGAGTGGTCGGTGCACCACTCGTACATCGCCCGAATGAGATAAGGGCGTGTCGAGGGTGATTCGAGTGCGTTCATGACCATGCGAGTGGTGTGTAGTCAGCTTGCGAATTTGGCAATTACTTGCGCATGACCTTTTCGGAGGGCGTGAGCGCTTCGATGTAGGCAGGGCGAGAAAAAATACGCTCGGCGTACTTGAGCAAAGGCGCAGCGTTTTTGCTGAGGTCGATGCCATAGAAGTCGAGACGCCAAAGCAATGGCGCAATGGCCACGTCGAGCATCGAAAAGTTGTCACCCAACATGAACTTGTTTTTCAAGAACACGGGAGCCAACTGGGTCAAACGATCACGGATGTGTGAGCGTGCTTTTTCCAAGGCTTTGTCGTTGCCCTTGAGCGTGCGGTTTTCCAAAGTGGCCACATGGGTGAACAACTCTTTTTCGAAGTTGAGCAAGAACAAGCGGACACGTGCGCGGTCGACTGGGTCGCCGGGCATCAATTGAGGGTGAGGAAAACGTTCATCAATGTATTCGTTGATGATGTTGGATTCGTACAAAATCAAATCACGTTCAACCAAAATTGGCACTTGGCCGTATGGGTTCATGACGTTGATGTCTTCAGGCTTGTTGTACAAATCGACATCGCGGATTTCAAAATCCATGCCTTTTTCAAACAGCACAAAGCGGCAGCGATGAGAAAACGGGCAGGTAGTTCCTGAGTAAAGCACCATCATGGTGAAGGCTCCTAAAAATCAAAAAGAGTGGGAAGCCACCGGGTTGGCGGGCCTGCCCACTCCATCAATTCGGGCGAGGCCCGAATCACGAGTTCTTACTTGATGTCTTTCCAGTAAGCAGTGTTCAAACGCCATGCAATGTAAGTAAAGCCGGCCAAGAACAACAAGACCCAGATGCCCAAGCGAACACGGTTGTTTTGTGCGGGCTCGGCCATCCAGTGCATGTAGTTGACCAAGTCGCCAACGGCTTTGTCGTATTGCTTGGGTGACATGGTGCCTGGTGTAACTTGCTTCCAACCCACAAAGACGTGCTCGGTTTGACCCTTGACTTTGCGATCTTCGTAGACGGGCTCGCGCTCGCCTTGCAGCTGCCACAAAGGATTGGGCATGCCCACATTGGGGAAAGCCAAGTTGTTCCAACCGGTAGGCTTGGTTTCGTCGCGATAGTAGGTACGCAGGTAGGTGTAGAGGTAATCTGCACCTGTGCCGCCATGACCAGAACGTGAGCGAGCAACCAAAGTTAAGTCGGGTGGCACAGCGCCAAACCAATCCTTGGCTTGCTTGGGATCGATGTTGGCCTTCATGGTGTCGCCCACTTTGTCAGTGGCGAACAAAAGGTTGTCTTTGATCTGCTGATTGGTCAAGCCAATGTCTTGCAAGCGGTTGTAACGCATGAATGCAGCGGAGTGGCAGTTCAGGCAATAGTTCACAAACAACTTGGCGCCGTTTTGGAGAGAACCCAAATCGGTGGTGTTGACGGGCGCTTTGTCCCAAGCGATGGTGTTGCCACCAGCCGCTTGAACGCCTGCGAGTGAAGCAAATGCAAGGCACAAACCCAACGCAAATTTTTGAATTTTTTTCATTTTCAAATACTCCTGGGCTTAGTGCGCAACGAAAGTAACGCGGTCAGGTACAGGCTTGGGTGTACCCAGCTTGCTCCACCAAGGCATCAACAAGAAGAAGCCAAAATAGAACAGGGTGCCCACTTGTGAAACACGCTCACCAATGGGTGAAGGTGGTTGCACGCCTAAGTAGCCCAAGATCAAGAAGTTGATCACGAACACGGCATACACATACTTGTGCCAGTCGGGACGGTAGCGAATGGACTTGACAGGACTGTTGTCGAGCCATGGCAAGAAGAACATGATGACAACCGCGCCACCCATGACCACCACGCCCCAGAACTTGGCATCAATGGCCAACATCATGGCGGAGATGACCACAGCACCACCCACAATGCCAGCCTTCAGGATGCTGGGCAATGCGTTTTTGCGCACGGCCAAAACCGCACCCAAGATGACGCAGATGATCAGGACATACATCATCTCGCTGGTGATGGCACGCAGCATTGAGTAGTAAGGCGTGAAGTACCAAACCGGTGCAATGTGCAAAGGTGTCTTCAGAGGATCGGCTGGAATAAAGTTGTTGTATTCCAAAAAGTAGCCACCGAACTCGGGCGCAAAGAAGATGATGGCAGAGAACACCATCAAGAACATGCTGACAGAGAAGATGTCATGCACGGTGTAGTAAGGGTGGAATGGAATGCCATCTAAAGGGTGGCCATTCGCATCTTTGGGTGCGCCAGCAGCCTTGATTTCGACACCATCTGGGTTGTTGGAGCCCACTTCGTGCAAAGCAATGATGTGCGCCACAACCAGACCCAACAAAACCAAAGGCACCGCAATGACGTGGAAGCTGAAGAAGCGGTTCAGGGTGGCATCGCCAACCACGAAGTCGCCGCGAATCAGCAAGGCCAAATCGGGACCAATGAATGGAATAGCAGAGAACAAATTCACGATCACTTGGGCGCCCCAGTAGGACATTTGGCCCCAAGGCAACAAATAACCCATGAAAGCTTCAGCCATCAAGCACAAGAAAATGGCACAACCAAAGATCCAAACCAACTCACGTGGCTTGCGGTAGCTGCCGTACATGAGGCCGCGGAACATGTGCAAATAAACCACGACAAAGAAAGCAGAAGCGCCCGTGGAGTGCATGTAACGAATGAGCCAGCCCCATGGCACATCGCGCATGATGTATTCGACAGAGGCAAAAGCGAGGTTGGCATCGGGTTTGTAATGCATCACCAAGAAAATACCGGTGACGATTTGAATGACCAGAACCAACAGCGACAAAGCGCCGAACACATACCAAAAATTCAAATTTTTGGAAGCGTAATATTCGCTCATGTGAGCTTTAAAAAGCTCTGTCGCTGGGAATCGATTGTCGACCCAGTTCATGAGTTTTTCGCCAGCAGAGGCGTTGGGGGAGATTTCCTTGAATTCAGCCATGGTGGTTTGCCTCAAGCCTTCTTGTCTTCACCGATCAGCAATTTGCTGTCGGACAGGTACATGTGCGGTGGCACTTCCAAGTTGTCGGGCGCAGGTTTGTTTTTGAACACGCGACCGGCCAAATCGAAGGTAGAGCCGTGGCAGGCGCACAAGAAACCGCCTTGCCAATCGTCGGGCAATGAGGGCTGAGCGCCTGTTTGGAATTTGTCGCCAGGCGAGCAACCCAAGTGGGTGCAAATGCCAACAGCCACCATGAACTCTGGTTTGATAGAGCGGTGGGTGTTTTTAGCGTATTCGGGGGTTGGATAAGCCTGACGGTCTGACGCGGGATCGGCCAACTGACCGTCGAGCTTTTTCAAAGCTTCGACTTGCTCAGTGGTACGTCGCATGATCCAGACGGGTTTGCCGCGCCACTCGACGGTGAGCTTTTCACCGGGCTTGACGTCAGAAATATCAACTTCTACAGCGGCTCCGGCGGCTTTGGCGCGCTCTGAAGGCTGAAAGGAGCTAACGAAGGGGGTGGCGACGAAGCCTGCGCCTACGGCGCCAGCACAAGTAGAGGCAATCAGCCACGTCCTTTTGCTGCTGTCGACTGGGGTATCACTCATGAGAATCCTCTAGCGAATCGGTATCAGGGTTAACCGCAGATTGTAGCCGACTGCGAGGGGCTTTTAAAGTTCCCTTAGTCGGACAGTTGTCTTGCCATGCGAATGGCAGATTGCAGGCTGGAAGCATCGGCCAGCCCTTTTCCGGCAATGTCAAAGGCGGTGCCATGGTCTGGGCTGGTTCTGACCAAGGGCAAGCCCAAGGTGACGTTGACGCCCTGATCGAGGCCCATGTATTTGACGGGAATGAGCCCTTGGTCGTGGTACATGGCCAAAACCACGTCGAATTCCGAGCCCCCATCCGACTTTTTGCGAGCACGCATGAACACAGTGTCTGGGGCAAAAGGGCCCATGGCCAAAATGCCCTCAGCCCGCGCCGCCAGCATTGCGGGTTCGATGATTTCAATTTCTTCACGGCCAAACAAACCGCCCTCACCCGCATGGGGATTGAGGCCCGCCACCCCAATTTTTGGGGGTCGACCCAACAACAAACTGAGAGATTGGTGGGTGATTCGCAAACTTTCAAGCACATTGTTGTAGGTCACGGCATCTAGCGCCTGACGTAAAGAGATGTGAATACTGACCAACACGGTGCGCAATTCGTCGTTGGCCAACATCATGCGCACGGGCATTTGCGCAACAGGCACCCCCACGTGTCGGGCAGCCTCTGCTTGCAACAACTCTGTGTGCCCAGGAAATGCACTGAATGGCTCACCCGCTGCAGACAAAGCCTCTTTGTGAAGTGGCGCCGTGACAAAAGCTGCAATCTGTTTTTGCAACGCAGCTTGTGCCGCCCACATGACACACTCGCCTGCAAAACGCCCCGCCCTTGCATCAATTTGGCCCCAAGGCAGGTTGACATCTAAGCGGGCAACTTGCAAAACAGGCATCACACCTGGCGCCTGCATCCAAGCGTCAGAAGCTTGCGCAATGGCCACCACTTTCAGGTGATGACACTCAGGATCGACCAACATGGCCGCTTTTTGCATGAGGCCGACATCACCCGCTACAAAACAATGGCGGGTAATTGGTGGTGCTGTATGCGGCGCTGTAGGGGCTGCGGATGACGCGTTCGATGCGTCCAGCGCATCCTTTAAAAATGCACGCGCAATGATTTCTGGACCAATGCCGCAAGGATCACCTGGCGTAATGGCAATGACTTTAGGCTGAGACATCAAGAAAATTTTTTTTGAATGGGTTAAGCAGGGTTGTCGATGTCGATGAACTCGTGCACCAAACCCAAAGAGGCCGCCACATGGGCAGCCACAGCAGGCGCGCCATAACGCTCGGTGGCATGATGACCACAGGCCAAAAATGCCACACCCATTTCTTTGGCAATGTGCGCTTGAGGTTCTGAAATTTCGCCCGTGATGAATGCGTCGACGCCGTGCGCAATGGCCGATTCAAAATAGGACTGCGCACCGCCACTGCACCAAGCGATGCGTTTCAAGGGTCGGTCTTGCGGTGCGATGCAAGTCACTGCCCTGCCCAAACAAGCTTCGACATGCGCTGACAAGGCTGAAGCGTTTGAAAAAGTGAGCGTGCCTTGTGGTTGCCCCACACATACCAAGTTTTGATCGCCGCACCAAGCATCGGCTTGCAAACCCAGCACCTTGCCCAATTGCGCGTTGTTGCCCAATTGAGGATGGGCATCTAGGGGCAAGTGGTAGGCATACAAATTAATCTCATTTGCCAGCAGCCTTTGTAAGCGCTCTTTCATCCAGCCCACCACGCGGCCGTCTTGGCCACGCCAAAACAAACCGTGGTGTACAAAAATCGCATCGGCCTTGGCTTCAATGGCGGCGTCAATAAGTTCACGACTGGCCGTAACACCTGAAACAATTTTTTGAATTGAATGCCGCCCTTCAACTTGCAGCCCATTGGGGCCGTAATCTTTGAACTTATCGGGCTGCAGCAACTGGTCAAACGCCTGTAGCAGCGTCTTGAAATCTGTCATGGCAATCTCATTTGTAGATGACGCTATTGTCAACCATCTCATGGTCTTGTGTTAATTTTGCACAGCATTGAAACGAATACGCCACAATAGAAAGCATGAAAAAAATCTGGCTTCTTTTTTCCCAAACTGTGACCGTGCTTTTGGCGGCATGGTTTGTCGTGACCACCCTTCAACCCACCTGGTTAAAGGGCCCTGGCAATGCGCAAAAGGTTTCATTCACTCAGGCTATCTTGGATGGCAATGCAGGGGGCGCCCCTGGCGGTAGCTTCAGGCAAGCCGCGCTTAAAGCATCGCCAGCTGTGGTCAGCATCACGGTGCAACAAAAAGCCCGCGCCAAGGCCAGGCGCGCCGATCCCTGGTTCCGTTTTTTTGAAGAGCCCGAAGATGACGCCCAAAGCGGTGGCATGGGCAGCGGCGTCATCGTCAGTCCAGAAGGCTACATTCTCACGAACCACCACGTCATTGAAGGTGCAGAAGCCATCGAAGTCAATCTCCACGATGGCCGCAACGGCTTGGCCAAGGTCATAGGCACCGACCCCGACACCGATTTGGCGCTGCTCAAAATTGACCTGCCCAATTTGCCCGTCATCGTTTTGGGTCAAATGGAAAGCTTGCAAGTGGGAGATGCTGTTTTGGCCATTGGCAACCCATTTGGCGTCGGTCAAACGGTCACATCGGGCATCGTGAGCGCTTTAGGCCGCAAACAGTTAGGCATCAACACCTTCGAAAATTTCATTCAAACCGATGCGGCCATCAACCCCGGAAATTCAGGCGGTGCGCTGGTCGATGCCAATGGTTTTCTCATGGGCATCAACACAGCCATTTACTCCCGCTCTGGCGGCAACATGGGCATTGGCTTTGCGGTGCCTGTGTCCACGGCCACTCAAATCATGGCCGCACTCATCAAAGACGGTAAGGTAACGCGGGGGTGGATCGGCGTTGAACCCAGGCCCTTGAATGCCGAGTTGGCCGAAAGCTTTGGCATTGCCAAAGACAAGACAACGGGCGCATTGCCCCAAGGCGTTTTAATTCATGGCGTGTTGCAAAACAGCCCAGCAGCCAAGGCGGGTATTCAGCCAGGCGACTTGATCATGAAAGTTGCAGGCCAAGGTGTGTCGGATGTGCCCGACATGCTGTCCACTGTGGCTGCCCTCAAGCCGGGTGAAGCCGCCACCTTGTCGGTTTTGCGCAAAGGCAAAACGCTGGAACTTCAAGTCAGTCCTGGCGTTAGACCGGTTAGACCGTGAAGTCGGCTTAAGCCGATTTAGAAGCTTCTTCATCAGAAGAGGCATCTTTGGGCGCTTGGGTGTGCTTGATAAAAATTTGAGCCGCCCAAATACCCAATTCGTACAACAGACACATGGGAATGGCCAAAGCCAACTGTGAAACCACATCGGGGGGTGTCACGATGGCCGCAATGACGAATGCCAGAACCACAAAGTACCCACGGAAATCTTTGAGCTTTTCAATGGTGACCA
This sequence comes from Limnohabitans sp., assembly GCA_049655425.1. Lineage (GTDB taxonomy): Bacteria > Pseudomonadota > Gammaproteobacteria > Burkholderiales > Burkholderiaceae_C > Limnohabitans_A. The sequence goes on along the minus strand of JBASJS010000007.1, from coordinate 257,619 downwards.
CGCCTAAACGCGCCAACACCACCACCGCAATGGGCACTTCGAAGGCCAGACCAAAGGCCAAGAACATGTTGAGCACAAAGCCTAAATAGGCCTCAATGTCTGGTGCAGCCGTGATGCTTTTGGGCGCAAAACTTTGGATGAATGCAAAGACTTGGCCAAACACAAAGAAATAACAAAACGCCACGCCAATGAAAAACAGCAAGGTGCTAGACACCACAAGTGGCATGACCAAGCGCTTTTCGTGGGTGTACAAACCTGGGGCAATGAAGGCCCAAACTTGGTACAAAACCACAGGCAACGCCAACAAAAATGCAGCCATTAGCAATATTTTGAGCGGCACCATGAATGGTGAAATGACCGATGTGGCAATGAGGGTGGTACCGGCAGGCAAATGCGAAACCAAGGGCGCTGCCAACAGATCATAGAGTTCGGCAGGTCCTGGAAAGAGGGCCAAGATACCAGCAGCAATGCCCACTGCCGCCAAGGCGCGAACCAACCTGTCGCGCAGCTCCATCAGGTGCGTGACAAACGGTTGTTCAGTGCCGGCCAATTCGTCTTCGGGCTTTGAGGAAGGATCGGACACTTAATAACTACCTAATTTGGTGGGGCGATAACGGGCCACTCTGGCGGCGCCCGACAATGTTTTGGTTCGAACGCCAGCCCGAGATTTGTACCACTGGGGCACAGCCGCTTGCTTCAGGCGAAACTTTTTGCCTGGATGTTTGTAGACGGGGGGTGGGGGTTCCCACCTGGGAACGTTGGTGTCGGCGGTAAGACCGGCCGTACTCTCATCCCATTGCTTTTCAAAGTCGATGGCGGTGGTCTGGACAGAGTTTTCAACATCTCTGGCAGCACCTTCCATCGTTTCTTTCATTTTCTTGAGCTCGTCCAAATCCATGGTGCGGTTGACCTCAGCCTTGACATCAGAGATGTAACGCTGTGCTTTGCCGAACAGGTTGCCCAAGGTCCGCGCGACACGCGGCAACTTCTCGGGGCCGATGACGATCAGCGCCACCACCCCAATGAGGGCTATTTTGGAAATGCCAAGATCGATCAAATCAGGACTTTGTCTTAGCTTCCACGTCGATCGTGGTTTTTTCGGCAGTGGCCGAGGCCGCTACTTGACCGGCTGGCTTTTCTTCGGTGGTGGGATTGCCGTTGGCGTCTTTCATGCCATCTTTAAATCCTTTGACTGCGCCGCCCAAGTCTGAACCCATGTTTTTCAGCTTTTTGGTGCCAAAAACCATGACCACGATGAGCAAAACGATCAACCAATGCCAAATTGAGAATGAACCCATGGATGTCTCCTAACAATTAAATGAGATTCTAAGCGTTTAACCACGCAGCCAAGGACGAGGACCGCCCATGACATGGAAATGCAAATGGTGTATTTCTTGACCACCCTCTGCACCGGTGTTGGTGACAATTCTGTAGCCACCTTCAGGATAAGGGCGGCAACCCTGCTCTAAAGCCAGTTTAGGCGCTAAGGACATTAGATGGCCGATTAGAGCCGAATGTTCTGGGGTGATTTGTGCCATCGACGGGATGTGCAGTTTGGGAACCATCAAAAAATGGACCGGTGCCCAAGGGGCAATGTCATGAAAAGCGAACACGTGTTCGTCTTCGTAAACCTTCTTGGAAGGGATTTTTCCGGCAATGATTTTGCAAAAGAGACAATTTGGATCGTGCATCATTCACCTGTTTTTTCGCGCTGTTCGGCTTTGCGGAGGGCTTTTTCCTCCAAACCACTGAGACCTTCACGGCGGCTGAGTTCGGCCACCACGTCGGCAGGCGACAGGCCATAGTGGGCCAAGGCAATCATGCTGTGAAACCATAAATCGGCCACTTCGCCCACCAGTTTGCGCGCCTCGCCACCATGGTCCATGTCTTTGGCTGCCATGACGGTTTCGGTGGCTTCTTCGCCAATTTTTTTCAAAAAGGCATCGGGCCCCTTGTGAAGCAGACGCGCCACATAACTTTTTTCAGGGTCGCCGCCATTGGCCGGTTTGCGACTTTCAATCACGGCCGCTAAGCGGGCCAAAGCATCGGTTGAACTCATGATCTTGGCAACGAGTGCTCACTTGTAAATAGATTCGGGGTCTTTGAGGACCGGCTCGGTGGCAGTCCACTCACCATTTTGATACTGCTGGAAGAAACAACTGTGACGGCCGGTGTGACAAGCAATGCCAGGTTCATGACCCAGCTGCGTGACTTTGAGCAGCACCACGTCGTTGTCGCAATCGAGGCGCATGTCGTGCACAGTTTGAACATGGCCCGACTCTTCGCCCTTGAACCAAAGCTTGTTGCGCGAGCGGCTGAAGTAAACCGCACGCTTGAGTTCAGCCGTCTTGGCCAAAGCCTCTCGGTTCATCCAAGCAAACATCAGCACATCACCGGTGCTGGCCTCTTGCGCAATCACGGGCACCAAGCCCTGCGCGTCCCATTTGATTTGATCAAGCCATGTCATGCGTTGAATCTACCACTTGCTGATGACGGTTTTTACAAACGAACAGGAATGCCCCGCTCACGCATGCGCTGCTTGGCCTCTTGAACGGTGTACTCGCCATAGTGAAAGATACTGGCCGCCAGCACGGCATCGGCCCCGCCCTGCTGAACGCCGTCGGCAAGGTGGTCTAAATTGCCCACACCCCCTGAGGCAATGACGGGGACTTGCACCGCATCGCTGACCGCTTTGGTCAGGGCCAAGTCAAAGCCGGATTTGGTGCCGTCTCGGTCCATGCTGGTGAGCAAAATTTCGCCCGCGCCAAAATCGGCCATTTGGGCAGCCCATTTGACGGCATCGAGTCCTGTGTTTTGTCGGCCACCGTGGCTGTAAACATCCCAGCCTTCACCTCGCAAAGCAAGGTCATCACCTTTGCGGCGCTTGGCATCGATGGCCACCACAATGCACTGTGCGCCGTACTTTTGAGACGCATCGCGAATGACTTGCGGGTTGGCAATGGCCGCCGAGTTGAAACTGGTTTTGTCGGCGCCTGCATTTAGCAAGCGGCGCACATCGTCGACGGTGCGAACACCGCCGCCGACCGTCAGGGGAATGAAAACTTGCGAGGCCACCGCTTCAATGATGTGCAAGATGAGGTCGCGACCGTCACTGGTGGCCGTGATGTCTAAAAAAGTAAGTTCGTCGGCCCCTTGCTCGTTGTAACGCGCAGCAATTTCGACAGGATCGCCGGCATCTCTCAGTTCAACAAAATTGACGCCTTTGACCACACGGCCGCCGGTGACGTCTAGGCAAGGAATGATGCGTTTGGCTAGCATGGTGTCTTAGAGCTTGAATTGTTGCCATGCTTCCCAAGATTGGAAAGCAGGGACTTCGATGGGCGTGTTCACGCGGGCCGCTTCAACGCAAAGCATGTGTTGAAAACCATTGGCGGGCATGTCTTTAAGTTGGGCGGTTTTTTCGGAGCCTGGGTTCCAGACCACACTTTGGCCCCATGCGTTGCTTTGTGAAATGCGCAAAGTTTTCGCACCCTCTTGCAGAATCCAGGTGGGCACCGCTTGCGCAGATTGCGCCTCTGTGGTCGGGGTGCTTGGGGTGCTTGGGGTGTTTGCGACATCGTAAACACGGTCAAATTCTGCATCGAATTGCAATTGGCCGCTGCAGGTTTGATGGGTGTCTTGCACCGCATCCCATTCGGCTTGGTTGGCCTGACCTTGTAAGCAGACTTGGTCGATGGCGCTCACGGCCAAATACGTGTGCAAAGCGCCCGTGAATGTCAGTGGTTTGTCGCCGAGATTTTCGACACGCAAAGAAATCTTCAATTGATGAACTTGCAAATCGACAGTTAGCAAGGCCCGGAAATCGACAGGCCAAATGCTGTGCGTGGCGTCGTTTGCTTGCAGCTCAAAAACATGCGATGACGCATGTACATCACTGCCTAGCAATTGCCACGGCATGTTGCGAACAAAGCCATGCTTGGGCAAGGTGCCGCGCAGGTTGAATTGCGGGAAGCAAACAGGCACACCGCCGCGAATGGCTGTGCTGCCATCGCATGCAGATGCAGGGCTGAGGTAAAGGCGCTCGGCGCCCGCAGCTTGCCACGACAAAACTTGCGCACCTTGCTGCGCCACAAACACGCTGTCGCCATTGGGCAAGGACCAGCGCCAGCCAGCGTGGCCTTGAAGGGTATCAGCCCTTAAGTTCATCGGCCCGAGCCTGGGCTGCTTGGAAATCAAGGTCGCCAGAGTAAACGGCACGACCGCAAATAACGCCTTCTACGCCTTCGTCCTGTACTGCACACAGCTGCTCAATGTCGGCCATGTTGGACAAGCCGCCAGAGGCAATGACTGGGATGGTAAGGGCTTGTGCCAGCTTCACGGTGGCATCGATGTTGATGCCACTGAGCATGCCGTCACGGCCAATGTCGGTGTAAATGATGGACTCAACGCCCCAGTCTTCAAACTTCTTGGCCAGGTCGACCACTTCGTGACCAGTGAGCTTGCTCCAACCATCGGTGGCCACTTTGCCGTCTTTGGCATCGAGGCCCACAATGATGTGGCCGCCAAAAGCGCTGCAGGCATCGCGCAAAAAGCCAGGATTTTTGACAGCCGCTGTGCCAATGATGACGTAGCGCAAGCCACCGTCGATGTACTTCTCGATGGTGTCGAGGTCGCGAATACCGCCGCCCAATTGAACGGGAATGTCGTCGCCCACTTCTTTGAGGATGGACTTGATGGCCGCAAAGTTTTGCGGTTTGCCAGCAAAGGCACCATTCAAATCGACCAGATGCAAACGACGTGCGCCTTTTTCGAGCCATGTTCTGGCCATGGCAGCGGGGTCCTCACCGAAAGTGGTGGCTTGGTCCATGTCGCCTTGTTTGAGGCGAACGCAGTGGCCGTCTTTGAGATCAATCGCGGGTATCAGAATCATGGCGAATTGGTAGCGCTAGAGTAAATCGAAAAAAGTGAAAAGGAAATCAAGGTTGCCAGTGTAAGAAATTTCTGTAAAGCGCCAATCCTTGGGCAGCGCTTTTTTCGGGGTGAAACTGAGTGGCAAACAAATTATCGCGCGCAATGGCACAAGCGAAGGTACCACCGTAGTCAGTCTCCCCAGTCACATGGGCAGAATTTTGGGGCTTGGCGTAAAAACTGTGAACAAAATAGAAATAGCTGCCGCTGGGAATATCACCCCAAACAGGGTGTTGTGAGCCTTGATGGCGGCTGAAATTGACTTGGTTCCAGCCCATTTGTGGCACTTTGAAGCGGCTGCCATCGGCTTGAAGTTTGCCGGCCAAGTCGAACTTGATCACGTTGCCATGAATCAGGCCTAAGCCGGGAGTGTTGCCTTCATCGCTGTGATCGAGCAGCATTTGCATGCCCACACAGACGCCAAACAACGGTTTGTTGGCGGCGGCTTCTAGCACAGCCTCCATCAAGCCCGATTCGCGCAATTCACGCATGCAATCGGGCATGGCGCCTTGGCCTGGCAACACAACTCGAGATGCATCGCGAACATCTTGCGGGTTGGAGGTGATTTTGACGTCAACCCCAGTGTCTTGCGCAGCATGAATGACCGCTTGCGCCACCGAGCGCAAATTGCCCATGCCGTAATCGACCACCGCCACTGAATTGGGTGACATGCTTAGAGCGAACCTTTGGTGGAAGGAATGATGCCTGCAGCACGAGGGTCAATTTCGAGTGCAGCACGCAAAGCGCGCGCAAAAGCTTTGAAAACGGTTTCGGCTTGGTGGTGCGCGTTGTCGCCGCGCAAGTTGTCGATGTGCAAAGTAACCAATGCGTGGTTGACAAAGCCTTGGAAGAATTCGTGCATGAGCTGCGTGTCAAAGCCGCCCACCATGCCGCTGGTGAAAGGCACATGGTTGACCAGCCCAGGACGGCCAGAGAAGTCGATGACGACGCGGGACAGCGCTTCGTCGAGCGGCACATAAGCATGGCCATAACGGCGCAAACCTTTTTTGTCGCCCACAGCTTGGGCCACGGCTTGACCTAAGGTAATGCCTACGTCTTCAACGGTGTGGTGACCATCGATGTGCAAATCGCCTTTGGCGTCGATTTCTAGATCGATGAGGCCGTGGCGAGCAATTTGGTCCAACATGTGGTCAAAGAAACCAATGCCAGTGGACAGGCTAGCTTGGCCAGTACCGTCCAAATTCACCTTGACGCGAATTTGAGTTTCTGCAGTTTTGCGCGTAACTTCTGCAACGCGGGGTGTGCTCATAAAGATTCCTTGAGTGCTGCCAACATGCGCACGTTTTCTTCGGGGGTTCCGACGGTCAGGCGCAAACAATTGCTCAGCAATGGATGCATTTTAGAAACGTTCTTCACCAAAATGCCTTTCGTCTTCATACCATCGAAGCACTTTGTGGCATCTGGCATACGAACCAGCAGCATATTGGCCTGACTTGGGAAAACTTGGATACCTGGCAAAAGAGCCAGTGCCTGGCTGAGTTTTTCACGTTCTTGGCGAATTTGCACTGCTTGTTCGTCAAATACAGTCGCATGTTCGAGCGCAAACAAAGCGCATTCGCAATTCAAAACGCTGATGTTGTAAGGCGGGCGCACTTTGTCAATTTCGGCAATCAAAGCCTTGGGGCCAACCATGTAACCCAGACGCACACCAGCCAAACCAAATTTGGACAGGGTGCGCATCAGCAGCACGTGGCCATGTTTCGCAACGCGGTCCATGTAAGTTTGGCTGGCAAAGGGCTGGTACGCCTCGTCCATCACCACCAGGCCGCCTTGTTGACCTTGGGCCACAACAATGCGCTCAATGACATTGGCATCCCACAAAGTGCCCGTGGGGTTGTTGGGATAAGCCAGATAAACCACAGCGGGTTTGTGCGTGGCAATGGCAGCCAGCATGGCGGCTTCGTCCAATTCGAAGTTGGCACTGAGCGGCACGCCATGAAACTGAACACCTTGCAATTGCGCACTCATGGCGTACATCACAAAGCCGGGAAGCGGCGACAAGATGCTGGCGCCTGGCACGTCACAAGCCACTGACAACAGGGTGATCAGTTCGTCGGAGCCATTGCCCAACATGATGTCAAAGCCTTCTGGCATTTGCGCATACTTGGCCAACTCAGCGCGCAACACATTGATGCGGTTACCTGGATAACGGTTGAGGGCCAAGGCACCCAGACGCTCGCCCAATTGCTTTTGCAATGCGGGCGGCAAGCTGAAAGGATTTTCCATGGCATCGAGTTTGACCATGCCAGTTGAGTCTTGAATGGCATAGGCGTGCATCGACTGCACATCTTGACGAATGTGTTTTAGCCAAGGGGCTGAATTTTGAGGGGTACTCATGATGTTTCTCTCTGGGGCGGCACAGGATTCAAGCGCAACTCGGCGGCACGGGCGTGGGCTTGCAAGCCTTCGCCATAAGCCAACTCGGCCGCAATCAGACCCAAACTTTGCGCGCCCTTTTCGCTCACCTCAATCAGGCTGGAGCGCTTCTGAAAATCGTACACACCCAAAGGCGAAGAAAATCTTGCCGTGCCGCTGGTGGGCAGCACATGGTTGGGGCCAGCGCAGTAATCACCCAGCGACTCGCTGGTGAACGCACCCATGAAAATGGCACCAGCATGCTTGAGCAAAGGCTCCCATGCATGCGGGTTGCGACTGGACACTTCCAAGTGCTCGGGTGCAATGCGGTTGCTGATGTTGCAAGCCTCTTCCATGCTGCGCGTTTGAATGAGGGCACCGCGATCGTTCATGGATTTGGCAATGATGGCTGCACGCGGCAAGGTGGGCAACAACTGATCGATGGCGGCTTGAACTTTGTCGATGTAGGCCGCATCGGGGCACAGCAAAATGCTTTGCGCCAACTCGTCGTGCTCGGCTTGCGAGAACAAATCCATGGCCACCCACTCGGGCGGTGTACTGCCATCGGCCAACACCAAAATTTCGGAGGGGCCTGCAATCATGTCAATGCCCACGGTGCCAAAGACGCGCTTTTTGGCGCTGGCCACATAGGCGTTGCCAGGACCCGTGATTTTGTCGACCTTGGGCACCGTGGCCGTGCCAAAAGCAAGTGCTGCAACGGCTTGCGCCCCACCGATGGTGAAGGCACGCGAGACGCCCGCCACATAAGCGGCCGCCAAGACCAATGGGTTCTTCACGCCATGAGGCGTTGGCACCACCATGATGATTTCTTCAACGCCAGCCACATGTGCTGGGATGGCGTTCATCAACACAGACGATGGATAAGCTGCTTTGCCGCCCGGCACATAAATGCCCACGCGATCGAGTGGCGTGACCTTTTGGCCCAGCAGGGTACCGTCTTCGTCTTTGTAAGACCAACTTTCGCCCGAAGCCTTTTTTTGCGCTTCGTGGTAGGTGCGCACACGCTTGGTAGCAGCTTGCAAAGCGTCTTTTTGCGCTACGGGCAAGCCATCAAAAGCTGCCTTCAGTTCTGCCTGCGTCAGCATCAGCGCCTGCATGTCTTTGGCATTCAAGCCATCGAAGCGCTGGGTGTATTCGAGCACTGCTGCGTCGCCGCGCTGTTGCACGTCGGCCAGAATTTCAGCCACGCGAGACTCGATGGCTGCGTCGGCGTCGGCGGACCAATGCAAGCGTTTTTGAAACATGGCTTCAAAATCGGCATCGGTGGTGCTTAAACGCAGAGCTTTGGCAACAAGCGCAGTCATGGTTGTTCTCTTTGGTCTTTAATTGATTAGGCGGCTTGGGAAGTTTTTGCCGCTTGACCCGCAGCCACAGCGCCCGCAAAGGCTTCAATGATGGCGCGGATGGGTTCTTGCTTGAGTTTGAGCGACGCTTGGTTCACCACCAAACGCGAGCTGATGTCCATGATGCGCTCAACTTCAATGAGGTGATTGGCCTTGAGGGTGCTGCCGGTAGAGACCAAGTCGACGATGGCATCGGCCAAGCCCGTGAGGGGCGCCAACTCCATGCTGCCATAGAGCTTGATCAAGTCGACGTGCACGCCTTTTTGCGCAAAAAATTCACGCGCAATGTTGGTGTACTTGGTGGCCACTTTCAAACGTGAGCCCGAGCGGACTGCCGTCGCGTAGTCGTAGTCGGCGCGAACTGCCACACTCATGCGGCATTTGGCAATTTGCAAATCGAGGGGTTGGTACAAGCCATGTCCGCCGTGCTCGATCAGAGTGTCTTTGCCGGTTACGCCCAAATCAGCGCCACCATATTCAACGTAGGTGGGCACATCGGTAGCGCGCACCAAGACCACGCGCACGCCAGTTTGGTTGGTGGGCAAAATCAGTTTGCGCGAGGTTTCGGGGTCTTCCAAAACCTCAATGCCAGCCGCCTTGAGGAGCGGCAATGTTTCATCAAAAATGCGTCCTTTGGACAAGGCCAAGGTGATCATGTCAATTCCTGTTGTGATGAGCGTTCACTTAAACCGGTCTTGAAACCGTTCACTTCGCTCGCTCAATTTGCGCGCCCACTTTGCGCAATTTAGCTTCCATGCGGTCATAGCCACGGTCTAGGTGATAAATGCGGTCGACAATGGTTTCGCCTTCTGCCACCAAACCCGCAATGACCAAGCTGGCAGATGCACGCAAGTCTGTGGCCATGACAGTAGCGCCAGAGAGCTGCGGCACACCTTGCACAACCGAGACTTTGCCATCGATTTGAATGTTGGCGCCCAAACGCACCAATTCATTGACGTGCATGAAGCGGTTTTCAAAGATGGTCTCAGTGACTTTGCTGGTGCCGTCGGCAATGCAATTGAGTGCCATGAATTGGGCTTGCATGTCGGTTGGGAAACCAGGGTATTCAGTGGTTCTAAAGCTCTGTGCCTTCATGCGGCCAGTGGCTTTGACACGAACCAAACCTGCACCCACTTCAATGTGGGCTCCTGCGTCACGCAATTTATCGATGACGGCGTCCATGTGATCGCCACGTGCGTTCTTGAGCACCACATCGCCACCTGCTGCTGCGACTGCGCACAAAAAAGTTCCGGCTTCAATGCGATCGGCCACGACGGCATGGTCGCAACCCTTCAAGGACTCAACGCCCTGAATGTAAATTCGGCTGCTGCCATGGCCTTCAATTTTGGCGCCCATGCGAATCAGCATTTCGGCCAAGTCAGGGATTTCGGGTTCTTGCGCGGCGTTTTCGAGCACCGTCTCACCTTCTGCCAACGCAGCTGCCATCAAAAAGTTTTCGGTACCTGTGACGGTGACCATGTCGGTGGCAATGCGTGCGCCTTTGAGGCGTGTTCGGCCGTTGGCCAAACTGGCCACCATGTAACCATGCTCAACGGCAATTTGAGCGCCCATGGCTTGCAAGCCCTTGATGTGCTGATCGACAGGGCGTGAACCAATGGCGCAACCGCCTGGCAAAGACACACGTGCTTCACCAAAGCGGGCAAGCAATGGACCCAAAGCCAGCACAGAAGCGCGCATGGTTTTGACCATTTCGTAGGGAGCTTCTGGGTTGTTCAATGCCCCTGCATCCAAGTGCACGGTGCCATCTTCGCCATGCGTGCAAGTAACGCCCATGTTACGAATGAGCTTCAGCATGGTGCTGACGTCTTGCAATTTGGGCACGTTGCGCAATACCACGGGCTGGGCCGTGAGCAAGGCTGCGCAAAGTTCCGGCAAGGCTGCGTTTTTGGCGCCCGAGATTTCGATCTCGCCATTCAAAGAATGACCACCTTGGATGATGAGTTTGTCCATTTTGAGAGGTTTGTAGGGTGTTGAAAGCGCTAATTCAGGCAGAAGTCTGCGCTTTGGCCCACTCGGCGGGCGTGAAAGTTTTCATCGACAAAGCATGAACCTCGTCGTTGTGCATTTTGTTGCCAAGGGTGGCATACACTTTTTGATGGCGCGCAATGAGGCGCAGGCCGTCAAATTGTTCTGAAACCACCACGGCTTGCCAATGACGGCCATCGCCACTGACGTCGAGGTGCTGGCAGATCAGGCCAGCGGCAATCATGTTTTGAATTTGTTCAGCTGTCATGGTGAATGCACACGGTAATTTGAATTAACCTCGGATCTTGTAGCCGGTTTTTAGCAATTGAATTGCCAAAGTGCCTACGCCCAACAAGGCCACAGAGACCACAGCCAAGCTGACCCAAGGCGAAACATCGCTTTGGCCAAAGAAGCCATATCGGAACCCGTCAATCATGTAAAAGAACGGGTTTAAATGACTCAAGCCTTGCCAAAAAGCAGGCAAGGAATGAATGGAATAAAAGACACCCGATAAAAATGTCATGGGCATGATGACAAAGCTCTGGAAGGCTGCCATTTGGTCAAATTTCTCTGACCACAAACCTGCGACCAAGCCCAAAGTGCCCAACAAAGCAGCACCCATGAACGCAAAGACCAAAATCCAAATGGGTGCTTGGTATTGCAAAGGCGCAAACCACACCGTCACAGCAAACACGCCAAATCCAACCGCCAAACCACGCAACATGGCCGAACCCACATAGGCCACAAACCAATGCCAGTGCGACAAGGGGGTGAGCAACAAAAACACCAGATTGCCCATGATCTTGCTCTGGACCAAGCTGGACGAGCTGTTGGCAAATGCGTTTTGCAAAACACTCATCATGATGAGGCCGGGCAACAAAAATGCCGTGTAAGGCACGCTGTCGTAGACCTTGACGTGGTCTTCGAGCACATGCCCAAAAATCATCATGTACAAAACAGAGGTCAGAACAGGTGCCGCAATGGTCTGAAAAGCCACTTTCCAAAAGCGCAGCACTTCTTTGTAAAACAACATGCGCCAGCCGTTCATGATTGACCCTCGGCCATCACATCCAAAAACACGTCTTCTAAATCGGCTTTGCGAATTTCGACGTCTTCGGCCACCAAACCAGCTTGTCGCACGGCGGCCAGATAAGTTTCAATGTCAACGGCATCGTGCGCAGGGAACTGAACGATGCGGCCCGTGATGCGAGCCTTGGCAGCCAAATCGGCAGGCAACTGACCATCAATCTTGAAGCGCAACACATTGCTAGAAGCAGACTTGAGCAACTCTGATGTTGTGGCCAAAGCCAACACACGGCCTTGCTTGAGCATGGCCAAGCGGCCACACAAAGCTTCTGCTTCTTCCAAATAATGCGTGGTGAGCAACACGGTGCTGCCCTCACGGTTGAGCTTGGCTACAAACTGCCAAAGCGTTTGACGCAACTCTACGTCAACACCGGCAGTGGGCTCGTCCAACACGATGACCCGAGGTTTGTGCACCAAGGCCTGCGCCACCAAAACACGACGCTTCATGCCGCCAGACAACTGGCGCATGTTGGCATTGGCTTTGTCGGCCAGGCCCAAGCTGTCTAACAATTCATCGATCCAAGCGTCGTTGTTTTTGACACCGAAATAACCCGACTGGAAACGCAAGGCCTCGCGGACCGAGAAAAAAGGATCGAACACCAATTCTTGGGGCACCACACCTAAAAGGCGTCTGCTGTTGGCGTAATCGGTTTGCACATCGTGACCGTGGACCAAGACGCGGCCCTCTGTGGCTTTGGCAAGGCCAGCCAGAATGCTGATGAGCGTTGTTTTGCCGGCGCCATTGGGCCCCAGCAGACCAAAGAACTCCCCCTCTTCAATGTCAAAGCTGACGTTGTTGAGTGCCTTGAACGGCTGACTGCCAGCAGATTTGGCAGGGAATGTTTTGGAAACGGATTGAAAAGAGATGGCGGGCATGAGCCCTCTATTTTACGGCTATGCGCTTTCGACCAAGAGCTCGGAGACGCCATAAAGCGTGGCCAATTCGCGTAATTTGGGCGGGAACTGCTTGAATTTCAAGGTTTTGCTCAAAGTTTGGGCTTCTCGCCGACATCCGAGCAAGACAGCCAAGGCGGAAGAATCGAAATCTGCCAACTGCCCAGCTTCAATTTCGACCTCTTTGTTGGGGCTGCTTCGAATTTGCGCCTGCAACTGTGCCAAGCAATGAGCGGCCGTGCTGTGGCGCAAATCTGCTGGAAGAATGAGACGAGCCGTAGACATGGATTCAGAAGCTTAGCTTGTGTCGGTTTAAGATTTTTTAGCGTTGGACTTGTTGCGCTCAGACAAGCTCTTGATCAAACCATCGACGCCACCCGCATTGATTTCTTTGGAAAACTGAGAACGGTAGTTTTCGACCAACCAAATGCCCAAGACGTTGAGGTCAAAAATTTTCCAACCAGCGCCTTCACCGGGTGTTTTTTCCAAGCGGTAATCGAGCTGAATGGGTTCGCCTTTGCCTCTGACTTCAGTTTGCACAACCAAGTTTTTGTCGTCACTGGCGCCTCGCAGCGGCTTGACCTCAATCACTTGGTCATTGATTTGGCTGAGCGCACCCGAGTAAGTGCGAATGAGCAAGAGCTTGAACTCTTCTTGCAGACGCTCTTGTTGGTCGGGCGTGGCTTTGCGCCAACCAGGGCCAGTGGCCAAGGCGGTCATGCGGCGAAAATTGACGTGCTGCATCAACTTGCTGTCGACCAATTGCATGATCTTGTTGATGTCGCCGCCCTTGATGCTTTTGTCGCTGCGAACCGCGTCCAAAGTTTCGTTAGAAATGCGTTTGACAAAAGCATCGGGTGCCTCATCGGCAGACCATGCACTGCCAGCACCAGCCATCAGGCCAAGTGCCATGAAAAAATGAACGAAAAGTGTCAGAAATTTGCGAGTCATAGGTTTACATCATAAAGAGCGTCTTGCCCTTTAACGCGCCAAGTGGCAAAAAGTTGATTAAACCACTGCCAGAAATCCAAATGATGACCAAGGTTTTAGGGGGCGGGCTGATTGGGCGCCACCATGGGGGCGGGCTTATCAGGATCCTCAAAGTCATCCACCATGGGTGGATTGCCGTCGTAGATGTCATTCAGACGCTTCTGAAGGAAGGCGTCGCGCGTAAAGGTGTAGGGGTCTAAAGAGGCTTGTTTAACGGCGTCAGACAAAGACAAATAACGCTCACGTTTGTCGGTGAGACGCAGCAGCGTGAGCGTATTGCGCGCGCCAATGTCAGAAACTTGCTGATTCACGTCGGTCTTGTTGTCGACCCACTGACCAAAGCTGTCGCGCACCGTAGACGGGCCAAAGAAGGGCAACACCACATAAGGACCAGAAGACACCCCCCAAAAAGCCATGGTCTGACCAAAATCTTCTTTTTGTTTGTCTATCTTGAATTCAGAGGCCCAATCGATGATGCCGCCCACACCCAAGGTGGTGTTGATGGCCACCCGCATGGCATTGCGCGATGCGGCGTCCAACTTCAGTTGGGCCAAGCTGTTGAAGACGGACATCACGTCGCTTTGGTTGCTGAAAAAATTGCTGATGCCTTTGCGAACCACGCTGGGCAAGGCCTGACCATAAATGACCGCAACAGGACGCAGCACCAAATCGTCTGCGACATCATTGAAGGCGGTTACCTTGCGGTTGAAGGGCTCAAGGGGGTCTGAGGGGTCGGGGCCATGCAGGGACGCACAACCCTGCAACAGCACTAAAAACACCAAGCCTAACGCATGACGCCAATTCAAAAACATCATTTGCTTCCAGCGGCAGGCGCAGCAGGATCGGCCGCTTTGCTGTACAAGAATTGGCTGATCAAATTCTCGAGCACCACGGCAGATTGGGTAGAGCCGATGTTGTCGCCCGCCACCAAATTCTTTTCGTCTGCACCGGCCAGAATGCCCACATATTGCTCGCCCAGCAAACCACTGGTGAGAATTTTCAAAGAACTGTCTTTGGGAAATGCGTATTTGTTTTGTAGCGCCAAGCTGACTTTGGCTTGGTAGCTTTCGTCGTCAAATTGAATGTTCTCGACACGGCCCACCACCACGCCTGCGCTCTTAACGGCGGCCCCTTTTTTAAGCCCACCAATGTTGTCAAACTTGGCGGTGACGGTGTAGTCCTTGCTCCAATTGAATTGCAACAAATTGGCCGACTTGAGTGCCAAGAAAAGCACAGCAGCCAGGCCGATCAACACAAACAAACCCACCCACACATCATTTTTTGAACGTTGCATCACGTCCTCCTTAAATGCTGAACATCATCACAGTGAGGATGAAATCCAGTCCCAAAACTGACAACGAAGAAATCACAACACTGCGGGTGGTGGCCGATGCCACGCCATCGGGGGTGGGCTGCGCCACATACCCTTGAAGCAAGGCAATGAACGTCACCGCCACCCCAAACACCACACTTTTGATCATGCCATTGCCAACGTCTTTAAACACGTCAACACCGCTTTGCATTTGGCTCCAAAACGCGCCGGCGTCTACACCAATCAGCAACACACCGACTGCATAACCGCCCAAAATGCCGACGGCACTGAACACAGCCGTCAGAAGTGGCAGAGCAATGATGCCGCCCCACAAGCGGGGCGCCAAAATACGCAACTTAGGATCAACCGCCATCATCTCTAGCGCAGTCAATTGCTCACCTGCACGCATCAGGCCAATTTCGGCCGTGATAGAGGCGCCTGCACGGCCCGCAAACAACAGGGCTGCCACCACGGGGCCCAACTCACGTACCAAACTGAGCGCCACGAGCAAACCCAATGCATCTGCTGCACCGTAACGTTGCAAGGTGTAGTACCCCTGCAAACCCAACACAAAGCCGACAAACAAACCTGAGACCGTGATGATGGCCAAGGAGTAGTTGCCCAAGAAATGAACTTGGTCTCTAACCAGCCCAAAACGTTTAAGGCAGGCACCCGACAACATGATGAGCTGCGCAAACAAACGCGCGCCGAAGCCCCAATTGGCCAAGGCCTTACGGACCGCAAAACCCAACTCAGCGGGATGAAAAAATATCATTTGGCCACGCCCCCAAAGTCTTCTGCCACAGAGGAAGCAGGGTAATGGAAGTGCACAGGACCATCGCTCAATCCATTCACAAATTGGTGAATGAGTGGATCAGAGGTTTGTCGCAGCTCGGCGGGGGTGCCTTGCGCGGCCACTTTGCCATTGGCCAAAATGACCACATGGTCTGAAATTTGAAAGGTTTCATCGACATCATGCGACACCACCACGCTGGTGATGCCCAAGTTGTCGTTGAGTCTTCGGATGAGGCGCGCCGCCGTGCCCAAAGAAATAGGATCGAGACCCGCAAAGGGTTCGTCGTACATCATGAGGTCAGGGTCTAGTGCAATGGCACGAGCCAAGGCCACACGGCGGCCCATGCCCCCTGAAATTTCGGAAGGCTTTAAATTTCTGGCACCGCGCAAGCCCACGGCATCGAGCTTCATGAGCACAATGTCGCGAATCATCTGCTCAGACATTTGGGTGTGCTCTCTTAAAGGGAACGCCACATTGTCAAACACATTCATGTCAGTGAACAAGGCGCCAAACTGAAACAACATGCCCATGCGTCTGCGTGCTGCATAGAGTTGTTCGGTGTTCATTTGACCGACATCCTGGCCATCAAATGTGAGCTGCCCCTGTTGAGCGGTGTATTGACCGCCAATCAAACGCAGAACAGTGGTCTTGCCACCGCCAGACACACCCATGAGGGCTGTCACTTTGCCGCGCGGAATGCCAAAGGAAATGTCGTTCAAGATGACCCGATCCCCGTAGCCGAAGCTGAGGTTTTTGAGTTCAACCAGCAGTGGAGAGTTGGGCAGGGTCATGTGTGAAATAACAAAAGCCGGGGTCGCCGGCTTTTGTAGGATAAGGCGTTCAGGTTAAGTTTGTGTGAAGCGTTGCCGTTTCAATCACAAAACCTGTCTGCGGTCATTTTAACGGGGTAAGTCGCTGGTTCCCATTAAGAACTCGTCAATTGAACGTGCTGCCTGGCGGCCTTCACGAATGGCCCAAACCACCAAAGATTGGCCGCGGCGCATGTCGCCAGCCGCAAACACCTTGGGCACGTTGGTGGCATAGCCGCCTGTGAAGTCGGTGGTGGCTTTGGCGTTGCCGCGGTTGTCTTTGTCCACGCCAAAGGCGTCCAAGATGGTGGCCACGGGGTTCACAAAGCCCATGGCCAAGAACACCATGTCGGCAGGGTAAATCTTTTCGGTGCCTGCCACGTTGACCAGTTTGCCGTCTTTGAATTCCACTTCTACGGTTTTAAGACCCGTCACTTTGCCTTTTTCGCCAATGAATTCTTGGGTGGAAATGGCAAATTCGCGGGTGCAACCCTCTTCGTGGCTGGAGCTGGTGCGCAATTTGAGAGGCCAGTAAGGCCATGTCAAAGGACGGTTTTCTTCTTCGGGAGGCTGGGGCATCACTTCGAATTGAGTGACGCTCTTGGCGCCATGGCGGTTGGAGGTACCGACGCAATCGCTGCCGGTGTCGCCGCCGCCAATCACAATGACATGCTTACCGTCAGCGCGCAACTGGTCTTTGAGCTTGTCGCCCGCATTGACCTTGTTTTGCTGTGGCAAGAATTCCATCGCAAAGTGAATGCCTGCCAAATCACGGCCAGGGACGCTCAAGTCGCGTGATTGCTCTGAGCCACCGGTCAGCAACACGGCATCAAAGTCTTTTTGCAATTGCTTGGGGCTGATGGTTTCTTGCGACCAGTTGGTCACTTTGGAACCTGCAGGCAATTCGCCCACTATGACACCGGTTTTGATGGTCACGCCTTCGGCCACCAACTGCTCTGCACGGCGGTCGATGTGTGACTTTTCCATTTTGAAATCGGGAATGCCATAACGCAGCAAGCCACCGATGCGGTCGTTCTTTTCGAACAAGGTCACGTCATGACCTACGCGAGCCAATTGCTGCGCAGCGGCCATACCGGCTGGGCCAGAGCCCACCACGGCTACTTTTTTGCCAGTCTTGTGCGCTGCAGGACGGGGCTTGACCCAGCCTTCTTGCCAGGCACGGTCAATGATGGCGTGCTCAATCGACTTGATGCCCACGGCATCGTCGGCCACGTTCAAGGTGCAAGCAGCTTCGCAAGGTGCGGGGCAAATGCGGCCCGTGAACTCGGGGAAGTTGTTGGTGCTGTGCAGCACGTCAATGGCGTTTTTCCAATCGCCTTGGTACACCAATTCGTTGAAGTCCGGAATGATGTTGTTGACCGGGCAGCCGTTGTTGCAAAACGGTGTGCCGCAGTCCATGCAGCGAGCGCTTTGTGCTTTGGCTTGTGAATCGTCCAAACCGATGACGAACTCTTTGTAGTTTTTGACGCGTTCGCCGACGGGCTTGTAGCCCTCTTCGACGCGTTCAAATTCCATGAAACCAGTGATTTTTCCCATGATCAATCCTTGTTATTTCTTTGTATTTATCTGACCAATTAGCTAGCAGCAATGGCATCTGTGGACTTGGCGGCCGCTTTGCGTGCGTTGATTTCACCCAAGGCGCGCTTGTACTCGTTCGGGAATACTTTCACAAACTTCAAGCGAGCTTGCGCCCAGTTGTCCAGCAACTCGCGAGCGCGTTGGCTGCCGGTCCACTTGTGGTGGTCTTCCAGCAATTTCTTCAACTGTGTTTCGTCCGCTTGGTCGCGGTGCCACACTTTGCGGTCCACGGCAGCTTCTTGCTCGGCCACTGTCAGTACTTTTTCCATGCTGACCATGGCGGTGTTGCAACGTGATGCAAATTGACCGTCTTCGTCGTACACATAAGCAATGCCGCCGCTCATACCGGCCGCAAAGTTGCGACCTGTTTTGCCCAGCACCGCCACGGTACCGCCGGTCATGTATTCACAACCGTGGTCGCCGGTGCCTTCCACCACTGCGGTGGCGCCAGACAAACGAACTGCAAAACGCTCGCCACCCACACCAGCGAAGAAAGCTTCACCTGTGGTGGCACCGTACATCACAGTGTTGCCCACAATGATGTTTTGGCTGGCCACGCCGCGGAACTCGAGACTAGGACGAACCACAATGCGACCGCCCGACAAGCCTTTGCCGGTGTAATCGTTGGCTTCACCAATGAGGTACAGCGTGATGCCCTTGGCCACAAACGCGCCAAAGGATTGACCACCGGTGCCTTCGAGTTGAATGCGAATGGTGTCGTCTGGCAAACCTTCTGGGTGCACTTTGGTGACGGCACCTGAGAGCATGGCGCCCACAGAACGGTTGACGTTGCGCGCCACTTCCATGAACTGAACCTTCTCACCTTTGTCGATGGCGGCGCGGCTCTTGGCAATCAGGACGTTGTCCAAGGCTTTGTCCAAGCCGTGGTCTTGCACATCGATGTGGCGACGGGGCACGTCTGCAGGCACATCGGGCACAGCCAACAAACGGCTGAAATCGAGGCCGCTGGATTTCCAGTGCTCGATGCCTTTGCGGGTGTCGAGCAAATCTGCACGGCCCACCATGTCGTCAAACTTCTTGATGCCCAACTGCGCCATGATTTGACGCACTTCTTCGGCAATGAAGAAGAAATAGTTGACCACGTGCTCTGGCTTGCCAGAGAACTTTTTACGCAACGTAGGATCTTGCGTGGCCACGCCCACGGGGCAAGTGTTCAAGTGGCATTTGCGCATCATGATGCAGCCTTCGACCACCAGCGGTGCGGTGGCGAAACCAAACTCGTCTGCGCCTAGCAACGCGCCAATGGCCACATCGCGGCCGGTCTTCATTTGACCGTCGGCTTGCACACGGATGCGGCCGCGCAAGCGGTTCAGTACCAAGGTTTGCTGTGTTTCAGCCAGACCGATTTCCCAGGGGCTGCCAGCGTGCTTGATAGAAGACCAAGGCGATGCGCCAGTGCCACCGTCGTGACCGGCAATCACCAAGTGATCGCTCTTGCACTTGGCCACGCCTGCGGCAATGGTACCCACGCCAATTTCAGACACCAACTTGACGCTGATGTCGCTGTGCGGCGCCACGTTTTTCAAGTCGTGAATGAGTTGGGCCAAATCTTCAATGGAATAAATGTCATGGTGTGGGGGAGGAGAAATCAAACCCACGCCTGGCACAGAGTGACGCAACTTGCCGATGTAGTCGGACACTTTGCCGCCTGGCAATTGACCGCCTTCACCCGGCTTGGCACCTTGCGCCATCTTGATCTGAATTTGATCAGCACTGTGCAGGTACTCAGCGGTGACACCGAAGCGGCCAGAAGCCACTTGCTTGATCTTGGAGCGGAGGGAATCGCCAGCCTCGAGGGGCATGTCAACTTCTACTTCTTTGGCGCCAATGACGCTCTTCAAAGTCTCGCCCTTTTTGATGGGGATGCCTTTGAGTTCGTTGCGATAACGCGCAGAGTCTTCACCACCTTCACCGGTGTTGCTCTTGCCGCCAATGCGGTTCATGGCAACAGCCAAGGTGGCGTGTGCTTCTGTCGAGATCGAGCCCAAAGACATAGCACCTGTAGCAAAACGTTTGACGATTTCGCTGGCGGGTTCTACTTCATCAATAGAAATGGCTTTAGCAGGATCAATCTTGAATTCGAACAAACCGCGCAGTGTCATTTGACGCTTGGTTTGGTCGTTGATGATCTGTGCGTATTCTTTGTACGTGTTCCAGTTGTTGGCACGGGTGCTGTGCTGCAACTTAGCAATGGCGTCGGGCGTCCACATGTGCTCTTCACCGCGAGCGCGCCAGGCGTATTCACCGCCCGTATCGAGCATGGTGGCCAACACAGGGTCGTTGCCAAAGGCTGCTTTGTGCATGCGCAAAGCTTCCTCGGCAATTTCAAAAATGCCAATGCCTTGCACGCGGCTAGGTGTGCCTGTGAAGTACTTGTTCACGGTTTCGGTGTTGACGCCAATGGCTTCAAACAACTGCGCACCGCAATACGACATGTAGGTGCTGACACCCATCTTGGACATGATCTTGGACAGGCCCTTACCCACCGCTTTGATGTAGTTGTAGATAGCTTTATCAGCAGACAAATCTCCTGGCAACTCTTTGTGCAAAGCTTGCAAAGTTTCCATGGCCAGGTAGGGGTGAACGGCTTCTGCGCCGTAACCGGCCAACACGGCAAAGTGATGCACTTCGCGGGCTGTGCCAGTTTCCACCACCAAGCCTGCTGTGGTGCGCAAACCTTCGCGCACCAAGTGTTGGTGAATGGCAGACAGCGCCAGCAAGGCGGGGATGGCCACCTGAGTGGGCGTGACACCGCGGTCGCTGATGATCAAAATGTTGTTGCCGCCTTTGATGGCGTCAACGGCTTCTGCGCACAGAGAAGCCAGCTTGGCTTCCACGCCTTCACGGCCCCAAGCGGCTGGGTAAGTGATGTCTAAGGTAGCGCTCTTGAACTTGCCCTGTGTGGACTGTTCAATGTTGCGTAACTTGGCCATGTCTTTGAAGTCCAGCACAGGCTGGCTCACTTCCAAGCGCATGGGTGGGTTGACTTGGTTGATGTCCAGCAAATTGGGCTTAGGGCCCACGAAAGACACCAAAGACATCACGATGGCTTCGCGAATGGGGTCAATCGGTGGGTTGGTCACCTGCGCAAACAACTGCTTGAAGTAGTTGTACAGCGGTTTGTTTCTGTCGGACAAAACAGCCAAGGGGCTGTCGTTGCCCATAGAGCCCAAAGCTTCTTCGCCGGCTTGGGCCATCGGGGCCAACAAGAATTTGATGTCTTCTTGCGTGGTGCCAAAAGCTTGCTGCAAATCAAGCAATGATTCTTTGGATGCAGGCGCTTCTGCTGTGGTTTCTTTGACGTCATCCAACTTGATGCGCAAGTTTTCAATCCACTGCTTGTAGGGCTTGCTGCTGGCCAAGTTCGACTTGAGTTCTTCGTCGTCGATCATGCGGCCTTGTTCCAAATCGATCAGGAACATCTTGCCGGGCTGCAGGCGCCATTTGCGAACAATTTTGCTTTCTGGAATGGGCAGCACGCCGGTTTCAGAACCCATGATGACCATGTCGTCATCGGTGATGCAATAGCGTGAAGGACGCAAACCGTTGCGGTCCAAGGTGGCGCCAATTTGACGACCATCGGTAAACACAATCGAGGCGGGACCGTCCCATGGCTCAAGCATGGCGGCGTGGTATTCATAGAAGGCCTTGCGGCGCTCGTCCATGGTGTTGTGGTTTTCCCATGGTTCTGGAATCATCATCATCACAGCTTGGCTGATGGGGTAACCGGCCATGGTGAGCAACTCTAAGCAGTTGTCAAACGTAGCGGTATCAGATTGGCCGGCAAAGCTGATGGGGTAGAGCTTTTGCAAATCGGGGCCGAGCACGGGAGAAGACATCACGCCTTCGCGCGCCTTCATCCAGTTGTAGTTGCCCTTGACGGTGTTGATCTCACCGTTGTGCGCCACATAGCGGTAGGGGTGAGCCAAAGGCCACTCTGGGAAGGTGTTGGTGGAGAATCGCTGGTGGACCAAACCGAGTGCAGACACGCAGCGCTCGTCTTCCAAATCACGGAAGTAGGTACCCACTTGATCAGCCAACAGCAAGCCTTTGTACACCACGGTACGGCTGGACATGCTGGGGATGTAGTACTCGTCGCTGTGCTTGAGTTGCAGTTTTTGAATGGCCGCACTGGCTGTTTTACGAATGACGTACAGCTTGCGCTCGAGGGCATCTTGAACAATCACATCGGCACCACGGCCAATGAATATCTGCTTCAGGATAGGTTCTTTTTCGCGCACGGTAGGTGACATAGGCATGTCACGGTTCACCGGCACATCGCGCCAGCCCAACAAGACTTGACCTTCGGCCTTTACTGCGCGCTCAAGTTCTTGCTCACAAGCCATGCGTGACGCATGCTCTTTAGGCAAGAACACCATGCCCACACCGTATTCACCTTGGGCTGGCAAGTTAACACCCTGCTTGGCCATCTCTTCTCTATAGAGTGCATCAGGCAATTGAATCAAGATACCCGCGCCATCGCCCATTAATTTGTCGGCACCCACCGCACCCCGGTGGTCCAAGTTTTCAAGTATCTTCAACGCTTGCGTCACGATGGCATGCGTCTTCGCGCCTTTGATATGGGCCACAAAGCCCACACCACAAGCGTCGTGCTCTTGAGTTGGGTCATACAGACCCGTTTGTTGCAAAGATGATTTTTCGGCAGCCGAAGTCATGGCGCACTCCTAAAGATATTTCGCGGGAAAGAGAGCATATTGCATTGCAACAAAAATGCCAAGAAAAATAATTGGGGTCAGATGAACATTAATTTCTTCTTTTTGATGAAGTCAATTAATTGGGGACAGATCAAATTTGAGTTAAAAAGGTTTCATATTGGTGATATTTTTCACCAATTTACGGCTTCAAAGGGATTTTTTGAACGGCCTGCCCGCCTTTTTCGGCAGGATGGGCGTCTGAGTTGTCTTCTGTAAAGACTTCAAAAACTCGGGTCGACCCACGACTCGACTCTTCAAAACTGACTCCGTGAGGTCTTTTTGAATGGAAGCCGAAAGACCACCCGCCACAAATTCTGCATAAGCAGCTTCTCTAGAAAAAGGCGTGTTACCCAAGCCCCAATACAGGGCATGCGGCGTCACCAATTTGTCGATTTTTTGACCAATTAGGTGCTTGTAGCTGGACCAATTGAAATTCTCAGCCGACTCGGCCAGGCCTGCCCTGACGGGATTTAAATCAATATAGGCCATGCACGTCAGAAGATAAGCCTCCGAATCAATCACCGAGGATTTGTAACGCCCCTCCCACAATGTGCCACTGCGCTTGTGGCGTTGATTGAAGTAACGCACATAAGTTCTGCCAACCGCCTGCATCATCAAGGACATGGCTTCATCGCTGGGCGGCGTGAGCAGCATGTGAAAGTGATTGTCCAGCAACACATATGCATTGACGGCCACTTTGTGGCGTTGCGACTCTTCTAGCCAAAGGCTGTAAAGCATTTTTCGATCGGCCTCGTCGAGCACGATGGGCTGGCGGTTGTTACCCCGCTGAATGACGTGATGCGGGTAACCAGGAAGTGCTAAACGAGGATGACGGGCCATGCGTGAATGCTAACCCGAAAGGAATTAATGTTGATCTGACCCCAATTAAGGGTAACGCGATGCAAGGGATTCGGTGAGGCCGAATTCGGTGAGAAGGGCTTGGAGGCGGTCGGCGGCGCCGGCTTTGGGGCGGCCGGTGTAGCGGGCCAAGATGAGTTCGTTTTTCATGCTGTGTTCCCAGCCCACCAGTTCGGTGACCGTGACGGTGTAGCCTTTGGACTCTAGGTACAAGCAGCGCAAGACGTTGGTCAGTTGACTTCCGATTTCGCGGGTGTGCAGGGGATGCCGCCAGAGCTCGGCCAAGGGGGTGCGAGACAAATTCAAGGCTTTGTTTTGGCGCAGCTTGGCGGCCACTTCGGCTTGGCAACAGGGCACCAAAACCATGGCGCGGGCTTGTTTCAGCAAACCAAAAGCGATGGCGTCGTCGGTGGCGGTGTCGCAGGCATGCAATGCGGTGACCACATCGATTTGAGCGGGAATTTGATCAGACTGTGATGACTCGGCCACCGAGGTGTTCAAGAAGACCATGCGCTTGAAGTCCAAGCGCTGCGCCAACGAACGCGACGCCTCGACCAATTCAGCGCGGGTTTCAATGCCGTAAATGTGACCTTCAGACAATGCCTTGAAAAACAAGTCGTAGACAATAAAACCTAAATAGGACTTGCCAGCGCCATGATCGGCCAGGGTCAAGCCATGCATTTGCGCTGCAGCGGCAACGACTTCACCAGCAAGCCCTGAATCACCTAATTTTGAGGCCTTGGCAGCATCTTCCTCAGAAAGCTCCTTCAGGATTTTTTCAATGAACTGGAACAAGTGCAAAACCTGCTTGAGCTTGCGACGCGAATCTTGGTTCAGCTTGCCTTCTCGCGTCAGGATGTGCAGTTCTTTCAGCAACTCGATCGATTGCCCTGGACGCAACTCAAGGTCCAAAGGTTTGGCGACATCGGGCTTGGCATTATTTTTTTTCATTGTTCTCATTCTGAGGCAATGACGGCCCCACATTCAAGTCTTGCCAACCCTGCAAACCCAATCGGTTCATGGTGGCCATGTTGGCTTCAAAAATATCTTCTGCTTCAGGAAACGCAGCCACCGCGCGGTCTATGCTGGCTTCGCGAATTAAATGCAAAGTTGGGTAAGGCGAACGGTTGGTAAAGTTGGTGATGTCGTCTTCATCGGTGCCAGCAAATTGGTAAAGCGGATGAAAACTGGCAATTTGAATCACGCCTTCCAAATCAAGTGCCACCAGGCAATCGTCGGCCACATTCAAGAAATCGTTGTAATCGTAAAAGTCTTGCAGCAAATTTTGAATGACCAATACGGTGGTGTCGCGCACCGACGCATCAAGTGCGACCAAGTCGCGCAACTCGCGCAGCAAATCATCACGAAAACCTTCCAAATCATCAGCAGCACTGACCACGCAGTGCACTTGTCCTTTGACATACACCGATTTGGCAAACGGACACAAATTCAAACCGATCACCGCGCGCTCCAACCAGCGCAAGGTGTCTTGCACCATCACTTCTGAACTGACTTTGTTCATCCAGCTTCCTTTTGAAAACGCAATGACTTGGCGATCAAGAATGACAAGGTCCAACCTCCGACGCAACATAAACCGGTTGCCATCCAGGTCCACTGCCAACCGCCTACTTGCGAGGCTAACCATGCCACAGCGGGTGGCCCTGCGAATTGACCTGCTGCCGAGCATTGTTGCATCCATCCCACCGTGGTCGACACATTGCGCTCATGCGGTGCCAAGCGCACCGCCAATGAAAACAAAGTACCCGGCACCAAGCCGCCACAGCCAGAAAATATCAACACACCAAGGTAACGCAACCAAGGTGCAGAAGACGTCAAATCAGAAAATGCCAAGAAAGATCCCAAAGCCATGGCACCAAATCCCATGCTCAGCAAGACACTGGGATGCAGGCCCTTTTGCAACAAGCGCCCAGAAGACATGTTGCCTGCCATATTGACAGCAGCAGCCAGGGCAGTGAGCACCCCCAAAGCAAGCCCCGTCAAACCTGCTTGTGTGTAAATCGAAGGCAAAAAACCCACCACAGCCAACCACTGACCCGAATACATGGCAAAACTCAAAGCCACCAGCCAAGGGCCAGATGCCGTTAAAGTTTCACGCAGGCGTTGTGGCCACGCAATTTGCAAGGCACTTGAAGAAGAATGCGCGGGGTGTTGCAATGCCAACACTGAATCTGCAGGTACGACGCGCCACAACACCAAGGCCATGACCCAAGAAAGCACAGCAAACACACACCACCAAGTTTGCCAACCCCAGACAGGCAGCCACAAGGGCCCCAACAACAAGGTCAATGCCGTGCCAGCAGGCATGTAAGCGCCCCAATAGCCCAAGAGTTTGCGCACTTGGTGTTCGCTGACCAATTTTCGAATAAGGCCTGGTGCAGGCAAAGTGACCCACAAGAAACCAAGTCCTTCAAGCGCGCGCCAAAGCATCAAGCTGGCAGCACTTTGCGCAAACGAACCCATGGCACTGGCCACCCCCAACACCAACAGGCCCATCAACATGCTGCGTCGCAGGCCGATGCCATCGGCCGACAAACCGACCGCCAATGCCAAGCTCATGCCCGCCAACTGCACCAAGGACAACAAAAAACCGGCCTGCATCAAGCTCATGCCCAAGCTGGCACTTAATTCAGGCAAGGCTGGCGGCAGTTTGCCAATTTGCAATGCCGCCACCACACCCGCAAAAATCACAATCAGTGCAGCAGACTGAGACGACTTCGCAACAGGCGAATGCATTGCGCTCATGCCAACAACCGACGCCCCGTTAAGCGTTCATGCTCTTTGGCGGCATAACGATCTGTCATGCCTGCAATGTAATCGGCTACAGCACGAGGCGTTTCTTGGCGTGCAGAAAAATCGGGGGACATTTCTTTCGGGCTGGCAAGGTAGGCCTCAAACAACTCACGCACCACCACCTGCGCTTGCGCCGTGGTTTCCATCACTTGGGGATGACGGTAAAGGTGTTTGAACAAAAACGATTTCATGACTTGAACCTGCTGCGCCATGGCCTCGCCAAAGGCCACCACGGGTCCTAGCAATCGCGCCTCATCTGCACTTAGGGGTTGCTGCAACTGCAAGGCCGCACGCGTGGTGTCAATCACGTCGTAAACCTGATCACTCAGCATGCGGCGAATGGTCTCGTAGAGCAGTCGACGCGATTTGGTAGGTTCGGCCAAATTGGCATGGGCTTGTAGCGTGATGTGTTTGTAGTGCGCAAACAAAGGCACGTCGTCCATTTGAGACAAGGTGAGCAATCCAGAACGCACGCCATCGTCGATGTCGTGTGCGTTGTATGCAATGGCGTCGGCCAAGTTACACAGCTGAGCCTCAAGGCTGGGCTGCGTGCCCTTCAAGAAACGATGCGCCACACCTTCAGGTTCTTGCGCTTCAATCAACAGGGCGTTGCGCCGAGCGCAGTGTTTCAAAATGCCCTCGCGCGTTTCAAAGCTGAGGTTCAAGCCATCAAAATCGGGGTAGCGCTCTTCCAAATGGTCCACCACGCGCAAACTTTGCAAGTTGTGTTCAAAGCCACCATGGTCTTGCATGCACTCATTCAAAGTGTCTTGACCCGCATGACCGAAAGGCGTGTGTCCCAAATCGTGTGCCAGCGCAATCGCTTCCACCAAGTCTTCATTCAAACCCAATGAACGCGCAATAGACCGACCCAGCTGCGCCACTTCCAAAGAGTGCGTGAGCCGTGTGCGAAACAAATCACCTTCGTGATTTAGAAAAACTTGGGTCTTGTAAACCAAGCGCCGAAAGGCCGTCGAATGGACGATGCGATCGCGGTCGCGTTGAAAATCATTGCGCGTGGGCGCAGGCACCTCAGGGTACCGCCGACCACGCGATTGATCGGCATGACACGCGTACAGTTCAAGCACAGCAACGATCGATGACAGCGCGCACCATGGCCTCTGGCGCAGCACTCACGCGCGCTTTGCCGGGTCCTTCAATCAAAACAAACTGTATATCGCCTGCCACAGATTTTTTGTCGTGCAACATCAGCGCCAAGTATTGGCCAGCATTGTCTTGCGCACTCAAAACAGGACCCTTGATAGGCAGGCCTGCTTGGGCAATCAGATTTGTTAATCGCGCCACAAATGCGGCATCAATCAAACCCAGTGCTTCCGACAAATGTGCCGCCATCACCATGCCACAGCCTACGGCTTCGCCGTGCAACCATTCGCCATATCCCAGGCCCGCTTCAATGGCATGGCCAAAGGTATGACCAAAATTGAGTATGGCGCGCAAGCCTGCTTCACGCTCATCTTGCCCCACCACATGTGCTTTGATCTCGCAACTGCGCTTGACCGCATGCGCCATGACCGAAGGATCACAGGCTTTCAAAGATTCAACATTGGCTTCGATCCATTCAAAAAACGCCATGTCGGCAATGGGGCCATATTTGATGATTTCGGCCAAACCTGCGCTCAACTCGCGGGCAGGCAAGGTTTGCAAAACCGCCAAATCGCACAACACCCTTTGGGGCTGGTAAAACGCGCCAATCATGTTTTTGCCCAGGGGGTGATTGATTGCTGTTTTGCCGCCCACCGATGAATCGACTTGCGCCAACAAAGTGGTGGGCACTTGAACAAAGGGCACACCGCGCATGAAACTGGCCGCTGCAAATCCGGTCATGTCGCCCACGACACCACCGCCCAAAGCAAACAACACCGTTTTGCGATCACACGCTTGCCCCAGCAAGGTGTCAAAAATAGTGTTCAAAGTAACCCAGTCTTTGTGGGCCTCACCATCGGGCAAATGCACCGTGTGAATGACTTTGTAGTGGGACGACAAAGCTTGTTTAAGCGCAGCTTCGTACAAAGGTGCTACTGTGGTGTTACTCACAATCAGCGCGGCTGCAGCCTTTGGCAAATGCGCATAGCTTTCGGCCTGCGCCAATAATTTTTCGCCAATGAGAATGTCGTAACTGCGGTCTGCCAAATCGATGCGGACCACCTCCGGCTGCTGCGTTGTGCTGTTCATAAATGGCGTCAAGGATGGTGAGGTGTGTGGGTGTCAAAACCTTGAAGGTCTAACTCTGCAATGATGGCATTGAGCAATCGGTTGATGCTAGGACGGCCTGTGTCAAAGACATAGTGTGCAGTCTCTTTGTAAAACGGATCGCGGATTTGGAACAGATTGCGCAATTTTTCAAGCGGGTCATTGACCTGCAAGAGTGGCCTCTGAAGGTCATGCTTGAGCCTTCTGAACACCTCTTCGGGCGTAGACCTTAGATAAACCACCTTGCCGCGCGTGCGCAAATTTTGCCGATTGGCCTCACGTAAGACCGAGCCACCGCCAGTGGACAAAATGCCATGATGGTGTTTGCTTAAATCGTCGATGACGCTTTGCTCAATGTCGCGAAAGCGCTCTTCACCCTCGCGGTCAAAAAACTCACGAATTGAGCACCCTAAACGTTGCTCAATGACGTTGTCAGAATCTAAAAAAGGCAAGCCAAGGCGACGCCCCATCTGTCTGCCGATGGTCGTTTTGCCAGATCCCGGGAGGCCAACAAAAATAATGAGCAAAAGTAGAAATTCAAGGAACGATTGAGCCTCTAAGTGTATTCGAGGCGGCGGGAGGCAAACTGTCAGCCAGCACTCTTGGGGTGACAAAGATGAGCAACTCGGTTTTTCGCTGTGTGGTTTGCTCGTTTTGGAACAGGCGCCCTAGCAGCGGAAGACTGGCCAAACCGGGTACCCGCGCCTCATCTTGCTTGTCGGCCGACTCCAAAATGCCACCAATGACCACCGTTCCCCCGTTGTCGACCAAAACTTGGGTTTTGACATGCTTGGTATTGATGGCAAAGCCGGCTGAGGTGGTCTGCCCAACGCTGTCCTTGGCAATGTCGAGTTCGAGCACCACCGCCCCTTCTGGGGTAATTTGCGGGGTAACTTCCAATTTGAGATTGGCCTTGCGAAAGGCAATGGACGCCGCACCGTTGCCATTGTTGACCTGGTAGGGCAGCTCGGTGCCCTGCTCGATGGAAGCTTTGGTTTGATTGGCTGTGACCACACGAGGGCTGGCAACGACTTTGCCTTTGCCATCAGCTTCTAAAGCCGAGATTTCCAAATTGATGAATTGATAGGCTGCGGCATTGAACAAAGACACCGCAAAGTTGGCCGGCGGGTACAAGGCTTGGCCCGCTGGGCCCGCAGGCAAATTGAGCCAATAATCTGGCTGAACACCGCCGGCATTGGCCAAGCCCTGGCCACCAATTGCCAGATTGACCGGCTTGGCTGAAGCCGACCATGGTGCAGCAAAGCTGCTGGCATAAGCCCCGCCTAAGCGAATGCCCAGAGACTTGCCGAATTGCTCTTCGGCTTCCACAATTTTGGCTTCAATCATGACTTGCCGAACCGGAATATCGAGCCACTGAATGACTTCCTTGATTTGCTTGAGCGCACTGGGGGTGTCCAGAAAGAACAATTGATTGGTGCGGGGCTCGGCCATCACAGAGCCTCGCGCACTGAGCCAACGCGAGCCCGTTGAACCCACGCCGCCGCCAGAAGATTGCAAGCGCTGAGAAATGTCCAAGGCTTTAGCATATTTCAAAGTAACGCCCCAGGCTTGCAAGTTTTCGGTGACATCTGCGCGCGAACTGACCCACAACACGCCTTCTTTAGCTGTGAGCGCCAAACCTTTGGACTGCACCACCACATCCATGGCTTCTCGCCACGTCATGTCTTTGAGATGCAAAGTGACGGGCCCGCCCACGCCATCGGCCACGATCAAATTGTGTTGCCCAATTTCGGCCAAAGTTTGCAGCAAGGCTTTGACCTCCATATTTTGAAAGGTCCATTTCAACTTTTCATCGGCAGCTTGTACTGGCCACGCAAAAGAGGCGGCGCACCCAAGCCGCAAGAGCATTTGAATTAAATTCTGTTGCATCAGGGGCGACCGCCTTCCCAGCTGAGGCGCACGTCTGGCAAGCCCTCACCAGAACTAAGCCACAGACCTTGGGCATCGAGATGACGCACCCTGCTTTGCTCTTTGCCCAACAACTGTCCTGGCCGAATTAGGCGGATTTCGGTGCCTGCACGGATCCATGTCCAATCTGACTCGCCCCTGCCCGCCAGCGCACTTTGCGCAGACCCTACCAAACGCATTTGAGCCTGGCTATGATTTGGCAATACATGGCCCAAGGATGGCAAAACTTTGGCAATCGGCAAGGCTGTGTCGGCTTGTGATTGCAACGCGACCCCCGTGTCTGTGAACGCGTCTTGCGCATCCCACAACAATGCAATGTGCCCTTCCAGTGCATATTGCCCATCGGGTAACAAGCGGTATACCCAAGACACCCACACGCCGTTTTGAAACAATTGGTTCAGCGCCTGCCAAAAGGCGTGGGTGGCCCATTCAGAACCACGCACATTGAACTTGAGGGATGAGCTCTCGTAGCCATGCTGCACAGACTCTGGTATTGATTTCAATTGAAGTACATGCAAGCCGCGCTGATGCGCCATTTGTTGCAAACGATTGAGCAAAGTCAACCTGAGGGCTGAATTGGGCCAAGCCAATGTGAGATCGTCGATTTGCGCCTGCTGCTGCAAGGTGACTGCGCGAAGTTGTGACAGGCTGGTTTGCATGGCCATTGAATGCGTGTGTTGCTGCACGCGGTGCGCGGCTTCTTTTTGCGCAAGCGCTTGTTGTGCTTGCCATTGAAAAGAAGGGACTGACCAGGCAGCCCATGGCACAAGAAATTGCCAACTCA
Organism: Limnohabitans sp.; assembly: GCA_049655425.1. Classification (GTDB taxonomy): domain Bacteria; phylum Pseudomonadota; class Gammaproteobacteria; order Burkholderiales; family Burkholderiaceae_C; genus Limnohabitans_A. The sequence goes on along the minus strand of JBASJS010000007.1, from coordinate 226,149 downwards.
CCCACACCACACCGAATGAACACAAGCCCAAGAGCAGCGCTCGCAAACAGCGTGCGAGTGGTGATGAGAAAAGTTTTTGATTTTGCCAACGCAATGTATGCGTGGGCATCAACCTGCTGAAAAAGTGAACCCAAAGGGCCATGCGCCACAACTCAAAATGCGAAAAGGTCATAGACCACCCCCTGATGGCGCTTGCAGTTGTGCCTGCAACTGGGCCTGCAGTTGAAAAACAAGCCCTTTGCGCTGCCCCACACTCTTGTCTGTCGATTCAGATTGCATTTGCATCACGACAGGTGCTTGGTGCCAGCGGCCAAAACGATTTAAGCTGTGCACCAAGTTGTCGAGATCGATGGGCTGGCCTGCAAGCCCCTCCCATGAAAAGTGACCTTGCAACCATTGCTGCGATTGCAACGTGACCATGCTGGGTGTACTGCCCAAACGACTTAACAGCCACATTTCCTGAACCTCTGTGACATCTTCGCGCTGCGACTGCCGACGTTCTAAAAATACAAGACGTGGCAAATTGACAGCGGAGGTTTTTTGAGCTTGCGCTAGTTCGTCAGGGCTTGCTGCCGGCAGCTTGAGCACGGACTGGCTTGCAAGTGCTGGCTCAGTGACGGGCACTACCGAAAATGCGTGGGCCATTGCTTGGGATGCATCATTTTCCAAGGATAAAACGCCTAGTAAGCCCCACAACAATCCCAACCCCACAGCAAGCAACACTTCTTGGGTTGACCTTGGCTTGGCATTGTGAGTGCTTGAGATTAAATTCAGCATGTCATAACGCCTTGTTCTAAACATGCAGTTGCTTCTGCAACGATGTGCTGGTGCAGTTGATGCTGTGCTTGCATGCTGCGTTTGAAAAACGACGCCAACTCATCGAGTTGCCCAAAGCTCGTGACAACTTTCAATTGCCAACCCAGGGCATGCGCCTGTGCCACGCAAGCATCGACTTGCGTTTGCTGACACATCCAAACCTTGACCCACAACTGTCCCTCAGGCGAACGCTGCACTTCGTAATCGAGGGCCAATTGGGACGCAGGAACTTGCATGCGTGAGCTGGCCTCTAAGCGACATTCAGCTTCAATGTCTTGCGGCCCCCAACTGGTAGAGCATGGCCATTCAAAACTTTCTAGGTGCTCATTGGCCATGACCCAGGCAGCGGCCGGCTCAACTTGTCTAGCCCACTTGCCAGCAGATGGGAGATCCCATTCAGCTTGAACACATGCCTTGAGCAGCTTGGCTTGCACAGACAGGTCTATGCCTGTTTGGGTGAGCACTTGCTGGCCGCGAACCGCGACAACCGAGTACAAATTTGGCAATGCCGTGTGCGTGTAAATACCCCAGTGAGGCACCTGGGGCCATGGAAAGGCAGGTAAATCAAACAAAGCAGGACTTTCTGAGGTGGGCAGCAATCACTCATTGAACCCCTTCTGGGCTCTGAAAAGACTACAATTCCTGCCATTCCAGTTGCTTTGCGCAACATTCAAATACCGCCATCTGCCCACCCTTTTTTATAATGCGGTCAGCGGTTTTTTCCGCCTCCAACATGTCTAAAAAAAGCAACGACTCTTCGCCCGAACAACTCGACTTGAAAGAGTCACCGCGCCTGCACTGGGCTTTGCGAGTTTGCTTGTGGGCAGCTGGATTGGTTGTCGCGGGTTTCTTGTCGCTTTTGATGGTGATCGGTGTGGCCATGGTGATGGCCTACCCCCAATTGCCCGACACTTCCGATTTGGCCGAATACCGACCCAAACTGCCCTTGCGCATTTACACAGCCGATGGCGCACTGATGGGTGAGTTTGGTGAAGAGCGCCGCAACCTGACCCCTATCAAAGAAATTCCACAGGTGATGAAAGACGCGGTGTTGTCAATTGAAGACGCGCGCTTCTACCAACACGGTGGATTGGACTATTTGGGCTTGATCCGTGCCGGCATTGCCAACTTGGGCAAGCGCAAAAGTCAAGGCGCATCGACCATCACCATGCAGGTGGCACGCAACGTGTACCTGTCTACGGAAAAAACCTACACCCGTAAAATTTATGAAGTGCTGCTGACCTTCAAGCTAGAACACTTGCTCACCAAAGACCAGATTCTTGAAATTTACATGAATCAAATTTTCTTGGGCAACCGTGCTTATGGTTTTGCATCAGCCGCAGAAACCTACTTTGGCAAACCTTTGAAAGACATCAGCATTGCCGAAGCGGCCATGTTGGCCGGCTTGCCCAAAGCACCCTCGGCTTACAACCCCATCAGCAATCCCAAACGCGCTCGTTCGCGCCAGCTGTACATCATTGAGCGCATGGAAGAGAACGGCTTTATCACAGCCAAACAAGCACAAGAAGCCAAGGCCGAGCCCCTCAAAATTCGACCCAGCGTCGACAAAAATCGCATTCATGCAGAGTACGTTGCAGAGACAGTTCGTCAACTCATGTTTGCGCAATATGGTCAAGAAACTTACACACGTGGATTGAACGTTTACACCACGCTGCAATCGTCAGAACAAAACGCAGCCTACCGCGCACTGCGTCAAGGCATCATGGACTTTGAGCGTCGCCAGGTTTACCGTGGCCCCGAAAAATTCATCGATTTACCGTCCAAACCCAAAGAGATGGAAGATGCCATCGATGACGTGCTAGACGACCACCCCGACAATGGCGATGTCATGTCGGCTGTGGTGCTAGAGGCCACAGCCAAGAAGATCGTGGCGGTTCGCCAAAACGCCGAGCAATTGGAAATTACCGGCGAGGGTTTGAAGCCCGCCCAATCAGGCTTGTCTGACAAAGCTGGCCCCAACATCAAGATCAAACGCGGTGCCGTCATTCGTGTGGTGCAAACGCCCAAGGGCACCTGGGAAATTACACAACTGCCAGAAGTTGAAGGCGCCTTTGTGGCCATCAACCCACAAGATGGCTCGGTCCGCGCATTGGTCGGCGGGTTTGACTTTGCCAAGAACAAGTTCAACCACGTGATTCAAGCATGGCGCCAACCTGGCTCCAGCTTCAAGCCCTTCATTTATTCTGCCGCTTTGGAAAAAGGCTTCACGCCATCCACCATCATCAATGACTCACCATTGTTTTTTGACGCAGGCGTAACAGGCGGCCAACCGTGGGAACCCAAAAACTACGACGGCACCTTTGAAGGCCCCATGACCATGCGCAAGGGTTTGGCCAAGTCAAAGAACATGATTTCGATTCGTATTTTGCAAGCCGTTGGCACACGCAATGCGCAAGAATGGGTCACCAAATTTGGCTTTGATGAAGAAAAACACCCCGCTTACCTCACCATGGCTCTGGGCGCAGGCTCGGTCACGCCCATGCAAATGGCCACGGGTTACTCGGTGTTTGCCAATGGCGGCATGCGGGTTCAACCCCACATGATCACGCGCATCACCGATCACAAAGGCAAGATTTTGGTCGACAGCCCAGCGCAACCCGTTGACGACACCCAACGCGCAATCTCCCCCAGAAACGCTTTTGTCATGACCAGTTTGCTACAGGAAGTAACGCGCTCTGGCACCGCAGCCAAGGCCCGCGTCACCTTAAAGCGAGACGATATTTACGGCAAAACGGGCACTACCAACGACTCCATGGATGCATGGTTTGCGGGCTACCACCGCAATTTGGCTGCTGTGGTTTGGATTGGTTACGACACACCGCGCAAATTGGGCGACCGTGAAACCGGTGGCGGCTTGAGTTTGCCCGTCTGGATCAGCTTCATGGAAACCGCGCTCAAAACGCTGCCTGTATCAGACGCCATAGCGCCCGAGGGCGTGCTGAACGTCAATGGCGATTGGTACTTTGATGAATATGCCAAAGGTGGCGGCGTCACCAGCTTAGGTCTGGGCAACGACAAAGGCGGTGCGCTGCCTGAAGCAGACGAGCGCAAACGAATTTTGGACTTGTTCCGAAACTGATCAAAACTTCAAAGCAACACCCGATTGCTGGGTGCCAAAGCGCGACAGGTTTTCAAAAAACTCGCCCTCGCCCTTGGTGTCTTGCCACTGGCCTTCTTTGAACTTGTAGTGATAACCGCCCGATTTGGCGGCCAGCCACACTTCGTGCAGTGGCTTTTGCAAATTCACAATGATTTGGCTGCGGTTGCTAAACGTGATGGTGATCATGCCGCCCACCCGCTGGTTGTCGATGTCGGCATCGGTTTCATCGTTGATGCGATCGCAACCGGTCTCTATGCGTGACAAAAGGCTTTCAGCGGTATTCAGAAATTCGAGGTCGGTCATTACAATCCGTGACATGTTCAAAGTAATTCGAATTTTAGTCATTGCCCAAACCCTTGGGGTTTGTGCGGTGGCTTTCAGCGGCTGTGGCCAAAAAGGCCCGCTGGTTCACCCCCAAGACCCCTTGGCGGCCGACCGTGCCACGCTGCTACAAACTTTGATTCCCCAGACACCTAGCAAATCTGAACCATGACAGACAACGTACTTCCAGGCCAACCCCACATTGCATACCAAGGCGAGGCCTTGCACATGGAAGGCGTGGCACTTGCCAGCGTTGCCGCTCAATTTGGCACCCCCGTGTTTGCCTATTCCAAAGCCGCCATGTTGTCTGCTTTGGCGGCCTACCAGCGTGGTTTTGCAGGTCGCAAAGCGCAAATTTGCTATGCCATGAAGGCCAACTCCAACTTGGCAGTGCTGCAAGTCTTTGCGCAAGCAGGCTGCGGTTTTGACATCGTCTCTGGCGGCGAATTGGCGCGTGTTTTGGCGGCCGGCGGTCAACCGCAAAAAATCATTTTCTCAGGAGTCGGTAAAACGCGCGCCGAGATGAAGGAAGCACTGCAAATTGGCATTGGCTGCTTCAACGTCGAAAGCGAAGCAGAGCTAGAAGTTTTGAACGATGTGGCTTTGTCACTCCATCAAATTGCACCCGTGAGCCTTCGCGTCAACCCCAACGTCGACCCCAAAACGCACCCCTATATTTCGACTGGCTTGAAAGGCAATAAGTTTGGCGTGGCGCATGAGCACGCTTTAAAAACTTACCAACGCGCTGCGTCTTTGCCTGGCTTGAAAGTGGTGGGCATTGACTGCCACATTGGCTCGCAAATCACAGAAGCCACGCCCTATTTAGACGCCATGGACCGCATCTTGGATTTGGTGACCGAAGTGGAAGCGGCAGGCATTCCCATTCATCACATCGACTTTGGTGGTGGCTTGGGCATCAACTACAACGGTGACACACCGCCAGCGGCCGATGCGCTCTGGCATGCGTTGCTGGCCAAGCTCGATGCCCGCGGCTTTGGCAATCGCCAGCTGATGATCGAGCCTGGCCGCTCGTTGGTGGGCAATGCCGGCGTGTGTTTGACCGACGTGGTCTTCATGAAACCCGGCGAGCAAAAAAACTTTTGCATCATCGATGCGGCCATGAACGACTTGCCTCGCCCGGCCATGTACCAAGCCTTTCACCAAATTGTGCCTGTCACACCCCGTGCCGGCGCCACCACCTTGGTCGATGTGGTGGGCCCCGTGTGCGAAAGCGGTGATTGGATTGGCCGCGATCGTGAATTGAATGTTCAAGCGGGCGACACGCTGGCCGTGCTGTCTGCAGGCGCTTACTGCATGAGCATGTCGAGCAACTACAACACTCGGGGCCGTGCCGCTGAAGTGTTGATCGATGGCAACGCCGTTCATTTGATTCGCGAGCGCGAAACGCTTCAAGATACTTTCAAGGGCGAACGTTTGGTGAAGTGATAAACGCGCCAAGCCAACAGCGCACCCAAAATTCCGGCGTAAAGCCACACCTCATCAAAATTTCTTTTGCCTGCACGCATCCAAAAGAAGTGCAGGATGGCCAACACCGCGATGCCATACACAGCGCGGTGCAATTGGCGCCACCTGGCCACGCCCATGGCTTTGACAGCCGCATTGAAAGACGTGGCTGCCAGCACAGCCAACAGCACAAAGCCTGCAACACCTACAGCAATGAAGGGGCGCTTGACGATGTCTTCGGCAATCTCTTGCCATTCCCACGACATGTCAAACAGGCTGTAACAAAGCGCGTGAAGACACGCATAGAAAAATGTCAGAAGGCCCAGGCTGCGCCGAAACAACATAAATTCAGGCCATTGACTGATGACTCTCAAGGGCGTGATCAACAAGGTAATGCACAAAAAGCGCAAAGTCCAGTCTCCGCTGTCGCGTATCAAAGTTTCAGCCGGGTTGGGGCCTAAACTTTCTGTGTACACGCCCACACACAGACACACAAACGGAATGAGCGACAAGACAAGCAAGGCCCACTTGGCCTGCGGTCGGCGCAAGTGAGCTCGACTCATCAGAAGTTTTTGACCAAGTCCATGCCTGCATACAAAGAAGCCACTTGGGCTTCATAGCCATTGAACATGAGAGTCTTGCGTTTTTTGTCCAACAAGCCGCCTTCGCCGATGCGTCGCTCCGAGGCTTGGCTCCAACGTGGATGGTCGACTTTGGGGTTGACGTTGGAATAAAAGCCGTATTCCTGGGGCGCAGCTTTTTCCCATGACACCACAGGTTGCTTTTCTACAAAGCGAATTTTGACAATGCTCTTGCCGCTTTTGAAACCGTATTTCCATGGCACGACCAATCGCACAGGCGCACCATTTTGTTTGGGCATCACCTCGCCATACATGCCAAAGCTGAGCAAGGTTAGGGGGTGCATCGCCTCGTCCATGCGCAAACCTTCGGTGTAAGGCCAGTCGATGTAGCCACCGCGCAGGCCCGGCATGGTTTGTGGGTCGGCTTGTGTGATGAACTCGACAAATTTGGCGCCTGGCAAGGGCTCGACACGGCGAATCAAATCAGACAAGGAATAACCAATCCAAGGGATCACCATAGACCAGCCTTCGACGCAGCGCAGGCGGTAAATGCGCTCTTGCATGGCGCCCCACTTCATCACATCTTCGAGGTTAAAACGGGTCGGCTTTTTAACCAAACCTTCGACCTCAATCGACCACGGTGTCGTTTTCAGGGTGTGGGATGTGCGCGCGGGGTCGGACTTGTCTACGCCAAACTCATAAAAGTTGTTGTACGTGGTGGCATCTCGCTGAGAAGTCAGTTTCTCTACAGTCATGGCACCTTGAACTTGCGATTGCGTGGCAGGCAAAGCCGCCAACTTTGCCGCAGCACCGACCTGAGCAAATGCCTCACGCTGCGCCCAGCCGGCCATGCCAACCGCGGCTGCGCCAGCACTCCACTGGCGCAGCAATTGCCTGCGGGTGGCGTATGCCTCAGGCGAGGTGATTTCGCTGCTGAGAGGGTGTATGAATCCATCGGAATGTGAGCGAATGAGCATGACGAGCTTTCAATTGGGTTGAATGCATTGGAAAACTTCAGCCATAACCCCGCATTCGCAAGGGTTAAAAGCCCTTCAGTGATCAAAAAAAATGGGCCCAGAGGGCCCATGGTGTGATGCGTCGGCGCCAGCACCGAACGTATCAAATGCTTAACGCAATCCAGCGATGTAGTCAGCGACCGCCTTGATTTCGCGGTCGTTCATCTTGGATGCGACTTGGGTCATTTGCAAATTGTTTTTGCGAACGCCATCACGAAACTGCGTCAATTGGCTGACGGTGTAGTCGGCATGTTGGCCAGACAAACGTGGGTATTGTGAAGGCATGCCAACGCCATTGGGGCCGTGGCAACCTGCACACGCTGCAATTTGACGATCGGCAATGCCACCGCGGTAGATCTTCTCACCCAAGCCCACAGTGTCTTTTTCTTTGGCAAAACCAGGCATTGCGGGTTTGCTGGCCAAGAAATAAGCGACATTGCGCATGTCATCGTCGCTAAGCTGTGACGCAAAACCCATCATGACCGCGTTGGCACGCTTGCCAGATTTGAATTCTTGCAGCTGCTTCATTGTGTATTCGGGGTGCTGTTGGGCCAACTTGGGGTTGGCTGGCGACAAGGAATTGCCGTCGGCTGCGTGGCATGCAGCGCAAACACCGCCAACGATGGCCTCACCCTTGGCCACATCGGGCTTTGGGGCTTTGGGGGCAGCATCAGCAGCTAAAACAGAACCAACCATCAAAACTGATGCGAAGGTGGCGATCAAAAATTTAGTCATTGACTTCATGGACAACATCCGAAATAGTGGGCACTAAACCGTGGGATTCTACAATGCCTGCTAGCGTCATTCCTGACGCCCCTAAAGTTTGACCCTAATGGCCACTAAAACAAGCCCCGATTCAGCCCCCCAAGACACCCCTGTCAAGGTTAGAAAACCTTCTACCAAGGTAGCGGCAGCCCCAGCAACGCCTGAAATCAAGGCGATCACCCCAATGGGTTGGATGCACACTGCGCGATTTTTGACCACGGCCGCTGAATTGTTTCATTTGCCCGAACTGGACATCCCCGAAATTGCATTCGTGGGACGCTCCAATGCTGGCAAATCGACCTGCATCAACACCCTGACCCAGCAAAAACAATTGGCATTTGCCTCTAAAAAGCCTGGCCGAACCCAGCACATCAACCTGTTTGCCCTTGGTAAGCAAGGCGTCACCGATGCTGTTTTGGCCGATTTGCCGGGCTATGGCTATGCCGCTGTGCCCAAGCAAGACAAGCTGCGTTGGCAAAAAGTCATGGCCAACTACCTGGTCACTCGCGAAAACCTCAAAGGCATTGTGCTGCTGTGCGACCCGCGGCTTGGCATGACCGAGCTCGACGAGGTACTGCTTGAAGTTATTCGCCCACGCGTCGAAGAGGGCCTGAATTTTTTGGTGTTGCTAACAAAAGCAGACAAGCTGACTCGCTCAGAAGGCGCCAAAGCGCTGTCCATTGCCAAATTGCAGGCAGGCGGCGGCCAAGCCAAATTGTTTTCTGCCCTTAAAAAACAAGGCGTTGAAGACTTGGCCCAACTGATGTGGGATTGGACACACACAGATGATTGAAACTTGGCAGCAAGACCTTCCGCACGGCATTCAACTGAGTTGCCGTGCCGCTGGTGCCAAAGGCCAGCCCGTGCTGATGTTTTTGCACGGTTTTCCCGAAGCCGCTTTTGTGTGGGATCAGATGCTGCTGCATTTTTCCAAACCAGAAAACGGCGGCTATCGCTGCGTTGCACCCAATTTGCGAGGTTACGAAAAATCAAGTCAACCTCAAGACGTGGCCTCTTATCGCGCCAAATTCTTGGTGCAAGACATTGCCTCTCTGATTCAAATTGAAGCGGGCTCAGCCCCCTTAAAGGCCTTGGTGGCGCACGATTGGGGCGGGGGTGTGGCTTGGAACTTGGCCAATCAAGTGCCGCAACTCATGCACAAATTGGTCATCATCAACTCACCGCATCCTGGCACTTTCTTGCGCGATTTAAAAAGCAATCCAGCTCAAATTGCAGCCAGCGAGTACATGAATTATTTTTGTGAGCCGCAAGCTGCCGCAGAACTGAGCGCCAATCAATTTGAAATGCTGTTTGGTTTTTTAGAAAAAGGCGTCAAACCCACTTGGCTCACACCCGAGGTTAAGGCCCATTACATTGCGGCGTGGTCGGAAGGTTTGCAAGGCGGCCTCAACTACTACTGCGCCTCGCCTTTAAAGCCTAGCAAGACTGGCGAAAACACTTTGCAAAATTTAGAGTTGCCTGACAGCATGCTTCGCATTAACGTGCCAACCTTGCTGCTGTGGGGTTTGAAAGATGTGGCCTTGTTGCCGAGCTTAAATGAAGGCTTGTCGCAGTTCATTCCCCAACTCACCTATGTGACCATCGAGAATGGCTCGCACTGGGTGGTGCACGAACACCCCGATGTTGTTCAGCGAGAGATGGCCGCGTTTTTATAAACGGAGGTTTCGCCTTGGGGCCGCGTTTTAAATCGTTTGTGCACCCAGTAATACTGATCGGGTGAGCGATCAATGGCCCTTGCCAGCTCGTCGTTCATGCGCTGTGTATCGGCTTGCACATCGGCGCTTGGAAAGTCTTGCCACATTTCGGACACTTCCATTTCATAGCCTTGTGGCGTCATGCGCGTAACCAAGCTCATCACGGGCGCACGGCCCAATCGCGCAAAGCGTGACAGCGAAGGCACCGTCGCTGCGGTTACGCCCATGAAATTAACAAACACTGACTCTTCAGGCCCAAAGTCCATGTCGGGTGACAAGTGCAAGATCTCGCCTTGGCGCAGGCCGCTCATGATTTGCTTCACACCTTCGTGGCGAAAGTAGGGCTTGACCTTGCCAGTTCTTTGGCGTCCTTCATTGACCCATGCGTCCATGACTTTGTTGTGCTGCGGCACAAAAATAAAAGACACTGGCTTGCTTGCTTTCAAAGTCAGCGCCAAGCCTCCTGCGTCCAAGCCTACAAAATGAGGCGCAAACACAATCTTGGGCCCTGCTTGCGCCAACTGCGCCATGGCTTTGTCGGAGCCCACCCATTTCAAACGGGTTGACACTTTGACCAAGGGGGCATGCCACAACCATGCACGGTCTAACAAGGACTGAGCAAATTGCACAAAATGTGCGCGCGCCATGGCCTTGATTTGCAGCTCAGTTTTGTTGGGGAAACACAGGCGCAAATTGGTCTGAACAATGCGTCGACGGCTTGGCACCACGGTCCACAAAAGCCAGCCAACTGCGTGCCCCAAGGCCCTGACCCATGACAAGGGCAACAAGGCTACAAAGCGCATGAAACCAATCAACAACACACTCATGCCTGCGATTCCTGGCGCGGTTGTTTGTAGCGTGCATAGCCCCACAAATATTGTTCAGGGCGCGTCAGAATCAAGCGCTCCATGGCTCGGTTAATTTGCAAAACCAGCCCATCCACATCGCTGGCCAAGTTCTCTTGCAAGGCACTGGCATGAACGCGATAACCCAAACCCCAAGGCAAACGTTCGCCCCAGATCAGTACCAACTTAGCGCCCGTTTGCAGCGTCAGTCTGGCCGCCAAAGTCATGGTGTACGCAGGTTTGCCAAAAAATGGTACCCATTGGCCCATGCCTTCAGGCGGTACCTGATCGGGCAGCAAACCCACAGAGCGACCTGCGCGCAAAGCCTTGATCATTTGCCGAACGCCAGCCAAGGTGGTGGGCGCTGTTTCAAGGCCAGGCCGGGCTCGCGAAGCTTCCATCACCTGAGCCAGTCCGGCTTGGCGAGAGGGCCGATAAAGCACAGTCAATGGACCCTGTTTGGCACTGAAAGCATCGGCCAAGGCTTGGGCAGATATTTCGAAACAACCCAGGTGAGGCGTTAAAAACAAGACGCCTTGTTTAGCTTCGTAGGCTTCTTGGACCAATGGCAATGCGCCGTCGGCCCAGACCACCTTGGGCTGTTTGCCCAGCCACAAGCGCGGCAACTCGGTCGACATGCAACCCGCTTGACCCACAGCGCCCAGCACCTGCCAGCCACTCAAACCTGCGGTTTTGACATTGGCCAAAAACCGACGTCGGTAGGTGGGCGACAACAGCCAAGCCAACCATCCCACCAGCTGGCCAACGGCATGCAAGGCCCACAAAGGCCAATGAGAAAAAAATCGGAACCAAAAAATCATCTTGTATTTGGTAAACTATTTGGGTCGCTGAGTTAAATAGAGCAACTTGCAGGGCGACACGCACCATTTGAACCGCATGCAACCCATGCCTCGGATTGTGCCTTGTCTTCGGACAAATCTGCTAAAGCGTTCGCCGAGGCCTAAAAGCTCAGGTAGCGCAAATCAACATGCATGCCAAACTTTAGGAGACCCCTCATGGCGAATGACTATCTTTTCACTTCAGAATCTGTGTCCGAAGGCCACCCCGACAAGGTTGCCGATCAAATTTCCGACGCCATTCTCGACGCAATTTTTGAACAAGACCCCCGCAGCCGCGTTGCCGCTGAGACCCTGACCAACACCGGCCTGGTTGTTTTGGCTGGTGAGATCACCACCAATGCACACGTCGACTACATTCAAGTGGCCCGCGACACCATCAAGCGCATTGGCTACGACAACACCGAGTACGGCATTGACTACAAAGGCTGTGCTGTCATGGTTTGCTATGACAAGCAGTCCAACGACATTGCCCAAGGCGTCGATCACGCGTCTGACGACCACCTCAACACCGGCGCTGGCGACCAGGGCTTGATGTTTGGCTACGCTTGCAGCGAAACCCCCGACCTGATGCCTGCGCCCATTTACTACGCGCACCGTTTGGTCGAGCGTCAAGCCCAATTGCGCAAAGACGGTCGCTTGCCTTTCTTACGCCCCGATGCCAAGAGCCAAGTGACCATGCGCTACGTGGACGGCAAGCCCCACAGCATTGACACCGTGGTGTTGTCCACCCAGCACAGCCCCGACCAAAGCGAGTCAGCCACCAAAATGAAGGCCAGCTTCAACGAAGCCATCATTGAAGAAATCATCAAGCCCGTGTTGCCCAAAGAGTGGCTGCAAGACACCAAGTACCTGATCAACCCCACAGGCCGATTTGTCATTGGCGGCCCACAGGGCGATTGCGGCTTAACAGGTCGCAAGATCATTGTGGACACCTACGGCGGTGCTTGCCCTCACGGCGGCGGCGCCTTCTCTGGCAAAGATCCTTCCAAGGTTGACCGTTCTGCTGCTTATGCGGCGCGTTATGTGGCCAAGAACATTGTGGCAGCTGGTCTTGCCAGCAAGTGCCAAATTCAAGTGGCTTACGCCATTGGCGTGGCACGTCCTATGAACATCACCGTCAACACCGAAGGCACTGGCGTGATTTCTGACGACAAGATTGCCGCCTTGGTGAACGAGCACTTTGACTTGCGTCCAAAGGGCATCATTCAGATGTTGGACCTCTTGCGCCCCATTTACAGCAAGACCGCTGCCTATGGCCACTTTGGCCGTGACGAACCCAACTTCACTTGGGAACGAACCAACCTGGCCGCCACACTGCGTGCGGCGGCTGGCTTGAAGTGATTATTTGACGGGGTTTTCTAAAACGCCAATCCCGTCAATTTCAACACGCACCACATCGCCCGACTTTAAATATTTGGGCGGTGTGAAGCCAATGCCCACGCCTACAGGCGTGCCAGTGGCAATCACGTCACCTGGATACAAGGTGATGCCTGCGCTCAAAGTTTCAATCAGCGTGGGAATGTCAAAAATCAAATCGGATGTGGCAGCGTTTTGACGCTCTTCGCCATTCACGTAGCAACGCACGTTGGTGTTGGTGCCGTCCAATTCGTCGGCGCTTACCAACCACGGGCCCATGGGGCAGAAGGTGTCAAATGATTTGCCCATGTGCCATTGCATGTGCTTGTTTTGCCAATCGCGTGCCGTCACGTCGTTGACGATGGTGTAACCCCAGACATGCTTCATGGCATCGGCTTTGGTGATGCCCTTGCCGCCTTTGCCAATGATCACGGCCAACTCAGCTTCGTAGTCAATGGCAGTTGACACTTTGGGCATCTCAATGGCTTCGCCTGTGGCAATGACGCACTCAGGTACTTTGGTAAAGATGATGGGTTCGGCGGGAATTTCGCCGCCGGCTTTGGCACTGCTGTCAAAGCCGCTGCGTGCAAATTCTTTGGCGTGTGCATGGTAGTTTTTGCCGACGCAGAAGATATTGCGGCGGGGGTGCGGCAGCGGTGCGCGCAATTGCACATCTTTGAGTGCGATGGCTGCGCCTTGCGCTGGCAAAGCTTCGCCGCGCGACAAGGCATCCACCAAAGTCAGAGCGCCCAGTTCGCGATCGGCCAGCGGCAAATCGAAGGGTGTGACCGAGTTCAAATCTTGAGACACCAAACCCACGTGAGGTTGGTCTTGGTAAAAGAAAGCAGCAATGCGCATGATGAGACACTTAAATTGGATGTTGAATTAGCCGCTATTGTGCCGCTTTGTGTAAATTCTGTCGGTGAGCCCAACTCACTGTGCGATAGCCCCTTGTGACATAGGTTCATGCAAAAAAGAAAGCGCGGTGTTAGAGTGACACGATCGGCCCTAGAGCCGAATGACATCGCTGGAGACTTTATGAAATTGATTCACAACGCACAAGCATCCAAGTCCTTGCGACTTCAATTGACAAGGGGTGGCCTTGCGCTTTTGAATGGCCTTGGTTTGGGCCTCAGTTTAAGCATCGGTTTAAGCATGGCATTGATGGGCAACGCAACAGCCCAAACAGCCGCCTTCCCCACCAAATCCATCACCATGATTGTGCCTTTTCCACCGGGTGGCTTGGCCGACATTGTGGCCCGTCCCGTGGCCGAAGCCATGAGCCGTGAATTGGGACAACCCGTCGTGATTGAGAACAAAGCGGGTGCTGGTGGCGGCATTGGCATGGGCGTGGCGGCACGTGCCAAGCCCGATGGTTATACGGTCCTCATGGCCCTTTCCTCTTTAACCGTCATTCCAGAAGCCGATGCTTTGTTGGGCCGCAGCCCCATGTTCTTGCTGAACGATTTGCGCCCCATTGCACGCTACACAGCCGACCCTACCGTGCTGGCTGTGCGCGCAGATTCACCCTGGAAAAACGTCAAAGAATTCATTGAAGACGCCCGCAAGCGTCCGGGTGCCATCAACTACGGCTCATCTGGCAACTACGGCACCATGCACGTGCCCATGGAGATTCTGGCGCAAACAGCCGGCGTCAAAATGACGCACATTCCCTTCACAGGTGCAGGTCCTGCCGTCGTGGCCATGTTGGGCGGTCAAATTGATGCACTCTCCACAGGTCCAGCCACTGTTTTGCAACATGTCAAAGCTGGCAAGATTCGCGTCTTGGGTCATTGGGGCAACGGTACCTTGGCTTCCATGCCCGATGTCAGTAGCCTCAAGGACTTAGGCTTTAACGCCGAGTATGCCCAGTGGTCTGGCTTGTTCATTCCAAGCGGCACGCCCGAACCCATTGCACAACGCTTGCGTGCAGCCGCTAAAGTAGCCGCACAAGATACCAAAGCGCGCGACGTCATTCAAAACACCGGCAGCCCTGTTCAGTATTTGGACAGCCCTGACTTTGAAAAATACGTCCAAGCCGATGCCAAGCGCATGACCGATGTGGTCAAGAAAATTGGCAAAGTGGAATAAGCATTTAAATCTAACCGACAGAGATATTTATGAAAACAACGCGCACAACACAAACAGCCCAAGCGGCCAAATTGCAAACTCAAAAACGTCGCACTCTGGTGGCTTTGGCCAGCCTCTTGTTCATCGGCACCGGCATTTTTCTGTCGCAACAAGCGCACGCCCAAAACTACCCAACACGCCCCGTCAAAATTGTGGTGCCCTTTGCCACGGGCGGCCCTGCTGACAACTATGCGCGCTTCATGGCGCAGCGCTTGCAAGAAAGCTTGGGCCAAACTTTTGTGGTCGACAACAAGCCCGGTGCGGGCTCTGTCATCGGTACCGACTTGGCTGCCAAAGCGGCACCCGATGGCTACACCTTGTTGTTGATGTCCAACACGCAAACCGTCAACGAAACACTGATCCCCAACAAGCCCTATGGCTTGATGAAAGACTTCGTGGGCGTTGCTCCGATCAACTATTCCGACTTGGTCTTGGTGGTCAATCCCACCAAAGGTATGAACACTTTGGCCGATGTCATCCGCGTGGCCAAGGCGCAGCCAGGCAAGTTGAACTATGCATCGTCCGGCCCTGGCACCCCCTATCACATGGCCGGCGAATTGTTCAAAAGCTTGGCCAAAATTGACATGGTGCACGTGCCCTACAAAGGCAGCTCAGGCGCTCGTACCGATGTGCTGGGCGGCCAAGTCGACATGATGTTTGATGCTGTGACCACCATGACCGAGCAAGTGAAGGCTGGCAAAGTCAAGGCAGTGGGCACCAGTGGCAAAGTTCGTTCTGATGTGTTGCCCGAGGTTCCCACTTTGAACGAAGGCGGTGTGGCAGGCTACGAGGCCACTATTTGGTTGGGCCTGATGGCCCCCAAAGGCACGCCCAAGGCCATTGTCGACAAACTCAATGAAGCTGTGTCCAAAATTGCTGCGCAAGCCGACGTTAAGCAGCAGTGGGCCAAGCAAGGCGCGGTGCCCATCATTCTGAACCCCACACAATTTGACAAATATTTGCAAGACGACATTGCCAAGTGGTCTGGCGTGATCAAGTCTGCCAACATCAAATTGGATTGATGCTTTGACACGCTTTATTCATCTCCTCAGCGGCGGTGCCGCACAAGGTTTGGTCAACGCGCTCAAGCCTTCGATTGAGCAAGCTACTGACACGCAACTTTCTTGCACCTTTGGTGCGGTAGGTTTGATGAAACAGAAGTTGCTGGAGGGGGCGTCCTGCGATGTTGTCATATTGACGGCCGCCCTCATTGAGCAACTGACAGCTTCTGGACATGTATTGGCTGGCAGTGCGCGCCACTTAGGTCCCGTCAAAACGGGGGTTGCAGTAAAGCACGGCACGCCTTACCCACTCGTTGAAACCGCCGAGCAACTCAAAGCTGCCATGTTGGCGGCCACTGGCATTTATTTTCCCGATCCTCAGTTGGCGACAGCAGGTATCCACTTCATGAAGGTGCTCAATGGTTTGGGCATTGCCGAAACAGTGGCAAGCAAGTTGCGCCCCTTTCCCAACGGCAACACCGCTATGAATGCCATGGCAGCTTGCGACGATCCACATGTGATTGGCTGCACCCAAGTGACCGAAATTTTGATCACGCAAGGCGTTGATTTAGTGGCCAACTTGCCACTCGAGTTTGAACTGGCCACCATGTACACCGCAGGTATTCGTACTACCAGCACGTGTGCGGCGCAGGCGCAAGCCATGATCGATATTTTGACCAGCTCAGAGCACGCTGATCTGCGCGCAAAAGGCGGCTTTTTGCCGGTGGTCTAAGTTAGACCGTAGCACCTCAAGTCGTCCAAAACCTAAACAGGTTGAAGCACTTAAACACTTATGCCAGTGCAGCTTTTGCCAAGCTGTCTGGCGTGAGAGGCAACTGCCTAACGCGCACCCCCACCGCATGAAAAACCGCATTGGCAATGGCGGCTGTGGTGGGGCCTTGCGAGGCTTCGCCTGCACCTAAGGGTGCATTGAGCGATTCTGAATTTTGTGAATTGCCTGGCATCAAATGCACTTGCACATGGGGCACTTCGCTGAAACGCAAAATAGGATACGCATCCCAATGGGTACTGGTGATGTTGTTTGAATCCCAATGCGCCTGCTCTTTCAAGGCCCAGCTGGTCGATTGAATGGCACCACCTTCCAATTGAGAAACAGCGCCATCAGCGTGAATAACTTCACCAACATCGGCAACGACCCACAAGCGGCGCACATTCACTTGGTGCGTCACTTCTACCTCGGCCACCACAGCGCAGTAAGCGCCCTTGCTTTTGTAACGCGCATAGGCAATACCCAAACCCCAACCTTCTTTTTGTGACAAGGTTTGGCGACGCGCTAACCAATTGACTTGATCTGCCAAGGTTTGAACCACCGCTATGGCGCGTGGATCTTCCAACTTGCTCAAACGAAGTGCCACAGGATCCAAACCCTGATCGTCGGCAATTTCGTCCATGAAACTTTCGCAGGCAAACACATTGGCATGAGCGCCCAAACTTCGCAAAGCGGACGTTCTAAACGGTAAGCCCAGCAATCGGTGTGCATTCACTTTGATGTGGGCGCTGCTGTAGGGTGGTATCGCATTGCGTTCGGCACCGGCGCCAGCCGCTGCAGCCACATTGATGGGCTCCAGCACAGGAAATTGTTGGTCTGTTAGCCAGCTGTCTTTGAAAGCGGGCGTGGCTGCGCGGCCAGGCCTTGAGCTGTGGCCTTGGCTCCAGACATCGTGTTGCCAAGTAAGTAGTTCTAGATCGGCGCTTCCTTTGGGAGGGCTAGTACTTGTTGGCACTGCAACAGACTGAACAGTGGCCTGCAACTTCACACGCATCGCTGGCGCCAGAGGCGATTGCTGCATTTCCTCTTCACGCGTCCACTGCACACGCACACATTGCCCTGGCACATACCTGGCCAACCAAGCGGCGTTGTAGGCCACATCGTCCGCACCGTTGTGCCCATAGCAGCCAGCACCCCGCACATGCTGCACTTCAATCTGCTGCGCATCAATACCCAATGCAAGCGCCAAATCTTTGCGCAAAGGAAAAACACCCTGCGTATGACTCCACACCTTCAAACCACTGCTGGCTTGATCAGATTCCCAAACAGCCAAAGCCACACTGGGCCCCATCGATGCATGGTGCAAAGCAGGTCGGAAATAAACCGCTTCGTAAACCTTTGCGTCCTTGCTTGCTTCATGAAACTGACCTGATTCATGAAACACCTGCGAATCCATCGCAGGGGCCCGCTCTACCAAATCAACACCACCCTCACGGCAGTCTGGCAATGCCGCCACATCCCACTTCAGCAATCGCTGCAACTTGCTAGCAGCCTTCTCCGCCAGTTCTTCTGTGAGCGCAACGACCCCCACCAACGAGCCATCTCTAAACGCTTGAACCTCTTTAGGCAACCCAGCCACAGCATCCGCCCAGCCTTCAGTGCGAAAAGTACAGCGCAACCCCGGCCCCCTCACCATCCGCCCATGAAGCAAATTTTTAATTGGGGTCAGATCAACATTAATTCCGAGGTCTTGGAGAAAGATGGGCTTGCCGTGCACAAGCGATTCAAGGTCATCGCGGCCTTCGGTCAGCGTCAGGGCTGTGGACTTGGTGGGCACTGTTAAGTCGACTGACAACTTCACATCTACGTGTGAATGCAATGTTGCATAAGACGCGCATGCATACGTTTTCAAAAGCTGCGCTGCATGCGCGCACGCTTGGCGAATGGCCAAGCCGGAATCTTGGACGGACAAGCTGCCAGACGTCATGCCCTCGTCGGGGCTGTTTTGTGTGTTGGCTGGCTCGATGTGTACGCTGTCCAAAGGCAGATCCAGTTCATGGGCCGCCATGAGTTTCAATGCATGCAAGATGCCTTGACCCAGTTCGGCTTTGCCTGTGAACACGGTCACAGAGCCATTGGTTTCAAAGCGCAGCCACTGCGCTAGCCCTGGATTGGTTTTTAAACTCACAGAGGGTTGAAGCAACTGGCTCATGCTGACACCTCTGACGGCGTTAATTTCAAGCCACACTGAAGTGCGGCTTTCTTCACTGCCCTTACGACTCGGTTGTGCGTGCCGCAGCGACAAAGGTGTGGCTCTAATGCGTCACGGATTTGCAGATCAGAAACAGTTTCTTGTGCGCTCATCAGCAGAGCAGTGGCACTGATCAAGAGCCCACTGGTGCAGTACCCACACTGCGCCGCTTGTTCATCAATGAACGCCGCTTGCAGTGCTTTTAAGTAAGGCGTGCTGGGCAAGTCAGGGTTTTGTGCTGACTCGAGTGTCACAACACTGCGTCCCACCAAAGCATCCACAGTCAATTGGCAGCTTGGCTTGGATTGACCATCGATCAAGACATGGCATGCACCGCATTGCTCTTGACCGCAGCCGTATCGACTGGCCGTTAAGCCCAAATGGTTGCGAATGGTTTGCAGAGCGGTGCTGTCAGCCCCGGATTTGAAGGAAACAACTTGACCGTTGACATTCAACTGATGGGTTTGCAACATGGTAACTCTGCTCTATTGGAGAGGTCATATTAAAGGATCCTTTAATACGGCTGATCTAAATTAAAAAATTCTTTAATTTGAACTGAGTAGAAATCATCGATTCCTATCATTTCAGAACTTTCCAAAAGCCGCCCTTTGACGGACCAATTCGCTCTAGTCGACCGTCAGCGCGCAAGGATTGAATAGCACGCTCGATGGTTCTCTCCGATAACTCAAGGGTGATTGCAAGCTCAGATACCGTTAAGCGCGAGTCCTGCTTGATAAGACCCAAAATCTCCAATGTCGGTTTCCCCGACATTTTCCCCGACATTTTCCCCGACATTTTCCCCGACACGGCCTCCAATGCCCAGTCCATCGTCAGTAACGACTGGTCATAAGGCTCAAATAACTCCGTCATTTTCATTAACCGTCCCTCACCTTGCCAACTGGTCAAAATGCGTGGCAAACCTGAACCAGCGCGCTCTCCCAAGTTGATCATCAAGAACATTTGTTGCAGCGTTCGATTACGACAATCGCTCTCCCCGCCTTTAAGCGCCTGGGCAACGGGAACACGCAGCGCGCCAGGATTGCGAAATTCAAAGCCTGAAGGCCTCTTAATGACCCGCACCGAAGCCCGATCTGAATAGTCGGCATGGACCAAAGTGTTGACCAAGGCCTCCCGCAGCGCTTGATGAATAGGCGTGTCGTCTACACGCTTGTCGCCTTGCAGATGAAATGGCACCTTTAAATCGGCCGTCAATTTGCGGATGACCTTTCTGTAAAAGTCGAATAAATTACCCGACCAAGTGCCGTCTGGCACCACCCGATCTAGCCACCGAACTGAAGTGTCGGGTTCATCGGGTTGTTCTTGATAATCCACAAAATAAAGTGGAGCGCAGGTCATGATGGCTGGCCATTGACCAAACATCAGCAAGCCAGCCAAAGTGAGCCCGTTTTCTTTGGTTTCTCGGTCTTCTCGCCATGCGCCTAGTAAATGCAGAAACTCGGTGTCGTCTGCTCCCACCCAAGGGTGCCCGGACTTGTAACTTGCAAACTGATTTCGGTAAGCATGCAAACTCTCTAGGTCAATGTCATTCAAGCCATATCGGTTGCAGATGTAAGTATCTCGGCTGTCCTGCACCTGTTCTGCCAGCATGCGTTTGACTGTGGTGTCATCGCACTTGCGGTCACCGTCATTCAGCCGGCGATAAGTATTGCCAAGCGGCTGACCGTTCAAATAAACCGGTTTGTCTTTTCGACCCGCCTGCGGTATGGACAAAATCAAAACAGCCTGACCCTCCAAAATGACCTCTTGGGCATCCGCGTCGCTAAGTAGGTTGACGCTGACTTTGCCGGCGTTGTTCAAGTTGTTGAACAAATCAGATCGCACCTTGTTGATGTCTTTCAGCCCAATCACACTGAAAACGCCTAATTTTTCTTGGATACCCAAAATCACCATCCCGCCATGCGCATTTGCCATAGCCGAGTAGGTTGGCCAGAAGTCCTTGGGTACTTCGCCTTGACCAGAGGTACCTTGTGCGGCCTTGCATTCCAGTTCAAAGCTTTCACGCAACAAGCTCACGTCCTGCAAAGATCCGGGCTTATTCAGACTGGTCATCTTTGCCTTCGCTGAAACTGACGCAGCGATGGCCGCAATGCAAAAAATCGGAAATAAAAAAATCTTTAGGCATTTGTAATTCTTTTTAGTTCATTCCAAAGAATACCTAACTTCCGGAAGATTTCGACACATGCAAGCAAATGCAAGACCCCCCCCTACTTAAACACTTCCCAAAATGTCAAAACCTTTACTTATGTAACTTCACGACAGAAACAACGCCCATCTCCGGTTGCCCTCTGCTGAGTCAAGTTGCTTGCCTAAAAATCAGAAAATTCGAATTTCCAAGATAGACTTAAATTACTAATTTTGTAAGCGACACATGTTTGAGCAAACCTTTAAGAATATCGATGACATCCTGCACAAAGACGCAGGCTGCACCAGCGAGCTGGACTACACCGAACAGTCATCTTGGCTCCTGTTTTTAAAGTATCTCGATGCCCTAGAAAACAACAAGGCGATGGAAGCCGAGTTGGAAGGCAAAACCTACAAACACATTTTGGACGTGCCCTACCGTTGGGCAACGTGGGCTGCTCCCAAAGCAGCCAACGGTCAGATCGACCACAACGCAGCCATGACAGGCGACGATCTGAAAGAGTTCGTCAACCACAAGCTCATGCCTTACTTGGCGGGTTTCAAGCAACGTGCCAGCGGTCCAAACACCATTGAATACAAAATTGGTGAGGTGTTCGACGAAATCAAGAACAAGATTCAAAGCGGCTACAACCTGCGTGATGTCATCGACCGCATGGACGAGCTGAGCTTTGGCTCACAAAGCGAAAAACACGAGTTGTCGCACCTCTATGAGGTGAAGATCAAAAACATGGGCAATGCTGGCCGTAACGGGGGTGAGTACTACACCCCACGCCCACTCATTCGCGCCATGATTGAAATTACCAATCCACAGATTGGTGAACGCATTTACGACGGTGCCTGTGGCTCTGCTGGCTTCTTGTGCGAGGCGTTTGATTACATGCGCCCCAAGGCAACCAATGCCAAAGATCTCAGCACCTTGCAAGAGCGAACTTTCTACGGCAAAGAGAAGAAGAGCTTGGCCTATGTGATTGCGATCATGAACATGATCCTGCACGGCATTGAAACGCCAAACATCGTGCACACCAACACACTGGGCGAAAACATCAACGACATTCAAGAGCGCGATCGTTTTGATGTGATTCTGGCCAACCCTCCTTTTGGTGGCAAAGAGCGCAAAGAGGTACAGCAAAACTTCCCGATCAAAACAGGCGAAACGGCATTCCTGTTCATGCAGCACTTCGTAAAGAGCTTGCGTGCAGGTGGGCGTGCTGCAGTGGTTATTAAAAACACGTTTCTCAGTAACACCGATAACGCAAGCGTTGCTCTACGCAAGCTGTTGTTGACCGAATGCAATTTGCATACAGTGCTGGACTGCCCTGGCGGTACCTTTCAGGGCGCAGGCGTTAAAACCGTGGTGCTGTTTTTCACCAAAGGTGAGCCCACCCAAAAGACCTGGTTCTACCAATTGGACCCTGGCCGCAATATGGGCAAAACCAACCCGCTCAACGACGCGGACCTGGTGGAGTTTGTGCAACTGCAAAAGTCGTTTGCCGACTCAACAAAAAGCTGGAGCGTGGCCGCCGACAGGGTGAACCTGGACACGTTTGACCTGTCGGTGAAAAACCCGAATGGCGGCGAAGTAGTGGTGCACCGCAGCCCTTCGGACATCCTGGATGAGATCGTAATGCTGGATGCAGAAGCGGCAGAGGTCTTGGGGAATATTAGGGGGTTGTTGGCGTGAAGGCGGGTTGGGAAACAAAAAAACTCGGGGAAATCATCCAGCTGGAATATGGTAAGCCACTTGCCGATTCGGACCGAAACCCAAATGGCCTCTATCCGGCTTACGGCGCCAATGGGATCAAAGACAGAACGGATAAGTTTTACAAGGGTGAGTCTTCCATCATCGTTGGGCGCAAAGGCTCCGCAGGCGAAGTCACGCTGACGGAAAAAAAATACTGGCCACTTGACGTCACTTTCTTCGTAGAGTTTGACCGCGAAAAATATGAATTGCTGTACCTGTACTTTTTGTTGCTGACTCTGAATCTGCCGAGCATGGCCAAAGGTGTAAAGCCAGGCATCAACCGCAATGATATTTACGACATTACCGTCACAACACCTGACATAGAAGAACAACGCCGCATCGTCACTCTCCTAGACAAAGCTTTTGCCGACATCGCCAAAGCCAAAGCCAACGCCGAAAAGAACCTCCAAAACGCCCGCGAGTATTGCGAAGGCTTAATGCAGGCTTTATTCCCCGACGATGAAAACGTAGCGCCGGACTCCCCAGCACTCGATAGCCTCTGTGAGCTGATTGTCGATTGCGAACATAAAACTGCCCCCACGCAAGAAACAGGCATCCCTTCGATTCGAACCCCTAACATTGGCAAAGGTCGATTGATCTTAGAGGGCGTGTACCGTGTTTCTAATCAGACATACTCTGAGTGGACACGCAGAGGCGAACCGCAAGGCGGCGATCTGATCTTGGCTCGCGAAGCACCAGCAGGTAATGTTGCCGTCATTCCAGAAGGCACGAAGGTATGCCTTGGTCAACGAACTGTATTGATTCGTCCTAAGAAATCAGTTTTTGAGCCAGCCTACCTAGCGCAGCTGCTACTGCGTCAAAACAGCCAGCGACGGTTATTGGCGCATTCACGTGGTGCAACTGTTCAACACATCAACATGAAAGACATACGTGCATTCAAAATCGGCGCCATACCTTCACTCGCCGATCAGCAACGCATCGTGAGTCAAGTCAACGAGTTGTTTGACGCCGAAGACCTGCTTGTTTCCATCTACAGCCAAAAACTAACCGCCCTCGACGCCCTCAAAAAATCCCTGCTGCACCAAGCCTTTAGCGGCCAGCTTTAAAGGAAGCCATATGTCACCAGACAAAGCACAACAGCAGTTTCCGCTATTTGACTCAGAAAACCCATTTTCACAAGAAGTCCACTCCTCTCAGCCTCCACCTGGGCCTTACAGCAACTTCATCGTTTATGTTGATGAGAGCGGTGATCATGGAATGCAAACAGTTGATGTCAATTACCCTGTTTTTGTTTTGGCTTTTTGTGTTTTTTATAAGGGGCACTACAGCGAAAAAGTGGTTCCTGCGCTTCAGAAATTCAAATTCAATAATTTTGGACATGATGTCGTTGTTCTGCATGAGCATGAAATCCGTAAAGAAAAAGGATGCTTCAAATTCACTAGTAAAAAACATAAACACGATTTCATAGATGGCTTAACCTCCATCATCGAAGCTTCTAACTTCATCTTGATCAGTGCAGTTATAGACAAACGTCAGTTGAAAGATAAGTATGGCCTTGGCAACAACCCCTACCACCTAGCATTAGGTTTTTGTCTTGAAACGCTCTATGAATTCATGCTTGAAAAAAATCAAGACGGTACAAAGACACACATCGTTGTTGAATGTCGCGGCAATAAAGAGGACAAAGACTTAGAGCTTGAGTTTCGTCGTGTTTGTGATGGCGCAAACAAACTCGGCAAAAGCTTACCCTTTGAAATCATTTTTGCTAGCAAGCAAACCAATTCAGCAGGTTTACAGCTCGCCGACTTGGTTGCTCGCCCAGTGGGCTTAAGCGTGATTCGTCAAAACAGCCGAACCGTGCATTTGATGTACTAAAGAAAAAGTTCTTTTGCAGCGGAGGCCGTGAGCAAGTGGGCGATGGTTTTGAAAACTGGGGTTTAAAAGTTTATCCACGTCAAGAAAGCGAAAAGCCCCGATGAAACTCACCGAGGCTGTAGCGCCGACCGGGAACCCCCAATCCACTTATACCTAAGTATAGAACAATGCTTTTAGTTTTTCACCAAAATAATTCAAAAAATCATTGGGACTAGCTACAGTGACAAGATGCATTGGTCATAGCTAAACTGTTCTAGTTTTAAAAATTACCACCCAAATGAACGAAGCTGAAACTCGCGCAGAACACATCGACCCAGCCCTTTCTGCTGCTGGCTGGGGGGAAGTGAATGGCAGCAGAGTCCTGCGTGAGCACCACATTACGCAGGGCCGCTTGCAAGGCGCGGGACATCGAGCACGAGCTGACATTGCTGACTACGTTCTGGTGTATCGAAATACAAAACTAGGCGTCATCGAAGCAAAAGCCTGGGGTAAGCAACTGACCGAAGGCGTTGGCCAGGCAAAGAACTATGCAGCCAAGTTGGCCGTTAGATTTACATATTCCACAAATGGTCAGGGCTTTTACGGCATTGACATGCAAACAGGTGCTGAAGGTGAGGTTGAGAAGTTTCCTTCGCCTGATGAATTATGGGCGCAAACTTTTGCGGAAGTAAATGCATGGCGCGATCGTTTTGCAGCCGTTCCCTTTGAAGATAAAGGTGGAACCTGGCAAGGCCGTTATTACCAAGACAATGCCATTGCCGCAGTACTTAAGCGCATCAGCGAGGGACAAGACCGGATCTTGCTCACACTGGCCACAGGCACAGGTAAGACATTCATTGCATTTCAACTGGCGTGGAAGCTCTTTCAAAGTCGCTGGAACTTGAACGACTGGAAGAGTGGTGGCGAGCCCACACGACGCCCACGCATCCTGTTCTTAGCTGACCGCAATACTTTGGCAGATCAAGCCTACAACTCTTTTTCGGCGTTTGCTGACGACGCATTGGTCCGCATTGATCCAGCGGATATTCGCAAGAAGGGGCGCGTACCTAAGAACGGCAGCATTTTCTTCACTATCTTCCAAACTTTCATGAGTGGCCCACCCAAAGACGGTAAGCCCTCTCCCTACTTTGGTGAGTACCCGCCAGACTTCTTTGACATCATCATCATTGACGAGTGTCACCGTGGTGGCGCGAACGATGAAAGCGCATGGCGCGACATCCTGAACTACTTCAGCCCCGCAGTACAGCTAGGCTTAACTGCCACGCCAAAGCGCAAAGGCAATGCAGACACCTACGCTTACTTTGGCGAGCCTGTGTATGTTTACTCGCTGAAGGAAGGCATTGAAGACGGCTTCTTGACGCCATTCAAGGTTCGTCAAATCGCCACAACCTTGGATGACTATGTCTACACCTCTGATGACGAAATCATTGAGGGTGAGGTAGAGCAAGGCAAACGCTACGAAGAAAAAGATTTCAACCGTGTGATTGAAATCAAAGAGCGCGAGGCCTATCGCGTCAAGCAACTCATGAGCATGATTGATCAGCGTGAGAAGACCATCGTGTTTTGCGCAAGCCAAGCCCATGCCGCAGCAGTGCGGGACTTAATCAATCAAAACAAGACCAGCACGAATCCCAACTATTGCGTTCGTGTGACAGCAAGTGATGGCGCATTGGGCGATCAAAACCTTCGCGAGTTTCAAGACAACGAAAAAACAATCCCGACGATTCTGACCACTTCACAGAAATTGACGACTGGCGTAGATGCCCGCAATGTGCGCAACGTCGTCCTGCTTCGCCCTGTGAATTCAATGATTGAGTTCAAACAGATCATTGGCCGTGGCACGCGTCTGTTTGACGGTAAAGACTATTTCACCATCTACGACTTTGTTAAGGCACATCACTTATTCAATGACCCTGAGTGGGATGGTGAGCCTATAGAGCCCGACACGCCAAAGCCTCCCAAGGATTACCCACAAACCACGACACAGCCGATTTCTGTCAATGAAGACAGTCCGGAAAATAAGACGCCAACTCGAGTAGTTATCAAGCTGGCAGACGGCAAAGCACGAGCGATTCGCAGCATGTCTGCCACCTCGTATTGGGCAGGTGGCAAGTTGGTATCCGCAGCACAGTTCATGGAAATTTTGTTTGGCACATTGCCAGAGTTCTTCAAAGACGAAGATGAATTGCGACATATTTGGAGTGTTCCAGAAACCCGGAAAAAGCTATTGCAGGGCTTGTCCGAAAAAGGTTTTGGCGCGGAGCAGCTGACAGATATGCAAAAAGCTATCGACGCTGAAAACAGCGACCTGTTTGATGTGCTTGCCAACATTCGTTTTGCGGTTTACCCAACCTCTCGGGCGGAACGTGCTGAAAAAGCACGAATGCAAATCAGTCATGACTTCAACGATAAACAACAAGTATTCTTAGACTTTGTGTTGTCGCAATACGTTAACCAAGGTGTGAATGTGCTGGATGATTCGCAGATCAAACCATTGATCGAATTGAAATACGGTGGCTTGTCTGAGGCGATGAGTTCTTTGGGTAACCCAGCAGAGATTCGGCAGGCGTTTGTTGGTTTTCAGAAGTTTCTTTATATATAAGTTTTCGTTTAAGCCAATGATCTTCAACATTTTTTGACGGTCTGGTATGCAGCGATAGCTGCCGGTCGTTTAACGCAGTCACTTGTTAGCTTTCTGCCAGTACCTGCCGTCGGGCAGTGTCAGTTTTGAGGTGCAGACTTGCGCACTACGAGTTAGAAATAGGCGTTTAAAGATTTACCCAAAGGGGTGTTCAGGGCTTGGCCAAATCGTCAGGATCGGGTCTGGCAGACCGCAATGTATTGCGGCACATGTTAAATTGGATTAACAAATTCATCACTAGGGACGAAGGCAAGAGATGATTAGGACCATACAAATCCGGCAAATCAACATTGCAATGCACAAGCCTCATAGTCCCCAAGGCTATGTAGATCTATTTAAAAAAGCATACCGTATGCGCTACATCCACGAGCGTGGCCGGGCAGACGGATACATGCTAGGCGCAATATACGGCGCTAGAGAGGCACTTGAAAAAGATGAATTGCATGGTGAATTTTATAGATTCACGAGCATTGACCGCGATGCACCTTGGTTCAATTCCGAAACAGGAAAGCCAGCCGAAGACTCCGAAACCGAGAGCATAGCGATTCCTAGTCACCTTCATCCCAATCTCGATCGCATTCCATTTGTTTTTAAGCCGAAGTCACACCAGCTTTGGTACGTTAGCAAAGACCGTAAAGCCAGCATGGGCCCAACCATTGCCGAGGTCTTTCTCCAAGATCTATATCGTGCAACTTGCCTGAAGCATGCGCTGCCTACAGTTGAAGTAACGGTAGTTCCGGACATTGCCGCAGTCAGCGATGTTTTAAGAATCCATCACATCTCCCGCCTGACTTTGGTGTTTAAACGCCCCAATGATGACGCGGAAGAGATTGAACGGCGGATAATGGAAAAAATGCAGCGCCGTAACGTAACTCGATTAGAGGAGGTCATGACCTCTGCGGACGGAATTACGCCTGATCAAGATATGCACGATGAAGCGACGGTTGCAGCCAAAAATGGATACGTGCAGTCCGAAGGTCACGACGTTAACGGCCTACCAGTCCTAGAGTCCACGGTGGCCAAACCAGCATTGATTTCCGAAAGTATCAACGAAGAAATCGAGACAGTTGCAATTGTGCTCAGCCGGGTCAGTAGCGCTTAGGGGCGTTGAATTGAAAATGTTTAATCAATACAAAAGCGTTGCAGACATCTACGGCGAATATTGGCGCGCCTATGGCGGCATATGCAAACTGCTTACATCACCCTATTTGCACACGGCTTTTGTATTGCTGCTTTTGACGGCACCTAGCTGGTCTGGCATCTGGGAAACCGGGTCCAAGGCAGGAGAAGGCTGGTGGGATCAAAGCATAGCCGTGCTGCCAAACTTATTAGGTTTTACACTGGGCGGTTTTGCTATCTTTATCGGTTTTGGTGATGAAAAATTCAGGTCGTTGCTAGCCGAGCCAGCCTCTGAAGGGGCCGTGAATGACTATGTGGCACTTTGCGCACACTTTGTGCACTTCATCACGGTGCAGGCGGTAGCGCTAATGGTCGCAATAGTGGTCAAGTCATTTCAGTTTTACTCACCAATTGCTGACCCTATTCGAGATTGGCTTCCTTTACTCAACGGAATTGTTGGTGCGTTAGGATGCCTACTATTTCTTTACGCCCTTACGTCGGTGCTGGCAGCGACCATGCATGTTTTTCGAATAGCCCGGCTCTACTCGCTATTCCAGTCGCAATCTACCAGTAGGGCTCCTAGCTCCTAACCTATGGGGCTTGCATAGACTGGCTCGCTCAGAAAAGCGTCACTAGTTTGCTGTAAGCAGAACTATTTACGTTTTCGGCCCTCCTTCAAATGCCCGCTAATGCGGCATAAGTCTAAGATACCAGAAGTCCGTTTTGGGTCGTGAGCGGCCGGTCACTTACTCGCAACGATGGTCTGCTGTCAGCCTCAACCGGACGAACATAAACCAACGGCAAGTTTGCAGCGGAAGCTGTCGTCGGCACAGCTCGATACCTGACGGCAAGCGGCCACAAGAGGTCGTTGAGAGGAAATTCTTAAGCGCAGTCGTACGTGCCGACTCGGACTCATTTTTGCTCCGCGATCGACTCCTTCCATGCGCGCGATTTCTCAAGCAGCAATCCGTCACGGTTTATGGTCAGATCACGTGGATTTAAATAAAGAAACTCTGGTCGTCGAGAAAATGCCTTGCCATAGCTATTCCACATCATGTGCGTATTTACGGCAGCTATGAATGACTCCTTAACAGCCACTGTATGACCACCGCGGTCAAAGCGACCTACAAGTATTGCATTACGGGTCAGTGGAAAATGAACCTCAGTATTTGTGATACCAAACCCAGGGCTGCGCCTGTAAATGAGGGGCACTTTCTCGGGTTCTATGTAGGTGAGCGTCACCGGTCGGTTCGTAGTCAAGAATTCACCGTTTAATCCGTCAGTCGTGTAAACCGTCCAGAGGCGTTGACCAAGGCACTCAAGCACTGTTTCCATCATCTTGAACTCTGCACCGATGTGGTACTCACGCGAAAGAGTGACCTTGTACCGATCACTTTTGTGGAATGACTTCACGTCCTCATATGTCGTGTCATTGACGGGAACTCCATCCGAACGCATTCGGGCGATCTGCCCTTCCCACCGACCCTTGGTCGCCAAGGACATGTCCAACACTCGCTTAGCGACTTGCTCGTGGAAACCTCGTAGGTTTTCCCTCATCTCAGGGGATCGGACGGTCATCAACGCCATGAGATTGAGTGTCAAGTTCGCATCTTCGCCATCAAATTTACCTGTCTCCGCGATACGTCTAATGGCACCAATGCACTGAGCCTCGAAATTGGCCATCTCTTTTTCGATAGCATCAGGTGCATACCCATCTACTTCAATGCGTAAGAAATCCCGCTCGCCGCATACATTTCGCACATTAGCCGTATAGGTCCGGTCCACCGAAAAGTCCGTGACATGCGTATACCACTGCCTTTCGCTCCTCTTATGAGCGAATCCTTTGAGGTAAGCCTGGGGGATGTAGTGATGATGACGAGCTTCGTTGGCCATTGCTGGATTTTAATTTTTATCCCAATGCTAAAGCCACGATCGGCGGCTTTTAGTCGGTTTCAGCCGATGAGTAACGTCAATCAGCAGTCCGCTCACAGCCTTCAACAGACACACGGCGTCTTGTTCAATTCAAACTTTTCTACTGAAATAGCCAGACAAGCAAGTCAGAACAAGCAAATTCTGAGTCGAATAACCCCTTTCAAATCCCCTCATTTTTCAAGCCCTCTCTTGAAATCCTCCCAAACACCCTTATCATTAGCACTCGCAGGAGATGAGTGCTAACAAACTCAGCACCCTCCAAAGAACCCTAAAGTATTCAATTTTGAATACTTTTTGTTTTTAACCTTGTTTCATATTTAGGAGATCCAATGAAACTGCGTCCTCTCGGCGATCGCGTGATCGTCAAACGTGTCGAAAGCGAAACCAAAACTGCCTCTGGCATCGTCATTCCTGATGCAGCTGCTGAAAAGCCTGATCAAGGTGAAGTCTTGGCCGTTGGCCCAGGCAAGCGCAATGACAAAGGCGAAGTGTTGGCCATGAACGTGAAAGTTGGCGACCGCGTGTTGTTCGGCAAGTACAGCGGCCAAACCGTCAAGGTTTTGGGCGATGAGCTGTTGGTCATGAAAGAAGAAGACCTCTTCGCAGTGGTGGAATAAATATTTTGCGGGACTGATCGGCCAACGCGCGAAGCGCATGACCGCTCTGTCCTCAACTGATTAATTGAATTTAGGAGCTTAAAAATGGCAGCAAAAGACGTAATTTTCGGCGGCGAAGCCCGCGCACGCATGGTTGAAGGCGTGAACATTTTGGCCAACGCGGTCAAAGTGACTTTGGGCCCTAAGGGTCGCAATGTGGTGCTCGAGCGCTCTTTCGGCGCCCCCACCGTGACCAAGGACGGTGTGTCCGTGGCCAAAGAAATCGAACTCAAAGACAAGTTGCAAAACATGGGCGCCCAGATGGTCAAGGAAGTTGCTTCCAAGACTTCTGACAACGCTGGTGACGGTACAACGACCGCTACTGTGTTGGCTCAAGCCATCGTTCGCGAAGGCATGAAGTACGTTGCCGCCGGCATGAACCCCATGGACTTGAAGCGCGGTATCGACAAAGCTGTTGCAGCCTTGATCGAAGAGTTGAAGAAAGCCACTAAGGCCACCACAACCACCAAAGAAATCGCTCAAGTCGGTTCTATTTCTGCCAACAGCGACCACAGCATTGGCGAGATCATTGCCAAAGCCATGGACAAAGTGGGCAAAGAAGGCGTGATCACTGTTGAAGACGGCAAGTCACTCGACAACGAACTCGACATCGTTGAAGGCATGCAGTTCGACCGTGGCTACCTGTCACCTTACTTCATCAACAACCCCGAGAAGCAAGCTGCTTTGCTCGACAACCCCTTCGTGTTGTTGTTCGACAAGAAAATCAGCAACATCCGTGACTTGTTGCCTACATTGGAAGCCGTTGCAAAAGCTGGCCGTCCTTTGTTGATCATTGCTGAAGAAGTTGAAGGCGAAGCCTTGGCAACTTTGGTGGTCAACACCATCCGCGGTATCTTGAAGGTTGTGGCTGTGAAGGCTCCTGGCTTCGGCGATCGTCGCAAAGCCATGTTGGAAGACATCGCCATCTTGACCGGCGGTAAAGTGATCGCTGAAGAAGTTGGCCTGACACTCGAAAAAGTGACATTGGCAGACTTGGGTCAAGCCAAGCGCATCGAAGTGGGCAAAGAAAACACCATCATCATCGACGGTGCTGGCGCAGCTGGCGACATCGAAGCACGTGTGAAACAAATCCGCGTTCAAATCGAAGAAGCTACTTCTGACTACGACCGTGAAAAACTGCAAGAGCGCGTGGCCAAGTTGGCTGGCGGTGTTGCCGTGATCAAGGTTGGCGCTGCCACCGAAGTCGAAATGAAAGAAAAGAAAGCCCGTGTTGAAGACGCATTGCACGCTACCCGCGCGGCTGTGGAAGAAGGCATTGTGGCTGGCGGTGGCGTTGCATTGTTGCGCGCTCGTCAAAACGCTGGCGCCATCAAAGGCGACAACGCTGACCAAGACGCTGGCATCAAGCTGGTGTTGAAAGCCATCGAAGCGCCTTTGCGCGAGATCGTGTACAACGCAGGTGGCGAGCCATCTGTGGTGGTGAACGCTGTGATGGCCGGTAAAGGCAACTACGGCTTCAACGCAGCCAACGACACCTACGGTGACATGATTGAAATGGGCATCTTGGACCCCACCAAAGTAACACGCACTGCTTTGCAAAACGCAGCATCCGTGGCTTCTTTGATGTTGACCACAGAGTGCATGGTTTCAGAAGCACCAAAAGACGACGCACCTGCCGGTGGCATGCCTGACATGGGCGGCATGGGTGGTATGGGCGGCATGGGCATGTAATTGCCCGCTGCCTCAAGGGTCTGCAAAGACCTTTGACCTCGCACAAGAAACCCCGCAAGCAATTGCGGGGTTTTTTTTCGACAGTGCATTCTCACAACAAGTCATCTAAGATGAACCTATGACCGCAAGCTTTCAAATTCAACACAGCGCCATGCTGCTCAAATATTCGGGCATCAGCTTTATTTCGGGCGCCGTCAACCACGGTTTTTTCAGTGGCGAACGCTCACTCTGGACGGCAGCAGTGGGCATCGTCCTTTTTGTAGCGGGCGCCTGGATGGAGCACCGCAGCCAAAACAACACGCAAAGTTTGATTGAATCACTTTGGGTGGGCACCTTGCTGTCCATTGGTTTGGGCTTCTTCACAGGCGGACTCCAACATTTTCCTGACTCTCCTGCGCGCAGTGCGTGGGTAGTACCTTTGGGGTTTGCCATTTCTATTTTGGCGCTGATGTTCACACTCAAAATCCGCATGCAACGCGCATTGATGGTGTATTCATTGAGCTTGGGGCTTGCAGTTTGTGCCAGCAGCTGGGCCGCTTACAAAGTCTTCGAGCGCAATCCAGAATGGGCTGCGGGTGGCCATGCACACGGCGCAGAAGACGCGCACGACACGCACGATGCACCTACGAACACAACGATGCAAAGCGCCTTGGTTGTCGATCGCACCATCCAAGTCGACATGAATGACTCGATGCGTTTCACGCCCGATCTGTTGCAAGTTGCGGCGGGTGAAACGCTCAAATTGGTGGTGCACAACAGCGGCAAATTGCCGCATGAAATGGTCTTGGGCTCTGAAGCTGCGCTAAAAGCCCATGCCATTGAAATGAAACAATCGGCAGAGCACTCAGGGGGGCACGATCACGCCTCTGGCAATGACATGCTGGCACTTAGCGTGAAAGCAGGCGAAACCAAAGAGTGGGTGATCAAGTTCGAGCAAGCTCAAACTTTGCAGATGGCTTGCCTCATCCCGGGCCATTTTGAAGCCGGGATGAAGGGGCAAGTGATTGTGCAGGACAAGGGCTCTGCAGCACACTCAACGCAGACTGGCAAGCAAACTAACGTATCCAATAACGCGGAAGATCACAGCAAACACAAACATTGAAAGTGCCTGCAGGGTTTTGCTTATGCCGGCAGGTTAGCTTTAATAGCTTTCAGTTGCTGTTGGAGATCGGGCAAATCCTTGCAGACCACTCCCCAGACGAGTTGATAATCTATAGAAACATAGCCGTGAATGATACGGTTGCGCATGTAATAAATCGCCTCCCAGGACACTTCTGGAAATGACGATGTGAATTCGGGAAATCGCTTTAAAAGATTATGCGAGGCCTCACCCAGAATTTCTATATTTCTCACAACAGCATCTTGCAGGATGGGCGTCTTTAAGAAATAGTCCTCTGAATGCTCTTCGGTGTATTCTTCAATGCGTTGAATCGCTTGAAGCATGTGCTGTAAGTAGTCGTTTAATCTAAATTCATTTAACGAGGTCATACAGGGATAGCATTGCGGAGCACTTGATTGCGAAAGCTCTCTGGCAGAGCATTTGGCGTTAGAACATCCACATGAATACCCAGTTTTTTTTCCAAAGACAATTGAAGCTTTGCAAGGTCTAGCAAGGATGTGTTTGGCAAGGGATCGACCAAGATATCTAAGTCACTTAACTCAGTATCTTCGCGACGAGTGACTGAACCAAAAACTCTAGGATTTTGCAAGCCATGCTCGATCACCAGCGCCCTGATGACGGCTCTGTTGCTTGACAAGGCGATGGAAGGCTTCATTGGCTCAGTTTACGATTGCAGTGCTTTTTGTCAAGCAGCATTCTTTGTCATTTGCGAAATGCAAACGAGTCAGGTTATCCGCCTTAACAACTGGGCCGTCGAAGCATCCAAGCCCTTTACATCACCCGACAAAATGCGCGCATGAATGTCTTTGGCCAACACTTTGCCCAACTCCACGCCCCACTGGTCAAAGCTATTAATACCCCACACCGCCCCACTCACAAATACGCGGTGTTCTTGCAGAGCAATCAACGCGCCTAAATTAAATGGCGTTAAGTCTTCCAACAAAATAAAGCTACTGGGTCGGTTGCCTGCAAAGTTTTTATGCCCCCCCGCATCCGACTTGCCCACCATCAAAGCCTGCGCCTGCGCCAACACATTGGACAACAACAATGCTTGGTGATCTGGCAACGCATGCGTGGCGTTTTTAACTGCCACAAACTCCAACGGCACCACATCAGTCCCTTGGTGCAACATTTGGAAAAATGCATGCTGGCCGTTGGTACCCGGCTCGCCCCACAACACTGGCGATGTACCGTAAGGCAAGGTTTGCCCAGCATGGTCTACCTGCTTGCCATTGCTCTCCATCTCGAGCTGCTGCAAGTAAGGCGCAAAGCGTTTCAAGGCGCTGTGATACGGCGCTATGCAACGGCTGGTGTAGTGTAAAAAGTTGCGATACCAAACATCCAACAGACCTAATCGAATGGGCAAATTCTGTGCAGGATCGGCATTCAGAAAATGCTGATCCATGGCATGCGCGCCCGCCAAAAACTCACGGAACCTATCAGAACCAATGGCAATGGCCAAAGGCAAACCAATGGCCGACCAAAGTGAGTAACGACCGCCCACCCAGTCCCAAAATCCAAAACAAGTTTGAATGCCAAACTTGCCTGCGGCTTCTACATTGGTGGTGAGCGCTGCAAAGTGACGCGCTACATCCGTGCCGCCCTGGGTTTCAAACCAACGCTTGGCAGACAAAGCATTGGTCATGGTTTCCAAAGTGGTGAAGGTTTTAGAGGCTACCAAGAACAACGTGTTCTCAGCTTTCAAACCCTTCAACACGGCATCGAGTTCATGGCCATCCACATTGGACACAAAGTGAAAACGCTTACCCGCCAAAGC
Organism: Limnohabitans sp.; assembly: GCA_049655425.1. Classification (GTDB taxonomy): domain Bacteria; phylum Pseudomonadota; class Gammaproteobacteria; order Burkholderiales; family Burkholderiaceae_C; genus Limnohabitans_A. The sequence continues at coordinate 190,500 of JBASJS010000007.1, read as the reverse complement.
ATCAGTCTGCAAGGCCATCACCGCCATTTGCGGGCCTAAGTCGGAGCCGCCAATGCCAATGTTTACTACATCAGTGATCTGCTTGTCTGCACGAATTTTTTCGGCAAACAACAACATGGCGTTCAAGGTCTCGTGCACCTCTTTCAAAGATGCCTTGACCGAAGCAGGCAGTGCATCCGCTGCAGCCCCCTCCGCAGGATGACGCAACAGCCAATGCATCACCGCCCGGTTTTCTGTGGCGTTGATGGCCTCGCCTTGGAACATGCGATTGCGATGCGTCAGCACACCGGCTTGCTCTGCCAAGGCCAGAAGTTGCGCTTCTATTCGCGCATCCCAATGGTTCTTCGACAAGTCAGCAAAGACACCGGGCGCTTCTTGACTGAAATGCGCCGCACGTTTTGCGTCTGAGGCAAACGCATCACGCAAATCAAACCCAGAAAACGCTTTCGCTAGGGCCGTCAAGCCTTGCCAAGCAGCTGTTTGATCACCTCGCATAAACGTCTTTCTCAAGCCTTTTGAGCCGCCAACATCAAACCTTCCAACTTGATGGCATCGACACAGAAAGCACGAATGCCTTCTGCCAATTTTTCAGTCGCCATGGCGTCTTCGTTCAGCGCAAAACGGAAACCAGCTTCGTTGTATTGCACCAAAGGCAAGTCCATACCTTTGGCCGCTTGAGCGTCCAGTGCAGGTGTCAAAGCCGTGTCATTGGCGGCCAACAAAGCCAACAAGTCGGGGCTGATGGTGAGCAAGTCACAACCTGCCAAGGCCACAATTTGGCCTACATTGCGGAAGCTGGCACCCATCACTTCGGTCGCAATGTCATTTTTCTTGTAGTAGTTGTAAATGGCGCGAACAGACTTCACACCAGGATCATTGGCGCCAGCACTCGCCGCTTCATCCCAAGCAGCGCCAGCTGTCTTTTTGTACCAGTCATAAATGCGGCCCACAAACGGTGAGATCAACTGTACTTTGGCTTGACCGCATGCTACGGCTTGCGCAAATGAGAACAACAAAGTGAGGTTGGTATGAATACCTTCGCGCTCCAACTCGGCAGCCGCTTGAATGCCTTCCCAGGTGGCGGCAATTTTGATCAGCACGCGATCGCGTGAAATTCCTTGAGCTTCATACAAGCTCATCAAACGTCGAGCACGCGCCAACGTTCCCGCAGTGTCGAAGCTCAAGCGCGCATCCACTTCGGTGGACACACGGCCAGGAATCGTCTTCAAAATTTCGCAACCAAAGCGAACCAACAAATGGTCCATCACCACATCGAGGGGTTGTCCTTTGTGCGCCGCCACAGACTCTGTCAGCAAAGGCGCGTATTCAGGCTTTTGCACCGCCTTCAAGATCAGCGACGGGTTGGTGGTCGCGTCTTGTGGCTGAAATTGGGCCAATTGTTTGAAGTCACCGGTGTCAGCCACCACGGTGGTGTGAGATTTGAGAGCGTCGAGTTGGTTCATGGCAAATAATTTAAAACAAGGCTTGAATTATCGATGAAACAAAGTTACATTACAAACTCATTTTTATGTAACAAATAAACATGTCCTTCGATTTAGTCTTTTTTGGCGGCACTGGCGACCTCGTTTGGCGCAAATTGATGCCCGCGCTTTTCCAAGCTTTCCGTCACGGTACCCTGCCTGAAGGCGGCCGCATCATTGGTGTGGCACGCGACAGCATGACGGATGAGCAGTACCAAACCCTGATTCAGTCCCGATTTGAGCAAGTCGAGGGCGCAAAACGCCCCAATGACGAGGAATTTGCCCGTTTCAAGGCCATGCTGCATTACGAGCGTGTAGACCTGTCCAACCCAGACGACTATGCCAAATTGGCTGCGCGTTTGGCCGAACGTGAAACAGACCATGTAGTGATGTACCTGGCCACTGCGCCGAGTCTTTTCAATACAGTGTGCGAACAATTGGCCGTAGCCAAACTGAACACCCCCAAAACTCGCATCGTTTTGGAAAAACCGCTGGGCCACGACCTCAAGTCCAACAAGCTCATCAACAAGAGCGTGCGCAAGGTCTTTGAAGAGCACCAAATTTTCCGAATTGACCACTACCTAGGCAAGCCCTCGGTGCAAAACTTGTTTGCCATGCGTTTTGGCAATGCCTTGTTTGAACCCCTGTGGCGCCGTGAGCACATTGCCAACATTCAAATCACCATTGCCGAAGAGCTAGGTGTCGAAAAGCGCGGCGCGTTTTATGAAAATACCGGCGCCCTGCGCGACATGGTGCAAAACCACGCATTGCAATTGTTGTGCGCCATTGCCATGGAGCCGCCCATCAATGCGCATGCCGACGCCATTCGCGATGAGAAGCTCAAAGTCTTGCGCGCCCTCAAACCTTGGACCACCGAAACACTCAGTCAGCATGTAGTGCGCGGCCAATACAGCGCAGGCAATGTGCAAGGCCAAGCGGTCAATGGCTACAACCAAGAAACCGGCGTCAACCCCAACAGCAGCACCGAAACCTTTGTGGCGCTGCGCACAGAGATTGCCAATTGGCGCTGGGCTGGCGTGCCCTTCTACATTCGCACAGGCAAACGTTTGGCCTCGCGCGAAGGTTACATTGAGATCAATTTTCGCCCCACACCGCACGCTATTTTTCAAGCACCCGGCGGTGGGGTGAACAAGTTGGTCATTCACTTGCAGCCCAAAGACGGTTTGGAACTGCACTTGTTTGCTGAAGGCCAACACAAGCGCATCAAGACAGGCAACCAAGCCTCGACCAACCTCAGCTCGGTTCACCTCGACCTCGACTTTGACAAACGCTTTGGCAGCGAGCGCGTCGGTGCCTACGAGCGTTTGTTGCTCGATGTTTTAGATGGCCGCCTGAATTTATTTGTACGCAGCGACGAGCAAGAAGAAGCTTGGCGCTGGGTTGAACCTATCTTGCAACACTGGGCCACTGACACCCAAGGCCCTCGTCACTATGCGGCAGGCACATGGGGGCCTAGCGCCTCCAGCGCCATGATTGCCCGCGATGGATTTTGTTGGTCGGAGGAAAACTAAACCATGCTAGACCGCATCAAAGCTTCACTGCCTTCCTTGGCGCCTGCAGAGCAGCGCGTTGGTAAATTGGTTTTGCAAGATCCGCGTGCCTTTGCCAACTTGCCGGTCACCGAACTGGCAGACCGCGCGCACGTGAGCAAACCCACAGTGGTGCGATTTTGCAGAAGTGTGGGCTATGACGGTCTGTCCGATTTCAAACTGAAACTGGCTGGAAGTGTGAGCGAAGGCGTACCCTTCATTCACCGCAGTGTAGATGCCGACGACAAGACCAATGATGTTGCGGTCAAGGTCATTGACAACACCGTGGCTGCGTTTTTGAAATACCGCAACGATGCGTCTTCTTTTGCTTTGGACCAAGCCGTTCAAGTTTTGGCAGAAACACACAGCACCGGCAAACGCATTGAGTTTTATGGTGTGGGCAATTCAGGCATTGTGGCCCAAGACGCCCAACACAAATTCTTCCGTCTGGGTATGAACACCATTGCCTACAGCGATGGCCACATGCAAGTCATGAGCGCTTCCATGTTGGGCAAAGGCGATTGTGTGGTTGTCATTTCCAATTCGGGTCGCACGCGCGATTTGATGGATGCTTGCGACATTGCGCGCAAACGCGGCGCGACTACCATTGTGATAACGTCCAGTGGTTCACCGCTTGCCACAGCAGGTCAAATTCATTTAACGGCAGATCACCCCGAAAGCTACGACCGCTACAGTCCCATGGTGTCGCGCCTTTTGCATTTGCTGATCATTGACATCTTGGCCACCACGGTGGCCCTGCGCATTGGCGAATCTTTGCAGCCTGCTTTGCGCGAGATGAAAAACAACTTGCGCAGCAAGCGTTACACCTGAACCCATCCAACACAAGCAAGCTCAATTTGAAATAATTGAGCTGAAGGCTTCTTCAAGCCTGCTTATAAATCTTGCCGTCTTTCATGATCACTTCAATGTGATCACCTTGGCCCAACAGGCAAGACATGTCGGTCAAAGGATTGCCATCGACCAGCAGCAAGTCAGCAATTGCACCCGCCTTCACCACACCCAACTGACCTGGCATGTTGATCAACTCAGCGGCGTTCAAGGTGGCTTGCTGCAAAGCTGTGCCATTGCCCAATATGTCGGCGCGAATTCTCAACTCTTCCGACTGATGACGGTGTGACTCGCCCAGCAAGTCGGTGCCCAAAGCCATCTTCACACCCGCTTTGGCCAAAAGCTCTAGCGCCTTTTGGCCCTGACTTCTGACCGTTTCAATTTTGGCCACCGACACCGCTGGCAAGCCAAGACTGGCCCCCTCATTGGCCAAAGCTTCGTAGGTGATCAGTGTAGGCACCATGTAGGCCTGTTTGTCGGCCATGAACTGGGCAGTAGACACATCAATCAAGTTGCCATGCTCGATGCTGCGCACACCATATTCAACCGCGCGATAGATGGCTTTGGGCGTGTATGCGTGGGCCATCACATAAGTGCCGGCGTGTTCTGCTTCGTCGACAATGGCGCGAATTTCTGCTTCTGAATAACCCAAATAATGAATGGGATCATTGGGCGAGGCCACACCGCCCGAGGCCATGATTTTGATTTGGTTGGCGCCCTTCATGATTTCTTCTCGCACTGCCAAACGGACGTTGTCGACGCCATCTACCACACGGGCCAAAGTGCCCACACGGCTTGAGCAACCACAAGGCTCGATCACATCACTGCGGGGCCGGCCATCGCCATGACCGCCGGTTTGCGACAACGCACGGCCAGCCGCAAAAATACGCGGTCCCTCGACCATGTCGGTGCGGGTGGCTTCGGCCAAATTCCAATCGCCTCCGCCAGCATCGCGCACGGTGGTAAAGCCGCGCATCAGCATGCCCTTCATGATGGGCAAGGCGCGCAAGGTGGCAAATACGTTGGGCTGGTTGGCGGTGACGTTGAGGTTCAGGTGGGCCGCAATGACGTGCACGTGGCAATCGATCAAGCCAGGCATCAAAGTTTTGCCCTGGGCCTTCACCACTTTGGTGCTGTCGGCAATGAACACGTCGGCTTGGTGTGGCACTACCGATTTGATCAGTCCGTTTTCGACCCAAACATCTTGGTTTTTTTGAAGCTGCAAAGACTCAACATCTAAGACATTGGCGGATTGAAACAAGAAGGTACTCATAGGACATTTACCCAGACATTCAAAAACAACATTAAACGCAGGATATGTCTTTTTGTCGTCATCGGCAATAACCCTGATGTCACTTGCGAACAAGCACCTCACTCCCCTAGAATGACTTGGTCATTTAACTTAGACAGGATTTAGCATGTACCAACGCTTCCTCAAAACCACTCGCTTGCTGACGCTGGCGATTGGCGTGTCGGCATCACTTCTGGGTGTTACAACAACCCAAGCCGCCGAACTCAAATGGGCCGCTCAAAACGACATTTTGACAATGGACCCCCATTCTCAAAATCACGCCACCACCAACAACATTTTGGGCCATGCCTACGAACCTTTGGTGCGCTACGACAAGAACTACAAAGTTGAACCTTCATTGGCCACAAGCTGGTCCAATGTAAACCCCACCACCGTGCGTTTTAATTTGCGCAAGAACGTTAAGTTCCATGATGGCTCGTCCTTCACAGCAGACGACGTGGTGTTCTCTTTTGACCGCATCCGTCAACCCCAAGGCACCATGGGCATCTATGTGGCTGGCGTCAAAGAAATGAAAAAAGTCGACGATCACACATTGGATGTGATTTTGGACAAGCCCAACCCCACCATGCTGAACAACTTCACAACGTTCTTCATCATGAGCAAGTCATGGGCTGTCAAAAACAAGTCTGAAAAAGTTCAAGACTACAAGGCCAAAGAAATTACCTTTGCGTCCAACAACACCAACGGCACAGGCCCCTATGTCATCAAGGAATGGCAGCCTGACCAAAAATTGGTCATGACACACAACAAAGCTTGGTGGGACAAGTTGCAAGGCAACGTCACAGACGTGGTCTACACCCCCATCAAATCTGATCCTACGCGCATTGCGGCCCTGTTGGCTGGCAACGTCGACACTGTGACCGACCTGCCAACGCAAGACGTGGCACGCCTGCGCAGCACATCCACTTTGTCCGTCTTGGATGGCCCAGAAGTTCGAACCATCTTTTTTGGCCTGGACTTGGGCAGCGATGAGCTGAAATACGGTTCTAAAGGTAAAAACCCCTTCAAGGATGTTCGTGTTCGCAAAGCTTTGAGCATGTCCATCGACCGCGTGGCCATTCAGCGCAGCATCATGCGCGGCCTGTCTATTCCTGCCAGCCTCATTGTGGCGCCAGGCGTGAACGGTCACACAGCCGACATGGACAAAGTGGCTCCCGTTGACGTTGAAGGCGCTAAAAAGCTTTTGGCCGATGCAGGTTATGCCAATGGTTTTGAATTCACCCTCGACTGCCCTAACAACCGCTACGTGAACGACGAAGAAATTTGCCAAGCCGTGGTCAACATGTGGGCTCGCATTGGTGTCAAGACCAAGTTGAATGCCGTTAACTTTGGCCCCTTCATTGCCAAAATTCAAAACTTTGACTCCAGTGCCTACTTGCTGGGTTGGGGCGTTGCCACTTATGACGCGCAATACTCTTTGCAGTCATTGGTCATGACACGCACACAAGGCGCCGATGGCAGCTTCAACTTGTCCAAAGTGAGCAACGCCAAAGTGGATGCGTTGGTTGAATCCATGAAAACTGAAATGGACAAAACAAAACGCGATGCCATGATCAAAGAAGCTTTGACCGTCACACGCGATGAAGTTTTGTACATTCCATTGCACCACCAAATGCGCCCATGGGCCATGAAGAAAAACGTCACCATGACGCACAACTCCAATGATGCGCCTAAGATGTACTACGTCACAGTGAACTGATCTTCAGTTCCAACAACGACAAAGCCGCTCCTAGGAGCGGCTTTTTTTTCGTTCTCTAGCTTCACAACTAGTTTTTAAATCACTGCCGTCCTTCTTCCACCGCGTGGCACGCTATCTTGATGCCATTGATGTTTTTCAAAACGGGACGCTCAGTTCTGCAACGTTCGTTGGCCAGCGGACAACGGGGATTGAAACTGCAACCAGGCGGCGGATTCAGGGGATTGGGCACCTCGCCTTGCACAGGCGTTCGCGAACGACCCGTGTCTTTCATCTTGGGAATGGCATCGAGCAACATGCGCGTGTAAGGGTGCTGTGGGTTGCTGAACAAGCTGTGCTTGTCGGCCAGCTCAACCAACTGCCCCAAATACATCACGCCCACGTTGTCGCTCACATGGCGTACCACAGCCAAGTTGTGCGAAATAAACAAGTAGGTGAGGCCACGCTGGCGCTGCAAATCTTTCATGATGTTGAGCACTTGCGCTTGCACGCTCACATCCAAAGCCGAAGTGGGCTCATCGCACACCAAGAACTCTGGTGCTGTGGCCAATGCACGCGCAATGGAAATGCGTTGCCTTTGACCGCCCGAGAACTGGTGCGGGTACTTCACCATGTCGAGCGCTGACAAACCCACCGACTGCAGCAACTCGGCCACACGGGCCTTGAGCTCTTGTTCGTCCTGAATCAGGCCATGCTCTTTGAGGGGCTCGCCCACAATGGCCTCGACGGTCCAGCGTGGATTCAAGCTGGCATAGGGGTCTTGAAAAATCATCTGAATGCGTTTGCGCATGGCCTTGGCATCGTTTGATTTGAAGGCCGCATGCGCGTCTTCGCCATCAAACGTGAGGCCACCGCGGGTGGGTTCGTACAAGCCCACCAACAAACGGGCCACCGTACTTTTGCCGCAACCAGATTCACCCACCAGCGCCAATGTTTTGCCGCGTTCAATTTCAAAACTGACGCCATCGACCGCTTTGAGCAATTGACGCGGCTTGCGCTCAATGACGCGGGTGATCCAAGGCGCAGATACATCAAATGTTTTGGCCAAGTCGTGCGCAACCACCAAAGCGGTTGAAGAAGATGAAGCATTGTGTTGGCTCATCGCGCCACCTCAGTTGCGTTGTGTTGCAACCAGCACGCCACATGCGTCTGGCCACCGGCATCGGACTTGCTGACTTGCGTCAACTCAGGTCTTTCATGTTTGCACCGATCAAACACTTGCGTGCAACGTGGATTGAAAGCGCAACCTTTGGGTATGGCGTTCAAGCGCGGCATGGCGCCATCGATTTGGTTGAGGCGCTCACGATCGACTTCCATGTCTGGAATAGAGGCCATCAAGCCTGCCGTGTAAGGATGCTCTGGATGATTGATCACTTGATGCACAGGGCCCACTTCGACAATGCGGCCTGCATACATCACGGCCACACGGTCGCAGGTTTCTGCAATCACACCCATGTCGTGCGTGATCAACATGACAGCAGCGCCGCGCTTTTTACAAATGTTCTTGAGCAAGCTGATGATCTGCGCTTGAATCGAAACGTCCAAGGCTGTGGTGGGCTCGTCAGCCACAATGAGTTGCGGCTCGGCGGCCAAGGCCAATGCAATGACCACCCGTTGGCGCATGCCACCCGAAAACTGATGCGGGTAATGATCAATGCGCTCTGCCGCAGCGGGAATGCCAGTGTCTTGCAACAAGGCAATGGCCCTTTGACGCGCTTCCTGATCGGACACGGGCAAATGCGCTTGGATGGTTTCGGTGAGCTGCTTGCCCACAGAATACAAAGGATTGAGCGACGTCAGTGGATCTTGAAAAATAGCCCCAATTTTGCGACCGCGAATGCTGCGCATTTGGTCGTTGTTCAAGTTGTCGATGCGCTGACCTTGCAACAATATTTCGCCACTGGCCACACGACCAGGCGGCTCGAGCAGGCCAATGATGGAAGCGCCAGTCAGGGATTTGCCCGCACCCGACTCGCCCACCACGCCCAAGATTTCTCCGGGGGCAATTTCAAATGAAATTTCGTCCAGCGCACGCAAGGTACCGTGCCGACTTGGAAACTCCACGATCAAATTTTTAACTTGTAAAAGACTCATGACAACCTAAAAAAGGAATTCGTGCTCAACGCAAACGGGGGTTCAAGGCATCGCGCAGCCAATCGCCCAACAAGTTCACAGACAAGGCAATGAGCACCAAGGTCACGCCTGGAAAAATGGTGATCCACCACTCGCCGGAAAACAAAAAGTCGTTGCCAATGCGAATGAGGGTGCCAAGCGAGGGTGACGTAGGCGGTACGCCCACACCCAAAAATGACAGCGTGGCTTCAATGATGATGGCGGCAGCCACTTGAATGGTGGCCAACACCGTGACTGGCCCCAACACGTTGGGCAAAACATGACGAAGCATGATACGAAGGGGTGCCACGCCCGTAACGCGTGCGGCCTGCACATACTCTTTGTTGCGCTCGACCAAAGTGGTACCGCGCACTGTGCGTGCATATTGCACCCAGCCCGTGAGCGAAATAGAAATGATCAGCACGCCAAAGGCCAAAGAATCGTCTGCATTGGGAAACAAGGCACGGCCCACACCTGCAATCAAGAGTGCCACCAAGATGGCTGGAAAAGACAACATCACATCGCACAAGCGCATCAAAAAAGCATCCAGCCAACCGCCTCTAAAACCAGCAATGAGCCCCAGGCCCACGCCCAATACCAATGACACCAACACGGAGGCAAAGCCGACCACCAAGGAGATGCGAGTGCCGTACATCAAGGCCGACAAAATATCGCGCCCTTGGTCATCGGTGCCCAACAAATATTTGCTAGAACCTTCAGCCGACCAAGCCGGTGGCAAGCGGGAGTCCATCAACTCCAAACTGGCTGCGTCAAACGGGTTGTAGGGCGCCACCCATTGGGCAAACAAGGCGCAAAAAATAAACACAAAAGCAATGAAGGCAGCCACCATGGCGGTCTTGGATTGCTTGAAACTGTAGCCAACATCGGTGTTGAGCCATCGCGTCAGGGGGTTGGACATGCTGATTGAATCTTTCTGAATGGGTACCGGAATGGCGCTTGGTTTACGCGCCAGCAAGTGGCAGCGCATGCTCCACCAAACTGGCGTGCAAGGCTGCGCCTAAAGGCAAGATGTCATCGTTGAAATCGTAACGACTGTTGTGCAGGGGGTGGGGACCGGGGCCATCCAGGGCACCTTGACCTACTCGCAAATAGGCACCGGGCTTGGCCTGCAACATGAAAGAAAAATCTTCGGCGCCCATGCTGGGCATCATGTTGCGCATGACCTTTTCAGCGCCCACCAAACGGGTGGCCACATCGGCCGCAAAGTTGGCCTCGGGTACCGTATTGACGGTGGCAGGATAGCCTCGGGTATAGGTGAGTTGCGCTGTGGCGCCAAAGCCATGCGCAATGGACTCACACAATTGACGCAGTCGATCTTCAATGGTCTGCCGTACCACTTCGCTGTAAGTGCGAACCGTGCCCACCAAGGTGGCTTCGCCAGGTGTAACGCTGTTGGCTGCAGGGTTGCCGGCTTGCATTGAACAAATGCTGACCACCGCTTGATCGAATGCAGACAAATTGCGCGACACCACGCTTTGAGCCGCCGTGATGATGTGCGCTGCGACCAACACCGGATCGACCGATTGGTGCGGGCGCGCACCATGGCCGCCTTTGCCAATGATATGAATTCGAATGGTGTCTGCTGCTGCCTGCATCGGGCCGGGTGTCACGCCAATGACGCCCAACGGAAAGTCAGGTGAGTTGTGCTGCGCGTAAACCTGCTCGCATGGAAAGCGATCAAACAAACCGTCTTCCATCATGGCGCGGGCACCTGCATAGCCTTCTTCGCCAGGCTGAAAAATCAACACAGCCGTGCCATCAAACAATCGTGTTTCGGCCAAATACCGGGCTGCACCCAGCAACATGGCCGTGTGACCATCATGGCCACACGCGTGCATAAGGCCTGCGTTTTTGGATTTCCAAAGGCTGTCGTTGTGTTCCGGCATAGGCAACGCATCCATGTCGGCGCGCAAGCCAATCATGCGGCCCGGGTCTTGAGCATTGCGACCTTGGCCATGCACCAAAGCCACCACGCCCGTTTTGCCAATGCCGGTGTGAATGGCGTCGACACCCGACACTTTCAAGGCCTCGATGACGCGGGCAGAGGTGTAAATTTCTTCAAAGCCCAACTCGGGGTTGGCATGCAAGTCACGCCGAAAGGCTGTCAGTTCGGGATGAAACTTGGCAATGTGGGCAAACGCGCGGCCTTGTGCCATGGCGCTTTTTAAGGAAGCTCCTTGAGCAACCTGATTGGCAGCATTTGCATCAACAGCATGGTTTTGCGACATGCTCAATGCCCTCCCGCCTTGCCCACACGCAACCTAGGATCGACGGCAAAGTACAACAAGTCGACGATCAAATTGATGACCACAAAAATCAGGGCAATCAAACACAAGTAGGCTGCCATGACGGGAATGTCGGCAAAGGTGACCGCTTGAATGAACAACAAGCCCATACCTGGCCACTGGAACACGGTTTCGGTGATGATGGCAAAGGCAATCAGTCCGCCCAATTGCAATCCCGTGATGGTCATCACGGGCACCAAGGTGTTTTTAAGCGCATGGCCAAAGTGAATGGCGCGATTTGACAAACCACGCGCACGGGCAAACTTGATGTAATCGGTGCGCAGCACTTCCAGCATTTCGGCGCGCACCAAACGCATGATGAGGGTCAGCTGAAACACCGTCAGCGTGAGCGCTGGCAAGACAATGTGGTGCCAGCCTTTGGCCGTGAGCAAACCAGTGCTCCACCAGCCAATTTTGACCACATCACCGCGGCCAAAGCTTGGGAACCAGCCCAGCAACACCGCAAAAAACAAAATAAGCAAAATGCCAATGAGGAAGGTGGGCAACGAAACACCCAGCAGCGACAGCGTCATAAGCAGCTGACTGCCAAAAGTGCCGCGCCTTAAAGCCGCATAAACACCCATGGGAATACCCAGTGCCAAGGCCATGCCAGCCGCAATGAGGGCCAACTCCAGAGTGGCCGGAAAACGTTCGGCGATCAATTGCGACACTTTGGCGCCTTGGCGCAAGCTGATACCAAAATCGCCCTGTGCGGCGTTTAACAAAAAGTGACCAAACTGCACCACAAAGGGTTTGTCCAAGCCCAAATCTTTTCTCAGTGCCTCAATTTGGTCGGCCGTGGCGTCTTGCCCCAACATGAACAAAACGGGGTCGCCCACATACTGAAACAGCAAGAACGCAATGAATGCGACCGAGACCATGACCATGATCGCCTGAACAAGGCGTTGAATGACAAAAGCAAACATTCGCTTCCCTAAAAACTAAGCCATAACTATGCAACAAACAGGCCTGAATTGGCCAGAGGGAATTCCCCACTTTGGGGCACGCCGACCAGAAAAACAGAGGTGCGTCAAAGCAGGCAAGGCTACTTCAATTGAATGGCGCCATACCATGCTTGCGCATGGCTGCGGGTGTTGTCACTGTCGGTCATCAAACCAATGCCGATGAGCGCGCCTGGTGGCTCGCCAAAGGCTTTTTCAAAGTCTGCCCTGATATTACGCTCATAAGACAACCACTGACCCAATCGACTTCCGCCAGATTCAATCACCATTTTTCGGATTCGATCGGTTCGGGGGTTTTCAATGACTGAACCCACAGGCCGTTTGTTGCACCAGACGTACATCAGGGTAGCGTAGGGCATGGGTTGACCCGTGACGGCATGCGACAACTCACTCAGCATGGCATTTTTTGCAGAAAACCGGTTGCGATCGCCGTCAAACGCCAAAACCAAGCGGACCGGCGAATCGTCTTGGTCGCGTAGCGCCATGTCGGCACGCTCAATCAGCGACTGCACTTGCCATGAGAAGCCCAGTTGCCCCAATTGTGTGGGCTCAATGCGCAAATCTTTACGCAACATGCTGGCCGATGATTGTGCGGTGGCCTTCAAGGTACTTCGGTTGCTCACCTTGACCACCGAATACTGCGTGGCCACTTTGCCCGGAATTCTGACCCGCTCCCAGGCCATTTGATCTTCGGGCTGCCAGACTGCTGCTGATGTTGTTGAAGAGGCGTTGGTGGCCACTGACTTGGACGGCAAATGACTGCAAGCTTGCAAGCCCACCACCATGACACACGCCAACAGCAAGTGCAAAAGTTTTGCGTTAAAGCGATCAGTCATTTGTAAAGTTTATGGTTTGTGTTGAAAAAACTGCGACACCACATCGTCTGCAAGCTGTTGCAATTGCAAGGCCACATCCGCCTCGATGGCACCATCGACACGATAAGCATTGCCTACAGGAGATCGGCCATAAAGCGTGGCATAGGTGGTGCAAGCAGCCAAGTACGTGCCCAACAAACCCGGATGCGTGCCATCGGGGTGATGCAACTTCAGTGCGGGATATCTTTGATAGGCCATCTCAAACGCCAAGCCCACAGGAATCACCAAGGCGTGGATGTCGTTGCCAACGGCAACGTACATAGACTGTGTGTCAATCGCGTTTTTTGGGTTGACTCTTGGGTGTGGCTTGACATAAGCGTGCGTCATGTAAAGCGCAACTTGCCCCCCGGCAGCGCGCACCAGTGCGGCGTTGTCTGCCGCAGTTTTGTGAAATGTCGCGCGCCGCTGAGCGGACAAGGGCTCACCGCTACCCCCTTGCATCACGACCCATTGAAAAGGCTGCGCAACACCAATGCGACCAGGCGTTAAAAGGTGCGGCAAGTTGTGATGATTGAGTGCAGCACCGCCAATGGTAGAAGACTTGAACTGCAAGCGCGCACCCAGCGCTGCGTCATCGGCCTTCACAAGCGCTGAGACATGGTTGTGAAGGCTGTTGTTGTAATAGAAATAACTGTTGCCGACAAACAAAATACGCTCGGGTTTGGCGTTGGCAATGGGTTTGATGTGAAGCGGCTGCGCAAATGCCGCCGTCGGAGCAACCAACCCACAACAAATAGCAAAAGCCAAGCCGCAGCTTTGAACAACACGCCCAAGCTGCTGCAAAGTCTTGATTGAAAAAGTCAGCACCTTGCCTGCCAATCAGGGCTTCAATAACTTACCGAAATCGGTTTCTAACTGCGCCATCGATTGATTGATTTTTTGCCGCTTGGCACTGGTCCAATTTTGCTGCTCTTTCAATTTGTCTTTGGCCAGGGCCACCATTCTGGTCATCTCAGAGGCTTGGGGTCCGCCCACAGTGGCTCTGTTTTGAACGATGGCCACCGGATCGAGGGTGCTGCGAAACTCTTTTTCGCTCATGGGCAACTCGGCGTTGGGGTCGACGTCTTTCATGGCCACTTTGTAAATGCGCTTGGCTTCTGCATAGGGAAAGTCGAGTGGCTTGATGTTGTTTTGCTTGGCAAACTTCACAATGTCACTTGAAAAGTGGTGCCCTGCCCTGAATGGCACTTTGTAATTGCGCATCAACACGTCGGCCAATTCTTGTGATGCCGTCCAATCGCTGTTGAGTTCCTCTAAGGCACGATCTGGAATGACAACAAGCGCATTCAAAATTCGATCCATGCGCTTCAAGAACTGCACCGCACTTTGAACCATTTCAGTGTTGCTGCTCTCCTCCTTGGGATCTTGCATGCCAGGCGTGATGTTGTGTGCACGCATGACAGGCCCCATGGCCAGCGCCAATGTTGTAGAAATTTCTCGCCTGGTTTCGGTCAGCAAAATGGGGTTTTGCTTTTGCGGCATGGCACTGGACACTTGCGTGTTCACATTGCGAAGCGGTGTTAAGTAAATCCAAGGCCTGACCTGCCCGTACTGGCTCATGATGTCTTGAATAAAGTGACCAGCGTGCAAACCGATGCTGGTCACAATGCCAGCCACTTCAACCGGGTATTCGCTTGAAGAAATCTGAGCGGCATCGTAGGCGTTGTCCACAATGGTTTCAAAGCCCAAGTAGTTGGCCATGCGTGTGCGGTTCAAAGGCCAACTGCTGCCATTGAGTACCGTGGTGCCCATGGGCGAGCGGTCAATGCGTGCATAGGCTTCGCGAATGCGCTGGGCATCACGCTCAAAACCTGCTGCATGACCTAACCACGCGTGACCCAGGCTGTTGGGCTGTGCCGCAATGCCATTGGTGTAATTGGGCACAATGGTTTTGGCATGTTTTTCTGACAAGTTCACCAAGAGTTCGGACGTTTTGGTCAGTTGCTCTGCCAAGGCCAACAGGTTGTCGCGCATGATGGTGGCGCGGTAGGTGGCAAACATGTCTTGACTAGAACGACCTGCATGCAACAAGCTGGCTTCTTGACCCGCGGCACGAATGAGCAAGGGCTCAAAGTCGACCACTCTAAAAGGACGAGCGGCACCAGGCTTTGCACCATCCTCCATGACCTTGACCAGACCCGCCGCAATCTTGGGCGCTTTGTCGCGGTCTAACAAACCTTCATCGGTATTGATCACAGTTGTGGCTTTGTTGATTTGACCCAGCCAAAAGAATTGGTCACGCTCTGTATTTTTTTGCGCAAGTACGGACAGAGACAAAAATGCCAAAGCAATGCAGAGGCATGTTTTTTGATAACGATGAAGCATTTCAAATTCCAAAAAGCAAATTTCAAGGTGCTGAGAATGCACGACCCTCTGCATCAAGCCTTAACATAGCATATGGCATAAAGTTCGACATGGCCATTGGCAGATCACCTTATTCAACTTTGCCCAACGCTGTCCAAGCACATCAACATCTGAAGCATTCACCGATCAACGCAAGGCTCTCAAAATGAACTCACATCACATCCGCGTCCCCTTGGTGGAACAGGGCACCAAGCCTGAGTTAAAAGAAATTGAAGCACGCATACTTCAAGAACGCGGCAGAATTTCTTTGCTGTATCAGGTGTTGCTCAACAGCGCGCCCATTGCACAAGGCTGGGAAGCCATGCTGACAGCCGTTCGCAACCAAACCTCGGTGCCTGCCGATTTGCGAGAACTGATGATTTTGCGCGTGGCCGTGCTCAACAAGGCCAGCTTTGAATTTGAAGCACATGTGCCCCATGCGTTAAAGGCAGGTGTACCGCAAAGCAAAATTGACGATGTACGTCAAATGGCTTTGACTGGCAACTTCAGTGATGAAGAAAAACTACTGCTCACCCTGACCGATCACATGACACGCGACATTGAAGTGCCCGCCGAGTTGATGGCAGAAGTTACGCGACGCTACACCCCCGACAAAGTGGTGGAGTTGGTGGCCACGGTGGCCGCTTACAACATGGTGTCGCGCTTTTTGGTGGCCCTCAACATTGTGCATTGAGGGCCTTCAAGGAACTTGTAGCCTTGCGCTACAGGCCTGACGAATCAACCCGGTTTAATTTGGGCGCGCTCAACGACAACTTTCCAGCGTGCCTGTTCTTTGGCAATGAACGCTGCATATTCTGCAGGTAAGCCGCCACCTGGAATGGCACTTTCTGCTTCGTTGCGTTTGATAACCTCTTGCGACTTCATGGCTTTGGCGCATTCTTGCTGCAGCTTGTTGATGATTTCAACAGGTGTGCCATTGCGTGCCGTGATGCCGTACCACTGAACGGTTTCGAAGTCTTTGTAACCCAACTCTGCCACAGTAGGCACATCGGGTAACACGGGAATGCGCTGAGTGGTGCCCACCGCAATGCAACGCAGTGCGCCGCTCTTGATGTGTGGCAACAAAGCAGGGGTACCTGCTGACATAAATTCAATACGGCCCGCCAACACATCGTTGAGTGCAGGGCCAGTGCCGCGGTAAGGAATGTGTGTAATGAACATGCCCGTAGCGACCTTCAAGGCTTCAACAGCCAAGTGACCGGCACTGGCATTGCCAGCAGATGCGTAGTTCAATTGACCTGGTTTGGACTTGACGTAAGCCACGAACGATTTGAAATCTTTGACAGGCACGTCTTTGTGAACCACAAACAAACTGGGGACGCGCGACAGCAAAGTGACCGATGTGAAGTCTTTGTTGACGTCATAGCCACTGTCTGGATAAATTAAAGGATTGACCGCCATCAGGCCAATGTGGCTCATGACAATGGTGTAGCCATCGGCTGGCGCACGCAGCGCCTCTTGCATGGCAGGCACACCCCCACCACCGCCTTTGTTGTCAATGACAAAAGGCACGCCCAATTGCTTGGTAAGTTCTGCGCCAATAGAGCGCGCCACAATGCTGGAGGTACCACCTGGCGCAAAAGGCACGATCCAACGAACGGGCTTGTCTGGCCAGTTGCTGGTTTGACCCAAGGCTGGCAATCCTGCTGCGGACAAGCCTGCAGCACCCATCCACTTGAGGTGATCGCGCCGGCTGGTCTTGTTGTCTTCAAAATGCATCGATGTTCTCCGATTTGATTTTTTGTGACTCGAAATATGCCACAAAAGTCAGTGCACAAAACACAAAGCCCTTACAGCGTTGCCGCTGTAAGGGCTTTTATTTTCTAAATCAACTGACTTGCGTCAGCGTCAAATTAGAAAGAGTGCTTCACACCCAGATCGTAGGCGTTAGAAGAACCGTTAGCAGCTGTAGCAGCGCCGCCCAAAGCAACGGATGCACCGCCGCTGTTGGAAACACGTGCGTATGTTGCATAGATGTCAGTACGCTTGCTCAAAGGCTTCACGAAACCAACTGCTGTTTGCTTAGTTTCAACAGCTGCTTTTTTGCTGCTGGAAACTGCAACGCGGAATGTACCGCCGGCCATTGGCACCAAAGCACCAATGTTTGTGCCTTTGGCATCAGCTTGGCCAGTGGCTGCGTCTGTTGTAGACAAAGCCATGACTTTGGCAACGCCCAGGTCATAAGAAGCGCCAACGTTTGTAGACTTGATTTCTGTACCAGCACCAGTTGTGGTTGTACCAGAAGCAACAGCTGCGCTGAATTTGCCTTGATCGAAAGAAACGCGCATAGAGTTGCCAGAGTTAACTTTGGCAGCTGTAGAAGCTGTTTCGCCCATGTAGTTCTGCAATTGAACTTTCAAGCCACCCATTGTTGGTGAGAAGTAGCCAATTGTGTTGTCAGCACGAACAGCAGTAGCGCCGCCGTAGCCGTTCAAAGCACGTGAAGAACCGCTGCCGTTTGTACCGAAAGCGTCATACACAGTGTGGTTCCAGAAATGGGGCGTGTAGTCACGGCCCAAACGAACTTCGCCCATGCCGCCTTCGAGGCTGACAGTTGAACGACGCTGGAAAGTCAAACCAGAAGAGTTACCGTTGTCGTTGGCCAATGCGCCTTCGATGTGGAAAGCAGCCTTCATGCCACCGCCGAGGTCTTCAACACCGCGGAAACCCAAACGGCTAGAGTTGTAGCCTGAGTTTGTCAGTTGCTGTTTGTTGCTAACAGAACCAGAACCCTTTGTGTAGGCAGCGTCAACGATACCGAACAAAGTCACAGAAGATTGGGCCATAGCGGCGCCAGAAGCGGCCAAAACAGCCAATGCGATCAGGGATTTTTTCATTTGAGAAGTTCTCCAAGGTTTAACAAGGGCCCCAGTTCTAGTGTCCACGTATTCGCAAACCACTGAAACCCTGAGCCAACCTCCGTTAGGGAAGTTGTGTGTATTCCACCAGAGGTCAGACCAATTCGCAAAGAAAATCACACGAAACCTGGGCTTTTTGTTGCTTCATAACAACAAGCGGGCTAAACTTCCCCCCATGAATGCCGATGCTTTGATCCTTGCCGCCGATAGCGCTTTGCGTACTTTGTTTGCCACGCCCCGCGCGGCCAGGCCAATGCCTCAGGCGTCGGCCGTCCTTTCAGCCCCCGTTGCCATCGAGCTGACAGAAGCCGAAAAATCACTCTCTGCATCTCTCATGCGCGTTAACCACGTGGGCGAGGTCTGTGCGCAAGCGCTTTACACGGGTCAAGCCTTGGCCTCCAAAGACCCCGTTTTGCGCCGCAAGCTCGATGCAGCCTGCAGAGAAGAAACCGATCACCTGGCCTGGACCCGAGAACGCCTGGACCAGCTCAACAGCCGCCCATCACTGCTCAACCCCATCTGGTATGCCGGCTCGTTTGCCATCGGCTACGCTGCCGGCAAATTGGGAGGCGACAAGCTGAGCTTGGGCTTTGTGGTCGAAACAGAAAACCAAGTGGAAGCCCATTTGGCCAGCCACATGTCGAATTTGCCCGCCAACGACTTGGCTTCCAAAGCCATCGTGGCGCAAATGAAAACCGACGAAGCGGCCCACGCGCGCATGGCTCAAAAAGCGGGCGCCATAGAACTGCCCGAACCCGTCAAACGCCTCATGGGAGCGGCCGCCAAGGTGATGACAACCGTGGCGCACCGCATTTAATCAGGCCTCAAGCAACTCAAAGCTGGTGGTAATTTCGGCTGTCTTGGCCAGCATGATGCTGGCCGAGCAGTATTTGTCGTGGCTCATGGCCACTGCGCGCTCGATGGCAGAAGCAGGAATGCCTTTGCCACTGACCGTGAAGTGCATGTGAATCTTGGTAAACACTTTGGGGTCTGTGTCTGCGCGCTCTGACGTCAACTTGACAGAGCATGTGCGCACGTCGTGGCGGCCACGCTTCAAAATCAAAACCACATCGTAGGCAGTGCAACCACCGGTGCCAGCCAACACCGTCTCCATGGGGCGAGGCGCCAAATTTTGCCCCCCGTTTTCAGGTTTGGCCGCATCGGGGGCGCCATCCATCATCAAGACATGACCACTGCCGGTTTCGGCCACAAATCCCATGCCTGAGCGCGTGCCACTTGCGCCTGTCCAGCTCACTGTGCATTCCATGATTGAATCTACTTTCGCTACTTATTTCTGAAAATTTTTCTAGGCTGCGATCGTAAAGCTTTTGCAAAAGTATTGCACTGCAGCAATTTTTCGGTAGAATTTCGAACAGTCGTGCTTTTTTAGCAAATGTTTTGCTCTCAAGGCCCGAATCCTTTGTCTCCTCCACCCTCCGAAAAGGTGGATTTGCCCCAAGTCGCAAGGCTTGGGGCATTTTTTTCGCCCGTATCATTCAGGGATGACTGCGAAAAACCTCAAACCAGCCGACTACCTGAAAAAAATCTTGAATGCACGCGTGTACGACGTGGCCACAGAGTCAGGCTTAGAAATCGCCCAAAACCTCAGCCAACGCTTGAAAAACACAGTGTTGCTCAAACGCGAAGATCAGCAAGCCGTGCACAGCTTCAAGCTGCGCGGTGCGTACAACAAGATGGCGCACCTTACTGCAGCGCAATTGAAGAAGGGCGTCATTTGCGCCTCGGCTGGCAACCACGCACAAGGCGTGGCCTTGGGCGCCAGCAAGCTGGGCTGCCGCGCAGTCATCGTGATGCCCACCACCACACCGCAAGTGAAGATTGATGCGGTTCGTTCATTTGGCGGCGAAGTGGTTTTGAGTGGCGACAGTTATTCCGATGCCTTCAAGCATGCCAGCATGCTTGAGAAAAAAATGGGCATGACCTTTGTGCACCCCTTCGACGACCCCGAAGTGATTGCGGGCCAGGGCACCATTGCCATGGAAATATTGCGCCAGCATCAAGGCCGTTTGGACGCGGTGTTTGTGGCCATTGGCGGCGGTGGCTTGATCTCTGGCGTGGCCAACTACATCAAGGCCGTGCGTCCCGAAATCAAGGTCATCGGCGTACAAATGAACGACTCAGATGCCATGATTCAATCGGTGGGCGCCAAGAAGCGAATCACCTTGGACGATGTCGGTTTGTTTTCTGATGGCACCGCTGTCAAATTGGTCGGCGAAGAAACTTTCAGGGTCACACAAGGCTTGGTCGATGAGTTCATGACCGTCGACACCGACTCGGTGTGCGCCGCCATCAAAGATGTGTTTGTTGACACACGCTCTATCGTCGAGCCTGCGGGTGCATTGGCTGTGGCCGCCATCAAACAATACGTGGTCAAACACAAAACCAAAGGCGAAACCTACGCCGCCATTTTGTGCGGCGCCAACATGAACTTTGACCGCTTGCGCTTTGTGGCAGAGCGCGCCGAAGTGGGTGAAGAACGTGAAGCTATTTTTGCAGTCACCATTCCAGAAGAGCGAGGCAGCTTCAAACGTTTTTGCGAACTGATTGGCAACCTGCCAGGCGGCCCTCGCAATGTGACCGAATTCAACTACCGCATCAGCGATGCCGCCAAAGCGCATGTGTTTGTAGGCCTCACCACGCAAGGCGCTGGCGAGAGCACCAAGATTTCAAACAACTTCAAAAAGCATGGCTTTGAGAACATTGATTTGACGCACGACGACTTGGCCAAAGAGCACATTCGCCACATGGTGGGCGGCCACTCTGCTTTGGCGCAAAACGAGCGCCTCATGCGCTTTGTGTTCCCAGAGCGTCCTGGCGCCTTGCTCAAGTTTTTGAATTTGATGCGTCCCGGTTGGAACATCAGCTTGTTCCACTATCGCAATCAAGGCGCCGATTACGGCCGCATTTTGGTGGGCTTGCAAGTGCCCGACAAAGACAACAAAGCGTTTGAAAAATTCTTAAGCACCTTGGGCTATCCGCACGTCGAGGAAACTCACAATCCTGTGTACAAGATGTTTCTGCAACAGTAAAAAAGGGGCAGGCTTTTTACGGGCCCAACCTGGGCAGTTCCAAGGTGACACTGGCTGTGTCTTGTCCTTCGGGTGCCAATCGGGCCAAGCGATGGCCCACAGAATGCAACACCCAGCCTGGCGCCACGCTTTGACCTGGCAAAAAGGCTTTGGGCGCTTGGCCATCGACGGACAGCAAGGCGCTGCCTTTGCCGGATGCGCCGGCCACCACGCCTAACAAATTCCATTGATGCGCCGTATTGGCCACATTGCCGCTCGCGACATCTGACGCCACTGACGCCACTGGCGCGCCCAAGGCCTGCGCCACCCGTCCAGTGTCTACAGCCAAAGCAGTTGATCCGTTGATGGTTTGCGCCACAGGTGCCAAAGAAGCTGGCCCCGACATACTTTGAATTTGCAAAAACCAACTGACCGCACCATAGGCGGCCAATGCACCCAGGCCCAGCGCACACACAGCAGGTGCCCAAGATTTGGAAGGTGTATGACGGACTTGTAACATGAGGCGATTATGATGGAGAAGTGTCAGTTAATGCAGAGAGACTTTGCGCCATGAATTCGAGCTTAGAAAATTCAAACAACCACCTGCCTGCCTTGGCAGCAACGCCATCCACAGAAGGCAAAACCGTTCGCAAGCAGCGCGGCTTTACCCTGATTGAGTTAATGGTGGTCTTGGCCATCATCGGCATCTTGGCCGCTTTGGTGGTGCCCAATGTCTTGAATCGCGCAGACGATGCCCGCATCACGGCAGCCCGCACCGACGTTGGCAATTTGATGCAGGCCCTCAAACTCTACAAACTCGATAACCAACGCTTTCCCTCGGCAGAGCAAGGTTTGCAAGCGCTAGTGGTCAAACCCACAGCCGAGCCGGTACCCACCAATTGGAAAAGCTATTTGGACAAGTTGCCAGCCGACCCCTGGGGCCGTCCTTACCAGTACCTCAACCCAGGCCTCAAAGGCGAAATTGATGTGATGTCTTGGGGCGCAGATGGTCAATCGGGTGGCGAGGGTGTGAATGCCGACGTCGGCAGCTGGCAATAAATACGCCTTAGCACTTCAAACGAAATACAGGCGTATTTCGTCGGTAAACTTGCGCGTGCCTCGCGGCACACAAGCTGGTTTTACATTGATTGAATTGTTGGTGGTCATTGCCTTGATCGCCATCGGCACAGCTGCGGTGAGTTTCAGCTTGCGAGATTCTGCCGAAACCGTTTTAGAGCGCGATGCAGAGCGCCTGGCCGCTCTGTTTGAATCGGCGCGCGCCCGATCGCGGGCCAGTGGCATGCCTGTCAAATGGCATCCTGTCGAGACAAGGGCCAATGCCTTGGCCAACCAGACTGCCAGCGCATTTGTGTTTGAGGGCTTGCCTCCCAACACCTTGCCAGGGCAATGGTTGTCCCCCCTGACGCAAGTTCAGGGCTCACCTGTGGTGATTTTGGGACCCGATCCCATCATTGGCCCTCAAAGTGTTGCATTGCGCGTCAAAGAAACACAGTTGTGGATCAGCACCGATGGGCTTCAGCCCTTCAAAGTGAAGCGTACAGCGCCATGACAGTGCGCACTCAAATTCAAACTCAAACGAAAGCGCGGCACTTACGCCAAAGGCATTCGGCTGCGGGCTTTACCTTGATTGAAGTCTTGGTGGCTCTGGGCATTGTGGCCATTGCGCTCATGGCCGGACTGCGCGCCACCGACGCCCTCACGCGCAATGCCTCACGTCAATCGACGCAGTGGCTGGCGCAAATTTGCGCGGAAAACGAATTCAGTCGCTTGCGTTTGTCGCGCCAAGTGCCGCCTCTGGGTGAGAGCAGCATGAGCTGCCTGCAAGCGGGGCTGAGTTTGCAAGTGAATTTGTCGGTACAAGTTACGCCCAACCCCAACTTCAGACGGGTTGATGCGCGTGTGGTGCAAATTGAGGGGCAAAACAGCACGCCCCTGCTGCAGCTGTCCACCGTGATGGGGCGCTATTGATGAAACGTGCTGCTGCGCTACAAAAATCTGGCGGCTTCACCTTGATTGAGGTGTTGGTAGCCAGTGCCATTTTGGCGCTGATGGCCCTCATCAGCTGGCGTGGATTGGACGGCATGGCCAAAGCGCAATTCAGTTTACAAAGTCGCAGTGATGCGCACCAAACTTTGCAAGTGGGCCTGTCGCAGTGGCGCACCGATCTCGACAACATGAGCAGCTTGCCCAATGTGCCGGCCTTAGATTGGGACGGACGTGTTCTGCGCATCACACGTCAGCATTCACAAGACCCCCAAGCCGGGCTGCAAGTGGTGGCATGGTCTTTGGGCAATGGCCAATGGACTCGGTGGCAATCGGCCCCGCTCACACGTGGTGATGCTTGGTTGCTGGCTTGGACACAAGCCCAAGTTTGGGGCGAGTCTGCAGGCAACCCCACGTCAAGTGATACCCATGAGGTCTTGGTGCAAGCACTGCGCAGTTGGCAAATTTATTACCACCGGGATGGCGCTTGGAGCAATGCCCTCTCGAGTTCGGGCGCCAACCCCACAGGCACCCCGCTGGGCGCAAGCAATGTTTTGCCCGAAGGCATTCGTTTGGTCATTGAGTTGCCAGACAATGCCGCCCTCTCAGGCAAAGTGACCCTGGATTGGGTCCGTCCAAGCTTCACGGTGGCCAAGCAATGAAGCGCCATCTATCCAACGCTTCGCAAAAAGGGGCCGCACTCATCAGCGCCATGTTGGTGGTGACTTTGGTGGCCACCCTGGCCAGTGTGGCGCTGTGGCAGCAATGGCGCCATGTAGAGGTGGAGAGCGCCGAACGGCACCGTGTGCAGTCGGGGTGGCTGCTGAATGGTGCCCTAGATTGGTCTCGCCTGATTTTGCGAGAAGATGCATTGTCAAGCGGCAACAGCGGCGGGGCTGATCATTTAGCCGAGCCTTGGGCCCTACCCCTTAAAGAAGCCAAGCTGTCGACCTTTTTGGCACAAGACCAGCAATTGCGAGAGGGCGACCCTGAGGTCTTTCTGTCGGGTCAGGTCACCGACGCGCAGGGTCGCATCAACTTACGCAATTGGCTGGAGGCCGTCGATGGCCAAGTCGCAGGGCAGTTGAACCCCAACATGCAAGTGGCCATGAGCCGATTGTTCAATGTGCTGGGCTTGCCTGCTTCAGAGTTGCTTGTGTTGTCGCGCGAATGGCAAGTTGCGGCTCAGGCGGCCAAGGCCCCACTGGGCACACAAGGCAATGTAGGTTCAGGCAATTTAAGTGCAGGCAGCCCAACGGGCGCGGCCTTGTTACCCCAGCAAATTGCCCAATTGCAGTGGCTGGGCCTCAGCCGAGAATCAGTTGAACGTTTGTCGCCTCACGTCACCATCTTGCCCGAGCTGACCCCCGTCAACTTGAACACGGCCAGCGCTGAAGTGATTTATGCCACGGTACCCGGACTGGACTTGGCCACTGCCCAGCAATTTGTGCAGCAAAGGACGCGCGCGCACTTTGGCAACCTGACCGATGCCAGCAAAGCACTGGGCGGCAAGCCACTAGAAGCGCGCTGGCACACCGTGGGTTCTCGATTTTTCCAGGTTTGGGGGCGTTTGCGCATGGAAGACCGTACCCAAGAAGAAACGGCCCTGATTTTGCGAGATGCTGGCAATGTCAGTTTTGTTTGGCGCCAAAAAATTGCGGGAATTCTCCCCCCACCTAAGTCAGAGTCGCTTCTACAATCGAGTCAGCCATGAGCACTCAACTTTTTACGCTGCCAATGCAAGCTGCCAACGGCAGCGATTACCCCCAGCAGGTCTTGTCGACCGCAGAGGCTGGCGCCCGCGACAAAGAAATTTGGGCCATCGTGCCCGCTACTGCGTTGTCTTGGCACAAGGTCAATTTGCCTGCAGGCTTGCAGCGGCAAACGCAGAGGTTGCTCACTGCCTTGCAGAGTTTGCTAGAAGAACCATTGCTAGATGACATTGACAACTTGCACGTGGCACTTCAACCCAATTGGCAAGCTGGCCAAACCGCCTGGGTGGCTGTGTGCAACAAAGCTTGGCTTCAAGGCCACCTCAACCAACTGCAAGCGAGAGGCAACTCGGTGCATCGCATCGTGCCCGAATGGCCACCTGCCAGTGGCACTGCATCGTCTGACTTCAGTGCATGGATCAGCGGCACGCCAGATGCCGCACAACTGTGGGTGCATGACGGCCAAGGCGCATGGCACTTGCCCTTGCAAGCAGGTCTGATTCACTTGATTGAGCTGCTACAAAAAACAGCCAGCACCGACATTGGCAAGCTGCCACGCCAAGTGACGATTCAGACCGACCCCGCCGTGGCCGACTTGGCACTCAAAGCATTGAACAATTTACAAATTCAACAGCAAAGCCAAGCGCAAAATCATGCGTCAAGCCATTTGGCAGAATGCTTGCAAACTTGGCGCGTGCAAGTGGTGCCCGCATTGTCTCGATATCGCCAAGCAGCAGAAACGCAATGGGATTTGGCGCAATTTGAATTTGCCGCACATGGCAGCGCCAGATGGCGGCAATCTGTGCAGCGCACATGGCAAAAATTTTCTCGCAACCCCGAGTGGCGACCAGTCCGATGGTTTGCTGGCATTTTGCTGGCCACCCAGTTGCTTGGCCTCAACTTGGCGGCTTGGCAACTCAATGCACAAGTGGCTGCGCAAAAAGAATTGCACAAAAATATTTTGAAGCAAAGTTTTCCGCAGGTACCCGTGGTCGATGCGCCCTTGCAAATGGCCAGAGAGGTGCGCCAATTACAAAGCACTTTGGGCACGGCAACACCGCGTGATTTGGAACATGCCTTGCAAGTGGTCGGTGCCGCATTGCCGGCAGGACAAAGCATCGCCGCCATCGACTACCAAGCACAAGGCCAAGCCGAAACCAAACTGCAAGGTTTGCAATTGAACAGCGCGCAAGCACCCGCCTTTGTGCAAAGTCTGCGCGCCCAAGGGCTTGACGCTCAAAACTACGGCTCTCAATGGCGCATCACGCCACTCAAGGAGGCGCCATGAGCTTCAAATTCTTAGATGCATTTCAACAAGCGTCTGCCAAAGA
Organism: Limnohabitans sp.; assembly: GCA_049655425.1. Taxonomy (GTDB): domain Bacteria; phylum Pseudomonadota; class Gammaproteobacteria; order Burkholderiales; family Burkholderiaceae_C; genus Limnohabitans_A. The sequence goes on along the minus strand of JBASJS010000007.1, from coordinate 164,059 downwards.
GCGACAGCTTTTCTTTTGGACAGCGCTGGTTCTGGGGCTTGTTTTGTTAGGGTCGTTCAACATCGCGCCCGCCCTCAAAACTTTACGCGAAGTGCCATCGCAGCTGTCACAACTGGAAGCTCAAACACAGACACTCAAAAGCCTACAAGCGCAAGCGCAGGCTTTGCAAAAATCGCCGCGCTTAAACCCAGCCGACGCGGCCAGCCTCTTGCAACAGAGCGCGACGGAAATCTTGGGTGCGGGTGCAAGTTTGAACATTCAAGGCACAAGGGCCACGCTTACTCTGAGCGGCGTGTCTGCCGACAGCTTGGCGCAGTTTTTGGCAATGGCCAGAAACAAATCACATGCACTGCCCATCGAAGCACACCTGCAGAAATTCTCGGGGACAACCCCAGGTACAGCCTCGGGCACAACCTCGGGCAAAGCTACCAGCGCCAAAGAACTTTGGCGAGGTGCACTCATTTTGAATTTGCCATCGCGCTGACCATGAACCAGCCACCGATCAACCCTCGCCCTTCTGCTCACATTGGCAGTCCTTCTGGCTGGGCTTGGGCATGGGCCGGCGCTTTTCTTGGCACCCTAGTTTCCTTGCTGGTCAATTGGCCCGCGCTGTGGCTTGCGCAAACCGTGCAGCAAGTCACCCACGGGCAAGTTCAATTGCAAGAAGCACAGGGCTCAGTATGGCAAGGCTCTGGCAAGTTGGTGCTCACCGGTGGCCAAGGCAGTCGAGATTCCATGGCCTTGCCGGGTCGCATCTCTTGGCAGTTAGGTCTACAGCCACAAGGTTTGGCACAAGGTTTGGCCTTGCCGCAGGTCAACTTGCAGTTGATGGCGGCCTGCTGCATGACACAGCCGCTCCTTGTGCAAGGGCGCATTCAACTTAGCAATCAATTGAGCAGTCAAAGCACTTTGCAATTGCAATTGCAATTTGACGATCACCGCTCGCAATGGCCAGCGCATTTGCTCACTGGCTTGGGGGCGCCCTGGAATACCATGCAACCCGAAGGCAACTTGGTCTTGGTCACCCAACAACTGTCGCTGCACGTCATGCCAGGTCAAGCCGGCATGCAAGGTCAGATCAAGCTCACAGCCGAAAACATGTCTTCTACCTTAAGCACCTTGCGGCCCATGGGCACTTACCAAGTCAGTCTTGGCAAAGCAGACGCCACCAACTCGGCAGCTTCTGCTTTGCCGTCTCTTACCTTGTCAACGCTGTCTGGCAGCTTGCTGCTCAGTGGCCAAGGCCAGTGGCAAGGACAAAAATTTCAATTTCGCGGGGAAGCATCTGCCGTGCCTGAGCACGCAGACGCTTTGTCAAATTTGCTGAACATCATTGGACGGCGCCAAGGCGCGCGCAGCTTGCTTTCATTGGGTTGAACATCATGGTCTTTTGCACACACACCTCTAAGTCAACGCCTCACAGCAATCGACTCACGCAACTGCTGATCAGTATGTGCGTCTGCTTGCCCTTGGCCTTTCTGGGCAGCACCGTCAACGCGCAAGCACCCAAGGTCAACAAAAAAGCTAACGCCAGCGCCCCTGCCAAGCCCGCACAAGAGCCCGTCACCCTCAACTTCAACAATGCTGAGATTGAAGCGGTTGCCAAAACCTTGGCCACGCTGTCGGGTCACAACGTGGTGGTCGATCCTCGCGTCAAAGGCACCATCACCCTGACCAGTACGGTGCCTGTTGCGCCTGCACAGGCACTGCGTTTGTTTGCGGCACAACTGCGCACACAAAGTTTTGCCTTGGTGGAGTCTGCAGGTTTGTATTTGGTCGTGCCCGAGGCCGATGCCAAGTTGCAAAGTGGTGGTGTGTCTGCAGGCGCTGTGCCTGCATCCAACGGACAAATTCTGACTCAAATTTTTCAGCTCAACCACGAGAGTGCCAACAACTTGGTACCCATCTTGCGGCCGCTCATTAGTCCCAACAACACGGTCAATGTGAACCCTGGCACCAACGCTTTGGTCATCACCGACTACGCTGACAACTTGCAACGCTTGGGCCGTATCATTGCCGCGCTCGATGTGGCCAATGCCACTGGCGTCGAGGTGGTGCCCTTGAAGCACGCTTTGGCCAGCGACGTGGTGCCCATGTTGCAGCGTTTGCTTGACACAGGCGCCGCGAGCAGCGGCGCACCTGCTGCAGGTCAATCCGATGCCACTTTCAAAACCATGGTGATGGCCGAGGCACGCAGCAACTCACTCATTGTGCGCGCTGCCAATGCTGCGCGAGTCGCCTTGGCACGATCACTCATTGCCCAACTCGATCGCCCCTCTGATGCAGGCCCCAATGCGGCCAGCGGCAACATTCACGTGGTGTATTTGAAAAATGCAGATGCCACCAAATTGGCGGCCACTTTGCGGGCAGCCATGTCGGCGCAAGGTAATACAGGCAACAGCACAGCACCCGCCAGCATGCCAAGCACTGGCAATGCCACCAACGCTAACAATGCAAGTGGCGCCAACGCCAGTTTCTCAGCAGGCTCACAGCCTTCTACGGGCGGTCAAATTCAAGCCGACCCTTCTACCAACGCCCTCATCATCACGGCGCCTGAACCGCAATACCGTCAATTGCGTGCGGTCATAGACAAACTCGATGCACGCCGCGCACAGGTCTTTGTAGAAAGCTTGATTGCCGAAGTCAGCGCCGAAAAAGCGGCCGAATTTGGCGTGCAATGGCAAGGCCCAGTGGGCGGCAAAGGCGATACCAACATTGGCTTGTTGGGCACCAACTTCAGGGTCGGCGGCGCCAACCTCATTTCGTTGGCCACGCAAGGTGCCAGCGGCAATGTGGCGCCTTCATCGGGCCTGAACGTTGGGGTAGCACACAACAGCAATGGCACGTACGTGCTGGGCTTCTTAGCGCGCTTTTTGCAAACCACTGGCGACGGCAACGTGTTGTCCACACCTAATTTGCTGACGCTGGACAACGAAGAAGCCAAAATTGTGATTGGCCAAAACGTGCCCTTCGTGACGGGTCAATACACCAACAACAACACCAATGCGGGTTCGGTCAATCCGTTTCAAACCATTGAGCGCAAAGATGTGGGCCTAACCCTTCGCGTCAAGCCACAGATCAGCGAGAACGGCACCGTCAAGTTGCAGATTTACCAAGAGGTCAGTCGCCTTGACCCTGCGTCCATCAATTCGGCAACAGGTTTGATCACCAACAAACGCTCCATTGAATCCAGCGTGCTGGTGGAAGATGGTGCCATTGTGGTCTTGGGTGGCTTGTTGCAAGACGATTACGGCAACAGCCAAGAGCGCGTGCCAGGTCTGGGAGATGTGCCTTTGTTTGGCAACTTGTTCCGCGCAGAATCTCGCGGCCGCAAAAAAACCAATTTGATGGTGTTCTTGCGTCCTGTCGTGGTGCGTGATGGGGCGTCCACTGAAAACCTGTCCTTGAGCCGCTACGAACAAATGCGCGGCGTGCAAATGGAGGCACAGCCCACCGCCAGCCCAGGCTTGCCCGTGACAGGCGCACCTGTATTGCCTGAAGCAACCCGCAAACCTTGATTCAGATGGCCAGCAAGTACCCTCTTCCTTATGCGTTTGCACGCAGTCACCAACTGTTGTTGGAAGACGATGGCACGCGTTTGACACTGTGGCTCTGCGCAGACAGTGTGGCCAACGCCATCGCCGAAGTGATGCGCAAGTGGCACCATGACAACGCAGACTTCGAGATTGCCAGAGAAACGCCCGCGCTTTTAAAGCAGCGCATCAGTCAGGCCTACACCCAGCAATACGGTCCAGGCGAATCCAGTGCCGCCGCTGTGGTGAGTGAAGTGGAATCGGCTGCCGACTTGTCTCGCATGATGCAAGAGCTGCCCGCCGTCGAAGATTTGCTAGAGACCAGCGACGACGCACCCATCATTCGGATGCTGAATGCACTACTGACGCAAGCCGCGCGCGATGGTGCCAGCGACATTCACATCGAACCCTACGAGCGACACTCGAGTGTGCGCTTTCGGGTCGATGGTAATTTGCGCGAAGTGGTACAACCCAATCGCGCTTTGCATGCAGCCCTGATTTCTCGCTTGAAAATCATGGCCGAGCTCGACATTGCCGAAAAACGTTTGCCACAAGATGGCCGCATCAGTTTGCGCTTGGGCTCACGCGCAGTCGATGTGCGGGTCTCCACTTTGCCAAGTGCCCATGGCGAACGCGCCGTGCTGCGCTTGCTCGACAAATCGGAAACACGGCTTAGCTTGCCCTCGGTGGGCATGCAAGGGCGCACCTTAGAGCGCTTCCAACAATTGGTCAAGCAGCCGCATGGTTTGATTTTGGTCACAGGCCCTACTGGTTCTGGCAAAACCACCACGCTGTATGCCGCACTGCAAAGTTTGGACGCCACGGGCAGCAACATCATGACGGTGGAAGACCCGATTGAATATGAGTTGGCGGGCGTGGGCCAAACGCAAGTCAATGCCAAAATTGATTTAACCTTTGCCAAAGCCTTGCGCGCCATTTTGCGACAAGATCCAGACATCATCATGATTGGCGAGATTCGCGATTTTGAAACCGCGCAAATTGCCATCCAAGCCTCCATGACAGGTCACTTGGTGCTGGCCACTTTGCACACCAACGATGCGGCCAGTGCCGTCACGCGCCTGACCGACATGGGCATTGAACCTTTCCTGCTTAGCTCTTCTTTGCTCGGTGTGTTGGCGCAGCGTTTGGTGCGAAAAGTTTGCACACACTGCCAAGGCACAGGCTGCACACACTGCGGTCAAACAGGCTATGCAGGGCGCACTGGCATTTTTGAATTACTGGTCACAGACGACGCATTGCGGGCCCAAATTCATGCCAAACAAGCTGAAGCCAACATCCGCGAAGCAGCTGTCGCGGGCGGCATGGTGCTCATGCGCGAAGACGGCGAGCGCTTGGTTCAGTTGGGCATCACCAAAGCCGAAGAGTTGCTGCGCGTGACGCGCGACTGACCTCAGCATGCCAAGTCTGCGCACGCTCCGCCTCTCCTTGACGGGTTTATTGAGTTTGTTTTGCGGCAGTTTGCTTTGCGGCATCTGTCAGGCACAACCAAGCAGCATGGCCGATACAAGCGATGCACCAACTGCAAAGCCCGACACGCCCGAAGCAGCATCGCCATGGAACTACACACTGGGCATGCGCGTTCGTGCAGACGATATCAATCAAGCCTCTCGCAGTGCAAAACTTCGACCCGTTTTGGGTTTGCGCTATGGCCGATGGCGCGTGGGCATTGGCGACGGCCAAGAGTGGTTGCGTTTCAACAGTTTTCGCAAAGAACCCAGTCTCAGTTACCAATGGATTGAAAAAAACGACATCAGCTTGGGTTTGTCGATGCGAATTCACAACCTCAACACCAACGAGAGCTTTGATGTCTTTGAGTCTGGCCGTAAGACGCTCAGAAGCCGTGTCTTGGCCAATGTGCGCATCACAGACCGTTGGTCTGCAGGCGTAGAGTGGACGCAAGATGTACTCAACCGCGGAGACAGCAGCACCTTAGGGTTGGGGGTCTCCTATGCTTGGCCATTGTCCAATCACAGCGAACTCAGCCTCAGCTCTGGCCTCACTTGGGCACCCGCAGAACATTGGCGAACCGCCGCCGGCATTCACCGCATTGGCGCTGGCGGTCTCACCACAGGCACGGGCTCTGTTGGCTCAGGCTTAAGTTACAAGCACAGCCTGTCGAGGCGGTGGGCTTGGTACAGCACCCTGGGCATCAACAAAGAAGTGGGCAATGTGGCCAAATTGTCTGGGCCACACAGCTTGGTCAACGGTCAAATTGGCCTGCTTTACTTTGACCGATAAAGACACGGAACCTTCACCACGCCATGCCTGCTTATTCTTATGAAGCTCTGCAAAACGATGGCGCCTTGCGCAAAGGCGTGATCGAGGCCGACAGTGCCAAAGCAGCACGCAGCCAATTGCGTGCGCAAGCGTTGGTGCCGCTTTCGGTGCAGGCCTTGAGCGCAAATGCTGCAGAAAAAAACACCCACAGCATTTGGCAAACCAACATTGGTTCGCGCCAATGTTTCTCACCCAATGCCTTGGCTGTGTGGACTCGGCAGTTGGCCAGTTTGGTCAGCAGCGGGCTGCCACTAGAGCGCGCATTGGCCGCTTTAAGTGACGAAGCCGAATCAGAGAAACAAGCCCACCTGGTGGCGCAATTGCGCGCTGAGGTCAATGCCGGCTTGGGCTTGGCCAAGGCCATGGCGCAACACCCCAAAGAATTTTCTTCGCTCTACACCGCGGTCATCAGTGCGGGCGAGCAAGGCGGCAATTTGGGCCAAGTCCTCACCCAATTGGCCGACGATTTGCAAGATCAACAAACGCTCAAGGCCAAATTGCTCAGCGCGTCTTTGTACCCTGCCATCGTCAGTGCCATTGCCTTGCTGATTGTGATTTTTTTGCTGAGCACTGTGGTGCCGCAAGTGGCACAGGTGTTCACTGGCAGCCAACGCAAGCTGCCTGGCCTCACCGTGGCCATGTTGGCCATCAGTGATTTTGTTCGCAACCATGGCTGGACGCTGGTTCTGCTGCTAGGCTTGTCGTGGCTGGGCATTCACCAAGCCTTGAAACGCCCGCGCTTGCGCATTCAATTTGATGCGGCGTTTTTGCAATTGCCCATTCTGGGCAGACTGGCCACGGGCTACAACACTGCGCGTTTTGCCAGCACCTTGGCCATGCTCACGGCTGCAGGCGTGCCCATCTTAAAGGCCATGCAATCTGCTGCCGACACCTTGTCTAACCAAGCCATGCGAGAAGACGTGCTCGATGCCTTGGTGTTGGTACGAGAAGGTGCCCCCTTGGCCATGGCCATGAGCCAAAAGAAACGCTTCCCCAGTTTGCTGGCCATGTTTGCGCGCTTGGGCGAGCAGACGGGGCAATTGCCCATCATGTTGCAACGCGCCGCGCAACAACTCTCGGCCGATGTGCAACGGCGCGCTTTGGCGCTTGCCACCATCCTCGAGCCCTTGCTGATTGTGGCCATGGGCGCAGTGGTCATGCTCATTGTGCTGGCCGTCCTCATGCCCATCATGGAACTCAATCAATGGGTTCGTTGAACCTGCATCAACTTAGGAGCGCACCATGGCAGCCAGCTTAGACGGTCAATTGGTGGTGGCGATTTCATCGCGCGCCTTGTTTGATTTTGAAGAAGAGAACCAAGTCTTTGAACAAGGCGATGACCGCGCCTACATGAAGCTGCAACTTGAACGCTTAGAAGAGCCTGCCAAACCTGGTGTGGCTTTTTCTTTGGTCAAGAAATTGCTGGCCTTTAACGATGCGCAAACGCAGCGGGTTGAAGTGGTCATTTTGTCGCGCAACGATCCTGTGTCTGGCATGCGGGTGTTCAGATCGGCACAGCACTACGGCCTGCCCATTCAGCGTGGCAGTTTCACTCGCGGCCAATCGCCCTGGCGGTATTTAAAGCCGCTCAACGCCAACTTGTTTTTGTCGACGCATTTGTCGGATGTCCGTGCGGCCCTCGATGCGGGTGTGCCCGCTGCGCAGGTTTATCCACACTCTGCGCATGCCTCCGAAGCACATCCCCACGAAGTGCGCATTGCATTCGACGGCGATGCCGTGTTGTTTTCTGATGAAGCCGAGCGGGTGTTTCAAGCAGAAGGCTTGTCGGCATTTCAAGCGCACGAGCGCGCCAAGGCGGCGCAGCCTTTGTTGGCCGGGCCGTTCAAGCCCTTGCTGGCCGCGCTTCATCGACTGCAACAAGAGGGCACGCCCGCCATGCGCATTCGTACGGCCTTGGTCACAGCGCGCAGTGCACCTGCGCACGAGCGCGCCATTCGCACCCTCATGGAATGGAACATTGAAGTCGACGAGGCCATGTTCTTGGGCGGCTTGCCCAAAGGGGAATTTTTGAAAGAGTTCGAACCCGACTTTTTCTTTGATGACCAAACAGGCCACATTGAATCGGCTGCGCAACATGTGCCCGCAGGCCATGTGGCCAGTGGCATCAGCAACCCGCCGCTAGACGCTTAAGTTTCTGAGGAGTTGGTCGCAGCAGGTGTTTCACGTCTGCGTCCTTCTCTGCGCGCAATCCACACAGTTGACAGCAAAATCACGAAGGCCCCAATCCAAGTCCATTGACTGGGCACATCGCCAAACACCAACCAGCCCAGCAGCGAAGCCCACACCAAGTCTAAAAAGCGCAGAGACTGCGTGGCTGAAATATCAACAATGCTGAAAGCTTTGGTGAGGCTGTAGTGGCCCACCGTGCCTAAAACGCCTGCCACCATAAAGCCCACCCACTGCCAAAATGTGGGCGCTTGCCAGTGCAGCAAGGCCAAAGGCAGGCTGAACAAGGTGACTGTGATCGATTGCCACATCACAATGACGCCCGGCTTTTCTGTGCGGGTTAGGTGCTTGGTAATGAGAAATGAAGCGGCAAAAACAGGCGATGAAGCCAACATCACCAAGTTGTACCAGCCCCCCGAGCCTGAAAGATTGGGCACCACCACCACCAGCACGCCCAAAAACCCAATGCCAGCGGCAATCCAGCGGTCTTTTCGCATGGGCTCACCCAAAAACCAAGCGGCACCCAACATGATGAAGATGGGGCCGGTAAAACCTATGGCGGTCATGTCGGCCAGCGGAATTTGCGGCAACGCAATGAACCACAAAATAAGGCCGACCGTGTGCACACCCCCGCGCCAAAACTGGCCCTTGATGTCATTGGGCACATAAGCGGCCAAGCCTTGGTACCAAAGCAAGGGCAGCATGATGAGCAAACCGCAGAAGTAGCGCAAAAACTGCGCCTCGAACGGGTCCATTTGCATGGCGATGGACCGCGCGATGGTGTTCAACAAAGAAAAAGAAATACCACCCAAAGCCATCCACACCATGCCTTTGACAGACGGCGGCAGACGATCAAAACGCCGTGTGTTCTGCAATCGCGTGAGCGTGATCAGGCGTTGGAGGGGGGTCGGAAGAAATCTGGGCACCCCGCCACTATATCGGAGCGCTGACAGAGACAAAGTCTCTTGAGTTACCCGCCCGAAAAGACTTCACAGGCGGATGCTCAAAAAAAACGGGCCACCCTGGCCCGTTTTGGAACTTGCAAATGAACAGATCAGCTGTTTTGCAAAGCAGCAATGCGCTCTTCAATGGGCGGGTGCGTTGAGAACAACTGACCAATACCACCCGCAATGCCCATGGCGGCCACGCTCTTGGGCAATTCGGCGGTGTGCAAGCCGCCCAGACGGGCAAGTGCGTTCATCATGGGTTGCTTGCGGCCCATCAAATCTGCGGCACCCGCATCGGCGCGGAACTCGCGCTGACGGCTGAACCAGGCCACCACAATGGCAGCGGCAAAGCCCAACACAATGTCCAACACGATGGTGGTGATCCAGTAGCCCATGCCAGGGCCGGTGTTTTCTTCGTCGTTTTTGCGCAAAAAACTGTCGACTGCATAGCCCACCACGCGCGACAAGAAGACCACAAAGGTGTTCATGACGCCTTGGATGAGGGTCATGGTGACCATGTCACCGTTGGCAATGTGCGCCACTTCGTGCGCCAGCACGGCTTCAATTTCTTCGTGAGTCATGTTTTGCAACAGACCTGTAGAGACGGCAACCAAGGCCGAGTTTTTAAAGGCGCCAGTGGCAAAGGCATTGGGGTCGCCTTCAAAGATACCGACTTCAGGCATGCCAATGCCGGCCTTGTCGGACAGCTTTTTAACGGTGTCGACCAACCATTTTTCGTCGGCGTTGCTGGGTTGTGCAATGACCTGGACACCTGAACTCCACTTGGCTACGGGCTTGCTAATGAGCAATGAAATGAAGGCGCCACCAAAGCCCATGATCAGGGCATAACCCAAGAGGGCGGTCAAATTCAAACCATTGGAGGTGAGGAACCGGTTCACTCCCAACAAACTGGCCACCACACCCAAGACCAGCACCACGGCCAAGTTGGTCAATACAAATAAAAGAATACGTTTCATGAGGAATAAAGTTCCACCGCCCAGCGAAGGCCAAGCGCACAGTTCGAATGTTAGGGGTCAGACCAACAAAATCAAGTGGGGGGTCTTAATTCCTCAAAATAGAACGGCTTTTAAGCCGCTCTGGGCAAGCGAAAAACCTGGGTGTCTTGGTAAAAATCAGGGGTTTCATTGTCTGACCACCAGCCCGGAATGCCCAGCACAGGCGTAGGCAAAAACGGCTTGCTGGCCAATTTTGCAGCCTGCAAATCATGAGCCAACCATGCGTCCCACTCGGACAAGGGCACTTGCTGGGGCACCCGCCACATGTGAACCGTGATGGCTTTGTAGGGCGCCACCAATTTTTCTAAGGCCGCATGACCAAAAATTTGCATGTGCGCAGAGTCCCAAAGCCCTCGGTGGGCCACAAATGCCGCATGCCAATCGCGCCTGACCAGCGCATCCCAAATGGCATCGTCCACTTGCAACAAGCAGGCGTTTTCGTCAAACACTGTCACGGCATCGCGCACTGCGCCGCGCACCGCACCCACGCCTTGCGCTTGAATGGCGGCAGCTTGCACTTGGTTGAGTTGTTTTTTGGCCAGCGGAAAAGTCAACCAACACAAGGCATTGAAAAAATCATGCAAGCCATCGCGTGTGGGCACGGCCTCGTGGTCGAAGATGTACTGCTCGTAAGGCATGCCTTCGGGCAATTGATCTTGCGGCACAAACTGCACAGGGCACAGCGTCCGCGCGGCATTACAGGCTTCGGCCACAGATGCACCTTGCGACACAGCTTGGGCAATGCGCTCGCCTGTGTTACGCCAAGGCAGAAGCCAAGGCGCAGACCAATCAATGCGGCTTATGCCACACGCCATGGCAAAGCTTCACCCGAGCGCAAGGGTTTCAAATCAGCTTCACCAAATTGGAAACTCTCTGGCGGCGTCCAAGACTCACGCTTCAAGGTGATGGTGCCCGTGTTGCGTGGCAAGCCATAAAAATCGGCGCCATTGAAGCTGGCAAAGGCTTCAAGCTGGGCCAACTTGCCCACACTGTCAAAGGCTTCGGCGTACATCTCCATGGCGGCGTGTGCGGTGTAGCACCCAGCGCAGCCGGAGGCATGTTCTTTTAAATGTGCTGGGTGCGGCGCACTGTCGGTGCCCAAAAAGAAACGTGTGTTGCCCGAGGTGGCTGCTTGGAGCAAGGCCACACGATGCGTTTCGCGCTTGAGCACGGGCAAGCAGTAATAGTGCGGGCGAATGCCGCCCGTAAAGATGGCATTGCGGTTGTAGAGCAAGTGATGCGCGGTGAGCGTGGCGCCAACAAAGCGATCGGCTGACATGACGTAGTCGGCGGCATCTTTGGTGGTGATGTGCTCGAACACAATTTTGAGTTCGGGAAAATCACGGCGCAATGGAATCAGTTGCGTGTCAATGAAGGCGGCTTCGCGGTCAAACAAATCGATGTCGCTGCTGGTCACTTCGCCATGCACCAACAACAACATGCCCACCTTTTGCATGGCTTCTAGCGTGGGATAAATCTTTTTCAAATCGGTGACGCCAGCATCGCTGTTAGTGGTGGCACCTGCAGGATAAAGTTTGCAAGCCACCACGCCTGCGGCTTTGGCTTTGACGATTTCTTCGGGTGGCAAATTGTCGGTCAGGTACAAGGTCATGAGCGGCTCAAAGGCCACGCCCTTGGGCACCGCTGCCATGATGCGCCCCTTGTAGGCCAAGGCCAAATCGGCCGTGGTGACGGGTGGCTTCAGGTTGGGCATGATGATGGCGCGGCCAAATTGGGCGGCGGTGTGTGGCACCACCGTTTGCAGGGCAGCGCCATCGCGCACATGCAAATGCCAATCATCGGGGCGGGTCAGGGTTAAAGTTGAAGTCATGGTGTGTTGCCAATCAAGATTTTTGCGAAGAGGGGTCTAGCAAGGCCATCAGATCTTGCTCTGCCAAGCCTTGCAAGCGCACCGTGTCGCGCGTGTTGTGCAAGGACTGCAGAAGTTCCAATGCTTGTGCATAAAGCGTTTCACCTGCAGGCGTGAGGTGGGTGGGGTAAGAGCTGCGGTCGATCAATGCAACGCCGGCCCAAGCCTCGAGCGACTGAATGCGCCTGGAAAACGCAGGTTGTGTGACATGGCGAAGTTGCGCCGACCGGCTGAAACTTCGCGTTTCAGCCAAGCTCACAAAGTCTTCAAGCCACTTGGTTTCCATGCCTGCATTATCCCGCACCGGCTTCAGAGTTTTGCTGCAAAGCCCACATTTGCGCGTAACGGCCATTCAGTTGCAGAAGTTGGGCATGGTGGCCGCGCTCAATGATGTGACCCGCTTCCATGACCAAAATTTCGTGCGCATCGACCACCGTCGACAAACGGTGGGCAATGACCAAGGTGGTTTTGTTTTGGGCGGCATTGGCCAGCTCGGCCTGAATGGCGCGCTCATTGGCGGAGTCGAGCGCCGAGGTGGCTTCATCAAAGACCAAGATGGGCGGATTTTTGAGCAATGTACGGGCGATGGCCACGCGTTGTTTTTCACCGCCCGACAACTTCAGGCCGCGTTCGCCCACCGAGGTGGCATAGCCTTTGGGGGTGGACACAATGAAGTCATGAATGCGCGCAGCTTTGGCCGCCGTTTCAATGTCTTCCTGCGTGGCACCCGTTCTGCCGTAACCAATGTTGTAAGCCACGGTGTCATTGAACAACACTGTGTCTTGCGGCACGATGCCCAAAGACTTGCGCACGCTGTGCTGCGTTACCTGCCGAATGTCTTGACCGTTGATGGTAATGCGGCCTTGCTGCACATCGTAGAAACGAAACATCAATCGCGCCAGCGTCGATTTGCCAGAGCCAGAGGGGCCCACCACAGCAACCGTTTTACCCGAAGGAATTTCGAAGCTGATGTTGTGCAAGATGGGTCTGTCAGACTCATAGGCAAACGACACATTCTCAAACTTCAAGTGCGCGCTGTGCTGGCAATTGAGTTCGGGTGCGTTGTGCACATCGGCCACTTCACGCTCGCGGTCCATTAACACAAACATCTTGTCGAGATCGGTCAGGCTTTGTTTGATTTCGCGGTACAGCACACCCAGGAAGTTCAAGGGAATGTAGAGCTGAATCATGAAGGCGTTGATCATGACCAAATCGCCCAAAGTCATGCGGCCGTCCACAACACCTTGCGTGGCGCGCCACAGCATGGCCACCAATGCGGCCGCAATGATCAGTTGTTGGCCTGTATTGAGAAGCGACAAAGAGGTTTGAGATTTCAAGCGCGCTTTTCGGAGGCGCTCCAAACTTTCGTCATAACGGTTGGCTTCGTAGGCCTCGTTGCCAAAGTACTTGACGGTTTCGTAGTTCAGCAAGGAGTCAATGGCTTTGGTGTGCGCCGCTGAATCAAATTCGTTGGCTTGTTTTCTAAAGTGTGTACGCCACTCTGTTACCTGCACCGTGAAGAAAATGTATAAACCCAATGCCGCCAGGGTGATCCATGCAAACCACGCATCAAACTTGACCGCCAAAATGGTCAAGACCAAGGCCACCTCAATGAGGGTGGGCACGATGCTGTACAGCGAGTAAGAAATGAGCGACTCAATACCGCGCACGCCGCGCTCGATGTCACGCGTCATGCCACCGGTCTGGCGGGCCAAATGGAAACGCAAGCTCAGGGCGTGCAAGTGCTGAAAGGTTTCTAGCGCAATGCTGCGTGCTGCGCCTTGGGTGGCTTTGGCAAATACCAACTCTCTGAGTTCTGTGAAGGCAGAGGTCATGAGGCGCAATGCGCCATAGCCCATCAGCAAGGCAGCTGGCACCACCAACACTTGCGCGGGATCACTTGGCTTGAAGCTCATGGCATCGACCAAGTTTTTGAGCAAAATAGGCACACTGACGTTGGCCAGCTTGGCGCCCACCATGAACGACAAAGCAGCAGCAACCCGCCATTTGTAAGCCAGCAAATAAGGCAACAAACGCTTGAGCGTACGGCCGTCAGAGTCTTGTTGAGGGGGCTGCGCAACGACTGCGCCCAGTGTGGCGGGTGCTGTTTGGGCGGAAGAACTTTCACCGTGATGGCGCATGGGTCACAATCTGAATCAAAATCAAGCCAACATTGTGCTCCTGTATTGATGCATTCACCCAAGGCCTTCCTATGAACCTGCCAGAAAAAGTAGCTTTGCCCACCGACCAAGAACTGGTGCTCAAGGTCATTCCCATGCCCGCTGACTGCAATGCCAATGGCGACATTTTTGGCGGCTGGGTCATGGCACAGGTTGACTTGGCGGGTGCCGTGTTGCCTGCCAGGCGCGTGCGTGGCCGCATGGCCACCGTCGCGGTGAACGAGTTCATTTTCAAGCAACCCGTGAAAGTGGGTGACTTGCTCTCGTTCTTTTCCAAGATCACACGCATCGGCAAGACGTCCATCACGGTTCAAGTGGAAGTGTTTGCCGAACGTTTTTCCAACCAAGGCGAATTCATCAAGGTGACGGAAGCGCGTTTGACCTACGTGGCCATTGACGCCTCGGGCAAACCCACGCCCGTGCCTGCAGCTTAAGACGTGAGGTAAGCCGCGGTGCCTGTCGACAGCAATTTGCCGTCGGCTGCACGAAACTCCATGCGCGCATTGCCAACCCTAGCGCCTACGCGAACGGCCTCGGCATGAATGACAAATTGGTCGCCAATGCCAGGGCGCAAAAAGTCAATGCGCAAATCAATGGTGCTGTGCCGCGCGAAGCGCTCTAGCCTTTTGGCAGGCAATTCGTCCATGTGCTTGGCTCCTAGAGCCGCCATCACCGCCAAGCTGCCCATGGCATCGAGAACGGCACTGATCACACCGCCATGAATGCGGTGGTACGCAAAGTGCCCCACCAACTCAGGCTTCATGGTGAGATGCGCCACGATGCCCGTGGGCTGAATGCTTTCAATCTTCAAACCCATCCATTGGTTGAAGAGAATTTTGTCTTCGTAGATCTCGCGCAAACCTTCGATGAACTCAGGTTCAAAGTTGACCTGAGGCGGGGTGTCTGCGCGAGAAGAAGTCATGGTGCAATCTAGGTTGGCGGTTCAACTTAGATTTTAGAGAAGTCGGGCTTGCGTTTTTCCATGAAGGCACCAAAAGCTTCGCGCGCAGCAGGCTCAGTCAGCATTCGGCGGAAACTTTGACCTTCTTCGCCCATGCGTTCAATCAAGGCTTTAGACTGACCACCCTTCATCAAGCGTTTGGTTTCAACCAAAGATGACAAGGGTTTGGCCGCCAGTTTTTTGGCTTGCGCTTGCGCATAGCCATTGACCTCTGTGGGGGGCACCACGCGGTTGACCAAGCCAATTTCGAGGGCGGCTTCTGCAAAGAAGGCTTCTCCCAAGAGCAAAGCTTCTGCAGCACGGTGATAGCCAAACATTTGCGGCGCCAATATGCTGGAGGCAAACTCTGGGCACAAACCCAGGTTCACAAAGGGCATAGAGAACGCAGCGTTGTCGCCTGCGTAGACCAAGTCGCAATGAAACAGCAATGTGGTGCCGATGCCCACAGCAGGGCCCGCAACAGCGGCAATGGCCGGCTTCTCAAAGGTGCTGAGTGCGCGCATGAAATGAAACACTGGCGAGTCGACCGTTGAAGGTGGCTTGTTCAAAAAGTCGCCAATGTCATTGCCCGCACTGAAGATGGACTCATGGCCTTGTATCACCAACACGCGGGTGGCGGGGTCGGCTTGGGCCTGGTCAATGGCTTGCGCCATGGCGGCGTACATGTCGCCAGTGATGGAGTTCTTTTTGTCGAGGCGGTTGAGAGTGAGGGTCATCACTCCGCCATCGAGGTGGGTCAAGATGTCTGACATGCTGTTGTGTCTTTCGTTTGGATCAATGATTTCAATTGGTACCGGGGACGCGAACCCAAGTTTGGGTACGGCCAAAGGGGCCGATCGAACCGCGCACTTCTAATTTCGCGCCATTCTCGACGGGGGTCAGGCGAAGGCCATACGTTTTGCCGTTTTCAGGATCCAAAATTTCACCGTCTTCCCAGACATTTTTGCCACCGGCTTTTTTGGCGCCTCGAATGATCTCCATGCCCACCACGGGCTGGTTTTTCCGGTCATCGCTGCACTTCTCGCATTTAGCGGAAGGGTCGGCATCTTTGCGCAACACCTTTTCAACACGCCCACGGACAACACCTTGTTGCTCATAAATCACAACCATGCTTTTCAGCTCACCGGTTTTGTCATCCAGCGTATGCCATTGACCCACGGGTGAATTGGCCATGGCCAAGGCAGCAAAAGCAGACGCGGCCAACACCACACTGGACTTCAATAAAAACTGCAAATGAATCGAACGGCGCATCAAGGTCTCCTTCAAGATTGATCAATGAATGTCACTTAGGCCAAAGCCAAGTCTGTGTCCATGAGCACATCGGCACCAGAGCGCGCGGTGTTCATGAGGGTCAGTGTTTCAGGCAACAGACGCGCAAAGTAGAAGCGCGCTGTTTGCAGCTTGGCTTTGTAAAACGGATCGGGGCGCTGTGCTTCTTCTTCGGCCGCTGCAATTTTGGCCAAAGCCACTTGCGCCATGCGAGCCCAGAAATAAGCAAACACCAAGTGCCCGGCCACACGCAAATAATCGACCGAGGCAGCGCCCACTTCGTCGGCATTGCCCATGGCTTTCATGCCAATTTCGGTGGTGAACTGCGTCATCTTTTGACCTAGGTCGGCCAACGGTTTGATGAACTCGGCCATGGCTTCGTTGCCCATTTCTTGCGCCACCAATTTGCCAATCAGCTTGCCAAACTTTTGCAAGCTGGCACCTTGGTTGCCCAACACCTTGCGGCCCAACAAGTCGAGTGACTGAATGCCGTTGGTGCCTTCGTAAATCATGTTGATGCGCGCATCGCGCACGTACTGCTCCATGCCCCACTCTTTGATATAACCATGGCCACCAAACACTTGTTGGCACATGGTGGTGGCTTGGTAACCGTTGTCGGTTAAGAAAGCTTTCACGATGGGGGTTAACAGGGCCAAAATTTCGGCAGAATCGGCCCGAACTTTTTCATCAGGGTGGTTCAATTCTTTGTCGATCAACAAGGCACCGTAGCACGCCAATGCGCGGCCGCCTTCGGCATAGGCCTTGGCTGTTAGCAACATGCGGCGTACATCAGGGTGAACCAAAATGGGGTCTGCAGGTTTGGCGGGCGCCTTCACACCAGACAAGCTGCGCATTTGAATGCGGTCTTTGGCATACGCCAATGCGTTTTGATAGGCCACTTCTGTCAGGCCCAAAGATTGGTTGCCCACGCCCAAACGCGCACCGTTCATCATCACGAACATGGCCGCCAAACCTTTGTTGGGCTGACCCACCATGTCGCCCACAGCGCCATCCAGCACCATCTGGCAGGTGGCGTTGCCATGGATGCCCATCTTGTGCTCCAAGCCGCCGCAGTAAATGCCATTGCGTTCGCCAATCGAGCCATCGGCCTTGACGTTGAACTTGGGCACCACAAACAAGCTGATGCCTTTGCTACCTGCGGGCGCATCGGGCAAACGAGCCAACACCAAGTGAACAATGTTGCCCGCCAAATCGTGCTCGCCCGCGCTGATGAAAATCTTCTGACCCGTTAAGCGATACGTGCCATCGGCTTGCGGTTCGGCTTTGGTGCGCAGCATGCCCAAATCGGTGCCGCAATGGGGTTCGGTCAGGCACATGGTGCCGGTCCACTCGCCGCTGGTGAGCTTTGGCAAGTAGGTGCTCTTTTGTGTAAGCGAGCCATGGGCTGACAAGCAAGCATGTGCGCCATGTGACAAGCCTGGATACATGGTCCAAGCTTGGTTGGCAGAGTTGAGCATTTCAAAGAAACACTGATTGACCACCAAGGGCAATCCTTGACCGCCGTATTCTTCTTCGGCGCTGAGCGCAGCCCATCCGCCTTCGACGTATTTGGCATAGGCGTCCTTGAAGCCTGCCGGTGCCGTCACGTCGTGTGTATCGCGGTTAAGTTTGCAGCCTTCTTCGTCGCCCGATACATTCAATGGAAAAACCACTTCGGCCGCGAATTTACCGCCCTCTTCCAACACCGCATTGATGGTATCGGCATCGGTGTCGGCATGCTTGGGCATGGCCTTGAGTTCATTTTCTAAATCGAGCAACTCGTGCAACACAAATTGAAGGTCGCGCAGGGGTGGGGTGTAGCTGGGCATGTTTAACTTTCAGAAAAATGCATGGAGTGGATGAGGGTGCGTCGTCAGCTCAGGGCTGATTGCGCGCCACGATGGTGTTGAATCCTTGGCGCGCTCGGTCAACGGCGCCAGGATTGCGTAAAAAACGAGCTTCATAGTGCAAGGCCAAAATGAGGCCGTGAATTTCGAAGGCAACTTGCAGCGGATCGGCTTGCGCGTTCAGATGTTTTTCGGCCTGGGCTTGCGCCACAGCTCGCTGCAATGCGTTTTGCCATGTATTGACCGACGAGGCCAAGGCGTCTCGCACCAAACCTGGCCGATCGTCAAACTCTACGGCACCGCTGATGTAGATGCAGCCCGAATCAATTTCGGTGGAGGTGCGTTGCATCCAGTTGTCAAACAAAGATTGCAACCGTGGCAGGCCACGATTGCAACTCAAGGCCGGATAAAACACTTCGCTTTCAAAGCGGTCGTGGTACTCCCGGATGACTGAAATTTGCAATTCTTCGCGCGAGCCAAAGTGCGCAAACACGCCCGATTTGCTCATGCCGGTGACCTCTGCCAAAGCGCCGATGGACAGGCCTTCTAAGCCGATTTGAGACGCAAGCCCCAGGGCGGCATCGACAATGGTTGCTTTGGTTTGGCGCCCTTTGATCAAGGTACGGCTGTTGCCATCGTCAGACGCACGATGGGCATTGGCAACTGCACCTGCAGAGGAACCCGATGTGATGTGTCGTACTGTCATGCCTTGAACATTTGAAAAATAGAACGCTCGTTCTATTTTGCATGAAAATGCTCAACTCGGCAAAAACAAAAGGCGAATCAGGGTTAATCCTGACTCGCCTTGTGAGGCCTTTCTAAGCCTTGTGCAAGATGCAAAAGGCTGAAGGCTGAAACGCGTGAGCCTTAAGCCTTGCGCTTGAAGGCCACCACTTTTTGCGTTTGCTCGCCCAAGCCTTCAATGCCAAGGTGCATGACGTCGCCCTTTTTAAGGTACACAGGTGCTGGCTTGCCATCTTTTTTGATGCCCATGCCCACACCGGGTGGTGTGCCCGTGGTGATGATGTCACCAGGCTCGAGGGTCATGAACTGGCTAACATAGCTCACCAACTTGGTGACACCAAAAATCATGGTTTTGGTGGTGCCGGTTTGCATGCGCTGACCGTTGACGTCCAAAAACATTTTGAGGTTTTGGACATTGGGCACTTCGTCTTTGGTGACCATCCAAGGGCCGATGGGGCCGAAGGTGTCGCAACCCTTGCCCTTATCCCATGTGCCGCCGCGCTCGATTTGGTATTCGCGCTCGCTGACGTCGTTGATGGTGCAATAGCCGGCCACATAGTCGAGGGCTTCTTTTTGTGACACGTAGCTGGCGTGCTTGCCAATGACGATGCCCAGTTCCACTTCCCAATCGGTTTTGACAGAGCCTTTAGGCAACATCACTTCGTCGTTGGGTCCTTGAATGCAAGAGGTGGCCTTCATGAACACAATGGGTTCTTTGGGCACGGGCAAGTTGGATTCGGCGGCGTGGTCGGCATAGTTCAAACCAATGGCAATGAACTTGCGCACGTTGGCCACGGGGCAACCCATGCGCGGCTTGCCTTTGACCAAAGGCAGCTTGTCGGTTTTGAGCTTGGCCAGTTTGGCCAAAACTTTGTCAGACAGTTGGTCGGGGCCGATGTCGGACACCACACCGCTCAGGTCGCGCAGCTTGCCTGCGGCGTCAATAAGACCTGGTTTTTCTTTGCCGGGCTGGCCATAACGCACGAGTTTCATGAAAACTTCCTTTGAGTCAAAAAATCAGTGAATGGAAAATAGATTGGGAGTGATTGTGATCGAAAACGCCTCAATACGTTGAGCGGCCACCCGACAAATCAAACACAGCGCCCGTAGAGAACGAACAATCTTCGGTCAGCAACCACGTCACCATGGCAGCCACTTCGTCGGGCGTGCCAAAACGTCCCATGGGAATTTTGGACAACATGAACTGAATGTGCTCGGGCGTCATCTGATCGAAGATGGCGGTTTTGACAGCTGCCGGTGTGACGCAGTTCACGCGCACATTGGTATTGGCCAATTCTTTGCCTAGCGATTTGGTGATGGCCATGACAGCGGCCTTGCTGGCACTGTAGGCGCTGGCATTGGGGTTGCCATCTTTGCCCGCCACCGACGCGATGTTAACGATGCGACCTGCTGGACGGTCTTTGAGGTGAGGTGCCCATTCGCGGCAGCAATAAAAAACACCATTGACATTGACGTCCATCACTTGCTGCCACGCGTCAACGGGATAGTTCCAGACTTGTGTGTTGGGACCCGTGATACCAGCGCAGTTGACCACGGCATCGACAGGGCCGTTTTTCAAAGTGGCTTCGGTAGCGGCAACAACCGATGCATGCTGGGCCACATCGACTTTGACCGCATGAACCTTGCCTGGATGGTTCAAACTGGCCGCGGCTTTTGCCATGCCCGCTTCATCGCGATCCCACAAGGTGACGCTGCCGCCAGAGGCCAGCACGCGCTCGGCAATGGCATAGCCCAAACCTGTGGCGCCGCCGGTGATGACCGCGTGGCGGCCTTTCATGTCGTATTGGTTCATGGATTTCTTTGAAAGTTAAAGTGATAAGTACGGGTGGCTCGATTGGCTTAAATGGTCATGCCGCCATCGACCATGTAGGCATTGCCTGTGGCAAATGCCGCTTCATCGGAGGCCAAGAAGACCACGATGGGTGCAATTTCGTGCGCTTGTGCAATGCGGCCCATGGGTTGGCGTGCCACAAAGTTTTTGCGCGCTTGCACAGGATCGGCTTCTGAGTTGATACGGTCTTGCAAAGAAGGCGTGTCGACCGTGCCAGGGCAAATGGCATTGCAACGAATGCCTTTGGCCACAAAGTCTGCAGCCACACTTTTGGTCAAACCAATGACGGCCGCTTTGGATGCGCCGTAGATAAATCGGTTGGGCAAACCTTTGACACTGGAGCACACACTGGCCATGTTGATGATGCTGCCGCCACCCTGCTCAAGCATTTTGGGCAACACGGCTTGAATCATCCAAAACTGGCCACGCGCATTGAGATTGAAAGCAAAGTCCCAGTCTTTGTCGGTGGCTTGCAAAATAGTACCGCCGTGCACCACACCTGCACAATTGAACAAGGCATCAATGCGCGGAATGAGGGCAACTTGTTTTTGAATATCGTCTTTGTTCATGACATCCAATACGGCCGTGTGCACATTGGCCACACCAGCATAAGCCTTGAGCAATTCTGGGTTGACATCTGTGGCCCATACCGTGGCACCCTCGGCCACCATGGCCATGACGGCGGCATGTCCAATGCCTTGTCCGGCTGCGGTCACCAAGATGTTTTTGTTCTTCAATCTCATGCTTTGATCTCCAAATGTATCTGTTGTCGTTTTTCAATGGCTTGCCAATCCCAGTCGATGCCCAAACCAGGTGTTTCGGGTGGATGGGCAAAGCCATCTTTGACCTTCATGCGTGAATGCGTGATGTCGTCCAATTGCGGAATGTATTCCACCCACGTGGCATTGGGCACTGCGGCGCACAAACTGACATGCAGCTCCATCAAAAAGTGCGGGCACACCGGTACATCAAAGGTTTCGGCCAAGTGAGCCGTTTTGATCCAGGGTGTGATGCCGCCAATGCGCGCCACATCGGGCTGCACCACGCTGCAGGCGCCTTGCTCTAAATATTCTCTGAATTGCATTGGGTGGTACATCGACTCGCCCACCGCAACAGGAATGCTGGTGTGCTCGCGCAATTGACGGTGTCCAGAAACGTCTTCGGCAGGCAAGGGTTCTTCTAACCATGCCAAATCAAGTCCCTCGAAGGCCTTAGCTCTTCTGACCACTTCGGCGCGATTGAAGCCTTGGTTGGCGTCGGTCATGATGTCAAAACCAGGGCCAACCGCATCGCGCACAGCCGACAGGCGCGCCACATCTTCGCTGATATGCGGCCTTCCGATTTTGATCTTGGCCCCTTTGAAACCGTCGGCTTTAGCCTGCAAAGTTTGCGCCACCAATTCTTCGGGTGACAAATGCAGCCACCCGCCCTCGGTGGTGTAAAGCGGTACCCTGCTTTGCGCGCCGCCGAGCAATTGCCACAAAGGCAGTTGTTGGCTCTTGGCGCGCCAGTCCCAGAGGGCCGTATCGACGCATGCCAGCGCCAAACTGGTCATGGCACCGACGGCCGTGGCGTGCGTGTGAAAAAACAAATCTTTCCAGATGGCTTCAACGTGTACTGGGTTTTTGCCAAGTAGGCGCGGCACCAAATGATCCTTCAACAAGGCAATGACAGAGCTGCCACCCGTACCAATGGTGTACGCATAGCCTGTGGCCTCTATGCCATCGCTGCACACCAAGGTGAGCAAAATGGTTTCTTGTGTCACAAATGATTGAATGGCATCGGTGCGAACCACCTTGGGCGGCAAATTGACTTGACGCAAAAAAACGCGATCGATGGTGACTGAAGTCATGATGAAAAATGTTGTGAAGAGTTCGGGTTTATGCGTATCAAAACTGGCTTGACCCTCGCTCAGGTTCCATGTGAAGATTGTGCAACTGGTCTGACCAATTGTCCACTTCACGTATTCCCTGAGCTTTGAAAACTTCAGAACCCCAAAGGCTGTATCGCCAAATTGCCAAGCAAATCCAAGGATTGATTTCCTCGGGCGAATTTGCCGTGGGTTCACGTTTGCCGGCCGAACGCGACCTGGCCACTCAAATGGGTTTTAGCCGCCCCTCTGTGCGCGAGGCGCTCATTGCGTTGGAAGTTGAAGGTGTCATTGAAGTACGCACAGGCTCTGGCATTTACGTCCAATCTTTGGGCAAGAAAAAAACCAGCACATCAAGCCCCCTCAACACCCCTGCTGAATGGGGCCCTCTCGAAGTGATGCGCGCTCGCTCTTTGATCGAAGCAGAAATGGCAGCACTGGCGGCTGAATACGCCGAAGTCAAAGATATGAAGGCCATGAACGTGGCGCTCAAGGCCATGCAGAAAGACGCCAAAGCAGGTCGCATTCCCCGCGACAGCGACATTGCATTTCACATGGCCATTGCCAATGCCTGCGCCAACAGCGTCATGCACGACACCCTCGAGCTTTATTTAGAAGCCCGCAATGGCCCCTTGTTTGAACGTTTGGGCGATTACTTTGAGTCCCCCGCTTCTTGGGCCGCCGCCATTGCAGAGCACCAAGAAGTTTTGGATGCCATCGAAGCGCGCGACCCACAGCGCGCACGCAAAACCATGCAAAAGCATTTGAACCAAGCTCATAAACGATTCAGCGCTAGCTGGCGAAGCGCGCCTTCTCGTCTTTAGTTTTTCGCCAGCACCTTCTCATTTCAACACCTCAACAGGAGACAACATGAAAACGAAACGCAACACCCTCAAAGCACTGGCCAGTGCCAGCATGGTGGCCATTGGTCTGGTCGCCGCATTGGGCAGCACCATGGCACAAGCGCAAACCAAGCTGAAGTGGGCTCACGTCTATGAAACATCTGAGCCGTATCACACCGAGTCGGTTTGGGCCGGTGAAGAAATCAAAAAACGCACCAACGGCAAATACGAAATTCAAGTCTTTCCTGCGTCCACACTGGGCAAAGAAACCGACATCAACCAAGGCCTCACATTGGGCACCGTTGACATGATCATCAGCGGCCCCTCATTTGCCGCGCGCGCCTACCCCCGCTTTGGCATTGCCTACTACCCCTTCATCTTCCGCGATGGCGATCACCTCATTGCTTACTCTAAGAGCCCTGTCTTTGGAGAAATGGTGAATGAGTTCCGCGCCAAAACCGGCATTCAAGTGACCGCCTACACCTACTACGGCGCGCGTCACACCACCGCACAAAAAGCCTTCACCAATTGCGCCGGCATGAAGGGCATCAAGATTCGCGTGCCCGACGTACCTGCTTACCGTGCCACGCCCGAGGCTTGCGGCGCCAACCCCACGCCCATTGCTTTTGCCGAAGTTTATTTGGCCCTGCAAAACGGCACCGTTGAAGCGCAAGAAAATCCTTTGACCACCATCGAAGCCAAGAAGTTCTTTGAAGTGCAAAAGGCCATCATGCTGACCGGTCACATCGTGGACGGTTTGACCACACAAATTGCGCCTCACGTTTGGAACAAACTGTCTGATGCCGAAAAGAAAATTTTCACAGATGTCACCCAAGAAGCAGCGGTTCGTGCCACCAACAAAATCAAAGCACGTGAAGCCGAGTTGGTCGACGAGTTCAAGAAAAAAGGTTTGCAAATTGTTCAAGTCGATCGCAAGTCTTTCCAAGACGCTGTCTTGAAAAACAAGCCACTCGAATCCATGGGCTTTACCAAGGCTGACTTCGACAAGATTCAAGCGGCCAAGTAATCGCATCAGTATTTCGATACAGGTGTGCCAAGGGCACACCCCACACAGGTTGGGCTCTTTGCTCAACCTGTGATTTGTTTGACTAGGAATTCCACATGAGCAACCTGCCCGACCTCGACGCCATGCCCAAAGTCATGGGCGACGATGGCCAGTTTCACGCGACCGACGAAGAAGTTGATTTGTCTGGCACCCCCATTGAAGCTTGGGTTGCCTTAGGCTTCTTTTGGGTTTTAGGTGCCACCGTTTTCTACCAATTCTTTACGCGTTATGTACTGAACAATTCGGCCTCATGGACGGAAGAGATTGCCCGCTATCTTTTGATTGCCGTTGTGTTCACAGGCGCCACCATTGGCGTGGCCAAAAACAACCACATTCAGGTGGACTTCTTTTACAAGTTCATGCCGCAGTGGCTTTCCAAATTCATGAACACCTTGGTCGACATCATGCGCATAGGCTTTTTTGGTGCAGCCACTTTTCTCACGTATCAAATGATGGAGAAACTGGGCAACTACAAAATGACCATTGTCGACTTGCCCATGAACTTGGTTTACGGCGTGGTGTTGGTTGGCTTTGCCGCCATGTGCATCCGGGCCATTTGGGTCATGAGGATTCATTTGCAGCGAGGCTACACCGTGCTGCAGCGCCCTGAGTCAGAAATGACCGACCGTTAAGTCACAGTTTCAAGATCTGAAAGAAATTCGATGTTAAAAATTTTGTTCTTGTTGCTGATGAGTGGTGGCATTCCGGTTGCCATTGCCATGGCAGGCGCCTCTCTCATTTATTTGTTCTGGACACAAAGCTCGCCCCCCTTTGTGGTGATTCACCGCATGGTGTCGGGCATTGACAGTTTTCCCTTGCTGGCCGTGCCCTTCTTTATTTTGGCCGGCAATCTCATGAACAATGCCGGCATTACCAACCGCATTTACAACTACGCTTTGGCTTTGGTAGGTTGGATGAAAGGCGGCCTGGGCCACGTCAATGTGGTGGGCTCTGTTGTGTTCGCAGGCATGAGCGGCACCGCCATTGCCGACGCTGCAGGCCTTGGCACCATTGAAATCAAGGCCATGAAAGACCATGGCTACAGCACAGAGTTTGCAGTGGGCGTTACAGCCGCATCTGCCACCTTGGGCCCCATCATTCCGCCTAGCTTGCCCTTTGTAATTTACGGCATGATGGCCAACGTGTCGGTGGGCTCGCTGTTTTTAGCGGGTATCTTGCCAGGCGCCTTGATGGCCTTGCTCATGATGGTCACAGTGGCCTACTTTGCCCACAAAAACAATTGGGGTGCAGACGTTAAGTTTGAATGGCCACGTGTCTTAAAGGCTCTGGCAGAAACAGCCGTTGTCATTGGCTGGCCCTTGGGTGTTTGGGGCTTGGTCACCTTATTTGAAACACCCCCTCAATTGACCGTGTTTATTGCACTGGGATTTTTGTTCATCGCCGACAAACTTTTCAAGTTTCAAGCCGTACTGCCCATCATGACCCCCGTGTTGCTCATCGGTGGCATGACCACCGGTGTATTTACCCCCACCGAAGGCGCTATTGCAGCTTGTATCTGGGCCATCATTTTGGGCTTCTTCTGGTACCGCACACTTCACTTCAAAATGTTTGTGAAGATTTGCTTAGACACCGTCGAAACCACGGCCACAGTCATGTTCATTGTGGCGGCCGCCAGTATTTTTGGCTGGATGCTGACCGCCACTGGCGTGACGGCGGCCATCAGCGATTGGGTCTTAGGTTTCACGCAAGACCCCTGGAAGTTTTTGCTCTTGGCCAACTTGCTGATGTTGTTTGTGGGTTGCTTCTTAGAGCCCACCGCAGCCATCACCATCTTGGTTCCCATCCTGGTTCCCATCTGCCAAAAGCTGGGCATTGACTTGGTTCACTTTGGTTTGGTCATGGTGCTCAACCTCATGATTGGTTTGCTGCACCCGCCAATGGGCATGGTCTTGTTTGTGTTGGCACGTGTGGCCAAACTCAGCGTTGAACGGACGACCGCGGCCATCTTGCCTTGGCTGTTTCCGTTGCTGGGCAGCTTGGCCGTCATTACCTATTTCCCTGGCCTTGTGCTGTGGTTGCCTAAACAGTTTTATTGAGTTGAAACCATGAGTCTTTTCATTCGTCTCCATCCCGCCGATGACGTGGTCATTGCGCGTTCGCAACTGATGAGCGGCAGCAGTGTCGATGGTGTCGCCGTGCGTGGCTTGGTGCCGCCGGGTCACAAAGTAGCCACGCGCGCCATTCAAGTGGGCGAACCCGTTCGTCGTTACAACCAAATCATTGGCTTTGCCAGTGCCGTCATTCAACCCGGCGAGCATGTGCACACGCACAACCTCAACATGGGGCCTGAGAAAGGCAACTTTGAGCGCGACTATGCCATTGGCCAAGATGTGAAGCGCGAAGCGCCACGCAAGCAGGCCACCTTCATGGGCATCAAGCGCACCGATGGCCGCGTCGCCACACGCAACTACATTGGCGTGCTGTCTAGTGTCAATTGCTCTGCCACGGCTGCACGCGCTATTGCCGATCATTTCTCCAAACGCAACAACCCTGCCGCGCTGGCTAACTTTCCCAACGTCGACGGCGTGGTCGCGTTAACGCATGGCACAGGCTGCGGCATGGACACCGAAGGCTTGGGCATGAAACTGCTGGAGCGCACCTTGGCTGGCTATGCCACACATGCCAACTTCTGGGGCGTGGTGGTAGTCGGCTTAGGATGCGAAACCAATCAACTAAACACCTGGCTTGCCCATAGCAGTTTGCGTGAAGGCGATACGCTCAAGGTGTTCAACATTCAAGACACAGGTGGCACACGCCTCACGGTTGAAAAAGGCATTGCCCTCATCGAAGAAATGCTGCCGCGTGCCAATCAAGTGAAGCGCGAGCCATGCAGTGCAGAACACATCACCGTAGGCCTTCAATGCGGTGGCTCCGATGGTTACTCTGGCATCAGCGCCAACCCAGCATTGGGTGCTGCTGTCGACTTGTTGGTACAACACGGCGGCACCGCCATCCTCAGTGAAACGCCTGAAATTTATGGCGCTGAACACTTGCTCACACGTCGCGCTGTGAAACCAGAAGTGGCACAAAAACTGATTGACCGCATTCACTGGTGGGAGAAATACACCGAAATCAACGGCGGTGAGATGAACAACAACCCTTCACCCGGCAACAAAGCGGGTGGCCTGACCACCATCTTAGAAAAGTCTCTGGGGGCGGTGGCCAAAGGTGGCACCAGCAACCTGCAAGCAGTTTATGAATATGCAGAACCCGTCAACACGCATGGCTTCGTCTACATGGACACACCCGGCTACGACCCCGTCAGTGCAACAGGCCAAGTGGCTGGTGGCGCCAACCTCATATGCTTCACCACCGGTCGCGGCAGTGCCTACGGATGTGCGCCCTCTCCCAGTTTGAAGTTTTCGACCAACTCAGCCTTGTGGAAAAAACAAGAAGAGGACATGGACCTCAACTGCGGTGAGATCGTGGACGGCGGTGTCAGCATTGCCGAGATGGGTCAGCGCATTTTCGAAATGATTTTGAAGGCGGCTTCAGGCGAACCCACCAAGAGCGAACGGCATGGCTATGGCCAAAACGAATTTGTACCATGGCAAGTTGGCGCAGTGATGTAATCCACTTCTGTTGCCATGCCATGTGTATGGCGTCTCACGGATAGAAAGTTTTTATGAGTCAATGCATTCCCGCCGCACAACTGCAACAACAAATTGCCGGCATCATTCAAATGGCCGGCAGCGAGGCGGCAGAAGCCGAGCAAGTGGCAGCCAACTTGGTCATGGCCAATTTAAGTGGTCATGACTCGCATGGTGTGGGCATGGTGCCACGCTATGTCGATGCCGTTTTGGAGGGTGGTCTGAACCCCAACACCGGCGTCAAAGTGGTGCTCGATACCGGCCCCTTGCTCAACTTGGATGGCCAGCGTGGCTACGGCCAAATCACAGGTGTGCAAGCCATGCAGATGGGCATCGAGCGCGCCAAGCAATACGGTGTGTGCACGGTGGCCCTCAGTCGCTCGCATCACCTGGGCCGCATTGGCCACTTTGCCGAAATGGCAGTAGCCCAAGGTTTAGTGTCCATTCATTTTGTCAACGTGTTGTCACGACCCGTCGTCGCACCCTTTGGTGGGGGTGACGGTCGCTTTGGCACCAACCCCTGCTGCATTGGTGTGCCGATGGGCAACCGAAAACCTTTCGTGTTGGACTTTGCCACCAGCCGTGTGGCACAGGGCAAGATGCGCGTGGCGCACAACAAAGGCGAGCAAGTGCCTGATGGTTATTTGATCGATGAAAAAGGCCATCCCACCAACAACCCCGGTGTGGTGGTGGTGCCGCAATCCAATGGTTTGTTTGGCGCCCTCATGACTTTTGGCGACCACAAAGGCTTTGGCATGGCCATGGCCTGCGAATTGTTGGGCGGCGCGTTGACGGGTGGCGGCACCTGGCACCGCGAAGCCGACGACAAGCGCGCTGTGCTCAATGGCATGCTCACCATGATCATCGATCCTGTGCGCCTAGGCACTCAAGACAGTTTTGAAAAAGAAGCTCTGGCCTTTGAAGATTGGTTGCGTCAAAGTCCCGATGCACCAGGCACCGAAGGTGTGGTGTTGGCCGGTGAACCCGAGCGCACAGCACGCGCTGACCGCACGCAAAACGGCATTTGGATTGACGACGCCACATGGTCAGAAATTCAAGCGTCCGAAGCCAAACTGAAAAACCGACATGTCTGAACACAAGCTCTCGCGCGCTTCGCTTCACCAAGTTTCTGCTTCCGTCAAAACACCGGGCTACATACCCAAGCCCACAGCAACAGGCGTCGTGCATTTGGGCTTAGGCGCATTTCATCGAGCACACCAAGCCATGGTGTTTGACCAACTGCTTCGCCAAGGCGATTCACGTTGGGGCATTCATGGCGTCGGCATGACGCAACCTGGCTTGGTCAACAAACTGCGCGCCCAAGACGGCTTGTATGCCGTGCGTATTGCAGGTGCTGCTGGCGTTGAGTGGCAAGTGCCGGGCGCCCTTTGGCAAACCAGTGTGGCCACCACAGAACGACACAGCGTGTTGAATGCCATTGCGGCACCAAGCACCCGTTGGATCACTCTCACCGTCACAGAAAAAGGCTACACGCCAGCCCTTGCGCAATTGCTGATTGACGGCTTGCGTTTGCGCCATGCGGCAGGCCATGCAGGCCTCACCATTGCTTCTTGCGACAACCTGCAAGGCAACGGCTACAAACTTCAAGCCTTGATTCACGCCACGGCCACGGCACAAGATGCAGCGCTCATGCAATGGGTGGACACCCACTGTGCCTTCCCCTGCAGCATGGTCGATCGCATCGTGCCTGCAGCAACAGACGAGGTTGCCGCGGCAGCCAAAGACGCTTTGGGCTTGATCGACGACTGTGCACTCAGCACCGAAACATTCTGGGAATGGGTCATTGAGGACAAATTTGTCGACCCTACCGATGGCGCGCTGTTGGCCCAGTGCGGCGTGCGTGTCACACCCGATGTGCACAGCTACGAAGAGGCCAAACTGCGCATGCTCAATGGCAGCCACTCAGCCATGGCCTTGATGGGCGCCATCACGGGCCGCCCCTACATTGCGTCATGCATTGGCGCCGATCACATCCGAGAATTTGTACAGCGCCTGATGAGCCATGAAGTAGCGCCGCATTTAAGCCGCAAGGACTGGGCCGATTACCGCGACGCACTCATTCAGCGTTTTGGCAATCCGTACTTGAAGCACAGCGTGCATCAAATTGCCACCGACAGTTCGCAAAAGATTCCACAACGTTGGCCACCTTCTGTCTTGGGTCAAATGGCCAAAGGTCAATCGTTTGAACACCATGCATTGGCTGCGGCCATCTTTCTGCGTTACACCTTGGCCATCGATGAACAAGGGCACACCTACACCTTGAACGATCCGCAAGCCGAGAGCTTGTTGGCCATTGGTAAAACCCAAGTGGCAGATGCAGCGGGCAGCTTGAAAGCTTTGTTGTCGAGGTCAGATTTATGGGGCACAGAGTTACCCTACAACACACAATGGTTTGAACGCGTTGCCTATTGGCACGACCAAGTGATTCATCAAGGCGTAGATGCCACTGTGAAATTTGCCATCACCTTAGATGTTTAAGCTGCACTCTTGCTCAAAAATTAATTATGAAAATCACTGCTGCCCGTGTCATTGTTTGCTGCCCTGGCCGCAATTTCGTCACGCTCAAAATTGAAACCGACGAAGGCCTCACGGGCATTGGTGACGCCACATTGAATGGTCGCGAACTGTCCGTGGTGAGTTACTTAGAAGAGCACGTCATCCCTTGTTTGATTGGCCGCGATCCGCAACAAATTGAAGACATCTGGCAGTACCTCTACAAAGGTGCTTACTGGCGCAGAGGCCCTGTGACGATGACCGCCATTGCCGCAGTCGACACGGCGTTGTGGGACATCAAAGCCAAAATTGCTGGGCAACCGCTTTACCAATTGTTGGGGGGTCGCAGTCGCACCGGCATCATGTCCTATGCCCACGCCACCGGTCGCGATACTGCCGAAACCGTGGACGAAGTCTTGCGTCACAAAGAGATGGGCTACTTGGCCATTCGCGCGCAAAGCGGCATTCCAGGTTTGAACAAAGTTTATGGCGTGAGTGGCAACGGCCGCATGTACGAACCCGCCGACGGCCCCTTGCCTGGCGAGCACGACTGGAGCACCGAAAAGTATTTACGCCACACACCTGGCTTGTTCCAAGCCGTGCGCGAAGCTGTCGGACCCGACACACATTTATTGCACGACGCCCATCACCGCCTCACGCCCATTGAGGCGGGTCGCTTGGGCAAAGAACTGGAGCCCTTCCACTTGTTCTGGCTAGAAGACCCCACGCCCGCCGAGAACCAAGAAGCCTTCAAGCTCATTCGTCATCACACCACCACACCTTTGGCCGTGGGCGAGATTTTCAACACCGTGTGGGATTGCAAGGATTTGATCGAGCAGCAACTGATCGACTACATCCGCACCACCGTCACGCACGCAGGCGGCATCACGCATCTGCGCGTCATTGCCAATTTGGCCAGCCTGTACCAAGTGCGCACCGGCTGCCACGGCGCCACCGACATGTCACCTGTTTGCATGGGCGCTGCCTTGCACTTTGACACCTGGGTGCCCAACTTTGGCATTCAAGAACACATGGCGCACAGCGAAGAAATGCTGTCGGTGTTTCCGCACGACTGGCGCTTTGAAAAAGGCATGCTGTATTGCGGCGAGTCATCGGGCCACGGCGTGGACATTGATGAAAAACTGGCGGCTAAATATCCGTATCAGCGTGCCTATTTGCCAGTGAACCGGCTGCAACATGACGGCACGCTTTGGAGTTGGTGAACTAAGCAGCTGTGAACTCAGTTGCCAACTCAGTTGTGTCGTTTGACAGCGCTCTGATAGGCCTCATTGTGGTCTCGCTTGCCAACGGCAATGACCATGACAACCAATTGTTGGTCGATGACTTCATAGACTAAGCGGTAACCTACATCACGCAATTTGATCTTGTAGGTATTTTGTAAATCGCCGCGAAGTTTTGCAGAAGGCACATGGGGTGTTACAAGCCGTTTAGACAAGGCATTTTTAAACTGTACCTTGATCGAGCCATCTAATTTTTTCCATTCCTTGAGTGCCAGCTCGTGAAACTCAAGACTATAGGTCGTCAATGTTGACCTTGACCGATCTACCACGCTGGCGTGCTTTGACAATCTTTGTCAGGGCTGCGTCTTCAAGTTGCTCCAAGATCTCTTCATACGCTGCAGCTGAAATCAAATAAGCGGCAGGTTTGTTGTGATTCAACACAGCCACCGGCGCCAAATTGGCCACCTCGATGACCTCAGAGGGATTGCGCCGAAGATCAGTCATGCTGACTGTATTGCGGGCATAAATGGTTTGGGTGACGGACATTGAATTGGCACTTTAAAAAGCACATTATTTAGTGCATTTTAAAAATAGTCAACAACTTCTTCTGAGGCCGCCTAGAACCTTCTACTTAAAGCACGCGCGCCAAAGAAGCCTGCAAATTTTCTGAGGGCAAACGCTTAAAGCCAGAGCGTGCAAAACGCTGCATGCGGCCCATCATGAAAGCCACCAACAAAGAGGCCGTCACTTGCGCATCCACGGTGGGCGTGTCGCCTTGAATGCCGCCATCGCGCAAAGACTGCTTAAAGGTGCTCTCGAGTTTGTCAAACAACAAATTCATACGCTCTTGCAAACGCTCGTTTTCAAACACCAGCGCATCGCCTGTCATGACGCGCGCCATGCCAGGATTCTTTTCTGCAAACTGCAAAATAAGCGCCACAGTGCGCGCCACTTGCGCTGGGCCAGCAGGTTCGCGGTCTGCTATTTGACGCACAAACGCAAACACCGACTGCTCGACAAAATCAATCAAGCCTTCAAACATTTGCGCTTTGCTGGCAAAGTGACGGTACAGAGCCGCCTCACTCACACCCAACTTGGCAGACAAGGCCGCTGTGGTAATGCGCTCGGCGCCAGGCTGCTCCAGCATGCCCGCCAAGGTTTGCAAAATTTGCAAACGACGCTCGCCCGGCTTGGGCCGCTTGCGAGTGGGCGCAGCGCCAGCCTCTTCGTTGTCGGGCATGTTGTCTTCGTGACTTGTCTCTGTGGTCATGAAATATTCCTTGCTCAGTGGCTGCGAATCATGGTGCCGAAGGCTTGGTCGGTCAAAATTTCTAACAACATGGCGTGCGGTACACGGCCATCGATGATGTGCACAGCGTTCACACCACTCTTCGCGGCATCCAAGGCGCCACTGATTTTGGGCAACATGCCACCACTGATGGTGCCATCGGCAAACAATTCGTCAATGCGGCGTGCGCTGAGGTCGGTCAACAAATTGCCTGCTTTGTCCAACACGCCAGGCGTGTTGGTGAGCAGCACCAACTTCTCGGCTTTGAGCACACTGGCCAATTTGCCGGCCACCACATCGGCATTGATGTTGTAGCTTTCGTTGTTTTCACCAAAGCCAATGGGGCTGATCACCGGAATGAACGCATCGTCTTGCAAGGCTTTGACCACACTGGGGTCAATCGATTCAATGTCGCCCACTTGGCCCACGTCGTACTCTTTGTTGGGGTCTGCGTTGTCTAGCATTTTTAATTTTTTGGCACGAATCAGACCACCATCACGCCCCGTCAAACCCACGGCCTTGCCACCTGCTTGGTTGATCAAGCCCACAATGTCTTGCTGCACTTCTCCGGCCAAGACCCACTCCACCACTTCCATGGTTTCGGCATCGGTCACGCGCATGCCTTGAATGAACTCGCCTTTTTTGCCCAAACGCTTCAAGGCGGTTTCAATTTGCGGACCACCGCCGTGAACCACCACAGGGTTCATGCCCACCAACTTGAGGAGCACCACGTCTTCGGCAAAGTCGGCTTGCAAAGCAGGGTCGGTCATGGCGTTGCCACCGTATTTGATGACCAAGGTCTTGCCGTGAAACTTGCGAATGTAGGGCAAAGCCTGCGCCAAAATTTCTGCTTTGTCGCGGGGTGCAATGTGGGCCAAAGAATCAATGTCTGTCATGACTGCTCCGTCAAAGAAAAAACATGCAAGTCAGTACTTGCTCATGTGAGGGAAGGCTGTTAGAGCCGTATTGTGAACACTTTTAAGGCGCTTGGGCCGTAGCCCAATGCTCAATTTACAAAATTTTTGTCAGCAGCTGGTCTACGCCCGTTTGCCAAGCAGGCAACTGCACCTGAAGCGCCTGCGATAAGCGCGCGCAATTCAGCCTAGAGTTCAGAGGACGTTGCGCTGGGGTCGGAAATTCAGACGTGGGCACAGGCAGAACTTCTTTGACCACATAGTTCAAACTGGGCTTGATGCGTTTGGCCTGGGCCAACACGTAGTTGGCATATTCAAACCATGTGGTTTGGCCGGCCGCGGCCAAGTGATAGATGCCCGACAAGGGTTGCGAAGCTTGGAGGGCCAGGGCTGTGATGTCGGCCAACAGACTTGCACCGGTAGGCGCGCCAACCTGATCGTTGATGACGGTCATTTTGTCGCGCTCTTGCGCCAAGCGCAGCATGGTCTTGGCAAAGTTGCCGCCTTCGGTGCCATACACCCAGCTGGTTCTAAAGATGATGTGTTTGGCCCCTTGCTTGGCAATGCCTTGCTCACCAGCCAACTTGCTGTGGCCATAAACATTGCGCGGCCCTGTTGGATCGGTTTCAGTCCAAGGCAGATGTTCGCTGCCATCAAAAACATAATCTGTGGAATAGTGAATCAAGCTTGCGCCAATGGCAGCGCAAGCGCGCGCCAACACTTCTGGCGCCAGCGCATTGACCAAGTGGGCCGTCTGCTGATCGGTTTCAGCTTTGTCAACTGCGGTGTAGGCCGCCGCATTGACCACCACATCTGGGCGGTACAGGCGAACGGTGTTGGCCAAGCCTTCTAAATTGGCCAGGTCTCCGCAATGCGACGTGCTGTGTCGGTCTAAGGCCAGCAATTCGCCCAAGGGCGCCAAGCTGCGCTGCAACTCCCAGCCCACCTGGCCATTTTTGCCGAGCAATAAAATTTTCATACCGCTCAAGCCGTGTATTGCTTTGAAACCCACTCGCGGTAGGCACCGCTTTGCACGTGCGCCACCCATTCTGTGTTTTGCAAATACCAAGCCACTGTTTTGCGAATGCCAGTTTCAAAGGTCTCGGCTGGTTTCCATCCCAATTCTTTTTCCAGTTTGCGCGCATCGATGGCATAACGACGGTCGTGGCCAGGCCGATCTTTCACATAGCTGATTTGCGATCGATAAGACTGGCCATCTGCACGGGGCCGCATTTCGTCGAGCAACGCACACACCGTGTTCACAATCTCAATGTTGGGCTTCTCGTTCCAGCCACCCACGTTGTAGGTTTCACCCAAACGGCCGCCCTCTAATACACGTCGAATGGCACTGCAATGGTCTTTGACATACAGCCAATCGCGCACTTGCATGCCATCGCCATACACGGGCAGCGGCTTGCCAGCCAAGGCATTCACAATCATCAATGGAATGAGCTTTTCAGGAAAGTGCAAAGGCCCATAGTTGTTGCTGCAATGGGTGGTGAGCACTGGCAAGCCATACGTGTGGTGCCACGCACGCACCAAGTGGTCGCTGGCCGCCTTGCTGGCACTGTACGGGCTGTTGGGCTCGTACTTGTTGTCTTCACTGAAGGCCGGATCTTGTGGCGTGAGGCTGCCGTACACCTCATCGGTGGACACATGCAAAAAGCGAAATTGTGGTTGCGCCTCTGCACTCAAGGCTTGCCAATAACCGCGCACCGACTCTAACAAACGGAAGGTGCCCACAATGTTGGTTTCAATGAAATCACCGGGGCCATGAATCGAGCGGTCCACATGGCTTTCTGCCGCAAAGTTCAAGACGGCACGGGGCTGATGCTCTGCCAACAAGGCTGGCAACAACGTGTCATCGCCAATATCGCCTTGTACAAAGACATGCTGCGGGTTGTTCTGTAGCGATGCCAAGGACTCCAAATTGCCTGCGTAGGTCAACTTGTCCAAGTTGATGATTTTTTCATCTGTGTGTGCCACCCAGTCCAACACAAAGTTGGCACCAATGAAGCCCGCCCCGCCGGTAATCAGAACAGCCATGCTTTTTCTTTCAAAAACTGTATTTTAGAAGCCTTGGCAGTCACTTCCACAGCGGTTAAAGTGAGGTTTTGCTGAACCAACCCAGAAGTACGGAGTTCTCATGGCCACCAAAGCCGCATCCAAACCAAGTGCCAAGACGACATCGAAGTCTGCCCAAGCCCAGGCCAAGGGCCAAACCAAGGCCAACGACTCCCTGCACAGCACAGCTTCCAAAGACATTTGGCTGGCGGGCCTCGGCGCCATGGCCCAAGCACAAGCTCAGGCGCGCGCTCAAGGCAGCAAAGCTTTTGAATCTTTGGTGGCCGACGGTTTGGCCTTTCAGCGCAAGTCGCAAGCTGCAGCCCAAGAAAAACTGCATGAGGCCACCGCCCACTTCAACCAATTGGCACAGGGCATCACCTCTGGGATCAACACCACCCTTGTACAACCGGCCGGGGTCAAGGTTGATCGTTTAGAGCACATGTTTGAAGACCGTGTTGCACGCGCCCTCAAAAGCTTAGGCTTGCCAACCGCACAAGACGTGGCTGAACTTCAAGAACGGGTAGCGGCATTGGAAGCGGCATTAGAAGCGGCACTCAAAGACAAGCAGCCTCAAACTGCGCCGCGTAAACGCGCCAGCTCAACAGCAGCCAAAGCCAAACGATAAAACCTGGCATGGCAAAAAAAGCACCTCGCCGCACCGCGGAGCGCATCGCCACCGTGGCATTGGACTTGTTCAATCGCTATGGCGAGCCCAACGTGTCGACCACGCTTATTTCCTCAGAGCTGAGCATCAGTCCGGGCAATTTGTACTATCACTTTCCGGCCAAAGATCAGTTGGTCAGCCACTTGTTTGACGACTACAAAGAGCGCATCTTGAAGTTGTTAGACGCCAGCCAAGATGTGAAAGATGTCGAGGACGCTTGGTTCTTTTTGCACTCCTTGTTTGAACTCATTTGGGACCATCGGTTTTTGTACCGTGACCTGAATGATTTGCTGTCTAAAAACAGACACTTGGAAATGCATTTCAAAAACATCTTAGAAGCCAAAACTGCGTCTTTGAATGCGTTGCTGCAGGCCTTGGCCAGACAGGGCCACATTCGCAATGAGCCGGCCACCTTCACCACCTTGTCGGCCAGCATGTCGGTGGTGGTGACCTATTGGCTCAGCTACGAATATGTGCGCAACCCACGCCATGCCATGGAGCCCGAAAGTGCTGGCGATGCCTTAGCCCGTGGGGCGCGTCATGTGCTTTTGTTGTTGGCGCCTTATTTAGAAAACGCTGAAGAGCGCGCACACCTGATGCAATTGACACAAGCCTACGAGGCCAGCGCCAAGTAAAAAGCTCTATTAGGTGCTAAGTTGATGTTAATTTGAGGCTTAGGCAAAGCGCGTCTGCGCCAGCTTCAACAAGCCGTCAAAAATAAGGCTGTCGACCAACTCAAATTGAATGGCCATGCTGGGCGCCATTTTCCAGCCCGCGCCACCCGTCATGACACAAGCAGGCATCATGCCTGTGTGATCTTTCAAGTGCTGCACCATGCGCTCACAGGCACCGGCAATGGCGTAGGTTCCGCCACTGGTCAAGGCATCGCTGGTGTTGGTAGGAAAGGGGCGCACTTCGCCGGTGGGCACATGCAACCCAGCAGTGCCAGATTCCAATGCGCGCAGCATGATGCCGTGGCCGGGCAAAATCAAGCCCCCCAAAAATTTGCCGTGCTGGTCTAAGGCTTCTACAGTGACGGCTGTGCCCACCATGACAACCACCAAAGGCTTCTGTAGGCCTTGAAGCAACAAGCGGTGCCTTGCACCAATCATGGCCACCCATCGGTCAGAGCCTAGACGTGTAGGGTGGTCGTAACCGTTGGTCACGCCAGCCTCTTCATTAGAAGACACCACCCACTGAGGTGCCACATCCCACAATTCCATTTGTTCCTGAACGCGGCGCTTGACGGCGTCGCCAGCCACCACGCAACCGAGCATCTGATCGGGCACTGGCAATTGTGACCAGGGGCCTTCGGCCAAGGTCTCGATGTTTTCTAAGAATTCTGCGCCCTGTGCCAGCACAGTGGCTTGGGTGTGGGGACGGTCGTAAAGTGCCCACTTCAAGCGGGTGTTGCCGACATCGATGGCCAAAAAAGTCATAGGGGGAATGATAATGACTTTTTGACAGCATCGCGCCTAGAACTTCAAGAGAAAGCTTCGCATGGTTATCCCAAATATGTCAGCCCTCGATTTGTCACAGGCCATTCACAGCAAAGCGGTGTCTTGCCGTGAAGTGGCACTGGCTTATTTGAAACAAATCGACACCCACAACCCTGCCAGCAACGCCATCGTCAGCCTTGCACCGCCCGAACTCGTTTTGCAACAAGCAGACGAGAGAGATGCACAACTGGCGCGCGGCAAATCGATGGGATGGCTGCACGGCATTCCACAGGCCGTCAAAGACTTGGTCGATGTAGCGGGCTTCCCAACTCGCCATGGCTCACCCCTCACCGACGCCTTGCCTGCCACCACAGACAACCTGATGTCAGCCCGCATGCGTGCAGCAGGCTGCATCTTTGTTGGCAAAACCAACACACCCGAATTTGGTTTGGGCTCGCACACCTTCAACGAAGTGTTTGGCGCTACGCACAATGCATGGGACCACTCCAAAAGTGCTGGCGGCAGCAGTGGCGGTGCGGCAGTGGCTTTGGCGCAGCGCATGTTGCCTGTGGCCGATGGGTCTGACTTCATGGGCAGTTTACGCAACCCTGCAGGCTGGAACCATGTGTTTGGCATGCGGCCCTCACAAGGCCGACTGCCGCGATACCCGGTGCCCGATGCGTTCATTGCACAGTTGAGCACCGAAGGGCCCATAGCCAGAACCGTCCGAGACTTGGCCATGCTCTTGTCAACACAAGCGGGTTATGACGCACGTTCGCCCTTGTCAATTGCAGAATCAGGCCATGCGTTCACACAAAGCTTAGACGCGTCAGTGAAGCATCGGCGCATCGGTTGGTTAGGCAATCTCAATGCTTATTTAGCCGTGGAAGACGGCATTTTGCCGGTCTGTGAAAGTGCCCTGAAAACATTCGAGACCATTGGCGCTGATGTGGCCACTGCCCAGTTGGGCATGGCCCCTGAAGAAATTTGGGAGGCCTGGCTGGTTTGGCGCAAAGCATTGGCTGGACGCAACATCGCCACCTATACGCACCACGCCAATTGGCGAGACAAAGTCAAAGCCGAAGGTCAGTGGGAATACGATCAATCGCTTGGCCTCACAGGCAGTCAACTGATGCAAGCCAGTGTGACGCGCACGCGCTACTACCAAAGCATGCTCAAACTGTTTGAATCCTTTGATTTGCTGGCTTTGCCTGTGGCGCAAGTCTGGCCTTTTGATGTCACTGAACGCTGGCCAAAGCACATCAATGGACAAGGCATGGACACTTATCACCGCTGGATGGAGGTGGTGATCTA
Source organism: Limnohabitans sp. (assembly GCA_049655425.1). Classification (GTDB taxonomy): domain Bacteria; phylum Pseudomonadota; class Gammaproteobacteria; order Burkholderiales; family Burkholderiaceae_C; genus Limnohabitans_A. The sequence continues at coordinate 124,525 of JBASJS010000007.1, read as the reverse complement.
CGCTACTTTTGCAGGCTTACCCGCCATCAGCGTCCCCGCAGGATTCAATGCGCAAGGCCTGCCTATGGGTCTGCAATTGATTGGCAAACCTCAAGGCGATTTTGAGTTGCTACAAGTTGCGCACGCTTATGAACAGGCTGCGCAAGATCTGATTCAAAAACGGCCGCCAGGCATTTAATACTTGAATCAGCGAATGGTGCCTGTCAACGTGAGGCTGGCCAGAGCCATCACTTTGGCCGAATCCACCAACTCTTGAATGCCCACATACTCATTGGGTTGGTGCGCCAAATCAAGAATGCCTGGGCCATAGGCAATGCAGTCTTTCAGCTTGCCCGTGCGCACAATGTGCTTTTGGTCATACGTGCCAGGGCTGGCAATGTAAGAAGGCTCACGCCCCAACACGCGAGCAATGGCGCGCGCTGTGGCATCTACCACCGGTGCATCGCGCGGCGTGGCCGTTGGCACAAAGCTCATGATCTCGCGAATGCCGTAATCAAAACCAGGTCGCGTGCGTTTCAGTTCATCCAGCATGTCGATGATTTCTTGTTTCACTGCTTCTAAGTTTTCTTCTGCAATGAAACGTCGATCAAGCACCGTACGACAGCTGTGCGCGACAACCGGCGAAGGCGTATCCGCAGTGGGCCAACCGCGCGCGTCATTGGCGTAGCGCTGCTCGACTTGACCCCCATGAATGCTGTTGATATTCAAAGTGCTGACGCGTGCGCCCGGTGGCTCAACGGGTTCTGAAGTTCGGCGTTGGTTCAACTGCGGTTGCAATTGTGTTTCGAGCAAATGAATGAATGCGCTCATGTGGTTGATGGCGCTGTCGCCCAAAAACGGCATGGAGCCATGCGCAATGCGCCCTTTGGTTTCGACCTCGCCCCACCAGACACCGCGGTGCCCCAAGCAAATGCGGTCTACACCCAAGGGCTCAGGAATGATCACGTGGTGCACGCGCGGTTTGCTGAAGTAACCGCGTTCAGCCAAATAGCCCACACCCGCAAAGCCGCCTGATTCTTCGTCGACAGTGCCACTGATTTCAAGGGCACCAGGAATGGGCAAGCCCGATTCAATCAGTGCCTCACACGCAATGATGCTGGCAGCCAAACCACCCTTCATATCGCAGGTACCACGGCCATAAATTTTGCCATCGCGGATTTCTGCGCCAAAGGGATCAGAGGTCCAACCACTGCCCGCTTCCACCACGTCGATGTGGCTGTTGAAGTGAACACACTCACCGCCTACTGCGCCTTGCCAGCGTGCCACCACATTGACCCGTGGTTTGGCATCGGAGTCGCCTGGCGCGCCGTGTGCGCGAACATATTCAACGGCAAATCCGCGGGGCTTGAGACGTTCGCCAATGAAACGTGCACACGCCTCATATGCATCGCCTGGTGGATTGACCGTGGGGATGCGCACCAAGGCTTGCGTGAGCGCCACCACCTCATCTTGCTTGGCCTCGATGCGCGCCAACAAAGCTTGCACTTGGGGGCTGAGGTCGGGCGAGGTGGTTTTTGAATTCATCAGTTTTGTCTCCAAGGCAAGCCCCGTTTGCGCCAGCCACCCAACATACCGCGGTGAGCGTTGGCATCGGGATCGCCTTCAAAGCCTTCCAAAATGTTGTAAGCCTCAAGGCCCAATTGCGTTGCGCGCTGCGCAGCCGCTACCGATCGAACACCACTGCGGCACAGCAACACAATCTTTTTGCCTTCTGCGCCAATGGCTTGAATGCTGGCATCAAACGCCGGATTGACATCGACCACCGGCCATTGCTTCCAAGCCAGCGGCTTGGCTTCAGGCACAAAGCCCACCCATGCACGCTCAGCATCTGAACGCACATCGACCAGCACCGCCTCACCCGATTGCACCCAATGCCATGCCAACTCGGGCAAAACATCACCGGCATAGCCTTGTGCGGCCTTCACACTCAAAACTTCGTTGGACACAACTTCTCCTCCTGCGTCATGGCGCAAGCCCGACGTTAAATTTGCGGGAACCGCTTCATCGATTCGCTTGGGTTTGGGTAAATTCAAATTCAGCATGATGGCTTCAAACTGCGCCAAAGATTTGCCCGCCACGCGCTGGTTGTGCTGCATTTCATGGCCAATGCTGGAATGCGTGCGACCTTGGTAATCATGGCCTGGCCACACTGTGGTGCTGGCGGGCAACTTGAACAAAATGTTGGTCAGGCTGTTGAACATGTCTTTGGCGCTGCCCGACTGAAAATCGGTGCGACCACACCCCCCAATCAACAAGGTATCGCCCGTGAATACATGACTGGCTTGGTCTGCATTCACATAAAAGCACATGCTGCCGCCCGTGTGTCCTGGCGTGTGGAGCGCCTTCAAAACAAAGGCGCCAAACGGAATCATTTGCCCGTCGATCAACTGCACAGCCGCTGTGCCAATGTGGCAGCCTTCGGGTGCTGCAGTTTGCGCACCCAAGTGCTCAGCCAACAAACCAGCACTGGTAATGTGGTCGGCATGGGCATGTGTCTCCAATGCCCATTTGAGTTTCAAGCCCAAGCTTTGAATGGTTTTTTGATCGCGTTCAAGCTGGGTGTCAACAGGATCAATGATGACGGCCTCCAGACTGTGTGCGTCGTACACCACATAGGTGTACGTGCTAGACGCTGTGTCAAACAGCTGAACAATTTGGGGGGCGTTGGAAGTCATGCAAGGTCTAGCGCTTAAGCAAACTTGGTTAGCATTTCGGCGACGTGTTCTGCCGATTGATCGCCTTGTTCAATCATGCAGCCCACCATAGAGAAGAAGGCTTTGTCCAAGGCTTTGCGCGAGGCGGCCATTTGCTGGGCAATCTTTTCACAATCAGCATCGGTGTCGATGAGTTTTTGTAAGCCTCGAAGTTGGCCTTCAATACGGGCCAAACGGGCACAAAGGGCTTTCTTTTTTTCAGGATCTGCTATGCGGCTCATGCTGTTCTTTCTAGGGGTATGCAAATTATGATAACTTTTGCCACCTTTTGAGAACATATTTCAGGAACTCTCTTTGATGTTTGCCAATTTGCACCCTTATTTCATTGCCGCCATTGGCGGCGTTCTGATTGGCTTGGCCAGCTGGCTGCTTTGGTGGGGCTTGGGCCGCATTGCCGGCATCAGCAGCATCACATCGGAGGTCTTGTCGGCACCCGCCAACCCAGACAACTGGCGTTGGGCCTTTTTAGCGGGGCTGATCATTGGCGGCTGCCTGTTGGGCCAGGGCTTGGACATTCCCAGTTTGCCCACTCGGCCCTTGTATTTGCTCATTCCGGCAGGCTTGTTGGTGGGCTTTGGCACCGTGTGGGGGAGTGGCTGTACCAGCGGTCACGGCGTCTGCGGCTTGGGGCGGCTGTCTGTGCGCTCCTTGGTGGCAGTTGGCACATTCATGGCCACCGGCATGATCGCGGTCACATTGATGCGAGGTGCAGCATGAGCACGCCCGGTCAAGCAAGCCCCTACCGCGCCGGCCGTCTAGGTCTGGCGTTTTCGGCAGGCCTCGTCTTTGCGGCCGGCCTTGTTGTGTCTGGCATGACGCAACCCCTTAAAGTGATGGGCTTCCTCGACATCACCGCCATTCACAAAGGTGCATTTCCCGGCCTTTGGGACCCAACTTTGGCCTTTGTCATGGGCGGTGCGGTTTGCGTCACGCTGCTGGCGTTTGCTTGGACACCTCGCTTGGCCCCATCACCCCTGTTTGCCAATCAATTTCATGAACCCCGTCAAAGCCAAATCGACGTGCCCTTGGTTGGCGGCGCCGTCTTGTTTGGCGCGGGATGGGGAATAGCAGGCTATTGCCCCGGTCCAGCCCTGGCCTCCGCTCTGCTCAGCGTGGACGCACTCATTTTTACTGGCGCCATGCTGGCCGGCATGTTGATTTGTAAGGCTTTTCTACGCAAAAAAGTTGATGCCTGAAAGTTGACGTTTACGTCAACGTCAATTAGACTGAGGCGCTTCGCTTAGCGACTCTATTGATCCTTCACTGGAACCCTGCCATGACCGACTTGTCTGCCGAATACAAAGCCCTTGCCGAATACCGCCCCACGCACAAAGTACGCTTTGTCACGGCGGCCAGCTTGTTCGACGGCCACGACGCTGCCATCAACATCATGCGCCGCATTTTGCAAAGCATGGGCGCCGAAGTGATTCACTTGGGTCACAACCGTTCGGTCGATGAAGTGGTGACAGCAGCTTTGCAAGAAGACGCTCAAGGCATTGCGATCAGCTCTTACCAGGGCGGCCACGTTGAGTATTTCAAATACATGGTCGACTTGCTGCGCCAGCGTGGCGGCGAGCACATTCAAGTGTTTGGCGGCGGCGGCGGTGTGATTGTTCCCGCCGAAATTCGCGAGTTGCATGCCTACGGCGTAGGCCGCATTTACTCGCCAGAAGACGGTCAGCGCATGGGCTTGGCTGGCATGATTGGCGAGATGGTGATGCGCTGCGACAAAGACATCAGCGCTTACGCTCCTAAAGATTTGAAAGCCATTCAAGGCGGTACTGAAGCCAACTGGCGTTCATTGTCACAACTCATCACGGTTTTGGAAAACGGCAATGCATCCGCCGACATGGTGGCCGCATTGCGCACCGAAGCCGCCAAGCACAAAGTGCCCGTGTTGGGCATCACTGGCACCGGCGGTGCGGGCAAGTCATCACTGACCGACGAACTCATTCGTCGTTTGCGTTTGGACCAAGGCGACGACTTGCGCATTGCCGTGGTGTCGATCGATCCTTCACGCCGCAAGAGCGGTGGCGCCTTGCTGGGCGACCGCATTCGCATGAACGCCATCAACCCTTGGCGCAATGGCGCGCGTGTGTTCATGCGCAGCTTGGCCACGCGCGATTTTGGCAGCGAAATTTCTGCGGCTTTGCCCGATGTGGTGGCCGCTTGCAAGGTGGCGGGCTTTGATGTGGTGGTGGTGGAAACGTCTGGCATTGGCCAAGGTGACGCCGCCATCGTGCCGCACGTCGATGTGCCCATGTACGTCATGACGCCCGAGTTTGGCGCCGCCAGCCAATTGGAAAAAATCGACATGCTCGACTTTGCCGAGTTTGTGGCCATCAACAAATTTGACCGAAAAGGCGCCAGCGATGCGCTGCGCGATGTGGCCAAACAAGTTCAACGCAACAAAGAAGCTTGGACCGTGCCCACCGAACAGATGCCCGTGTTTGGCACCATGGCTGCGCGCTTCAACGACGATGGCGTGACCGCTTTGTACCAAGCGCTCAAAGTGCGTTTGGGTGAGCTTGGTTTGAAGTTGAAAGATGGCTTGTTGCCCGCAGTGGATGTGCGCCACAGCACCAACCAAACACCTGTCGTGCCTGCCGCACGCACCCGCTACTTGGCCGAAATTACCGACACGGTTCGTGGCTACAAAAAACAAGCCCGTGCCCAAGCCAAACTGGCACGTGAAATTCAACAACTGCGCGCAGCCGCTGTCATGTTGGAAGTGGACAAACCCGGTCGGGCTAAAGCCTCCGAAGCCGCCATCGACTTGGCTGCACGGCGTGAAGAAACGCAAGACCCCGGTGCTAAAAAACTCTTGGCCCAATGGCCAGAAATGCAACAAGCCTACGCAGGCGACGAGTACGTGGTCAAAATTCGCGACAAAGAAATTCGCACGGCACTCACCTCCAAAACTTTGTCGGGCACCACCATTCGCAAAGTGTCTTTGCCCACTTACGAAGACCACGGCGAAATTTTGAAGTGGCTCATGCTGGACAACGTGCCCGGCAGCTTCCCTTACACCGCGGGCACCTTTGCCTTCAAACGCGAAGGCGAAGACCCCACCCGCATGTTTGCAGGTGAAGGCGATGCCTTCCGCACCAACACACGCTTCAAGCTTTTGAGCGAAGGCATGCCTGCCAAGCGCTTGTCTACCGCCTTTGACTCCGTTACTTTGTACGGCAACGACCCCGATCCGCGTCCCGACATCTACGGCAAAGTGGGCAACTCAGGCGTGAGCATTGCCACCCTGGACGACATGAAAGTCTTGTATGGCGGCTTTGACTTGTGCAACCCCAGCACCAGCGTGTCCATGACCATCAACGGACCTGCACCGTCCATCTTGGCCATGTTCATGAACACCGCCATCGATCAAAACTTGGAAAAGTTCAAAGTAGACAACGGCCGCGAACCTACCGACACCGAAGCCGCCAAAATTCGCGAATGGGTGTTGGCCAATGTGCGCGGTACCGTGCAAGCCGACATCTTGAAAGAAGACCAAGGCCAAAACACCTGCATCTTCAGCACCGAGTTCAGCCTGAAGGTGATGGGCGACATTGCGCAGTACTTTGTGCACAACGACGTGCGCAACTTCTACTCCGTGTCGATTAGCGGTTATCACATTGCTGAAGCGGGTGCCAACCCCATCAGCCAGCTGGCCTTCACGCTGTCCAATGGCTTTACGTTTGTAGAAGCCTACTTGGCGCGCGGCATGCACATCGATGACTTTGCACCGAACCTGAGCTTCTTCTTCAGCAACGGCATGGACCCCGAGTACACCGTGCTTGGCCGTGTAGCGCGCCGCATCTGGGCAGTGGCCATGAAGAACAAATACGGTGCCAACGAGCGCAGCCAGAAGTTGAAGTACCACATTCAAACTTCAGGCCGCTCTTTGCACGCGCAAGAGATTCAGTTCAACGACATTCGCACCACACTGCAAGCGCTGATTGCCATTTACGACAATTGCAACTCACTGCACACCAATGCGTTTGACGAAGCCATCACCACGCCCACCGAAGACAGCGTTCGCCGTGCCATGGCTATTCAGCTCATCATCAACCGCGAGTGGGGCTTGGCCAAAAACGAAAACCCCAACCAAGGCGCCTTCATCATTGAAGAGCTCACCGAGTTGGTGGAAGAAGCCGTGCTCACTGAGTTTGAAAAGATTGCAGACCGCGGCGGCGTCTTGGGCGCCATGGAAACCGGCTATCAGCGCGGCAAGATTCAAGACGAATCGATGCACTACGAAATGCTCAAGCACACCGGCGAGTACCCCATCATTGGTGTGAACACCTTCCGCAACCCCAAAGGCGACGAAGTACTCGAGAAGCTGGAATTGGCACGCTCTACAGACGACGAGAAGAAATCTCAACTCGATCGTTTGCATGGCTTCCACGCCAAACATGCCAAAGAATCGCCCGCCATGTTGGCCCGTTTGCAACAGGCTGTGATTCACAACGACAACGTGTTTGAAGTCTTGATGGATGCCGTGCGTGTTTGTTCATTGGGTCAAATTACCAACGCCTTGTTTGAAGTTGGCGGTCAGTACCGAAGAAACATGTAATTCGTGTGAATGCCTTTTCAATGTGACATCAGCAGGGTGAAAGCCCTGCTGATTTACTTTGGTTTGCGGTTTATGCGACATTAAGCGCATGAACATCCTTTTCATTGTTGACCCCCTCTCCTCCTTCAAGATCAAGAAGGACACCAGCTTTGCCATGATGCGCGAAGCGCAAAAGCGAGGCCACCAAGTGAGCGCCTGCGAAGTGCCGCACATTCAATGGCAGCGCGGCGAATGCGTCAAAGCGCAAGTGCAAGACCTGCGCTTAACCGGTGACGCCACCACTTGGTACGAGGTCACGGCATCGCGCGAAGCATGGCTCAAGGACTGTGACGCCATCATCATGCGCAAAGACCCGCCCTTCGACAGCGAATATTTCTACGCCACGCATTTGCTCAGCCAAGCCGAGCGCGAAGGCGCTAAAGTGTTCAACAAAGCATCTGCTTTGCGCGATCACCCCGAAAAACTGGCCATCATGGAGTTCCCCCAATTCATTGGGCCCACCTTGGTCACCCGTTCAGCCGACGCCATCAAAGCCTTTCATGCAGAACACCAAGACATCATCTTGAAGCCACTGGATGGCATGGGCGGCATGGGCATTTTCCGCGTGGGTGCCGACGGTTTGAATCTGGGCTCGATCATCGAGACTTTGAATTTGGATGGCGCGCAGTCGGTCATGGTGCAAAAGTTTTTGCCCGCCATTGCGCAAGGCGACAAACGCGTGCTCATCATTGGCGGCAAGCCTGTGCCCTTCTGTTTGGCACGCATTCCGCAAGGCGGCGAAGTGCGTGGCAACTTAGCCGCAGGCGGCAAAGGTGTGGCGCAACCCATTACCGACAACGACCGCTCCATTGCGGAAGCCATTGGCCCCATCTTGGCAGCCCGTGGTTTGCTACTGATTGGCCTCGATGTGATCGGCACCAGCGTGACTGAAATCAACGTCACCAGCCCCACTTGCTTCCAGGAGATTTTTGATCAAACCGGTTGTGATGTGGCGGCCATTTTCATCGACGCCTTGGAAGCAGCGGTGAAGCAGGCGTGAAGGCGGCGGCTTAAAGCAACGCCCCGTCTCTAAACACCATCACATCACCTGGTACAAAAGCCGTCCAGGGCTCGTCAAGCGTGAGGGGTGCGGTGACCACCACCGCCACGCGATCGGTAGGGTTGGTTTGTTCGGCAAAGTTCACCTGCACATCTTCGTCTTTGAGTGTGGCTGTTTTGAACGGGTATTGCCGCAGCACATAGTGCAGGTTGGTCGACGCGTGTGCCCACAGCGCTTGGCCATTGGACAATAAGAAATTGAAAGTGCCGTGCTTGGCAATGTAGGGCACCAACTCTCGCAGCGTGAGTGTGAGTTCTTCCACACTGGGCACCGAAGCATGCGACTTGGACAGCTCTTGCATGATCCAACAAAACGCGCGCTCACTGTCGGTTTGGCCTACCGGCTGAAAATGCCCGTGCAATCGAGGGTTGAAGTTTTCTAAGTTGCCATTGTGCGCAAAGACCCAATAGCGCCCCCACAACTCACGCACAAACGGATGGCAGTTTTCCAGCGCCACCACGCCTTGCGTGGCTTTGCGAATGTGCGCAATGACATTCTGACTTTTAATCGGATAGCGCCTGATCAGTTCGGCCACAGGCGACTTGCTGGCCTCTTGGTGGTCCACAAAGTGTCGCACCCCCACCCCTTCGAAAAAGGCAATGCCCCAACCATCTGAATGATGGTCGGTGATACCGCCCCGTTGCGAAAAGCCACTGAAACTGAAGGTGGCATCGGTGGGCGTGTTGCAATTCATGCCCAAGAGTTGGCACATGGTCAAGGCTCTCCGGTTACTGCCGATGGCTCATGATACCGGCAACGCTGTCTTGTCCATGCCAGTTAAGGCCTCTTGCCAAATGGCCAAGCCACGCGCCATGGCTCTTTCGCGCCACTCAGGCGTGTCAACAAAAAATGCATCGCGCACTTGTTGGCGTATGGCCAAACCTTGTGACGACAGAGGTTGGCCTTTTTGATACAACCAGTTGTCAGCAAACAATGCCAGCATCACTTGCGTTTGCGCTTGGGTTCCTACTTCCATGGCAATCGACACCACAATTGCTTGTGGGCACAAATGCCCAAAGGCCATGCGCACATTGCCATCAATCACTTCAGAAGCGGATTCGCCAGAGGCAGGCGAGGTGACGTCTGCACCCCACCATTTGCGCGCCAATGCCAAAGAAGGTGAATCGACGGGGTGACGACAAATCAATTCGGTATGCCCACTAGGCCCCAGACCCGTATGGTGGTCTAGCACCGTGATGAGTTTGGCCTGCTGCAAATACTTGTGGGCTAATTGATTCAACTGTCGATTGGACCAACACAATTCAGTGCCGCCATAAAAGATGCCATCGGCATGTCGGTACTGGCCGCCTGTTACAGCGCGCGTGCCTGCTCGCACACCCTTTAGGGCCAAGTAGCCCATGATGTTTTGTTGCAAATTCAACTGACTGGCAGGCGTCCATTCGTCAGGCAACAACCATGCATGGATGTCTTCATATCCGTCATTGACAGGCGGGCCTGTCTCAAAGTTCACATGGTTGCGATTGATGTCCATGTTGTCTTCGTTGACCCGGCGCAGCCAAGAGAAGCCATAAGGGTTCAGCGCGTGGATCACCATCACTGCCGTATCGGCAGGCAAGCTGCCAGGAGTGAACTGTTGCAGCCATGCCGTTTGACAACCGCTGCCATACAAACCTTCCACACCATGGGTGGCAGAAATGGCGACCAGAACCTTGACGGCATCGCGCGGCCCCAGCCACGCCACATCGATGGCCATCTCTTCGCCTTGAAAGCCTTTTTGGGGATGCAGGCAAACATCCAACTGCGCGCCCACCGCATGGGCGACCTTCAAAAAAGACTGACGCGCTTCTTGATAGTTGGGGGGAAATGAATGCGTCAAGTCGTTCTCCGATTGAATGCAACTGGCCAGTGACGAATTAAGCCGCAGCCTTCACCTTCAAACGCCATGCGTGCAACAAAGGCTCGGTGTAACCACTGGGTTGCTCTTTGCCTTTGAACACCAAGTCGCAAGCGGCTTGGTAAGCCTTGGAGGTTTTGAAATTGCCGGCCATCTTTTGGTACAAAGCATCGCCTGCATTTTGTTGGTCCACCACGGCCGCCATGCGCTCCATCGTGGCCTTCACTTGCGCTTCGGTCACCACGCCATGTGCCAACCAGTTGGCAATGTGTTGGCTGCTGATGCGCAAGGTGGCTCGGTCTTCCATCAAACCAACGCCATGAATGTCGGGCACTTTAGAGCAACCCACACCTTGGTCGACCCATCGCACCACGTAGCCCAAAATGCCTTGTGCGTTGTTGTCGAGTTCGTCTTGCTTGTCCTTCGCCGTCCACTCAGCAGCTTGTGCCTTGGTGACCACAGGGAACTGCAACAACTTGTTCAAAGTTTCTTCGCGCATGTCTTTGGCGCTTTGCTTGCCAATGGTTTTTTCCATCTGCTTTTGCAATGCAGGCACATTCACTTGGTGATAGTGCATGGCATGCAGTGTGGCTGCAGTTGGGCTAGGCACCCACGCAGTATTGGCGCCTGCATTGGGATGCGCAATTTTTTGTTTCAACATGTCGGCCATCAAATCAGGCATGGCCCACATGCCTTTGCCAATTTGCGCACGACCGCGCAAGCCGGCTTGCAAACCCACCGCCACGTTGGCTTTCTCGTAAGCACTCAACCAAGTACTGCCCTTGATATCGCCCTTGCGCATCACAGGGCCAGCCATCATGCAGGTGTGCATTTCGTCGCCAGTGCGGTCCAAGAAACCAGTGTTGATAAAGGCCACGCGTGATTTGGCAGCGGCAATGCAAGCGGCCAAGTTGGCGCTGGTGCGGCGCTCTTCGTCCATGATGCCCAGCTTCACAGTAGAGGGCTTCAAGCCCAAGACTTTTTCCACACGACCAAACAAGGTGTCGGCAAAGCCTACTTCTTTGGGGCCATGCATTTTGGGTTTCACGATGTACACGCTGCCAGTGCGGCTGTTGCGGAAATCGGCACCCTTCTTTTTCTGCAAATCCACCATGGCACAGGTGGTGGTAATCATGGCGTCCATGATGCCTTCAGGAATTTCTTTTTGGGTTCCGTCTGCGGCGTTGTACAAGATGGCAGGGTTGGTCATGAGATGACCCACATTGCGCACGAACAACAAGGAGCGGCCATGCAGCACTTCAGTGCCTTTGCCGCTAGACTTGGTGTACACGCGGTCTGCGTTCAAAGTACGCTTGAATGTTTTGCCACCCTTTTGCACTTCTTCAGACAAGCTGCCTTGCAAGATGCCCAGCCAATTGCTGTAGGCCAACACTTTGTCTTCTGCGTCTACCGCGGCCACAGAGTCTTCCAAGTCAAGAATGGTCGACAGCGCAGACTCTGCCACCAAATCGGATACGCCTGCTGGGTCTGTTTTGCCAATAGGGTGTGACTTGTTGATTTGCAAATCAAGGTGCAAACCGTTGTGCTTGAACAGCAAGGATGTGGGCGCTTTGGCATCGCCTTGGAAGCCCACAAATTGTTTGGCATCGGCCAAAGTAGTGTTGCCCGACTTCAGGCTGACCACCAACTTGCCACCCTTCACGCTGTAGCCTGTGCTGTCAATGTGCGAGCCCTTTTTCAAAGGCGCGCAACGGTCGAGCACATAGCGGCAGTACTCAATCACTTTGGCGCCGCGCTTGGGGTTGTAGCCTGTGCCTTTTTCGCAACCATTGGCTTCGCTCAATGCATCGGTGCCATACAAAGCGTCGTACAAAGAACCCCAACGCGCATTGGCAGCGTTCAAGGCATAACGCGCGTTCAAAATAGGCACCACCAACTGAGGGCCGGCCAACACAGCCAACTCATCGTCCACGTTTTGCGTGGTGGCTTTGGGGCTCTTGGGTTCGGGCACCAAGTAACCAATGGATGACAAATGTTTGCGGTATGCCTTCATGGCTTTGGCATCTACCAAAGGACCCGGATTGGCGGTGTGCCATTTGTCCATTTCCAATTGAATGCGATCGCGCTCGGCCAACAAGGCCAAGTTCTGTGGCGCCAAATCTTTGACGATGCCATCAAAGCCTGCCCAAAAAGCCTTGCTCTTCACGCCCACAGCAGGCAAGACTTGGTCTTCAATGAAGTTGTACAAAGGGGTGGCCACGTGCAGGCCGTGAATGCTGGTGCGTTGGGTCATGAGAGCCTCTTAAAAGTAAAAAATGAATGTGTTTGGGAGTTGCCAACAAGGGGCTTTTTCTCCTATGGCGTCCACTGTATTCGATGTTTCAAGGTTTATAAATTAGCGAAATAGCTTTTGACTTGTGACTTTTTTGCAAAGATTGGGGCAAAAAGCACCAAAATTAGAGAAAATAGAGTCACATACATTCGCAACTTCTGCCCTCTTGCACATCCACAACATGGCCACAGAACGCATTTTGATCAGCGAAGTCGGACCGCGTGACGGTTTGCAGTCGGTCAAGCAAACCATGCCCACGGCGCACAAACTGCGCTGGATTGACGCTTTGGTGGCGTCAGGCCTTCAAGAAATAGAAGTGGCTTCATTTGTGCCCGCGCATTTGCTGCCTCAAATGGCCGATGCCGCCCAGGTGGTGCAACATGCCCTTCAATATAAGCACCTGACTGTGATGGCTTTGGTGCCCAACCGAAAAGGTGCAGAAGCAGCCTTAAAGGCTGGCGCCCAGAAACTCACCATCCCCGTTTCTGCCAGCGAAGCCCATTCCATGGCCAATGTTCGTAAATCACGCGAAGCCATGGTGGACGAGGTCCGCGCCATTGTTCAAATGAGAAATGAAATAGCGCCGCACGTGCCTGTAGAAGCCGGCATCTCAACCGCGTTTGGTTGCACCCTACAAGGCCATGTGGCCGAAGACGATGTGGTCAAACTGGCCGCAGCCGTCGTTGAAGCGGGCGCCGACGAGTCGGGCTTGTCAGACACCACGGGCATGGCCAACCCCGCGCAAGTGCGCAGAATTTTCAAACGTGTATTTGCCGAAATTGGCGACAAAACGGGCGCAGCCCACATGCACAACACACGCGGTTTGGGCCTGGCCAATTGTTTGGCCGCTTACGACGTGGGTGTTCGCACCTTTGACAGCTCGATGGCCGGCTTGGGCGGCTGCCCTTACGCACCAGGCGCATCGGGCAACGTGGTCACAGAAGACTTGGTCTTCATGTTTGAAGCCATGGGCGTGCAGACCGGTGTCGACATTCAAAAACTCATTTCTGCCCGCCAAGCCTTGATCGACGGGCTGCCTGGCGAGCCGCTGTACGGCATGACGCCGGATGCGGGCTTGCCCAAAGGATGGGCCTTTGAATCCACATAAATCAATCAGATGAGCACTTCTAAACCCTTGCCCTACGAAGGCCTACGCGTTGTTGAATTCACCCACATGGTGATGGGCCCGACCTGCGGCATGGTGTTGGCCGACTTAGGCGCCGAGGTGATCAAAGTAGAACCCATCGGCCACGGCCATGAAGGTGACGGCACACGCAAGCTGTTGGGCTCTGGCGCCGGTTTTTACCCCTTGTTCAATCGCAATAAAAAAAGCTTGGCCTTGGACTTGAAAACACCCGAGGGCAAAGAAGCTGTGTTGCGTTTGATTGCCACCGCCGACATCGTCAGCGAAAACTTCAAACCCGGCACCATGAAAAAACTGGGCCTCGATTACGAGACCCTGAAAAAAATCAACCCGCGCCTGATTTATGTGTCGCTCAAGGGTTTCCTACCGGGCCCTTACGAACATCGCACCGCTTTGGATGAAGTTGTGCAAATGATGGGCGGCTTGGCCTACATGACAGGCCGCCGCGGCGACCCACTGCGCGCAGGCACCAGCGTGAACGACATCATGGGTGGCATGTTTGGTGCCATCGGTGCCATGGCCGCGTTGGCACAACGTGCGCAAACTGGCGAAGGACAAGAAGTACAAAGTGGTTTGTTTGAAAACAATGTGTTCTTGGTGGCGCAGCACATGATGCAATATCAAGTGACAGGCAAACCAGCGGCCCCTATGCCCGAACGCATTTCTGCATGGGCCGTGTACGACGTGTTTGTGGTCAAAGATGGCGAGCAAATTTTCTTGGCAGTGGTCAGTGACACCGCTTGGAAAATTTTCTGCGATGTGTTCAATTACCCAGACTTATTAAACGACCCTCGCTTGGTGACCAACAACGACCGCGTGGTGGCGCGGGACTGGTTGATCCCTTTGCTGCGCGAGCGTCTCAAAGAATTTTCTGCGCAATACCTCAGCGACGTGTTTGAAAAAAATGCCTTGCCCTATGCGCCCATTACCGCACCGCACGACTTGCTGGATGACCCACACTTACAAGCAACAGGCGGCTTGGCACCCGTTGAATTGAACGATGGCCGCACCATTAATACGGTGTTGTTGCCACTCAGCATGAACCAAGCGCGCTTGAAAGTTCGCCAGTCAGCACCGCACTTGGGCGAGCACAATGAGAGCTTGCTCAGCAGCTTGGGCTACAGCGCCGAAGACATCCACAAACTCAGCAACCCCGCCGACTGAAACACAACACATTGACACCATGGACAAACTCAAAGTTTTTGAATCATTTGTGTCGGTGGCCACGCGTGGTAGCTTAAGTGCTGCTGCGCGCGCAGAAGGTGTGGCGCCGGCCATCATTGGCAGGCGCCTGGATGCACTCGAATCTCATTTGGGCGTGAAGCTGCTGTTGCGAACCACCCGCCGCATCAGCCTCACCCATGAAGGCAGCGCTTTTTTAGAAAATTGCCAACGCCTTTTGAGTGATGTGGCCAATGCAGAAGACAGCGTGTCGGCCGGCGGCCTCAAAGCCAGTGGCCATTTGCGCATCACAGCGCCAGCTGGTTTTGGCCGACGGCACGTGGCCCCCTTGGCGCCCTTGTTTCATGCGCAAAACCCCGACGTCAAATTGTCTTTGAACCTCAGCGATCGGGTGATCGACTTGGCGGCTGAAGGGTTTGATTTTGCGGTGCGCGTAGGCGACTTACCCGATTCGTCTTTGGTCAGCGTGCGTTTGGCCGACAACCGCCGTCTTTGCGTGGCAACGCCGGCCTACTTGGCGCAGCACGGCACCCCACAACACCCGTCAGAGTTGTTGCAACACAACTGCCTCACTCTGTCCAGCGACGCCTCTCAAACACGCGGCTGGGCCTTCAAAGTACCGCCCAATGACAGCTCAGAAGGCCCTGAAGTGGTTCATTTGAGACCCAATGGCCCACTAGACTGCTCAGACGGCCAGGTGTTGCACAGTTGGTGCTTGGCCGGCATGGGCATTGCCTGGCGCAGCACTTGGGAGGTGGAAAACGACATCCAATCGGGCCAATTGGTCGAGGTTTTGGCCGATTTTGCAGCCCCGCCCAATGGCATTTACGGCGTTTTCCCCCAACGCAAGCATTTGCCCCTACGATTGCGCCTTTGGATCGACTTTTTAAAGCATCACTACAGCTTGCCTGCAACTTGGCAAACCGCCCCGTAAAATCGGGGGATGCTTCAAGCCAAACAAGAATTACTCTCGGCCCTCGCCGCCGAACTCGAACGCCTGCACGCTGGTGCAGGTGCCAAAGCCGTTTTTGAATCGCCCAAGGTGGCCGCCCATGGCGACCTGGCCTGCACGGCCGCCATGCACTTGGCCAAACCTTTGGGCCAAAACCCCAGACAAGTGGGCGAGGCCTTGCGCACCTCACTCATGGCCACACCCGCGTTTACGCAATGGGTAGAGAGCATCGACATTGCCGGTCCAGGCTTTTTAAATCTCAAACTGAAGCCAAGCGCCAAACAAGCGGTGGTCAAAGAAGTGCTGCACGCAGCCTCTTGCTTTGGCAAGCAAGCCGAGCGCAACGAAAAAGTCTTGGTCGAATTTGTGTCCGCCAACCCCACAGGCCCGCTGCATGTGGGCCATGGTCGTCAAGCGGCTTTGGGCGATGCCATTTGCAATTTGTTTGCAACGCAAGGTTGGTCTGTTTACCGCGAGTTTTATTACAACGACGCGGGCGTGCAAATCAACACCTTGGCCACCTCCACGCAATTGCGCGCGCAAGGTTTCAAGCCTGGTGATGCTCAGTGGCCCAGCGGAGAAAACGCAGCCGCCTACAACGGCGACTACATCCAAGACATTGCGCAAGACTTCTTGGCGAAGAAAACCGTCAAATCAGACGACCGCGAATTTACCGGCAGTGGCGACCTGAACGATTTGAATGGCATGCGCGAATTTGCGGTGGCCTATTTGCGCCACGAGCAAGACCTCGACCTCAAAGCATTCGACGTTAAGTTTGACAACTACTACCTCGAGTCCAGCCTCTACACCAGCGGCCGTGTCGACAGCGCAGTCAAAAAATTACAAGACGCCGGCAAAACCTACGAGCAAGACGGTGCGCTGTGGCTTAAGTCCACCGACTATGGCGACGACAAAGACCGCGTGATGCGCAAAGGCGACGGCACGTACACCTACTTTGTGCCCGATGTGGCGTACCACATCACCAAGTGGGAACGCGGCTTTACCAAGGTGGTCAACATTCAGGGCACCGATCACCACGGCACCATTGCCCGCGTACGTGCGGGCTTGCAGGCCGCTGGCGTGGGCATTCCACAAGGCTACCCCGACTACGTGTTGCATACCATGGTGCGCGTGATGCGCGGTGGCGAAGAAGTCAAAATTTCAAAACGTGCAGGCAGCTACGTCACCTTGCGCGACCTCATTGAGTGGACCAGCAAAGACGCCGTGCGCTTCTTTTTGCTCAGCCGCAAGCCCGACACAGAGTACGTGTTTGACATTGATTTGGCCCTGGCCCAAAACAACGACAACCCTGTGTACTACGTGCAATATGCGCATGCGCGCATTCACTCCATCTTGCGCACCTGGGGCGGTGATGTGGCCAGTTTGGCCAAAGCCGACTTGTCCACTTTGGAAAATCCAAAAGCGCAAGCGCTCATGTTGCTCTTGGCCAAGTACCCTGAAATGTTGACGGCTGCTGCGCAAGACTTTGCACCGCATGACGTCACCTTCTACTTGCGCGATTTGGCCGCCAGCTATCACAGCTACTACGATGCCGAGCGCATTTTGGTCGACGACGAGAATCAAAAATTGGCACGTTTGGCCTTGGTTGCAGCGTGCGCCCAAGTCTTGCAAAATGGTCTAAAGATTTTGGGTGTTTCTGCGCCTGAGCAAATGTAAATCGCCTTGAAGGTCGAACTTTGAAAAAGCACAACAACATGTCATCTCCCCAAATTCACTCGCAACATGGCGGCACCTTTCTCGGATTTGTTCTGGGCTTGGTCATTGGCCTCACGGTGGCTTTGGGTGTGGCCATGTACGTCACCAAAGTGCCGATGCCCTTCAGCAACAAAAACCAATCACGGTCTGCCGAACAAGACGCGGTAGAAACACAAAAGAACAAAGACTGGAATCCGAACGGCGCTTTGCAAAGCAAGCCCACCGTTCCAGAAGCGCCTGCTGAGGGCAGTGCTGGCACAGGTGCAACGCCTGGAACCGGCGCACCAGCGCCAGCAGTTGCAGCCGATCCGCTGGCCGATTTGATGAAAAAATCGGGTGCTGCGCCTGCATCACCGCCACCACCGGCAGCCACGCCACAATCAACGGCGCCTGCTGAACAACCGCCTGCGGCCAAGGCTGCGGGCAACAACGATCCTTTCACTTACTTTGTTCAGGCTGGGGCCTTCAAATCTGCAGCCGATGCAGACGGTCAAAAAGCCAAGCTGTCGATGATGGGCATTGAAGCCAAAGTCAGTGAACGCGAGCAAGCAGGTCGTACCATCTTCCGTGTACGCAGCGGCCCCTTTGACGACAAAGACCAAGCCGAAAAAATCAAAGCACGCTTAGTTGCCACAGGCATGGACGCCGCATTGGTTCGCGTACAACGCTGATCTTCTTGCAAAACGATTTTCTTATCAGGAGTTACCATGAAACGCCGTGATTTTTCTCTAGCCACTTTGGGCACTGCCGCAACAATTGGCGGCCTGGGTTTGCATACCGCCGCATGGGCCCAAGGCCCCTCCAAGTTTGCAGAAGGCAAAGACTATTTCAAGCTCAACCGTGCCGTGCCCGTTGATTCAGAGGCCGGCAAGATTCAAGTCATCGAGTTTTTTTGGTACAGCTGCTCTCATTGCAATGCCTTTGAGCCGGCCTTTGCGCAATGGGTCAAAAATGCGCCCAAAGATGTGGTGGTTCAGCGCATTCCCGTCGCATTCCGTGAAGATTTCGCCCCTCAGCAACGACTGTTTTTTGCCTTGGAGGCAATGGGCCTGCTCGAAAAATTGCACGTTAAAGTATTTCAAGCCATTCACGTTGAGCGCCTGACCTTGAACACCGATGCCAGCATCTTGTCTTGGATAGAGAAGCAAGGCGTCGACAAAACAAAATTTGCAGACCTTGCCAAATCGTTTGGCGTTGCCAGCAAACTCAAGCGCGCGGTCCAACTCCAAAATGATTTCAAAATTGAAGGCGTGCCTTCTCTGGGTGTGGCAGGCAAGTACTATGTTGACGGCACCACTGCCGGCAGCATGGACCGTGCCTTGCAAGTGACCGACTCTTTGTTGGCGCAAGTTCGCCAAGGCCGCGCCTGAAGTTTTTCGGGGTGTTGCACATCAGCCCGCTTCGGCGGGCTTTTTTGTGCAATTTTTTGTGCAAATCAGCTTGACCTCAACTTGAACACCTACAATCAAGCAAGATTCGCGCCTTTATGAAAACCTTCACCCTTTTTTTGCTCAGTTGTTTGATCACCGTCTTCACGGTGACAAGCACTCACGCCGAAAAAGCAGACCGCGACAAACCCATGAACATTGAGGCCGACGCGCTCAAGCACGACGATCAACAACAACTCACCACGTTCACTGGCAAAGTGCAAATGACCAAGGGCAGCTTGGTACTTAAAGCACATCGCATGGAAGTCAGACAAGACAATCAAGGCAACCAAGTTGCAAAGTTGTGGTCAGAAGCGGGTGAGCGGGTTTTCTTTCGCCAAAAGCGTGAAGGCCTTGATGAGTTCACAGAAGGCGAAGCCGAAACGGTGGTTTACAACAGCCAAGCAGATACCCTAACGCTGACAAACCGCGCAGAGCTGCGCTTGCTGCGTGGCACTGTGGTGGCCGACCGCATACAAGGCCAACAAATTGTGGTCAACAACACCACCGAAGTGTTCACGGTCGATGGCAAGCCCAACGCTAACGCCAATGCCAACGCCAATGCATCTTCGGGCAATCAGCGCGTCAAAGCCACCATCACACCGAGGCCCAAAACACCTGAGCCCTCTGCACCGCCAGTTGGCACCTCCCTCAAGCCCAGCCCCCGCGTTGGCAACGACAAGCCATGAGCCAAGACTTGCCCATCAGCAGCCTAGAAGCTCGCCATCTGCAAAAGTCTTATGGCAGCCGCCAAGTGGTGTTTGACGTTTCGGTCAAAGTCCAAAAAGGCGAAGTGGTCGGTTTGCTTGGCCCCAACGGCGCAGGCAAAACCACCTCGTTTTACATGATTGTGGGTTTGGTGCGCACCGACGGTGGTCAAATTTTGATCGACGGGCAAGACGTTACGCGCATGCCCATTCATCGCCGCTCACGCATGGGCTTGTCTTACTTGCCGCAAGAAGCTTCTATTTTTAGAAAACTGACCGTGGCCGAAAACGTACGCGCGGTGCTGGAGTTGCAACACAACGCCGGAGGCAAGCCCCTCAGCGAAGCCGAGATCAAAGACCGCTTGCAAGCCCTCTTAAAAGACCTGCGCGTAGACCATCTGCACGACTCACCCTCTTTGGCACTGTCGGGCGGCGAGCGTCGCCGTGTCGAAATTGCACGCGCCTTGGCCACAGGCCCTCGCTTCATTTTGTTGGACGAGCCCTTTGCGGGCATCGACCCCATTGCGGTCATTGAAATCCAACGCATCATTGCTTTCTTAAAAGAGCGAGGCATTGGCGTTTTGATCACCGACCACAACGTGCGCGAAACGCTGGGCATCTGCGACCACGCGTACATCATTAGCGAAGGGCGCGTGTTGGCCCAAGGCACACCTACCGAAATCGTCGACAACGCCGATGTGCGCCGTGTCTACTTGGGCGAACATTTCCGAATGTGATGGCTGAACCAACATGAAGCAAAGCCTCTCCCTTCGGATGTCCCAGCACTTGGCGCTGACGCCCCAATTGCAACAATCTATCCGACTGCTTCAACTCTCTACCCTAGAGCTCAGTCAAGAAGTTGAGCAAATGCTCGACGAAAATCCATTTCTGGAGCGCAGCACCGACGACGCACCGCAAGAAGATTTTGGCTTACCTGAAGCCGATGCCCGCGTGAGCTTGGGCGATCGGGTGTCAGAAGCCGCCAGCGATGCAAGCTCAGACTCGCGCGATGCCGCCAGCGAATCGAGTGCCTCCGTGTCCAACGACGAAGCTGTGACCGATGTGGCCGACAGCTGGGACGGCGATGGTAGCGTCGACATGGCGCCCGACGACAGCGAATGGGGCACCGACGCAGGTGCGCGCAAAAACAACACCAACAACGATTCTGAAGGCGCAGATGCCATTGAATTGGCGCGCGGCTTGGGCTCGCTCACGGAATATTTGCACCGACAAGCTTTGTCAATGCGCCTGTCTGAAATTGACCGCGCAGCGCTGCGCTTCCTCATTGAGTCTTTGAACGACGATGGTTATTTGGAAGACAGCCTTGAATCATTGGCCCAGGGCTTGGCCGGCACCGACGACATCGAACAACTGGAAGAATTGGTCCACCGCTTTACGGTGGCCTTGAGCTTGTTGCAATCGCTTGAACCCGTGGGCATTGGCGCACGCGATTTGGGCGAGTGCTTGCGCATTCAGCTCAAAGCCATTTTGAAAGACGAGCCCAACCACGAAGTGGCGTCAGTCGGCCTCAAAATTTGTGCCCTGCCTTTGGAGTTGTTGGCCAAACGCGATTTCAAACGTCTGGCGGTTCAATGCGGTGAAGACGAAGCCATTGTCAAACAAGCACTGACCTTTATCACCCGCCTCGAGCCCAAACCAGGCCGGCCTTTTGCCAACGCCGAGCAGCACGTCATCGTGCCCGATGTGTTGGTCATTGGTACGCGCAAAGGCGGCGAGCCGCACTTTAGAGTGCAGCTCAACCCCGATGTCATGCCCAAGCTACGGGTGCACGACATTTATGCCAACGCCCTGCGCGGTGGCAAAGGCGAAGGCCACTTGGGTTTGCAACAACGCCTACAAGAAGCGCGCTGGTTTATTAAAAATATTCAACAGCGCTTCGACACCATCTTGCGTGTGTCCACCGCCATCGTAGAGCGGCAGCGCAACTTCTTCATTCACGGCGAGCTGGCCATGCGGCCTTTGGTGCTCCGAGAAATTGCCGATGAGTTGGGCCTGCACGAGTCCACCATCAGCCGCGTGACCACGGCCAAATACATGACCACGCCCATGGGCACATTCGAGCTGAAGTTTTTCTTTGGTTCGGGCCTGGGCACCGACAGCGGCAGTGCTGCATCAAGCACTGCCGTGCGTGCACTCATCAAACAATTGGTGGCTGCCGAAAACCCCAACAAACCCCTCTCAGACAACCAACTGTCTGAGATGCTCAAAGAACAAGGCATCGACTGCGCCCGCCGCACCGTTGCCAAATACCGCGAGGCGCTCAAAATTGCGCCCGCCAACTTGCGTAAAACTCTGTGAACTCGCTTCAACTTTTCATGCCTTGCGCCGCCGGCGTTGAAGGCTTGCTGGCCGATGAGGTCCATCAACTGACGGGCCTGACGGGCAACGACTTGCTCACCGGCCGTGGTGGTGTGATGGCCAACGCATCATGGCGCGATGCCATGCGCTTGAACTTGCACAGCCGCCTCACACAACGTGTGCTGATTCAACTGTCGCAAACCTTTTACCGCAGCGAAAAAGATTTGTACGACGCCGCCAGTGCCGTGGCTTGGGAAATCTGGTTCACCACGAAGCAGACTTTCAAGATTGAAATTACGGCGCAGCACAGCCCACTCACCAGCCTGAATTTTGCGGCGCTCAAAATCAAAGATGCCGTGGCCGATCGCTTTCGCGCCAAACGCGGCGAGCGACCCGACGTCAACACCCAGTGGCCCGACGTGCGCATTTACGTGCACCTCACCACCGACAGTTGCACGCTGTACATGGACACGTCAGGTGAGCCTTTGTTCAAACGTGGTTGGCGCGAAGACAAGGGCGATGCGCCCCTCAAAGAAACTTTGGCAGCGGCCATGTTGGCCGCCAGCGGCTGGGATGCTCACACGCCTTTGTACGACCCTTGCTGCGGCAGTGGCACCATTGCAATAGAAGCCGCACAAATTGCCTGCGGCATTGCGCCCGGCATCATGCGCCGCTTTGCTTTCGAAAAATTGCTGCCCTATCAGCCGCACGTTTGGCAAGCTTTGCAAGACGATGCGCGTGCACAAGAACACGCGCCCACCGCCGAAATTCACGCCTCCGATGTGGCGTTCCGAATGGTGGACTTTACACAGCGCAATGCCGAGCGAGCAGGTGTAGGCCAAGTGGTGCAAGCCCGTGGTGGCGACGCATTGCAACGCATGCCCCCTTGCGAAACACCTGGCGTCATGTTGCTCAACCCGCCCTATGGCGAACGCATTGCTGCTGCAGGTGTGGCCGGCGTTTCTAGCCGAGACAGAAACCGTGAAGGCGGCGACTTTAACCGTGCACGCGACAACGTTGACTTAAGCCGCGCTCGCGAAATTGCAGAAGGCGATGATGGCGGCGAATTTTTCTCGCAACTGGCCTCTCATTGGAAAAAGAATTACAACGGCTGGACGGCTTGGATGCTGACACCCGATTTGAAATTGCCTTCCAAAATGCGCTTGAAAGAATCGCGCAGAGTGCCCATGTGGAACGGCCCCATTGAGTGCCGCATGTTCCGCTTCGACCTCATGAAGGGTTCAGTGCGTGACAAGCTCTGAGGCCAACCCAAAGCCAAGCACGCAAAAGACTCACTCTTCAAAGCCATGGGTGATCGACACCAACATCGTGCTCGACCTGTGGTTGTTTGAAGACCCCGCCACGGTGCCCTTGCGCGCTGCTTTGCAAAACGGTTTGATAGCTCACTTGGCCACTGACAGCATGCGCGAAGAACTAGCGCGGGTACTAACCTATCCCCACATCGTCAAGCGCATGGCCAAGTCCAACATTCAAGCGCAAGACATCTTGAAGCACTTTGACGAGCATTGCGTCTCAGCAGAACCCGCTGCCAAAGCACCCTGTACTTGCAAAGACCCAGACGACCAAAAGTTCATCGACTTGGCGGTGGCCCATGCTGTGCCTTTGCTCAGCAAAGATGCCGCCATTTTGTGCATGAAGAAGCGCTTGTTTCAATCTGGCGTGGTGCTCAATCCGACAGATATCCCCGCGCATTGAGTGCGCAGACTTCACCCAACACACTGACCTCTTACATCACAGGAACACCCATGACTGGCCTGCAACCCGAAGACTTCGACGCCCTTGACGACATCTTGGACGACTTGCGCACACGCTACGAAGAAACGCCCCAGTGGGAGTTTTGTGAAGGCTTTTTGGTGGCACTGATTTGCTGCCGGCGCGCCATTCCAGAAACAGAATGGTTGCCTGTGTTGTTGGGTCTTGACGATGACGGCGCTGGTTTCTCTGATGAAGCGCAAAAAGTAAACTTCTTGCGCTTGTGGCAACAACGCTACGACGAAGTCAAGGCAGCGCTAGACACCGAAATCAAAGCCCTTGATGAAGACAGCGCCTATGCACCCGAAGTGATGGATGTGCGCGGCGCCATTGCCAGCTTGCCCCCCGAAGAGCGCGCAGAGATTGACAGCGCAGAAATACCCGCCTTCGCGCAAGTTTGGGCATTGGGCTTCATGTTCGTTGTTGAAAACTGGCCCGATGAATGGACTGCACCGAAAGACAAAGACGCAGCACAGTGGCACGACACCGCACTAGAAGCCATTGTGGCACTGACAGAAGATGACACCGACGAACCCACCCTGTCAGCGCTCAGCGAAGACGGACCTTTAAGCGTGAGCGAAGCGCGTCTGAATACCTATGGTGAAGCGCTTTGGGCGGTTTACGATCTGCGCGAAATTTGGCGCAGCATTGGCCCCCGCGTGACGCAGGTCATCAAAGAAGCCACGCCGGGGCGCAACGATGTTTGCAGTTGCGGCAGCGGCAAGAAGTACAAGAAGTGCTGCGGCGCCAATTGACTGCTTAGACCATGAACTCGCGAATTGATGTTACCGTCACTTCGGGCAGTTCTTCTGGAATGAAGTGACCCGAGGGCACCACATGTCCAGATACTTCGCCAGCGCACTGCGCTTGCCACAGGCGAATGGGCGCAAACATTTTGTGAACCACGCCACGCTCGCCCCATAAAACCATGGTGTCGCACATGATTTTTTGATCTTGTGCTCGGCTGGCTTTGTCATGCAGCAAATCAATGCCAGCACTGGCCCTGTAATCTTCACAAGCCGTGTGCACCGCAGGCATCAAGTCACCGGGCTGCTCTGGTGCCATGGTCATGCAGCGCTCATATTCCGCCATGGCCTCGGGCTCAATGAACGATGTGCCATCCGATCCCCAGCCACCCAGTTTGGTGTGCAGGTAATTCAGCACATTGCCCGCAATCATTTTTTCGGGCAAGGGACTGGGCTGAATCAAATGGAACCAGTGGTAATAGGCACGTGCAAAGTCCATGTCGGTGCGGTTGTACATGTCCAAGGTTGGCGCAATGTCGAGCACACACAAACGGCGCACGCGTGTGGGGTGGTCTACTGCCAATCGGTGCGCCACGCGGCCGCCACGGTCGTGGCCGCACAAGAAAAATTGATCGACGTTCAATTGATCTAGCAACCCAACCACGTCTAGCGCCATGGCGCGCTTGCTGTAATTGCTGTGATCGGGCAAGCCTGGCAAATGCGATGAATCGCCATAGCCTCGCAAATCTGGCAAGACCAAGCGGTAGTTGTTTTTCAAGGCTTGCGCCACCCGATGCCACATCACATGGGTTTGAGGAAAGCCGTGCAGCAACACCATCACAGGCAAGTCCATTTGCGTGAGCCAATTGGCAGAGATGCGTGCGCAGACCACCACGCCATTCACATTGAATTGTCGTTTTTCAAAGCCGTCAAACCAAGTGACTGGCGTCGGTGACATGGCGGGGGAATCGTCTATTGGAGATGTACTCATAGGTGCATTTTGCAACTTGTTAGGTGGCTTGACAATCAGGCTTTGGCAAGGGCAACAAGGTGGCCGAAATAACAGGCATGTGAAGCTCTTTTTTTAGGACAAGGGGGCCACGCCAATCCACTTGGCATGCAACACAAAGGTGAAGAGCGCCCACAGCCCGCCGCCCACTGCAAGGGTCACAAGGGTGGCCATGACATTGGGAGCCGGAGTTGATGGGTTTGCTTCTTCTGAAGCATCCTCTGGTAGCGCATGAAGGCGATCCCGCGCACGTGCAGCTCTAAAGTTCAGCACCGCCCAAATCAAAAAACTGCCAAACAAAACGACATCTGCCAGATTGCCATTGGCCAGCAAATGCGACAAGGCCCAAACTTTGACCGACAACACCATAGGGTGCTTTAAGCGCAACTTCAGGTGATTGCGCGGCACGTAAGTGGCCACCAACAGCACGCTGGCAAACAACATCAGCAAGATGCTGACATGGCGAGTGGCAATGGGCGGCATCCACAACGCCAAAGGCTGCAACCTGGCCTCGCCGTAGCCCAAGATGAGGGCCACAAAGCCCAAGACAGACACCACGGTATAGGCGCCCTTGAAGGGCAACTCGCCCCAAGCTTCACGTTTTTGTGTGCGCCAGTCTTCGGCAAAGATGCGAACAGAATGCGCGCCTAAAAACAACACCAATCCGACAATCAACCAAATCATGCGAACTCCTTCTTGAAAGCTCAAGCATGCATTGTCTAGGAATTTTCGTCTATCAATTGCCGTTGCAACAAAGGTTTTTGAACCTTGCCCAAGGCGCTTTTAGGTAACTGTGCTTGAAACAAGATGCGTCTGGGCAGCTTGAACCGTGCAATCTGTTGCTGTAAGTGCAGCAGCACGGCCTCAGCCTGAAGTGCACCTCCCTGTTCATTGGCCTGCCGCACCAGCACCAGCACGGGCACCTCGCCCCAACGTTCATCTGGCAAGCCAATCACAGCACACTCGGCCAAACCAGGAAATGAGGCCAGGGCATTTTCTATTTCAGCAGGGTAAATGTTTTCCCCACCAGAGATGATCATGTCTTTGTTGCGTCCCACAATTTGCAAGCAAGCGTCTTTGTCCAGGTAACCCATGTCACCTGAATGAAACCAGCCCTCATGCAATCCCGACAACTCTTTTGGATTGACGGCATTCCAATAACCTCGCATCACATTGGGGGCCTTGACGCACACTTCGCCGGTCTCACCTGGCTTGACTTCATGGCCTTGTGCATCGATCAATTTCAGAGACAAGTTGGCATGTGGCCAGCCTGCAAAACCAATGCGCTGCACAGCGTCCTCAAACTTCAAAACGACACTGACAGGCCCAGTTTCTGTCGTGCCATAAATTTGACCCACCGGAATGCCGCGCTGGTGAAACTTTTCTAAATACGAAGTGGGCAAGGTCGATGAGCCGGCCATGATGCCGCGCAAACTTTGCAAATCTGCATGGGGCCAATCGGGATGTTCGAGGACCGCTCTCAAAGTGGCCGGCACCAACAAGGACAAGCTAGGACGCTGTTCAAGGGGCCCTTGTGTGACGGCTTCCAGCCATGCTGCCGCATCAAAGCGTGGATGCAAATGCACGGAGACGCCGGACAACAAAGCTGGTAATGTTTGAATGCACAATCCCCCGACGTGAAACATCGGCAAAGTGGACAAAACAATGTCCTGTGACTTGAAGTCATGCGCAGCCTGGCTGGCCTGTACATTGGCCATCAAGCCCGCTTGGGTGTGCACCGCGCCTTTCGGTAAACCTGTTGTGCCTGAGGTGTAAACCAGTAACACATCTGCCTGTGCTGACACAACAGGCAAGCGCAAGTCTTTAGAAGAAGGTGTTGCAATCAAGTCCTCAAGTGGAATTGCCTTCAACGAAAAACCAAGCGCTTCTCTTTGCAGCGTTGAGGCTGTCTCCGCATGCATGTCATCGTGGACCAACACAGTGGGCTGCGCGTCTAGCAGCACCGACTTCAGCTCCGCAACAGCCAAGCGAAAATTGAGCGGCATGAAAATAAGGCCCAACCTTGCACAAGCCACCAATGTGACGCACTGCAAGTCATGGTTTAAGCCGAGCCAAGCCACACGCTGACCGGCTTGCAAACTTAAGCTTGCCTGAAGATGCCCCGTCACACGTTCGACCCGTCGCCAAAACTTGGCATAGTCATAGTCTTCCGTTTGACCTGGCATACCAAAACGAAGGGCCAGGTGGTGGGGCTGACTTTGCGCAAGCGCCTTAAAGCCCTGCGCCAAGCTTGAACTCTCGTTCATTCGTCTTTCTCACCTGCTTCGTAAAGGGTTTCTCGGCCCAAACGGTCTAGGCACAGTTCGGCGGTCCAGGGCAACATCAGAGAGCCGCAGCGTGCATCACGGTACAACCGTTCTAATGGCAAAGACTTGAGCATCGATTGGCCACCGCACGTGCGAATGGCCAAGCGCGCAATGTCTTGGGCATTTTCCATGATGGTGTATTGGGCAGCGTAAGCGCGCAGGCGCGAAGATTTGGGCGGGTCAATTTTGGCGTCTTCAATGGCCCGTAAATACAAATTGCGTGTTTGCTCCAACTTCACAAACATTTCGGCCACAGCAATTTGCTTGGTGGCAAATTGCCGGCGCTTCACCGGGCCTGTACCCGGAATTTCGCCACGCAAATATGCCACGGTGAAATCGTAGGCAGCCTGCGCAATGCCCATGTAGGTGGGCGACAAGGTCATGAACATGTGCGGCCAACGACTGGCAGCTTGGAAGTACACACCTTGGGGCATGAGGGCTGCGTCTTCAGACACAAAAACATCTTTGAAAATCAAGTTACGCGAGACGGTTGCACGCATGCCCAAGGGATCCCAATCACCCTCTACCGTGAGGCCTGGCGCAGTGCGAGGGATTGCCAAGTAGAGCGTGTCGCGCCGAGACAAATCGGCATCGGGCTTTTTCTCGGTGCACAGCACACCAAAAAAATCGGCTGCATCGGACAAAGACGCAAAAATCTTTTTGCCATTGATGCGCCAACCGCCCT
The DNA here is from genome assembly GCA_049655425.1 of Limnohabitans sp. Lineage (GTDB taxonomy): Bacteria > Pseudomonadota > Gammaproteobacteria > Burkholderiales > Burkholderiaceae_C > Limnohabitans_A. The sequence continues at coordinate 96,007 of JBASJS010000007.1, read as the reverse complement.
CTACTTTGACAGCTTGTGTGCCAAACGGCTGCGCACCTGCAGCGGCCGCACCCCCTTCAGAAAAGGGCTGTGCATAAATGGCACCGTCGTTGACCACACGGGCAAAGTGTGACTTTTGATGCACGCGGTGCAAAGCACGCTGCTCGGGCGTCATGTCCAAGTCTTCAGACAACAAACCACTCCACATCATGGTGCAGACATGCATGTTGAACGTGAGCGCAGTGGCCCCGCACCAGCGACCAATTTCTGCAGACACCATGGCGTAGGTGGCATAGTCGGCGCCCAAGCCACCATGTGCTTCGGGCACACACAAAGCCAGCAAGCCGCTGTCTTTCATGTCTTTGTAATTTGCGAATGGAAATTGCGCATCCCGATCGAGTTGCGCTGCACGGGGCGCGAACTTGTTCTTGCCCAAGTCGTAGGCCATGGCCATCAGTTTTTTTTGTTTGTCGGTCAGTGGGTAATCGTCGCCACAGATCGGCATGTATTTTTCTGTGCTGTTGCTCATCAAAATCTCCTGCAACTTAAAAATGAAGTCGAACAAAGTTCAATACGGCTTGGTGGAAAGGCGTCTCTTGCTCGAATCCCATCAGATGACCCACACCAGGAATGCATTCGTATTGCGCACCGGGAATTTTTTGAGCCATGCGGCGCAGCACTTCTGGTGGGGCTGTTTTGTCATGCTCTCCAGCCAAGCACAATGTGGGCACCGTAATACTGGGCAAAGCAGCACGTTGCTCAAAGGTCACCAAGGCTTGCAATGAAGCCCGATACGTATTGGGCGGCACCGCCGCCATACAGGCATGAGCCAAGGCCAAGCCTGGGGGATAGTCCTTCAAGGTGGCGCCTGCAGGCAAGGCATTGGGCGCTACCATGCTGGGCACCAAACGATCGGCCACTTGCGCCATTGTTTTGCCTGCGTTCAAAGGCGCCAATCGCTGGGCCACAAACTGCTGCTGAAAATCGCCATCTTGTTGACCAAAGGCTGGGCTGCTGGCAGCAATGACCAAGCCTTCAATGCGCTGCGGGCATTGCGTCCAGGCTTGTAGTGCCACCATGCCGCCCATGCTGTGGCCCACCAGCACCGCCTTTGGCACTTGAGCTTTGTCTAGCAACTGTTCTAGCGATTGCGCGAGGCCGGCAAAACTCAGTGCGCCATTCAAGGCGCTGTCACCGTAGCCTGGCATGTCCCAAGCCAGCGCGCGGTAGCCCAAGGTGGCAAAGTAATCGACAGAGGATTGAAATCCCATCTTGCCGCCGCCAATGCCATGCAAAAACACCAAGGTGGTTTTGGCATTGATGGGGCCAGCCTCAATCCAAGCAGGTGTGTTGACCATCATGTAGCAGGACTTTCAAACACACCCTTGACCAGAGTGCCTTCATTGACCACGCACTGCCCGTCCAATTGAATGGTGCATCCGCGCATGGGCAAGTCAAAGTGGCCTAAGGTGTGCCGCCCTGCCACTTCATTGGCGCCTGTAGAGTACAAAAAGTTACCGGCAAACGCACGCAACTCCGTACCATTGCAATCGCGCTTGTCGTAAAAGGTCATGGCATCCCAGCGAGCAGCGGGGTTCAAGCCAAAGCCCACATGCGATACGGCACAAGCATCGCGATGCCCCTCTTTGTCAATCCATGCTTGGTAATAAGAGCGCATCATGTCTACGTCTACGCCCTCGCCTTCAATGCGCGTGATGGTGTCGTTTTCAATGGTCAGGTGAATGGTGTCACGCAAATATCGTTTGAACGTGAGGTTGACATCACCTGGGGCCATCACCAGTGTGCCATTGACACTGCCTGCGGCGGGAAAAGCCAAAGCCAAACCGCCTGGCCAGTGCGACACCATGCCAGGTTTGCTGCAAAAGCCCCACACACCGCCCACCACAGCGGACTTCAACTGAATGTTCAAATCGGTGCCCGCTTTTGACGTCACGTGCATGTGCTGCGTACCGCGCAACTTTTTCATGGCATTTCGCACCACCGACTCCAGCGCTGGATCGGGTACGGTGCGTTCCAATATTTCGGGGTGCTCGTTGGAGATCATGAACAAGCGCGGCACCACACCCTCCGCCCCCTTAAGGATGGCGGGCAATTCTGGCGCATGCAACATGCCCTCGACAGTGCAATCAATGACCACATTGGCGCGTTGCAGAGCGGCAACCACAGGTGCCAGGTTTTGAATCACATCGCTTGCGCCTGTGGAGCGAACTGGCGCAGGTGCTGAAAGCGCTGGCGTTGGCAAACACACTTCAAAGATTTTGGCGCCCATGCGCTGCAAGGTGATGCGGGCCAAATCTACATTGACTCGGCGGGACTGGCTTTCGGTGAGCAAGGCCACCACGTCGCCTGGTTGGATTTTGCACAGCGCAAAGGTGCGCTCAAAAGCATTTAACCAGCGGTGTTCTATTTGCTCTATCAGCATGACAACTCCTTGTGGCAAACTGCTAGGTGAGCTTGCCTTTTCAATGTTTCAGCAAGTTTATATGAAATTTCATACAATTAATTCATGACTTCCCCTAACCCCACCTTCGATACCCAGCACTTCAAGCAAGCGCTTTCGCGCTTTCCAACAGGTGTGTCGGTCATTACCACCCATCAATTGGGTGACGCCAATCCAGCAGAGTGGGGACATCAATTTGCAGGCCTCACCGCCAGCTCGTTCAACAGCGTGTCTCTGACGCCCCCCCTTGTGGTCTGGAGTTTGGGCTTAAAGTCACGCACCTTGCCCTCATTTCAAAAGACAACTCACTATGTGATCAATATCTTGAGCGAGCAGCAGTTGTCTTTGTGCCAGCAATTTGCGTTTGGGCAAGGCGATCGATTCGGTGGTGTCGACTATGCACTAGGCGCTGCCGGATTGCCCATCTTGAAGGGCGCTTTGGCATGGTTTGAATGCCGCAATCGCAGCCAATACACCGAAGGTGATCACATCATCTTTGTGGGTGAGGTTGAGGCATGCGGGTTTGCCGATGGCTCACCTTTGGTACATCAACAAGGTGGCTTTTACAGCGCACAAAAATTACCAGACTGATTGGGGCTGGCCAGCCATGGAGAAAAAAGAATTCGTTGACAGCTACCTGCCCTACTTGCTTGCGCGGGCCAGCTTCACCATTTCTTCAGAGTTTCATGCCCAAGTCGAAGCAACAGGATTGACCGTCTCGGAATGGCGAATATTGGCTTCCTTGTCTGGGGTCAAGCAGCGCACGGTGGGTGAGTTGGCCGAAATTGTGTTGGCCAAACAACCGACGGTGACCAAGATGGTCCTGCGAATGGCGTCCGACAATTTGGTCATACGCACGCCCTGCACGCAAGACAAACGACAAGCTTGGGTAAGCCTGACGCCTGCTGGGCAAAAACTGGTCAGGCCGCTTTTGAAAAAAGCAGCACAGCACGAGCAAAAAGTATTGGCCTTGCTAGGCAATGCACAAAGTGCATCACTCAAAACCACTTTGCAACAGCTGATACTTAAGGCTTAACCGCCGTGACCTCAATCTCGACCAAAGCACGGTCTTCCACCAAGTCGGCCACTTGAACCAAGGTCATGGCAGGATAGTTTTTGCCCATCACCTCTTGGTACACCTTGCCCAACTCGCGGCCCCTGGCCACATACTCTTTTTTGTCTTTGACGTACCAGGTCATGCGCGCCATGTGCTCTGGCCCTGCACCAGCACACGCCAACGTGGCCACAATGTTTTGCAGCGCTTGCTTGCACTGCGCCACAAAGTCATCGGTCTCAAATTGGCATTGACCGTTCCAGCCAATCATGCCAGCCACAAAAATCATTTCGCCGCGTGCGGCGATGCCATTGGCATACCCTTTGGCAGGCGCCCATCCTTCTGGCTGAAGTACTCGCAACATATCGTGTGACATCTTCTGCTCCTTTATTTTTTTGAATTCAAAGCAGGCGCTTGCTGCCGTAATTTAAAGCGCTGCAATTTGCCGGTTTCGGTACGCGGCAGTGCGTCTAAAAACACCACACGCCTTGGATACTTGAAGGGTGCAATGGTTTGCTTCACGAACTCTTGGATCTCTTTTTCTAAGTCGAGCGACCCCGCATGGCCAGGCTTCAGCACCACGAAGGCCATCACCACTTGGCCACGCTCAATGTCATCGGCGCCCACCACCCCACACTCAGCAACGGCAGGGTGCTGCATCAAAGCGCTTTCCACCTCAGGCCCTGCAATGTTGTAGCCCGCTGAAATGATCATGTCGTCGTTGCGCGCTTGATAACTGAAGTAACCATCGGCATCCATCACAAACGTATCGCCTGGCAAATTCCAACCCTCTTTCACGTAATCTTTTTGGCGTGGGTCGTCTAAGTAACGGCAACCCGTTGGGCCCCGCACAGCCAAGCGGCCCACAACCCCAGGCGCCACTGGCTGCATGTCGTCGTCCACAATTTGTGCTTGGTAACCGGGCACCACTTTGCCAATGCTGCCTGCGCGCACGTCTTGACCCGCGCTAGAGATGTAAATGTGAATGACCTCTGTGCCGCCAATGCCATCGGTCATTTCGAGGCCAGTGGCTTTTTTCCACATTTGACGCGTGGCATCGGGCAAAGCTTCTCCCGCAGACACCGTGTGCTTCAACGATTTCAAATTGAAAGTTTCTGGCTTGTCGGAAACCAGCATGGCCATTTGACGGTACATGGTGGGCGCTGTGTAGCACTGCGTGGCGCCATAGTGACCAACAGCATGCAACAAAGATTCGGGGGTGTACTTTTCAAGCAGCACCGCACAAGCACCATGGCGCAAAGGAAATGCCAACAACCCGCCAAGACCAAATGTAAAGGCAATAGGAGGGGTGCCGCAGACAATGTCGTTGGCATCCATTTTCAAGACATGCTTTGGAAATAAATCGCACATGGCCAACACGTCTCGATGGAAGTGCATCGTGCCTTTGGGCTGGCCCGTCGTGCCACTGGTGAATGCAATCAAGCAGACATCATCACGGCTGGTGGGGTGCGCCTCAAACGTCGCTTGATGTTGGGCCATGCGGGCTTCAATGCCATCGGCTGCTTCAGCTGGGTCAGACCTGAACCACAGCACCTGCTTCAAGGTCGGTGCATGGTGTGCATGCGAAGCATCTGTGCAATGATGAAGTTCTTCTGCCAACAAACTGTCACACAATGCAGCACTCACCTGCGCCTTGTCCACAATTTGCTTCAATTCTGCAGCGCGCAGCAAGGGCATGGTGGGCACAACCACCAAGCCTGCCTTGAGCGCAGCCAAGAAACAAGCGGCCATCATGGGGCTGTTGCCCCCGCGCAGCAACAAACGCTGACCAGACTTTAAACCCATATCGGCCGTTAACACATGTGCAATTTGATTGACCTTGGCTTGTAACTGCGCATAAGTCCAGCAAATGTCGCCTGCAGCATCTTTGCCTCGCACAGCTACACGGTCACCATGCCCCTTCGTCACATGCTCGTCGAGCAAGCCCTGCACACAATTGAGTTGCGCCGGATACTGAAGCTCGGGGCGATCAAAAACAAATTCAGGCCATTGATCTTGCGGTGGCAAACGGTCGCGCGTGAATGTGTCAGCGTGCGATGAAGGCGCCAAAGAAGAAAAGGAGGAAGAAGGAAGTTGCGCCATGTCGTGCCTCACTTCAGTAAATCGCGACCAATGATCAGTTGCTGCACTTCGGTTGCACCTTCGTAAATGCGCAAGGCCCGAATCTCTCTGTACAGCGACTCCACGATGCAGCCCTTTTTAACGCCCATGCCCCCATGCATTTGAACGGCCATGTCAATGATTTGCTGCGCATTTTCGGTGGCGGTCATCTTGGCCATGGCCGCTTGTTGTGTGATACGTTGACCTTGATCACGCAGCCACGCGGCGCGGTAGGTCAACAAGGTGGCGGCGTCGAGCAAGGTCGCCATCTGCGCCAACTTGCTTTGTGTGATTTGAAAATCGGCCAAGGCTTGACCAAACATCTTGCGCTGTTTGGCCCATGCAATCGATTCGTCCAGTGCGCGACGGGCAAAGCCCAACGACGCAGCCGCCACCGAGGTTCTGAACACATCCAAAGTGGCCATGGCCACTTTGAAACCTTCTCCTGCAGCACCAATGCGTTTGGCATGCGGCACCAATGCATTGTTGAAATGCAACTTGGCCAAAGGATGCGGCGCCACCACATCAATGCGCTCGGCAATTTCCAAACCAGGCGTGTTGGCATCGACAATGAAAGCACTGATGCCACGCGCACCAGGCGCTTCGCCAGTGCGCGCAAACACTACATAAAAATCGGCAATGCCGCCATTGGAAATCCAGGTTTTGAAACCATTCAAGCGATAGCCCTCAGCGGTTTCAACTGCACTACATTGCATGGCTGCCACGTCTGAGCCGGCATCGGGCTCACTCAGTGCAAACGCTGCAAGGGCTTCGCCTTTTGCAACGCGGGGCAAATAGGTCGCTTGTTGTTCTGGCGTGCCCTTCAAGCTGATGGCGCCAGAGCCCAAACCTTGCATGGCAAATGCAAAATCGGCCAAACCGTGATGCCAAGCCAATTCTTCACGCAACATGCAGATGGTGCGTGTGTCGATCACATCGGCAGCACCGCCATGCTGCTGGCCTGCAATGGCAGGCTTTAACCACCCGCCTTGACCCAAAGCTTTGACCAAGCTCACACATTCACGGTCAATGGCATCGCGCGATTCATCGTGACCCTGCAAGCCCGCAAACTGTTGATGCGTCCACGTTTGCAAATTGGATTTGAAGACGCGGTGCGATTCATCAAAAAATGGCCATGCCAAATGCGCAGCAGAATTCATGCTCAATCTCCTTCAAACACTGGCGTTTGTTTGGCCACAAAGGCGTGGTAGGCCCGGTGGAAGTCGTTGGTGGCCATGCAAATGGCTTGCGCTTGGGCTTCAGCCTCAATGGCCTCGTCCACACCCATGTTCCACTCTTGCTGCAACATCTTCTTGGTCATGCCATTGGCAAATGTTGGACCACTCACCAACACTTTTGCCATGGCTTGCGCTTCTGCCAACACGCTCTCGGGTGTGCACACACGGTTGTAAAAGCCCCAGCGCTCGGCTTCTTCGCCTGGCAAACCTCGGCCTGTGTACAACAGTTCAGATGCGCGACCTTGCCCAATCACACGGGGCAACAAGGCGCACGCACCCATGTCACAGCCAGCCAAGCCTACTTTGTTGAACAAGAAATAGGTTTTGCTGCGGGCCGTACCGTAACGCATGTCGGACGCCAACGCCAGCAGTGCACCCGCGCCTGCGCAAATGCCATCTATCGCCGAAATGATAGGCTGCGGGCAAGCACGCATGGCCTTGACCAAATCACCTGTCATGCGGGTGAACGTCAGCAGGCCTGGCATGTCCAGCTTGGTAAGAGGCCCAATGATTTCATGCACATCGCCGCCTGAACAAAAATTACCACCGGCACCCGTGACCACCACCGCATGCACATCGTCTGCATACGACAAGGCACGAAACAAGTCTCGCATCTCTGCATACGATTCAAATGACAAAGGATTCTTGCGCTCGGGACGGTTGAGCGTGAGCGTGGCCACCCCGTCTTTCACCTCAAACAACACATGCTCGGCTTTGTAGTTGGCCAGCTTGTTGCCATGACGAGGCAACTGGTGCGGTTCACCTGGTAAATATTTTTGACTCATGCCATCTCCTCCTGTTTTTGTAAATTCTGTTTCAATGCACCCAACAAGGTGTACAGCTGACTTTGTTGGCTCTCGGTCAAGCCTGAAAACATATTGGCCACCCATGCTTCGTGCGCCACGGCCATGTCGACAAATGCGTCTCGCCCTGCCTGGGTCAACTTGACCGTAAAAGAACGGCGATCGTTCACGCCAACTTGGCGTTGTACCAATTTTTCTTTTTCGAGCTGGTCCACAATGGTGGTGATGTTGCCGCCCGTTACCATCATGCGGCGCGACAGCTCACCCATGGTGAGACCCTCTGGATGACGCTCTAGTTGGGCCATCAAGTCAAAGCGTGGCAAGGTGATGTCAAAGGACTCGCGCAATTTTTGTCGAATCTTGTCTTCCACGCGTGTGGTGCAAGACAACAAACGCAGCCACAAACGCAATGATGCATGCTGATCGGCGTGCGCTCTGTACTCATGGTCGGCATTGATTTGCAAGCTCTCATACTGCATCACATCGTCTCCCCGCCATCGACGGCAATTGATTGACCATTGACAGACCCAGCAGCAGCACTGCACAGCCACATCACAGCCTGCGCCACCTCATCTGGCTGAATCATTTTTTTCTGTGGGTTATGTGCCACCAAGGCCTCACGCGCTTGCGTTTCGGTTTGACCCGTCTTGGCCACAATGTTGGCAATTGAGTCACGCACGATGTCGGTCTCAGTAAAGCCTGGACACACCGCATTCACAGTCACACCTTTGCGTGCCAGCTCCAAAGCCAAGCTTCGCGTTAAGCCAATGACCCCATGCTTTGCAGCAGCGTAGGCGGACACGTAGGCATAGCCTTTCAAGCCTGCCGTGCTGGCAATGTTGACGATTCGCACCGCATGTCCCTGTGCGCCTTGCGCCAAAAGATCAGGCAATGCCACCTGAATGCATAAATAGGTGCCGGTTAAATTGACACTCAACATGTGTTGCCAAAGTTGCAAATCTGTTTTGGCAAAAGGCTGGCTGAGCGCTTGCCCCGCGTTGTTAACCAACACTGTGACAGGGCCCAAAGCCTTTTGATTGGACTGATAGGCCGACAGCACCGAGTCGGCATCGCTCAAGTCCATGACGCTCAGGTTCAAGCGAACACCAGGACAAGCTTTGCGCAATTCAGCCGCTTGCATCTCCAAGCTTTGCAGATGGCGACCCGACAAACTCAGTGCGGCCCCTTCACGCGCAAAGGCATGCGCAATGGCGGCACCAATGCCACGTCCTGCACCTGTGATCCAAACGTGCCGCATCAATTTTCTCCTTTGGCAGCGGCTGGCGAGGCGCTCACAGCAGCCATGGCAGCAGCACGTTCAAAATTGCTTTCCATCTGGCGTTTGCCCGACACATACGCTTTGTGCCAGTTCAAGTCGGTGTACCCAATGCGCGCCGCCTCTTGCATCGTCCACGAGGGATTGGCCAGGTGGGGTCGCGCCACAGCACACAAATCAGCACGACCTGCTGCAATGATGCTGTTCACATGATCCGCCTCTGAAATTGCCCCTACCGCAATGGTGCGCACACCTGCTTCGTTGCGAATGCGATCGGCAAATGGCGTTTGGAACATTCGGCCATACACAGGTTTTTCGCGCTTATCAACTTGCCCAGACGAGCAGTCGACAAAGTCAACGCCAGCCGCTTTGAATTGTTTGGCAATGTCGATGGCATCGTCTGGCGTAATGCCACCTTCCACCCAATCATGCGCAGAGATTCGCACGGACATTGGCTTGTCTTGCGGCCACACGTTGCGCAGTGCTGTAAACACGGCCAGCGGAAAGCGCAATCGATTCTCTAAGGAGCCACCATATTCGTCAGTTCGCAGATTGGTCAATGGTGAAATAAAGCCAGACAGCAAATAGCCGTGCGCGCAGTGCAACTCCAACCAATCGAATCCGGCTTTGGCACCCCGCTCTGCCGCAGACACAAACGCAGCCAACACCGCGTCCATGTCGGCTTTCGTCATTTCTTGCGGCACTTGGCTCACGCCTTCCATGTAAGGCAAAGCCGACGGCGCCACCAACGGCCAGTTATGGCCATCACGCGCGACGTCATTCAAGGGCATGTCAATGCCATCCCAGGCACGTCGCGTGGAGCCCTTGCGTCCTGCATGGCCAAGTTGCAAAGCCATCTTGGCATCGGACTGCGCATGCACAAAATTCACAATGCGCGCCCAAGCGTCTTGCTGTGCGTCATTCCACAAGCCAGGGCAGCCAGGCGTGATGCGACCCTCTGGCGTGACACAAGTCATTTCAGTGAACACAATGGCCGCACCACCAATGGCACGCGCGCCGTAATGCATCAAGTGAAAATCACCCGGGACGCCGTCCACAGCTGAGTAAGTGGCCATGGGCGACACCATCACTCGGTTTTTCAAGGTCACGCCGCGCGCTTGCAGTGGCAAGAACATGGGCGGCGTTGATTTGGCTTTGGCGCTGTCATCAAAGTTGGCCAGCGATGCCATGAAGCGTTCGTAGGCGGCCACAAACTTGTCATCGCGCAAGCGCAAGTTTTCATGTGAGATGCGCTGACTGCGCGTGAGCAGCGAATAGGCAAATTGCTGCGGTGGCAAATTGACATAACGCCCCACATTTTCAAACCACTCCGTAGAGTTGCGCGCTGCGTTTTGAATTTTCAAAACCTCGACAGAGCGTGTGGCTTGGTAAGACATCATCACTTCTTTCATGCCCTGCACACCATGCCCCACTCGCTCAAAGGTATCAGCCAATTCAATGGCATCTTCTAGCGCCAGCTTGGTGCCTGAACCAATCGAGAAATGCGCGGTATGCGCCGCATCACCCATCAACACATAAGGCACCTCACGCCCATCGGCCGACTTGTCCCAATGCACCCACTGATCACAGATGACGCGCGGAAACTTGATCCAATGCGCAGAGCCTCGCAAATGTTTGGCATTGGTCATGAGGGGATTGCAATCCAAGTACTTGGCAAACAACTTCTCACAAAATGCCACAGACTCTTCCTGCGTCATGCTTTCAAAACCAGCCGCCTTCCAGACGGACTCGGGTGTCTCAACAATGAAGGTCGACGTGTCGCCATCAAATTGATAGGCATGCGCCTGAAACCAGCCATGTTCTGTTTCTTCAATGGCAAAGGTGAAGGCATCAAACAACTTGCGAGTGCCCAACCATACAAAGCGGCATTTGCGCTCGTCAATGTCGGGCTTGTAGGTTGCCTCGAAGCGCGTGCGCACTTTGGAGTTGATGCCGTCACACGCGATCACCAAATCGGCCTTGTACAGTGCACCGATGTCGGCATTGGCATCGACTTCAGACTCAAACACCAACTCAACGCCCAATTCTTCACAGCGTTTTTGCAAAATATTCAGCAAACGCTTGCGCCCAATGCCACAAAATCCATGGCCGCCCGATCGCATGGTTTCGCCTTTGAAATGCACCGCAATGTCATCCCAATGGTTGAACGAACCCAAAATTTCGGAGGCGGTGATGGGGTCGGCCACTTGCAACTTGGACATGGTGGCATCGGAAAACACCACACCCCAACCAAAGGTGTCGTAAGGCTTGTTGCGCTCTAGTACCTTGACCTTGTGTTCTGGATGACGCAACTTCATCAGCAGGCCGAAATACAAACCGGCGGGGCCGCCCCCAAGGCAGACGATGTTCATGACGCTTTCCTTGTCCCTGAATTTTGATTGTTTCAACTTCAATAGTTGAAACTTGAAATAATTATGGTCAGTCTGGGGCAAGTGGTCAAGACATAAAAAAAGCAGCTTCGAAAAGCTGCTTTTGGGATGTGTTACTGGTTCATCACCGTGATGCCGATTCGGCGATTTCGAGGATCTTTGGGATCGTTCGGGTTGTAAGGCGCGGTATCGGCCACCCCCTCAATCTTGGCAAACCGGCTGTTGGGAATGCCCTTTTTCTCAATGATCTTGCGCGTTTCTTCCGCACGCTCGGCTGACAAAGACCAGTTGTTGCGGTCGTCGGTGTTGGCAAACTGAATGCTGTCGGTGTGCCCTCGAATGGCCACTTTGTTGGGAATGCCCTGCAAAGTTTTGGCCACTTCGTTCAACAAGGCTTGCGCCTTGGGCGTCATGTTGGTGGTGCCCAAGCCAAACATGGCGAAGTCGGCTTTGTCGAGGATCTCGATACGCAAGCCATCTTTGTCTCTGGCAAATGAAACCTGGTCTTTCATTTTTTCCAGCTTCGGATTCTTGGCCATGGCCTCTTTGATTTCTTTTTCCAACTTGTCAAAGTTGGCTTTGTCTGCAGCCTCTGCCGCTTTCTTGCCTGGATCGCCATCTTGACCCGACTCTTTGCTGTCAGAGCCTTTGGGTGAAGGATCGTTTTCTGTGGGCCCACCCTCAGAACGTGGGGTCACCATGTTCAATGCACTGGTTTGTTTGGCAGAAAACGGAAAGCCATCGGGGTCAATGACAGAGCGGCCACCCAACATGCCGTCGGAGCCCGCCAATTTGCCCATCGTCACATTGCTGTGCGAGGTGGGTTTGAAATAGTCGGCAATGCTTTTGCGTTGGTCGGCGTTGGACGCACCCAAGAGCCACATCAACAAGAAGAAGGCCATCATGGCGGTCATCATGTCGGCCAGCGCAATTTTCCAAGCACCGCCGTGAGCACCACCGTGCCCATCGTCCATGATCTTTTTGATGGTGATGGACGGCGCCACCACGACAGGCGCATCGGTATCGGCCTCTTCTGGAATGAGGGGGGCTACTTCACCCTCGGCCTCTGCTTGCGCTTCGGCCGGCGTGTCAGCCGGCGCCTCAGCCGCTAGGGCTTGGGCTTCTTCTTTGGGCTCTTCTAAAACTGCCTCAGCCATGGCTGTTAGCCCCCTCGCAAGCCGTCAAACACTTCAGCAAAACTTGGCTGATTGTGGTGACTGATACCCGCTCGCGCAGCCTCAATGATCAGGGGCATGGGGTGACCGTGCAGAGTACCAATGATGATTTGTTTGACCACTTTGTAAATTTGACCTTCATCGTCAATGATCTGCGCCAAGCGCGATGCCATCGGTTCAATGAAGCCATAGGCCATGAACACGCCCAAGAAAGTTCCCACCAACGCGCCACCAATCATGGCACCCAACACGGCAGGTGGTTGGTCAATCGCGTCCATGGTTTTCACCACACCCAACACACAGGCCACAATACCCAAAGCGGGCAGCGCACCGGCCAAGGTGGCCAAAGCGGCTTGTGCCTTCAAGGCATCATGGTGGTGAGTTTTGATGGAGAGGTCCATCACGTCTTCCACCGCATAAGGGCTGAGAGGGCTGGTAGACACCACCATCAAGCGCACCGTGTTGCACACCAAATCTAACAACGCGTGGTCGTGCAGAATTTTGGGGTATTCGCCAAAGATGGCACTGGATTCTGGATTTTCAATGTGCGCTTCAAGGGCCACGGGGCCCTCGGTTTTCAGCGTTTTCATGATTTTGGACACCACAAAAATGGTGCTCAAATAATCTTCTTTTTTGTAGGCAGGGCCTTTGAACACTTTGCCCATGCCGCCCAAGGCGCCTTTGAAAATGTCCATGCTGTTGCCGATCAGCATACCGCCAATACCAGCGCCCAAAATAATGAAGGTCTCAATCGGCGCGGATTTGATAATCGGCTTCATGCTTCCGCCGGCCATGATAAAGCCGCCGAACACGCAAACCATCAAAACAACGATACCAATAATCGCATTCATATTTCTCTCCAAAAACGAGCAAACGGGCGGCTGGCTCCCCAGCTGCGCCCGTCATTGTTCCTTCAAAGCTTCGCCCTTTCAGGCAAAAGCTCAATGCATGGCAGACATTGCAACACCTGATGCAGGCGCAGTTTTAGGTAACAAGTTAGGAACATCACGCCAAGCTTGGCGAATTTCATTCAACAGCGTGTGAACTTCTTGCAATGCATCGAGGTCATTGCGAGCATTCACATGCACCAAACGGCGTGTCACATAACTGTACAACTCGTACAGGTTACGTGCCAAGTCGCCGCCTTTGTCCAAGTCCAAGGCACCTTGTAATCCCAGGACGATGCGGCCAGCGCGCACCAAACTTTTGTTCTTGTCTTCAATAGAGCCGCGCTGAATGTGACCCTTGGCTGTCACCAAGCTGTCAATCAAGCCGTCAAACAGCATCTGAATGAGCTCCACCTTATCGGCCACCATGGCTTGTGATGCATGGTTACCTTCGCCGTAGCTCTCCATCGCTTTGAAATGTACTCGCATGATGTCTTGTTCCTTTTGATCCTGACACAGCAGGAATCGGAGGGACATCGGGAAACTTGAGTCTTCAGATGCAAAAGAAGCCACAAATGGCTGCGGAATGGCTCGAACCCCAGAAAAAGCGAAAGACAGGCTCATGCCGCACCCTTTCCAGCCTTGGGTTTGGCCACATTGACGGGCTCAACTTTGAGGGTGCCGCGCAGTTTTTTGACCACGGCCGTGAGCAACTGACTCACCCTAGACTCGGTCACACCCAAAACCTCACCAATTTCTTTGAGGTTCAGCTCTTCAACGTAATACAAATTCATTAACAATTGGTCGCGTTCAGGCAAATCACCGATGGCGTCGGTCAAAGCGCCCATGAACTGCTCGTGCTCCACAATGGCCTCGGGCTGCTGTGACGTGTCGGTGGCAATGTTCATTACCTCTTCGGTCACCACCTCCATGGAGTAGGTTTCAAAGCGACGCGCTTGCGTGCGTTCTTTGTGAAACAGCTCAATGTCTTTGCCCATGTAGTCGGCCAATTCGGCCTGGGTGGGCGTGCGGCCCAACTCGGCGCCCAACTCGTGGGTGGCTTCACTGTGCGATTTGTTGATGGCCACTGCCGAGCGAGGCAAAAAGGACAGGCGACGCACCTCGTCCAAAATGGCCCCGCGAACGCGGCTGTGTGCAAAATTCTCAAACTCGATGCCCTTGACGGGGTCGTAGGCGCGGGCCGCTTCGAGCAAGCCAATCATGCCCACTTGAATCAACTCATCCAGTTCCATGAAAGGCGGCAGTCTCACCTTCAGGTGCAAAGCCACGCGCTTGACCATGCCTAAATGGGCCATGACCAGCGCTTCGCTGTTGTTTTGAACCTGTTCGTAAAGGCGAGTGGAATTGGCCATGGTCTTATGCGCTGGTTTTCACCAAACGCTCCACAAAAAACTGCAAGCCACCCGAAGCCTCATCAATGGGCTCCAACTGACGAATGGCTTCTGCCAAGCGACGGAAATCACGTGCGCCGGCACTGCCAGGGGCAAATTCGGCCACCGGTTGGTATTTTTTGAGAGCCGCCAAAATCAGCTCGTCGTTTTCAATCGAGCCCAAATAGCGAATGGTGCGGTTCAAAAAGCGGGCACACACTTGGTTGATGCGCTCAAACAATTGATAACCTTCTTGCGCGCTTCCCACACCATTGGGGATGAGGTAAATCTCATCCAAACCGTGGTCTTGAATCAGCACCTTGATGGTGGCGTAGGCGTCGGCAATGGACGACGGATCGTCGCGCACCACCACAAAACGGCGGGAACAAGCGGACATGAAAGCCAACACTTCAGGCGAAATGCCAGCGGCCATGTCGACAATCAAAAAATCGATGTCATCAGTGAGCGCGCTGAAGGCACGCACAATGTTGGCCGCTTGAATATCACCCAAGGCAGCCATTTCTTGAATGCCAGACGCACCCGGCACCAGCTTGATACCTTGGCGGGTGGTGACAATGATTTCTTGCAGGGTTTTCTCGCCGCTTAAAAAGTGGCTGAGGTTGTAAGGGCAACGGCAGCCCAATGCAATTTGGGCATTGGCCAAACTCATATCGGCGTCAAACAACATGACGCGGTGACCCATGGCTTGCAGTGCAACAGCCAAGTTCACAGAGACCGTGGTTTTACCCACCCCTCCTTTGCCACTGGCAATGCCAATGACTTGGGTACTTTTTGCTTTATCCATGAAGCTCATTCTGAGGGATTTCCACTGACCAATGCGGACGGCTCAAACCCAGTGTGTGGGTGAGTGGTTCATTGGCAGCTTCAAGCTCTTTCACCTGAGGCTCTAGTGTCGCAGGTTTTAGGTCAGCTTCCACCATGACATCGCCCAAAGCCTCAGAGCTTGGGGTCAATTGCGCCATGGCAATGTTGATGAGTTTTTGCAGGCCCGACGATTTCAAGCCATCGGCAACGCGATCCGAACTGCCGCCCGCCGAGACCACGCATTGCGCGCCTTCGGCAATCAAAAACTGGATCAGGGGCCAAGGTGAATGGGATTCGTCCAACTTGCTGATCATCAGGCTCTGCCATTGCAGATTGGATTTCAACATGATGCGTGACAAGGTGACGCCAGAAGAGTCGGCAGGCACCACCGCATGCAAACCGGCATCTGGGCAAATTTGCGAAATTTCAGCCAAACGCTCGTTCATTTGCACACCGGGGGTGTCAATCAAAATCAAGCGGCGTGGTGACAGCTCATTCAAGAGCAAACTCAGTGTTTCAGGGTTGGCTGCACGGAAACACTCCACACCCAATTGGGCGCACAGCATTTGCGTTTGTGCCCAAGCGCCAGCACGCATGTCGTGGTAACTCACCACCGCCACGTATTCGATACCGTAATGCAGGGCCGCTTGTTGCGCAGCTTTGGCCACCATCAAGCTTTTGCCAGAGCCCGACAAGCCGGCCATGACCTGAACGCCGCGGTTGGGAAAACCTTCTTGGGGACGCTCTAAATTGTGGGTCAGTTGGCTGCGAATGCTGGCCAAAGCGCTGTCCAAACTGGGCTGCTCGCGCAAGCCTTCTTGCAACAAGGCGCGCAAGGCGGTTGGCACAGAAGATTCCGTCATGGCTTGCACCAAGGGCTGAATGTGCGCTGGCCAGTATTGGTTCATTTGCCAGCTGGCTGTTTGTTGGCTCAAGCGAAACTCTTGGCGCAATGCGGCCAACTCTTCACGCACCAAAGACACAATTTCTTGGCTACGAACTTGCTCACGGCCTTGTGTCAACAAGTGCTCCGATGAGGATGTGTCACGCGCAAGTTGATTGAATGTCAGTTCTTCAGATGCTTCTACGTGCACTTCTTTTTTAGCGCCCGATTGCATCAAGTGGTGCAAATGGTCACTGAAAGGACTGCTGACAGAGGAGGGTGTATTTGAAACTTGTTGACGTGTGGGCGCTGCAGCTTGCACAGTCACCGTGCTGCTGCCAACCTCGTCGTCCATCAATTCTTCTGGACTGGCCTCGGCCACTTCCAAAGCCACGATCAATTCTGTTTGCCCTTCCACGCGTTGATTCGAGATGATCAACACATCGGGGCCGTACAAAGCCATCGCCTTTTCAGTGGCGCTGCGTGTATCGCGAGCAAGGATGCGTTTGAGTTCCATGGTCTTATCTCTTCATCAATCTAAGGGTTGAATCTGGTTTGATTCGTTTGTTTGCCTAAGGTGTTCAGCGTGTTTCGGCGTGCACGGTGTGCACCACTTTCACGGTCTGATCATCTGGAATTTCGCTGTAAGACAACAAGGTCAAATCGTTCACGCGATAACGCACAGCCTTGGACAACCAGGGGCGAATCACGGGCGATACCACCAACACGGCAGGGTGACCCATTTCTTCCACGGCACGTGCACCATCGCGCAAAGCACCAAACAAACGTTCAGCCAAACCAGGCTCCATGGCAATGCTTTGGCCAGGCGCAGTTTGCTGCAAGATGTTGTGAATCAACTGCTCGAGGCTAGGATCCAAAGTCATCACCGACAAGCTGTTGGTGTCATCCACCAAGCTTTGAACAATCATGCGGCCTAACTTAGGACGAACCAAAGCAGTCAATTGCTCTGGCTCTTGTGTGCGGCTGGCCACTTCAGACAATGTTTCGGCAATGGTGCGCATGTCACGAATCGACACCGATTCGTTCAACAAGTTTTGCAATGTGCGCGTCACCACACCCAAAGACAGCTTGCCAGGCACCAAGTCTTCAACCAACTTAGGCGACTTGGCAGCCAATTTGTCGAGCAGCTGCTGAACTTCGTCGTGGCTGAGCAAATCGGATGCGTTGTCGCGCAACACTTTGTTCAAGTGTGTGGCCACGGCTGTGCTGGCGTCCACCACGGTGTAACCCAAGGTACGGGCCAAGTCGCGCTGTGAAGGATCAATCCAAACTGCTTCCAAACCAAAAGCGGGCTCTTGTGTCGCCTGGCCTTCCAAGGGACCGTACACCTGACCTGGGTTGATGGCCAACTCTTTGCCCACCTTGATTTGACCTTTGCCGCGAACCACACCTTTTAAGACGATGTGATAGGCATCGGGATCGATGGTGAGGGCATCGCGGATGCGCACGGGCTGAACCAAAAAGCCCAATTCAGCCGACAATTTTTTACGCACGCCTTTGACGCGGTTCATCAACTGGCCGCCCGTTTCAGGGTTGACCAAAGGAATCAAACCGTAACCAATTTCTAGGCCAATCAGGTCTACCTGATCAACGTCATCCCAGTCCAATTCTTTGGGTTCTTCCAAAGCAGCTTGTGCCGCTTGCTCTGCGGGCGTACTGACAGGCGAATCTTGTTTTTGTGTAATGCGGTAAGCCAAGGCGGCGCTGGCCACAGCCAAAGTGATGAACACCAAGTGAGGCATGCCAGGAACAAGGCCCAAAATTCCCAAAATTGCAGCCGACATGTACAAAGCGGTCGGGTTGGACAACTGAGACGTCGCTTGCTCGGTCATGGACTCAGAGGTTGTCACACGCGTCACGATGATGGCGGTTGCCAGAGACAAAAACAAAGCAGGAATCTGAGCCACCAAGCCATCACCAATGGTCAGCAAGGTGTAAATGCGGCCCGCTTCAGACAAGGATAAATCGTGCTGCGCTACACCAATCGTGAGGCCGCCAATCAAGTTGATGACCAAAATAAGCAAACCAGCCACGGCGTCACCAGACACAAACTTAGAGGCACCGTCCATGGAGCCGAAGAAGTCAGATTCTTGAGAAAGTTCTTCGCGGCGTTTTTTGGCTGTATCTTGGTCAATCACGCCTGCATTCAAATCAGCGTCAATCGACATTTGCTTGCCAGGCATGGCATCCAAAGTAAAACGAGCGTTCACCTCAGAAACTCGGCCCGCGCCTTTGGTCACCACAATGAAGTTGATGATCATCAGGATGGCGAAGATGATGAAACCCACCACATAGTTGCCGCCAATCACAAACTCACCGAAAGCCGCAACCACTTTGCCAGCCGCTTCGTGGCCTTCATGGCCATTGACCAAAATGACGCGGGTTGAAGCCACGTTCAAGCCCAAGCGAAGCATGGTGGCAAACAACAAAACAGAAGGGAAGGACGAAAACTCCAACGGCTTGCGGGTGCCAATGGCAATCATGATGATCAACAAGCTAATGGCAATGTTGAAAGTGAACAAGATGTCCAACATCAAGGCGGGCAGAGGCACCACCAACATGGCCATGATCAACAACACCATGGCGGGCAAGCCGAGGCCGGTGTAATCGAATTTGGACAGGTTCTGTCGAACCGTTGACAGGGTCAAGGTGCTCATGGGTGGCCTAAGGGGCTGTTCACAGGGTTAAAACACTCTAATTGCATGGTTTTCTTCCATAGTGAAGCGAGTTATGCAAAGACCATGCCACCAGAAATCCCGACACCCACCCCTGTTTCGCCTGACGCCGCCAAAGCGGCAAGCCCTCACCTGTCACGGTTTTTGCTAATACAAGGTGTACCCGGCCTCACAACCGGGGTTGAAACATCAAACTGAAGATGGAAATACCATGGACGCCAACCTCAACTATTTGACCGCACCTGTCTCGAACCCCTCGTCAGTAGGGGCTTCCAGCGGTTCGGGGGGGCTAGACCCCAACCTCGCCAAGCCCATGAATGGGCAGGAATTTGCGGGGGTCATGCGCGACCTGATGGCCAAGGGCGAGCGGCAAGAGCTTGCCGGAACTGCCACAGGCGAGGCCACAGATGCAACCACGGCAGCCCTGCAAACGCTCAATTTAGGCAACCAGTTTTCAGTCATCACCGCGGCTTCACCCCTGCCCGACCCCAACAGCCTGGCGCAATTTGCGCGGGCGCAAGGTCTGAGCGAATCGGCGGTGCAAGCCTTGTTTGGCGACCTCGGCACTGCCACAGATGCAACAATAGCCTTGGATCCCGCCAGTTTGAATGGTGCCAACATGGGCTTGCTGGGTTTCCCAAACAATCCGTTGATGACCATGCCCGTCACGACAGCACCTACCGCCGTTGCGGGCGACGCCAACACACTGACCTTGCTGCCCAGTGCAGCCGCTTTGGGTTGGATTCAAGCCCACCCCAACAGCTTGACCATTTCCGACCAAGTGGCCACGCCCCTGTGGGCGCAAGCACCCCATTTATCAGCGACCACCCCCAAGGCATCTGACGTCAACGCCTTGATGCAAGCCGCTGGCGCAACAGGCGTGCTTCAAGCCCTGGGTGGCATGAGCGCCGCCCCTTCACAAGCCTTGGGCAGCGTGGACCAGTTGGCAGAAATAGCCCCTGAAATGGGCCCCTTGGACGCCATGCGCATGCGCATGGTTCCCGCTTGGGAAAGCATGACCCGCCAATTGGCCCAGCTCAATGGTTCGAATCAAGCTGCAGCTTGGGGCCAACTCACGGCCAACCTGCTCAATAGCAAAGGTCAAGGCGGCGAAGGCACAGAAGTCTTGCTGGACTTGGGCGCAGACGACCCCAACATCATGTCGGCCTTGGACGCCCTCCAAGACCAAAGTAACAGCGGCTTTGTGAACCCCGATTCGGGTCGCAACACAGCCAGCACAGGCGCTTTGGGCGCTGCCGCCACCAGTGCGGCACTGGCCAACCCCGGCATGACCGACCGAGCCGCTCAAATTCAAGACATGGCTGACAAACTGGGCAAAGCCATGGCAGAGCGACTTCAAGACCAGCTTGAAAAAGGCGAATGGAAGCTCCAACTTAAACTCAACCCCGCCCACTTGGGCAAAATTGACGTTGAGTTGGACATGAACGCCAGCGGTTTGGACGCCGTTTTCAAAACCGACAACCCGCTGACCCGTGAGCTGATAGCCCAAGGGATGCCCAAACTCAAGGACAGTTTGTCACAATCAGGCATGACAGTTGCTAATGTCTGGGTGAACAGTGAAAACCAGCGCGAATCTGGCGGAAACTCGACACCACGTCAAAACAACGGCTCTGACAACTCAGTCAATGCCACAGTGACGGAAGTCGCTGCCACTGAAACTCGCATCAAAGATCTCCGATCGAAAGATGCTTGGGACACACTGGCTTGATCAGTTAATTGAAACTCTGTAAAACACAGAGTGAATTTGTTTATATAGAGGTGACCTATGGCCACAGCAGCTCCAGAAGAAGAAGTCGTCGCGGAAGAGCCGAAAAAGAAGAAACCGATCGTCCTGATCATTGGCGGTGTGGTGGGCTTGATCGTGCTCATCGTGGGCATCGTGCTGGGAACCTTGTTTTTCACAGGCTACTTCAACCCCAAACCCCCAGTTGACCCTGAAGCCGCAGCTGAAGCAGATGGGCACGGCGGTGGCCATGGCGACAAAAAAGGCGATGGCAAACCTTCAAAGAAAGCCAAAGATTCACCGGAGCTCACACGTTTTGAGTACACCTACATGCAAATTGAACGCGAGTTCTTGGTCAATGTGAGTGGCTCCAAAAAAGTGATGTCTGTGCAAATTGCCGTCATGACCCATTACGACGACCGCGTTTTTGAAAACGTGAAGAAGCACGACTTTGCCATTCGATCAGCCGTCATGGATGTGATGCGTCTCACCAGCGATGCCGATTTGGTCAAACCCGATTTCCGCAAAGATTTGGCTGTCAAAATTCGCGATGCAATGAACACCTTGCTTGAAAAATACGAAGACTTCGGTGGCATTGAAGAAATTCACTTCACCAACTTCATCGTGCAATAAGTTGCCCAGACCTGTTCGCATCAACTTATTTATTGTTTAGAGTTTCATGGCCACTTCTTTATTAACACCTGACGAACTTTCTGCCTTGGCAGAAGGCGTGATGGATGGTTCGATTCCAGTCGACACTGGTTTTAACACCGCCGCACGGGTGAAGAAACACGACCTGGCCAGCGAAGACAGCAGCTTGGGGGTGAACATCACCTCGATCGACATGATCAACGAGCGCTTCATCCGCACCTTTCGTTTGGGTTTGGTCGAGATGCTTCGCACCAGCCCCAAGGTTAATCCCAACCAGGTTGAAATTGTTCGATTTGGCGACTACCTTAAAAGCTTGAAAGCTCCCTTGTCGGTCAATGTGGTTCGCATGAACCCCTTGCGCGGCAACTCCATTGTGGTGATTGACCCCACAGTGGTGTTCAGCTCACTCGACAGCTTCTTTGGTGGTTTTGGCAAAGGCGTTGGCAACTTGCCTCCAGGCCGCTTGTTCACGCCCACCGAGTCGCGCATCATCAACATGATTTTGGAAGTCTTCTTCAAATCACTCAAAGATGCATGGTCGGCTGTATTGCCCGTTGACTTTGAATTGGTCAGCTCCGAAATCAACCCCCAATTTGCTCAAATCGCTGACGAAAATGACTTGGTCATCCTGACGCGTTTTGAAGCCGAAGGCAACATGGACGCACAAGGCTTCATTGACCTCGTGTATCCGTATGCCTCGCTCAAACCCATTCGCGAATTGTTGCGCAGCCGCGTTCAGTCCGGCGATGGCAACGACGAGTCCGACAAACAATGGCGCGAAGAGTTGGAAGAAGCTGTTGACAGCGCCAGCTTGGAAGCTCGGGTCTTGTTGGGTAGCATTGAATCTTCTTTTGGTGAAATTGAAACCATGAAAGAAGGCGACGTGCTCTTCTTCAAGAAACCCGATCTGGCCCGTTTGTTGGTCAACGGCTTGCCTGCATTTGATGTCCAAGTGGGCACCATTGGCGCACAAACCGCCGTGCAAATTGAGCGGGCTTGCATTCCCGGTATGCAATAAATTTTCAGGAAAACGACATGACCGATACACAAACAGACGCCGCCATCGAAACCGAAGCGGCCCAACGCCAAATCAATCCTGAAGTCCTTCAAAACATCAGCGTCACGCTGTCCATTGAAGTCGGACGCGCCATGATCAAAATTCGCGACCTGATGCGCCTCACCCAAGGCAGTGTGGTTGAGCTTGACCGCATTGCGGGCGAGCCGCTCGACCTCTTGGTGAACAACACGGTTGTGGCCCAAGGCGAGATCGTGTTGGTCAACGATCGTTATGGTGTTCGCCTGACGCGTGTGGCGCCGGCGTCAGAACGCATGAAGAACTTATAAACTACGCGCTTTAGACGACAAGAAACGAGAACCTCATGGCACCCGGCTTTGGTAGCGCCGACCTGTTTCGGATGATCGGCAGCTTTGCTTTGGTGCTGGCCCTCATGGCCGCGCTGTTGTGGGCGCTGCGCCGCCTGCAATCCCGCATGGCCACCCAAAACTCAGGCCGCCGTCTGCAAATCATTGAATCTTTGAGTGTTGGCCCCAGGCAAAAGATTGCGCTCATTCGCGTGGGCGACAACGAAGTCATGGTGGGCATCACTGCTTCGCAAATCACGGCTCTGGCCCAGTGGCAAGATCGCGCATCAGCCACCAAGGCTTCCCCCTCATCCTTGCAGAATGAACTGAGCCAGCTCAGCGCAAGCTTGTCTGCCAATGGAGACACCCATGTTGCGTAATTTCTTCAAACAGCCTTTGGTCTTGGCCAGTGCCATCATTGCACTGGCCCTTCTGGCTTTTCCTTTCGCAGCTTCTGCACAGGGAATCCCCATGATCAACGTCACAGGCGGCCCCAAAGGCCAACAACAGTACAGCTTGTCGCTGCAGCTGTTGGCCTTGATGACATCGCTCACGCTGCTGCCCTCGTTCTTGCTCATGATGACGGCGTTTGTGCGCATCATCATTGTGTTGTCCATCTTGCGCCAGGCTTTGGGTACGGGTCAAACACCGCCCAACACGGTGTTGGTGGGGCTGGCTTTGTTTCTCACCTTGTTCATCATGTCGCCTGTGCTAACCGACATCTACAACAACGCCTTGGTGCCCTACATGCAAAAAGGCTTGGCTTTTGACAAAGCCTTGGCAGCGGCCGAAGAGCCCTTACGCAATTTCATGATGAAGCAAACCCGCGAAGACGACATTGGTCTGTTCATGCAAATGGCCAACAAAGGCGAACCCGCCAATGCGGCTGCCGTGCCCTTCTCCACCTTGGTGCCTGCGTTCATCACCTCTGAGCTCAAGAGTGCTTTCACCATTGGCTTCCTCATCTACATCCCCTTTGTGGTCATCGACCTCATTGTGTCTAGCGTGCTCATGTCGATGGGCATGATGATGTTGTCGCCCATGATGATTTCTATGCCTTTCAAACTCATGCTGTTTGTGTTGGTAGACGGTTGGAGCTTGATCTTGGGATCGTTGGCTGCCAGCTTTGCCACTTAAATTTGGAGACCTCACATGGACACCGCCACCGTTGTTGACCTGGGTCGCCAAGCGCTCTGGATGACCGTCTTAATTTCAGCGCCCTTGTTGGGCATGGCCCTGTTTGTGGGCTTGGTCATTGGTATTTTGCAAGCTGCCACTTCCATCAATGAGGCTACGCTCAGCTTCATTCCCAAGCTGGCTGCATTGGCCATTACGCTGGCTGTTGTAGGTGGTTGGCAACTGACCACCTTGGTCGATTACACGCGCAGCATTTTCCAGCGCATTCCAGGGTTGTTTACCTGATATGGACATTGCAGTCACCGAACTGATGGAGCGCTTTTATGGGCTCCTCTGGCCGATGCTGCGAATCTCGGCTTTACTGGTGGCCGCGCCCATCTTTTCATTGCGTGCTTTGAATTTGCGCATTCGCATTGTGCTGGCCATGGCCCTCACTTGGCTGGTTTACCCGCTGCACGATTGGCCCGTCATTGACCCTCTTTCGCCTAGCGGCCTGTTAGAGATAGTCAACCAACTCATGATTGGTTTGCTCATGGGTTTGATGCTTCAAGTGGTCACAGCCGCCATTGTGGTTGCAGGTCAATCCATTGCCAACGCCATCGGCCTGTCGATGGCCACCATGATCGACCCCAACATGGGCAACGTGCCCGTCATTTCGCAATTCTTGTTGGTTATGGCCACGCTGATTTTTGTGGGCTTGGGTGGACACGCATTGCTTCTCAACTTGGTGGTTGAAAGCTTCAACACCCTGCCCATTGGCAGCAATTTGATGGGTGCCGAAGCCATGAAGCAAGTCATTGCCTGGAGCTCAATGTTGTTCTTAGGCGCTTTGCTCACTGCGCTACCCGTCATGGTGGCACTGCTGTTCATCAACATTGGCTTGGGCGTTGCCACGCGGGCAGCACCTAGCCTGAACATTTTTTCTGTCGGTTTTCCCGCCATGGTGTTTGCGGGTTTCGGTGTTCTCATCTTGGCTTTGCCCAGCATAGGCGCACGTATTCAATGGCTTTGGATGCAGGGCTTTTTTCAAGTCCGCACCTTGGTCGGAATAACTTAAAGGATGTGACACATGTCCGAAAATTCTAGCGCTGAACAAACCGAAGAGCCGACGGCGCGAAAACTCCGCAACGCTCGCGACGAAGGCCAAGTGGCCCGGTCCATGGAGCTTCCGGCTGCGGCTGTGACCATTGGCGCCATCTTGACCATGGTCATGACGGGCGGCTACTTGATCACCAAAATGACAGAAATTTTTGCGTCGGGCTTTAAGTTCGATCGCAAAACTTTGGACAATCCCGACATGATGGTCACCACGTTTGCCCACCAACTCGGCGAAAGCTTTTTGCTGATTGTGCCCATCTTGTTGGTAACCGCCATCTTGGCCATTTTGTCCAGCGGCGCAACCGGTGGCTATTTGTTCTCTTTAAAAGGCATCATGCCCAAATTCAGCAAGCTCAGTTTGCTGTCGGGCTTCAAGCGCATGTTTGGCGCACACGCCGCCATCGAGTTGCTCAAGGCCATTTTGAAATTTACCTTGGTTGCGTCTGTACTTTGGGCGCTGGTCAGCCGACAAATGGACCAAATGATGCAAATGGGTCAGATGGCCCTCGAGCCCGCCTTGGCTGCTGCAGGTTGGATGATTGGCGAGTCGGCCCTGTGGCTGAGCTTGAGCCTCTTGGTCATTGCCCTGATTGATGCACCCTACCAGCGCTACTCGTTCATTAAGCGCATGCGCATGACCAAGCAAGAGGTCAAAGACGAGATGAAGGACATGGAAGGTCGTCCGGAAGTCAAACAACAAATTCGCCGCCGTCAGCGCGAAATGGCAGACAACCGCATGATCCAAAAAGTCAAAGATGCAGACGTGGTGATCACCAACCCAGAGCACTTTGCCGTCGCTTTGTCATACGACCCCACAGGCGATGGCGCACCTGTGCTGCTGGCCAAAGGCTCTGACCACATGGCGGCACGCATCCGCGAAGAGGCCCAAAAACACGGTGTTGAAATGTTTGCCGCACCGCCCTTAGCACGTGCCCTTTATTTCAGCACCGAGGTCGATCACCCCGTGCCTGAAACACTTTATTTGGCGGTTGCGCAAGTGATCGCCTATGTCTTCAGCTTGGCCGATGTACGCCCAGGTGTACCGCCCATGCCCAAACCACAACCCAAAGTACCAGCGTCCATGTTGTTTGATGCCGACGGTAAATTGATGACCTCTTAAAGTCAGGAATCACGATGAGCGAACACGACAACTCCAACGAACCCCTGATCATCAAAAGTGATCGGCCCCACGAGGTCACCATGCCTGAAGGCACCAACATGGCGGTTGGTAAAAAAGGTGAGGAAGGTACGCCATCGGTCCGCAAAGTCTTGGCCGATCCAGATGAGAACGCTGTCGAACACATGATCATGGATGGCGGCGTGAGCAAATCAG
The DNA here is from genome assembly GCA_049655425.1 of Limnohabitans sp. Classification (GTDB taxonomy): domain Bacteria; phylum Pseudomonadota; class Gammaproteobacteria; order Burkholderiales; family Burkholderiaceae_C; genus Limnohabitans_A. The sequence continues at coordinate 69,503 of JBASJS010000007.1, read as the reverse complement.
CCGATCAGAATCTCAGCGTGAACGCTCAAGACCCCAATTACAAGGGCCATCAAAGCGCTGCCGACATGCCCGATCGCTTTGTGGCCAACGAAAAAGAGGCCTCGATTCCGCCTGCGGCGCGCAAGACTGTCGACGTCACCAAGCTCGACAGCATCCTGAAGCCTCAAGAGAAAGCGCCTGCTGTCGATGCTATTGAAAGAAAAGCTGCGCCCGTTGTGGCGGCAGCAGAAATTCAAGAGCCGGTTTACGAAGCAGAGCCAGAGATGGACTTTCCAGCTCGCGTTATCAATATCAAAATCGAGAATGACCAGTTGCGTGCGCGCCTGGACAAGCTTGAGTAAAGGAACTCGACATGAGCACTCAACCCACCACAGGCGGACACGATCATGCGCACGATCACCACGATGATCACGCAGCAGCGCCAGCCGTCGCCGACACCGATGAACTTGAAGGCATCAAAATGGTGGCGCTGGAGTCGGCCGAGTTGGCCACCCGCTCTGCCAATTTGGCGGTAGGCGCCGGCGAAAACATGAAGAAAGCCACGCAAAACTTGGAAAACCTGATGAAGGTGAACAAGAAGCAGCACCAAATCATGTTGGGCGTCTCCGGTGGCCTGATGGTGCTGGTGGCGATCATTTTTGCCACGGTGGTGTTCAGCCTCAAGTCTCGCATCAATCAAATGGACGCCATGCTGGCCTCACTGAGCAAACAAATTGTTGAATTGAACGATTCGACAGAAATGGTGGGCTCTGTGAATGAAGGTTTGCAGGCCATGATTTCCAAACAAGATGAAATTGCCAAGGCGCAAAGAAGCTTGGAAGCACGTCTGAACGAAGCGATCAAGAACGCCGAAAGCGTGCCCGAGAAAACAGCCCAGCAAGTCGGCGAAAAAGGACAAGTCTTGGCAGCCCAGGTCAAGTCTTTAGAAGGCCGCTTCATGCAGCAGTCCAAAGCGTTGAACAGCCTGGCAAGTCAGGTCAATGGCTTGCAGGGTGCGGTGGGTGAAACCGGCACGTTCAAGAAAGAAATGGAAGGCTTGGCTCGTTTGCAAAAAGAACGTCAAGCAGCAGAGAATGCAGCCGCAGCCAAAGCAGCCTCCAATGCCAACTCTGCCAACGCAGCGGCACTGGCAGAAGCCAAGAAAAAGGAACGCATGGTGCAGTATCCGCGTGTTCAACAAGAAGCGACACCTGCAGGCGCCAGTGGGGTTCTCAGTACCAAGCCTTGAATGGCTAGCGCTTCACAGCAACCGCTTGAGTCACATCAAGCGGTTTTTTATCGTCTTCATTGCCTTCAACTGGCAAGGAGCCTTGACGCAAATCGTACTTGTTGAGTTTTTCAATCAGGGTGGTGCGCTGCAAGTTCAGCAAACGTGCGGTTTGCGACACATTGCCATCGGTGCGATTGAGTGCTTGCACAATCAAGTCGCGTTCGATGTCTGCCAAGCGGTCTTTTAAGGAAAGCCCCTCGGGCGGCAAACTGGGCAAGCCCTGCGCCAGCATGATGATGTCTTCCACCTCGTTGTGCATGTCCATGGCCAAGGGCGGCGCAGGGTTGGCAAAGGGGTTCATCACTTCGGCATTGGCACTTTGGTGCAACTCTTTGGAACTTAAGGGCGCCACAATTTCCAAGGAATCGACAATGGGGGTACTCACACGTTCGGCTTGCAAAGTGCGCAAACCTTTGGGCAACAAAGACGAAGGCACTGACGCCAAGCTGAGCAACTGACCACTGAACAAGGTATTGAACCGGTCCACCAAGTTGGACAACTCGCGCACATTGCCTGGCCACGCGTAGTCTTTTAGAGCTTCAATGAAATCCGACGTAAAGGTGATGGGCGTCTGGCCTTTGGTGGCAAACAGATCCGCAAAGTGGGCCAGCAAGGCCGGAACATCTTGCGCTCTTTGACGCAAAGCGGGCGTGTTCAAGGGCAACACGTTCAGGCGGTAATACAAGTCTTCCCGAAACCGCCCGGCCTCAATTTCGGCTTCCAAGTCGCGGTGGGTGGCAGCGACTACGCGCACATCCACTTCGACAGATTTCAAACCGCCCACCGGATCGACGGTGCGTTCTTGCAAGACGCGAAGCAGTTTGACCTGCATGTCCAAAGACAGATCGCCAATCTCGTCCAAAAAGATGGTGCCACCATGGGCCAGCTCAAATCGGCCAATGCGATCGGCCATGGCACCCGTGAAAGCGCCTTTGCGGTGGCCAAACAATTCGCTTTCGAGCAAATCTTTGGGGATGGCTGCGCAATTGATGGGGACAAAATTTCCGCCACTTCGGTCGGACTGGTCGTGCAAAGCACGGGCCACCAACTCCTTGCCTGTGCCACTTTCGCCGGTAATGAGCACGGTGGCCGTTGACGAAGCCACCCGTTCGATCAAATGCCGAATGGCCTCAGCGCCAGCACTGGCGCCAATAAAAGCTTTGGAAAGACTTTTTTTAGCCATGAAATGGAAAGGTTGGGGCGTGGAATTGCAACAAGACACTACTGTATTGCAATTTGGTGCTCAAAACACAAAAACGTCGGGAAACCGTCAATCCCCTTCGCGTTTTCACAACAAGTGGCAAAACCAACCCTCAAGCTTCTCAAGTTGATGCCGAATCAGAGGGTGAAGGACTTCAAGTCCCCCCTCTCACAAGGAACTGAACATGAAACGCATGACCACCGCCAGCTTGACCCTCTGCCTCACATTGGGCGTCACGGCCCTGACAGGCTGCAAGTCCATCAATCTGGCCATGCCCACCTCATCGGCCAAAGATGCCAACACAGCCATGTCTGCACCTTTGGTTGAAAAACGGGAAACCATCACAGGCACAGGCTACGCTGTGGTTGCCGTTCAAAACCACAAGAACCCCGCGCAGCAGCGTTTGATGGCCATTCGTGCCTCTAAATTAGACGCCTATCGCAACTTGACCGAGCAGGTTTACGGCCAACAACTGGACGCAACGTCCACCGTGGCCGACATGGTCGTCACCAACGACACCTTCCGCGCCAAAGTGGAAGGCGTGATCTACGGTGCCCGTTTGGTCAGCATCACCCCTGTGGGCGAAGACACCTACGAAACCACCTTGTCCCTCGACCGTGATGTCGTGCAAGATTTGCGCATCATGTTCATGGGCCAAATGGCTGCACGAGGCCGCTGATCATGCGCGCGCTTGCAAAACCTCAACACGCATTCGCGCTAGCCCTGGTGGCTGGCTTGATGGGTTCGCAAGCCCATGCGCAAAATTACAACTTCAACAAATCGGTGCCTGCTGCACAAGCACCGCTGACAGCGCAAGAGCGCTTGGATGCCATTCGTCAAAGCTTGGTCGATGCATCCTTGCAAACACCCACCCGTGTCTCAACCACCACGTGGGTTGACCCGCAAGGCAGCCTGCGTGAGAACAGCCGTTTTCAAAACAACATGGACGTCCGCGGTGTTCGCGTTGCAGGATTTGAACGCGATGAAACTGGCCAAGCCAAAGCGCGTTTGCAATTCCCAAACAACACCAACAGCGCTGCTGCCGACAAAAATAGCGACAGCGCCGTCACTGAAACCGGCTTCAAAGGCGCGGTTCAGAAATTCAGCAAACTGATGGCCAAAGCGAGCACTTTCGTCAAAGAAAAGTCGCTGCAAGATGCCGCTGCAGAGGCAAAAGCTTGTTCCCCCAAAATGAGTGCCCACATGAACCACGTCATCGACTTTGGCATGGACATTGAGCCAAGCGCCAACAGCGTGGTGCTTCAGGGTCTTCTGCCCTTGCTGCAAACGCAATGGGTTCAAAGCACACTTGCGGAAGGACAGGCTCGGGCTTGGCGCGCGGTCAACAATTTGCCAGCGCCCTCAATGTCCAACAACATGACGACTTATGAGCGTGCACTGATTGGCAATCGCCCTGCTGTTTTGCCTTGGCAAGCTTTGCTCAAAATTCGCACGGTGGCTTTGCCTGCAACGGGTATTGAAGGATTGATGGGCCAAACCGGCAACAACGTCACACTGAGTTTGGAATTCCAATTGACCAGCAACGAAGCTGAAGTTGAAAAATACGAAGAGAGCGTGAGCTTGCAGTTGGAAGTGGACCGTCCTGCTTGGTCAGCTCCCCGCTTGACGCAAGCCAGCTTGAACTTGGTACAACAGCAACTTCAAACTTGGCGCGCAGACGCCGAGCAATGGTTGAGCTGCCACGCCATCAACCCCGCGGTCACAGCCGTCAATGCACAGCAATTGCAAATCAATGCAGGGGCCTTAGCGGGTGTTCGCAAAGGTGATGAGTTATTGGTGGCCAACCCTGCTCGCTTTCCTCAAGAGCTGATGAGCAAAGAAGGTGCCCCACAAACTTTGCTGGCCCATGTGCAATCGGTCACGCCTTACAACTCGCAACTGGTGGTGTTGGCAGGCCCTGTGCAAGCAGTACAAGCCGATTGGCGCGCTTGGCCCACAGACACTTTGTTGAAAGAACCCAAAGTGGCACCTACAGCACAAAAGCCCTCTGCAACTGCCAAACGCTCTGTCAAAACTGCTGCTAACGCCAATGCCAGTTTTGTCATGAACCCCTATTGATTTGATTGAGCTTGCCATGACAACATCCTCACGCCCAGCACCTTCCTTCGCAGCCACCGTCATGCTCGGCTGGACGATGACGGCTTTGTCATGCTTGTGGGTTGCACCTGCATCTGCAGCAGATGCGCCTGCAGAAGGCGCTGCGCCAGCCACTGCGGCTTACACCGTGAGCCAAAGCACGCCAGTTGATAAAGTGGTGCAAAAGGTTTACGCCAACAGCCCCTTGAGCATTCAAGTCTTGCGTCAAGCTTTGGTCGATGCCAACCCCAAGGTCATCACCGGCAATCCCCAGCAACGTGTCAAAGCTGGCACCGTGTTAACCATTCCAGATCATGGCCAAGTGGTGCGCAAAGTATTGACACCGCTTGTAGCCTCCGACACTTCAGAATCCGGCCCCGCAGCCCGCGACTATTCAGCTCGCAGGCAATGGGTCCGGTTCCCTTGATCTCTGGGGCCGAGGCGCTTGTTGCGCCCGGCCGCGTCCATCCCATCTTTTTAGAAGGCAAGTTATTGCCTTTGCAGGGCAGTACTGCAGCCGAATTGGGCTTGAAAGACGGACAAGTGATTCAGGCAACCGTTAGCTCACAAAACGGTCAGCCCATGTTGGTGTTGCAAGGTCGCAATTTGCCACTGCCAGGCTTGCAGCCGTCCCAAGTGGGTGAGTCCATTTGGCTGCGCGCACAAGGCGGCACGCTCGTCCCCGTCAATGCACAACCTTTGGTCTCGCGCATTGCCAGCTTGCTGTACCGACCCAGCGTGAACACCGAGTTGTCGCAACTGTTTCAGCCTGGCACCTTGGATGAATTGCTGAGCAAAGTTCAACGACCTGATTTGCAAGCGCAATGGCGCGGCATGCAACTGTCGATGGCACAGCTCACGCCAGCCGCCTTGCGTCAAGCCATGATGGGGGCAATGGGTGCTGAAATTTGGCTCGCCCGCGGCATGCAGCCGCCGGTGCAAGACACCAAGCAACTCTTGCGCAAACTCATTGCAGAAATCAATGTGTCGGGCAACGTCGATGAAGAAGTGGATGGCGGTGTGATTGAAAAACTCACCCAAGCCGTTGACGACATTGAAGCCAGTCAAGTGCAAGCCGTTCAAGCCCAAGCGCAACAAGAAGTGCTTTTCAGCATGACCTTGCCATTTGCCGATTCAAACCCAGTTGAGCTGACGGTTAGACGTGGCCCTAGGCAAGACGGTGAGCAGCCAGTGCTCACGGTCAATGTGCATTCCAAAACAGAAGAGTTGGGCCCCGTATGGCTTAAAACCCAACTGATGAATGCACAACAAATTGAGCTCACCATGTGGGCCGAAAACGAAGCCGTGGTGGTACAAGCCCGCGCTCGATCTTATTTGCTGGGCGATGAGTTGCGTGCAGCCGGCCTCAACATGCGCGCTTTCAGCGTGGTGCATGGTGCAAGGCCCAGCGAAGTCAGTGATTGGACACCCTCAGGTCGCGGCCTGGTGGTGGATGTGTCCGCATGAGCCGATACATGCGTCAAGCCGTGGCCCTTGCTTATGGCAAGAATCCAGTCCCTGTGGTCACCGCCAAGGGTGACGACGATTTGGCGTGGCGCATGATCGATGAAGCGCGCAAGCAAGGGGTGTTCATTTCGGAAGACCCCCAATTGCTGGCCCTCTTAAGCCGACTCGATGTCGACCAGGAAATTCCGCAAGAACTTTACACCGCTGTAGCGGTGGTTTTGTCATGGGTGTATTGGCTCAAGGGCATGCGCCCTGGCGATGAAAATCAAACTTCTTGATAACCGCGGCCGCGACTAAAGCGGGCAACTTGACCTAAGCGGTCATAAACCTCCACAGGGCTGCCAGAATCGCCAGCGCGCAAACTGTGAAGGGCACCTCGAATGGCGTCTAACTTGCGCTCAATCAACACCGCATTGCGCCGATGCAAATCACGGCATTCAATGAGGCGTTCGCGCAGGGCATCCCACTCGGGAAGTTTTTGGAGGTCTTCTGCTGAAGGGCAAAGTTGAGCCAACTCGGCCAACAAATCATTTTTGCCGGGCTGCAATGATTCAAACCGGTCCAGGTCTTGGCTCTTCAGAGCTTCAAACTCCAAAGCCAACAGCTGGACCAGCTGGTCTGAAACGATCAGTGCTCGTTCACTCACGAATCATTTGCTCAATGGCGTGGAAGCTTTCAGCAATTTTGCGAGGGTTCAATGGGTATTGACCGTCTTGGATTGCTTGCTTGATGGACTCCACCTTGGCTCGATCAAAGTCGGGCTCGGCCATGGCACGACCCGCCACATTGGTCAGTTGCAACTGATCTGCACCGGCCGATTTGGCGCTGGGCGCTGCAGGCATGGCGGGTTCGCTGGCGACACTGTCTTTCGAGCCGCTCTTGCGGTTGGCTTTGTCCAATGCGCTGCGCAACGACGCATCCGACTGGGCGCGCTGTCCATAGTTTGAAATTGCATCAGTCATACCAGGCTCACTTTCTTGTATTCACATCAACCCACAAAAAGGGGGTTGGACATGCTCAGTATCGACAGGAGATTCTAGAACTTGAATCATTTTTTTAAAATATTTGGGGGTTGAAGGCCAAAAACAGCCGTTTTTTGTCATTTCAAAGCCCTTTTGCCGTGTTCAAACCGGTCACAACCCCAGAAACTTGCCGCCCAGACTCTGGGTTTTTGAGCTTCACCTGCTCACCCAAACGACCATCTTGCATGGCTTCCATGCGGATCGTGATCTGAAAATCAGACTTGTTGCCAATAGACAACATGACGGTCTGCCCCTGTTTCACCATGACTGCACGGCGAATGTCCGACACCCGCAATGGCTGTCCGGCCCCTATGTCACGGGTCAATTCTGCAAATTGCGCATCTTTCAGCGTACTCAGTACCTGTGTATCGGCATTTCCTGGGGAAGCTTGAACTTCTTCCAGCATGTCGGGCTGCAAAATGCTCCCCCGCTGAAGCAAGCGCTTGGCCACCACCATGGTTTTGGTGCTGACACCGGGCGTTGGGGTGGCCCCGCCATTGGCAGAACCTGAGACGACAGCAGGCAAATTGCCGCCTTGGGGCATGCTGACTTGTAAATAGAGTTGCCAAACAGGCTCTGGGCAACGAACCCTGAGGGTTTCTTTGGACGCAAAGGGATGGTCGATGTTCAAGGTTTTTTGACAGCCCTGTACTTTCAGGCGACTGTCTAAGGGTGCAATCACCACCTCTTTAGGCGTTACGCCATGGGTTTGCGCCATCCATTGGCGAACTTGCGTGTTCATGACCTCAGCCTCCGCACTGCCCGTTGCACTGAGGGCGGCAACAGGCATCGTGCTGGTTTGCGCATTGGCAGGCTTGTTGGTCTGGGCATGCAGTGGCAGGCAAAGCGCAAAGAGCCAAAAAACCGTCAGGCACAGGATTTGCATCAAGCCTTGGGCAGGTGTAGATGTTTTGACACTTGGATTGAACATACCGGAGTTCATGCAATAAAGATGCCACCATCATGAGAATTGAGTCCAATTTACCCAACAACCCTGTGGGCAATAGCACACCCAGTGTGGTGGCTTTGTCACGTCCTGGCTTTTCTCAGGCATTGGCGCAAACGCAATCGGCCAACGTCAAAGTGATTCAAGCCGGCGACACCCTGACCAGCATTGTTCGAGACCAAGCCCAAAAGCAAGGTGTCAAACTGAGCGCTTCCGAAGAATTCCGATGGGCACAAGCCCTGGCCGCAGACAGTGGCATTACCAACCCCAATGCCATTTTCCCAGGCCAAAAGGTTCAACTGCAAAACATGTTGAGCCAGTGGCAAGCTGGACAGACACAGCCCAATCAAGTTGCTGGCAGTGCGCCCAACACGTCAAATACAGCCAGAGCCAGTGCCAGTGCCAGTGCCAACGCGACACAGCCACTCAGCACGTCGGCCGCACTGAACAAATCCAATGTGATCAATGCGGTGGCTCACCCCGTATTAAGCCAAACCTTAGACCGAGCTGTGGCCCGAGGATTTATTCCCAAAGTGGAAAAACAAGACGTTTACAACAAAGTCTTGCAAGTGGCCAACAAACACAAATTCTCGCCCGATGACTTTGCCCGCCTCACCCTCATGGAGAGTGATGGCATGAATCCCCAGGCGACCAACACACGCTGCCACGGCATCATTCAGTTTTGCGATGGCCCCGATCGTGGTGCTGCCGAGGTCGGTTTTGGCAAAGCGCCCAAGTCCATCTTGGGCTTGAGCGTTTACCAGCAACTGCATTTGGTCGACACTTACTTTGACAAAGTGGGCCTGAAAAAAGAAGGTCCTGTGCCTTTGGATGAACTCTATCTGGCCGTGCTGCAGCCCGCAGCGCGTGGTGAAAAGCGCCCCGAAGAGCCTTTGGGCATTCCAGGCAAACAAGCCAAGTACTTGTACGAAGGCCGCGACCCACAAGCCCCCATGACCCGCAGCTCCATTGCGCAAGGTTTGATGCAAAACGCTGCCGATCGTTTGGGCTTTAAAAACATCCGCAGCAATTCAGCGCCGGCTACGCCTGGTAACAACGTTGCCAACGCCATCAACAATGCATTGAACCCTGCCAGCGCCAACCCCATCGACAGCAACCCCAACTCGGCGGCTCGCATTCGTTTGCAAGTTCAAAAAGCGGCAGATTACGACGCCATCGAAGCTCCCAAAATTTGGTTGCGATAAGCAGCCACACGCCAGCACCTCAATCAAAGCGGCAAGGGTTTGCCGCTTTATGTCAAGAAAAGCATGGCACGGCTCTTGCAATCGAAGTCATTGCGAAGAACTTTAATTCTTCGGGCTGTCGGATTACCGGCATTAAGAGTGACGCGAAGGAAGACACATCATGAACATGATTGACAACGCACTGGGAGTTCACGCTCAGGCCTTGGGATTGCGCAGCAAGCGCATGGAAGTGCTCGCGCGCAACATTGCCAATGCCGACACCCCTCACTTCAAAGCCAAAGACGTTGATTTTGCGTCTGTGCTCAAGCAAACGCGTCAAGACGCCTTGAACACCACCAGCAATTTGCACATGGCCTTGCCCATGGAAGAAAACCCAGGCGGTGAGAAATACCGCGTGCCATTCAATGCCTCCTTTGACGGTAACACCGTTGAGATGAACGTTGAACAAGCCAAGTTTGGTCAGGTTGCAGCCGACTACCAAACCACTTTGAACATCCTCGAAAACCGCGTCAGCGGTATTCGCCGTGCACTGCGTGGAGATTAATCAGCATGTCACTTGATCGCATCTTCAACATCGCTGGCTCTGCGCTCAATGCACAGACCACCCGCATGAACACCACCGCTTCTAACTTGGCCAACGCGGGCACCGTTACTGGCAAAGAGAACGAAGCATTCCGCGCCAAACGCACTGTGTTCAAAACCATCATGGAAGGCCAACAAAAGGCCCATGAGCAAGGTTACTCAGGCGGCGTTCGCATTGAAAAAATCACAGACGATCCCTCTCCCATTCGGAAGATGTCAGAGCCTGGTAACCCCATGGCCGACAAAGACGGTTATGTGTATTTGGCCAACGTAAACGAGATGACCGAGATGGTTGAAATGATGGCTGCGGCCCGCTCGTACCAAAACAACGTGGAAGTGGTGAACACCACACGCCAAATGTTGATGCGCACCATCGACATCATCAAGACTTAAAGCCCGCGCTTTAGAACACGCCGATAGGAACACAGCATCATGATGACCTTGTCTACCAACAACAGCTTGAACGCAGCGGCTGCCACAGCCAACGCGGGCAGCAAAATCAAAGCACCTGCAGGTCTCAAAACCACAGCAGACGCGGCCAACGAACTCTTAACAGCCAAGTCAGGCACAAGCGCAGCCATGGGTCAAAAAGATTTCCTGACGCTGTTCACCACGCAATTGAAATGCCAGGATCCGTTGGACCCTGTCAAGAACGAAGCCTTCGTGGCGCAGCTGGCGCAGTTCTCACAGCTTGAAGCAACAACAACCATGTCTGAAACACTGAAGGCCTACGTCGACAGCATGTCGGGCGAACGCATGATGAGCAGCACCAACATGATTGGCAAATCGGTGTCGGTACCCGATGCCCCCGCTTTCATCACGGCTGGCGGCAAGCCTGCACAAGGTTTTGTGAGTTTGCCAACTGGTGCTGAAGGCGTAAAGCTGGAAGTGTTCAACGACAAAGGCCAGTTGGTGGCCAACCAAATTATGGGCGCACAACCTATTGGCGACATGCCTTGGGTGTGGGACGGCACCTCCGATGCTGGCGGCCAAGTGCCTCCTGGCAGCTACACATTCCGAGCTACGGTGATTAGCCAAGGCAAAACCATCAAGCCTTCTGTCAACGTCTTGTCCACCGTGACAGGCGTGAATCAACAAGCAGACAAAACTGTGATGCTTGAAGTGGCTGGCGGCAAGTCGGTCAAGTTGACCGACGTACAACGCATTGGCTCATAAGCCACTGACCTCATTTTCTGAATCTTTCAAACAAGACCCAACTCAACACTAGGAGTTATCCACCATGTCGTTTTATACCTCGCTGACCGGACTGAATGCTGCCACCGCCATGTTGGGCGTGACCAGCAACAATATTTCCAACGTGGGTACCACTGGTTTCAAGCGTTCACGCGCTGACTTCGGTGACATTTTTGCGACGTCACCACTGCAAAAAGCTTCTTCGACAGTGGGTCAGGGTGTGTCTCTGAAACAAGTGTCGCAGGAATTCTCACAGGGTAATATTTCTTTCTCTTCCAACGCCCTTGACTTGGCGGTGACCGGTGACGGTTTCTTCCCTATGCGCTCGGCCGACGGTTTGCAAGAACTCTTCACACGTAACGGTTCTTTCTTGTTGAACGAACAATTTAACGTGGTGAACTCTTCAGGCCAACGTTTGATGGCAGCGACAGTTGACTCGACCGGTTCTGCGAACGTGAATGAACGTGTGGTGTTGACCATCCCTCAAAAGACATCTGGTGATGCCAAACAAACATCCTTGGTGTCCCTGGGCCTAAACTTCCCAGCCGATGCGGAGGTGATCAACGAAGAATTCAACCGCGCCAACCCCGCCACCTACAACAAGTCAACCGCTTTCACGGTGTACGACAACGGTGGTAACGGTTACTTGGCCACCATCTATTACGTCAAAACAGCCAACGCGAATCAAAACGTGCCATTCAACAAATGGCAAACCCACGTGTTTGTGGGTGAAGACGCGGTGGAAGCTTCTTTGGTTCAGTCGACCAACAACAACGGTGAAAAGTTGTACGTCAACCAGTACGGCCAAATTCAGCCGTACAGCGTAGTGAAAGACGAATTGACAACGGCCAAAACGCAGTTGTTCTCTTTGGACGAACTGACTGACAAGCGCACTTCGACATCTGCCACCATTCAAGGTGCTGCATTGACATCGTCCACCTTGGACTTTACCAACGGCATCAATTTCAGCTCGTCAACAAATCCTGCACTGGCTGTTTCAGGCTCAACAGATCCTCTGAAGACACTTTTCACAGTTGATTTTGAAAGCTCTGGCAACCCCGTGACTTTGGATTTGAGTCACCTGCGCAGCATCAACACACCTCTGACCGGCACTCAAATTGCGGCAGAAGCCACAGCAGTGCTCAACAGAAAATTTGGCGACGAAGCTTATTTCGATTTTTCTGATTCCGCTAGCCGCACGTTCACCATTACCGATTCGCGCGTCACCACCACGGCCAACAACATCACAGCACCCACTGCCTTCACCATCAACATGGTAGCTGGCGCCAATGGTTTGCCCACTGACTTAACCAAAGTGACTGTCAATCAAGCTGTGACGGCCATGCAGGCTTTGCTCGATGCAACAGCCTTGAATGCCAACGGCTCCAAGGTCACAGTGTCTTATGACTTCGCCACACAGGGCTTTAAATTTTTGGATGGCGCCAACACCATCACCTTGAAATCTGGCACCACTAAGAACGATGTATTGGGTTTGACACCCACAGCCGTGACTGCCGACGAGACAGGCAACTTTGGCGCCAAAGCCATTCCTAACGGCTCTGCATTGCGCGCCACCACAGAACAACGTTATGGCATGAAAATGACTTACGACTCTGTGAACAAGATTTTCAAACTGTCCTCTGGCAAAACTGGCGATGAGTCTAGCGTTGCCATTACAAGCACCAGTGCTGCTGGTACGGCTTTGTTTGGCTTGTCAGATTCCGCCGTGAACAAATCCAGCTTAGCTTTGCGCGGTATTGCCTCAACACCTGCCGTCACATATGGCACCACACCCACCGTTAACTTGGCCAACAACTTTGCGGTTGACGCGACCAACAACACGTTTGTGGTGACCGTGGACGGCATCAAAGGCACCGTTAAATTGCCGATTGACTCCAACTACTCTTTGTCCACTTTCATGGCAAAGTTGCAAGCGGGTATCAATGCATTGGGTTCCAACAGCTCCATCAATGGCACACCCACAACTGTGAACGGCGTGAAGGTCAGTTACGACGCACTGAACAACCGTTTCAAATTCACAACGGGCAGTACAGGCGAAGACGCCTTCATCAAAATTTCAGGCAGCAATGCTTGGGGCTTAGAAACTGTTGAAGCGGGCCGTGGCACCACCACCACCTGGATTAAACCAACCCAACACCAAGACTATGTGGGCGGCGCGTTCCAGCCCAAATACATTGACGGTGACGGCAACGAAACCACCAACGGTGACGGCTTTACAACCTTGCCAGCATGGTCACCCGTGTTCTTGGACAAAGGCGAGCTGACATTTGACACCGGCGGTATTCTGGTTTCTCCAAAAGAAGGTACGCAGTTGGAAACTGTTTACTTGGCGGGTGGTAAAGGTGCTTTGACCATCAACATTGACTACTCTGCTTCAACTCAGTTTTCATCAGCTTTCGCTGTCTTGTCGCAATCACAAGACGGTGCACCTGAAGGTGACTTGGTGGGCGTGACCATCGGTAACGATGGACTGGTCAGCGCTTCCTTCTCCAACGGTTCACAAAAATCATTGGCCAAAATTTTGCTGGCCAACTTCTCAAGCCCAGTGGGTTTGCGTCAGATTGGTGACTCTTCGTTCTTGACCTCTGCGGCTTCTGGCAAACCCATTTTGGGTACACCAGGTTCTGCTGGTTTCGGTACCTTGCGTGCTGGTGCCACAGAACGAGCCAACGTGGACTTGACACAGGAATTGGTGGACTTGATTACCGCTCAGCGTAACTTCCAGGCCAACGCCAAAGCCATTGAGACGTCTAGCACCATGACGTCAGCCATCATTAACTTGCGCTCATAAGCACAAGCTCTGACCTAAACACAGGACTTCACCATGGATCGTTTAGCCTTTAACGCCGCGGCTGCCATCAACGAAATGCGGACCGGCCGCCAGATGACGACCAACGAATTGGCCAACGTTGCAACGCCTGGCTTCAAGCGAAGCTTTGAGTCGGCCATGATGACCCTGAAGGTTCAGGGCGCAGGTTTTGAATCACGCTTGCAGCCTCAAGCTTATTCGAGTGACAACATTAACATGAAGCCTGGTGTGATCATCAAAACAGGCCGTGATTTGGATGTGGCCATGGATGAGCAAACTGTGATGGGTGTCACTGCACCCAACGGTGAGTTGGCATTTACGCGCCGCGGTGATTTGAAAATGAACAGCGGTGGTGTTTTGGAAATGGGCACTGGCGCATTGGTGCGCGGTCAAAACGGCGGCCCCATCACCATCCCCCCAGGCTTCTTTGTGAAAATCAGCAAAGACGGCTCGGTGTTTGCCACCAACCCTGCTCAGGCAGGTGTGGCCGCGCCCGTCTTGATTGACAAAATTTTGTTGCGCGACGCCAGCCAAGTTGCTTTAGAGCGCCGCGAAGATGGTCTTTACAAAATTGTTGGCAAACCAACCAACGAAGACATTCCTGTGACTGGCAAATTGGCCACCCTCACACCCGAAACATTGGAAGGCTCCAACGTCAACGCCATGGAAGTGATGGTGAAGTTGATGGACCAAAGCCGTTCATTTGAGATGCAAGTGAACGTGATCAAACAAAACAAAGACGTTGATGAGTCGGGCGGCAGCATGATGCGCGCCTCTTCTTGATCAACTTTTTAAGCAACAACTGAACATTTAAAAGGAGCTCGCCATGGACGCAAGTATGTGGGTAGCCAAAACGGGTCTGGATGCACAACAGACGCGCATGAACGTCATTTCCAATAACTTGGCCAACGTGAACACCACGGGCTTCAAGCGCGATCGCGCTGTGTTTGAAGATTTGCTGTATCAAAACATTCGACAAGCCGGCGGCCAAACAGGCGCCACCACACAGGCACCGACCGGCTTGATGTTGGGTACGGGTGTGCGTGTGGTTGCCACTGAAAAGCAAAATGCGCAAGGCAACATGGTGAACACGCAAAACCCGTTGGACGTGGCCATTACAGGCGAAGGTTTTTTCCAAATTTCACAGCCTGATGGCACCATTGCATACACCCGCGACGGTAACTTCAAACTGTCCAACACGGGCCAAATCGTCACGGCCTCTGGCGCTTTGTTGCAGCCAGCCATCACCATTCCCAACACCGCCTCCACCGTGACCTTTGGTCGCGACGGTACGGTGTCGGTTGAACTGGCAGCCGGTGGTTCTCAAGTGATTGGCCAAATTCAATTGGCGCGCTTTGTGAATCCAAGTGGCTTGGAAGCCAAAGGTCAAAACTTGATGAAGGAAACCCCTGCATCAGGCGCACCTCAAGTGTTGCAACCAGGCCTCACTGGCGCTGGCACTTTGATGCAAGGCACGCTGGAAGCGTCCAACGTGAACGTGGTGGAAGAAATGGTCAACATGATCGAAACCCAACGCGCTTACGAAATCAACTCCAAAGCCATCTCTGCGGTAGACGGCATGCTGAAGTTCATCAACAACAACCTCTAAGGCAAACCCTCATGAACTTGCTAGCAACTTCTGCCCAGTCTCTTTGCCTCGCCTACGGCCGCCGCGCCGCCATCTTGGGCAGTGTGTTGTTGGCTGCGACCCTCACAGCTTGCACCAGCGTTATGCCGCCTCAAGCACTGACACATTCGCCACAGTTCGAACCGGTTTATCCCGTTCAAAGCGCTCGCGAAACCATGGCCACTGGCGCCATTTATGTGGGCCGTCAAAGCGACAGCTGGTTTGGCAAAGGTCGTAACTTTCAAGTGGGTGATGTCATCACTGTTTTGTTGAACGAGTCCACCCAAGCGGCTCGCACCCAAAACGGCACCATCACTCGCGATTCCTCCAACACCTTGGTGCCCACTGGTTTGCAAAACTATGGCGCAGGTTTGGGTGGCTTCATGAAAGGCATCAACCTCACAGGCGGTTCTGTGTCCAACAAAGGCACGGGCGCAGCCGACCAACAGGCCAGCCTGAATGGCTCGGTGGCTGTGGCTGTGGTGGAAGTAATGCCCAACGGCAACTTGGTGTTGCGCGGCGAAAAACAATTGGCACTGACCGAAGGCTCTGAAGTGATTCAAGTTGCCGGCATCATTCGCCCAGATGACGTTGCACCTAACAACACGGTTCAATCACGTCGCTTGGCCAACGCACAAATTGCATACCGCGGTACTGGCGACTTGGCCAATGCCACGCGCGCAGGCTGGGGCACCAGTGCCCTGCTGAAACTCTGGCCCTTCTAAACACTGGCTCTTTGAAACATTGAGTACCTCATGAAAAAAATTGCCCGCTTCTGGACTGCCCCATGGACAGCACTTGCATTGGTGCTATCGCTTAGCTGCACCAGCGCTTTTGCCGATCGCATCAAAGACTTGACCACCTTGGCCGCCATGCGCTCTAACCAACTGATTGGTTATGGTTTGGTGGTGGGCTTGCAAGGCACGGGTGACGGCGCCGATGTGTCCTTCACCGCACAAAGCATGAAGACCTTGCTCAACCGCTTGGGTGTGAGCATGGAAGGCCCTTTGTCCGACTTTGAAACCGCCACCAGCTCGGGCAAGCTTGACATCAAAAACGTGGCCGCCGTGATGGTGACCGCTGAACTTCCCGGCTTTGCCAAGCCAGGTCAAAAAATTGACATCAACGTGTCTGCCATTGGCAAGGCCAGCAACTTGCGCGGCGGCACTTTGCTGCTGAGCAGCTTGCGCGGCGTGGATGGCGAAATTTACGCCTTGGCCCAAGGCTCTCTTACAGCCACCGGCATTGATGCCGCTGCTGCTGGCTCCAAGGTCACCATTGGTGTACCCACTGCAGCCCGCATCCCTTCGGGCGCTACCGTTGAGCGCATTGTTGAAAACCCCTTCGACAAAGCCGACCGCATTGTATTGAACGTGCGTGAAAGCGATTTCACCACCACCAACGCCATCGTGAACGCCATCAACGGCCGCTTTGGCAATGATGTAGCTCGCGCCTTGGACGGTGTGTCCATTACCTTGCAAGCGCCTCAAGATTTAACGCAACGTGTGGCCTTCATGAGCATGATTGAAAACATGGACGTCATGCCAGGCGAGCCCACAGCCCGCGTGGTGGTCAATGCCAAAACAGGTACGGTGGTCATCAGCCGCAATGTTCGCGTGACAGCTGCTGCAGTTACCCACGGCTCCATCTCTGTCTCGATCGCAGCCACCAATGAAGTGTCGCAACCTGGTGCCTTCAGTCAAGGTCAAACCGCTGCCGTGCAAAACGCCGAAGTGACTGTGAGCGAATCTAACAAACCGATGTTCTTGTTCCAACCTGGTGTGGACTTGCGCCAAATTGTGGACGCTGTGAACCAGGTAGGCGCCTCGCCATCTTCGTTGATCGCCATCTTAGAAGCGCTCAAAAGTTCGGGCAGCTTGCGCGCCGAATTGATCGTGATCTAAAGCACAAGCGTACCGGCAATAGAACGACACCCACACTGGCACAAGATTTGCTGATCTAGATCATTCATTGAACTTAACAGCACTTCAAAAAGCACACCATGGACGCCATCAGCACTCCCGCCCCCAACTCCTACCTCGACTTTGACGGTCTAGGTCAGCTGAAGGGACAGGCACGTACCGATGCCAAGAGTGCCATGAAGGAAACAGCGCAACAGTTTGAAGCCTTGTTTCTGCAGATGATGATGAAGTCCATGCGCGACTCCATTGAGAAGAGCGAGCTGTCTGAGTCGAACACCATGGACACCTTCCAGGGCATGTTTGACAAAGAAGTCTCGGTGCAGCTGGCCAAAAAGAACAGCATGGGCCTGGCCGACATGCTGGTGAAGAACTTAGAACAACAGCAAGCCAACATTGCCACCACGGCCGATATTTTGAAACAGCGGCAAGATCCTGCCGCTTTCAATGCCATTACCAAAGGCATGGCCCTCAATCCAAAGTCCATGGGCATGTCGATGGACAAGCTCAGTGACAAACCTGGTGGCATTGCCTTGCCCAAAGCGCAAATCTTGCCTTTGAATTTGCCCCCACGTCCGATTAGTGGGAGCGGCACATGACCGACTTAGTCAGCGTCGCCTCCAATGCGGTCCAGTCGTACCAACGTGCGCTGGGCACCGTGTCCAACAACATTGCCAACGTCTCGACGGACGGCTACTCGCGCCAAGAAGTGGTCATGGCGGCCAACCCTGTGGCCAAAGTGGGTACGGTGTATTTGGGTACGGGCGTGACGGTGGACACCGTCAAGCGGCAATACGACACCTTTGCCGAAGCCAACCTGCGCAACAGCAACAGTGAATTGAGCAGCCAAGAACCCATGGTGAACTATGCCAATCGTGTGATTGACATCATGGGCAGCAACTCGATGGGCCTCAGTGGCGCCCTCGACCAATTCTTCAACGCAGCCCGCGACCTCTCGTCCGACCCTGCCTCTACCGTGATGCGTGGCAGTTTCTTGCGCGACTCGTCCAACTTGGCCGCGCGCTTTGGCGAACTTTCTTCCCAGCTTGACCTGATTCAAAACGAAACGGACGAGGCTGTAAAAAGCTACGCCAATTCGATGAACACCATTTTCAAGCAATTGGCCGAGGTCAACACGCAGTTGACCAAGCAAAAATCTGCCAGCTTGCAACCCGCCGACCTGCTCGATCAGCGCGATGTGCTGCTGAAAGACCTGTCCAGCTACGCCCACATCAACACCTTCTTTGCAGAAAATGGTTCTGTCACCGTGAGCCTTGGCCCCTCGCTGTCGCGCGATGTGGTGGTGGACGGCATCAAGTCTTACATGTTGGGCACCGACTTCAATTCGGCCGCCCCAGAAAAAGTCAGCCTGGTCCTAGACCCCTATGGCGCAGCCACACCCCTTACAGGTTTGAGCGGCGGCAAGTTGGCCGGCATCATGAGCTTCCGTGAACAAGTCTTAGGCAGCAGCCGAAGCTCGCTTGACACATTGGCCAGCAACTTTGTGAAAGAAGTGAACGCCATTCACACCGCCGGCATTGATGCTTATGGCAACAAAGGCACGGCACTGTTCACCATCGACAAAGCAGGCGTTGGCGCTGCAGGCACCGTCAACGTCGCCTTTGAAGATGCCTTGAAAGTTTCGGCCGCAGCACAATTTCGCGTCATTGAAGCGCCCAACAACACAGGCAGTGCCGATGCTGGCATTTTGTATGTACAGCCCAGCTACACAGGGGCCAAAGCTTTAAGCGACGTACTGGTCAACAACCCCAGCGAAGCCGCTGGCGTACTCACACGCACCATTGCAAGCAAGCCCTACACAGCTGTTGCCACCATTCCCAACGGCATGCAAAACGTGGCGGTGTTCATGGGCGAGGCCGATGCAGGCCAGCAGTTGCAAGTGTTCACCCGCGATGGTCGACAAATTATCGGTTCGGCCATTGACAGCACATTGCAAGGTCAGGTCATCAGCACGGCCAATGGCTTTGAAGCCAACGCTGGATACAGCAGCGCCTACCTGAATGTGAATGGCACTGAAAGCTACAAAGACCTGAACGTTTTTTATGGGGCTCGTGCCGATTTGCGTAAGCAAATGCAGTGGGACATGACCCAAACCGATCCAGAAAAGCATCCACCCTTGGCCAGTACCAACTTGCCAGCTGTGCTGGAAAGTGGTCGCATTCAATCAGGGCTCACGCGCATTGACGGCGGTCTTTTCAAAATCAATGGCATTGAACTGGGCGCCTTAACAACCAACGCAGGCACTTTGCAAGCGTCGGACATGGCCACTTGGATTCAAGCAGCAGGCGCTACGGGCATTACAGCCACAGCAAGTAACCAAGTGCGTGTGCCTGCCAGCCAACTCCGACTGGATTTGCCTTTGTCGCTCAAAAGCGGCAATGCCGGCGGATTTACGGCCATTACCACCGTACCCACCGGCATTACCAGCGCAGCAGCCTTGGCAGCCGCCATCAACGCGAAAAGTTCTACTACTCAAATTCGCGCCTACTTGGCCGACAACGGTGAATTGGTGTTAACCAACACCACCGGCAACGAAGGCCAAGACATTGCCATCGACAGTGCGGCCACACCCAACGCTTTGGGCATGAAAGCTGGCACCTATGGTGGCAGTGTCACCATTACACGCAGTTTGGTTGAGGGTGTTGACACCCCCATCGAGCTGGGTTTTGCCAAAGGCACACCTACCGACTTGGGCAAGTTGGGCTTCAGAACTGGCGCCTACATCAAAGGCTCGCCCAACGAAGATTTGTTGGTGTTTGTCACTGGCGCTGGCGAGTCCAAAATTGCCGCCACCTACAGCGGCACCCCAGTCGATCCCAAAGAAGCACTGCGTGCCAAGCCACTGCAAGTGCGCTTTGAAACGGCCACACAGTTTGCAATTACAGACGAAAGCACTGGCACCGTGGTGGCCCGACGTACGTTTGATCCCAACGTGTTAGAGCCCGCATTCTCTTACCAAGGCGTGCAAATTTCATTTTCAAGCCCGCCAAAAGCTGGCGACGTTTTCATCATTGACGGCAACAAAGACGGCACTGGCAACAACGAAAACATGTTGCAGCTGATCGACTTGGAATCCAAGCCAGCCATGGGTGGCGGAAAAACATTTGCAGCGTCGTACATCGACAACGTGAACGACTTGGGCAACATTGCCCGCCAAGCCACCATCTCGCAATCGGCCCTGAAAGTGGTGTACGACCAAGCCGTAACAGCACGCGACCAAGTGTCGGGTGTGAGCTTGGACGAAGAAGCCGCCGACCTGGTGCGCTATCAACAAGCCTACCAAGCCGCCGCCAAAATTTTGCAAGTGGCCAGCCAGCTGTTTGACAGCGTGCTGCAAGTTCGTTGAAGTGCGTGAAAGCTAAAACATCATGAAAATTTCAACCCGCCTTTTATTTGACCGCGGCTCATCGCAAATGAGCAACGTGCAATCACAGCTGACCCAATCGCAGGCGCAATTGGCGCAGGGCAAACAAATCATCAACGCCAGCGACGCGCCCAACCAGGCCGCCACCATTCAGCGTTTGAAATCTATTTTGAACAAACAAGACAGCTACCAAAGCTCCTTGAACACCATCAAAGCACGCTTGCAAGGCGAAGACAGCACCCTGCAAAACGTGAGCGACCTGCTAGTACGCGCCAAAGAAGTGGCTGTGCAAGGCGCCAACGACACCTTGAACGCAGGCGACCGCAAAGCCTTGGCTACTGAAATGCAAGCGCTGCGTGACCAAATGCTCAGCTTGGCGAACACCAAAGACAGCAATGGCAACTACCTGTTTGCAGGTAGCCGTGTGAAGCAGCCCGCTTTTGTAGAAACAGTCAACGGCAGCCCCGAATACCGAGGCGACCAAACTCGCATGAACGTGCGCGTGGGCGAGCAGCGTAGCATTCCAATTAACCGAACTGGCACCGATGCGTTTGTGCCTGTGGCGCGAATTGATGCGGATGGCAAAACCAATGGTGTGGGCTTCTTTCAAGTGATGGACAACCTGATTACTGG
Source organism: Limnohabitans sp. (assembly GCA_049655425.1). Lineage (GTDB taxonomy): Bacteria > Pseudomonadota > Gammaproteobacteria > Burkholderiales > Burkholderiaceae_C > Limnohabitans_A. The sequence continues at coordinate 48,125 of JBASJS010000007.1, read as the reverse complement.
ATTGAACACCAGCAAAGGGCCTGATATTCGAAGAGGCGTGGGAGAGCTGGATGATTTGATGCAGGGTTTGAGCATGGCCCGCGCCAACATTGGCACCAACTTGAATGTGGTGGATCAGCAAAGTTCTGTGATTGAAGACACCACACTCAATTTGAAAACCACTTTGTCGTCCATTGAAGACCTGGACTACGCCAGCGCCATTACCAAAATGAACCAACAGATGATGAGCTTGGAGGCGGCGCAGGCCAGCTTTGCCAAGGTGAGTCAGTTGAATTTGTTTAACTACATTAAGTGAGCTGAACAATGGCAACGGATACGATCAGTGCATTGGGAGCGGGTTCTGGGGTTGACGTCAAGTCATTGGCTCAGAGCTTGGTAGATGCAGAAAAAACACCACGGAAAGCCGCCATTGACGCCAAAATCAAGAAGTCGGAAGGCGGAATTTCTGGCTATGGTGCGATTAAGTTTGTCTTAAACGACCTCAAGACGGCATTCTCAAATCTAAAGGATTTGAGCGACTTCAACACAGTGATCCCGAAGAACAGTCAAAGTTCTGCATTTACAGTAACCACTAATGCAAAAGCTACAGCAGGCAGCCACAGTGTTAGCGTTACTTCTCTTGCCAAGGCGCAGAGGAACATTTCTAGCGGGTTCGCGGATAAAGCGACCTCCATCAACGGCGGCGCTGCGTTTAGCTTTACGCTTACAAAAGGTTCGGGCGCAACACAAACCACTACAACCATGAACATTGCTGCCGGTGATGACACGCCAGCAGGTATTGTGGCCACCATCAATGCATACAAGGCTGGCATAAATGCGCAATTGGTGAATACTGGCGATGCCACTTCGCCTTACAAAATTGTGGTGACAGGCGATACTGGCGCCAGCAATAACTTCAGCCTTGTTTCTAGCAATGGCGCAAACCCAAGTGCAGAAATTGCAGGCTTGTCTTTTGGCAACCCAATTCAAACTGCTGCAAATGCAGCTGCCACCATTGATGGTATTTCGGTCACATCAAGCACCAATCGCATTGAAGGAGCCTTAACGGGCGTGACATTTGATTTGTCCACTTTAACGACAGGCACCGCCTCTGTTGATTTAAGTCGCGACACCACCAGTGTTAAAGCAAATTTGAAAGCATTGGTTACCGCCTTCAATGATGCCAACAGCATGCTTTCAGTGGTGTCTGACCCCAAATCGACAGTTGAAACCTATGGCGCCACCTTGGTTGGAAACTCTACAGTCAGCAATGTTCGTTCTCAAATGCGATCAATGATTACCAGCGACTCGCCCAATGCGACCGATGGCATCAATGCATTCAGAGACCTGGGAGTCACACTGAATAGAAATGGCGAGTTAGAGCTAGATGAAGCGAAACTTGATACGGTTTTGCAAACTAAATATGACAGTATGGTCACCATGTTGACCGCAAACAGAGAAAGTTTGAGCACTTCAAGCAATTTGTCTGCAGGTGCAGCGGGAACTGCGGTAAAGAAGTTAACCCAGCTACTAGACAACACAGGCGCACTGACTGCCCAAACCGACAATCTGACCAAAAAAATTGACGCTTACAAGCTGGAGTTGACTAAGCTCGAAGATCGAATGTCCACACTTTTGGAACGATATAACAAACAATTTGGTGTCATGGAAACCATGGTGGGCCAATCGAAGAGTTTACAAACCAGCTTGAAGAGCACCTTTGACGGCATGATGTCTGCCTACACCAGCAAATAAGCCATCTGCAGACTAAGTCTGCACTCACAACAGCTTTAAGGCAAAACCTTTTTTTGAGGTCTTTTGAAAATATTTTCAAAAAAGCCCTCAAGTTCCCGTTCGTCCCTCCGATTCTCAGTCCACTGAACTTTCGTTTGCGCTTTATGCAGCAAATGGACCGGTTGTTTTCGGCATGTTCAGCATGCTCTTAGAAAAGGACGGACACCTATGGCTTCCGAAACATTGAACACTATTGCATCAGGCGCACCTGGCAATTCAAATCGCGTGTCAACTCATGCTGCCGCGCATCAGGTTAAGGCTGCAGTTGCTGAGGCGCCAGCTCAACCCAAAGTTACAGCCCCCAAGCCGATCGATATTAAATTCGATCCGGCTGAAGTTCGCCAAACGCTACAAGAGGCAGTGAGCATCTTGAACAAACAGCTGAACGAACACAATCGTGGTATTGGCTTCAGCATAGACAACGCACTTGACACCCCGGTTGTAACAGTAAGAAGCACTACGACTGGGGAAGTTGTTCGGCAAATTCCTAATGAGGCCGTCGTTCGGATTGCACACAACATTGAGAACATTAAAGGTTTGTTAATTAACGCCAATGTTTGAAAACTTTTTCAAACTATTTAACTTTCAAACTCAAGTTCTGAAAACAACGTCCGAATCATCAGTTAACAAGATATCAAATTGGATTTCTTGTCAACTTCGTTAAATACTCTTTGAAGGAGAAAATCCATGTCAGTTATCAATACCAATGTTAGTTCACTGAAATCCCAAAATTCTTTGCAGCTGAACGAATCTAAATTGTCTAAGGCAATGGAACGCCTGTCTACAGGTGTTCGAATCAATTCAGCACGCGACGATGCTGCAGGTCTTGCCATCACAACCCGGATGACATCAGAAATTCGAGGCTTGACTCAGGCTGTCAGAAACGCTAACGATGGCATTTCTGTTGCGCAAACAGCTGAGGGTGCATTAGGCGAAATTACCAATATTTTGCAACGTTTGCGTGAGATTGCAGTTCAGTCTGCTAACTCTACAAATAATGGCGTTGACCGTTCATTTTTGAATACAGAAGCACAACAATTGATTGATGAGACTCAGCGAATTGGTGGTCAAACCAGTTTCAACGGAATTAGATTGTTGGATGGCACATTTACATCTAAGGATTTCCAAGTTGGAGCCGGAAAGGGTGAAACCATCACTTTTAATTCGATTGCTGATTCAAAAGCCTCCGCACTCGGTAGCAACATCTTGGTAATGAACAGCACTAGCACAACAGCAGGTACCGGTGCTTTAACTGCTGGAACAGCCGCTGCAACATTGCCTGTAAACGGTGTTGTAGCAAACACAACAATGACGTTGTCTACTGCAAGTGGTGGTAAAACAGGTGCTATTACTACAGTTATAAGCTCGAGCGCTAAAGGTATCGCAGATGCAATTAATGCAGCTGCAGCGCCAATCGGTGTTACAGCCGTCGCTACTAATGCTGCAACAATTAAAGACTTAAATACAGCTGGTACAGTTACCTTTAATTTGACTGGTACAGCCAGCTCTGCATCAGCTATTAGTGCGGTCGTTACTACAACTAGTGACTTAACGTCCTTGGCTGCTGCAATCAATGGCGTCTCTGCTGACACTGGTATCACAGCTACCTTTGCAGACCCTGCTGTAAAAAGTTCAATCCAATTGACTAGCAAAGACGGCTCAAATATTGGTATTGCAGACTTCTCAGTGACTGTAGCCGGTACTCTCAGCACCACAGCAACAGTAAAAATGGGTGATGGCCCAGCAGCAATTGGGGGCGGCGGTGCTGCTGATTTGACGCTGACATCTGGTCAGGCAACTGACAGTGGTCTTAAAACCGGTATTGTTACTTTGAACAGTGCTAAAGGCGCCATCACTATGGCAAATACAGAGACCACACAATCTGCTGCTTCAGCCAGTACATTCAATTCAATTCTGAGTGTTGATTTGTCTACTCAAACTGGTTCTCAGGATGCTTTGACAGTTATTGATAACGCTTTAACACAAGTGAATAACACACGGGCTAACTTGGGTGGCCTTATGAATCGATTTGAGGCTGCTATTTCAAATCAAGGCACAGCTATCGCTAATTTGTCAGCGTCACGCAGCCGAATCCTCGATACTGATTATGCAGTTGAGACTACAAACCTGGCTAAAGCCCAGATTATTCAACAAGCTGCTACTGCAATGCTTGCGCAGGCCAACCAGTCTTCACAATCTGTTTTGGCTCTTCTCAAGTAAGTACCTGACATTGCAATTTATCGCAACTTAAGCAAATACAAAAAGGGTCGTCATTTGATGACCCTTTCTTACTAGCTAAAGATGTGTTGAGTAAAGCTTGACTTAACGAGTTGTACAAGGTTGTTTAAATGGTGCACTCTAGAAATTGGAGCTCATCTCCTTGAGGAGTAAACATGTCATTCATTAATACTAATTTAAGTGCGGTTATAGCCCAAAATGCCCTGAGGGCCTCTGAAGGGCAGCTTTCAAAGTCAATGGAACGACTGTCAACTGGATTCAGAATTAATTCAGCCAAAGATGATGCAGCTGGACTAGCCATTTCCACGAGAATGACTTCGGCAATACGCGGGTTAGGCGTTTCGTTGAAGAACGCAAATGACGGGATTTCATTAGCTCAAACAGCAGAAGGCGCTATGGGCGAAATGTCCAATATTCTTCAAAGACTTCGAGAGCTTGCTGTTCAGTCGGCAAACAGTAGCTATAGCAATACCGAACGCTCTTTTTTAGACAGCGAAGCCTCCGGTCTAATTTCTGAAGTCGCAAGAATCGCATCTCAAAGCTCCTTCAATCAAACTAAACTGTTAGATGGAAGCTTTACCGGACGAAATTTTCAACTAGGATTTGCTAGCAACGATTCCATGACATTTAATGGTATCGAAAACCTTCAGGCAACTGCATTAGGTCAACATCAACTTGACACCACTGGTGGGACAGCCATGAATCTTTATCTGGCACCAGCAGCTGCAGCAGTTGCATCGACAATTGCGCAAGAAACGAATTTAAAAGTAACAACATCAAATGGTGGGACATCTAGCACCATTACATGGGCTGCGGGCGGTGGGGCTGACACAATTGCTAGTGCAATCAATGCAGGATCAACCAGTATTGGGATTACCGCCTCTGCTACAAATGTTGCTTCGCTAGGCTCTATTTCTGAAGCTGGAAATGTCTCTTTCACACTAAATGATCAGAGTATTGTCGCAACCATCAACGCCACAAGCGATTTAACTTCACTTGCTGCTGCCATCAATGGCACTACAAACTCTTCGAAAATTATTGCAACATTTTCTGACCCAAATTTAAAGTCTTCAATTAGTTTGACGGCAACTGATGGTAGAAATATTCAAATAACAGGTTTTGCTGTATCTGGGGGTGGGAATGCTACAGCTCGCTTTGGCACTCAAACATTGACTGAAGGTAGTACGAACAGCAGCAATAAAACTGGCATAGTGACCTTAACTAGTACAAAAGGCTCCATTTCACTGTCTGGGGCAAATACCTCAGAGTTCACATCTTCTACGGCAACTAGTACATTTTCCAGCATAAAGGGGATCAGTATCGCCACTCAAAATGGCTCAGTAGATTCCTTAAATGTCATTGATGCAGCTCAGAATCAAATTAATAACAATCGAGCAAATTTAGGAGCGCTGATTAACCGACTAGAAGCATCCATAAGTAGCCAGTCAAACTCTATTTTGAATTTATCTGCGTCTAGAAGCAGAATTTTGGATTCAGACTATGCCAAAGAAACCAGTTTATTGGCTAAGTCGATGATCATTCAACAAGCAGCCACAGCGATGCTTGGTCAAGCAAATCAAAATCCCATGCTCGTATTGCATCTACTCAAGTAATTTATATTGTCAATATATATTTGGATGAGACATCCTCGAAGACCACCAATTTAGGTGGTCTTTTTTTGCCGTTAAGCGGCAAACCCTCGCCTCGCAGCGGCAATTTGCCGCCATTTCTTGCCGTTTTGGCCTGCGTCAGTCCCTTTTTATCCCTGTGAAGGTGTCAAAACAGCGGACAAAAAAGCTGGCACGGTGTTTGCTCCATACCTGTTCATCAACGTGGATTTCATGTGAAACCCGCGTCTTTACTCATCAGGAGCTTAGACATGCATTTAGACCTTCAACAATCCATTCGGAAATTTGCCGACGCACAAGCCGTCGACCTTCGTGAGGCATCACGCTTCACGCCTGTGGATTTCCGTTTGGGTGTGCAATGGCTGGTGACACAAAATAACATGGACTTGGCGCAAGCCCTGGCTGAAGCCGGCTTGGCCCTCTATCCCAAAAGCGAAGACATCTTGGCCATTGGCGGTTTGCTGGCCATGACCCGCGAAGACTGGCACTTGGCCATTGAACTGTTAAACGACTTGATCATTCTCCAAGGCGACCGCACGCAGCCTATGACTTGCCAAATGTTGGCACGTGCTTTGGCTTGTAACTTGAATATTCCTGAAGCCAAAGATGTTCTGGAACAAGCATTGAAAGTTTGGCCACAAGACCCTGTCTTGCTGTCTGAATATGAAGACATCATCAAAGCGCCAGCAGTAACGGTTGCTACCAACTCCTTACAACCCAACTAAAACTGAGCAATCACACTCAATGGCATTTCATTCAGAGGTATTCCTGCCTCTGGCAAAACCTTAAACCTCTGAGTGAAACTTTAAAGCCTTCTGGAGATCGAAAATGACTGTTATCAACACCAACGTTAAAGCCTTGTATACGCAGGCCGCCCTTAAAACCTCGAACCGTGCGAGTGAAGTGGCTATGCAGCAGCTTTCAACTGGCAAGCGCATCAACTCCTCAAAAGATGATGCCGCCGGATTGGCCATTGCAGCTCGGATGACTCAAAACATCCAGGGCTTGAATCAGTCTATTCGCAATGCGGGTGATGCAATCTCTATGATTCAAACGGCTGAGGGTGCCACGCAAGAGATCACCAACATGCTGCAGCGCATGAGTGAATTGGCTGTGCAATCTGCCAACTCCACTTACTCTAGCGACCAGCGCAGCTACTTGGACCAAGAATTCCAGCAGCTCAAGCAAGAGATTGTTCGTGTGTCAGAGATGCACGAGTGGAATGGTTTTCCTATTTTGAACGGTAAGGCGGGTATACCTGTCGGTACGCCAACTACAAGTACAGCTGTGCGTGCTGGTGTATTGGGTACTGCCAGTGGCAAGGTTTTAGAAGCGGGCGATCTTGAAATTCAAACAGACAAGGGCTCATTTGCCATTCCGGCATCTACTGCCGCTTCAGACCCCAAGAGCAATACGCTTGCTGCTGGTAGTAACAATGCAGGCAGCGCCATTGCCATTGCTGCCGCCATCAACTCTCAGGTTGGTTTAACGGGTGTTAGCGCTGTTGCAGGTGCAGCCACTGTTGCCGCAACCAAAACAACTGTTGGAAGCACATCGATTCAAACCGATTTGTATGTCAACGGTGAAAAAGTTTCACTAAGTCTTTCTGCAAACCAAACGCTCAGTGAGCGTCGTCAGTATGTGATGGAAAGTATCAATGCAGGCTCTGCCGTTCATGGTGTGGTTGCAGGTGACAGCGGTACAGGCGGCTTGACACTGACAACACCAGATGGCCGAAACTTGTCTGTATGGTATGACTCTACATCCGTTCAGGGTTCTGATTTTGGCTTGGGTCTTGACACTACGCCGCCTTCAAATCCATTGGGCGTAACTGGCGTTGCCGGAAATGCTGCAAGTGCATTTGGCTCAAATGAAAGTAACCTGATTACGTTTCCTTCGTTGACGGCAGGCCAGGGTTTTACGCTCAACGGCTTGACATTTACTTCAACAGGTGCAACAACAGATGCAGAATTGGCTGCCGCGTTCGCAAACCTCAAATCTGGAACAACGGCCTTGGCAGCAGCTGCGGCCAATCCAACTGCCGTTACTAAAGGTAGCTTCAGTGGCGTTTTTGCCGAAGGCTTTTCCACCGGCGCAGTCAGTACCAATCAAGTTACTGCAACAGCTATTGGCAAAGGTAATGTAGGAAACATTACCAGCGGCAACACTGTTCCAACCTTGGTTAAAACCGAAGGTAGCGCAGTAGCAGGAAGCCTAGCTACAGAATCCAACGTCATCACGTTCAAACCCTTAAACCCTAACGAGTTTGTAACTGTCAATGGCCTGACCTTCACCGCCAGGGTGAACATGACAGCAGCGGAAGTGGCAAACGCCTTTTCAAACATTGCCTCTGGTACGACCGCCGCTGCAGTAACGCAGACAAATACTGTTGCTGCAAACTATGGCAAGTACACTGGTACGTTCACGGCCGGATTCTCCACGGGTGCAGTGTCATCTACTGGCACTGTGACAGCGACTTCTATCACTGCAAACACTAACGTGACTGACTTGGCCGTCAGTGGTGTGATTGCAGCTACTGCTACAGCAACGACTTCTGGCTCGACCATTGCTGCTTCTACAGTTTATGGCACGGTGACACTGAATTCAAATTCAACATTCACCATCAAACCAGGTGCAAAAGCTTATGCAACTGCCAGTGCACCAGCAGCAGATCCAACATACGCCAACTTCACTGCACTTGGATTTACTGCAGACACCATCAATCCCAAAAACATAGGTCGATTGAACTTCCAAGTGGGCCCCGCTGCCAACCAATTGATTTCCATCGACTTGGCTGACTTTGGAAAAAACGGTGACATCACAGGTCCCATCACCAGCGACCGTGCGCCTACCAATTTGCTCACTGTCAACTCTGCCAATGATGTGATCATGAACGTGAACAAATCACTGGACCGTATTGCGGCCACACGCGCCACCATGGGTGCGGTGATGAACCGTTTGGAACACGTGATCGACAACTTGACCAATGTGGTGATGAACTCTGAAGCATCACGCAGCCAAATTCAAGATGCTGATTACGCGAAGGCCTCTACTGAGCTGGCCCGTACGCAAATCATGCAGCAAGCAGCCACTGCGGTGTTGGCACAAGCCAACTCGTCTCAGCAGTCAGTGCTGAAGCTGTTGCAGGGCTAAACCCCTCTTTGAATTAGCGGAAACGCTAGCGCCTGAAGCCCTCTGGGGGTTCTAGCGCTAGCTTTCGCATGCGCACAAGCTTCTGTGCGCTGTCGGTAAATTGACAAAATGCCTACTTTTAGTAGCCATTAAGTACTCAATTTAACATGGCACGGCCATTGCTACTACTCATGCATTCCTATGCACATGAGGCACCAGAAAGCAATGAGCTCTTTACATACTGCGCAACAAGTTCTGTGGCTGGACCCCGTCCAGCCTCTCGACGCGCCTGAGCACGCGCAATTAACCGCAGCCGGACTGTCGGTTCGTTGTATCCAAACGCTTGACGAACTTCAGTCCGCTTTAAGCCACGGTCACACGGCGGCTTTGGTCATTCGCCACGACACCACCTTGGATTTGCTACAAAGCTGCCAAAACCTGATGCAACGCGCTGGTTGTGCCTTGCCTGTGGTTTGCCGCGTAGATCGTCGCAACCTAGAGATGGCTGTTCAAGCCATGCGCCAGGGTGCTGCACATGTGCTGGCAACCGATGACTGGTCAACCTCTTCTTGGCAAATGGCGCACCAAGCCATTCAAGCATTGCGTTTGTCTTCCTCTGCCGCTTCCATGGTGGCCCGCATGGCACCACCACCCGAAGTTGTTGCCGCCGCCACTCCCCAAAAGAGTGTGGTGTACGTGGACCCTGCCAGCCGTCACTTATTGGCCTTGGCCCAACGCGTGGCACAAGCCAACGTCACAGCCCTGATCGAAGGCCCCACAGGTGCCGGTAAAGAAATTTTGGCTCGCGTATTGCACGAGTCTTCTAAACGTGCACGGGGCCCCTTCGTTGGTTTGAACTGCGCAGCCTTGCCAGAGCAACTGATTGACGACATGTTGTTCGGCCACGAAAAAGGCGCGTTCACTGGCGCACAAAAAGAATTCAAGGGTTTGTTTGAACAAGCCCAAGGCGGCACTTTGTTCTTGGACGAAATTGGCGAGATGCCTTTGCACTTGCAAGCCAAGTTGCTGCGCGTGTTGCAAGAGCGTTTGCTCACACGCTTGGGCTCCGAGCGCCAAGTGGCTTTGGACGTGCGCGTCATTGCCGCCACCAACAAAGACCTGCGCGTGGCCATTGCCGAGCGCCAGTTCCGTGAAGATTTGTATTTCCGCATCAGCACGTTCAAACTGCGCGTGCCACCCTTGCGCGAGCGCCAAGGCGACATCTTGCCTTTGGTGGCCAGCTTGTTGTTGCGCCATGCACCCAATGCACAAGAGTTCACTTTAAGTGATGAAGCACAAGCACAGTTGTTGGCTTACCCATGGCCAGGCAATGTGCGCGAACTAGAAAACGTGGTGCAGCGCGCTGTGGTGTTGTGTTCTGACCAGCACATTGAAGCGCATCACTTGATGTTTGACGATGCCTCCGACATGCAATTGCACATGGCACAAGAGCTGGTGAACGCACCAGTTGCTTTTACAGCCCCAACGTTTACAGCACCCGCTACGCCTGTGGCGAGCTTTAACATGCCAACGGAAGCATTGCGCTATCCCGACACCAGCGAAACAGAAGACAACGCAGTGATTGCCTCCAATTTGCAAGAAGCAGTTAAGAGCAGCGAGCACCAAATGATTTTGGCTGCCATTCAAACCACCGAGAGCCGCATGGAAGCGGCTGCCAAGTTGGGCATCAGCCCACGCACCTTGCGCTACAAGTTGGCCAAGCTCAAAGCTGAAAACGGCTCCATGACTTTGGCCGCATAAGGGGAACACACATGATCGACAAAATTAATTCCCAGGGCAACATTCAATCGATGTTGCAAACAATTCGCTCTTACCAGTCCCAAGCCGCTGGCGGCATGGACGAAGACGGTAACAAAGTAGGCAGCCTCAATGGTTTGAGCGGTTCACAAGGCCCACAGGGCCCAGCAGGTTTTGGCGACTTGATGCGTCAAACCGTTGACAAGGTGAACGAGAACCAAATGAACGCTTCCAAAATTGCGGCTTCTTACGAGCGCGGTGAAGGCGTGCCACTGACCGATGTGGTGTTGAGCATGCAGAAATCGTCCTTGAGTTTTGAAGCCACCTTGCAGGTGCGCAACAAAGTGCTCAAGGCATACGAAGACATTTTGAACATGCCTGTTTAAGGCAAATTTAAAGATACGACAGAGAGATTCTCACCATGGCCACTACAGTAGCTCCCTTTCAGCCCGGACTAGCCTCCGCTGGTTCGAGCAACACCGCACTCGCCACCACCGGTGGTGGCAACGCCAACGCGGGCGGTGCATTGGCAACGTTCACGCCTGGCATGGATGTGCAAAACAATCCAGGTTACAGCAATGGCGGCGGCGCAGCCTCTGGCCCCTTGGCGTCTATGCAGCAAATGATGCAGCAGCCAAGCGTCAAAAAAGCCATGCCCCTCATCTTGATGGGCTTGGCTGTTTTGTTGTTTGCCATTCTGTACGTGTGGATCAACATGCCCAGCTACCGCCCGCTTATGGTCAACATGAGCGAGGCCGATCAGCAAACGGCCATGGAAGCTTTGAAGGCCAGCGAGTTCAAGCCTGTGATGGACCCAGCTTCGGGCCAAATCACGGTGCCCTCCAACAAGTACCATGAAGCCCGCATTTTCTTGGCTTCTAAAGGCATTCCAAAAACTGGCAACTTGGGCATGGAGTCTTTGAAAGACCAATCGGCCATGACCACCAGCCAGTTCATGGAACAAGTGCGCTATACCTCGGCCATGGAGCAAGAGTTGGCGCGCACCATCATGCAAATTGACACCATTCAACAAGCCCGTGTGCACTTGGCCATGCCCAAGCAATCGGTGTTTGTGCGCGACCGTACGCCCCCCAAAGCATCCGTTATCGTCACACCTTACGCAGGCCGGTCGGTGTCTGCCAATCAAGTGCAGGCGCTGGTTCATTTGGTGGCATCTAGCGTACCTTTGATGACCCCCGAAAACGTGGCCGTGGTCGACAACCAAGGCAAACTGATTACAGACTCTAGTACCGCAGCGGCATTGGGTTTGACCTCTGCACAGAGCACACACAAACAAAAAATGGAAGATGTGTATCGCCAGCGCGTGATGCAAATCTTGGCGCCCATTGTGGGTGACAACAATGTTCGCTCACAAGTGAACATGGCCATGGACTTTACGCAAACCGAAGTCACCACAGAAGACTTTGACACCCGTGAAAAAGGTCCTAAGACACGTTCTGAAGCCATCAGCGAAGACAAAAACTCGGCCATGGAAGCCTCTGGCGTACCTGGCACCTTGTCCAACACACCGCCCCCAGCACCCTCGGCCACCACCAATTCATCCGCTGCCACAACAGCCGGTGCAGGCGGCGGGTCGAACAGCACCACCGCTCGTAGCACACGCAACTACGAACTAGACCGTTCTGTGCGCCACGTTAAAAATGCCACAGGCATTGTGGATCGCTTGAGTGTGGCCGTGTTGATCAATGAGCGTGCGCCTGCGGTGACCAAAAATGAAAAGGGTGAAATTACAGACTCCAAGCCCAACCCCTACACCGAAGAAGAAATTACACGCATGCAAGACCTGGTGCGCGGCGTGGTGGGCTTTAACGAAAAACGCGGCGACGTGGTCACCGTGGTGCAAGCCAAGTTTGAACCCGAAACTGTTTACGACCTCAGCATTCCTTGGTACAAAGACGAGTCCATGCAAACCTACATCAAGAGTGGTTTGCTGGGTGTGGTGTTCTTGGCCTTCCTGATGATGGTGATCCGTCCTGCTGTGCTGCGCATGTTGGGCTTGCTCAAAACGCCAGCCGAGTTGGAAGCAGAAGCCGCCGCCGCAGAGGCCGCCGCAGCTGCCGCGAAGGTTGCACTGTCCGATGGCGAGCTGTCACCCGAAGACATGAACGCCATCCAGTTGGGCGAAGGCGAAACCTTGGAAGACATCAAGGCCAAGCTCAAGCCGAAGAAATCGAGCATCTCGATGGAGATGTTGGACACGGCCAACACATACGACGACAAGGTGGCTTTGGTGCGCATGATTGTGGCGGAAGACACCTCGCGTGTGGCCAGTGTGCTGAAGAAGATGATCAAAGTAGCCTAAGGAAATACCATGGCAGAAAAAGAAATTCAACTCTCGGCTGCAGAAGCCGAAGCCGCAGAAAAACTGCGTATCGAGATGTCCAACATCAGTGGCGCACAACGCGCTGCCGTCTTGATGTTGTTGCTCGGTGAACAACAAGCCTCAGAGATCATCAAGTTTTTGAATCCTGGTGAAGTGCAAGCATTGGGCGGTGCCATGGTGGCCGTGTCCGATGTATCGCAAGAAGCCGTGAACGAAATTTTGGACGACTTTGTATCGACCATCAAGAAACAATCCAGCTTGGGCTTGGGCACCACCGACTATGTGGAAAAGGTTTTCAAGCGTGCCTTGGGCGACGACAAAGCCGCATCCGTGTTGGGCCGCATCATGCCGGGCCAAAGCACCAAGGGCTTGGAAATCTTGCAGTGGATGGACGCACGCGCCATTGCCGACATGATCAAAACCGAACACCCTCAGGTGACGGCCATTATTTTGTCAGTACTAGACCACCAAGTGGCCGCCGATGTTCTGAACTTCTTGCCCGACGAGACCCGCCCTGAAATTATCCAGCGTGTGGCCAGCTTGGAAACAGTTCAGCCTTCTGCCATGCAAGAACTTGAGTCCATCATGAAGTTGCAGTTCTCCAACAATACCAGCTCGAAGTCTTCTAGCTTCGGCGGTATCAAAGCAGCGGCGCAGATCATGAACTCAACGAAGACTGCTTTGGAAGCGTCCATCATGAAGGGGCTTGAGAAGATCGATGCCGACCTGATGATGCGCATTCAAGACAACATGTTCACCTTTGAAAATCTGGCGGCTGTGGACAACAAAGGCATCCAGGTGCTGATGCGTGCAGTGGACAACAACCAGTTGATGATTGCCATGAAAGGCGCCAGCGAAGATGTCAAAGCACGCTTCTTCGACAACATGTCTGAACGTGCCCGCGGCATGTTCAAAGACGAGATGGATGCCAAAGGCCTCATGCGCTTGTCCGATGTGGAAGAAGCGCAAAAACAAATCATGCGTTCTGCCCGTAAGTTGTCTGACTCTGGTGAGTTGGTCTTAGGCGGAGGCGACTTTGTATAACCCACTTCCACCCAGCAAGTTGGCCAACAGTGGTGCCGCCAGAGGCGCACCGCAGTGGCAGCCCTTGCAGCCGCTCAAACCCATTGAGTTGCAAAACGCTGGCTTTGTACAAGAAAACTACTTGCGCAAAAAAGCCAACACGTTTGCCTTGTGGACGGTTGAAGAACAACAAGCGGCCAACAAACTGGCCGAAGAAGCCCTCGCCGAAGAGGTAGGCGTAACAGATGTCACGGCCAAAGCTGACGACAATTCGACAGCGGCACAAGCTGCATCAGCTGCAACACCGGCTATGTCGAGTTTGGATGCAGAAGCCATTGAAAAGATCAAGCAAGAAGCCTACGAGCGTGGTTTGGTCGATGGCCAACAAATGCAACGCGAAACGGACCTGGCCAATGCAGAAAAAGAACAAGCCGAAAGCTTGTCCTCATTGGCTGAAAAAGCCAATCAAATCTTGGTCAACATTGAACAAGGCGTCATCGCCCTGCAAGAAAACCCAGCCGCCTGGAACGAACCACTCAAGCGCTTGGCTTTGCATTTGGCAGAGCAACTGACCCTGACCGAACTCAGCATTTCTTCAGCCGGCATTCAAAACATGATTGACCGCTGCATTGAAACCTTGGATGTGCAAACTGCCTCCAGCTTGGTGGTCGAACTGAATCCCAACGACATGGCCTTGCTGCAAAACCACAAAGCCGTGCCCGGTGAAAAAATGCCCACATGGCGCATGGTGGCCGACACCCATTTGCTACCTGGCAGTGTACGCGTACGCGCTGACGATGCTGTGGTGAGTGACCTCATTGAACATCGCCTTGAAACTTTGGCGCACGCCTTGTTGGACAACACCAAACCTTGGCAAGCTCAAACCGCTTTCCAACCTGAACGTTTGTCCGCACGGCGCGGCAAAGCAGAAACGGTTGAAGACGCGCTGCCGCGTGAAGCTAGCCCAGAGCCTTTGAATTTGTCTGCTTTGGACTTGCCCGATTTAGAGTTGACAGACAACAAGCTTGAACAAGACGATCCTGCCGAGGATGCTTCTGATGAGTAACTTTGCAGCAGAAGTGGCACGCTCGATGTCTTTGGCGCGCGCCTCTAGCCCAGAGCGTTGCGGCACCTTGGTCCGCTTGGTGGGACTGCGCATGGAAGCGCGCGGCATCATGGCCCCTGTGGGTTCTAGCTGTGAAGTAATTGGCCAAGACGGCCACAAAATTGAAGCCGAAGTGGTGGGCTTCAACGACAAAACTTTGTACCTGATGCCGCTCACAGAACCTGTGGGCATTGGCCCTGGTGCCTCTGTGCGCATTGCGAACGACTTGGGCACCGCATGCTTGGGTCCTGAACTGCTGGGCCGTGTGATCGATGGCCGCGGTGAACCTTTAGACGGCAAACCCAAGCCTGCTTGCAAAGCACGTTTGAGTTTGCTGGGCTTGCCCATCAACCCGATGGAGCGCGGCCCCATCGACAGCGTGCTAGATGTAGGCGTGAAAGCCATCAACGGTTTGTTGACACTGGGCCGCGGACAACGCGTTGGCTTGGTGGCTGGTTCTGGCGTGGGCAAGAGTGTGCTCTTGGGCATGATGACCCGCTTTACCAAAGCCGATGTGGTGGTCATTGGTTTGGTGGGCGAACGCGGCCGTGAGGTGCAAGCCTTCATTCAAGAATCTTTGGGTGAAGAAGGCCTGGCCAAATCGGTGGTCGTTGCGGCCCCTGCCAACGTGTCGCCTGTGCTGCGCTTGAAAGCTGCGCACATGACGCACGTGATTGCCGAATACTTTCGCGACCAAGGCTTGAACGTCTTGATGTTGGTCGACAGCTTAACGCGCGTGGCGCATGCGCAGCGCGAAATTGGCTTGGCCATTGGCGAGCCGCCCACAGCCAAGGGCTACCCCCCTTCTGTGTTTGCCTTGTTGCCCAATTTAATTGAGCGTGCAGGCGTAGGCCGTCATGGTCATGGTTCTATTACGGCCATTTACACCGTGCTGGCCGAAGGCGATGACGCCAACGACCCTATCGTGGACATTGCCCGCGCCTCGTTGGATGGGCAAGTGATGCTATCGCGCAAATTGGCCGATGCCGCGCATTACCCCGCCATCGATTTGAACGGCTCTATTTCTCGCGTGATGCAAAGTTTGCTATCGCCCGAAGATTTGAAAATGGCCAACAAATTCAGACGTCTTTGGTCTTTGTACCAACAAAACATGGACTTGATTCAAGTGGGTGCCTACGAGATGGGTAGCAACCCGACCCTGGACGAAGCCATTCGTTTGCGTGAATCGATGGAGCAGTACTTGCGCCAAGACATGCATGAGGGCAAAGACGAAGCCAGTACTCGTCAAGACATTCGCAACATGATGGCGGTCTCAGCATGAACGATACCGTGGTCGCTCGCCCCTGTTGGACGGTCTTGACCAAAAAGGCCGAAGACAAAATTGCGCTGATTCAAAATGAATTGGTTCAAGCACGCACACGCCTTGAGAGCTTGCGCACCAGCGAGCAACGCGTGCAAAAAATGTACGACGAATACCGTGAAGGTTTGACGCGCGCCGATGCCCAAAGTCTTGGCATGCGCGAAGCCATGAACCAGCGCCAATTCATGTCGCAATTGCTCACACTGATGCAGCGTGTCAAAACCGACATCATTTACACTGAAAATACCATCATTGGCATCAAAGAGCGATTGATGGCGGGCGAACGTGAACGCATCAAAATGCAAACCTTGGCCGATCAAAACGCCCTGGCTGTGCAGCGCGAAGAAAACAAAAAAGACCAACGCCGCATGGACGCTTTGGGCGTGATGCAATTCAACCTCAAACCACAAGCATGAACCTGACTGGCGGCATCACTTGGCATTGGTTGGCATGGCGCTCGCAAGCGCGCTGGGCCCCCACGTCTCATGCCATTGAAAACTGGTTGATGCAGCAGGCGCAAGCAATCAACCCAGAAGCTGCTGAAGATCAACCCAGTGTGCTGCTGATTGGCGCCAGCGCCGGTTGGATGATGTCGAGCCGCTGGTTAGGTCAGTTTGCACGCGTTGACACCTATGACATCGACCCCTTTGCGGGCATGCTGTTCAAGTGGCGCCATGGTGCGGCACTGAAAGCACAAGGCACCGAATTGCATTGCCACACCCAAGATGCCATGCAAAATTTGCCCGCCTTGTTGTCAAACCATCCTAAGGCCTGTGTATTTTTTGACAACGTGCTGGGGCAAGTGCGCTTTCAACACCCCGCCAACGATTGGCAAGTGGTTGAGAAAAAACTGCAGCAACTCAAAGTGACTTTGAAAGGTCGTGAGTGGGGCAGCGTGCACGACCGCATGTCGGGACCCACCCTTGAAACCATTGCCGAAGGTTCAGCGCTACCTGTGCGTCACCCCGATTGGCATGACCAACATTGGCTCACGCAATTGAACGCGCAAAGCCCCTGGCTAGACCATTTAACGCACAGCGTTTTTCCGGCGGGTGTGTCGGTGCAAGATTTTGCGTGGAACTTTTCGCCACGCTACAGACATTGGCTTCAGGCCGCATGGGTGCGACCATGAACACCATGCAGCTTTTATTTACCGCAAACGAAGCGGAACAAGTTGACCAAAGGTGTATCTGGAGGAATAGTTTGCCATTCGCGCATCACACCTTGCGAGTCGATGATTTCGCCCGTCAGCATGGGGCCGCTGTGCATAGAGAATTGCAAAATGTGCACCATCTCTTTGCGGCAGTCCATTTCCATGTGCGTGCGCGTAGAAACATAAAAAGCACCGCGCTGTGCTTTTTGGGGGCTTCTGTAATCGAACAAACTCCAGAACGACCTGATGGGGCCAGCACGTTTGATGGTGGCATCGTCTACATAAATGATGCCCGAGTCGGTGGTGGTGACCTTTTGCCACTCGGCATGCGCTGCATGCGGCGCCAACATCACCAGCGCAGTGGCTGCAGTGGCCACGGCTTGTTTCAAAAAGTTCGCAAATCTGCTGTGGCAGGCTTGCGCTGTTGGGGTGCTTTGAATGAAAGTCATACGCCCTACTATAAAGTAGTGCTTCGTTCTTGAAAAGAGTATCACCATGTTCTATCGTCTTCTGATCAAGTCCACTGTGTTCATGTCTGCCATCTTGCTGTCTGCATGTGGCGGCGGTGGCAGCAGTGATGTGGCCGCGGCAGACCCGCCCGCACCGCCCATCACCACACCTCTCACAGTGCCTGGCGCCTATGTGGCCAGCCTGAATGGCAAAGATTGGGCGGGCATTTTGTTACGTACCACTGGCGGCTCTGGCGCTGTCACCAATTTTTACAGCCTGCATTACAACGCCACCGATCCAGATCTTTACAGTGGTTCGGGCTTGATCACAGGCACCACCAGTGCCCTGCTTACGCGCGTGTTTTACTACCCCAATATTTCGGGCGCTGTGAGAACCGGTACGGGCACCATCAGCAATTTGGGCAATGGCACCATCCGCGCTGCACTGAGTTTTCCTGCCACTGGCATCGAACAAGGCAAGGATGTGACGGTGGCTGCCAGCCAACCCAGCACTTACCAATACAACTTACCCGCCAACCTCAGCATCATTCAAGGTGCGTGGCAAGGTCGTTGGTCTTATGGTGTTGGTTTTGTGGACAACTTTAATTTGAACATTTCGGGCCAAGGCGAGGTCACCACTTCGTTGGCATTTCAGCAAGATTGCTTGTTGACTCAAAGTTTGTTAACCCCCAACTTTGACGGCACCAACTTGTTCACCTTCACGCTGACCATCCCCAATGCCACGCAATGTTCACTCAAAAGCCAAACTTTGAACGGCGCGGCCTTTGTGACCAACAGCCCTGTAGCTGGCAAAACCCAGCGCTTGTACATCGTAGGCGTGACCACCGACGGCCGAGGCATCAGCTTCAAAGCCGACCGATAAATTCAAGTTTTCAAGCCTAGTGCCGAATCTGCCTAAGCACGGAAAATAAATTCTGGAAAAGACCATGTTCAAAATCATTGCCATCATTTTGCTAGCCATCTCGACTGCGGGTGCGGGCTACTTTGGCTGGACTCAGAAGAAATCAAACGCTGCCGTCACAGAACAAGTGGCCGAGCTGACTCAGAAGGTTGAAGAAGCCGACAAAAAGGTGGAAGCCACCGAAGAGGAGTTGGCCGCCAGCAAAGAAATGCTGCCGCCTTTGATGACCAAGGCACAAGAATTAGCAGCTGTAAAAGCTGCATTCTCTTCGGGCACTGTACTCAAAGACCTTGAGGCCGCCTACGCCAAAGAAAAGAAAGGCCTCTCGCCCGAGCGCCAACTGGGCTTGGCCGGTGTACGCCTGCTGACCAATGGCACCAAAGACCCCGCCACCGTAGAAGCCTTCCAAAAAGCTTTGGAAATGACCGACTGGAAGAGCCAGCAAAAGGTCATATGCGCCGCACAAAATGCATTGGCCGCCGCTGGCGAAAAAGTCAAAGTGATGTCGGAGTGCATGCCTGATGCACCTGCAGGTAAAGCTGCCGCCAAGCATGACAGTGCTGACGCGCATGTAGGCAAAGCAGATGCCAAAGACGCCCATGGCAAAGATGCACACGGCAAAGACGACAAGAAAGGTGCGAAGAAAGACACGCACGCCGTTCACTGGGATTACGAAGGTGAGATGGGTCCCGAAAACTGGGGCAAAGAATTTGCAACTTGCGGCAAAGGCAAATCACAAGCACCGTTGAACATCAAGGGTCCGTTTGAAAGAGTGCGCTTCAGTGTGGCACCTGACTACAAACAAGGCCCCCTGAAAATTGTGAACAACGGCCACACCATTCAAGTGAATGTGGCGCAAGGCTCCAAAATTCGAATTGACGGTAAGCCTTACGACTTGCTGCAATTCCACTTCCATCGCCCCAGCGAAGAACACATCGATGGCAAACCCTCCGCCATGGTGATTCACTTTGTTCATAAAAACGCAGAAGGCGAATTGGCGGTGCTGGGTGTCATGCTACGCGAAGGCAACGAGAACCCAGGTATCAAAACTTTGTGGACGCATGCCCCTAAAAAAGAAGGCTCCGAAGTGATGCCCGATGGCGTGACGTTCAACCCCGCCAACTTGCTACCACGCGAAATGGACTTCTACCATTACGACGGTTCACTGACCACGCCGCCTTGCACCGAAAAAGTGAAGTTCTATATTTTGAAAACGCAGACCAATATTTCAAAAGAGCAAATCAGCGATTTCCCGTTCAAGATGAATGCACGCCCCATTCAGCCTGCCAACGGTCGCCCCATTTACAGCAACTGATGTCATTTGAGATTGCCATTAAGGCGTGACTCTTCGGAGTTACGCCTTTTTTTTGCGCTGTACGCGCCACAACAAAAACAGCGCAATGCCCATGTTCAATGCATTCCACAGCACACCATTCACAAACGCCGCGTGATAAGACCCTGTTAAGTCAAACACCTTGCCCGACATCCAGCCCCCCAAGGCCATGCCAATCATGGTGGCCATGATGACCGCGCCCACCAACACACCCACCTTTTGCGCCGGAAAATACTCGCGCACGATGATGGCGTAAGAAGGCACGATGCCGCCCTGAAACAATCCAAACAAAGCTGAGATGATGTACAAGGACACCATGCCGTCGAAAGGCAGGAACAGCAACAAAGCCACGCCTTGTAAAACAGAGCCCAACAGCAAAGTGCGTAGACCGCCAATGCGATCGCAAATAAAGCCCGAAATCAAACGGCTCACAATGCCGCAAGCCAACATTAAAGACAACATTTCGGCACCGCGCGCCGCGCCAAAACCGAGGTCGGTGCAGTACGCCACGATGTGAACTTGCGGCATGGCCATGGCCACACAACAGGCCACACCGGCAATGCACAAGAGTGCATGCGCAGTGTTAATGGACAGGCCAAAGGGTTTTTCGGAGGCCAATTGCTGAACACTGCCCGGCGCTGAAACCGCCATAGCGGGCGGTCTTTGTCGCATGAAAAACGACAGCGCCAACATGCCAAACCCGCACACCACACCAATCCAAATATACGTTTCGCGCCAGCCCAGTAATTCGACTCCCTGCTGAGCCAACGCAGGCCAAATACTGCCGGCCACATAGTTGCCGCTGGCACACACCGCCACCGCAATACCGCGCCGCTTGTTCCACCACAAAGAGGTATCTGCCAACAAAGGCGCAAAGGTGGACGAACTGCCAAACACCCCCATCAACACCCCATGTGCCAGGGCAAACCACCAAATGTTGGACGACAAACCGGCCAAGATGAAGCCAGCGCCAACACCCACGGACCCAATCCACAGAGCCACATGGACGCCCAACTTGTCTGCCAACTTGCCCATGGCCAAGCCGCCGGCGCCAAAGCCCAGCATCATGAGGGTGTAGGGCAAAGAGGCGTCGGCACGCGAAATACCAAATTCTTTTTGAACCTCGGGCAGCACCACAGACACCACATACATGCTGCTGCTGCCCAAGGTCATGAGCAGCAGAGTGATGAACAGGCGCCGGGCGGCGTAAGAGGAGTCGATCAGGTCGACATGGGCAGGGTGGGCATAAGAAAAATTCACCTTTCGACCTTATCACCCAAGGCTTCTTTCATTGCCCCCTAATTTCCCCTAAAAAGCCGCTTTTTCTGATGCTATAATCCCGCTTCTGTGAGGCCCGGTAGCTCAGTTGGTAGAGCAGCGGATTGAAAATCCGCGTGTCGATGGTTCGATTCCGTCCCAGGCCACCAATCCAAACCCTAGCATCAGCAATGTTGCTAGGGTTTTCTGTTTTCTGGCGCAACGTTAAGTTGTTTGCTCGCGTGTTAAAGCCAGTTTGCAACCACAGACCGTTTACCTTCGCGACGGTGACCTAGTGCTTTACAGGCGAAGCCGCAGCCTCTTCTATCAATGCAGATACAAATTGAATGATGGCTCTTGGCATCGCCAAACCACTGGCAAAGCCAGTCTTGAACAAGCCATTGTCCGCGCCTGTGATCTTTATGATGAATCTAGGTATAGACAGAAGTTAGGACTTGCACACCAAGCACACTTGTTTGCACAGTCGCTCAAATTTGTTTAGACGAACTTCGGCGCTTGATTGACTTGAAAAAGACCAAGTCCAGTTTGAATGACTACGCCAGCATCATTGAGCGGTACTTTGTGCCCTACTTTGGCGAGCGGCAACTTGAAACTTTGACACACTCAGATGTCAGGGAATTTGAGCAGTGGCGTGATATTGAATGGCACACAGACAAGGGCATCAGTGACCTGCTCGCTTTTTAGGCTTGAGCGGCAGCTTGATTGCTGGCTCTATTGCATACCTATTGGACAAGAAGATTGCACACAGCATTCATCCAAAGATCCCAAAGTATTTGGGTTTACGACAAACGTTCGTTAATTTGACTGATTGCCAAACAGCTCAAGAAGCTCGTATTTTGTTATCAGCTGCTGCAGCTGCAGCACCATTTATGAAAGCGCAAAAGATTAATGGGCAATGGGGGATGGATGGTGGCTATACCGATAACGCTCCAATTCCAGAACAGACTTCAGATGAAGCCGCCCGAACACTGGTTCTGCTGACAAGGCACTATCCAGATCTGCCTAGACAATTTTCTTTTAAACAAAGACAGTACTGGCAACCAAGTCAAAAAATCCCTGTTTCAACGTGGGACTGCCGAGCCTCAACGACTGTTGATTTAGCTTTCCAGCTGGGCATGTCTGACGCGCAAGTTACACCACAGCAATCAATCTATTCAACTTAAATGGTTCGCCCGTCGAGATGCAGGATTGTTGCAACCCTTTTATACTTTTATCAAGCTCTATTACGTATGTCTCATACAGAGTTTCAATCAACTTCCGCTCTCTTGCGCTGAACTATTCACGGAGGTCACATGCAGCTTGATTCAAGCACCCTCATGTTCTGCATAGGCATCTTGTCTTTGCTGATGGCATTCATCACTTGGACTTTTCCAGGCCCTATCGCAGAGCGCGATTACGGACTCAAAACTTGGTCCATTGGTATCACATTTGTAGGCCTTAGTCTCATCCTGATTTTTTTGCGAGGAATGCTTCCAATGTTTTGGGGCGTTTTCGTGGCCAATTTCTGTTTGATGGTAGGCGGCACCTTGGGCTTGCTAGCTGCTACGCAGTTCTATCGTGCAAAAGTGAAGCAAACAGTGGTGATTCTGTCTTTGGCAATTGGCCTACTTGGACTTCTATTGCACACGGCTTGTGACTACTCTATTGCGTTCGCCATGGTCAGTGTTTGTTTTGCCATGTCTGTCGTGATGATTTACACGGTCAAAGTGGTTTACACATATTCTTCGCGCCCTGTCCCATTTGCCGCTCACGTATTTGCTGGAAGTATGGGCGTTATGGGGGTGTTCTATCTAATTAGAGCAGGTACAGTCATCATCAACCCCAACGTTCCTGTGGGTCCAGTGTCTTTATCCGGCGCTCACCAATCCATGCTCATCGTCGGTGCCTTGTTTGTCGTTTGCTCAACCATGAGCTTTTTCGCTGTGGTACAGGATGAGCAAAAGAACGAGATTGCAGAGCGTGCGCGTCGAGACCCATTGACAGGACTTTTTAACAGACGCGCCTTTTTTGAGCAAGCTCAAAAACTAGATTCTGACGGCGCCAAATTCGCAATCCTCATGATCGATATTGATCACTTCAAATCCATCAATGACAACTATGGCCATCTTGGTGGGGATCGTGTGCTAGTCAATGTTGCCAAGCTGATTCAAAGTGCATTTCGAACTGATGACTTAGCTTGTCGCTATGGTGGTGAGGAATTCTGTGTGCTATTGCGTGAGTGCCAGCAAGACCAAGCAATGAAACTGGCCTTAGGGTTGGTACATCAATTGGCGGCTGAACCACTTGATGTTTCTGAAGGTCAGCGCGTGGCCGTAACCACTTCTGTTGGTGTTTGCGTTCGTTCACAAGGTGAGAACCTACTGAAGACTCTTCAGCACGCTGACAATGCGCTTTACAGTGCAAAGCACCAAGGTCGCAATCGTGCAGTGGCCTACATCGATGCGTCTTCCAAAAGCGTCTAGAGTATTGACTGGCATCCAAAACTGAGCCTCCATAATCGTGGATCCTAATTAATTTTTCAGCAGGAATTAAGGGGTAAGGCAGCGAACCGCTTGGCTTGAGGTGTCGTTTTACACGACACCTACAAACGCTTTTAATGATAAAAATCGTTTACTGATCAGAATTAAGAATCAGTCTGCGTAAACGTCAGCAGCCTTGAGTTCGAGAGCCGTCAAATTGCGCTATGAAGAGTGTCTACAAAATTGGGGGAATGCCAGTTTAAATGGTTAGTTTTCTGGGTCAGGGGCATCACTTTGGTACGGCAGGGAGGGGGCAGGTCAGGCGAGACAGGCTGTAAAGGCAAGTGGCAGCAAGAGCTTGCCTCACAGATAGTGCTTCTACCAATGAACAAGTATCCGGCTTGTTTTAGGATGAAATTTTGAAGACTAGGTGTTCTATGTTTCTACACACGCCCTTTGCTAGCAAAAGCACTCGTTGGGTCCAATTCGGATTGGTAAGCGCTTTCATGGCCACATTTGGTTTGGCTCAAGCACAAACCAATGCAGCAACTTATCCACAAAAGCCCATCAAAATTTTGGTTGGCTTTTCGCCTGGCGGTGTACCCGACATTGTGGCGCGCGTGTTAGCACCCAAATTCACAGAAGACTGGAAACAAGCTGTCGTTGTTGAAAACAAGTTGGGTGCGGGCAGCAACATTGCAGCGCAAGCAGCCGCGACTTCCGCGCCCGATGGTTACACCTTGTTGTCTGTGTCATCGGCACACGCCATTTCACCCGCCATCTACAGCAAGCTGTCCTACGACGCCTCCAAAGATTTTTCGGGCATTAGCCTTACAGCCACAGGGCCAGCGCTGGTCATTGTGTCGCCAGAGCTCAACGTGAACAACATGAAAGAGTTCTTGGCGCTGGCCAAAAGCAAACCAGGACAACTCAATTACGCATCGGCAGGCGTGGGCAGTGGCGCACAATTTGCAGCCGAACTTTTGAAGTCACAAGCGGGCATTGACTTAGCGCACATTCCCTTCAAAGGCATTCCTGAGGCCTTAACCGACACCATGGCAGGCAGAACGCATGTGTTCATCTCGCCGTATGCCAGCGCCATCAATTTGGTGAAGGAAGGCAAAGCCAAAGCCATTGCCGTGACTGGCAGCACGCGGATGCCCGATTTGCCCAACTTGCCCACAGTGTCCGAATCTGGCGTGCCTGGTTACAAATGGATTTTTTGGTATGGCCTTTTAGCACCAGCCAACACACCGCGTGACATTGTTCAAAAAATTCAAAGTCAAGTGGTGGTGGCACTGAAACAACCACAAGTGATTCAACGCTTTAATTCACTGGGCACCGAGGCCGTCACCAGCACACCAGAAGCCTTTGATCAATTGATCAAAGACGAAATTCAGCTCTTCAAAAAATTGGCCACCGCGTCTGGCATTAAGGCAGATTAAGCCATGGCATTTGTTCACGTCAATGGCATCGACTTGCACTACACCGTCGATGGCACACAAGGCCCTTGGATGACTCTGTCACATTCATTGGCCTGTAATTTGTCGGCTTGGGATGCACAAGTTGAAGTCCTGAAAACGCATTTTCGGGTGTTGCGTTTTGACAGCCGTGGCCACGGCCAGACCAGTGCGCCGCCCGGTCCTTACACGCTAGACCAAATGGCTGCCGACGTGCACGGCTTGTTTTTGCATCTGGGCATAGAGCGCACGCATTGGCTGGGCATTTCAATGGGTGGCATGATTGGCCAAACCTATGCGCTGGCTCACCCTTCCTGTTTTGAAAGCCTGATCTTGGCCGACTCCACCAGCCGACGACCACCCGAGGCTGGGGCGATGTGGGGCGCGCGAATACAAATTGCGCAAACTCAAGGCATGCAAGGCTTGGTTGAAAGCACTCTTGCACGTTGGTTTACCGCAGACTATCGTGCCGCTCATCCCGACGTAATGGCACGCATTGGCAAAGGCATTTTGGAAACACCTGTGAATGGCTTCTGCGGCAGTTGCGATGCCATTTCTAAAATTGATTTGTTAGACCGCTTGCATGAAATCAAGTGCCCTGCTTTGATCATGGTGGGTGAACACGATCACGGCACACCGCCAGAGATGTCGCGCCAGATGCACGCCAACATGGCGCAATCTGAGTTTTTGATGATTCCCAATGCCGCTCACATTGCAAGCATTGAGCAAGAAGCCGTGTTCAACTCGGCGATGTTGACGTTTTTAGAAAAGCACACACAAATTCCTTTAACATCACGGCATGTTTAAGAGCTTTTCACTTTGTTCAAACAAGGCAACTTGT
This sequence comes from Limnohabitans sp., assembly GCA_049655425.1. Classification (GTDB taxonomy): domain Bacteria; phylum Pseudomonadota; class Gammaproteobacteria; order Burkholderiales; family Burkholderiaceae_C; genus Limnohabitans_A. Next base: position 21,908 of record JBASJS010000007.1, on the reverse strand, counting down.
TTGAGAGCGCATGCGTTCACCCATTAGCATCGTCGACGTCGATCGCATCGACAGCTGGACACGCTACAAGCCCGGCATGTGCGACACCTGTGCTGCCAATTGCTGCACCATGCCCGTTGAAGTGAAAATGGTCGACCTCATTCGCTTGAATTTGGTCGACCCGTTTGAGGCTGAGCATGAAGAGCCCAAACAAATTGCCAAGCGACTTAGCAAGGCCGGCCTCATTGATCACTTCAACTTTAAGAACAGCATTTTTACGCTGGCCAGACGCAGCAGTGGCGATTGTCAATTCTTAGATGCCAAAGGCAGGCACTGCACGGTGTATGCCAACCGGCCCAACACTTGCCGCACGCATCCACAGGTAGGTCCTAAGCCAGGGTTTTGTCCGTACGGCGCTTTGGCACAAAGCCGCAAACCTTAAATTTCAAGGTTTGGACTTGTTGGGAACGGCTTGAGCCAGTGCCGATGGAACCGCCTTGATGGCCACGTCATTGGACAGGCCTAAACGGGTGATGGTGTTTTTGGCGCGGTCTTTAGATCGGAATGGCCCTGTCACCAACGCAAAACGCGCCTCATCTTTGCCCTCTGCAAACAGCGGCACAATGCGCGCGTTGGCCAACCATTCTTTGTTCTTCATGGCGGCCTGCGCTTCTCTCAGGCTGGCAAAACTTTGATGCTCTAAAACAAAACTGTCTTCTGGCAGGCCTTTCAACCAGGCGCGCCCTTGCAGCGCAGCCTCTGGCAATTCTGTAATCACTTTGTCTGGCACTTTTTCTGGTGCAGCAGGCGCAATGGCCACTGGCGCCGGCTCTGGCAATTTGCCAGGTTCATTGGCACCTGGCGCGGGCATAGGGTTGTTAGCCTCGTCTTTGGGCCCAGCGGGTTCATCTTTTGCAGCAGGCGCAGGCTCTGACGGCATTTCTGCAGGCTTGGGGGCTTCTTCAGTGAGGCCCAACAGATGCGTTCCTTGCTCCCACACCTTGTTGGCCACGTCGGGGTGTAACCATGACGCGACGCCCACCGACAAAGTCAACATGGCGATCACAATCAACACCCATAAAACGGCATTGCCTGCTTTCTTTTTGGGCGGGGGTGCTTGCTTGCGTGACTTGTCTGGTTTGGCTGCAGCTGCAGATTCCACGGCGCGCACCGAGGGCACATCGGTGTTGGCTGAGCGCTTCACCAAACGGTTGAAAAACAAGACCGCAGCTTCTTCGTTGCCTTGTTTGCGCGCCTGTTGAATGGTGCTGAGCTTTTGTTCTGCCGTGGGCATCTCTAACGCCCACGACACAAATTGTTTGCTTTGACGGGTTAGCACATCGCTAGGGGCCGTCTCGGCAGCAAACATGAGTACCGCACTGACGCCCGAACCTGGGAACTGCTGAATCAAGCGCGCAAGCAATTCCAACTCGTGGGCTCCCAATGCGCTTGCATCGTGAACCACCCAAATTTTTTCCGGGGCCTGGCCAGTGCGAGACTTGGTGGCAATGTCCAAGGACAAATCGCTTAACAGCTGGTTAAAGCGTTGCAGCATGGCCTCGGTATCGGTGGGCATGAACACTTCCACCTTGCTGCTGATTAGCTCGCTTTTGAGGCGCCGTAAAAAAGAGGCGCCGTAATAGTCCAACAACTCGTTGGACCGGCTGTAAATGACAACACTCTTGCCCTCTTTGGCCAAGGCGGTGATGCAACTGTCCATTTGCAATCGGTCTGCCGTCCTGAAAAAGAATTCAGGATTTGAAACATTGCTTTGCTCACCCATATCAGTCATTTCGCAGAGGCATCCATCGTTGTCCAGTCGATCAAGGCCCAATGATAAGCACTTCGAGAACGGATGGCGGCATTTTCTAAGGGTGTCCCCCTTATTCGGACTGCAATATTGCCTTACAGCAACAAAAAAGGCCTACATGCCTCTGAACAATTGGGAGGCACTTCGGCTCACCACCAGCCTGTCGGTTCGGCCTTTGATCAAGACCTCTTGCCTTCCGCGCTCATCGCGTTGCACACCGGCTATGGCTTTGACATTCACCAACGTACTGCGGTGAATTTGCCAAAAGACTTTGGGGTCGAGTTCTTCCACCAATTCTTTGATGGGCTTGCGAATTAAAAATTCCTGCTTCAAGGTTTGCACGCGCGTGTATTTGTCGTCACTCACGCAAAAAAGCACGTCGTCCACAGACACCATTTGAATGCTTTGACCCACCGAGGCCTGCAGCCACGAAAGGTATTGCGTAGGCTGCCCTTTGAGTTGGGCCGACAACACATGAAGCAGTTGCTGCACTGATGGGGCACCCGCAGATTCAGTAGATGCCGAAGGCGCCATCTCAGGGCTGTCTTCTGCTGCACGCTGCATTAGGCGCTTTTGCAAACGCTCAGCGGTCACTCGCAAGCGCTCAGGCTCGGCAGGTTTCAAGACATAGTCCACCGCACCTTGTTCAAAGGCATCCAAGGCGTATTGATCGTAGGCGGTAATAAAAACCATCTCGGGCAACAAAGCCTCTTCGCCCAAATCGAGTTGCGCAATTTCTTTGGCAGCTTCGACACCCGTGAGGCCAGGCATGCGGATGTCCAGAAAAATAACGTCGGGTTGATGATCTTTGACGGCTTGGATGGCTTCTAAACCATTCTTGGCTTCGGCCACAATTTCCAACGCGGGCCATACCTGTGCCAAGCGTGCGCGCAGCTGGTCGCGCATCAAGCGTTCGTCATCGGCAATCACGGCACGGGGGTGGTCGAAACTCATGGCTGAACTTTACACACCCGCTGATTGTGGCGCTAAGGGCACCACACGATAAGGCACCGTGATTTTGGCCAAGGTGCCCGAACCTTCATAGGGTTCCAGGGCACGGATGCTGAACTGGGCTTGGTCGCCATAAATGAGTGCCAAGCGATCGCGGATGTTTTTCAAACCAAAGCCATGGCCAGTTTGGTCTTTCAAACCTGCAGACTCTGCTGGGTAGTAACCCACGCCTGAGTCTCGGATGGTGACTTCCAAATGCCCATGTGAGACCTCTGCGCGCAATGCAAGCGTACCGCCGTCGGCCTTGGGCTCTAGACCATGTTTAAAGGAGTTCTCGACCAAGCTGAGCACCATCATGTGCGGTATTTCGGCAGAATTCAGCCCTTCTGGAATGTCCCACTGAATTTGCAAGCGGTCTTCCATGCGCATTTTTTGAATGTCTAGGTAAGGTCGAATCACCGCCAGTTCTTGACCCAAGTTGCGCAACTTCGGGTTGCCCGTTTCACGCATCGATGGCAATGTCGCGCGCAGCAAAGCGATCAAACTTTTTTGCATCAAGCTGGCGCGTGGCGGGTCGGTTTCAATCAGGTGATCAATTGAGGCCAAGGTGTTGAACAAAAAATGTGGCTCCACTTGGGCTTGCATGGCAGCCAAACGCGCCTCCACCAATTGGCGTTTGAGTTGCTCGGTTTCAGCCAAGTAAGTGGCTGCAGTGGCTTTTTCTTCCGCTTGAGTTTGGTACTTATAAGTAACTTTGATGACGATGGACGTCAAGATGATCAAGAGGGCCACTTGCGGTATGGCCAAAATGCTGAAACCGATCATCAACAAAAACGAGACGCCTGAAAAAAGTTTCCAGCTGATGCTTAGCAGCCACTTGGCGTAGGCATGAAATGCATCTTTGAAGGGCTGCCACGGAGAAGGCGTCACAGTAGACACGGCGTTGTGTTGGTTTGTATTTGAAGAAGTCATAAGGCCTCGCTGTTTGGAATGGGCCTAATGTAAAAACTTGCGGCGGTCAATGCACGCGGTTTGCGACGGAGTGTCAAAACCAAGGCATGAACTGCAAAAATTCAAACTTGAATGAACGCGCAGAGGTCAATTGCCAGCGCGTTTGCTTTTGGTCAGGTCGACGCCCAACTGCTTGAGTTTGCGATACAGGTGTGTGCGCTCTAAACCTGTTTTGTCGGCCACACGGGTCATAGATCCGCCCTCATTGACCAAGTGAAATTCGAAGTACGCTTTTTCAAATGCGTCACGTGCATCGCGCAATGGCAAATCGAGCTCAAAGCTTTGAGAGCCTGGAAGTGAGTTCTCTTGAGTCGTAGAAGCGTTGCTAGATAGCGTGGCGTTTGGGCCCGTAATCGACTGTGTGGCTTGATAAGCGGCCGCCGCCTGTCGCACTTGTTCACGTGCCAAACCTTGCTCGACTGTTTTGAGCAGTTTTTGCAAGGTGATGGGTTTTTCCAAGAAGGCTTGCGCTCCAATGCGAATGGCGTCTACCGCGGTGTCAATGGTGGCATGGCCACTCATCATGATGACAGGCATGGTCAGGAGCCCGCCAGTAGACCACTCTTTGAGCAAAGTGACACCGTCTGTATCGGGCATCCAAATGTCCAACAAGACCAAGTCGGGGCGCATGCGATTGCGAATATCTCGCGCTTGCGCAGCATTCTCGGCCAACTCGACGCTGTGCCCTTCGTCGTTCAGAATTTCCGAGAGCAAATCGCGAATGCCAAGCTCGTCATCCACCACCAAAATGTTTGCCATGTTGCTTTTCGTTGCCTCAAGTTTGCACTATTTTCTCGACACTGAATGATAACGACACTTGGGCGCCTTTGACCACCCCTTCTTCAACTCGATTGGCAATGTCCAGGCGCGCACCGTGTTCGTCGGCAATTTTCTTCACAACCGCCAGCCCCAAACCCGTCCCTTTGGCTTTGGTGGTGACGTAAGGTTCAAAGGCGCGCTGCAAAATGTTGGGCGAAAAACCGGGGCCTTCGTCGAGCACGGTCATTTTGACCCGTTTGCGCGCCGGGCTCCAGCGGGTGACCAGCATCACATGCGACTGCACTTCGCTGGCATCTTGGGCGTTTTGCAGCAGGTTGTGCACCACTTGTCGCAATTGCTGGGCATCACCTTCAATCAGAGGCAAGGTAGGGTCTAAGTCTGTGAAAATTTGTGCACGCGTGGCCGTCTCCGAAGGCTCTTGCACGTACAGGCCCATTACGTCCAAAATCAGGTTGTTCAGGTCGAGCGGCTTCAGGTCAGCGGAGGGCAAACGGGCGTAGTCTCGAAATTCGTTGACCAAGCGCTTCATGGCCGCCACCTGCTCCACGATGGTTTTGACCGATTTAGACAGCACCGTCTGCTCGGCTTCTTCCAATTTGCCATCCAACTTGCGCTCTAGCCTTTCGGCCGACAACTGAATGGGGGTCAGCGGGTTTTTGATTTCGTGCGCCAACCTGCGCGCCACTTCACCCCAGGCCTGAGAACGTTGGGCAGACACAATTTCAGAAATGTCGTCAAACACCAGCAAGCGCATGCCGTCGGGCAAGATAGCGCCGCGCGCCACCAGGGTGACCGATGTGGCCTCCAAGCCTTGACCCGACGCATGAATTTCAAAAGACTTTTGCCAATGGTCCAACTCGTGGCGATCTTTGTCTGCGCTCAGCAACTCAAATTGCTCTTGCACACCCGCCGCAAAGTTTTGCAAATTGGGTAAGCTTAAAAACGCCGCTTTTTCGTGAGCCGCTAAAGGCACTTTCAAGATGCGGGTAGCGCCAGGGTTTGACGACTGAATGATGCCGCGCGCGTTCAGCACAATCACACCCGCCGTGAGGTTGTCCAAAATGGTTTGCAGGTTGCCGCGTGCTGCGTCCAATTGCATCAAGCTGCGCTCGACAGCGCTGCGCGCATCGGACAACTGCTGGGTCATCTCGGCAAACGAGCGTGTGAGGCCGCCCAGCTCGTCTTTGCCTTGCAAGGTGTATTTGGGTGTCAAGTCGCCCGAGGCAACTTGGCGCATGCCGTGCGCCAGCAACAGCAAAGGCCGGGCCAATTGGTTACCCAGCAACACCGCCAACAACACGGCCGCCAACACCGCCATGATGAGGCTCAAGGTGAGCGTACCAATGTACATGCGGCGCAAGCCATCGCGCGCCAATGCCCGCTCTTGGTATTCGCGATTGGCAATCTGCACATCCAAGGCATTGGCCACCAAGGTGGCAGGCAGCTCTTGTGAGATTTGCAAAACCCAGGGGTCATCGCGCAAGCTCAAGCTGTTTTGCGGCACCAAGGTCAGCACTTTGATACGGCCTGTGGGAGCGCCCACGGCCTCGTCGAGGCCTTCCACAATTTCAACACTCAATTTGTTGCGGACTTGCTTGAGTTGGGCGGCAGAAGGACGTTCAGGGCGAATAGAAAAACGCGACTGACCCGCTGTGGCAATCATGCGGCCGTCCAAAGCCCACAGCACGGCATCGTTGGCGCCCATTTGCTCGCGCACACGGTCTAGCATGAGGGAGGCGCTGGCTTCTTGCACATCGACCAATTGCTGCGCGGCCACACGTGATTGTTTGGCCAGGTCACCACTCAAGGTGTCGATGGTGGCACGGCCCAAATTCAAACCCGCCACCAAGGCGCCTTCTACCTTGACGTCAAACCAGCTTTCAATAGAGCGCGAGACGAATTGGTACGAGACCACATAAATCAGCACGCCTGGCACAACACCCACAAGGGCAAAAATGGCCGCCAGTTTGACCAACAAGCGGGAGCCAAACTGCCCTTGCCGCACCCGAATGACCAAACGCGTTAGGCCCCAAAGCAAGCCCAGCAGCAACAGCCCCGCCACCACGGTGTTGACCAGGTACAGACGGTCGTAGTTGCGGTCGTAAAGCGCGCGGTTGCTGGTGGCCTGGGTGAGCAAGACCAGCAGGCCCAAGCCAATGACCAGCAAAATGCCGACACCCAAACCCACCAACCAGCGTACCGTTTTGGACGGCTGCAGGCCGGTGGCAATTCGATCTTGTTTTTGACGACTCATGGCTCAATTGTCGCTGACGCAACGCGTCAACGACCCAGGTCTGCGCTAAGGCGCATCATCTTTTGCGCACTCAAATTCCACTCGGCTTGGCTGCCGGCCATCATTTGGAACGGCCTGGGCAATTGCGATACATCTAGACGGAATTTGAAGCTGAGGGTCAGTTTGTTGTCGATCTCGATGTCCGACAGGTCGGCCAACCTCCAATTCACGGTACGGCGAATGGCCGACAAAGCTTCTGGCAAGGTTTCGAAGGTTTGCGACAGGCTGCTGGCCAAGCCCACAGCCCCAATCGGATCGCGTGAGACATTCAAGCGCCATTTACGGGTAAGCGGCTGATAAGCCAGCCGGTAATGGCGCGTGGCATTGCCCACCTTTTTGTCATACCAGTACCAACGGTCGCGCATCAGCTCAACCTCGGTGACGAAATAAATGGGCATGCCTTTTTGCAAGGCATCTTCGACCGTGCTGCTAAGGTCGAGGCGCAAACTGCTTTGTAGCAACAAGGCACCATCGGTGCGCTCAAGGCGCAACTCGGTCACTTCAACCGCTGTATTGGCAGAGGTTTGGGCTGCAGCTGGCAACACAGCGGCACCAAGGAGCCATGAACACAACAAAAGCGCACGAAGGCAAAAGCCTGTGCGCCCCACGACATTCAACTTAGATTGAACGCTTTTCCAACAGTGCGTAATAAAAACCGTCATGTTCACCCATGACATTGTCGCGGAGACTGACGTCAGAAGTGGCATTTGAGGGCGTTAAATGGCCTGGAGAGGGCAAGATCAGGGCATCAGTGTTGTGCTGAACAAACGTTTGGATTTGGGTTTCGCCTTCTGCCTTGAAAACCGAACAAGTGCAATAGAGCAATCTGCCACCTGGTTTGACCAAGGGCCAAAGCGCTTTGAGCAACTTGGCCTGAATGTTGGCCAACTGCGCCACATCGGTCTCGCGGCGCAACCAACGCACATCGGGGTGTCGCCGGCCAATGCCCGACGCCGTACAGGGCGCATCCAGCAAAATGCCATCAAACAATTGACCATCCCACCATTTGGAAGTGTCTGCGGCATCTGCAGCCACAATTTGAGCCTGTACTTGCAAACGCTCAAGGTTTTGTTGAATGCGCTCACAACGCTGAGGGTCTACATCCAAGGCAAGTACTTGCGCAGTCGGCGCACATTCCAACAAGTGCCCTGTTTTGCCGCCGGGCGCTGCACAGGCATCTAGCAAACGCAACTGTGCGCCAGCGGCTTGCAAGCCTTTTAGCAACAAAGGCGCGGCCCATTGCGCAGCGGCATCTTGCACCGACACATGGCCCTGCGCAAAACCTGGCAATGCATAAACGGGCACGGCCTTCTCGAGCTGAACACCGGAAGACACACCCTCAATCGTGATGGCCTTGCCGGCAATGTTTTGTGTTTGCAACACAGCCAAGTACTCGGCCACGGTGTGGTGCTGTTGATTCACCCGCAAGCTCATGGGTGCTGCCGATTGCGCAGCCTCCAAAATGGCAGTCCACTGATCGGGGTGATCGTGTTGCACACGCTTGACCCACCATGCGGGGTGGCTCCACTGCGCAGTCAGATCGTTTTGGGTGGTCAACAGCAATGCATCTCGCTCGCGAAGGAAGCGACGCAAGCAAGCGTTAACAAACGGCGCTTGTGCTCGCATGTCTTTGTGACGTCGCGCAGCCTCTACGGCTTGATTGACCAAGGTGTGCACGGCATAGGGCGCCAAGTCATCGCGCCAAGACAATGCCAGCGCGGTGCACAGCAATGCATCGGCAGCAGGCGGTGGTGCTTTGCGCGCCAACTGTTTGCGCACGGCCACGGCACGGCCCCACCAACGCATGGCCTGAAAAGACAAGGCCTGCACACCGGGGCGGATATCTTTGGACACCTGCTCAATGGCGGCAGTCATCGAACGGCCGTTGTGCACGGCTTGCGCCACACCGGCTGTGGCTTGTAACAACTGCCACAAGGGCGCTTGTAAATTGATGGAAGCTTGCGAGGTGGCCATGCAATTCAGGCCAGCAAATCGGCGTTGTCTAACATCTGTGCAGGCAAAAACTTCACTTGCCTGGCCAGCAAGCTGGCAGGAAATTGATGGATCGCTTCGTTGTACTTGAAGGCCGCTTGGTTGTAGGCGTCCATGAGGGGCCACGCTTGTGCTTTGAGGCGGTCAAACTTGTAAGGCAAGGGGTCAATGAACCAAGTGGCTTCACCCGTTTGACCTGCGCGCACTTCTGCTTTGGCCCATGCCGCTAAAGCCAATCGTTCTTGATTGACCCTCTGCATGGCAATGGCTGACATTGGCTGAGTACGGGCCAAGTCCAAGCTGTCTGACAGCTCCTCTAAAGTTCTCAAGAGCTTCAAGTCGCGTTCGTTTTTAAGAAGCGCCTCGGGCAGTGCGGCCTCTTCCATTTCACTCAGCATGTCGCGCATGGAAACAGGCAAGTTGCCCTGCAACCACACCAAGACGCGCAAGAGTTGTGCATCGACAGCCGCAAATTGTTTGGCCACGCTGGCGCGCAACAACACCAAGCGGTTGTATGCACCCACTGCCCAAAAAAATAACACGGCCAAGATGGCGCTGAAAATCAGAAGAGACATGTTGGCGTCATTGTGAATGAAAACTCCAGCAAAAAGCAAAACGCCTCTGGCCGCTTTAACGGTTCAGAGGCGTTCTTCAAATCATCCGGCCAAAGCCGGATGTTGATCAGGCGTTCGAATCGGCAGCGTTGTTGGCTGCGTCTTCGGTCAACTGTTGGGCTTCGGCCAATTCAACGGCTTCGGCTTCTGTGATGGCGCGGCGCTCGGCTTCGTCCATCGCGTCTTTGGCAGCACGGGCTTTGTGATATGCCAAGCCTGTACCGGCTGGAATCAAACGACCCACAATGACGTTCTCTTTGAGACCACGCAACTCGTCGCGCTTGCCCATGATGGCAGCTTCGGTGAGCACGCGGGTGGTTTCCTGGAAGGAAGCCGCAGAGATGAACGAATCGGTCGACAAAGATGCCTTGGTAATACCCAACAACAAGTTGCTGTAGGTTGCAGGGATCTTGCCTTCGGCGCGCAATGCGTCGTTGGTGTTCAAAATCTCTGAACGCTCCACTTGTTCGCCGGAGATGTAAGTTGAGTCACCAATGTTCTCAACCACCACACGACGCAGCATCTGACGCACGATCACTTCAATGTGCTTGTCATTGATCTTCACGCCTTGCAAGCGGTAAACGTCTTGCACTTCGTCGACGATGTAGCGAGCCAACTCTTCCATACCGAGCAAGCGCAAGATGTCTTGTGGGTCGGCGGGCCCGTCCACAATGCTCTCGCCCTTGTTGACCACCTGGCCTTCGTGGACCATGATGTTTTTCTCTTTGGGGATGAGCTCGTCCCACACTTTGCCGTCTGGATCGGTGATCTGCAAACGAACCTTGCCTTTGGTCTCTTTACCAAACGACACGGTACCGGTCATCTCGGCCAACATGCCCTTGTCTTTGGGGCTGCGTGCTTCGAACAGTTCGGCCACACGTGGCAAACCGCCGGTAATGTCTCGGGTCTTCTGACCTTCAACAGGGATACGTGCCAAGACTTCGCCTGGGCCCACATCTTGACCATCACGCACTTGAATGAGTGAGCCGATTTGGAAACCGATGGTCACAGAGTGATCGGTACCCGGAATCTTCACTTCTTTGCCAGAGGCATCGATCAACTTCACTTGCGGGCGAACCACTTTGGTAGAACCACGACGCTTAGGATCGATCACCACCAAGGTAGACAAACCGGTCACTTCATCGACCTGCTTGGCCACTGTCAAACCTTCTTCGACGTTCTCGAACTTGGTCTGACCGGCAAACTCAGTGATGATGGGTCGTGTCAATGGATCCCAGTTGGCCAAAATAGCGCCGGCCTTGATGGCTTGGTCAATCTTGACAGTCAGGATGGCGCCGTAAGGCACCTTGTGACGCTCGCGCTCGCGACCATGTTCGTCGTGAATGACGATTTCGCCTGAACGAGAAATGACCACCAACTCGCCTTTGGTGTTGGTCACATAGCGCATTGCTGCGTTAAAGCCAATCAGACCATTGGACTTGGCTTCAACGCTAGACGCCACGGCTGCACGTGAGGCCGCACCACCGATGTGGAACGTACGCATGGTCAGCTGGGTACCAGGTTCACCAATTGACTGGGCAGCGATCACACCGACGGCTTCGCCGTTGTTGATCAAACCACCACGGCCCAAGTCGCGGCCATAGCACTTGGCGCACAAGCCAAAGCGTGTGGCGCAAGTGAGGGCTGTGCGAACTTTAACTTCGTCAACGCCTTCGGCTTCGAAGATTTCGATCATGTCTTCGTCGAGCAAGGTGCCGGCCGTGGCCACCACCGCGCGTGACTCAGGGTGCAACACGTCGTCGGCCAAAGTGCGACCCAAAACGCGATCGCGCAAGGATTCAATCACTTCACCGCCTTCAACGATGGCACGCATTTGTGAGCCGTCGGTGGTGCCGCAATCGAGTTCAGTCACAACCAAGTCTTGTGTCACGTCGACCAAACGACGTGTCAAGTAACCGGAGTTGGCTGTCTTCAAAGCCGTATCGGCCAAGCCTTTACGCGCACCGTGTGTAGAGATGAAGTACTGCAACACGTTGAGGCCTTCACGGAAGTTGGCCGTGATCGGTGTCTCAATGATCGAGCCGTCAGGCTTGGCCATCAAGCCGCGCATACCTGCCAGCTGGCGAATCTGCGCTGCAGAACCACGGGCACCCGAGTCGGCCATCATGTAGATGGAGTTGAACGACTCTTGGTCCACCACGTTGCCGTGACGGTCGGTGGTTTTCTCTTTGCGCAGTTGGTCCATCATCACCTTGGACACAGCGTCACCCGCTTTGCCCCAGATGTCAACGACCTTGTTGTAACGCTCGCCAGAAGTGACCAGACCCGACACATATTGCTGTTCGATATCTTTAACTTCTTTCTCGGCTTCACCAATGATGGCGCCCTTCTCGGGTGGCACCAACATGTCGTCAATGCCAATCGAGATGCCAGAACGTGTGGCCAAACGGAAACCGTTTTGCAGCAACTTGTCGGCAAACACCACCGTGTCTTTCAAACCGCACTTGCGGAAAGACGTGTTGATGAGCTTAGAAATTTCTTTCTTCTTGAGTGCTTTGTTGATGTTCTCGAAAGCCAAGCCCTTGGGCAAGATTTCGGACAACAAGGCACGACCCACCGTGGTGTACACCATGTTGGTAGAAGGCGTGAACTCTTTGGTTTCTTTGTTTTGAATCCAATCGGTAATGCGCACGCTGATCTTGGTTGTCAATTCAACAACTTTTGCGTCCAAAGCAGATTGAACTTCTGCGATGTCGGCAAAGATCATGCCTTCGCCTTTGGCGTTGATGCGTTCGCGGGTGGTGTAGTACAAGCCCAGCACCACGTCTTGCGACGGCACGATAGAAGGTTCGCCGTTGGCTGGGAACAGCACGTTATTGGAGGCCAGCATCAAGGTGCGGGCTTCCATTTGCGCTTCCACAGACAATGGCACGTGAACGGCCATTTGGTCACCGTCGAAGTCGGCGTTGAAGGCCGCGCAAACGAGGGGGTGCAACTGAATGGCTTTGCCTTCAATCAGCAAAGGCTCGAACGCTTGAATGCCCAAACGGTGCAAAGTAGGCGCACGGTTCAACATCACGGGGTGCTCTTTGATCACCTCTTCCAAGATGTCCCACACCACGGGTGTACCGGCTTCAACTTCTTTCTTTGCGGCCTTGATGGTGGTCGCGATGCCCATGGCTTCGAGACGTGCAAAGATGAATGGCTTGAACAACTCGATGGCCATCAACTTGGGCAAACCGCACTGGTGCAGTTTGAGGGTTGGGCCCACGGTAATCACAGAACGACCAGAGTAGTCGACGCGCTTACCCAACAAGTTTTGACGGAAACGACCGCTCTTACCTTTGATCATGTCGGCCAAAGATTTGAGCGCACGCTTGTTGGCGCCGGTCATGGCTTTACCGCGGCGACCGTTGTCGAGCAATGAGTCAACCGCTTCTTGCAACATGCGCTTTTCGTTGCGTGCAATGATCTCGGGTGCTTTCAACTCGAGCAAGCGACGCAGACGGCTGTTGCGGTTAATGACGCGGCGGTACAAGTCGTTCAGGTCGGAAGTGGCAAAACGGCCACCGTCCAGAGGCACCAAAGGACGCAGGTCCGGTGGCAACACTGGCAAGACTTCCAACACCATCCACTCAGGCTTGATGCCTGATTTCTTGAAGGCTTCGAGCACTTTCAAACGCTTGGCGTTTTTCTTGACCTTGACTTCAGAGCCTGTGAGGTCGCCGCGCAGGCGTTCAATTTCGGATTCGATTTCGATGCTGTTGAGCAAGTCCTTGATGCCTTCCGCGCCCATCTTGGCTTGGAACTCATCACCGTACTCTTGCACTTTGGCATCGTAGTCGTCTTCGGTCATGATGCTGTACTTTTTCAAGGGTGTCATGCCGGGGTCGGTCACAACATACGCTTCAAAGTACAACACGCGCTCGATGTCGCGCAGGGTCATGTCCAAGACCAGGCCCAAACGGCTAGGCAAAGATTTCAAGAACCAGATGTGTGCGCAAGGTGCTGCCAAGTCAATGTGACCCATGCGTTCGCGACGCACTTTGGTCTGTGTAACTTCAACGCCGCACTTCTCGCAGATCACGCCGCGGTGCTTCAAGCGCTTGTACTTACCGCACAAGCATTCGTAGTCTTTGATAGGGCCAAAGATCTTGGCGCAGAACAAACCATCACGCTCTGGTTTGAACGTGCGGTAGTTGATGGTTTCAGGCTTTTTAACTTCGCCGAAAGACCAAGAACGGATTTTTTCGGGTGAAGCCAAGCCAATGCGGATGGCATCAAAATGCTCGTCCGGTGTGAACTGCTTGAACAGGTCCAGAAGTGATTTCATGAGACTCTTCCTTTTATTAATCTAGCAGGGGTTCAAGAACGCTCGAGTTCAATGTCGAGACCCAAGGAACGAATTTCCTTGACCAAGACGTTGAACGATTCGGGCATGCCGGCACTGATGGTGTGTTCGCCTTTGACGATGCTTTCGTACACTTTGGTACGACCTTGCACGTCGTCGGACTTGACCGTGAGCATTTCTTGCAACACATAAGAGGCACCGTAAGCTTCCAAAGCCCACACCTCCATCTCGCCGAAACGCTGGCCACCAAACTGGGCCTTGCCGCCCAAAGGCTGCTGCGTGACCAGTGAGTAAGGACCTGTAGAACGGGCGTGCATTTTGTCGTCGACCAAGTGGTGCAACTTCAAGAAGTGCATGTAGCCGATGGTGGTGGGACGCTCGAAAGCTTCGCCAGTACGGCCATCAAACAAATGCGCTTGTGTGCGTGTAGCCGTCAAGCCTTTGCGTGCGGCCAAGTCGTCTGGGTAAGCCAGTTTCAACATGGCGCGAATTTCTTCTTCCGCAGCACCGTCAAACACCGGCGTGGCAAATGGCAAACCACCTTTGAGGTTTTCTGCCATGCCCAAGACGTCTTGGTCAGACAACTGAGACAAGTCTTCTTTGCGGCCAATGCCGTTGTAGAGTTCTTCGAACAAAGTACGGAACTCGGCCACGCGGGCTTCGGCTTGCAGCATGTCACCAATGCGGTGACCAATGCCTTTGGCAGCCCAACCCAAGTGAACTTCAAGCACCTGACCCACGTTCATGCGTGAAGGAACGCCCAAGGGGTTCAACACGATGTCTGCAGGGGTACCGTCGGCCATGTAAGGCATGTCTTCAACAGGAACGATCTTAGAGACCACACCCTTGTTACCGTGACGGCCGGCCATCTTGTCACCAGGCTGCAAGCGGCGCTTGACGGCCAGGTAGACCTTGACCATCTTGAGCACGCCTGCTGGCAACTCGTCGCCTTGCGTGAGTTTCTTGCGCTTCTCTTCGAAGGACAAGTCAAAGCTGTGACGGGTTTGCTCGAGTGAGTTCTTGATAGATTCGAGTTGGCTTGCAACTTCTTCGTCTGCGGGACGAATGTCGAACCAGTGGAACTTCTCGATGGACTCGAGGTATGCCTTGTCGAGCTTGGTGCCTTTGGCCAGCTTTTGTGGGCCGCCGTTGGCAACTTTGCCGATCAAGAGTTTTTCGATACGGTCAAAGGCGTCGGCTTCAACGATGCGCAACTGATCGTTCAAATCCAAGCGGAAGCGCTTGAGTTCGTCGTCAATAATTTGTTGCGCACGCTTGTCGCGCACGATGCCTTCGCGTGTGAACACTTGAACGTCGATCACGGTACCTTGCGAGCCCTGATCTACGCGCAATGAGGTGTCTTTCACGTCGCTGGCTT
Organism: Limnohabitans sp.; assembly: GCA_049655425.1. Lineage (GTDB taxonomy): Bacteria > Pseudomonadota > Gammaproteobacteria > Burkholderiales > Burkholderiaceae_C > Limnohabitans_A. The sequence continues at coordinate 6,788 of JBASJS010000007.1, read as the reverse complement.
TTTCACCGAAGATGGCGCGGAGCAGCTTCTCTTCTGGTGTGAGGGTGGTTTCACCTTTAGGTGTGACCTTGCCCACCAACACATCGCCAGGTTGCACTTCTGCACCCACGTAGATGATGCCGGACTCGTCCAAGCGGCCCAATTGCTGCTCTGACAAGTTGGGAATGTCACGTGTGATTTCTTCGGCACCCAACTTGGTGTCGCGCGCCATCACCACCAACTCTTCGATGTGAATCGAGGTGTAGCGGTCTTCAGAGACCACGCGCTCGGAGATCAAGATCGAGTCTTCGAAGTTGTAACCGTTCCAAGGCATGAAAGCGATCAGCATGTTTTGACCGATGGCGATTTCGCCCAGGTCAGTCGATGCGCCGTCGGCAATCACGTCACCCTTGGCCAACTTATCACCACGCTTCACAATGGCGCGTTGGTGAATGTTGGTGTTCTGGTTAGAACGCTGGTATTTGATGAGGTTGTAAATGTCGACGCCCACTTCACCCGCTTGGGTTTCGTTGTCGTTGACACGAATCACGATACGAGTGGCATCGACGTAGTCGACCACACCACCACGAGTGGCTGTGACCACGGTGCCAGAGTCGACCGCAGCAACGCGCTCGATACCGGTACCCACCAGTGGCTTCTCGGGACGCAACACAGGCACGGCTTGACGTGACATGTTGGCACCCATCAACGCGCGGTTGGCGTCATCGTGCTCGAGGAACGGCACCAAAGATGCAGCAACCGACACGATCTGTGCAGGTGACACGTCCATGTACTGAATGCGCTCGGCACCGCACAAAATGGATTCACCTTTTTCACGCGCAGACACCAAACCATCGGTGAGGCGACCTTCTTTGTCCAAAGTGGCATTGGCCTGAGCGATGACGTACTTGCCTTCTTCGATGGCAGACAAATAATCGATGTCCATGGTGACTTTGCCATCCACCACGCGGCGGTAAGGCGTCTCAATGAAACCGTACTCGTTCAAACGCGCATACAAGGCGAGTGAGTTGATCAAACCAATGTTTGGACCTTCAGGCGTTTCAATTGGGCACACACGACCGTAGTGGGTCACGTGCACGTCACGCACTTCAAAGCCTGCACGTTCGCGGGTCAAACCACCTGGGCCAAGGGCAGACACACGACGCTTGTGCGTGATCTCTGCCAAGGGGTTGGTTTGGTCCATGAACTGTGACAACTGCGAAGCACCAAAGAACTCTTTGAGTGCCGCAGAAATGGGCTTGGAGTTGATCAGATCGTGAGGCATCAGAGGCTCTTGCTCTGCTTGACCCAAACGCTCTTTCACAGCTTTTTCGATACGTGCCAAACCTGTGCGGTATTGGTTCTCGGCCAACTCGCCCACGCAACGTACGCGGCGATTGCCCAAGTGATCGATGTCATCGACTTCGCCGCGGCCATTGCGCAAATCAACCAAGATCTTGACCACAGCCAAGATGTCTTCGTTGGTGAGCACCATAGGACCGGTGGACTCGTCGCGGCCCACACGGGCGTTGAACTTCATACGGCCCACACGCGACAAGTCGTATGTGTCAGGGTTGTAGAACAAGCGTTGGAACAAAGCCTGCACTGCGTCTTCTGTCGGTGGCTCGCCAGGGCGCATCATGCGGTAGATGGCCACACGTGCTGCGAATTCGTCAACGGTTTCGTCCACACGCAATGTTTGCGAAATGTACGCACCTTGGTCGAGTTCATTGGTGTAGATACACTGAATGTCTTGCACGCCAGCAGAGCGCAATTTTTTGAGCAACGCTTCTGTCAGTTCTTCGTTGGCCTTGGCAATGATTTCGCCAGTGTCGGTGTCGACAATGTTGCGTGCCACCACGCGGCCAATCAGGAAGTCTTCTGGCACGCTGATGTGTGTGGTGCCCGATTGTTCGAGTTCACGTGTGTGACGAACGGTAATGCGCTTGTCTTTGGCGACAACCACTTTGCCAGACTTGTCGGTGATGTCGAAACGGGCCACTTCGCCGCGCAGACGCTCGGACACAAATTCCATTTGTGCGCCACTGTCCATCAAGCGGAAGTTATCGTTCACAAAGAAGTTGGCCAAGATCGATTCTGGGTTCAAGCCGATGGCTTTGAGCAGAATGGTGACGGGCATCTTGCGACGACGGTCAACACGGAAGTACAGCAAGTCTTTGGGATCGAATTCGTAGTCGAGCCATGAACCGCGGTAAGGAATAATGCGCGCGCTGAACAACAATTTGCCAGAGCTGTGTGTCTTGCCCTTGTCGTGCTCAAAGAACACGCCAGGTGAACGGTGCAACTGAGACACGATCACGCGCTCTGTGCCGTTGATGATGAAAGAGCCTTTGTCGGTCATCAGGGGCACTTCGCCCATGTAGACTTCTTGCTCTTTAACTTCTTTCACAACTTTAGATTGTGATGTGGAAGAGTCACGATCGTAAATGATCAACTGAACGCGAGCGCGCACAGCGGATGCAAATGTGAGGCCACGTGTTTGGCATTCGCGTACATCAAAGGCCGGCTTGGCCAAGTTGTACTCGAGAAATTTCATCTCGACAAAACCGTTGTGTGACACGATGGGGAAAGCTGACTCAAAAGCAGCTTGCAAACCTTCGTGAGCACGTTTGTTGGAGGCAATGCCAGCTTGCAAAAATGACGTGTATGCGTCTTTTTGCATTTGCAGCAAGTAAGGAACTTCGAGCACGCTTTCGCGGCTTCCGAAACTTTTGCGAATGCGTTTGCGTTCGGTAAATGAATAGGCCATGAGATCTCCGGGGCTTGATCTTTCGGCGACTGTGTACCTTTTTGAACAACGCGTTGCTCAATAGGCGGGCTTGGCCGCTGGCCTCTACCAGCGTTGGCGGACGGCTGCGCATTGCACGCAGCCCGAACCAAGGCGTCTCTGCAGTCGGGTCAGAGAACACTCAAAAAATGACTTTGAAGCAATTTTTTGGCTGTGCTCTGTAAGCACCAAAGGCTGGAGGCCCTTGTGGGACGCTCCAGCCTTGGACAAAGGTCGAATTATTTGAGTTCGACTTTGGCGCCGGCTTCTTCCAGCTTTTTCTTAGCAGCTTCAGCGTCAGCTTTAGAAGCGCCTTCTTTAACAGCCTTCGGTGCGCCGTCAACCATGTCTTTGGCTTCTTTCAAGCCCAAGCCAGTGATTTCACGGACGGCTTTAATGACGGACACTTTGTTAGCGCCGGCTTCGAGCAACATCACGTTGAATTCTGTTTGCTCTTCAGCAGCAGCTGCGCCACCACCGCCACCACCAGCAGCAGGTGCTGCCATGGCTGCGGCGCTCACGCCAAATTTCTCTTCGATGGCTTTTACCAATTCGTTGAGTTCCAAGACCGTCATGCTGTCAAGCGCGGTCAAAAATGCGTCTTTATCAAATGCCATTTTTATTTCCTAACAATTTTTTAAAAAAAGGACTGCGCAATTACGCGGCAGCCGTTTCGCCTTTTTTGGCCGCCAAGGCACCCAGCACCACTGCGGTACGGGACATGGGGGACATCAATAAGCCGCACAACTGAGCCAACAACACATCTTTGGATGGAATGTTTGACAGTTGCTTAACGCCGTTGGCATCCAAGACTTTGCCTGAGATGGCACCACCGCGAATGACCAACTTGTCGTTGGTTTTCGCGAAGTCAGCGACTACTTTAGCAGCAGCCACAGCATCTACAGAGAAGCCATAGATCAGCGGACCGGTCATCTGATCAGCGACAACTTCAAACGAGGTTCCGGCAACAGCACGGCGGGCCAAGGTGTTTTTCAACACACTCAGGCTCACACCTTTGCTACGTGCATCAGAACGCAGTTTGGTCATGTCAGTGACCGTGATGCCGCGGTATTCCGCAATCACCAGCGTTTGAGCTTTAGCGGCGAGGCTGGTCACTTCTGAAATGACCGCTTCTTTCTCACTGCGATTAAGACTCAAGGTCTACTCCTTTTGAATGAGCTTTTGAGCAATATTGCTCTAGAGCTCGCCTAATTTCAGCGATCAACTGTTCAGGATTTTGTCCATCTGCAGCGGGATCGCCATCTGCGTTGGCTTTCACGATTAAGTGCATTGCTGCACACCAACGGTCTTGGATGGCCTGAACTTGGTCCGAAGATTTGGGTTCAGCCCACCACACTGAGCGAAGTGCTAGGTTGCCCAGGCACGCCGCTCGGTTTTTTTAACTTCAAGCCGCGATGGTTTGTGTGTCGACGCGAACGCCTACACCCATGGTGGAAGACAGTGCCACTTTGCGCAGGTAAACACCCTTGCTGGTAGCTGGCTTTGATTTGTTCAAAGCATCGATCAATGCTGCCAAATTGCCTTGCAACTTTTCAACGTCGAATGAACGCAGGCCAATGGCGCCGTGCACGATACCGGCTTTGTCAACGCGGAACTGAACTTGACCGGCTTTTGCGTTTTTAACGGCAGTGGCCACGTCGGCAGTCACGGTGCCAACTTTAGGGTTAGGCATCAGACCACGTGGGCCCAAGATTTGACCCAAAGTACCCACGATACGCATTGCGTCAGGGGCAGCAATGACCACGTCGAAAGGCATGTCACCGGCTTTGACTTGTGCAGCCAAATCGTCCATACCAACCACATCTGCACCAGCAGCACGGGCTTCATCAGCCTTTGCGCCTTGGGCAAACACGGCAACGCGTTTTGTTTTACCAGTGCCGTTAGGCAAGACCACGGCGCCACGCACCACTTGGTCAGATTTCTTGGCATCGATACCGAGTTGAACGGCCACGTCGATGGACTCATCGAACTTGGCAGTAGCGCACTCTTTGACCAAAGCCAAAGCATCGGCTACGGCGTACAACTTGTTGGCATCAACTTTGCCAACTTGTGCTTTTTGTTTTTTAGTCAACTTGGACATTTAAACGCCCTCCACAGTCACGCCCATTGAGCGAGCAGAACCTGCAATGATGCGGACAGCAGCGTCCAAATCAGCAGCGTTCAAGTCTTTCATTTTTGCTTTTGCAATTTCTTCGAGCTGAGCGCGAGAAATTTTGCCAACCTTGTCGGCATGTGGACGGGCAGAACCCTTGTCCAACTTGATGGCTTTCTTGATCAAGGTGGTCGCTGGAGGCGTCTTGATGATGAAAGTGAAGCTCTTGTCGGCAAAAGCAGTGATCACCACTGGCAAAGGCAGACCTGGCTCAACACCTTGGGTCTGGGCGTTGAACGCCTTGCAGAATTCCATGATGTTCAAACCACGTTGACCCAAAGCTGGGCCGATAGGGGGGGATGGGTTGGCCTTGCCAGCTGGAACTTGCAGCTTAACGAAACCGACGATTTTTTTCGCCATGTTTAACTCCTAGTGGGTACAAACGCTTGATGGTTTAGGTCAAGCTCCCCAAATTAACGACTCTTTCTTCTTTCAATAAACACGCTGAGTCGGGTAGCGCATTTACGATTTGTTGGGGTCAGAGCAAATTTACTTCGTAAATCTTGATCTGACCCGCAATCTTTAGAGGCAAGTCTTTAAAAAACTTAGGTTTTTTCGACTTGGCCAAATTCGAGTTCAACAGGTGTCGCACGTCCGAAAATCGTGACGGATACACGCATTTTGTTTTTCTCGTAATTGACTTCTTCGACCGTGCCGTTGAAGTCCGTGAACGGGCCTTCTTTAACGCGCACATACTCGCCCACTTCAAACTCCACCTTATGGCGGGGCTTGTCGGTGCCTTCTTGCATTTGGCTCACAATTTTGCGAACGTCATTTTCAGAAATAGGCGCCGGACGGTTTTTGGCACCACCCACAAAGCCAGTGACCTTGTTGGTGTGCTTGACCAAGTGCCATGTCTCGTCGTCCATGACCATCTCGACCAACACGTAGCCAGGGAAAAACTTGCGCTCGGTGGTGCGTTTTTGGCCATTCTTCATCTCAACCACTTCTTCAGTGGGAACCAGAATGCGGCCAAATTTGTTTTGCATTTCGGCGCGTTGAATGCGCTCAATGATGTTGCGCTCCACGGCCTTTTCCATGCCTGAATAGGCATGCACCACATACCACTTCAAATCTGGATTGGTGGATTCGCCTGCTTTAGGCGCGTTGTCTACAGCGTCGGTCATTATTTTTTCCACCCCAAGATCAGATCGTAAAAAACCCACTCGAGTGTTTTGTCAGTCAGCCACAAGAACAGCGCCATGAGCACTACGAACACAAAAACGTACGCAGTGATTTGCATGGCTTCTTTGCGTTCGGGCCACACGACCTTTTTAACTTCACGCACGGCATCTTGGCCGAACGCGACAAATTGCTTGCCTGTCTCTGAAAGCAAAAACACCACCACAGACACAACCAAGCCCGCAAGCAATGCGCCCCACTGCGCCAAAGCGCCCTGTTTGGACAGCATGTAAAACGCAACCAGCGATGCCACAGCCAAAGCAATGGCCAAGCCAAGCTTGAGCTTGTCAGCGGTGGAACCTACGGTTTGAACTTCAGAAGTTGCCATGTGGCTTTACAGACCTTTTTAGGCTCTTTCGAGCCCTACAAAATTAACTTGTCTTTTAGACGCCGAAGCCCGCCAGGTGATGGCGGGCTTGTTTTGCTCACCTTTTCAGGTGGCAGGGGCAGTAGGAATCGAACCTACAACCTTCGGTTTTGGAGACCGACGCTCTGCCAATTGAGCTATACCCCTTCAGCGTTTTTTAGACGCGCATTAGGCGAGGATCTTGGCAACAACGCCAGCGCCCACAGTGCGGCCGCCTTCACGGATCGCAAAACGCAGACCTTCTTCCATGGCGATCGGGTTGATCAACTTCACAGTGATCGACACGTTGTCGCCTGGCA
>JBASJS010000006.1:0-66018 GCA_049655425.1 Limnohabitans sp. | reverse complement strand
GGGCTGAAGGCAAGGGGGGCTGAACGATTTCTGGTACTCCAGTATGAGGAAGCCCCCCTTGCCTTCAGCCCTCACTGATTGGAAATTAATGTTGATCTGACCCCATTTATTCAAGCCAGCAACTTGTCCAAGTTACTAGAAATCTTCTCTTCGATTTTGTCTTTAAAAGACGCCATCAAAAAGCCCAACTCCAGCTTCATGCTGAGCTGAGTGGCTGTGACACACAAGTAACCAGAAGCACCCGCGCGCTCAAAATTCAAGCGGTCTTGCACTTCGCCTTTTTCGTTCGTTTCGTTGGCCACATAAGTGCAGTCCATGCCCCAATCTGCCTCTGCTTCTTTTTGCCACTGAGCGGCTACGGCACGGGCTTTCTCCATGCCAAGGGTGTGGTCGCGTTGGATAAAAATTTCAGCCATTTCTTCAAGCTTTCTTCAAGAGTGCCACTTCAACTTGGCAATCGTAAAACACAGGGGCTCGGCCCAAGTCAGTGAGCAATTGACTGGTCACTTCGTTGACGTTGGTACCATTCAGGCCCATTTTGCGCCACCAAATTCCCAAGCCATTCACAACCCCTGGGCGCGCACGCGACGTGACGTCAGCTTTGCAATGGTATTCGCCGCGGTCGTTGAACACCTTGACGGTATCGCCCGTGGCAATGCCGCGTGCAGAGGCATCTTCAAAACAAATTTCAATCAGAGGCTCTTTTTCAATGGCGCGCAAACTTTCGACGTTCACAAATGAAGAGTTCAAAAAATTGCGCGCAGGTGGCGAAATCATGGCCAATGGAAAGCGATGACCTGCCACAGGCACTTCGTAATTGGGAATGTGATTTGGCAAAGGGTCCAATCCTTGCGCTGCCAGTCTATCGCTCACAAATTCACATCGGCCTGAAGGTGTTGCAAAACCACCTTCTGCAAACGGCGCATCGGGCACTGGCATGGACACAAAGCCCACGTCCAGCAAGGCTTGAAAGTCAACATCAGAACCCACAGCTGTGCGGCACATGCTGAGATCGTCTTCACTAAAGCACGCCTCGGTGTACCCCATGGCCTTGGCCAGCAAGCGAAATATTTCGCTGTTGGATTTGGCTTGCCCCACTGGCGCAATGGCCGGACGGTTTAGCAGCACATCGGTGTGGCCATAGCTACCTTGCACGTCCCAGTGTTCTAGTTGCGTAGTGGCCGGCAACACGTAATCGGCGTAATCGGCGGTGTCGGTCTGAAAATGTTCCATCACCACGGTAAACAAGTCTTCGCGTAAAAAGCCCTGCACCACTTTGCCCGATTGCGGCGCAATGGCCACGGGGTTGCTGTTGTAAACCAACAGGGCTTTGACTTGCGGGCCCCATTCTGGACTGCCAGGGTGGTTCAAGTCGTTGCCAATGGTGGTCATGTTGAGCATGCGCGGCTTGCGCTCACCCAACAAATCAGGACGGTGCAAGTCTTTTTTATTCACCTTGAAATTGCTGGAGCTGCTGAGCAACAAGCCCCCTGCTCTGTCGCGCCAAGCGCCCGTGAGTGCTGGCAAACATGCAATGGCGCGAACCGCATTGGCACCGCCTTTGACGCGTTGCATGCCGTAGTTCAAACGGATGGCGGCTTGGGGCGTGGTGCCCCAGTCTTTGGCCAGGGCACGTATCAATTCTTCATCGACACCGCAAACTTCTGCTGCACGGCCCAAGGTCCAAGTCATGGCGCGTTCGCGCAATTCAGCCCAGCCGAGGGTGTACTTCTCGATGTAATCCTGATCTAGCCAATTGTTCACCACCAACTCGCGCATGATGGCAAACGCCAGGGCTGCATCGGTACCAGGCCGAATAGGCAAATGCACGTGGCATTTTTCGGCGGTTTCGCTGTGGCGCGGGTCGATGCAAATCAACTTAGCACCGTTGCGTTTGGCGTCTTGCGCGCGGCGCCAAAAATGCACATTGCTGGTAATCGAATTGCTGCCCCAAATCACGATCAATTTGGATTCAGAGAAGAACTCGGTCTTCATGCCGAACTTGCCGCCCAGCGTGTAGACCAAGCCTTCACCACCCGCCGAAGCACAAATGGTGCGGTCGAGCAGGGATGCGCCCATCTTGTTGAAAAAGCGTGTCGCCATGGCCTCACTTTGCACCCAGCCCATGGTGCCAGCATAGCTGTAGGGCAACACGGCTTCAGGATTCTCTGAAGCAATGGCCTTGAGCCGCGCAGCGATGTCTTTAATCGCCTCCTCCCAGGTCACTTGCACAAACTTGCCAGCGCCCTTAGGGCCGCTGCGCTTGAGGGGATGCATCAAGCGCTCGGGACTGTAAGTTCGCTCTGTATAACGCGACACTTTGGTGCACAACACACCTTGGGTGTGCTGGTGATCGGGGTTGCCCTGCACCTTCACGGCGCGCCCGTTTTCGACTGTGGTGAGCAAGGCACAGGTATCGGGGCAGTCGTGCGGGCACAGACCACGCACTACGGCATTGTTTTCAAGCACTGAATTTGTCATAGCTTCATTCTAAAAGGGTATTTTTGGGGATAACCCTGAAAGGAAATGTCCCCCAAGTGCAAATGGGTTGTAGCGCAATGGCACGACTCTCGCTAGACTGTGGTTATGAAAATCATCGACTCCATCCTCACAGACGCGGCCAGCATTGCGGCCATTCGCAAAGACATTCACGCCCACCCCGAGTTGTGCTTCCAAGAAGTCCGCACAGCCGATGTGGTGGCCAAGCAACTCACCGACTGGGGCATCCCCATTCACCGCGGCATGGGCACCACCGGCGTCATTGGCATTGTGCACGGCCGCGATGGCGGTGCATGCGGCCGCGGCGTCGGTTTGCGCGCCGACATGGACGCCCTGCCCATGCAAGAGTTCAACACGTTTTCGCATGCCAGCAAGCACGAAGGCAAGATGCATGCGTGCGGTCACGATGGCCACACGGCCATGCTGTTGGCAGCAGCCAAGCATTTCTCCAAGCACCGCGACTTTGACGGTACCGTTTACTTAATTTTCCAGCCTGCCGAAGAAGGCGGCGGCGGTGCCCGCGAAATGATCAAAGACGGCATGTTCGACAAGTTCCCCATGCAAGCCGTGTTTGGCATGCACAACTGGCCAGGCGCGCAAGTGGGCACGTTTGCGGTCAGCCCAGGCCCCGTCATGGCGTCTAGCAACGAGTTCAAAATCACCATTCGCGGCAAGGGCAGCCACGCAGCCCTGCCTCACAACGGCATCGACCCCGTGCCCGTGGCCTGCCAATTGGTGCAAGCCTTCCAAACCATCATCACGCGCAACAAAAAACCTGTTGATGCCGGCGTCATCTCGGTCACCATGATTCATGCAGGCGAAGCCACCAACGTGGTGCCCGATTTCTGCGTCATTCAAGGCACCGTGCGCACCTTCACCATCGAAGTGCTTGACCTCATCGAAAACCGCATGAAGCAAATCACTGAAAACCTGTGCGCTGCTTTCGATGCCAAACCCGAGTTCCATTTCAACCGCAACTATCCGCCCACCATCAACAGCGCCTCAGAAGCAGAATTTGCGCGCAAAGTGATGGAAGGCATTGTGGGCAAAGACAATGTGCAAGTGCAAGAACCCACCATGGGCGCTGAAGACTTCTCTTTCATGTTGCAAGCCAAACCCGGCGCCTATTGCTTCATTGCCAATGGCGATGGCGCACACCGCGAAATGGGCCATGGCGCAGGTCCTTGCACCTTGCACAACCCCAGCTACGACTTCAACGACGACCTGATCCCCTTAGGCGGCACCTATTGGGTTGAATTGGCCACACAATGGTTGGCCAACCCAACACAAAAGTAACGCACAACTTAACCCTACTGTCGTTCGTCAACTGAACCCTTCTCATTTTGTATCACCCACTTGAAGCCCTTCGGGGCTTCATTCATTTGGACCCTTCATGACAAACATCCAAGCCGCATTTTCAAAAACTTATGCCGAAGCGCGCCAAAAGTTTCTAAGCGCTGCGCAACAAGCGGGCCTGCAAGTCGAGTCCCATGTCCACCCAGAAAAAGGCCGTGACGGCGAAGAGCTGGCCATGGACGTGGTGCGTGAAGGCCCCGCCGATGCCAAACATGTGCTGCTGGTCAGCAGTGCCTGCCACGGCGTGGAAGGCTATTGCGGCAGTGGCGTTCAAATTGATGCACTTCAAAACGCCGAATGGCATCAAGCTGTTGCCAAAAGTGGCGTGGCCGTGGTCTATGTGCATGCGCTGAACCCCCACGGCTTCTCGCATGTGCGCCGCGTGACGCAAGAAAACGTCGACCTCAATCGCAACTTCCACGACTTCAGCAAGCCCCTACCCGAGAATCCTGCTTACAAAGAAATTCAGCACCTGTTGTTGCCAGAAGTTTGGCCGCCGACCCAAGACAATGTACAAGCCACCCTGCAATACATTGCAGAGCACGGCATGCCCAAGCTTCAGGCGGCTGTTTCTCAAGGCCAGCACCATGACCCGCAAGGCCTGTTCTTTGGCGGCCAAGCACCTACATGGAGTAACCAAACCATTCGCAAAGTCTTGCGTCAGCATGGCGGTCGTGCACAAAAATTTGCATGGATCGATTTGCACACAGGCCTCGGCCCCAGTGGTGTGGGCGAACGCATTTATGCCGGTGCCAACGATGCGGCGGCCATTGCACGGGCGCGCCAATGGTGGGGGCCTGGCATTACCTCGATCTACGATGGCAGCTCGTCATCTGCTTTCCTCACCGGACTCATGTGGATGTCGGTGCAAGACGAATGCCCACAAGCCGAGCACACAGGCATTGCTCTGGAGTACGGCACCTTGCCTCCCAATGAAATGCTCTTGGCCCTCAGGGCCGACCATTGGCTGCACCTTCACCCTGAAGCACCCGAGGCATTGAAGCAAAGCATCAAGGCGCAAATTTTTCAGGCCTTCTACACCGACACCAATGTCTGGCGTGAGCAAATCATCACGCAGGCGCGTGAAGCCATGCAACAAGCTGTGCAGGCTTTGTCATGAAGAGCCTCACACCGCGCGTTTTGATACTGGGCGGCACGGGTTTTGTCGGTCGCCATGTTTGCGAAAAACTCACCCGTCTTGGGTGCAGCATGACAGTGATCACACGCCGCGCCAGCCAAGCCGCAGCAATTCAAAATTTACCGCGTGTGCGGGTGCTGGAAGGGGACGTCTACAACGCGGCTTTTTTGGCGCAATGCATGGCACAGCACGATGTGGTGATCAATCTGATTGCCATCTTGCACGGTTCTGAACAAGCCTTTGACAAAGCACACGTGCAGTTGCCCACAATCATTGCGCAGGCCTGCCAACAAAGTGGCCTCAAGCGCCTGATTCACATCAGCGCCTTGGGTGCCAGCCTTGAGGGCCCTTCGCTTTATCAGCGCAGCAAAGCCCAAGGTGAAGCATTGTTGCAACAAGCAGATTTAGATTTAACCATCCTGCAACCCAGCGTCATCTTTGGTGCCAACGACAAGTTCCTGAATTTGTTTGCACAGCTACAACAAATTACCCCAGTTGTGCCCTTGGCTGGCGCCAGCACACGCTTTCAAGCGGTGTGGGTAGAAGATGTGGCGGCTGCTGTGGCGCACTGCGTCATGAACGCCAGCACAGCCGGCCACACCTATGAAATTTGCGGCCCCGACATTTGGACTTTGAAAGAGTTGGTACAAAAGTCTGGCCAATGGGCAGGCGTGCGAGGCGGCAAAGGCCGCTGGGTCTTTGGCATCCCGCATGCCTTGGCTTCGGTACAGGCCTTCCTGATGGAATTGGCGCCCGGTCAGCCCGTCATGAGCCGCGACAACTTGCGCTCGATGCAAGTCGACAACATTGCCTCTGGCAAAGCACTGGGACTCAAAGACTTAAACATTCAAGCCAGCAGCGTTGATAGCATTGCGCCAGGCTATTTGGGCTACAAAGGCGCCTGCACTAAACTGGATGCCTTTCGCGCCAAAGGACGTCCATGAAACTCTACATCGCCAACAAAAATTACTCCTCATGGTCGATGCGGCCATGGGTTTTGCTCAAGCAAGCCGGCATTGACTTTGAAGAAGTGATGGTGCGTTTTGATGGCTTTGACGCGCAGTCAAAATTCAAGCAAAGCTTGAAAGACATCAACCCTGTTGGCAAAGTGCCGGTGTTGGTCGATGGCGAATTGGCCGTTTGGGACACCTTGGCCATTGCCGAATACGTGGCCGAAAAATTTCCCCAGAAGAAACTCTGGCCCACCGCCGTGGCAGACCGAGCGCGCGCGCGCAGCATCTGCGCCGAAATGCACAGTGGCTTCATGGGCATCCGCAGTGCCTGCCCCATGAACATCGATGCCTATTTGCCAGAAATTGGCGCTTTGGCCCTGCGCGACAAAGAAGCCTTGCGCAACGATTTAAAGCGCATCGACAGTTTGTTTTCATCGCTTTTGAAAACACACAAAGGCCCCATGTTGTTTGGCGAGTTCAGCATTCCAGATGCCTACTTTGCCCCCGTGGTGATGCGCATCAAAACCTATGCGTTGCCAGTGTCTGCAGACACACAAGCCTACATCGAGCGCTTGTGCGCCGTGCCTGGCATCAAGGCCTGGATCGACGACGCCTTGGCCGAAAAAGACTTCATCGATTTTGAAGAGCCTTTCCGGACCAAGCCTTGATCTGTCCATAACGATGCAAATCTTCAGTGTCGGCGGCGCCATTCGCGACGCCCTGCTCCATCAACCCGTCAAAGACAAAGACTGGGTGGTGGTGGGCGCTACGCCTGCGCAAATGGCCCAACTGGGCTATCAAACAGTGGGCAAAGATTTTCCTGTGTTTCTGCATCCCACTTCTCGCGAAGAATATGCATTGGCACGCACCGAACGAAAAACGGCACCCGGCTACAAAGGCTTTGTGGTGCATGCTTCGCCAGAAGTTTCACTTGAAGAAGACTTGGCCAGGCGCGACCTCACCATCAACGCCATGGCCTTGCCAGAGGCGCATTCTGATCTGTTGGCCTTGGCCCACAACCAAGTTCTAGATGATGCGTTTGAACAAGTCTTTACAAGCTACGGCATTGACCCCTATCAAGGCCTCCAAGATTTAAAAAACAAAACGCTGCGGCATGTGACGTCCGCGTTTCGCGAAGATCCTGTGCGCATCTTGCGTTTGGCCCGATTTGCCGCACGCTTTCCTGATTTCAGCATTGCCCCCGAAACCATGCAACTCATGCAAGACATGGTGCAGGCGGGAGAAGTAGAACACTTGGTGCCCGAGCGCGTGTGGCAAGAACTGGCCAAAGGCCTGATGACACGCAAACCTTCTCGCATGTTGGAAGTGCTCCGGGAGTGCGGTGCACTCAAGGTGTTGTTGCCAGAAGTGAATGCCTTGTGGGGCGTGCCACAACGCGCCGAACATCACCCTGAGGTTGATACAGGCGTGCACCTCATGATGGTGCTAGACATGAGCGCACAATTGAATGCATCTTTGCCTGTGCGTGTGGCCTGCCTCATGCACGACTTAGGCAAAGGCACCACACCGCAAAGCGAATGGCCACGGCACATTGCGCACGAACAACGCAGCGCCAAATTGCTCAAGCAAGTTTGTGAGCGTTTGCGCATTCCGGTCGAATGCAAAGAGTTGTCTGATGTGGTGGCCCGAGAGCACGGCAACATTCACCGCAGCCACGACTTGAATGCAGCTGCCTTGATGCGATTGCTAGAGCGTTGTGACGCCATCCGCAAACCAGAGCGTTGGCCAGACATTTTGTTGGCGTGTGAGTGCGATGCGCGGGGCAGACTTGGCTTTGAGAATTCAAGCTACGCGCCCACTGCGCGTTTGAGCAACGTGCTGCAGGCGGCGCTGTCAGTGACAACCGCTGACATAGCGGCCGAGGCGCAAAAACAGGGCCTCACGGGCCCTGCAGTTGGCGAAAAAATACATCAAGCCAGAGTGCACGCCATTGACCTGTTAAAGGCCTAGGCACAGCACCCCGTGCACACGGTCAATTAACGTGAAGGTGTGCGAGGCGTGCGTGGCGCTGCCGGTGGACGGCCTGCCAAGTGACGGAAACTGATACGGCCTTTGGTGAGGTCGTAAGGTGACAACTCAAGCGTGACGCGGTCTCCCGCCAAAATGCGAATGTGGTTCTTGCGCATCTTGCCTGCTGAGTAAGCGATCAACTGGTGTCCGTTGTCCAAGGTCACACGAAAACGTGTGTCAGGTAAAACCTCGTTCACAACGCCCATCTGTTCGATCAAATCTTCTTTCGCCATTTTTTCCTTTCAGGTTCTCTGGGGGGTTCAGTGGGCTTGCGTGGTGGCGCGAACCCAATCCAAACCTTGTGCCAACGAAAAGTTGGCCGCAGCATCGCGGGTGGCGAAGTCATTGGTAAAACACATCACCCGATCGGTACTGGCACTGCCACGTCCACTGGCCACTGACACCTGAGCCGCAAAGCGACCACAGGGCAGCGCACGCGGACAAGCGGCGATGCGGTATTTTCCCACGGTGACGGGGGTATTTTCAAAAGTAATCGTATGAATCATCTAATAAGCTAAAAAATTGGTGTGTACAGAGCAACACATTGGACGCCTGCATTGGGCTTAAACGCCTTGCAAATGCATCCAATTGGCCTGGTAAGTGCCCTGTTGGGGCACAAAAAAAAGGGGGAAGCGTGAAATCAAACCCACCCGTGCTTGGGGGTGCGCCGCTCTTCTGCATGGGTCTTCATACGAGAAATGAAGCAATTTGCAGGGACCGCGCTTGTCGTGATGGCCTTTGATTCGGTGTCAAAGACTTTCAACGAACCCGAACTGTAACACAAATGTTTTAAAAGTTGGATTTTTTTACAAGAGCTTGGTTAGCAAACTCAAGACAAAGCTCAAAAGCAAGGTGCTGGTGAAGGGAATAAACCATTCGCGGCCAAACAACTTGAAGTGAAAATCTCCAGGCAATTTGCCCAAGCCTAGCTTTTCCAGCCATGGCCTCACCCAACTGATCAACAGCAGGGCCAAAAAAACCACAATAAGCCAGCGAAGCATATATTTAAGCGCCAGTTACAAACGGTGGCTGCGGTCGCCCGCCGCAAAGCCTTGGGCCTGCCAATGATCGTGTGTGGCAAAGCCCACCACCTTGAACAGCTCACCCATCTCATGCTCACTGATGAGTTTCATGGCCTGCGCACGTTCAGGCAAAGGGGCCTCTGACATCCTCTCGGCCAAACCCAAATTCAACAAAAACCGCGCTTGGCTGGTGTAACCCAAGACCTGCAATCCGGCAACTTGGCCAGCCAACGCAATGCCCGTGAAGTTCACATGCGCGGTGATGTCCTTCAAGCCTACGGCCGCCAATGGATTGGCATCGGCCTTGTGCGCTTGGTGGCACATCACGGTGCCCATGTGTCGCTCGGGGTGAAAAAACTCTGACTCTGGAAAACCGTAATCCATAAAAAATGCCGCGCCACCCTTTTCACTGGCCAGCAGCCGCTCGGCCAGGCTGGCCACAAAGGCCTCGCCTTGGGGCTGAATTTCGGTCAGATAGTCGTGATCGCCCGAAGGCTCTAAAGGGGGTTTCAATTCAGTTGGCCGGTCTTCCCATGCCAACCCATCGGGGTGAGTTGCAACATCGGCCACCACCACGCCCCTCTCGTGCCAGACGCCTTGAATGCGATTCAACAGCTTCACAGGCATCGCATCGAGCACTTCATTGCCCACCACCACGCCCTGGAGTGTGTCTGGCCATTGACTCAGCCACTGCACTTGGTCGCCAAACTCGGCCAATTTGGCTTGTTGCCTAGCCTTTAGGGTGCTCGACAAGTCCATGATGTTGTAACGTTTGATGGGGCAGCCCAATCGCTTCAGTTCACTCAGCAATTGATGCGCCAAAGCGCCACTGCCCGCCCCAAACTCCCACACCTCATTGGTGCCAGTTGCCTTCAAGGCCTCGGCCACCTGCTGGGCCAAAGCCGCGCCAAACAAGGGTGACAGCTCGGGTGCCGTCACAAAATCGCTGCCCGACTGGGGCATGGTGCCAAATTTGGGCTGCTGATTGGCGTAATAGCCCAAGCCCGGCTCGTACAGGGCCATGGCCATGAACTGATCAAACGGCAGCCAGCCTTGGGCCGCCACAATGGCCTTGTGCACCCGCTTGAGCATGGCGGTCGTTAAACTATGCGCTTCTGTCATCACCCCGATTGTCCCCGAATGTCGACGCCTTTTTCTTCTGGCACGCAAGCGCCCCCTTTAACGGCCCTGGTCACAGGCGCCGGTAAACGCTTGGGCCGCGAAATTGCCTTAGGGCTGGCCAAAGCAGGTTGGCGCGTGGCCATTCATTACAGAAGCTCTGAAGCAGAGGCATTGGAAACAGCCAAAGCGTGTTTGGCTTTGAACCCTGCCACCCAAACATTGAACCCACAATCCTTTGTGTTCAAAGCCGATTTGGCAGACGAACACGCGACGCGTCAATTGCTGCCGCAAGTTGTGAAGCAATTGGGCCGTGTCGATGGCGTGGTCAACAGTGCCGCTTTGTTTGAACACGACGACGTGCAAAGCTTCAGCTACGCCCTCATGGCACAGCACTGGGCCAGCAACACAGGGGCAGCCATTGTGTTGGCACAAGCCCTCCATCAGCATTGCCAAGCACGTGGGGGCCAAGCCGCAGAGGCTGTGGTCGTCAACATGCTCGATCAAAAGTTGTGGAATCCCAACCCCGATTTTTTAAGTTACACCTTGTCCAAAGCGGCACTGGAAGCCGCCAACACTTTGTTGGCTCAAGCTCTGGCGCCGCTGGTGCGCGTGGTGGGCGTCGCGCCTGGCCTCACCCTCACCAGCCACATGTTGGACGACGACAAGTTTCAGCAACTGCACAAACTCAGTCCTTTGGGCCGATCTTCTTCTGTGGAAGATGTGGTCAGCACCGTGGTCTTTGCCATGCACAACCGCGCCATCACGGGCACCACCTTGTTGGTCGACGGTGGCCAGCACTTGATGAAATTCGAGCGCGATTTTTCTTTGATGTAAGCACACCATGACGGCCACTCCAACAGTCACCTCCGCTGCCACTAATGGCAACCAAACTCTTACGCTGACCGGCCTGCGCTTTGATGCCAATTTGGGTATCTTGGAACACGAAAAAACCGCGCCGCAGCCCATTCAAGTGGACGCCGAACTCAATCTTGGCCCCCAACCTTTGCTGCCGCGCGACGACGACATCAGCAATGTGCTGGACTATCGAAAGGTGCGCAAAATCATCATCGATGAATGCACCGCCGAGCACGTTAACTTGCTTGAAAGCCTCATCGGCAAACTCTCGCACCGCCTCATGCAATTGCATGGTGTCAAAGGCGTGCGCGTCAAGATTGCCAAACTCGAAATTTTTGAAGATTGCGAAGTTGCCATTCGCATGGAAACAGGACAATGGTGAACCTATGAATGCACCCACCCAAAACAGCTGGTTAGAAGCCGTGGCCGACGACGCCGACGCGTTGGCCGAACAAGCCGAGCAAAAAGCCAAGGCCGTCAAAATTGAGCGCGAAACGCACAAGCTCGAAAAACGCTTGTGCCGTCAGGTGGGTCAAGCCATCAGCGAGTTCAACATGATTGAAGAAGGCGATCGCATCATGGTCTGCATGTCGGGTGGCAAAGACAGCTACGGCATGCTTGATATCTTGATGAAAATGAAACAACGCGCCCCCGTTGATTTCGAATTGATCGCCGTCAACTTGGACCAAAAGCAACCTGGCTTTCCTGCAGAAATTTTGCCAGCCTACCTTGGTCAATTGGGCATTCCGTTTCACATCGAGACGCAAGACACCTATTCCATCGTGAAGGACAAAATTCCCGAAGGCAAAACCATGTGCAGTTTGTGCAGTCGTTTGCGCCGCGGTATTTTGTACAAAGTGGCAGGCCAACTCAAATGCAATAAGTTGGCCTTGGGCCATCACCGCGATGACATGCTGCAAACCTTTTTCCTCAACATGTTCTTTGGCGGCAAACTCAAAGGCATGCCGCCCAAGTTGTTGAGCGACAACGGCGAGTTCATGGTGATTCGCCCTCTGGCCCACGTGGCTGAAGCCGATTTATCGCGATGGGCCGAGCACCGTCAATTCCCCATCATTCCTTGCACCTTGTGCGGCAGCCAAGAGAACTTGCAGCGCAAACAAATTGGCAACATGATTCGGGATTGGCAGAAAAAATACCCTGGCCGCATTGAGAACATGTTTGCAGCCTTGCAAAACGTGGTGCCCTCCCATTTGATGGACGCCCAATTGCACGACTTTAAAAATCTTCAAATCACTGGCAAGCCCGATCCAGAAGGCGACAAAGCATTTGACGAAGAAAGCTTTGAAGCGCCCAATGTGATGGCCAGCTTGCAGGGTGTGCAGGTGGTTCAACTTTGATCCAACGGGGGCACTCATGAAACTGCCAAGCTTCTCTCAAACGCTAAAGCGGCGCATGTTGCTTGCCATGGCTGCGGGTGTGTTGTTGCTCAGTGCCTGCACCAATGTGCGCATCATTGAAAGCCAAGTGCAAACTTCGCCGCAGTGGAAAACACCCGCACCTGCCAAAGCTTTTTTCAGGTGGGACCGTTTGCCAGCCGACGCCAACAACCCGCAAGCTGGGTGGGCTGAAGTTCAACTCGAACAGGCCTTGGCACCTTTGGGCTGGACACGCAACGACATCGAAGCGCAATACAGCGTGTGGGTGGGTATTCGCACAGCAGAATTTATTGCCGACCCGTGGGGCCGACCTGTTCGCAGCCCTTGGGCCAACCATTTGCAAATCAGTGTGGGCACAGGCTTTAGGCATTCAGGGGTAGGGGTAGGCGTTGGCGTGGGCATGTCACCCTTCAGACGCAACGGTTTTCCACCGCCATCAGGCTATGCCCAAGAGGTGAGCGTCATCATTCGAGACCTCAACACCAGCAGTGTGGTGTACCAAACCAAAGCCACTCACGAAGGCCCTTGGCAAGACCATGCCAACATTTTGCAGACCATGATGTTTGCAGCGCTTCAAGGATTCCCCAATCCACAAGTGCTCAATCGCCGTGTTGACAGCACCATTTCACGCTAATTTTTCGCATGCAAGCTACTCGAATTCTGGCCATTCGCCATGGTGAAACCGCGTGGAACGTGGACACACGCATCCAAGGCCATTTAGACATTCCCCTCAATGACAAAGGTCGTTGGCAGGCTGAGCAACTGGCCAAAACTTTGGCTGCACAAGATGGTCTGCACGCTGTATACACAAGTGATTTGCAACGCGCACATCAAACAGCGACTGCGGTCGCTGTTCAACAAGGTTTAGAGGCCATCAGCCACCCAGGTCTGCGCGAGCGTGGTTTTGGCGCGTTTGAAGGCAAAACCTTTGCCGAAATTGAACAAGACTTGCCAGAAGACTCAATGAAGTGGCGCAAGCGCGATCCTCATTGGACACCACCCAATGGCGGTGAATCTTTGGTCATGCTGGAGCAGCGCATTCGTCAAACTTTGAATGAGTTGGCGGCCAAGCACATGGGTCAGCACATTGCCTTGTTTGCACACGGCGGCGTGATGGACATCTTGTACCGCATTGCCACGCAGCAAGATTTGCAAGCACCGCGTACTTGGTCACTCACCAATACCGCCATCAATCGCTTGTTGTGGACGCCCGAGAGCGTGACCCTGGTGGGTTGGGCCGACACATCGCATTTGGGCGAAGACTCGCGCGATGAGTACTGAACTGTGACGGTTCCGCGTCTTTATTCTTGAGTGAAGCTTTTCGGCGGGGTCACACCCAAGTGACGGTAAGCCGCCAATGTCGCAATTCTGCCGCGCGGTGTGCGCTGCAAGAAACCTTGTTGTATGAGGTAAGGCTCAATCACATCTTCAATGGTGTCGCGCTCTTCGCCAATGCTGGCGGCAATATTGTCTAGGCCCACAGGCCCGCCATCAAAGCGGTGGATAACGGCTTCGAGTAACTTGCGGTCCATCAAATCAAAACCTTCGGGGTCGACATCCAGCATGGCCAACGCGCGTTTGGCAATGTCGTGCGTGATGTGCCCCACACCTTTGACATCGGCGTAATCGCGAACACGCCTAAGCAAGCGGTTGGCAATGCGCGGTGTACCGCGTGAGCGCTTGGCAATTTCTTCGCCCCCAGCCGCGTCCATGGGCGCTTTGAGCAGACTGGCACTGCGCTTGACAATGCGCGCCAATTCTTCGGGCGTGTAAAACTCAAGGCGCGACACAATGCCAAAGCGGTCACGCAATGGGTTGGTGAGCATGCCTGCGCGGGTGGTGGCGCCCACCAAAGTGAAGGGCTGCAAATCGAGCTTGATGCTGCGCGCTGCGGGGCCTTCGCCAATCATGATGTCAATTTGGTAGTCCTCTAAGGCGGGGTACAAAATCTCTTCC
Source organism: Limnohabitans sp. (assembly GCA_049655425.1). Lineage (GTDB taxonomy): Bacteria > Pseudomonadota > Gammaproteobacteria > Burkholderiales > Burkholderiaceae_C > Limnohabitans_A. The sequence goes on along the minus strand of JBASJS010000006.1, from coordinate 51,689 downwards.
ACCACGGGCGACAAGCGATGAATCTCGTCAATGAACAGCACATCGTTCTTTTCCAAATTGGTGAGCAGTGCCGCCAAGTCTTTGGGCTTTTCTAGAACGGGGCCACTGGTTTGACGCAGGTTGACGCCCAGCTCTGCGGCAATGATGTGGCTCAGTGTGGTTTTACCCAAACCAGGTGGTCCAAACAACAAAACGTGGTCCAAAGGTTCACCGCGCATTTTGGCCGCGCCAATGAAAATTTCGAGTTGCTCGCGCACCTTGGCTTGGCCCACGTAGTCGTCTAGCAACTTGGGACGCAGAGCGCGTTCAATGGCCTCTTCTTGGGGCGTTTCGGGCGAGGCGTCTACCATGCGAGCGCCCGCACTGGCCTCAGCCGTGGCGGGGCTTTTGCGAGCGCTGGGTTTCTTGCCTGCGCCATCGCCAAAATCGGCTCCAAAGTCGTCGGTTTGAATGCTCATGTTGTCTGTTTATTTAGCCAAGGCCTTGAGTGCCATTTTGATGCCGTCGCTCACACCCACATCTGGGGGCAGGGATTTGAGGGCCAAAGCAGCTTCTTTGTCACTGTAGCCCAAAGCCACCAGGGCTTGCAAAATGTCGCTGGCGTGGTCGTGTGAGGTACTGCCCGTGGTGAGCAGGTCGGCGCCCAATTTACCTTTGAGCTCTAGCAGCAAACGCTCGGCGGTTTTCTTGCCAATGCCGGGCACCTTGACCAAGCGACCAGATTCTTGTTGGGTGATGGCCTGCGCCAAATCGGCCACGCCCATGCCCGAAAGCACGCTCAATGCGGTGCGCGGGCCTACGCCAGAAATTTTGATCAATTGCCGAAATGCAGCGCGCTCTTCTGTCGTGGCAAAGCCATAGAGCAACTGCGCATCTTCTCTAACCACAAAATGCGTGAGCAACTTGACCTTCTCGCCCAAGGCGGGCAAGTTGTAAAAGGTGCTCATGGGCACACTGACCTCATAGCCCACGCCATGGCAATCCACCATCACTTCGGGTGGGTTTTTGTCAATCAAAGTGCCTGTTAACTGACCAATCATGGCGTGCCGTTCTTCTTCATCAGATAAGTGCCTATCATTAGGGGTATAGGGAGATTATCAGCTTGATTGTCAGACACAACTTCACGCCGCACAACAATACCCGCATGACGCATCTTTGCGGCCCCATGGACGCCCATTTGCGCACTATCGAGGCTGGCCTGCAGGTCAAAATTGCCCATCGTCACGAGCAGTTCAAGATTGACGGCCCCAAAGCCAAGGCCAACCAAGCGCTCGAGTTGCTGCAAGCCCTTTACGAGATGGCCGATAGGCCCATCAAGGAAGATTCGCTACAACTCATGATGGCCGGCGACCCCGAAGTGGCCAACAACCCCGACGTGCCCACGCTGCAAACCCGCCGCGCCGACCTCAAAGCCCGCACGCCCGTGCAAGCTTTGTACATGGAAAACATTGCCACACACGACATTACGTTTGGCATTGGTCCTGCCGGTACAGGCAAAACCTACTTGGCCGTGGCCAGTGCGGTCGATGCCCTTGAGCGCGCCAGTGTTCAGCGCATTGTTTTAACGCGGCCTGCGGTGGAAGCAGGCGAACGTTTAGGTTTCTTGCCTGGCGATTTGTCGCAAAAAGTCGATCCGTATTTGCGCCCCCTTTATGACGCGCTTTACGACCTGATGGGCTATGACAAAGTACAAAAAGCCTTTGAGCGCAATGCCATTGAAATTGCCCCTTTGGCTTTCATGCGCGGCCGCACCTTGAACAATGCCTTTGTGATTTTGGACGAGGCCCAAAACACGACACCCGAGCAAATGAAAATGTTCCTCACCCGCATTGGCTTTGGCGCCAAGGCGGTGGTCACGGGGGATGTGAGTCAAATTGATTTGCCCAAAGGGCAGTTGAGCGGCTTGATTGATGCGGAGCGCGTATTAAGGCGCGTGAAGGGCATTGCCATGACGCGGTTTTCTAGCGCGGATGTGGTCCGTCATCCTTTGGTGGCTCGCATTGTGGATGCTTATGATGCGCAAAGAACCACGGTGCGCAGTCGATCGATTGATGCTTAAAGTACTGGCTTCTCTTTTTTACCTTCACCTTATTCAATATCGCTTTTCCCTTCATGGCACTTCCCACTCTTAACTTGTCTTTGCAATTTGGCGACATCCCTTACGTTGCGCGTCATCGTGCCGCCTTGCCGCGTCACAAAGTGGCTCGCTGGATTCGACACAGCTTGGCTGCTGATGGCGAGATCACAGTACGCATTGTGGATGCCGAAGAAGGTCAACGCTTGAACCGTGAGTTTCGCAAGAAAGAATACGCCACCAATGTACTGACGTTTGATTACATGCAGTCACCTGTGGTTATGGCCGATTTGGTGTTGTGCGCGCCGGTGGTGGCCAAGGAAGCCCGTGAGCAAGGCAAGACATTGCAGGCGCACTACGCGCATTTACTGATACATGGCACCTTGCATGCGCAAGGTTGGGATCATGAGACCAGTGAGGCCGATGCAGAGGCCATGGAGGCGCATGAAATTGAGATCATGCACAGACTAGGATTTAAGAACCCCTATTAATTTCAGAGGTCAGTTTGTTTTTTTGACTTGACCATAGCCAGGCTTGGTCCAAGGCGCGCCAAAGACACCATACCTCTCCATGTACTCAAAATCAGCATCAGTCAAAGGCGGGTTATCTGGATCGCTCATGGCTGCCAAAGTGATTTGATAGTCTTCGTCATCCGTTGGCATGATGATTTTAATTTTCTGGGTGTTTTTATTGATTTTTTTCATAGAGCTTAGCCTCCCGTTTGTTTGCTTTCCGCAAACTGATACATCTGGTTGAACCATTTCGCAAAACATAGATCAGACTATAAAGTCTGCCGTCTAACGGGACCAGTCCATGTATGCGAGTCTCGTTGTAATTTCGGCGCTCGTCTTCAAAAATGGAAGCTTTATCCCAATCAAGATATTGAGCGAATTCAAGCACTATGCCATGTTTGAAATAATTTGCACGGCTTTTATTGGGATCACATGTAAAGAGCATCAAGTCATGATGCTTGAGCCCTCAACTTCATGGACCTACATTGAGTATCAGTGAATCAATGATCGTCTTTGCAATCTAGTAAATCTATTAAAAATAACTAAAGCAACAACAACGCTTATTCGCTGTCCACACCAGAAGCATCTTCCAGCAAACGCACTTTCACCGACTTGCCTTTTACTTTACCGCGCGACAACTTGTTAGCAGCTTCATGTGCAATCTCACGCGCAACAGCCACGTAAGTGGAATATTCATTCACATTGATCTTGCCCACTTGCTCACGCATGTAACCAGCATCACCCGTGAGTGCGCCCAGCACATCACCTGCGCGAATTTTTTCTTTGCGACCACCCACAATTTGCAAGGTGGCCATGGCGGGTACCAGCATGTCTTTGCCTGCCGGCGTGAAGGTACTCAGTTCTTGCCAGCTTGACTCACGGCCTTGCAGCACTTCAATCTTGCCCACATAACCCATCTCATCCATGCTGGCCAAACTCACCGCCAAGCCTTCTGCATCGGCACGGCCTGTGCGGCCAATGCGGTGAATGTGCACTTCGGCATCGGGCGTGACATCGACGTTGATCACCGCTTCCAGTTGCGCCACATCCAATCCGCGCGCCGCCACATCGGTGGCCACCAACACAGAGCAACTTCTGTTGGCAAATTGAATCAACACTTGGTCGCGTTCACGTTGCTCTAATTCACCATACAGCGCCAGCGCGCTGAAACCCTGTGCTTGCAACACTGCCACCAAATCGCGGCACTGCACTTTGGTATTACAAAAGGCCAGCGTAGAAGTAGGACGGAAATGATTCAATACCATCGACACTGCGTGCAGTCGCTCAGACTCTTTCACCTGCACAAAGATCTGTTTAATTTTGTTGGCACTGTGTTGTGTTTCCACCTTCACCGTTTGCGGCTCTTTCATGAACTGCGTGGCCAACTTGGCAATGCCTTCAGGATAGGTGGCCGAGAACAACAAGGTTTGACGATTTTGCGGGCACTGTCTGGCCACTGTGGCAATGTCGTCAAAGAAGCCCATGTCGAGCATGCGATCTGCTTCATCTAGCACCAAGGTTTTCAGGCCTTTGAGTTTCAAAGAGCCACGCTCCAAATGGTCCATGATGCGGCCCGGTGTACCCACCACCACATGCGCACCGTGCTCCAAGCTCAGCACCTGGCCGCGTAGCGCTACGCCGCCGCACAAGGTGACTACTTTGACATTGCCCACCGCGCGCGCCAAGCGTCGAATTTCTTGACTGACCTGATCCGCCAGCTCACGTGTAGGGCACAAGATCATGGCCTGCACGGCAAAGTCAGCAGGCAGAATTTTTTCAACCAATGGAATGCCAAACGCAGCCGTCTTGCCGCTGCCTGTGCTGGCCTGTGCAATCAAATCTTTGCCAGCCAAGGTCACAGGCAAACTGGCCGCCTGAATGGCCGTCATTTGCAAATAGCCCAACTGCGCCAAGTTGCCCAACATCGAAGCCGACAAACTCAGCTTCGCAAAATCATTTTTGTTTTCGTTCATGGCTCGATTATCAACTTGCGGGGAAAATTTAATTGGGGTCAGATCAACATTAATTTTGTCAATCGAAGGGGATAAAGGCTAAGGGGGCTGAACGATTTCTGGTACTCCAGTATGAGGAAGCCCCCTTAGCCTTTATCCCCTTTGATTGGAAATTAATGTTGATCTGACCCCAATTAAATTTGCATTGGAATGGTTACAGGACCATCGTTGATCAGGTGTACTTTCATATCGGCTGCGAATTGGCCGGTTTGCACTATGGGGTGAGCTTCTCGGGCTTGGGTTACGAAGTAGTCGTAAAGACGTTGTCCATCTGCTGGTGAAGCAGCGCGTTTAAAACTCGGGCGGTTGCCACTGCTCACATCGGCGACCAAAGTGAACTGACTCACCACCAACAAACCGCCTTGCAAGCCATTGCCATCCAAGTCCTGCAAAGAGCGATTCATCTTGCCCTCTTCGTCTCCAAAAATGCGCAACTTCAAAAGTTTGCTGAGCATCTTGTCGGCGTTGGCATACGTATCGCCTTGTTCGGCGCACAACAGCAACAACAAACCTTTTTGAATTTGGCCAATCACTTGACCTTCTACGATCACTCGCGCTTCAAGTACGCGTTGCGCTACACCGATCACAGCAGGTCTCTTTCAGAATCAAAGTGAGCCTCTACATCGGAGGGCAACAACTGAATGGATGCGCGCAAGCCTGGCACAGCGCTCATTAAAGCTTGCTCAACACTTGTTCGCAATGCAGCAGCGCGGCCCAAGGTCCACGAGGCTGGCATGTGCATGTGCATATCCACAAATCGTCGCTGCCCTGCTTTGCGGGTGGTAATGTGATCAAACCGAATAATAGAAACGTCATCACGTTGGTGCGCAAAGCCCGCCAATGTTTCTTGAATTTGCGCAATCACTTCAGGCTCGACCGCCTCGTCCATCAAACCTTGCGAAGAGCGCCAGATCAGGTGAACGCCTTCTTTCAAAATGTTGAGTGCCACCGCAATGGCAACGACTGCATCGAGCCACAACCATCCGGTCACGCTGACCATGGCAATGCCTATGACCACGCCCACCGATGTCCAGACATCGGTGACCAAATGTTTGGCATCGGCTTCTAAAGCAATAGATCGGTGCGTTTTGGCGGCAGCAAACATAACCCAGGCCAACAAGCCATTCAATGCGGAGCTGCCCACCGACAAAGCCAAACCCCATCCCACTTGCTCAATGGGCTGGGGATCAAAAATTCGATGGCTGGCTGCCCAAATGATGGCCATGGCGGCCACAATGATCAAAATGCCTTCAAAGCCTGAAGAAAAATATTCCGCTTTGTGATGCCCATACGGGTGTTCTTCATCGGCCGGTTGAGCTGCCACGGTAACCATGACCAAACCAAAGATGGCGCTGGCCAAATTGACCAAGGACTCCATGGCGTCGGACAACAAGCCCACCGAATCTGTAATCCACCAAGCCAAGGTTTTGAGCGTGATGGTGACGATGGCAACCACCACCGATGCCCACATTAAAGTGCGCGGTGACCAAGCAGGCAATTTTGAAATCATCAAGCGCTCAAATGCACACGCGCAAATTTGCGCTTGCCCACCTGCACCACGTACGTACCGGCTTCTAGCTTCAAGCCTTTGTCGCTAACCACAGAAGAATCCACGCGCACACCACCGCCATCGATCAAGCGATTGGCTTCAGAACCCGAAGGCGCCAAGCCTGCCATTTTGAGCAGATTGCCAATGCCCAAAGGCGCACCGCTCAAGTTCACTTCAGGAATCTCATCGGGCACACCGCCCTTGCTGCGGTTAATAAAGTCTTGTTCGGCCGCTTCAGCCGCTGCCGCACCGTGGAAGCGCGCGGTAATTTCTTTGGCCAAAGCCACTTTGGCTTCTTTGGGATTCAAACCGTCAGAAACTTGTTTTTTCAAAGCCTCAATGTCGGCCATCGATTTGAAAGACAACAAGGTGTACCAGCGCCACATCAGCACGTCTGAGATAGACAGCACCTTGGCAAACATGGTGTTGGGCTCTTCGCTAATGCCGATGTAGTTGTTCTTGGACTTGGACATTTTGTCCACACCATCCAAACCTTCGAGCAAAGGCATGGTCAAAATACATTGCGGCTCTTGGCCATATTCTGACTGCAAATGACGGCCCATCAGCAAGTTGAACTTTTGATCGGTACCGCCCAATTCCAAATCGGACTTCAAAGCTACCGAGTCGTAGCCCTGCATGAGCGGGTACAAAAACTCGTGCACGCTGATGGGCGTGCCCGCCTTAAAGCGGTCATGAAAATCGTTGCGCTCCATCATGCGCGCCACCGTGTACTTGGCCGCCAACTGAATCATGCCCATGGCACCTAGCGGCAAACTCCACTCACTGTTGTAGCGAATTTCGGTTTTGGTGGGGTCCAGAACCAAACTGGCTTGTCGGTAATACGTTTCGGCATTGACTTTAATTTGCTCTGGCGTCAAAGGGGGACGCGTCGAGTTGCGGCCAGAAGGATCGCCAATCAGGCTGGTGAAGTCGCCAATCAAAAAGATCACCTGGTGACCCAGATTTTGCAACTGGCGCATTTTGTTCAGCACCACAGTGTGGCCCACATGAATGTCGGGCGCCGTAGGATCCAAACCCAATTTGATGCGCAAGGGCACGCCCGTGGCCTCAGACTTGGCCAGTTTCTTGACCCAATCTTCTTGGGGAATGAGCTCTTCACAGCCTCGCAAAGTGACCGCTAAAGCCTCTTTGACAGCATCTGTCACGGGATATTGGGTCGAAACGGGTGAGTTCATAAGGGTTTTCCAGTATGCGCCAAGCCGCTAAGGCGTTAGAATGGCGGGAATTGTTTGCTCTATTTTAAGGGCTGACCTTGCTATTGTTAAAAGCGATGCCTAAGCATTGCCAAAGTTTTATTCGGACCGCATGAATTTGTTCAACCAGTTAATGACGACTGCCAAGCCAATCAGCCTCGAGCTGTTGGCACAGGCCAAAGTGCACAGCGAATCGCTGCGTGCATTGGTGGCGCGTCATCCCAAGCACCTCACTGCCGCCATTGCTGCAGTGTTGCTGGGCGGCGGCGGCGGTGCGTTCGCGGTGGCCAACCTGGGGCCTGATGCTTCCAATTTGCCGGTTCAAATATTGGTCGAAACGCTTGAGACCCCCAACTTGGAAGCCCAAGTGGCCCTGCTTGAGCAACAAACCCTAAAGCTATACCGCAACGACATTACGCGTGGCTCCGACACGGCCGAAAGTTTGTTGCGCCGCCTAGGCTTGGTCGATGCTGCTGCTGCTGCCTACATTCGCAAAACACCAGAAGTACGTCAAGCTTTGCTGAACCGTTCTGGTCGCAATGTATCCGTTGAAGCAAACGAACAGCAGCAGTTGCTCACCCTGACAACTCGATGGCTCAAGAGCGATACCGACAACCAATTCCAGCGCATGGTCATCACGCGCGGCACAGGCAACACATTCAATGTTCGCACAGACACTGCCCCGCTAACTGCCAGCGTTCGCATGGCCGGTGGCACTGTAGCCTCGTCCTTGTACGAAGCTTCTGACGAAGCCCGTTTGCCCGAAACCGTCACACGCCAACTGGCCGACGTTTTCTCGGGTCAAATTGACTTTCACCGTGCGCTGCGCAAAGGTGCCGTGTTCTCAGTGGTTTACGAAACTCTCGAAGCCGAAGGCGAACCACTTCGCACAGGTCGTTTGCTAAGCGCAGAAATTACCAATGACAAGAAAACCTACAACGCTGTTTGGTTCCAAGAGCCTGGCCAAAAAGGTGCTTACTACACTCTCAGCGGAGACAGTCTACGTCGTGCATTCTTAGCATCACCAGTACCCTATTCCCGCCGCACCAGTGGTTTCGGTATGCGCGAGCATCCTATTTTGCAAATTCAACGCGCCCATTTGGGTGTTGACTACGCAGCCCCCACCGGCACGCCTGTCATTTCTGTGGCCGATGGTGTCGTCACCGAAAGTAGCTATCAGGGCGCCTATGGCAACATGGTTGTCATTCAGCACAATGCACGCCAAAGCACTGTCTATGCTCATCTTAGCCGCATGAATGTCAAGCGCGGCCAAAGCATCAAACAAGGTGACGTTGTTGGCGCCGTTGGCACCACAGGGTTGTCGACGGGTCCTCACTTGCATTTTGAATTCCGCATCAACGGCCGCCACGTCGACCCCCTAACATTAGCTCAGCAAGGCTCATCAGAACCTATTTCTGCTGCGCAGCGCACCCTGTTCAACCAACGTGCCAATTTTGCGCGCACTCAGTTGATGGCTGCGGCGCAAATGCGCCAAGGCAACGTTCAGTAACGCTTTAGCGTTGGCAGGGGCCAGGTTGACCGTCGCTTCCGCCGCCCCATTTGCCCCACCTTCGCCACCTCTTGCACCGGTGACTGAACCCCACTTGCAATACTTCATTGGCCTCATGTCGGGCACCTCGCTCGATGGTGTGGACGGCGTGTTGTTGCAGTGGCAAAGCAAATCGCCATTGGCAATTGATGTGGGTCAAGATCGGTCTCCTTCGTTGTTGTTCAACACACCCAGCCTGAAAGTCTTGCAGCATGTCTTTCAACCATTTGATGTCGAATTTCGCGCCGAACTTCTGGGTCTGAATACACCGGGTAACAATGAGTTGCATCGCGCCGCATTGGCTGGCAATCGCTTGGCACGCAACTACGCAGCGGTGGTACAAGCGTTACTCAATGCAAGCGGTTTGCAAGCACAAGACATCCAAGCCATTGGCGCGCATGGACAAACTGTGCGTCATCGCCCACTAGAGTTTGACGCCGATCCCCAAACAGGCAAAGACGCAGTGGGTTACACCTTGCAACTCAACAACCCCGCCTTGCTGGCCGAACTGACGGGCATCGATGTGGTGGCCGAATTTCGCACACGCGATTTGGCAGCTGGCGGACAAGGCGCACCGTTGGTACCCGCATTTCATGCAGAAATTTTTGGCAAACCTGCACACACCGTGGCAGTGGTCAACATTGGTGGCATTTCCAACATCAGTATTTTGCGCAGTGCATCACAGCAGGCAACAACAGGCCAAGGACATGCCAAAGCCGCCATCACAGGTTTTGATTGCGGCCCAGGCAACGCACTCATGGACCACTGGGTACATTTGCACCGCGGTAAAGACTACGATGGCAATGGCGAGTGGGCCGCACAGGGGCAAGTTATTCCATCGCTGTTGAGTCACTTGATGGCCGAGCCATTTTTGCATCAGTCACCCCCAAAAAGTACAGGCCGCGATTTGTTCAACCCAACTTGGTTGCAACAACATCTGCTTCCAGAATTTTCTGACGTTGATGTGCAAGCCACTTTGTGCGAGTTCACTGCGCTTTCAATCGCCAATGATTTGAAACAACATGCGCCAGAGGCCAAGCAGTTGTGGGTGTGTGGCGGTGGGGCATTCAATGGCCATTTGATGGCGCGCTTGCAAGTGCATGCACCGGGCGTCCAAGTGGCTTCAACTGAAGCGCATGGCTTGCCACCTTTGCAAGTAGAAGCCGCAGCCTTTGCATGGCTGGCCGCCAAGGCCATGAAGCGAGAAACGGGTAGCTTAGAAAGCGTCACGGGCGCTCGAGGCGCCCGTGTATTGGGGGCCATCTTTCCCAGATGACCCTTGACTGCACAAGACAGTCAAATTAGCTTTTGTACTTAGGTCGAAAATGAAGAACCGCAGCCGCAAGTGCTGGTGGCATTGGGGTTCTTGATGACAAATTGTGCACCTTGCAGGTCTTCTTTGTAATCAATCTCTGCACCCACAAGGTACTGGTAGCTCATGGCATCGATGAGCAATGACACGCCATGTTTGGTCATGGTGGTGTCGTCTTCGTTGACGATTTCGTCAAACGTAAAACCATACTGAAAGCCAGAGCATCCACCGCCCTGCACGAAGACGCGCAGTTTCAAATCGGGGTTGCCTTCTTCGGCAATGAGGTCGGCCACTTTGGCAGCTGCACTGTCTGTGAAGACAATGGCTTCGGGCATTTCTGTGGGGATTGTTTCGGCTAAGGCACTCATGATTTTCTCCGGATACTTGGGTATTAGTATAGTGGATTGGTCAACAATTATCTTGCAATAACTGCCTTGGTAGGAGGGATTTGCTCCGGTCCGTACTGGAAGAGGCGGCGCTGGTATTCGGACTTGCTCATCTTCGCTTTACTCAGAACTTCGCTTGTCCGAACACCAGCACCACCTCTTCCAGTACTACTTGCTTGGAATTAACTTCCCTGCATGCACTACTTTTTTCTGGGTGGTGGTGGGGTATGGGTTGTAAGCGAAGTTCTGAGTCAAGCGAAGATGAGCGTCAAGCCATACCCCACCGCCGCCCAGAAAAATCGAACGAAAAAAAACCGCTCTGAATGAACAGAACGGTTTTCTTGAAACAGTCTGTAAACGATTAACGCTTAGAGAACTGCTTACGGCGACGAGCAGAGTGCAAGCCGACCTTTTTACGTTCAACTTCGCGGGCGTCACGAGTGACAAAACCAGCTTGGCTGAGCACGGGCTTCAAAGAAGCATCATAGTCAATCAGGGCACGTGTGATGCCGTGACGAGCTGCACCAGCTTGACCAGATTCGCCGCCACCGTGCACATTGATTTGAATGTCGAAAGACTCGACATTGTTTGTCAAAAACAGCGGTTGCTTAGCGATCATGATCGAAGTTTCGCGGCCGAAGTAGGCTTGGATGTCCTTGCCATTGACCGTGATCTTGCCAGAGCCTTTTTTCAGAAACACGCGGGCGACGCTAGATTTGCGACGGCCGGTGCCATTGTTCCATTCACCAATCATTCTCAAGGCTCCTTAAATGTCCAGCACTTTAGGCTGTTGGGCGGTGTGGGGGTGCTCAGCGCCACCGTACACCTTGAGTTTTTTGATCATGGCGTAGCCCAGAGGACCTTTGGGCAACATGCCCTTAACGGCCTTCTCGAGCGCGCGTCCAGGGTGCTTGGACTGCATGTCGCGGAAGTTAGTGGCTGTGATGCCGCCTGGATAACCAGAGTGGCGGTAGTACACCTTGTCCAAAGACTTGGTGCCAGTCACTTTTAATTGTGCTGCGTTAACGACGACGATGAAGTCGCCAGTATCGACGTGAGGCGTATAAATGGCCTTGTGTTTGCCGCGCAAACGGAGAGCAACTTCGCTGGCTACTCGTCCGAGGACCTTGTCGGTCGCGTCAATCACAAACCACTCGTGCGTCACGTCAGCGGGTTTTGCGCTGAACGTTTTTGTCATGAGTTTTCTCTTTAAAAGAAGGTTTGTTGGATCCTTTTCCACGGTCGGTGTTCCTCTTTTGGGAACCTCTTAGGTGGGGTTGGCCTGTAAGTTATTACCTGCGGTAAAAATCAAGGCCCTCCGCCGCGGGATCACTAATGCGCTGCGAAGCCCTCGATTCTAAACGACAAAATTGTTGTTTTGCAAGGGTTTTTTGGCATTTGATGGGGTGGAAGCGTTACCATCAAGGTATGTTCAGTTATAGACACGCCTTTCACGCCGGCAACCATGCCGATGTCATCAAGCACCTCACTTTGATTGCCACTTTGCAGCATTTGCAGCAAAAAGAGGGCGGCATCACCATTGTGGACACCCATGCCGGTGCCGGCCTTTACCGGCTTGACGGCGACTATTCCGAAACTGGCGGCGAAGCAACGGACGGTATTTTCAAATTGCTCAGCCAACTAGACGCTGCCAGCGCCAAGAAAGACGCCAAGCCCATTCCTGAAGCGCTCCAGGCCTACCTGGACATGATTGCCAGCTTCAACCCAAATGGTCAAGCCAAGTTCTACCCCGGCTCGCCCTTTATTCTGCACGCCATGCTGCGCAAAGATGCGCGCGACAAGCTACGTTTGTTTGAATTGCATCCTACTGACAGCAAAGCGTTAGCCTCCAATGTGGCTCAGCTCGATGCAGGCCGCAGCATCATGATTGCCCGCGAAGACGGATTTGAGTCGCTCAAAAAATTGCTGCCACCACCGCCTTCGGCTTCGGGCTCCAAACGCGCCATGGTGCTGATGGACCCCAGCTACGAAATTAAAAGCGATTACAGCAAAGTGGCCGCTAACATACAAGACTGCCTCAAGCGTTTTGCCACGGGCACTTACTTGGTTTGGTACCCCATCATTGCGCGGCCTGAGGCGCACGATTTGCCCAAGCGTTTGCGCACTTTGAGCAACCAATCGCAAAAGCCTTGGCTCAACCTCACCTTGTCGATTGGTCGCAACACCGACGGCAGCTCGGCAGGTTTGTCCGCCAGTGGCATGTTTGTGGTGAATGCGCCGTTTACGCTCAAAGACAAACTGCGCGAAGCCATGGAAGTGGTGGGACCTGCACTGGCGCGTGGTACAGGACATAGCTGGGCGGTAGAGCACAGCTAAGTGCTTTAAGCCAAAGCGGTCACTTTTTTCATCTCCAAGAATTCCGTCAAATACCTTTGGGGGTTTGAACGTGTATAGCGCACGCTTAAAAATTAACATATGATTTAACAAAAATCATTTTTTGTCTATTTTTAAGAATACAAATCAATGTCTAGACCCTCTCAAGCCGTTGTGACCTTGCCTTCGGCTGTGCTTGCAGCCTTGGTCCAATTGGGTGATCATTTATCCACCGCCAGGCTTCGCAGATCCGAGTCTTTGCGAGATTGGGCCACGCGGCTCAATGTGTCTGTGCCCACACTGATGCGCATGGAAAAAGGCGACCCTAAAGTGGGCATGGGCGTGTATGCCACTGCACTGTGGCTGGCAGGTTTCGAAGAGGGTCTGCGCCATTTGGCCAACCCGGCCAATGATGCGCAAGCCCTTGCCCACGAGTTACGCATTCTCAAACGCCCAAAGAGGAATGTGCATGGCTGATAAGGCGTACACACCCGCTTCAGAAATGTCGCTGTGGTGGCTAGGTCAAAACAAGCCCCAATTAATTGGTCAATTGGTTCTGGCAGAAAACAACCGCAAAGTAGGCCTTGCTTATGCCGACGAATGGTTGCAAAACGGATTTGCTTTGAGCGACGACTTGCCGCTGTCCAACGCTTTGCACTTGCCCAAAGAATTGGATGCGGCAGCAGGCGCGGTCAACGATGCCAGGCCAGACCGCTGGGGAGAGCGTGTCATCCGACACATTTTCAAGCCCGTGCGCTTGTCACTTTTGGAGTACTTGTACTTTGCAGGTCACGATCGGTTTGGCGCATTGGGCGTCTCTTTGCACCCGTCTCATTACAACGCACCCCTTGCAAGCGCCATCGCCACATTTGAAAATTTGCCGCAGATGCATCAAGCCATTCAAAACGTTCTGGCTGGAGAAAAACTCAGCGAGGCACACGTCCGGCTTCTCAAACCCGGACCCTCGTTTGGCGGCGCGCACCCCAAGTCACTCATTGAAATGGATGGCAAACAATGGGTGCTGAAGTTTGCTGAAACCTCAGAATGGGATACCCCTCTCATTGAACACGCCAGCATGACCTTGGCATCAAAGGCCGGGATTGATGTGGCGCACACCCGTGCACTGGCATTGGCCCAAGGACATGCCGTTGCGGTTGAGCGTTTTGATCGTTTAGAAAACACACGACTTCATGTGCTGTCGGCCCACACCGTCTTAAGGGCAGCTGGCGTGCCCATGGGCTATCCAGAACTTTCTCAACTGTTGCGCCGATATGCGCAACCTAGCTTGATCAAACAGCAACAAGCACAACTTTTCAAACGCATGGTGTTCAACATCTTGATCGACAACACCGATGACCATGAAAAAAACCATGCCCTGATTCGCTCAGACCAAGGTCACTACCATTTATCACCCGCATTTGATGTGCTGCCTGCGGCTCAGGCTTTGGGCTACCAGCAAATGCGCGTGGGCGCTAACGGCCACGAATCTAGCATTTCGAATGCCTTGTCTGAAGTGGCTGCGTTTGGTTTGAAACTTTCAGAGGCCAAGGACATGGTGAGCAACATCCAAAAAGTAGTGGCCGCTTGGCCTGAACACTTTGCGCAGATGGGGGTTAGGGCTAGAGAGATTGAAATGCTTCGTGTGAGCATGAATCGGTTCAGACAATAGCTGCGCCATTGCAGCCAACTCAATCCCAGAGATTTTGGTAATACCGTCCAAAGAGTCGGAAACCATTTTGAATGCGTTCCTCAACTGCGCGCATGCCCTCGTAGTCACACTTGTAGGTGTGGTTGGGGCCGTCTTCCCATCGAAAAAGTTTGGCTTCTAATTTTGAAATTTCGTTTCCTTGATAGTCAACGGGTACTGAAATTTTATCGAAGCTGCCAGATTGAAATGCTTCTTTCCAAGCGTCATCTAGCTTGGACTCATACGCAAAAATCATTTCGTCCATGACCCAATGCCAGCGTTTAAAGTGATTCTGGTCGGTATCCCATTCATTTTCTTTGGGTGGTGCACTGGTGCTTTTCAGTTCGTCGGGCACGTCTTCATCGTCAACAAAAGGTGCACCATGATTTTTATCATGCAACTGCCGAAGAAGTGGCAAGATGATCTGGGCCAAGCTGTAATCCATGCTCCATGTATCCCAGTAGTCAACTTTCACATAGTCAATTTTGGGATGCATTAAATCCAATGTTTTTTGAATTGCCTCGCTCAATGGCGCTAGGCGGTCGTGCCATTTTTCTACCCAATCAGGCCGGTCTACCCACTTTGACTCATCCTCTGAATTTGACAAGGCCCGAGCCAAGCTTTGGTCGCGATGACATTTCGACCACTGAGTCCAGAAGAAAAAATAGTCGATCAAGGTATAGGGAGAGAACCAATGGTGCCTGTAGTTGCTTAAGTAAACCTTCATCGATGTACGCCTCTTTAATTTTTATTGAATACTTAAATATTCATTTAAATGTAGCACCAAATAACTCAGCATTGTCCGAATCCAAGTATTTTCAAATGGCACAGGTTCAGAGAAAACACTTAGAACTTTGCCAATCAATTAACCGACCGATCGGTCGGTTAATTGATATACTTCGCTTCAAACACGCTTACCAAGCGAGGAGAAGCCCATGTACACGCAATCCTTCAATGTGCCGGACGCACCCGACACCCACAACTCAGCCAACACGGCCGCCCTCAAATCGGTGCCCAAAGCTTTGTCAGAAGCCGATGTAGCTTTGCAAGCCCAATTCGATGCGCGCATCGATGCCGATGGCAAAGTGGAGCCGCGCGATTGGATGCCAGATGCCTATCGCAAAACACTGGTCCGCCAAATTAGCCAACACGCACACAGCGAAATTGTGGGCATGTTGCCCGAGGGCAATTGGATCAGCCGCGCACCCAGCCTCAAGCGCAAAGCCATTTTGATTGCCAAGGTGCAGGACGAAGGCGGTCATGGTTTGTATTTGTACAGCGCTGCCGAAACATTGGGTACCAGTCGCGATCAAATGCTCGATGCGTTGCATACGGGCAAAGCCAAGTACAGCTCCATCTTCAACTACCCCACACTCAATTGGGCTGACGTGGGCGTGATCGGTTGGTTGGTCGATGGCGCGGCCATCATGAATCAAATTCCTTTGTGCCGATGCTCCTATGGCCCTTATGCGCGCGCCATGATTCGCGTTTGCAAAGAAGAAAGTTTCCATCAACGCCAAGGCTACGAAGCCTTGCTCGTCATGATGCAGGGCACCGCCGAACAAAAGGCCATGGTGCAAGACGCGGTCAACCGTTGGTGGTGGAAATGTTTGGCCATGTTTGGACCGCCCGATGCCGACAGCCCCAACAGCGTGCAGGGTATGCGCTGGGGTATCAAGCGCATCAGCAACGACGATCTGCGTCAGAAGTTTGTAGATGCCACAGTGCCGCAAGCCAAGATCTTGGGTGTCACATTGCCCGACCCCGATTTGAAGTGGAACGAAGCACGCCAGCAGCACGACTACGGTCAGATTGATTGGGATGAGTTCTGGGCCACTGTGAATGGCAATGGCCCTTGCAACAAAGAGCGCTTGGGCGCACGCGTCAAAGCCTGGAACGATGGCCAATGGGTGCGCGATGCCGCTGTGGTACACGCCAACAAACAAGCACACAAACAAGCTCAAAAGAATTTGAAGGAGGCCGCATGAGCGCCGACCAAACTAAATCAGCTTCGCCAGCAGGTACTTCAAGTGCCAACGCTTCTTCAGCCACACCTGCAGCCCTCAAAGAGTGGCCCCTGTGGGAAGTGTTTGTGCGCAGCAAGCAAGGCCTAGAGCATAAGCACTGCGGCAGTTTGCACGCATCAGATTCACAGCACGCTTTGCAAATGGCGCGCGATGTGTACACGCGTCGCCAAGAAGGCGTGAGCATTTGGGTGGTGCAGTCTTCATCGATTGCAGCCAGCGAACCCAACGACAAATCGGAATTCTTCGAGCCTTCCAGCGACAAGGTGTACCGTCACCCCACCTTCTACGAGATTCCATCTGAAGTGGGGCACATGTAATGTCTGCGGCGCAAGCAACTTTGAACGCCACATTGCCCATCGACTATTGGCTGCACTTGGCCGACAACGCTTTGGTGTTAGGTCAACGCAATGCCGAATGGTGTGGCCATGGTCCCATTCTGGAAGAAGACATTGCCTTGTCCAACAACAGCTTGGACTTGGTCGGCCAAGCACGATTGCTCTACCAAGAAGCCGCAGCGCAAATGGGCAATGGCGCAACAGAAGACACACTGGCCTTCTTTCGCGATGTACCTGATTTCAAAAACTACACCTTGCTAGAGTTGCCGCATCACGCACCGCTGGCTGGCACATCGGCCAGTGAGCGCGACTTTGCAACCACCTTGGTTCGCAACTTTTTGTACAGCGCACTGATGGTGTTGGTGTGGGACAAACTGCAACATGCACCACAAGAACAATTGGCCGCCATTGCGGCCAAGTCGCTCAAAGAAGTGCGCTACCACTTGCGCCATTCGCGCGATTGGCTGCTGCGCATGGGCGATGGCACCGCTGAATCGCATGGCCGTGCGCAAGCGGCTGTCAATCACTTGATGCCTTATACGCAAGAGTTTTGGACAAGTAGCGACTACGAAACAGAGGCTGCCAAAGTCACAGGCTTGGACATGGCCAGTTTGCAAAACGACTGGAATCAAATTGTGGATCAGGCCTTGGCCGAAGCTACTCTCAAGCGCCCTGCGGCTGGTGGCTTTGTGCCCACTGGCAAACACAGCATTCACTCTGAGCATTTGGGTTTCATGTTGGCCGAGATGCAAAGCTTGCCGCGTGCGCATCCCAATGCCACTTGGTAATTCAAGCGTCACTCATTCATCATGACGATGGTCACCACTGCTTCAACCACTGTGCTTCCACAAAGTGCAGTTGAAAAAGCGTGGGCTTTGCTAGAGTCTTTGACCGACCCAGAAATTCCCGTGGTCACCTTGCGCGAGTTAGGTATCTTGCGCGATGTACGCACAGCTGTTGCGCAAGATGGCACTGAACAATTGGAAGTGGTCATCACGCCCACCTACAGCGGCTGCCCCGCTATGGGTCAAATTGAAGACGACGTGCACAACTTGCTGCAAGCGCATGGCTTGAAAGGCAAAGTTAAAACTCAACTCGCCCCCGCGTGGACCACCGACTGGATCACGCCTGAAGCCAAAGAAAAATTGCGCGCGTACGGCATTGCGCCGCCGCACAGCGGTGCTGATCACGACTGCCAAACTCAAGGCAACAATGCAAATGCATCTGGTGCCTCCAGCATCATTCAATTTGCAGCGCGCAGCGCCAGCAATCCTGGCCGACACGAACAACTGGCTGTGCCCTGCCCGCAATGCAATTCGCACAACACCACCGAAACATCACACTTTGGCTCCACTGCCTGCAAAGCACTTTACCGCTGCCTCGATTGCATGGAGCCGTTTGATTATTTCAAACCATATTGATGCAACGCTTCAGCCCTACGCCAAGCACCTCATCCAACTGAAAACTCTTGCACCATGACCGCTTTTAAATTTCACGACCTGCCAGTCTCTAACATCACGCCCGAAGCGGCCGGTGCGGTGGCCATCACCTTGCAGGTGCCCGAGGCATTGCGCAGCGGTTTCAATTTCAAAGCAGGTCAGTTCTTAACGCTGCGCGCCACCATCGATGGCAACGATGTGCGCCGCAGTTACTCCATCAGTTCCTCACAAAATTCGTACGCACAAAACGGCACCTTAGAAGTCGGTATTCGCCCTGTTCAAGGCGGTGTGTTTTCTAACTGGGCAGCTACAAAACTGAAGGTGGGCGATGTCCTCAGAGTCATGCCTGCCGATGGCCGCTTCATCGTTCAGCGGCCGCGCGCCATTCACCGTGTGGGCTTTGCGGCAGGCTCTGGCATCACCCCTATCTTGTCCATCTTGGCGAGCACACTAGAAGAACAACCCGAGTCCAAATTCACCCTGGTCTATGGCAATCGCCGCATGGACAGCGTCATGTTCAATGAAGCGTTGCAAGACCTCAAAGACCGCTATCCCAACCGACTCACGCTCATTCACGTTTTGTCTCGTCAGGCGCAAGAAGTACCTTTGCTAGAAGGCCGCATTGATGAAGCCAAGGTCAAAGAAATTGTGAACAGCCTCTTGCCAGCGGCTAGCATGGACGAGGTGTTCATCTGCGGACCAGAAGCAATGATTGAGGCCACAGAAAAAGCTTTGCTAGAAGTAGGCGTGCCTGAACGCAACATACGCACAGAGCGATTCACATCACCCACACTGGAAGCAATGCCGGCAGATGCGCGCAAGCAAGTGGTCTTGGGACACGCGCCTGAATCCAAAGGCGATGTGGCACTGACAGTGGTGCTAGACGGCAAGAAGCATCAAATGCAAATGTCGGCCACCGACAAAATTTTGGATGTCGCGTTGGCAGCAGGCTTGGACCTGCCCTACTCCTGCAAAGGCGGCGTGTGCTGCACGTGCCGCGCCAAAGTGATGCAAGGCACCGTGGCCATGGAAAAAAACTTCACGCTAGAAAACTGGGAAACCGAGCAAGGCTTTGTGCTCAGTTGCCAGGCCAAGCCAACTAGCAAAGAAGTGGTGATGAGTTTTGATGAGCGGTAAAAAACGCCGTAAATTCAGGAATCAATTCGCGTAAATTTCGGAATGAAGATCTTCATTCCTAGTCATTCTTGCGTCTGCAAGCAAATGAAAGTACCTCATTGTCCTTTTCAGATTCAATGGATATCTGACTAAGCGTTGCAAGGACAAATGATGATCAAAATAATTCGTACAACAATTGATGTCAATAAAAAGCTGCCCAAGTTTAGGCAAAAGGTCAATTTAACTTTGCTCGATTCCACTACTGAAGCAGACATAGCAAAGCACAAGGCGCAGGACGATGCTGAGGCATTATTTGATGCAGTTCAATTTGCAAAGAGTAACAAGAATAAATTGACCAGCAAGGCAGGCGATTGGCATAATATGCCAATACCCCTCGCCAAGGACACTCCCATGCCTACTCGAAACGTCGTGCTTACAGAGCATCAAGCCTCCTTGATTGAACGGCTGGTCACCAGCGGTCGCTACCAAAACGCCAGTGAAGTGTTGCGAGAAGGTCTTCGGATGGTCGAGCAGCGCGAGAAAGAAGACGCCAATCGCCTTCTGGCCCTGAGGGAAGCAATGGAATTGGGTATGGCAGACTTTGAGGCTGGTAGATATAAACAGTTTGATACGAAGGAGTCATTGCGTGCTCACCTGAAGTCTATTGTTGCCAAAGCTGCGGCAGCAGTATGAGCTTCAATTGGCGTATCCAGCAAACTGATCAAGTTGAAGTAGATTTAATAAGTATCTACCTCTGGACTGCTAATACGTTTGGTAAAAATCAAGCAGAAAAATACATAGAAACCATCACATCAGCCATTGAGGCTCTTGTGATTGGCCCATACCTTCAAGGAAGTAAAGCTAGAGACGATATTGGCCAAGGCATTCGACTTTTACACGTACAACGGAAAGGCAAAAAAGGGCGCCATTTCGTGATGTTCAAACCAATGGATGATCAAACCATTCTGGTTATTCGCTTGCTTCATGACAGAGCAGACCTAACCAGAGATTCTCTGGAACTTATGAACGATTCGCAGAGATAAAAGCACCCCTAACTGATTACGCCAGGCGCTTCAACAACTCCAAAGTCGTCGCACTCTGGTTCATCGTATAAAAGTGCAAGGCAGGCACACCCGCATTGCGCAACTGATCGCACAAATCGGCCACCACATCCAAGCCAAAGGCCTTGATAGACGCCGTGTCATCACCAAAGCCTTGCAAGCGCAAACGAATCCAACGGGGGATTTCTGCACCGCATGCATCTGAGAATCTCAACAGCTGTGTAGAGCTGGTGATAGGCATGATGCCAGGCACCACAGGCACATCCACACCCAGTTTGTGTGCATCGTCCACAAAGCGGAAGTACGCATCAGAGTTGTAGAAGTACTGCGTAATGGCCGAGTTGGCGCCAGCCTTCACTTTAGAAACAAAGGCCTGCAAATCGGAGTCGGGAGACTTGGCCTGGGGATGAACTTCGGGATAAGCCGCCACTTCAATGTGAAAGTCGTCGCCCGTTTCTTTGCGAATGAAAGCCACCAAATCGGAGGCGTAATGAAACGCACCGCCCATGCCATAACCACTGGGCAAATCGCCGCGCAAGGCCACCAATCGCTTGACGCCCATGGCTTTCAAGGTGGCCAGTTCTTTGCGGACTGAATCTTCACTCGCACCGATACAAGAAAAATGCGAAGCGGCCGAAACGCCTTCTTTCAAAATCTCGCCCACAGTGCCAAAAGTGCCTTGTTGCGTTGAGCCGCCAGCGCCATAGGTCACTGAACAAAACTCTGGCGCTTGCGTGTAAAGCTGTTGACGCACAACGCGCAGCTTCTCGGCACCTTCAGGTGTTTTGGGTGGAAAAAATTCAAAGCTAACTGGTAATTTTTTCATAGTCACTCAGGCTTTACAGCCTGCACAAAAAACTCACGATTGCCATCACCGCCTTCAATGGCGCTGTCGTACCAACCGGTCACTTTCAAACCCAACTCTTTGAGCGAGGTGCGAATGCGTTTTTCAATCACGGGGTACATGGCGGGGTCTTTGACCAAACCGTTCTTGCCAATGTTCTCGGGCTGCAATTCAAACTGAGGCTTCACCAGCATCAGCAATACACCGCCCGGCTTCAAAAACGGCACCACACCCGGCAACACCAGCGTCAAGGAGATGAAGGACACATCACCCACCATCACATCAAAGCCAGTTTCTGCATCGGGAATGCGCTCGTCGTCGGGCATGAGCTCGCGTGCGTTCACACCTTCAATGCAAATGACGCGTTCATCTTCCATCACACGCGGATGCACTTGACCGTGGCCCACATCAATGCCCACCACTTCGGCCGCACCGTTCAGCAGCAAGCATTCGGTAAAGCCACCTGTGCTCTGGCCCACATCCATACAGCGCAGGCCTGAAACAGAAACGCCACTGTCACGCAGTGCGCCTTCCAGCTTCAGCCCGCCGCGCGAGACGTACTTGGATTCGGAGTCGTCCAGCAACACAATCTCTGCGTCGCTGGGCACTTCATCTTTGTTCTTATTGATCGTGCGCCATTCCACCGAAGACTTCACAGCCTCCACCACAGCCGTAGGCAAGGCGCCCGGTGGCGTACGCCACTGAACACCCGCCGCAATGAGCCGCTGGGCCTGTGAACGAGACGCGGCCAAGCCGCGCTCTACTAACAATTGGTCAATGCGCAAAATAATCCAATAAAAATCAAAGTCTGCAATTAGCCATCATGCACAAGCGCCCAAAAGAGCACTCGTGCATCCAGCCAAATCAATAACGGTAAGTGTCAAGCTTGTAAGGACCGTTCTTTGGCACGCCAATGTAGGCGGCTTGCATGTCAGACAACTCGGTCAACATGGCACCAACCTTCATCAGGTGCAAACGCGCAACCTTCTCGTCCAAGTGCTTAGGCAACACATAAACCTTGCCGCTTTCATACGCTTCAGGACGTGTGAAGATTTCAATTTGCGCAATGGTTTGATTGGCAAAAGAGGTGCTCATCACAAAGCTGGGGTGGCCTGTGCCACAACCCAAGTTGACCAAACGGCCCTTGGCCAACATGATGATTTTCTTGCCATCGGGGAACACAATGTGGTCCACCTGGGGCTTGATTTCTTCCCATGTGTATTTTTCAACAGAGGCAATGTCGATCTCGTTGTCGAAGTGACCAATGTTGCAAACGATGGCTTCGTCTTTCATGGCCACCATGTGGTCATGTGTAATAACGTGCTTGTTGCCAGTGGCCGTCACAAAAATGTCGGCCTTGTCTGCAGCGTAATCCATGGTCACAATTTTGTAACCTTCCATGGCGGCTTGCAAAGCATTGATTGGGTCAATTTCGGTCACCCAAACTTGGGCGCTCAAAGCGCGCAAGGCTTGAGCACTGCCCTTGCCCACGTCGCCGTAACCGGCCACCACAGCCACCTTGCCAGCAATCATCACATCGGTCGCGCGCTTGATGCCGTCGACCAAAGATTCGCGGCAGCCGTACAAGTTGTCAAACTTAGACTTGGTCACAGAGTCGTTCACGTTGATGGCGCGGAACATCAGTTCGCCCTTGGCGCTCATCTCGTTCAGGCGGTGCACGCCCGTGGTGGTTTCTTCGGTCACGCCAATGATGTGCGCGCCCTTGCGGCTGTACCAAGTGCTGTCTTCGGCCAATTTGGCTTTGATCGCGGCGTACAAGCAGGTCTCTTCTTCAGAGCCTGGGTTTTCCAACAAAGAAGGGTCGGTTTCTGCGCGCTTGCCCAAGTGCATCAAGAGCGTAGCGTCGCCGCCGTCGTCCAAAATCATGTTGGGGCCTTCGCCTTCGGTGCCCTTGGCGCCAAAGTCAAAAATGCGGTGGGTGTAATCCCAGTACTCAGTCAGGTTCTCGCCCTTGACCGCAAACACCGGCGTACCGTTGGCAGCAATGGCCGCAGCAGCGTGGTCTTGTGTGGAGTAAATATTGCAAGAAGCCCAACGCACTTGTGCGCCCAAGGCTTGCAGGGTTTCGATCAACACACCCGTTTGAATGGTCATGTGCAATGAACCCGTAATGCGGGCGCCTTTGAGAGGCTGGGTGGGGGCGAATTCTTTGCGAATGGCCATCAAACCGGGCATTTCTGTCTCGGCAATTTTGAGTTCTTTGCGGCCCCATTCGGCCAAGCCGATGTCGGCAATGACGCAATCGGTGTTAACGGCGGTATTTAAACGTGCATTCATGGTGTGCTCCAAATTAAAGTTTGAAACCACATCTCAGAGGGAGGCTCAGACCCCAACAACGAGCCAACCGAGGTAAAGCTCAACGTGGAAATGTGAGGAAAGCCATTAGAAAATAGAGCTCATCCCGCAGAAAAGTGGATGAGCGTCGTTGCAAAGTAGGGTTCCGAGCCTCACGACCTCGCCACTTAACTAAATAGTGTGGGCCGCTGCAACGCTCCTCGGAATGGGTCAAATTATACTAGCGGCATCTCTGGATTCCAAGCCAGACACCCAAATTCCCCCTGGAGCCACATTGACTTACGCCCAAGAAACCCGGCGCCGCCGGACGTTCGCCATCATTTCTCACCCTGACGCGGGTAAAACCACGCTCACAGAAAAGCTCTTGTTGTTCTCGGGTGCCATTCAAATTGCCGGCTCGGTCAAGGCCCGCAAAGCCTCGCGCCACGCCACCTCCGACTGGATGGAAATTGAAAAGCAGCGGGGTATTTCGGTGGCGTCCTCCGTCATGCAGATGCTGTACCGCGACCATGTGATCAACCTGCTCGACACCCCCGGCCACAAAGACTTCAGCGAAGACACCTATCGCGTGCTGACCGCCGTGGACTCCGCCCTCATGGTGATTGACGCTGCCAACGGTGTGGAAGCCCAGACCCGACGCCTCATTGAAGTGTGCCGCCAGCGCGATACGCCCATCATCACCTTCGTGAACAAAATGGACCGCGAAGTGCGCGACCCATTGGACATCTTGGACGAAGTAGAGCGCGAACTGGGCATGCCCTGCGTGCCCATGACCTGGCCCGTGGGCCAGGGCAAATCTTTTGGCGGCATCATCAACTTGCGCACAAATGCCATGACCGTGTTTGAGTCGGGCAGCGAGCGCTTGCCGCAAGACTTTGAAGCCATGCCCCTGACAGAAGCGGCTGCATTGCACAAACGCTTTGGCGCCGAATTTGCCACCGCACTTGAGAGCATGGAACTGGCCACTGGTGCCTCCCCAGCTTTCGACCGCGAAGCCTTCTTGGCCGGCAAACAAACCCCCGTGTTCTTTGGTTCGGGCGTCAACAACTTCGGTGTGATGGAAGTGCTAGACGCTTTGGTCGACTTGGCCCCCTCACCCAAGCCACGCACCAGTTCACTGATTGTGAACAAGCAACCCGTGATCAAAGAAGTGCAGCCCGAAGACGCCGCCTTTGCAGGCGTGGTGTTTAAGGTGCAAGCCAACATGGACCCCTCGCATCGGGACCGCATTGCGTTTGTGCGCATGGCCTCGGGCAAGTACACACCCGGTATGAAACTCAAAGTGCAACGCACCGGCAAAGAATTGCGCCCCACTAGCGTGGTGACCTTCTTGAGCCAACGCCGTGAAGCTGTGGATGAAGCTTATGCTGGCGACATCATCGGCTTCACGACGCACGGGGGTGTGCAGTTGGGCGATACCATTACCGATGGCGCCAACTTGCTGTTCACAGGTCTGCCTTTCTTCGCGCCTGAACTGTTCATGACCGTCATCTTGAAGAATCCGCTGCGCACTAAACAACTGCAAGCAGGCCTAGACCAGCTGGGCGAAGAAGGTGCCATTCAGGTCTTCAAACCGGAAGTGGGCGGCCCTATGTTGCTGGGCGCGGTGGGCCAGTTGCAGTTTGAAGTGGTACAGCACCGCCTCAAGGCTGAATACGATTGCGATGTGCGACTGGAAGGTTGCCAGTACACCGGTGCGCGTTGGATCACGGCCGATACGCCAGCAGAACTGAGAGAATTCTTAAACGCATATCCACAGCGCATGGCTTTGGATGCGGCCGACACCTTGGCTTACCTTTGCACTTCGCCTTACGACGTGCGCTTGGCGCAAGAGCGTTTCCCGAAGATTCACTTCCATCCGCTGCGTGAGCATGCGGGCTTAGCGTTGGGATCTGCGGGCTAATTACAAGGCCGAAGCCAGTAGCTTGTATGGCTTGGCTTTGGTTTCAAATGGATTAACAACGGTGACACCTCGCCAAGTAAATCCATTTTGAAAATCTTCGCTTAGCAACAACCTGCATTTATTTTCAGCGGCGACAGCAAGTATCAATGCGTCCCACATTGAAATTTGGTGATCAACAGACAAATCCATTGCCGATTGAAATGCGGTCCATGTTGTGTCCGCCACAACCACGCCGTCGGACCATGACAACAACAGTTCTCGAACTTCAGATGCAGATTTCTTCATTTTTGAAGTGAGAACTCTAGACAACTCGCCCAAGACTTGAACCGCCACGATGGAATCCGTTGGCTTGAGCTGCGCAATTAAATCGGTTGCCAATTGACAACGAACATCATCGCCAAAGCCTTCGGCATAGACCAGTACGTTTGTATCCAAAGCCACCCTCATGGCTTAGCTTTCATAGAGTTCGTCACGCGTCCAATTTCTGGCACCACTAGAAGGCTGACTTTTGAGTCTTTCTACAAGTCGCTTGTGGGCGCGCACTTTAAAGTCATCCACTTGATTGGCCGCAGAAATGACTGCGACAGGCTTGCCCCTAGACACCACGGTCACCACTTCACCCGTGGCAACATCGCGCAGGAGACTTGAAAAGTAACGGTTGGCATCTGCTGCCGAAATGGTTTTCATATTTAATTAAGTAGTGATGAAAACTACTTTAATCGCAAAGTGCACAGAAAGCAACCCACAATCGCTTGCTTATGATCAGATATCGACTTCATTGACCGTCATGAAACCACTCACCTCTTGGCCCATAGGCGCCCGCGCCAACATCGTGGGCGTCTTCACCGACATTGACGACACCCTCACCACCGAAGGCGCCATCACACCCGATGCACTTCAGGCCCTGCACGATTTAAAAGCCTTGGGCCTCATGGTGATCCCCATCACCGGCAGACCTGTGGGTTGGAGCATCCCCTTCGCATCCACCTGGCCGGTCAACGCCATGGTGGCCGAGAACGGCGCTGTGGCCTTGCTTCACAACCCGCAAACAAAGCAAGTCAACAAAATCTACCAACAAGACTTGGCCATCCGCACACGCAACTACCAAGAAATGCAACGCATCGCACAACGCGTGCTACAAGAAATTCCCGGCACCGTGATGGCCCAAGATTCACCTGGCCGAGAAACCGACATTGCGTTTGACCACAGCGAGTTTCATCACTTGTCCCAAGAACAAATTCAGCATGTTTTAAAACTGTTGAAAGAAGAAGGCATGACAGCTACGGTCAGCAGCATCCACATCAATGCTTGGTTTGGCGATCACAACAAATGGCATGGCGCGCAGTGGATTCTGAAAGAACTCACAGGCAGAGACCTCACAAAGGAACTCGACCAATGGGTTTACGTGGGCGACTCCACCAACGACCAAGTGATGTTTGAGCATTTCACGCACAGCGTGGGTGTGGCCAACATCAGGCGCTTTGAGAAAGAGCTCAAGCACTTGCCAACGTACATTGCTAAGCAAGAGCGCGGGGCGGGGTTTGCCGAAGTAGCTGTTCAACTGCGTGGCTTGCAAATCTAAGTTTCAAACTTCGATTTGCAAGAAATAAGGCTAAGCGGCTTATTTTATAAATCTGACACCCCTCAAAAACCTCAAACCGGCATGTACTCAATCCCCGTCTGCATCAAGCCCACCAAATTGATGTTGACCGTATTGAAGGATGTGTCAGCAGCCAAGTGCGCCAACGCCCCAGGCGGCATGCCATTCTCAAGCATGCCAATGTAAGGCGCTTTGTCCGCTGCAGAAGCAGTCGTACCAATCACGTTCTTCCAAAGCAAGCTCACAATTTGATCATTGTCAGTGGCGCCAGCAGCGTTCAGTGCAAGACCCGCCAAATTGTCATAGGTCCAGCCTGCATCTAAAAAGCTCAAACCTATACCTACGTATTGCTTGTTGTTCAGGGCAGCTTTGCCAAACACAGCTCCCAAAATTTTGGCAGTGATGCCTGCGTTTTCGACGCCACTGGTATCTAACGCCCAAGCAGAATCTGTAAATACCAAGCGCTCAACTTGTCGCAACTCCAAACTTCCACCTTCGTTATTGAGTGCCTCTGCATTCCAGTAACCGGTTGCACTGTCCTTTGCAATGCGCATGTTGTTGCTGCCGCTCCAAAATCGCACACTGTCCAGTCCGGCATCGCCATCCACGATGTCGTTGCCACCAGTGAAGGTCACGAAATTGTTGGCGGCATTGCCAATGATCACGTCGTCGTATGGCGAGCCAATCACGTTTTCAATCCATGCACCACTGGAAATGCTGACGTTGTTGTGCTTGGCCATGCCCTGTGCATCCATGCCAACCGAGCTACTTGCGCCTGCACGCAGGTCGATGCTGACAGACACGCTGACCGAGGACACATCCAAGGTGTCTACACCGCCATCGTCAATGATGTTCATCGGATTGGATCCATCTGTCATCTTGTAGACATCGTTACCAGTGGCATAAGCACGCGAGCCATACAAAGCACGCAAGGCTTGCAAGTCAAAGCCCCCAAACCATGTGGGCCAAGTGCCCCCTGTGCTGGCAGCCGACAATTCGAGCATCAGGGTATTACTGGGAGTGGCCAAAGATTTGAGCAACACCGTTGCGCCTGACGTATCACTTTCAGGCAATGGATGTTGCAATCCCAAAGCATGCCCCAACTCATGCAACAGCACATAGTAGCCCTCCTGCCCTGGTGCCAACACATTGGCCGTTTCAACGTCTAGCCAGACATCTCCTGCACGTGCATCGCCTTTGTAGGCATCTGGCAAGAAAGAATAGCCGCGAGTATTGGCTTGTTGATTGACGCCAAAGCGAATCTGGCCTGTATCTCCAGCAACTTCAGAAAAACTCAAACCCGTTTGCTGTTGCAACACAGAAAACAATTCTCGTACGATTTGCTGTTGCTGTGCACTCAATGCAACAAACCCAGTACCACCTTCACCGCCAGTGGTAGCCGCTTGGGACATGAAACTGTATGTCAAATTGGTGGGCGTACCTGTTGTTTTGGTTTGCCATCCTTTTGCACCACGGAGCAAAATTTCTTCACCGGCATGACTCATGTCGCGCAAGGCAACCAAGTCATAGTCTTGGCTTTTTTGAGTGTCGTTGTCCCAGATAGAAAATTGCTCAACGTTGTGCAATTCATAAATGAACGATGGGTAGTTGGCGTTGTAGACCTTAAGCACCCGGTTATCGAGCGACACCTGCACCACAACCTGTCCAAAATTGTCGCTGGCTTTGTAACCCATGGTGACGCGGTCTACGCCACCTCGGCCATCGATGTAGACAGAACCTGGCTGCCGAGACCAGTTCGATCCAACAAAAAATGTATCTTCTGTCGAACTACCATAGCCTTTGTCACCGTTGCGGCTAAAGCCATCCACATGGTGCACATTGATCAATGTGTCTCGCGTGCCGTAACCATCTAAGGCATAGCCAGCCTCAAGGTCAACATAGATGGCACCTGGAGAATTCCAATACCAAACCGTTGCCCAGTTGGCATCAGTTGCCACTGTAATTTTGTCATTGCCCGAATTGCCTTGACCCGTCGAGCCGTTCAGAAGCGTAATTTCGTCATCACCCTCTTCACCATGATAGGTGTCACCGGACTTGACAGTTACAACATCTTTTTGCGGCGTGCCTCTAATCTCAGCCATTTCCTATCCTTTTATTTCACTCAGAGATAGCCAATGGTTTTGGCTGAGAAGTTGGCCAAATTAGGCAACACGGCTAAGGCTTGCGCAGGCGTTAAACCCAACCAACGCACAATGTCCGACATGAACTGGTCTGAAGAAAACTGCGGTATCCATTGGCCCCGTTTGGGGTCATACATCGATGCATCGTCCGGGCCGCCCGTCTGCAATGTGGGAAAGGTGTTGCCATAAACCATGCCGCCCTTCACTGGGCCACCTACAGCAAACCAGTGGTTGCCCCAAGCATGGTCAGAGCCAGCACCAGCGGCAGGATCCAAGGTGCGTCCAAATTCGCTCATGATCACAGTGATCACATCATTGTTCATACCTGCGGCTTGCATGGACGCATCAAATGCATTCACAGAGTTGGCCACATCGGACATGCGTGTTTCGAGTCCGGGATTATTGGTGTCATTTGAAAGTTGGCCTGTGTGC
This sequence comes from Limnohabitans sp., assembly GCA_049655425.1. GTDB lineage: Bacteria > Pseudomonadota > Gammaproteobacteria > Burkholderiales > Burkholderiaceae_C > Limnohabitans_A. Next base: position 21,846 of record JBASJS010000006.1, on the reverse strand, counting down.
GTGTCATAGCCACCGTCTTGCACCAAATAAACCTGTCTACGCGCGCCGGCTTGTTTGCTATAAGGCAAGTGCTTGGCCAAGAAACGAAGGTCTCGGCCTATTTGCATGTCAGGAAACATCCCAACAGGATCAGGCCCAGAGGCTTGCCCTTTGGCAAATTCAACGGTGTCTAAGTAGGCTGCCCGCAAACTGCGTGTAAATTCATAGTCATAGTTATTGGTGGACTGCAGTCGGCTGGCCCACTCGATCCTTTGCCGATAAATGTCATCTGCCTGATTAAGTTGTGCACGACCCCAATTAGAACCGCCATTGCTGTTGGCCAAACTGAGGTTTGTGCTGTTAGCAACCACTGCTGTGTAGTCACGAGACAAGGCTACCAAAGGTTGGCGCAACTTCATCTCAGCGCTCATGGCATCCAATGCCCTGCCGCCCCACCCCGTTAAATCTTCGGCACCCAGCCAGCCCTGTATCCACTGTTCTTGCTCGGCATGCGAGCCCATGAAAGGCGGCAACTTGGCCGTATTGTTTCGCATTTGATCGATGGTGGTTGGCTGCACCAATGCCCCTGCATTGGCAATGATCGCCATTCTCTTTTGCTCAAACAATCTAGCCAACGCACGATTGGCAGGAGAGAGGGCGAACTGATGTCCGATGTGCGAGCCCGACAAGTTCACCAAACTGTCTTTGGGCAAAGCCAAGACGGGACGCGCTTTGGCGTAGTCGTTGTAGGCACCATCCACTGGAATCAAGACATTGTTGCCATCAAATCCACCGGACAAGAAGACAACAACCAAGGCCTTGTAATCGGCGGCTTGAACGTCCCGGATGCCAGCCAAAGTTGCACCAATGCCAGCCAACGACACCGCACCAGCATGCTGAAGAAAGTTACGACGATTGATCATTTGCTCACTCCAAATGCAGGCGACAAAGTCGCCATGTCCAACATCGCAGCGGCCAAGACCAAGCCTTGTTCTCGTTGCCAAGTATTTTTGTTAGCTTCAATCAAACTTTTGGCTACCACTGCAGGCATTGCTCCGCGGAAATAACGTTGACTCAACAATTCCACCAGCGCCTCATCAGAAGTTGCCGTCGCAGCTTTGAAAGTAGCCACATCACAACCTGCATCGCTCAACAAAGTCTCATTTCGCATCCCTCCGCTGTTACTGTTCATGCGGTTATTGAACTCACTTGAGTTCAGCATCTTTTGTTCAGGTGCCAGCACATTGGTGCCTTGTGTGCGGTGATTGGGCGGAAAAAAATTGAAGACGGTATAGGCCTCAAAGGGCATTTGCTGATGATTCTGCCAAACATTGCGAGAGTTGTTGGCATCGCGAACAGCCCCCTTGCATCCCAATCCACGAATCACATTCATCGTCAACATGAAGGGCTCTTTGATGCGGCCAAAGCCTTTCACGGATCTGCCGGGTACATCACCATAACGTGCCTCAGGATCGGTCAAAATAGCTGTTACCACTTTGCCCAAGTTACCTTTGGTGTCTTTGAAAACAGTGGCTACACGTTCAAGGTAAGCAGGTGATGGATCACTGGTGGTCATGCCTTGAATCATGCGCAAAGAAACAAAAGGCGCAGCATTGGGATGCGTCACCAAAATTTCGATCAAGCTGTCTAAGTCTTGTGCTGCACTTTGACCTGCCGGAATGGTTTTTCCTAAAACCGTTTTGGAACCCGTATCGTGCTGATCCGCAAAATCTGCTGTCATGGGTTTAGCGTAGTTGAATCCGTTTGAACTTAAACGGCGAACGTTGGGCTCGGCATTATTCCAACCCGTCAGTGCTCGTGTGACCTCGATGACGTCCTTTTGGGAATATGTTTCCAAGGCCTTACCTGACGCATCTTTTTTGATACTGCCATTCATGTTCAATTGAACCAAGCCCACAGAAAACAATTGCATCAGCTCCCTTCCGTAGTTTTCATTCAATTGCGAGCGACGGTTTTGACCATTGTCCAAATAAAAGCCCATGGCCGCATTGCGACTGACAGCTTTGAGTAAATCTCCGAATTGACCAAATGCATTGGTCTGCAAAATATTCATGTATTCCAATGCGCCAAACTGCTGCACCTTGCGAATAGACACCACCAAAAAGTTGGAAAGCACCCAACTGGTTCTCACCCGCAATTGGTCTTCAGCACCAATGAACAAATTGTTCAAGCTGACTTTGTAGTGCTCATCCATTCGTTCATTTGCAGGACGGTCCAAATTCAAGTCATATTCCACAAGGTTGGCTGGCGTCACAATCAGCGTTGGCGGCAAGCGCATCTGCGATGCAATCCAAGCCTCTGGCCCTTGCACCCTAACCTGGGCCACAGATGTAGGCGAAGGCCCCATCGATGACTGCTCCAGAAAACGTGAAGCTGCATAGTGATTCACTGGCGTTGAGGCCACCACAGCGCCCACTTGGCCATTGAGATTGGCCGTACCTGCCTCATCGCGGCCACCACACCCCAAAAGCAACAAAGCTGTGGCAACGCACAAGCTCATTAACGTTCGATTCATCACAATCACCTTTTAGATCTATATCAAAGTGGCAGTTCATAGGCCACACCTGTGGTGGCCATGCCCGTCAGTTGCGCTGACACTGCATTCAAACTCAACTCAGACGCATACACCGCCAAGCTGTCGACGGTATAAGCACCACTTTGAATCCAACTCACATAAAAATCTTGAACCGCCTTGGTGGGCACAACACCCACTAACGACTGGTACAAAAATGACACCACTTGCTCGGCACTTTGCGCATCCGCACCCAATCGAATGGCCAATGCGTCATGCATCAACTGCTCTTTGGTTTGGCGTTGGTTTTCTAGACGGTCTAAGCAGATGCCCACATACGCAGGCACTGATGCGGCGGCGGCGCCAAACACCAAACCCAATGTTTTGACAGCTACACCGGCATGGCCATCCAAATCAAAGGCCAACTTCACATCATTGAATTGCAACCGTTCTACATTCAAAAGCCAATCCGAGCCTTCAGAATAGTTCGCACTGCGCACCCCAATGCCAGCAGCTTCTGGTTTGATCACGTAGGAAGATTTGACGCCGTTGTAAACCACAGTGTCTAAGCCCGGCCCGCCATCAAAGGTGTCACTGCCTGCTGTGTTTGCGTAGACATCCGCAATTTCCAAAGAAACCACTTTGTCCGAAAACTCCACCGCCTCCACATTGCGCAGCACCAACTTGTCACTGCGCGACGCACCCGACACCGCATCCAAATAGGTGGTGCCTTGCGTGGTGGTCAGTTTGAATTTAGAAGCCGGCCAAAACACATAGACCGTGTCGAAGCCTTTTTTACCATCGATGAAATCGGAGCCACCTAGTGGGCGTATGTAGTCATCAAGATCGGTGCCATTGATGACTTCCGATCCCGTGCTTAACTTTCCGACAATCTCATTGAGCAATGGTTTTCCTAGGCTAGGAGAAAAACCCAAACTCTACCTGAATTCAGGCTGTTATTTATTAAAAATATAAGCAAATAGGGACAAATAAGGGCACAAGCAAGTGCCCTTATTTCACAAGCCCGCGCTTCCTGTGCGCTTCACTTCCCCATCAAGCTGGCATTCACCTGCTCAACCGACGCCAACGCATCATCGCCCACCAAGGACGCCAAGCGCACCTTGGACAACAAAAACACCATGCGAGCCTGCGCCAAATCACGCAGAGCCAGGGTGTATTGCTGCTGCGCGTTCAACACATCTAGCTGAGTTCTGGCGCCAGCCTTCAAAGACATTTGGGTCGACTTCATCATTTGCTCAGCCGAGCGCGCAGCTTGCTCCAAAGCACGCACGCGCAAGATGCCTTCGGTCACACCTCGGTATTCCTTGTGCACGCGCACACCCAAGTCGCGGCGCAAGGCTTCCAGCGTTTCTTCCGCGCGGGTTTGTTCGGCCACGGCTTGGCGAATGGTGGAGTTCACATAACCGCCGGAGTACAACGGAATGTTCAGTTGTAAGCCAATGGTTTTATTTTCGTAACGCGAATTGACGCGGGTGATGTTTTCACTGCCGCTGTTGGACCACTGGGCCACGGCGTCCAAGGTGGGTAAATGACCTGCTTGCGCTTTGCTCACTTCGCGGCGAGATGCCTCCAAGCGTGCTTGCATGGCTTTGATTTCGGGGCTGGACGCTTCGGCTTTGCGCGTCCACTCGTCCAAGTTGGCGGGCTCGGGGGCACTGAGCTGTAGTGCCGACACGTTCAACTTGGCAATTGCGCCCACAGGTTGGTTCACCAACAACTGCAATTGGCGGCGTGTGAGTTCTTGGTTTTGGCGCGCTTCCAATTCTTGCGCTTTGGCCATGTCGAGGCGGGCCTTGGCATCGTCCACGTCGGTGCGAGTGCCCGAGCCTGCGGCCAAGCCTTTTTGTGCAGCGTCCACCAAAGCCGTGTAGGTTTTGATTTGCGCCTGCACCAGCTCCAACTGCTCGTCGGACATCAGGGTTTCAAAGTAAGCACCGGCCACACGCACCACCAGATTTTGCAAATCGCGGTCGAGGTTGGCTTCGGCTTCTTCCACAATGGATTTGGCTTGTTGAAACTGCAACCAACGCTGCATGTTCATCAGCGGTTGGCGCAATTGCACCGTGCGGTTGTCGCTGAAGTACTGGTCGTTGGTGGTCACCGGTGTGCCCAAAATATTGGGGGCAGTGGTGTCCAGGTTGTTGTTGTTGCGACCGGCACTGGCCGATATTTGTGGCAACAAACCGGCACGCGCTTGGGGCACGCGTTCACGGCCCGAATCGGCCGCCGCACGCGAGGCACGAATGGTGGCGTCTTGTTCCAAAGCAGCTTGGTACACCTGCTTCAAGTCCATCACCGACGTCTGCGCCCACGAGGCCAGAGCGGCACCCGAAAGCGCGCACACCAGCGCTGTTTTGACAAAGAAAGTGGAGGCGTTCATCACTCTTCCTTCAAAGATGCGGCCATGCGCTTGGTCAGGGGGTGCATCAAGTAGGTCAGCAAAGAGCGCTCACCGGTTTTGATCACAATCTCGGCGGGCATGCCGGGCTGCATTTGACGCGCGCCCAAGGTTTTCATGCCAGAGGGTGTCACTTGCACACGGGCCAAGTAATACGCAAACTGGGGTTGCTGGGGGTCGCTCAGCAAGTCACCCGACACCGACATCACTTTGCCTTCCACCACCAACTGGGGCGAGTGCGCAAAGGAGTTGAAGCGAATGTCGGCAGGCAAGCCCGCTTGCACTTTGTCAATGAGGTGCGGCGGAATGTGTGCTTCCAAAAGCAAGGTTTGGTTTTCTGGCACCACGTCCAACAGCTTCTGGCCAGGCTGCAACACCGCGCCCACGGATTGCACGGTCAAGCCCACCACTTGGCCATTGGCCGGTGCTTTAATTTCCATGCGGTCCAAATCGGCGGTCACCGCCACATATTTTTCTGCGTCCGATTGCACTTCGCGCGTCACATCGGCCAACTGCGATTCAATTTCTTTGCGGTACTCTTGTTTGCGCGCCATCGAGCGCTGTGTCAACTCGGCCACTTGGCGCGACACGCGCATGCTGTTGCCTGTTAGGTCGGCAATGGCCGCATTGGACTCGGCCACCATGCGCTCTAGTTCCAACTGGCGGTTGCGAGGTGCGTAGCCCTCTTTCACCATGCCGCGGGTGTTGGTGAGTTCTTCGGTCAGCAAAGCCAACTGACTGCGGCGCTGAACCAAAATATTTTGGTAAGAATTCAACTGTTCTTTCAAACCTTGAATGCTTTCTTCAATGCCCTGCAAATCGGCTGCCAAAGCCGCACGGCGCGCTTGAATCAGTTGCTGCTGCGTGGTCACTTGTTGCTTGATCAGCGGATCGTTCATGGCCGATTTCACGTCCGGATGAAAATCAATCACATCACGGCCGGCTTGTTCTGCAAACAAGCGGCTTTGCATGGCGCGGTAGCCCAAGTAACGTTGGCGCACGGCTTCGTAGTTGGCCTTGGCCACCGCACCGTCTAAGCGCAGCATGGGCTGGCCCTCTTTCACTTGTTGGCCTTCTTGCACCAGCACTTCTTTCACAATGCCGCCCGACAAATGTTGCACGGTTTTGCGTTTGGTGTCCAATGTCACCATGCCTTGCGTGGGCACGCCTTCGTCTAGCGGCGCAAAGCCGGCCCACAGCAAGAAGCCGCCAAAGCCAACGGCCAACACCAGCAAGCCAGTGCGTGCCACGGCACGTGTGTCGGACGATGCGCGCGGTGCGCCATCGTCGTTGGAGGTGACCACCTGTGCATCTTGCACAGCTGATTTTAAAGAGGAGTTCAAATTAGGTTTGGCCATGACAGTCTCGATTTAAGTGTCAAACAATATTAGGAATTAGAAGAAGGGTTGCCATCTGCTGAAGGCGCAGGCGGCGTTGCTGGAGGCGCCACTTGCGCAGTCTGCGCAGTCTGCGCAGCCTGCGCTGCTTCACGTTGTTGTTGCAATGCCGCCAGCACACCATCGCGCGGGCCGCTAGCATGCACAGTGCCTTGGTGCAAAATTAAAAGTCTGTCGGCCACACCCACAATGCCGGGTCGGTGGCTGATCAGCACCACAGTTTTGCCTTTGGCTTTGAGGCCTTGCACCGCACGCACCAGTGCGGCTTCGCCTTCATCGTCCAAGTTGGCGTTGGGTTCGTCCAGCACCACCAAGGCCGGCTCGCCATACAAAGCACGGGCCAAGCCAATGCGCTGACGCTGGCCACCCGACAGCAATCCACCCGCTTCACCCATGGGCGTGTCGTAGCCTTTGGGGAATCGCAAAATCATTTGGTGCAAACCAGAAGCTTCGGCGGCGGCAATCACTTTTTCAGAAACCACTTGGCCCGCGCGCGCAATGTTTTCGGCAATGGTGCCGTCAAACAATTCAATGTCTTGGGGCAAGTAACCAATGTGGGGGCCAAGCTCCATGCGGTCCCAGTTCAAAATGGGTTGGCCGTCTAGCAATACCTCGCCACCGGTGTGCGGCCAAATGCCCAACAACACACGTGCCAAAGTGGATTTACCAGAACCTGATGCACCCAACACCACCGTCACGGTGCCTGCTGGCATGATGGCGCTCACGCCTTTCAAAATTGGTTCTTTGCGACCTGGTGCAGACGCCACCACATCCTTCAATGCCACATCGCCTTTGGGCACAACACCCATGGGTTCTTTGTTGCGCAAAGGATGCGCTTGCAGCAAATCGCGCAAACGCACATAAGCTTCTTTGGCACTCAAGAAACCTGTCCAAGTGCCCACCATCAAATCGATCGGTGCCAAAGCGCGTGTGGTCAGCACGTTGGCGGCAATCATGGCACCCGGTGACAACTCACCTTGAATCACCAACAAAGCGCCACCACCCAAAGCCAATGACTGCTGTGTATAGCGCACAAACTTGCTCCAGGCCACCACGCGGCCGGCCACGGCTTGTGCATTCAATGCACTGCCCATGGCTTTGGCATTGCGCTCGGACCAGCGGCGGTACAAGTGGCTCACCATGCCCATCGACTCAATCACTTCAGCATTGCGGAATTTGCTTTGCAAATAACCGCCCACGTCTTGCTGCGATTTGCTGGCTGCGGCTTGCGCAGGCTTGGTGGCTTGGCTACCCCACCAGGCCAACACCGCTTGCACCAAGCCAAAGAAAATGGTCATCACGCCCAACCAAGGGTGCAGCATGAACAGCACACCAATGTAGATGGGGGCCCATGGCGCATCAAAGAATGCAAAGATGCCGTTGCCGGTTAAGAACTGGCGCACTTCGGTCAGGTCGTTGAACGAGCGTGAAGGATTGCTCACTTCAGGATTCAAATACGCTTCGTAGCTGGCATGGAACAAACGCTTGCTAAGCAACTCATCCAAACGAACGCCAGAGCTAACCAACAACTTAGAACGCGACCACTCGGCAAAGGTGAGCACGCCAAAGAAGAAAAGGGTAATCAAAGACACGGCAATCAAAGTGCCCGTGCTTTGGCTCAACATCACACGGTCGTAGACCTGCAACATGTAAATGGTGGGCGTGAGCATCAGCAGGTTGGCCACCAAGCTGAAAATACCCGCCACCATGAACTCATAGCGGAAGCCCCACAGCGTGCGCGACAACTCGTCGCGGTTCATCATTTCTGGAATCTTCATGATTTAGCTTTCTGTTGCAACGCGGCCAGCACTTCATCGCGTGGGCCAAAGGCTTGTTGTGCGCCGTCGCGCATGATCAGCATCTTGTCGGCCACACCCAGCACGCTGGTGCGGTGGGTCATCACCACAAAGGTGGTGCCGAGTTGTTTCAATGCGGCAATGGCATTGGCCAAGGCCAAATCACCGGCTTCGTCCAAACTGGAGTTGGGCTCGTCCAGCACCACAAACACCGGCTTGCCATACAGCGCACGGGCCAAACCTACGCGCTGACGTTGACCGCCCGACAGCATGGCGCCATCACGGCCCACGGGGCTGTTGTAACCCTGGGGCAAAGACATGATGAGCTCGTGCACACCCACCAAACGGGCTGCGGCCTCTACTTGCACCATGTCAACCTCGCCAAAGCGGGCAATGTTTTCTGCCAAGGTGCCTTCTAGCAACTCAACGCCTTGCGGCAAATAACCCAAGTAAGGACCCAACTCTGTTTTGTCCCAGGTGTGAATGTCGGCGCCGTCCAAGCGCACCTTGCCGCCCATAGAGGGCCACAAGCCCACCAGCAAACGTGCCAAGGTGGTTTTGCCAGAAGCGGATGGACCGACCACGGCCAACACTTCGCCGGGGCTGAGGGCAAACTGCACACCGCGCACAATGGGCACTTGCTGGCCGGGCGCACCGGCCATCAAACCTTCCACCGTCAGCATGCCTTTGGGTGCGGGCAGCGCCATGGCTTCGGGCTTGGCAGGCACTTGCGCCAGCAAAGCTTCCAAGCGGCCCCATGCACCGCGCACATTCACCACGCCATTCCACTGCGCCACCAATTGGCTCAAAGGCGCCAGCACACGGCCGCCCAACACCGAGCCAATGATCATCATGCTGGCACCGCCGTTCAACATGTTGTTGAGCATCAACCAAGCACCCAAGCCCAACAGCAATGAAGACATCACTTGTTGTACCGCCTTGGACATGGCCGTCCACAAACCCGCGCCCATCGAGGCCGTGGCCTGGAAGCCCACAAATTCTTGCTGACGTTTTTGCCAGCGGCCATGCACCGCGTCCAGCATGCCCATGGACTCCATCACGTGGGCATTGCGCAGCGACGCTTCGGCAAACTGTTGCGCACCCATGGCACTGCGGTTGGCCTCGCCCAGTGGTTTGCGCGTGGCCCGCTCGTTCATCCAAGCCACACCAATTTGCGCCACAGCGCCCAAGATGGCCGCATAGCCCAGCACCGGGCTAATGGCAAAAATCAGGGCCAAGGCCACCAAGGCCACAGGCGCTTCCAAAATGGCCATGAGGGCCGGGTTGGCCAAAAACTCGCGTACCGACTTCAAATCGTTCAGCACTTGCATCGAGCCGCCAACCTGACGCTTCAAGAAACCTTGAAACATGGCGTCGTACACGCGCTTAGAAAGTGCTTCGTCTACTTGCACCCCAGCAGCACGCATCAAAGCGCCGCGCACTTTTTCTAAAAGCTCCATGACGGCGTAGGCCAACACAATCATGACGGTCAACATGGCCAAGGTCATGCCGCTGCGGCTGTTCACCACACGGTCATAAACCTCCAACATATAGACAGTGGGCGCCAGCGCCAGCAAGCTGATCAGCGTGCTAAAGCCAATGGCTTTCAAAATCACTGGCTTGAGTGGCTCAAAGGCCAGGGCCAGTTCGGACGGGGGGGTTTGGGGCTTCATGCAGCAACCTCAATAGAGACGTAATCGGGAATGGGAGACTGGGCCAGCAAAGCCGCTGGCACAGCGTCTTCAGCATCAGAAATTTGCACGTCCAGCGCAGCTTGCGCTTCTTGCTGGGTGAGGGCTTGTTGGCTCTCGAGCCAGAAGGCTAGCTCGTACAAGCCGTCTACGCGACGTGTGAGGGATATTTCGCGCAACTTAGCCACTTTAAACAGCAGAAGCTGCGATTCAGGCAAAGTTAACTCAAAGTGCATGCGACCGTCCAGCGTGAACAAAGACAACTTAGAGCCCTTGATGCTGAGCGTGTGGCGATCGAAGTAAACCGGGCAACTGTTGGCAAATTGCAGCAAAGGCAACGGTTTGTCGCCCAACTTCGCCAAACTGAACGGACTGGCCGGCATTTGAAACACCATGCGCGACGTGCGCGAGACGGCATAGATGGCATTGCACACCATTTGTGAACCCAACGCAGGAAACTTCTCGCGCAGAGCCCGGTAATGCATGTGGTGCAAAGCCACCCGGTTCCAAACGCGCGTGCGCTGAACTTCAGGCGCCAAGGCATTGCACACCTCGGCAAATGCCGACTGCAAAGCTTGCAGCCGGGCAAATTGCTCGGGCGTGGTGTTGAGGGGAACGCGGACTACAGAATTCATATAGGAACGGATTCTAAACCTTCCTATATGAAGTTTTCAAGCAAAATTTTCAGAATTTTTAAAATGAATTCTTAATCATTCAGAACGTGCTTTCCAAAGTGCAAACTCAGAGGGTTTTAAGCCATAACGCGCCAACACCCCTTCGTGCAAGCGCCCAAGTTCATTCACGAGCAATGCAAAAACCGGCGCTTGCTCGTCTTGTGGAATGTGCAAAGCCACCTGCGTTTGAACGTGTTTCAAAGGGTCTACTAAGGGTTGTTGAACCGCTTCGCGAACGCATTGCTTGATGAAATTGCGCCACTTCAGCCGATGCGGATCGGGCTCGGTCAAGTTTTGCTGAATGCTTGAATATTCGTGCGTAGAGCGCTGATAGGCCCAGGTGTACAGGTCTCGCAGCAACTCCACGCGGGTCATTTCATACACGCCCAACGTGGCTCGGCTGTAGGCCTGTTCGGGCACATCCAAAAATGTCAAAGGGCACAGATTGGCGCGAAACAAAGGCAAGTTGGCCGCCAAGCGCGAGCTACGCTTGTTCATGTCGGCAAAGGGCTGCAAATACGGCAAGTGCACCATCATGAAAAAAGACTGCTCAAAGGGATCGGGAATGAGGCCGACTTTTTGCAACAGCGTGTCGAGACCGGCTTCAAGTTGCGCCAAGCCCGACAGAGGCCGGTACACACTTTGACCGATGTGCACTGCATGCTGCCGCACGCGCCCTTCGTCTTCTTGGTCGGGCAACAAATTTTCTGACAAGGCACTGTGAATGTTCATGAGGGTGTAGCGGTTTAAGCCCACCGTGTCGATGTTGTTCACCAGCAACTCAATGGCGGCACGGTGGTTCAAAATCATTTGGGTTTCAAGGGCCGCCTTGCCTTGCGCCACCTGCCCATGCTGTATCAGTTGCAGTGTGTCTAGGCGAGAGTAGGTGTTGCCTTCCAGATGGCTGGAGGCCCAAGACAAATCAATCAGCAAGCGGTTCAAGATGGCGCGGCTGTAGGTGCCGGCAGGCGCATTCACCGCGCTGGTCTTGCCCATTTTGTGCAGTTGTCGCCTGAGGGGTTCTGACAAATACCATGTGCGACCTGGCTCGTAAGCCGCTAAAAATTCATGCTGATAACCCACGGGTTTGCGCGCGCCAAGGTCTTGGTCAACGTAACGCAGCACATCCAAACTGTCGAGCGACAAGGGTATCCAACTGGGAAATGCAGGCGCTTTGTCTGGCGTTTCTTGTAACAAAAGAGCCGTGGGAACGGTGGACCCATAGCTGCCCCGATCTGCCAAAAGATAACGCCGCCCTCGGCCTTCACCCTGCCCCACCAAAATGCCAGATTGAATGCCCTTCGCCAAGTGTCGTTGCGCAGTTCGGCGCGCCAACCCTGGCATGCTGGCCTGAATGTCGGCCATGGCAAGGCCCTGCTTGGCGGCTCGAATGAGGACCAAGAGTTCAAAGGTCAGCGATTTGTTCATAGCGCAATTATGGCGCGATACCTCAAAAAATGGCGCAATCATTTGACTTGAATGGCGCAATTGAAAGCAAATAAAAGCATACAGGCATGTCTCACAAACCACTGGTAAGCAAGAAAGTGCGGCAAGCCACCGGCAAAGCTTTGCCACTTTCGGCCCATCCCCCCTACTTATAGGCAGGCTCAAATCTTGCTGATACGAAGTCCAATGACCCAGACTGTCAGCGATTTGACGGCGCCCCGCCCTCAAGTTTCAGACTTTCGTGACGATTTACGGACAGAGAAATAGCCCATGCAGAAAGCTTGAACACGCCATGACATTCACAAACTTCACCAAACACCCCCTTGCGCGCGCAACATTTGCAGCCGCATTGGGCTTGGCCATTGGCGGTTTAAGCGGCTGCGCCAGCCTCTTAAATGACGACACCCAAGAGCTGACAGTTCGCGTGATGTGCAGCGGCAAAGCCGTTCAAGCCTATTGCCGCGCAGAAAACACGAAGGGCAGCTGGACTTTCAACTCCCCAGGCAAAGTGGTGGTGGCCGGCGACAACCGCGGGCTCGACATCACCTGCAAAACCCAATTCAGCCAACCCATGACCGTCACGGCTCCCGCTTTGCCCTCTTGGGAAATGGCCGGCAACATCCTCACGGGTGGCCTGATTGGCGGCGCTGTAGACCTCTACAACAACAAGGGGTTGCGTTACCCCGAGAACATTGACATTTCTCATTCTCTTTGCAAGTGAACAACCCAGTGAACATCACCATGAACACCACAATGCGCGTCACCTTTGCCGCCCTGCTCACATCCCTCCTCGTTGCTTGCGGCGGCGGTGGCAGTGCAGGTTGTTCCGCTGTGTTGGGCATCTTGCCTGGCACCGGTTGCAGCACCTCCAACACCCCACCCGTGGCCAATGCCGGCGTGACACAAAACGTGTCGGTGGGCAGCTTGGTTACTTTGGACGGTAGCGGCAGCCGCGACGTCAACAACCAATCGCTGACTTATCTCTGGCAAATGACCACCACGCCTGCAGGCAGTTTGGCCGCTTTGTCTTCCAGCACCAATGCCAAGCCCACCTTCACGGCCGACATTGCGGGCACTTACACCATCACGTTGGTGGTGAACGATGGCAAAGCCAACAGCACCGTGTCAACGGTCAGTGTTTACTCAAGTGTGAGCAACTCGGCGCCTGTGGCCAATGCCGGTCCCAACCAAAGCATTACGGTGGGCAGCGTGGTGACCTTGGACGGCACCGCCAGTACCGATGCCAACCGCGACCCTCTTACTTATAAGTGGAGCTTGAGCAATGTGCCCACAGGCAGCGGCGCAGCACTCAATGCCACTTACTCTCCCAACCCCCGCTTTACGGCCGACATGGTAGGCACCTACACCGCCATCTTGGTTGTGAACGACGGCAAGGCCGACAGCTTGTCTTCTGTGGTGGTGATTACTGCCTCAGCAGCCAACTCCGCGCCCGTGGCCAATGCAGGTTTGGCGCAAAGTGTGAAGCTCAATGACACCGTTACATTGGACGGCACTAGTAGCTCCGATGCCAACAACGACTTCCTTACATACAAGTGGACCTTGATTACCAAGCCCACAGGCAGCTCTGCTGCGCTGATTAACCCAACGTCCTCCAAGCCAACATTCCGCGCAGACGTAGCAGGCACCTTTGTGGCCTCACTCATTGTGAACGACGGCAAAGTAGACAGCCAAGCCGCTGCCACCACCGTCAGTGTGGCCTCTGCCAATGCAGACCCCATTGCCAATGCCGGCGCTAACCAAAACGTGACCGTGGCCAGCGTGGTGACCTTAGACGGCACCAACAGCTCCGACGCCAACCGCGACCAACTGACCTACCGTTGGGTCATGATGTCCAAGCCCACTGGCAGCACCGCCACCTTGGCCAACCCCACGTCGGCCAAACCTACATTCACTGCAGATTTGGTAGGCCCGTATGTGGTCACCCTGATCGTGAACGATGGCCGCGTGGACAGCACCACTGTGGCCACCACCGTGATGGCTTCTGTGGCCAACGCCGCACCGGTGGCCAATGCAGGCACCAACCAAAGCGTGGTGTTGGGCACTGTGACTTTGGACGGTAGCGCCAGCTCCGATGCCAATGGCGACACCCTCACCTACAAGTGGGCCTTGCTGAGCAAGCCTACCAACTCCACAGCAGCTTTGTCTTCAGCCACGTCTGCCAAGCCCACCTTCACGGCCGACATTGCCGGTGTGTATGTGTTCAGCTTGCAAGTGAACGACGGCAAAGTCGACAGCGCGGTCACCACTGTTAGCGTTAACGCATCGGCAGCCAACGTGGCCCCTGTGGCCAACGCAGGTGCCAACCAAAACGTGGTGCTGGGCACCGTAACATTGGATGCCAGCGCCAGCTCGGACGCCAATGGCGACACCCTCACATACAAGTGGGCCTTGCTTAGCAAGCCTGCCAACTCCAACGCCGTGTTGGCCTCCACCACCTCGGCCAAGCCTACCTTCACAGCCGATCAAGCGGGTGTGTATGTGTTCAGCTTGCAAGTGAATGATGGCAAGCTCGACAGCCCCGTGATTACCACCACCGTAACAGCTTCTGCTGCCAACGTAGCCCCTGTTGCCAATGCCGGCGCTCTTCAAAGCGTGGTGCTGGGCACTGTGACTTTGGACGGCAGCGGCAGTACCGATGCCAACAACGACACCCTCACTTACAAGTGGGTGTTGCTGGCCAAACCCATTGGCAGCGCGGCAACCTTGAGCTCTACCACCACCGCCAAACCCACCTTCACCGCCGACCTGGTGGGCGTGTATGTGGCCAGCTTGGTGGTAAACGACGGCAAAGTTGACAGCGCCATTGTGACCACCACCGTGACAGCGGCTGTGGCCAACGTGGCACCCGTGGCCAACGCAGGTCCTTACCAAAACGTGGTGGCTGGCAACACCGCCACCTTGGACGGCAGCGGCAGTACCGACGCCAACAACGACACACTGACCTACAAGTGGGTGATGATTTCTAAACCCCTCACCAGCACAGCCGTGTTGTCTTCCGACACCGCCATGCGACCCACCTTTGTGGCAGACCGTGCCGGCACCTATGTGTTCAGCTTGCAAGTGAGCGATGGTCGATTGAGCAGCCCGCTGAGCTACATCACCATTACTGCGGGCGCTGCCAACTTGGCACCGGTGGCCAATGCAGGCACAGCACAAACCGTAACGCGTGGTGCAACGGTGACGTTGGACGGCTCGGGCAGTACCGATGCCAATGGCGACACCCTCATCTACACCTGGACCATGACTTACCGTCCACCCACCAGCACCGCCACATTGGGCGCTGGCACCAACTTGATTCGCCCCACATTTGTGGCCGATGTAACAGGTGTGTATGTGTTCACCTTGATGGTGAACGACGGTAGCCTCAACAGCAGCGTGGTGACGGTAGCAGTTACAGCGACGCCATAACGGCACTTCAATGCACTGATGCCTAAGCTTTCAAAAGCTTAGGTGGTCAGCAGCAAATCAGAAGCTTTCAATTGGGTCACGAGTCTTTCTCGTGGCCCAATTTCTATTTGAGGCACCACCTCTACGGCGGCCACCAAACGCTCTCGGCTTAGGTGCGCATAGCGGCTGGTGGTTTTGATGTCGGCATGGCCCAGCAGTTCTTGCACCTCGTACAAGCTGCGGCCTGCATTCACCAAATACGAGGCAAAGCTGTGCCGCAAATCGTGAATGCGAAACTCTGGCAAGCCTGCGCGAATGCGCGCGTTGTTCCAACTGTAAAAGAAGGACACAAAGGGCTCGCCTGTTTTGGGGTTGGCAAAAATGGGCTGCTCGTCCAAGAAACCTTCACGAATGCGCAGGCGCAAATGCTCGAGCACTTTCATAGCGCCGGTACTCAGTGGGATGTGCCTCACTTTGCCCGATTTGGTTTTGGGAATACGCCAAGAGCGCTGCGCCCAATCGATGTCGCGCCAACGTGCATCAAGCACCTCTCGTTTGCGAGCACCTGTGTAAATTAAGAACAACACAATGTATTGCAACATCTCACTTTCGCTTTGACGCACAGCGTCTAACAGCGCCTTGGTTTGCACCTCGGTTAAGTAGCGCTCAATCTTGTTGTCGTCTTTGATGTTTTTAATTTCCTTCACAGGGTTGCTGTCGATGCCAGGCACTTTCCAGCGCAGTGCCAACGCAAAACCAAACCGCAGCAACACCAAGGCACGGTTGCAAGTGCCACTGGCGTACTCTTCTGCTTTCATCTTCTCTACAAAGACCGCAATGTCGGGCGGCGAGATGCGTCCCATGTGCAAGTGGCCTAACTTGGGCACCAAGTGATTGCGAATCATCGACTCGTCGGTGTCCCAGCTGCGCTTGTAACTCTTGACGTAAGGCAAATATTTGTCGGTAAAGAAGTCTTTGAGCAACGGACCGGCTTCATTGATGGCCGGTGCTTGCGGGTCGACACCTTGCTTGGCTTGTCTAAGTAAGTTGATGACCAGCAGCCGCGCTTCGTCGGTGGTCACAATGCGTGCGTCGCCCAATGTGACAACGCGAAGTTTTTTCTCGTACCGGTACCTAAGCCTGAAACTCTTTCGTCCGCTGGCAAGCACATCCACGTAGAACCCACGAAGCTCGGAATCGAATACTTCCAAGTGGGATTTATCGGTTGGACAACTTACTGCAGAAATATATAAATCAGTAAGTAGGACTTTTGGCACCTTCATCTCAATTTAATACTAAAAAATATTATTGAGAGGAAAGACAACCCTTACCTCGTTGTCGTTAAACGACGCGTTACGTCGTTGTGATGCCGTTGCATAAATTCGAACCTCTAAAAACTCTTAAGAATCAAGGGCTTAAGAGAGGCCGAATTGTATGCTTACTACGAGCAGAAAAGGTACTAACCTTTGTAATGCTTTAAGCATTTGTAACGATACAAAAGCCCACATTTTTCAGAGCGCATTTTTGCAAGTGCGCTCTGACGAGTGTGGGCTTTTTGCTTGACCGCTCGCACTCGGAATTCTTTGCAAAGAACTCTGAATTATCTGTAAACCCTTAAAAGGAAACTCAAATGGCTATCTCTACAAACGGTACGGTTCTGGCACGTGTTGCTGGCGCTTTGTACAACACACAAATGAGCAATGCGACTTACAAAGAAGTTGCAGCTCTTGATCCTTCTGCTTTGACCGATGTTCTGTATGCACGCGATTTCGCAGCGTCTACAGACTTGGCAGTGGCTACAACTTTGGTGACAAACCTCGGTTTGACATCTGTTGCTGGCTTGGCTAACTGGGTAGCTGCTCAGTTGACAGCTGCTGGTTCACACAAAGGTGCAAAAGTTGTTGAATTGCTCAACGGCTTTGCGCAGATGTCTGCAGACGCTACATACGGCGCAGCTGCAACAGCATTCAATACAACAGTCGACGCAGCTTTGGCTTTGTCACAAACTACTGATAACAAAGGTGGCACTTTTGCTGCTGCTGGTATCGTGACAGTTCCTAATGCAACATTCACATTGACATCTGGCATTGACAGCTTTACTGGCGGTGCTGGTAACGATGCGTTTGCAGCAAGCACAACAGCTGGCGCCTTGACCTTAAGCGCACTTGACGCCATCAACGGTGGTGCTGGTACTGATACTTTGTCTGCATCAGTTGTTGGCGCAATCGATACAACATCATTGGCTGGTCTTGCTGTTTCTAGCATTGAAAACATTCAGTTCACAAGCACTGGCGCTGTGACATCAAACACAACAGCATGGACAGGCACAACATCTGTTGCCGTAGGTGCAGCAGGCAATGTGACTTTGACGGCCGCAGCAACAACAGATGTTACTGTCAGTACTGTTGACCTCACTGCAGCGGCTGGCACTGAATTGTCTGTAGTGGGCGGTAAAAACGTTACTTCAACATCTGCTGACTCTGTCACTTTGGGTACAGGCGGTGTAGCCGTAGCATCTTCAGACGTCGTAATTGGCTCTTCTACATCACCTGCAACCGGTATCGTGACTGTTGCACATACCGAGACTGTCGCTGACAATGCAACAGCCGGCGCTTCTACTGGCACAACTTCTACGGTAACTGTTAACGGTGGCACATCTGTTGTTGTTAGTAGCAACGTGACTGCTGGTGTAGGCGAAAATGCAGGCGACATTGTGACTGTTGGCGCCATTGGCGTTAATGGTAAAACTGGCACTACATCTGTAACTGTGAATCAATCTGCTGCAACTGCTACATGGGCTGCTACTGGCGATAAGGTTAAGGTTGTTAATGCGGCTGTCACCATTGCTGATGGCAATGCAGTAACTGCTTCCGATACCATCACAACAGTTACATTGCAAAACTTTGGAAACTCCACAGTTGCTTCAAATGTCTTGACAAACTTGAACCTCAAGGGTGGCACTACTTTGGCTAGCGGTACAGTTGGCTTGAACACAACAACTACCGACACATCAGTCATCGCAACTACTTTGAATTTAGGTTTACAAGGTGGTTTGGTTGGTGCTATTTCCGGTTCGCAAGCTGCGAAGTACACAACCGTGAACATTACTTCAACTGCTGATTCAACAGTTGCTGATGTTAGCTTTACTGCTGCTACTGCTTTGAATGTTAGCGGTGCAGGCAAAACAACTATCTCTGCTTTGACTGATATCGGTGCAGTGACAGCAATCGCTTCAACAGGTGCAGGCCTGACATTGGGTGCAGCTATCGGTAATGCTGTGACTTTCACAGGCGCTGACGGCGCAGAAAGCATCATCGTGGGCGCAACTACCAAAGCCATCACAACTGGTGCAGGTAACGACACTGTTAACGTTAATGTCACAGCTTTGGGCACCGGAGGCACTATCGACGCTGGTGCAGGCACTGACACACTGTCAATGACTGCTGCTAATGCTGTTACAGCTTCAGCATCCAACACCTTCTCAACTAAGTTGTCAAACTTCGAGAAGTTTGCAGTTGGTGATGTAGCAGCCACCGGCACAGTTAACATGAACTTCTTGAACGCAATCAACGACGTTACAGTCGCTGGCGTACAAGCAGGTCAAGTTCTGACTGTTGCAGGTTTGACTAGTGGTGCAAATGTTACATTTACAAATGCTACGCAAACTGCAACAACCGCATCATTGTTGAACGACGGTGCTGCTGACGTATTGAACGTTGCATTGTCTGCATCTAATGCAGCTACTACTGTTGGCACTTTGGTTACTTCTGGCTTCGAAACAGTTAACTTCAGCACTGCAAATTCTGCAACGACACCAACTGCACAAGCTCACGTCATTACAACATTGACAGATGCCAATGCCAAATCGATTACTGTTACCGGTAACGCTGGATTGACATTAGGCACCTTCTCTGGAACTGCTCTGACTTCTTTTGACGCTTCTGGCGTTACTTTGGGTGGCGTAAGCTACACGACAGGTGTTTTGGCCTCTGGCGCAACTTTGACTGGTGGCGCTGGTGACGATACATTGAATGCTGCTGCTTCTACAGCAACTGCAGGTGTGTCAATCAATGGCGGTGCTGGTGCAGACACTATTACTGGCTCTGCTACAAAGGCTAGCGTACTGAATGGTGGTGCGGGTAACGATGCAATCACTGGCGGTTCAGCTGCTGACGCGATTGATGGCGGCACAGGCACAAACACTTATGTATTTTCATCAGCCAACGTTGTCGAACAAGCTGGTTCAAGCACAACAACCGGTGTTGTAGTTAACTTGAGCGACGCAGCTTTGACACAGTCTGGTGTTTTCACTGCTACTGGTGCTTATCTGACAACAGTTGCTCCAACAGTTGCTTCTGGAACATCAACGTACCTTTACAGCACAGAGTCTTCAACAAATGCTTCTGTTGTGGATACATTGGTTAATATTAACAACGTAACAGGCACTAACTTGGCTGACTACATTGTTGGTTCTGCTACTGCTAACGTCATTACTGGCGGTACTGGATCAGACACAATGACAGGAGGAGCCGGAGCCGATACATTCGTCTTTGGTACAACTGGTAGCATTTCTGGTACGAGCCTTGATGTAATTACAGACTTTGCATCTGCATCTGACATTTTGTCATTTACAGCTGTAACCGTGTTGGCTGTTGAGGCTAATGGTACAACTGCAACTTCAGATGTTGATACAACAGCTGGCGGCAAAATCACTTTTGCAGCTGCTGATGATACATTTGCTGAAATGGTGACTGCAGTCCTTGCTGATGCAGAATTGGATGTTGCTGGATCTACTGCTTTCTTCGAATTCGACGGAAGTACATACGTTTATAACGCAGGCTCTGCTACTGGCGGTGCTGACGACCAGATCATTAAGTTAACTGGTATCACTGGTTTAACGACTATTACAGATCTTGGCACCACACTGACTATTGCTTAATTTACTTAAAAGTTTAGCTTTTAGAATAATTAACAATTAGCAAAAGTAACCTCACTCCTCAAAAGGGGGTGGGGTTTTTCTTTTGCCTATATCCTAGGCACACACTCCACAGCCGCATTCAACCTTTCCCTGCTTAAATGCGCATATCTGCTGGTCGTCTTTATATCCGCATGACCCAGTAGCTCCTGCACTTCATACAAACTCCTCCCTGCATTCACCAAGAACGATGCAAAGCTGTGTCTTAAATCATGCACACGCAATTCAGGTATGCCTGCGCGCTTTCGTGCTGCATCCCAGCTGAAGAAGAATGAGCTAAAGGGCTTCAGGGTATTGGGGTTTGGGAAGATGTACTCACAGTTTTCTTTCAACATTCTGTGAGACTTGGCTTGCATTAAGGTATCGATGGCCCCCAAAGACAAAGGGATGTGTCTTATTTTGTTGGACTTGTTCTTGGAGATTTTCCAGGAGCGTTGCACCCAGTCGATGTCGGTCCATTTGGCATCTAGCACTTCGCGTTTGCGAGCTCCTGTGTAAATCAGAAATGCCACAATCATGGGCAGCAAGGGGTTGTGACTGTTGCGCACTTCATGCAGCAGCTGGCTTGACTGTTCTGCTGTCAGGTAGCGCTCTATGCGGTTGTCGTTTTTTAAATAGCGCACGCCATTGAAGCTATCTAAGTTCACGCCTGGCACTGACCATCTGTGTGCCAGTTTGTATGCGTATCGCAGCAACACCAAGGCGCGGTTGATGGTGCCTGCCGCCAGTTGTTTGTGTTTGAGCGTTTCTATAAAGCCAGAGAAATCTAGCGCCGATATGCGCGCCATGGCCATCTGGCCCAAAGCAGGCACGATGTGAAGGCGAATCATGGACTCATCTGATATCCAGCTGCGTTTGTAGCTGCGTACGTACGGCAAATACTTGTTTAGCAAGAACTCTTCAAGGGTAACGAGCACAGCGCCATGACGCTTGCTTGCATACCGATCGGGTACAGACCCATGCGGCCGCAGCTTGCCCGTTTGAATGGTTTGCACGGCCAAAGTGCGCGCTTCTTGCACGCTCAGCTGTTTGACATCGCCAATGCTTTCTAGTCTTTTTTTGGCATCTAGCCAGTAACGCACGCGGTAGGTTTTGCGGCCACTGCAAAGCAGGTCGACATAGAAGCCCCTAACTTCAGTGTCAAACACCTCCAGGTGTGTGCGACCCGCGGGGCAGCTGAGCGCTTGGACCAGCTCGTCGGTGAGAACTTTCACAACCATCCGTTTATCTCCAGTCAAATTATGAAGAGTCGATGGTCGGTGGTCGTTATTTTTTATGCAAGCGATAAAGCAGATGAAAAAGCATATTTGAAATCAATGATTTAGAGCACGTAAAAACGACCTACTCATTTGCTTACTACCAGTCTGGTAAGTCTAGGAAAAACCACTACAGCCTGCACTGCGCAGAGCGGATTGACCCCAGTCCGTTCTGTCGAGTGTGGGCTTTTTGCTTAACCGCTCGCACTCGGTTTCTTTGCAAAGAAATCAGTTTTTTACATAAACCTTAATAAGGAAATTTCAAATGGCAA
>JBASJS010000005.1:0-107480 GCA_049655425.1 Limnohabitans sp. | reverse complement strand
CGCCAAACTTGGCTGCCAACACCGTAGTAATAGCAGCTGTCAGTGTTGTTTTGCCGTGGTCAACGTGACCAATGGTGCCAACGTTGACGTGCGGTTTTGTCCGCTCAAATTTCTCTTTTGCCATTTCTCGACTCCGAAAAAAACATTAAAACGAATACACAAAAATCTGGTGCCCTTGGCGGGAATCGGACCCGCGATCTCCCCCTTACCAAGGGGGTGCTCTACCACTGAGCCACAAGGGCGGTTTGACTCAGCACTCGAAGCACTTTGTCTGCACTAACTGTTCAATCAAATAACGACTGCACCACCTCATTAACAACTGGAGCGGGAGACGGGAATCGAACCCGCGTCATTAGCTTGGAAGGCTAGGGTTCTACCATTGAACTACTCCCGCATATGCATGCAGCAGAGTCAGGCACATCATTGCGGCAAATGAAGTCAAATGAATGACAACAGCCATGATGCGTTGTTCTGATTCCAAACGCTCTGTTCTTAACAAGGTAAGTTTTGCTGGTGGAGGAGACTGGATTCGAACCAGTGTAGGCGTAAGCCAACAGATTTACAGTCTGCCCCCTTTAGCCACTCGGGCACCCCTCCTCAGCGAATCTCGGATTATGCCACTTTTTTCTGGGAGTCGGCAAGCTTGACGAAGGAAATTACCAAACAATCGGATTTTTATTTTGCGCCACCAACCATTGGTTCACTTGGCCAAAATGACCGCAACCCATAAAGGGCAAAGGTGGCCGAAGCGCCGACAAAGGCGATGGGTGGTTGGCCTTGAGTACCAAATGCCGACCATCTGCATTGAAGGCATCAATGCTAGGCGCCTTGCTTTGCGCATGACCACCCCACAGCAAAAAAGCACGTGGCTTTGCATCTTTGGCCAATGCATCAATGATGTTGTCAGTGAGCACTTCCCAACCCCACTTGCTATGGCTGGCAGGCAGACCATCTTCTACAGTGAGGGCTGTATTGAGCAACAAAACACCCTGTTCTGCCCACCGCACCAGACTGCCGCCATTGGCACTTGCCGGGGGCAGACCGCCTGTGTCACGCTGAATTTCTTTCAAAATATTGCGCAAACTGGGTGGGATTTTTTGACTGTCGCCCACCGAAAAAGCCAAGCCTTCAGCTTGGCAAGGGCCATGGTAGGGGTCTTGACCCAAAATAAGCACGTCAACTTTGTCGAAGGATGTCAGCGCCAGCGCTTTGTAGGGGGTTCTTGGATAAACCACTTTTCCGGCAATTAGAGAGGCCAGAACTTTTTCAGACAAGGCAAGTCCCGTGTGGCTTTGCCAAAAATCTGCCAACAACTGCGCCCAAATCGGCGACAGGTCGCCCTCCGTGGGCGGCCAATCTTCAAGGCGCAGTTGATTGGCGAAAATCACTGAAACAAATCGGCCAAAGCCTTGCCTGGGTCGGCGGCGCGCATAAAGGCCTCGCCCACCAAGAATGCATTCACATGGGCTTCACGCATCTTTTGCACATCGGCGCTCGACAAGATGCCGCTTTCGGTTACCAAGATGCGGTCGGCCGGCACATCTTTCAGCATGCCCAAAGTGGTGTCCAAGGACACTTCAAAGCTTCTCAAGTTGCGGTTGTTGATACCCACCAAGGGGGTTTTGAGTTTGAGTGCGCGGTTTAATTCTTCAGCATCGTGCACTTCTACCAACACCGCCATGTCCATGCTGCGCGCCACAGCTTCCATGTCTTTCATTTGCGCATCGTCCAAGCAAGCCGCAATGAGCAAGATGCAATCGGCGCCCATCACGCGTGCTTCATAAACTTGGTAGGGGTCGACCATGAAGTCTTTGCGCAGCACGGGCAAATCACAACTGGCGCGCGCTTGTTTCAAAAAGTCAGCACTGCCTTGGAAAAATTGCGCATCGGTTAACACCGACAAACATGCCGCGCCGTGCTCGGCATAACTTTGGGCAATGTCTGCTGGCATAAAGTCAGCACGCAGCACTCCTTTGGAAGGACTGGCCTTTTTAATTTCGGCAATGACCGCAGATTGGCCATTGTCTATTTTGTGACGCATGGCACCCACAAAATCGCGCGTGAGCACACGGCTTTCTGCATCGGCGCGAACAGCCTCTAAAGATTTCTTGCGAAGCGATGCCGCAATTTCTTCGTGCTTCACGGCCACTATTTTTTTCAGAATGTCGCTCATGCAGAAGCTCCTGCTTTTTGTGTAAAGACTACAAACTGTTCGAGTTTGTTTTTGGCAGCGCCCGACTCAATGGCTTGACGCGCCAACGCGATGCCATCTTTGATGCTGCTGGACACGTTGGCCGCATACAAAGCGGCGCCCGCGTTCAAAATAACAATATCGCGCGCAGGGCCCGCCTCGTTATTTAACACTGCACGCAACACGGCTTGAGACGCCTCGGGTGTTTCAACTCGCAAGGCGCGGTTGCTGACCATGGCCATGCCAAAGTCTTCAGGGTGAATTTCGTATTCAGTAATGTGACCGTCTTTGAGCTCGCCCACCAAAGTGGCTGCGCCCAAGCTCACCTCGTCCATGCCGTCGCGGCCATAGACCACCAGCGCATGCTCGGCACCCAAGCGCTGCAAAGCGCGAATTTGGATGCCCACCAGATCGGGGTGAAACACACCCATCAAAATGTTCGGCGCACCGGCCGGATTGGTGAGCGGACCCAGAATATTGAAGATGGTTCTGATGCCCAACTCTTTGCGCACTGGCGCCACGTTTTTCATGGCGGGGTGGTGGTTGGGGGCAAACATGAATCCAATGCCCACCTCTTGCACGCATTGCGCAATTTTTTCGGGCGACAAGTTGATGTTGACGCCCAAACTCTCGAGCACATCGGCACTGCCAGATTTACTGCTGACACTGCGCCCGCCATGCTTGGCTGTTTTGGCGCCAGCAGCAGCAGCCACAAACATGGCGCAGGTTGAAATGTTGAAGGTGTGCGAGCCATCGCCGCCCGTGCCCACGATGTCAACCAAGTGGCGCGTATCGGGCACCACCACTTTGGTAGAAAACTCGCGCATGACCTGCGCTGCCGCAGTGATTTCACCAATGGTTTCTTTCTTGACGCGCAAACCGGTAATCAAAGCAGCGGTCATGACGGGCGAGAGTTCACCGTTCATGATCATGCGCATGATCTTTAACATCTCGTCGTGAAAAATTTCACGGTGCTCGATGGTTCTTTGCAGGGCTTCGTGCGGGGTAATGGGCATAGCGCTCTCTGGATTTGAATTCATGAATAGGGGGTGCGTAGCAAGCCGTCTTATGCGTTGAAAAATTGGCGCACGGCCGCAATGGCGCGATCGATGCCGGCTCGGTCTACGTCTAAGTGCGTGACAAATCGCAAGCGATACAAACCGGTCATGTCGATGCCCGCTTGCTTTAAGTGGGCTTGCAATGCAGCACCTTTGGCTTTGGCATCGCCCACCAAATCAACAAACAAAATATTGGTTTGCGGTGCTTCCACATGCAAGCCTGGAATATCGCTCAAGCCTTGCGCCAAATGTTGCATCAACTGATGGTCTTCAGCCAAGCGCAGCACATGGTGATCTAAAGCATAGGACGCGGCAGCCGCCATGAAACCTGCTTGACGCAAGCCACCGCCCGCCATCTTGCGCACGCGATGCGCTTTGGCAATCAAGTCTTTGGAGCCGCACAAGGCCGAGCCCATGGGCGCACCCAAGCCTTTGCTAAAGCAGACGGACACACTGTCAAAACATTGTGCAATGCGCTTGGCTTCATCGTACGGTGATGTGCCAAGCGCACTGGCCTGGGCTACAGCCGCATTGAAAAGTCGTGCGCCATCCAAGTGACGCGCCAATCCTTTTTGCAACGCAAATGCACTGAACTCATTCAGATAAGACTGAGGCAAAACCTTGCCTCCCCATGTATTTTCGAGGGCCAACAATTTGGTTTTGGCAAAGTGCGCATCATCGGGCTTGATGGCCGCTTCAATGTCAGCCAAGGCCAAACTGCCATCCACTTGTTGCGTCAGAGGTTGCGGTTGTATGCTGCCAAACACAGCCGCACCGCCACCCTCCCAACGATAGCAATGCGCCATTTGACCCACGATGTACTCGTCGCCGCGTTGGCAATGCGCCAGCAAGCCACACAAGTTGCTTTGGGTTCCAGTGGGCATGAACAATGCTGCTTCAAAGCCCAACAGATTGGCAATTTTTTCTTGCAAGGCATTGACGCTAGGGTCGTCTGCAAAGACGTCATCGCCCACCAATGCGTGTGCCATGGCCTCACGCATGCCTGGCGTTGGGCGAGTGACCGTGTCGCTGCGCAAATCAACGCGCGGCATCGTTGCTGATGCATTCATGTCAGGATGCCTCCAAGAAATTTTTCAGCATGGCATGGCCGTGCTCGGTCAAAATGGATTCGGGGTGGAACTGCACACCTTCTACATTCAAATGCTTGTGGCGCACGCCCATGATTTCTCCGTCATCGGTCCATGCCGTGACATCTAAATCTGCCGGGCACGAAGCGCGTTCAATGGCCAAAGAGTGATATCGATTGACCGTGAATTTTTCGGGCAAATTTTTGAAGACACCTGTTTGCTTGGTTTGAATGACGCTGGTTTTGCCGTGCATCAATTCTTGGGCACGCACAATCTTGCCGCCAAAGGCAGCGCCAATGCTTTGATGGCCCAAGCACACGCCCAAGATGGGCAACTTGCCTGCGAAGTGCTGAATGGCGGCCACCGAAATACCCGCCTCTGCAGGAGAGCACGGGCCGGGTGAAATGACCAAGCGATCGGGCGCGCGGGCGGCAATGCCTTCTATGCTAATTTCGTCGTTGCGAAAGACTTCCACGTCTGCGCCCAGCTCACCAAAGTACTGCACGATGTTGAATGTGAAAGAGTCGTAGTTGTCGACCATCAACAGTTTGATTTTTGCCATGGTGATTACTCCAGACCTTCTTCCACCAACTCACTGGCACGCAGCAAGGCGCGGGCTTTGTGTTCAGTTTCTTTCCATTCCAACTCGGGCACTGAATCGGCCACCACACCCGCTGCCGCTTGCACATACAAAGTTTGATCTTTGATGACCGCCGTGCGAATGGCAATGGCCACATCCATGTCACCGGCATAGCTGAGGTAACCACATGCGCCGCCATACAGGCCACGCTTAGTAGGCTCGAGTCGATCAATCAACTCCATGGCGTGCACCTTGGGCGCACCCGTCAGCGTGCCCGCTGGGAAAGTGGCTTTGAGCACATCCATGTTGGTCATGCCGTCGTTCAAGATGCCTTCGACATTGCTCACGATGTGCATCACGTGGCTGTAACGCTCGACCACAAAAGCCTCTGTGACTTTGACTGAACCAATTTTGGCAATGCGGCCGATGTCGTTGCGTGCCAAATCAATCAGCATGACGTGCTCGGCACGTTCTTTGGGATCGTTGATCAACTCAAGCTCTGCCGCTTTGTCTTTTTCGGGTGTGGCACCACGCGGCCTTGTGCCCGCCAAGGGGCGAATGGTGACTTTGACGCCTTCTTCGGTTTTCTCTTGGCGCACCAAAATTTCGGGGCTAGCACCCACCACATGGAAGTCGCCAAAGTTGTAGAAGTACATGTACGGGCTGGGGTTCAAGGACCTCAATGCACGGTACAAAGACAAGGGGCTTTCTGTATAACGCTTTTTAATGCGCTGACCCACCTGCACCTGCATGAAGTCACCGGCTGCAATGAGCTCTTTGGCTTCCAACACGGCTTTTAAATAATCTTCTTTTTTGAAGTCGCGCTCTGCAGGATGGGTTTGGGTGGCGTTCACCATGGGTGCACTCACCGAATACTTCAGCAAATCTTTGAGATCGCGCAAGCGCTTTTTGGCTTTGGAATACGCTTCGGGTACACCAGGGTCGGCATACACGATCAAATAAAGCTTGCCCGACAAGTTGTCGATCACGGCCAACTCTTCGCATTGAAGCAACAAAATATCGGGGGTGCCCAGCGCATCTGGCGGGCACGAATTCTCGAGTTTTTTCTCGATGTAGCGCACAGCGTCGTATCCGAAGTAACCCGCCAAGCCGCCACAAAAACGCGGCAAGCCAGGGCGCAGCGCCACTTTGAATCGCTTTTGATATTGCTCAATGAAATCGAGGGGATTGCCTTTGGCAGTTTCTACAACCACGCCCTCTGTCACGACTTCGGTTTTGGCGTTTGCACCAAAGCCACTGGCTTGCAACAAAGTTTTGGCGGGCAAGCCAATGAAGCTGTAGCGGCCAAAGCGCTCACCGCCCACCACCGATTCCAGCAAGAAACTGTACTTGCCGCCATCTTTGGCGTGCGCCAGTTTGAGGTAAAGCGACAGCGGTGTTTCTAGGTCGGCAAACGCTTCCAACATGAGAGGAATGCGGTTAAAGCCTTGTTGCGTGAGGCTTTTGAATTCAAGTTCTGTGATCACGATCGGGGACTCCGTTCAGGATGGTTGGGCCAGGGTGCGCATGTGGTGCGTTAAAAAAGAGGCCAACCGGTACATTCATTTGCTCAAGTGACAAAGCTTGAACACTGGGGTGGCAGCCATCAAGCTGCCGGTTCTAGGCAATTTAGGCTGGCTGACGCCAAGACCAGGCTCCCCGGCCACATACGGCCGGCAGCGCTGCTGCAAAGAATGAATGAATGTAGATCATGTGTCGCTAGTGTATCAAAGCTGACGGTCTTGTCCCAACGCAATGTCAGGCGGCACTCAGTTCTTTGCGCATGGCTTGAATCACAGCTGCGTAATCGGGTTTGCCAAAGATGGCACTGCCCGCCACAAAGGTGTCGGCACCCGCATTGGCCACACGGCGAATGTTGTCCACCTTGACCCCGCCATCGACCTCCAGACGGATGTCTTTGCCAGATTTTTCGATCCACTTGCGCGCCAACTCAATTTTGCGCAAAGCACTGTCAATGAAACTTTGGCCTCCAAAGCCAGGGTTGACCGACATGATGAGAATCAGGTCGATGTCGTCAATGACCCACTCCAACACATCCAATGACTCGGCGGGGTTGAACACCACACCGGCTTTGCAGCCTTTGGATTTGATGGCTTGAACGCTGCGGTGCACATGGGTTGACGCGTCTGGGTGAAAACTGATGAGGTCTGCACCTGCATCGGCAAAGGCTGCGGCCAGGGCATCGACAGGTTGCACCATGAGGTGAACATCGATGGGCACATCTTTGCCATCGGCCGTTTTGGCGTGGGGCTTGAGTGCCTGGCAAATCATGGGGCCAAACGTGAGGTTGGGCACGTAATGGTTGTCCATCACGTCGTAGTGAATCCAGTCGGCGCCAGCGGCAATGACATTGCGCACTTCTTCACCCAAGCGGGCAAAGTCGGCTGACAAAAGTGAGGGGGCGATGCGATAAGTGGTCATGCCTGAATTGTCTCATTTTGTAGCTTGCGGTTATGCTTGCGCTTATGGGTGAGTTTGATCTGATTGAGACTTTTTTCAAGCGGCCAGCACGGCACGCTGCGCTGGGCGTGGGCGATGACTGCGCGTTGCTGGCTTTTGGGCAGGGCCAACAATTGGCCATTTCCACAGACATGCTGGTGGAGGGGCGTCACTTTTTATCAACGGTTCATCCGCGTCTTTTAGGTCACAAAGCCCTTGCTGTTAACTTGAGTGATTTGGCAGCTTGTGGCGCCAAACCCAAGGCATTTATGTTGGCCTTGTCTTTGCCCCAAGTCGATCCGCAATGGCTTTCAGAGTTTTCTCAAGGCCTTTGGGCGTTGGCCGACGAACACGACATTGACCTGATTGGCGGCGACACCACCCGAGGCCCATTGAACATTTGCATAACCGCGCTGGGAGAAGTGCCCACCTCTCAAGCCTTGCTCCGAAGTGGCGCACAAGTTGGCGACGACATTTATGTCAGTGGTAATTTAGGCGATGCGCGTTTGGCCTTGGAAGTTTTTAGAGGCGCCCTGCAAGTTCCTGCAGCCGTATTTGAGCATGCGCGTTTGCGCATGGAACAACCAACGCCTCGCGTCGCTTTAGGCCTGGCTTTGCGCGGCATTGCCCATTCGGCGGCCGATATCAGCGATGGCCTTTTGGGTGATTTGAAGCATATTTTGAAAGCCAGTGGTGTTGGGGCCGTACTTGAAACACAGCAAGTGGCCAGCACTTTGGCGTGCGCTTCAATTCCTCAAAATCAATTTCAGATTGATGTTGAGCATCAGTTAGCACTAACTTTGTCTGGCGGCGATGACTACGAACTGGTGTTCACGGCAGCCCCTGCGCAAAGAGCGGCGGTGGCTTCGGCAGCAAAAGCCAGCCAAACAGACGTGACGCACATTGGTCAAATTACAGCGTCTCAAGAACTGGTGCTGCGCACTGCCGAGGGCGCTATGCTGCCCAATACCTTTGCGTCATTCGACCATTTCAAAAGCCCATGAAACCCACCGTAGGCTTTATGCTGAAACACCCAGCGCATTGGCTTGCGCTGGGCTTTGGTTCTGGCCTGTCGCCCAAAGCGCCGGGTACCGTTGGCACCTTGTGGGCTTGGGTTTGCTGGTGGTATTTTCATGATCACTTGACGCAAACCGAAGCAGGCTTGTTCATTGCACTGTCTACTTTGGTCGGTTGGTGGGCCTGCAAAGTCACGGCACAAAACATGGGCATTTCCGATCCTGGTTCTATCGTGTGGGACGAGGTGGTGGCTTTTTGGCTGATTCTTTGGCTGTTGGCACCCAGCTCTTTTACGACACAGCTGTGTGCATTTGCACTGTTCAGATTTTTTGATGCTGTCAAACCAGGGCCTGTGGCTTGGGCCGATCGTTTGTTCAAAGGTTTTGGATGGCGCGGCGCTGGCGGCATTTTGTTAGATGACTTTGTCGCAGCTTTTTGCACCCTCTTGTGTTTTGCACTTTGGAGAGCCTCATGACACCCGTAGTCCAGCAACACTGTCAAGCTTTGGCCCGTGCGTTGCAAGAAAAAAAAGCCAGCATGGCCACAGCTGAAAGCTGCACGGGTGGTTTGATTGCGGCAAGCTGTACCGACTTGTCGGGCTCGAGTGCTTGGTTTGAGCGGGGCTTTGTAAGCTACTCCAACGATGCCAAAACAGAGATGCTGGCTGTTCCTTCTTCACTCATTCTGAAGCATGGTGCGGTCAGTGAAGAGGTGGCCAAGGCCATGGCATTGGGCGCCCTTGCGCATTCACGGGCCCAGTTCAGTGTGGCTGTGACAGGAATAGCGGGGCCCACTGGCGGCAGCGAAGCCAAACCCGTCGGTACAGTGTGGTTGGCTTGGGCGCAAATAGAACCCGCACAATGCATCGCCGTTCGCAAAGTCTTTCTGGGCAATCGACAAGAGGTCCGTTTGGCAACGACAGAATTGGCCTTGGCTCAACTGTTGAAGATGGTTGAAGGCAGAAAAACTGGCCAGAAAGTAGATTAAAAAAGATCAAAAAAAATGCCCACCGAAGTGAGCATTTTTTCAATTAGCAGGCCAACAAATGGCTTGCCTAATTTGGTTGCGGGGGCCGGATTTGAACCAACGACCTTTGGGTTATGAGCCCAACGAGCTACCAGACTGCTCCACCCCGCGGTAAAAACGAGAGTATACCTTGTTAATCGGCTTTAATAATAAGGTTTTAAAATTAAAGCCAATTAATTGCGCAATTAGACTGCAGGCGCTTGATCGGCCACATCTGGGCGGTCGACCAATTCAACCAAAGCCATAGGCGCATTGTCGCCCACGCGGTAACCCATTTTCAGGATGCGTGTGTAGCCACCAGGGCGTGCATTGAAGCGGGGGCCGAGGTCTGTGAACAATTTGGTAACGCTGTCGCGATCGCGCAAACGGTTGAAAGCCAAGCGGCGGTTGGCCACTGTGTCGACCTTGGCCAATGTGATCATAGGCTCGATCACGCGGCGCAATTCTTTGGCCTTAGGCACTGTTGTTTTGATCACTTCGTGCTCAATGATGGAGTTCATCATGTTTTGCAGCATTGCCAAGCGGTGTGAGCTTGTGCGATTGAGTTTACGTAATCCGTGTCCGTGACGCATGGTGCTAATCCTTTCTTTATTAATCAAACAGCCGTATCAGGTACTGTCCGTGCACTGCCCACCCTGGGAACATAAGGGTGGGACTTTTTGAGAAGCCTGCTATTTTAGCCGACTCTGTAAGAGGTCCTTAAAGAAATGCTTTAAGGACACAGCTCACATTAACGCTTTTCCAAACCGGCAGGTGGCCAGCTCTCGAGCTTCATGCCCAATGTCAAACCACGTGAGGCCAAAACTTCTTTGATCTCGTTGAGTGACTTGCGACCCAGGTTAGGGGTCTTGAGCAATTCGTTCTCGGTACGCTGAATCAGGTCGCCGATGTAGTAAATGTTTTCTGCTTTGAGGCAGTTGGCAGAGCGAACGGTGAGTTCGAGTTCGTCGACTGGGCGCAGCAAAATAGGATCGAAGCTGCTGGCGCCACCGCGTTGTGCGGGTGCATCGAATGCAGACAATTCGCTGCCTTCGAGTTGTGCGAACACAGCCAATTGCTCAACCAAAATTTTGGCTGAAGAGCGAACAGCATCTTCTGCGGTGATGGCACCGTTGGTTTCCATTTCGATGACCAACTTGTCGAGGTCGGTACGCTGTTCAACACGTGCGCTTTCGACTGTGTAGCTAACACGCTTCACAGGTGAGAAAGAGGCATCGAGAACAATGCGACCCACTGATTTTGTAGGCTCATCGGCAAAACGGCGCATCGAACCTGGCACATAGCCACGGCCTTTTTCAACCTTGATTTGCATGTCGAGTTTGCCGCCTTGTGACAGGTTGGCAATGACGTGCTCGGGGTTGATGATTTCGACGTCGTGCGGTGTTTGGATATCGGCCGCAGTGACAGGGCCTTCGCCATCTTTGCGCAAGCTTAAAGTGACTTCGTCGCGGTTGTGCAACTTGAAAACCACGCCCTTGAGGTTCAACAAGATGTTAACGACATCTTCTTGCACGCCATCAATGGAAGAGTACTCGTGAACAACACCAGCAATGGTGACTTCGGTGGCGGAATAACCCACCATGGAAGACAACAAAACGCGGCGCAGCGCATTGCCCAAGGTATGGCCGTAGCCACGCTCGAAGGGCTCCAAGGTGACCTTGGCGCGGTTGGGGCCGAGTTGTTCGACTTGGATGGCTTTGGGTTTCAACAGATTGGTTTGCATTCAGACTTCCTCTCAATACCCCCGGTTCGTTACACCGGTAAGGCTGATGAAGCACCCAAACCGCGATGCATCGCGGTAAGGGAACAATTGAAACAAGATGAAATTAGCGTGAATACAATTCAACGATCAATGATTCGTTGATGTCAGACGCAAATTCATCACGATCGGGAGCCTTCTTGAAGACGCCTTCAACTTTTTCGATGTTGACTTCAACCCAAGCTGGCATGCCAACTTGCTGAGCCAATTGCAAAGCTTCCAAAACACGTGTTTGTTTTTTGGACTTTTCACGAACAGCCACCACATCGCCAGCTTTGACGAGGTAAGAAGGGATGTTCACTGGCTGACCATTGACGGTGACAGCTTTGTGAGAAACCAATTGACGTGATTCAGCGCGAGTAGAGCCAAAGCCCATGCGATAAACAACGTTGTCCAAGCGTGACTCGAGCAAGCTCAACAGGTTAGAACCTGTGTTGCCTTTGCGACGGTCGGCTTCAGTGAAATAGCGGCGGAATTGCTTCTCGAGCACACCGTACATGCGTTTCACTTTTTGTTTTTCGCGCAATTGCAGACCGTAGTCTGATGTGCGTTGACCCGAAGTGCGACCGTGTTGGCCGGGCTTGGTGTCGAATTTTGACTTGTCCGCGATAGAGCGACGTGCGCTCTTCAAGAACAGGTCAGTGCCTTCACGGCGTGAGAGTTTGGCCTTAGGGCCTAGGTAACGTGCCACTTGATCTTCCTTTTCTGTCAACTACCGCATGAGACATGCGGGAGCCATTGCCAACACGGCAATGGCGGTGGGCTTTGCAAATTAGATACGACGACGCTTTTGAGGGCGGCAACCGTTGTGGGGCATGGGGGTAACGTCTGCAATCGATGTGATGCGGATGCCCAAGGCGCCCAATGCGCGAACTGAAGACTCGCGACCTGGGCCTGGGCCCTTGATCTCGACGTCGAGGTTCTTGATGCCTTGTTCAATGGCAGCACGGCCAGCCACTTCGGAAGCAACCTGGGCTGCAAACGGTGTGGATTTACGTGAACCCTTGAAACCTTGACCACCTGAAGAAGCCCATGACAACGCATTGCCTTGGCGATCAGTGATGGTGATGATGGTGTTGTTGAACGAGGCGTGCACGTGTGCAATGCCGTCGGCAACGTTCTTGCGAACTTTTTTGCGCACGCGTTGTGCGGCGCTATTGGATGGGGCTTTTGCCATAGTGGTCTCTCAATCCCTGTTATTTCTTCAAGCCTGCGGCGCCTTTACGCGGACCCTTGCGAGTACGTGCATTGGTGCGAGTACGCTGACCACGCATGGGCAAGCCACGGCGGTGGCGGAAACCACGGTAGCAACCAATGTCCATCAAACGCTTGATGTTCATGGTTGTTTCGCGACGCAAGTCACCTTCAATGGTGATCAATGCGATTTGATCGCGAATTTTTTCCAGGTCGCCATCCGTCAGATCTTTGATCTTTTTGGAATAAGCAATGCCTGAAGCCTCGCAGATTTTGCGAGCGCGGGTGCGACCGATACCAAAGATAGCTGTCAAGCCAATTTCGGTATGCTTGTGCGGCGGAATGTTGATGCCAGCGATACGTGCCATTTTCGTCCTCTAATAACTCTTGCAATCAGCCTTGACGCTGCTTATGACGTGGGTCTGTGCAGATCACACGAACCACGCCCTTACGGCGAATGACTTTGCAGTTGCGGCAAATTTTTTTGACCGAAGCCGAAACTCTCATTTCATTTCTCCTAAAACTCTTTTACCTATCAATTCAATCACAGCGTTGTTTTGAAGTTCGCTTTTTTGAGGAGCGACTCATACTGCTGAGACATCATGTAGTTCTGAACTTGTGCCATGAAATCCATGGTCACCACAACAATGATCAGAAGTGAAGTGCCGCCAAAATAGAACGGCACGTTGTACTTCAAGATCAAAAATTCGGGCAGAAGACAGACAAAGGTGATGTACACGGCACCTGCCAATGTCAAACGCACCAAGATCTTGTCGATAAATTTGGCAGTGTGATCACCGGGGCGAATGCCAGGGATGAACGCACCACTCTTCTTGAGGTTGTCAGCCGTTTCGCGGCTGTTGAACACCAAGGCAGTGTAGAAAAAGCAGAAGAAAATAATGGCTGCAGCGTAGAACATCACATAGATCGGTTGACCTGGTGTGAGGGCGCCAGCCACATCCTTCATGAACAACACAACAGCGTTGTCGGATTCACCAGAACTGAACCAATTGATCACAGTGGCTGGCAACAAAATAATGGAAGAAGCGAAGATGGGGGGAATGACACCCGCCATGTTGAGCTTCAAGGGCAGGTGTGACGACTGACCGCCATACACCTTGTTGCCCACCTGACGGCGAGCGTAATTGACCAAGATTTTGCGTTGGCCGCGTTCGACGAACACCACAAAATAAGTGACCAAAATAACCACGGCAATGATGAAGATGGAAACCAGAGGGCCCATGGCGCCTGTACGTACCAACTCCAACAAACCACCGATAGAGCCAGGCAAACCTGCAGCAATACCAGCAAAAATGAGGATAGAAATACCGTTACCCAAACCGCGCTCAGTGATTTGCTCGCCGAGCCACATCAGGAACATGGTACCGGCAGTGAGGCTGACCACAGCCGTCATGCGGAAACCAAAACCAGGGGCAATGACCAAACCAGCAGAAGCTTCCAAAGCCATGGCAATACCCAAAGATTGGAACAAGGCCAGAGCCAGTGCGCCAAAACGTGTGTATTGCGTGATTTTGCGACGTCCTGCTTCGCCCTCTTTCTTGAGCTGCTCGAAAGCAGGCAAGACATAAGTGAGCAATTGCATGATGATGGACGCAGAGATGTAAGGCATGATGCCCAACGCGAACACTGTGAAGCGCGACAAAGCGCCACCAGAGAACATGTTGAACAGGCTCAGAATACCGCCCTGCTGACCATTGAAGAGCTGCTGCAGTTGTGCGGGGTCAATTCCTGGAACAGGAATGTGCGCACCCACACGGTAAACCACCAGCGCGAGCAACAAGAAGACGAGGCGGCGACTCAAGTCTCCGTACTTGCCTTTGTTTGCTGTTGTTGCGCTAGTGACCACTGCTTATCTCTTTGTAAACGTTGTAAATGCTTGACCGATTAGGCCAAAGATCCGCCAGCAGCTTCAATGGCCGCTTTTGCACCTGCTGTTGCGCCAATGCCTGTCAATTTGACAGCTTTGGTCAACGCGCCTGTTTTAACAACTTTGACCACTTTGGCCAGCTCGCCTACCAGGCCAGCTTGCTTGAGTGCCAACAAGTCAACTTCGGGCAAACCGAGGTTTTCGAGGGCTGTCAATGTGACTTCAGCATTGAACTTCAAGAGGTGAGACTTGAAGCCACGCTTTGGCAGACGACGTTGCAAAGGCATTTGACCGCCTTCGAAACCCACTTTGTGGTAGCCGCCTGAACGGGATTTTTGACCTTTGTGTCCACGGCCGGCGGTTTTACCCAGACCCGAACCGATACCACGGCCAACGCGACGCTTGGCGTGTTTAGCGCCAGCTGCAGGTTTGATGCTGTTGAGTTCCATCAGATATCTCTCAGAGAACTTTGACCAGATAGCTGATCTTGTTGATCATGCCACGAACAGAAGGTGTGTCTTCTAATTCGCTGACGCTGTTGAGCTTGCGCAAGCCCAGACCACGAACGGTGTCGCGGTGGTCTTGTTTGCAGCCGATAGGGCTGCGAACCAGTTGGACCTTGACGGTTTGTTGAGTTGTCATTGGTGTGCCTTTCGGGTTCAAGCGAAGATGTCTTCGACGCTCTTGCCACGCTTAGAGGCAATTTCATATGCCGTTGTGCAGTGGGTCAAAGCGTCCAAAGTGGCGCGAACCATGTTGTAAGGGTTTGACGAACCGTGGCTTTTGGCCACGATGTCAGTGATACCCATCACTTCGAAAACAGCACGCATTGGGCCGCCGGCAATGATGCCAGTACCCTTGGGAGCGGGCGCCATGAAAACGCGCGCTGCACCGTGGTGACCGTAAACGGTGTGATGAATTGTGCCGTTTTTGAGCGACACTTTGTGCAAGTTGCGACGAGCCTCTTCCATGGCTTTTTGAACAGCAGCTGGCACTTCTTTCGATTTGCCTTTGCCCATGCCCACTTTGCCATCGCCGTCACCGACGACTGTCAAGGCTGCGAACGCCAAAATGCGACCACCCTTAACAACCTTGGTAACGCGGTTTACCGCGATCATCTTCTCGCGCAGACCGTCTTCTGGACCGTCACCTTGTGCTTTTGCCTGAAACTTAGCCATTTGTAATTTCCGATCCGATTAGAACTGCAAGCCAGCTTCGCGAGCGGCTTCAGCCAAAGCTTTGACACGACCGTGGAAGGCAAAACCTGCGCGGTCGAAAGCCACTTTTTCTACACCAGCAGCTTTTGCTTTTTCAGCGATGCGCTTGCCGATCAGTTGGGCTGCATTGGCGTTGCCACCCTTGCCGGTTGCGCCGAGTTCTTTGCGAACATCGGCTTCGGCTGTGGAAGCACTGGCCAACACTTTGCTGCCGTCGCCGGAAACGACGCTGGCATAAATGTGAAGATTGGTACGGTTCACTGTCAAACGTGCCACGCCTTGCTGTGCAATGCGGATGCGTGTTTGACGTGCACGACGGAGACGCTGCTCTTTTTTGGTCAACATGTTGCAGCTCCTTATTTCTTCTTAGTCTCTTTGATCGTGATCTTCTCATCCGAATAACGGATGCCTTTGCCTTTGTAAGGCTCGGGAGGACGAACAGCACGAATCTCAGCAGCAATCTGACCCACACGTTGGCGGTCAGCGCCTTTGATGATGATTTCAGTTGGCGCAGGTGTTTCCACTTTGATGCCAGCAGGCATGTCGATGTTGACAGGATGCGAGTAACCAACTGCCAAGTTCAACTTGGTGCCTTGCGCCGCGGCTTTGTAGCCCACGCCGATCAAGGTCAGCTTCTTTTCGAAACCTTTGGTGACACCCGTTACCATGTTGTTCACCAGCTGACGCATGGTGCCGCTCATGGCATTGGCTTCACGGGAATCATTGACCGGATCAAAGGTCAACTTACCGTTGTCGTTGTTTACTTTAACCAACAGGCTAGAAGCGGTGGCAAGCGTGCCGCCAGTTCCTTTGACACTGATTTGGTCTTGATTGATGGACACATCCACGCCAGCGGGGATGGTCACAGGCATTTTTCCTACACGGGACATTTTTTAGTCTCTCCTGCGCTTAAGCGACGTAGCAAAGAACTTCGCCGCCGACACCGGCTGCGCGCGCTTTGCGGTCGGTCATCACGCCTTGGGGTGTGGTGACGATGGCCACGCCCAAACCGTTGAGGACTTGTGGAATGGCATCGCGGCCTTTGTAAACGCGAAGGCCTGGGCGACTGACGCGCTCGATGCGCTCAATCACAGGGCGACCTGCGTAATACTTCAGGGCGATTTCAAGTTCTGACTTACCGCCAGTTGTCTTGACTTGGAAGCCGTCGATGTAACCTTCATCTTTCAGCACCTGGGCAATTGCCACCTTCACTTTGGAAGAGGGAATTGAAACAGTGGCTTTGGCCACCATTTGGGCGTTGCGGATGCGGGTCAGCAAATCGGCAATGGGATCACTCATGCTCATGTTGTATCTCCTGCCGATTACCAGCTGGCTTTGGTCACGCCAGGAATGTTGCCTTGGAAGGCTAATTCACGAATTTTGGCGCGGCCGAGACCGAATTGACGGAACGTGCCGCGTGGGCGACCAGTGATGGCGCAGCGGTTACGTTGACGAGTTGGGTTTGCATTGCGGGGAAGCTTTTGCAGACCCAAACGGGCTGCTGCGCGCTCTTCGTCGCTGCGTTTTAAATCTTGAGAAATGGCTTTCAATTCCGCGTGCTTAGCCGCGTATTTGGCTACCAATTTGTCTCGCTTGAGCTCGCGCTCGATTAATGCTACTTTAGCCACGTGTCACCTCAGTTCTTGAACGGGAAACGGAAACCGGCGAGCAATGCTTTGCATTCTTCGTCGTTCTTTGCCGTCGTGGTGATGCTGATATTGAGACCGCGCAAAGCGTCAACCTTGTCGTACTCAATTTCAGGGAAAATGATTTGTTCTTTGACGCCGATGTTGTAGTTGCCACGACCGTCGAAAGCACGGCCGGAGATACCACGGAAGTCACGTACACGGGGCAAAGCCACGGTAACGAAGCGGTCCAAGAATTCGTACATTTGCACGCCACGCAATGTGACCATGCAACCAATGGCTTGACCTTCGCGGATTTTGAAACCGGCGATTGGCTTTTTGGCCTTGGTTACCACTGGCTTTTGGCCAGCGATTTTTGTCAAATCACCCACTGCGTTGTCCATGACCTTTTTATCGGCAACGGCTTCGCTCACACCCATGTTGAGTGTAATTTTGGTGATGCGGGGTACTTCCATGATTGATTTGTAACCAAACTTGGTCATCAATTCTGGAGATACTTTTTCGCGGTAATGTTGTTGTAGAC
Source organism: Limnohabitans sp. (assembly GCA_049655425.1). Classification (GTDB taxonomy): domain Bacteria; phylum Pseudomonadota; class Gammaproteobacteria; order Burkholderiales; family Burkholderiaceae_C; genus Limnohabitans_A. The sequence continues at coordinate 89,833 of JBASJS010000005.1, read as the reverse complement.
GTGCCATGCTTATGCCACCTTGATTTCTTCGCCGCTGGACTTGTAAACGCGAACGCGTTTGCCATCGGCCAACAACTTAACACCCACGCGGTCAGCCTTGCCAGTTGCTTTATTGAAAATAGCAACGTTGGACTGGTGAATAGGCATTGTTTTTTCGATGATGCCGCCAGTGGTGCCCTTCATAGGGTTTGGCTTGGCATGCTTCTTAACGAGGTTGATGCCATCAACCACCAGGTGCGAGTCATCGGCGCGCAGTGACACAGTGCCACGCTTGCCTTTGTCACGACCGGCGATGACGATCACTTCGTCGCCTTTGCGAATCTTGTTCATGACGGGTCCTTAAAGAACTTCAGGTGCCAAGGACACGATCTTCATGAACTTCTCAGTACGCAATTCACGCGTGACTGGGCCGAAGATGCGGGTGCCAATAGGCTCCAACTTGGCATTGAGCAAAACTGCTGCGTTGCCATCGAATTTAACGAGAGAGCCATCACCACGGCGAATGCCCTTGGCTGTACGAACGACCACAGCACTGTAAACCTCGCCTTTTTTGACGCGGCCACGGGGCGCAGCTTCTTTGATGCTCACTTTGATAATGTCGCCAACACTAGCGTAGCGACGCTTAGAACCGCCAAGCACCTTAATGCAAAGAACGGACTTAGCGCCGGTGTTGTCGGCAACATCCAACCGAGTTTCTGTCTGAATCATTTCAATATTTCCCAACTTGCACCTTGTGCACCGCATTTCGCATCAACTCTGAAGAGCCTCTGTTCATGTACAGCACCAAGATCAGTCTTGGACCCGTCATCCACACTGCGAACCACTCGCAATGCTTAGTTTGGGTAGATAACTTCACTTTTTTAGAAGCGAAGCCCGCGATTGTTACAACATTTTTGGGCCGTGTCAATACTTTTTGAGGCAAAAACCAAGAATTTCTCGATTTTTTAACGCCAAGTGCCTGCCTTTACCCAATTCAATGCGCGCTTACGATGTTAGTTGATAGGTTTTGGCCAAGGCTTCGAAGGCCTCCAATTGAGGGTCCACGCCAGTTTCAGCCTTCAATATGTCGGCCACGGCGGGCGCAAGCCGCTCCGCCTCGCGGGCATCTAAAAACAACAAGCGATTGCGCCTGGCCAGCACATCTTCCACCGTGCGCGCGTATTCATAGCGGGCGGCAAATCGCACCATGGCCTCACTCAATCCTGGCCCTAGTAAATTGTCATAACCTGGGATGTCTTTGAGCAATGCGGCATCGGCACCATAAGCCGACAAAGGATCATTGTCCATCACGGCTTGTGCACCCCACAGAGCGGTGTGTACGGTGACATCTTCGTCGGTGAGTGACAGCATTTGCGCCTTGCGAATGCATTGCATCACATCGGCCGCCATGGCCCTGTAGGTGGTCCATTTACCCCCCGTCACTGTCACCAAGCCATTGCTGCCCACTTGGACGGTGTGTTCACGGCTGACTTTTTGCGTTGAGGTGCCATTATTTTCTTTTGACAACGCACTGGCCAAGGGTCGCAAGCCCGCCCACACACTTGTGACGTCTGCTCTGCTTGGCGTCTTGAGCAAGTATTGGGCTGACTCTTGCAGAATTTGGTCAATTTCAGAGGCCAGCGCTTGTGGCTCCCAGTCAACCGCGCTCTTGGGTGTGTCGGTGGTTCCTAACAAGATCTTGCCTTGCCATGGCACTGCAAAAAGCACGCGGCCATCTTGCGTACGCGGCACCAATAACGCGGCGTCGCCGGGCCAGAAAGAGGCATCCACCACCAAGTGCACGCCTTGGCTAGGCCTGACGGTATGCGGCACGTGCATTTGCGCAGTGTCCGAGAAACGCGTTTGCGCCATGGCCTGAATGCCATCAGCCCAAACACCCGTGGCATTGACCACGCATCGCGCTTTGATACTGTGAGGTAGGCCCGTTTCAGAATCGGTGCATTGCAGGCCTTCAACTTTGCCTGTTCCAAAAGCCGTTAACAAACCCGTGACAGGCATGTGATTGATCACCAAGGCGCCGTGCGATGCAGCCGTACGCGCCAACGCCAAGGCCAGTCGCGCATCATCAAATTGCCCGTCCCAATATCGAACGCCACCCACCAGATTTGCGGCTTTGGCACCAGGGGCGCTGGCCAAAGTTTGTGTCCGATTTAAAAACTGAGTGGCGCCCAGGCCCGAGCGGCCAGCCAACAAGTCGTAGAGCTTCAAGCCCAAACCAAAGAACCATTGGTCCCTAAGGCGATAAGCAGGCATGACAAACGGCATGGCACGCGCCAAATGCGGTGCATTGCGAAGCAGGTTTTGGCGTTCACGCAGAGCTTCCCACACCAAGGGCAAATGACCCTGCGCCAAATAGCGTACGCCACCGTGAACCAATTTGGTTGAGCGCGACGACGTGCCTTTGGCAAAGTCATGCGCTTCGACCAAAACCACTTTGAGGCCGCGGACTGCGGCATCAAGGGCGGTGCCCAAGCCAGTGGCGCCGCCACCAATGATGGCCAGGTCAAATTCTTCAACACTGGCAAGTCGCGCGATCAATTGCGCTCTGTCCGTTTGCAAAGGCTTCATTCCATACTTCTTTAATTCGCCTCAATGAAGACGCGCCAAGGCGCCCTGCACTGTGTGCATTTCAAACTTGCGCCCAATCTCGCGACCGCGCAACGGCTTGACGCCAGCGCGCCATGCCTGCCTTGCGTTGCACTTCAGAAATACGGGGCTCAAAGCGTCGATCTTGCGCCCATTGTGATGTGATCTGATGCGCACTGGTCCAAAAGCCCGTGGCCAAGCCTGCCAAATAGGCGGCGCCCAAGGCCGTGGTTTCTGTGATTTTTGAGCGCACCACGGGCACACCCAATGCATCGGCCTGTAGTTGCATCAATAAATTGTTCTGACTGGCACCCCCATCGACACGCAACTCGGTGAGTGCCATGCCACTGTCTTTGGCCATGGCCTGAAACACATCGGCCACTTGCCAGGCAATGGCTTCTAAAGCCGCTCGGGCAATGTGCGCGCGCGTGGTGCCGCGAGTCATGCCTATCAGCAAACCTCTGGCCTGCCCGTCCCAATCGGGCGCACCCAAACCCGCAAATGCGGGCACCAAATACACATCCCCCGTGCTGGGCACACTGGCCGCCAAGGCTTCAATGTCACTGGCTTTGTCAATGATTTGCAAGCCATCGCGCAGCCATTGCACCGTGGCACCGGCCATGAACACCGAGCCCTCCAAGGCATATGCGGTTGCATGTGCTGCACCTTGCGGCCCTTGCCAAGCCACCGTGGTGAGCAATTTGTTGTGGCTTTGCACGGGCACTGCGCCAGTGTTCATCAACATGAAACAGCCCGTGCCGTAAGTATTTTTGGCCATGCCGGGTGCAAAGCAAGCTTGGCCAAAAGTAGCGGCTTGTTGATCGCCTGCAATGCCAGCAATGGGCACCTGAACGCCGAATAAAGTGGCGTCTGTTTGCGCCACAACACCGCTGCTGGGCACCACCTTTGGCAAGACCGAAGCAGGCACATTGAACAGCTTGAGCAAAGAGGCATCCCAAGCTTGCGTGTGCAAATTAAAAAGCAATGTACGAGACGCATTGCTGGGGTCTGTGGCATGCACCCGACCACCCGTCAGTTGCCAAATAAGCCAAGTGTCGATGGTGCCAAAGGCCAAATGCCCTTGCTCGGCTTTTTGTCTGGCACCGGGCACATGGTCTAACAACCAAGCCAGCTTGGTGGCCGAAAAATAGGCATCGAGGACCAGGCCTGTTTTGCGTTGAATTTCTGCCGCCTTGCCGCGCTGCTTCAAAAGGTCGCAAACGCCAGCGGTTCGGCGGTCTTGCCATACGATGGCAGGGGCAATGGGCACGCCCGTTCGGCGATCCCACACCACCGTGGTTTCGCGTTGGTTGGTGATGCCGATGGCTTGAATGCGCAATGCCTCGATGCCTGCCTCTTTGACGACGTTCTGCATGACCGCTTTTTGCGTCTGCCAAATTTCCATCGCATCGTGCTCGACCCAGCCCGGCTTGGGAAAATGCTGCGTGAATTCTTGTTGCGCTGTGGCCACTGGCTGGCCATTGCGATTGAACAGCACCGCCCTTGAGCTGCTGGTGCCTTGATCTAGTGCAAGGATGTAGTTCATGAGCAGAAGGTTAACCGAAACACGTGTTCAGAAAAATGGCGCTAACCCGCATGCAAAAAAGCGACAATACACCGCATGACTTCTACATCTCTCACCGATTTCAAACAAGCACGGTTGGCCTTCATTGGCGGCGGCAACATGGCCAGCGCCATTTTGGGCGGTTTGCTCAAACAAGGGCTGCCGCCTGCACAAGTCTGCGTGCTTGAACCCTTTGCCGATACAGCGGCCAAACTTCAACGGGAATTGGGTGTCAAAGTGATCGCCAGCGCCAGCGCTGAGTTGGTCAACAGCGATGTGGTCATTTGGGCCGTCAAGCCACAAGTTTTTAAAGAGGCCGCAGCACCTGTTGCCCCGCACACTCACAAGGCGCTGCATTTGTCTGTGGCTGCTGGCATTCGAAGTGACAGCATTGCACGTTGGCTGGGCACCGATCGCGTGGTGCGCAGCATGCCCAACACGCCCGCTTTGGTGGGTCAAGGCATTACAGGTTTGTTTGCGCGCGCAGGTGTGAATGATGCCGACAAACAACTCATTCAGCAGGTCTTGCAAAGCACGGGCGAATGGCTTTGGGTCAAACAAGAATCTGACCTCGATGTGGTCACAGCATTGTCTGGTTCAGGGCCAGCCTATGTGTTTTATTTCTTGGAAGCCATGACAGAAGCTGGCATTCAAATGGGCTTGTCTGCCGAGCAGTCTTACCATTTGGCGCAAGCCACATTTGCCGGTGCCACACACTTGTCGCGCCAGTCCAGTGAATCACCTGAAGTATTGCGCCAACGCGTTACCTCCAAGGGCGGCACCACTTATGCGGCACTGACCGCCATGGCAGAGGCCAATGTGAAGACGTCTTTCATTCAGGCCATGTTGGCCGCACAGCGCCGTGCAGGTGAATTGGGCGATGAGTTTGGCAAAGACTGAACGCCAGGTTTGAAGTACCTTATGCGCTGAACAGGCTGCTAACAGCAAGGCCTGCAAACACCGTAAACCCCACCCAATGGTTCAAGCGAAACGCTTTGAAGCAACCATCGCGGGTACGGTCTTTGATTAGCACAAAGTGCCATGCAGCCTGCATGGCGGCCAAGGCCAAACCCACCTGAACCCAAAAGTGATGCGGCGCATCTAGCACGGCACCCCACACCAACAAATAAGCCGCATAAAAACCCATGATGGCGCGTACATCCCAAGCACCCAAAGTGATGGCTGACGTCTTCATGCCAATTTTCAAATCGTCATCACGATCGACCATGGCGTACTCGGTGTCGTAAGCCAGAACCCAAAACAAATTTCCGATCAGCAATAGCCACGCTTGCCAAGGCACCTCGCCAGTGACAGCCGCAAAAGCCATGGGAATGCCAAAGCTGAAAGCCACACCCAACACGGCTTGCGGCATGGCCACAACGCGCTTGGCATAGGGGTAAATCACGGCAACCGCCAATGCGGCAAAAGACCAGGCCACGGTTTCGATGCGCAAAGTCAGGACCAAACCAAACGCAATGAGCGCCAAAACAGCCCCCAATGCCAAAGCCTCTTTCACACCAATGCGACCACTTGTGACAGGCCGATCGGCTGTGCGCTTCACGTGCCGATCAAAGTTGCGGTCGGCCACATCGTTCAAACAACAACCTGCGCTTCGCATCAAAATTGTGCCGAGCGTGAACACAGCAATCAAATGCCAGCCCGGAAAACCATCGGCGGCCACCCACAAGGCAGACAAGGTGGGCCACAACAAAAGCAGCCAACCCGCAGGCCGGTTCCAGCGAATCAAATCCAAATACAGAACCAGTTTTTCACGCATCAGACTTTGCACATTTTTCGGAAGAATAGTTGGCTCGCCAAGCTTCAGGACAAACGCGTGACGCCTGGCAACTTGCATGCGTAAATGGCGTTACGCAGTGCGGCGATGGCTTCATAACGTGTGAAACTTTTCCGCCAAGTTAGCACCACGCGCCGCGTGGGTGGCAAACCGCCTGCCTCATCGACAATGGGCAAATACAAGATGTCTGCGTCTTCGTTTTTCTTGCGCTTGGGCTGCTCGGCCAGCGCCTCTTCGGGCACCGACAAACGCGGCACCAAGGTCACGCCCATGCCTGCCGCCACCATGTGCCGAATGGTTTCCAGAGACGAGCCTTCAAAGCTTTTGCGAATGCCTTCGGCGTTGCTAGAGAACCTTGCAAATTCGGGACACACTTCCAACACATGATCGCGGAAACAATGGCCATTGCCCAAGAGCAACATGGTCTCGTTTTTGAGTTGTTCAGCGGTGATGGACTTCTTCTTGCCAAGCGGATGCTTCAAAGGCAATGCCGCCATGAACGGCTCGTCGTACAAAGGCGCTGTGGCCAATCCTGTATCTGGAAAAGGTTCGGCCAAGATGGCGCAATCAATTTCGCCAGCCCGCAACATTTCCATCAACTTGACCGTGAAATTTTCTTGCAGCATGAGCGGCATTTGCGGCGTTTTGCGCATCGATTGCTTCATCAAGTCGGGCAGCAAATACGGGCCAATGGTGTAAATCACACCCAAGCGCAAGGCGCCCGACAAGGGGTCTTTGCCGCGCTTGGCAATCTCTTTGATTTCTGCAGCTTGTTCCAGAACACGCTGGGCATGTTGAATGATTTCTTCACCCAATGGGGTCACGCTGACTTCGTTGGCATTGCGCTCAAACAATTTAACGTCGAGTTCTTCTTCGAGTTTTTTAATGGCCACCGACAAGGTCGGCTGCGACACAAAGCAGGCATCGGCGGCTTTGCCAAAGTGCCTTTCGCGCGCTACGGCCACGATGTATTTCAGCTCTGTCAGGGTCATGCCAATTTCTCAAGCTTTCAAAAACTCAGATTTTCCACCCAACCAACGCGCAATGTGTCGCTCGGCCATCTCAGGGTATTTTGACAAGAGCATAGGCGCAATTTGCCTCGCCCAGGTCAACAAGTCTTCATCGGTGGTCAAATCGGCAAATCGCAACAGGGGTGCGCCCGATTGCCGCGCCCCCAGAAACTCGCCAGGCCCTCGAATTTCCAAATCGCGCCGGGCAATTTCAAAACCATCGTTGGTGTCGACCATGGCACGCAAGCGTTCGCGGGCGGTTTCGCTCAAACGGCCGCCCTCGGGGGTGCCATACAACAGCACGCAGGCCGATGCGGCAGCACCTCGGCCCACACGGCCGCGCAATTGGTGCAATTGACTCAGGCCGAAACGTTCGGCGTGCTCAATCACCATCAAGGACGCATTGGGCACATCGACACCCACTTCAATCACGGTGGTGCTGACCAAGACGCCCATGCTGCCTTGGGTGAACTGCGCCATGACCTCGCGTTTTTCCACCACCGACATGCGCGAGTGCAACAAGCCTACTGTGACACCCGGCAAAACTGCGGAGAGCTCTTCGTGGGTGGCTGTGGCATTGGTCAAATCGAGTGCTTCGCTCTCTTCAATGAGCGGACACACCCAATAAACTTGTCTGCCTTCGGCCAATTGCGCCCCAATCCGGCCAATCACCTCGTCTCTGCGGCTGTCCGAAATCACTTTGGTCACCACAGGCGTGCGCCCGGGCGGAAGCTCGTCAATGACCGAGACCTCAAGATCGGCGTAGTAGCTCATGGCCAAGGTACGCGGAATGGGGGTGGCGGTCATCATCAACAAATGAGGCTCCATGCCCTCTTCCTGCATTTTGTCGCGAAGCGCCAAACGTTGCGCCACACCAAAACGATGCTGTTCATCAATGACTGCCAATGCCAAGTTTTTAAATTTGACCTGCTCTTGAATCACGGCATGGGTGCCCACCACCAAAGCGGCTTGGCCGCTTGCAATGAGGGCCAACATTTCGGTGCGCTCTTTTTTCTTTTGACTGCCTGTGAGCCAAGCCACCTGAACCCCCAAAGGCGCCAGCCAGCCCACCAATTTGGCGAAATGTTGCTGCGCCAAAATTTCGGTTGGCGCCATCAGCGCGCATTGCCAGCCGGCGTCAATGGCCAGCATGGCTGCAAGTGCTGCCACCACTGTTTTGCCAGCGCCCACATCGCCCTGTAGCAAGCGGTGCATGGGCACGGGTCGCGCCAAATCTTGGGCAATTTCTTCACCGACGCGCTGTTGCGCTGTGGTCAATTGAAAGGGCAAGGCTGCTTTGAGTTGGTCGTGCGAACCACCCCGTTTGGCTTTCAAGGCGGGCGCTCGAAGGCGGTCCCGCTCTTGTTTGGCCATGTGCTGGGAGAGCTGCTGCGCCAGCAATTCTTCGGCTTTGAGCCGCTGCCAGGCAGGATGACTTCTGTCTTCTAAAGCAGCAATAGAAGCATCAGGTGCAGGGTGATGCAAGTAAGTGAGTGCCTGCCTCAAACTGTGGATGCCTTGACCACGGGGTGCCTGAGGCCAGGCCAAAGTGGGGGGCAAGGATTCGGACAAATCGGCTCTGGACAAAGAACCTGCAATGGCCCGGCGCAGGTACGCTTGGGGCAAACCTGCGGACGTTGGGTACACAGGCGTCAGCACTGCGGGCAAATCTCCTGTGGCCGCTTTGAAAGCCGGATGCATCATGGTGAGGCCTAAAAAGCCGCCTCGAATTTCACCCCTTGCGCGGATGCGTTGCCCCACAGCCAGGGCCTTTTGCTGGGCTGGATAAAAGCTGAAAAAACGGAGCACGCAAGTGTCAGTGCCATCGTCCACCGTCACCAACAATTGTCTGCGTGGCCGCAATTGAACTTCGGAGGCTGTGACGGTGGCCTCAATTTGAACCGCATCACCTTCACGGGCGTCTTGCAACTTGACGATGCGAGTTTCGTCTTCGTAGCGCAAAGGGATGTGCAAGGCCAAATCGATGTCGCGCACCAGGCCCATCTTGCGCATCGCTTTTTGCGGCGCAGACAGAGGCTTGGGGGCGGACGATGCAGAAGTGGCAACCATCCCGCCATTGTGCCGTGAGCTGAGTGCAACTGAAGCCACGCAAGTGGCGAACCGTCCAATGAATTTAAGGCAAGCTCTTTACAGCTTGTGCCTGCACAAACGCAGAAACGACGTCGCGAATGGTTTTGCGCTCCGCATGCGACAAGGTCAAATAGCGGCCCAGCATTTCACGATCAGCCAGCCCCATTTCCATCTGGCCTTCATTCATTTCTAAGACATAGGGCTTACCAAGGGAGCGTCCAAACCGCAACTCATCAGGGCTGACTTGCAACCAATCTGCCAAAACGCGCAATTTGTCTTGCGTCGGCATCACTTTTCCTAAAAGCCAATTGCGCGCAGTGTGGGGCGTGATGCTTCGCCCCTGATACCTGAGATTGAACGCGTTGGCCACCACGGTGGGTGATGCACGCACCCCGGCGCTTTCCAAAGCGCTGCGCAAGCGATCAGCGAATTGTTGTGACTCCGGTACGTTTGGCATGCCCGTACAGTACTGTCTTGGGTTGACCTGAAAGTGAATGGAGATAATTACTTTCTGCAATGTTGATTACATTTGGAGGCGAATTCACCCATTGCAAGAGCCTCACTCACAAGCTTGCCGCTGATCAAGTCGTGGGACAATCACTTCTTTTACTTGGAACGGGCCTGTCTAGCCCTCAAGCACATGACCACATCTTTGCCCTTGGCTCCCTCAAACGACGCTCTCCGTCAATTCAGTTTGAGCGATTTTGATTTTCAACTCCCGCCCGAACTCATCGCTCAGCACCCCGCTTCAGAGCGAACAAGCGCCAAATTGCTAGACGGACGCGACTCAAAACCGGTCGACCGGATTTTCAAAACCTTGCCCGAGCTCATGAACCCCGGCGATTTGCTGGTTTTCAACGACACCCAGGTGATCAAGGCACGGATTTTTGGCGAAAAGTCGACGGGTGGCAAAGTTGAACTCCTGATTGAACGCGTGTTGCCTGGCCACCAAGTAGTGGCGCACATGAAGGTCAGTAAAAAACCACCCATAGGCGGCGTGCTGCACATGGGCAAGGACGCAAAATCTGGCGCACCCGGATTTACGGCCACCCTCACGGGCCGCTGGCCGGACGAAAAAGGCGCGCTATTTTGCTTTGCTTTGAGTGAGGAGCCGCATGCCTTGATGGCGCAATACGGCCATGTGCCGCTGCCACCCTACATCGAGCGCCCCTATGACGGCAGCGCCAGCGAAGCCGACATTGCCGAAGATGAGCGCCGTTATCAAACAGTGTTTGCGCGCAATCCTGGTGCTGTGGCGGCGCCCACAGCGGCGCTGCATTTTGACGACGCTTTATTGGCGCAGTTGAAAGACATGGGGGTGCAAACAGCCAACGTCACCTTGCACGTCGGTGCGGGTACTTTTCAACCCGTCAAAACAGAAAACATTGCAGAGCACACCATGCACCGCGAATGGTATGACGTGCCCAACAGCACGCAACGCGCGTTGCACGATTGCCGTGCACGAGGCGGCAAGGTGTGGGCTGTGGGCACCACCTCGGTTCGCACGCTAGAGTCTTGGGCCAAGTCGGGCCAAGCACAAGGCGACACGCAAATTTTCATCACCCCTGGCTTTGAGTTTGCATGGGTGGACTGCCTTGTCACCAACTTTCATTTGCCCAAAAGCACCTTGATGATGTTGGTCAGCGCCCTGGCCGGTTACGACCGAGTGATGGCGCTGTATGCCCACGCCATTGAACAGCGCTACCGATTCTTCAGCTACGGCGACGCCATGGTGCTGACACGTGCCGTTTAAGCAGCGCATTTTTTGACAACCCTTACTTAGAATGAAGCATGCTTCAATTTGAACTCCTCAAAACAGACCCCCACAGCCACGCGCGTCGCGGTCAACTGACCCTGAACCATGGCGTGGTGCAAACCCCCATCTTCATGCCCGTAGGCACCTACGGCACCGTCAAGGGTGTGATGCCGCGAAGCTTGGAGGAGATGGGCGCTCAAATCATTTTGGGCAACACCTTCCATTTGTGGATGCGCCCTGGCCTCGACATCATGAAAACTTTTGGGGGCTTGCATGGTTTTGAAAAATGGAAGAAGCCCATCCTGACCGACTCGGGTGGTTTTCAAGTGTGGTCTTTGGGCGAGATGCGCAAAATTACCGAAGAAGGCGTGCACTTTTCATCGCCCGTGAATGGCGACAAATTGTTCATGTCGCCCGAAGTGAGCATGCAAATTCAAACGGTGTTGAACTCCGACATCGTGATGCAACTCGATGAGTGCACCCCTTACGAAACCAAGGGCCATCTCACCACAGAGGCCGAAGCGCGCAAGTCGATGGAAATGAGTTTGCGTTGGGCCAAGCGCAGCCAAGATGAGTTCCATCGACTGGAAAATCCGAATGCCTTGTTTGGCATTGTGCAGGGCGGCATGTTTGAAAACTTGCGTCAAGAATCACTCGACCATTTGGTCGACATGAACTTTCCCGGTTATGCCGTTGGCGGTGTCAGTGTGGGCGAGCCCAAAGAGCAGATGCTGCAAATCATGGCGCACACGCCGCACCGTTTACCTGCCAACAAGCCACGCTACTTGATGGGTGTAGGCACACCGGAAGATTTGGTGGAAGGTGTCGCGCAAGGCGTCGACATGTTTGACTGCGTCATGCCTACGCGCAATGCGCGCAACGGTACGGTGTTCACGCGCTTTGGCGATTTGAAATTGCGCAATGCGCGGCACAAAACAGATCACCAGCCGCTGGACACCACCTGCACTTGCCATGCCTGCGCTGGAAGTTCTGGCGTGTCTTGGGACGATGGTGGACGTGAAGGTTTTAGCCGTGCGTATTTGCATCACTTAGACCGCTGCGGTGAGATGCTCGGCCCCATGCTGACCACCATTCACAATTTGCACTACTACCTGAACCTGATGAAGGAAGTGCGTGCTTCATTGGAAACTGACAGCTTTGCAGCTTTCCAAAAGCAATTCAAGCAAGAACGCGCGCGCGGTGTTTAAGCTCAGCGTGATCTGGGTTTCAGATCACGGCGCATAGGTCTAAATGGCTTCAGCGGGTGTGGTGAACACTGTCAGCACGCCTGTATAGCCGTACAAACGGTGGTGCGCAATTTCGCCATTGGCAAAGAACCCGACCAAAGGCACATCGCCCAATGCGTGACGCACCCATTGCAACTCGGCGCTATCGCCACCAAAGTGTGGGCCGCCACGTCCTGAACAGCTGACATACACCGCGCCGGCAATCCGTCTTGCAGGATGCGGTGCAGCTTCGGCTTCACTGGCGGCCAAGGCATTGGCAGTTTCGACGCTCAAAGTTTCGGGCTCGAGCTCTTCTCTAATTTCCGCACAAATTCTGCGCAAGTCGGCTTTGGCTGCTTGCAAACTCATTTGACAGAATGCCAAACGCTCGCCAGCTTCAACTTGCTCGGCAATGGCGATGCCTTTGCGCGCAGGATCAAGGCCAATGATGTGGCGTACGCGAACATCTGCACCCAAGCTGCCTGTTCGGCCAATGGCACGTTGCCCCGCCGACGTCAAGCCGACCAAAGTGGCGCGCACTGCGGGCAATGCTTTTTGTGGATCGTTCAAAGACACTTGCAAATCTTCGAACAACACATCAAGTGCGGGTTGGCCGTCGAGTTGGTAAATCACATTGCCTTGCGCCTCGGTAATTTCACGCTCTTTGCTGAGCGGGGCGCAGCCCTGCGTGACGCGCGACAAAATTTGTACATCGGGTGACCATGCCACACCACTGAGGCCACCCGTCAGAACGCCACCTTCTGAAACGCTGAGTGCAGCGGCATCTTGCGCGCTTTTGAAGGCGTCTACGGAGGCGTCTTGGTCTTGCGCTTGCCAAGCAAACTGGAAGTTCTGTTTTCGACTGGCCGTGAGGCCGCCAAACAAATAACCAGTCCGTGTACGGCCCGCCATTTCGGCAATCAGCTCGGCCAGGTCTGGTGTTTGGGGATCGGCATGCACCAAAGCACTTTGCGCCACAAAATCTGTGGGCAACGCATGTGCGCCAGAGAACACGCGGTAATGCGCTGCAGGCACATCACACAGCATCAAGGCCATACCGGGTTCGTCAAAGTATTCAGCGTTGTTGGCCGCAACACCCACACCCACCGTGCCCGACCAATCTTTCACCAAGGGCAACTCTTGCCTTAAGTGCGTCAAGATGGCTTGGGCCTCATTGGCGTAATGATCGGTGATGTAAAGCAAGCCCAAGCGAGGCTTGGCAGCATGGCCGGGCAAGGTCATTTGCGCACGCAATTGGGCGATGACGAGGCCAGCAGCCATTTGCCACTGCGGATGCGTGGCATGGCCAAAAGGAAACAAACTCATGAAATGTCTTTGGTCTTGGTCGCGGCTTTTTTGGTGGCAGCTTTTTTGGTGGCCGCTTTTTTGGCTGTCGGTTTTTTGGCCGTAGCTGGCGGTACGTCTTTCATGGCATTCGCCGCAACGTCTTTGACGGCAGCAGCCGCAATATTTTGAAATTGCTGCGTCAATGCGCCCCACCATTGCATGGGGTCCACAGCAGGTGTCTCTTTGGCAGCAGACTCTGGGGTCTCGGATGCCGGCGCCTCGGATGCAGGCGCCTCTTCTGCGACTTTGGCTTCACTGCCTGCATTCAAATCAGGCATCTTGGCTGTGAAGGCCTTGGCCAAATCGGCCATGTTCACATTCATACCTTGCAAAGTTGACAAGGTCATCTTTTGAACTTCCAAGGCTTGAATGGTGGCTTTGAGTGCGTTGGTATTTTGCTCCAGCCAAAACTGAACCGTCTTGAGTTCTTGAATGCGTTTGTCCAAATCCTCGATGTTCATGGTGGGCGCCACCCAGCTGGCCATGTTGGGCATGCCTTGAGGCGAGCCCTTGGCGCCTGGGTTGGCGGCTTGTCCGAGGTTTTGCAAAAAATCAAAACCAGGTACAAATTTTCCGAATCCGAAAGCTGATGCGTCGCTCATGGGGTGCTCCTAGAGGAAGGTCTTGGCCAGAAGCTTAACGCATCGCCAAATTGCGTCAACTTGGGGACGTCTGGCAAACCGTTCTGCGCATAAGCTTGGCTTGTTTTAAACAGGAGACACAACATGCTGACACTCTGCGGCTTTGGCGCCAGCAACTATCACAACAAAGTGAAATTGGCTTTGATCGAAAAAGGCGTCGCCTTTGAAGAAGAATTGGTTTGGGTTGGCGAAACCGACCCACAGGCAAGCCCTCTTGGCAAAGTGCCTTATTTGAAAACTGCGCAAGGCACCTTGTGCGAGTCTTCCGTGATGCTGGAATACATTGAGCAAGCCCATCCAGCACAGCCACTGATGCCCAAAGATCCGTTTGCGGCAGCCAAGGTGCGTGAACTGATGACCTTCCTAGACCTGCATTTGGAATTGGTTGCACGCAACCTCTACCCAGAAGCTTTCTTTGGGGGCAAGGTGAGCGATTCGACCAAAGAAAAAGTGGGCGCTCAACTTGAGAAAAACGTAGCCGCCTTTGCCACCTTGGTGGCATTTAAACCCTTCATTGCAGGTTCAGAAATGACGCTGGCCGATTGCACAGCAGCCGTTCACTTGCCTTTGATCACGGCTGTCTCTAAAACCATTTATGGCCGAGACTTCTTGGCCGATCTGCCTGTTAAAGAGTACATGAAGATGTGGTCAGAGCGCCCCAGCATGCAACGCGTGCATGCCGAGCGCAAGGCCAGTCATGAGCTTTTCATGACACGCATGAAGAGCAAAGCGTAAAAGCAAACGCAAACGCAAACGCAAAGGTCAATGCAAAACCTTTTGCGTTGACCTTTGCGTTTCAAAATTTGTTCAAAACTGTGGGGGCCGGCGAGCACGCAAGCTGGCCACCCCTTCTTGAACGTCAGGCCCTGCAAAGCCCATGAACTCCAAGGCCAATGAAGCGTCAAAACTGGGGCCTGCTTGCCGCAACCAATTGTTCAAGGCGTACTTGGTCCAACGAATGGCGGTTTGGCTGCCGGCAGCCAATCTATCGGCCACTTCGTAGGCCTTGGTGAGCAATTCGGCCTCTTCTACGGCCAAAGACACCAAGCCCATGCGCTCGGCCTCCTCGCCACTAACAGGTTCACACAGCAGCAAATAATATTTGGCTTTGGCCATGCCACACAGCAGGGGCCAAATAATGGCAGCGTGGTCGCCTGCAGCCACACCCAAACGGGTATGACCATCCACAATTTTGGCAGTCTTGGTGGCAATCGAAATGTCCGCCAACAAGCCGGCTACCAAGCCAGCGCCTACCGCGGGGCCGTGCATGGCACTGACAATGGGCTTGTCGCAATTGATCACGTTGTAGACCAAGTCGCGCGCTTCCTTCCACACACGACTGCGCACTTCAAAATCTCGGGCCATGTCTTCGACCAGCGTTAAATCGCCACCGCCTGAAAATCCCAAACCTTCGCCTCTCAGCACCGCTGCACGTACCGTGTCATCGCGCGACACGTCGCGCCAAATTTCGGCCAATTCCCAATGACCTGCGTGGCCTGCTGTTGGCAATTTGCCATTGCCGCCTGGGCCATCGGCTTTCATTTGGATGTCCAATACTGAATCGCTCACGCCTCTGCGGGTAATGCGAAGGGTTTGATATCTGCTGTAGTCAACGGCTTGGCTCATGTGATCTCCTGTGTCGATGCATGCCACTTTACATGAGCCAGATTGTCGCTGGAAGTGCGCCAGGCTTTGCAAGCTTGCTTGATGTGCATCAATGTCAAGCAGATGGCATGTGCCTACGATGAACGCAGGGTAGACAAAAGGAGAACGCCATGAAAAACGATTTACAAACCGAATCCCTTCGGCAATTATTGCTTGCACAAAAAGTTCAGTTGCTAGAAAAAATGAAGCAAGAGCGTGGCGGGCTCGGCAGTCGGGCCGAGGCCGCAATGAATCAACTTTCTGCGGCTGAACAATCCCATGCACAAAACATCACCGAACGAGAAAACGTTTTTGCCATGCAAGAACACGATATCGCCGAGCTAGAAGCGATCGAACAGGCGCTGGCACGGATTGCGCATGGCGCTTACGGCAAATGCCTAGACTGTGACGTGGACATTGCCATTACGCGTCTGCTGGCTGCACCTTCTGCCTTGCGCTGCATTGACTGCCAAACTGCCGCAGAAAAAGTGCTAGGGCCCGGTGCAGCATTGCACTGACTTAACCCGCCCCTCAATTTCCAAGCACTTTCAATGAGCACATTTCACGCGGTCATTTGGCTTGACCCTCAGTACTTCAAAAAGTTTGATGCCATGGCAGTGAAACCTTTTCAGGCGTAACTCACGGAGCGGCAAAGGTGGCGCACTGATATGCTTGGGTCATTGAACTCATGAGCATCCAATGACCCATACCTTTGCTTCAGCCACCATCTTGTTGCTGCTGATCACCGATCCGCTGGGCAACATACCGATGTTTGTCAACAGCTTAAAAGCTGTTGCGCCTGAACGGCGCGCTAAAGTCATTGTGCGAGAGGTGTTCATAGCCTTCTGCATCTTGCTCGCTTTCATGTTTGTAGGTGAGACATTCCTCAAAGCCATGAACTTAAGCGATGTGTCTTTGCAAATTGCTGGCGCCGTGGTGCTTTTTTTGATTGCACTGCGTATGATTTTTCCGCCAGCAGTGCGCGGTAGCAGTCTGCCCACGCAAGAGCCCTTCATCGTGCCACTGGCTATCCCTGCCTTGGCAGGGCCATCTGCTTTGGCCACAGTCTTGTTGCTGGTCAGTCAAGCGCCAGATCGCCGCCTTGAATGGGTTGGCGCTTTGAGTGTCACCATGCTGGTTTGTGCTGTGGTCTTGTTATTGGCCGAACGCCTTCAGCGCATGGTAGGCGACAGTGTGGTGAGCGCTTTTGAACGGCTCATGGGTTTGATTTTGGTAGCCATCTCAATTGAGATGTTCATCCAAGGTTTGAAAGCCTTACTCAAAACCCTTTGAGCAAGGCTCGCGTCACAGCGCTTGTTAGGTCGTCAGGGGTGTAATTTGCTGGTCAATGGCGCCAAACACGCTTTGGCCATCTTTGCCCTTCATCTCAATGCGAATGGTGTCGCCAAATTTCATAAAGTCAGTGCTGGGCTTGCCATCCAAAATGGTCTCGATGGCGCGCTTTTCTGCGATGCAGCTGTAGCCTTTGGCCCACTCGGGCTTGCCATTCACATCGACGCTTTTGTTGCTGACGGTACCGCTGCCCACAATGGAGCCTGCACGCACATTGCGCGTTTTGCCTATGTGCGCAATCAGTTGGCCAAAGTGAAAGGTCATTTCGGGGCCTGCCTCGCACATGCCCACTTTGCGGCCATTCCAAGTCGATTGAAGTGTGAGGTGCACTCGGCCTTGATCCCACGCATCGCCCAATTCATCCAAGGTCACCGCCACAGGGCTGAAGGCTGTGGCAGGTTTGCTTTGGAAGAAACCAAAGCCTTTGGACAATTCATTGGGAATGAGGTTGCGCAAGCTGACATCGTTGGCAATCATGATCAGGCGAATGCCGTCGAGTGCATTTTCGGGTGTCACGCCCATGGGCACATCGCCGGTGATCACGGCAATTTCTGCTTCAAAGTCGATGCCAAATGCTTCGTCACGGCAAACCACAGGATCGCATGGGCCAATGAAGTCATCACTGCCACCTTGGTACATGAGGGGATCGTTGTAAAAGCTGGGCGGCACTTCAGAACTTCGCGATGCACGCACCAACTCCACGTGGTTCAAATAGGCAGAACCATCGGCCCACTGATAGGCCCTGGGCAAAGGTGCCATGCATTGCTTAGGGTCAAATGGAAACGCGTGACGCGCTTTGCCTGAATTCAAAGTTTGGTACAAATCTTCCAGTTGGGGCGCCAGAAAATTCCAATCGTCTAGTACCTGTTGCATGCGCTGGGCAATGCCCGTCGCATAATGGGCGGTGCTGAGATCGCGGGATACGACGACCAATTGACCGTCGCGCGATCCGTCTTTGTAAGTAGCTAATTTCATGTTGGGTCTCGAACTTGGTTTTCAGAAGTGATGCCTGAATCCTGATGCCTTCACATTTGCAATTGATTCAAAGCCATACTTCAGTTTAACCAATCTGAGACGCTCTAGAATTTCAATCAGCCTTCAATATGACCGCCACCGCCCCAATCACCACACTGCCTCGGCGCCAGCATTTGCTCGCGTTAGGTCTTTTGGTGGCGGCTTTGCATCTGTTCCTGCTCATTTCCAGCACCCACTTTTGGCGCTTACAAGACGAGTCGCCCAAAACAGGCCCATTGCAAACGCGTGTCCTTCACACCGAAATCGTCAAGCCAAACAATACACCCACCGAAAAGCCACCCTCGAATGCAATTGCCAAGCCGCCTATCCCGGTACCCCAGCCAATAGTAAGCAAGCCGAACAACACGGATGCAGGCATGCAGGCAACGGCATCGGCAGCCCTTCCAGCGCCACCCGACAGCGCGAACGAATTGCCTGCAACCACAGACATGCAAACCAGTGAGGTCGCCAGCAATGCGCCCCAAACCCCAGTACTTGAGCCACCTGCAGAGACAAGCCCGCCGAAGGCCACGCAAGCACCGCTAACGCAGTGGGCCAAGCTGGTCAATTTTCCGGACAGCACGCAAATCAATTACCGCTTAACGGGCCAAGAGCGCGGCCTGACCTATCACGCAACGGGCGCGCTGAAGTGGCAAGTCAAAGCGGGGGCCGATTTGCCCAAAGCCTACGAGGCCGAACTTCGCGTCAGAGCATTCTTGGTCGGCAACCGTGTGTGGCGCAGTGTGGGCCAACTCAGCGAAGGCGGGCTGGCACCCAAGCGGTACTCAGACAGCTGGCGTGGAGAACGTGCAGCGCATTTTGAAACCGATCAACAAAAAATCAGTTTCAGTGGCAATTTGCCCAGCGCACCCTTGCTGCCAGGCGCACAAGATCAAGTGAGTTTGTTCATACAAATGGCCGCTGCAGTCGCGTCACAGAATTTCACAACTGGCGCAGAACTGATGATTCAAACGGCCACTGCGCGCGATGCTGTCAACTGGACCCTCACCTACAAAGCCGATGAGTTCATTGATGTCAATGGCGACCGCTTGGAAACCCAACGCTGGCTGTGTTTGCCACGCGGCAAGTTCGACAGCCAAATTGAAATGTGGCTGTCCAAGTCTTTGGCTGGTCTGCCAGCACGCATCAAAATTTCGCAAGTGAGCGGCAATTTCATCGACATGGAAATGCGCAGTTCAGAACCCTTGCCGCCACTTGAAAATTAAGAGCCGTATAAGGCCTTGAAAAAAATATCTCGGATCCCCATCTATTTGGGACAGACTTAAGACAGAATGTCATCATGAACTTGTTGTACGAATCCGAATCCTTTGCCGTCATGCACGTGTTGGCCAACGACACGGGCGAAGAAAACAAAGCCTCTAAGCCCCCCATGCTCGAGCGACACGGCTTTGAAATTGTCGACAAGCGCTCTGGCAAAGAAGTCTATTTAGACGGCTCTTGGGCCGAGATGTTCCAAATGCACATTCAAGCGTGGCAACAAAACACGCCTACGCAAGAAGAAGTTGAAGACACCCTTGAAAAGTACACTGGCTTGGCGCAGCAGCCCGTTGTAGTTCACTAAGTGGTTAACTAAGTTGCAACTAAATGGCAACTAAGTTGCCTGCTTATGCAACTCATCCCGATCGGGCACGGCCACCCACCGGTACAGCGGCGCCACAATCAACAGCACAGCTATCAATCGGCACACCTGAAATGCTGTCACCACTGGCGCACCCAACTCCAACACTTTGGCTGTGATGGCCATTTCTGCAATGCCGCCAGGTGACGTACCCAAGATCAAGGTGGCAGGATGCAAGCCTGTAGACCATGCCAATGCCCACCCAAACATGACTGAAGCCAGCATCATGCCCAAGGTGCCCAAAGCCACTGACCACAACCATTTGGGCGCGGTGCGAACAAAATCGCGCTTGAAGCGCACACCCAAACTGATGCCAATGAAGAGCTGCGCCAAGTTGGACATTTCTGGCGTGATTGCCGTCCACTGCACTCCGAACAGCGTCAGGCCCATGGCCACCAACAAGGGTCCCATGAACCAAGGGTTGTTGCGTTTGATGGCATTCATGAACAACGCGCCCGCGCCAGTGGCCAATGCCAAGTAAAAAATACCCGGCCATTCCAACAGACGTGGGCCGGGCAACAAGCTGCTGTTGACTTGAAGACCCCATTGCGATTGAAACCATTGCATGCCAAACGGCAAGCAGACCACCACCAGCACCAAACGCAAACTGTGAGACGCGGCAACCAAATCAGACCGCGCTTTGTTGCGATCAGCCAAAAGGGTCATTTCGGATGCCCCGCCAATGGCACTTGCAAAGTAAGTCGTGGCGCGCAAGCTTTGGGGCGCCATGACAGGTAGATCAGTCGCACTGCGGTATTGCAACCACAGACCAAAGCCATAGCCCAAGGCCAGTGCCCACAAAATACCCAACACAATGGCCCACCACAAACTGATCACCAATTGCCCAACTTCGGCCGTGAAATACAAACCCAATGCAGCACCAATGACCCACTGCCCCACATTGCGCAAATACCCAGAGCTCCGTGTTGGCGCTCCCGCAATGGAGCAGGCCGCTACGCCCAGCAAAGGGCCCAGCATCCAAGGGATGGGCGTGCGCAACCATTGGCACAGCAAAGCCGAGGCCAAGGCCACCAACAAGGTCAGGCTAATCTGGAAGAAATACGGCAAAGCGGAAAATACCTTAGCAACCACACCCTTGGGGCGCAGTCGACATCTTCAGTTTCTCAAGCATGCTTGCGAATGCTGTCGGCCAAGGTATTGACCATCTGGTCTATGTGTTCTTTTTCCACGATGTAAGGCGGGCAGAGCACCAAGTTTTCACCAGCAGATCGAACCAACACGCCTTTGTTGAAGCAGTCCAGGAAAATGTCGTAAGCCCGCTTGCCAGGCGCACCCGGAATGGAGGCCAATTCCACGGCACCCGCCAAACCTAAACTTCGAATGCCAATCACATTGGGCAAACCTTTGAAAGCGCTGTGCATGGCATCGCCCAACACGGGGCCCATTTGGCCCGCACGGGCAAACAGATTTTCTTCTTTCAGCAATTTCAAGGTGGCAATGGCTGCTGCACACGACACAGGATGACCCGAGTAGGTATAGCCGTGGAAAAATTCGATGGCGTAATCGGGTGCGCCCGAATTCATCATGGCGTCGTAAATGAAATCACGGCAAACCACGCCGCCCAAAGGAATGACGCCATTGGTGACACATTTGGCAAAGTTGAGCATGTCGGGCACCACGCCGTAGTAGTCAGCGCCAAAGTTGGTTCCCATGCGACCAAAGCCAGTGATCACTTCGTCAAATATCAACAAAATGCCGTGCTTGTCGCAAATTTCACGCAGACGCTTGAGGTAGCCCTTGGGCGGCAAATACCAACCTGCAGAACCAGCCACCGGCTCCACAATGATGGCCGCCACGTTGCTGGGGTCGTGCAGCGCCAAAATGCGGCCTTCCAACTCCAACAAGGGGTCTTCTTGCCATACAGGCTCCTCGTTGTGGATGTAGGCGTGGTTAACGGGGTCATGGATGAAACGCATGTGGTCTACGCGGGGCAACAATTGCGCGCCGTAGACTTTGCGGTTGGCCGGCAAGCCACCCACACTCATGCCGCCAAAGTTGACGCCGTGATAGCCCTTTTCGCGGCCAATGAACACGTTGCGGTGGCCTTCACCTCGGGCACGGTGATAGGCCAAGGCCACCTTCAAGGAGGTGTCTGCGGCTTCTGAACCCGAGTTGCAAAACAGCACTTTGTTCAAATCGCCTGGACACAAATCGGCAATCATTTGGGCCGCTTCAAAGGCCTGGTCGTTGCTGATTTGAAAGGCAGTGGCGTAATCGAGGGTGTCGAGTTGCTTTTTAATGGCTTCGGCAATGGGCCTGCGGTTGTGCCCCGCGCCCACGCACCACAAACTGGAAATACCATCGACCACTTGGCGGCCGTCGTGGGTGGTGAAATGCATGCCTTCTGCGGCTACAAACACGCGAGGCGCTTGCTTGAAATGGCGGTTGGCCGTGAAGGGCAACCACTGGTGGTCCATGTTGAAGGTTGCTGCACTTGCAGGATGCTGGATTTGTGGGGTAGACATCTGATCACCTCGCCGCCCCAAGGGGCATTAAATTCATCAAATGAGCAGTGTAAACCCGCCAAAGCCTGACTTTTGGCAAAGCCAGCGTGTCCCTGCGACAATGTCGCCTATGAATCACGCATTTATTCTCACGCTATCCTGCCCAGACAGAACGGGCATCGTGCACGCCGTTTCTGGCTTTTTGCTAGAGCGCGGCGGCAACATTGAAGAAGCCGCTCAGTACAACGACCACGCCACCGGTCTGTTTTTCATGCGGGTGCAGTTTGCCTGCGACCAAGTCAGCGAAGCAGATTTGCGGACGCAACTTGAAAGCTTTGCCACCTCATTTGGCATGAACTGGAACTTGCACAGCACCACCCAGCCCATGCGCACGGTCATCTTGGTGAGCAAAGAAGGCCACTGCCTGAACGACTTGCTGTTCCGCTGGAAAAGCGGTTTGCTGCCCATCGACATTCGCGCCATCGTGAGCAATCACCGCGAGTTCTACCAATTGGCGGCCAGCTACAACGTGCCCTTTCACCACATCCCCGTTACGGCAGCCAACAAAGCCGAGGCAGAAGCCAAACAATACGAGATCATTCAATCGGAAGGTGCCGAGTTGGTGGTGTTGGCACGCTACATGCAAATTTTGTCGGACGATCTGTGCCGCAAGTTGTCGGGCCGTGCCATCAACATTCATCACTCCTTCTTGCCCAGCTTCAAGGGCGCCAAACCTTATTACCAAGCACACGATCGCGGTGTCAAACTGATTGGTGCCACTGCGCACTACGTCACTGCCGACTTGGACGAAGGCCCCATCATTGAGCAAGACGTTGCGCGTGTAGACCACTCCAAAACAGTGGAAGACCTCACCACCCAAGGCCGCGACACCGAAAGCCAAGTGTTGGCCCGTGCCGTCAAATGGCACAGCGAACACCGGGTGCTGCTGAACGGCCACAAAACCGTCATCTTCAAATAACGCTGAATCGCTTTTTTCTTTGAAAGCTTTGACATGAACGCCATCACCAACACCGATGCGCTGACTCGCGCAGACCGCCAAGCTCAGGTTGTTGCAGCACTGAGCGCGGTGCTGCCCAAGCATGCCTTGCTGTACACCCTAGAAGACACTGTGCCTTTTGAGTGCGATGGCCTCACGGCTTATCGGGAACGTCCCCTGGTGGTGGCATTGCCTGAAACTGAAGCCCAAGTGCAAGCTGTTCTGAAGGCTTGTCATGCACTGGCCGTGCCTGTGGTGGCGCGCGGTGCTGGCACCGGCTTGTCGGGTGGTGCCATGCCTCACAAGCTGGGCGTGACCTTGTCCATGGCCAAGTTCAACCAAATTGTCAAAATGGATGCAGTCTCACGCACTGCGGTGGTTCAATGTGGTGTGCGCAACTTGGCCATCTCAGAAGCGGCTGCACCCCTCGGTTTGTATTACGCACCCGATCCGTCCAGCCAAATTGCTTGCACCATTGGCGGCAATGTGGCCGAAAACTCTGGCGGTGTGCACTGTTTGAAATACGGCCTCACGTTGCACAACGTGCTCAAGGTCAAGGGCTTCACCATTGAAGGTGATCCTGTGACGTTTGGCAGCGATGCGCTGGACACCACGGGTTTTGATTTGCTGTCGGTGTTGGTGGGCAGCGAAGGCATGTTGGCCATCACCACCGAAGTGACGGTGAAGTTGGTGCCCAAGCCTCAGTTGGCACGTTGCATCATGGCCAGCTTTGACGACATTCGCAAAGCAGGTGACGCGGTGGCTGCAGTCATTGCCGCCGGCATCATTCCAGCCGGCTTGGAAATGATGGACAAGCCCATGACTGCTGCAGTCGAAGATTTTGTGCACGCAGGATACGACCTGAATGCAGAAGCCATTTTGTTGTGCGAAAGCGATGGCACGCCCGAAGAAGTGGCAGAAGAAATTGGCCGCATGAGCGACGTGCTGCGGGGCTGTGGCGCCACGGCCATCACCGTGAGCAGAGACGAAGCTGAACGCTTGCGTTTTTGGAGCGGCCGCAAAAATGCTTTCCCCGCATCGGGCCGCATCAGCCCAGATTACATGTGCATGGACTCCACCATTCCACGCAAACGTTTGGCCGATATTTTGTTGGCCATTGCCGAGATGGAAAAGAAATACCAACTGCGTTGCGCCAATGTGTTTCATGCAGGCGATGGCAATTTGCATCCGCTCATCTTGTTTGATGCAAACGATGCCGATCAAATGCACCGCTGTGAATTGTTTGGCGCCGACATTTTAGAAACCAGTGTGGCCATGGGCGGCACCGTCACTGGCGAGCACGGCGTGGGCATTGAAAAACTCAACAGCATGTGCGTGCAGTTTTCAACGGAAGAAAACGCGCAGATGTTTGCCCTGAAAAAAGCCTTTGACCCCATGGGTTTGCTCAACCCTGGCAAAGTCATACCGACCCATAACCGCTGTGCCGAGTACGGCAAGATGTTGGTGCGCGGCGGGCAAATTTCACACCCCGATTTGCCGCGGTTCTAAGGAACCACTGCACTTTGCAAACCCAGCCACTGCGCTGGGTTTTTTGTATCAACGATGTCCAAAAATAGCGGTGCCCACGCGCACGCACGTGCTGCCCTCTGCAATGGCCGCCTCTAAATCACCCGTCATGCCCATCGACAAAGTGTCCAGCTTCAAGCCTGCCGCATTCAAACTGTCGAACAAGGCTTTGGCTTGACGGTGAACTGAACGCGCGGCCGCTTCGTTTTCTGCGGGTTCGGGAATGGTCATGATGCCGCGCAACTGAAGGTTTGGAAGTTGTGCAACAGCCTGCGCCAACGCCAAGAGATCGGTGGGCGTCACACCCGATTTGTTGCTGCCGCCATCGACATTCACTTGCAAGCAAATTTGCAACGCAGGCAAGTTTGCAGGCCTCTGCGCAGACAAGCGCTCGGCAATTTTCAAGCGGTCTATGCTGTGGACCCACGCAAAGTTTTCAGCCACCAGCTTGGTTTTGTTGCTTTGAATGGGGCCAATGCAATGCCACACCAAGGGCAAATCTGCCAATGAAGCGATCTTGTCGACGCCTTCTTGAATGTAGTTTTCACCAAATGCCAACTGCCCTGCAGCAAATGCATCGCGCACAGCTTGCGCTGGCATGGTTTTGGACACGGCCAACAATGAAACCGCATCTGCGGGGCGGCCAGCCGCAAGAACTGCAAGCTCAATTCGCTTGCGCACTTGGGCGAGGTTGGCGGAAACTGAATTGCTCATGCAACAAGCTTACCAAATCCCAGAAGCCCCAAAAAACGCCCCTGCTTGGCTACACGTTTTGCAATTGGCGCGCAGCCTCGATGCATCGGATGTGCATTGGTCAACCGGAGAAATTCCTTGGTTGCGCATCGACGGTCACCTCAAGCGCTTAACAGACTGCCGCAAAACACATGGCCCGCAAGACGCTGCCATGACCCATGCATTGAGTGCGTCTGCGGTGCACGGCATTCGAAATGGTTTGTTGTTGGCCCATGCCAACTCAAATTTAGCTGATTCAACTGATGCAACTGCTTCAAGTAACTCGAACAACTTAAGCCCTTCAAACGCCGCACCTCACCTTCACAACAACCTCGATTTCGCAGTGACGCTGCCTGCAATGGGGCGTTTTCGCATCAATGCCTTTGAGCACGCCCGTGGACCGGCCTTGGCGGTGCGTTTGATCGCTCAGCATTTACCCAGTTTGTCTGACCTTAAAGCGCCGCCATGCGTTGCCAGCTGGGGCTTTCAACGACATGGCTTGGTACTGATCACAGGCCCCACCGGCAGCGGAAAATCGACGCTGCTGGCAGCCTTGTTGCATCACATCAACACCCACCGGGCGGCCCACATTTTGACCTTGGAAGACCCGATCGAGTTCATCCACACACCTCAGCAAAGTTTGGTCCACCAACGCGAAGTGGGGCGCGACACGCCTGACTTTGAGTCGGGCTTGCGTGCCGGCCTGCGTGAAGACCCCGATGTGTTGCTGGTGGGCGAGCTGCGCGACAGCACCACCATCCGTCTGGCACTGACTGCTGCCGAAACAGGCCACTTGGTCTTGGCCACCTTGCACACCGCCAGCGCGCCTCAAGCCTTAGACCGTTTGGTGGACGCATTTCCTTCTCATGAAAGAGAAAGTGTGCAGGCCTTGTTTGCAGAAAGTCTGGTGGCGGTATTGGCCCAAACCCTGTGTCCTCACCGGTCGGGGCAGGGCCGGGTGGCCGCCCATGAAGTCATGGTGGCCACGCCAGCCGTGCGCAATTTGCTGCGCGAGGGCAAAGTCAGCCAGCTTTACGCCTTGTTGCAGACCGGACAAAGCGTGGGCATGCAAACCTTGGACCAAAGCTTGCTGCGCTTGTTTCAAAGTCAAGAGATCACGCTAGGGACACTCAAGAAGCTTTGCAAATACCCGCAAAACTCAAAACTGATAGACAATCAGGCTTAGAAGATTGACGTTTTGTGCAGTCTTTTTGTCCACCCTTTTATTCAAACCCAAACACTGAATTCACCATGAGCAGCCTGAACGCCAAAACATACGAATCCGCACCTTCACAACATGTGGCCTTTTTAGGCCTGGGCGTCATGGGCTATCCCATGGCAGGTCACTTGGCACGCGCGGGTCATGCGGTCACGGTTTACAACCGCAGCGAAGCCAAATCAGCCGCATGGTGCCAAGAATTTGCAGATTCAAAGCAGCCAGCACATGCACCCACACCCCGCGAAGCCGTTAAAAACGCCGACATCGTGTTTTGCTGTGTTGGCAACGACGACGATTTGCGTGCAGTGGTGTTGGGCCCAGACGGCGCTTTTGCGGGCATGAAAAAAGGCGCTATTTTTGTCGATCACACCACCGCATCCGCCAACGTTGCACGCGAGCTCTACGAAACAGCCAAAGCCCACGGCCTCAACTTCATTGACGCGCCGGTGTCTGGCGGTCAAGGCGGCGCCCAAAATGGTTTGCTCACCGTGATGTGTGGCGGTGATGCCGCCATCTTTGAAGCCACCAAGCCCGCCGCCATGGCCTTCTCACGGGCCTACACGCTCATGGGCGAATCAGGCGCAGGCCAACTCACCAAGATGGTCAACCAAGTGTGCATTGCAGGCTTGGTTCAAGGCTTGTCAGAAGCGGTTGCCTTTGGCCAAAAAGCAGGCCTCGACATGAACCTGGTGTTGGATGTCATTGGCAAGGGCGCCGCACAAAGCTGGCAAATGGACAACCGCGGCAAAACCATGGTGGCCGACAAATTTGACTTTGGCTTTGCAGTCGACTGGATGCGCAAAGACTTGGGTTTGGTCATGGACGAAGCCAAACGCAATGGCGCACGCTTGCCTGTCACGGCTTTGGTCGATCAGTTTTACGCCGATGTACAGCAAATGGGCGGCAAGCGTTGGGACACATCTAGCCTGATCAAACGCTTGAAATGAACTATTTGAGAGTGGCTTGCTTAACTTGAAGCCATTCAACCATCAAAAAAGGGCTCTGAAATTCAGAGCCCTTTTTTCTTGTGGCTTGTAGCTTGGGGCACCCCCCTGATATTTACAGCTTAGGTTGTGCCTGTGGAGAAAGCGGCTGTGCACTGATGCGCTTGAGCTCTTCCTCGGTGATGCTTTCAAACACACGCACCACCTTGACCACACCACTGACGCTGCCACTGCGTGCAATCTCAGAGGCGCGCTGCGCTTCACGGGGGGTAACGCGGCCCATCAGGTACACAACGCCACGCTCGGTGATGACTTTGAAAGCATTCGATTGCAGGTCTTTTGCATCGACCAACAAGGCCTTGATTTGACCTGTGGTAATTGCGTCTTTGGAACGCTGCGTGAGTGAACTGGCAGGCTCAATGGCCAAGTCGTTGACCACGGAGCTGACGTTTTCTTGGCTCTTGGCCAAACGCTCAGCACGCTCTTTTTCTGCTGCCGAGCTGACTTCGCCAGTGAGCAGCACCATGCGGTTGTAGCTGGTGACATTGACATGTGCCGCATTGCTGAGGTTTTGGCGCAAGCCTTGAGCGGTGCGCAATTCAATGCCTTCATCTTCTAACTGAATACCTGTGGTGCGGCGGTCAATGGCCACCATGCCACTCATCACGGCGCTGCCCACCACCAAAGGGGCACAAGCCGAGAGGCTGGTCACCACGGCACTGACAGCCAAACCAGAGAGCATCCAACGTTTGAAATTGAGTTTCACTTGCATCGTCCTTAAAGAATGTTTTGTCATTTTAATCGGGTCGGCTTTGAATGTGAATGTTGATGTGCATTAAGAAAGGGTATCTTGATCGCCCATGAGTTGCGCGTCAACGCCATCACACAAACAATGCAATGCCAAATGCTGAACTTCGCGAATACGGGCTGCACGGTCGTGCGGAATACCCACATGCACATCGGTTTCGCGCAAAGCCTTGGCCACCGCCCCACCGCCTTTTCCTGTGAGGGCTATCACGGTCATGTCGCGCTCGTGCGCTGCATGCAAAGCGCGCATCAGGCCTTCTTCTTCGCCGTGCGCTGTGAGCAACATCAAGACATCACCTGCTTGACCTAAAGCTCGCACCTGACGTGCCAATCCGGCATATGCGGGGTCGCCTAAGCCTTCGTGGCGCAGGGCGATGGCGGCCAGCTCTGGGCGCTCACGCTCAAAGCCACCCACAAACAGGCTGGCGAAATAATGCGCCAGCGCGGCGGCGCTTCCCTCACCGCAGACCATGACTTTGCCGCCACTGGTGACACAGGCCATGAGTGCTTGTACACCCGCGTCCAGGGGCTTGGCCAGTGTTTCGGCGGCCTGGTACTGCAGGTCGGCACTGTCGATGAAATGTTGCTGAATGCGCAGGTCTAACATGAGTAGCATGATACCCGCAGGTGATGCAAGACCCGCTATTTAGAACCCGGCGCCAGCATCAAAGGCCGCCTTCTGCCAAACCACGCCCTCGGGCTCCCACGCCACAACATCGAAACGGCTGGGCGGCAGGCGTTGGCAACGCCACAAAAAGTAGCGTGCCGCAAAGACAATTCGCCGCTGCTTGGTGCGGCTGACGCTGGCCAGCGCGCCACCAAATTGGCGCAGTGCGCGCTTTCTAACTTCGACAAATACCAAGGTACCGTCGGTTTCTTGCAAAATGAGGTCAATTTCGCCACCGCCCCTGCCTGGCGTTCGATAATTGCGGTGTAACAAGCGCAAGCCCTGTTGTTGTAAAAAGTAAAGCGCCGCATCTTCTGCAGCATCGCCAGATTGTTTGGTAGTTTGCTTGCGACTGGTTGGCATACTGCTTTGATTTGTAGGACCAAGGAACCCCATTGACGTCGATTTACAGCCATGCCTTTTTAGCCGCCCGCGAGGCAGTGGGTCCGCAAAACCACCCCGTCAGCACACTCTATGTGGTGGCCACCCCCATTGGCAATCTGTCAGACATCACGCTGCGCGCTTTGTATGTGATTGAAAGGGCCGACACCCTGGCCTGTGAAGACACGCGGCACACTCAGCAACTGCTGCGCGCCTATGGCTTAGACCGCAACAGTGCCCAACTACTGGCAGTGCACCAACACAACGAAGCCGAGGCCGCTGCGCAAGTGATTGCGCGCTTGGCACAAGGGCAACGAGTGGCCTACGTGAGTGATGCAGGCACACCCGCCATCAGCGACCCCGGCGCACGCTTGGTGGCCGCAGTGGCTGCGGCAGGCTACAGAGTCATGCCGCTACCGGGTGCCAGCAGCGTCACCACCTTGCTCAGTGCCGCAGGCATGACGGGTGAAGGGGGTTTTGTGTTCTCTGGCTTTTTGTCGTCAAAGGCAGCAGAACGCCAACGCGCCATTGAAACACTGCAGGGCGAGTCACGTGCCGTGGTGCTTCTTGAAGCGCCGCATCGCATTGAAGCTTTGGCACAAGCTTTGTCTGTTTTGGGTTCGCGCTTGATCACGGTAGGCCGTGAGTTGACCAAGCAGTTTGAAACGGTGCTCACCCTCGAGGCCCAAAAACTGCCCGCATGGTTTGCAGAAAAAGCCGATCATGTCCGCGGTGAATTTGCCTTGGTCATTCACGCCATCGACAAACCCAAACAAGACAACAGCGAAGCTTTGGACGCCAACAGTTTGCGCACATTGAAATTGTTGCTCACTGAGTTGCCGTTAAAAACAGCTGTGAAGCTAACCAGCGACATCACTGGCGCTTCCAAAAATGTGGTTTACGACACTGCGCTTCTTTTGAAAAAGGGCTTGGACTAGCAAGAGTATTTGTGGTGCATCGGCGAGTGAGACACCCCTTGATGACTTAGCGTTTGCGCAGCCCCAGCCAAATCACGGTGCCCACCACCAAAACTGCGCCGACCAATTGAATGGGCGCAATGGCTTGGTCTAACAAGGCCCACGCCAAGACCAAGGCAAAGACGGGCTCAACGTTCATGATGGCCGAGTTGCCCACCACGCCCAAACGAGGCAACACCGTGAACAAAATGGTGAACGCCGTGCCATACAAAAAGGTCAACATGCCCAAGCCCCACCAGCCTGCTGGCGCATTGGGCAAATGAAAGCCGCCTTGGCTAAAGGCCGCTGCCACAGCCAATACACCGACCAAAGACATTGAAGAAAACGTGCGCAAACGGCCATCTAAACCGGCAGTTTCGTGTTGGGTGTAGACCAATGCCAAGCCAAAGGTGGCAGAGGCCGCCAAGGCAAACGCCACACCACTGCCAATTTGCGACCAGTGTTCGGAGGCGCCCAAGCCAGAAGCCGCACCCAATACATCCAGGGCCAAAGCCAAACCAACCAAGATGACAGGCATGCTCCAGAGCACCGCTTTTTCGGGTTGGTGCTTGTAGAGGACGCGCGCCCAAAATGCTGTGGACAGCGGATAAGTGTTGAAAGCCAGCAAGGCCAATGCCACAGGCAATCTGGCCACTGCAGAATACAAACACACGCTCTGAACAGCAATGATCAAGCCGATGAGGGGCAAGTATTTCTTATGACGCGGCGAGAGTTGAATTTGCACTTTCTGCTGCCACAAAATCAAACCCACCACCAAAGCTGTCAAGGCGCTTCGAAAGCTCACGGCGGTGATGACGTCTACGCCGTGGTTGAAGGCAAAGCGTGCCGCCACATGGTTAGCACCCATCATGAAGGCCACCAACAACAAGGTGGCAAACGCCGTCACAGACAGGGCTTTGGTTTGCTCAGTCATGCGTTCATGGTGCGGGATAAAGGCCACGCACTTGGGCATGCAATCGACTGAGGCCCAACAGCGCGTCGGTGTTAGGCGTGCTGATGTGGGTCAATTGACCCAACTCTTGCACGCCGCTGACCAGCGCGTCTAGCTCTACTGTTTTTCTGGCTTCCACGTCTTGCAACATGGAAGTTTTGAAGGCGCCAAGCTTCATGGTGACCGCATGCCTGTCTTCGGGCGTTTGGGCAATGGGGATGCCAATTTTTTCACCAATGGCTTTGGCTTCTAGCATCACCTTCGAGACAAAGTCGCGCACCAGGTCGTCTTTCAAAATGAGATCGGTGGTGGCGCCTGTGATGGCACTGATGGGGTTCACCGTCATGTTGCCCCACAGCTTGTACCAAACGTCTTTTTGAATTTGGGCAGAGGCACTGGCGTTGAAACCTGCTGCCTGCAAATCAGTTACCAACTGTTGTACGCGTGTGCTGACCTTGCCATTTTGTTCAGCAGGCTCGCCCAGAATCAAGCCTTGGCCAAAGTGATGCCGCACCACCCCCGGTGCATCGAGTGAACAACTGGCATGCACCACACAGCCCACCACGTGATGCGCCGGAATGGCTTTGGCAATGCGCCCATCTGGATCGATGGTGTTAAGCGTTGTGCCCTGCAAAGTGCCACCAAATCCCTGAAAGAACCACCAAGGCACACCGTTCATGGCCGTCATGACCATGGTGTTGGGGCCCAACAAAGGTGCAATGCCTTTTGCAACATCGGCCATGGCGGGCGCCTTGACCGCCACAATGACCACATCTTGAGGACCTAAGTCTGCAGGCTGCGAAGACACTTTGACATCTGCCTTTAGGCGAGTATTTGGTGCTTGCGTTTGCACACACTGCAGGCCGTTTTTTTGCAAAGCGTCTAAGGTGGTACCGCGTGCCACCACACTCACCTCGTGACCGGTTTGAGCCAAGTGCACACCGATCCAACCCCCAATGGCGCCTGCGCCATAAATGCAAACTTTCATAAACGATAGCTTTCTTCGGGTCGCACCAAACTGCGGTCTACTTGTCTGATGAGGGCGTCAAGCACATCGGTGCCGGCACCATGATTGGGATTGAACTGCAGTGCGTCGCGCGTGCATTTGGCAGCAATGGCTTCACTCACTGGAATGACAGCTTGTGGGCCGCCCATGCTGAACGTAGCGAGTTGAATTTCACAGGCGCGCTGCAACGTCCACAAAATGGCAAAAGTTTGCGGCAGTGTGGCGCCCCAAGACAACAAACCATGGTTGCGCAAAATGACCGCTTGCTTGTTGCCAATGCTGCTGAGCAAACGGGGTGCTTCTTCGCCGTGAATGGTGATGCCTTCAAAGTCATGGTACGCAATCATGTCGTGCAATTGCGCTGTGTAGAAATTGGTTTGTTGCAAACCATCTTTCAAACATGCCACCGAAATGCCTGCTGTGGTGTGCGTGTGCATCACGCAATGCGCCCCAGGCAGGCCATCGTGAATGGCGGCATGCACAGTAAAGCCGGCTGGGTTGACAGGATAGGGTGAGCCATCCAAGACCTTGCCCTGAATGTCAATCTTCACCAAATTACTGGCGGTGACTTCGCTGTAATGCAAACCAAAAGGGTTGATTAAGAATTGCTTTTCTGAGCCACTCACTTCTTGCGGCAAGCGCAAGGTGATGTGGTTGTAAATCATTTCGGTCCAGCCCAAAAAAGCAAAGACGCGATAGCATGCCGCCAACTGAACGCGCGCCTCCCACTCTTTGGGATGCACGTCATGCTGCAATGAACGAACCGGTGGTAATTGGTGCGTCAACATGGTCAATACACCTGGCCTGAGGTGGGCAACTCAATGCCGGCATTGGGTTTGAATTTTTTAACCAAGGCTGCGGTTTGGCGCACCAAAATTTGGGTGTCTAAACCGACGGCGACAAACAAGGCACCCAAGGCCAAATAATGCTTGGCTTGCGCTTCGTCCGACGTCAAGATACCAGGCGCCTTACCTGCCTTCAAAATGCGTGCAATGGCATCTTCAATGGCGGCCTGGACTTCGGGGTGATTGGGATCGCCCACATGGCCCAAAGACGCAGACAAGTCGGCGGGGCCAATGAACACGCCATCGACACCAGGCGTGTTGGCAATCGCGTCGAGATTTTTTAAGGCTTCACGTGTTTCGGCCTGAACCAATAAGCAAACTTGTTCGTTGGCCTCTTTGGTGTAGTTGGGAAACATTCCCCAACGAGAAGCACGTGCACCCCCCATGCCGCGGATACCGCCCTTGCCATCGTTCTGTGGATAACGCATGGCCTGCACCAAGTGCGCAGCTTGCTCAGGTGTGTCCACCATGGGAATCAATAGGGTTTCTGCACCCAAATCCAAATATTGCTTGATCAATGCCGCGTCACCTACCGGTACACGTGCAATGGCATTGTTCACAGGATAGGCTGCAATGGCTTGCAGTTGCTGCTGAATACTTTGCAAGTTGTTAGGCGCATGTTCGCCGTCGATCAGCAACCAATCGAAGCCGGCCATGGCGCAAATCTCTGCGCTGTAGCTGTTGGCCATGCCTACCCACAAACCAATTTGCGCTTGCTTTTCAGAGATGGCTTTTTTGAAACGATTGACAGGAGTTTTCATGTGGCTTCTTTCAGTTGAATTTAAATTGCAGACGTCCTAAGGGGCCGTAGTCTGCGTCAAACACATCGCCCACTTTGGCAGGCACTGGTTTGGTGAATGAGCCGGCCAACACAATTTGACCCGCCTTCAAATGTTCACCCCATGGTGCCAACTTGTTGGCCAGCCATGCAATGCCCACGGCAGGGTGGCCTTGCACGCCCGCCGCCAAACCCGTTTCTTCCACCACACCATTCAATTTGAGAATGGCACCGCACCATGGCAGGTTGGTGGTGAGGGGATCAACTTTTTCTGCACCCACCACAATGCCGGCATTGGCTGCGTTGTCGCTGATGGTGTCAAACACTTTGCGCATCACTTTGGTGTGACGGTCAAATTGCTCGATGCGTGAATCGATGATTTCGACGGCGGGTGTAACGTACTCAGTGGCAGCCAACACGTCTTCAACGGTAACGTTGGGGCCTTGCAAATCCTTTTTCAAGACAAAGGCCAACTCAACTTCTACGCGTGGCACAACAAAGTCTGTATAGGCAATGTCTAACACTTTGCCGGGCGTACAGGTGAACAACATGTTGTCGAGCAAGGTGCCGTAATCAGGCTCATCAATTTGACTGGCCTGTTGCATGGCACGCGAAGTGAGGCCAATTTTGTGACCAATCACTTGTCGGCCTTGGGCCAATTGCAAAGCCACCCAGGCACGGCTGACGCGGTAACCATCTTCAATCGTCATGCCCGGAAAGCGTTTGGAAAAATGCTCAACTTGCTTGCGCGTGGTTTGTGCTTGCTGCAATTCAGCGGCCAGTTCTGCAATGCGTTGGGAATCAAACATGGCGTACTTTCAAAGGGCCGCAAACAAAGGATGGATATTGCTGTGTTTGTTGTCAAACACTTCGGGGCCCACATCAATTTGCAAAGTGATGCCAATATGCCGTCTGGCAAAGACGTCCGCAAAGTGTTTTTTAGTGACCTCAACCAACAACTCACCAGCGCGCTGTTGAGTGGCTTCGCTTCGGCCCTTGCCCATGCGCACGTTCAAATAGACAAATGCGTAATCTTCAGAGCCCCCATGTGGGTTGTTGTCAAACTTTGCGGCTTGGCGGCCCGCCGTGCCTCCATCGGCCACAGCATAGTGAGGTGCTGGATACGCCAACACCCGCGTACCGCCCGTCGGAAAAACTTGTTTACCCGCTTCGTCGACCACGGTGAGCATGGCATCGGCCAAGTCACGGCACAAGACTTTCATATTGGTTTCGGTGTCGAGCTGTCCGGTGTAAAGAATGACTAAATGAGGCATAAGAAACTTTCAGAGTGAATTACAAACGGCTGGCACCCGCTGCATAAACTGCCGACGGATCTTTCAAAGTCTTGAGATTGAGCGAAGTTAGCAATTGGCCTGCCTCATCTGTGACTGGGCTGACGGGAAACACCACATTGATTTGTCCTGTGCCCGAGCTGGGAAAATAGGGCGTGACCACTTCAGCTTTGCCTTGGTACTGGTCCCAGCCCAACAAGCCAAGCAACATGGCGGTGTCATGCATGAAACCTTCGCCATGGCCTTTGGCTGCGTATTCAGGCAGCATGGCGCAGAAGGTTTTCCAATCGCCGCGCTGCCACATTTCAACCACTGCGTGGTCTAACTGCTCTAAAAATGGACTCCACATTTTGTTTGCGTACTCGGGGGCCAAACCATTCTGCGCAAAGCGGTGCGACAAAGAACCGCTGGCAAAGAAGGCCACCTTGCCATCGTAGTGCTGCTCTACTGCGCGGCGCATGGCCCAACCCAATTGCGCACTTTCGGCCAATGAATGCACCATGCACAAAGCAGAAACAGAAATCACTTTGTAGTGCCGGTCGATGTTCATGTAGCGCATAGGCACCAGCGTGCCGTACTCCAAAGCCAAGCTGGTGTGCTCGTGCGCCAAGGTTGTGACGCCCGCTTCATTGCAGGCCTTGGCCAAGATGTGCCCCAGTGCAGGGTTGCCGTCGTGCTCGTACGGCATGTTGCTGATGAAATGCGGCAATTCATTGCTGGTGTAGTTGCCTTTGAAATGCGCCGCATTGTTCAAGTGATACGCAGAGTTGACCAACCAGTGCGTGTCAAACACCACAATGGTGTCCACGCCCAAGGCGCGGCAGCGTCTGTCAATTTCGTGATGACCATCGATGGCAGCTTGGCGGGTGCCTTTTTGCGGACCGTCCAACTCGCTCAAATACATGGACGGTACGTGCGTGATTTTGGCGGCGAGTGACACTTGTCCCATGCTCAAACTCCCCAATGAGGTATGTGGTGCGAGCCCATCGACACCGCCACGTTTTTAGGTTCGCAAAAAACTTCGTAGCTCCAGGTGCCGCCTTCGCGGCCAGTGCCGCTGGCCTTGGTGCCGCCAAAGGGTTGACGCAAGTCGCGCACGTTTTGGCTGTTCACAAAACACATGCCGGCTTCTACCGCTGCGGCCACGCGGTGCGCACGGCCAATGTTTTCGGTCCACACATAACTGGACAAGCCGTATTGAATGTCGTTGGCCAATTCAATGGCGTGCGCTTCATCGCGGAAGGGGATGATGCAGGCCACAGGACCAAAGATTTCCTCTTGCGCAATCTTCATGCGGTTGTCGACATCGGCAAACACGGTGGGCCACACAAAGTTACCGTTCTTCACGCGGTCTGGTAAATCCGCCGCATAGGAGGGCTTGTCTAAACCACCACACAACAGCGTGGCGCCTTCTTTGGGACCCAACTCAATGTAACTTTTGACTTTGGACAAATGCGCTTGGCTGATCATGGGACCCACAATGGTGTTTTCGTCTAAGGGGTCGCCCACTGAAATGCGTTTGGCGCGCTCCGTGAACTTTTGCACGAAGTCTGCGTAGATGCTTTGCTGCACCAAGATGCGACTGCCCGCTGTACAACGCTCACCGTTGTTGCTGAAGATCATGAACACTGCGGCATCTAAGGCGCGTGGCAAATCGGCATCTTCAAAAATAACAAACGGCGATTTACCGCCCAGTTCCATGCTGAACTTTTTGAGGCCCGCACTTTGCACAATGCGATTGCCTGTGGCGGTGGAGCCTGTAAATGAAATGGCGCGCACATCTGGGTGCGACACCAAAGGCTCGCCCGCATCGCGGCCATAGCCGTGGACCAAATTCAACACGCCGGGTGGCACGCCTGCTTCCAAAGCCAACTCACCCAAACGCGCAGCAGACATGGGCGACAACTCGCTCATCTTCAACACAGCGGTGTTGCCAAAAGCCAAGCAGGGTGCCACCTTCCAAGTGGCCGTCATGAAGGGCACATTCCAAGGACTGATCAACGCGCAAACGCCTACGGGGTGAAACAGCGTGTAGTTCAAATGGGTGGGAGTGGGATAGGTGTGACCGTCCACGCGGGTGCACATTTCAGCAAAGTAAGAAAAGTTGTCGGCAGCGCGCGGCACCAATTGTTTGCCGGTTTGCGAAATGGTTTGACCGCAATCGCGCGTTTCTGTTTCTGCAATTTGGGGCACATGTTTGGTAATGAGCTCACCCAACTTTCGCATGATCTTGGCGCGCTCGGTAGCCGGCGTAGCAGCCCATTTAGGAAAGGCTGCCTTCGCAGAAGCCACAGCTTGGTTGACTTCTTCGGTGCCTCCTGAGGACACTTCAGCCAACACTTCTTGTGTGGCGGGGTCGCGAGTTTCAAATGTGTGTGAGCTGGCAACGGCTTTGCCGTCAATCAAATGGTCGATGCGCATGTCTATGTTCCTTTATTCTGTTCTTGGCTTGGCTTGGCAAGATTCACTCACCCAAGGTGTTGATCAATTCACCAACCCCTTCGATGCGAGTGACGATCACATCGCCCACATTGCAATTCACCACGCCATCAGGCGTACCGGTCAAAATCAAATCGTCGGGTTGAAGCGTCATGAAGGCACTGAAGTACTCGATCAAAGTCGGCACGTCAAAAATCATGTCGCGCGTGTGGCCGCTTTGTGTCACTTGGCCATTCACGGTGGTTTGCAAACTCAGATTCATGGGGCTGCCGTACTGGTCATGGATGTCTTTGGCATCCACCCTCCAGGGCCCAATGGGCGTGCAGGTATCGCGATTCTTCACGCGGAAATTAGGGCGGTACCAGTTTTCTAAATAATCACGAATGGCGTAATCGTTGGCCACGGTGTAGCCGCCCACATAGTCGTACGCATTTTCTTTTTTCACATGCTTAGCGGTGCGGCCAATGATCACGGCCAACTCGCACTCGTAGTGCATGTACGTCACGCCCTGCGGTCTGCGCGTGATGGCCTTGTGACCGATCAATGACGCTTCACCTTTGACAAACACCAAGGGCTCTTCAGGCGCTTTGAACGCCAACTCTTTGGCGTGATCGGCGTAATTTAAACCCAAAGCCAAAATGGTTCTGGCCTGCGGCACAGGCGCTAAAGGTGGTAACCACACCACTTCGTCAAACTTCAAGCGTTTGCCCGCCCAAGGGCTGCGCGTGAGCAACAACTCGCCGTCCGATTCCACCGCTTCGTGAATGGCGCCAGCCCATGCAATGCGTGCGTGCTTCATACGGCACCTCCCACGAATGTGTTGACCAAGGTATCAAAACCATCGGCCGAAATTTCTACCACATCGCCCACCTTGGCGCGAGGGCGCTTGCCATCGGGCAAGCAGTCGCTGCCGAGCAACAACACATCGCCTTCTTGAAAGGTCATGAACTCAGAAATGTCTGACAGCAATGTTTGTGATTTGCGCACAGTGTCTGCGTAGTTCACACGCTGCACCTCTTTGCCATTCACCTTGACGCTGAGCACCACCGAGTCGGTTTTGACCTGTGCAATGCCCAGTGCTTTGGCGCCCACGCCCAAGAAACCATCGACACATTTGAACTTCACAGGCGGTCTGTAATAACTCTCGTGCGGAATGGACACATCGTTCACCAACAGACAAGCCACGGGCTTGGCATCTGGGCCAAACACCCAAGCCAAGTTGGCACCAATGTCCACATCGGCTACAGCAGAGGGAATCGCAATGCTGGCACCCGAGGCTGTGAACGTGTTGGCGGTTTTGATGAACAACACAGGCGCTTTGGGCGCGCCTTTGTGTGGCGCCTCATTCATCTGTGGCGCTCTTAAATTCCATTCTTGCTGAAAATTCAGCAAGGCGCCATACACCGTGCCTTGCGGCCAAAAGCGTGTGTCGCTGTTTGAGTTTTGATTCATCTTGCTCATTCCATTTCTTCTACCGCCTCGTCCATTGGAGAGGTCTCCAGCTGAATCACGGCATCTAACAATTGATACAACTGCGCTAGTTTTTGTTTGCCCAGTTCACTCTCCATCCAGGCGTAATGCGCCTCAATGGCTTCAGACAACTTGGCCACCTTTGACAAGCCCAGCTTCGTCGCGCGCACCACGGTTCTGCGTGCATCTTGTGAGCAGCGGCTGCGCTCAATCAAGCCATCGCGTTCCATCCGCGTGAGAACACCCGTCAAGCTAGGTCCTAGTAAAAAGG
Organism: Limnohabitans sp.; assembly: GCA_049655425.1. GTDB lineage: Bacteria > Pseudomonadota > Gammaproteobacteria > Burkholderiales > Burkholderiaceae_C > Limnohabitans_A. The sequence continues at coordinate 50,419 of JBASJS010000005.1, read as the reverse complement.
CCTCCCGTGCAACTCGGCCTGTTTCTACGCCCTCCGCTGCCTCTGTGCTGTTGGCGTGCTCACCCAATACACGCAACACTCGCCACTGCTGGTCAGACAGCCCATGCTCTCGCAGACTGGGGCGGGTGTGCGTCATCACCGCCTCGCGTGCTTGAAGCAGCAGACGAGGCAAATTGCGGTGAACGAAAGCTTGTTGTTTCATGGCGTTTTCATTTATTTAACATGTTAAATGAATTTCAACGAGACGCAAAATCGGGTTAACCCGCTCTCTTGTCAGAATTTGCTGTACTGGCTTGCACAGTGAGCCTTTGCAAAGGGAATAATTGAGCCATGCAAACGTCTTTTTTTGAAGTCCACCCCATCCGATTGGTCCAAGCGCCCATGGCCGGATCGCAAAACCACTTGTTGGCTGCGGCCGTTTTTAAAGCTGGCGGCCTCGGCAGTCTTCCTGCCGCCATGTTGAATGCCGAGCAACTGCACAAAGAATTGACGTCCTTTCAAATGGCCGTCGCAGCAGACATCAACGCTACGGCATGGGGAAACTTCCTGCCGGTCAACGTCAATTTCTTTTGCCACACGCCGCCGTCAGCCCAGCCAGAAAAAGAGTCTGCTTGGCGCCTCAAACTCTCATCGGCTTATCAGTCGTACGGCATCGACCCCCTGTCTGTGGGCTCTGGCCCTGGCCGCGCACCGTTCAGCGAGGAAAGCCTGTCGCTCATGGGCCAGTTCAAACCAGCCGTGGTCAGCTTTCATTTTGGTTTACCCAAAGCCGAATGGGTGCAGCAACTCAAAGCTTGGGGCCTTCAAATTTGGTCGTCTGCCACCACGGTGCCAGAAGCCCAATGGCTAGAACAACACGGCGCAGACGCCATCATTGCCCAAGGCCTTGAAGCGGGTGGCCATCGCGGCATGTTTCTCACAGAAGATCTGAGTACCCAAGTGGGCACTTTGTCTTTGCTGCCTCAAATGGTGAAAGCGGTGAAGCTGCCCGTGATCGCGGCAGGCGGTATTTCCAGTGCTGCAGCTGTTAGGGCGGCCAAGGCTTTGGGCGCCAGTGCGGTGCAAGTGGGCACGGCGTTCTTAACCAGCCACGAAGCCAGCACCAGTGCCTTGCACCGGCAAGCCCTGTTGTCAGAGGCAGCTCGCCACACCGCCTTGACCAACCTGTTCAGTGGCCGCCCTGCGCGCGGCATCGTGAACAAGTTCATGCAAGACTTTGGGCCCCTCAACTCAGAGGCGCCAGCCTTTCCTTTGGCCACAGCCGCCGTTGCGCCTTTACGAGCCGCCGCAGAGGCCAAGGGTTCCGCTGACTATTCGCCTCTGTGGTCTGGTCAAAACGCGTCCGATTGCGAAGCCTTGCCCGCAGCCGACATCACGCACAAACTCTTACAAGGCTGGGCTTGATGCAGTCTCTTGCGCAAATGAACGTATCAGAGTGTTAGGCTAGCAACATGGCCAAAGACAAAACGATTTTCACGTGCACCGATTGCGGTGGCACCACCCCGCGCTGGCTGGGCAAATGCCCCGCATGCGGCGCATGGAACACCCTCATTGAAAGCACGGTCGACGCAGGCGGCAGCGCCAAAAACCGCTACACCAGCCAATTTCAAGCCTTGGCCAAAACTTCAGAGTTGACCAAACTGGGTGACATTGAAGCCACCGACGTCGACCGCAGCCCTACGGGCATCGAAGAGCTCGACCGCGCTTTGGGCGGCGGTGTGGTGGAAGGCGGCGTGGTCTTGATTGGCGGCGATCCGGGCATTGGCAAATCCACCTTGCTGTTGCAAGCTTTGGATGCACTGCAACGCAAGGGCATGAACACCTTGTATGTCACGGGCGAAGAAAGCGGCGCCCAAGTGGCCTTGCGTTCCAGGCGTCTGGGCTTGGACCACAGCCAAGTGCAAGTCCTGGCCGAAATTCAGCTGGAAAAAATCCTAGCCACCCTCCAAACCGAGCGACCCCACATTGCGGTCATCGACTCTATTCAAACGGTATATTCCGACCAACTCACCTCGGCCCCAGGCTCGGTGGCGCAAGTCAGAGAATGTGCCGCTCACCTCACAAGGGCGGCCAAAGCCACCGGCACAGCCATCGTCTTGGTCGGTCACGTGACCAAAGAAGGCGCGCTGGCTGGCCCCCGTGTTTTGGAGCACATGGTCGACACCGTTTTGTACTTTGAAGGCGACACCCACAGCAGCTTCAGACTCATTCGGGCCATCAAAAATCGCTTTGGCGCGGTCAACGAAATTGGCGTTTTTGCCATGACCGAAAAAGGCCTGAAGGGCGTCTCCAACCCCAGCGCCATCTTTTTGTCGCAACACGATGAGCCCGTGGCGGGCAGTTGTGTCATGGTCACTTTGGAAGGCACACGGCCCTTGTTGGTCGAAATTCAAGCCCTGGTCGACAGCGGCGGACCCAGTCCCAGAAGGCTTTCAGTTGGCCTAGAAAGAGACCGCTTGGCCATGCTGTTGGCAGTCTTGCACCGTCATGCGGGTGTGGCCTGCATGGACCAAGACGTGTTCGTCAATGCCGTAGGCGGCGTTCGGATCAGTGAGCCAGCAGCAGACTTAGCGGTAATGTTAGCAATCACTTCATCACTGCGTGGCAAGCCCTTGCCCAAGGGCTTCATTGCCTTTGGTGAGGTGGGCTTGGCGGGTGAAGTGCGGCCAGCCCCCCGCGGCCAAGAGCGCCTCAAAGAGGCTGCCAAATTGGGCTTTACCGTGGCTGTGGTGCCCAAAGCCAATGCGCCCAAAAAGAACGACAAAAACTTTGAAGGCCTCACCATTTACCCGGTTGACCGCATCGAAGACGCCATGAACTGCGTCCGAGGACTTTAAGATCGGCGCATGAACTTCACCCAAATTCTCATTCCCATCGGCGTTATCGCTTTCATCGCTGGGGCTTGGCACCAATACCAATGGGCTGGCGTCGCCATTGCCAGTGGCGCAGTTGTGATGTGGATCTTGCTTCATTTCACGCGCATGGTGACCGTGCTCAGCCGTGCGGGCAATCGCCCTATCGGTCATGTCGCCAGCGCAGTCATGCTCAATGCCAAGCTCAAAAAAGGTGTCAACTTGATGCACGTCATCGCCATGACCAAGTCTTTGGGCGAGCGCCTGTCCGCTGAAAACGAGCAGCCCGAAATTTTCAAATGGACGGACACTGGCGATTCTTTTGTCACCTGCACCTTCCAAAGCGGAAAACTGAAGGCGTGGGAATTGACCCGGCCATCGGTCAGCGACACCGAAGAATCACCGCAGACAAACTGAATCTCCCAGAATATCCCCACCGAACCCTCGTAAAATGACAGTTTTGCGATTCAGGCAACAAAGGACAAAACAATGAGCACCGCAACCCCCTCAATGGAAGACCGTGACGGCAAAATCTGGATGGACGGCAAGATGGTCGAATGGCGTGACGCCAAGATCCACGTTCTGACGCACACGCTGCACTATGGCTGCGGTGCCTTCGAAGGCGTTCGCGCTTACAAAACCGTCAATGGCACTGCCATTTTCCGTTTGCAAGAGCACACCGACCGCTTGTTCAACAGCGCCAAAATTTTGCGCATGAAGTTGCCTTTCACCAAAGAAGAAGTCAACGAAGCCCAAAAAGCGGTGGTCCGTGAAAACAATTTGGAAAGCGGCTACATCCGTCCATTGACATGGATTGGTTCGCAAAAGCTGGGCGTCAGCCCCAAAGGCAACACCATCCACCTGATGGTGGCCGCATGGACTTGGGGTGCATACCTTGGCGAAGAAGGCATGAAGCGCGGCATTCGCGTCAAAACTTCTAGCTTTACACGCCACCACGTCAACATCACCATGACGCAGGCCAAAGCGGTCAGCAACTACACCAATTCCATCTTGGCCAACATGGAAGCCACCGATGAAGGTTACGACGAAGCTTTGTTGCTAGACACTTCAGGCTTTGTGTCTGAAGGCGCCGGCGAGAATTTGTTCGTGATCAAAGACGGCGTGATCTACACCCCCGACTTGTCAGCGGGTGCCTTGAACGGCATCACTCGCAACACCGTGTTCCACATTGCCAAAGACTTGGGTCTGGAAATTGTGCAAAAGCGCATCACACGCGACGAAGTCTATATTTGCGACGAAGCTTTCTTCACTGGCACAGCCGCTGAAGTGACGCCCATCCGCGAACTCGACCGCATTGAAATTGGTGCTGGTAGCCGCGGCCCCATCACCGAGAAAATTCAAACAGCGTTCTTTGACATCGTGAATGGCAAGAATCCAAAATACGCGCACTGGCTAACACACGTTTAACAAGGACCTGACCATGAGCCAAGCTGTTGAACTTCTGGCCAAAGACCTAAACCCACAAGGCGGTGTCTTTTGCCCCAGCCCCAAAGCTGACATGAAGGTTTGGAACACGCACCCCAAGGTCTACTTGGACGTGGCCCGCGAAGGCCATGCCAAGTGCCCTTATTGCGGTACGGTATACCAACTCAAAGCAGGCGAAGCAGTCGGCCACGGTCACTGATTCAAACTGTGCTTCCATGGCGGTGCCTACGCTGACCATTGCGGTCCTGACCAAAAACGAAGCGCACCGCATCGAAGCTTGCCTGGCCAGCGCCGCTTTTGCAGATCAAGTTTTGGTGGTTGACAGTGGCAGCACCGACAACACCGTTGCATTGTCTCGCCAGACGGGCGCCGAGGTTTTTGAATACCCCGACTGGCAAGGCTTTGCGGTGCAACGCAATCGCCTCATTGCACACGCCAAAGGTGATTACATCTTTTTCTTGGATGCCGACGAACTCATCACACCGGCATTTCAAAAAGAACTTCAAGCCATCGTGCAATCCAACGCCAAAGCCGTCTGGCAAATTCAATGGCGCATGGTGGCTTACGGTCACGAATTGAAATACTACATCTCGCGTTCTAAAGTGGAACGCTTGTTCAGGCGCGACATGCTCAAAGAATATGTGGGCGCGGTCCACGAGCAAGCCATTTTGCACAACGAAGAGACGGCCACAGCGACGCCCCGCAAAGTCATCTCTGCCAAGTTACTGCATCACTCGCGCGAAACGGTTCGAGGCAGCCTGGAAAAACTCACGCAATACGTCATGCTGGGCGCCAGCAAACGTGCGCAAGCAGGCAAAAAAGGCGGCGTCATTCGCGGCTTGGCATCGGGCCTGTCGATGTTCCTTCGCTTGTACATATTTCGCTTGGGATTTTTGTGCGGCGGCGCTGGCTTTTTGTATTGCTTGTTTGTGGCCTTGGAAGCCTTTTTCCGTTATGCCGCATTGCATTACGACAAAGACCACTTAAGCAACAACGTCGGCCGCGCCTGATCACTCATCGATTGACTCATCGATTGACTCATCGATTGACTAACGCATCATCGTTTTGAGTCAAGCCTGCTTGCGCTGGCGGCTGATAGCGCCACGCCAGCGCCACCAAGATCAACACAGGCAGCCCCAACAAAGCCGTTGCATTGAAGAAATCAGCGTAGCCATGCGCATTGACAAAATCACCCGAAAAGCCTGCAATGAATTTGGGCAAGAGCAGCATCATGGAGCTGAGCAACGCATATTGCGTGGCTGAATATTGCACGTTGGTCAGTGACGACAAATAGGCAATGAAAGCCGCGGAAGCAATGCCACTGGACAAATTGTCGGCCGACACCACGGCAATCAAGGCGTTGACATCATGACCGTGGCCACTGAGCCATGCAAACAACAAATTGCTAAGAGCACTGAGCACGGCGCCCAACATCAAGATGCGCATCACACCCCAGCGCAGCGCCATCACGCCGCCAATGAACGCGCCCAGCAAGGTCATGAGCACGCCATAGACCTTGGTCACGGTGGCCACTTCTGCTTTGGTGTAACCCATGTCAACATAAAAGGGATTGGCCATGATGCCCATCACCACATCGCTGATGCGATAGACCGCGATCAAGCTCAAAATCAACGCGGCTTGCCATTTGTAGCGCTTGAGAAAATCGGCAAAGGGTTCAATCAGCGCACCCTGCAGCCATTCTTGGATGTTTCTGGCAGGCGGCAACTCGGCTTGCGCTGGTTCTTTGGACATCAACACCGTGACACAGCCCACCAACATGCTGGCCGCCATCACCAGATAAGCGGTTTGCCAAGCTGCATGCATGTAACCTGTGGCGCCTTCACCTTGCACCCAAGCCGCCACCCACAAAACACCCGCGCCGGCCCAAATCATGGCCAAGCGATAACCCGATTGATAACTGGCTGCCAAAGCGGCTTGCTGCGTTGGATCGGCAGACTCAATGCGAAAGGCATCCAAGGCAATGTCTTGGGTGGCAGAGCCTACGGCCACCAACAAGGCGCACCACACCACAGGACCCAAAGTTTGTGAAGGATCGCTGAGTGCCATGCCCACCAAACCCACCATCACCATGCTTTGCGCCAACAGCAGCCAACTGCGGCGACGGCCAAGCTGATGCGTGAGGAAAGGAATGGGCAGGCGATCGACCAATGGCGCCCAGACCCATTTGAAACCGTAAGCCAGACCAACCCAGCTGAGGTAGCCAATGGTGCTGCGATCGATGCCCGCCTCGCGCAGTCTGAAACTTAAAGTGCCCAACACCAACAGCAAAGGCAAACCAGCGGCAAAGCCTAAGAGCAACATGCGCACACTGGCGGGTTGCAAATAGACACGCCAAGATTCAAGCCAAGAGAAGGAAGCAGTGGTGGTCTTTTCAGTCATGCGCTCATTATCCAAGTCTCCGCACCAATTTCTAGCTTTGTTGAGCTTGAAATCTGAGCTTGCGGCACTATGATTCGTGCATGTGTTGGCGTTGCGTGACAAATCAAGACCTACAACTCTCTGATGCGCCCATAGAGGCCCTTCAGGGTGTTTCGTCGCGCCGCCATTTCTTAAATCGCTGGGGAACGGGTCTGGGGTTCTCGGCTTTGGTTCATATAGCGGCCCAAGCGCAAGTCGATGTCGGTCAATCCTCCAGTTTGCGCAAACTGGTGCCTGCAGAAAGCCTAGAAGAATCGGCCAAACTCCAATACCGACAAACCTTGGGAGAGGCCAGCAGCAAAGGGGCCTTGGCACCCGATGACTATCCCCAACTCAAGCGCCTGCGGGCCATTGCCAACCGCCTGATTCCGTACACCGCGCAGTGGAACCCCAACTCACGCAAGTGGAAATGGGAAGTCAATTTGATTGGCAGCAAACAGCTCAACGCGTGGTGCATGCCAGGCGGCAAAATTGTTTTTTACACTGGCATTTTGGACCAATTGCAATTGACCGATGATGAAGTTGGCATGATCATGGGCCACGAAATGGCGCATGCACTGCGCGAGCATGCCCGCGAGCGTTTGGCCAAATCCAAAGCCACCAGCATGGGCTTGTCTGTGGCCTCGCAGCTGTTGGGCTTGGGGCAATTGGGCGATGTCGCGGCCAACGTTGGCACGCAATTGCTCACCCTCAAATACAGCCGAGACGATGAGACTGAAGCCGACTTGGTGGGCCTAGAGATTGCGGCACGCGGGGGCTTCAAGCCTGAGGCCAGTGTGCAATTGTGGAAAAAGATGTTGGGCGCTACAGGTGGTGGCAAAGGTCAACCTGGCTTCTTGTCAACCCACCCCAGTGGCAATAACCGCATTCAAGAGCTAGAAGCCAACTTGCCCAAAGTTGCACAGCTCTACGAACAAGGCCGGCAAAGTTCGGGCAGCCCACAGCTCAACTGAAATCAAGCGCTTGAGATCGACTCAGGTACCGCCTACATAGGGATTGCTACGGCGCTCACGGCCAAAGGTGCTTTCTGGGCCATGGCCAGGAATGAACACCGTGTCGTCACCCATGGGCCACAAACGCTGCGTGATGCTGGCAATCAAGGTGTCGTGATCGCCTTGCGGAAAATCGGTGCGGCCAATGCTGCCCGCAAACAACACATCGCCCACAAACGCACGTTTGATTTCGGGTGAGTAAAACACCACATGGCCTGGCGTGTGGCCGGGGCAATGGCGTACGTTCAAGGTGTGTGCACCCAGCTCAACGGTGTCGCCATCTTGTAGCCAACGGGTGGGGGTGAACACTTCGGCATCAGGAAATTGAAACATGCGGCCCTGATCCGACAAGCGGTCAATCCAAAACTGATCGCCAGGGTGGGGGCCAACGATGGGCAAGTTCAAATTGCGCGCCAAAACGGCTGTGCCGCCTGCATGGTCAATGTGCGCATGCGTGAGCCAAATTTGCTCTAGCTTCAAGTGATGCTGGGCCACTGCAGCCAAGATCAAATCCAAATCGCCACCGGGGTCAATGACCGCGGCTTGACGCGTCTGATCGTCCCAGACCAATGAGCAGTTTTGTTGAAAGGGCGTAACAGGAATGGTTTGGTACTGAAGCATGGCGAAATTTCAATCGGTTTCAAGGCGCTGAGTATGCAAGTCAATGCAAACACCAGCGCAACTTAAGTGCGTATTGTGAGGGTTCTTTCTTTCCACAAACCATGAACACCCCACTTTTTCGACCCCAAGTGACGCAAGCCAAGCAAGCCTCTTGGCTGGGCGGTATTCATTTGGCCCACAACCCTCGCTTCAGCCTCATGGCAGGTGTGGCGCTAGCGTTGGCCAGCGCACTCATGGCATTTGGCGCGTGGGGCAAAGTAGCGCGCAAGGTTAGGGTGCCTGGCGTCCTCATGCCGCACACTGGCACCGTCGAGCTCAGTGCGGTCCTGCCAGGCATTTTGCAGGCACAACTTGCGCAAGAGGGGCAATGGGTTGAGCAAGGTCAAGTTTTGTTTGTCCTCAACACCGACAAAACCAGCGCCGAGGGCAGCGCATCGTCTCTTCTGGCTTCACATTTGGCACAAAGGCATCTGCTTTTATCGGCCGAGCAGGCCTCGCGCACCGCACAACACCAGCAACGCGAAATTCAATTGGCTGCACGCATTCGGTCGTTGGCACTTGAGGTTTCGCAAGCCGAACACGAACACGCCCTGGTCTTGCGCCGAGTTGAATTGGCCCACAAAACAATGCAGCGCTTTGCCTACATGGCTTTAGAAGGTTTTGTGTCCGACATACAAACTCAAAACAAACAAGAAGATTTACTCGATCAGCAATCGCGCTTAGAAAATACCAAACGAAGTGGCATGGCATTGGCGCGCGAGCACATCGCGGCTCAAGCCGACTTCACCAATCTGCAAAAACAATGGCGCCTAGATCAATTGATTTTTCAGCGCAGTTTGGCCACCCTCCAACAAGAGGTCACCGAAAACAATTCACGCAACAACAGCAGCGTGTTGTCACCTCAAGCCGGGCACATCAGCACCATCCATTTGCCTTTAGGTGCCATGGTTCAAGCAGGCCAAACAATTGCCAGCTTCGTGCCGCAAACGAAGCCCTCAGCATCCGAAGCACCCCGCCATCCTGTTTTGATTGCTGCACTGTTTGCACCCACTCGCACAGCAGGTTTTATTCAGCCTGGCCAAGACGTGTGGCTTCGACTTGCGGCTTACCCGTATCAAAAATTTGGCCTTACCAAGGGGCGCGTGCTGAACATCAGTGGCACCCCCATCGCAGCACAAGATTTGCCACACGGTCAAAGCGCAGCGCTTTTAACGTCTACCCAAAGCAATGAGCCCCTCTACAGAATTCAAGTGGCGCTGGCATCGCAGCAAGTTGTGGCATTTGGCGAGTCGCATTTGCTGCGCCCCGGCATGACCCTCGAGGCAGACATCGTTCACGATGTGCGGGGCATTTGGGAATGGATTTTCGAGCCACTCTTGGCCATTCATGCCAGGCAACAAACATCATGAACTTCATCCAGCGCATCAGAGCTTCGCACCTTAATCGACATGGCTTTATAGATGTCTTGGTGGGCATCGTCATTTTTGAGGTCGTTTATGTCTATGTCATTACTTCTTTCTTCAGTACGGCAATCGATCCCAGCAAAGCCCCAACAGTTTCTTTGAATTTCGTTATTTTCACTGGATTGCTGGTTGCGCCTTTTGTTGAAAATTTACTGTTAATTGGCATTGCTGCCCTTCACGAAAAGATTTTCAAGCGCACTGGGCTATTTGTCATAGCACCTTTGCTTTTAACGTCACTCCATTTTTTCAATTTCAAGGGCTTGTCGTATCCCATCTATTTTCGTGTCTTGTCCTTGTTTCTATTATTTTTTGTTTACTTAAAGCAATACGACTTGCACAAGTCGGAGATGGGCATCTTCAAAGCCTTGCTGCTGTCTAGCGTCATTCATTTTGCAGTCAATCTCAGCGGCATTTTGACTGTCGTTTTCATAGAACCAGATTTCGACGCTGAAACGATTTTTTCAGCACAACAAGGAGAGTGAAATGAGAAGTTTGGAATTTGAAGAATTGAACGAAGTTCAAGGCGGTGGTATTGCTTTTCAGTGGGCCATCAAAATGGGGGAACTGATAAGCCACGCAATCACGATTTACGAAGCGTCATCCAAAATTGAATTTGAACCCTCCAGCTATGGCTCAGTAGACGCTGGTGGTTACAACCCAATGGGTGACTACACCAACGGCATCTGCGCCCGATAAGCCACAGTGCATTAGCCTGCGCATCAGTGGTGCGCAGGCTTCTTTTCTCAAGCATTTGAAATGAGCTTGCCCTTGAACCCTGTCTTGCAACTTCAAACATCCGAATGCGGCTTGGCCTGCTTGTGCATGATTGCCAAAGCGCATGGCCAGCACTGGCGGCTTATCGATTTACGGCACAAGTTTCCACAAACACTCAAGGGCGCCAACCTCAAACAGCTGATAGACCAAAGCCTCGCATTGGGCTTCAACGCCAGGCCCGTTCGCTTGGAATTAAACGAGTTGCACCAGCTGGCCACCCCCTGCATTTTGCATTGGGACTTGAATCACTTTGTGGTGCTGCAAAAAATCAAGGGAAACAAAATCACCTTGCTCGACCCAGCGTTGGGCATGCGCGTTCTTTCACTTGCAGAAGTTTCGTCGCACTTCACAGGCGTTGCGTTAGAGCTAAGCCCTCACACTCAATTTAAAACGCAAGCCGCCCCGCCTTCTTTTCCCTTGTCGCAATTGACTGGAAAAATTCGAGGCTTCGGTAAATCTGCCCTGCAAATCGTCGCCTTGGCTTTTGTACTCGAGATGTTTGCCATCTTCATGCCCATGTTCAACCAAGCGGTTGTAGACGATGTCTTAACCTCGGGCGATCACGAACTTCTGTCAGTTTTGGTTGTCGGTTTTGCACTCGTTCTGATCATTCAATCCGCCCTTTCATTTGCCCGAAGTTGGTGGGTCATGGTGCTAGGTCAAACTGTCTCCATGCAATGGCTTAGCAATGTTTTTGTCCACATGATCAAGCTTCCCGCCGATTGGTTTTCACAACGCCATCTTGGTGATATTTCTTCTCGCTTTGGCGCAGTACACGACATTCAAAAAACATTGACACAAACAGCCATCGAAGCTTTGCTGGATGGTCTGATGGCCATTGCCGCATTGGTCATGATGTTCATTTACTCACCCACACTGACTTGCGTGGTTTTGGCCGCATCCTGCATGTACGGCTTGGTGCGCTGGGCCAGCTACAGTCCTTTCAGGCACGCGGCTTCAGAGCGCTTGGTGCTGTCGGGCCAGGAACAAAGTCACTTCATTGAGACACTTCGCGCCATGACACCTCTCAAATTGTTTGCGCGCGAAAACGAGCGCAGCGCGCGTTGGCAAAGCCTCATGGTTGAAGTCATGAACCGTGATTTTCAAACGGCCAAACTCAACATGGGCTTCAATGTCGCGCGCAGCCTTATTTTTGGCCTCGAAAATTTGTGCGTGTTTTGGCTAGGTGCCCAAATTATTTTGGCTTCTCAAACCCAAACCCAAGGTCATGGCATCACGGTATTTACTGTTGGTATGTTGCTCGCGTTCATCAGCTACAAAATGCAATTCACGGGCCGTATCACAGCACTCATCAATCAAGGCATTGAATTGAAAATGCTGAACCTGCATCGAGACAGACTGGCCGACATCGTCTTAACACCGCCCGAGCAAGATACACCACAGGGCAACTTACCCCCCAACAACTTATCGCATTTAGCGGCAAGTCTCGAATTGCGCAACGTCTCATTTCGGTACAGCGACACAGAGCCATGGCTGTTTCAAAACTTGAACCTTTGTATCGATGCAGGCGAGCATGTGGCCATCACTGGCGCCAGTGGTTGCGGCAAAACCACCCTGCTCAAAATCTTATTGGGTCTTTTAGCACCGACCCACGGCACCGTTTTGTACGGCGGCATTCCGGTCACCCATTTAGGCTTGTCCAATGTGCGCCGCAAAATTGGCGTCGTCATGCAAGAAGATGTGCTGCTGACCGGCAGCATTGCCGACAACATTGCCTTTTTTGACTTGTCGCCCCACCCTGAACAAATCGAGGCTTGCGCTCAATTGGCAGAAATTCACCAAGACATCATTCGAATGCCCATGGCTTATCACAGCCTCATTGGCGAGCTAGGAACTGGCTTAAGCGGTGGACAAAAGCAGCGAATCTTGCTTGCACGTGCGCTCTATGCCCAACCTTCCGTTTTGGCATTGGACGAAGCTACCAGCCACCTCGACATGCACAACGAACACGCCGTGTCCAAAACTTTGTCACAGCTCAATCTCACGCGCATTGTCATTGCCCATCGCCCCGAAACCATAGCCCGCGCCGATCGACAAATCAATTTCACAGAGCTTTCCACGCAAAGGCCATCTGTTCTTTCAAATTAAGCGGCGCCGCGTGTCAGATAAGCGCGTAAGATGGGCCAAACCAGTCACAACCCGCGACTGCTCGATTGTCTATGTGACACACAATGCTGCCGTGTCCGCCCTTGCTGCGGAACCATCGGACGACCTCATGCCCAATAGCCCACCAGGCTATCAAACCAAGCAAGAGTCCATTGCTGTTCACGGCGTTCCCAATCTGCTCATTCGCTCCTTGCTCGACAAGCAGCAGTTTTATGACCCAGAGAACGCTGCCTTAGAACTTGGCATTTCTTCTGCGTTTTGGTCTTTGTTTGGTTTGCTATGGCCCTCAGGCTCTCGATTGGCAGAGCGCTTGGCGCTTCGAACGGTCAACGCGGACGAACGTATTTTGGAGTTGGGCTGTGGCTTGGCCTTGTCCAGTTTGGTGGGTCACCGCCGCGGTGCCAACATCACAGCGTCCGATTGTCATCCCCTTGCTGGTGAATTTCTAAGAGAAAACTTAAGGCTGAACAATCTCAGCCCCATGGACTATCAGCATGGTCACTGGGGTCAGCATGCCGCCCAACAGCAAGACCCCGCCGTCAACAGCAAATTTGACCTGATCATCGGCAGCGACATTTTGTATGAACGCGACGAACAAGGCGACTTGGCGCACTACATCAACGAGCACATGCAAGACCATGCAGAGGTCTGGGTGGTAGACCCCAACCGCGGCAACCGCGCACACTTTCATCGCCACATGGCAGCACAAGGCTTCAAGCTCAGCGAAGAAGCACTCGATATTTCAGCATCGCAAACCGAGACCGCCTACAAAGGCAGAATGCTCACCTACTCAAGAGATTGAGGCTTCAACTCAAAGTGACCAGTTGTAGTCGATGGTCAAAGGTGCGTGATCGCTGAAGCGCGTTTCTTTGTAGATGTGTGCTTGAGTGGCCCCCTCAGCCAATGCGGCTGTGGCCAATTGATAGTCCAAACGCCAGCCCACGTTCTTGGCATACGCTTGCCCGCGATTGCTCCACCAGGTGTAGCACTCGTCAGTGGTGTCTGGGTGCAAACGTCGGTAGACATCCACCAACGGGCCTTCAGTGGTCATGTGCGTCATCCACTCACGCTCTTCTGGCAAAAAGCCACTGTTCTTTTGGTTGCTCTTCCAGTTTTTCAAATCGGCTTGCTGATGCGCAATGTTCACATCGCTGCACACAATGAACTCACGCGCTGCACCCAAAGACTTGAGGTGCGGCCCCATGTGATCCAAGAAACGAAACTTGGCCTCTTGACGCTCTGGCCCCGATGAACCACTGGGAAAGTAAGCGCTGACGATAGACAATTTGCGTTTGGGTGTGTCAAAGCGCACCTCTACGAAACGGCCTTCGGCATCAAACTCTTCATTGCCCATGCCCACCACCACTTCGCTGGGTTCGTGCTTGGTGTAGACCGCCACACCCGAGTAACCTTTTTTCTCGGCAAAGTGGAAATAGCCCTTCAGCCCCGCCAACGTCTCAAATTTGCCAGCCACATCGGGCGCTTGTGCTTTAACCTCTTGCACGCAAATACAATCGGGACTGTTTTGAGCAATCCAAGCCTCCACCCCTTTGGTGGCCGCAGAACGGATGCCGTTCAAGTTCAAGCTGCTTAATTTAAACAAGGATTTCCCCATGGTGACTGGACACACACCCCAAACCGACACAGCGGCCTTGGCGCAAGAGTTTGTTCAATTTTCCGTCGATGCTGGCGTGCTCAAGTTTGGTGAGTTCAAAACCAAAGCCGGCCGCATGAGCCCGTATTTCTTCAATGCAGGTTTGTTTGACGATGGCGCCAAACTCGGAAAACTCGCTCAATTCTATGCAAAAGCCCTGGTGGCCAGCGGGATCGAATTCGACATGATTTTTGGACCTGCTTATAAAGGCATTCCTTTGGGTGCGGCCGTCGCCATTGAATTGGCGCGACTGGGCAAAAACGTCCCCTTTGCCTATAACCGCAAAGAAGCCAAAGATCACGGCGAAGGCGGCACCTTGGTTGGCGCGCCGCTCAAAGGTCGCGTGTTAATTGTGGATGACGTTATGAGCGCTGGCACAGCCGCTCGCGAATCGATTGAGTTGATCAAAAAAGCAGGCGCCACAGCGCATGCCATCGCCATTGCCTTAGACCGTCAAGAAATGGCCACCGAAGTTCAAGCCGATGGCTCGGTCAAAGACGTGCCACACAGCGCTGTTCAATATGTGCGCAACACCTTGGGCATGGGCGTGTGCTGCATTGCAGAACTGTCTGATTTGTTGGCTTACTTGTCGACACAAAGCGGCAACGAGATGGGCCAGCACCTGCCCAAGGTACAAGCTTACCGCGATCGTTACGGCGTTTAATCCATCTAATGAAGCGTAACTTTGCGTTTTGCGCTTCAAATTTGAAGCGCAAATGCAATTAAGCCTGTAACTTCTTCAAAAGCAGCTCATTCACCTGCGCCGGGTTGGCCTTGCCTTTGCTGGCTTTCATGATGGGGCCCACCAAGCCATTCAAGGCCTTGCTGTTGCCCGCCCTAAACTCTTCCACGTTCTTGGGGTTGGCGGCCAGCACTTCGTCAATGATGGCTTCCAAAGCGCCGGTGTCGTTCATCTGCTTCAGACCCTTGGCCTCGATGATGGCGTCCACTTCACCGCCTTCAGTCCACAGCGCATCAAACACTTGCTTGGCTGCGCTGTTGCTGATGGTGTTGTCGGCAATGCGGCCAATCATGGCGGCAAGTTGCGCAGCACTCACAGGCGCTTGATCGATGCCCACTTCGCCGGCATTCAATCGACGTGACATTTCGCCCATCACCCAGTTGCTGACCAGCTTGGCTTGACCGCAGGCCTTGGCCGCCGCTTCAAAGTAAGCCGCCATGGCTTTGCTTTGCGTGAGGGTGGTGGCATCGTATTCGGGCAAGCCGTAGTCGGCCACAAAACGTGCCGCCATGACGCGGGGCAACTCGGTCATCTCCGATTGAACACGTGCTACCCAATCGCGACCAATCACCAAAGGCGGCAAATCGGGATCGGGGAAGTAACGGTAATCGGCTGCGTCTTCTTTGGTGCGCATGGCGCGTGTTTCGCCCGTATCGGGGTCGAACAGCACCGTGGCTTGTTGAATCTCAAAGCCGTCTTCAATTTGTTCAATTTGCCAGCGCACTTCAAAGTCGATGGCTTGCTGCATGAACTTGAAGCTGTTCAAATTTTTAATTTCGCGGCGAGTGCCTAAAGGCGCGCCGGGCTTGCGCACCGACACGTTGGCATCGCACCTGAAGCTGCCCTCTTGCATGTTGCCATCGCAAATGCCAATCCAGGTCACAATTTTGTGCAGCTCTTTGGCATAAGCTACGGCCTCTTCGCTGGAGCGAATGTCGGGCTCGGTCACAATTTCCAACAGCGGTGTGCCTGCACGATTCAGGTCAATACCGCTCTGACCAATGAAGTCTTCGTGCAAAGATTTGCCTGCGTCTTCTTCCAAGTGCGCACGCACCAAGCGAACGGTTTTTTTCTCATCGCCCACAAAGAACGACACTTCGCCGCCTTGCACCACCGGAATTTCAAACTGACTGATTTGATAGCCCTTGGGCAGATCGGGGTAGAAGTAATTCTTGCGCGCAAAAATACTTTCTTCAGCAATGTGTGCACCCACCGCCAAACCCAATTCAATGGCGCGTTCCACAGCACCTTTGTTCATCACAGGCAGTGTGCCTGGCAAAGCCAAATCCACCGCACACGCTTGCGTGTTGGGCTCGGCACCAAACGCTGTGGGTGCACGGCTGAAAATTTTGCTTTGCGTAGAAAGTTGGGCGTGTGTTTCAAAGCCAATGACCACTTCGTAGCCTTGGACCAACAACGTTTTTTGTTTCGTGCTCATTTTGTGCCTCCTGGTTGACGGAGGTGAAAGTCAGTGGCCTGCTGCAAATGGTGTGCAGCATTGAGCAGCTGGGCTTCTTTGAAATAATTACCAATGAGCTGCAAGCCAACAGGCATGCCCTCTTCGCCAAAACCAGCGGGCACGCTCATGCCCGGCAAGCCCGCTAAAGAAGCTGGCAAGGTGAATATGTCGGCCAAATAATTGGCCACAGGATCGTCAGCTTTTTCGCCTAACTTCCAGGCCACTGTGGGCGCTACGGGGCCCGCAATGACATCACAAACTTGGAAAGCTTGTTGGAAGTCATCGGAAATCATGCGTCTGATTTTTTGCGCTTGCAAATAGTAAGCATCGTAGTAACCGTGCGACAACACATAGGCACCCGTCATGATGCGGCGCTTCACCTCTTCGCCAAAACCCTCGGCGCGCGAGCGCTTGTACATCGACACGAGGTCGGTGTAATCCTTGGTGCGATGGCCAAACTTGACGCCATCAAAGCGGCTTAAGTTGCTAGACGCTTCAGCGGGCGCAATGATGTAGTAAACGGGAATGGAAAGCTCTGTGCGCGGCAAGCTGATGGGGACCAACTTGGCGCCCAGCTTTTCGTATTCTTTCAACGCAGCATCGACGGCGGCGCGAACACCCGGCGCCAAACCTTCACCAAAGAATTCTTTGGGAATGCCGATGCGCAAACCATCAATGGAAGCATTTAAATCGCGCGCAAAGTTTTCTGCAGGCACATCCAAAGATGTGGAGTCGCGGTCTAAGTCGGGGCCGCACATGGCAGACAACATCAGCGCGCAATCTTCTGCAGTGCGAGCCATCGGGCCAGCTTGGTCCAAGCTCGATGCATAGGCAATCATGCCGTAGCGTGAGGCGCGACCATAAGTGGGCTTGATGCCCGTGATACCGCAAAAGCTGGCGGGTTGGCGAATTGAACCACCCGTGTCGGTGCCGGTTGCAGCCGGCACCAAGCGCGCAGCCACTGCGGCCGCACTGCCACCCGACGATCCGCCAGGTACACGCGCTGTGTCCCAAGGATTGGTGACGGATTTGTAAGCGGAGTTCTCATTGGACGAACCCATCGCGAATTCATCGCAATTGAGCTTGCCCACATTCACCATGCCGGCGCCGCCTTCTTGCACGCCCAATTTGCGCACCACAGTAGCGTCAAATGGCGAGCGATAGCCTTCCAACATCTTGGAGCCGGCCGTGGTGGGAAAGTCGGTGGTCACAAAAATGTCTTTGTGCGCCATGGGCACACCGGCCAAGGGACCTGCTGTACCAGCGGCCAATTGGGCATCTGCCACTTTGGCTTGCGCCAGCGTGGCTTCTGCATTGAGGCTTAAAAAAGAACCCGATGTATCGGCTAGGCTGCGCGCCAAAAAATGCTGGGCTAGCTCTGTGGCGCTGACTTTTTTGGCACGGAGGTCGGCTGCCAGGGCGGCAACGGTTAAATCATGTAATGCAGTCATGGCGTCCCCTTACTCAATCACTTTGGGAACCAAAAACAAGCCGCGCTCCACAGCGGGGGCGCTTTGTTGGTTGGCCTCACGCTGATTGGGCTCACTGGCGACGTCGTCGCGCAGGCGCAAAGCCACCTCTTGGATGGTGGCGATGGGATGCGGCAGGGGCTGTACACCCGTGGTGTCGACCGCTCGCATGGCTTCCACAATGGTGAAAAAGCCATTGATTTGGTCCAACATGCGTTGGCCCTCCTCAGGCGGGAGCTCTAACCGGGCCAGATTGGCAATTCGGTCAATGTCTTGGGCAGATAAGGACATAAAAAGTAACTCTTTACAGATGCTGAAACCCACAAAAATGGGGGCTCAATCCGCCTTTTTTTTCAGGCGATCGGTTATTATCGTGTGTTCGCTGCAAGCTCTCCAAAAAAGCTTGTTCAAGCCCACAAATTTTTCCCTTCCAGGCCCCCCAAACCGCAGTTGACCGCAACACCACTGCCGTTGTTTAGGATTTGTTATGTTCAGCTCGTTCCGCCGCTATTTTTCTACCGATTTGGCCATTGACTTGGGTACGGCCAACACCCTCATTTTTGTCCGCGACAAAGGCATCGTTCTTGACGAGCCCTCCGTGGTGGCCATTCGCCACGAAGGTGGCCCTCAAGGCAAAAAAGTCTTGCAGGCTGTTGGCCATGAAGCCAAGTCCATGTTGGGCAAGGTGCCAGGCAACATTGAAGCCATTCGCCCCATGAAAGACGGCGTGATTGCCGACTTCACGGTTACCGAGCAAATGCTCAAGCAGTTCATTCGCATGGTGCACCCCCGCAGCACCTTCCGCCCCAGCCCCCGCATCATCATTTGCGTGCCCTGCGGCTCTACCCAGGTCGAGCGTCGCGCCATTCGCGAATCTGCATTGGGCGCCGGCGCCTCCGAGGTGTACCTCATTGAAGAGCCCATGGCCGCTGCCATTGGCGCAGGCTTGCCTGTGTCCGAAGCCTCAGGCTCCATGGTGGTCGACATTGGCGGTGGCACCACCGAAGTGGGCGTCATCTCTTTGGGCGGCATGGTTTACAAAGGTAGCGTGCGCGTGGGTGGCGACAAGTTTGACGAAGCCATCATCAACTACATTCGCCGCAACTACGGCATGCTCATCGGTGAGCCCACCGCTGAAGCCATCAAGAAAAACATTGGCTCGGCCTTCCCCGGTAGCGAAGTGCGCGAAATGGAAGTCAAAGGCCGCAACCTGTCCGAAGGCGTGCCCCGCAGCTTCACCATCAGCAGCAACGAAATTCTAGAAGCGCTTACCGATCCACTGAACAACATCGTGTCAGCGGTCAAAACAGCACTAGAGCAAACTCCTCCCGAGCTGGGCGCCGACATTTCTGATCGCGGCATGATGCTCACCGGTGGTGGCGCATTGTTGCGCGACCTTGATCGTTTGCTGTCCGAAGAAACTGGCTTGCCCGTCTTGGTGGCCGAAGACCCCCTCACTTGCGTGGCCCGCGGTTGCGGCATGGCCCTCGAACGCATGGACCGTCTGGGCAGCATCTTCACCAGTGAATAACACTGGCGCATCGCATGGCGCTGGAGTCTCTTGACCGCAGCCCCCCACCTTTTTTCAGGGTGGGGTTTTCGCCCCTGACCAAACTCATTTTTTTCGGCGCCTTGTCTGTGGTGTTGATGGTTGGCGACAAGCAACTTCAATTCACTAAACCGATACGTGCTGGCTTGGCCACACTGGTGTTGCCTGTTCAGTGGTTGGTATTGCAACCTGGTCATGCACTCGCTTCGCTGGGTCAATATTTTGAAAGTCTAGAACAAGCACAAAAAAATTTGCAGCGCATTCAAGCACAGGCGACGCAACAGTCTTTGCGTGCACAGCAAGTTGAGCAGCTTCAACTCGAAAACCAAAATCTTCGCCAATTGCTAGGGCTGCAAAACACCGTCAGCATTCCGTCGCAAGTGGCCGAAATTTTGTTTGATGTGCCCGACCCCTACAACCATCGCATCGTGATCGACAAAGGTCAGCTTAAAGACATCGCACTGGGCTCGCCCGTGGTCGATGCGGCTGGCGTGGTGGGCCAGGTGACGCGGGTTTACCCACTTTCAGCCGAAGTGACCTTGCTCACGGATCGCGAACAAAACATACCCGTCCTCAACAGCCGCACTGGCGCTCGCAACATTGCAAGTGGCGACACCTTGATGGGCGTGCCGCACATTGAACTCAAATTTGTGCCCGCCAGCGCCGATGTCAAAGAGGGGGACATCCTCACCACCAGTGGCATTGATGGCGTCTATCCTGCGGGTCTGCACGTTGCCAAAATTTCACACATCGAACGGCGCGTTGACATTTCATTTGCACGCATTCATGCCACACCTTTGGCGGAAATGAAAGGGCGACACGTACTGGTATTGCAACCCTCTGGCGCCAAAACGGCCGCGCCATCTGAAACCAAATCAACAAGCAAGTCCGACACCAAAGGCAGGTCCTCATGATCATGCCTCAACGTCAAGCTCTGTTGTTGCCCGTCAGCCCTTGGTTCATTGCAGGCAGCATGCTTGTCGCCCTGATTTTGAACATGCTGCTGGGCTTGACGCAAGCCATTTGGCTGCCCGACCTGTTGGCCGTTTGCATTTTCTTTTGGGGCATTCACCAACCTCGTCGTGTCGGCATTGCCATCGCTTTTTGCTTGGGTCTTTGGACAGACGTTCAGCACTCCTCTCTCATGGGCCAGCATGCGCTGAGCTATGTGATTCTGAGCTACTGTGCTTTCGTCATGCACCGACGTTTGCTTTGGTTTCCAATCAAAGAGCAAATGGTGCAAATCATTCCCTTCTTTCTGTTGGCAGATGCTACGGGCTTGGTGATTCGGCTTGCCACCGGTGACGAATTTCCAGGCTGGTCTTTGCTGTTGGCACCGGCCTTGGAAACCGTCATGTGGCCATTGGCAACACTTATTTTGTTAGCGCCTCAGCGTCGTGCGCACGACCCTGATGCCAATCGCCCCATCTAAATCATGGCGCTGCACCTGCCCTCGTTAAGCGAGTTGCGCAACACCGAATTTGAAATTTTCAAATTCCAAACGCGCGTGATGGTGATGCAAGGGCTGGTACTTTTGTGTTTTGCCCTGCTGGGCATGCGATTGTTTTATTTGCAAGTGCTGCGACACGACGACTTGCTCGAACAAGCAGAAAACAACCGCACTGCAATCTTGCCCACTGTCCCCAACCGCGGCACCATCTTAGATCGCAACGGCGTTGTGCTGGCCAACAACTACTCAGCATACACCTTGGAAATTACACCTTCCCGCGTTAAAGATCTGGAAGCCACCATCGACAGTTTGTCCGAAATCATCGACATTCCTATGCGCGATCGTCGCCGCTTTAAACGCATGCGTGAAGAGTCAAAAAACTTTGACTCATTGCCCATTCGCTCGCGTTTGACTGACGAAGAGGTAGCCAAATTTTCGGCGCAGCATTACAGGTTTCCGGGTGTAGAAATTAAAGCGCGCTTGTTCCGCAACTACCCTTACGGCCATCTGGCCAGCCATGTGGTGGGCTACATTGGCCGTATTAACCAAAAAGAAAAAGAGCAAATTGAAGAGAGTGACGAAGAAGGCAACTACCGCGGTACGCAATACATTGGCAAGCTGGGCGTTGAACAGCGTTACGAGCGCGAGTTGCATGGCATCACAGGCGTTCAAGAGGTGGAGACCTCTGCAGGCGGCAGAGCTGTCAGGCGACTTGCCAGCAAACCTGCCACGCCAGGCCAAAATGTGGTGCTCTCGCTCGACATCAAGTTGCAAAAGATGGTTGAAGACTTGTACGGCGATCGCCGCGGTGCACTGGTGGCACTCGATCCACGCACCGGAGAAATTCTGGCCTTCGTCAGCAAACCCACGTTCGATCCCAATTTATTTGTAGACGGCATCGACAGCGAAAGCTGGAAAGCGCTGAGCGAGTCGATTGACAAGCCTCTGTTGAATCGCGCCATGCGCGGCACTTATCCCCCCGGTTCCACATACAAGCCATTCATGGCACTGGCTGCACTTGAAACAGGCAAGCGCACTGCCAGTGAAATCGTTATCGATCAGGGCTCATGGACCTATGGCGGGCATACGTTTCGCAGCCACGGCGATGCCGGCCTGGGTGCCGTCGACATGGTTCGCTCTATTGTGATGTCGAGCAACGTGTATTACTACTCGCTGGCCAACATCATGGGCGTTGATGCCATTCATGACTTCATGAAACCTTTGGGTTTTGGACAAATCACAGGCATTGATTTGCCAGGCGAACTGCGCGGCACCTTGCCAAGCACAGAGTGGAAAAAGAAAACCTACAAGAAACCCGAGCAACAACGATGGTATGGCGGCGAAACAATTTCCTTGGGCATTGGCCAAGGTTATAACGCCTTCACCATGTTGCAATTGGCCACAGCTACGTCCACCTTGGCCAATGGCGGTGTGATGTACAAGCCGCGATTGGTCATGGCCACACAAGACCCCATTGCACGAATTGACCGACAAATTGCTGGTGACGAGCCTGTCAATTTAGGCTTCAAACCAGAGCATGTGGCCGTGGTGCGACAAGGCTTGATAGGTGTTGCGCGCGAAGGTACTTCTGCACGCGTTTTTACAGGTTCGCCTTACCAAAGCGCAGGCAAAACGGGTACTGCGCAAGCGGTGACCATTGGTCAAAAAGACAAATACAACGCGGGCAAATTAGAAGAGCACCAACGCGATCATGCGCTCTACATGGCTTATGCACCTGCCGAAAATCCGCAAATTGCGGTGGCCATCGTGGTTGAAAATGCAGGTTTTGGTGCCGCACAAGCAGCACCCATTGCACGGCGCGTATTTGATTATTGGTTGCTGGGAGACTACCCTAGTATGGAAGACATTGAGGCCTCACAAAAAGGACTGGCCTCCGCACCCATTGGCGTCAAAAGGCGCAAGGAAGACATTCGACTGGCCCCCAGCGAAGGTGTTGTGGGCGTCATGGGCAATCGATAGTGTGGTGCGGCTGGCGGGGATCGAACCCACGACCCTTGGCTTCGGAGGCCAATACTCTATCCACTGAGCTACAGCCGCTTTTGAAATGATATTCTGAAGGCAATTATGGCACGCGAGCACCTTTGACTTTGCTGTCAAAGCCATGTGGCCACCCCGCGGGTATAATTCTGGCTTGATTTAGCACCCGCAATACTTCGCAAAGAATCACTGAGGACGTCATGAGTACGAACAGCCACGATCACGGCCACACTGGCAAATCTAAAATTTCAAAATCAGACCTTTGGCTGATCATCGCAGCAATTGTGATCATCGTCGTGGGTTATTTGGATGTCAGCAAATCAACCCTTACCTACAGCACTGCAGAGCGCGATGTTGCACAGCGTATCCAAAAAGTGGGCAGCGTTCAGTTCCGTGAAGCCGCCAAGGAGTTGCGTGCAGGCCAAGATGTTTACAAAGCACAATGCGCAGCCTGCCACACAGCTGGCGTTGCTGGCGCACCTAAGTTTGGTGACACAGCCGCTTGGGCGCCCCGCATCAAGTTGGGCTACGAGGCTTTGGTCAACTCTGCACTCAAAGGCAAAAATGCCATGAGCGCACAAGGTGGCGGCGAGTTCAGCGACTTAGAAATTGGACGCGCTGTGGCATTCTTAACCTCCTCTGCAGGCGGTACTTTCAAGGAACCTGCAGCACCTGCAGCCGCACCAGCCGAAGAAAAGAAGTAAGCATTTGAAACTGAGGGCTTCATTACAAGTCTTCGCATAGCTTGCGCTACGAACAAACCGCTCGATGCAAATCAGAGCGGTTTTTTCTTGTCTTGCGCTGGGCTTTGTCTGAAATCAAACTGTGTCTGCAAGTCTTCAACGTTAACTGTTTCCAACTGCCAATAAGCTTGCTCAAGCCCTTCTGCTGCTTTGCCAACATCTAGGGTGTGAAGCAAGCCAAAGCCTAAGGGAGTGTTGAAGTAAACGCGGCCTTCTTGGTCGGTATAACAAGCAGACGCTGTGGTCTCTTGGCCAGTATGCGCACTTAACTGAAAGTCATCCGACAAACGCCAGACCAGCGGCGTAGAAGCCAGCTCAACATAGACTCGCTGCGGGCCATTTTGAAAATACCAAGCGCCTTGTGCGTCACGAGCATAGTTGCGGTGAATGAATTCAATCAGTTTGTCATGACGCAGCAAAGAGCCTTTGGCGCCACTTTGAAAACTGCCGCTAGCCTGTGCAGCGTCATCACGCAGATACCAATGGCCGCGCTCATCCAAACCTAACCAGCCATAACAATCGGGCACATTGGGCCATTTGGCCATGGCTTGTTTGACGAGATCGTCCATTGAATGCTTTCATGACAAATGCTGAATTAACCAAGTGCCCACGGCTTCAGGCATGGCTTTCAAATGGCCTGGCATCGCGCCTTTTGCAAAGCCCACATGGCCACCGTGCGGCGGTTGCCACAATTCTACGCAAGGGCTAACTGTGTGTGTTGATGGCAAACTGTCTGCAGGTATGAAGGGATCGTTGAGGGCATTCAAAGCCAAGGCTGGAATTTGTATGTTTGCCATCAGGGGCAATGCCGATGCTCGCCGCCAGTAGTCATCGGTGTTTTGAAAACCATGCAACGGCGCTGTGAACACATTGTCAAACTCGTACAAATCTTTTGAATCCAGCATTCGTTGCGCGTCAAAAAGGCCTGGGTGTTGCTTTAACTTGGCCAAGGCTTTGGGCTTCATAGAGCGTAAAAACATTCGGGTATAAACCTGACGATTGAACCCCTCGCCTATGGCTTTGCCGCTAGCAGCCAAGTCTAGTGGTGAACAAATGCTGGCAACTGCTTTGACCTGTTTGAATGCTTCTTGACCCTGCTCACCCGCCCAACGCATCAACGCATTTCCTCCCAAAGAAACTCCAGCAGCCACAAGCCCGGGCCTTTGCGCAGCGTCGGCTTGTTGCTTGAACTTTCGCAAGAAAAAATCAATTTCGGCATGATCGCCAGAGTGATATGCGCGTGGCGCTGTGTTCAAGGTTCCGCTACACCCTCTGAAATGTGGAATGGCCAGGTCGCATTTGTTTTGCACAGCCCAGTCTGCAAATGCTTCTGCGTAGTGACTTGAAGACGAACCTTCCAAACCATGAAACAACACCAACAATGGTTTGGCTGAATCCGATGCGGCAGCCTCACAAAAATCGACGTCTACAAAATCTTGATCAGGCGTGGTCCACCTCTCCCGCCGCCACTTAACGGGTGCATTCGAAAAACGTTTGGCATAGAGCGCTGGCCAAATGGTTTGCAAATGACCTCCAGGCAACCACCAAGGTGAGCGGTAGGATTTCACAGCGTCTTAGAACTCAATGCAACACGGACGGGCTAGAAGACATTTCTTGTTGCGCATGCGGTGTACCAGGGCTTGCGTGGTGCGCCACCATACGCCAGCCTTGAGGCGTCTTGTGATACACGTTGGTAGCAATGACATAAGCAGTTTGCGGTCCATCCGGGCCCAGCACATCGACGCGTTCGACCAAATGGTGCATGGCGCTGGCCAATGAATCTACTTTGTGAATATTTTCTGGATGGGCTTGCACCGTGCCATTGGCAAACATGGCCTCAAAGGCTGAGCGAATTGCACCCGCACCCACCAGCCTAGGACCACCTGGGTGCACACACACAATTTCTTCTTCATCGGCCCAGCACGACATCAAGCGTTCAATGTCGCCTTGCCTGAGGGCGTCATAAAAAGTGGCTTCCACATCATCAGGGTTCCCACCCAAAGTGGCGGCTCGAAGTTTTGCTTTGCGCATGGTGTCCTTAGAAACAAAAAACCCGGCGTGCGCCGGGTTTCAGAAAACGATCAGCGCGCTCAACGCCATCATTTTATTTTTTAGTGCGGAACTTGCGCAAGGCCGCCAGTTGGGCAGCAAATACTGCCAACTCGCTTTGCGCACGTGCCATGTCGATTTCGGACTTGGCATTGCGAAGGGCGTCTTCCGCTGCGGCTTTTGCTGCATTGGCTTTCTCTTCGTCCAAATCTTTACCGCGAATAGCAGTGTCAGACAACACGGTCACGTGGTCGGGTTGCACTTCCAAAACACCGCCAGCCACGAAGACAAACTCTTCGGTGCCGTCGGCTTTTTCGATGCGAACAGAGCCAGCCTTGATGCGTGAAATCAACGGTGTGTGACGGGGATAAATGCCCAACTCGCCAGCTTCACCAGGCAAGGCCACAAAACGGGCTTCACCTGAGAAGATGGACTCTTCGGCACTGACCACATCAACGCGGATGGTGTTCATAGTTGTTCCTTGGAAAGGGTTTACAAAAATGGCTTACGCCATTTTCTTGGCCTTTTCGAAGGCTTCGTCAATGCCACCCACCATGTAGAACGCTTGTTCTGGCAAGTGATCGCACTCACCAGCCACAATCATCTTGAAGCCACGGATGGTTTCAGACAACGGCACGTACTTACCAGGTGAACCGGTAAACACTTCAGCCACGTGGAAAGGTTGTGACAAGAAACGCTGAATCTTACGGGCACGGGCCACAGCCAACTTGTCTTCGGGGGCCAAGTCATCCATACCCATAATGGCAATGATGTCGCGCAGTTCGCGATAGCGTTGCAATGTACCTTGAACAGCGCGCGCTGTTTCGTAGTGATCTGCACCCACGACCAAAGGATCGAGCTGACGGCTGGTAGAGTCCAAAGGATCCACAGCGGGGTAGATACCCAAAGAAGCGATGTCACGAGACAACACCACGGTGGAGTCCAAGTGAGCAAAGGTGGTGGCAGGAGATGGGTCGGTCAAGTCATCGGCAGGCACGTAAACGGCTTGGATGGAAGTGATGGAGCCCACTTTGGTAGAGGTAATACGCTCTTGCAAACGGCCCATTTCTTCGGCCAGTGTAGGCTGATAACCCACAGCAGAAGGCATACGACCCAACAAGGCGGACACTTCGGTACCGGCCAATGTGTAGCGGTAGATGTTGTCCACGAAGAACAACACGTCTTTGCCTTCGTCACGGAAAGATTCCGCAATGGTCAAACCTGTGAGGGCCACGCGCAAACGGTTGCCTGGTGGCTCGTTCATCTGACCGTAAACCATCGCCACTTTGGACTCAGGCAGGTTTTCTAGATTCACCACACCAGAGTCGGCCATCTCGTGATAGAAGTCGTTACCTTCACGAGTACGCTCACCCACACCGGCGAACACGGACAAGCCGCTGTGCGCTTTGGCGATGTTGTTAATCAGTTCCATCATGTTCACGGTTTTGCCCACACCGGCACCACCGAACAGACCCACTTTACCGCCCTTGGCGAATGGGCAAACCAAGTCAATCACCTTGATGCCGGTTTCCAGCAATTCTTGTGATGGGCTCAATTCGTCATAAGCAGGGGCCTTACGGTGAATAGACGCTGTGAGTTCTTGGCTAACAGGACCGCGCTCGTCGATGGGCGTGCCGAGCACGTCCATGATGCGGCCCAGTGTGGCCTTGCCAACTGGCACTGTGATGGGGTTGCCGGTGTTGGACACCATCAAACCGCGGCGCAGACCGTCGGATGAACCCAGCGCAATGGTACGCACCACGCCGTCACCGAGTTGCTGCTGCACTTCCAATGTGAGGGCAGAGCCGTCCATTTTCAGAGCATCATAAATTTTTGGCATTTGATCGCGTGGAAATTCCACGTCAACCACGGCGCCAATACATTGAACAATTTTTCCTTGGGCTTGCATTTTTCGCTCCAATAATTTGAATTAGCTGAACTGTCTTAATCGTCTTAGCCGCTGATCGCCGCGGCGCCAGAAACGATTTCGGACAATTCTTTGGTGATGGCTGCTTGACGAGTTTTGTTGTAAACGAGTTTGAGCTCGCCAATCACATTACCCGCGTTGTCTGTTGCGGCTTTCATGGCGACCATGCGAGCTGCATGCTCGGAGGCCATGTTTTCTGCAACAGCTTGGTAAACCAAGGCTTCCGCATAACGAACCAGCAAGTCGTCAATGACAGCTTGTGCATCGGGCTCGTACAAATAATCCCAACCGTGTTCTTTGCCAGCAGCCTGGGTTTCAGCTTCCATCTTGTCTGCTGACAAAGGCAGCAGCTGTTCAATGGTTGGCTGTTGAGCCATGGTGCTGATGAACTTGTTGTAGCAAAGGTAAACCGCGCTCAACTCGCCATTGGCATACGCATCGAGCATGACCTTGACGGGGCCGATGAGTTTTTCCAAATGGGGTTTGTCGCCCAAGTGCGTCACTTGTGACACCACTTTGGCACCCACGCGATTGAGAAAACCTAAACCTTTGCTGCCGATGGCCACTGCTTGCGCAGTTTTGCCAGCGGTTTGCGTATCACGCAACTGTGCAGTGACAGCGCGCAACAAGTTGGTGTTGAGACCGCCGCACAGACCTTTGTCAGTGGTGACCACAATGAAGCCAACGGCTTTGCCGTCGGAGTGCTTCATATAAGCGTGCACATACTCAGGGTTGGCCTTGCCGAGATTGCTCGCGATAGCGCGAATTTTCTCTGCATAAGGACGTGCCGTGCGCATGCGCTCCTGCGCCTTGCGCATTTTGGAGACAGAAATCATCTCCATCGCTTTGGTGATCTTCTTGGTGTTTTCCACCGATTTGATCTTGGTGCGTAGTTCCTTGCCCGATGCCATCAGAGGCTCCTTTTGGTCAGGTAGAAATTAAGCAAAAGTTTTCTTGAAGGCGGCCACAGCAGCGTTCAACTCGGCTTCGGCGTCTTTGTCCAAAGCTTTGGTCTCTTCGATTTTTGCCAACAAAGCGGCATTTTTATCTTTGAGGTACGCGTGCAAACCACTTTCGAAGGACAGAATTTTCTTCACGTCCACGTCGTCCATGAAACCTTTGTTGACGGCGAACAAAGAAGCACCCATCAAGCTGATGGATTGTGGGCTGTATTGAGCCTGCTTCAAGAGTTCGGTCACGCGGGCGCCGCGGTCGAGTTGTTTGCGTGTGGATTCGTCCAAGTCGGAAGCGAACTGCGCGAACGCAGCCAATTCACGGTACTGGGCCAAGTCGGTACGGATACCGCCAGACTGACCCTTGATGACTTTGGTTTGAGCCGAGCTACCCACGCGAGACACTGAAATACCAGCATTAATCGCGGGACGAATACCAGCGTTAAACAAGGATGTTTCCAAGAAGATCTGGCCGTCGGTAATCGAAATCACGTTGGTTGGCACGAAGGCTGACACGTCACCAGCTTGCGTTTCAATGATTGGCAAAGCTGTGAGTGAACCTGTTTTGCCTTTGACAGCGCCTTTGGTGAAGGCTTCAACGTACTCAGCATTGACGCGAGCTGCACGCTCGAGCAAACGGCTGTGGAGATAGAACACATCGCCAGGATAAGCTTCGCGGCCTGGTGGACGGCGCAAGAGCAATGACACTTGACGGTAAGCCACAGCTTGCTTAGACAAATCGTCATATACGATCAATGCGTCTTCGCCGCGGTCGCGGAAATACTCACCCATGGTGCAACCAGAGTAGGCTGACACGTATTGCATCGCTGCAGATTCAGAAGCGGAAGCTGCCACCACAATGGTGTAAGCCATGGCGCCAGCTTGCTCCAACGCGCGAACCACGTTTTTGATGGAAGAAGCTTTTTGACCAATCGCCACATACACGCAGGTCATGTTCTGACCTTTTTGGTTGATGATGGCGTCGATGGCCACAGCTGTTTTACCAGTCTGACGGTCACCAATGATCAATTCACGTTGGCCACGGCCCACGGGCACCATGGAGTCAATTGACTTCAAACCTGTTTGCATAGGCTGGTCAACTGATTTACGTGCGATCACACCAGGCGCAACCTTTTCGATCACGTCGGTCATCTTGGCGTTGATGGGGCCTTTGCCGTCGATTGGCTGACCCAAAGCGTTGACCACACGGCCAATCAGCTCGGGACCCACGGGCACTTCCAAAATGCGGCCGGTACATTTGACCGTGTCGCCTTCAGAGATGTGCTCGTACTCACCCAAAATAACGGCGCCGACAGAGTCGCGTTCCAAGTTCAAAGCCAAACCGAAGGTGGCAACACCAGCGGCTGTAGCGGGGAACTCAAGCATCTCGCCTTGCATCACGTCAGACAGGCCGTGCACGCGCACGATACCGTCGGTTACGGACACCACGGTGCCTTGGTTGCGGATGTCTGCATCAGAAGACAAACCTTGGATTCGGCTCTTGATCAGCTCAGAAATTTCTGCTGGATTGAGTTGCATGACTCTTTCCTTCTTTCTTTAAATAGATCTGGCCTCCCGCTGCATCAAGCAGTGAGAGCCACTTTCATTTGTTCCAGACGGGCCTTGACGGAAGTGTCTAACACCTCGTCCCCCACGACCACGCGCACGCCACCAATCAGTGACGCATCGACCTCAACGCTGACGTTGAGTTTGCGGCCAAAGCGCTTTTCCAGTGTTCCGGACAGATCAGCCAAAGCGGCTGCATCGATGGGGAAAGCACTGTGAACGATCGCATCGGCGGTGCCACCTTGCGCATTTTTGAGTGCACGAAATTGGCTGGCAATTTCGGGCAATGCGGTTAAGCGGCGATTTTCAATGGCCAAACGCAAGAAATTCTGAGCCGCTGCTGGCAACGTGGTTTTCACCACGCCAGACATCAGATCGAACACTTGCGCGTCGGTCACCTTGGGGTTTTCAGAGAATTGCAACAGTTGCGAGTTGCTCGCAACTGCGGCAAGCTCGTCGAGCCAAGCTGCAGTTCCCGCAAGGTCGGCTGTTTGCGCTTTGAAAAGCGCATCAGCGTATGGGCGGGCGATGGTTGCAAGTTCTGCCATGGTCTTCTCGGACTGATAAAGGTTTACAGCTCGGTCTTCAGACGGTTCAACAGATCAGCATGAACACCGGCATTGACTTCCTTGCGGAGAATCTGCTCGGCGCCCTTCACAGCCAATGCCGCAACTTGCTCACGCAAAGTTTCACGGGCATTCACCGTTTGTTGCTCTGCTTCAGCTTTCGCTGCAGCAATGATCTTGTTGCCTTCTTCAGTGGCACGGGCTTTGGCTTCTTCGATGATCGTCAAAGCACGGCGCTCGGCGTCAGCCAAGCGAGAAGCCGTTTCGTTGCGTGAGGTGGCCAATTCGGCTTCGACGCGCTGGTTTGCAGCGGCGAG
Source organism: Limnohabitans sp. (assembly GCA_049655425.1). Classification (GTDB taxonomy): domain Bacteria; phylum Pseudomonadota; class Gammaproteobacteria; order Burkholderiales; family Burkholderiaceae_C; genus Limnohabitans_A. The sequence goes on along the minus strand of JBASJS010000005.1, from coordinate 19,263 downwards.
TTCTGATTTGGCTTTGTCAGCAGCGGCGAGGCCGTCGGCGATTTTTTGAGCTCGTTCATCCAATGCGGCTGCAAGGGGTGGCCACACGAATTTCATCGTGAACCAAACCAAAATTGCAAAAACAATGGCTTGAACAAACAGGGTTGCATTGATACTCACGGCAACACCTTTCTTTTGGTTGTTGCAGGAATTACTTCAGAACAAACGGATTCGCGAAAGCGAACATCATGGCGATACCAACGCCAATCAGGAAAGCCGCGTCGATCAAACCAGCCAACAAGAACATTTTGGTTTGAAGTTCGTTCATCAATTCGGGTTGACGAGCAGCTGCTTCGAGGTACTTGCTGCCCATGATACCGATACCGATACAAGCGCCAATCGCGCCCATGCCGATGATGAGACCAGCTGCCAAAGCGACGTAACCGAGAACGTGTTCCATTTAATTGCTCCTATGGATGATGATGGAAAGGTTGAGAAAAAACTAAACTAAATTGTGACGCTCAATGAGCGTCGTGCGCTTGACCGATGTAGACCAAAGTCAACATCATGAAAATGAAAGCTTGTAAAGCCACGATCAAGATATGGAAGATGGCCCAGATGGAGCCAGCGATCACGTGACCGATGGGCATCAAAATGCCTGTCAATGACATGGCGGCCGTGCCACCCATCAAAGCGATCAACATGAAAATCAGTTCGCCGGCATACATGTTGCCGAACAGTCGCATGCCGTGGGACACGGTTTTGGCGACGAATTCAATCATTTGGAAGATAAAGTTGAAGGGCCACAAAATAGGGTGGGCACCGAAGGGCGCTGTGGTCAACTCATGGAACCAACCGCCGAGGCCTTTGATTTTGATGTTGTAGTAAACACAAATTAGCAAAACCGACACAGACATGCCCAAAGTGGTGGACAAGTCGGCCGTAGGCACAACGCGGAAATAATGAATGCTGCTGTCGAGGCCTGTCCAGGCAAACAACATGTGGAACAAGTCGACAGGCAAAAAGTCCATGGAGTTCAGCAAGAAGATCCAGACGAATACCGTCAAAGCTAAAGGCGACACCAATTTACGGCTTTGGGCGTTGTGAATAATGCCTTTGGCCTGGGTGTCGACCATTTCAAACAGAATTTCGACGGCTGCTTGGAAGCGACCAGGAACACCTGAGGTTGCCTTGCTGGCGGCTTTCCACAACAAGAAGCTGCCGACAACACCCAACAAAATACCCCAAAAAATGGAGTCGATGTTGAAGACTGAAAAGTCAATCACACCGGCCATCGGCTTGTTTTGCAGATGGGTCAGGTGGTGGCCGATGTATTCACCGGCGCTGGGAGCGTTTGCAGCTGACATTCTCTAGGCTCTTTAAAAATTAACTTTAACTTTTCAATTTAGGCACAACTTAGGCAACCGGGTGGAACACATTGCGCCAGGCAAACACCACCCAATAAACCTTCATCGTAACCACGAGGCCCACCAACATGGCAGGCCAACTCAAATCTTTGACTAACCAAACCGCCGCATAAAGCATGGCGATTGTGAGGCCAATCTTGACCAATTCCCACAGCAAGAACCCAAAAACCGCAGTACCTGAGTTCAGCATAGTGGCTTTGCTGGTAAGGCCCCGCGCGAACAACGCTGCAGGCACCACCACCGCCAAACCACCATATGCCGCCGACCAAGCCGCCGAAACCTTGCCCGTTAAGAGCCAAGTCAAAGCCGCTACAGCCATTCCAACCATCACTTGCGCTAACACCACACGCCAAACGGAGAGTAGCGGCTGTTGGCGGCGCAAATTTTGCACCTCTTCAGCTGTTAACGGCTTGAATTGCTCAAGGTCTCTTGCGTCATCAGCACCATCAACATGGTATGCATGGCTTGCTGATTTGACACCAAGGACGGGACCGTCTTTGCGCACTGTCTTCATTAGGCTTGTCTTGTGGCGGGATTCTGCGCTTGCATGTTTACATACAGGTTACAGAAATACCCAAGGTTCCGCAAAGCTCACGATTATAGGTGAAAACCCATACTGTCAAAAGAGGCCACAATGGAAGTCCTTAAATTCTTGTTATTTGCGCTTGAGCAGGAAGCCGATATATGTACGAACTGATTAAATTCACCCACTTGGCATCAGGCATTGTCTGGATGGGTGGCATGGCCGTCATGATCTGGGCAGTCCGCCCCACTGCAATTTCATTGTTTGAGCCGCCTGTTCGTTTGCCCTTTTTGGCAGCGGTCATGTCACGCTTTTTCAAGTTGGTGGCGATCTGTGTTTTCTTGCTTCTCGCCACAGGCGGCGCCATGCTGGTGGGCGTCGACATGAAAATGGCCCCCAAAGGCTGGCACGCCATGCTGGGCATTGGCACGCTCATGTGCCTCATTTTTGGACACATTTACACGGTCCCTTTTCGTCGCCTGAAGTTGGCTTTGGCCCAACAAGAGTTACCTGCAGCAGGTGCACAATTGGCCAAAATACACCCCCTGATGATTTTGAACTTTGCACTCGGCTGGCTGGCCATCGGTGCCGTGGTCATCTGGCGTTAACTCAAATCAAAAACCACATCCATGAGCGCTACTCAAACGCCCCCTATCCCAGGCGATCCTCGCAAAGAGTCATTGATTGAATACCCCTGCGACTTTCCCATCAAAGTCATGGGCGCACGCGTGGACGGCTTTGCCGAAGCCATGGCGAAATTGGCCACACAATTTGACCCTGGCTTTAACCCAGCCACCATCGAAATGCGGCCTAGCAAAGCGGGAAATTACCTCAGCGTCACCCTTACCATCAGGGCCACCAGTCGCGATCAACTCGACAACTTGTACCGCGCCCTGACCAGCCATCCCATGGTCAAAGTGGCCCTCTAACACGGCTCTTATGTTGGTCAAACCCTTAGGTCTTGTGGACTATGCTGGCACTTATCTGGCCATGCAAGACTTCACGGCTCAAAGAACGCCAGATACAGCGGACGAGCTCTGGCTTTGTGAACACTCGCCCGTCTTTACGCAAGGTTTGGCGGGCCAAGCAGGGCATGTGCTCAACGCCGGCAACATTCCTGTCATTGCCACCAACCGCGGCGGACAGGTTACTTATCATGGCCCTGGCCAAGTGATGGCCTACCCCCTGCTGAACTTGCAGCGCGCCGGCTATTTCGTCAAAGAATACGTTTACCGCTTAGAAGAGGCCGTCATTCGGACCTTGGCGCATTTTGGCGTCACGGGCCATCGCGTGACCAACGCGCCTGGCATTTATGTTCGCCTGGCCGACCCTTTTGCCCACACTGCGCTGACAGGCCCAGCGGTCCCTGGCGACCCCTTCAAGGGCCTTGGCAAGATCAGCGCGCTGGGCATCAAAGTCAGCCGGCAATGCTCGTACCACGGCTTGGCCCTGAACGTGAAGATGGACCTTGAACCCTTCCAACGCATCAATCCCTGCGGCTATGCTGGTTTGCAAACCGTGGACCTTTTTACAATTGGGGTCAACACATCTTGGGAAGAAGCAGCCGATGTCTTGTCGCACAAACTCGCGCCCCTGCTATCGCCTTGATGATGAACTCAACCGTGCCTTCGACACTGAAAGAACGCAATGACCAAAGATACTGACGCTGTCCGCAATGTGGTGCGTGAAGCGCAAACTGTCGAAAACTACGATGCGTCCGCCAAGCAAAAAGCAGCGGCCAAGCTGTCGCGCATCCCGATCAAAGTTGAACCCGGTGAAGTGCTGAAAAAGCCCGAATGGATTCGCGTCAAAGCCGGCTCACCCACCACGCGTTTTTACGAAATCAAAGACATCCTCCGTAAAAACAAATTGGTCACGGTGTGTGAAGAAGCCAGCTGCCCCAACATCGGGGAATGCTTTGGCAAAGGCACGGCCACCTTCATGATCATGGGCGACAAGTGCACACGCCGTTGCCCTTTCTGCGATGTGGGCCATGGCCGCCCTGATCCATTGGATGTGAACGAACCAGGCAACTTGGCACGCACCATTGCCGACTTAAAACTCAGCTACGTCGTGATCACCAGCGTCGACCGCGACGACTTGCGCGATGGCGGCGCGGGTCACTTTGTCGATTGCATTCGCGAAACGCGTGCGTTGTCGCCACTGACACAAATTGAAGTGCTGGTGCCCGACTTCCGCGGTCGTGACGATCGCGCCTTGGAAATTTTGAAAGCGGCACCGCCCGATGTGATGAACCACAACCTGGAAACCGTGCCGCGTTTGTACAAAGAAGTGCGTCCGGGCTCAGACTTTCAGTTCTCCTTGCAACTCCTGAAAAAATTCAAGGCGCTTTTTCCCAACGTTCCCACCAAATCAGGCTTGATGGTGGGGCTGGGTGAAACCGATGAAGAAATTTTGGCCGTGATGCGCGAGATGCGCGAACACAACATCGACATGCTCACCCTCGGTCAGTACTTGGCGCCGTCCAACAGTCACTTGCCTGTGAAGCGTTATGTACACCCCGATACCTTCAAGATGTTTGAAGAAAAGGCCTACGAAATGGGCTTCAAGCATGCGGCTGTAGGGGCCATGGTTCGATCCAGTTATCACGCCGACCAACAGGCGCACGGTGCGAGTTTGACCCGTTGAAAGCGTCCGTTCGCGCAGCATGGCTCGCCTTGGGCGCTATTGCGCTGTGGGCCACACTGGCCCCAGTGGGGGTGCGTTTGTCACACCTGCCGCCTTTTTTAACAGCGGGCTGTGCGTTGCTGATTGGCAGCTTGGTGGCCCTGCCTTGGTCTGGCTTCAAGTGGCGCTTGGCCATCGTGCCAGCCTCCACTTTGGCACTGGGCATTTACGGTTTGTTTGGCTATCACTTTTTGTTGTTTGTTGCATTTAGAACAGCGCCAGCTGTGCAGGCCAATTTGGTCAACTACCTGTGGCCATTGTTGATCGTGGTGCTGGCACCCTGGTTCAACAAAAACACCCGTCTCAAATTACGTCAAGTGATTGCTGCAACTGCAGGATTTGCAGGTGCGGCCCTGGTCATGACTGGCGGCAAAACCATCAGCGCAGATTTCGAGATTGGTTATTTAGCAGCCTTGGCTTCCGCTTTCATTTGGGCCACCTACTCGCTACTGACACAGCGTGTTCAAGCCTTCCACACGGCGGCCATTGGCAGCTTTGGTTTGGTATCTGGCTTGCTGTCGCTGGCGTGCCACTTTGCACTCGAAACGCCGGTGGGATTGACCGTCCAAGATGCTGGACTTTTACTTTGGATGGGCCTTGGGCCCTTGGGCGTGGCCTTTTACCTGTGGGATGCCGCACTCAAAAACGGCAATGCACAACAGATAGGTTTACTCAGCTTCATCACACCCTTGGGCTCTACGGTGCTCTTACTGATCGACCGCCAAGAAGCACTCACACCCCTCGTGGCTTGGGCTGGCTTTTTGATTGTGGGTGGTGCGTGGTTTGGCCGAAATACCGGGCCACAAGATGCCGCCAACGATCCGCATTTTGAAGGCAAGGAAGCGTCGTCAGTGCCCAGATAACAAGCTGGCGGGGTCTTCTGAGTCCAGCACTTGCTGGGCGAGCGATTTGAGTTTTTCGGTGTCGGCACGCAATATTTGTTGTTTGACCAACAAGACTTGTGATGGGTGCATCGAAAAACTTCGCAAGCCCATGCCCAATAACAAGCGAGTCATGTTGACATCGCCCGCCATCTCGCCACAAACCGACACGCATTTACCTTGCGCGGCACCTTCGCGAATGGTGTCTGCCACCAATCGCAACACCGCAGGGTGCAAGGGGTCGTACAAATGCGCCACGCTTTCGTCAGCGCGGTCAATGGCCAAGGTGTATTGAATCAAGTCGTTGGTGCCAATTGACAAGAAATCAAAATGCTTCAAGAACAACTTCAAGGACAAAGCGGCTGCTGGAATTTCAATCATGGCGCCCAAGCGCACTTGACCATAGGCCACGCCGCGTGCGTCTAAATCAAGCTGCGCTTGCTTGACCAGTGCCAGTGTTTGATGAATTTCGCTGGCATGCGCCAACATGGGCACCAACAAGTTCACTTTGCCCAAAGCTGCCGCACGCAAAATAGCGCGCAGTTGCGTCAAAAACATTTCGGGGTCGGCCAGGCTCCAACGAATGGCGCGCAAACCCAAAGCGGGATTCAAGTGCGCGGCATCGTGACGCGCTTCATCCAAGGGTTTGTCGGCACCAACGTCTACCGTGCGAATAGTGACTGGCAACCCTTGCATGCCGTCAACCGCGCGGCGGTATTGCTGAAACTGCTCTTCTTCACCCGGCAAATCACCTTGCCGGCCCATGAACAAGAACTCACTTCGAAACAAGCCAACGCCCACAGCACCGACCATGATGGCTGCGTCTGCATCTTCTGGCATTTCAATGTTGGCCAGCAGTTCAATTTTTTGGCCATCCAATGTGACCGCCGGCGTATGACGCAATCGGGTAAGGCGTTCGCGCTCCAAGTCGCCTTGACGCTGCTTGAAACCATATTCCGCCAAAATAATGGGAGAGGGGTCGACAATGACCACACCCATGTCGCCATCGATGATGATCCAATCGTCTTGACGAATCAGTTGGCTGGCACTGCGTGCGCCCACCACGGCAGGAATGTCCAAGCTGCGAGCCACAATGGCGGTGTGCGAGGTCTTGCCACCCACATCGGTCACAAACCCCGTGAACACACTTTGCTTGAACTGCAGCATGTCGGCAGGCGACAAATCGTGCGCCACCAGCACCAGCGGCACGTCCATGGTGTCGCCCAGTTGCAATTCTTGTTGAGGCCGCACATGCGGCTTGGTGCGCACCACGGGTGATGTGCCACCTTTCAGAAAATGCAGAACTCGCTCGGTCACTTGCTCAAGATCAGATTTGCGTTCACGCAAATACGCATCTTCCATTTCGTCGAACTGGCGACCAATCACTTCCATCTGACTGCTGACGGCCCATTCGGCGTTGTAGAGCCTGTTTTCAATCCAGTGCTTGACGCCCAAGGACAAGCTTTCATCCTCAAGCAGCATCAAGTGCACATCGAGCAGTGCACCCAGCTCTGGTGGGGCGTCGTCGGTTAAATCTTTTTGCAAGCGCCGGAGTTCATCGACCACGGCGTCACGCGCTTGGCGCAAACGGGCAATTTCAGCGTCAACTTGTTCTGGCTGAATGAAGTAATGCGCAACGTCAACGCGGCTGGAAGCAACCAGTACCGCGCGTCCAATGGCGATGCCTCTGGCAACCGCCAAGCCATGAATGCTGAACGTCATTCACCCTCACCAAATTTGTCGGCAATCAAAGCCAGCAAGGCGTCTAAGGCTTCTTGGGCTTGTTCGCCGTCGGTATCAATGACCACTTCGCTGCCTATGCCGGCCGCCAACATCATGACGCCCATGATGCTTTTGGCATTGACGCGACGCTCTCCTTTGGCCATCCAAACTTCGCACGGAAAACTTCCAGCCAGCTTGGTCAGCTTGGCAGAAGCACGCGCATGGAGGCCGAGCTTATTGCTGATGGTCGTGGTAGCTTGGGGCATGTCGAGGTCCAGTTTGATTTTGAGGTGCGGTACAACCAACGGGCATGATGCCTTGCGCACCACCTGCCTGTGCTCGGGTTGCCAAAGCATCTAGCGATTCATGTCGATAACACACGCTGCGCAGCAGCATGGGCAAATTAACGCCCGCCAACAATCGGGTGTCGATGCCATCGTTGAGTTTTTGGGCCACATTGGAAGGCGTTGCGCCAAACACATCGCTCAACATCAACACTTCGGGGGTGTTGAGCTTGGCCATGGCAGCTTTGGCCAACAACAAGCTTTCTTCGGGGCTGGCACTGGGCAAAATGTCCAAGGCTTGAACACCCGACGCACACTCCGGATATACATGCAAAGCGCAATCACGCAAGGCAGAGGCCAAGGGTGCATGGGCGACGATGAGAATTCCGATCATGCTGAATTATCGCGGTTTGCCCAATGAAAATAAACATAGGACAAAACCGCACACAAACCAAAGACCGAGAAAGCCGACTGAAACGCCAAAACAGGCGACCAGCCCAATGACTTGAAGAAGTCAATGCCAAGGCCAATGCCCCACTGCACCACAAACACACCCACAAAGATCACCAAGTTGTAGGCAGACAGTGCGCGGCCCGCAAGGTGGGGCGGAAAAGCCATGCCCACGGCAGGCTGCGCCAACGCCACAAAGGTACTGGCCATGCAAAACAAAGCCAAGGCCGCCGCAGTGCCTGCACCCAAATCTGGGCCCAGCCAAATCACCCCAAACAACACGGCAAAACTCAGCGGTTGCCCCCACGCAATCAATTGATTGGCTGAAATGCCGCCCTTGGACAAACGAGGTGTGATCAAGCCCCAGACCCAAAATGTGATCAACATACAAAGGTTGATAGCAAACAAGCCCGTGGCCGCTGACAAAGGTGTGTAACCCCCCACCACGGTCATCCATGGGCCGGCCCACAGAGTTTGAACGGCCAACATGCCGGCATAGCAAAAGAAACCAACCGGGGCCATGCGCCAAAAGTAGGCGTTTCGCCATACGGGGCCATAACCCTTCTCTTCTTGCTCTGCAGGGTTAAGGCTGGCTTGCGGCTTCTCCCAAATTGGCACCACTTTGTAAATCAAGAATATGGCCAACACCACCAAGCCGGCCAGCGCAGCAAAGATGGCGCGCCATCCTGTCAATGGCATCAACCACTGCACCGGCAATGTGGAGGCCAACATGCCCAAAGAGCCCGTCATGAGCATCCAAGAATTGGCGCGCAATTGAGCGCCAGCATCCATCCATCTCCGGTAACCTGTCAAAGGCGCCATCAGACATGCGCTGACCCCAACACCACATAAAAACCGCGCAAGCCACAAACCCAAAAAGCTGTTTGCCATTGCAAATTCAGCACACCCTAAAACGGCAATGACCAAGAATGACATGATCACGGTTTTAGGACCATACCGATCCAGCCACTTGCCCAAAGGCAATTGAGTTGCAGAGAACCCTAAAAAATAACCGCCCGCCAACAAGCCCAAATCTTGTGCTGACAAAGACAGCTCTTGCGTCAGCGCAGGCGACAAAGTCGCCGTGATGGCGCGCATCAAGGTGGACAAAAAGTAAGCAAAGGCAAAGACCAAAAAGACCCCCACCATTTGCCGCTGCGCCAACTTGGGGGAAGGGTTCTGATGCGCCGTCATGACAGGCTTTCAATAATTTCATGCATGCGCCCATTATCGGTGCCTGCAGGTGTGATGATTTTTCGCGACAATCAGGGCATGAATTCACTTGACGGCATCCGCATCCTCGACCTCTCCCGCGTGCTCGCGGGACCTTGGTGTACCCAAACTTTGGCCGACCTCGGGGCCGACGTGATCAAAATTGAGCGTCCCGGCGCCGGCGACGACACGCGCAGTTGGGGCCCGCCCTTCCTCAAAGATGCGCAAGGCAACGACACGCCCGAAGCCGCTTATTATTTAGGAACCAACAGGAATAAGCGCTCACTGACATGTGATATTTCAAAGCCTGAAGGTCAGGCTTTGATCCGTGAACTGGTGGCGCATTGCGACGTTTTCATCGAAAACTTCAAGGTCGGCGACATGGCCCGTTACGGTTTGGACTATGCCAGCCTGAAGGTCCTCAATCCCAAGTTGGTTTATTGCAGTGTCACAGGGTTTGGTCAAACCGGGCCCTACAGCGACCGTGCCGGCTACGACTATGCTGTGCAAGGCATTGGCGGTTTGATGAGCGTCACCGGCGAGCGCGACGACTTGGGAGGTGGCCCCCAAAAGGTGGGGGTGGCGGTGGCCGATTTGTTCACAGGCATGTACGCCACTGTGGGCATTTTGGCAGCGCTCCGACATGCCGAAAAAACCGGTGACGGGCAGTACGTTGACATGGCATTGCTAGACACGCAAGTGGCCATGTTGGCCAATTTGGGCGCCAATTATTTGGTCAGCGGCAAAACGCCTGGCCGTGCGGGTAACGCGCATCAAAACATCGTGCCCTACCAAGTCTTTGAAGTGAAGGCGCCTGCACAAGCTGAAGCGGGCAGTCGCGACCATTTAATTTTGGCTGTGGGCAATGACGGTCAGTACGCCAAGTTTTGTGCCGTTGCGGGTCGTCCTGAATTGGCCCTTGATGAACGATTTGCCAAAAATACCGCACGGGTTAAAAACCGTGCAATCTTGGTTCCCATGCTTGAGCAAATCATGCTCACTCGCACCAAAGCCGATTGGTTGTCTGCGCTAGAAGCCGCCAAGGTGCCCTGTGGTGCCATCAACAATTTGGCCGAAGTGTTTGCCGACCCGCAGGTGGCTGCGCGCAACATGGTGAGCACTTGGCAGCATTCCCATCAACAAGATTTGAAGTTGGTGGCAAGTCCTCTCAAGCTCAGCCTCACGCCCGTACGACAAGACCACGTGCCGCCTCAATTGGGACAACACACCGCGCAGTTGCTACAAGAGGTATTGGGCTATGACGCAACTCACATTGAACAATTGCAAAACAAAGGCGTGATCTGATGGCACAGTATTTGTTGGTTCATGGCGCATGGCACGGTGCTTGGTGTTGGCGCCATGTCACAGAGGGTTTGATTCGCGCAGGCCACAGTGCACACGCCATCACCTTGACTGGCCTGGGTGAGCGCTCGCACCTCTTGCACCGCGGCATCGATTTAGAAACGCACATTCAAGATGTGCTGCAAGCCTTGGACGCAGAAGAAATGAACGACGCCATTTTGGTGGTGCATTCTTATGCGGGCATGCTGGGCACCGCTGTGGCCGATCGACGTGCTCACAGACTCAAGCACTTGGTCTACTTAGATGCGGTGGTTCCAAAACCTGGTGAAACTTGGAGCAGCACGCACGCCAGTGCAACGCAAAAGGCACGCATTGAAGCTGCCCAAGAGAGTATCAACAACAGTTTTCCACCACCCGATCCATCTGTGTTCGGACTTAGCGCCGCGGGCTACGAATGGGTGCGACGACAGCAAACACCGCATCCAGGCGGCACCTATCAGCACGTTCTGAATTTCGATCCAGCACGTGTTGCCAGCGTTCCCAGAACCTTCATCAATTGCACTGTGCCGCCTTTGGCAACCATTGATGCAGTTCGTCGACGCGTGATCGATCCTCAGTTTTGGGAGGGTCAATGGCTTCCCAATTCCCGCGTGATTGAAATGAAAACGGGGCACGACCCCATGATCAGTGCCCCGAAAGAATTAACTGAGCTGCTGTTGACTTGTTCAACTTAATTAAGACTTGCGCAACTTAATCAGCCATCACTCCTTGCGGAAGTTGTCGTGGCAGCCTTTGCAAGTTGCTGCGGCAGGGCCAAAGGCCGTTTTCAAAGCGTCCACATTGCCAGCTTTGGCGGCTGCAGACAACTTGACCATTTCGGCTTGCATCTTGTCTGCAGCCTCTTTGTACTTGGCGCTGTCTTTCCAAATTTCTGGTTTAGCACGTGTATCACCCTTGTCGCTGCCTTCTGTAAAAGCAGCCCAAGGCAGCTTTGCCATGGCAGCGGCAATGTCTGCATTTTCGGCAGCTGCCTTGGCATCGTAAGGGGCACGGCCAGAAGCCATGGCGCCGACGCGGCCAAAGTGTGCCGCCATGACTGTGAAGCTGGCTTTGCGGTATTTGATGGCATCTTCAGGTTTTGCAAACTGCGCGGCAGCTGGCAAAGCCAGCATCAATGCCAACAAGGATGTGGCAGCGGTGATTAGTTTTTTCATAGATCTTCCATTGAGGGTGGTGGTGCTTTACAGTTTCGCATGTTTTTAATTTTTTTGCAGGCCACGCGCATGCTGAAAGTACTGTCATGACAAAAGTTCGAGTTTGGGATTTGCCCACCCGATTTTTTCACTGGTCACTCGCCATACTCATTTTGTGTTTGGTCATCACTGGCAATGTCGGCGGTAACGCCATGGTCTGGCACTTTCGCTGCGGCTATGCCGTTTTGAGTTTGTTGCTGTTCAGATTGATGTGGGGCGTGGTGGGCGGCCACTGGTCTAGATGGCGCCAGTTGTCTTGCACGCCCAGTGCACTGCGCGCTTACATTTCAGCCATGCCCAGCCCACGGCATTATTTAGGTCATAACCCTTTAGGTTCATTGTCTGTGCTGTTCATCATGGGCTTGCTGGCACTGCAAGTAGGGACAGGATTGTTCAGTGACGATGAAATTGCCAATGCAGGGCCCTTGACCGTGTGGGCTTCAGAAAGCACCATTGCCTTGGCCACCAAATGGCACAAGGGTTTAGGAAAAACCTTTGTGCTGACCATGGTTGCCATTCACTTGCTGGCCATCGCATGGCATTTTTTCAAACTCAAAGAAAATCTGCCACGTGCCATGTTGCAAGGCGACAAGCCAACTGACACACCAGCCATCGCTTCTAGCGACACAGGCAGAGACTGGGTAAAAGCCTTGGTCTGTCTGGCTGTTGCCTCCGGCTTGGTATTTCTCCTGATCAATACCCGTACCGTAGGCCTGTAGAACTGAACTTTTGACGCTACACTTTTTAAAACACAACCCACAGCTGACTTTTGCCTGATTTACCTCAACCCACCATTGCGCTTGTAACGCCCAGCACGCCCGAAGACATAGCGGCTGTGCGTCAGATATTCACGGAGTATGCGCAGTCGCTCAATGTCGACTTGTGCTTTCAAGACTTTGAAGCCGAGCTCGAACTGCTGCCAGGAGAATACGCAGCGCCCAGAGGCGCCCTGCTGTTGGCCATGGTCAATCAGCAAGTGGCTGGCTGCTGTGCCTTGAGGCCCCTCGATTCAGCAGATGACCCGAACGCCTCGGAAATGAAACGCCTGTATGTGCGCCCAGCCTACCGTCGATTGGGTTTGGGTCGCCAGCTGGCAGAGGCTATTTTGGATGCGGCACGCCAATTCGACTACAGCTGCGTACTGCTAGACACACTAGACGAAATGGAAACAGCGCGCGCACTCTATGAAGACTTGGGTTTTGAAGAAATTCCGCCCTACTATCACAACCCCTTGCCGGGTGCACACTATCTCAAAGTGATGTTGTGACAGGATGAGCCCAGAGGCTCATCACTGTGATTTTTTGGTCTGCCCCTTCTATTGAGAACGGGGCAGTGGCTTCATTAGCCTTTGGCTTGGGCCAGCATGGTGTCAGCATCGCTGACTTCAAATTTGCCAGGACCTTCGATGTTCAAGCTGGCCACCTTGCCGTCTTTCACCAACATCGAATAACGGTTGCTGCGCAAGCCCATGCCACGTGCGGTGAGGTCCAAGGTCAGGCCTGTGGCCTTGGTGAAGTCGGCACTGCCGTCGCCCATCATGCGCACTTTGCCTGTGCTCTTTTGTTCACGGCCCCAAGCGCCCATCACGAAGGCATCGTTCACGCTAACACACCAAATTTCGTCTACACCAGCAGCCACCAAAGCATCGTATTGCGACACATAACCAGGTACGTGCTTGGCAGAGCATGTGGGTGTGAATGCGCCAGGCAGCGCAAACAAAGCGATGGTCTTGCCAGCGGATGCTTTTGCAACATCTACGGGGTTGGGGCCAATGCTGCAACCATTGCCTTCTACTTCAACGAATTCTGTCAATGTCACTGCAGGAAGTGCGTCGCCAACTTTGATCATGGTGTGTCCTTTACAAATGGGTGAGTGGATGTCTGTACGTCTACGCTACAAAAAGCCCAGACGAAAAAAAACGACCCACAATTGTGAGTCGTTTTGACAAGGTTTGCAGAATGCAAGCTGATTAAGCTTAAACCGCTGCTGCCTTTTCAACCAAACGGGTGGCAACCCAGTTTTTGGTTTTGGAAATTGGCTTGCTCTCGGTGATCTCGATCACGTCGCCCAAACCGAATTGTCCTGTTTCGTCATGTGCGTGGTACTTGCTTGATTTGGCAACAATCTTGCCGTACAAAGCATGCTTCACGCGACGCTCGACCAACACCGTTACGGTTTTGGCGCGCTTGTCGCTGACCACCTTGCCGATCAAGGTGCGCTTGAGGGATGTTTTAGCTTCCGTCATGGTCACTCCTTATTTGGCGGCTTGCTTTTGGGCAAGGATGGTTTTGGCACGTGCGATGCTGCGGCGAGTTTCGCGCAGTTGGTTCGTGTTGCCGAGTTGCTGAGTGGCTTTTTGCATGCGCAAATTGAAATGGGCTCTTTGCAGATCCTTGATTTCTTTGGCCAAACCAGCTTCGTCTTGGGTGCGCAGTTCAGTTGTGTTCATTGTGATATCTCCTGAATTACTGGCCAATCATGCGTGCGACAAAAGTCGTGCGCAAGGGCAGTTTGGCTGCGGCCAATTTAAACGCTTCACGGGCCAATTGCTCTGGCACGCCAACGATTTCATACAACACCTTACCGGGCTGAATCTCAGCCACGTAGTACTCGGGGTTGCCCTTACCGTTACCCATACGAACCTCTGCAGGTTTTGTAGAGATTGGCTTGTCGGGGAACACACGAATCCAGATACGGCCGCCACGCTTCACGTGACGTGAAATTGCACGACGTGCAGCTTCGATCTGACGGGCCGTCAAACGGCCGCGGTCGGTGGACTTCAAACCGAAATCACCAAACGCAACCGTGTTGCCACGGGTTGCGACGCCGGTGTTGCGGCCCTTTTGTTCCTTACGGAACTTTCTGCGAGCGGGTTGCAGCATGTTTACTCTCCTTTGGCACCGTCAGCTGCTGCAGCTGGCGCGGCTACTTTACGTACGCGCTTAACGGTGGGTTTGACATCACCACCTGCTTCGGCTGGCTTGTCGCTGCCGTCAACGGGTGCTGTGTTGGTACCGCCAGCACGACGTGGCGCACCGCGGCCTGCACGGTCACCCGGGCGAGCATCACGACGCGGGCCACGTGGGCGACGCTCTTCTTCTTGACGGGGTTCAGCCAATGCTGGTGCATCGTTGCGACCCAGGTTGTCACCCTTGTAGACCCAGACCTTCACGCCGATCACACCGTAGGTGGTCTTGGCTTCAGAAGTGCCGTAGTCAATGTCAGCGCGCAGAGTGTGCAAAGGCACGCGGCCTTCACGGTACCACTCAGTACGTGCAATCTCGATACCGTTCAAACGGCCAGCAGACATGATCTTGATGCCCAGAGCACCCAAGCGCATGGCGTTTTGCATGGCGCGCTTCATGGCGCGGCGGAACATGATCCGCTTTTCGAGCTGTTGTGTGATGCTGTCAGCGATCAGTTGTGCATCGATTTCGGGCTTGCGCACTTCTTCGATGTTGACTGCCACTGGCACGCCCAAACGAGCTGCGAGTTCTTTTTTCAAGCTCTCGATGTCTTCGCCTTTTTTGCCGATCACAACACCAGGACGAGCCGAGAAAATTGTGATGCGTGCGTTTTTGGCTGGACGCTCGATGAGGACGCGTGCCACAGCAGCGTTCTTCAACTTAGCCTTGAGGTATTCACGAACCTTGATGTCTTCGGCCAACATGCCGGCGAAATCACGGTTGCTTGCGTACCAACGGCTTGCCCAGTTGCGGCTGACCGCAAGGCGGAAGCCGGTAGGATGGATTTTTTGTCCCATATTCTTCCTAGGCCTTTCAGTTGCCAACCGTCACATACACGTGGCATGTGGGCTTGCTGATACGGTTGCCACGGCCTTTGGCGCGGGCGGTAAAACGCTTGAGTGTGGCGCCTTGTTCGACGTAGATGGTTTTCACCTTCAACTCGTCGATGTCAGCACCGTCGTTGTGTTCAGCGTTGGCGATAGCGGACTCCAAAACCTTCTTCACAATGCCAGCAGCTTTTTTCTGCGTGAATGTGAGGATGTTCAGAGCTTGATCCACTTTTTTGCCGCGAATCAAATCGGCGACCAGGCGGCCTTTATCGACCGACAAACGGACGCCCCTGAGGACTGCACGTGTTTCCATGGTCTTTCCTTATTTCTTCTGGACTTTTTTGTCCGCTGGATGACCCTTGAATGTCCGGGTCAAAGCGAATTCACCCAGCTTGTGGCCAACCATTTGGTCAGTCACATAAACAGGCACGTGTTGTTTGCCGTTGTGCACAGCAATGGTCAAACCGATGAAATCGGGCAAGACCATAGAACGACGTGACCATGTTTTGATGGGCTTCTTGTCTTTCGTTGCAACGGCTTTTTCAACCTTGGCAACGAGGTGATGGTCAACAAATGGACCTTTTTTAAGTGAGCGAGTCATTGGCTACCCTTTACTTCTTGCGACGCGACACGATCATGACCTGCGTGCGCTTGTTGTTACGGGTACGGTAGCCCTTAGTCAGGTTACCCCATGGGTCAACTGCATGACGGCCTTCACCGGTACGACCTTCGCCACCACCGTGTGGGTGATCAACAGGGTTCATTGCCACACCGCGGACGGTAGGACGAATACCCATCCAACGCTTCACACCGGCTTTGCCCAACTGGCGCAAGCTGTGTTCTTCGTTGGCGACTTCACCAATCGTTGCACGGCAATCGATGTGAATCTTGCGAACTTCACCGGAACGCATACGCACTTGAGCGTAGATGCCTTCGCGGGCCAACAATGTGGCAGAAGTACCAGCAGAGCGAGCGATTTGAGCGCCGGCACCTGGTTTCAATTCGATGCAGTGAATGGTTGAACCCACTGGAATGTTGCGGATGGGCAATGTATTGCCTGCACGGATCGGAGCTTCCGAACCGGACAACAATGTTGCGCCAACTTCCAAACCACGGGGTGCAATGATGTAACGACGCTCACCGTCTGCATAGCAGACCAACGCAATGTGCGCTGTACGGTTTGGATCGTACTCAATGCGTTCCACTTTGGCTGGAATTGCATCTTTGTTACGTTTGAAGTCAACAACACGGTAGTGATGTTTGTGACCACCACCCTTGTGACGGGTTGTGATGTGACCGTTGTTGTTGCGACCCGCTTTTTGATGCTGTGCTTCGAGCAAAGGCGCATAGGCCTCGCCTTTGTACAGGTGATCGCGAGTCACCTTCACCACGCCACGTTGGCCTGGTGAGGTTGGTTTGAGTTTAATGACTGCCATGATTAAGCGGCCTCCCCTGAGAGGTTCAGCTCTTGACCTGGCATCAAGGTGACGTAAGCCTTGCGAACATTGTCGCGACGGCCCACAGTCTTGCCAAAACGCTTGGTCTTGCCTTTGGTGTTCACCACAGACACGCCTTTTACTTCCACCTTGAACATCAACTGCACAGCAGCTTTGATTTCAGGCTTGGTAGCGTCCTGCAGCACTTTGAATGTGACAGCGTTTGATTTTTCTGCAACCATGGTGGCCTTTTCGGACACGATGGGGGCAACCAACACAGCCATCAGACGACCTTCGTCAAACTTTTGTGTGCTCATGCGAACATCTCCTTGAGTTTGTCGACAGCGCCTTTGGTGACAACCACTTTCTTGAAGTGAACCAAAGAAACTGGATCGGCGTAACGGGGCTCAACAATCAGGATGTTGACCAAGTTGCGTGAAGCCAAGTAGAGGTTTTCGTCAACTTCTTCTGCAATGACCAAGACAGAGTCGAGGTTCATGGCTTTGAATTTGGCAGCCAATTGCTTGGTTTTGGGAGACTCAACCTTGAAGGAGTCAACCACAGCCAAACGGCCTTCGCGTGCCAACTGAGAGAAGATCGAAGCCATACCAGCACGGTACATCTTCTTGTTGATCTTCTGTGTGAAGTTCTCGTCGGGCATGTTCGGGAAAATACGACCACCGCCACGCCACAGAGGCGAAGAAGTCATACCAGCACGAGCGCGGCCAGTACCTTTTTGTTTAAAGGGCTTCTTGGTTGAGTGGTGAACTTGTTCACGGTCTTTTTGAGCGCGGGTGCCTTGACGGGCATTGGCTTGATAAGCCACCACGATCTGGTGAATCAGGTCTTCGTTGTATTCGCGACCGAACACGGTTTCTGGCGCTTCGAATTTAGAAGCGGCTTGACCTTGGTCGTTTAGGAGTTCGAGCTGCATCAGTTCGCTCCTTTAGCTTTAACGGCGGGACGTACTGTGACGAAACCGCCTTTGGAACCAGGAATTGCACCTTTGATCAGGAGCAAACCACGGACTTCATCTACGCGCACGACGTCGAGGTTCTGGGTTGTGCATGTGACATCACCGAGGTGACCGGACATGCGCTTACCTGGGAACACGCGACCTGGGTCTTGCGCCATAGAAATGGAGCCTGGCACGTTGTGCGAACGGCTGTTACCGTGCGACGCGCGCTGTGACTTGAAGTTGTGACGCTTGATGGTGCCCGCGAAGCCTTTACCAATGGAAGTGCCTTGCACGTCCACTTTTTGGCCCACAGCAAACACCGTAGCAGGCACAGCAGCGCCAGCGGCGTACTGAGCTGCTGTATCAGCAGTCACTTTGAATTCTTGAATGATTTCACCGGCTTCAACGCCTGCTTTCGCAAGGTGGCCAGCAATTGGCTTGGTCACGCGCGATGCTTTGCGCGAGCCGAACGTTACCTGAAGGGCAACGTAGCCATCGTTCTCTTGGGTTTTCACCTGGGTCACGCGGTTGTTTGAAACATCTACCACTGTGACAGGCACTGCGTCCCCATCATCAGTGAACAGACGCATCATGCCCACCTTGCGGCCCAGCAACCCTAGGGAGTTGCTAAGACTCATGTTTTTTTCTCCAAAACTTCCACCCCAGCGACTTCAATTGGCCACTGAGTTTTATATGAAAGAAGGTTAATAAATCCCAACCCAAAATGGGCTGAGCCTCGAATTATAGCCCCGCGTCATGAAACATGGCAAGCGTTTTTTTAATTCGAGTCTTTTTGGGGCTTTTTCAGACCCCGATGAGGACGTTGCAAGCCCAGTTTCCCAGGCAGGCAACACCTCAACTATTTTTCAATTGCAGATTACTGCAACTTGATTTCGACGTCCACGCCAGCAGGCAAGTCCAACTTCATCAAGGCATCAACAGTTTTATCTGTTGGGTCAACGATGTCCATCAGACGCTGGTGCGTACGGATTTCGAACTGGTCACGGCTAGTCTTGTTGACGTGCGGTGAACGCAGAATGTCAAAACGCTTCATGCGTGTTGGCAAAGGCACGGGGCCCTTGACAATCGCGCCGGTGCGCTTGGCAGTGTCTACGATCTCAGCAGCAGACTGGTCGATCAATTTGTAGTCAAACGCTTTGAGGCGAATGCGAATTTTTTGTTTAGCTGACATGTTGTTGTTCCAAACTTAAATGTGTTGAATTAAGCGAGGATCTTGGCAACAACGCCAGCGCCCACAGTGCGGCCGCCTTCACGGATCGCAAAACGCAGACCTTCTTCCATGGCGATCGGGTTGATCAACTTCACAGTGATCGACACGTTGTCGCCTGGCA
>JBASJS010000004.1:0-32362 GCA_049655425.1 Limnohabitans sp. | reverse complement strand
CTCCTTCCCATCCCGAACAGGACAGTGAAACGATTCAGCGCCGATGATAGTGCGGGTTCCCGTGTGAAAGTAGGACATCGTCAGGCTCTTATAGCGAGAAACGCCCCATAGTAATATGGGGCGTTTTTTTTGCGTTTAAATTTATGAAGTGTGAAGCATCTATTCAGAGATAAGACCTTCCAAGTCTTTTAGACGTTCAGCAACCATTCATCCTGAATTTCAAGTGCTTTGCTTCTTTCCAAATCTTTGAGCATCTCTAGTACCCAATCTTGCACACTTGAGTTTGGGCTGTAGGTTTGATGCAGTACTTTGAAATAACGTACTTGTGCTGCCCAAGCTACAAACTGTTGAAGTGGCACTTTGTTAAGTTCTAACAGTTTGTACTTCAGCAATACTTTTGCGCCATACTTTGCGTGCTTGGCTGGATTTTGAACAAAGCCATTGAGTTTTTGTCTTGCATTGTTCAGTGCAACATCAACGCCAAAAAACACGGGGCCATGACCGGGAATGACCCACTGCGCATCCAATGATTCAATTAAATCAAGAGTGGCAGCCACCTCATCAAAGGCTGAAACACCTTCAAGTTCAGGAAAGACGACACCAAACCCGTTAGCCCACAATGCATCTGCCGAAATCAAAATGCGGTGTTGGGGTTCAAACAATATGACCGAGTGAGGGTCGTGACCGGGGGCGGCCATCACATGCCAATCAAGCTTGGCCATCTTCAAAGATTGGCCAGTTCTCAACACATCGGTGAAAGTAAATCTGGGACATTCTTGGCCAGTTGACTCGTAACTCAAAGCTTCTGCATCCCAACGCGACACAGCTTCAGACTCCCCAGGTGGAATCAAAGTGGTCAATTGTGGATGCGCGCTTTGAAGCAAAGCATTGCCACCACAATGGTCACTGTGCAAGTGGGTGTTTACCAACCTGTCTAAAGGTTTCGTGCCTAAAGCATTTTGAAGCAACAACAAGGTTTGATCTTGATGCGTCACATAACCACTGTCGATCAGTGTGCTTGAGTCTGAATCGGTCAACAAAATGTTGTTGGCCGATAGCCAACCGCGCTCAAAAACTTGGAGGCCAGGAATGTTGAGCGCTTCTTGCATCAAGTTGGCAATAAATCAATGTTTCAGTGTGTATTGGTACGCAATTCACGGCGCAAAATTTTGCCCACATTGGATTTTGGCAACTCGTCGCGGAACTCAATGTACTTGGGACGCTTGTAACCTGTGAGGTTGTCGTGGCAATAACGAGCCACGGCATCCTCCGTCAACATGCTGTCGCTGCGCACCACAAACACCTTGATGGCCTCACCTTGCATGGCGTCTGGAATACCGATGGCCGCACACTCGACCACACCAGGGCAAAGAGAGATGACGTTTTCTAACTCGGAAGGGAACACATTGAAGCCGCTGACAATGATCATGTCTTTCTTGCGGTCCACAATTCTGAAATAGCCTTCTTCGTCCATGATGCCCACGTCGCCAGTGCGCATGAAGCCATCGGCCGTAAAGGCTTTGCGAGTTTCTTCTTCTTGTTTGTAGTAGCCCACCATCACGTTGGGGCCGCGAATGCAAATTTCACCAGACTCGCCTTGTGCCAAGCTGTTGCCTTCTTCGTCCTTGATGGCCAAGTCAATGCTGGGCAAGGGCAGGCCAATGGTGCCGCTGAAAGAGGTTCTTGTGACAGGGTTGTTGGTACCAATGGCGCATGTCTCACTCATGCCCCAACCTTCAATCATGGCACTGCCAGTGGCGGCTTGCCATGCTCGAGCTGTGCCTTCAGAAGCGGCCATGCCACCTGCTTGTGTCAAACACAAATTAGAGAAGTCGATGGTCTTGAACATGGGGTGCTGCAGCAAGGCATTGAACAAAGTGTTCACGCCTGGCAGCATGTGGAAGGGCCTTGTTTTGAGAGTCTCAATGAACTTGGCAAAATCGCGCGGGTTTGGTACCAACGTCAGGTGTGAGCCTTGACGCATGGCCAAGAAGCACAGGGTCAGCGCAAAGATGTGATACAGCGGCAAAGCCGCAATGCTGTTGACTTTGCGCAAGTCGGGCAAGCGCGAAAGTGCAGGCGCAAACCATGTTTCGGCTTGCAAAATGGCCGCCACAATGTTGCGATGCGTGAGTACAGCACCCTTGGACAAGCCGGTGGTACCGCCGGTGTATTGCAAGAATGCAATGTCGTCTAAGCTTTGGGCAACAGGTTTGAAGCTTAAGTGGCGACCCGCTGCAACCGCATCTTTGAAGGATGTGACCTTGTGCTGTTCGCCCAGTGGCAGTTCAAATTCGGGCACCATTTTGGCCAAGTGACGAACGGCAAAGGTAATCCAACGGCCATAAAACGGGCCGAGCAAATCGCCCATGGAGGCCAACACGGTGTGTTTGATCTGGGTGTGCCCAATCACTTCAGAAAGCGTGTGGGCAAAGTTTTCCAGAATCACAATGGCACTGGCGCCAGAATCCTTCAACTGGTGCTCCAGTTCGCGGGCCGTGTAAAGCGGGTTGACGTTGACGCAGGTATAGCCTGCGCGCAAGATGGCCGCCATGGTGACGGCAAATTGCGGAATGTTGGGCAACATCAGGGCAACACGATCGCCGGGTTGCAAGCCTTGCGATTGAAACCAAGCGCCCAGCGCTTGCGACAACTGGTCAAGCTCGCGGTAGGTCATCCACCGTTCCATGCAAACTGAAAAGGGGTTGTCGCCGTGTTGCTGAAAAGCGCGGGTTAGCAAATCGGTCAATGAACTGTATTCATTGGGGTCGATCTCGTGTTTCACATTGGCGGGGTAATTCTTAAGCCAAATCTTGTCCATGTACTGCTCCTAGGAATTCTGGCATTGTCACCAATCTGAGAGGGGACCGCCATGAGGCATTACCCCTGATGGGGAATTGAAAAGCGCATTTCGTCCCCTAAGCGACAAGACCCTCAGACTGCACGCAAAAAGCAATCGCGACAGAATGCTGGAGTTGTGCAAGAATACGGGAAAACCCTATGTTCCAAATCGCTCAATTGACTCGAATCACCGGCGCCATGTGGCGTCGATGGCTGCGCTGGATCCCCATTCGCATCCTGAGTGCCAAGCATCGACCCAAAATTGCAGCGCATTTGAAAAGCTTAGGGCCTCAAGACCGCTACTTGCGATTTGGCTATCCCGCCACAAACGAGCAAATCGACGCCTATGTGGAACATTTAGATTTCGTGCGAGATGACATTTATGGTGTCTTCAACCGCAAACTCGAAATTTTGTCGATGGCGCACCTGGCATTTTCTGTCGACCCCCAGTGGGCGACCTGTGCCGAATTTGGTGTGTCAGTCGACGTCAAATTGCGCGGCCGAGGTTTGGGCGGACGCATGTTTGAGCGCGCCGTGATTCACGCCCGCAACCAGGGCGTGGCTTTGCTCTTCATTCATGCCCTCAGCGAAAACACCCCTATGCTGAAAATTGCACGCAAAGCGGGTGCTCGCGTCGAGCGCGATGGCAGCGAGAGTGATGCCTACCTCAGCTTGCCGCCCGCCAATTTAGACAGCCAAGTGCATGAGTTTTTGGAAGAAGGCATGGCCGATTTGGACTTTCAAATCAAATCACGGGCCAAACAGTTCATGCAATTTCTCAAAACAATGCAAGAGGTTCGCAAAGGTGTGCGCGAGTCTCGTCACCAATCGGGCGTTTAATCCGCTATCCTAGAGGCTTCGCAACAACGGCCTCATGCCAAACCCACTGTGTCCGACCCCCACCCCGCGCGATTGAACGAACGTGACGACAAACGTGATTCAAAGCGCGAAGACAAGCGCTCTTTTTTGCAAAAACTGGCTGAATTCATTCACCCCGGCCCCGACTCCAAAGACGAGTTAATCGAAACACTCGCAGAGGCCGAAGACAACCACATCATCAATTCTCAAAGCCGCTTCATGCTGGAAGGCGTGATTCGCATGGCCGACATGACTGCGGGCGATGCCATGGTTGCGGCGCCGCGCATGGAGTTGCTGTCGATTGATGCGCACATCGATGAATTGCTCAATCAAGTGATTGAAACAGCTCACTCCCGTTTTCCGGTGTACGAAGACGACCGCGAAAACATCATTGGTATTTTGATGGCCAAAGATTTGCTCAAGTTGCAACGTGCGCCCGAGCTTAATATTCGCGCCCTGTTGCGCCCCGCTGTGTTTGTGCCCGAAAGCAAGGGGCTGAACGAACTGCTGCGGCAATTCCGTGGCAACCGCCAGCATTTGGCCATTGTCATTGACGAGTTTGGCCGTACGGCAGGCCTCATCACCATTGAAGACGTGCTCGAAGAAATTGTGGGCGAAATTGAAGACGAATTCGACATCGACGAAGAAGCCGGCGACATCTTTGGCCTGGCCGATCAAACCTACCGCGTCAGTGGAGACACTTCACTAGAGCGAGTGTCAGAAGCCTTTGGCGTCAAGCTCAACCCCGATGTGGTTGATGAAGAAACGCACGACTTCGACACCATCGGCGGACTCATTGCCCACGAGATGGGGCATGTGCCACAGCGCGGCGAAAAGTTCAGCCTATCGGGACTCGACTTCGTGGTCTTGCACACACGCGGTGGTGCAGTGCGATGGTTCAAAGTCTCACCGACCCACAAACATAAATAAACATGTGGGCCTACGGCGCATCAGTGTTGGCCGGTGTGTTGCAAGGGTTTTCAATGGCTTGGCCCAGCTTTGCGTTTGGCGAGGCCTTGGGCATTGCGGGGCAATCATTTGGGCTCTTGCAAGTCGTCAGCTTGGCGGTTCTTGGGGCCTTGTTGTTGCATGTTGCGTCTCACGAAGTTGAGTCATCGCTTTCAAAGCGCCAAGCACCAAAACGCGCATGGCTCAAGGGCGCAAAAATTTCGGGTTTGTTTGCCACGGCCGCCATGTCTTCTACATGGGGTTGGTTGTATGTGTCGATGCATCAATACGGCGGCTTGCCGTCTTGGTTGGCCGCTTTGGCCGTGGTTCTCTTGGCCATGGCCTTGTCGGTTTACTTTGCAATAGTGGGCGGCGCGTGGGTGGCGCTTTACCGCAAGTGGTTCTTGCATGCACGTCAACACGAAGGGCGTTACGCCACACATGCCAAGTCATTTTTATTGCGCTCAGAAGTTAACTTAGGCCTGGCAGGTGCGGTCATGTTTGCCGCGCTCTGGACCTTGGCCGAGTTGGCCAGAGGGCAGTGGTTCACTGGCTTTCCTTGGGGCGCTGCAGGTTATGCGCATGGCAACAGCTTATTGGCCGTGTATGCCCCATGGGTTGGGGTGTATGGTATGGGTGCCATTGCGGCGCTGGTGGCCATGGGCGCACCCCTCATGGTGTCTGTGATGTTGTCGCGGCGCACGCGAGCAGGTTGGGTTTTGTTGGCTGCAGGCGTGCTGTTGCTATTTGTGTTGCCAGCCTTGCTCGTGCGTTTTGTCCCCAGCTTCACAGCCCCTGCGGGCACGATGTCGGTCCGCTTGTTGCAGGGCAATATTCCGCAAGACGAAAAATTTATCCCTGGTACAGGTGTGCAAACCGCCCTTACTTGGTATGCCGAACAATTGTTGGCCAACCCTGAACCTCTGGTGGTCACGCCCGAAACGGCCATTCCAGTTTTGCCGCAACAACTGCCTGCTGCTTATTGGCAAAGTTTGAACCTCAAATATGCAGGGCGTACTGACAATCAAGGCGTGCAAAACGCTGAGCCAGGCAATCCGCAATTGGCCCTGATTGGCTTGCCTATGGGCGGCGCCAATGTCGGTTTTAGCAACTCGGTGCTGGCACTTGGTTCAGGTGCTCTGAAGTACCGATACGACAAACAACACCTTGTGCCCTTCGGTGAATTTGTGCCGCCATTTTTTCAATGGTTTGTGCGCATGATGAACATTCCTCTGGGCGACTTTGGCCAGCAGCGCACCTACGCCAGTGTGTTGTCGTGGCAAGGCCAGCGTTTGTTGCCGCAAATTTGCTATGAAGACTTGTTTGGCGAAGAGGTGGCCCAGTACTTTGCGAATGAAGATCAAGCGCCCACCGTGCTGGTCAATATGAGCAATTTGGCGTGGTTTGGCAACACCACGGCATCAGCGCAACACACTGCTATTTCGCAGTTGCGCGCGCTTGAGTTTCAGCGGCCTGTTATTCGTGCCACCAACACAGGCCTCACGGCGCTGATCAACCACAAAGCTGAGGTGACAAAGTCCTTGCCAACATTCACCAGAGGCGTGTTGGTGGGCGAGTTTGAGGGGCGCACAGGCCTTACGCCCTATGCGCAGTGGACCTCGCAATGGGGTTTGTGGCCGCTTTGGTTGCTTTGCGGCGCAATTGTTCTGTTTTTAGGGGCGTTTTTTCGGCGCTCTCGGCCTTAGGCGCTTTAAAATCAAGGGTTGCCACCGATGTTCGGGGGCGTAACTTTTTTCAGCCATGTTGACCTTCCAACAAATCATTTTGAAACTGCAGTCCTACTGGGATGCTCAGGGGTGTGCGTTGTTGCAACCCTATGACATGGAAGTGGGTGCAGGTACTTCACATACCGCCACTTTTTTGCGTGCCATCGGCCCCGAGCCATGGAAGGCAGCGTATGTGCAACCCAGCCGCCGTCCTAAAGATGGACGCTATGGCGAAAATCCAAACCGCTTGCAGCACTACTACCAATACCAAGTGGTCTTGAAGCCAGCGCCTTCCAATATTTTGGATTTGTATTTGGGCTCGCTTGAAGCTTTGGGCTTTGATCTCAAAAAGAACGACATTCGCTTCGTTGAAGACGATTGGGAAAATCCAACCTTGGGTGCTTGGGGCTTGGGATGGGAAGTTTGGCTCAATGGCATGGAAGTGACGCAGTTCACGTACTTCCAACAAGTGGGCGGCATTGATTGCAAACCCATCACCGGCGAAATTACCTATGGCCTCGAGCGTTTGGCCATGTACCTGCAAGGCGTCGACAACGTTTACAACTTAAAGTGGACCGACACCCTCAGCTATGGCGATGTGTATCACCAAAACGAAGTAGAGCAGTCCACTTACAACTTTGAACACTCCGATGCCGAGTTCTTGTTCACAGCGTTTTCTGCCTACGAAAAACAAGCGCAGCATTTGATTGCGGCACAACTGGCTTTGCCCGCTTACGAGCAAGTGCTTAAAGGTGCGCACACCTTCAACTTACTCGATGCACGTGGCGCCATCAGCGTCACAGAGCGTGCCGCCTACATTGGCCGCATTCGCAATTTGGCACGTGCCGTAGCGCAAAGCTATTTTGAAAGCCGTGAGCGTTTGGGCTTCCCCATGGCGCCGCGCGAGTGGGTTGAACAACTCAATGCCTTGAGCAAAAAAGCAGCCTGAAGGTAAGCATCCAAATGACACATCAAAACCTTCTCGTTGAATTGTTTGTAGAAGAGTTGCCGCCCAAGGCGCTCAAAAAATTAGGCGAATCATTTGCCAGCGTATTGTTCGAGCAACTGCGCGATGCAGGCCTGACCAATGCGCAATCGGTGGTCACCGCTTATGCATCGCCGCGTCGATTGGCGGCGCATGTTACGCAAGTGGCCGCACAAGCCGCTGACAAGGCCATTCAGCAAAAGCTGATGCCTGTTGCTGTGGGCCTCGATGCCAGCGGCAATGCCTCACCTGCGTTGCTTAAAAAATTGCAAGCACTCGGTGCCGATGTCAGCAATCCCGCAGCTTTAGTGGCTTCTTTGAAGCGCGCGCCCGATGGCAAAGCAGAAGCTTTGTTTTACGACAGCGTGGCCAAGGGTGCCAACTTGTTGCAGGGTTTGCAAAAAGCCTTGGACGAAAGTTTGGCCAAGTTGCCCATTCCAAAGGTCATGACCTATCAATTGGAAACCGATTGCGAAATGCCGGGTTGGACCAGCGTCAACTTTGTGCGCCCTGCACATGGCTTGGTAGCGCTGCATGGCAAAGATGTGGTGCCCGTCAAAACATTGGGCCTCAAGGCTGGTCAGCAAACGCACGGCCATCGTTTTGAAGCCAAGGTGTCGCCCGTGGTCATTCAAGACGCCGACAGCTATGCCGCCACCTTGGCGCGCGACGGTGCCGTGATTGCCAGCTTTGCCGAGCGCCGTGCAGAAATCGTCAAACAACTCAATGCGGCCGCTGCCAAAGTGGGCGGTGGTGCCAAAGCCATTGAAGACGATGCCTTGCTAGACGAAGTCACTGCATTGGTTGAGCGTCCCAACGTGCTCACTTGTGAATTTGAAAAACAATTTTTGGAAGTGCCTCAGGAATGTTTGATCCTGACCATGAAGGCCAACCAAAAATACTTCCCTCTGCTGACGGCAGAAGGCAAGCTCACGCACCAGTTCTTGGTGGTCAGCAACATTTCGCCATCAGACGCCAGCGCTGTCATTGGTGGCAACGAGCGCGTGGTACGTCCACGTTTGGCCGATGCCAAATTCTTCTTCGACCAAGACCGCAAGAAAACCTTGGCATCGCGTGTCGAAGGTTTGAACAAAGTTGTGTATCACAACAAACTGGGTACGCAAGGCGAGCGCATGGCGCGTGTGCGCGGCATTGCCAAAGCCTTGGGCCAAGCCATCGGTGGTGATGCATTGGCGCAAGCTGCCGACACGGCCGCTCAGTTGGCCAAAACCGATTTGCTCACCGACATGGTGGGCGAGTTCCCTGAGTTGCAGGGCATCATGGGCGGCTACTATGCGCGCCACGATGGTTTGTCTCATGACATTGCCGACGCCATTGAAGATCACTACCGCCCCCGTTTTGCCGGCGACGAATTGCCACGCAACAACGTGGGCTTGGTCGTGGCCTTGGCCGACAAGCTAGAAACCTTGGTGGGCATGTTTGGCATTGGCAACTTGCCAAGCGGCGACAAAGATCCATTTGCATTGCGCCGACATGCCCTGGGTGTTATTCGCATGCTGATGGAAAAAGATTTGGCGCTCGATTGGCGTCAGCTCTTGGCTTTGGCTGTGCCTGTGTTTGGCGACAAAATCACAGACCCTTCAGAAGCCCTCACCACATTCTTGTTCGATCGCTTGGCTGGCGCTTTGCGCGAGCAGGGCTACAGCGTGCAAGAAGTCGACGCCGTGTTGGCATTGCATCCTGCACGCTTGGGCCAAGTACCCAAGTTGTTGGCGGCTGTACGCGCCTTTGCCGCCTTGCCCGAAAGCCCTGCATTGGCAGCGGCCAACAAACGCATTGGCAACATTTTGAAGAAGGCCGACGAAGTCGATCCGCATGTCAACCCTGCGCTGCTCAAAGAATCCGCCGAGCAAGCATTGCATGAGGTGATGCAACGTTTGTTGCCCGAGTCAGAGGCTTTGTTCAAAGCCGGTGACTACACAGGCTCTTTGCAAACATTGGCTGCACTGCGTTCGCCAGTCGATGCGTTCTTTGACGATGTCATGGTGAACGCTGAAGAAATGGATGTGCGTTTAAACCGTCAAGGTTTGCTCAAGTGTTTGCATGTGGCCATGAACCGCGTGGCCGATTTGTCGCGCTTGGCCTAAGCGTTGCTGCACACGCCAAGGCCACCTATGAAACTCGTCATTCTCGACCGCGATGGCACGCTCAATCACGACAGTGATGAGTTCATTAAGTCGCCTGAAGAATGGCAGGCCTTGCCCGGCGCCTTAGAAGCCGTGGGCCGGTTGAACCACGCCGGTTACCACGTGGTGCTGGCCACCAATCAATCGGGTTTGGGCCGAGGCTTGCTCGATGTGGCATCCCTCAACGCCATTCACAAACGCATGCTGAAGCAATTGGCCGCGGTTGGTGGGCGCATCGATGCCATTTTTTATTGTCCCCACGCGCCTGAAGATGCTTGCACCTGTAGAAAACCTTTGCCAGGCTTGATTGAGCAAGTGGCCGATCGCTTTGGCATCGACGTCAAAGATGTCCCTTTTGTGGGCGACAGCTTGCGTGACATGCAGGCTGCGGTTGCAGCGGGCTGTTCGCCTCATTTGGTCCTGACGGGGCGATCTGAAGTTTTGCGAGGCGCTGCCTTGCCACCCACATTTCCAGCAGACACCCAAATGCACACAGACCTCAACGCATTTGTGGATGCGCTCTTGAAAAAATCTTCGGAACCCGCGCTATGAACTTCATCCGCTCTCTTGTTCACATGGCTTGGATGACGATCACAGTGATCCCTTGGGCCTTGGTGGTGGTGGCAGGATCCTTGTTCATCAGCAGCAATCGCTTGTATTGGTGGTGTGCAGGATGGCTGCGCAACGCCATCAACAGTGGCACCTTCATTTTGGGCATTGAGAACCGCATCACGGGCATGGAGAACTTGCCCCTGGGTGAAAAAGATCCCGTCATCTTGTTGGTCAAGCACCAGTCCACTTGGGAAACTTTTTTGATGCCGGCCATCATGCCGCACCCTCTGGCCTATGTGTTTAAAAAAGAACTTTTAAGCGTGCCATTTTTTGGTTGGGCCATGGGCCGCCTCGACATGATCCACATCGACCGCAGCCAACGTGCGCAGGCCTTTCAAAAAGTTGTTACGCAAGGCAAACGCTTGATGGAACAAGGCGTGTGGGTCATCATGTTTCCAGAAGGCACACGCATTCCACGCGGCCAAAAAGGCGTCTACAAAACGGGCGGCACACGCTTGGCCATTGAAGCGGGTGTGCCCGTCATTCCCATTGCTGTTACCTCTGCCAAATGCTGGCCTACCAAGGCCTTCATCAAGCGGCCTGGCATTGTCGATATCTCCATTGGCAAGCCAATCTCGAGCGAAGGCCGTCAGCCAGAAGAGATGATGCAGGAAGTCGAAAATTGGATTGAAGCAGAAATGCGGCGCTTAGATCCAGAGGCGTATCTGCAGGCAGACGCCCAGCCTGCCAAGCCCACCTTCTAAATTCATTTGAGTCAAGCCGGAACAAAGAACACCGATGCGCAACCCGCTGCAACTTGTTCTTGATTTTTTAAGCCCCCCGCCGGTGGTGGCTGCGCCGCCGCCAAAACCAACCCCTCAAGGCGCTCAATTTGAAACGCTTCTAGCTTCTGGCACGCCAGCCAACGGTGTTGTGTCATTGACGCATCCTCGCGCAAACCGCGAAACCGTTCTGGAAGGCATGCGCGTGAACTATTTGTTTCAGCGCGTGCGCAGACGATCCATTGGCTTCGTGGTGGGCCCAGATGGCCTCGAAGTCAGGGCGCCTAAGTGGGTCACCTTGAAAGAAGTTGAGTTGGGTTTGCAAGAGCGTGGCGAATGGGTGCTGCGCAAATGGGCCGAAGTGCAAGAGCGCCAAAAAAACATTCGTCAAATTGAATGGGCCGATGGCGCTTGTCTCGATTATTTGGGCACGTCCATCCGCTTGCGACTCAGCCCAGAAGTGGGCCGCAGTGAATTGCATGAAGGCATCGAACTCAGGTTGGCCTTGCCCTTGAATGCAGAAGCCTCACAAATTCGCGATGCCGTTCAAGCTTGGCTGATGCGCGAAGGTCGCGCCTTGTTTGAAGCGCGTTTGAATTTCTTTGCGCCGCAAATGGGGGTGCAATGGCGCAAACTCAGTTTGTCTAATGCGGGTTCGCGCTGGGGTAGTGCGCGCATCGATGGTGCCATTCGCCTCAATTGGCGGTTGATTCACCTCAAGCCAGATGCCATCGACTATGTGGTGGTGCATGAACTGGCGCATTTGCGCGAGATGAACCACAGCCCTGCATTTTGGAAAGTAGTGGCCGAAATTTTGCCCGACCATGTAGAGCGACGCAAAGCTTTGCAGAAAGAGAATTTGGCCAACTGGGCTTGAGAATTGCCTGCTGGCCGTTCAAGCTTGATGCGTCAAATTAGGGCAAGGTTTTAAATCGCCAAACACCTTGCGCATCTTTATGGCGCGACATCTTTCCATCAAACCACAGTGCATGCAAATGTGCCACAGACTCGCCAATGGCAAACGTGGTTTGATGAAAATCCAAAGGCCTTTTGAAAATCACCTTCAGCATGTCGTGCGCGCTGCCTGCTTGTTCACGGCAAGCGGCCAAAACTTCGTCCAACCGATCTTCGTGGTGCTTGAGCAACTGCGCGGTGCGTGTGTGCAAGCCTACAAAAGGCCTGCCGTGCGATGGCAGCACCAAGGTGTCGGCTGGCAGCGAGTCGAAGTGATGCAGGGAGCGCATGAACAGCGACAGCGAATTGGCCTCGGGCTCTTGGGCATACACACTCACATTGGTAGAAATTTTAGGCAGCACCATGTCGCCGCTGATCAGCACCTTGGCCTCGTCGCAATACAGCGCCATGTGCTCGGGCGAATGGCCCCAGCCGCTGATGCAGCGCCAAGTTCGTCCGCCAATTTGCAACGCACGGTCGTGCATCAATCGGTGATACGCCTCTGGCACGGTGGGCACCATCTTGGCGTAATAAGAAACACGGTCTTTGATTTGTTGTTGATCGGAGGGTTCACGCCAGCCATGGTCAGCAAAAAACTTTTGGGTGCTCAGGCCGCCAAAGTTGGATGCGCCTGTCGAGGCCAGCAGCGCCGCTTGGTATTCAGTGGCGCTCATCCACAGCGGCGCATTAAATTGTTCACACAGCCAATGCGCCAAGCCCATGTGGTCGGGGTGCATGTGCGTCACCACCACGCGCAAAATAGGCAGACCTTTCATGGGGCCCGCCATCACTTGGCGCCAAGCGTCTTGCGTGCCAGGATTGGTCACGCCGCAGTCCACAGCAGTCCAACCGTGTCGCACACCAGTGGGCGTTTCTTCTGTATCGGCCAGCAGCCACAAATTGATGTGGTCTAGGGCAAAGGGCAGTGCCATGCGAATCCACCAAACCCCAGGTGCCACTTCCAAGGCCTGCCCCAATTCTGGCAAGGTGGTGCCCAAGGGAAAATGCAGGGCTTTTTCGCCTGCCAGCAAATCGGCGGGGGACACTTCGGCAGTGGGAGAGACAGTTTGGGTCATGGCAATTCTGAGTTTGGGAAAAATCCCGTAGATAATTGACGTTTACGTCAACGTCAATTACATTTGGGGCATTGTAAGACGCATCAGACGACCCCGTCTGTCGCCTGTGCGCAAGCAAGAACGAAGCAGGAAAGTAGCAGCATGGCAACTCAATTCTCAATCAGCGACTTGGCCAAAGAATTTGACCTCACCACGCGCGCCATTCGTTTTTACGAAGACATGGGCTTGCTAGAGCCTGAACGCTCTGGACCGGGCGGCCGCAACCGCGTTTACTCCTCGCGCGACCGTACGCGCCTTAAGCTCACCTTGCGCGCCAAGCGACTGGGTTTGTCACTGACAGAAGCCAAAGAGCTGATCGACATGTACGACAGCCCTCGCGACACAGGCCCGCAACTGAAAAAGTTTTTGGTGGTGCTGGCCGAGCACCGTCAGCAATTGGAGTCGCAATTGGCCGATTTGCATGCCACCTTGGAAGAAGTGAAAACGCATGAAAAAGATGCGCGCACTTTGCTAACGCGCGCTGAGAAAGTGGCCCAGAAAAAAGGTGCGGCATGAGTGCACACGATTTGACAACGCCCATGGCGCAGCGTGTTGCTGCCAGCATGGCACGCCAGGGCATGATGACGCACTTGGACGCCAAGCTTGTGCGCGTTGATAAGGGTGAAGTCGAAATTGCCTTGCCCTATGCCGACAAAGTGACCCAACAGCAAGGCGGTTTCCATGGTGGCGCCATGGGTGCATTGGCCGACATCGCAGGTGGCTACGCCGGCCTCACAGTCTTGCCCGAGGGCATGGAGGTGGTCACTGTCGAATACAAGATCAACTTTTTAAGTGCCCACCAAGAAGGCGAGTTACGCGCTGTGGGCAAAGTGGTCAAGGGTGGCAAACGCATTGTGGTCACCACTGCAGAAGTTTTTCACATCGATGCACAGGGCAAAAAATCCATGTGCGCCGTGATGCAACAAACCCTTGTGCCCGTTGCACAAACCTATTGATTGAATTTGGAGATATGAACATGAACATGCCAGGCTTGAACTTTCAATTGGGCGAAGACATCGATGCACTGCGCGATGCTGTCCGCGATTTTGCCCAGGCAGAGATTGCCCCTCGTGCGGCTGAAATTGACCGCACCGATCAGTTTCCGATGGACCTGTGGCGCAAGATGGGTGAAGTGGGCGTGTTGGGCATTACGGTGCCCGAAGCCTATGGTGGCGCCAACATGGGTTACTTGGCGCACATGATTGCCATGGAAGAAATTTCGCGTGCATCGGCCAGCGTGGGCTTGTCGTATGGCGCGCACAGCAACTTGTGTGTCAATCAAATCAAACGCAACGGCACTGAAGCGCAAAAGCAAAAATACTTGCCCAAGCTCATCACCGGTGAGCACGTCGGTGCATTGGCCATGAGCGAGCCAGGCGCTGGCTCTGACGTCATCAGCATGAAGCTCAAAGCCGAAGACAAAGGTGGTTATTACGTTTTGAACGGCAATAAAATGTGGATCACCAATGGGCCTGACGCCGACACCCTGGTGGTCTACGCCAAAACCGAACCCGAGATGGGCGCACGCGGCGTGACTGCTTTCTTGATTGAGAAAAACATGAAGGGCTTCTCGATTGCGCAGAAGCTCGACAAATTAGGCATGCGCGGTAGCCACACCGGTGAGTTGGTCTTTCAAAACGTAGAAGTGCCCGCTGAAAATATTTTAGGCGGCCTCAACATGGGCGCCAAAGTTCTCATGAGCGGCTTGGATTACGAGCGTGCGGTATTGGCTGCTGGCCCACTGGGCATCATGCAATCGGTCATGGACAACGTCGTGCCGTACATTCACGACCGCAAACAATTTGGCCAAAGCATTGGCGAGTTTCAACTCATTCAAGGCAAAGTGGCCGACATGTACACCGTGTTGCAAGCGGGCCGCGCCTTCTGCTACACCGTGGGCAAAAACCTTGACATGCTGGGCACCGACCACGTGCGTCAAGTGCGCAAAGACTGCGCCAGTGTCATTTTGTGGTGCGCCGAAAAAGCCACCTGGATGGCCGGTGAAGGCGTGCAGATTTTTGGTGGCAATGGGTACATCAACGACTACCCCTTGGGCCGCTTGTGGCGCGATGCCAAGTTGTACGAAATTGGTGCAGGCACCAGTGAAATTCGCCGCATGTTGATTGGCCGTGAATTATTTGCGGAAACATGCTGATTCAAACCTCAGGTTTTTGAAACATTGAGACAATGCAGGTATGACTTCAAAACACCTTTCTCATCTCTTTGACAACAACCGTGCATGGGCTCAACGCATGGAGCTTGAGCAGCCCGGTTTTTTCAACCATTTGGCGCAACAACAGTCGCCCAAGTATTTGTGGATTGGCTGCTCTGACAGCCGCGTGCCCGCCAACCAAATTACCGGACTCGAACCTGGTGAAGTGTTTGTGCATCGCAATGTTGCCAACGTGGTGGTGCACTCCGATCTCAATGCTTTGTCGGTCATTCAATACGCCGTAGATGCACTCAAGGTAGAGCACATCATGGTGGTGGGCCACTACGGCTGTGGTGGTGTGTTGGCTGCCACACGCGGCACACGCATTGGTTTAGCCGACAACTGGCTGCGCCATGTGCAAGATGTGCGCTTGCGCCACCGTCAACGCTTGAACCACTTGCCGCAACAGCAACTCGAAGATGCCATGTGCGAAATGAACGTCATCGAGCAGGTGGGCAACGTGGCTTTGTCCAACGTCATGCAAGACGCTTGGGGCCGCGGTCAAAAAATTGCTGTGCACGGCTGGGTTTACGGGCTAAACGATGGCCTTGTCAAAGACATGGACGTCACCATGACTGGCTCACACGAGGTTGTGGATGTGTTCCGCCGCGCCTTCAAACGTTACCCGCGCGGCGCCTGACAAAATTTATTTTTCAATTGATCTGGAGAACTTCAAATGACCATTTCTCATGACCCCGTCGTCATCGTCAGTGCAGCACGCACACCCATGGGCAGCTTTCAAGGCGACTTTGCCTCTTTGTCTGCACACGACTTGGGCGGCGCAGCCATCAAGGCAGCCGTAGAGCGCGCAGCAGAAGGTTCGCAGTTCAGCGCAGAGTTGGTCACCGAAGTTTTGTTTGGCAATTGTTTGATGGCCGGTCAAGGCCAAGCGCCTGCGCGCCAAGCTGGTTTTAAAGGCGGCCTGCCCAAGAGTGCTGGTGCCGTTACCTTGTCCAAGATGTGTGGCTCTGGCATGCGTGCCGCCATGTTTGCGCACGACATGTTGGTGGCCGGCACACACGATGTGTTGGTGGCTGGCGGTATGGAAAGCATGACCAATGCGCCTTACCTCATGCTCAAAGGCCGTGGTGGTTATCGCATGGGCCACGACAAAATTTACGATCACATGATGCTTGATGGTTTGGAAGACGCCTACGAGGCGGGTCGTTCCATGGGCACTTTTGGCGAAGACTGTGCTGCCAAGTACAGCTTTACGCGCGCCGAGCAGGACGCCTTTGCCATTGCCAGCGTCGAGCGCGCCAAAGCGGCAACAACATCGGGTGCTTTCCAAGCTGAAATTACGCCGGTCACTTTCAAAACGCGTGCGGGTGAAATAACAGTGTCTGTGGACGAAGGTCCTGGCAAAGTGAAGTTGGACAAAGTGACCAGCCTAAAGCCTGCGTTCAAAAAAGACGGCACCATCACAGCCGCCTCTAGCTCCTCTATCAATGATGGCGCAGCAGCTTTGGTCATGATGCGTCAAAGCACAGCCGACAAGTTGGGTTGCAAACCCTTGGCGCGCATTGTGAGCCACGCCACGCATGCGCAAGAACCCGAATGGTTTGCCACAGCCCCTGTCGGCGCCACACAAAAAGCCTTGGCCAAAGCGGGCTGGCAAGTTGGTGACGTCGACTTGTGGGAAGTGAACGAAGCCTTTGCGGTGGTGCCTATGGCCCTCATGAAAGAACTCAACGTACCGCACGACAAAGTCAATGTGAATGGCGGCGCTTGTGCCTTGGGCCACCCCATTGGTGCATCGGGCGCGCGCATCATGGTCACCCTCATTCACGCGCTCAAAGCACGTGGCCTGAAAAAAGGTTTGGCCACGCTGTGCATTGGCGGTGGCGAGGGCACCGCGGTTGCCTTGGAATTGGTTTAAGCGTAAGTTCAGCAAGGAGCCCAACGATGAAAACCGTCTTGATCTTGGGCGCCTCGCGCGGCATTGGCCATGAGTTTGCACGCCAATACGTGGCCGATGGCTGGCGCGTGCTGGCCACCGCGCGCAATGATGAGGACTGCGCCAAACTGCAAGCCCTTGGCGCAGAAGCTTTCAAGCTCGATGTGGCCAAGCCCGCCAGTGTCAGTGGCTTGTCTTGGCGTCTTGATGGCGAGAAAATTGACGTGGCTTTGTATGTGGCAGGCGTGATGGAACGTGCCTCGCCGCAAACACCGCCCACACAACAAGTGTTTGATGAATTGATGCATGCCAACGTATTGGGCGCCATGCAAGCGCTGCCGCAAGTGGCCCCTTGGGTGTCCGAAGCCAATGGCACGTTTGCCTTTATCAGCAGTCGCATGGCCAGCCTTGAGTTAACCGACAGTGGCCGAGCGGCTTTGTACAAAATTAGCAAAGCGGCACTCAACATGGTGGTGCGCACTGCGCCCTTCGATTTTCCCAAGGTCACATGGTTGGCATTGAGCCCAGGTTGGGTGCAAACCGACATGGGCGGTGATGCCGCACCCCTCACCGTAGAAGACAGCGTGACGCACATGCGCGCTACGCTTGAAAGTACCTGTGGCGCAGACAAACGCCCAAGGGTTCAAGGCCAATTTTTGAATTACGACGGAACCACTTTGCCTTGGTAGGCAAAGTTTTTAGAAAGAGCAACATGCTGTTGACGCCCGACCAAGAAATGATTCGCGACGCGGTTCGCGACTTTGCCAAAGAACAACTCTGGCCTCACGCTGCCAAGTGGGACAAGACACACGAGTTTCCAAAAGAAGCGCACAAGGGTCTGGCCGCTTTAGGGGCCTACGGCATTTGTGTGCCCGAGTCTTTGGGCGGTGCCAATTTGGATTACCTCACCTTGGGCTTGGTGCTGGAAGAAATTGCCGCCGGTGATGGCGGCGTTAGCACGACCATTAGCGTCACCAATTGCCCGGTCAATGCCATCCTCATGCGGTATGGCAACGATGCACAAAAAGAAAAGTGGCTTACGCGTTTGGCGCAAGGTGAATTGCTCGGTGCGTTTTGTTTAACCGAGCCCCACGTAGGCTCTGATGCCTCTGCCTTGCGAACCACTGCTACCAAAAAAGGTGATGCATACGTCATCAATGGCGTGAAGCAGTTCATCACCAGCGGCAAGCATGGCGATGTGGCCATTGTCATTGCCGTCACCGACAAAGGTGCAGGCAAAAAAGGCATGAGCGCTTTCATTGTGCCCACCACATCACCAGGCTATCAGGTGGCGCGCTTAGAAGACAAGCTGGGTCAACATTCAAGCGACACCGCACAAATCAATTTTGAAAATTGTGAAGTGCCTGCCGAAAATATGATCGGCCAAGAAGGCGAAGGCTACAAGATTGCGTTGTCTGCGCTTGAAGGCGGCCGCATTGGCATTGCTGCTCAAAGCATCGGCATGGCACGCAGCGCCTTAGAGGTGGCCATTGAGTACGCCAAGCAACGCGAGAGTTTTGGCACCGCCATCTTCAACCACCAAGCGGTGGGTTTTCGATTGGCCGAATGCGCCACACAACTCGAGGCCGCACGTCAACTGATGTGGCACGCAGCCACCTTGCGCGACGCCGGCTTGCCGTGTTTGAAAGAAGCCGCAATGGCCAAGTTGTTTGCCAGCGAAACGGCCGAAAAAGTCTGCAGCGCGGCCATCCAAACCTTGGGTGGCTATGGCGTTGTCAGCGACTTTCCTGTTGAAAGAATTTACCGCGACGTGCGCGTGTGCCAAATTTACGAAGGCACCAGCGACGTGCAAAAGATCATCATTCAACGGGCTTTGGCTTGACCTTGCCAGCGCCCAATGCCTGCCCCTGTGGTGGCGCGCCTACCACCTTCAAGCGCAAGGGCGCTGACGCAGCCTACTTGGATTGTTGCGGCCGCTTTATTGAACAAGGGCAACTGCCACCCGATGCGCTGCACCTCATGCGCTCTCGCTACACCGCCTTTGCTTTAGAGCACGAGGCGTACCTCCTGCACACATGGCAGGCTGCTCATCGGCCAGAGAGCTTGGACTTTGACGAAGGTGCCAAATGGTTGGGCTTGGAGATCAAAGACTTTGTAGAGACAGGCGTTCAAGAGGGACAAGCCACTGCCGAGGTTGAGTTTGTGGCGCGCGTGCGGGTAACAGGCAAAGCCCACCGTTTGCATGAGCGCAGTCGATTTGTCTGCGAAGACGGACAATGGCGATACGTTGAAGCGGTTAACATCGGCGCATGAATTTTCAAGCTGTACTCTTTGATTGCGATGGCGTGCTGGTCGACAGCGAGCCCATCACCAACGCGGTTTTGCGTGACATGCTGGAAGAGCGCGGCTGGGTCATGTCGTCAGAAGAATGCTTTCGTTACTTTGTGGGCAAAGCCGTCAAAGATCACAAAGCAGAAATTGAAGCGCGCACGGGTTTGCCATTGACCGAAGAATGGTTGCACGCTTTCAGAATGCGCCGCAACGATGCGCTGCAAGCTGGCCTGCAAGTGATGCCCGGCGCGCACGATGCGGTGGCGGCGGCCTATGAGTTAACGCAAGGGGCCATTGCCTGTGCTTCTGGCGCAGACCGGTTCAAAGTTGAAATGCAACTGGCGCATGTCGACTTGATGCCACATTTTGAAGGCCGTATTTTCAGCGGTCATGAAATGGCGCGCACCAAGCCCGCGCCCGATGTGTACTTGGCAGCGGCTGCGCATTTGGAATGCGATCCGAAGCATTGCTTGGTCATTGAAGACAGCACAGCCGGCATAGAAGCCGGTGTGGCCGCGGGTGCCACTGTGTGGGCTTTGTGTGCCGATGACGCACTGGCGCCCGTGCTGTTGGACGCTGGCGCTTCCAAACTGTTTCCTCACATGGGCGCTTTGCCCGAGCTGTGGCGCGCATCCCGAAAAGCAGCTGGCGTTTGACCGGTCCATTGTTTGAACGCGCGAATGAAACTCTTTTCATTTTGAAAGCCTGCGCTCTCGGCCACCTGCTTCACGGGCTTGCGCGTTCTTTGTAACAACTCAATGGCGCGCTCGCGCCGCACTTCATCTTTCAAAACTTGCAGGCTGGTGCCTTCTTCTTTGAGCTGTCGGTGCAAACTGCGCGGTGACAAATTCAACATGGGCGCCAAGTCGTCTGCGCTGTGGGTGTCTTGCGGGTGCATCGCCAAGGCTTGCTTGACCTGTGTTAGCAGCAGCCGGTCTTTGCGGTATTGCAGCACGGTCAGGGTGAGTGCGGTTTCTAGCATGCGTTGTAAAGCAGCTTCATCGCGCCTCAGGGGCAAGGCTAAGTAACTGGCGTTCATGACCAATTCAGAAACAGGATCTATGTGTCCAAATTGCACCGGCCCTTGAAACATCAGGGGGTACACCGCTTGATGCGCTGGTGCATCAAATGCAAAGTGAACTTGTTCAAGTGTGATGCGCGAGTCAATCAGCCAACAAGCCACACCATACAAATTGCGAAGCACAGACAGCACGCCAAACTCGCGCTGCTCGCCCAAGTCTTTCAATTCGCGCAAACAAATGTGCGCTTTGCCATCGCGTTCTTCTATCGAGAGTTCAATGTCATCGGCTACCAAGCCGTGATGCCGACACCAGCGCTTCAGCGCCACACCCAATGTGGGCGATGTGAGCGATGCGCGCACCAGCATGCCGTAAGTGCCCCAAGGCAACTGCCGGCTGAGACAACCCAAGACCTCGTCGTTGAGCTCGTGCATGGCAAAACTGGAGATGCGCTCCATCTGCAGGGCCGTGATGTGCGAATTGGCTTTCTTGGCCTGCGATGGCGTAATTTGTGCAAACTCGAGTGCTTTGGCAGGGCTCTTGTTTTGTGCCGCATACGCCCGCAAAATAGCTTGCACAAAGGCCATGGGCGTGGCTGCAACAGGCGGGCGTTGGGCAGGGGTTTGACGCATGACCTATTCTGCGTCATTTTTGGCGCAATTTGCAACCTAAGAGTTCCCCCATTTGAGTGGGCTAGGTCTATCCTTGCGCATCAGGAGATTTCAAACATGTCGGTGCTTCAAACTCAGCTCAACACCCGCTCAGCGGATTTCTTGGCCAACGCAGCCGCCTTGCAGGCCGCCGTAGACGACCTTCGCGTGCAACTCAAAAAGTCGGCTGCCGGTGGTGGCGAAAAAGCCCGCGCCAAGCACGTGGCCCGTGGCAAGCTGCCCCCGCGTGAACGCGTGCAAATGTTGCTCGATCCGGGCACGCCCTTCTTAGAAATTGCCCCCTTGGCCGCTCACGCCATGTACCTCGGCAAAGACGGCACCGAAGACGCCCCTTGCGCCGGCATGATTGCAGGCATTGGCCGCGTCAATGGTGTGGACTGTCTCATTGTGTGCAACGACGCCACCGTGAAAGGCGGCACCTACTACCCCATGACCGTCAAGAAGCATTTGCGCGCCCAAGAAATTGCGCAGCAAAACAACTTGCCCTGCATTTACTTGGTCGACTCGGGCGGTGCCAACTTACCCAACCAAGACGACGTGTTCCCCGACCGCGAACACTTTGGCCGCATCTTCTACAACCAAGCCAACATGAGCGCCTTGGGCATTCCGCAAATTGCGGTGGTCATGGGTAGCTGTACGGCAGGCGGCGCGTATGTGCCCGCCATGAGCGACGAAACCATCATTGTTAAAAACCAAGGCACCATCTTTTTAGGTGGCCCACCCTTGGTCAAAGCGGCCACGGGCGAAGTGGTCAGTGCCGAAGATTTGGGCGGCGGCGATGTGCACACGCGACTCTCTGGCGTGGCCGATCACTTGGCGCAAAACGATGCGCATGCTTTGGCTTTGGCACGCCAAGCCGTGGGCTCGCTCAACAGAAAGAAAAACATCGACGTGCAATTGCGCGAACCGGTGGCCCCTTTGTACGAGAGCAAAGAAATCTACGGCGTCATTCCGGCCGACAGCCGCAAGCCTTTTGATGTGCGCGAAATCATTGCGCGCATTGTGGACGGCAGCGAGTTTGCCGAATTCAAAGCGCGCTTTGGCCCCACCTTGGTGTGCGGCTTTGCGCACATTGAAGGCATGCCGGTGGGAATCATTGCCAACAACGGTATTTTGTTTTCAGAGTCGGCGCTCAAAGGCGCGCACTTCATTGAGTTGTGCTGCCAACGCAAAGTGCCCTTGGTGTTTTTGCAAAACATCACCGGCTTCATGGTGGGCCGCAAATACGAAAGCGAAGGCATTGCGCGCAATGGCGCCAAGATGGTCACGGCTGTGGCCACAGCCAAGGTGCCCAAGTTCACCATCATCATTGGCGGCAGTTTTGGTGCCGGCAACTACGGCATGTGTGGCCGCGCCTTTAGCCCGCGTTTCTTGTGGATGTGGCCCAACGCGCGCATTTGCGTGATGGGCGGCGAGCAAGCCGCGGGCGTGTTGGCCACCGTGAAGCGCGATGGCATTGAAGCGCGCGGCGGCGCCTGGAGTGCCGAAGAAGAAGCCGCTTTCAAGCAACCCATCTTGGACCAGTTTGGCCATCAGTCGCATCCGTATTACGCCAGCGCGCGTTTGTGGGACGACGGTGTGATTGACCCCGCAGACACACGCCGTGTGCTGGCGCTTGGTTTGTCGGCGTCCTTGAACGCGCCCATTGAAGACACGAAGTTCGGCATTTTCCGCATGTGATGCATTGAAAAGCACAGCCTCAAGAAAGCACAGCATGACCTACACCTTTGACAACATTTACACCACGCCCGAGCACACCTTGCTGCGCGATCAAGTGGCCAAGTTCATTGCGCGCGAAGTCGAGCCTTTTGCGCAAGCTTGGGAGGACGACGGCAAGGTGCCGCGCGAAGTATTGCGCAAGATGGGTGACGCAGGCTTGCTCGGCTTGATGTATGACCCCGAGCTGGGCGGCGGCGGTGCCGATGCCATGGCCAACTTGGTGTTTGCCGAAGCCTTGTCGCAATCCACGTTTGCCGGCTTCATCATTACCGTGCTGGTGCACACCGACATGGCCAGCCCGCACTTGCACCACGCAGGCACAGCGGCGCAAAAAGCCAAGTACATGCCGCGCATTACGGCGGGCGAGTGCATCACGGCGGTGGGTGTGTCCGAACCTGGCGCAGGCTCGGACGTGGCAGGCATTCGCACCACGGCCAAACGCGATGGCGACCATTGGGTACTCAATGGCACCAAGATGTTCATCACCAACGGCGTGCATGCCGATTTGTATTTCATTGCCGCCAAAACGGGCGACGCGCGTCATGCCATGTCGATGTTCATCGTAGAAAAAGGCACGCCCGGTTTCAGTGTTGGCCGCGCGTTGAATAAAACAGGTTGGTTGTCTTCAGATACCGCCGAGTTGGTGCTCGACAACGTGCGCATTCCCGATCATCACTTGTTGGGTGAAGAGAACAAAGGCTTTTACTCGGTCATGAAAAATTTCCAGACCGAGCGCATTGCCTTGGGCGCCATGGCCATTGGTCATTGCACCCGTGCTTTAGAGCTCACCTTGGACTACGTGCGCCAACGCCCCGCATTTGGTGGAACCTTGTGGGACAAGCAAGTGATTCGTCAACGCTTGGCCATGCTGGATGCCAAAACCCGCGCTGCCAGGCAGTTCATGTACCACTGCGCGTGGAGCGTGACGCAAGACAAAGACATCGTGCAAGAAGTGTCCATGCTCAAAGCACTCACGGGCGAGTTGGTCAATGAAGTGGTGCAAACCTGCCAGCAGTTTCATGGCGGCATGGGCTACATCCGCGAAACCGCCATTGAACGTTTGTGGCGTGATTCGCGCATTTTGGGCATTGGTGGCGGCGCCACCGAAGTGATGTTGGACGAAGTGGCCAAGCGCTACTGATGATTAGAAAGTTTTGTTCATGACCACCGCTCAAAAAACACTGGACATCCGCCGCCCCTCCAAGTGGGTGGCCGAGGTGTGGCTGAATCGACCCGATGTGCGCAACGCCTTCAACGACGATGTCATTGCCGAGCTCACAGAAGCCTTCCAACAATTGGGCCAAGACAATGACTTGCGTGCCATCCTGTTGGGTGCGCATGGCAAAGCCTTCTGCGCAGGCGCCGATTTAAATTGGATGCGCGCCATGTCGGGCTACAGCTGGGAAGAAAACCGAGCGGATGCCCAAAAACTGGCCGACATGTTGTGGACCTTAGACCAATGCCCTGTGCCCATCGTGGGCCGCTTGCAAGGCGATTGCTACGCCGGGGGCATGGGCTTGGCGTCGGTGTGCGATGTGCTGATTGCCTCCGACAACGTCACCTTCTGTTTGTCGGAAGCCCGCTTGGGTTTGTTGCCCGGCACCATCAGCCCGTATGTGGTGCGTGCCATGGGCGCGCAAGCCGCCAAGCGATACATGGTGACTGCAGAAAGATTTTCTGCAACGCAAGCGCACACCATGGGCATGGTGCACGAGTTGTGCACGTCAGAAAAATTGGATGTCAAAGTGGCCGAAATCGTAGCCACGCTGTGTGGCAATGGCCCGCAAGCTTTGCGTGCTTGCAAACGCTTGGTGCAAGACGTCACCAACCAACCCATCAACGAAGCGCTTCGCGCAGAAACCGCCAGACGCATTGCCGACATTCGTGCCAGCGATGAAGGCAAAGAAGGCCTGCAGTCCTTCTTGCAAAAACGTCCTGCGCAGTGGACTCAAACGAATTAAAAAATCAGGCTGATCATGTTCAAAAAAATCCTCATTGCCAATCGCGGCGAAATTGCATGCCGAGTTGCCGCTACGGCCAAGCGCATGGGCATCCAAACAGTGGCGGTGTATTCAGATGCCGACGCCAACGCCAAACATGTGGCCGCATGCGACGAAGCCATTCATGTAGGCGGCTCAGCCCCCAAAGACAGCTACCTGCGTTGGGAAACCATCATTGAAGCCGCCAAGGCCACAGGCGCTCAAGCCATTCACCCCGGCTACGGTTTCTTGAGCGAGAACGAAGCCTTTGCCGAGGCTTGCGCCAAAGCTGGCTTGGTGTTCATTGGCCCGCCCGCATCCGCCATTCAAGCCATGGGCTTGAAAGCAGAGTCCAAGCAGCTCATGGAAAAAGCGGGCGTGCCTTTGGTGCCGGGCTATCACGGCGCCGACCAAAACCCAGATTTGTTGCAACGCGAAGCCGATCGCATTGGCTACCCCGTGCTGATCAAAGCCAGCGCGGGTGGCGGCGGCAAAGGCATGCGCGCAGTAGAAAAGTCTGAAGACTTTGCAGAGGCCTTGGCGTCTTGCCAACGCGAAGCGCAAAACAGTTTTGGCGATCAAGCGGTGCTGATCGAAAAATATGTACAACGCCCCCGCCACATTGAAATTCAAGTGTTTGGCGACACGCAAGGTAACTGCGTGTACCTCATGGAGCGCGATTGCTCTGTGCAGCGTCGTCACCAAAAGGTGTTGGAAGAAGCGCCTGCCCCTGGCATGACTGAAGCTCTGCGCAAGCAAATGGGCGAGGCCGCAGTTGCCGCTGCGCGTGCTGTGAATTATGTTGGCGCGGGCACCGTTGAATTCATCGTAGAACAGCGCGACAACAAAGCGACCGGCCAAGT
Source organism: Limnohabitans sp. (assembly GCA_049655425.1). Lineage (GTDB taxonomy): Bacteria > Pseudomonadota > Gammaproteobacteria > Burkholderiales > Burkholderiaceae_C > Limnohabitans_A. Next base: position 6,801 of record JBASJS010000004.1, on the reverse strand, counting down.
TGAGATGAACTTCTTCTTCATGGAAATGAACACCCGCTTGCAGGTGGAGCATCCAGTGACAGAAGCCGTCACAGGCTTGGACTTGGTAGAGTGGCAGTTGCGCGTGGCCAGTGGCCAGCCCTTGCCCCTTCAGCAAGACCAAATCAAACTCAGTGGCCACGCCATTGAAGCGCGCATCTGCGCTGAAACGCCGGACAACAATTTCTTGCCCGCTACGGGTCATTTGCAGGTTTACAAAAAGCCAGCCCATACTGCCTTTGAACGCGGCACGGTGCGCTTTGACGATGGCGTAAGACAAGGTGACACCATCAGCCCTTTCTACGACTCCATGGTGGCCAAGCTCATTGTGCATGGCGACACGCGCGAGCAAGCTTTGGCCTTGCTCGACCAAGCCTTGGCGCAAACGCAAGTGGTGGGCCTCTCTACCAACGTGCAATTTTTGCGTCATGTGGTGCATAGCTCCTCGTTTGCAGAGGCTCGTTTAGACACCGCCCTCATTCCACGCGAAGCCGCCGTATTGTTCAACCAAGAAAAAGTGAGCTTGAATGTGGCAGCCGCAGCCGTGGTGGCGCACACCTTGCATCAAGAAAATGCCAAGCAAGGCCATGACCCGTTTAGCAAAAGCGATGCGTGGCAAACGCATGCCGAAACCAGCCGTCGCTTTCCACTGGAATTTGCAGGTGAAACACATACCGCGTGGTTGCACTACGGTCATCAAGGTCGCATGCACCTAACGTGGGGCGATGCAGCGGGTCCTGGGGTGCAAAGCGAGGCCGATGCATTTGAGTTTTCTGTGGCCGCGGATCAAGCTTCATCGCCTCCTTCCTCTGCGCTGAATGTCAGATGGCAAGGCCAACGCGTCACCAGCGAAGTTTTGTTGCAGCTGGGCAAGCCCGGCCAACCCGCAGAGCTGGCGAACGTGTTCACGCAACTGGGCGCTACTCGCATTCGGGTCATCAACCCCTTGGCCCACGCCGAAGGCGCACAAGATGAAAAGGGCGGCTTAACAGCGCCCATGCCTGGCAAGGTGGTGTCTTTTGCCGTCAAGGTGGGCGACAAAGTGAAGGCAGGCCAAAGCTTGGCCGTGATGGAAGCCATGAAAATGGAACACACCATTGCCGCACCCAAGGACGGCGAAGTGAAAGAACTCTTGTATTCACCAGGCGATCAAATTGCAGAGGGAGCAGAGTTGCTCAAGCTTGCGTAAACTCAAGCTTTTCAATCACCTGTGCGTTTGCCATGAAAATTGTTTTTTGCTGCACCAACACCAAAGCAGAACCGTGGCTCGAAGGTTTTCGCCAAGCATTGCCCGGTGTTGATATTTGGGAATGGCAAGCGGCCCAGCCTGGCCAAGCGCCTAAGTTGGCCGACCATGCTGTGGTGTGGTCGCCCCCGCAAAATTTCATTGACGAGCAATCGCAATTGCAAAACTTGTTCAACATTGGCGCAGGCGTCGATGCCTTGCTCAAGTTGAATTTGCCAGCCAGCCTCAACATCGTGCGTTTGAACGACGCTGGCATGTCGGTGCAAATGGCCGAGTACGTGTGCCACGCCGTCATTCGCCACTTCCGTGAATTTGACCATTACGACAAAGACGCGCAATCGCAACGTTGGTCTTATCGCAAGCCTTCTTTGCGTGCCGATTTTGCAGTGGGCGTATTGGGCGCAGGCGTGCTTGGCAGTCATGTGGCCAAGTCATTGCAGACCTTTGAGTTTCCTGTGAATGTATGGAGTCGTTCACCCAAGCACATCGAAGGTGTCAAGAGTTTTTCTGGCGCTGCGCAGTTGGCCGATTTTTTAAAGGCCACGCGCGTGTTGGTAAATTTGCTACCCCTCACGCCAGACACAGAAAACATTTTGAACCGCGAACACCTGATGCAATTGCAGCAAGGCGCTTACTTGATCAATGTGGCGCGTGGTCGTCATTTGGTCGAGCAAGATTTAATTGACGCAATTGATGCCGGTCACATGGCTGGCGCCACCTTAGACGTGTTTCGCCAAGAGCCCTTGCCACAAGACCATGCGTTTTGGACGCACCCCAAAATTACCGTCACACCCCACACCTCTGCACGTACCTTGCGCGACGAAAGCATTGCGCAAATTGCCAGCAAAATCAAAGCAGTGTATGCAGGCCAGCCCATTGAAGGCCGCGTCGACAAAGTTCGCGGTTATTGATCAGCCATTGAATTGACAGAGAACACCCATGACACTTCCTTCATTTGTTAAGTTGGTTGACGTTGGCCCCCGAGACGGCTTGCAAAACGAAAAGCAAGCTGTGCCGGCCGCCGTCAAAATTGAACTGGTGCATCGCCTTCAAGCGGCAGGCCTCAAAGAGATTGAGGTCACCAGTTTTGTCAGCCCCAAGTGGGTGCCTCAAATGGCCGACAACGCCGAAGTGATGGCCGGCATTCAGCGTCAAACCGATGTACGCTACTCGGTACTCACCCCCAACATGCAGGGCTATCAAGCGGCGGTGCAAAGCAAGCCCGATGAAATTGTGGTGTTTGCTGCGGCCAGTGAAGCCTTCAGTCAAAAGAACATCAACTGCAGCATTGAAGAAAGCATTCAGCGCTTTGCGCCGGTGGTGGAGGCTGCTCGTGCCGCTGGCATTTATGTGCGCGGTGCCATGTCGTGTGCCGTGGGTTGCCCTTACGAAGGCGATGTGGCGCCCTCGCAAGTAGAACGTTTGGCAAAGTTGATGAAAAGCATTGGCGTGCAACACATCGGTGTGGCCGACACCATTGGTGTGGGCACGCCCCTCAAAGTTCAAGCGGCCATGGAGGCCACACTCAAGCATTACGACTTGAACGATGTGTCGGGCCATTTTCACGACACGTATGGCCAAGCGCTGTCCAACACGCTCATCAGTTTGCAAATGGGCGTGTGGCAATTTGACACCTCTGTGGCAGGCTTGGGCGGCTGCCCTTATGCCAAAGGCGCAACGGGCAATGTGGCCACAGAAGATGTGGTCTACATGCTGCACGGCATGGGCATTGAAACAGGCATTGACCTCGACAAGTTGGTCGATGCTGGCGCTTACATCAGCGACTTTTTGCAGCGCAAGTCGGGTTCGCGCGTGGCCACGGCGCTCTTGAACAAACGAGCCGCTTAAATACTTGCAGCTTCAGCAAGTTTTTGCGCAAAGCGATATCCTCTCCATCATGAGCCAGCTCACCCGATTGCAAACCCGCGCAGACCAAGTCTTGAATTCAGACTTGGTGCATGTGCCGTCGCCTTGCGTGTCCGTTTGCGTTGTCAATCCAAGTACCCAATTGTGTGAAGGTTGTTTGCGCAACATTCAAGAAATTGCAGCTTGGGGCCAAATGCCCAGTGCGCAGCAGCGCGGCGTGTGGCAACAAATTCAAGTGCGCTGTGCCGAAAAATTAAGATCTCAAGCGTGATGAAAGAAATCCATTTCTACTTTGACTTCATCTCGCCCTATGCATGGCTGGCATTTCAAGCGTTGCCCAAAACACTCGAAGGCATCAGCCACCGCGTGCACTATCACCCTGTGTTGTTTGGTGCTCTGTTAAAGCACCATGGCCAATTGGGCCCAGCCGAAATGCCAGGCAAACGCGACTGGACCTATCGCCAAGTGATGTGGCTGGCCAAGCAGCAGGGCACTGTTTTGAAAATGCCAGCCTCACATCCTTTCAATCCGTTGGCCTTGCTGCGTTTGGCAGTGGCCACCTCCGCCAATGGCGAGCCCAATCGGTATGTGGTCGAAAGCATTTTCAAACACGTGTGGTGCGAAGGCTTAGAGGCAACCGACCCCGACCGCTTGGCCACACTGCAGCATCATCTCTTGTCGCAAGCAGTTTTAAAAGACGCGGTCAAAGATCCGCAGTCCGATGAGGTCAAGCAGTTGTTGCAACAACAAACCAACCAAGCCATTGCCTTGGGCTTGTTTGGTGTGCCCAGCATGGTGGTCGATGGGCAAGTGTTTTGGGGCCAAGACGCATTGCCCATGTTGCGCGCTTATTTAGACGGCGACACCTGGTTTCAAAGTGCAGAGTGGCGCGATGTGGGGCAGTTACCAGTAGGCATTCGCCGCGCACCTGCACAAAAATAGTCTGTCTTTATTCTTCTAGGTCGGGTTCGGCATTGAACCCAATCACTTGCTTTTCCCAGTGGTTCACCCACAGGGCGTAAACCCAGACGATGATCAGGAAGACCAGCAAGCTGCCTTGTGCGGCCATCCAAAATCCAAGAGGTCGGTCTAGCCATATGAAGTTCAAATCGCGTGCGAAGAAGGCGACGCAAAAGGTCACGCTGAGCCACACACTTAACAAGGCCATGCGCAGTCGGTTAACACGTGTAGAAAATTCTTCAGCGGACAAGATAGTTTTTTGCATGGACTCGTCATCGTAGGGAAAATTGGCTGTGTACCCATAGAAGCTGTGTCAATCGAGTCTTGGTAGTTACCCTTGATAAGCATGATATTTCGCAATGCGAAATAAAAACCAAGGGTTTCACCCCAAACTGTCAGCCCATGTTGGTTTCGTGTCAGAGGGTGGTCAGAGCTTGCCCCAAGAATCGCCCCCAAGCCTTCGTGTCGAGGGCTATTTTTTGGAGACAGCTCTATGGCAACAACTGAAAACCGCCCCATGACGGCTGAAGAGAAGAAGGTTATCTTCGCTTCGTCGCTGGGCACCGTGTTCGAGTGGTACGACTTTTACCTCTACGGTTCACTCGCCGCAATTATTGCGAAACAATTCTTCAGCGGCTTGGATGAAGGCTCTGCTTTCATTTTCGCGCTGTTGGCTTTTGCCGCCGGCTTTATCGTCCGTCCTTTCGGCGCCATTTTCTTTGGCCGCTTGGGCGACATGATTGGTCGCAAGTACACCTTCTTGGTCACCATCCTGATCATGGGTGTGTCCACGTTCATCGTGGGCATCTTGCCAAACTACGCCAGCATTGGCGTGGCCGCTCCCGTCATCCTGATCTGCTTGCGCTTGTTGCAAGGTTTGGCTTTGGGTGGTGAGTACGGTGGTGCTGCTACTTATGTGGCCGAGCACGCGCCTGCGGGTCAACGCGGTGCTTACACAGCCTGGATTCAGACGACAGCTACATTGGGCTTGTTCTTGTCACTCATGGTGATTTTGGGCACACGTACCATCGTGGGTGAAGAGGCTTTTGCAGATTGGGGCTGGCGCGTTCCGTTCCTGGTCTCCGTCATCATGCTGATCATCTCTGTGTACATTCGTTTGAGCATGAACGAGTCACCCGCTTTCGTCAAAATGAAAGCAGAAGGCAAAACTTCTAAAGCACCTTTGTCCGAGTCTTTCGGTCAATGGAAAAACTTGAAAATTGTGATCTTGGCCTTGTTTGGTCTGGTCATGGGTCAAGCTGTGGTTTGGTACTCTGGTCAGTTCTACGCTTTGTTCTTCTTGACACAAGCGCTCAAAGTAGACGGCGCTACCGCCAACATCATGGTGGCCATCTCCTTGATCATCGGTACACCTTTCTTCGTGATCTTCGGCACCTTGTCTGACAAGATTGGCCGCAAGCCATTGATCTTGGCCGGTTGCTTGTTGGCTGTTGTTACATACTTCCCAGTCTTTGAAGCGCTTACAAAAGCGGCTAACCCAGACTTGCACGCTGCACAACAGGCTTCTAAAGTCACGGTCACTGCCGATCCTGCTGAGTGTTCTTTCCAGTTCAACCCAACAGGCACGAAAAAGTTCACTTCTTCTTGCGACATTGCCAAGCAACGTTTGGCCAGTGCGTCTGTTTCCTATGAAAACATTGTGGCGCCCGCTGGCACCGCAGCCGTGATCAAGGTGGGCGAGACCGTTGTGAATGTTAAGTACTCTGCTGAAGACATCGCTGCAGCCAAAACCAAAGCCGAAGAAAAACTCGCAGCCCTCAACGCTGCTGAGCCAAAAGACGCTAAGGCCATCGAAGCTGCTACCAAATCTGTCAAAGATTTGAGCAACGAAAAAACTGCGGGTGCAACACTCTTGGCATCTAACTTGGGCGCTGCTTTGAAGGCTGCCAACTACCCTGTCAAAGCTGACATGGCCAAGTTCGACAAAGTGACCGTGGTGGCGATCCTCACTTATTTGGTGATCTTGGTCACCATGGTGTACGGTCCTATTGCTGCCATGTTGGTGGAAATGTTCCCAACACGTATTCGTTATACATCCATGTCCTTGCCTTACCACATTGGTAACGGTTGGTTCGGTGGTTTGATGCCTACAACTGCTTTCGCGATCGTGGCGCAAACCGGTAACATGTACAACGGTCTGTGGTACCCCATCATCATTGCTGGCGCTACCGTGGTCATTGGTGGCTTGTTCATCAAGGAAACCAAAGACGTTGACATCTACGCCAACGACTAACTTGTAAGCATTCCGGGGCCTTCCCGGTGCTACATTCGAGCCCTCCCTTCGTGGAGGGCTTTTTTAATTGGGGTCAGATCAACATTAATTAATGTTGATCTGACCCCAATTAAAAAATTTGCGTTTGTGTAACATTATTTTTTAGGAGAAAACTTATGTGGAAAATTGTTGTTGGTTTCGTTGTGTTCGCCGCTCTCGCTTTGTACGTCATCTCTAAAGGCGGCGACAGCCTCGACATGAGCGGAGAAAAACATGGTGGTGACGCAGTGCACGCACCTGCACCCGCCCCTGCAGCAGCACCCGCCGAAGCGCCTGCTGCGGCGGCTCCTGCTGCACCTGCTACCAAGTAATTGCGCTAGGGCGCTGGTCGCCAAAACAAATGGGGTCAGATCAACATTAATTCTTTGAATTAATGTTGATCTGACCCCATTTGTTTGACCCCATTTGTTTGACCCCA
>JBASJS010000003.1:0-1342407 GCA_049655425.1 Limnohabitans sp. | reverse complement strand
TGTGTGGTAGCGGTCATTGGCCTATGACCGAACTGACCGGCTGCCGAGCCTGATGGTTAAAGATCGACCGACCGCTACTGGCAGAAAGCCCACAAATGACTGCGGGACACGACCGGCAGCAACCGCTGTACACAAGTCAACGTCTTAGAAGATGTGACCGGCTGCAATGGGTCGAAGAGGCACAGTGGGACAACCTGGCAGGTTCTAATTCCGGAGCCTTTAGCACAGAGGTTCTGAAAACTCTCGGTACAAGAAGATGTCTCAACATTTAGAATAATGAACTGGGGCCCAAGTGCTTGATCGGCTTGCTCTTGGGAAATTTAGGCGGTTTGCGATCTAGTATCTTCTGCCCCGCCAAGACTATTTCGAACTGATTTCAAGTTGCTTGAACTGCTTTTGTGCGCGTTTTCTCATATTGCAATATTTTTTACCGCTGACAAGTAGTCTGCACCTCTGGCCTCAGCAAAAATGTCCAACGCTAGAGTGATCGCAGCCTGCAATACGAGCCCGACGCCAATGCCCGCTGCCATGTCGTGGCGCTGCAAAAAGGCAATCATCCCGACACCGATGATCAGCAGCAGCATTTCGATTCCTTTGTAGATCGAAAAGTTTTTCATGACGGTCTGCATGCGGGTGGTTTCCTCGGCTTTTAGTACCGAAGGGTTCAACTGCAACTGTGCGCTCAAGGTTGACACTTGCAAGTCGGTGCGGAGGTATACGGTGCCACCCACCACTATCTGCATCAAACCAATGACTACCAGCGGATAGGCCATAGACTTCAGGCGGTGCCCATTCACCCAGAGCCAGACGCTGATAGCTAAGGCCAGAAGGCCAACGGCAATAAAAATCACGCTCTCTTGCTTCTCTGCGACGAAGTAGCTGTTCATGTTATCAATCATGGTGTTGGCTTTATGAGATGGGTCTGGTCAAAATTTTCACCACCTTAGTGGCCAGATTTCGCGGCGTGAAACGCATGCTTTGGGCCATCGCCCAATTGACGAAGCCAGGGATGTAGACGCGCTGTCCGCGTTGCATGGCGCGGTAGCCCAATTCAGCAACTTCCTCAGACGTGGGCAGTTTCTTGCCTTTAATCAGGGCAGAGTTTCCAAGGTCAGCCTTGTCCTGAAAACCTGAAGCTGTTGGGCCGGGGCACAGTGCAGTGACAGTTACGCCTGTGTCTTCCAACTCCGATGCAATAGCTTCTGAAAAGCTAAGAACGAAAGATTTGGTGGCGTAGTACACCGCCATGTAGGGGCCTGGCTGAAAGGCCGCTGTGGAGGCTGTGTTGAGAATTTTGCCGCGCGTCGCCAATAGATCGGGCAGGAACAGTTTGGTCAGTACAACGACTGTGTTCATGTTGAGCTGCATCATGGCCAGCTCAGACTTTAGTGCAGAGTCTTTGAACTCGCCAAAGGCCCCGTACCCAGCGTTGTTCGCCAACGCGCTCAGGACGATACCCCGCGCTTTGACATCGGCGTGCAGCCGTGCAGCACCATCATGGGTTTCCAAGTCTGCGCCAATGACAGTGACGGATACCTTAAACTTCCGTTGCAGCTCATCGGCCAAGGCTTGCATTTTGGCCACGCCCCGAGCTGCCAATACGAGCTGGTAGCCATCTTGCGCAAATTGGTGGGCTAGCGCCATACCGATACCTGATGAAGCACCAGTGATGAGCGCGGTTTTGTTGGTTGTTGATAGTGTGGTCAAGATTAATTTCCATAGTTGTTTTATCTATTCAGAGATTAAAAACCCGGTAGAAAGGTGCCAGGTCAAGACATTTCTTTCCCTTGATTTGGCGCATACAAACACTTGACCTGGCACTCAGGCGCCAGGTTTAACATGTGTTGACGGCTATGTAGTCGTCCAGGCCGCCCCGAACTAAATCTGGCTTAACGGCCCTGACGCAGGCTTCAGAAATACGCGCCTGCTCTCAATCACCGGAAACAAACAAAATATGAAAAGCGTAATGACCGTAAAGGCTTTCAAGAATTTGCAGACGACCAGCGCCTTGTGCAAGGCTGCCAGCGTGACCCGTGGTCAATTGCGCCTGTATGAAGAAGAAGGGCTAATTGCTCCCCAGAGCAGAACGGAAGCTGGCTATCGCCAATATGGCAGCGAAACACTGGACCGGCTCAGGGCCATACTGCACCTGAAGCAACTCGGCCTCACGCTGGCAGAAATCGCACTCCTACTGTCTGATCGCGATCAAGGTGTCCTCGATGAACAAGCGTTACAGCTACTGGCGGGAGAAGTGTTGTCGAAAATTGATGAACGCATTGCTGGTTTGAAAGTTATTCGAGGCTATATGGCTCCGGTTGCCATAGGTGACTTGAGCGTGTTGCAGGACGATGACTGCAACTTCGTCGTTGAATTCATGACCGCTTTATCCGCCGAGAAAACCAAGCGCCGCGCCTGAACCTGACTGTTAGGTCAGGTGTGTTTTATCCAGACCGGCTACTCGAATTAAAGATGTCTCAACATTTAGAATGCTGACTTAGACCCCAAGTGCTTAATCGGCTTGTTATTGGGAAACTTAGGCGGTTTGTGATGAAACATGTTCTGCTCCGTCAATTGAATAGCTTTGCTAATCAAGCATGCCTAAAATTTAGTGAAGATGAAATTCCGAAAACTCAAGGTCTTTGGTGCTGTTGCGCTGCTGCTCTGTGCAACGCTGGCTGCTTGCGTCAGCATTGCGCCACGCGCCAACCCCGACTACGACGCTAGCAAACCACATCACCGCACCGACGGATTCTCCAACCGTTATACAGAGCGATCAGACAAACCAGGCCTCTTGCGTTGGCAATGGGAACGCCTGCGAGATGGCTTGCCCAAACCGCCTGCAAAGCCCATCATTGGCATCGAGCCAAACCTTGAATTGATTAACAGTGACAGTTCGAAGCCCAGAGTGACATGGGTTGGGCATTCCACACTGTTGGTTCAAATCGACGGCTTGAACTTGCTGACCGATCCACATTGGGGTCAACGCGCTTCACCTTTCAGTTTTGCTGGGCCTAAACGTCATCAGGCCCCCGGTATTCCTTTCGACCAACTGCCAACCATTGATGCTGTCGTCATCTCACACAACCATTGGGATCATTTAGACAAAGACACCATCCAAGCACTCATGGCGGCCCATAAAGGCATTCGTTTTTATGTGCCGCTTGGTATTCAGCATTGGTTTAAATCAGAAATTAAGGGCAGTGTTTTGCAAGGTCCAGCACAAAACGTTGTTGCGTTGGATTGGGATCAACAAGCAAGCCTCAAGGGCAAAACAAAAAACCTTGATTTGCACTTTTTGGCAGTTCAACATTGGAGTGCCAGATCTATCAGCGATCGCTACGAAACACTCTGGGGCAGCTGGGCCTTGATGCACCCCGACTTTAAATTTTGGTTTTCGGGCGACCTGGCTTACTCGCCCGATACTCAAGACATTGGCAAGCGCATGGGTGGCTTTGATTTAGCCGCCATTGCAATTGGTGCATATGAACCCCGTTGGTTCATGAAGGACTCGCATGTCAATCCTTCAGAGGCGCTGCAAGTACAAAAAGATGTCAATGCCAAAGCAGCCATCGGCATTCACTGGGGTACCTTTGATGGCATGAGCGATGAGCCTTTGGATCAAGTGCCAAAAGATTTAGAACTGGCTAAAAAAGAGTCTTCAACGCCAGTTAACTTCTTTGTTTTGAAACACGGCCAGAGTTGGCGGCGGTAGTCGTTTTCCAAACACCTGCTAGCATAGGCCATTAGCATCACAAGCCTCCAATTAGGAAGACCCTCCATGAACCTCAATGTCAACGGCAACAACGTCACCTTAGACGTCGACCCGCAAATGCCCTTGCTCTGGGTTCTAAGAGACTCCCTTAATCTCACTGGCACCAAATTTGGCTGTGGCATTGCAGCGTGCGGCGCCTGCACAGTCCACAAAGACGGTCAACCCGTACGCTCTTGCGTCACGCCAGTCTCAAGCGTTGCAGGCTCCAACATCAAAACCATTGAATCCTTGGGTACCCCTGACAAACCCAGTGCCTTGCAACTAGCCTGGATTGAAGAGCAAGTACCCCAATGCGGCTACTGCCAAAGCGGCATGCTCATGGCCGCTGCTGCGCTCTTGGCCAGAAAGCCCAAACCCACCGATGCCGACATCGATGAAGCCATGACCAACCTCTGCCGATGCGGCACCTATCAACGCGTGCGTGCCGCTATTCACCGCGCTGCAGGAGCACAAGCATGAAGCGCCGTAACCTCATTTTGAGTGGCCTAGGCCTTACCGGTGCCTTGATTGTGGGTTGGGGCGTGATGCCACCGCGCTCACGTTTAGGTAAGCCTAGCAACATGCTATCGACCGACGGTGATGTTGCACTAAACGGTTGGATCAAAGTTGCCAAAGACGGCAGCATCGTGTTGGCCATGCACCGCAGCGACATGGGGCAGGGCATTCACAATGCATTGGCTATGTTGGTGGCAGAAGAATTGGATGTAGCTTTAAAGAGCGTTCGACTTGAGCAAGCTGGCCATGACGCTATTTATGGCAACGTGGCCATGTTTGTCGGCACCTTGCCATTCCACCCCATGCAGTCAGAGGGCAAAGACAAGCCCATGATGGTCAAAACAGGGGAGTGGATGGTTAGCAAAGTGGCGCGCGAATTGGGTGTCAATGCTACCGGCGGTTCTTCGTCTGTCAAAGATGCATGGGAACATTTGCGCACTGCAGCTGCCACAGCCAAAGCCAGCTTGTTGTTGTCTGCAGCAGATCAATGGAAAGTACCTGCCAAAGAACTGACCGTCAAAGACGGCGTCGTTAGCCATGTTTCAGGAAAGTCTGCTCACTTTGGTGAACTGGCCAAAGGCGCAGCGGCTCAAACCCCTACCAATGTTGTGCTCAAAGATCGCAATGATTGGCAATTGATTGGTAAAGCGACAAAGCGTGCAGATGTCCCTGCCAAAACAAATGGCTCAGCCGTGTTTGGCATGGACGTTCGTCTTCCAAACATGCTGTTTGCCAGCGTCATTCAAGTGCCGCAAATGGGAGGCTCGCTCAGCAGCATGGACACCCAGGAAGCCTTGGCCATGCCTGGTGTTGTGAAGTGCATTCAATTGTCCAGTGCCGCGGGTTCTGCCCCTGGCTTTGCAGTCATAGCCAAATCAACTTGGCATGCACAACAAGCCGCTCAAAAAGTCAAAGCGCAATGGACTCAGCGCAAAGAGGGTGCCATTGATACGAAGCGCATTGAATCTGAGCTGATTGAAAAACTCAAAACAGAAAGCGGCTTTGCTTTTCATGAGCAAGGCGATGCTGCCAAAGCTGAAGCGGGTGCTGCGCGTGTCATTCAGGCGCAATACAAGGCCCCTTACTTGGCGCACGCCACCATGGAGCCCATGAATTGCACAGCGCAATTTAAAAACGGTCAGTTGGAAATTTGGGCGCCCACTCAAGTGCCTGGTCTGGCGCGCGCTGCAGCCGCCAAAGTGGCTGATTTGGCTGAAGACAAAGTCAAACTCAATGTCACTTTGTTAGGTGGTGGATTTGGCCGGCGTTTGGAAGTGGATGTGGTTGTGCAAGCTGCGCAGTTGGCCATGGCCGCTGATGGCGCGCCAGTGCAATTGGTCTGGTCGCGAGAGCAAGACATGACGCACGACTACTACCGCCCCATGCATGTGGCACAACTGAGTGCCGCCATCAATGCGCAGGGCCAAGTTGAGAGCTTGCAAATTAAATCGGCTGGCGATGCCATTTCGCCGCGTTGGATGTCTCGTGTGCTGCCAGCGCTGTCTGGGCCAGTGGATGCACCAGACAAAACAACAGCCGAAGGTTTGTTTGATTTGCCCTACGGCTTTGAGCACCAACGCATGTCGCATGTGTCTACCAAGATGGGCGTGCCCATTGGTTTTTGGCGCTCTGTAGGTCACTCACACAATGCATTCTTTTCAGAAAGCTTCATCGATGAGTTGGCTGTTGAGTCCAAACAAGATCCGGTGGCATTTCGGATGGCGCTTTTGAAGAACGCGCCACGTTATGCGGCGGTATTGAAATTGGCCACAGACAAAGCCAAGTGGGGCACAGCCTTGCCCGCAGGTCATGCGCATGGCGTTGCCTTGCACGAATCCTTTGGCTCTATCGTGGCGCAAGTGGCCGAAGTTTCGATGCAAGGCGGCAAGCCCCATGTGCACCGTGTGGTGTGCGCCATCGATTGCGGTACGGTGGTCAATCCTGGCACCGTGGCACAGCAGGTTGAGAGCTCAGTCAACTTTGCATTGACAGCTGCCTTTTTTGGACAAATTGACATACAAGACGGTGTGGTTCAACAAACCAACTTTAACAACTACCCCTTGGTGAGCATGGCGCAATCGCCTGTGGTTGAAACTTGGATTGTGCCCAGCACCCATTCGCCTGAAGGTGTGGGCGAACCCGCAGTGCCACCGTTGGCGCCAGCTGTGGCCAACGCCATGTTCAAGTTGACAGGAAAAAGACGAAGAGCTTTGCCGCTGGTTGCATAAGTCTTAAGGCCAAGAACTCTTGGTCAACGCCAATTAGCGTTGGCCATTTGAGTTCATGGCCAGACGTTCGGCCAACCAAACCTTGATGACCGATTGACGAGTGACACCCAGTTTGCTGGCTTCTCGGTCTAGGGATTCGACCATCCAAACCGGAAAGTCGACATTCACCCGTTTAGGTGCATTTTGAACACGTTTGGCTTTGCTTAAATCTAAAGCAGGGGTGACGTCAGCGCCTTCGTCGAAGGCTTGATCAAATTTTTTAGCTTTCATAGAGTGTTATCTCCTCCTTGCGAGATCGCCTGACAGAAATTAACCGGATCTTGTTGCCTCTGTAAGTGATCACGGCTGACCAATGGCGATGGTCAATGGTGCCAATCAACAAGAACCTTGGTTCATCTTCAAGATTCGCTGGAATTTCTAACAGCAAGGGGTCGTTCCAAAGTGCTTGTGCTTCTTCAAAATCAATGCCGTGTTTAAGTCTGTTTGAGGTGCTATTGCTTGAATGAAATTCAAAGTCAGGTATGTTCATAAAATATACCTTAATTATTCAAAAATTACTAAAAAATTTATGGGTTAAGTGGTAGTCAGTCGATTTGAAAGGGTTGATTCGATATATTGAATGCATCTGCATTGATGAGTGCAAAATCACACCATGCCTAATTACAAACTCCAAGTTGAAGTTATCCCTCAGTATCTGCCTGAGCAATCTGATCCCACGGGTGACCTCTATACATTTGCCTACAGCATCACCATTACCAACACCGGCAATATCGCGGCGCAGGTGATCTCTAGGGCATGGAGCGTGAACGATGCCAATGGTCTCCACGAAAAAGTGAAGGGCTTGGGCGTGGTGGGCTATCAGCCCTTGTTACAACCGGGTGAAAAGTTTCAGTACACCAGTGGCACGCGCTTAAGAACGCCCACAGGCACCATGCACGGCAGTTATTTTTGTGTGGCCGAAGATGGCGAAAAGTTCGATGTCGACATTCCCATGTTTGTTTTGGACGCTCTCAGCAACGAATCAGGCAAGCGCAATTTGCACTGAACGTGCCTTCGGGTAAATCTATTTCTTGGACAGCAGGTAACTCAAAATGGCCTTCTGCACTGGCAGCAAATCTATTTTTTGTGCGTAACCCATAAATCCTTTGTAGTGCAAAGGATCAAAAGCCACTTCTTGGCCGATGTGAAACGGCGGTGTTGCGATCAGTTGGGGCAACCCCAATGCTTGCAAATGTTCGGTGCTCAGTGACCACGCCGAATGTGCAAAACCTGTGGGCCAGCTGTCCGTGATGACCACATCGGTGGTGCCTTCAAAGGTCTCTACAAAGTGAACCTGGTCTTTGCTTTCATGAAACTGTGCATCACAAACATGCACAATGTCAAAGCCCAGCACTTGTGCCAGTTCATGCCATGACCTGAATACATTGGTCGTTGGACCCCAAAGCGTGATGTGGGTGTTGGCCAAAGAGCCAATGTTTTTTTCAATCGAATAGGCATCGGTCAGTACTTCACAAGGATGCCCCAGCGCAGTCATGGCGTTGATTACTGGGCGTTGCGAGGCCTGGGCAAACTCATTTAAACGATCTTGATTGCCATCGCGGATAACGTAGATGTCGTAAAAAGGATCGAGATAGCCTGCAAGGTCGCAAGCTCGCTCTGTGGTTTTAAGCAGATTGGGCAGTTCTACAAAGTTGAGTTTTAGCTCGCGAAACGCTTGAATGAATGTGGTCCGTGTGCGAATGCCATTGCCTTCGAAGGACCAAGCAACATTGCCTTGAATTGGACGAATGGGTTTGGCAGCAAGCTGCCAAATGGCTTGAATGTCCAGGGCCGTGAGATCATTGATTTGAACCAGCTTCATGTTCTGAATATGGAAATGACTGATGCAGTACTATAAAGGTCAATTGGTTTTTAACGCATGATTGATTCATTCAACACTCCTCGCCACAATTTGTTAGGAATTGCTTGGATGATTGCTTCCATGGCAGCATTTGCCATTGAAGACGCATTTTTAAAGACAGTTACCAAGCAAGTTCCTGTGGGGCAGGTGCTGATGATTTTTGGACTTGGCGGATTGTGTGTATTTGCAGTCATGGCCAGACGTGTAGGCACCCCCCTTTTTCAAGCGCAAGTTTTGACTCGCAACATGCTGTTCCGGGCAGTGTTTGAATTCTTTGGACGTTTGTTTTATATCTTGGCCATTGCATTGACGCCCATGTCATCTGCAACCGCCATTTTGCAGGCAGCACCTTTGTTTGTTGTGCTGGGTGCCCGCGTATTCCTGCACGAAAAAGTGAGTGCCCAAACTTGGTTGGCTATTTTTGTGGGTCTGGCGGGTGTTCTCATCATTCTGCGGCCATCGGCAGAAGATTTTTCGGCATTGTCATTGCTTGCTTTGGTCGGCACTTTGGGTTTTGTGGGCCGAGATTTGTTTTCTCGAACAGCACCCCCTTCATTGACCAAAGAGGTGCTTGGTTTTTATGGCTTTAGCACCATGGTCGTTGCGGGTGCATGCTATGCGCTGTGGGAAGGCAAGTCATTTGTTTCGCTGCAATTCCAGCAGGTGTGGATGATTTCTGCTGCGCTGATTGCGGGTGTCTTTGCCTACACAGCGCTTATGGCTGCCATGCGCACGGGCTCCATTGGTGCTGTGACGCCCTACAGATACTCTCGACTTCTCTTTGGTATTTCCATTGGCGTGCTGGTCTTTGACGAGCAGCTCGATGCGCCGATGCTGTTAGGTTGCGCCGTGGTCATTGGCGCTGGATTATTTATCGGTTGGCAGAGCCAACTTCGTCAACGCGTTCAATGATGACCGGGTCGTTTTCTGGGTTGATCACGCGAACGCCATGCTTGCTCAATATTTCCACATAGACTGCGGCAGCGCCTTCTTTGGCGACAGCATCGACACTTTCAATGACAGCACTGACCTTGACACCTTCAGCTGTCTCTGCCGTTAAACCCACTTTGCAGTCAAAGTCCCAAAAGTCGACCTCTTTGGGCAAGGCACGATTGCGTTCGCGTTTGAAGTATTTGCGAATCTCGTGCTTGACGGCTTCCAACACGCGGTCGGCATTTTTACCTTCAATTTGCAGGGGGAAGTTTTTTTTCATCTTGAAATCCTAGAGGGGCAAGCGCCCTTAGAGGACGTTGATGCAAGGCTTGATTATCGCTGAGCGAGCGAGCGGTTCCCTGATTTACGCAGCTCTTAAGGCTGCATATTCTCTGCTAGATGGCAATTCTTTGGGAAGTGAGTGCGTGGGTTTGGTAATTTCCCAGCCTAGACAAGCCAGCCAAATAGCACGGGGAATGGGCTTGGTGGCGGTTTTGTAATAACTCACCATTCGTCTGCTAATGCCCAATGCGGATGCTGCTGTGGTGAGTGACAAGGCATTTCGTGAGAGCCATTCGCCAAACATTTCGTGGCTGACTGCACCAGATTGCTCTTTAGCCCATGCATAGACATTGTCTGGGCTTAACTCGGCATCGAACCATTGAATGCATCCCTGATGAAGATGTACTTTTTTGAAAACTTCAGGTTGTCGAATTTCAGCAAATGCTTTTCGTTTGAACAAATTGCTAAGGTCAACATCGAGCGTCTCACCCGTGCTCCAGATAGTGCGGAGGGTCCAGGGCTCGAGTGCTTCGACCCTTTTGAGGGTTGGATAAAAAAACTCGCTCATGTATTGCACCTTTGCCATTCATTGCCTAGGAACTTGCGTTCAATTTCAATCCAATTCAATGCCTCTCGAATTTCTCTGACAGAAATTTTGCCTATGATCTTGAGTGTTTCAATATCTACAATGCATTCGCGTCCATCAGACAGCTGAATGTGAACGTGGGGTGGTGGATGGTCACCAAAAAACATCAAGACACGACTTTGTGGAAATACTTGTAATGTTGGCATTGTAATGGGTGTGGTGCAATCATTGCACTATATTGATGAATGCTTTTAGAAAGCTTGTTTGCAATTCAATGTATGACTGAAATAATTCACACCGTCAGCGCACCGCTCCTTCACATCCAAGAAGGTGTCGCCACAATTACGCTGAACCGACCCGCTCAGCGCAACCGCCTAGAAAATGAAGACTTGCAAACTTTGTTGGCGCACTTTCAGCAAGTGAACCAGGATCAATCGGTGCGTGTGGTAGTCCTCACGGCCAACACAGCAGGGCAACCCAAGCCCGTGTTTTGCGCAGGCTATGACATTGGTGGTTTTGACGAGGAAGGGCAGGGGGCCACCTCATTTGAAAGAGTGCCCGAAGCTTTGGCTGTATTGAGGCCCATCACCATTTGCGCACTGAATGGCAGTGTGTACGGTGGAGCCACAGACATGGTGCTGGCTTGTGACTTGCGCATCGGTTTGCAGGGCATCGAATGGCGCATGCCTGCGACGGCCATTGGTCTGCACTACTACCCCAGTGGCTTGGCACGCTACATCCATCGTATGGGTCTAGCGGCTACCAAGCGTGCTTTTCTCACAGCGCGCCCCTTTAGTTGGCAGCAACTTAAGCAACTGGGTTTGTTTGAAGACTTCGTAACAGCCGATGTTTGGGAAGATTGCTTGAAAGAATTAACCCAAGACATCATTGCGCTTGCACCTTTGGCGGCCGAAGAAACCAAAAAATCAATCAACGAAATTGCCACGGGTGTAGCTCAAGAGGCCACACTTCGCGAGCGTGTGGAACGCACCAGCCTTAGCGAAGACTTTGCGGAAGGACGCGCGGCGTTTGCTGAAAGGCGTCTGCCAGTTTTTCGGGGGAAGTAAGGGTAGGACGCTGTTTTGAATAGCGCGCCAAACTCAAACCTTCGGTGCTAATTTCTGGTGTGCGGCCCAGAATCACATCGGTCAAGTAACGTCCCGAGCCGCAGGCCATGGTCCAGCCCAAGGTGCCATGGCCTGTGTTCAAAAACAAGTTGCGCAAGGCGGTGCCACCCACAATGGGCGTGCCATCGGGTGTCATGGGCCGGAGGCCCGTCCAAAATTGCGCTTGTGCCACGTCACCACCTGGAAACAAATCGTTGGCTACCATTTCTAAAGTGGCTCGGCGTTGTGGGTTCAAGCGCAAATCAAAGCCACTGAGCTCGGCCATGCCGCCCACACGAATGCGCTGGTCAAATCGTGTAACAGCAATTTTGTAGGTTTCGTCTAGTACGGTAGACACTGGTGCCAATGATTCATTCACCAAAGGCATGGTGAGCGAGTAACCTTTGACGGGGTAGACCGGAATGTGGATCTTCAACCCCTGCAGCATTTGTCGGCTGTAACTGCCCAATGCCAACACGTATTGGTCGGCGTGCAGTACTTCTCGGGTGCGGCTCTTCAGTTGAATGCCTTGAATCGATTGGCCATCCGACAAAATCTGCTCAATGGTCTCGCCGTATCTAAATTTGACGCCCAAGGCTTTGGCCATTTCAGCCAACTGCAAAGTGAACAAGCGGCAATCGCCAGTTTCGTCGTTGGGCAAACGCAAACCACCCAACAAGCGACCCTCACGCGGCGCACAGGCTTGATGCAAACCAGGCTCGACTTTGAGCAAGCCTCCACGATCTAATTGCTCAAACGGAACGCCGCATTCCTTCAAGACTTCAATGTCTCGCGCGACAGCATCGAGTTGAGCTTGTTTGCGAAACACTTGAAGCGTGCCGCCGGTGCGCTGCTCATAAGAAATGCCCGTGTCTGCGCGCAACTGGCGCAGGCAGTCGCGACTGTATTCAGACAGGCGCATCATCCGTTCTTTGTTGACGCTGTAACGCGCAGACGTGCAGTTGCGCAACATTTGCATCATCCACTGGGCTTGAAACAAAGTGCCATCGGGTCGGATAGCCAAGGGCGCATGTTTTTCAAACAACCATTTCAGGGCTTTGAGGGGAATTCCAGGCGCGCCCCAAGGAGTGGCGTAACCCGGTGAAATTTGTCCAGCATTGGCAAAACTGGTTTCTTCTGCAGCTTGAGGTTGGCGATCGATGACCGTGACATCAACGCCGGAACGGGCCAAGTAATAAGCGGTGGTGATACCAATCACGCCACTTCCTAGAACAATGGTTTTCATCAAGTTTCCTTGTTTTGCACAATGAAATCGAAGTGTATTCAGGGTATTGCGGGTGATTTTTCTGAATTTTTAAGATTTTTAAGTTAAATTCACTAAAAATAATGGAGTTCTTCTTGAGGTGCAGAAAAAATGACTGAGCTTGACCGAATTGACAGAAAAATCCTCGATTTGCTGCAGCGCCAGGGGCGTATGTCCATGACGGAATTGGGGGAGCAAATTGGCTTATCAACTTCCCCGTGTGCAGAACGTGTCAAGCGGATGGAGCGCCAAGGTGTGATCACAGGCTATCACGCGCGCATTGACCCCAAGTTGGTGGAGAAGCCTTTATTGGTCTTTGTAGAAATTACACTCACCACCAAATCGGGTGAGGTGTTTGACAAGGTGCGCAATCAAATTGCCAACATGCCCGAAGTGTTGGAGTGTCACTTGGTGTCGGGCAGTTTTGATTACTTGGTGAAGGCGCGCTTGAGTGCCATGACGCAATATCGAGATTTGCTTAGCAACATCCTGAACCAAATTCCAGTGCCGTCACAGTCGCACAGTTATGTGGTGATGGAAGAGGTGAAAGAGTCAAGCTACATCACCGTCTAGGCAGACGGTGATGCAGTTGAATGCTTAGAACTTCAGGCGTTTGCCCAGCGCTTGGAAGCGAAGTTTCCAGGCTTCACGTGACAACTCAATGCTGTCGTAGAAGCTAGGAATGACCAACAGCGTGAGGATGGTGGACGTGATGGTGCCGCCAATGATGGCCACGGCCATGGGGCGATAAAACTCGCTGCCCTCGCCAATGCCAATGGCCACAGGCATCATGCCGGCAATTAGGGCAAAGGTGGTCATGATGATGGGGCGCAAACGTTTACGGCCTGCTGTCATCAAGGCCTCTTCGCGTTCAACGCCTTCTTCTTCAAGCGAACGAGCAGCGTCCAACAACAAAATAGCGTTCTTGGCCACCAAGCCCATGAGCATGATCACGCCAATGAGGCTCATCAAATTCAAGGTGCCACCTGTGAGCAGCAAAGCCACCACCACACCAATGAGTGACAAAGGCAATGAGAACATCACAGCCAATGGGGCAGTGAACGAGCTAAATTGCATCACCAAAATGAAGTACATGAGGCCAATGCCCGAGATGAGCGCTATACCCATTTCAGCAAAAACTTCTTGCTGATCTTTGGACGCGCCATCGAGTTCAATGCCGTAGCCCTCAGGGAAGTTGATGTTCTTGGCGATCTTCAAAGCATCTGCCGTGACTTCACCAGAAGAGCGACCTTGAACGTTGGCCGACACGCCAATGGTGCGTTTGCCATCGGAGTGCTCAATTTTGGAAGGTGCTTTGCCCATCGAAATTTTGGCAATTTGCGCCAAGGGAATAACGGTGTTCATGCCATTGACCGTAATGGGCAATCGCTCAATGTTGCCAATGCTCATGCGATCTTCGGGGGCCAAGCGCACAGCCACATCGCGTGATTCACCGGTGGGGTCGACCCAGTCGCCCACTTCGATGCCTGCAAACGCAACGCGCAAAGCGTTGGCCGTGTCTGTGACGGAAATGCCCAAGGAATTGGCCAGACCGCGGTCAAGTTCAATTTGCAATTCGTTTTGTGGATCCTGCTGAGACAAACCAACATCCACCGCACCAGGTACTTGACGCAATTGCGCCATGAAGTCGCTGGTAATGGCCAGCAATTTACGTGAGTCGGTACCACTGAAACGAATTTGAACGGGCTTGGAAGCGCCATTCGACAAGTCGTCTAGCACGGTGTACTCCGCACCTACCAGTTGCGCGGTGCGTTGTCGCAATTCAATGGCAATTTCTTGCGCGGTGCGTTTGCGTTTGGTGCTGTCGCCAATGTCAACATAGATGCGCCCGCCTGTAGGGTTGACATAACTGTTGGTGGCTTTGGTTTCGGGCAAGCTACGCGCCATGACGGCAGCAGCTTCCAGCTTCATGCGGGAGTATTCCAAATTGCTGCTGGCAGGTGAGCGCACATCAATGGCCAAGGTTTTGCCGTCTGCTTTGGGCAAGAAACTAGACCCCCCAAACTGGACTTGCAAAAAGATGGCACCAAAGAAACTGATAACAGCAAAGGCCATCATCCAACGGCGGTGGTGCAAGGCCCAAGCAATCACGTTGCCATAGCGGTCGGCTTGATGGTCAAACCAGTCGTTGAATTGTTTGAGTTTTAAGCTGATGCCTTTTTTGGCTTGCAAGTGCGCGCCGGGTGGGTCACCCCAATAAGCCGATAACATGGGATCGAGAGTGAAGGAAATAAGCAAGCTGACCAACACCGAGGCCACCACCGTCAAGCCGAAGGGGCGGAACCATTCGCCAGACACACCAGGCATAAATGCCACGGGAATGAACACCGCCACGATTGAAAAGGTGGTGCCTGCCACAGCCATGCCAATTTCGGCGGTGCCGTTCAATGCAGCTGTGCGACGATCTGAGCCTCGCTCCATGTGCCGCACGATGTTTTCTCGCACCACAATGGCATCGTCAATGAGCACACCAATGGCCAGCGACAAGCCCAATAGGCTCATGAAATTGAGTGTGAACCCACACAGCCAAACGGCAATAAAGGCGGTGATCACAGACGTGGGCAGTGACAAGGCGGTAATGAGCGTCGAACGCCATGAGTTCAAAAACACATACACCACAAAAATGGTGAGGCCGGCGCCAAAAATCAATGCGTCCACCACATTGTTCAAGCTGTTCTGTGCTTCTTTACCGCCGTCTTGCGTGACTTCAATCTTGGTGCCTTCAGGCAATGACTTGTTGATGTCAGCAGCAATTTTGCGAATTTCATTGGCAACGCCTACAGTGGAGGCGTCGCGCGAACGCGTAATAGACAAGCCCACATTGGGTTTACCGCTTCGAACGCTGAGGGAATTGAGTTCTGCAAAGCCATCGGTGACGGTGGCCACTTGACCCAAGCGAATCAGTTCATTGCCACTGCGCTTGATGACAATTTGATTGAATTCAGCAGGTGACTCAATGCGTCCAAGCAGTCGAATACTCTGATCTTCCAAGGCGCCACGAACTTTACCGACAGGTGCCGTTGCATTTTGCGTGCGAAGGGCATTGACCACTTCCGTGACGGATAGATTGACCTCGCGCAATTTTTGCGCATGAAGCAAAACACTCAGCTCACGTTTCAGAGCGCCATTCACATTGACTTGGGCCACGCCGGGAATGCCGCGAAATTTGTCGGCAATTTGATCTTCTGCCAAACGAGAAATTTCAGCATGACTTTGGCTTGAAGAAGACAAGGCCAGTTGCATGATAGGTTGTGCTGCTGGGTCAATGCGCAGGATGACGGGCTCACGAATTTCGGTGGGCAACTTGTAGCGCACTTTTCCAATGGCATTGCGCACTTCATCCGTGGCCTCCACCATGTTCTTTTTAAATTCAAAGAACACCAAAATGTTGGCGTTGCCTTCATTGGCCGTGCCGCGCATTTCTTTAATGCCATTGACCGATTGCAAGGCTTTTTCAATGCGGTTCAGAACTTCACGTTCCACCGTATCGGGCGATGCACCCGGATAGCTAATGTCTACCACCAACAAGGGCATGTCGACATCGGGAATTTGGTTGACTTTGAGTTTCTTTAAAGCCATGAGCCCGACGGCCATGAGCATCAGCAACACGACGATCGTGACAACTGGCTTCTTAACGCTGAAGTTGGACAAAAACATGGTTTATTGACCCACCTTGGCTGCTGTATCTGTGCGTGTCGTGAAAGTTTGGCCGTCTTTCAACGAGCTGCCTGAGTTGCGCAACACCTTGTCGCCCGCAGCCAAGCCACTTTTGACCACCCATTGGCCCAAACGCGTATCTCTGTCGCCCAGTTGAATGCTGCGCTTCGCAATTTTGTCGCCTTCCAATGCCCATGCAAAGACTTTGTCGCCTTCACGGCGCAAGCTGCTTTCTGAAATCATCACGGCAGCTTGGGTTTTGGTTTCAACCACGCCTTCGGCATACAAGCCCACCACGGGCGGACGATCTTTGCTGTTGATTTCCACGATGACTGAGACTTGACGGGTTACGGGGTTGGCTGCGCCATCGATGCGCTTAACAATGCCGCGATTGGCCAATTGATCGCCCGATTGAGCGACACCGTTGATGCGGAAATTAACGCGTTGACCCACTTTCAATACGCCCATTTGGTCTGCAGACACCTGGCCTTCAAAACGCATGCTGCTTGGGTCAATGACTTGAATCAACTCTTTGCCAA
The DNA here is from genome assembly GCA_049655425.1 of Limnohabitans sp. Lineage (GTDB taxonomy): Bacteria > Pseudomonadota > Gammaproteobacteria > Burkholderiales > Burkholderiaceae_C > Limnohabitans_A. The sequence continues at coordinate 1,325,624 of JBASJS010000003.1, read as the reverse complement.
TTTGCGCTGTATCGCCTGCAGAGGCTTTGCGTGCGCTGACCACACCCGTAAAGGGGGCGCGAACTTCGGTACGTTCGAGTTGTTGCTTGGCCGCTGCCGCACGCGCTTTACTCGCTACGAATTCGCTTTGAGCACTGTTGCGCTTCACTTCGGATTCTTCAAGACCCTGCATGGACACCATGCCTTGCGCTTGCAAAGATTTGATGCGCTGGTACTGGCGCTCTGCACCATCCAATGATTGGGCTGCTGCCCGCAAGGACTCTTCTGCCGAGTTGAGGTTGTCTCGTAGTACGGCACTGTCAAGGGTCACCAGTAAATCACCTTTGCGAACGGGCTCGCCATTCTCTTTGTGAACCTTGACCACCATGGCACTGACTTCTGCACGCAGGTCTGCTCGAAGTTCTGGTTGCAATGAGCCAGAAATAACGGGACCGGTGCCGTGATCTGCAGTGCCCAGTTGGAGAATATCTTCAGCGCCAAGGCTGAGTTCTACCGCTTCTGCGGCCTTGCTGGCATCGTCCCCTGGCTTCTTACAAGCCACCAAAGTGCTGCCAAGGCAGACGGTGAAAATAACTGAACAAACGAAGGGATAACGACCCAAACGAGGGGAACGCAGCATGGGAACTCCGACTAGGTAAAAAGTTCCCGAATTACAGCACGAATTTGGTTTTTTCAAGCCCTATAAGCTGGTTCGAAGCGACCAAATTTCAGGGAAAAGTACCACGTCCAGCATCCGCCTCAGATAACTGACGCCCCCTGTTCCGCCCGTGCCTCGTTTGAAGCCTATGACCCTCTCTACAGTGGTGAGGTGCCTAAAACGCCAAAGCCTAAAGGCATCTTCTAAGTCAGCCAGTTCTTCGCCCAGTTGGTAAAGATCCCAATGCTGCTTGTGATTTCTATAAACAAGCAACCAAGCAGATTCAACTTCTGGGCTGGCGCTGTAGGGCTGGCGCCAGTCTCTGTCCACAGCCGTACTGGGCACAGGCAAGCCTTTTCGGGCTAAGAGCTTCAAGCTGGCGTCATACAAAGAGGGTGACAGATAGGCTGCCTCCACTTTGGCATGTAAGTCGGGGCGATGCGCATGAGGCATCAGCATGGCGGGATTTTTATTGCCCATCGAAAATTCTATGCAACGATATTGCCAACTTTGAAAACCACTGGACTGCGCCAAGTAGGGCCGAATGGCGCTGTATTCGGGCGGCGTCATGGTGGCCAGGACATCCCAGGCATGAACCAGTTGGGACATGATTTGTGACACACGCGCCAGCATTTTGAAGGCATCGGGTAAATCGTCTTGTTCAATGTGTTGGATGGCGGCATTCAGCTCGTGAAGCATGAGCTTCATCCACAGTTCGCTGGTTTGGTGCTGCACGATAAACAACATTTCATTGTGATCGGGCGACAGCGGCTTTTGTGCATTCAAGATGGCGTCCAGTTGCAGGTAGTCGCCATAGCTCATCGATTGACTGAAATCCAATTGGGCTTTCTCGTCTTTCACAATTTGCGCGGTGCTTGCGTCTCCCGTGACATCCGTTGAGGGAGGCGATGAAGACGCGCTAGGGTTAAAGGGGCAGCCAGACATGTTGAATCCTATTTTTAGGTCACTGCGTGCTTTTGAGAAAAGCGCGCTTGTTGCCATTCCTGGGTGTCCATCACTTCTTTTAAATGACGCACGGCATGCCACACATCGGCATAACCCAAGTACAAAGGTGTGAGACCAAATCGCAAAATGTCGGGATGTTGCTTGCCATCGCCCGCTCTAAAGTCACCAATCACACCGCGCGCAATGAGCGCTTGTACGATGGCATAGGCGCCTTCGGTGCGAGTCAAACTGACTTGTGAACCTCGCAATGCATCATCCTCGGGTGTGGCAATGCCAAAGCCATGCCCCGCCAGTTGGGTTTTGACCAACGTCATGAAGAGGCGGGTGAGCGCCAAGGATTTTTGGCGTAACGAGGTCATGCCGCCCAGTTTTTCGGCTTCTAAAAATGCGTCCAAACCGCAGTCGAGTGCCGTCAAGTTCAGAATCGGTTGGGTGCCGCATTGGTAGCGAGCGATGCCAGCAGCAGGTTGGTAATCGGGAGTGAACTCAAAGGGCGCCGCATGGCCCCACCATCCCGTGAGGGGTTGCCAAAAGCGATCGGTGTGTTTGGGGTTGACCCATACAAAGGCAGGTGCACCAGGGCCACCATTGAGGTACTTGTAGCCGCAACCGACCGCAAAGTCGGCATGGCTGCCATTTAAATCGACAGGCACGGCACCAGCGCTGTGCGCTAAATCCCAAACTGTTAATGCGCCAACGGCGTGCGCTGTTGCGGTCATGTCTTGCATATTGAGCATGGCACCCGTACGGTAATTCACATGCGTCAACATCAACACAGCCACGTCCTTTTGGAGGGCTGTTTGAAGTTCTTCGGCTTCGACCAGTTTGAGTTGATAGCCGCGCTCTTTGCACAGCGCTTCTGCAATGTAGAGATCGGTTGGAAAGTTGGTGCGCTCACTCAGAATGATGTTTTTTTCGGGGTGATCTGCTTTGGCAATCGACAAAGCTGCACTGAGGACTTTGAACAAGTTGATGGAGGTACTGTCGGCCGCCACCACTTCATCGTCTTTGGCGCCAATCAGTTTGGCAATTTTGTTGCCGACTTTGAGGGGCAGTTGAAACCAACCTGCAGTGTTCCAGCTTTTGATCAGGTCAGTGCCCCATTCTTGCGTTACCGCTTGCGCAACGCGCGATGGCGTGGCTTTAGGCAAAACACCCAATGAATTGCCGTCCAGGTAGATCACACCTTCAGGTAATTGAAACAAATCGCGCAGGAACCGTAAGGGGTCCTGTTGGTCTAGGGCTTGGCATTCAGAAAGCGTTTGAGGCGTCATGTTCATAGTTCTCGGAGGATGGCGCGCACCGGACTGGCGTCTGCGCTCATGAGTTTGAGGGGCAGGGCGATCAGCTCGTAATCGCCTTCTTGAATGTTGTCTAGCTGCAAGTTCTCCAACACGCGCATGTTGCGAAGGCGGATGACTTGGTGGCTGTCTAAAGTCTTGCTATTGGCAGGATCAATGCTGGCGCTGTCGATCCCAATCAGTTTCACGCCTAGATCTGCCAAGGCCATTAAGGTCTCGGGGGCAAAGGCCGTGAGTTGGGTATCGAATGTCTCTAAGGGAAATGATTCATAAGTTCTCACCAAAATCCGCTCGGGCAGGTTTTGAAGTTGATGCGCCAAATGTTGCAGGGTGATGAGCGGCCCGGCATTGATGGCATGAATCACCCGGCAAGGTCCGATGAAAGTGTGCAAATCAACTTGGCCAATGGCCGCGCCTGCTGGGTCGTAATGCAAAGGCGCATCAGCGTGCGACCCCACGTGCGGCGACAAGGTGATGGCGCTGACATTGACGGGGCATTCGTCAGAAATTTTCGCGGACCAATTCAATTGGAAGGGTGTGTCGCCCGGAAAGACCGGGCTGTCTGTGTCGATGGGTGGGGAAATGTCCCAAATTTTTTTCATGAGGCGCAAAGATAGCGCGCTCAAGAATTTGTGGTGTCGGTTATATCCAACAAATGCACAAATTTCTCTCTTCAGACGCCTATTGCCGTTCGTCGTAAACTTATCAGCATGATTTTGACGCCTGATTCTTGGCAAGCCATCCAATTGACCGTGGCTTTGGCCACTTCAACCACCGTGATCTTGCTGATCTTGGCCACGCCGTTGGCTTGGTGGCTGTCTCAAACGCAGTCTGCATGGCGCGCACCTGTTCATGCGCTCGTGACCCTGCCCTTGGTGTTGCCGCCTTCCGTTTTGGGTTTTTATTTGCTCATTGTGATGGGGCCTCAAGGACCCTTGGGTCAATTGACGCAAGCCATGGGCTGGGGTGTTTTGTCATTCACTTTTACGGGCTTGTTGATCGGCTCCATTTTGTTTTCTTTGCCGTTTGCTGTGCAGCCTTTGCAACACGCTTTCGAGGCCATCGGTTCAAGACCGATGGAGGTTGCGGCCACCTTGCGGGCCAGTCCCCTAGATGCATTCTTCTCAGTGGCCTTGCCTTTGGCCAAACCCGGCATGGTGACGGCTGCCATTTTGAGCTTTGCCCACACCGTGGGTGAGTTTGGGGTGGTGCTGATGATTGGCGGCAATATTCCTGGCAAGACACGTGTGGTGTCCACAGAAATTTATGGCCATGTTGAGGCCATGGAATATGCGCAAGCGCATGTGTTGGCAGCAGGGATGTTGGCCTTCTCATTCGTGGTGTTGTTGGTGTTGGCTTTGATGAACCGTCGTCAACGGCAGGTGGTATGAACAGCATTCACCTGCAAATTCAATTGAACCGTTCAGCTTTCATGTTGGACGTCGACCTGCAATTGCCGGGGCAGGGCATCACCGCTATTTTTGGTGCTTCAGGATCTGGCAAAACAACATTGCTTCGGGCTGTTGCTGGTTTAGAAAAAAATCAGCAAGGTCGCATTCAAATTGGCGCGCATATTTGGCAAGACACGCAGCAGGGCATTGACTTGCCTACCTGGCAACGGCCCTTGGGCTATGTGTTTCAAGAATCAAGTTTGCTGCCTCATCTCACTGTAAGTGACAACTTGAACTTCGGCTTGCAGCGCGCATTGAAGACTTCAGGCAATGCGCAGCCTGATGCAGCCCAAGCACTGCAAGCTTCCATCGAGCTCTTGGGCATTGGCAATTTTCTACAACGCATGCCTGATCAGCTTTCTGGCGGGGAGCGTCAGCGCGTCGCCATTGCCAGAGCCATTGCCATGCAACCGCAATTGCTGTTGATGGACGAGCCCTTGGCATCACTCGACATGGCGCGCCGCCAAGAGATTTTTCCTTGGCTTTCAAAGCTGCGTGATGAACTCAAGATGCCGATGTTGTACGTCACGCATTCAGCAGATGAAGTGGCACGTTTGGCAGACCATTTGGTGGTGCTCGACAAGGGGAATGTCAAAGCGCAAGGTCCGGTGAGTACCGTGCTGACGCAAGTAGTGAACCCTGTTGTGGTGGGTGAAGATGCTGGCGCCTTGATTGCTGGGCGCATTGGCCAGGTAGATACGCAATGGCATTTGTCGCGCATCGACTTTGAGGGCGGTTGTGTTTGGATGCGCGATGCAGGGCTGCCTGTCGGCAAAGCGGTACGCATTCGCATCTTGGCGCGTGATGTCAGTTTGGCCACGTCCGAACCGCAAAACACCAGCATTCAAAACCAGTTGCTTGGAACCATTCAAAGCATCACGCCCGATGCGCATCCTTCGCAAGTCATGGTCGTTTTGAAGTGCGGCGCTGAAGAGGTCATGGCCCGCGTCACAAAGCGTGCGGTGGACGAGCTAGGCCTGCAGGTGGGCCAGCCAGTGTGGGCGCAAGTGAAGTCTGTGGCTTTGGTGGCTTAAGCAGGCTGATTACTTGGCCTCAAACCAGTTGTCGAGTTTGAGTTTTGGCACACGCATAAACTCTTTGATGTTGTTGGTCACCAACGTGCCGTCAATGCTGAGTGCGTGCGCTGCAATCAAGCTGTCCATTGGGCCTATCGACAGGCCTTGTTTTTCTAGTGAAGCTCGCAGATCTGCATAAAACCAGAGGCACTGACTGTCGAATGAAAGGATCTGCATAGGCGCCAAAAACATGTCTAGTGCTTTTCGATTCTTGATAGACCCGGATTTGGCGACGCCATAAGCTAATTCGGAAGCAGCAATGCTGCTAATTCCGACTTCGCCGGTTTTGTACTTGCGAAATTTTTCTAGTACGTTGGGGGGGCGATTGTTGATGATGTAGATGCACGTGTTTGTGTCTAGCAAGATCACAATAAAACTTCTGGGCGAATTTGATGTTCAGGCTGCTGTCGCTCTATCTTGAAGTCTGGCTCGAAAGCGTTCAATGCGGCTTCAATCGTGACCCATGGATCTTCGATCGGCATCAATAAAACGCCTTCACCAACACGTTTGATCACGACTTCTTTGGCATTGAATCGGTATTCCTTTGGGAGGCGAACAGCCTGACTGCGTCCCGTCTGAAATATTTTTGCAGTGTCCATGCTGGCTCCTGTTGTTGTTAAATGTTGGTATGTATCAATGATATGCATCATATGTCACTTCATTTGAAGTCGGCCATACATTCCCTTGCGATGTCATTTTTATATGACTTATATGAATAAACAAACAACAAATGATTCGTTTGAGTTTTGAAGAAGGGCTTGGACAATCGCGTCCTCACTCTTTTGAGACGACTTATGAACAAAATCAAATCCATTGCCGCCGCCACCTTGCTGGCCGTTTCTGGCCTAAACGCATCCGCTCAAACTTTGCTGAATGCCTCCTACGACGTGGCCCGCGAGTTTTACAAAGACTACAACGCCGCGTTCGTTGCCAATTACAAAAAGACCACAGGCAAAGACATCAAGATTGACCAAGCCCATGGTGGCTCAAGTGCCCAAGCTCGCGCTGTGAACGATGGCTTGGATGCCGATGTGGTCACGATGAACACCACCACTGACATCGACTTTCTGGCTAGCAAAGGCATTGTGGCTGCCGATTGGACCAAGCGATTCCCACACAGCGCATCGCCCACCAGCTCCACCATGCTGTTCTTAACGCGCAATGGCAATCCTAAAAACATCAAAGACTGGGACGACTTGATCAAGCCTGGTATTCAAGTGATTGTGGTCAACCCAAAAACCGGTGGCAATGGCCGCATGGCTTATTTGGCTGCTTGGGGCTATGTGCGCAAAAAGGGTGGCAGCGAAGCCGATGCAGCAGCCTTCGTCGCCAAGCTCTACAAAAACGTGCCTGTGTTGGCCAAGGGTGGTCGCGACGCTACCACCATCTTTTTGCAGCGCAATATTGGCGATGTGTTGGTGACATTTGAATCCGAAGTGATTTCTGTCGACAACGAATTTGGTGCCGGCAAGGTCGATGCCATTCACCCCTCCATCAGCATCGTGGCTGAAAACCCAGTGGCCGTTGTAGAGCGCACTGTGGCTAAAAAGGGCACAGGCGATTTGGCCAAAGCCTATTTGAACTACCTCTATTCCGATGAAGCGCAAGAGATTGCTGCCAAGCACGCCTTGCGCCCCAGCAATCCAGCCATATTGAAAAAATACAGCAAGACCTTCAAGCCTTTGCAGTTGTTCACTGTGAATGAAGTGTTTGGCTCTTTCGCTGAAGCACAAAAAGTGCACTTCAACGATGGTGGCAATTTCGACAAGCTGTACACCGTTAAGTAATTCATGCTTCCTAGTTCCGCTGCGGCGGCGCCTGCCAAGCGCAGAGCGCCCGCCCGGGTTTTGCCCGGCTTCAACATCACCTTGGGTTACACCTTGATGTACCTCAGCCTGATTGTGCTCATTCCATTGTCGGCACTGGTGTTCAAAACGTTCACGCTCACGTGGGATCAGTTTTGGGCAGCAGTCACAGGCCCTCGCGTGATGGCGTCTTACCGCCTCACCTTTGGTGCCTCTTTGATTGCTGCTCTGGTCAACGTGGTTTTTGGTTTGTTGGTGGCTTGGGTGCTGGTGCGTTATCAGTTCTTTGGCAAGAAGGTGGTTGATGCATTGGTCGACTTGCCTTTTGCTTTGCCCACCGCTGTGGCGGGTATTTCTTTAACGGCTTTGTTGGCTGGCAATGGTTGGGTGGGGCAGTACCTCGAGCCCTTGGGCATTCAATTGGCCTTTAACCCCAACGGCATTGTGATTGCACTCATCTTCATCGGTTTACCCTTTGTAGTGCGTACAGTGCAGCCCGTGCTGGAAGATGCAGAAAAAGAATTGGAAGAAGCGGCTACCTGTTTGGGCGCATCGCGTTGGCAAACATTTAGCAAGGTGATTTTTCCATCCATTGCACCTGCATTGCTCACAGGTTTTGCCATGGCCTTTGCACGGGGCATGGGCGAATATGGCTCGGTCATTTTCATTGCGGGCAACATGCCCATGATTTCTGAAATCACGCCGCTCATCATCATTGGCAAATTAGAGCAATACGACTACGCGGGTGCCACCGCAGTGGCCACAGTCATGTTGGTCATTTCGTTCATCTTGCTACTGATCATCAATGGCTTGCAAGCCTGGCAACGCCGTCACTCGGGAGCGCCAGCATGAGTACAAACCTCATTCGCCGCGCAGAAGCCGGCACCACAGAGTCTGCGTGGGTGCGCTACACCCTCATTGGCATCACGCTCGTCTTCTTGTTTTTGTTTTTGGTGTTGCCACTGGCCGCAGTTTTTGCAGAAGCCTTACGGAAAGGCTTTGATGCCTATTGGGAAGCGCTCAAAGAACCCGATGCCTGGTCTGCCATTCGTTTAACACTCATCACCGCCTTGATTGCAGTACCTCTCAATTTGGTATTTGGCATTGCGGCTGCATGGTGCATTGCCAAGTACGAATTCAGAGGCAAATCTGTTCTGACCACCTTGGTCGATTTACCTTTCTCAGTGTCGCCAGTGGTGGCCGGTTTGGTCTATGTGCTGATGTTTGGCGCACAGGGCTGGTTCGGTCCTTGGCTGCAAGAACACGACGTCAAAATTATTTTCGCCGTGCCAGGCATTGTGTTGGCCACCGTGTTTGTCACCTTCCCATTCATTGCGCGTGAGCTCATTCCCCTTATGCAAGCGCAAGGCAATGACGAAGAGCAGGCGGCCATTGTGTTGGGTGCCACAGGTTGGCAAACCTTTTGGTATGTCACGCTGCCCAACATCAAGTGGGGTTTGATCTACGGTGTTATTTTGTGCAACGCGCGCGCCATGGGAGAGTTTGGTGCGGTGTCGGTGGTGTCGGGTCACATTCGCGGGCAGACCAACACCATGCCTTTGCATGTTGAAATTTTGTACAACGAATACCAATCGGTGGCGGCCTTTGCAGTGGCGTCTTTGTTGGCCTTGCTGGCGCTGGTCACCTTGGTGATCAAGTCTGTGGCCGAGTGGCGCCACGAGCGCGAGATGAAAGCCATTGGTGATTTGTCACCAGAAAATACCAAGGCAGCGCCTGTCGACGCCTCAGTGAAAGCCGCTTAAAGCCGGCAAGAAAGTATCCCTATGAGCATCGAAATCAGAAACGTTCACAAACAGTTTGGCGACTTCCACGCTTTGCGCGATGTCAGCCTGGACATTGACTCTGGCGAGTTAGTGGCTTTGCTCGGTCCTTCAGGCTGTGGCAAAACCACTTTGCTGCGAATCATCGCTGGTTTGGAAACAGCCGACGCGGGCAGCATTGCTTTCAGCGGTGAAGACACCACCCACGTGCATGTGCGCGAACGCCAAGTGGGGTTTGTGTTTCAACATTACGCCTTGTTCCGCCACATGACCGTATTTGAAAACGTGGCCTTTGGCCTGCGCATGAAGCCGCGCAATGTGCGTCCTTCAGAAGCCGTCATCAAGCAAAAGGTGCACGACCTTTTGGGCTTGGTGCAACTCGATTGGTTGGCAGACCGTTACCCTTCGCAGCTTTCAGGGGGTCAACGTCAGCGCATTGCCTTGGCACGCGCCTTGGCCGTTGAGCCCAAAGTCTTGTTGCTCGATGAACCCTTTGGCGCCCTCGATGCCAAAGTGCGCAAAGAACTGCGCCGCTGGTTGCGCCGTCTGCACGACGATTTGCATGTCACCAGTATTTTTGTCACGCACGACCAAGAGGAAGCCTTGGAAGTGGCCGACCGCGTGGTACTGATGAACAGCGGCCGTGTGGAACAAATTGGCTCCCCCCAACAAGTGTGGGACCATCCTGCCAGCCCCTTTGTGTATGGCTTTTTGGGTGATGTGAACTTGTTCCATGGCCGCGCCCACGAAGGCGAAATGTTGATTGGAGGCGACAACGCAGTCAGCCTCAACAGTCCAGAGCACCAACACGTGCAAGACAGCAAAGCCTTTGCTTATGTTCGCCCGCACGACATTGAGGTGAAGCGTTACAGCACAGGCGATGCAGGCATCAAAGCCAAGTTGACCCGCGCCATTGTGGTGGGACCCATTGCTCGCCTTGAATTTGAGCCGGTCGACCATCACGACTTTGCCAAAGACACGGTCATTGAGGCGCAACTGTCTGCCCTTTTGTTTGCTGAACAGCAATACAAAGAAGGCGAAACCTTGGTGCTCACCCCTCGCAAGGCGCGTATCTTTGTTGAAAGCTGATCTCACTCAATGCTTTTTGCCAAGCCAGCACAGAATTTCAAAAGTGCTGGCTTTTTTTTGCTGAGCCAAGGCAAAATATCTGCATGACTCAAGACATCGTCGTTCAAGCCCCCGCGCAAGCCGCACAACTTTTCTTGCTGTTCCATGGTTATGGCGCCGATGCCCAAGACATGCAGCCTTTGGCCAAACGCTTTGCTGAAGAATTTCCGCAAGCGTGCGTGGTGTGTGTGCAAGCCACCGAGCCGGCAGAAGCAGGCTTTGGCTGGCAATGGTTTCCTCTTCAAGGTGTGTCTGAAGAAAATCGCCCTCAACGTGTGAGTGATGCCTTGACTGGTTTTGTGTCGATCATTCGTGGGTGGCAGCAACGCGCAAATGTTGGCCATGAAGCCACAGCGCTGGTCGGTTTCTCGCAAGGCGGCATCATGTCTTTAGCGGCCAGTTTGCAAGAGGACAAGTTGTGCGGACGCGTCATGGGTTTTGGCAGTCGATTTGTCGAGTTGCCGGTACAAGCGCCAGAAACAGTCACTTACCATTTGTTTCACGGTAAATCCGACAATGTCATTCACTATGGTTTTGCCGTGAGTGCCGCAGAGAGGTTGGTGGCCATTGACGCCGATGTCACGGCCGATGTGTTGCCCTATATTGGCCACGAGATACATCCCAACATGATTGATTTGGCCATTGAGCGTCTAACCACTCACATGCCCAAACGCTTTTACAAGCAAGTGCAAGAGGCCGATCCGGGTGATTCACCTGTGCGCCACTGAGCTCGCTAAAATTCAGACATCTAATTCACGCTGCCCTCAGGTGGCTTCACTTAAAAGAGCTTGGTCATGAAAATTGCAACTGCCTGTTTGGCGCTCATCACCTGCTTGTCAATGCAAGGCTGCGCCGTGGTGGCTGTGGCCGATGTGGTGGCCTCCACTGTCATTTACACCGGCAAAACGGTGATCAATGTCATTGACGCTGTCACCCCCGACATCGTCAACAAAAAGAAAAAAGATTAAATACCCAGCCAGCCGTTGGTGCGCGCAAAGTGCAAGGCTTGCGTGCGGCTGTTAACGCCAAGGCGTCGAAACAGGCGCCAGAAGTGAACCTTGACTGTGTGTTCGCTGATGGTGAGTTTGTCGGCAATGTCGCGGTTGCTGAGACCTTGGTCCAACATCAAAATCAATTGTTTTTGACGTTTTGAAAGTTTGGTAGGTGCCGCTGTGCTGGACTCTGTTTCGGCTTCTTCTGGCGCGGGCAAAAAGGTGCGCAGACCTTCAATGATGGTGTTGGGCGGGCTGGCTTTTTCTAAAAATAGATTGGCACCAGCATCGAGGCAAGCTGCTTCGCACTCACTGGCCTCTGAGCCTGTGACCACCACCAGCGGTACGTTGGGAAACTTGGCCTTGACTGCATGTACACCCGACAAACCCAAGGTGTCGGGCAGTTTCAAATCGAGGCAAATCAATTCAGGTTCACCTTGACGCTCTACCGTGGACTCCAAACTGCTGAGTTTGGGCACAGACACCACCTTCAAACCAGGACGAACCCGCTGGACCAACATGGTGAGGGCGTCGCGCATCAGAGGATGGTCGTCAATCACGTAAACAGTCATGGTGTGCTCAAGAATGAAACTTAAAGTATGAGAGTATCAGCAAAGTCTGCAACAAATCAAGCAACTTTTGTGAAATTTGAACACTTTTTAAAGATTTGTGATTACGGGGCTTAAGCCTTGGCTTTGGCCTTCTCAGCCAGCTCGGCGCGCAACACAGACAAAGCGTCTGCCACGTCTGAAGCACTCACGCCTTCACCCAATGTAACTTGCGCCCCCAAAACAGCCAAAGCAGTGGTGTCGTCTTTTTGCAATTGGGCAATGGCCAAGCCTGCGTCTTTGGGCGATCCAAAGCCTAAGCTTTGCAAAAGCACGCGGCCTTGTTGATCGACCAACTTGAAATAAAACTGGCCGTCTTTTTCGCGGTATTGCTTGAATGAAGGACATGCGGCGCGAGCTGATTTGGCGCTTGTCTGGGCTGTTGCTGCACTGGCCAATGAGCGTAAACCAACGGCATGACGCAGTTCTTTGATGAACGGTGTGGCCAGTTCGCGCGCCTTGGCTGCGCCTTTGAGCAACAGCGCATCTACTTGGGCTGGGTTGTTGATCAGCTCTTCGTACTTGGCGCGCATAGGTGCCACTTCGCGGTCAATGCGTTCAAATAGAACTTGCTTGGCATCGCCCCAGCCAATGCCATCGGCATAAGCTTTGGCCAAAGCAGCAGTTTCTTGGGCGCTGGCAAAGGCTTGATAAATTTGAAACAACGCCGAGCCTTCGGTCTCTTTGGCTTCGCCCGGCGCACGTGAATCGGTCACGATGCCCGAGATCAATTTCTTCATCTGCGCGCTGCTAGAAAAGAGCGGAATGGTGTTGTCGTAGCTTTTGCTCATCTTGCGGCCATCCAAGCCTGGTAGCAACGCCACAGATTCTTCAATGACAGCTTCAGGCAATACCAAGTGCTCACCATACAAGTGGTTAAAACTGGACGCCATGTCGCGCGCCATTTCAATGTGCTGAATTTGATCGCGGCCCACAGGCACTTTGTGCGCCTTGAACATCAAGATGTCGGCACCCATGAGCACGGGATACATGAACAAGCCAGCCGTAACGTCTGCATCGGGGTCATTGCCTGCCAAGTTGTTTTTATCCACAGACGCTTTGTAGGCGTGCGCTCTGTTAAGCATGCCTTTGCCTGTGATGCAGGTCAAAAGCCACGTGAGCTCTGGAATTTCTGGAATGTCGGACTGGCGATAAAACATCACGCCCTCGGGGTCCAAACCGGCTGCAATCCAACTGGCGGCAATTTCTAAGGTGGAACGCTGAATGCGCGCGGGGTCATCGCATTTGATCAGCGCGTGGTAGTCGGCTAAAAAATAAAAGCCTTGGGTGCTTGGGTTGCGACTGGCTTGTACAGTGGGACGAATGGCGCCCACGTAGTTGCCCAAGTGTGGCGTGCCGGTGGTGGTAATGCCGGTCAATACACGGGTGCGTTGGCTGTTGTCGGTCGTCATGGCAAAGGCTACTTCAAAAAAATTGCTTTAAGAAAGAGATTTCAAAATCAGCTCGATCAGTCCAAACGTGGCACCCATCACAGGGTCTAGCCACAGGTGATTGACCACGCCCGTAATGGCCAAGCCGATCACGATAAAAAAGCCATAAGGCTCAATGCGAGAAAATTGATAGGCTTGTTTCCAAGGCAGCAGGCCCACCACAATGCGGCCGCCATCTAAGGGCGGCAGCGGAAACAAGTTGAAGGCAAACATCACCACATTGCTCAGTACGCCGGCTTTGCACATGGCCAAGAAGAATTTTTCGGTGACGCCAAAGTCGGTGTACACCACATACAGCAATGCCCAAACAATGGCCTGAATCAAATTGACACCAGGTCCAGCCAAGGCCACCCAGATCATGTCGCGTTTAGGGTGACGCAAATTGCCAAAGTTGACCGGCACGGGCTTGGCATAACCAAACAGCAGCGCGCCACTGGTGCTGAAGTAAAGCAGCAGCGGCAACAAGATGGTGCCCACCCAATGGATGTGCGAGAAGGGGTTGAGCGTGACGCGTCCCATCATGACAGCCGTGCGATCACCAAAGTATTTGGCGGCATAACCGTGCGCAGCCTCATGCAGCGTGATGGCAAAGATCACGGGAATGGCATAGACCGATACGGTTTGAATCAGGTTAGATGTGTCCACAGTGCAATTGTCTCAAAGTGTTGGGTGGCTGGGCCTACAAACCCAGCAAGGCAACGTCCCCTAAGCCTTGGCGTACCACCTCAATGCCACCGTCCGAGCAATCCACCACGGTGGTAGGTTCTCGGGCGCATGCACCTGCATCGATGATGCCAGCGATGAGTTTTTCATATCGATCGCGAATTTCTTCAGGATCATTCAAGGGGTCAGATTCTCCCTGAGGAATCAAGGTGGTGGCCAGAAGCGGCGCGCCGTGCAAGGCGAGCAACTCTTGAAGCACTGCATGCTCGGGCACTCTGAGGCCAATGGTTTTACGCTGCGGATGACTGACTCTGCGCGGCACTTCTTTGGTGGCTTCCAAAATGAAGGTGAAGGCACCAGGCGTGGCTTGCTTCAACATTCTGAATTGGGCGTTGTCGACTTTGGCGTAGTTGGCCAGCTCACTCAAATCTCGGCACAAGAGCGTTAGGTGATGTTTGTCGTCCACGCCGCGCACTTTGCGCAAGTGATCGGCTGCTGCTTTGTCGTCCATGTGGCATACAAGTGCGTAGCTTGAATCGGTGGGCACGGCCAACACGCCGCCTTGGTTGAGCAAGGCCACCGCTTGTTTGAGCAAGCGTTGCTGAGGGTTTTCGGGGTGAACAGAAAAATACTGGGCCATGGCAATTCAAACCCTTAAGGCGCAACTGACAAAAATTCAAATCTAGGGCAAGCCAGTTTTTGAGCAGAGATGTGTGTCACTGGATTCGGTCTGACAACAATTCCCACACGGGCGTCAGTTGCCCTGGCAACCAAGGCAAGGTGCCCAGGTCTGTGTGGCTTTCTTCGGGGCTGTGGAAATCGCTGCCACGTGAGGCTGCCAGGTTGAATTCGAGTGCAGTGTCGGCGTATTGCAGCGCATCGGCGCTGGAGTGACTGCCGGTAATGACTTCGACGGCGCGGCCGCCATGGGCCTTGAATTCGGTAAACAGCGCAAACTCTTCGTTGGCCGTAAAGCCATAACGGGCAGGGTGTGCAATGACCGCAATACCGCCAGCGCCAGTGATCCAACTGACAGCATTTTCAAGCGACGCCCAGCGGTGAGGCACAAAACCTGGTTTGTTTTCGGTCAGGTACTTGCGAAACACTTCGGAGGTGTCTTTGCACACGCCGCTTTCTACCAAAAAGCGAGCAAAGTGAGTGCGTGAAATGAGTTCTGGGTTGCCCACATATTTGAGCGAGCCTTCGTAAGCACCCACGATGCCAACCTTGGCCAGCCCATCAGACATTTCTTTGGCGCGTTCGCTGCGGCCACCGCGCGTATTGCGCAGGCCTTGAACCAGCGCCTCGTTTTTGTGATCGAAGCCCAAGCCCACAATGTGGACGGTTTTGCCAGCAAAGGTGATGGAGATTTCAACGCCAGTGAGGTATTGCATGCCCTCGGCTTTGGCGGCTGCCATGGCGCGTTCTTGACCACCAATTTCGTCGTGATCGGTGAGCGCCCACAGTTGCACCCCATTGGCTTTGGCGCGCGCAGCCAAAGCTTCAGGCGTGAGCGTGCCATCGGACACCACGGAGTGGCAATGTAAGTCGGCGTTGAGTAGGGGTTCCACAAGGGTATTTTAGGCGCTGTGCAAGAACGCGCCACCTCTGTCCGATAATTCGGGCTGAAATAGTGAGAAATTTATGGCTTTGATGATCACCGATGAATGCATCAATTGCGATGTGTGCGAACCTGAATGTCCCAATCAGGCGATTTACCTCGGCCCAGAAATTTATGAAATTGACCCCAGCAAGTGCACAGAATGTGTGGGGCACTTTGACGAGCCGCAGTGTGTGCAGGTGTGCCCAGTGGCTTGTATTCCTGTTAATCCACAACATGTGGAAACCAAAGAAACTTTGTTTCAGAAGTACCAGCGCCTGCAGAACGCTGGTTAAATTTCTGGGGACGCCATAGGGCAAGGCGCCTTAGGGGCGCTAGTTCAAACCCCTTCAGGGCGAGGCGGTTTAGGACGAGGGGGCTTGCTGGTGTGAATCTGCACCATGGCCTTTTCCATGTCGCCTGCCATCAGCATGTCAGCCGCTTTGACCGATCTAGCGATGCTTTCGTGGATTAAGTCGCGTTGCTCGGCCATGGGCTTTTTGAGCACCCAGTTGGGTACTTCTTCTTTGACACCAGGATGGCCAATGCCCAACCTCAATCGCCAATAATCACCAGTACCCAATTGCGCGTGGATATCGCGCAGTCCATTGTGACCCGCATGGCTGCCACCAAACTTGAGTTTGGCCTGACCTGGCACGACGTCGAGTTCATCGTGAGCGACCAAAATTTCTTGAGGCTTAATTTTGAAGAACTTGGCCAATGCGCCTACTGATTTGCCAGACAAGTTCATGAAGGTTTGAGGCTCAAGAAGCCAAATGGTCTGGCCTTTTACTTGGGTTCGCGCCACCTTGGCAAAGTAACTTTTGTCGGGCACCAAATTAACGTTGAGCTCGCGCGCCAAGGCATCAATCCACCAAAAGCCAGCGTTGTGGCGGGTGTCTTCGTATTCGGCGCCTGGGTTGCCGAGGCCAACAAACAACTTGATCATGGGTGAGTATAAAAACAAAACAAGCTGAAAAAAAACAACCCGCACAAGGCGGGTTGTTTGAACACATGAAGTGTTGAAGCTGTACGAAGAATTACTTCTTCTTGGCTTTGCCTTTGGCATCGGCAGCAGGTGCAGCGTCAGCAGCAGGTGCTTCTTCGACGACGGGAGCTACAACAGACACCAACACGGGGTTTTTCTTGCCGTGTGTGACAGCCTTCACGCCCTTAGGCAATGTGATGTCGGCCAGGTGCAATGAAACACCTTTCTTCAATCCAGACAAATCAACGTTGATGGCTTCTGGCAAATCAGCTGGCAAGCAGGTAATTTCCAATTCGTTCATCACGTGGTTGATCAAGCAAGCGTCCACTTTGACGGCAGGAGAAGTCTCTTCGCCAGAGTAGTGGAAAGGCACTTTACGGTTCAAAGTGGTTTTGGCATCGACGCGTTGGAAGTCGATGTGCAAAACCAATTGTTTGTAGGGGTGCATTTGGAAGTCACGGAGCAACACTTTGGTTTCTTTACCGTTCAATTCCATGTCCAAGATGCTTGCGTGGAAAGCTTCTTTTTTCAGGGCGTGCCACAGGGCATTGTGGTCGAGTTCGACCAATTGGGGTTGTTGATCTACACCGCCATAAACAATACCAGGTGTCTTACCTGAATTGCGCAGACGGCGGCTCGCACCCGTACCTTGCATAGAGCGCTCAAAAGCGACAAATTTCATAACTAACTCCAAGTTGAGCCGACCGCGACCAGTACGACTCTGTTTTAAAAAGGACTGCCAAACGGCAATCCACATTGATGTTCCAGATCAGTCTTTGTCTGAGAACAAACTCATGACCGACTCACCGTGTGCCATGCGCTGGATGGTGTTGGCCAACAGCGGCGCCACAGTGAGTTGGCGAATTTTGGGGCAGGCTGCAGCGGCTTGTGACAACGGGATGGTGTTGGTCACAACCACTTCATCGAGGGCAGAGCCTTTGGCAATGCGGTCGATGGCGGGGCCTGAGAAAATAGGGTGTGTGCAATACGCGTAAACTTTTTTGGCGCCGCGCTCTTTGAGCACTTCAGCGGCTTTGACCAAGGTGCCTGCGGTGTCGATCATGTCGTCCATGATGACGCAGTTGCGGCCATCGATGTCGCCAATGACGTGCATCACTTCGCTCACGTTGGCTTTGGGACGGCGCTTGTCGATGATGGCCAAATCGCAGTTGAGTTGTTTGGCCAAAGCGCGTGCGCGAACCACGCCACCCACGTCGGGGGAGACCACAATGAGGTCTTCGTAGTTCTTTTGGCGCAGGTCACCCAAGAGCACAGGTGAGGCGTAAATGTTGTCGACGGGAATGTCGAAGAAACCTTGAATTTGGTCGGCGTGCAAGTCCATGGTGAGGACGTGATTGACGCCCACAGCTTGCAACATGTTGGCAACCACCTTGGCCGTGATGGGCACACGCGTTGAGCGTGGTCGACGGTCTTGGCGGGCATAGCCAAAGTAAGGAATGATGGCGCTGATGCGACCGGCTGAGGCGCGCTTCAAAGCGTCGACCATGATCAGCAGTTCCATCAGGTTTTCGTTGGTGGGGGCGCAGGTGGACTGGATGATGAAAACGTCGCGAGCGCGCACGTTTTGCTTCAACTCAACGGTGACTTCGCCGTCAGAGAAGCGGCCCACGTCTGCCAAGCCAAGAGAAATGTCCAACTCGTAGGCAACTTCGGCCGCCAAAACTGGGTTGGCGTTGCCGGTGAAGACCATGAAGTCTGAATTTGTGTGTGTGTCGATTGGCTGCATGAGCTACTCAGCGAGATCAAATGATGGGCCGATGCGTGTTACCGCATAAATTTCTATCATGACGCGAATGACCGCGCTTTGAAACAAAGTGCGGTCATCTTGTGAATGACCGCACTTGAATCATTTGGCAGGGGAAGAAGGACTCGAACCTTCGCATGCCGGAATCAAAATCCGGTGCCTTAACCAACTTGGCGACTCCCCTACACGGGTTGGTAGCTTTGGTAAACCAGAGCTGCCGACCGATCAATCGTCGCTGGATGCCCAACCCTTCAGGGGGTGAACCTCCAAATTGCTACACATTCGAATTTGCCAATTGAGCCAAGTTGCTGGAACTTGAGGCATTTGACTTAAATCCGTACCGCGTGGCACTTGCGCAAACACTGCACTCCCGGAGCCCGTCATTCTGCCTTTGATCACAGCTGATGACAGTTTGGCTGTTTCAAGCCATCCAATTGCATCGCTGATTTGAGGGCAGAGGCGCTGGGCCACTGGTTGCAGATCGTTCTGGCCAAAGCCGTACGGGTCTGCTGCAAAGACCGAAATTGTAGCAGGGTTTGTGTCCCGCTTTAAGGCCTCTGAACCAAAAATTTTAGCGGTCTCCAAACCTTCAGCGGGTTTGATTACCAAAAACTGGGCGGGAGGCAAGGAAATGGGGGTAATGATTTCGCCCACACCCTCCACCCAAGCGTTGTGGCCATGCAAAAAGAAGGGTACATCGGCCCCCAGTTGAATGCCCAAGGCGGCAAGTTGCTCGACCGATAGATTTAGGTTCCAAAGCTTGTTGAGCGCTAGCAAACAAGAGGCCGCATCGGAGGATCCGCCACCCATGCCCGCTTGCGCAGGAATGTGCTTTTCGATGGCAATGTGGGCGCCCAGTGAAGTACCCGAGGTTTTTTGCAACAGTCTTGCTGCGCGCGTGATCAGGTCGTCGGGCGGCAAAGGGGTGGTGAGGTCTTCTCGGCTAATCAGACCGTCTGAGCGAACATCAAAGTGCATCACGTCGCACCAGTCAATCAGCATAAAAACCGACTGCAGCAAGTGATAGCCATCCGGCCGCCTGCCCGTGATGTGCAGGAATAAATTGAGTTTGGCGGGGGCTAAAACGTTGTGAAGTGAGTTCATGACTCAAAGGCAATTCGAAGCACCGTGCGCGGTGCAGGTTGAACACGCTCAAGCACCAAGCGCCGCAAATGCCACTCGCTAACGTCGACATTCCAGCCCTCGGCAGGCGTGGGTTTGCCGCCAAGCCAATCGATCAAAGCAGCGGTGGGCAAGGGTGTGCCTGTGAGTTGGTACACCAGACTTTCAAGGTTTGCGGCATAGCCCACCTGACTGCCCTGAACGAGTTTGGCACTGGTTGCCGTCCACTCTAGGCGGGCCATTTGCAAGCCCAGTGGGTTGTAAATGTTCAGCGTGCCATCGGGAAAACCACCCGTTAAATCAAACGACAAAATGAAGGACTGGGGTGGTTGCGAGTCAACTTGCAGCGCAAAGCGACCCGCTTTGAAGGCTGGTTTTGGCACCTCGGCTTGAACCGTTACGACCTGATTGTCTGCTGGCGCTGCACTTGCACCTACACTGGCCCCTGCACCTGCACCTGCCCCTGCACCTGCACCTGCACCTGAGCCAATGGCACATGCAGACAGCATGAAAGCGGCCAAGCAGCTTATCGTCACCAAGCGTTTCATAGGCTCTTTAACTTTCGGCTTGCTCAGGGCTTGAACTTGAATTGCTTGAGGGTTTCAAGCAGGGTTTCGTTGTCGGCCTTGAGCATCAGGCCCTCGCGCCAAACGCTGCCCGCTTTTTCATATTGACCTAGGCTCCAGTGCACTTCGCCTAAGTGCGCCGCAATTTCGGCATCGGGACGCGCCTTGAACGCTGCTTCTAAAATTCGCAAGGCTTCTTGGGCGTTGCCAGCACGGTATTCCAACCAACCCAAGCTGTCTTGAATAAAGGGGTCGCGCGGCGCCAGTTGAACAGCTTTCAGAATGAGTTCTCGAGCCTCATTCAATCGAATGTTGCGATCTGCCAATGAATAACCCAGTGCATTGAAGGCATGCGCGTCGTTGGGCTTGGATTTCATGAGCCCGCGCAGAATGCTTTCCATCTGGTCGAAGCGCCCCAGCTTTTCGCACAACATGGCCATTTCAGATTGCAACTCTGTGTCTGCTGGAAACTGAGCCAATGCTTTTTCGATGCTTGCAAACGCTTCAGCAACTTGTTTGTCTTCTCGCAACCACTGCGACAGAGCCAATGCTTTGAGCTTGGCTTCTTGCGGGTTGTTGACCTTAACTTGTTCAAGCACCTTCAGCCCCTCGGCTTTACGGCCTTGCTGCGCCAATAAAGCGGCCCTGCGACTGGCCACTTTGAGTGGATCTGCATCGGGCGGGATTTTGGCCAACCATTCGTCGGCTTGGGTTAGGCGACCTTGTTTTTGCGCCATTTGTGACAAGGACAGATAGGCTTCGTACAAACCACCTGATTTGTCTGGCTCAGAGCCTTTCAAGGCCAATTGAATGTATTGCTGAAGCGACTGCTCGGCCTGCAACACTTGAGACATGTCGCTTTGCAACAAGCCCAAAAACAACCAGCCCGCTGCAAATTCGGGTTGCTGCTTGGTCAGTTGGTTGAGCTGTGCCAAAGCCTGCTGCATTTGGTTCAGGTCGATCAAAGTGCGTGCATAGCCCAAACGCAAATCGGGCAGTGCATCACCGGCCATGTATTGCGAAATCATGGGCTGCACTTCGTCTGGCACTTGACTGACCAAACTCAGGGCCAACATGATGGGGCCGGGGGCTTTTCGGTTTGCCGCATGACCTGCTCGTGCGGCTTCTGCTGCGGACTGAATGTCGCCTGCATCGCGCTTCATGCGGCCAATGGTGGTCCAGGCGGTACCCGCAGTTTCAGGATTTTGAATGGCGCTAGAGAGCGCTTGTTCCACAATTTTGGCCGCAAAGCTTTTGTCTTGAACCCGGCTGAACACGCGGGGAATAGAGCCAATGGCTGCAGATTGTTCGTTGACAGGCAGACTGGCAATGCTGGCCTTCAGTGCGCGCCCAGCTTCTTCAATGCGATTGAGGGCCAACAGAATTTGCAAAATATAGCGATTGGCTTCTTGCGATTCGGGGAGGCTGGACTTCCAGCTTTTGGCGGCTTGTAAGGCGGCTTCACCCGAGCGAGATTGCAAAGCCAATTCGGTTGCGCGTTGGTACAGTGCTTCGTCTTTGGTTCTGCGTGCGGCATCCAAAATGATGGCAAAGCCCGACCCGGGTTCTCCCGCTTGCACGTTGAGTTCACCCAATAGCAATTGGTAAAACAAGACGGCGTTGAGCTTGGAGTTTTGGACAGGCGGTTCGGCACATACCCCCGCCGTGGCCCAGACCAATGCAACCGATGACAACCAATATTTCATGAAGCCATCATAATCCACGAGCTGTCGCGTCACAGTGCCTTTCCCCTCATTTCACTGGTCTTTAAAGCGGATTCGATGCCTGAATTGCCCGAAGTAGAAGTTACCCGTCTGAGTTTTGCCAGTCGAATCGAGGGCGCGCGGGTTTTGGCGCTGCACATGGGCAAGCCCTTGCGCTGGCCCTTGGGGGTGGCGCCTTCTGTGCTGGTAGGGCAAAGCATTTTGCGAGTTCGCAGACGCGGTAAATATTTGTTGCTGGACATGGACCGCGGCGTGCTGATGTTGCACTTGGGCATGTCGGGCAGTCTCAATTTTGCAGCCACGCAACCCGAAGCGGGCAAACACGACCACATGGATTTGGTCACCACCTTGGGCACTTTGCGATTGCACGATCCCCGAAGGTTTGGTGCAGCGGTCTGGTCAGAGTCAGAGCGTCATGATCCCGCCTTGAAGTTGCTCAGCAAGTTGGGCATGGAGCCGCTCACCGACGGGTTTGATTTGAAGTTGTTTCAGCAGGGCCTCAAAAAACGCAGCGCGCCGATCAAACAAGTTTTGTTGGCGGGCGATGTGGTGGTGGGGGTTGGCAACATTTATGCGTCTGAAGCACTTTTCATGTCAGGCATCAAGCCCTCCGTGAAGGCTGACAAGATCAGTGGGCCCCGCGTTGCAAAATTGCATGCGGCCATTCGGCAAGTATTGGCCAGAGCCGTTGAGCAAGGGGGCAGCAGCCTCAAAGACTTTGTCAATGCACAGGGCAACACTGGTTATTTTCAGCTAGAAGCTGCGGTGTATGGCCGCACCGGCTTGCCATGTCGAACGTGCGAGACACCCATCAAGCAAATTGTGCAAGGTCAGCGTTCTACTTTTTATTGCCCCACATGTCAAAAGCGGTAAAGCCCAAGTTGTCGTTGGCTGAGACCTTGGTGGCTTGGCAAAAAGTGCATGGCCGCAACCATCTGCCATGGCAAAACACACGTGATCCTTATCGTGTGTGGTTGTCTGAAATCATGTTGCAACAAACGCAAGTGACCACTGTGCTGGCTTACTACGCCAAGTTTTTAGACAACTTTCCCACTGTTGCCGATTTGGCGGCAGCACCTCAAGACAAAGTGATGGGCCTGTGGAGTGGACTGGGTTATTACAGTCGAGCGCGCAATTTGCACCAATGTGCCAAAGATGTGGTGTCGCGTTTTGGGGGTGAGTTTCCACCGACTGCAGAAGCCCTGATGAGCTTGCCTGGTATTGGTCGCTCTACTGCGGCTGCTGTGGCGTCTTTTTGCTTTTCTGAACGGGTTGCCATCATGGATGGCAATGTGAAACGTGTACTGACACGCGTGTGGGGCTTCGCAGAAGATTTGTCTGTGGGCAAACACGAAAAAGCTTTATGGAATATGGCGCAAGAGGCCTTGCCTACACAGAACCTCAAAGCTGCTATGCCGCGGTATTCACAGGCCATTATGGATTTGGGGGCAACGGTCTGTGTGCCTCGCAAACCCAATTGCTCGGTATGTCCTGTGCAAACAGAATGCAAAGCCTACGCTTTAGGCGAGCCTGAAAAATTCCCTGTCAAAACACGCAAACTCAAACGCAGCAGTGAAGTGCTTTGGTTGTTGCTGGTACAAAACAACAAGGGCGATGTTTGGTTAGAAAAACGCCCTGCCTCAGGCATTTGGGCCAGCCTTTACAGCTTGCCAGTGTTCGATTCAGAAGAGGCGCTGAAGGCGGCCTTGAAGCCTGCCTTGCAAAAGACTTTGGCCGCAGATGCTGGCGCGTTAGCGTGGCAAGTCTTGCCTTCTTTTAAACACGTCTTGACGCACAAAGATTTGTACTGTCATGTGGTCAAACTCAAGGTGCAAAAGTTGGCGCCTTTGGCAACAGATGGTGGCTGGTGGGCGAAAAGTGCGTGGACAGAGTTGGGACTGCCACAACCCGTGCGTCATTTGCTATCGAGTTCTCTGTGACGTTTTAAGGTGAGCCAATGCTCGCCAAATCGTTGACTGAGTTTTTCAACCAAATACACCGAGCGATGTTGACCGCCTGTGCAGCCAATGGCCACGGTGATGTAGTTGCGATGGTCTTTTTCAAGCGCAGGCAGCCATTGGTCTAAAAAGTTTTCAATTTGACTTTGCATCAAATTAACTTCATCGTAGGTTTGTAAAAACTTTTGAACGGGGGCGTCTTTGCCAGACATAGGCCGCAGCGCAGACTCGTAGTGAGGGTTTGGCAACATGCGCACATCAAACACGTAGTCGGCATCGAGTGGAATGCCGCGTTTGAATGCAAACGATTCGAAGACAAGTGTCAGTTTGGCCGCAGGCGAACTCACCAAAGACTTCACATAACTTTGAAGCTGTGCAGCACGTAGCAAACTGGTATCGATGATGTGTGCGTTTTCACGCAAGTTAGACAGCAATTCGCGTTCGTATTCAATCGATTCTGTGAGCGCACGCTCGCCTTCAGCGGCGTTTCTGCCAGACAGTGGGTGACGGCGGCGCGTTTCGGAATAACGGCGCAGCAAAGTGTCGGACGCTGCATCCAAGTAAATAGATGTCACTTGAAAGCCAAGCTTGCGCAAAACCTCTAGCTGGCTTGGCATAAGAGGCAAAGACGCAGCACTTCGAACGTCGATGGCAATGGCAACGCGAAGTTCTTTTTGATCACGTTCCAACTCGGCAAATGGAATGAGCAGTTCGGGTGGAAGGTTGTCGACACAGTAAAACCCTGCATCTTCTAAAGCGTGAAGGGCGACTGACTTTCCAGAGCCCGACATGCCAGTGATCAAAACGATTTCCATAATTTTGAAACTTCAGAAATTCATTTGGTGAGCATTTCGCGCGCATGCGCCAAAGTGGTGGCCGAGAGCTTCTCGCCCCCCAACATGCGAGCAATTTCGGTAACACGCTGTTCGCCTGCAATGGGAGACACATTGCTGCTGACACCTTCTTTGCTGCTCGATTTGCTGACCCACAAATGGTGATCGGCGCACGATGCCACTTGCGGTAGATGCGTGACCGCAAGCACTTGGCGATGAACGCCCAACTGCTTCATGAGGCGGCCCACGGTTTCGGCAACAGCGCCGCCTACGCCTGAGTCCACCTCGTCAAAAATAAGCGTGCCGGCCTCGCCAAGCTCGCTGGTGGTTACCGCAATGGCCAAAGCAATGCGCGAGAGTTCGCCGCCAGAAGCTACTTTGCCCACAGGCCTTGGTGTGCTGCCCGCATGGCCTGCCACCAAAAACTGAATGTCTTCTAGGCCGTGCTGTGCCGCATCGTCTAAGGGAATCAGCGACACCTCAAAGCGGCCACCTTGCATGCCTAAGTTTTGCATGGCCTGCGTCACAGCTTGAGACAATTTGGGCGCTGCTTTTTTGCGCTGTTGCGAGAGTTTCTTGGCTTCGGCCTGATAAGCCAAGCCTGCTGCTTTGGCCTGGGCTTCAAGGCCTTCCAAATCACTGGCAGCTTCTAGGGCGTTGAGTTCTTTTTTCCAGCCCAGCAACAGGCTCGCCAGTTCTTCGGGGGGGCGTTTGTAGCGCCTGGCCAAAGACATCCACTGCGACATGCGCTGATCAAGTTCGTTCAAACGATCGGGGTCTAAGTCGGTTTTGCGCAAATAAGCTTGCAGCGAATGGACGGCATCTTCGGCTTGCGCCAAGCTGGATTGCAACACATCGGCAATGCTTTGAAACTCGGGCTCGACATGCGCTTGATCTTGCAGGTTGCTGATGGCTTCAGACAGCAAGGCCAGAGCGCCATTGAGGCTGCCTATGCGTGCAGATTCGTCGCCATCGAGGGCTGCCAAAGCAGACTGCCCCGCGTCAATCAGGGCTTGTGCATGTGAAAGCCGAGTGTGCTGTGAGTTGAGCTCGTTCCACTCGTCCATGGCGGGTGCCAGTTTGTCGAGTTCGCCAATTTGCCAGGCCAATCGCTCTTGTTCTCGGCTGAGTGAGTCTTGTGCGGTACGCGCTTGTTGCACAGCTTGCTGGGCTTGGCGCCATGTGTGCCATGCAGCTTTGAGCGCGTCGGTGTTGATGGCGGCATAAGCATCTAGCAAACCACGCACGGCGTCGGGCCGGGTGAGGCTTTGCCAGGCGTGTTGACCGTGAATGTCTAAAAGCATTTGACCCAAGGCGCGCAGTTGAGTGGCGGTGGCTGCTGTGCCATTGACCCAAGCGCGGCTTTTGCCTTGGGGGTCGACGCTGCGCCTCAATAGCAGCGTGTCGGCCACTTCAAAACCCGCGTCTTCTAAAACGGCATGGGCTTGTGGCGGGCAGTCAAACTCAGCCGACACTTCGCAGCGGGCCGCGCCCTCGCGCACCACGCTAGCATCGGCTCGTTCGCCCAGGGCCAATTGCAGGGCGTCAATGAGAATCGATTTGCCGGCGCCCGTTTCGCCTGTGAGCACGCTGAAACCTTGTGACAAATCGAGGTCGAGTTGGCGCACGATGACAAAATCGCGCAGGCTGATGTGTCGCAGTGCCACGGCTTAAACGCCTCCCTCGTTCCAATGCATTTTTTTGCGCAGCGTGTCAAAGTAGTTCCATCCTTGGGGATGCAAAAAGCGCACTTTGTACTTCGACTGCTCGACGGTAATCTGATCGCCAATCATGAGGCTGGCCAAAGACTGCATGTCGAAGTTGGCACTGGCATCGCGGCCCGACACAATTTCGATGCTGATTTTGGAAGTGTCTGGCAGCACGATGGGGCGGTTTGACAGGGTGTGCGGCGCAATTGGTGCAATGACCCAGCCGCCCAAATTGGGGTGCATGAGAGGGCCGCCAGCCGACAAAGAATAGGCCGTAGAGCCGGTGGGGGTGGCCACAATGAGACCGTCAGCGCGCTGGGTGGCCACAAAGCGGCCATCGACTTCAATGCGCAACTCGACCATGCCTGAGGTGGCACCGCGGTTGACCACCACGTCGTTCATGGCGAACGCATCGAACACGCAATGTTTGTCGCGCCAAACTTGGGCGTGCAGCATGCTGCGCTGCTCTTCCTCAAAGTCGCCCATCAACATGGGCTTGAGGGTTTGTGCAAATTCTTCAATGGGAATGTCGGTGATAAAACCCAAGCGACCTTGGTTGATGCCAATGAGGGGCAAACCATATTGCGCTACCTGCCGGCCAATGCCCAACATGGTGCCGTCGCCGCCAATGACCACGCCCAAGTCGCATTGCTTGCCAATGTCGGCCATTTTGAGGGTGGGGTAAAGGTTGAGCCCTAGGTGCTCTGAGGTGCCTTCTTCTAGAACCACCTCGGCGCCGATGCGACTGATGAACTGAGCAACCTCGTCCAGCACTCGGCGCGAGCTTTCCAAAGCGGCCCCCGTAACCGTGGTGTGGTACTTGCCAAATAGCGCAACGTGACGAAATTTAGATTTCATTCTCAAATTACATCATTAAAATGACCGAATGCTAGATGATCGTGCCAAGTTATTACTCAAAGCCCTGGTTGAACGCTACATTGCGGACGGCCAGCCGGTAGGGTCGCGCACGCTTTCCAAAGCTTCTGGATTGGAATTATCCCCTGCCACCATCCGAAATGTCATGTCTGACCTTGAGGAATTGGGCTTAATTGCCAGCCCGCATACATCTGCTGGCAGGGTGCCCACCAATAGGGGTTACCGCCTATTTGTCGACACCATGCTCACGGTTCAAAAGGGCGAATTGCCCACCCATCGCCTGGCGCCCGACCAACCGCAGAAGGTCATTGCCAACGCCGCCAATATGCTTTCTAGCCTGTCGCACTACGTGGGTGTGGTCATGGCGCCCAAGCGCGCATCGGTGTTCAGGCACATTGAGTTTTTGCGTTTGTCCGAAAAACGGGTGCTGTTGATCATTGTTTCGCCCGAGGGCGATGTGCAAAACCGGGTCATCTTTACCGAGGCCGATTATTCGCAAAGCCAGCTCATAGAAGCTTCTAATTATTTGAACGCTCACTATGCCGGCATGGCCATCGAACAAGTGCGCATGCGGGTCAAGCAAGAGTTGGTCAACTTGCAATCTGAAATTGCCAGCCTGATGCAGGCTGCTGTGCAAATGAGTTCAGAAGCCCTGAGCGAAGACGAAGGCGATGTGGTGATTTCTGGCGAGCGCAACTTGTTGTCGGTCAGCGACTTTTCTAGCGATATGGGCAACTTGCGACAGGCTTTCGATTTGTTCGAGCAAAAAACGCAGCTCATGCGTTTGCTGGATGTGTCTAGTCAGGCCGATGGTGTGCGTATTTTCATTGGCGGCGAAAGCCAGTTTGTGCCCATGCAAGAGTTGTCGGTGGTCAGTGCGCCTTATGAGGTAGACGGTCATATTGTGGGCACCTTGGGCGTCATTGGTCCTACGCGTATGCCCTATGAGCGCATGATTCAAATTGTAGACATCACGTCCAAGATGGTTGGCAACGCGCTAAGTCAGTCGAAATAAATCGACTGACTCGTTTTTCAATTAAGAAGGTTCATGCATCCAAGCCGCATGTTTGGGTGCACGCTTGGTTTTGCTCCACTCGTTCAGCATGTCCCACTTCACTTCGTCCAAGGTTTTGTACATCTCGGGCGTGCCGGTGTTGGTAGCCAGTTCCAAGCGGTGACCGTTGGGGTCAAAGAAGTAAATGCTTTTGAAGATGGTGTGGTTGGTTGGGCCCAGCACTTCAACGCCGTTGGCCTCTAGCTTGGCTTTGGCGGCCAGCAAGGTTTCCATGCTGTCTACTTCAAAGGCCATGTGCTGCACCCATGCTGGGGTGTTTTCGTCACGACCCATTTCGGGGGCGTTGGGCAATTCGAAGAAGGCCAAAACATTGCCGCCACCTGCATCTAAAAAGATGTGCATGTAGGGGTCGGGTGCTTTGGTGGATGGTACCAAGTCTTCGGCAATGGCCAGCACAAAATCCATGTTCAAGTTTTTGGCGTACCACTCGACTGTTTCTTTGGCGTCTTTGCAGCGATAGGCTGCATGGTGAATTCTGCTAATTTTCATGACTTTCCTTTAGGCGTCTACTTGAAGGGCGCCACGTCTAATTTGATCACGTTCTAAGGACTCAAACAATGCTTTGAAGTTGCCTTCGCCAAAGCCCTCATCGGCCTTACGCTGAATAAACTCAAAAAACACTGGGCCTAGTAAAGTTTGCGAGAAGATTTGCAATAACAAACGCTTTTCACCATTGGCCGTCGAGCCATCCAACAAGATGCCGCGTGCCTGCAATTCTGCCACTGGTTCGCCATGGCCTTTTAGGCGCTCTTCTAGCATCTCGTAGTAGATGTCGTTGGGCGCTGTCATGAGGGGAATGCCCGCCATTTGCAGGGCGTCAACGCTTTTCATCAGGTCGTCCGTGCGCAAAGCAATGTGCTGAATGCCTTCGCCGTTGAACTGCATCAAATACTCTTCAATTTGTCCGCCATTTTTGCCAGATTCTTCGTTCAACGGAATCCGAATGAGGCCATCGGGTGCCGTCATGGCGCGACTGGTGAGGCCTGTGTGCGTGCCCTTGATGTCGAAGTAACGAATTTCTCGGAAGTTAAAAATCTTCTCGTAAAAAGCGCCCCAAAACGCCATGCGACCTTTGTACACGTTGTGGGTAAGGTGGTCGATGATTTTGAAGCCATGGCCCACGGGATGGCGGTCTGCACCTTCGATGAATTCAAAGTCAATGTCGTAAATGCTTCGGCCATCTTCGTAACGATCGATCAAGTACAGGGGCGCACCGCCGATGCCTTTGATGGCAGGCAGTCTTAACTCCATCGGCCCTGTCGGTACCTCGACGGGTTGCGCGCCCATGTCTAGCGCACGGGCGTAGGCTTTGTGAGAGTCTTTGACCCGAAATGCCAGCGCACATGCGCACGGACCGTGCTCTGCAGCAAAGTAACCCGCTAGGCTTCTAGGCTCGCGATTGACAATGAAATTGATGTCGCCTTGGCGGTACAGCACCACGTCTTTGGAGCGGTGTTTGGCGACCAAAGAAAAGCCCATTTTTTCAAACAAGGGCTCTATGACACCTGCCACAGGGGACGCAAACTCTACGAACTCGAAACCGCACAAACCCATTGGGTTTTCAAACAAATCAGCCATGAAGCTCTCCAGAAATTAAAAGCGCTTAAACCACCGGTACCTCTGCCCAGTCCGTAGTGTAGTTGGGAGATCGTCTTTCTTGTCGCATTTGCCAACCGCTGTAGGCCCCTTGCGTGGACACCTTCACCGCGCCGCGGCCAAAGCGCTGGTTCAGCGCGTCCAAGGTTTGCATGAGCGTGCCTTGCGCTGGCGCAGGCTCTTCTAACAGGTCGCCTTGATAGTGCGATACCGGACTGATATCACTCAACACAATGCCCGCCTTTTTGTATTGGTACTCGGGCTTGTACATGCGCTCGCACAGCGCGTCTACCCATCTAAAAATGACCAGACTGTCGTTGGTGGGGTAGGGCAGTGGCACCGCCAAGCTGGGCGAGTATTGCGGTAAATCTTTTCTAAAACGGTTGGTGTGCAAGAACACTTGAATGAGGGCGGCTTGGCTATTTTGTGCGCGCAGTTTGGCGCAGGCGTTGGCCACAAACGTAGACAGCGCATCTTTTAAAACGGGCAGCTCGGTCACCATGTTGCCAAACGATCGGCTGGAAATGATTTGCTGTTTGTCGGGCGTGACTTCTTGCAAATCGACACACGGAATTTCTTGCAATTCGCGTTGCGTTTTTTCAATCACCACGCCAAAGTCTGCGCGCAGTGTGGGGGTGTGTGCGGTTTTTAAATCTTGAACCGTGTGAATGTTGTACTGGGCTAAACACTTGGTGAGTTTGCGGCCTACGCCCCACACTTCTTCTACTGGCAATTGCGTGAGCAGCTTTTCTTTTTGCGCTTCAGTGAGCGCGTTGAAATTGAAAACGCCTTGCGAGCGCGGATGCTTCTTGGCCACATGGTTGGCCAGCTTGGCCAATGTTTTGGTGGGGCCAATGCCCACGCACACCGGTATGCCCGTCCACTGCACCACGCGCTGGCGCATGGCGTAACTTACCTCGCGCAGGTTGGGGGTGCCGGTGAGGTCGACAAAACATTCGTCAATGGAATACACCTCGGCGCGCGGCGAATAGTCGCTCAAAATTTGCATTACGCGGTTGGATAAGTCTGCGTACAAAGCGTAGTTGCTGCTGAGCGCAAACACGCCGTGCTCGGCCACCAAAGCTTTGCACTCAAACCAGGGCTGGCCCATGCGCACGCCCAAAGCCTTGGCTTCGTTGGAGCGCGACACCACGCAGCCGTCGTTGTTGGACAGTACCACCACGGGCACGTTGCGCAGGTCGGGGCGGAACAATCGCTCGCAACTGACGTAGAAGTTGTTGCAATCGACCAAGGCCAGTTGTTGAACGGGTGCTGGTGTGGCAGAACTCATAGCGATACACGACAGATTGAGGAGGCCTCAATACAACTTGTGCAAGTTGTACGTCACCACGCCCCAAACGCTGAGCTCTTCGCCGCTCTTGACCACAATGGGCGGATACAAATTGTTTTCGGCCACCAGCTTGACCACGCCACCGCGCTTGTACAAACGCTTCACGGTGAACTCGTTGTTGAGCACGGCCAACACAATGTTGTTGTGCTTGGCTTCAATCGAGCGGTCAATGACCAGCGCATCGCCTTCGTAAATGCCCGCACCCACCATGGAGTCGCCCTTCACTTTGAAAATGAACGTGGCTTCTTTGTTGCGAATGAGGTGGTCGTTGAGATCGATGCGTTTTTGGGTGTGGTCGGCTGCGGGCGAGGGAAAACCAGCGGGCACTTTCCAGGCGCACATGTTGAGCCACAGCTTGGGGGCGGAGGGGTCTAAAGGAACTGGCTGATGGCTTGTCATACCTCAATAATACTGTATATAAATACAGCATTTCAAGTGTAATATTTAAGCTCGCAAATCAAGCTGCTAGTAAGCCCCAAACACAAGGAGAACGCATGAGCGCTTATGTGATTTTTGATGTGGAAATTTTTGACTTAACCCGCTACCAAGAATTCATGGCGGGCGTTAAACCTGCCCTAGAAGCAGCCGGTGGCAAGTACTTGGCGCGTGCCGGCGAGCACCGCGTTTACGAAGGCGATTGGGAGCCTAGGCGCATTGTTATTTTGGAATTTCCCGACATTGCCGCGTTTGAAAGCTTCTACAACGGTCCCGTCTATCAAGGCCTTAAAAGTATCCGCGATGAGTGCAGCCGCGCGCGCTTAGTTGCCGTTCAGGGTTTGTAGAGGCAACGCGAAAAAATGGCTAAAACACGAACGGTTCATCGCTTTAACGCAGCGGTGTGAGTTCATAGCTCGTACTTCTGCCGCTGGCTTCTGAGCGCATGAGCACTTGGCGGTCTAATAATTCTGCAATGTCACGCAGGGCCGTGTCTTGCGAGCATTTGCCAATGGCGGCCCACTTGCTGGTGGTCAGTTTTCCTTCTAAACCATCGAGCATTTTGTTCAGTAGCTTGACTTGGCGTGCGTTAAGGGGCGTACCCGCCCAAGCCTGCCAATAACGAGCTTTGTTGAGTACTGCTGCCAAAATTTGGTCTGCGCCCTGCAGAGCTCTGAGTAAACAGGCCAGAAACCACGCTAACCATTGCGTGACATCAAGCTTGCCCTTTTGTGTGGCTTCTAGTTGCGCGTAATAGGTTTTGCGTTCACGTTGTATTTGGGCTGACAAACTGTAATAGCGTTGCACCGAGCCTTCTGCGCGTGCAAGTGCCATGTCGCCCACAGCGCGCGCAATGCGGCCGTTGCCATCGTCAAAGGGGTGAACTGTGACAAACCACAAATGTGCAAGACCGGCCTTGATGACGGGGTCGTCTTGATGGTCTGCGTTGAACCAGCGGATGAAGCTTGCCATCTCGGCATTCACTTGTGGCGCAGGAGGCGCTTCGTAATGAATTTTTTGTCGAGTCATGGCGCCCGAGACCACTTGCATAGGACCTTGTGCATCATTGCGCCATTGGCCCACCCGTATTTTTGAAAGACCGCTGTAGCCTGTTGGGAACATGGCGGCATGCCAACCGTACAAGCGTTTTGCCGTGAGCTTTGTGCTGTGTTGCTGGATGGCATCGAGCACCATTTCAACCACGCCATCGACATGCCGGTCGGAGGGGGCTAATGCGCCAATGTCAACGCCTAGCCTGCGTGCAATGGATGATCTGACAGACGCGGGGTTGAGGGATTCACCTTCGATTTCACTGGTTTTGAGTACGTCTTCAGTCAGAACGCGAAGGGTAGCTTGGTCGCGCAGATCCATGCCGAGGTCGTGCAAGCGCCCCTGTAGGCGACCTTGTGCCAAATGCACTTGCGCTAGCAGAGAGGCCAGTGACGGCTGGTCGTAAGTCCATTGGGGCCACGTTTTTTGCTGCCAAATGTAGATTTTTTCTCCGCGTTTCATGCGGTGATTGTGGGGCGTAATCACCGCATGGTCAAGCGAAGGTCGGTCCAATACGGAATGACTTAACGTGCTAAGAGGAGGGACATTTCAATGAGCCACCCATAACATGGTGTGCCATTGGTATATTGAGCGTTTATAAAACTGAGGAGACCTCACCATGTTGGACAGACGCTTGTTTTTGGGTGCTGGCATTGCCGGCGCATCCGCTCTTACTTTCTCCTCGGTATGGTCGCAATCTGCGCCCAACTTTGGCTTGCCCGACTTGCCCGCCGTGGGCCACAAGCGCATGAAGCTAGGCAAGATGGAAATCATCGCCTTGAACGATGGCGCCGTGCGTCGTCCCTTGGGCGAAGAGTTTGTGACCAATGCCCCCCTAGAGCAAGTCAAAGCTTTGTTGGCCAGCCAAAACCTGCCCACCGATTACATCGATGTGCCCTACACCCCCTTCTTGTTGGTCAATGGCGATCAGCGCTACTTGTTTGATACTGGCTTTGCCGACAATGGCCCGCCCACCACGGGCAAACTGGCTGCCAACTTGGCCGCTGTGGGCCTCAAACCCACCGACATCAATAACGTGGTGTTGAGCCACTTCCACGGCGACCACATCAACGGCTTGCGCAACAAAGCGGGCCAATTGGTGTACCCCAACGCCCGCGTTCACGTGCCCTCTGCAGAGCATGCTTTCTGGATGGACGATGCACGCATGGAAGCCGCACCCCCCGCCATGAAAGGCGCCTTCATGGGCGTTCGCCGCGCACTGGGCAATTTGGGTGGCGATCAGTTGGTCAAGTTTGAATCGGGTGCTGCGGTGGCGCCTGGTATTACTTCTGTGGCGGCATTCGGCCACACCCCCGGTCACACCTTGTTCCGCATGGACTCTGAAGGCCAATCGTTTGCCTACGTGGCCGACATCACCAACGTGCCTTCGCTGTTTGCCCGCGCACCCGACTGGTCTGTGTTGTTTGACATGAACCCCGCCATGGCACGTGTGTCTCGTCGCCGGGTGTTTGACATGTTGGTCAAAGACAAAATGATGGCCGGTGGCTTCCACTTTCCATTCCCAGCGTTTGGCACGATGGAAGCCAGTGGCAACGGGTATCAGTTCAAGCCGGTAGCGGCCTAAAACACATACCCTTGACTTAATTAACGTTATGGTTAATTATTCGGGGCATGAGTGACCAGAAATCTTTGCCCATCACCAAGACGCGAGACGCTGAAAGGTCTCGCGCAGTTATTCTGAATGCGGCCCTCGAAGAGTTTGCCCTCTTTGGGTTGGGTGGGGCCAGAATTGATCGCATTGCGGAGCGGTCCAACCTTAACAAAAGGTTGATCTATTACTATTTCACGGACAAAGATCAACTTTTTCAGGCGGTGCTTGAAAGTGCGTATGAGCAAATTCGCGAAAGTGAAAAGAAACTCAATTTGCAAGCGCTTCCGCCTTCTGCTGCCATTCGCACGTTGGTTGAATTCACTTGGAATTATTACCTTGCGCATCCCGAGTTTTTGACATTGCTTAACAGTGCAAACTTGCACAAAGCCAGACACATACAAGACTCTCCCAATGCCCGTGCCCTGAACTCTCCTCTCATTGAATTGTTGGGTCAAATCTTAGAGAAGGGGCGTTTGTCAGGAGAGTTTCGCGGGGGCATTGATCCTGTTCAACTCTACGTTTCAATCGCAGCGCTTTCATATTTTTATTTGTCCAACAATTCAAGCTTGTCCGCCATATTTGGTCGCGATCTGATGACGCCTAAAGCCAAGAGTGAGCGCCTGTCCCACATGTGCGAAGTGATCCTAGGGTATGTCCTAAGAAACTAGATTTGATAGCCGGTTGACGACTGACTTGAGTCATTTCTAAAATTGAATTATTCACTCTTTGGTGAATTAAAGGCTTTCTGACAACATGCACGACGCATACGGCGTCAGATCTGGCCTGCCGACATTGACTCAAATTTAGGAGGCTTTATGACCCGTTCACGCCGCATTGCACTGGCTTTCATGGCATCGGTTGCTGCACTTGCTTCTGGTGTGGTGTTCGCCCAAACCAGCTATCCCACCAAGCCTATCAAGCTTGTGGTCCCCTTTCCTGCGGGAAGTACCACAGACATCATTGCCCGAGCCATTGCAGACAAGATGAGCCAAAGCATGGGGCAGCCTCTGGTCATTGACAACCGCGGTGGTGCCAGCGGCACAATTGGGCAGCAAGCCGTGGCCACGGCGCCTGCTGATGGCTACACCATCATGGTTCATTCTTCATCGCACACGGTCAGTCCCTCGACCTTTGCCAAGCTACCGTTTGATACGCTCGGAGACTTTGCCGGCGTCACACCTATTTCAAGTACGCCCAATGTGTTGGTGATGTCGCCGTCTAAAAACATGAAGACATTGCAAGAGTTGTTGGCAGCTGCACGCGCAAAGCCGGGCAGCATGAACTTTGCTTCAGCAGGGCAGGGAAGTGCAACACATTTGAATGCTGAGAAATTCAAGTTGGCGGCCAAAATTGAAGCCACCAATATTCCTTTCAAAGGCTCAAGCGAAGCGGTTACTGAAATCATTGCGGGACGCGTCGATTACTACTTCTCCCCCATCGCCCCTGTTATTGGTCAAATTCGAAATGGTCAATTGGTACCTTTGGCCGTGGGTTCTTCAAAACGTGCAAACGCTTTACCTCAAGTGCCTACAACAGCAGAGGCGGGTGTGCCTGGTTCTGAATTTAACTTCTGGATTGGCATGATGGTGCCAGCCAAAACACCACGCGACATTGTTAACCGCTTGAACGATGAAGTGGTGAAAGCTCTTGCAACACCTGAAGTCAAAGAGCGATTCACCGCTTTGGGTGCAGATGCTTGGACCATGAAGCCCGAGCAATTTGATGCGTACATCCGCGACGAAATCAAAAGCAATGCTGTTTTAGTCAAGGCAGCAGGTCTTGCACCAGCACCTTGAATTGCAATTAATCGTTTTCAAAATTAAATCAAAAGAGAAATTCATGGCGACTCACAGACTTGGCATCATCATGCACGGCGTCACTGGACGTATGGGCATGAACCAACATTTAATCCGCTCCATCGTGGCCATTCGAAACCAAGGTGGCGTCACGCTGTCCAATGGCAACAAGGTCATGCCCGATCCTATTTTGATTGGCCGCAATGCCGAAAAAATTGAAGCACTGGCCAAAGCCAATGGCATTAGCCGTTTTGGCACAGACCTGGACAAAGCACTGGCCAACAAAGACGACACCGTTTTCTTTGATGCGGGTACCACGCAAATGCGTCCCACCTTGTTGGCCAAAGCCATTCACGCGGGTAAGCATGTGTATTGCGAAAAACCTATCGCTACTAATTTGAACGAAGCCGTCGAAATTGCGCGTCTTGCAGAAAAGTCTGGCGTCAAACATGGCGCCGTTCAAGACAAGTTGTTCTTGCCCGGTTTGCGCAAACTCGACATGCTCAGAAAAGCGGGCTTCTTTGGCAAGATGCTCAGTGTGCGCATTGAGTTTGGTTATTGGGTGTTTGAAGGTGACCTTCAACCTATTCAACGACCCAGCTGGAACTACCGCAAAGAAGATGGTGGCGGCATTATTTTGGACATGGTGTGCCACTGGCGCTATGTGCTGGACAACTTGTTTGGTGAAGTTCAATCGGTCTCATGCTTAGGTGCCACACATATCCCAACGCGTTGGGATGAGGCCAACAAGCCCTATGAGTGCACCGCAGACGATGCAGCCTATGCCACCTTTGAATTGAAAGGCCACCAAGGCGAGCATGTGGTGGCGCAAGTGAACAGCTCTTGGACCACACGTGTGAACCGTGAAGACTTGGTAACGTTCCACGTGGATGGCACACATGGCTCAGCCGTGGCTGGACTGCAAGCATGTAAAGCACAAAGCCGTGTCAACACGCCACGCCCCGTATGGAACCCCGATGTGAAGCAAACCATGACCTTCACAGACCAATGGCAAGAGGTACCCGACACGCAGTTTTACGACAACGGTTTCAAAATTCAGTGGGAGCATTTCATTCGGCACATTGTGGAGAACGAACCCTATCGCTGGACTTTGCCCGAAGGCGCCAAAGGCGTTCAGTTGGTGGAGGCGGCCTTGCAGTCTTGGCAGGAGCGTCGCTGGGTTGATGTAGCACCTCTCAAAATTTAAGGTGCAACATGGCACAACGCATTCAATTACCCAACGCACATGGTCAGCTAGAGGGCTATGAACTGGTCGGCACCACGCCCATTCAACCCAAGCCAGGTATCAAGTTCAATCGCATTGCATATTCGGCGGCCCACGTGGTGTCCAACCCGTTGGCCCCTCACGACCCTTGGTTAGATTGCGCTGTGGACTGGGATGCCACCATTGCCTACAGAAAACATTTGTGGAAATTGGGTTTGGGTGTGGCTGAGGCCATGGACACAGCGCAGCGAGGCATGGGCTTGGATTGGCCCACATCACTGACACTCATTCAGCGTTCTATTGATGCTTCTAAAGATGTGCCTGGCGCATTTTTGGCTTCAGGCTGTGGCACCGATCATTTGAATTTAGACAGCGTGACAACCGTAGAAGAGGTGATTGCCGCTTATGAATTTCAAATGGCCGCCATTGAAAAGCTAGGTGGCAAGCTCATCATCATGGCCAGTCGTGCGCTGGCCCGCGTAGCCAAATCGCCAGCCGATTACGAACGCGTTTACGACAGAATTTTGAGTCAAGCCAAGCAACCCGTGCTGCTGCACTGGCTGGGCGACATGTTTGACCCAGCGCTCACAGGCTATTGGGGCACCAAAGACACCGATAAAGCCATGGACACGGCGCTGGGCATTATTCAAGCCCATGCCGACAAAGTGGATGGCATCAAAATTTCTTTGCTCGATAAAGACAAAGAAATTCAGATGCGAAGGCGCCTACCTGCCAGTGTGAGGATGTACACCGGTGATGATTTCAACTATGCCGAATTAATAGCGGGCGATGGTCAAGGTGAACACTTGGTTCATGGGCAAAGCGATGCTCTGCTGGGAATCTTTGATGCCATTGCGCCGGCAGCCAGCGCTGCCTTGGGTGAGTTGGCGCAAGGCAATTTGGAAAAGTTTCACGCCATCTTGGGGCCCACCGTACCGTTGTCGCGTCACATTTTCAAAGCGCCCACCAGGTTTTACAAAACCGGTGTGGTCTTTATGGCTTGGCTGAATGGCCATCAAAAACACTTCACGATGGTGGGCGGACAGCAGAGCACACGTTCGGTGATTCATTTGGCTGAATTGTTCAAATTAGCGGATGCTGCCAATTTGTTAGAGCACCCAGACTTGGCTTTGCACCGAATGAAAACCATGCTGGCGATGCATGGGGTTGAATGAATTTAAACGAGAAAAGTAAGTTCAAAATAAACAGGAGACAACATGAAAAAATTTACACATCATTTAACGCTTATCAGTCTGGGTCTTACTTTATGTTTTAGTTCTGCCAACCTTTGGGCACAGACTGCCGCCAACTATCCAGACAAACCAGTCAAAGTCATCATTCCCTTTCCACCCGGCGGTACGCTCGACAAAATTGGCCGCATGCTGGCACTCAAGGTGGGCGAGCAACTGGGCCAAAACTTTGTGGTCGAAAACCGTCCGGGCGGCAACGGCATCATTGGCGCAGACGTAGTGGCCAAAGCCAATGCCGATGGCTACACCTTGTTGTTCAATGCCAGCACGTTTGTAACGGCGCCTATGACCATGAAGTCGGTGCCCTACAAAGTGCAAACCGATTTCACGCCCATTGCTTTGGTCGCATCAGCCCCGCTGTCAATTGCGGTTAGCAACAAGTTAGGCGTATCAGATGTCAAAGGACTGGCGGCTGCAGCCAAAGCCAATCCTGGCAAGATGAACTTTGCAGTAGGCTCCATAGGCTCTGCGGGACATCTGTGTACAGTCAAATTGGAACAAGCTACCGGCACACAAATTGCCATCGTTCCCTACAAAGGCACAGGCCCAGCCATGACAGATTTGGTGGGTGGTCAAATTGAAGGCTTCATCGATCCTGTTTTGGGATCGGTTCAATTTCACAGAAACGGTCAGCTTAAAGTGGTAGGCGTGACATCTAGCAAGCGCCTGCCTAATTTGCCCGATGTGGCTACCGTGTCTGAAACCATTCCAGATTTTCAGTGCGCCAGTTGGTACGGTTTGTGGGGCCCCAACAAATTGCCTGCTGACATGGTTCAAAAACTCAATGCGGCCGTCAACAAAGCCTTGTCGGGTGAAATGCGCGATCGCTTAATTGCAGACGGCATTGTGCCTGCGGGTGGCAGTGCTGCAGAGTTTGCCAAATTCCAAGCCGACGACATTGCCATCTCGGGAAAAATCATTGCCGACAAGAAAATTGCAGTGGAATGACCCCCTTGATGCCAGAGCTGCTTTCACCTTGCGCCATTGTGACCGGAACCAGTTCTGGTATTGGTCAAGCCATTGCTTTAAAGCTTTTGAGTGAAGGTTGGCATGTGCATGGTCTGGATGTTGCACCCTCCACACTTCATCACACTCAATTTTCTTCATGGACACTCGACCTCACTCAAGTGGGTGAACTTGAAGGTGCTCTAGATCAAATTGTGTCTAAGCATCTTCCTCAAGTGTTAGTGCATGCTGCTGGTGTTTTGAGGGTGGGAAGTCTAGGCGAACTTGATATGCAAGCCGGGCAACTGATGTGGCAACTGCACGTCGATGTGGCTACTAGGTTGGCCAATCGCATTCTGCCCATCATGAAAAATGCACGCCGTGGCCGAATGATTTTGGTGGGCAGCCGTGTCTCAGGCGGTATTGCCGGCAGAAGTCAGTACGCAGCTACCAAGGCTGCCATTTTGTCTTTGGCTAGAAGCTGGGCGGCAGAAAGTATTGCAGAGGGTGTGACGGTCAATGTGGTCTCGCCGGCTGCAACCGATACGCCTATGTTGAAGGATCCCGCTAGAGTTGCCACTACACCGCGCTTGCCTCCCATAGGTCGTTTGATACAACCGGACGAAGTAGCAGCATTGGTGGCTTACCTAACCCGCCCTGAAGCTGCCGCCATTACGGGTCAAGACATTGCCATTTGCGGTGGCGCTTCAGTGTCACGTTGATTCATTTGAGCTTTCAACTGAAGAGTACCGCCACATGAATACCTCTTCAGCCTTTATGCTCGATCAATGTGTTGGAATTGTTGGTTTGGGTTTGGTGGGCACCGCGCTGGCCAAGCGATTAAAAGCTGCAGGCTATCAGTGCATCGGATTTGATGTGCGCGCTGAAGCCATGCATGTGTTTGAAGCTGCTGGATTTAAAGCAAGTGCATCTGTTGGCAGCATGCTTCATTTAACAAACACCTTGGTGCTGGCGGTATTCGATACTTCTGGCGTGCAGGCTGTGGTTGAACAAATACTTCAGCAACGAAAAATTCAAGTTCAGACTACGCCTTCTGTCATTACACTAATTGATTGCTCTACAGGCGATCCAGTCAAACTGGCTGTGTTGGCGCGGCAGTTGTCTGAAGAAGGCATGCAATTCATAGAGGCTCCTCTATCGGGTTCTAGTGTGCAAATAGAAAACGGCCAGGCCACATTGTTACTTGGCGGTGAACTTCAACACATCGAAAGCGTCAAGCCTTTATTGAATGCGCTAGCTATATCTCAAGTACACGTGGGTGGCGCAGGCATGGCCGCCAAAGCTAAGTTGGCAACCAATTTGGTCTTGGGTTTGAACCGCGCCGCCTTGGCAGAGGGCATGGTCTTTGCGCAAACCTTGGGTATTCAGCCAGAAACATTTCTGCAATTGGTGTTGAATACCCCAGCCCGCTCTGAAGCTGCCGTGGTGAAGGGCGACATGATGGTCAAAGAGGAGTTTGAACCACAGTCGCGCATTAGGCAGCATTTGAAAGATGTGCAACTGATGTTGGATATGGCAGATTTGAGCGCCCAAAATTTGCCACTTTCCCAAGCCCATGCACAGTTGATGCGCAATGCCATTGCTCAAGGCGATGGCGAGCTAGACAACGCCGCCATCATTCGCCAAATTCGACGTGAAACAACCCAATCAAATCATAAAAAATAAATCATGCGCGACTTCTCAAACAGCCATGAATGGCTTTCCATCAACACAGCCACAGTTAGAAAAAGCCGCGGCCAAGACCTGCCATTGACAGAGATCATTCAAGCCTGTGTGAGTCGCGGCATCAAAGCCATCTCGCCATGGCGAGACCAAGTGGCTGCCGTTGGTTTGGACACCGTTTCCAGGTTGGTCAAAACACATGGTTTGAAACTATCGGGCTATTGCCGCGGTGGCATGTTTCCTGCCGCCACTGCAGAGGGTATACAAGCCGCAGATGCCGACAACCGCCAGGCAGTTGATGAGGCCTGTGAACTCCATGCGCCTTGTTTGGTGCTGGTGGTGGGCGCTTTGCCTGGTGCTTTAGCAGGTCAAGCTGCGCATAAGAACATTCAGCAATCGCGCGATCAAGTGTTTGAGGGTATAGAAAAATTATTAGCTTATGCCAAGTCATGCAATATGCCATTGGCCATTGAACCTCTGCACCCTATGTATGCGGCAGACCGCGCTTGCATCAACACGCTTGAACATGCCTTGGATGTGTGTGACAAACTGGACCCCTTGAAGACTGGCGCTTTAGGAGTAGCGGTAGACGTGTATCACGTGTGGTGGGATCCAAAGCTTCAGCAACAAATTGAACGCGCTGGCCAAAAAAGATTGTTGGCCTTTCATGTTTGTGACTGGCTTACACCCACTAGTGATTTACTGAACGACCGCGGCATGATGGGTGATGGGGTAATTGATATACCAAAAATCAGGGGCTGGGTCGAGGCCCAAGGCTTTAAGGGCTATAGCGAGGTTGAGATCTTTTCTGCAGAAAATTGGTGGCGAAGAGACCATCTAGAGGTACTTGATACCTGTATTGCTAGGCATAGAAGCGCTGTTTGAGTGCCTTACAATAAGCGCCCAAGGGCCTATAGCTCAGTTGGTTAGAGCAGAGGACTCATAATCCTTTGGTCCCAGGTTCAAGTCCTGGTGGGCCCACCACTTTTAAAGTGGTACATACTGGAGACATCGTTTCCAGTTTGTACTAGTCACTTTGTTAGCACCTTTCTTTTAGTTACAAAAGTAGATGTAGTCGTCAAGACTTCAAACAAACGCACTAGAATGCAATCACAATCCCTTCGCAGTGTCATTTAGTTGGCTCGGGCTTAGGGCGAAAAGGCCATCGAAAGATGGCCTTTTTACTTTCTAGGCGCACAAATTGTCACCAACAATCATTTATGTAGACGGCTACAACCTCTATTATTCAA
This sequence comes from Limnohabitans sp., assembly GCA_049655425.1. Lineage (GTDB taxonomy): Bacteria > Pseudomonadota > Gammaproteobacteria > Burkholderiales > Burkholderiaceae_C > Limnohabitans_A. Next base: position 1,283,356 of record JBASJS010000003.1, on the reverse strand, counting down.
GGCTCAAGCGGACGCCTTATAAATGGTTAGATTTGGGGACTTTGTTTCGCGACCAAATTCTCAGACCTCAAGATCCCAGTGCAACCGTCATTTGCATTAAGTACTTCACTTCACCAGTCAAAGCTTCCTACGCACGGCATGGTGAAGCATCAGCACACGCGCAGACGCAATATCACCGTGCCTTAAAAGCGACTCATGGTGAGTTGATTCAAATCATTCAGGGATTTCACATCTTTGGTACAACCAACGTGCCTTCTTATGTTGATGGTAAAGTGCCTAACAAACAGAACCTCACACCGGTCTGGATGATCGAGGAGAAACAAACCGACGTGAACTTGGCATTACAAGTTTATAGAGATGCAATACGTGGTGAATGCAATCAGCAAGTCATTTGTTCAAACGACAGCGATCTGGAGCCAGCGTTGCATTTGGTTCGATTGGATGCGCCCAATATACGGCTAGGCCTTGTCGTACCTCTGCGAGATAAGGGATTAACTGGAGGTGCTGTTTCAAACAAAAGTTTGACTAACAAAGTAGATTGGGTTCGGCAGCATATTTTGGATATCGAACTTGGACTTTCTCAGTTGCCTATAAGTGTCAATACAAAGAAGAAACCTGCGCAAAAACCTGCTTATTGGTAACTTTTTGAAGGAGGTTCAAGTCCTGGTGGGCCCACCACTATAAAAGCTACTTTGCGCGCTTTCGGTCTGCGCTTTTTCTTTAGCCAAATTTCTTAGAAAATTGATTAGACTTTGAGTAGATAGACTTATTCTTTGGCCATGCAGCGTGATAAGTCCCACGGGTGGCAGATCCATATTGAGTGCAAGTGGCAAAATTTTGAAAAGTCCTTTCTTTTGAAAATGGATTCCTATTTCTTGAGCCACAAACCCTACGGCTCCTTGGTCGATGATTGCATCAAAGATGGCCAAAAATGAAGCTGTTTCAATCAAATTATTGGGTGGATTGAGTCCTTGTTGGTAAAAGGCTTGAATTAGTTTTGTGCGAGAAGACGCCCACGCAGGCGGAACTACCCAAGCTGAATGTGCCAAGTCTTGCCAAGACACTTTTCTTTTCTTTGCCAAGGCATGAGATGTGTTCACGACCAAACACATAGTTTGGCTGTATAGCACTTCTGTTTTTAAATCTGGGGCCGCGTAACCTGGTTCAAGGCGGCCGACCAGCAAGTCTAATTCGCCACTTCGAAGACGCGGTAGCAAGCGGTTGAGATCGCCTTCCTCTACAAAAATTCGAGTATTACTTGATGCTTTCTTTAATCTGGCAATAGCTGGGCTGAGTAGTGTTGGCATCGCAACAACCATTGCACCTACATTGATTTTTCCGGAGGCTCCAGTTAATGTGTCTTCCAATTCCTCTTTAGTTCTTTCAAATTCATTTAAAACTTTTTTGGCAAATCGGATCACGCTTTCGCCATAGAGCGTGGGCTCCGTACCTCTTGTCGAACGATTGAACAAAGTGTGTTCAAACATGCGTTCTATTTCTGCCAGGGTTTTGGAGACCGCAGGTTGTGTGATAGCAAGGAACTCAGCCGTCTTTCCCAAATGCCTTAGCTGATCCAGTGCAACGATCAGTTGCAAATGTTTGAGCTTGAGATTGGATCTGAGGACTCGATCAATGCTATTCGTCATTTTTTCAATTATTCTAAAAAGGTTATGAATATAGTACAAATATTCATTAGATAGTTATGAATAGGCGCGCCAGAATAGTTGTACTAATTGGAGACATCACCATGCGTCAATCTCGTCGTTTGTTTGGACAAAAAGTCTTGGCCGTAGCCAGCAGTCCATTGGTTTTTTCATTGCCCAGTTTTGCAGCAACTTATCCAGAAAAGCCCATCACTTTCATTTGTCCCTGGCCTGCAGGCGGCACTGCCGATCAAACGATGCGAGCACTTTGTGTTGCAGCCAGCAGAGAATTAGGGCAACCTATAGCAGTTGAAAATAAAGTGGGTGCTTCAGGCATGATTGGCCTTAAAGCAATGGTTGCTGCAAAACCAGATGGTTACACGATAGGGCAAATTCCAATATCGGTAACGCGGTTTTCTCAATTGGGTTCTGTCAGCATTGACCCTTTAAAAGATTTAACTTATGTCGCGCGTACATCAGGTCAAACTTTTGGTATCGCTACACTAACAGGAAGCAGATATAAAAATCTGCAAGAGCTGGTTGCAGAAGCTCGAGCTAATCCAGGCAAGATTACTTACGCACATTCTGGCGTGGGTGGAGCTACGCACGTAGGTATGGAAGAATTTGCAATGGCTGCCGGGATCAAATTCAACCACATTCCCTTCAAGGGCGGTGCCGATGCCCTGCAAGCTGTATTGGGTGGGCACGTAGACGTGCTTGCGGATTCTTCTTCTTGGGCACCTCATGTTGAAGCCGGAAAAATGAACCTTCTGGCAACTTGGGGTGAGCAGCGTGTCGGCCGATTTAAAGATGCACCAACTTTGAAGGAGGCAGGTTTCAATGTTGTTGTAGATGCCCCAAATGGCATAGGCGCACCCAAAGGGCTGGATCCAACTGTAGCAAACAGATTGCGCCAAGCCTTCCGTTCGGCAACTATGAGCTCAGAATTCAAACAAGCGTGCGACAAAATTGATGCACCTGTTTTGTATTTGGATGGGCCAGATTACGAAGCTTATGTAGCGCAGATCTTCAGAAAAGAAACCCAACTGATTGATAAGCTAAAACTAAAAGAACTTTTGAAAAGTTAATCCATGCCGCTGATACGCCTCCACGGCAATGACAATGTTCTGGTCGCCAAGCGGCCTTTGGCTTTGGGTGAGAATTTACATCAATGGCAAATTAAAGCGCGTGCCCAAGTGCCAGCAGGACACAAAATTGCAGCATTGCCTATCGCCAAAGGCGCGCGAATTCTGAAATACAACACCGAAATTGGTGTTGCTACAAGAGACATAGCACCAGGTGAACACGTTCATGGCCATAACCTTGCTTTGGCAGATTTTTATCATGATCCCGCATTTGGTGTAGACGTTCAAACCGTAGACGTATTGCCAGAAGCTCACCAAGCTCGGTTCATGGGTTTGGTTCGGCCCGATGGCCGCGTCGGGACCCGAAACTTCATAGGCATATTTTCATCAGTCAATTGTTCAGCGACTGTGATCCATAAAATTGCAGCGCATTTCACACCTGAGCGTTTAGCAGATTTTCCGAATATTGATGGTGTTGTGGCCTTTGCCCAAACCACAGGTTGTGGCATGGCTTCACCTAGTCCGCATTTTGACTTGCTACGCCGAACTATCGCAGGCTATGTTCGCCACCCAAACGTTGTTGGTGCGCTTATTGTTGGTTTGGGGTGTGAGCGAAACCAGGTTGCTGACTTGGTCGCATCGCAAGAGCTAAGATCTAGTCAACTGATGCAAACCTTGGTCATGCAAGACACGGGCGGCACGCGTGCAACCATTCAAGCAGGTATTGCCGCTGTGCAAAGCATGTTGTTTGATGCAAACAATGTTCAGCGCAGTTCTGTGCCCGCCAGTCATATTTCAATCGGTTTAGAGTGTGGTGGCTCAGACGGCTTTTCCGGCATCACCTGCAATCCTGCATTGGGTGCTGCCATGGACATCTTGGTCAAGCACGGTGGTACAGCTATTTTGTCTGAAACACCTGAAATTCATGGCGTAGAGCACATGCTTACACGCCGCGCCATTACACCTGAAGTGGGCCAAAAGTTATTAGACAAATTAGCTTGGTGGTCAGAATATACCCGCGGTACAAACGTTCAGTTCAACGGCGTAGTAGGTCATGGCAACCAGCAAGGTGGCTTGGCAAATATATTTGAAAAATCTCTGGGGTCAGCCATGAAGGCGGGATCCACACCGCTCCAAGCCTTTTACGAATACGCCGAACCCATAACGCAAAAAGGATTTGTTTTCATGGACTCGCCAGGCTACGACCCAGTGGCTGTCACCGGACAAATTGCAAGTGGTGCGAATTTGATTTGCTTTACAACTGGTCGCGGTTCTATGTTTGGTTCTCGCCCGGCTCCAACGGTCAAACTTGCCAGTAACACCGAAATGTTCAAGCGTTTGGAAGAGGACATGGACGTGAATTGTGGTTTGATTTTGGACGGCGAAGTCAGTGTTCAAGAAATGGGTCAGAGAATATTCGAAGACCTTCTTAAGCATGCTTCAGGACAACGAACCAAAAGCGAGTTACTAGGACTGGGCGATCATGAGTTCGTGCCTTGGCATTTGGGTGTTGTCAGTTAGCAAATCGCAAGATTGCTAAGTTTAAATATAGGTTTCAATTTCAGCGTTTGTTTTCCGTCTGAACTTTGTCATCAGAGCCTTAAAGACCAGCCAGCAGTGCTTTGCTGTTGCCGGGCTCGTAATACATGTCGTCTCTTATCCGTGGAACTTGCTATGAAAAAATTAATTCACTAAATCCTTGCCATCAAAATTGGTTGCAAACAACCTGTCAAAATTTACTGCTTTTCAGCTTTGACATAACGCCAACAGGCATCTTGAATAGCACGTCTTCTTTGCTTGTGAAAGGCGTCGCTTTGAATTCGGCTACTCTCCTTGGACTGAAATCCTGCCGCCAAATATCCAGCATAGTGAGCCACATGGTAGTAACAAAGTCCTACCATGTTGATGTAGACATCTAGAGGTTTGACATCTTTGCGAATGCTGCCATCGGCATGGCCTCTTTTTAGGACACTTTCTAAATCAGCCATGGCCATTCGATTGAGCCGCGAAGCGTGCTGAGATTGACGAATGTAGGGCGCACCCGCTAAGTTTTCAAAAGTCAGAAGTCGAACAAACGATGGATTTTGGGTAAACGCTTCGAATGCATTGTTGGCAATTTGCTTGAGCGCTTGCTCTGGCGTCCCCTTTTGGGGATCGAAATCCTTGTCCACTTCGCGTGCCATTTCAAAAGCTCGCTCAATCACTGCGCGGTATAAACCTTCTTTGGATCCAAAGTGGTAGTAAATCATGCGCTTACTGGTGCGCGTTTGTTGCTGAATTTTTTCAATCCTAGCACCCGCCAATCCATGCGCAGCAAATTCACGCGTGGCCACTTCTAAAATGTCTGAAATGACGATGCCAGATGCATCTATGTTGTCGCCTGACTCGCTGATGGTTTGGGTGGCGCTTGGAGAGTCTTTCATGCTTTGCCTGCAAGATCAAAGTGCGATTTTAAATCGGCGCACATTAATCGTGCCGCAGCCAAACTATCTGCTGAGATGCTTGTGTAGCTAAAAAAACCATGGTTAAGTGTAGGGAACTCTCTCAGTGTCAAAGGCACTTGGGCGTCTCTCAAAATAGAGGCATAAGCCATGTTGTCTGCATAAAGAAAGTCATGGGGCCCTACCCCCAAAATGGTAGGCGCCAAGCCTACATGTGTCTTGGCGTACTTAGGCGAGGCGCGCGGATCTAGGCCAAGTCGTTCAAGATTCTCTTCGCCCAAATAGGCTTTCTCGGGCATGCCCTTTAATCGTAGCAAATCAGTAGCGGGGTATAGCAGCAATTGAGCTGCGAGCTGAATGCCTAAGTCACGGCAGGCAATGGCAACAGCTGCTGCCAAGTTACCGCCAGCACTGTCGCCACCGATGGCAAATCTCTTGGGTTGCCGTCCTAATTGATCGATGTTTTGGTACGCCCACTGGGTGACAGCTAAACAGTCATCGTATGCTGCAGGGAATCGATGCTCAGGCGCTAACCGATAGTCGACGTTGACGACGATGCACTCTGATTCGTTGGCTAGCCTGACAGCATGAGCTTCGTGAGAGTCCAAATCACCCACGACAAAGCCACCGCCATGAAAGTAGACCAAGGTGTTGAGAGGCTTTTTCAGGCTGGGCGTATCGTGAGGCCAAATGATCTGAACAGGAATGTTGTACTCAACGCCGTAGGCTTTTCCATCAATGGTGCGCTTTTCAATGAGGCCTTTGGGGAGATCTGGTTTGGGGTAGAAAAATCCGCGAACATTTCGGGCACGTTCTCTACTGACCGGGCCTCCGTGCGGTTCTAGGCAGCCTTCATAGATGTCAGGAATTTGAGCATCTCGCCAGCGTTGGCCGATACTTGCCAATACAGGATCAAGAGGTGCAGGGTGGGGCAGACTGTTTGTCATGTGAGTTCAATAAATGCGAGCGATTAGCCCTTGTAGCCGAGCAGTTTGGGAAGCCATAAAACGGTTTCAGGCACATAGGTCATGACCATCAGCGCGGCAACAAGTACAAAAACCCAAGGAAGTGTTTCCTTGATCAATGGCCCTAGGGGTTGTTTTGACATGCTGGCAACTATGAAGAGCAGTAGCCCATAAGGTGGCGTGATAAGGCCAATCATGAGATTGATCGTAACCACCAAGCCAAAGTGAACCATGTCAATGCCCAAGGCTTGAGCCGCAGGGATAAAAATAGGCACGATGACCAGCAAAATTGTGCCACCCTCTAACAAGCAACCCAAAATAAGCAAAGTGATGTTGACCAATAACAAGAAACCATCTTTGCTGAGCTGAAAACCCGCTAACCAAGTTTGTACATCTTTGGGAATCTCTTCCTTGGCTACCACGTAATTAAAAACCATTGCTCCGGCAATCAGAAGGCCAATGGTGGTCATTTGACGGCCACTGTTGAGCAATGAGTTGTACATGCCAGATGGTGTCACGGAGCGATACAGCACCACTGAAATAACCAAGGTGTAAAGCGCAGCGACAGCAGCAGCCTCTGTGGGCGTCATGATGCCACTGTAGATACCGCCCAACAACACAACAGGCATCATGAGCGCTGGCATAGCCTTGACCGTAAGTGGCAAAAATTCGCGCATTGGTACTGCGGGCTCAACAGGAAAATTTCGTTTGTGTGCCAAATAGGCGTTGAGGCCCATCATGACCACTGTCATGACCAAACCTGGCACCACGCCTGCTGCAAACAAATAGCCTATGGAGGTGTCAGAAATTAATGCATACAGGACCAATGGGATAGAAGGGGGAATGATGGGGCCGATAACCGCTGTCGCTGCTGTGATGGCGCCTGCATAAGCCTTTGTGTAACGGCCATCTTTTGTCATCATGTCCATAGTGAGCTTGCCTACGCCTACAACATCAGCAACGGCCGACCCTGACATGCCTGAAAAAATGAGAGACGACACAACGTTAACGTGGCCCATGCCGCCTCTGAAACGACCCACCAACGCGTTGCACCAAGACAATAATTTGTCACTCAAGGACCCGAGGTTCATGAGTTCACTGGCCAAGATGAACAAGGGAATGGCCAGTAAGGTATAGGAGTTGGTAAGACCATTGAGGATTTGTTCAGCGGCAATGCCGACGTCTTGTCCTGAAATCAGAAGATAAAAAACAGAAGCACCCAACATGGACAGGCCGATGGGTAGCCCAAACAAGCTCAATCCCAAAATAGCCAAGACGCACCAAGTAAATGGGCTGAGCCCTAATAAAGCGCTCATGACTTGTTTCCTGAATTTAAAAGATCTTGATCGATTAGGCTGTGCTCGTCTTCGGTGAGACGATTACGCAGTGCATTGAAAGCAATGTCTAAATGGCGAATGCACATGGCAAGAATAAATACAAGATAGAGCCCAAAGACCCAATTCATGGGAATACCAAGCGCAGCAGATTTTTCAACTTTCATGAAGTCAATGAACGACCATGTTGCGGGAAGGCTGGCCAACAACAAAAGCACTATCGCAAAGCTAGACAGCGTTGTAAGACTTCTTTTGAGCGGTCGGGGCATCAGGTTATAGAGCATGTCAAAGCGTATGTCTTCGTGATTTTTCATCACAAATGAAGCACCCCATAAAATGCCCCACAGCCAGATGAAATTGCAAATTTCATCCGACCATGCCAAAGGCAAATTGAGCACGTACCTAAATACCACCTGAGCAATGAAAGCAGTGAACATGATGGCCATCAAGGCCACCATGACACCCTCGGCAAATCGTCGTAACATTCGCATCATTGAGTTCATTCTGGCTAGATCGAATTACAGCTTATTGATGCGTTCCATCATGCCTGGCACCCAGCCTGCCGCATATTTAGACTTGGCATACTGCGCAAGCACTTGACTGCGGAAAGCGGGTAAGTCAGGTGTGTAAACGTCTAAGCCTTCTTTCTTAAAGAAGGCTACCAATTCAGCCTCTTCTTTCAGGGCCATGTTGGTAATGTCTTCTTCTACTTTGTTTGCTGCAGCTTGTACGCGCCGCTGTTGATCAGAGCTCATGGCGGCCCATTTTTTGGAACTGATCACAAAGTGATTGGCTGCAACCAGGTGACCCGTCAAAGAAATTTGCTTTGAAACTTCGTAGAACTTCATGTTTTTAACGGCAGGCAGTGCATTGTCTTGAGCATCGATAGCGCCAGTTTGCAAGGCGGTATAAACCTCAGGGAAAGGAAGCGGGGTAGGGTTGGCTCCCATGGCTGTTCCCACAAATTGCCAAACTTCACCGGGTGGCATGCGAAGCTTAATGCCCGCTAAATCGGCAGGCTTCATGATTTTCTTAGTCGTACGCAGGCCTAAATGGCGTGTGCCGATGTAGGGATTGGCCAAAATGCGCAAGCCCATTTTTTCGTCTAGAAGTTTGTTCAATTCGGCGCCTACATCGCTCGCCCACATTTTGCGCAGATGAGCCACATCACGAATCAGGTAAGGCACCATCAGCAAGCTCAATTGAGGCACTTGGTTTTGTACGTCACCAGAGGCAATGTTGGCCATATCGAGGTTGCCGCGTTGAATTGCGACAGGCTCGGTACCTTGTTTGTACAAAGTTCCACCATGGTGTGATTTGAAATCAATGTCTGCGCCCAGCGTGCTGAATGCACTGCGTAGCATGGCCGTACGCGAGTCGTTTTCAGGCACGATATCGGAATAGGTCAATGTAATTTTGTTTTGCGCCCATGAGTTGCCAGCAAAAGCTGCAGCGCTTAGAGCTGCAGCTTGTGTCATCAGTTGGCGGCGTTGAAGGTGAATGCTCATTGAGGTCTCCAAAAAATGATGTGGAAAATTAGCGTTAACTCAACGGCTTTAAAGTTTGTGTACCGTTTGGTACATCATATGAATATTATGAATTCATTGAACATGGTAAAAACCCGAGGATGCGAGCCGACGTTCATTGAACTTTAGCTAAAAATATTTGTATGAGTTGTTTTACTTTTGCTGACAAAAAAGGCGCAAAAAGGTAGCGACTGAATGTGTCGCCATTGACACATCTTTTTCAGGTAACAGGAGCCCCAGAGGATCAAACGGTAGCTTGTCTTTCAATTTAACAGTCGTTAATTGATGCGCGTTCTTAAGTTGTTGAAAAACGCTGCCTGGTACCAAAGTGACCAAAGATCTTTTTTGCATCATGGCCCAGCTCATTGATGAGACGCGGGTAATGACGTGACACGTCAGTGGGGTGAACTCGTATTGAATGCACAGTTCCTCAAACTTATCGCGAGCTGCAGAACCAATGGGGGAAAGCACCCAAGTTTCTTTGCTTAAATCCTGCCAAGTCACTTTGGTTTTTTTGGCCAGTCTGTGTGAAGGGTTGCAAACCACCACAAATTCATCTGGTAAAAGAGCTTCAAAGTGCCAGCCAGAAGGGGTCTGTACAGGTTGACGACAAATCCCTAATTCAATTTCCCCCTTGCTGATGGCGGCAAACTGATCGTTCACTTCTGCTTCATGAATGTGCAGTTGAATACCAGGAAATTTTTCATTCAATAATGGTATGGCTTCTACTAGAAGCCCGTTGATTCCGGCAGTTGACGCTTTGATCCGCACCACGCCTTGACCGCGGGTTGATCGATCGGCAATGGCTTCTGCGCTAGAGCTCAAACCCAACAAACATTGCCTCGCCATTGGCAACAAATCTTGACATGCTTTTGTGGGCAATACACCTCTGGCGTGACGGTGAAACAGCGTGACTTCTAAAAGATCTTCAAGGTCGGCAAGGAGCTGTGTCACGCCGGGCTGTGTCATGCCAATTGATTCGGCAGTGCGCTTGACGCTGCCCAGCTCGTTTAGTCGCACCAGTATCTCGAAATGCCGAAACCTGGCCTTTGACATCAAGCGGTTAAGTAAAACTTTTGCTGAAATAGACATATCACTTTTGCTTATACCTAAGGCCTTGATTCTATTTCTACTTTAGAAAATAGCAATTCACAATGGCTAAAACAATTGGAGACTGCTATGAATTTGACAAGAAGAAAGCTAACTTCCGCGTTAGCTGTAGGCATTGCAAGTACTTGGAGTGCTGGTGCAGCCTGGGCGCAAGCGTATCCTCAAAAAGCCGTTAAATTGGTAGTGGGTTCGCCACCTGGTGGACCTTCTGATTTTTTAGCGCGCGTGTTTGCAGATGCTGTTGGGCCAGGTCTGGGACAAAACTTTATCGTCGAGAACAAACCGGGTGCAAGTGGTATGCCTGCTGCGGATCAAGTGGTCAAGGGCATATCAGATGGTCATCAACTCTTGATCTCGGGCCCGGCATCCATTGTGGTCATGCCGCACATGTTCTCAAAAATCACATACGACCCGATGCGCGAATTGGTACCAATTTCAATGCTTGGGGCGGGTGCTTTTGTGTTGGTGGTTCATCCTTCTGTTAAAGCCAATAATGTCAAAGAATTGATAGCCTTGGCAAAGTCAAATACTAATCAGCTGACGTATGGTTCCGGCGGTAACGGTTCGTCGGGTCACTTATGTACTGAGTATTTCAACGGTTTGACAGGTATCCAAATGACGCACGTCCCCTATAAAGGAGACGGTCAAGCTGTGATTGATTTGTTGGCTGGTCAAATACAAGTCATGTTTACCGCACCCAACGTTGCCATGGCGCATGTGAAGTCGGGCAAACTGCGCTTGTTAGCAGTTACCACCAAGGAGCGTGTGAGCTCTTTGCCCGACACAGCCACCGTCCTTGAAATGGGTGTTAAAGATTTTGAGTATTTAGGCTGGATCATTGTGTTTGCACCTGCAGCGACCCCGCCTGCTGTTGTAGAACAATTGTCTGCTGCGTGGATGAAGGTTAAAAATACACCTGCCATTGCACAAAAACTGAATGATCTGGCCATGAGCGCGCCAGAGCGTTATAGCGTTCGTGCTAACTTGGTGGAATTTGTCAAATCAGAGCACGCGCGACTGGGCAAACTGATCAAAGACAACAACATCAAGTCTGAAAGTTGAAAGTGATCTTTGAATCTTTGTCTGTAGAAAAATGGATGCTGCCTAACAACATTGAGTTACATGGTGTTAGAGAGGGTAAAGGCCAGACTCTTATTTTTATTCATGGTGCAATGGGCGATTGGCGGTCTTGGGAGCCACAGTGGAGGGCGTTTACCGAGCATTTTGATTGCATTTCCTACAGCCGAAGGTTCAGTTTTCCCAATCAAAACCATCAAGCATCGCCGCATCATTCCGCCATTGATGAGGCCGAAGATCTTGAGCAATTGCTTGATTTGTTGAACATTAATCGTGCTATTTTGGTAGGAAGTTCATACGGTGGTTTCACAGCCTTGGCAATGGCTCTGAAGTCTCCGAATCGCATTCATTCAGTTGTGGCTATTGAACCACCCATGATGAAGTACGCTTATTTCACGGAAGAAGGACGCAATATTGCAGAGAACTTTCGCACCACAACAATTGAACCTGCTAACCGCGCTTTTAAATCAGGCGATGATCTGCTTGCAGCCCAAATTATGACGGGAGGCATCAACGGTGCAAGCTCGCAAGTTGTTTCGGGTGTTGCCATGGAAAGGCGATTGCAAAATTTACAGGCTATGAAAATGATTGCCTTGTCGACCGATGAATTTCCTCTCCTGAGACCAGATCGACTAAGTGCATTGCCTATGCCTATCATGTTATTTTCTGGGCTAAATACGCAGCCTGTCCACAAGGTCATCTTTGACAACTTGGTTGCTGCAATGCCTAATGCAAAAGCCGTACGCGTTGCAAATGCCGGTCATGGTGTTACCCGAGAGCAAGCTGACTTCTTTAACAAGTCGGTACTGACTTTTTTGGGCAAAAAAGTAGCAAACACGATCGATACCTAACGTGATGTAAATATTGAAGGATGAAGGATGAAGGATGAATGATGAGCGATACGCCAAGCTGTGAATTTGTATATGAAGCCATTGTTGATATTGCCGATACCAATAGTTTGGGACAAAGCCCTATGGGGCAGCGTTTCATTGTGAACATCTTGGGTGGTGAGTTTGCTGGGCCTCGCTTAAAAGGCAAAGTGCTTCCCGGGGGCGCTGATAGACAATTGCTAAGGCCAGATGGCGTTAAAGAATTGGATGCGCTTTATGAAATACAAACCAACGATGGCATCGTCATTACTGTCCACAACCAGGTGATTGTTGATATGCCAAGTCCAGATCAACGCTATGCGTGCTCTGTCGTTAAATTTCGTGCGCCAGAAGGACAATACGACTGGCTCAATAAACGTATCTTTGTCGGTAACCTTGAGTCTCAAAAGCCGTTAAGAAATGCTGTGAAAATTAGAGTATTTCAAGTCAATTGAAATTTATAGCGTTAAGCTAGGTTTTTATTGGATTGATTTGAATCTCTCAAGCGTGCTTCCACATTTGCTTCTACACCTCTGTAGGATGCTTGCAAAGTATTGATTTATAAAGGCTTTTATTTATTGCGGCTGCTCATAATCCTTTGGTCCCAGGTTCAAGTCCTGGTGGGCCCACCAATTCATCAAACCCCCCTCAGAAATGTCGGGGGTTTTGTTTTGGGAGAACCGTTAGAGCTTGAAGCCGCTGTCCAGCCCGTTATGATTGCTCCAGTAAAAAAACTTGTTTATTGGTGAATTCAGAATGGCTAAACAATTGAAGACTCAAGATGACGCGGGTGAATCAGAACGTAGGGTTTACTCCGCACCGGCGCTAGAAAAAGGTCTTGATATTCTTGAAATGCTTTGCAAAAGTGACCGCGCTTTAAGCCAAAAAGAGATAGCAAAAAGCCTTGATAGAAGCGTCAGTGAAATTTACCGAATGGTGAATTGCTTGGTCGATCGCAACTATGTTTCGCAAGTTGATGAAAACTCATACGCTATTACAACCAAGCTCTTCGAGTTGGCGCATATTAGTCCCCCCACGCAGCGTTTGTTGGCCGAAGCATTGCCAGTCATGCAAAGACTGGCCAAAGATTTAGATCAGTCTTGCCATTTGACCGTTTATTCTCAAGGCAAACAATTGGTCTTGGCTAAAGTGGATGCGCCTAGTGGCATGGGATTCAGTGTGCGTACTGGTTCAGAGTTAGATGTCCTTATCTCTGCATCTGGACGAGTTCTTGTGGCTTTTCAAACACCAGAAACTTCTAAGCTATGGCTTGAGGAATCGGTGCAAAGACGCCCCGAGCACTCTGACCCTCAGATCAATACTATTTTGGAGACGATTCGAAAAGTTGGTTTCGAATCTATCCCAAGCGTGCAAGTGCGTGGTTTGTATGCTGTTAGTTTTCCCATTTTGGATACACAAGGAAGAGCGCTCGCTGCTTTGACTGTGCCTTATGCAGAGCGCATTGATCAAAATCAACGGAAATCTATTCCAGAAGTAACAGCGGCATTGGGCTTAGCGGCACGTGCAGTCTCGTCTAAAGTGGGCGGCACTGCCAAAAGTTCGCCCTTCGCCTAGCCGGTTATTGAGCTAACAATTAAATAGCAGCAGTCACTGCTGAACCTTTTGCAAAGAGTACTGCCACTTCATCCGTTGAGTAGCCCATTTCTTCTAATAATTTGCGTGTTTCCCAACCTTTGGGTTGCGATGGTTCCCGAAGTTGAGGATGCGCACTGTCAACTTTGATAGATGATCGAATGGCTGCAGTCTTACCCTCCGTTGGGTGATCTTCATACTGAATCAAGCCCACAGCCTTGAGGTGTTTGTCGTTCGGAAGTGTTGCCAGCGTGTGGCAAGCTTGTGCTGCGATGTCTGCCGCCTGGAGTAAGTCAAGCCATTCTTGCGTTGATTTATGTGTCAGTGGCGCACCACGAATGGCAAACCATTCTTTCACATTGGTAGCGCGTGCAGCAACAGAGTTAAACCGCTCATCGGTGAGCAAGTCGTTTCGTCCCGTCACTGTCAAAAATGCACGCACTTGCGGGTCTGTATTGACCGTAAAGGAAATCCAACCATCACCAGTTTGAACAGGTTTGTTGTGCGGACTCAATAAGCGCAAATCACCAACAGGGCCAACAGGCGGATCAAAACTTTGTGCTGCTAAGTGTTCTTGCAAAACAAATGTGGCCATGGTTTCGAACATAGGCACTTCAATACTGCAACCTTTGCCGCTTACATTTCGCTCGGCAATGGCTGCCAAAATAGCACCCGCAGAAATTTCACCGGCCACGTGATCGCAAATCAGCATCGGGACGTAGTTGGGCTGACCATCGCGTTGTAAAAACAAGCCAGCCATTCCTGTTACACCTTGGACCACACTATCGTATGTAGGCATACCTGCGTAGGGGCCGTCAGTGCCGTAGCCTGTGATCAAACAGTAAATTTTGTTGGGGTATTTGCCTCGAACTGATTCTGAATCAATGCCCAATTTTTTCAAAGCTTGTGGCCGCATGTTGGCCACAATCACATCAGCTGATTCGATCAAACGATTCATGACCTCCATCGCACCTTCTTTTTTGAGGTCGAGACAAATGTTGCGCTTGCCTCGGTTCAAGTGCAAGTAGGCGCCAGAGTGCTGGCCGGTAGGGGATTGGCCACCCAATCCTCGCATCAGGTCGCCTTCAGGATTTTCTACTTTGATGATTTCTGCGCCGTATTGTCCCAAGCGCCATGTGCAAACAGGACCTACCACCACACTGGTGAGGTCTAAGACACGAATGCCAGCCAATGCTTTAAAGGTCATGAGTTTCTACCTCCATGTCTACACTCAGAATTGATCGATTGTCGAAGGCTTGCAAGTGCCACTTCGTATTCACTTGATTGGCCACCATGGTGATCGGGCTGCCGCAGTAAAGTGGCGCCATATGGCGAACTCGCAATGAGGACGGCTTCACACCAATTTCATTCCGCAAAAATTCAGTCAAAAGCAAGGTGACCAGGCCGCCATTCACGATCAGGTCGGGAAAGCCTTCCACGTTTCTGGCGTGTGCTCTATCAATGTGAATCTTGTGTGAGTTAAAGCCAAGTGCTGAATATTGAAAGAGGAAGGTCTCATCGGGCACAACCGTCTTTATGACATGCCCTTTGATCGGCCCGGCGTAATCGGAAGCATTGGATGCTGAGGCGCCTTTCGTTGCTGGCAGTAGCAAATAGGTTTGTGTCTCGATCAATGCGGCTTGAACTGATTCTTTTAAGCGCAACTCATGTTGAATAGACACGACAGCCATCGGTCCTGACTTGGTCATTTTTTGAGTGATGTCTTTAATCGCACTCTGGCGAATGAGGCTGGCGCTAATTGGAATGTCTTTGAGGTAATCAACCGATCTACTACCTAACAACAATCGTGGCAAACCAAGGTCTGGCATGGTCACGCCAAGCCCTGGAAAACCATCAGCACGGAGTGACGAACGACGCGTGTCTGCTGCCATCAAGATGAATTGCCAACCTCTTGGCAAAGGGTCACCCTCTGCGAGGGTGTTGGGTTCGATATCGAGCATAGCCGCAACTCTTCTGACCGAAGCAATGCTGCAGATTTCTGTGCGAATGCTGCTTGCGGAGAGGGCTAGCACCAAGGCTGCATCTTCTTCAATTATTTCCATAAATGAATCGTACCATTCATAGGTAATTCAATAAAGTATGGTTTGATAAATTTAAGTCGCAAAAAACTAGGGATAACACTTATTAAATTTCATTAGCGAATTGTTTACTTCATATGTGGTTTGGTTTATCTTCAACCCAGAGCTGAGAAAAAGCTCCCGAAACACTGAAACAGGGGTCCTTTGAAGGATCTTTTGAAGGTGAAAAAACAACCTAACTGAAAGAAAGCGCTATGGAATTCAAGTTTCACCACATGAACATTTGTACCGACAACTTATCCCGTTTGACCAAGTTTTACAAAACCTTGTTTGAGCTGGGAACGATCACGGACAACGAGCACACCGTCATTAGCCGTCAGCGCGATGACCGCGCTTACACCGGTAAGGTCGACTTTTTGACTGATGGTGACATTGAATTCCACTGGTCAGAGCGTGATCTGGACACTGGCTTCAAGATGAAGAAGTTTGTGAACCCGATGGGACACGGCCACTTCTGCTTCCGTACGGACGACATTCAAGGCTTTATGCGCAAGTGCGATGCCTTAGGCATTCGGTACGCAGATTACGGATGCTGGGCCATTCCTGGTTGGCACCAAGTGTTTTTGTATGACCCAGATGGTCATTGCATCGAAGTCCATCAACCCAATGTGTTTTAAGAATTTATCTATTTAACAAGGAGACAGATATGAACAATACCCAAAACCGACGAATCCTCTTGAAGGGCATTGCTGGCGCTGCTGCAACTGCATTGGCTCCCAGCATGGCTTTTGCACAAGCTGGCGCCAAATTCAACATGAAGATTGCGATCACTTTGCCCGAAAGTCATCCAACACCAATTGCCTTGAAGGCAGCTTGTGCTGAAATCCAAAAAGAAACCAATGGCCGTTTGAACATTGATGTTTACACCAGTGGCCAGTTGGGCAGCGATACTGACACTTTGTCACAAGTTCGATCTGGTGCAATTGATTTCGTATGTACCGCTGGTTCAATCTATGGCAACTTGGTGCCAGCCGCTTCGATCAATTCAATTGCATTTGCATTCCCTGACTACGCAACAGTGTGGAAAGCCATGGAAGGCGAGCTAGGTGCTTACATGCGCGCCTCTTTCGACAAAGTCAATTTGGTTCAAGTTGGCAAAGTCTTCGATCACGGCTTCCGTCAAATCACCCATTCGTCCAAGCCAATTGCAACGCCAAAAGATCTGGTCGGCATGAAAATTCGTGTGCCAGCAACAGCTTTGTGGACCTCAATGTTTAAAGGACTTGATGCATCGCCCGCTTCAGTGCCAATTGGTGAGCTGTACACAGCCCTCCAAACCAAGGTGGTAGATGGTCAAGAAAATGCATTGCCTACGATTGATGCCGTCAAGTTGTATGAGGTTCAGAAATTTTGCTCTTACACATCACACATGTGGGAGTACTTTTCTTTGGTGGGTAACAAGCGTAACTGGAATGCTTTACCAGAAGATTTGCGTGCCATTGCAACCAAAATTTTGGATGCCAATGCATTGAAGCAGCGCGTTGCACATGAAGCACTCAATTCAACCCTAGAAGCCAAGTTAAAAGGTCAAGGCATGCAATTTAACAAAGTAGATACCAAGCCTTTCCGCGAACTGCTTCAGAAGTCTGGCTACTACGTTGAGTGGCAAAAGAAATTTGGACCAGAGGCTTGGGCCTTGCTTGAAAAGTACAGCGGCAAGTTGGCATAAATCATCTTTTAAAGCTAACCGAGTGATCGGTGTTGTTTGAAAAAACAGATCGAGGGTCTTGACCGTCGGTCTGTTTTATGACGACTTATCAATAGAAATCAATTTAGGACTCCCATGTCATCCCTAGACAACGCAATGAGCGTATCAGAGCAGCATCAAACGACGAATCAATTAAGTCAATTTGACCGCATCCTGGCACGCTGGATGGTGCCACTCGAAATGCTTTGTGCGGCATTGATGGTGGGCATTGTGGTCTTGTTGTTTGGGGGCGTCATTGCACGCTACGTTTTCTCTAGGCCCGTTGGCTGGATTGATGAGGCGGTTTCGCTCGCCTTTATTTGGGTGGCGATGTTAGGTGCTGTGCTTGCGATGCACCGAAATGAGCACCTTCGCCTCACCATGTTTGTCGACAAAATGAACGGGACGATGCGCGAGCTATTTCATGCGTTTACGCTGGTAGCAATCAGTGCATTTCTGATCTTCTTAATTGGCCCAGCCATTGAGCACGTCGAAAGTGAATGGATTGTTAACTCGCCAGCACTTGAGATTCCCAGTGGTGTAAGGGTGTCTGCCATTGCAGCAGGACTTGTATTGATGCTCATGGTTATTGGCGCGTATGCGCTCAAAACAGTTTCAAAGCAGTCACTTGGTATTGCTGTAGTGGGTGTTGGCATTTTCATTGCCGTTTGCTCAAATTTGACAGGTCAGTTTTCGCAACTGGGTTTGCTGAATATTGGCATCTTTTTGTGCGGGCTGGTTGCATTTTGTTTGGTGGCAGGTGTCCCCATTGCATTTTGCTTTGGCATAGGCGTGATGTCCTACTTAGCATTTACAGGCAATGTACCGCTGGTTGTCATTGTTGGGCGAATCGATGAGGGCATGGGGAACATCGTGCTGGTGTCTGTCCCCATTTTTGTATTGCTCGGATGCATTCTGGATGCTACGGGCATGGGCAAAGCCATTGTTGACTTATTGTCCTCTTTGATTGGGCACGTTAAAGCAGGCATGTCTTACGTATTGCTGGCTTCGTTGTTCATTGTCTCGGGAATTTCTGGCTCCAAGGTATCTGACATGGCCACTGTGGCACCAGCACTCTTTCCTGAAATGAAAAGACGTGGCAACAAACAGTCGGAAATGGTTGCCTTGTTAGCGACGGGGGCTGCGATGGCCGACACCGTGCCGCCCAGTATTGTGTTGATTGTTTTGGGATCGGTCGCGGGCGTCTCCATTGCGGGCTTGTTTGAAAGTGGATTCTTTGTTGCCATGGTTTTGCTACTTGCTTTGTTGGTCTTGGCACGATGGAAGGCACGCAACGAAGTGACAGAAAACATCAAGCGGCCTTCAGCCAAAGCCATTGGCAAATTGGCACTGATTGCAGCGCCGGCGCTTGTGCTGCCTTTTTTAATCCGCAGTGCAGTTGGTGGCGGTGTGGCCACCGCAACTGAAGTGTCCACCCTTGCTGTACTGTATGCCTTGCTCATTGGACAAGTTCTGTATGGCGGAATTGGCTGGCGCAGAACCTATGCCATGTTGGTTGAAACTGCAGCATTGAGTGGCGCAATTTTGCTGATTTTGGGAACAGCATCTGCTATGGCGTGGGCCATTACCCAAAGTGGTGTCGTTCAGCAGCTCTCATCATTTCTGACCACATTGCCAGGTGGTTGGGTTGCCTTCATGGCTGTTACGGTCTTGGTGTTTTTAATTTTGGGTTGCCTTTTAGAAGGCTTGCCAGCTGTTTTGTTGCTGGCACCCATCATGTTTCCAATTGCCAAAAAACTCGGCATTAACGATATCCATTACTCCATGGTCATTGTGTGTGCCATGAATGTTGGATTGATGATGCCGCCCATAGGCGTTGGTTTTTACATTGCATGCCGAATCGGTGATGCCAAGCCTGACGATGTGATTGTTGCAATTTGGCCTTATATCGCTGCATTGTTGGTGGGTGTTGTGGTCATTGCCGCATTCCCTGTTTTGTCGACATTCATGCTTTAAAGCCAGATTTATAAATATCCATCATGAAAATATTTTTAACGGGTGCGAGTGGCTATATTGGCGGGTCACTAGCTTTTGCTTTGTTGTCAAAAGGACATGAAGTCCGAGCCTTAACCCGAAGCAAAAAATCAGCGCATGAAATGGAAGCCCTTGGAATGGTTCCTGTGTTGGGAGACTTGGATAATTTAGAGTTATTGAAATCTGAAGCATTTCGAGCAGACGCCGTTATTAATACGGCCAATGCTGATCATCTTGATGCCGTGTTGGCCTTGTTAGATGGTTTAACAGGTACCCATCAGAAAATCATACACACCAGCGGTTCAAGCATCGTAGGTGACGATGCCCGGGGCAATCAACTGAGTCCTGCCATTTTTACCGAAGATACGCCATTGATTGTGGATGCCAGAAAACAAGCGCGACGAAACATTGATCTGAAAGTGCTTGAAGCTGCTTCAACTGGAATTCAGTCTTGTGTGATTATTCCAAGTTTGATTTATGGATATGGCTTAGGCCTTCAAAAGAACAGCATTCAAGTGCCATTTTTAGTGCGCAATGCAATTGAAAATAATTCAGTTCAGATAGTGGGTCAGGGTTTGAACGCTTGGTCAAATATTCACATTGAAGACTTAGTGAATTTGTATTTGCTGGCTCTAGAGAATGCGCCAGCTGGATCTTTTTACTTTGCCGAAAACGGTGAAGCGACATTCTTCGAAATTGCCCAATCAATTTCAACGCGACTGAGCATATCAACCATAGAACACTTGCCCGCTGAGACAGCTGCTGATAGATGGGGCATGGCGCGCGCACTGTTCTCCCTCGGAAGCAACAGTCGCGTCAGGGGTGTGCGTGCTCGCAGCGAATTGAATTGGAAACCCAAACACACGTCAGTTCAGGCCTGGATTCTGAATGAGATGCATGGGTAATCTAAAGATTGATACGAAAGAAAAAAGATGCTACTGAAAGATAAAGTTTGTATCGTTGCAGGCGCTTCTTCATTGCGTAGTATTGGTTACGCCACGGCTGAACTATTCATCAAGCACGGCGCTCATGTCGTTGTGACGGACGTCATGATGAATGATGATGTCTTAAATCAAATCAAATTTGAAATTGAGAAAAATTTAGGTGTCACTATCAAGATTGACGGTATTCAATGCGACATCAGCAAAAAAAGCGAGTGTGATCGCCTGATTGCTCAAGTTCAGTCAAAGTACGGCACGATTGATTGCTTAGTCAATTCAGCAGGCATTGTTCGATCTGGTCCCATCTTGGACATTAGTGAAGCCGAGCTCTCTTTGATGTTTGACATCAATTTAAAAGGTGCCTTTTACTTGTGCCAAAGTGTGCTGGAAGTTTTTGTCAAACAAGAGAGCGGCACTATTGTCAATGTTGCTTCTCTTGCCGCACAACGCGGCGGTGGCTTGGTTGGCGGCGCGCATTACGCAGCATCTAAGGGCGGCATGCTTAGTTTGACCAAAAGCATCGCCAGAGAATTTGGTCATCTGGGAATTCGCGCCAATGCCATTTGTCCTGCCATGATTGACACGCCCATGGTTGATGGGCTTTCACCCGAGCGTCTGCAGTCGATCACAGATGCTATTCCCCTTAAGCGAATGGGTTCAACTCGCGAAATGGCTGGCACTTGTCTATATCTGGCTTCTGAGTTGTCTGGATTTGTGACTGGCGCAACCATTGATGTGAATGGTGGGACGCATATTCATTGAACTAACAAGTTCCACATTTGCTTCCACACCTCTGCAGATCACTTGTAACCTGTTGATTTGTAATAGGTTTTGTTTCTTGAACCTGCTCATAATCCTTTGGTCCCAGGTTCAAGTCCTGGTGGGCCCACCAAATTGAAAGGGTACATACTGGAGACATCGTTTACAGTTTGAACCCAACGCACAAAGATAAGACAAACAGAGTTCTTTCTTATCTAATCATCTTTGTGGCATGTCCTTATAGGAGTAGCCCAAGCTGATAGTTGAATACTCAGGAATTGCTGGCATTTCAGCCTCCCCAAGCCTGCTTCATCGTATTCAAACGTTCTGGTTCTTGCGTGGCAAGTTTGGCTCTTTCCCTAGTATCTGAATCAATTTTGAACAGATAGTCGTTCCCATCTACCTGCAAGTATTTCCAAGAACCGCTTCTCATGGCGCGTTTAATTCGCGGTTAGAAAGTAGACCCACTGCTTGTTTAATTGCGCTGCACACCTCAGTTTGAAACAGCGTCAAAATCGCTGCTTTGGATCAGCGAAAAATTGTTCATTGGAACTGGCGCAAGGCATTACGACAAAGTTGTCATTCGCTTTTTTGAAGTTCAATGAATCGAAGCCCTACATTTTGTTCGAAATCAATTACTCATTTCCGTCAGTAGTTCTAAATCGGGTGTAACACCAATCCCAGGCGTCTCATCCAATTGAATTGACCCGTTCTCTACCTTTGAGAAAGGTGGTGCAAGTAAAGACCTTAGCGCGTTGTCATTCGCATCCACTTCCAACATGCCATCGCCACCAGCAGCAGCCAAGACATGAGCTGATGCCATCAGGCCAATGCCTGCTCCAAGGTAATGGGGGCAAAAGCGTCTACCACTTTCGCGAATTTTCTGAATCACTGGCCAGCAACCCGAAATACCGCCCCATTTGGCAAAGTCGGGCTGCAACACACCCAATGTCTTTAGCTCAATGGCTTTTTCAAAACTGGCTTGACCCATGATGTTTTCCCCTGCAGCAAGCGGTGTGTTTGTGACTTCATGCAGTTGAAGCCATTGACTGGCAGGACTGTCTGTGCGGAGAGGCTCCTCTAGCCATGTCAGTTTGAATTGTTCAATTTGCGGCAGCATGGTCAAGGCATGGGAAACTTGCCAAGCCTGATTCACGTCGGCCATCAAGGACGCTTGAGAACCTAGCCAACTGCGCAAACTGTCGATATTTTCAATGTCTTGTTTGTCGTTAAAGCCAATTTTGAGTTTGAAGGCTCGGTATCCTTCGGCGTGCTTGCGTTTGACTACCTCTAATGGGTCATCTGGATTGATGCCACTTGCATACACAGGCACTTGCGCTTGCGTGCCGCCGAGCAACCGGAACAAGGGTAGGTTAGCTCTTCGTGCACAAAGATCCCATAGGGCAAGGTCAACACCAGAGATGACTTGAGCCAACGGACCTGGCTCTCCAGTTTGGAGTGCCAAAATTTCTGTTTTCTGAGTGGCTACAAAATAAGCTTGTGCGGGATCTTCAAAATCTTTGTTAAGCAATAAGGGTGCAATGACAGATTCAAGCAACTTGGCACGGTGCTCCGCACCACAGGCCGGAAAGTTGCACCAAATTTCACCCCAACCCACGTGGCCATCTGCGCTTTCGGCTCTGACAAATACGGCGGGCCTATCGTGCATGATGCCAAATGAGGTCCTCACTGGGACAGGACTAGGACATCGAAAGACATAAGCCTGTAGGCTGTTGAGGCGCAAATTCAATGACGTTGAGGCCGTCAACGAAGTGGGTAAAGGCAAGAGTTTCATGATCAATAGTCTAAAGGTATGGCATATAATACCTTTAATGAAAACTTCAGCCACCAACACAGGTTTTGACTACATCATCGTGGGTGCAGGGTCAGCCGGTTGTGTCTTGGCCAATCGTCTAAGCGCCAATCCAAACTGTCGTGTCTTGTTGCTTGAAGCTGGCGGCCCCTCTCAAGGCTTTTGGTTGCGTTTGCCAGTGGGCTACTTTAGAACCATCAATGACAAACGCTTCTCTTGGCAGTTTCCAGTGGTGTCACAGCAAGAGACAGCTTTTCGATCCATGACATGGCCCCGCGGCAAAGTTTTGGGGGGGTCTAGTGCCATCAATGGACTTCTTTATATCCGTGGCCAGCGAGCAGACTATGACGAATGGGCCTCAATGGGGGCCAAGGGATGGTCATACAAGGAAGTTCTGCCATTTTTCAAAACCTCTGAGTGCTACGAAGGTGGTGCAAGTGAATTTCATGGATCACAAGGGGAGTTAGGAGTTTCAGATTTACGCAATGATCATCCTTACTGTGAGGCGTGGCTGAAGGCTGCCCAGCAGGCCGGTCATCCCGTCACCGATGATTTCAATGGCGAGCAATCTGATGGCATGGGCCGGTATCAATTGACCCTCAAAGGACACTGGCGCTGTGATGCAGCCACTGCATTCTTAAAGCCAATTAAAGCCAGAACCAATTTAACCGTTTTAACCCACGCGCAGGTCACTAGAGTCCTTCTGCACAAAGGTCGTGCAGTAGGTGTTGAGTGGCTTCGCAATGGACAATTGGAAACCGCTAAAGCTGACGCCGAGGTGGTGTTGTCAGCGGGTGCGCTTCAATCGCCGCAGTTGCTACAACTGTCTGGTGTAGGACGGGCGGATGTGCTGCAGCGCTTTGGTATTCCGGTTGTGGTGAATGCGGAAGAGGTTGGCGAGAATTTACAAGACCACTATCAGGCACGCGTGATTGTGAAGTTGCGAAACAAAATTTCACTCAATGACGATGTGCGCAACCCTCTTCGCCTGGCGCAGATGGGCGCTCAGTGGTTGTTTCAAAAGCGGGGCCCATTGACCGTTGGGGCCGGTCAGGTTGGTGGACTTGCTTGCACCGAATTTGCTGAAAATGGCAGAGCAGATGTTTTGTTCAACGTCATGCCTTTGTCTGTGGACAAACCTGGTGATGCGTTACACCGATTCTCTGGTTTCTCTGCTTCAGCTACGCAATGTCGCCCCATGTCGCGAGGCACAGTCCAGATCAATTCTGCCGACCCACTTGCCGCGCCCAAAATTGTGGCCAATTATTTGCAGCATCCGCAAGATGCCAAAGTTTTGGTGGCGGGTTTAAAGCAACTACGTGAAATCTTTGCGCAGCCTGCCTTCAAAGATTTGGTGACAGGCGAAGAGCACTTCCCAGGGAATCACGTCAACTCTGATCATGCGCTTGAGCAGTTTGCCCGCGAAAAGGGCGGTACTGTTTATCATCCTGTCGGTACATGCCGAATGGGAGAAGACGCCAATGCTGTTGTCGATTCTCGTCTTCGTGTTCGAGGTGTAGAGGGTCTGCGTGTCATGGATGCTTCCGTTATGCCTCGCATGGTGTCTACCAACACCAATGCAGCAGCCATCATGATTGGTGAAAAGGGTGCGGCAATGCTCTTGGAAGACGCTGGTTAAACTCCCGTTTTTAACGCTGCACGTTGTGTGGCAAAGTCTATTTTTTATTTTTGAGGTGAATAAGTCATGTCTAACTATCCACACGTGCAGCTATACATCGATGGTCACTGGCGTGAGGGCGCTGAAGCGCGCAAATTGCCTGTGCTCAACCCCGCCACGGGCGAGGTGATGGGCGATCTGGCCTGTGCCGAAACAGCAGACCTAGAAGAAGTGGCTGAAGCTGCCAATCGCGGCTTTGAAGTTTGGCGAAAAATCAGTGCATTTGACCGCTACAAAATGATGCGCAAAGCGGCGCAGTTGCTTCGCGATCGCGTTGAAACTGTGGCCCAACTTATGACTTTGGAACAAGGTAAACCCTTGGCCGAGGCGCGTATGGAAGTGATGGCGGGTGCGGACACCATTGATTGGTTTGCCGAAGAAGGCCGCCGCGCATATGGTCGCGTGATTCCTGCACGCCAAATGGATGTGTATCAACTGGTGATTAAAGAACCTGTGGGACCCGTTGCTGCGTTCACACCTTGGAACTTTCCTATCAACCAAATTGTCCGCAAGCTAGCTGCTGCTTTGGCCGCTGGTTGCTCCATAATTGTTAAGGCGCCTGAAGAGACACCAGCGTCTCCTGCTGAATTGATCCGGGCTTTTATTGATGCAGGCGTGCCTGCAGGTGTTGTGAACTTGGTCTACGGTGACCCCGCCCACATTTCAACTTACCTCATTGCGCATCCTGCCATTCGCAAAATTTCTTTCACTGGCTCCACGCCAGTGGGCAAGCAATTGGCCGCCATGGCGGGTCAGCACATGAAGCGAATGACCATGGAGTTGGGTGGTCATGCACCTGTTATTGTTTTCAACGATGCCGACATTGCATTGGCAGCCAAGACCATGGCTGCTAGCAAGTTTCGTAATGCAGGCCAAGTCTGTGTTTCGCCAACACGTTTCTTGGTGCAAGAAGGCGCATTCAATGAGTTCGTCGACCAGTTTGTGATGCATGCAGAAAAGCTCAAGGTTGGCAATGGCATGGAGGCTGGCATCAACATGGGGCCCTTGGCCAATCCACGCCGCATGTCAGCCATGCAAAACTTGGTGGCCGATGCTGCACAGAAAAATGGCAAACTCAAAACGGGTGGCAAAGCGCTAGGTACAGCTGGCAATTTCTGGGCGCCTACTGTGCTGACAGAATTGCCATTGTCAGCGCGTGCCATGACAGAAGAACCGTTTGGTCCCATGGCCTTGATCAATCCATTCAAGACTTTTGACGATGCCGTGCAAGAAGCAAATCGCTTGCCATTCGGTTTGGCTGCATACGCATGGACACGTTCTGCCAGAACAGCTCAGCAAATTGCAGCATCAGTAGAGACAGGCATGATTACCATCAACCACTTAGGTTTGGGCATGCCTGAAACACCGTTTGGCGGTGTGAAAGATTCTGGCTATGGTTCTGAAGGAGGCACTGAGGCTTTAGAGGCCTACCTCAATCCGAAGTTTGTGTCTCAGGCAGGTTTGTCTGACGGCTTGTCTGGTTGAACAGGCTCGACATAAGGAAACCTGGCGCGGGCCTTCACACTAGTAGGGCCTGCGGTGCCCGAACCCCGAATGAAACGCTGGGTTTCGTCTACAAACGGTTGGTATGCCCAATTGGGTGTTTTGCTTGAAGCGCTGGCCACTTCGGCCAAAAACAAGCGTTCTTTTTGACTGGCCAATATGCGCGCATGCATGGTGGCTGGATCCCAATCCTCTACCAAGCGTGCATGCAATCGCTGCTGAGTGCTAGCATATTCAGCGTTGCCTGCCAAGTTTTGCAACTCATCGGGATCTGTTTCTAAATTAAACAGCATGGGCGCTAGGCCGTATGTGAAGATGTACTTCCAAGGTCCGTCGCGCAGCATGCGTGAAGCAGCGCTCACGCCTTCAGAACTGTACTCAGAAATGACACACCGATCGTGGCCAGCATCTGTGCCATTGAGCAATGGCACAAGGCTGTTGCCATGCAGTGGGCCAACGGGTTCTGGCGCATGGTTGTTGTAGGCTAGGTCCATGAATGTGGGAAGTAAGTCAACCAAAGAAACGTGTGCGGATATACGTGCCGGTGCAAAGCGCTTGGGCATTGACACAATCATTGGAACTCGCACTGAGGATTCATAGAAGCTTTGTTTAAACCACATGCCACGCTCTCCCAGCATTTCACCGTGATCACCACAAAACACCACAACGGTGTTGTCATCCAGTCCAGTTTCTTTCAAGACCTCCAAAATTTTGCCAATCTTTTCGTCCACATAACTCACCATGCCGTAGTAAGCGTGACGCGCATTCAGTACTTGTTCATCTGACACGCTGTAAATGTCTTGTGCATGAGCCACATAGAGCCATTGACTGTGTTCATCGAGTTCTTCAAAAGGAATTGGAGGCACACGAGGTGCATCGATGTCTTCGGATCGATAAAGATCCCAATATTTTTGAGGCGCTACAAATGGTGGATGTGGATGGGTGTAAGAGACTGTGAGGAAGAAGGGCTTTTCTTGCGGTGCACGTGCCAAGTCATATAGGCATTGCGCACCCTTGTATTCCACCTCATCGTCGTAATCGATTTGCATGCTTCGCACACAGGGTCCAGCTTCCAATACGGGACGCATGCTGACACCAGTAGGGCGATAGGCGGGGCCTTTAAGCCAGTCAGGTGTCCAAGCAAAGTCGGCCGGATAAATGTCGGTTGTGAGCCGCTCGTCGTAGCCGTGCAACTGATCAGGGCCAATGAAATGCATCTTGCCGCACAAAATGGTTCGGTAGCCTGCATGCCTTAGGTAATGGGCCATGGTGGGCATGGCGGCTGGAAATTCAGATGCATTGTCGTAGGCTGCGATAGCGTGAGGTAAGCGGCCTGACAGCATTGAAAAACGCGACGGTGCACAAATGGGAAAGTTACAATAGGCGCTGTCGAACACCACGCCGTTTTCAGCCAATTGGCTTAAGTGCGGTGTTTTGACCAAAGTGTGGCCATGAAAGGGCAAAGTCGGCACGGCCAATTGGTCGGCCATGATCAACAAGATGTTGGGTTGTGTGTTTTTCATGGATGTGGTGCGTATTAATCCGGCGTGATGTTGGCAGCTTTAACAACTTGAGACCATTGCAACAAATCTTGTTTGAAGTAAGCGTCAAAACTTTCAGCCTTACCCGGTTTTGCACTGCTCATGCCAGCGTTCGCAAGGCTTTGGTTAAAGTCATCTTGCGCCAGAACCTTGTTTGTTTCTACAACCCATTTTTCAATGACTGCAGCGGGCGTACCTTTGGGTGCAAACACGCCCAACCATTGATCGGCTTCAAATTTTTCGATACCTGCTTCTGCCATGGTGGGTACATTGGGCAGACCTGGCATGCGCTGCGCACTTGTGACTGCCAGCGCTCTGACTTTGCCCGCTTTAATTTGAGGCAAGGCGACAGCTGCATTGGAAAAATGGTAATCAATGCGACCTGCGATCTGGTCGGTCATCGCGGCTGGTGCGCCTGTGTAGGGGATGTGCAAGATGAACAAGTTTTGACGCGACTTAAACAGCTCGCCTGTTAAGTGAGCAGGTGAGCCCACACCCGCAGAGGCATAGCTCAATTTGCCAGGATTGGCTCGAGCTACTTTGATAAGATCTTGAACGGATGTGATGTTGCTGTTTTGACTGACGACCAAAACAGACGGCGCGTAGGCTACAACTGCCACGCGTTCGAGGTCTTTGATGGCATCAAAGGACATTTTGTTGCGCAGAGCAGTGCTCATGCTTAAGGCACTGGAGGTGAACAGCAGCGTGTAGCCATCAGCCGCCGCTTTGCTTGCTTGGTCGGCGCCTAAGTTTCCGCCCGCTCCTAATTTATTGTCAATCACAATCGGCTGTCCCATGGCAGTTTGAAGGCGATTGCTGAGTTGTCTGGCAGCCACATCGACTAGACCACCAGCAGGCCAAGGTACGATGACACGAATAGGTTTACTGGGGTACGTTTGCGCTTGAGCAGACAGGCTGCTGCACAAAAGTAAGCCCAACAAGAAAGGCCGCAATACTGGCAAGCTCTTTGCAAAACTTAGGCGATTTTTTGTCATGTGTACCATTTCGTTGGGGTCCATCAAATGACCCCGTAAGTTAAAGGGTCAGGGCCATTTCAAATTGGATGAAGTCACCGCGGTAGGTAATCTGTCCAAGATACAAAACGGTACCGTCGGGCGACAAGCAAACTCGACGTACTTCGGCCACCGGTGCGCCCACGGCAATATTCAATAAACGCGCTACTTCAAGGTCTGCAGTTGAAATGCGAAGCGTTTGGCGGGCTGAATCAATTTTGACCTCTAGCAGGTCCATCAAGACCGGCACCACAGTTTCTTTTCGAAAGCGTTTGGGCGCCAATCGAAAAGCCCGTTGGTCAATGTAGATTGAGGCAATGCAGTAGGGTTCATCATCTCGTGAGTGGACCCTTCGCATGAAGTGATAAGCGGGCGCAGCTTTGCCATCAAGAGGCACAAGGGGCGGTTGAACACCAGCTTCTTCAATCAGAGTGAGTTGCGGCTTATCATTTCGGTAGGCTTCGGCCAAACCTTGCAGTGATGTTTCTAGGGTGAGGGATCGTTCTGGTTGGACTTGATCAGTGACGAAAGTGCCACGTCCCCTTTGAGGCAATAAGAGGCCTTCCCGGGTCAAGATTTCAATGGCTTGTCTGACGGTAACGCGTGCCACTTGAAACTCTTCGACCAAAGCATCTAAGGAAGGTACTTTTTCACCGGGCGCCCACACCCCTCTAAGGATGCGTTGGCGAAGGAGGTCGGCCAATTGCGCATACAGAGGGATTGGACTGTCAGCAAAGATGGGGTGAGCATTGGTTTGCATTTTTAAAATCCGATAGTTCTATCTATGGTACCATTATTATGGATCGACATACCAACTAGGACACAACATGAAAAAAATCAAGCCATTCCCTATTGCCATCGCTTTGGCGGTTGCCAGCTTGGCCTTATCGGCACAAGCCCAGCAGCAACCTGGCTTAGAAGTGTATGGCTTAGTTGGTGCCAGTTACACCTCTAAGAACAACCAAGGTGCTACCAATGCTTCCTTGAAAGAGCTCAGTACCAATGCCATGAGCGTTTCCTTTTTGGGATTTCGCGGCCGTGAAGACTTGGGAGGCGGCATGAATGCCGTATTCCGATTGGAGTCGAGCTTGTCGCCTGACAATGGCGGCATAGGTAAACCTATTGCATATTTTGATCGTCAGGCTTTTGTAGGTATCACCAGCAATCAATGGGGTGCAATTACCCTTGGCCGCCAGTTTCACGCATTAACTGACCGCTCCATTCGCAGCTTGGATGTCTACAACTTGGCACCTGCCAATGCGCATCTGGTGCCCAGTGCGCTTTATGGCGTCAATCGGTATGCAGGCAATGACAACCGTGTGAGCAACGCCGTCAAATACCGGATGGATAACCCCAAAGGGCTGCAAGCGGGCGTGAGCTACGGTATGGGTGAAGCTGCTGGCAGTACCACCAAAGGCGCTAGCTATTCTTACGATGCAGCTTATGTAGGTCCTAATTACCAAGTGGGCTTGGGCAAGGTCAGTTTCAATGGTGTGAATACTTTGGGTACTTCGGGCGTATTGCCAAAACATGAGGTAACTGCCTTGGGCGGCTCGATGGTATTCGGCGCATTCACGCCTTATCTGGCTGTCTACAACTCAACACTCGACAGCGCCACCACTGCGGGAT
The DNA here is from genome assembly GCA_049655425.1 of Limnohabitans sp. Classification (GTDB taxonomy): domain Bacteria; phylum Pseudomonadota; class Gammaproteobacteria; order Burkholderiales; family Burkholderiaceae_C; genus Limnohabitans_A. The sequence continues at coordinate 1,253,055 of JBASJS010000003.1, read as the reverse complement.
TGAAAACACAGTCCAACAAAGTCAATTCTGCGGGTCTGGCATGGAAGGCTAACAACGAAGTGTTGGTTCGTGCCTCGTACGCGACAGACAAAGGTACAGATCTGAACAACGTTGCAGGTCGTAACGGTCAGAAAAATACAACCGTCATGTCGGTTGAATATGCCTTGTCGAAGCGTACATCACTGAATGCAATTGTGTCCAAAAATATCTTGAGTGGCGGCTATTTGCTTGAGCCCTTGTATGCGGCTGCATTGGGTAAAAATCCTGCTGCAAGCTCAGTGCAGTTTTATGGTGTGGGTGTCAATCACTCGTTCTAATTTGCATTTCATGCAGTGCCTTGGCCTTGCTTGAGGCGGGGTAAGGCACTTCCATTTCTGATGTTCTTTTTAAGAATGCAAGGCTGATATGAATCCCATTGCTTTTGCGGTCCCGGTCTTCTTTGTCTTAATTCTGCTCGAGCTATGGGTTGCCCATTCAAGGGGCGTCAGCGTTTACCGATTAAAAGACAGCCTCACGTCCATCAATGTCGGCATCATGAGTGAGTTCTCCAAAGCCATTGGTGGCTTGATCAGTGTGATCATGTACACACTCATCTCTGATCGCTTTGGTGCCTACACTTGGGATGTGTCCAATCCCATGACCTGGATCAGCGCCTTTTTACTTTACGACTTTTGCTACTACTGGGTGCATCGCACAGGCCACGAAGTCAACGTTTTGTGGGCCTCGCACGTGGTGCATCACAGCAGTGAAGAATTCAATCTCTCAACCGCTTTACGGCAGTCGTCTACTGGTTTCTTATTCCGTTGGATTTTCTACATTCCATTGGCTTTGTTGGGGTACCCAGTCAAGGTGTTTGTGGTGGTGGGCTTGATTGATTTCATTTATCAGTATTGGGTGCACACTCAACTCATTGGTAAATTAGGTTGGCTAGAGTATGTGGTGGTCACACCTTCCAATCACCGGGTACACCATGGCCAGAATGATTACTGCATTGACAAAAACTACGGCGGCGTTTTCTCGTTTTGGGACAGAATGTTTGGCACTTACGCCGATGAACGCGATGACGAAAAGCCGATTTATGGCATACGAAAGCCCATTGAAAGTTGGAATCCTTTGTGGGCCAATCTGCATCAGTTCGCGCACATTGGGCGGCAAGTTAAGTCGGCAGAAAATTGGCGGCACCGCTTGATGTATATCTTCGCTAAACCCTCTTGGACGCCAGAGAAAGAGGACGCAACAGAGGTTTTTGAGAAAAATCGATTCAATAGATTTGACACTCCCGCTACAGCAGGATTAATTAGGTTTGCATTTGGAGGCACCTTAATGGGCGCTGCATTGCTGATGGTTTATTTTTACCTTCAGTCTCGGTTGCCGCAGCCTTTGCGCATTGCTTATTGTGTGGTGATGGTTTTTGCCATTGCTGCAATTGGTTGGCGCATGACCCAAGCACGGCAAAAGAGTGAATTGCTATCAACCGGAGGCCACAGCCATGCTTAACAGTCTGGCTCTGACCGATGCGTTGCTGTGCTTAGTGGCCGTTTGGCTTGCATCAAGAAGCGCTTTGGCCGTTGGTTATCGTATGGCCTTTACATTGTTGGCCATTCCTGCCTTGCTTGGGTTTTTGAGGTTTTCTGGCATCTATCCTCTTGAGACCTGGCATCCTTTGTTTACCTTGATGAGTGCCAGTGCTGCCTTGCCCATGTTAGCCATTTGTGTGCTTTCGCCTGAATCTATGGTGGCGACTCGACGGCAATTTGCAATCATTTTTTTGGGTGGAGCAATGTTGCTTGGCTTGTTGATCGCCGGATTGGGCAAGTTGCGAATTTATGATCAGGCGGTGGCGCTATTGAGTATGCTGCTCATTCTGATTTCAACTATCAAAAGCGGTAACCATGTGAGGTCAATGGGTGCCATTTTGATGTTGGCAGGCTCTGTGATGTTTGTCTTGAAGGTCAGTGTGCCGCCTTGGTTGGTGCCAGGCGATTTCTTGCATCTAGCGATGGCCTTTGGACTTTTGCTGGTAGCGCCAAATAATTTGAAAACCCTTAAAGAGTCCTCAACCCCAGAGCCGGCATAAGCCAGTCTTAGATCTAGGGCTGGCACATCTACTTAGTAATTAGATGTCTTTTGGCGTTATGCCATTTTCGAGTTCTGACTGTTACCGATCGATTAAAAAAACGGGCTGTAACTGATAAAAAATAGGCGTATACGTTACTTGAAAAGTACCCAGTGAACCCCTGATTTTCAGACCTTAGCTTGGACAATGTTAATTAACACTGCTTCCACATTTGCTTCCACACCTCTGTAGATCGCTTGTAACCTATTGATTTGTAATGGGTTTTATTTCTTTAAGCTGCTCACAATCCTTTGGTCCCAGGTTCAAGTCCTGGTGGGCCCACCACTTTAAAAGCTACTCTACAGCGCTTCCAGTCTGCGTTTTGAAAATCATAATTTCATTTAAAAGCCATTGGCGAAATGCCTGTACTTGCGGTTTTTTAACTGCATCTGGTGGACACGCAAGGTAGTAGTCTCGCGGACTTTTGACTGATACATCAAACAGTCTCACCAGTTCTCCTGACGCAAGTTCTTGTAAGGCAACCACGTGGCGCACCAGTGCGATGCCATTGCCATCCACGGCAGAGCGTATGAGCATCGAAAGGTCCTCATAGCGCACGCCACCACCTGGCTCGGCAAGTTTGAGTCCAGCTGCCTGAAACCAAGGCAACCATGGTTCATAGGAGCACAGCAGTTGTTTGGGTTTCAGTTTTTCTGGCAGTGTTGGTAGCCTACCGGCGTTGTAGTTTGGGCTGACAACTGGGTAGTACGAGTCCCCCATCAGTCGCTCTACAACGAGGCCAGGGTAATTTCCATGGCCAAGTCGTATGCCAACATCAATGCCATCGCGTACCAAGTCGTTCAGTTGACCGCTTGACTGCAAGACCAGCTCAGTGTCTGGGTTCTGCTCAATGAATTTGCCAAGGCGCGGTGCCAGCCATCTAGATGCAAATGAGGGAATGGCCGATACAGTGAGTCGTTTTTGGCCATGTTCGTTCCGTAGAACTTGGCTGGCTTCTGCAATGTCTTCTAAGGCGTTGCGAATTGATTGCGCAAACCGAGCGCCTTGTGTGGTGATGGTCACACGTTTGCCATGGCGTGTGAACAAAGCAACGCCCAGTTCTTTTTCCAAGGCGCGCACCTGATGACTGACCGCGCCTTGCGTGACATGGATTTCATTGGCTGCCAAAGAAAAGTTTTGATGTCGCGCAGCAGCCTCAAAAGTGCGCAAGGCTAACAAATTGGGTAATCGACGTAAATCAGCCATGGTTGTATGTGAATTAAATTAGCAAGGATATCAAAGATAAATCGTTATGCCTTGTGTGTCTTCCCCCATAAACTTATTATTTGTTTTGAAAGGAAAGCCATGGCACTGACCCTTTTTGTTGATCATCAGTTCACCAGCCCTTTTGGCATGTCAGCCTATGTGAGCTTGCTTGAAAAAGGCATTCCGTTCGTGACTGAGCGCCTAGACTTGGGCGCGCATCAGCACCAGCAAGCGATATACCGAAAACAGTCACTCACAGCCCGCGTGCCCACGTTGATTCATGAGAGTTTTACGCTGTCTGAATCCAGTGCCATCAGTGAATATTTGGAAGAAGTATTTGCGCCACCAGCCTATGCAGCGCTATACCCCAAAGACGTGCAACAGCGCGCAAGAGCAAGGCAAGTCCAAGCGTGGTTGCGCAGCGACTTGATGCCGATTCGCAGTGAGCGCGGCACTAACTCGGTGTTTATTCGACCGATTAACACCCCACTCACACCTTCAGCAATTCAAGCCGCAGAAAAATTATTCAGAGTGGCAGAGCAATTGCTAGAAGGGCAAACCAACTACCTGTTTGGAAGTTGGTGTATTGCGGATACTGATTTGGCCATGATGTTGAATCGGCTAGTGATCAACGGCGATGACGTACCAGATCGATTGAAGGCTTATGCCAACCATCAGTGGCAACGCCCCAGCGTGAGACAGTGGGTTGAGCAGAAGCGCGATGCTTGAGTGCCAAGTTGAGCGTTGCTTCGACATTTGCTTCCACACCTCAGTGGATCGCTTTTAAGCTATTGATTTGTAATAGGTTTTATTTCTTGAAGCTGCTCATGATCCTTTTGTCCCATGTTCAAGTCCTAGTGGGCCAACCAAATTGAAAAATCCCCTTTCAGTCATGGTGGGGGTTTTGTCTTATTGATCCTAGATTGAGTTGGCTTGTTATGCTTAGATTGTTTTGAAAATCAAGATCACAAAAGATGAACATCAACGCTGATAACAGTCAAAGGGTCGTGATCAATCACCACGACTTGCCCTGGATCCCTAGCCCCGAAACAGGCGTTGAAAGGCGCATGCTAGAGCGCCAAGGCGATGAAGTGGCAAAAGCAACTTCCATTGTTCGCTATCAGGCGGGCTCAATGTTTCAAATGCACACCCATGATTTGGGTGAAGAAATTTTGGTATTGGAGGGCGCCTTCAGCGATGAATCGGGCCATTATTCTGCTGGCACCTACATCATGAATCCACCGGGTTCAGTGCACGCACCGTTCAGTGAACAGGGGTGCACACTGTTCGTGAAGTTGCGGCACTTAGGTCCCGATCAAATTAAGCGCGAAGTTGTTGACACCCATTCAGCCACTTGGTATCAGGGCATGGTTGATGGCCTGACTGTGATGCCGCTGATGCAACAAGGAAGTGGCTCCACGCTGGTCCGTTGGGCGCCTCAAACTTACTTCAATCCACACAGGCACTATGGCGGCGAAGAAATCTTTGTGGTTGATGGCGTGTTTGAAGATGAGCATGCACGATATCCCTCAGGATCGTGGATCAGAAGCCCTCACATGAGTTTGCACAAACCTTTCAGCAAAGAGGGTTGTACTATTTTTGTTAAAACTGGACACCTGCTAAGCTAGGTTGCAGTCCAAACTTAACCATCCAATAAAGGAAAACAATGTTCAGTCACGTCATGCTCGGAGCCAACGATCTAGAGGCATCCAAAAAATTCTACGATGCCGTTTTGAACACCCTCGGTATTGGCCCCGGCGTCATCAACAACAACACGCGGTATTTCTACAGAACGCCTAAAGGTTCTTTTTCAATTACCAAACCTTTAGATGGCCAGCCTGCAACGCCTGCCAACGGCAGCACGATTGGATTCCTGGCAGAAACTCTGGAGCAGGTTCATGCATTCCATGCAGCTGGCATTGCCAACGGTGGCACCACTTGTGAAGATCCACCAGGACCCCGCGAAGGCTCATTTGGTACTTTGAACCTAGCCTATCTGCGCGATCCAACGGGCAACAAGATTTGCGTGTTGCACCGCCCAGTTAAGCCAACCTAATTTAAATTTTGACGGTGTAATTCAAGGCCATTCGGCCACCGTCTACCGTGATCACTTCGCCAGTGATGTAGCTAGCTGCATCGCTGGCCAAGAAAGCTACCACGTGGGCCACCTCAGATGGATCACCTAATCGCTTCATCGGTGTGCGGCCAAGTATTTTGTTGCGAGCTTCGTCGCTTGTTAAAACCGCCTTGCTTGCCAACTCGGTGGCAATTGTGCCTGGGGCTACAGCATTGACGCGAATGCCATCATCGGCCAATGCCAGAGCCATGGCACGGGTCAATTGATTGAGGCCGCCTTTGCTGACGTTGTATGAGGCAATTTCTGGTATGGCCAATACACCGTTGACAGAACTCATGTGAACAATGGCACCCCTGCCTTTTTCTTTCATGACGCGCGCTACAGCTTGCCCCATTAAAAATGCGCCTCTTAAATTAACCCGCAAGACTTCGTCAAAATCGGCTTCGGTCACTTCTAAAAATGGTGCAGCTTTGAATATGCCGGCGTTGCTCACCAAAATATCAATTCGACCAAAACGCTCAAGCACTTGAGTGATCAATGCGTCGACTTCTACTTTGTGGCCAATGTCACTGGCAATGAAGAGAACTTCGTGGCCTTGTTGTTGCAACTGCGACTGAAGAGATTCGCCTCGTTCTTTGTGTACATCAACAAAGATGACTCTTGCGCCTTGTTCCAAAAATAGACGTACACAAGCTTCTCCAATGCCTTGGGCACCACCTGTAATCAGGCAAACTTTGCCTTCAAGTCCATAAGAAATTTTGTTCATGTGATTGGAGCTTTGTTTAAGGCCGGTCATTGACAATACCCGCTGCCTTTAGTTTTTGAATTTGGTCGGCACTTAGACCCATTTCTTTCAAGATCTCATCTGTGTCTTGACCTAAATCGGGTGCATTCCGGCGATGTTGTCCCGGCGTTAAAGAAAGTTTAGGCACAACACCTGGTATTTTCAATTTACTGCCATCGGCCATAGTGATCTGTTGCAACATACCTCTGGCAGCGTAATGCGGGTCTGCAGCGATGTCTGCAATGTTGTAGATTTTGCCAGCGGGCACAGATGCACTGTCTAAGGCTTCTAGAACTTCGTCCACACTTTTTTGCAAGGTCCAAGCTTCAATGGCTTGGTCAATTTCTTCAACCCTTGCCACACGTCCTGTGTTGTCGCCCAGCGTTGGGTCATTGGCCAAGTCGGCTCGACCAATGAGGTTCATTAAGCGTTTGAAAATGCTGTCGCCGTTGCCAGCAATCAGGGCATAAGCGCCTTCTTTGCAGCGGTAGGCATTGGTGGGCGCAATGCCTGGCAAAGCACTTCCAGCAGGGCCGCGTACAGCACCAAAAGCACTGTACTCAGGAAGCAGGCTTTCCATGCAGTTGAACACCGACTCATACAGTGCCACATCAATCACTTGACCTTGACCAGTGACATGTCGATGCTGGAGCGCAAGCAAAATACCGATCACGCCGTGCAAGGCGGAGAGTGTGTCGCCAATGCTCACGCCCACCCGCACGGGCACGCGCCCTGGCTCAGCCGTTAAGTGGCGCAGGCCGCCCATGGCTTCACCGATGACGCCAAAGCCGGGTCGATTGCGATAGGGGCCCGTCTGACCATACCCACTGATGCGCAAGACAATTAATTTTGGGTTTTGGGCAATGAGATCGTCAGGTGCTAAGCCCCAAGCCTCCATGGCGCCAGGTCGAAAATTCTCAATCAAGACATCGGCTTCCAAAGCCAATAGACGAACGATGCCTTGGCCTTCAGGTTTGCGAAGGTCTAGTGCCAATGAACGTTTGTTGCGCGATTGAACTTGCCACCAAACTGAGGTGCCGTCTTTGAGCATGCGCCATTTGCGCAGCGGGTCGCCACTGTCTGGTGCTTCAACTTTAATCACTTCAGCGCCAAAGTCGGCCAAGGTTTTGGCCGCAAAGGGTCCAGCGATTAACTGACCTAGTTCAAGAACTTTGAGCCCGCAAAGGGCAGAGGGGTGGGGAGTTGCTGGTTGGTTCATGCACTGCAAGTCATTAAAAATCTTCAATAAGTCTATTGGTTCTTTCGCGATAAGGCAACGCTAGATGTCCATTGTCAAAACCCTTCAAGGAACTGTCGTGGCGTTATTGTTTAAACTTTATTGATTATTTTGAAAAATTCCATGTCACTCACACCTCATCAATTTCCAATGCGTTGTTTGCCACTGCTGGTGCTTGGCCTCCATACTGCACTGGTATCTGCCCAATCCAATGACGCCCAAGAATTAGTTGTTCAGAGTGGTCGCTTGGCACAGCGACAATTTGACGCACCTGCTTCTATTTATGCCATTGAAGCCGAGGCCATTCGCGGATCGGGTGCGCAAGTCAATTTGTCAGATGTATTGAATCAAGCGCCTGGTGTCGTAGCGTTGAACCGTCATAACTACGCGCAAGATGTTCAAATTTCTGTGCGTGGATTTGGCGCACGCTCGGCATTTGGCTTGCGTGGATTTCGGCTCATCACCGATGGCATTCCGGCAACCACACCAGATGGCCAAGGACAGGCGTCTACAGTCAGCCTTACCTCCGCAGAAAGAATTGAAGTGCTGACAGGCCCATTGGCGCAGCTTTATGGCAACGCGGCGGGCGGTGTAATCCAAGTTTTTTCTAAAGAGTCCAGTCAAACACCTACTGCACAGGTACAAGCGCTAACAGGCAGTGATGGTCTGTCGCGCTCCGATTGGCAGTTCAGTCAAAAGTCAGGAAACATTGGCTTCTTGGCCGATTACAGTACCTTTCACATTCAAGGCTACAGAGCACACAGCGAAGCCAAAAGGGAACAGTTGAATGCGCTCATCCGAGTTGATGTCTCGCCGCAAACGAATGTCAAAGTGATTGCAAATTCCTTCAACATGCCTTTTGCCAAAGACCCGCTTGGACTAACGCTTGCACAGTTAACGCTCAATCCAAAACAAGCAGGCAACAATGCCATTGCCAATGACACTCGCAAAACTGTAAGCCAAGAGCAGGTGGGTGTGGTCCTGGCACATCAACTCAATCCGGAAACGCAAGTTCAAGCAAGAATTTATGGGGGCTCACGCGAGAATCTTCAGTATCAGGCAAGTTCACCCACTGCGGGTTCTTGGGTAAGTCTGGGTAGAGACTTTCATGGCCTCGGATTGCAACTGAAAGGTCGCTTGAATGGGTTAACGCCTCTGCCATCAGATTGGATCGTGGGTTTTGATCAAGATTTTTCTGGCGAACAACGTCAAGGTGGATTGGCTGCCAACGGCATTCAAAAAGGTGCCCTCAATCGCAATGAAATCAACGAGAGTCAAAATCGTGATTTCTTTGCCCAAGCCAACTGGCGTATTTCAAATCAATTCACTTTGATTACTGGCGCGCGTCGCAGCAACATTCAACTCGAGAGCCGCGACGATTATTTGAGCGATGGCGCCAATGGTTCAGGCGCTGTGAGTTACAAAGCGGTCAACCCAGTTTTGGGGGTGACATGGCATGTTCATGACACGTTCAATGTGTATGCCAACGCTGGCAAAGGATTTGAGACACCTACGTTGTCTGAGTCGGCGTACACAAGATCTGGTAACACGGTACTTGGTTTGTTCAACGTTGGTTTGGTGCCTTCTAGAAGCAAACACCTAGAGACAGGTTTTAAGTGGACCCCTAAGACTCAAACACGTATCAGCACAGCCCTGTTTCAAATCAAGACTGACAACGAAATTGTGACCAGTCTTTCAGCGGGTGGTCGAACAGCCTTCGTGAATTCGCAAAACACATTGCGAGAGGGTCTTGAGATTTCTGCGCGCCATTTTCTTAACAATCATTGGCGCGCGCAACTCACTGCAACGGTCATTCAAGCGGAATTTGGGCAAAACACAAGCCTTGCAGGAAAATCATTGCCAGGCATTCCAAAACAACAATTGTTCTCTTCAGTCACTTGGAATGAAGTGGGCTACTTGCGGTCTGCCAGCAGTTCAATGGATGGCAAAGAAGTAAGCTTGGAATGGGTTGCCAGGTCTAAGTTATGGGCAAGTGACAACAACGACATCAGCAGTGCAGCACCCGGATATGGCGTCTTGAATGCCAGGTTTAAACAGCACTTTGTTGCTGGGCACTATCGACTTGAAGCATTCATGGGCATCGACAATTTGTTAGACAAAAAAGCTGTCAGCTCAGTCATCATCAATCAAGCCAACAAACAATTTTTTGAACCTGCGCTGCCGCGCAATTGGATGTTGGGTGTCACTGCTAAATTGCCACTTCAATAAGACATTTTGGTAAATGTCTTAAGGGTATACCTAGAGATTTTTTTCAATGCCCCTTTGAAGAAGTCAACTGTTAAGCAGGCTTCAAAATTTCATGCCCAAGCTTGATTAAAGTCAGGGCTCCTAACACCATGGAGTCAGATGTGAAAATCAAGGCGATACAACAAATCAAACAGCTTAGCTTGGCGGTTTCAATTTCAATGCTTGCAGCTTCTGCGTTTGCGCAAGCACCTGCAGCAGCTCCCGCACCTGCACCTGCTTGGAAGCAAGGCATGCCAGACAGCATGGCAACGTCCACTCTTGCGCCATTGGCTGGCAAATTGACTGCTACCAAAGCTGCAGATGTACCGCTCAATAAAATCAAACTTCCGCCAGGTTTTAAAGTTGAAGTTTGGGCCGATAGCGTGCCAGGTAGCCGTGCTATCACTGAGGGCGATGGCGGCAAGTTTTATGTGGGTACGCGTCCACTGGGTCGCATTTATGAAATTACTGACAATGGCACCACGCGTACCTCACGAGTCGTCATTGACAAGTTGAACCAACCCACAGCTGCGTTCAAAGATGGATCTTTGTATGTGATGTCGGTTGATAAAGTTTTGCGCTTTGACAACATTGACAAGAACCCTGCTGTCTCGCCTGTTGACTTAACTTCTAAGTTCAATTTGCCGCCTGAAGCGCATCACAACTGGAAATACATTGCATTTGGTCCAGATGGCAAGCTCTACGTGCCCTTTGGTGCGCCTTGCAACATCTGCGAACCCCCAAGCGTTGAGTACGCGCAAATTCGCCGTTACAACGCAGACGGTTCTGGCATGGAAGTCTTGGCCCGTGGTGTTCGCAACAGTGTCGGATTTGATTGGCACCCAACGACAAAAGAATTGTGGTTTAGCAATCATGGCCGCGATTGGCTGGGCGACGATACCCCCAATGACACCATCAACCGCTTGAAAGTGGGTGGTCATTACGGTTTTCCAAGTTGCCATCAAGGTAATTTGCCTGACCCAGATGTGAAGCGTGCCAAGCCTTGCGAAGGCGTTGAGCAGCCAGTGGCCTTGATGGGTCCTCACGCAGCGACCATGGGCGTTAAGTTTTACACAGGCAACATGTTCCCTGCTGAATATCGCAACGTTTTGTTCAATGCTCGCAAGGGTTCATGGAACCGTACCAAGAAAATTGGTTTTGACGTAGTCATGGTGCGCGCTGATGCCGATGGTAAAAACGCGAAAGTCGAACCTTTCATGACTGGTTTCTACAACGAAGCCGATCAGTCATTCTGGGGACGTCCTGCTTATTTGCATCAAATGAAAGACGGCTCAATGCTGGTCTCGGATGAGCAAATGGGTGTGATCTACCGTGTGACCTACAGCAAATAAGAATGACTTTTGGATCTCAATGGAAGGCCTTGGCCTTCCTGGGGGCGACCATCTTGGCGCCCCTTTTTTCTGCCGCACAAACAGCACCTGCCCCCGCACGTGCTGCCATGTGTGCTGCATGTCACGGGCCTGGTGGCAACTCACAGTTGGTGAACATTCCCTCACTTGCGGGTCAGCCCAAAATTTTCATTGAAAATCAATTGGTTCTGATACGAGAAGGTATGCGGGACATTCCTCAAATGAAGGGTGCTCTGGACAATGTGCCAGACTCGGAACTTACCGAGCTGGCCCACTATTACGCATCTATGCCCAGTGCAAAGCCAACAGCAAAGCAACAGCCCAAGCTCTACGCCAGGGGCGAATCATTGTCTAAAGAATTGCGGTGCGGTATTTGTCATCTGCCTACGTATGTGGGCCGTGAACAAATGCCAAGATTGGCAGGGCAGCGAGAAGACTACCTGCTGTACACCATGCGCGCCATGAAAGCCAACCAAGCCGTTGGCAGAGACTCCATCATGATTGCCTCTTTGTATGGCATCACCGATGAAGACCTGCTGGCTATTTCACATTACCTCTCAAGGCTTTCGAATTGAGAGTTTCTAAGATTACTGCGGTTCAATCTTGGCTTCACGAATGGCTTTGGCCCACTTGGCTGTTTCAGTTTTGGAGCGTTGCGCCAAGGCTTCTGGTGAAGCGGGGGCTGTTTCAAAACCAAGTGCAGAAAAGCGCTCAAGAATGGCCTTGTCGTTGGCCGCGGCATTGAGTGCAGCATTCAGTTTTTGAATGACATCTGCTGGTGTACCAGCAGGTGCAAACATGGCAAAGTAGGCAATCAACTCATAGTCTTTGAGGCCCAAGGCTTCGTTGACTGTGGGCAACTCTGGAATGGCTTTGGAGCGCTGTGTTGATGTCACAGCCAAGCCGCGAATTTTGCCTGCCTTGATTTGAGGCAGCATGACGGCAAAGTCTGCCGAGAACATGTTGACCTGTCCGCCAATGAGGTCGGTCATGGCTGCAGGGCCGCTTTTGTATGGCACGTGTGTCATTTGAATACCAGCCATGCTGGCCAATACTTCGCTGGACACCAATTGAGATGTGCTGGCGCTGGCAAAAGTGACTTGCGTGGGTTTTGACTTGGCCAAGTCGACAAACTCTTTTAAGTTCTTGGCAGGCACATCGTTGTTGACGGCCACAATGAGGGGTACAGAGCCCATGTAACCAATGGGCGCAAACGCAGTGTCTTGGTCGTAGGGCAATTTCTTCATCAAGCTTTTGAGGGCGGCATTGGTGCTGTTGGTGCCAATCAGGATGGTGTAACCATCGGGCGCCGATTTGGCCACCGCATCGGCACCTAGCATGCCGTTGACGCCGGCTTTGTTTTCAACCACGATGGGTTGGCCCAGCGCATCTGACATTTTTTGGGCAAAGGCTCGGCCAATTTGATCGGTGGCACTGCCCGCTGCAAAAGGCACGATGGCCTTGATGGGTTTATTGGGGTAGGCCTGAGCCTGTGCATGCGTTGCGCTAAGTGCAATGCCAAAGCCTAACAACGCGCTAAGCAAAGTTTTTTTCAAGCCGAAAGAACTAATATTTTTCATGTTAACTCCAATATCAAAACAGGTCTATTCAATCACAAGATCAAGCAGTTTGGCACTCAGGCATTTCCCGTGGGCATCTAGGGCCAAGGACCGGGTGACGCCCCCTCCCAATGCGTTGTGCATGACAAAGTTCAGAGCGCCCAGTTGCGGCAGGCTATAGCGCTCAATGGGGCCGCCCACAATGCCTTCAAAGTGGGCCAAAACTCTCTCGGACGTGACAAATTTATGAAGCAGTTCGAAATTCTTGCGGTCATAAGCGATGACCGACAAAGTGGACCGATTGCCTTTGTCGCCGGTTCGGGTGTGTGCAATGTCGCGTAAGCGCATGTCAGATTACTCCCGTTGCATTGTCTAGCAGCACAGTTTGCGTTTGAATGGCTGTTCTTGGCATTAGCATGGAGGCCGCTGCAATGACCTCGCGTACCGACTTGCTGGCACCACCACCACCCGCTGGCCCATTGGTGTAAAGCGCTTCCACTTCGTTGGCGACTTCGAGGGCTTGAGCTTGCGTTTGAACGCGCACAGCCACTCTAAGCCTAACCTCCGCTGGCTCGTCCTCTGCCGCACCGTGTGGTGTTGATGTCGATGTTGTGCCAAATATGGCGTTGATACCTATCAGGTCGTAGCGCGCTTCAAAATGTCCCAAGCCAGCTTCAGCCAAGCGGGCCTTGACCAAATCAAGGGCCAATTGACCGCGTGCTTTGGCATTGGGGCCGGCATAAGACATTTGCCCCTCGCCTACAAAACCATCGCGGTACCCAACGGTAACCTTGAGCGTATCGGTGCGCGGTGAACCGCTGGCTCCCATGGCCTGAACTCTGTCAGGGCCAGTCTGTAAAAGTTGCACTTGCGAAAAGTTGGCCACCACATCCGGTTGGAAATACTGCGAAGGGTTTTCAATTTCGTAGAGTAGCTGTTCGGTGCAAGTTTGTACCGTGACGCAACCGCCGGCATCGGTCAATTTGGTGATGACCGCATCGCCTTGCGCGTTGACCTCGGCCAATGGAAAACCCAACTGTGCCAAATTGGGCACATCTTTGTAGCCAGGGTCTGCAAAATAGCCGCCAGTAATTTGACCAGCACATTCCAGTAAATGCCCCACCATGACACCTTTGCCTAACAGGGGCCAGTTGTCTGCAGGCCATTCAAAATGGTGCATCAGCGGCGCCAAGAACAAAGCCGGATCGGCTACGCGGCCGCAAATGATGACCTGAGCCTCTGTTTGCAATGCAGGCAACAGCGCCTCCGCTCCCAAATAGGCATTGGCAGAAACCAGCTGGGGTTGAATGTCTGCCACTGTTTGATTGCTGTCTATCAAGGGTTCAGACAAGTAGTTGGCCTGAAGCAAACTCAATACGTCATCGCCTAAAACTACAGCCACTTTGAGTTGGTCAATGCCCAGTTCTTTGGCCACGGCTAGCACTTCTCGGCCGGCTTGCAATGGATTGGCCGCGCCCATATTGGTAATGATGCGTGTGCCATTGGCCAGGCAAGCGGGCAGCACAGCCTTCATGCGTGCCCTTAGCAAAGGATCAAAGCCACTTTGCGGATTTTTCAATTTTTCTAGCTGAGCCAAGGCAATGGTGCGCTCGGCCAGGCATTCAAAAATCAAATAATCGAGCTGACCTTTTTCTGCCAAGGCCACGGCCGGCGGAATGCGATCGCCGGCATAGCCTGCACCAGCGCCTAGCCGCAATATGTTGGGGTTCGGAAGTCGAGTCATGTCTGCACTTTATACATCGCAACACTTGAAAAATTCAGGTTTCAAGCGAAAATGCCTTATGAACATTTCAAAACACTTATTATTCGCCGCCGCATTCTGTGCTTTGTCCCAAACATCTGTCTGGGCACAAAATGATTTTGCACAAGCAGCAGCCAAAGAACCTGGTGCAAAAGTCACGCCTACTGGGTTGGTCTTCAGGTCTTTGAAAGACGGCACAGGTACCAGCCCATTGGCCACCGACAAAGTGACCGTGCACTACCGCGGTACTTTGCCTGATGGCAAAGAATTTGACAGCTCATACAAGCGCAACAAGCCCATCGATTTTCCGTTGACTGCGGTCATCCCTTGCTGGACTGAAGGCGTGCAGTTGATGAAGGTTGGCGGAAAAGCAAAGTTGGTTTGCCCTCCCGGCATTGCCTATGGTTCCCGCGGCGCCGGCGGTGTGATTCCACCGAATGCCACCTTGCAATTTGAAGTTGAATTGATTGCCATTGCTGGTAAATAAACAGCTGACCTTCATCCAATAAAACAAGCGCACAGCTTGAAGATACCAATGTACGATTTACCAACACCCGAACTTAAATTTTTTGCAGACCTGTCGGTTGAAGTGGACAAGCCCCAAGAGGTCGGTGCCACTGTACATGGCAAGCGAAGGGTCATTCCCATCTTGGGCGGCCAGGCGCAAGGACAAGGTTGGAGCGCACGCGTGCTTCGTGGTGGTGCCGATTTTCAAATGATTGTGAACGAGACTCTGGCCGAGTTGGATGCCCGTTACGTACTAGAAACTGATGCCGGAGACTTGATTTTTGTTCAAAACCGCGCAGTCCGCACAGCTTCTCCTGAAGTGATGGGCCGTTTAATCCGTGGCGAAAAAGTAGACCCTCAGTTGGTTTACTTTAGATGCACGCCACAGTTTGAGACGGCTTCTAAGTCACTTGCCTGGATCAGTGAAAAATTGTTCATTGGCACGGGTGCAAGGCATCCCGATAAAGTGGTGATGCGGTTTTTTGAAGTGCTTTAATTTCTGAAATCTTTGAAATGGAAATCAGATGTCGGATTCTAAAAAAGTAACCGGACCTGCTTCGTACTTTCCATCCATTGAAAAGAAGTACGGCCAGCCCATTGCTCATTGGCTTGAATTGGTCAAGAAGCAACAAGGCATGAAGCACATGGAGATTGTCAATTGGCTCAAGTCAGAACATGGCTTGGGGCATGGTCATGCCAATGCCATCGTGGCTTATGGCTTGGCTACTTAAAAGTCTATAGAGTAAGACAGGTCATTGACGTGCTACCTCTTAGCATCTGTATCAACGCAGGCATTGCTTGAGGAAGTTCATTGCCTCGCCACACCACATGTTGATCTGTTCTGCACAGCACCAATTTGTGTAGATAGGCCTCGGGTATGTTGGGCTCATGACCTAAGTCAATCAAATTAACAGGAATGTTCTGCGCTTGAAGTGCATCTAGCAGGCCATCAATTTGGACCGACGCATCAAGCCTCAACAAACTGTAGCCCTTGCCAAACAAGTCGTACAAAGACTGACCATTGGCCAACCAAAAGTGAGGTGCTCTACACCCCGGAATGGTGGAGGGTGTAAAAGACCCCATTGAATAAGCTGGCGCTGGCTCGTCTTCATGCGCAATGATGGGCGAGCCTTCGTAGTAGTACCCAAAGTTCAGGCCTTCGCAGCAAAACTGCTGAACATTCAAATCGTAAGCTTCAGAACCTGTCGCAATACGTGCTGCTTCGCCTTCTGCGTCCATGGCTTCAATGTTGTGAGGCACTGCGCGGCGTGCCTTGATCATTTTCTGCGCATGATTCATGACGAAATGCGACACCTGCTCGGTAATCGGGTGACGCTCGGCTTCATAAGCATTCAAGATGGAAGCATCGGCCCAGCCTTTGATGGCCGCATCCAGCAGCCAAGCCAAGTTGGTGGCATCTGCAATGCCGGCGTTCATGCCGTAGCCTGCGTAAGGCACCCACAAGTGTGCAGCATCGCCTGCTAAAAACACGCGGCGATCGCGGAATTGGTTGGCCAATAAGCGCCTGCCCACCCAATCTTCTTTGGTAATGATCTCGTATTTGAAATCTGGGCCCACGCCCAAAATATTGCGTATTGATTCATCGCGGTCGACTGAATCAAACTCGGGCTCGGTGGGATGCAGGTGGTTGTGGACCAACCAATTGTCTTGGCCATCAATGGCAAATACGGTGCCGCATCGGCGGGTGTTGACTGAGTAATAGCACCAGGCCAATTTGCCAGGCAGTAGATGGATCAATTCAGGCGCGCGAATGTAGGTAGACTGCACCCGCTGAATCATTTCGGTGCCTTCTAATTTGGCACCCATTTTTTTTCGAACAAAAGAACTTCCGCCGTCGCAGCCTGCTACATACCGCACACGAACGGTGTTGCTGGTTTGTGTATCTAAATTGAGCAGCGTAACATTCACACCCTCATCGTCTTGAACCATGTCGGTCACTTGCGTTCGGTTGAGCAAAGTCACGCCTTCGTGGGCTACTGCATGCTTTAACAACAAAGGTTCTAAAAAGATTTGATTGATGCGGTGGGGCGGCTCAGGCGTGTCCCAACCTGTGTCTGGGCCTTGTGTTTCTGTGTAGCGTGTCTTTCTGCTTGGAATGGGAATGCGTGTCAGATCCATGCCTGTCATGCTGGTTCTAAACACCACGTCATTGGGAAAGTCTTCAGGCAGTCCTGCATTACGCAACTGGGCTGCAACACCCAAGCGTCTAAAGTTCTCCATGCTTCGTGCAGAAACGTGGTTGCACTTCACATTGGGGGGCTGTGCAAATTCTCGAATTTCGGCCATCAAAACGGTTACGCCTCTTTGTGCCAAGTCTGTGGCCAGCGTTAAACCAACTGGGCCTGCGCCAACTACCAACACATCACTGTCAAATTTTAAAGTCATGAGAAATTTCAGTTAAGTTTGATGTTGGCTTGTTTGATCACTTTGGCCCATTTCTGAGTTTCGCTTTTGATGTAGCTGTCAAATCCTTCAATCGACGTAGCAATGGGTTCCATGCCGTTTTGTCGCATTTGAGATTTGATTGATTCATCGTTCAAGGCGGCCGTAAATTCGGCATGCAGACGCTGAATAATTTGTGGTGGTGTGCCTGTGGGTGCAACCAAGCCAAACCAACCTGTAGAGTCGTAGCCCGTTAGGCCGCTTTCGGACAAGGTGGGTACATCGGGCAAATTGCTCAATCGCTTGGGGCTGGTCACTGCAAACGCCTTGAGCTTGCCGGCTTTAATGTGCGGCAATGCTGCGGCCAAGTCGGTCACGGACAATTGAATTTGACCAGACAGGGTGTCCATGGCGGCAGGGCCCGAGCCCCGGTAGGGTACCTCGATCAATTTGATGTCTGCCATTTGGGTGAACAGTGCGGTGGACAAATGCATGGCGGTGCCATTGCCACCATGGCCAATTGAAACTTTGCCGGGTTGCGATTTGGCCAATGCAATCAATTGCTGCATGTTGTCTGCCGGTACCGATGGGTGTCCCACCAATACAAAGGGAATCGAGGCCAACATGGTGATGGGCGCAAAATCTTTGGCCACATCGAAGGGCATTTGTGGGTAGAGGCTTGAATTGGCTGTGAGCCCGCCTGCAGCGCCTACCCCTAACATGTAGCCATCGGGCGCAGCCTTTGCCACTGCACTCAAGCCAATGTTTCCACCTGCACCAGGGCGGTTTTCGAGCACCAGTGGGTGGCCCAGTTTGTCGTTCAAGCGTGTCGACAAAATTCGAATGATGGCGTCAGAACTGCCACCCGGTGGAAAAGTGACCACCACCTTGATGGGTTTGTTGGGGTAGTCAGTCGTTTGGGCAAAGCTAGTAGGGCCCATCATGGTTGCCATCAAAGCACTCAAAATCAGAGAAGTCCATTGAATCAATCGGCTGCGCATAGGGGCTCCTTTATGTTTGACTCACTTTAGCTTTGCGACTAGGCGTTGGCAATGGGGGATTGAGCTAGGCTCATGCCTCTGAGGGTTGATCGAGAGCGCAAGCAATATCGCATGTGACAGAAGCTCACGAACTTGGGGTTTCCATCATTTCAGCGCAACAGGTGCCGTGATAGCGTGACGCTTAATTTCTTGACTGGAGCGCCGCACGATGCCGACCTACTTTTTGAAAAAATTCCTCCTTGCCTGCCTGGCTTGCGCGCTGCCATTCATGAGCTTTGCGCAAGATTGGCCTGCCAAGCCGGTGCGCATTGTGGTGCCTTATCCAGCGGGCGGTGGTGTAGATGCGGCAGCAAGGCTAGTGGCCCAACACCTCAGTACTGTTTTAGGCCAATCTGTTTTGGTTGAGCCCAAGCCTGGTGGCGCTACGGTAATTGGCGCAGAAATGGTGTCGCGTGCAGCGCCTGATGGTTACACTTTTCTCTTAACTGGCGGCTCCACCATGTCGCTGTTGCCACACACACATCCAGGCAAGTTGCCCTTTGATCCGTTGCAAGATTTCGCACCTGTCAGCATGGTGTCGCGCTTGCCTTTTTTTCTGATCACTTCTCCTGCCAATAACTACAGCACGCTCAAAGACTTGGTGGCAGACGCCAAATCAAAACCTGGCAGGCTGCCCTATGCCAGCAATGGCGTTGGTTCGATGGGCCATGTAGGAACAGCCATGCTGACACAGAGTGCGGGCGTTGACATGATTCATGTGCCTTATCAAGGCTTTCCACCCGCAATTTCCGACTTGGTCACAGGTCGTGTGGTGATGGTCATGGCCGATTTGGCGCCTGTGAAGGGACAAATTCAAGCGGGTACTTTGCGTGCACTGGCCGTTGCTTCAAACCAAAGATCGCGTTTCATGCCAGATGTGCCCACACTGGCAGAGGCTGGTTTTCCTGGCAATGAATTTGAGATTTGGTTGGCGCTGTATGCGCCTGCCAAAACGCCCAGCGCCATCGTTACGCGCGTTAACCAAGAAATGAAAAAATATTTGGACATGCCAAGTACCAAAGAGGCATTTAGCAAGCTGGGCCATGAAAGCGACAGCGCAGGGCCTGAGGTGGTGCGCCAAAGAATTGAATCTGAATTAAAAGCCATGTTGCCTGTTGTGAAGTCTGCAGGTTTGTCAAACAAATGACCCCATCCTCTAACTACACCCGCACCGCATCACATGACCTGCTTCAGGGCTTGGTCGATTTGGGCATTGAATATTTGTTTTGTAATTTAGGTACCGATCACGCACCCCTGATTGAAGAGATGGCGCATTGGCGCTCGCAAGGCCGAGCTTTTCCTCAATTGATTCTGTGTCCTCACGAAAATACGGCTGTCCACATGGCAGGTGGGTACGCCGTGGCAACAGGACGTGGTCAGGCTGTTTTGGTGCACGTCGATGCCGGCACCGCCAATGCGGCAATGGGCCTGCACAATTTGTGTCGCACACGCATTCCTGTTTTGTTAATCGCAGGGCGCGCACCCATGAGCACCTTCGACAATGCAACCGGTGGACGCGACACCTACGTACATTTCATTCAAGAGCCTTTTGACCAAGCCAGCGTGGTTCGCCCATATGTGAAATGGGAGTACAACTTGGCTTGGCCGTCTATGGCGCATGAAGTGGTGTCTAGAGCTGGCGCAGTGATGCAAAGCGATCCTACAGGTCCGGTTTATCTCACCTTGCCACGAGAAGTCTTGGCAGCACCGGTGGATGCTGAAAGCATTGGCGCTTATGGCCATCAAAACCATATGCCGGTCAAAGCCCAGGGCGCTGATTTAGAGACCATTCAAGCCATTGCGGCACAACTGATGGCTTCTGATAACCCCATGTTGGTCACCGCCTATGCAGGCAGAAACCATGAAGCGCCCGCTTTGATTGAAAGATTGGCCGAGTTGTGCGGCATGCGTGTTTGCGAGTTCAATTCAATCTACCTGAACATTCGTCGCAACTCACCGTACTTTGCGGGCTACAACCCGGCTGCTTTTACAGCGCAAGCCGACTTTGGCTTGATGGTGGATGTCGATGTGCCGTGGATCCCTAAAACAACGCGCGTCAATCCAGATGCGTATTGGGCTCAGATGGATGTGGATGCCATTAAGCGCGACATTCCCATGTGGGGATTCCCCTTGAATGCACGCCTTGAAGGCGACAGCGTCAAGTTGCTCAAACAGTTGATTGCAGTCATTGAAAACATTGCAACACCCGAGTTCAAGCGCAAAGCCCAAGAACGTGGCCAGAACTTCTTGGCAGAGCAAGAAAAAAATAAGCAAAGGGTGGCAGCACTGGCCCATGACCCTGGCAAAGTGAATGCCATCAACCCACATTTTTTGTGTGCTGCATTTGGCCAACTCCTTGACAGCAAAGACGTGGTCTTGAACGAAGCCATTCGCAACACCATGGCTGTGTTTGAACAAATTCCGCGAGAGGTGCCAGGCAGTCTGATGGGTTTGTCGGGTGGCGGTCTCGGATTTTCTGCAGGCACGGCACTGGGCATGAAGCTGGCGCAATCTGAAAATCGAGTCATTCATTTTGTGGGTGACGGCTCTTTCTACTTTAGCAATCCCAGTGCTGTCTATGCCGTGGCGCGTCAATACAACTTACCCATCTTGACCGTGCTTTTAGACAATGGTGGTTGGTCTGCGGTAAAGGAATCGACCCTGCGCATGTACCCACTGGGAGAGGCCAAAAACACCGATCAATTTGCGTCCGATTTGGGCTACGGCACCGACTTTGCTGCCATAGCAGAAGCTGCTGGCGCGCATGGTGAAAGATTGGTCGATCCTGCAGAGGTGACAGCTTCTATCAAGCGTTGTTTGGCTGCTTTGGATTCAGGTCAAAGTGCATTGCTGCATGTGCGCATCACACCGCTTTGATAGACATTTCGTAACTAGCTTGATGCAACTTTTTTAAATGAGAACGACTAGGAGACAAACATGAAAAAATTCAATTTCTCTGTGACCAAACGTCAAACAGTTCTGAGCATGATGTTGCTCGCCATGGCCAGCGCCGCTGGACTTGCGCATGCGCAAAATGCGTGGCCCACCAAGCCTGTGCGCATTGTGGTGCCCTATGCACCTGGCGGCGCCAATGACATCTTGGCCCGTGTCGTGGCTGAAAAACTAGCGCCGGCATTGGGTCAGCCTGTGGTGGTTGAAAATAAACCAGGTGCTGGCGCAATTGTTGGCACTGAATTGGTTGTGAAATCTGCGCCTGATGGCTACACCTTGCTGATGGCTGCCAGTGGCCCTATTGTGTTTAACCCCTCCCTCATGGCCAAACTTTCGTATAACCCCATGACAGACTTGGCACCTATTTCATTGGTGGGCTCATTTCCAATGATTCTGGCTGTCAATGAGGCATCGCCCGCCAAGACTTTTACCGAACTCGTCAACAACAGCAAAGCCAATGCGAGTAAATTCAATTATTCGTATCCTTCTGCTTCCTTCCAGTTGGTCATGGAATTGGTCAAAACCAAAACAGGTTTGAAAGCCATGAACGTGCCTTATCAAGGCAGTGCACCTTCTATCAACGCAGTCCTGACGCAAGAAGTGCAAATGACGCTGATTGACTCTGGCCCCATTGCGGCTTTGCTCAAATCTGGCAAATTGAGGGCCTTGGCTGTTACCTCCGAGCAGCGTCTGCCTTCTTACCCACAAGTGCCTACCCTCAAAGAGCAGGGCGTCGATGTGGCGGTTAACTTTTGGAGCGGGCTGTTGGCACCTGCTGGCACACCAGCACCTGTTGTGAAGCGCTTGCAAGAGGAAGTGGCGCGCATCATGGGTTTGCCAGACGTTCAAGAACGCATGGCTAAATTGGACATCAAACCTGTTGGCAGCACATCTGCTGATTTGGCCAAAACCATTTCACAAGAAATCCAACTTTGGACCCAAGTGGCCAAAGACAACAACATCAAAGCCGAATGACTGAAAAACGAATTGCCATTGCAGGCGCAGGCATTGCTGGTTTAACGACAGCGCTGTCTTTATTGCAGTTGGGTTGGAAGGTTGATGTGTATGAACAAGCTTCCCAATTGGGGGAAGTCGGCGCGGGCCTGCAACTTTCGCCCAATGGCACACGCATCCTGCAAAGTTTGGGTTTGGAAAGTGCACTGCTAGAAGTCGTGTCACAGGCCAAAGGCAAAGAAATCCGCATGTGGAATACGGGCCAGCGCTGGAAGCTGTTCGACCTTGGGAGCGATTGTTTGTCTCGCTTTGGCGCGCCTTATTGGATGGTTCACCGAGGCGATTTGCACAAGGTCTTGCTCAATGCCTTCAATGCGAGATCAGATGTGCCTGTCAGGCTAAATGCCCGCGTGGTGTCTGCGCAAACGACTTCGCAAGGTGCTCGCTTTGAGTTGCAAGACGGCAGTGTTCATCAAGCATATGGCTTGATTGCATCTGACGGCGTGCACTCGGTGATTCGCGAAAAAATGCTCGGTGAAGACAAAGCGCAATTTACTGGTTTGCTGGCATGGCGCGGTCTGGTGCCTGTGCAATCTATCTCGTCCCATTTGCAGGCGCCTGTGGGCACCAATTGGGTGGGTCCAGGTGCGCATGTCATCACCTACCCAGTACGCGGTGGTCAGTTGATGAATGTGGTGGGCATCATTGAAAAAGAGGGCTGGCGTGGCGAGTCTTGGACAGAGCAGGGCACACACGAAGAACTGCTGCAAGACTTTGGCCATTGGCATGAAGACGTGTGCGAGTTGATGCGCAAAATTGACCAGCCCTTTAAATGGGCATTGCTAGGCAGATCACCCCAAAAAGGATGGGCTCAGGGCGCCATTTGTTTGGTGGGCGATTCTGCGCATCCAACGTTGCCGTTCTTGGCGCAAGGCGCCAACATGGCCCTTGAGGATGCGGCTGTCATGGCGCGGTGTGTTGCTGCCTACGACTCTGCTGAAAAAGCTTTTGTGCAATTTGAGGCATTGCGTTGGCAACGCACAGCCGACATCGTCAACCGCTCTAGTGACAATGCCAAGCGCTTTCACAATCCGCAACTGTCCGATGCTAGCAAAGCGGTTGACTATGTCAGTTCTGAGTGGGAGCCCGAAAAAGTTCGCAGACGCTACGACTGGTTGTTTGAATACGATGCA
Source organism: Limnohabitans sp. (assembly GCA_049655425.1). GTDB lineage: Bacteria > Pseudomonadota > Gammaproteobacteria > Burkholderiales > Burkholderiaceae_C > Limnohabitans_A. The sequence goes on along the minus strand of JBASJS010000003.1, from coordinate 1,229,648 downwards.
CTGAAAGTCGCGGTATGAGCACTGATGCGCAATTGGATGCGTCCGTCCTGATTGTGGGCGGTGGACCTGTGGGCATGACCTTGGCGCTTAGTTTGGCCAAAAGAGGTATTGCCAGCTATTTGGTTGAAATTCGAGCGGCAGAAACCTTGCCCGATGTGAAGTGCAATCACATTGCAGCACGCAGCATGGAGTTGTTCAGGTCTTTAGGGATATCCCAAGACTTGCGCGCTGCAGGATTGCCCGACGACTATCCGCACAGTGTGTCTTACAGAACCAGCACGCTGGGTGAAGAAATTGCCAGAATTCACATTCCCGGCAGAACCACACGGCTAACCGATCACTCGGGTCCCGATGGCAATTGGCCAACGCCAGAACCACCGCACCGAATCAACCAGCGCTACATCGAGCCTATTTTGAGACGTCATGTCCAACATGAAAGTTTGATCACCTGCTTGTACAAGCATCAAGTGATGGACTTCAAGCAAAACGAGAAAGGTGTCACTGCTCAAATTCAAAATTTGGATTTGCCTGATGCGCAGCCATTCACCCTTCATGCCGCTTACCTGGTGGGCTGTGACGGTGGGCGGTCAATGGTCAGAAAAGGGATAGGTGCCAAGTTGGTGGGCGATGAAGTGGTACAGCGCGTTCAAAGCACGTGCATCAAGGCGCCAAGCCTTATTGCACACATGAAAGCGCCACCCGCGTGGGCCATGTTTACCGTCAACCCGCGCCGCAGTGGCAACATCTACGCCATTGATGGCAAAGAAGTTTGGCTCATTCACAACTATCTGCGCGACAACGAAGCAGATTTTGAATCTGTCGACCGTGACTGGGCCATTCGAACCATACTGGGTGTGGGCAATGATTTTGAATACGAGGTGATGAGCAAAGAAGACTGGTTTGGACGGCGTTTGGTCAGCGATAAATTACAAGATGGCCGAGTTTTTGTGGCAGGCGATGCTGCGCACTTGTGGGTGCCTTATGCGGGTTATGGCATGAATGCTGGCTTGGCCGATGCTGCCAATTTGGCATGGCATTTGTCTGCGCAAATAGAGGGTTGGGCTGCACCGCAAGCTTTGTTGGCTTATGAAAAAGAGCGACACCCCATTACAGAGCAAGTCTCCAGATTTGCCATGGACCATGCGCACGCGATGAGTCAAAGACGTCGTCAAATTCCAGACAATTTAGAAGATGACAACTTAGAAGGTCAAGCGTCGCGTCAAAAATTTGGGCAAGATTTGTACGATTTGAATGTGCAACAGTATTGTTGTGCTGGCCTCAATTTTGGGTATTACTACGACCAATCACCCGTTATTGTTTATGACGAAGAGCGTGCACCCGACTACAGCATGGGCAGCTTCACACCGTCGACAGTCCCGGGTTGCCGCGCGCCACACTTTTGGATGCCTGATGGGCAATCTGCGTATGACGCATTAGGCCCAGCCTACACCTTGCTGTGTTTCAAACAAGCTGTCAGTTCGGATGTGATGGCACTGCAAACCCAAGCACATGCCTTGGGAATGCCTCTGACTGTGCTGGATGTATCAGGCGTATCCGACTTGCCGCCAGAGTACAAACATGCATTGGTCTTGGTGAGGTCGGATGCGCATACGGTGTGGCGTGGCAATAGCCTTATGCCAAAAACTGCACACGATGTGGTGGTCAAACTGTGTGGGCGTGCCCTCACTTGACCAAGGCAACCGCGCCATTCTTGATCAATTGCTTGGCAACAGTCACGCCCAATTGACTGGCCTGCGCAAGTGCATTGGGACTGGTCAAGTCAAGGGTGCATTGGTCTTTAGCTTGTATCAATGCGGCATGGCTGTTGCCTGGGTCACCCCACGCTGCAGTAATCGACAAAACACCTTGGTTCAAGGTGGCATGCGCAGCCAAGGGCATTGAACAACTTCCACCCATGGTTCGGCTGACGCCTCGCTCTGCATACACACGCACTGCCGTGGGCAGGTCATTCAGGGGGGCTAGTGCCTTCACCAAGTCGGGTCGATTGGCGCAGATTTCAATGCCAATAGCGCCTTGGCCCGCAGCCGGCATCATGCGTGCCAAATCAAAGCTGTGTTTGATGCGTTCTGAAAGGCCCAATCGCTTTAAGCCTGCGGTTGCCAGCACAATGCCTGCGTACTGACCTTCGTCCAGTTTTCGCAAACGGGTGTCTAGGTTGCCACGCAAAGGTTCAATTTTGAGATCGGGCCTGAGGGCATGCAACAGCACGGTTCTTCGCAAGCTAGACGTACCCACCACAGCGCCCTGCGGCAAGCTTTCTAGGCTGTCAAAATGCGGGGAAACCCAAGCATCACGCGGGTCTTCGCGCTCTAAGATGCATGCCAACTCAAAGCCTTCAGGCAGGTCCATTGGTACATCTTTGAGCGAGTGAACAGCAATGTGCGCGGAGCCATCTGCCAAAGCTACTTCTAGTTCTTTGATGAACAAACCTTTGCCACCCACTTTGCTCAGAGGCTGGTCCAAGATTTGATCGCCAAGGGTGGTCATGCCCAACAAAGACACTTCATGTCCTTGTGCTTCTAACAACTGCTTGACGTGGTGGGCTTGCCACAAGGCCAGTCGGCTTTCGCGGGTTGCGATGGTAATTTTTGAAGTCATAAAAATCAGTGGTAATGCTTAGTTTGAAGACTTGAGTTTTTGGGCTGCATCAATGGCAAAGTAGGTCAAGATGCCATCTGCACCTGCGCGTTTAAACGCCAACAAGCTTTCCATCATCACAGCGTCATGGTCGAGCCAGCCATTTTGTGCGGCAGCTTTCAGCATGGCATATTCGCCCGATACTTGGTAGGCAAAGGTGGGTACTTTGAATTCATCTTTGACGCGTCTCACAATGTCAAGGTATGGCATGCCAGGTTTGACCATGACCATGTCTGCGCCTTCTGCAATGTCTAGGGCTACTTCACGCAGTGCTTCGTCGGAATTGCCTGGGTCCATCTGGTAAGTTTTCTTATCGCTCTTGCCAAGGTTGGCCGCTGAGCCTACCGCATCGCGGAAGGGACCATAAAACGCGCTGGCATATTTGGCACTGTAGGCCATGATCTGGGTGTGAATGTGTCCGTGTGCTTCCAAAGCGGTTCGAATGGCGCCAATGCGGCCATCCATCATGTCACTTGGCGCCACGATGTCTACGCCAGCTTGTGCCTGTGCAAGGGCTTGTTGCGTGAGCACCTTCACAGTGTCGTCATTGATGATGTAGCCAGCATCGTCTAGCAAACCGTCTTGTCCATGGCTGGTATAGGGGTCAAGCGCCACATCGGTCATGATGCCCAAGCTTGGAAAATGTTTTTTCAACGTAGCCACCACGTGGGGTACCAATCCCTTGGGATTAGTGGCTTCTTTGCCATCGGGTGTTTTAAGGTGAGCACTGATCACAGGAAAGAGCGCCATCACAGGAATACCAAGCTCTACGCATTTTTCGGCCACAGGCAAGAGCAAATCGAGACTGACGCGGTCGACCCCTGGCATCGATCCCACCGATTCACGGCGCTTGTCACCTTCAAGCACAAACACTGGGTAGATGAGGTCGTTCACGCTAAGCGCATGCTCGCGAACCAATCGGCGGCTAAAGTCAGTGCGTCGAAGGCGGCGAGGGCGGTTCAGTGGAAAGGGGGTGGTCATGGTGATGTTTCGATTGAAAATAAATGTGCCTTGAGGGCGGCTCTTTCAAAGCCACTCCCGTCTTGTGATGAAGCGGTGCATCAAATCGTGTTCAGGGGTGCCTGGCGCTGCTTGATGCTGATAAGACCAGCTTACCAAGGGCGGCATCGACAACAAAATGGATTCTGTACGGCCGCCCGACTGCAGTCCAAAATGCGTTCCACGGTCCCAAACCAAATTGAATTCAACGTAGCGGCCACGACGGTAGAGTTGATGTGCGCGTTCTCGCTCACCATAGGGCATGTCTTTGCGTTTTTCTACAATGGGTATGTAGGCTTTCAGTAGCGCATCGCCCACACTCTTCAAAACAGCAAAGCTTTTTTCGCTGCCAAATTCAGAAAAGTCATCAAAGAAAATACCGCCAATGCCGCGTTGTTCATTGCGGTGCTTTAAACAAAAATAATCGTCACACCATGCTTTGAACTTAGGGTACAGATGGGCACCGTGAGGCGCCAATGCGTCAAAGCAGGTTTGGTGAAAGTGAACGGCGTCTTCTTCAAAGCCATAGTAGGGGGTGAGGTCCATGCCGCCGCCAAACCAAGCTACGGTTTGTCCATCTGAAGTTTTGGCAGACAGCATGCGCACGTTCATGTGCACTGTGGGCACATAAGGGTTGCGCGGATGAAATACCAAAGACACGCCCATGGCTTCAAAGGGTGCACCTGCCAACTCAGGCCTATCGTGCGTAGCCGATGGGGGGAGTTTGGGGCCAGTCACGTGTGAAAACCCACAGCCTGCTCTTTCGAATACGGCGCCGTTTTCGAGTATTTGCGTGATGCCATTGCCCTGCAGCGTTTCACCTGGCGGCTTTTGCCATGCATCCGATAAAAATTGCCCACCATCCAAATTGGCAATGCGAGAGGTAATGCTACTTTGCAGGGAAGTTAAGTAATTTCGAACGATCTGAGTGTCCATTTTTCTAACTTTTAAATGTCTTTCAGACTTTGATGGATGCGCTGAATCATGCGCCAACACACCAGCAAAACCAGCGGTGTGCTAAAGCCTGCCAGCATTTCTGGATTGATGTTCAGGCCTGCGGCTTTCATGGCTTTGCCTAGGTAAAGGGTGAGGCTGACGACATAGTAGGTGATGGCTGCAATAGAGAGGCCTTCCACAGTGGATTGCAGTCTGAGTTGCAGTGCCTGACCGCGTGTGAGTTTTTCCAGCAGCTGTTGATTTTGTGCTTCTGCTGCAATTTCAACGCGCGTACGCAGCAAGGCGCTGGCTCGTGAAACTCGCTGTGCCAAAGCACCCAAGCGGTCGGAGGTTGCGTTGACGGTTGCCATGGCTGGCGCTAATCGGCGTTGCATGAATTCGCCCACTGTTTGAATGCCCGAGAGTGGTCGTTCGCGCATCTCCGAGATGCGCTCACGCACGATGGCATCGTAGGCGCGCGCCGCAGAAAACCGGTAGCTGTGTTCTGCCGTGGTACTTTCGACTTGTGCTGCCAAACTGGCCAAGTCGCCCAGTAAAACTTCATCGCTGTCTGTGTTGGTTTCTAAGCGTGACGTGATTTCAACCAGCTGAACTTCTGTTGCTGCCAATTTGCTGGCCAGTTGCTTTGCGACAGGCAAGCTCAGCAAAGACATCATTCGATAGGTTTCCAGCTCGAGCAAGCGTTGTGCAATGCGTCCAGCCCTGTTTTCTGATGTTTCAGGTGCCGCCATGACCAAGATGCGTTCAAAGCCATCCTCGTCGATGCGCAAATTGGTAATCAAGTGTGAGTGCGAGTGGTTGTCTGAGGTGCGGCCCATCTTGGCGCCAATGACGGTACCTTCTCCCAACCACTGCTTTGACTTGTAAATGGCATCGGGGTCGTCCATGCCTTCGTTCAACATGGCAAGGTGAATGGCGGTGATGGTTTTGCCTGGGATAGCCCTTAACCAATCAATGCCTGTTGCAACGTGCGACGTCAATTCTGGTAATTTGCTGCCCCAATGCGCATGGGTTGGTAAGGCTTGAACAATGGTGTAACGCGTGAACTCAGTATGTCGTTCCCAAATAATTTTGTAGTTGTTGCACTGAAGTTGCAGAAAATTGCCCTTCATGTCCTCGACGGACAATTCCGAATGGCCTGATAGTCCTTGTAAATGCTGGCATTCGTCTACAACGCGCACGCCAGTATTCATGACTGCCACATACGTAATCAGCGCGGGCAGCTTGAAAGTTGCCGAAGGTCGCGTGTGAATTTCGTTGTGCAACGCAAAGCGTTGCGCATCATTGATGGGCAAGTTTGGCAATGAACGGTCATTCATATCGCTCCCTTGTGGGGTTTTTCACCCCATGATTTGGCCTGATTCCACAAAAAATTCAACTTAGTGTCAACATCTATTGACATTTCGCAATGTATTACTATATTGACATCTAATTCTGTCACGTTTTGTTGACGGTTTCCATTTTGGGGGTGTCATGAGTCTATTAACGAGAGCAGAAGCTGCGTTGAAATTGCATTTCGACGCGGCAGCGGGCGTTGGCGCTCCCCAAAGGCTACAGGCTGCCATGCAGCATGCTGTTTTTTCGGGCGGCGCACGCATTCGCCCCCAGTTGTGCATGGCCGTGGCCACGGCATGCGGCGACGACGCCCCCGACTTGACCAACGCAGCAGCGGTGGCTTTGGAGATGATGCACTGCGCGTCACTGGTGCATGACGACATGCCCACATTTGACAACGCCGATTTTCGTAGAGGCCAGCCTACCGTGCACAAGGCCTTTTCAGAGCCGCTGGCGTTGTTGACAGGCGATGGTCTCATTGTGATGGCCTATCAAGTGATGTTGTTGGCTGGCCGGCAGCACCCCGCACGTTTGATTGAGCTGATGGACAACTTGTCGCGCGGGGTTGGTTTGCCTAACGGCATTGTGGCTGGACAAGCCTGGGAGTGCGAAACCACGGCAGATTTGGGTCAGTACCAGCGCGCCAAAACTGGTGCTTTGTTTGTATCTGCCACCTGCGCTGGCGCCATTGCCAGCGGTCAAAAGCCAGAGCCTTGGGCACCCTTGGGATCGTATTTGGGTGAGGCTTATCAGGTTGCCGATGACATTCGTGATGTCTTGGGGGATGTGGCCAGTTTAGGCAAACCAGCGGGCCAGGATGTGCTCAATGCCCGACCCAGTTCGGCGCAGGCACTCGGTTTAGATGGCGCCATTCAGCACTTTGACGCCCTGATTACCAAAGCCGGTGATTCTATTCCCGATTGCAATTGCCGAGACATGCTCAGGCAATTGGTGCTGCACGAGTCCGAGCGCTTGGTGCCTAAATCCATGTGCGAGGACTATCGCAAGCAGACTGCTTTGGTCAAGACCGCGAAGCTGGTATGAATCACAAACTCGATTTAGCTGACGTGCCGTCTTCTTTGCAGGCGGCCAACACATGGCATGACCGTATGCTGGCGTGGCTTGAGCGTTTGTATGCCAGCCCTCGTCTTTACAGTTTTTCATTGACCAACCCTCTTACACGGTGGGTCACACGTCGCAGAACACAAAAGCTGTTTGATCTGATGGCTGGCTTTGTTCACACGCAGGTGATGCTAGGTTGCATTCGCCTCGATTTGTTCAAAATGTTGCATCAGGCGCCTGCAGATTTGCAGCAAATCGCTGCGCGCGTCAACATGCCTGCGCCTGTGTTGCAAAGACTTTTGCTGTCTGCAGTGTCGCTGGGCTTGTTGGAGTGCAGGAGCCAGTCAAGGTTTGGCTTAGGCCCTCTGGGCGTGCCTTTGGCCACGCACGATGGCATTACCGCCATGATTGAGCACAACCACTTGTTGTATGCCGACATGCAAGACCCGGTGGGGTTTTTGAACAATGCATGGCAAGGCGATATGGCGGCTTATTGGCCCTATGCACACGATGCCCAAGCCGCCACCCGTGCAGCACAAGACAAATTCAGCCGTTACTCCGATTTGATGGCGGCTTCGCAAGGCTTTGTCGTCGAAGAAATCTTATCGAGCTACTTTTTTGACGAGCACCAATGTGTCTTGGATGTAGGTGCAGGAAAAGGCCGTTTTGCTTGCGACATGGCAGCGCATGCGCCGCATTTGAAAGTCAAGTTGTTTGACTTGCCGCCCGTGCTTGAGTTGGCTAAAAACAATGTACAGCAGCGCGGTATGAGCGAACGAATGAGCTTTTACCCGGGCAGTTTTTTGCACGATGAACTGCCCCAAGGTGCTGACTTGGTCACATTGGTACGTGTTGCGCATGACCATCCAGACGATGTTGTCAAGCAATTGCTGCAAAAGATCCATGCGGCGCTTCCTTTGGGTGGTGTGCTGCTTTTGGCAGAGCCCATGGCGCACACCTTGTCGGCTTCGCAGTCCGGCTCAGCGCAGGCAGATGCTTACTTTCACTTTTATTTGCTGGCCATGGGCGCGGGTCGCTTGCGCACCCCTGAAGAACTGATGCGCCTGATGGCGGAGGCTGGTTTTGGGCAAATTGAGCACTTGCCCAACGCGATGCCCATCCATGCACAGCTGATTGTCGCCAGAAAATCTAAGTGTTTACCCTAATTAATGGGTAATAATGTAAATCTTATTTGACACATATTGATGTAAAGCAAAGAATACACACATGAAAGCCACAGCAGTCGTTTTTGATAACCCCAAGCACTTGTCGCTACAAGCGCTTGACTTGCCCTCTTTGCAGGATGGGCAAGTGGAAGTGGCTGTGCAGTTCAGCGGTATCAGCACGGGCACAGAGCGCATGTTGTGGGACGGCAGCATGCCACCTTTTCCCGGCATGGGCTATCCCTTGGTGCCAGGCTACGAAACAGTGGGTCAAGTGGTGAAGGCCCCTGCAGGCGCCAAGCTCAAAGAAGGCCAAACGGTGTTTGTCCCTGGTGCCAATTGCTTCACGGGTGTGCGCAGCTTGTTTGGTGGAGCAGCTTCCCGCTTGGTGGTGTCGGATCAAAAAATTCTGCCGGTGTCCAACGAGTTGGGCAGTGATGCTGTGTTGTTTGCATTGGCAGCCACGGCATATCACGCGGTTTCTGGTGGTGGCAATCAAGAACCCTACAACCCACCCGATTTGATCATTGGCCATGGTGTCATGGGCCGCTTGTTGGCGCGCCTGACTGTGGCTGCAGGATTCCCACCGCCCACAGTTTGGGAAACCAACACCGAGCGTGCCAAGGGCGCTGAAGGCTACAACGTGATTCATCCTGATGATGACAGTCACAAAGGCTATCAGGCCATTTACGACGTCAGTGGTGACGCCACCTTGCTCGACAAATTGATCCAAAGAATCCGCCCTGGTGGCGAAGTGGTTCTGGCTGGTTTTTACAAAGACGATTTGAAATTTGCCTACGCGCCCGCCTTCATGCGTGAAGCTCGCATTCGCGTGGCAGCCGAATGGAAACGTCCCGATTTATTGGCTGTCAATGAATTGGTGAACAACGGACAACTTTCACTCAAAGGTTTGGTCACACATGTCCAAACCTCACACTCTGCCACCGTTGCGTATGAGACCGCGTTCGGTGATGTTTCTTGTCTCAAGATGGTCCTTGATTGGAGCGCACACGCATGAACACACAAACTACCACCGAGCACACCGTTCAATTTGTTGATCGACTTCGCAGTGAGGCCTCGGAGCCTCTGGAGCCCATCAGCACCAAAGAGGTGACCAAGGAAACGCAAATCATTGCCATTTATGGCAAAGGCGGTATTGGTAAAAGCTTCACGCTGGCCAACCTCAGTTACATGATGGCGCAGCAGGGCAAAAAAGTTTTGCTCATTGGTTGCGATCCCAAAAGCGATACCACCAGCTTGTTGTTTGGTGGCAAGGCTTGCCCCACCATCATTGAAACCTCTTCACGTTTGAAACTGGCCGGTCAAGCCGTCAGCATCAGCGATGTGTGCTTCAAGCGCGATGGCGTGTTTGCCATGGAGTTGGGTGGCCCTGAAGTGGGTCGTGGCTGTGGTGGTCGCGGCATCATTCACGGTTTTGAAACGCTTGAAAAATTAGGCTTCCACGATTGGGGCTTTGACTACGTGTTGCTCGACTTTTTGGGCGACGTGGTGTGCGGCGGCTTTGGTCTGCCCATTGCCCGCGACATGTGTCAAAAAGTGATTGTGGTGGGCAGCAACGATTTGCAGTCCTTGTATGTGGCCAACAACGTTTGCTCGGCTGTGGAGTACTTCCGCAAACTGGGTGGCAATGTGGGCGTGGCCGGTATGGTCATCAACAAAGACGATGGCACTGGCGAGGCGCAAGCCTTTGCCGCCAACGCCGGCATTCCAGTGTTGGCAGCCATTCCTGCCAACGAAGACATTCGCCGCAAGAGTGCCAGCTACGAAATCATTGGCAAGCCCGACAGTGAGTGGGGCTCCTTGTTTGCTGACTTGGCCAAGAACGTGGCTGAAGCACCACCGATGCGTCCAAAACCACAAACTCAGGATGAGTTGTTAGGTTTGTTCAGCGCCGACACCGTAGGCCGCAACGTGGTGCTAGAGCCTGCTACCTTGTTTGACATGGTGGGCAAAAACGAAGTCATCAAGCCCAGTCTCGAAGTTATTTACGACCAGGCCTAAGCACCATGGCACGTACCATCCCTATTCAAGCTGTGCCTGCCCAAGCAGCACAGGCGCCTGCCGACGGCTTAGGCTGTCATGCGGGTGCAGACCAAATGCTGGAAGCTGCTCGCAGCGCTGGCAAGTCAGAGGTGCTGGACCAATACGCCAAAGACTATCCCCGTAAAGCCGATGCAGGCCCGCACGATCAACCACAGAGCATGTGCCCAGCCTTTGGCTCATTGCGCGTTGGCTTGCGCATGAAGCGCACCGCCACCATTTTGTCGGGCTCTGCATGTTGTGTGTATGGACTCACCTTCACTTCGCATTTTTACGGTGCCCGACGCAGTGTGGGCTATGTGCCCTTCAACTCCGAAACACTGGTCACTGGCAAACTGTTTGAAGATATTCGCGAAGCAGTGCATGCCGAAGCCGATCCCAACAAAGTTGACACGGTTGTGATCATCAACTTGTGCGTCCCCACTGCCAGTGGCGTGCCGCTTCAGTTGTTGCCCAAAGAGATCAACGGCGTCCGAATTATTGGCATCGATGTGCCAGGCTTTGGCGTGCCAACCCACGCAGAAGCCAAAGATGTGTTGGCTGGCGCCATGCTCAAGTACGCACGTGAAGAGGTCATGAACGGCCCTGTGGCGTCGCCTAAAGGTGGACGTTCTGCAGTGCCTACAGTGGCCTTGCTGGGTGAGATGTTCCCTGCCGATCCCGTCATCATTGGTCAAATGCTGGCGCCCATGGGCTTGGCCGCAGGTCCTGTGGTGCCCACCCGCGAATGGCGTGAACTGTATGCAGCATTAGATTGCTCAGTGGCTGCGGCCATCCATCCGTTTTACACCGCCAGTGTGCGTGAGTTCCAAGCGGCAGGTCGTCCCGTTGTAGGTTCTGCGCCTGTGGGTTTAGAAGGTACGCAAGACTGGTTGCAAAACATTGGTATTTCGGCTGGCATTGCCCAAGACCAAATTGATGCCGCACGCAATCAACAACTGGGCGCCATGCGCGGCTTGTTGTCGCAAAAGCCCATCAAGGGTCGCATCACGCTCAGTGGCTATGAAGGCTCTGAGTTGTTGGTGGCCCGCTTGCTGGTGGAGTGCGGTGCCGATCTCCGCTACGTTGGCTCGGCTTGCCCCGCCACACCATGGAATGAACACGACAGGCAATGGTTGGCAGCACACGGTGTGCAAGTGCAAATGCGCGCATCGCTTGAGCAAGACATGGCCGCCGTTCACGAGTTCCGCCCCGATTTGGCCATTGGCACCACGCCCTTGGTTCAAGCGGCCAAAGAACTGAGCATTCCCTCTTTGTATTTCACCAACCTGATTTCTGCACGACCCTTGATGGGTGTGGCAGGCGCTGGCTCATTGGTGCAAGTGGTGCAGTCTGCCATTGGCAATCAACACCGCTTTGACGAAATGAAAGCCTTCTTCGGTGAAGTGGGTTTAGGCCCTAACGCTGGCGTTTGGGAGTCTGTGCCCGTCGATCGACCCGAGTTCAAAAAAGAAACTCGCCGCTTGCTTGAAAAGCAGATTCAAAAACGCAAATCGGAGGCGATGGGAACATGAGCGCCGTCAAGTCTCCTCTCATTTTGGACCATGACCGCGCAGGCGGTTATTGGGGCGCTGTGTATGTGTTCACCGCCATCAAAGGTTTGCAGGTGGTCATCGACGGCCCAGTCGGCTGCGAAAACTTGCCAGTCACCTCTGTGCTGCATTACACCGATGGCTTGCCACCGCACGAGTTGCCCATTGTGGTGACGGGTTTGGCAGAAGAACAATTGGGCCGTGAAGGTACTGAAGGTTCCATGAAGCGTGCGCATGCCACGCTAGATCCTGATTTGCCCGCCGTGGTGGTGACAGGCTCCATTGCCGAAATGATTGGTGGTGGCGTGACGCCAGAGGGCACCAACATTCAGCGATTCTTGCCACGTACCATTGACGAAGACCAATGGCAGTGTGCCAACCGCGCCATGTATTGGTTGTGGAGCGAATATGGCCTGCGCAAAATTCCAGCACGCAAGCCTTTCAGCGAAAGACCTGCTGGCGAGAAGCCTCGTGTCAATATCATTGGCCCATCTTATGGCACCTTCAACAGCGCCAGTGATTTGGCAGAAATTCGCCGCTTAATCGAAGGCATTGGTGCCGAAGTCAACATGGTGTTCCCGCTGGGAAGCCACTTGGCCGATGTGCCCAAACTGGCCGATGCCGATGTCAATGTGTGCATGTACCGCGAGTTCGGTCGCATGCTGTGTGAAGCTTTAGAGCGCCCCTATTTGCAGGCGCCTATTGGCTTGCACACCACCACGCGTTTCCTGCGCAAGCTTGGGCAGATGCTCGAGATCGATCCCGAGCCCTTCATCGAACGAGAACGTCATACCACGCTCAAACCTCTTTGGGATCTATGGCGTTCGGTGACGCAGGACTTTTTCAGCACAGCCAGTTTTGCAGTGGTCGCAGGTGAGACCTACTCCAGAGGGCTTAAAAACTTTTTAGAAGCCGAAATGGGCTTACCTTGCCGCTTCAGTGTGTCGCGCACAGCTGGCAACAAAACAGACAACGCCAAGGTGCGTGAGTTGGTGCACACCCAAACACCGCTGATTTTGTTTGGCAGCTACAACGAGCGCATGTACATGAGCGAAATGGCAGGCCAAGGCCCCATGAAGCCATCCTACATTCCTGCTTCATTCCCTGGCGCCATCATTCGGCGCCACACCGGTACGCCATTTATGGGATACAGCGGTGCAACTTACCTGATTCAGGAAGTTTGCAACGCTTTGTTTGATGCCTTGTTCCATATTTTGCCCTTGGGCACCGACATGGACAAAGTGGAAGCCACCCAAGCACGTGGCTTGGTCACGCCCAACGCCACATGGCAAGACGATGCGCAAACTTTGCTGCGTGAATTGATTCAGCACCAACCCGTGTTGGTTCAGATCTCTGCCGCCAAACGCTTGCGTGATCAGTCAGAACAAATTTCTCGCATCACAGGTGGCGAAACCGTGACGCGTGAACATGTTGAAGCAGCGGGTCATGCCCTGGGCATGGGAGTCACTGCATGACGCACAGCTTGAAAGTTGATCGTTTGAATACTGACCCAGTCGCAAGCTGCGATGGGTCAAACCAGATGTCGTGGCCTTCGGGTTGCGGCTGCCTATCTGCGCGGGCTGTGCGCACTTTGGCCGCAAGGCCGTATTGAAGGGAGCAAATATGTCGAATAAGGCATCCATTTCAGGACTGTCCGACGAAGAAGCTCAGGAGTTTCACCACTACTGGATGCAAGGTGCAGTGGGCTTTACGGCTGTGGCTGTATTGGCACACATCTTGGTTTGGGCGTGGCGACCCTGGTTCTAAGTTAGATATTTTTTTATCCGATTGAAGGAGAAACTTCATGAGAGAAACACCGTCACTCGACTCAATGCAGTCACCTGACACTGAATCAAAAGCGTACTGGACCATCTTCATGGTGGGCTTTGCGGTTTTGTTTGTGTTGGTTCTTTTGGGCAACCTTTTTGGTATCCATTGGCGAAACTATTTGCCCGGTGCTGAAGACGCAAAGAGCATGAGCCAAGGTGTGAAATCTGCGGTTTATACCTTCATGTCCCACATCATTTAGGAGATACATCATGTGGCGAATTTGGCGACTTTTCGATCCCCTGCGAGCCATGGTGGTTCAAGGGATTTTCTTGTTTGGTCTGGCAGCAATGATTCACCTCATTTTGCTCAGCACCAACAAATTTAATTGGTTAGACGGTGCAAAGAAACCTGTTGCAACATCGGCGCAAAACTCGCCAATGCCTGCTGCGGTTCCTGCTGCAAAGTCCTGATCGGATTAAAGAAGTACGGGTGCTGTTTGTGTACATCCTGCGCAAATAGCACCTGATTGAGTTTTAAAAGCTGGAGACCGAACCATGGCCATGCTGAACTTTGAGAAAAAATATCGCGTCCGAGGTGGAACCTTGGTGGGCGGGGATTTATTTGACTTTTGGGTCGGTCCTTTTTATGTGGGCTTCTTTGGAGTCACCACCATCTTTTTTTCGTTCTTAGGAACGGCCATGATTTTGTGGGGTGCCTCTCAAGGGCCAACCTGGAATCTGTGGCAAATCAGTATTGCACCGCCAGACATCTCTTATGGACTTGGCTTTGCCCCATTGCTGGAGGGCGGCTTGTGGCAACTGATCACAGTCTGTGCCCTAGGCGCCTTTGTCTCGTGGATGCTGCGCGAAGTTGAAATTTGCCGAAAACTGGGCATGGGTTATCACGTCCCATTTGCGTTTGGCGTAGCGATCTTTGCTTATTTCACTTTGGTTGTCATTCGACCCGTCTTGATGGGTGCATGGGGACATGGTTTCCCTTATGGCATTTACAGCCACTTGGACTGGGTGTCCAACGTGGGTTATCAGTACTTGCACTTTCACTACAACCCCGCACACATGATTGCGGTGAGCTTCTTTTTTGCCAGCGTGTTTGCCTTGTCATTGCACGGTGGCTTGATTTTGTCTTCTACCAATCCTGCACCTGGCCACACCGTCCGCACGCCAGAGCATGAAGACACATTCTTCCGCGACATCATTGGTTATTCCATCGGTACCTTGGGCATTCACCGCTTGGGCTTGTTCTTGGCTTTGGCGGCCGTTCTGTTCAGCGCTCTGTGCATTGTGCTCAGCGGTCCGTTCTGGAGCAAAGGCTGGCCCGAATGGTGGAGCTGGTGGCTCAACCTTCCCATCTGGTCGCAGTGGCCAGTGACTAAATAAACAGGAGCGAAATAATGCCGCAATATCAAAACCTGTTCACCACTGTTCAAGCCATTGGACCCGTTCACGACGGTGTGCCACTGGGCAAGGGCAACAGCCCACGCGTGGGTCAGCCCATGCTCAATTATTGGATTGGCAAAATTGGCAATGCACAACTGGGTCCCATTTACTTGGGTGGCCTGGGCATCGCCTCTCTTTTGTGTGGTCTGATTGCATTTGTCACCATCGGCTTCAACATGTTGGCGTCAGTCAACTACGATCCGATTCAATTTGTACGTCAACTTTTTTGGCTGGCCCTTGAGCCACCACCCCCAAGCTATGGCTTGCAAATTCCGCCACTGAATCAAGGTGGCTGGTGGTTGATCACAGGTGTTTTCCTCACGGCTTCCTTGTTCTTCTGGTGGGCGCGCACCTATCGCCGTGCGCGTGAATTGGGCATGGGCACTCACATTGCTTGGGCCTTTGCTGCAGCCATTTGGTTGTATCTGGTCTTGGGTTTGTTCCGCCCTATCTTGATGGGTTCTTGGGGTGAGGCAGTGCCTTATGGCATCTTCCCGCACCTTGATTGGACGGCTGCGTTCTCTTTGCGCTACGGCAACCTCTTCTACAACCCGTTCCATGCGTTGTCGATTGTGTTCTTGTATGGCTCTGCCTTGTTGTTTGCCATGCACGGTGCCACCATTTTGGCGGTAACACGCTTTGGCGGTGAACGCGAAATTGAGCAAATTACCGATCGCGGTACCGCATCAGAACGTGCTGCTTTGTTCTGGCGTTGGACCATGGGCTTTAACGCCACCATGGAATCGATTCACCGCTGGGCTTGGTGGTTTGCCGTGTTGTGTCCTATTACCGGTGGCATTGGCATCTTGCTCACAGGCACGGTGGTTGACAACTGGTACTTGTGGGCCATCAAGCATGGCGTGGCGCCACCTTATCCCGACGTATTTCCAATGGTGGTCGATCCGGCAATTGGATCAGGAGTGAAACCATGAACTTTATGAAGCACACTCAATTTTCTGAACAAGGCGCAGCCAAATCTTTGCTAGGTCGCGGGTTTTCTGCAGTCTTGCTGGCCATGCTGGCTTTACTTTTGACTGCTTGCGAACGTCCTCCCATGGAGTCTGTTCAAAGCGGATATCGCGGAACGGGCATGGTTCAGGTTTACAACCCGACTTTGCTTGAAGCAAATGCTGAAAAAAATGAACCCCCCTTTGCTTTGCCAGCCGCGGATGGTTCAGGTCCCAAAGCATCAACAGTTTATAAAAATGTGAAATTGTTGGGCGATTTAAGCGTCGGTCAATTTACGCGTTTGATGGTGTCAATGACTTCATGGGTAGCGCCCACTGAAGGATGTGTTTACTGTCACAACCCTGTGAACTTTGCTGAAGATACAAAGTACACCAAAGTGGTGGCGCGTCGCATGATTGAAATGACTCGCACCATCAACAAAGAATGGCAGCCGCATGTCAGTACAACAGGTGTCACTTGTCATACGTGCCACCGCGGTCAAGCCATTCCCAAGGAGATTTGGTTCAAAGCCAATCAACAACCTTATGGTTCCAATTTCATGGGTGACAAAGCAGGACAAAATGAACCTGCCAAAGTGGTCAACTTAAGCTCATTGCCTAACGATCCCTTTACGCCATTTTTGTTGGGCAAAGAAAACATTCGGGTTGGTGCCACCACAGCTTTGCCTGCTGGCAACGTGCAGTCGATCAAACAAGCCGAATGGACTTACGGCCTGATGACTCACATGTCAACCTCGTTGGGTGTCAACTGTACTTACTGTCACAACACCCAATCGTTTACCAGCTGGAAAGGCAATCCGCCCCAGCGCGTAACGGCCTGGTATGGCATTCGAATGGCGCGTGAGTTGAACTTGACTTACATGGAGCCCTTAACCGAGACCTTTCCTGCACATCGCAAAGGGGAACTGGGCGATGTGGCCAAAGTGAATTGTGCAACTTGCCACCAGGGCGCATACAAGCCCCTGTACGGTGCCAAGATGGCCAAAGACTTTCCTGAATTAGGCGGGCAAACAGGTCCTGCAGCCACCACAGTTGCTACCAAGTAATTGCTGAATTCAATTCGATATGACCACGCTTGATCTCGTAAATACAGACGTATCAGGCGTGGTGGTAGTCGTTT
This sequence comes from Limnohabitans sp., assembly GCA_049655425.1. GTDB lineage: Bacteria > Pseudomonadota > Gammaproteobacteria > Burkholderiales > Burkholderiaceae_C > Limnohabitans_A. Next base: position 1,212,566 of record JBASJS010000003.1, on the reverse strand, counting down.
TGGTGGACTACTTGCGGCAGTACCGCAGTTGGGGCTGGATGCGCTTGGTGGCTGGCCCTGCAGCCATCAAACAGGTGCCGGGTTTGTTGTTTGCAAAAGTGATGGGCAGTGGTCATGGTGGTGGCTTTAGCATTCGCCCGAGTCCTTCTCATCAAGGCATCATTTGCCGATTTAAAAACGTCGACTCTGCACTCAAGTTCTTACAAGGCCCGCACGTCAGTGGCATGCGCGAAAGATCGCGTGAAAGTTGGTGTGGTCTGTTGGCTGTCACATCGGCACGCGGTGCTTGGGATCAAGCGAGTTGGCCTTTGACCGATGAGTTCAGTCGCAAGTACGGCGATGTCTTATCAGCAAACAAACAACAACCTTTGGCAGTTTTGACACGGGCCAGCATTGTGCCCTCCAAAACAATGTCTTTTTGGCGCTATGCGCCTGCAGCCCAAGCAGATTTGCAAGACACAAAGGGCTGTTTGCTATCGATGGGCTTGGGTGAAATTCCTTTGGTCAGACAATGCACCTTCAGTCTTTGGAAAGACAAATCGGCCATGCGCGATTATGCTTTTCAGGGCGCGCACCAAGCCGCCATCACGGCGGCCTATCGCAATGATTTCTTTTCTGAGTCATTGTTTGTTCATTTGCAAGTACTCGGTATGAGTGGCAAATGGATGGGCAAAGACTTTGGCGATGACTTGTCGCTGAATCAAGCCGCATTAGGCGAGCCGGCTTCATCGCAAGCTCAAGAGATTGCGCATGTCTAAGCAGCGCGTGGTCATCATCGGCGCTGGCATGGGCGGCTTGACCAGTGCTTTGCGTCTGTCACATTACGGGTATGACGTCACAGTGCTAGAAGCTGCGGCAGTACCAGGTGGCAAGGTTCACACGCGAGAGGTGGGGGGCGCCAAGATAGATAGCGGCCCCACTGTTTTTACCATGCGTTGGGTGTTTGAAGAATTGTTTCATGAAGTGGGCAGCAGCCTGTCGCAAGAACTCACCCTGACGCCTTTGTCCGTGCTTGCAAGGCACTTTTGGCCCGATGGCAGTGCGCTAGATTTATCGGCCAATGCCCAGGAAAGCGAAGCCAATATCGAACAGTGGTCTGGTCCTGCAGAAGCTTTGCTGTTCAGGAAGTTTTGTCAAACAGCCCAAGACACTTACAACTGTTTAGAAGGGCCCGTGATTCGGTCGCCGCGTCCCAACATGTTGTCACTGATGGGCAGTTTAGGCCCTCGCGGCTTGGGGCAATTGGCGCAACTGGGCCCCATGCGAACGCTGTGGCAGCAAATGTGTACGCAGTTCAAAGATGAACGTTTGCGTCAGTTGTTTGCGCGTTATGCAACCTATTGTGGCTCTTCTCCTTGGGAAGCTCCTGCCACTTTATTGCTCATTGCGCAGGTTGAGATGGCCGGTGTTTGGTCGGCCAAAGGTGGCATGACTGCACTGTCGAGTGCTTTGATGCGTTTGTCGCAAGCGCGAGGGGCTGAATTTAAATTCAATTCGACTTGTAAGCAAATTTTACAAACGCAGGGACGTGTGTCGGGCGTGATGTTGAACACAGGCGAAGTAATTCCAGCCGATGCGGTGGTTTTCAATGGCGATGCGTCAGCTTTGCGCGGCGGTTTGCTCTCGGACGAGATTCGGCATGCGGTGCCAAGCAAAGCGCCGCCCCGTTCTTTGTCTGCTTTGACGTGGTCGGTCTATGCCAAGGCGCAAGGCGTTGCACTAGACCGTCACAACGTCTTTTTTCATGCCAATTACTCAAGTGAGTTTGAAGACATTTTCAAGCATCAAAAATTACCGCAGCATCCCACTGTTTATGTGTGTGCTCAAGATCAGCCAGGTCATGTATCGCAAGACGAACCGCAGCGACTTTTGTGTTTGGTCAATGCACCCGCAGTGGGCGATTCTAATGTGTTGAACGAGGAGGCTTTAGCCCAATGTCAAACAGAAAGCTTCCAACACCTAGAACGTTTGGGCCTGAAACTGGAAATCACGCCTTTCAATTCGGTGCGTACCAGTCCGGCGGAATTTCACCAGCGCTTTCCGGCATCAGCGGGCGCGCTCTATGGTCAAGCAACACACGGTTGGACCAGCCTGTTCTCTCGTCCTGGATCGAAAACGCCCCTGCCAGGCCTGTATCTAGCCGGGGGCAGTGTGCACCCGGGACCCGGCGTACCCATGGCAGCGATGTCAGGACGCTTGGCGGCCGAGGCACTGATGGCCAACCACGGTTCGACCAAGTTGTGCCCTCAAACGGCTACCTCTGGTGGTACGTCGACGCAATGAGTGATGATGGACAACACGGCATGACACTCATTGCATTCGTGGGCAGTGTGTTCTCACCTTATTACACATGGGCTCGGCGTTCAGGACATGCCGATCCCGAAAATCATTGCGCTTTGAACGTGGCCATTTACAGCAAAGGTGCCAGTCGCTGGGCCATGACCGAGCGCGGCAGCAAGAGTTGCAGCAGAGATCGCAATGAATTTGTGATTGGCCCAAGCGCAGTTACCTGGGACGGCGATTCATTGCGAATTCAAATCAATGAAATTTCGACGCCTTGGCTTAAAAGCATCAAGGGTGAAATTCGCGTCTGGCCAGAACAGTTGTTCAACTTCTCTGTGCCCATTGATCAGATGGGCGCACATCGTTGGGGGCCCTTGGCACCTTCGGCAAGGGTTGAAGTCAACTTAACAGAACCCAATTTGCAGTGGAAGGGGCAGGCTTATCTTGACTCTAACGAGGGTGACGAACCGATCACCGAAGCTTTCCATACTTGGAACTGGTCGCGCGCCAAGATGAAGGACAACAGCAGTTTGGTGTTTTATGACATGGCTTGGCCTGGTCAAGAAGACAAGTTGTTGTCGCTTCGCTTCACGCCCCAAGGCCAAGTTGAAAGCATGCCCGCAGCGCCTATTCAAACCATGCGAAAAACGGGTTGGCAAATTGGCAGACGCATGCGCAGTGACGGACCTGTTGCTGTGCATGAGCAACTCGAAGACACACCTTTTTATCAGCGCGCACTGTTGAAGTTCTCATACGCCGGCGAAAAGCTATTGGCATTTCATGAGACTTTGTCGGTGCCTCGTTTGTTGTCGCCCGTGGTGCAGGCGATGCTCCCATTTCGAATGCCAAGGAAAGCTTGAATGTTGAAAAAGCTGAACTGTCATTCAAACACTCTGCCAGCGCAGAGTGATTCCAGAATTCTGGGTCAACCGACCCTGAATACCCTCGTGCGGGTTGTGCACGTCTTCCTTCTAGGAGAATGCTATGTCATCTGACAAAGTAGGGCCCAGCGGTTTGACCGAGGCCGAATCAGAAGAGATTCACCGTAATCTCATCCAAGGTACACAGATTTTCGGCATGATTGCCGCATTTGCACATCTGTTGGCCTACATCTATTCACCTTGGCTTAAGTAAGGAGACACCATGATTTACGCAAAAATGTGGACCGTGGTCAAACCTTCAGTTGGCATTCCAGTGTTCATTGCTGCTGTGGCGATTGCCTCATTCAGCGTGCACTTGGCGCTGACGCTTAACACCACTTGGGTGAAAGGCTTTTTGAATGGCGGTGCAGGTAAAGTCGTCGCGGCGGCACCTGCAGCAGAACCTGCTGTTAAAAAGTAACGGGGTGATTCCCGACGAAAGACCAAGCGCTTTACCGCGCTTGGTACTTTCTTTTGATTTTTTCAAATGAACAGAACTCGTTCTAGCAAAGTAGTTTCTTGGGCCAGTCAACTGGGCCCACGGTTTTTGCCGTTCGCCGACGCCGCCAGTGAAGATTTGCCACTGTCCCGTTTGTTGCGGCTGTCTTTGTTTCAAATTTCAGTCGGCATGGCCATGGTCATGCTGGTGGGCACCCTCAATCGCGTCATGATTGTCGAGATGGGTGTGCCCACAAGTTTGGTGTCTTTCATGGTGGCCTTGCCCTTATTGATTGCACCCTTCAGAGCCCTGATTGGTTTCCAATCGGATCATCACCGCTCCCACTTGGGTTGGCGCCGAGTGCCCTACATTTGGATGGGCACCTTGATGCAATTTGGTGGTTTTTCAATCATGCCGTTTGCGTTGTTGGTGTTGTCGGGCGCTGGTCAGTCCGCGCAAGCGCCTCATTGGGTAGGCCAATTTGGTGCCGCAGTGGCGTTCATTTTGGTGGGCATTGGGATGCACACCACCCAAACAGCCGGACTGGCTTTGGCCACCGACTTGGCGCCTCAAGACAAACAAGCCAAAGTGGTGGGCCTCATGTACGTGATGCAGCTCTTTGGCATGATGGGAAGCGCGCTTATTTTGGGTGATCTGTTGGCCGATTACAGCCCAGGCTCATTGATTCGAGTGGTTCAGGCAGTGGCTGTTGTGACTTTGGTTTTGAATGTGATTGCTGTCTGGAAGCAAGAGGCGCGGAGTCGCAAGCGTCAACCCGGTACGCCGCTTGAAGAAAGCTTCCAACACTCGTGGAAAATGTTTTGTGAAGGTCCTCATACCCTCCGCCGGCTGTTTGTGGTCGGCTTGGGGTCGATGGCTTTCACCATGGAAGATGTCTTGTTAGAGCCCTATGGCGGAGAAATATTGAAGCTCAGCGTCTCATCGACCACCTTGTTGACATTCACGTTGGCTTTGGGGGGCTTGATTGGGTTTGCCTGGGCATCGCGTGTCATCACTAGGGGGACAGACCCTTACCAAATGGCCAGCTGGGGCGCTTTGACAGGTTTGCCAGCCTTTGTGTGTGTCATTTTGGCGGCGCCCATGATGTCAGTGCCCCTGTTTGTACTAGGCATATTTTTGATCGGATTGGGCGGTGGCCTCTTTGCCCACGGCACGCTGACAGCCAGTATGAACTTGGCGCAACCCGAGCAAACGGGCTTGGCCATTGGGGCCTGGGGTGCCGTGCAAGCCACTGCGGCGGGCATTGGCGTGGCCTTGGGTGGCATCTTGCGCGATGGCGTGGCACAATGGTCGGATTCTGTGACCGGTTATACAACCGTCTATAGCATTGAAGTCGTGATGCTAATTCTCACCCTGGTGGCCATGCGGCCCCTACTTCGAAATTCACGTTAATTGAAAATTGGTAAAGGAAGATACGATGCAAACGACTCACATTCTCATCATCTTGTACGTGGTGTTCTGCCTGTTCTTTTTGGCAAATTGGTTCAATCGCCCCCGTAAATAAACCCATCACACTGAGCGTCAGTGTATGACGCAGTTGAAACAGAAGGGTCTACTCAAGACAAACCTAACAAGTTGATTGCGATGCAATCAACTTGATGCGCTGGCAGTCAAGAGGCTTAATGCGCCGCTGACTTGTTGGCCTGCATGGCCTTGAATTTTTCAATCGCCATCGTGGTGACCTTGTGCATGCCCATGCACGCTACCAGCGCAGCCCCAAACACATAAAAATAGCCCGTGTCGCGGTATTGAATCAATCCCACCAAAGACAGCGTGGCCCAAAAGGTCCAAAAGAAAGCACTGACAACGTTCAGTCCGCTTTGAAGTTTCATCATTTTCTCCTTGATAAATTTATAAATGCATTAAGAGTGAAGCCGCTGACGTCCTTGCAGACGTTCGTTTTCACGCCGTTCTAATAAATCGAAAACCCAAGCAACGCGTTGCGGCATGGCCCGATTGGGAAAATAGGCACCCGCCCATTGGGCACTGGCTTGTGTGTTTTGATTGTGCAGCGCCAAAAATTGAATGGCCTGAAGCGGCAAAGGTGGCGACTCGGCCGTGCGAATCCAAGCCGCTTGCGTCCATGCAGAAGCCAGCAACACCAGCTTGCGTGTGGTGCTGACCACAGTCCGGGTTGAAACTGAATCTAGGCCATCACGTTTCAACTGAACACCAATTTCGCGGTAAATCATGCTGGCTGCCAAAATGGCAGACCGACAATCTGGGGGCAAGGCGGCAATGCCAGGTTGGGCTTGTTTGTAAAGACGATCTGCTTCTTCAAGCAATCGGGCCACAACGATCTTGATACCTCCGGTTATTTTGGGATTTTTGAGCCAAACTTCAGGCTGAACGCCAGCTTCTATTAACCACCTTCTTGGTAAATAGATACGGCCCAAGGCAGCGTCTGCACCCACATCACGTGCAATGTTGGTCAGTTGCATGGCTACACCTAGCTCGCATGCTCTTTCTAGCGTCTCGGTATTTTGAGGTCCCATGATCCAACACATCATGGCACCCACACTGCCGGCTACTCTTGCGGCGTAATCGTGGACATCTTCAATGCTGTTGTAGGTTCTGCCTTTAGCGTCCCATGCAAAGCCTTCAATCAAGGCATCTAAGAAATGTCGTGGCAACTCGTATTGCTGAACCACCATGCTTAGAGCCTGATCTTCTACATGGTCTTGGGGTGTGCCTGCATAAATGGCATCCAATCGTTCGCGCAAAACATCCAAAGGTGCTTGACCGGGCTGTGCTTCGTCAACCAAATCATCGGCTACGCGGCAAAAGGCATACAGCGCAATGGATGCCTTGCGAATTCGGGGTGGCAACAAACGGCTAGCAGCAAAAAATGTTTTGGAGCCGCCCTTCATCATGGCCACACAGGCCTCTAAATTGGCAGTGTTGGACGCAGGCTTAAACTGAAACATGGGGAACCACCGTTTCAAGGGCCTTGGCCGACATCAAGACGCCGGGTACACCCGCGCCAGGATGCGTGCCTGCGCCCACCATGTACAAACCAGGAATGTCTTCGCTGCGGTTGTGAGGGCGGAACCAGGCACTTTGTAAAAGCAAAGGCTCAAGACCAAATCCTGCACCTTTGTAAGACCACAAGCGGTCGTGGAAATCTTGGGGCGTGCTCACTTTGGAGGTGACGATTGAATCGCGCAAGCCAGGCAACACGCTTGCCTCTAAAGCTTCTGCAATCGCTGCGCGATAGGTTTCGGCAAAGCTGGCCCAATCGGTGCCGCTGTCTAAGTGCGGAACCGGGGACAGTGCGTAAAAAGTGTCGCAGCCTTCAGGTGCCAAAGAAGGATCTGTGGCAGTGGGGCGGTGCAAGTACAAGCTGAAGTCTTTGGCCAGATGATGGCGTTTGAAAATATCGTTCAGCAACTCTTTGTAGCGGGGCCCCAGCACCATCATGTGATGCGGGACATCGTGGTATTGCTTGGAGGTACCAAAGTACCAAACAAACAGTCCCATGGAGTAGCGGCCGTTTTCGATCTTGCGATTGGTCCAATGGCGGCGGTGTTGTGGCGCGACCAAATTTTTGTAAGTCCAAGCTGTGTCTGCATTGCTGACCACAATGTCTGCGGCAATGAATTCACCTGTATCGAGTTCAACGCCACAGGCTTTGCCGTTTTCTATGCGAATTTGCGTAACGGGCGCATTGAGACGCAATTGAATGCCACGTGATTCGAGCAAGCCCACCATGGCCTTGACGATGGCGCCCGTGCCACCCATGGCAGAGTGCACGCCCCATGTTCTTTCTAGAGAGTTGATTAGGGCATAAGCTGCCGTCACAGAGAAAGGATTGCCACCAATCAACAAGGGGTGGAAACTCATCACCGTCCGCAGCTTGTCGTTGCTAAAGTGTTTGGCCACCAAGGTGTAGATGCTGCGCCATGCACCCATTTTGAGAAAAGAAGGGATGGCTTTGATCAAGTCGCCCAAGGTGTCAAAAGCAATGGAGCCCAAGCCTTCAAAACCCAGGGTTTTACAGCGCTCTGCATCTTGCACAAAGTCCAAATACCCTTGCACATCTTCTGGACAAAAACGCGCTACTTCGTCCAGCATTTTGGCTTCGTCGGCACTGTAGTCAAACCATGTGCCATCGTCAAAGCGAATTCTGTAAAACGGGTCCATGGGGACGAGCGTCACATCATCCTGAAACTTCTTGCCGCACAAAGTCCATAGTTCTTCTAGCAAAAATGGCGCTGTAATGATGGTAGGACCCGCATCAAAGGTAAAGCCATCTTGACGGTGCACATAGGCTCTGCCACCAGGCGCATCCAACTTTTCTAAGACCTTGACTTGATAGCCCTTGACGCTCAGACGAATGGCTGCTGCCAGACCGCCAAAGCCACTGCCAATGATGACTGCCATGGGCCTTGGATCTGAGTTGCCGCCATTGCCGTTACTGCCGCCTGGCTGCCGAGAGTGCAGGCCAGGATGCGAAAAACCATTGGCGTTGAATGCGTTCATGGAGGGCCTTAATGTGGGGTAGTGAGTGGTGTTTCCACCGAGGATTGGCCCATGGCCCAACCCCAAAGCCGCTCAAGTGGCAATGGAAAAATCATGATGAGGTGCTCAACAATGGCCAAGCCCAAAAGGGTTGCCAGCATGACCCACCCAGTGGTGATGGCCATGGCGCCTTGCTGTGCTTGCCAAACCAACCAACACCAGGTGCCAATGGCGGCACTGATGGAAATCACAAACCAAGGCGTGATAAGCCTGGTTCTGAAATAACTGGCCAAATAAACCAAATGCGAAGGTAAATATTGCGCGCCGTTTTGCGGCACACCAAAGTACAAATTCAGCTTGGCAGACAGACGCATGAACCACAGCAAGGCATAGGTGCAAAGCGCCACGTGGTTGGGCTGGTCTTTTTGCATCAGCCACAAAATGCCAAAGTTGAGGAGCAAGGCCACTTCATGGTGAAGCATGACTTGCACAGATTCTTTAAAACGTTGCCAGCCTTGAGCACCCTCGGTCAGTGCCACTTTGCGAGGACCCGTGATCCAACCCGTCAGGAAGGCCAACTCGTGCCAACCCCACATCACAATGACACTGCCAAAGGCCAAGTAAGCATTGGCGACGCTAACTTCGCGCATGCTTTCATAAACGCCCTTGAAACTCAAAATCAAGAGCATGGTCCAGCCCAGCAAACTCCATCTGAAGCTTGCAGGGGGCAGACGATCGAGCCACAAAATCACGCCCGTGCCAAACCACCAGCACATGGCTGTGAAAACACAGGCCCAAACGACGTCAATTACCATGCGGGTTCCATGCGAACTTGCGGCGACAAGTCTTGTTGAATGACCGGCATCATGTACAAGCCTGCGAAGGTCACAAAGGCCTTGGCTGCGCAAACGCCTTGCTGCAATTTACCGACAACGCCACCACGGGCTTTGGCTTTTTCCATGGCTTGTGAAATAGCAAACAAGCGCTCTAGACCCCGACGGAACTTAGGGTTGTCGGTGTCAAGGGCCAAGGGAAACACTTGTTGCGTGATGGCTGTGGTGATGCGGAACACTTGGTAGTCGTATTCGCTAGAGTCCAAGCCCATGGCTTCGTGCAACATGGGACGTGTGTGGTCACGCACATACATGGTGGCATAGACCGCCAACAAGAAAAAGCGAATCCACAACTTGTTGCCACCGCTGAGCAGTTTGGGATTGGCGCGCATGATGAGCGCAAACGATTCACCATGACGGAACTCGTCATTGCACCAGAGTTCAAACCAACGGAAGATGGGATGGAAACGCTTTTCGGGATGCTTCTCTAACTGGCGGAAGATGGTGATGTAGCGTGCATAGCCAATCTTCTCGGACAAGTAAGTGGCGTAATAAATGTATTTGGGTTTGAAGTAGGTGTACTTCTTAGTACGCTTCAGGTTGCCCAAATCAATGCCCAAATTGAAATCACGCAACGACAAGTTGATGAAGCCAGCATGGCGCGATTCGTCGCGGGCCAAGTAGGTCATCAGTTGTTTGATGTCGGGGTTGGTGACGTTCTTGCGAATTTCGTTGTACAACACACACCCAGAAAACTCAGAGGTGAGGGAGCTGACCAAAAAGTCCATGAACTCTTGGCGCATCTCGGGCGAGAGCTTGGCCATGTTGTCGCGCACTTCGTCTGCAAAGGCGGCATCACGCTGAAAGTGATCGTGGTTGTTGTCGCCCTCGTACTCGGCCATCATCCGGTCCCACTCTGCGCGGACAGGCTCGATGTTGATGCGGTCCATAGCGGCAAAGTCGGTGGTGTAAAAACGGGGGCTGATCAAGTCGTCGTGGACGGCTTTTTTGTTAGCGTCTTCAATGGTTTCGATGCTGCGGACGGCATTGGCGTTCATCGTGAGCTCCTGTTATTTTCTGAAATTTGAACGTTCTGTAGAGGTGTCAAGCCTGCCTTTTGCAATCTTGCAAAAACAGATGCGTTGCTTGGGCCAAAGGCTTCTAAATCAATTCTTTGTTGGGTGCTGGGGTCGAGCAAGGTCAAACGACCATCGGCACGGCCCAGCAATTGCATGGGTGCATCAGGGCCGATGTTTTGACGTTTACGTTCACGAACCAACGCACGCAAGGTGCTTCTTAAGAAGCCTTGTTCACCTTCAAATTGGGCAATCTCGGTTTGGCTCTGTGCATCTTTCACAGTCACACTGCCTTGCGGTCCATCGGCAAAGACCAAATCACGCTGCCAGACGGTGGCAGCATCTGCTTGCTTGTCCGAAATGCCTTGCCATCTTGCAAAGCCAATGGCCAACAAGATCAACAGCAGCATGCTGCCGATCAATTTGACAGCCAATGGCAGTGTGGGGCTGGGTACAGGCAAAGCAGTTTGGGAAGTCATGCCATTGCGCCTTGTGGTGCGTTGTTGTGGCTGTCATTGGCAGGCCTTGGTACTGAGACGCCAGTGACAATTTTTTCAGCTTGGTGGTGTTCTTGCCATACTTTGAAAAGCAATTCACTGACCTGTTTGCCGTTAGGGATGCAACGCAAAGTCGGTTGGGGATGCTTTACATGCCAGGCTTTTTGATGGGGCCACAGATGAGCCCAGCCAATGCGGTCTTCTGAATAAAGTTCCAAAGCGATGTCTTGACACCCATCTGCATATTCTTTAGCTGACGCGCCTGCAATGCGGCGATAAGGCAGGTTGAAGGTGAGTGTCAACACAATACCAATGCGCATCACGACGCGCTTGTTGGTGAAGGTGTAGAGCGAACTCTTACCAGCAAACCAAGCGCAAGAGGTCAGCAAGGCCAGTGCCAATGATGCCATTGAGAGACTCACCACAATAGGCACAATCAACTCTCGCCCAACAAGGCCATCACCCCAGAGGTGCGTGAACTGAACGCCAACCATCAAGGCAAAGTAAATGGCAATTTTGCGGACATGAAAGGCATGCACAGCCAACTGTTTCCAGTCAGGCGTGCCTTGCCACACGATGGTTTCACCGTCTGGCAATGTGGAAGGCAAGCCTGGGGCGGCTTCCCACTCATGTTCGTGGGTGGCACTGACGGTTCTGGCTTTCACAGCAGGGGCTCCTGACGCTCAGGGGTTGCATACAAAGTGCCGGCACCAAAATACGCTGTGATTTTTTCTTCTTCTAACAAAGTAATTTGATCTGGGGATTTGGTTTGCGGCACATTGGCAAATTGGTGTGCCAACAAGGCGTGCACATGAATGCCTTGCGGCTTGATCCTGGCAAAGTTCATGGGCAGCAAGACAGTTTTGTCAGAGCCTTCCAATTTCACTTCGATGTAACGGAAAACCATTTCCATGCGGTCAACCCAAAGCTCCACCACATGGCCTGCCACATTGCGATCGGCACCCACAACGGCTAAGCCGCGTGGCTCTGTGTCTTGGTGGGCTACTGCAAAATCGGGGGCTAAACGCAATGGCACAATTTTGGGAGCGCCGTGTTCCATGTCGGGGACATCGGCACGCATCGCCCATGCACCTGGACCTACACCGGCCAACAAGGGGTCGCCAACGGGTTCAATCGGGGCGCCATTCCATTGCGTAGTTGGTTGTGCGCTGTACTGACCGTCTGGTCTGTTCAGGTCGGGTGACAAATATGTATGGCCATCCATGGTCTTGTAAGCAACTGGGGAGGGCACGGGCGGCCATCCTTCCTGCTTGGGACCGTTTTCACGGCCTGAATCCATGGGATAACCCTCGCGGTGATTTTCACGCAAGAGGTAATAAATCAGGCCGGCGAAGAACGCCCAAAAGATGTAAAGCACAATTTGTGCAACGTCGACATACTGAGTAATGGCGCCTGTTTCCATAAGACTGCTCCTTGTAAAATCAATGCAGATCAGTTTGGCAATTCAGCCAAACCAAATTTCAAAATAGGTTGAGAAGGTTCGTGTCGACTTTTCTTGAGCAAGGGGCCCAAGGCAATCAACACCACAAATAACAAATACATTTCCAAGTGGTACACAAAGCTGTAACCCGTGATGGGTGAGTTGAGGGCTTCACCCAAACGGCCCGACAAAGCCATCTCTGTCACGAGGTCGCGGACTGCGCCGCCCATGGCCATGGCAGCACCCGTGGCAGTGGCTTGGACGGCACCCCAGGTGCCCAAAATCAAACCACTCATGCGGGCGTTTGGGAAAGACATGGCGGTTACCAGCATGCCCACTGAAAACAAACCAGAACCAAAACCAATCAAGACCACACCTGTTCTAAACATGGCCACTGACTCGGTGGGTGCAGCAAAAATAACCAATGCAAATGCGGGCAAGCCAATCAAGACGCCAAAGCTGGCCAAGCGGCAGGCATGCCATCCGGAAGCTAGCCATTTGGCAGACAGACCAAAGGCCACCAATGAACCAATTGCGCCCAATGCTGTTAATGAACTGGTGTTGCCCACGTTGAGGCCCAATATTTCAGCGCCATAGGGTTCTAAAACGATGTCTTGCATGCTGAAGGCAAAAGAGCCCAAGCCCACTGTCCATAAGAAGCGACGCATTTGCGGCATGGCAATGAGTTCTTTCCAACTGGCGCTGAAGCCGCCTGCTTTGCGAGCACCGCGTTTGGCCTGACGTGATTCTTGTTTCCACATCGACACAAGGTTGATCACAATGACCAGTACCGCAGAGCCTTGAATGACTTGAATCATTCTGAGAGGGGTGAAGTCGGATAAGAACAAACCGTACAACACGCTGCTCAAAATCATGCCCAACAGCAACATGCAATACAGCAATGCCACCACGCGCGGGCGTTTGTCTTCTTGTGCCACATCGTTGGCCAATGCCATGCCTGCCGTTTGGGTGACCTGCAGACCCGTGCCAATCATGATGAAGGAAAGTCCTGCGCCCAGTTGGCCGAGTACTAAGGTTTCTGGCACAGCTTCCGCCAAAAGCAACAATGCGAAGGGCATCACAGCCAAGCCGCCAAACAACAACAAGCTGCCTGTCCACAAATAAGGAATACGTCTTAGACCCAATGCCGAAGGGTGAGTGTCACTGCGATAGCCAATGAGGGTGCGAAGCGGTGCAAACACCATGGGGATGGCCACTGCCATCGCCACCCACCAAGCGGGCACATGCAGCTCCACAATCATGACGCGGTTCAGGGTGCCCACCATCAAAGCCATGATCATGCCAATGACCAACTGGAACATGGACAAACGCAGCAACCTGCCTAAAGGCAGGTCGTGCGAAGCCGCATCTGCAAACGGCAAAAAGCGCGTTGCATAAGCAGACATCCATGCTGGCATTTTCAGGCTCATGCGCGTGTCCACTCCCAGGCTTGTGAAGTGTAGAAACCACTGGCCACGCGTTGCATGCGGCCGCCTTGCCATTGTGTGAGTTCTGGATGTGTGTCCAACTTGTTAAGCAAAGCCGAATGGGCTACAGGAGACAATGATGGCGAACGATCAGAGCTTGGAAAAAGTCGACCCATGCTGTGCATCAAGGCCAACAAAGGGGTGCGGGGTGCAAAGGTAAATACCATAGAGCCACTGGTGCGTTGGCCCAATGCAGCCAATGCATCGGAGATTTGATCGCAGTTGTAATGAATCAAAGAATCCATGCACACCACATGATCAAAGTGACCTAACTCTGGGCTGAGCATGTCGCCCGACAAAAACTCAATGCTGCCTGGCAAGTGAGGATGATCGCTGGCCACACGCTCGCCGGCCAGCTTCACCAGGGTAGGCGACAAATCAATGGCCACCACTTCTGCACCGCGAAGCGCCGCTTGAACGGCCAAAGCGCCTGTGCCGCAACCTGCATCCAAGATGCGTTTGCCTTTTAAGTCTTCTGGCAACCAAGACAGAAGGGTGTTACGCATGGTGTCGCGACCCGCACGAACTGTGGCGCGAATGCGTCCCACAGGTTCGTTAGAGGTGAGGCGAGCCCAGGCGTCGGCAGCGGTGCGATCGAAGTAATGTTCGATCTGGCTGCGACGTTGTTCGTAAGCGCGAGTGTTCATTTTGTTTGAATTCCAGTAATTCGCTTCAATCAAAACCGAGCAGGTCAAAAATATCGCGGTCTTTCATGGGCACGGAAGGTAAGGGGTCACTACCCAACCACAAAGCTGCAGCAAGGCGCATGTACTCGTCTTGCACAGCCTTCACCGCGGGTGTTGGCTCCAGTTCAAACAGAGTGCTCTTCATCAAACGGCTCTTGCGAATTTCGTCCAGCATGGGGAAGTGCGCCATGGTTTTCAAACCCACCACGGCGTTGTACTTGTCAATTTGGTCTGTCGCATCGCTGCGATTGGCAATGACGCCGCCCAAACGGACGTTGTAGTTCTTGGCCTTGGCACCGATGGCCTGAACGATGCGATTCATGGCAAAGATGGAGTCAAAGTCGTTGGCTGTGACAATCAGCGCACGGTCGGCATGTTGCAAGGGCGCTGCAAAGCCGCCGCACACCACATCGCCCAAGACGTCAAAAATCACCACGTCGGTGTCTTCCAGCAAGTGATGCTCTTTGAGCAACTTGACGGTTTGTCCCACCACATAACCGCCGCAGCCTGTGCCTGCGGGAGGTCCACCGGCTTCAACGCACATCACGCCGTTGTAGCCTTTGAACACAAAGTCATCGAGGCGAAGTTCTTCAGCGTGAAAGTCCACGGTCTCCAAGGCATCAATGACCGTGGGCATTAATTTTTTGGTCAGCGTAAACGTCGAGTCGTGTTTTGGGTCGCACCCAATTTGCAACACTCGCTTGCCCAACTTGCTGAAAGCAACTGACAAGTTGGAAGAGGTGGTGCTCTTGCCAATACCGCCTTTGCCGTACACAGCAAAAACTTTGGCATTGCCAATTTTGACAGTGGGGTCCATTTGGAATTGAACACTGCCCTCACCATCAAGTTTGGAATTCTTTTTGATGTTTTGCACTGGGATGCTGGTCGTTTCGATCATGCTGGTTGTCCCTCTTTAATGCCTTCAAGGCGGTCTTCAAGTTCCTCGCCGGCGCGCAGCAAGGCATTCATAGTCTCAGCATCGGGTTTCCAATACTCGCGACGAGATGCTTCGATCAAGCGATTTGCAAGCTTGGCCGATGATGTGGGGTTCAATTGCGCCATGCGTTCACGCATGGCAGGGTCGAGCACAAAGGTTTGCGCCAGTTGCTGATAAACCCAAGGTTGAACTTGACCTGTGGTGGCCGACCAACCCATGGTGTTGGTCAGGTGCACTTCAATTTGACGGACACCTTCGTAGCCGTGTTGCAGCATGCCTTCGTGCCACTTGGGGTTGAGCATGCGTGTGCGTGTTTCTAAGGCGACTTGTTCAGTCAGGCTGCGTACCACGCCATCGCCTTGTGTTTGGTCAACGATGTAGACGGGTGGGGCTGTCGCAGCGTCGCCGTCACGATCGTGTTTGGCTTGTAAAACAGCCCGGCTAATACCGCCTAAAGTGTCAAAGTAAGTGTCGATGCTGGTCACGCCCAACTCTACAGAGTCAAGGTTTTGGTAAGTCAGTGACACATCAGCCAACACACTCTTCAGCAATTGGTTGTTGCGAACAGGCTTGCCTTCGCGGCCATACGCAAATCCTTTGCGCGAGGTAAAGGCATCGCCCAATTCATCCTCTTGCTGCCATGAGGAGCTGTCCACCAACATGTTGACGTTGGAGCCGTAAGCACCTTCGGTATTGCCAAATACACGCAAGGATGCCGCTTCGATGTCACCGCCATGCTCTGCCATGTAGGCCAAGGCATGTTTGCGAATGAAGTTCATCTCGCTAGGCTCGTCTGCACTGGCAGCCAAGAAACTGGCTTCTGCCAATAGCTTGATCTGCATGGGCAGCAAATCACGGAAGATGCCTGACAAAGTAATCACCACATCAATGCGGGGACGGTTCAAGGTTTCCAAAGGAACCAATTGCGCACCCGTCAAACGGCCGTAGGAATCAAAGCGCGGCAAAACACCCATCAAAGCCAAAGCCTGCGACATGGGGCCGCCCTCGGTTTTGAGGTTGTCGGTACCCCACAACACCATGGCAATAGATTCAGGCATACCAGAACCGTCTTGTGCGTAGCGCTGTAAGAGTTTTTCGGCTTGCTTTTGACCATCACGCACAGCAAAGGCGGTGGGCAATTTGAAGGGGTCAAGACCATGCAAGTTGCGGCCTGTGGGCAATACGTCTGGGTTGCGCAGCAAATCGCCACCAGGTGCTGGTAAAGCGTAGCGACCATCCAGGGCACGCAGCAGCCCGTTCAATTCACTTTCTTGGTTCAATAACACGTTGGAATGAACCAATTGGTGCAAGGCATCTTGTTGTGCTGCAGTCAGGTGCTTGGCACTGCGTTTGAGTTGGTCCTCTGTCACACCATCTACCAAACGTTCTAGCAACTCTGGCTCTTCAATTTCCATCGCCTTGGCCATGGCTTTCAAAGTCGCCAAACGCTGTGATCTTGTAGGCAATTGGCCAATGACGTGCAAGCCTTCAGGAATGAGTGAGTACTCAAGCTCAAGCAGTTGGTCCACCAAAGAATTGATCCAAGGCTCAGACAGGGCGGCTTCAGCAGAAACGGCGGCGGGAACGCGCAGTTCTAACGAGACGGCTTGTTGATGAATCATCGCTGCCAAGTCGTTGCGCTCTTCGCTCAATTCATCGTCTAGGGCGCGCCATCTGTCCAGCGTTTGTTTCAACTCTGACAAGCCTTTGTACAAACCAGACTCTGCAAACGTAGGTGGCAAATAGCTCACCAAGGTGGCACTGCCGCGGCGTTTGGCAATGGCGCCTTCAGAAGGGTTGTTAGAAGCGTAGAAATACAGGTTGGGCAAATCGTCAATCAGGCGATCGGGCCAGCAATTGCCAGACAGGCCAGATTGCTTGCCAGGCATAAATTCCAAGGCGCCGTGCGTGCCAAAGTGCAAGACGGCATCGGCTTTGAAATCCTTGCGCAAGTAGCGATAGAAAGCGCTGAAAGCATGCGTGGGCGCAAAGCCGGCTTCAAACAGCAATCTCATGGGATCACCTTCGTAGCCAAAGCCGGGTTGGATGCAAACCAAGGCCTGTCCCAACTGAACGCCTTGTACAAACAAGCCTTGACCATTGGTCAACAACTTACCGGGGGCAGGGCCCCACTGCGCTTCAATCTGCTTTAACCAACGTTCGTTGCGCACGTGCTCAGAAGACGGAATGATGTGGTGCACATTAGCATCGGCGCCGTACATTTCGCGGTTGCCATTCAAGACCATTTCACGCAGCACATCCGCATTGGCTGGTACGTCAATGTTGTAGCCTTCGTTGCTAAGTGTTTTGAGGGTGTTGAACAAAGACTCAAACACAGACAGATAAGCCGCTGTGCCCACATTGCCACTGTTGGGTGGGAAGTTAAAAATCACCAAGGCCAGCTTGCGCTCGCTTCTTTGCTTCAAGCGGCTTTGAACTAACTTTTCAACGCGCCTAGACAACATGTCGGTACGCTCGGCGCAAGTAAACATATCTTGCGATTGGTGTTCGGTGGTGAAGTGGCAATTGCGCTCGCAACCTGTGCAACTAGAGCCAGCTGGGCCGGGTCTGCCACCGTAGACCATGGGAATGGTGGAGCCATCTAATTCGGGAATGGCCACCATGATGGTGCTCTCGACAGGCATCAAGCCGCGCTGCGAACTGCCCCATTGGTCTAGTGATTGAAATTCAACGGGATGAGCCGCAATGTAAGGTACATCGAGTTGCGACAAGATTTGCTCTGCCGCTTTGGCATCGTTGTAGGCAGGGCCGCCCACCAACGAGAAGCCCGTTAAAGAGACCAAGGCGTCAATTTTGGACTTGCCGTTGTACAAAAAGAAATTCTCAATGGCAGGACGAGAATCCAGGCCGCTGGCAAATGCTGGAATGACGCGCAAGCCACGTGATTCAATGGCCGCAATGACCGCATCGTAGTGCAGGGCATTGCCAGCCAACAAGTAGGAACGAAGGAGCAACAAACCAACAGTAGGCTTGCCCTCTAGCTCTTTAGGCAACTGCTGCAGACTCTCAGAGATCTTGCCCTTCATCTTGGGGTGATACAAGCCTACCTCTGGGTACTCAATAGGTTCTTCGGCTTGTGAGCCCAATTTAAAACTTTGACGTTCTGGTGATGCATATCGGCCCACCAAATTCAAAACCATGTTGGTGATGTTTTGCTCTGACCCAGCCAGCCAGTAGCGCATGGTCAGGAAGAACATGCGCAAATCCTGCGCAGTACCTGGAATGAATCGCAGCAACTTGGGCAAACGGCGCAACATGGCCATTTGCTTGGCGCCTTCAGATTTTCCAGAAGATTTTTCTTCTGTGTTTTCTTTGGCCTTGGGACGCAACTTTTTCAGCAAACTCATCAAGCCAGACGATTGGCCACCCATGGTGAACTTGCCCATGCGCGTGAGTTGCATCACTGGCGGCGCCGACATGATGCAGACCATGGCATCGCAATGATCGCGCTTGGCGGTCAAAGCGTCAATCACGGGTAAGTAGTGATCTTCCATGAACAACATGGACACAATCACCATGTGCGCACGATCAATGTCTTGCAAGCAGCGCTTCAAGGCATCTTCGCTGGCGCGGTATTCACTGGCGGCGTGCAGTTTGAATTCCAAACCGGGCAACTTCTGCGCTAACTTGGCTGCAGACCGTTGTGCTGCACTGGACAAATGCGTGTCAAGCGTCAGCATCACCACCCGCATGCCAGCGCGAGCTGACTTGGTGGTGGATGAAGAACCCTTCATCTCAACGGCTGTAGTGAGCTTTGGCATCGTAAAGTGTGTCCACAGTGATGGTTGCTACGCCTTGATCGAGGGCATATTTTTCGGTGTTGCGACGGGCTTTGCCGCGCACAAAAAATGGAATCTTGCCCAGTTCTTTTTCAGCCTCCACACTCCAAGTGGCTTGGTTAGAAGCCTCTTTTTGTGTCACCGCTTGTTCCACAATGATTTCTGCGGGGCGTGCACTGCCCAAGTGAGAGGGTGATGCACCTTCGTGAAACTCGAAGTCTTGCTTGAACATGCCTAACAAGTGTTCTTCCAGGCCCATCATGAGCGGGTGAACCCAAGTGTCAAACAACACATTGGCCCCCTCTAAGCCCATTTGAGGGGCGTAGCGTGCAGGGAAATCTTGTACGTGAACGGGTGCAGAAATAACGGCGCAAGGAATGCCGTGGCGCTTGGCAATGTGGCGTTCCATTTGCGTGCCCAAAATGAGTTCTGGGTGCAGCTCGGTAATTTGTGCTTCAACTTCCAAGTAGTCGTCGGTGATCAAGGCTTCTACGCCGTATTTCTTGGCGCAATCGCGTACTTCGCGTGCAAACTCTCGGCTGTATGTGCCAAGGCCTACCACTTCAAAGCCCATTTCTTCGGAGGCAATGCGTGCCGCGCTCACCACGTGGGTGGCATCGCCAAACAAATACACACGCTTACCTGTGAGGTAGGTGGAATCGACAGATTGTGCATACCAGCGTGCCCGTGCTGTCATCTCTTCGATGGCAGGTACTTCAAGGCCAGCAAAGCCGCACACTTCGCGAATGAAGTCTTGTGTCGCATTGGAGCCGAGGGGCACTGTTTTTGTGTAAGGCTGATCAAACTGACGCATCAACCATTGCGCTGCGCTCATGCCAATTTCGGGGTAGAGCACCACGTTGAAGTCGGCATCGGCCAACTTGCGAATGTCTGCCACCGTGGCTTCCAAAGGCGCAACCACGTTGATATCGATGCCCAATTTGCTGAGCAACTGCGTGATTTCTTTCACGTCGTCACGGTGTCTAAAGCCCAATGCGCTTGGACCCAAAATGTTGCAGCTAGGACGGTTCTTGGCAGTTTTTTCTTCTGGCTTCAAAACCAGATGGCGGCACAGTTGATAAAACGTTTCGCTGGCGCCCCAATTCTCTTTGCGCTGATACGAGGGCAGCTCCAAAGGAATGACAGGAATATCCAACTTCAGAGCTTGCGCCAAGCCGCCCGGATCGTCTTGAATCAACTCGGCGGTGCAAGAAGAGCCTACCAACATGGCAGCAGGCTTGAAGCGTTCAATGGCTTGGCGTGCAGCATCTTTGAAAAGTTCTGCGGTATCTCCACCCAAGTCACGTGCTTGGAATGTGGTGTATGTAACGGGTGGGCGTCTGGGCAAACGCTCAATCATGGTGAACAGCAAGTCGGCGTAGGTGTCACCTTGGGGTGCGTGCAACACATAGTGCACATCGCGCATGGCGGTAGCTATGCGCATGGCGCCAACGTGTGGCGGTCCTTCGTATGTCCAAAGCGTGAGTTGCATCTGGTATTCCTATGCCGCCAGCTTTTCGCGACGTCGTAATGGACGGCTGAACAAGCCTGCCAAATCGGCGGCTTGCTCGTAGCCTTGAATGGGGGTGAAGACCAACTCGATGGCCCACTTGGTGGTCATGCCTTGGGCTTCCAGCGGATTGGCCAAGCCGAGGCCACACACCACCATGTCAGGTTTGTCTTCTACACAACGGTCCAGTTGCAAGTCGACGTCTTGGCCTTCGCTGATGCGGGTGCCTGTGGGCAACAAAGCCAATTCAGCGGCCATGTGTTGACGGTGTAAATAGGGCGTTCCCACTTCGACCAAGTCCATGTTCATTTCGCGGTTCAGGAAGCGCGCCAATGGAATTTCAAGTTGGGAATCTGGGAAGAAGAAAATGCGTTTGCCATCGAGCATTTGACGGTGCACGGCCAAAGCTTTTTCAGCACGTTGCTTAGGCGCAGCAGTAACTTTTTCGAACAGCAAGGGCGAAACACCAAACTCTTGCGCTGCAGCTTGCAACCATGCCGTAGTACCTTCAATGCCCAATGGGAAAGTAGCGGGCAGGTGGGTGGCACCTCTGTCCTGTAAAGCTCTAGCGGTGTCTGCCAAGAAAGGTTGTGCCAACAAAAACTTCGTGTTGGCACCCACTGCAGGCATTTTTTGACTGTTGCGCGGTGGGAAGAAATTCACTGTGATGTTCATCTGCTCCAGCAAATGACGCAGCTGGTCTTCCACCACATCGGCCAAGGTGCCCACCACCATCAGTTGCGGTTTGGTTTGCGATGGCACTTGTGGATTCATGCTGGGCAAGCCTGGTACCAAGGCGGCCAGGCAAGCGTCTTCACCCTGTGTAAACGTGGTTTCAATGCCGCTGCCAGAGTAGTTGAGCACTCGCACAGCAGGGTGATGAATTTGATTCAGACGTTGCGCTGCGCGAGACAAATCCAACTTGATCACCTCAGAGGGGCAAGAGCCCACCAAGAACAACATGCGAATGTCGGGGCGGCGGTTCAACAACTGGTGCACCACGCGATCGAGTTCCTCGTGGACATCGGCCAAGCCAGCCAAATCACGCTCGTCAATGATGGCTGTCCCGAAACGTGGTTCAGCAAAAATCATCACACCGGCAGCAGATTGAATCAAGTGCGCGCAGGTGCGTGAACCCACCACCAAAAAGAAGGCGTCTTGAATTTTTCGGTGCAACCAAATGATGCCTGTGAGGCCGCAGAAAACCTCGCGTTGTCCGCGTTGAACCAAAGGCGTGACATCGGTGCAACCGATGCTAGTTTCTGCGCGAATAGGAATGACGGGGCTCATAGACTCACCTGTGGACCTGATGGGGTCGTTTGTTCAAGATCGCTGGACTGTGTTGAAGGCAGTTGCAAACGTGCCATGCGCAATTTGCGGATGTATTGCGCGGCATTGATGCCATAGGTGACATAGGCAGCCAGGGCTAAAAGCAACTGGTCATTGGAAGACCATTGACCTTGCCACCACACCCACAAGTAAGCGGTGTGAAGCGCCAAGACCAACATACTGACCACGTCTTCCCAGAAGAAAGCATGTGCAAAAAGGTACTTGCCAAACACCACTTTTTCCCAAATGGAGCCCGTAATCATGATGGCGTAGAGCACCAGTGTTTTGATCACTACGGATGCCAGCGCCCAATCGGTGTGCTCGCCGGTCTGCAAACTGTTCAGCACCAAGTACAAGCTGACCAAGAAAATCAAGAACTGAACAGGCGCCAACAAGCCTTGAACCAAGGTCCACTTGGTTGCATCACGCCGAGCACGTTGCTCTGGTGTGTACAAAACCTGTGGTTGCTTATCCTGCATGCTGCCCTTTGTTAGCGAATGAACTGAGGCAACTTTACGGCCCAATCTGATAAGTGTCAATATAAATTGACAATAAATATGTTATGTAGGGTTTACACCGAATTGAAACCCTGTTAAGTTCTAGGACACTGAAAGCGTCAAAAAAAGGATGGGTGAACGCTGTGAGTCAGCATCAATTGGATCGTTCAGAGGGGCAAAAGGAGGCGCGCTGGGGTGCTGGCACGCCCTCGAGCGCCAAAAAAGCGAGTCTGACTGTCGGCCCTCGCCTGGTTGGCGGCACTACCTTTGGCAAAAATGACGGTATAGACAAGGCACAAGTCAGTTTGTTGGCCGATGCAAGCCTTCAAAGTTTGGAAGAAACCCGCAAAGTGATTGTGGGTTGGCAGCGTCAGGGCCTGACTTTGTCCCACATTTACTTGAATGGTATTGCTGAAAGCGCCAAGGTCTTGGGCGACCACTGGCTCTCAGACAAACTGAGTTTTGTCGAGTGCACGATCGGTTTTTCTAGGCTCCACCAAATGCTGCACGATTACAGTGCAGAGTTTGTCACCGAAGGTCGGTTGGAGCCCAATGGTTACAGCCTCCTGCTCATGACCGAGCCCGGATCGCAGCATGGCTTGGGCGTCTTCATGCTGAGCGAGTTTTTCAGGCGTGCTGGCTGGAATGTCACATTGGCCAACCCGACGGACATGAGCGACTTCAAAAGAAATTTTCAATCCGATTGGTTTGATGCCGTTGGATTGTCCTTGGCGACCGACCGTCATTTGACAGAAATCCAACAGACCCTGCCAGAATTGTTGGCAGGCAGCGTTAACTCGGCGCTTCAAGTTTTTGTCGGTGGGCCCATGGCGTCGCTGGCACCAGACACTGTGACCTGGCCCAAGACAGTTTTATTGAAAGGCAATGCCTTTCAAGCTGTCGAAAAAGTCACCCAAACCCTTCGTAACATGGAGCGTCAAATTAGTCAGACACCTTGATTTGTTCTTGGTCAACTCTCAAGATTTGCCCTAAGTATTCAGGGTAAATTTTGCGTGTATGCTTCGCCAACAATAAAAAGTGTCAACTTCGCATCACTGAAGTCAATTTGCAGTACCAATGAACACCAAAAACCTCGATCCAGCCACTTTTTCCAAGCTTTTGGGCGTGGTTTCGGACGTCAGTTTGATCATTGACAGCCAGGGAGTCATTGAGGATGTGTCCACTGGGCAAGACACCATGGCCACCTTGGGTTGCCAGGCTTGGATGGGCAAGCGCTGGATCGACACCGTTACGGTGGAAAGCAAGAAGAAAATTCAAGAGCTCCTGCAAGTTTCAGATGAAAACGCAGTGCTCAATTGGCGCCACGTCAATCACCCTACGCCCTCTGGCGGTGAGGCGGCCATTCAATACGTCACAGTCCCCCAAAAAGGCGGCAAGTTTTTAGCAGTGGGTCGAAACCTCGAGCGACTGGCAGAGCTGCAGCGCAGATTGGTCGAAACACAACAATCGGTAGAGCGAGACTATTTGCGTCTGCGTCACATCGAAGCGCGTTATCGAATTTTGTTTGAAACATCGCCCGAAGCTGTGCTCATGATCGATGCCGCTTCTTACCGTTTGATCGAAGCCAATGTGGGCGCGCAGGCCTTGTTCAAAGATGCCGGCAAGCGCTTGGTAGGCCGAGATTTCAGAGAGTGCTTCGATCCAGGAAGTCAAGGCGAAGTGCAATCATTGCTGCGGACTGCTTTGGCCACCGGGCGCATTGAAATGTGCTCGGCTGTGTTGTTAGGCGCCCCATCGCCCCTGACGGTGTCTGCCACTGTGTTCAGGCAAGAAGGCGGCGCACAATTTTTGGTGCGTTTGACACAAAGAGAGTCTTCTGCCGTGTCGCTGGTCGATTCAGAGTCTTCTGTCGTGCTCAGCGAAGCCATGGAAAAATTCCCCGATGGTTGGTTGCTCACCGACACGTCTGGCACCGTCAAAAGCGTCAACGAAGAAGGCATGGCCTTGTTGGGCCTCACGGCATCGTCTCAAGTCATTGGGCAGTCCATGGAACGTTGGTTGCAAAGGGGTGCGGTTGATTGGGGTGTGCTGAATACGTCGCTCAAGCAGCACTTGCCCGTTCGCAACTTTGCAACCGAGGTCAAAACCTTGTCGGGCATGACGTTGCCTGTCGAGGTCAGCGCTGTGTACTTGTCGCGCCCAGAGCCCATGTATGCCTTCTTTGTCAGAGACATGGATCGGCGCATGCAGGCGGCCTCGGGTGCCAGCAGCGCTGCTGTGCCTCACCCCTTTGCCGAATTGTCCCAATTGGTAGGACGCCGTCCCATCAAAGACATTGTGGGCGAAACCGTCGACACCATCGAGCGCATGTGCATTGAAGCTGCGCTGGAGTTAACGCACAACAATCGCGCCTCCGCGGCCGAGATGTTGGGCCTTTCAAGGCAGAGCCTTTACGTCAAACTTCGACGCTTTGGCATCTTGTCCGACACCGAAGTCGACTCAGAGCTGCACTGACTCTTTAAAGCACAGTCTGCATTTATTTTGCCGATGTGTATTTAAATATTGACACTTGGTGTCAATCCTAGTTGACATTTCTCAAAGACTTCTCACAATGGGGGCATGGACAATCCCATGCTCACGCTCACACCACCGCCGCAGCGCCCCAGCCTGCGCACGGTTGCAGAACTTCTCAAGCCCATCACTTGGTTTCCACCGGTGTGGGCTTTTGCATGTGGAGCCGTTGCCTCTGGACAGAGTCTTTCAGACAACTGGGTCTTGATTGTTTTGGGTCTCGTTTTGACCGGCCCTCTGGTGTGTGCCAGCAGTCAAGCTGTCAACGATTGGTTTGACCGACATGTCGACGCCATCAATGAACCTCAAAGACCTATTCCATCGGGCCGCATGCCAGGCAAATGGGGTTTGGGTATTGCGGTGTTGTGGACCGCTTTGTCTTTGCTCTGGGCCACGCTCATGGGCACGTGGGGTTTTGTGGCTTGCGCTTTGGCCATTGCATTTTCCTGGGCTTATAGCGCGCCCCCTGTGCGTTTAAAAAACAACGGCTGGTGGGGCGCTGCAGCCTGCGCACTCAGCTATGAAGGTCTGGCTTGGCTCACAGGCACAGCAGTCATGTTGGGCGGTGCATGGCCAGGCAGTTATTCAATTGGTTTGGCATTGCTTTACAGCTTAGGTGCGCACGGCATCATGACCTTGAACGATTTCAAAGCCATTGAGGGTGACAGGCAAATGGGCATTGCGTCATTGCCTGTGAAGTACGGCCCCGCAGGTGCAGCACGCATTGCTTGTTTGATGATGTGGACGCCGCAAGTGGTGGTGGCTGTGCTGCTGTTCAATTGGCAGTTGCCACTGCACGCTATGGCGGTGTTGGTCTTGAGCTTGATGCAATGGCCACTGATGATCAAATTTCTTAAAAATCCTGTTGAGCGCGCACTGTATGTCAGTGCCTTCAATGTCCCCATGTTTGTCACCGGCATGATGGTCAGTGCCTGGGGCTTGCGCCAACTCAATGTGGGAGGCGTCTTATGACATCGCCATTATTTGGATGGTTTCAAATCATTCGACTGGGTCTCATTCAAGCCTGCTTGGGTGCTGTGGTGGTGGTCACCACATCGACGCTCAATCGCATCATGGTGGTGGAGTTGGCATTTCCTGCTTTGTTGCCTGGCGCCTTGGTGGCATGGCATTACGCCGTGCAAATGGTGCGCCCCCGTATGGGCTATGGCGCTGACAAAGGCAGACGTAGCACGCCTTGGATGATGGGCGGCATGATGGTGCTTGGCGTGGGCGGTGTGATGGCTGCGGTATCCACCATTTGGATGGCCACTGAACCGGTGTGGGGCATTGCATTGGCCGTGCTGTCTTTCAGTTTGATTGGTTTGGGTGTAAGTGCTTGCGGTACGTCTTTGCTCACCTTGATGGCCAAGCAAGTGCCTGATCAAAAACGGGCACAAGCGGCTACCACTGTGTGGCTCATGATGATCATGGGCTTTGCCATTACCGCTGGCACTGTCGGCAAGTTGATCGACCCCTACACGCCAGAAATTTTGTTGAAGGTATCGGCCAGTTTGAGTTTGCTCACGACCTGTATCACGGCGCTGTGCTTGTGGCGATTAGAAAAACCCACGGCAGATGTCGCGCCAGAAAACAAACCCACAGCAGCAGATTTCAAACAAACTTTCAAAGAAGTTTGGTCTGAGCCCAAAGCCAGAACTTTTACCATTTTTGTGTTCTTGTCGATGCTGGCCTACAGCGCCCAAGATTTAATTTTGGAGCCTTTTGCTGGCGCTATTCATGGCATGTCCCCCGGCAAAACCACACAGCTATCTGGCTGGCACCACATGGGTGTGTTGTTCGGTATGTTGGCAGTCGCTGGTGCCAGCACCCGTTGGGTGGCAGGCCGCTTGGGTTCTGTGCAAGCTTGGATGGTGGGTGGCTGTGTGTTCTCAGCCATTGCTACCGTGGGCTTGTCGTCTTCTGCGCTGGTCAACATGACCGAGGCTTGGCCGCTCAAGGCCAACGTTATTTTCTTAGGCATCGCAAACGGTGCATTCTCTATTGCAGCCATCGCCACCATGATGCGCTTGGCAGGTGAGGGCGGACCTGGCCGCGAAGGCACGCGCATGGGCCTGTGGGGCGCTGCTCAAGCGGCCGCATTTGGTTTGGGTGGCCTCGTTGGAACGGCTGCCAGCGATTTGGCACACGCCCTGCTACAAGATTCTCGATCAGCCTATGTGGCTGTGTTTGCATTTCAATCCCTGATGTTTTTGGCCTCTGCAGTGGTTGCCATGCGCATGCGCGCTGGTGATGTGAAGCCTTCAGAAATGTCTCTCGACAACCATGTCCTCTGGAAAGGTGGATCCACATCATGAGCCAAACCGATTACGATTTTGTGGTGGTAGGAGGTGGCCCTTCTGGCGCCACAGCCGCCAACGATTTAGCCAAAGAAGGCTGGCGCGTTTTGTTGTTAGACCGACAAGGCAGGCCCAAGCCTTGTGGTGGCGCCATACCGCCCAGATTGATCAAAGACTTTGAAATTCCAGACCATTTGTTGGTGGCCAAAGTCAATTGCGCACGCATGATTTCGCCTGCAGACAACAAGGTCGACATTCACATCGACAATGGTTTTGTGGGCATGGTCGACAGAATCGACTTTGATGAATTTTTGCGGACACGTGCAGCACAGTCGGGCGCTATTCGTCAACAAGCTATTTTTGACAAAGTGCAGCACGATGATGCGGGTACCCTTTGGGTGCATTACACGCCTGTTCACTCTAAAGAACATTCGGCTACAGAGCATGCCAAACCCATCAAGGTCAGTGCGCGCATGGTAATTGGTGCCGACGGCGCCAAATCAGAAGTGGCGCGTCAGCAAATTCCCGATGCCGATAAAACCAAGTATGTGTTTGCGTACCACGAGATCATTCAAGCGCCTGTGCAAAAACCATCACACGATGGCCAGCGCTGTGACGTGTACTACCAAGGTGAAGTGTCGCCCGACTTTTATGGTTGGGTGTTTCCCCACGGCAACACCATGAGTGTGGGCACCGGCAGTGCTGACAAGGGTTTTTCGCTCAGAACTGCAACGGGACACTTGCGCAAAGTGGCGGGTCTCACAGACGAGCCAACGCTCCGAAGAGAAGGTGCGCCTATTCCATTGAAGCCTCTTCCAAAATGGGACAACGGCAAAGATGTGTTGGTGGTGGGTGATGCCGCCGGTGTGGTGGCACCATCTTCTGGTGAAGGCATTTACTACGCCATGGACTGCGCACGAACCATGGCCCGTGCTGCACACGAAGCTTTGAAAACTGGCAACCCTGCGTGTTTGAAACAAGGCCGTAAAAAATTCATGAAACAACACGGCAAGGTGTTCTGGATTTTGGCCATCATGCAATACTTCTGGTATCAAAATGACAAGCGCCGTGAAAAGTTCGTCAAGATTTGCGAAGATCGCGACGTACAAAGACTCACCTTCGAGTCTTACATGAACAAAGAGTTGGCCAGAAAAGACCCTATGGCGCATGTCCGAATATTCTTCAAAGACATGGCCCATTTGTTAGGATTGGCCCGAACCTAAAGGGGCCCCATTGCAAATCAATTCAGCAACACTCAAAACTTTTGCAATTGCATTTGCACTGAGCTACCTCACGGCAGGTATTGGGGGCGGCCTCACGGAGTTGGGGCCTTGGTATTTCTCGCTGAAGCATCCTGAATGGAAGCCGCCAGATCCCTACTTTGGGGTCATTTGGACCACCATCTTTACGCTGTGCGCCATCAGTGGGGGTCTGGCTTGGCGGTCTGCCCATCGCCCAAATGACAAAAAAAGAATTATTTTGTTGTTTGCGGCAAACGCTTTTTTAAACATTTTGTGGAGTGCCATCTACTTCAAACTGAAACGACCCGACTTGGCCGTCTTTGAGGTGGTTTTTTTGTGGCTTTCTATTATGTTCTTGGTGATGGGGCTTTGGAGAATCTCTAAAAAAGCGGCTTTGTTGTTGATACCCTATTGGGTATGGGTCAGTGTGGCAACTGTTTTGAATGTCGAAACGGTGAAGTTAAACGGCCCGTTTTGAATTTACTTTCACAAATTTCTTGGCAATCACTTACCTATAACCATTTACCTTGTAGGTGATCCTAAGGGTTAAAGAGGGTTGAATCCGTTTAGACTTCAACTTATAAACAGGGTTCTATTAGCGGATCGGCATGCTATGTTGCTGGCAGAAATTTTGCCCCGATCACCCATCAAGGTTGGCACGCTATCCTTCGCAAGGAAATTGCATGTCTAAGTTCAATGGCTTAGGGAGTTCATCTCAGCGCCCCAATGAGTCGGGTGCTGCAAATGACGAGTGCAAGGATTCCCTCCTAGACGTGATTGAGTCTCAAATCATTCCTAGGCTGTTGAATTCTCAGCAACTGATCTCCAGCCAGTCCATCAGTGCCGACTCGCCTGAGTTCGGCGAGCCAGTCCCAGAAATGTTGGACTTTACGGGCTGTTGCCTAAAGGGCGACACAGCGGGTGTCAATCAAATCGTCGATCGCTTGCTAGACCGCGGGTTAAAGCAAGATCGCATTTTCATGGAACTCATCACACCTGCTGCTCGGCATTTGGGCGTGTTGTGGGAAAAAGACCTCTGCGATTTCAGCGACGTCACTTGTGGCCTGGCGCAGATGCACCAAGTGACGCATCGCTTGGGCTATGGCTACCACGATGGACCTACTGTAGAAGGCGAAACTCAACGTGTCATGTTGTCATGCGCGCCAGGTTCACAGCATTTCTTAGGCTTAACCATCGTGGCCGATTTTTTCAGACGCTCTGGTGCCAATGTGGTCATCGAAATTTCGTCCACTGAATCTGAACTGATGCGCGCAATTGCCAATGAGTGGTTTGACGTCATCGGTATTTCTGTAGCCATTGAAACTCAATTGCCTCAATTGCGTGATTTGATTGATCACTTTAGACAGAACTCTGGCAACCCGCATGTCAAGGTGATGCTGGGTGGGCCAATTTTCTCGCTAAAGGATTTGTCGGCCGACATGTTTGGTGCCGATGCCATCTCGACTGACCCCATCGAAGCGGTCAAACTCTTAAAGAGTTTTGCTGTCAAATAGATTCGCAGATTTTGAGAATCGTTTGAGCAGTTCCAGCGGGGTCTTCCTCGTGCGCCAAATGGCCTAAGCCTTGTTGTTCATACAGCCGCGCTTGTGGCATCAATGTGCAAGCTTCGTGAGCCATTGATGGCGGCACGGTTTGATCTTGCGTGCCAACCAAAATGGCCACTTCATTTTTAATTTGCGACAAGGCACTGGACAGGGCGTTCAGTTGCCATGCGGCCATCATGTTGAGCACGCTGTGCACATGGCCCGAATGGCTGAACACACTTTGATACAAGGCCAAACCCTCTGCATCAAGCTGCGAGCCAGTTTGTGAAATTGATTTTTCTATCATGGCCGGTTTGCTGGCCAGCTTGGCCGTAGCCCATGCAGAAATTGGATTGATCGCTGCCAGCTTAGCAGCCGGTCTGAAAATCAAAGAGGGCAGGCCAGGCAAAGGCAGCCAAGCCGGATTGAAACCAATCAACTGTGTTTTAGACAAAGTACGTTGCTGCAGCAACATGTTGGCTGCAATGGCTGCACCTGCAGAGTGCCCACCGATCACGGAGGGCGTCACATTCAATTGCAACAACAAAGCGCGCAGGCCTTCACTCATACCTTGCAAAGACAAACTGCCTTCTGGCCCCCTGCTGGTAAATACGTGCCCGGGCAGGTCCGGCGCAATCACTTGAAAATGCGAGCTGAGCAACGGCATCAAACCGCGCCAACTGAAGCTGCCTGAACCAGTGCCGTGCAACAACAACAAGACGGGTCCTTTCCCCATGATTTGCACATGCCACTGAATGCCGCCCGCTTGAACAAATTGGCTGTGCTGTGCATGCGGCCAAGTACCTCGGTAGTTGGCCCACTGCATGGTGGGATACAAACTGTCAAACATGATTTGTATCTCAGGCAGCCAACTGCCTCAAGTTGTCCATGGCATTGGCCACGCGTTGGGCTTGTACTTGTGGCATGGGCAGGTAACTGCCGCCCATGGTGTGTGCCAAGTTTTGCACTTGCGGATCGGGCTGGATTGAGGTGTCAATCCACAAGGAGCGGTGACCGGTTTGTCGCCACTGCGCACTCCATTTCAGAGCATCGGCTTGTGCTTGCGCTCTGCCGCCTAAGCCTTGCAATGTGACGTTGGCGCGGCCATCGCTGAGCATCACCAAAATAGGCGTCACACCTTGGCGATGCAACTGTGCGGCTTGCTCGTATGCCATCTTCAAAGCCAAGGCCAGCGGCGTACCGCCACCGCCCGGCAAGCCCGTCATGGCACGTTTGGCACGCACCAACGAGCGTGTCATCGGAAGAAGCAATTGTGCGTTAGCGCCTCTGAAGGCCACAATGCAAACACTGTCACGGCGTGCGTACGATTGTTGGAGCAACAATTCAACCGCCCCTTTGGCTTCTGCCAATCGTTGCAGTGCAGCTGATCCCGATGCATCGAGCGCCAAGATCAAGCAACTGGACGTGTGCTGTTGATATCGGTGTACATGGAAATCTTCAGACCGAATGGCAACACGGCCTTGAACTTTGGCACCTCTTAATTTTTGTTTGGGTGCAGCCGCGCGCAAGGTGGCCAGCACATGCAATCGAGAATTGCCGCCGGGCCTACCTGGCCTTGGGGGCAGGGGCCTGCCGCGTTGTGAGCCGGTTTTGAATTGACCGCTTCTGCCAGAGGTGTTTCCTTGGCTGCGGCCTGCTTGGGTCATGAGGGTGTCAAGCATGCCCGGGGGCAAACTGGCCATGGCCGCGGCCACCATCATCTCTTGCAAGTCTTCCGCTGTGGGCTCTGATGGCGTTTCAGGCGGCTGATCCTCTGAGTCATTTTCAGAATCTTCTTCTGACTCAGGCGGTGGCTTGTTGGCGTCGTTGTTGGGCTCTGGCGGCAGTTCTGTTTTTTCTTCTGAAGTCTGTTCTGCCGCAGACTCTTCTTGATTTTCTTGAGGCCATTGCGTGGCTCTGGGTGCTAACACGCGACGAGCTGCAAATTCCAAATCTTCATCTTCAACGATCGAACGCAAATTCAAGGCCGCATGACAGCAGGCTACACGCAACGCCAAACTGGGTATGCGCAAAGAATCAATCCCGAGTCCTTGCGCCGTAGCGCACATGGCCAATGCTTGATCGTGCGTCCACTGAATCTTGTGCAACAGAGCTTGCATTTTTTGCAAATGTTCTTCGCTAAATTGCACATGGATAGCTTGAGACTCTGAGTCCAATACATCCACAGTCATGGCTTGAATGTCTGATGGCGCGAGGTCTTTTAAGTCCAGCCAAACACCCAATCGCTCTTGCAATGATTTGCCGATGGGCGCATCGTCTTCTAGCGATTCGTCCAAAGCAATTACGCCAAATTGCGTTCTGATAGGCGCAGCATCTGAATTGACATTCAAAGGGGGAATGGACTGTGTGTCCATGGCCTGCGTGATGGGGGCTACCAAAGCACTGGGAAATCTTTCTGCCATGCTGATGCAAACCGCACCCTGATGCGCTTGCTGCAACAAACCGTTCTGCATGTGAAGCTTGCCCGTTTGCAAGGTGGCCGATAAATCAATGCCGCCTAACAAGCGTTCAAGGTCGATGCTGCCCGGCAGTTTGATGGTTTTGACGCTGCTGTTGTGCAAGGCTTGCAGCCAACGTTCACGCACAGGGCCAAAGGGTGCTTTGAGCCAAATACCGCCAAAACCGTGGGGGTCAATTTGCAACAGCTGCAAGGATGTGATGGCATCGTTCCATGCAGCGATCCCTTGCAATTGGTTTGGCATGGCCAAGCTTCAAGCGCCCAAAATTTCTTGCAAGCACCTTTGCACGCGCTCACCAGAATCTGTGTCGTCTAGCGGATTGCGGCGCAAGCGATGGCGCAGTGCCAGTGGCGCTATGGTTTGAAGGTGCTCGGGCTTCACAGTTTTGCTGCCTTGCATGGCAGCCAATGCGCGCGTGGCACGCAAGAGTGTTAGCTCTGCACGCAGTCCATCGGTCCCTAGCTGCTGACACAAGCGAGCGCAGAGCGTCAGCATCTCGTCACTGACGACCACCGCGTCCAGCAACTTGCGCGCTTTGACAATGCGCTTTTGCAGTTTGTCGCTTTCGTCTTGCCATTGGGCTTTGTAAGCCACAGGGTCTTTGTCAAACGCATCGCGGCGTTTGATGACTTCAACGCGCAGCGCAATATCTTGCGGTGTGCGAACTTGAACGGATAAACCAAAACGATCGAGCAATTGAGGACGCAGTTCGCCTTCTTCAGGATTGCCACTGCCCACCAACACAAAGCGGGCAGGGTGGCGAATGCTAAGGCCTTCCCGTTCGACCAAGTTTTCGCCAGAGGCTGCTACGTCAATGAGCAAGTCGACCAAGTGATCGTCGAGCAAATTGACTTCATCGATGTACAAAAACCCGCGATGTGCTTGTGCCAACAAACCTGGCGAAAATTCTTTGATGCCTTGCGACAAGGCTTTTTCTAAATCGAGCGCGCCCACAATGCGGTCTTCTGTGGCGCCCAAAGGCAAGTCGACGACACTAACGGCACGGCTCTCTGTTTGAGGCTTGGCGGCTTTACCACCCGATGCACTTTGTGATGCTTGGCAGACAGGGCACGCCTGCGCCGGCTTTTGCGGATCGCACTTGTAAGGGCAACCCTTCACCACTTGGATGGGGGGCAGCAAGTCGGCAAGTGCCCTGACGGCGGTTGATTTGCCTGTGCCGCGGTCGCCCAGCACCAGGACGCCGCCTACCGTGGGGTCGATGGCCACCACCTGGATGGCCAGCGTCATCTCGTCTTGACCGACGATGGCTGCAAAAGGAAAGGTGGATGCCATGGAAAATCCCACTGAACTGGTTCAGCTCATCATCTAAAAACATCCCCAAACTGTCAAGTTAAATTTACAGTTTGAGGCCTCGTGAGGGTTTGTGTTGTCAGTTTATGGCGACGAACGCAGCTTTTTGGAGTGGCGATGAATAGATTCCACCAGTGCCGTCACATGCTCTGGCGGGGTATGCTGATTTATGCCGTGGCCCAAATTGAAAATGTGAGTAGGACCCGTTTGAGTGGGGTCGGTATGGGGTTTGCCAAAGCTGTCCAGCACCCGAACCACTTCTTTTTCGATGCAATCGGGCGGCGCAAAGAGCACATTAGGGTCTATGTTGCCTTGCAACGCCTTGCCCGGACCGCCCACTTGACCACCCACCATGGCGCGGGCTTTGCCCAAGTTCATGGTCCAGTCGAGGCCCAAAACTTCACAGTCGAGTTGACCCATTTCGTCTAACCACAAGCCGCCACCTTTGGTGAACACAATGCGCGGAATTTGTTGGCCTTCATGGTGTGTTTTGAGCTTAGAAAGCACCAATTCGGTGTATTTGAGGCTGAATTGCTGGAAGGCACCATCGGCCATCACACCGCCCCAGCTGTCAAAAATCATGACGGCTTGCGCGCCCGCATCAATTTGGGCATTGAGGTATTCCGCCACAGACAGGGCGTTGACTTCCAAAATACGGTGCATCAAGTCTGGGCGGCTGTACATCAAGCTTTTGACCAGTCGGTAGTCGTCAGAGCCAGCGCCTTCCACCATGTAGCAGGCCAAAGTCCAGGGACTGCCCGAGAAGCCAATGAGGGGCACTCGGCCGTTCAAGGCTTTGCGAATGGAGGTGACCGCGTCAAACACATAGCGCAGTTTGTTCATATCGGGCACTTGCAGGGCGGCAACAGCGGCCTCATCGCGCACCACTTTTTCGAATTTGGGGCCTTCGCCCAGGGCAAAACTCAAACCCAGTCCCATGGCATCTGGCACCGTTAGGATGTCTGAAAACAGAATGGCGGCATCTAAGGGGTAGCGGTCCAATGGCTGAAGCGTGACCTCAGTGGCGTAGTCTGTGTTGGTGGCCAAACCCATGAAACTGCCTGCTTTTTCGCGTGTTTTGCGGTATTCAGGGAGGTACCGACCCGCCTGGCGCATTAACCAAACAGGGGTGTGATCGGTTGATTGGCGGAGACAAGCACGCAAAAATTGGTCGTTTTGAAGAGCAGGGTACATAAGTGTGTTCGATTGGATAAAACCAGTACTTTTTTAAAGTGTCAATTAAACTTTTACCTTAAGTGTCAATTTAACTTGACGTTTTGTCAAATCTGGGTAAATTACAGGTCTGTCAATCACCTCGTCAGGCCAATCATGGATGCCTTGTTGGAATGGATTCAATCGCCCTCTCATTTGAGAAAGCTCTCGCGTGAGAGCTTGCCGGGCTTGGCGCATCAACTTCGCGAACGTCTTATTCAAACCGTTTCACAAACAGGTGGTCATTTCAGCTCCAACTTGGGTACGGTCGAGTTGACCATTGCGCTGCATTACGTTTTCAACACGCCAGAAGATCGCCTGATTTGGGATGTGGGCCATCAAACTTACCCACACAAAATGCTAACTGGCCGCATGGACCAAATGGGTACCCTGCGTCAAAAGGGCGGCTTGAGTGGCTTTCCAAGACGCGAAGAAAGCGAGTACGACGCTTTTGGCACTGCGCATTCTTCCACCAGTATTTCTGCTGCGCTAGGTATGGCCATGGCGGCCAAACAAACAGGAAGTCAGCGCAAAGCTGTGGCCATCATTGGTGATGGCGCACTCACTGCAGGCATGGCCTACGAAGCCATGAACAATGCAGGCGCAGTAGATTGTGATTTGCTGGTAATTTTGAACGACAACGACATGTCGATCAGCCCACCCGTAGGCGCACTGAACCAGTATCTGGGTGAATTGATGTCGGGTCGTTTTTACGCCGAAGCCAAAAAATTAGGTGAAAAGTTTTTGAAAAACGCACCACCCTTGTTTGAGCTCGCGCGTCAGCTAGAACAACAAACGCAAAACTTCATTCAGCCCAATACGATTTTTGAAAAGTTGGGGTTCACTTACACAGGCCCCATCGATGGCCATGATGTGAACGGCATGGTTGATGTCATGCAAAAGTTATCTCAAGCCAAGGGCCCCCAGTTTTTGCATGTGGTGACACGCAAAGGCAAAGGCTACGAAAAGGCAGAGGCCGATCCTGTCAACTACCATGGCCCGAGCAAATTTGATCCGGCCGTTGGCATCAAGCCTGCCGCCAGTACCAAATTAACGTTTACCCAAGTGTTTGGCCAGTGGTTATGTGACATGGCCGTCAAAGATCCACGCTTGGTGGGCATTACACCCGCCATGCGAGAAGGCTCGGGCATGGTTGAATTCAGTCAACGTTTTGCCAATCGATATCACGATGTGGGCATTGCAGAACAACACGCCGTGACGTTTGCAGCCGGCATGGCGTGTGAAGGTCTCAAGCCTGTGGTGGCCATCTACTCAACGTTTTTGCAGCGTGCCTATGACCAGTTGATTCACGACGTGGCTTTGCAAAATTTACCGGTGGTTTTTGCCCTTGACCGCGCAGGATTGGTGGGCGCTGACGGCGCCACACATGCAGGCATGTTTGACATTGCATTCACACGTTGCATTCCCAACATGAGCGTGGCTTGCCCGGCAGATGAAAATGAATGTCGGCAATTGCTCAGCACCGCTTATGCGCAAGACCATTCCGTGACGGTGCGCTACCCGCGCGGAGCTGGTGTTGGCAATGAAGTGGCCAAAGATTTAAGCACCTTGGCTTTTGGTAAAGGCGAAATTAGAAGAGAAGGCAAGGGTGTCGCCATCTTGTCGTTTGGCCCCTTGCTTTATGAAGCTCTAAAAGTAGCCGAGCAAATCGATGCCACAGTGGTCAACATGCGCTGGGCCAAGCCCTTAGACCTTGAGTTACTCAAAGAAGTTGCACAAACGCATGAACACCTGGTCACGCTAGAAGACGGTACTCGCAAAGGCGGTGCTGGCGCTGCCGTGCTAGAAGCTTTGCAAGACTTGGGCTTGGTGAAGCCCGTGTTGGTCATAGGTTTTGAAGACGAGTTTACAGAGCATGGTGACCCTGCCGTGTTGATGCAGCAATATGGACTGACGGCATCGGGCATTCAAAAGCGCATTATTGAATGTTGGCCCAACATCCATTCCGTGCCCGCGTTAAGAAGGGTTGTCTAAATGGCTGTTTGGACGCTAGGCCTCAACCATCGCACCGCGCCGATTGACTTGCGCGAGCGGTTTGCTTTTGCGTCTGAACAATTAGAAAACTCATTAATCGGTTTAAGACAAAGTTTTGACAGCCATAAAGAAGTGGCCATCTTGTCCACTTGCAATAGAACAGAAATTTACTGTGCAGGTGACGCGGTTCAATTGCCACAAACCCTCTCGTGGTTGGCTGAAAAAGGTCAGACACAAGTTGAGGTTTTGCAATCACACATTTACCGCCTTGAAGGTGATGCCTCGGCTCGCCATGCCTTCAGGGTGGCCAGTGGGCTTGACTCTATGGTGCTGGGTGAGTCTCAAATCTTGGGTCAATTGAAAGATGCCGTCAAGTTGGCGGCCGATACAGGCGCCTTGGGTACGACTCTGAATCAGTTGTTCCAGCGTTCTTTTGCAGTGGCCAAAGAGGTCAGAACGTCGACAGAAATTGGCGCACACTCTATCAGCATGGCTGCTGCCTCTGTTCGTTTGGCCTCGCGCATTTTTGAAAATATCAGAGACACCAACGTGCTGTTTGTGGGGGCGGGTGAAATGATTGAGTTGTGCGTTGCACACTTTGGCGCCAAGTCACCACGGTCTATTACCATTGCCAATCGCTCTGCAGACAGAGCGCAGACACTGGCAGCTGCGCATGGCGGCAAGTCAATCGCGCTTGTCGATCTGCCCAAAAGACTGCATGAGTTTGACATCGTCATCAGTTGCACGGCCAGTTCATTGCCCTTGATCGGCTTGGGCGCGGTTAAAAGTGCTTTGCGGGCGAGAAAAAATCGTCCCATCTTCATGGTGGACTTGGCCGTACCGCGCGACATTGAGCCTGAGGTGAAAGACTTGCGCGATGTGTATTTGTACACAGTGGACGACCTGACCGAAGTAATCAACAGCGGCCAATCGCAAAGGCAAGCTGCAGTGTTAGATGCCGAAGTGATCATCGACGCTGGTGTGCGTAAGTTCATGTCTTGGTTGGACCAACGAAGCCATGTGCCCTTAATTCAAGAGCTCAGTTCGCAAGCGGATACTTGGCGCCAAACCGAACTGATTCGGGCACGCAAATTGATTGAAAAAGGTCAACCACTAGAAGAGGTTTTGGAATCCTTTTCGATGGGTTTGATGAAGAAGATGCTGAATGGCCCTTTGCGTGAACTGCATCATGAAGAAGTAGAACAAAGAGACAAAGCCCGAGAGGCCGTTCGAAAAATGTTTCTGAACGCCTGATACACCAAGAATGGGTGATGGCTTGACCTCGTCACATGATTAAATTTGTGAGCCTTATTTCTGTCATCCTCACCTATAAATTGCACCACAAGGAAGGATGACCCATGCGCGTCCTTGTACTAGGTGCATCGGGCACCATTGGCTTGGCAACTACAAGTGCGTTATTGCGTCAAGGCCATGATGTTGTTTGTTTTTTACGAAAAGCAAAAACCACAGATGCAACAGGTGCCACATCCAAACTGAGCGCTCAACTTCAGGGCGCAACGCTCCGATACGGTGACCCTTGTCGCATTGAGTCATTAAGGCAAGATGGATTCTGTGATGAGCAGTTTGACGCCGTCGTTTCATGCATGGCCTCTCGCACTGGGACGCCGCGTGATGCGTGGGCTGTTGACCATCAAGCGCATGTCGATGTCCTTCATGCTGCCAAAGCGTCGAGTGTGCGTTATTTTGTTCAACTCTCTGCCATCTGTGTTCAAAAACCTTTGTTGGCCTTTCAACAAGCCAAACTGGCATTTGAAAAAGAGTTGATCTCTTCAGGCTTAACGTATGCCATCGTGAGGCCTACTGCCTTTTTCAAATCATTGTCTGGCCAATTGGCACGCGTTAAAAAAGGCAAGCCTTTTCTCATTTTTGGAAATGGCCAACTCACCGCTTGCAAACCCATCAGTGACGATGACTTGGGTGATTACATAGCGAGTTGTTTAACTGATGCAAGCAAGCACAATCAAATTTTGCCTATCGGCGGGCCAGGGCCTGCAATCACGCCGATTGAGCAAGGTGAGTATTTGTTTAAACAATTGAACAAGCCGTCTCACTTTAAAAGTGTGCCGGTGGGTATGCTTGACTTCATCATTGGCCTACTCACAGTCATCGGAAAAGTCATTCCCGCTGCAGCAGACAAAGCGGAACTTGCCCGAATAGGCCGCTACTATGCAACTGAATCGATGTTGGTTTGGAATGAATCTTTGAACCAATACGACCCTGAGGGTACGCCCTCATATGGCCATCAAACCTTGTTTGACGCGTATTCATCTTGGCTTGAGGGTGCTGCCGCACCTGACCGTCGAGAACACGCAGTTTTTTAGAGATGCTTGGTGGCTTCTCGAACGGTCAAATTTGAAAATTGAGACGCATTTTTCTTCATGAATGACTTCACAAATACAGGGTCCTGCCGTGCGTAGTCTCGAAATGCCCAGCCAATGGCTTTTCGAATGAAAAACTCAGATTCGCCTGAGAGTGCTAAGGCATAGTTGCTGAGTCTTTCTTGATCGGTCTTAGCCTTCCATCCTAATTGATGGATCATGGCAGAACGCCTCACCCAAAAATCTGAGTCTTGCAGCCATTCGTCCATGATGGCTTGGCTGTTTAGATGATTGATTTTTTCTTTCAGCACGATATCGCCAATGGCGCCTGAAAGACTGTCAACTGTTTCCCACCAAGAATCTTGTTGCAATAATTTTTTGATGGCGGGTAGATCTTCTAAACCAAAAACTTGTGCATTCTGACTGAGTAAATCGCAAGCCACATATCGAAATTCACGTTCTGGTTTTTTCCAGAGTTCATTGGCAATTTGCAAAATGAGTGGGGCGTCTTTGGGAACTTTGGGCAGAACTTTAAAAATAGACCTGCGAGTGGGTGTCTGTATGCCTAGGAACTCAAACTGATTGCGCAAATAGGCTTTCATTTCCAAAGCTCGTTTGGGATCTGCATGCGCATTGAGGGCGTCTGAAACTAAGGCGACGTATTTTTTATATTTCATTACTTTTAAATAGAATTTAAATATTCTGATTGAGTCCACGGTGGCACATCATTCTCTCAAAACATCTTGCCCGCCATTCAAAAAATGGCTAACGAGATTGTTGAGGTACGTTATCAAATCCATGCACACCCAGAACTGGCATTTGAAGAGCACGCCACCAGCGACATTGTGGGCAATTGAGAATGTGAGCACCACCGTACAAGGTGCTGCATAGTGCACAACTCAAGCTTTGACATCAATGACGCCATCCTTCCAATTGCAGCAAGCTATTGGATCAAGTTGGGCAACGCTTATTCCAAGGTCAGTTAACTGGCTTCAATTTCAAGGGTGCCATGTCGACACCACTTTAGGTGTCTCTTGAGATGCCGAACCAGCCAATGCATAAGACAACTGGTTTGCAGCATTCATCACAGTTTTGGCGTGAATTTGCAATTTATTTTTACTGAGGCGAGCTGTGGGGCCTGAAATGCACATCGACCCCAGCAATCGCCAGTTCAATCCAAATACCGGTGCCGCCACGCTGGAAACCTCTGCTTCTCTCTCGCCCATTGACAGGTGAAAGCCGCGGCGTCGAATCACCTCGAATTCATCACCCGCAGTACCAGAAAATGCCAAGATGACTTTACCAGGCGCGCCCAAATTCAAAGGCAATCGCATGCCAATGCGCACGTGGTGGCGAACCGATTGCGGACCTTCAATGCGAGAAATGCAAGAGCGAACATCGCCTTCGCGCACATAAAAAGAAGCGCTTTCTTTGGTTTCAGCAGAGAGCTGGCGCAGTGTGGGTTCGACGACGTCGTTAATGTCAAAGCCAGCTTGGTAGCGTGCACCTAGCCATCCTGCTGCTGCACCTAAGCGCCAAGTGCCTTCTTCCTTTTGAACCATGTAGCCTGAAAGGGCCAGCGTGCGCGCCAAGCGCAAAACGGTGGTGTTGTGCAGTCCCGTTCGTCGGCTGAGTTCGGCCAGTGAAAGGTGCTGATCGCCAATTTCAAAAACTTCCAAAATTTGCAAAGCTCGTTTCACAGCGATTACGCCGCCGTCGCTTGGGGGTTCATCTGCCGTGCGTGTCGTGTTGGGTTTTCGTGCCATGAAGCATCTTTCACTGTGTGAAATACTATTGTATTGAATGAAAGATGAATGAACAATCCGTCTCAAACAATTCTTCCCTTTTGGAGACAAATATGACTCATTCAGTGCTGGCGCGTCGCCTCGTGACGCAGGGTACATTGGTAACTCTTTTGATCGGTACCACACTGACATTCAGCGCCTTGGCGCAAAGCTGGCCTAACAAGCCCATCCGTGTGGTGGTGCCCTTTCCGGCAGGTGGCGGCACGGATTTGATTGCACGCGAGGTGGGCAACAAAGTGGTTTCTAACACCAAATGGACTTTCATTTACGACAACAAGCCCGGTTCCGGCGGCAACATTGGCGTGGATGCCATTGCCAAGGCGGCGCCCGATGGTTTGAATTTGGTCATTGGGCAAACCAGCAACTTGGCCATTAATCCAACTCTTTACAGTAAGTTGCCATACGATCCAGCCAAAGATTTGACGCCCATTGTCAATATTGGTTACTCGCCATTGATCATCGTTGTTGCGACCAATTCACCATTTAAAAATTTAGCTGAATTTTTGTCAGCTGCAAAAGCGCAACCGACACAAATTAATTACGCTACTTCAGGTAATGGCACAGTAGCTCACTTGGCGACAGAAATGCTGCAAAAAGAAGCAGGCGTTCGCTTGACGCACATACCTTACAAGGGTGCAGCCCAGGGTTTGAACGATGTCATTGGCGGCAGCGTACACGCCTATGTTTCATCGGTCCCCACCCTCATTGGTCACATTAAGAACGGCAAGCTTAGAGCTTTGGCTGTGACTTCGGCCAAACGAACAGACGATTTGCCTAACGTGCCCACGGTCGATGAGTCCGGGGTGAAGGGCTTTGAGGCCATCACATGGTTTGGTTTGTTAGGTCCCGCAAAGTTGCCTGCCGATATGACTGCTGCATTGAATGCGGAAGTGAACAAAGCATTGCGTGCCGAGGACTTGCGCAAAAAGTTGAACGATCAAGGCTTGGAAATTACAGGCGGCACGCCAGAGCAATTTGCCAAGCTGATGCGTGATGACTTGGTGAAGTGGGGCAAGGTCGTCAAAGAATCTGGCGCGCGTGCCGACTGAT
This sequence comes from Limnohabitans sp., assembly GCA_049655425.1. Lineage (GTDB taxonomy): Bacteria > Pseudomonadota > Gammaproteobacteria > Burkholderiales > Burkholderiaceae_C > Limnohabitans_A. The sequence goes on along the minus strand of JBASJS010000003.1, from coordinate 1,170,543 downwards.
TAATTTTTATTTGGAATATTCATGAGCCAAGATATTGTTCGCAATTTTGAACGTGTGTCTGCCGAACTGGTGCAAAAAGCATCCGTCCATCAGGCCGCTATTTTTGCCGATGTGGCTGGACGCCGAGGTGTGATGCACGGCCGCATCAGTGCGCTGCGTCCCCACATGAAAGTGGCAGGCCCCGCACTAACTGTTGAAGTGCGTCCTGGCGATAACTTGATGATTCACGCAGCCATTGCCATGGCCAAGCCTGGCGATGTGTTGGTGATCGATGGCAAGGCAGATCAAACGGCTGCGCTGATGGGCACCATCATGATGACGGCCTGCAAACAATTGGGCATTGCCGGTGTGATTGTGGATGCTGCGGTGCGTGACAGTCTGGAAATTGAAGAGATGGACTTCCCTGTTTTTTCTGTGGGCACCAATCCTAATGGCCCGACCAAAAACATTGGTGGCCGCATTGGCCATCCCATTTCATGCGGTGGTGTGTCTGTTAACCCAGGCGACTTTGTCTTGGCCGATGCTGATGGCATTGTGGTGGTTGAGCGCGAAAAGTTGCCTGGTTTGCTCCCCTTGGCTGACAAAAAAGTGGTGGACGAGGTCAAACGCATTGCACAAATCAAAGAAGGCAATACCAGCGCGTCTTGGTTGTTGTCATCTCTGGTGGCGGCGGGTGTGTTGAAAGAAGGCGAAACGCTGTGAGTTCGCGTCCCGTTGTCATCGTGACAGGCGCAGATCTGGCATCCCAAGCTTTGGCGATGTTGACTGATTTCGAAATTGTCTATGCTGGTAAAACGCCTCAGACTGCGGACCTGGTTGCTTTGTGCCAACGCCACAATCCTGTGGCCATCATTGTTCGTTATGGCAGTGTGGGTGCCGAAGTGATGGACGCTGCACCCGCTTTGCGAGTTATTTCTAAGCACGGCAGTGGTACCGACACCATCGACAAAGAAGCCGCAAAAACACGCGGTATTGAAGTCTTTGCTGCAGTAGGCGCCAATGCGGCGGCTGTGGCGGAACAAGCCATGGCCTTGTTGTTGGCCTGCGCCAAATCAGTGGTGCATTTGAACGAGCGCATGCATGCAGGTTTCTGGGACAAAGCCACCCACAAAAGCATTGAACTGCACGGCCGCACCATTGGCTTGGTGGGCTTGGGTGCTATTGGCCTGCGCTTTGCCAAAATGTGCAATGCGATGGGCATGAAAGTTTTGGGTTTTGATCCATTCGCTAAAAACTTGCCAGATGACATTCGTCTTGTGGACTTTGAAACACTTTTTCGCGAATCCGATGCCATCTCTTTGCACTGTCCTTTGACATCTGACAACCGGCAGTTGATCAATGCCACCACATTGGCCGCATGTAAACCGGGCGTGTTATTTGTGAACACGGCGCGCGGTGGTTTGGTGGATGAACCCGCTTTGTTGGCCGCCGTTCAAACGGGTCATGTATTTGCCGCAGGTTTAGACAGTTTTGCGCTGGAGCCCATGACGGCGCCGCATATTTTTCACAATGTGCCTCAAATTATTCTGAGCCCCCATATCGGGGGTGTGACCAGTGATGCTTACATCAATATGGGCGTAGGCGCTGCTAAAAATGTACTGGCTGTTTTAAATCTCACAGAATTAACAGCCGTCCATTAACTCATCTCATGCCAGGTTGATGGGTTTGACCTTAAGATTCGCAAATGTCGAATAAAAACCTGCAACTCATCAGCGCTGAAGAACTTCATGCCATGGCAACGCAGATGCACGACAACTGCACCTGCGCCCTCAAAATTTGTAAAGGCTGGGAAAGTACGCCAGACGCCCGTTGGCCGGCTGATCAAATGCATGCCGTAGGTACTCTTCGCCAAGAACTACCCGAAGGCCAAATGGAATTGACCTTCGAAGAATTCCACCCCAACGGCACGCGCTACGATTCACCCAACGCGCCCATTGCAGTGGATTACTTTCCCTACAACCGCTGCGATGTCTTCAAGTGCAGCACATGCCAATGTGCTGTCTTGAAGTACACCGAGTTCGGTGGTTATTACGTGGACACACGTGCCAGGTTGGTCGACCCAGAAATGATCGTGGCACGCTCAGCTGAAGCCTGAGCCGCCACTACCTCGGCCACCATGTCGGCCGTCACGGCAGACAGTGTCCAACCCAAGTGACCATGACCTGTGTTGTAAAACACATTGGCGGCTTTACCGCGGCCTACGCGGGGCATCATGTTGGGCATCATGGGACGCAAGCCAGCCCATGGCACTACGGAGCGAGTGTTGATTTTGGGGAAGCATTGGTTGACCCAATCGACCAGTGGTTTGATGCGGTCTGAGCGAATGTCGCGGTTGTAGCCGTTAAATTCTGCAGTGCCTGCTACACGGAATCGGTCATCCCCCAAACGGCTGGTGACCAGCTTGGTTTCGTCGTCGAGTAAACTCACTTGTGGTGCGCCTGCTTGGCTTTCGGCGTCGTTCAAATTGACGGTGATGGAATAGCCTTTGACAGGGTAGATGTTGACGCGGTCACCCAGTTGGGATGCAAACTGTTTGCTGGCCACGCCTGCGCACACCACCACACTGTCAAAAGTGTGAACGCTGGTGGGGGCATCTGAATGCGCCACCGTAATGGTCACTTGCCCGTTTTGGCTCTTGATGTTGGTCACGTCTTGATCGTACAAAGTTCGAACGCCTAAACCTTTGACCGCCAAAGCCAAACCGTTTGTGAACTTGTGGATGTCGCCAGTGGAATCGCTCTCTGTGAAATAGCCGCCGTAGTACTTGCCGGCCAAGGTGGGTTCGATGGCCTTCATTTCTTCAGGCGTCACCGCATGGCGTGGCAGGCCACCCTTGGCCAACATTTCGGACACTTTGCCTGCGTGGTCAAAGCCTTTTTTGTCGCGATAAATGTGCAGGATGCCTTGTTTCTTCAAATCAAAGTCGATGTTTTCTGCCTGGGCCCAGGCAAACAAATGTTGACGCGCAGCCACGGCCAGCTTGGTGGTTTCAATGGTGTTCTTTTCGTAGTCGGTCATGGATCCCATGAACTCTGCAAACCAAGAAATTTTGTGCCAGCTGGGTTTTGGATTGACCAACAGCGGTGCATCGCTCTTGAGCATCCACTTCAAGCCCTTGATGATGGTGGAGGGGTGGGTCCAGACTTCTGCATTGGAAGCCGACAGTTGCCCGCCATTGGCAAACGAAGTCTCCATGGCGGCATAGCGATGACGCTCAAACAAAGTGACAGAGAAGCCGCGCTTGGCCAATGCATAAGCCGTGGTGACACCGGTAATACCGCCGCCCACAATAGCGATTGTTTTCATGATTCAGGTCTTTCAAAACGTCAGAAGGTTGAGCCAAGACACACCTGTGCCTGTGGCGCCCCTTCTGTTTTGGACCTGAGAGATTCACAACACGCTAGGTTGTTGCTTGCTCCTGCGGTGGGTTTGCGGACGAAAACGCAAACCACTCTTCAGAATGAAATGTGGCATCGGTCCTTTTGCCTGAGAGTTTCCGGGGCGGTTGCTCCTTCGGCGTTGCTTCTTGAGCAATCTCTCCCGATGTCACTGGAATCTTTAAATTACGACTTGAAGAATTCCTTCGTCAAGTGTACCCAATAATCAGAGCCGATGGCGATGTTGTCATCATTGAAATCGTAACCAGGGTTGTGCACCATGCACGCGCCTGCAGAGTCGCCATCCCCGTTGCCAATGAGCAAATAACTGCCGGGTACTTTTTCTAGCATGAAGGCAAAGTCTTCGCTGCCTGTTAAAGGCGGGCCGTTTAGAACAACGCGGTCAGCGCCCACCAAATCCATTGCCACTTGCCTCGCAAAATTGGTTTCGTTTTCGGTGTTGACCAAAACGCAGTAGCCCTCCTTCCAGTCAACTTCTGCGCTGACGCCAAAGCTTTCGGCTTGCGATGTGGCAATGGCCTTGATGCGCTGCTCGAGCAATTTGCGAACACCAGGGTCCAAAGCGCGCACACTCAATTCGAGTGTGGCCAATGCGGGGATCACATTGTTGGCCTTGCCAGCTTGAATAGAGCCCACCGTCACAACGGCGGTGTGCAGTGGATCGACATTGCGAGACACCACGGTTTGCAACGCCATGACGATAGACGCTGCAGCTACCAAAGAGTCTGCTGCGCGATGCGGCATGCCGCCGTGACCACCTGTGCCATTCACACGGATGGTGACGTAATCGCTGGATGCCATGGCACTGCCACTGCGAAATACAAACTGACCCACAGGCACGCCAGGCATGTTGTGCATGGCAAAGATGGCATCGCAAGGGAACAGCTCAAACAAACCGTCTTGCATCATGCGAAGTGCGCCGCCACCGCCTTCTTCGGCCGGTTGAAAGATAAGGTGCAACACGCCATCAAAATCGCCGTTGAGTGCCAGTTCATGGGCAGCAGCTAACAACATGGCGGTATGGCCATCATGTCCGCACGCATGCATCAGTCCAGGCTTGGTGCTTGACCATTCGGCGCCACTGGCCTCTTGAATGGGCAGGGCATCCATGTCGGCACGAAGGCCTAAGCTGCGTGTACTGGTGCCGCGTTTGAGTGTGCCCACCACCCCAGTGCCGCCCAAGCCGCGGTGAACTTGGTAGCCCCAAGATTCAAGCTTGGACGCCACCAACTCAGCGGTGCGATGTTCTTCAAACGCCAACTCGGGGTGACGGTGAATGTCACGCCGAAGTTGAATGAATTCACCCACTCTGGCCGTGAGTGCTTCGCGCAAATAAGTCATGCTTATTGTGGTTGCAAATTGATCGACTTGGCAATGGCGCGGAACTGTGCAGTGCCGTCTGTATAGGCTTTGCTAACCGCTTGCATTGACAAGGGCTTGGCCATCAACAAGCTGTTGGCTTCCATGCCGGCTAAAACAGAAGGTTCAGTTAATGAGTCAGTGATGGCCTTGTGCAGCACTTGAACGATGGCTTCAGGTGTGTCTTTTTTTACAAAGTAACCTGTCCAAATGTTGAATGTGAAATCTTTCAATGACTTGCTTTCGCTGATGGCCGGGTAAGCCTTGACAGACTCCAGGCGCTCGCTGTTAAGCATGGCCAAAATTTTGAGCTTGCCTTGCTTTTGCAATTCGTCATAATTTTTACCAAAGGGCGCCAAGAAAATGTCCACCTGTCCACCCAACAAATCTTGATTGGCCGGTGCGCCGCCTTTGTAGGGCACATGGGTCATGGGGATGTTGGTGATTTTGGAGAGGTGTTCACCCAGCAAATGGTAGAAGGAACCTGGACCCACACTCGCATAAGTGATGGGGCGACCCGCTTGCGCTTCTTTGCGGGCGTAGTCCAAAAACTCGTCCACATTGCGCACAGGCAAATCCTTGCGTGCCAAAAATGCAATTTTGCTGTGGAGATCATTTGAACCAAACGGAAGTCTTCGCTTTTGAACTTGACGGCAGAAATGGCCAAGGGTGCCAAGATCAATTCGTTGGGGGAGCCCTGAAAAATGATTTGACCGTCTGAAGGTGCGTTCAAAACTTTTTGTGCAGCAATAGAACCACTGGCGCCACCCAAGTTATCAACGATAACGGGCTGTCCTAAATTTTTAGACAGGGTGTTGTTTACCGTACGTGCAATCACGTCAGACAAACCACCCGCAGGGTAGGGCACCAACAAGCTAACCGGCTTGGTGGGGTAGGTTTGTGCAAAGACGCTGCCTGCCAAGAGCAAGGTGCCCATGGCTGTTGCCACGTTCTTGAAGCATTTTTCAACAACTGATGTCATTCTTTATCTCCCTTTTGTTTAAATAGTGTGTCCATCCTAAAAATGCCTTGAATCAAAGTCAAATGCATATTAATATTAATTAGTATGAATTAAATGCATGGAATTTAGCAATGACTTTGGTTCAACTGAAACACTTCTTAGAGCTGGCCGCCAATGGCTCTTTCAGCAAATCAGCTGAAAGGCTTTACTTAACGCAGCCCGCCCTCAGTCGAAGCATCAAGTCCCTAGAAGATGAACTGGGGCAGTCCTTGTTTGATCGGGTGGGGCGCAAAAACGAACTCACACCGTTTGGCCAACACATCTTGCAGCAAGCCCAAGAGTTGGTCGATGCAGCCAACAACCTCAAGCAAAGCAGCAAGCAACTGCTGACGGGGCAAAGCGGTCAGCTCAAGCTTGGATTGGGTTCGGGGCCAGGCGCATTGTGGATGACACCCCTTTTGACTTACGTCGCCAAAGAGTGCCCAGGCGCTCGACTCGAGATAGCGCGTGGTGCAACCACTTCATTGGTGCAGCAGTTGCGTGAGCGTTTGTTGGATGCGTTGATTTTGGACATACGCTCCCTCAGCCCCTCCACCGATTTGAAGGTTGAACCTCTGTGTGAGTTGCCTGGCACCTTTATGTGCAACAAAAAACATCCATTGGCCAAGTTGAAACGCGTGAGCTTCGAGCAGTTGACTCAATACCCTGTTGCATCGACCCCTCTCAGCGATGAAGTGGCCCGCGTTCTAACTGAAAAGTATGGCTCGCAAGCACATCCATCGCAAATGGTTCAGCTGCGTTGCGAAGAAATTGCCAGTTTGCTCGACGTGGCCAGAAATACGCAGACCGTGGTTTTGACAGTTCGAGCCGTAGCGCCAGACTTGGTAGAAATTGCCATGTCGCCACCCTTGAATGCCACCGCAAGATTTGGTTGGGTTTCTCTTAAATCGAGGTCTGAAGTGCCATTTGCAAAATTACTGAGGCAAGCCGCAATTGACATGGTGCCGCACTAGACTACGACATAGCCTTCATCGGTGATCACGCGGATCAATTCATCTTTGGGTTGATCACTTTCAACATCGACTTTTTCTAAAGGTCGATCAATGCTCACCTTGGCCGCGGGATCAAGCCGAGTGATGGCCTTTTTGACGGCCATTTCACAATGTCCGCATGTCATGCCTTGTACCTGAAAAGTGTGATTCATCGTGCGCTCCTGTCCAAAAGATGTAAGCTTAGTCTATGTCTGAATTGTCCTGCGATATTGGTATTGGCGGCATGACCTGTGCGTCATGTGTTGCGCGCGTGGAACGAGCCATTTCAAAATTGACCGATGTCAAGTCGGTCAGTGTCAATCTGGCCACCGAATCGGCCAGAGTCATTTGGAACGACACACCAAAAGACATTGCAAATATGCAAACGCAACAGGCGCGCTTGCGGCGTGCAGTGCGAGATGCAGGCTACGAGCCGCTCGCAGCAGAACACCTTGAGCAAGCACCAGTAGGCGCATGGGCAGGCTTTGGGCCAGTGGCGTTTGGTTTGCTCTTGAGTGCGCCCTTGGTCTTGCCCATGTTGGGCGATGCGCTTGGCAAACACTGGATGCTGCCAGCGTTGTGGCAGTTTGTGCTGGCAACACCCGTGCAATTTATATTGGGTGCGCGCTTTTACAAAGCAGGTTGGCATGCCTTATTGGCGGGCAGTGGCAACATGGACCTGTTGGTGGCCATTGGTACCACGGCGGGTTGGCTGTTGTCCATGTGGCTGTGGCTGACAGCGCCTGCAGGTCACATGGTGCATTTGTATTTTGAGGGCTCTGCTGTCGTGATTACTTTGGTGTTGTTGGGCAAGTGGCTAGAAGCGCGAGCCAAACGCCAAACAACCGATGCCATTCGTGCGTTGCATGCTCTAAGGCCTGAGAAGGCTCGAGTCATCACACTCGATGGTGAACTTGAAATTCCTATTCAAGAATTGCTATTGAACGACCGCATGGTGGTGCTGCCTGGCGAGCGCTTTGCGGCCGATGGCTTGGTGTTGGAAGGGCAGACGCAAGTCGACGAAGCCATGTTGACTGGCGAGCCATTGCCAGTTCACAAAAGCGCAGGCTCACGTGTTACGGGTGGAAGCATCAATGGCGAGGGCAGGGTGGTGGTTGACGTTTGCGCTACGGGCACGTCCACGGTCTTGGCCAACATCATTCGTTTGGTGGAAGATGCGCAAGCCGCCAAGGCACCCATTCAGCGTTTGGTGGATCAAGTCTCGGCTGTGTTTGTGCCCGTTGTAATGGTGTTGGCAGTTCTCACATGTTTGGCATGGTGGTTGACGGGCCACAGCATGGAGGTGTCTCTTATTCACAGCGTTGCCGTGTTGGTCATTGCATGCCCATGTGCTTTGGGCTTGGCCACACCTGCCGCCATCATGGCGGGTACGGGTGTTGCAGCCAAACATGGCATTTTGATCAAAGATGCGCAGGCCCTGGAAGTGGCGCACAAAGTAGACACCGTGGCCTTTGACAAAACAGGCACTCTGACGGTGGGGCAGCCTCGTTTAATTTCCTTGACCCGTGTCAATTCCGACGAATCACTCACACCATTTTCAGATGCGCAATTGCTGAGCATGGCGGCCAGTTTGCAAAGCGGCAGTGAGCATCCTTTGGCGCATGCTGTGATGGCTGCAGCCAAAGCGCAGCAGCTCAATGTGTCAGCGCCCGAGTCCTTCAAGGCTGTTCCTGGATTTGGCAGTGAAGGTCAAGTACTAGGCCATTCATTGCTGTTAGGAAGTCAGCGTTGGATGACTCAGTTGCACGTGTCAACTCGATCTTGGCAAGATGAAGTTAACAGGCTGCAGTCTGCAGGATTCACGGTGTCGGTGCTGGCGCAGCGCATTGACTCAGAAGTCAAAGCCTTGGCCATCTTGGCGTTTGGCGATGAGCCCAAGCCTGGCGTTCAAAACGCATTGAAAGTTCTAAGAGCGCGAGGCCTGCGTTTGGTCATGATTTCGGGGGACAACCAAGGTGCCGCAATGGCCATGGCGGCCAGACTTGGCTTGATGCCAGACGAAGTGTTTGCGGAGGTTTTGCCAAGCGACAAAGCTGCATTGGTGCGAAACTTGCAAACTGATGCACAAGGTCACAGACATGTCCTTGCTTTTGTGGGAGACGGCATCAACGATGCACCTGCTTTGGCTGCAGCCGATGTGGGTTTGGCCATGGCCAATATCAGCGTCGATGGACATCGTGGCGGCACCGATGTGGCCATGCAGGCCGCTGGCATTACATTGATGCGCGGGGATGTTGCCTTGGTTGCAAGTGCATTGAACATCTCGGCCAGAACCGTGGCCAAAATCCGTCAGAACCTTTTTTGGGCCTTTGCCTACAACGCAGCTGGCATTCCACTGGCCGCACTGGGTTACTTAAGCCCAGTGGTGGCTGGCGCGGCAATGGCCTTGAGTTCGGTCAGCGTCATGGCAAACGCGTTGCTGTTAAAGCGCTGGCGCCCTTGAAGCAAGTCAAGCTTGCTGTGCTGTAGGCGGGGCATTTTCTAGCGTTGACTCTTCGTTCATGTCAGTTGCTTGCGTGTCCACCAAAGCTTGATAAGCCCGCCAAGTGGCGTGTCCTACCCATGGTGCCACAACGATTAGCAGGGGCTTGAAAAAAATCAGGGCAGAACCTACCAACAAGACGATGCACAGTGCCCACACAAAACACGCCAGCGTGTTGTTCCAGAGCGCGTTGGCGCTTGTAAAAATTGCTTCAAGGGTGTCGCAGGGTCTGTCTAACAGCATGGGCACCGAAACCACCGACAGCGCAAAAGCCAGCGAGGCAAAAACCGATCCTACGCAAAGCCAGACCAACAAAAACTCAATGTTTTTGAGCGACACAATTTGCCCTATCAAACTTTGCATGTCGGGGTATTCATGACTGGCAAACAAAGCGAATAGCACAATGGAAACGCGCACCCAAATGATCATTAAAAATGTCAGAATGACTGCAAAAAAACCGATGGACTTCCAGTTGCGAAACCACGCAGTAGTGCTTTTAATCAAGCTCGCTTTGCCTTTTTGCTGTTGTTGGCGAGACAAATCGTAGATGCCTGTGCAAATGATGGGACCCATCAAAAAGAAGCTTGCCGTGAGACCCATGGTGGCTTTCCAATAGGTGGCGTAGATAAATGAAATAATAAAAGCCACAAGGGTGAACACCAGGCCATAGTAGGTGCCCTTGAACTGCGTTGCGCGCATGTCAGAAAAGCCGTCAGACAGCCATTGAATGGCGCTGAACATGGGCAATTGGGTGCGAATGGTTGCCATGGTTAAACCTCGTCAAAGTGACCTACAAATTCAAAAAACTCTGCCATTTGATTCAAGCAGATTTTTATTGAATTGCGCAAGCCCCAAAGTCAAGCGCAACGACTAAACAACAATGTAATGGTCAAGCAACAAGGCGGCAAATAAAGCCGTGAGGTGTATCAGCGAGAAGCGAAAGGTTTTGCGTGCCAAATCGTCTGAGTATTTTTTAAACAAAGCAACGGCATAAGCAATGAAACCAATGCTCAAAATGACAGCACACACCAAGTAAAGCCACGAACTCATACCAAATGCAAATGGCATAAGGCAAGACGCAGCCAATAAAAAGGTGTACAAAAGAATTTGCAACCTGGTGAATTCGTTGCCATGAGTGACGGGCAACATGGGAAGACCCGACTGACGATAGTCTTCAACTCGGTAGAGTGCCAATGCCCAAAAATGGGGCGGTGTCCACAAAAAGATAATCAAAAATAAAATGGCTGCTTCTGCACCGACTTGCCCAGTCATGGCGGCCCAACCCAATACGGGCGGCATGGCCCCAGAGGCACCACCAATCACGATATTTTGGGGTGTCATGGGCTTTAAAACCAAAGTGTAAATAACCGCATAGCCTATGAAGGTTGCAAAGGTTAGCCACATGGTGAGGGGGTTGATCCAGACGTACAACAAGACCGAACCCAAAGCGCACAAGATGACCGAAAAGCCCAGGGCTTGCACATCTGAAAGCTCGCCACGTGCGGTAGGACGCCATGCCGTGCGGCGCATCTTGGCATCAATGCTTTTTTCAACCAAGCAATTGAAAGCCGCGGCTGCACCGGCCACAAGCCAAATGCCCAAGCTGGCCAAAGCCATGCGCTGCCATTCTTCAAAAGTGGGGGCACCTGGAACAGCCAGAACCATGCCAATCAGCGCACAAAAAACAATGAGTTGAATGACTCTGGGTTTGGTGAGCGCGTTGTATTGCTTAAAGAGAGGACCAATAATCATTTGTCACTTTTAACAGGAAATTCTGGCAGTTGTTAAGTTACGTGTAAGAGTCCGCTTAATGTGCATAAGAATTGAATAGAAATACGATGAATTGTTTGTCACATGCCTTGTGCTTAGCGGGTTTTCGCTATGTAGCGAAAGTGATCTATGTATAATATTTGATTTAGATCAACCACAACAAAATTTTTCACAATGCTCACCATAAGACTCAAATCTTTTGCCTTCATGGCGGCCTTGTTCGCAGGTTTGTCAGCGTCGTTATCTCAAGCACAAGCGCAAGACTTGAAGGGTGACGTTCAGGCAGGAGAGAAAAAGATTGCCATGTGCATTGGCTGCCACGGCATTGTTGGCTACCAAGCCAGCTTCCCCGAAGTGTACAAAGTCCCCATGATTTCTGGCCAAAGCGCCAAATACATTGCCAACTCATTGGCAGCGTACAAATCAGGCGAGCGCAAGCACCCCACCATGCGCAGCGTGGCATTGGGTCTTACCAATCAAGATGTGGCCGATATTTCTGCCTACTACGAACTTCACAGCAACGCAGTAGCACCCGAGCAGTTGGCGCCGCCATCTGCCAAAGTTGCAGAATTGCTTACCAAAGGCGGTTGTGCTGGTTGCCATGGCGCCAATTACAGTAAGCCGACAACCCCAGACTTCCCCAAAATTGCAGGACAACACCGCGATTATTTGTACGTGGCTCTTAAGTCTTACAAGTTAGATGGCAAAGCCACTTGGGGCCGCAACAACGCCATCATGGGTGGTGTTGCCAAACAGTACACCTTGGCTGAACTCAAAATGATCTCAGATTACCTGGGTGGACAGGCTGGAGAACTCAAAGTTGTTCCTCAGTCTAAATTCCGTTGAGACCGGTGGGTCAAAGCCAGCACTGCATTTCAAGGATATTAAAGTGAATAAATTGAGTCAAAATTGGAATAAATTGAGCTCTGCCGCTGCTGTTGCAATGGCCAGTGTGTCAACCGGCGCCTTTGCCGTCAGCGACCTCCCAGGTGGTCCATCTGTACGTCAATTGAATTTGCATTTGCCAGCTACCAAGTTGGCGGAAGACGTGGTGTATTTGCACTGGTTCATGATGGCCATTTGCGTGGCCATCTTTGTGGCCGTGTTTGGTGTCATGTTCTATTCCATCTTCAAACACCGCAAATCGCAAGGCCACAAGGCGGCTCATTTCCACGAGTCAATCAAAGTTGAAATCGCATGGACTGTGGCCCCATTCATCATCGTGATTTTTATGGCCATTCCCGCCACAAAAACCGTGATCGCCCAAAAAGACACTTCAAACGCCGACCTCACCATCAAGGCTACAGGTCACCAGTGGCGTTGGGGCTACGATTACATCAAGGGCGAAGGTGAAGGCATTTCCTTCATTTCATCGCTCGACAACGAGCACCGCATCATGTCAAATACTGGCGTTACAACAAACGCGCCAAATGACTACCTGTTGAAGGTTGACAATCCTTTGGTGGTGCCAGTGGGCAAAAAAATCCGCATCATCACTACCAGCTCTGATGTGATTCACTCCTTTGCCATGCCATCTTTTGGTATCAAACAAGACGCCATTCCTGGCTTTGTTCGTGACACGCATTTCCGTGCCGAGCGTACCGGTGATTTTTACGGCCAATGCCAAGAGTTGTGCGGTAAAGAGCATGCTTACATGCCTATCCATGTCAAGGTATTGTCCGATGCAGACTACGCAGCATGGGTCAAAAGCAAAAAAGCCGATGCACCTGCTGCTGAAGTGAAGCAAGCAAGCAAATCAGCGCCTGAGCAAGTTGCTCAAGCCGCTGCACCTGTCAAAAATTGATTGCGTTAAAAGACCGAGGTAAATCATGAGTTCTGTTCTCACACCCCATGGCGCCGGAGCCGATTCACACGCCCACGACGATCATCACGCTGCAAGCGGATGGCGTCGTTGGGTCTACGCTACCAATCACAAAGACATTGGTACCTTGTACCTGTTGTTTTCATTCACCATGCTGATGATCGGCGGCGTATTGGCATTGCTAATTCGCGCTGAGTTGTTTCAGCCTGGTTTGCAGGTCGTCAATCCTGAATTGTTCAATCAGCTGACCACCATGCACGGTTTGATCATGGTGTTTGGCGCCATCATGCCTGCCTTCGTGGGTTTTGCAAACTGGATGATTCCGTTGCAAATTGGTGCCTCTGACATGGCCTTTGCTCGCATGAACAACTTCAGCTTCTGGCTGATGATTCCTGCGGCCATTACGCTGTCTTCAACGTTCTTCATGCCTGGCGGTGCGCCTGCTGCAGGTTGGACTTTGTATGCGCCCTTGACCATGCAAATGGGCCCCTCTATGGATGCGGCCATTTTTGCATTGCACATTTTGGGTGCGTCTTCCATCATGGGCTCCATCAACATCATCGTGACCATTTTGAACATGCGTGCCCCTGGCATGACGCTCATGAAGATGCCGATGTTTGTCTGGACATGGCTCATTACGGCCTTCTTGCTGATTGCTGTGATGCCTGTTTTGGCTGGCGCCATCACCATGACGCTCACAGACCGTCACTTTGGTACCACCTTCTTTAATCCTGCTGGCGGCGGCGACCCTGTCATGTACCAGCACATTTTCTGGTTCTTCGGTCACCCCGAGGTGTACATCATGATTTTGCCGGCCTTCGGCATCGTGAGCCAGATCATTCCAGCTTTTGCACGTAAGAAATTGTTTGGCTACTCCTCTATGGTTTATGCCACAGCCTCTATTGCGATTCTGTCCTTCATCGTGTGGGCACACCACATGTACACCACTGGCATGCCAGTGACTGGCCAGTTGTTCTTCATGTACGCCACCATGTTGATCTCTGTACCAACAGGCGTCAAAGTGTTCAACTGGATTGCCACCATGTGGCGTGGTTCCATGACTTTTGAAACACCGATGCTGTTTGCAGTGGGTTTCATCTTCGTGTTCACCATGGGTGGATTCACTGGTCTCATCTTGTCAATGGCCCCCATCGATTTGCAGTTGCAAGACGGTTATTACGTGGTGGCTCACTTCCACTACGTGTTGGTGGCTGGTTCTTTGTTTGCCATGTTCGCAGGTGCCTACTACTGGCTGCCTAAGTGGACGGGTGTGATGTACAAAGAGTCACGCGGCAAGCTGCACTTCTGGTGGACCCTGATTTCCTTCAACGTCACATTCTTCCCCATGCACTTCTTGGGCTTGGCAGGTATGCCACGTCGCTACGCCGACTACCCTATGCAGTTCGCCGACTTCAATGCCATCGCATCTGTGGGCGCGTTCTTCTTCGGTTTTGCGCAGGTTTACTTCTTCTTGTTTGTCATCTTGCCTTGCATGCTCGGCAAAGGTGAAAAAGCACCCCAAAGTCCTTGGGAAGGCGCAGAAGGTTTGGAGTGGGAAGTGCCATCACCCGCACCCCATCACACTTTTGAGACACCTCCAAAGTTGAATGCTGATGCCAACAAAGTGATCGCTTGATTCACTTTGAACATGCTCACTAACTAAAGATACAAGATGCAAACCAACTTTAAGTTGATGAGCAAACTGCTCTTGGTTAGCTTGAGCATGTTCGCTTTCGGCTACTTGCTTGTGCCTTTGTACGAAGCTTTTTGTGAGTGGTCAGGCGTCAATGTTTTGTCGCTGGCAGAACGAGAGGCCAAAGGGTCAATGAACGGTCGGGCCACTTTGCCTGCCAATACCCAAGTTGATCTGTCTCGCAAAATTACGGTTGAGTTTGATACCAACGTTCGCGGACCTTGGCACTTTGCACCTGCCGAGCGCTCATTGCAAGTCAACCCTGGCGAGTTGGTTACCGTGATGTTTGAATTTCAAAACATTCAAGATCGCAAGATGTCTGCTCAGGCCATCCCCAGTTATGCGCCTCAGCAAGCTTCATCGCATTTCAACAAGCTTGAGTGTTTTTGCTTCAATCAGTACACCTTGGAACCTGGTGAGAAAAAACAGTGGCCTGTTACTTTTTACATCAGCCCTAAAATTTCGAAAGACGTTACCACCGTAACGCTTTCTTATACATTTTTTGAAATTGGCGCCAGCATATGAGTGATCAAATGCCGGCGTCTACAAACAAGAGCTCTTTGTTACGAGCTTTTGTCATGGTTGCATGGTCTTTCTTTGGTATCCGAAAGGGTGCCGAACACCAGCGAGATCTCTCGATGGTCACGCCCGTTCAACTCGTCATTGTTGGCGTTGTTTCGGGCTTGTTGTTTGTCATGTCTTTGGCCCTGGTGGTCTCGTTAGTCTTGAGTTAAGTAGGAGAAAACACAATGAGTGCAAATTCGCACGGCAGCACACCCTATTACTATGTACCCGGTCCATCACGGCATCCTGCCATGGCTGCTCTGGGTTTGTTTTTTGTCATCGTGGGTGCTGGCCAGTGGGTCAATTCATCCGACTGGGGCAAATACTCTGTTTTATTGGGCATGGTCATTTGGTTGACCACCTTGTACCAATGGTTTGGCGATGCCATCGATGAAAGCCTTAACAGCCAGTATGGTGCGCGCATCGACAACTCCTTCCGTTGGAGCATGGGTTGGTTCATCTTCTCAGAGGTGATGTTCTTTGGTGCGTTTTTTGGCGCTTTGTGGTGGACACGTGTTCACGCAGTGCCAAATCTTGGAAACGAAGAAAATCTTCTTCTTTGGCCCGATTTCAAATCAGTCTGGCCTAGCGTTCAAGCAGGTGTGACAGCATCTCCTGCTGGCATCGTAGACGCTTTCTCCACCATGGGCCCCTTCTGGTTGCCCACCATCAACACAGCTTTGTTGTTGACATCGGGTTTAACGCTGACCATTGCGCACCACGCTTTGCGTGACAACAACCGCAGCAAAACCATCATGTACATGTGGTTGACAGTGCTGTTGGGCGTTGCGTTCTTGATCTGCCAGGGTTATGAATATGCGCACGCTTATTCCGACCTCAACCTCAAGTTGTCTTCTGGTATTTTCGGTTCAACCTTCTACATGCTGACCGGTTTCCACGGCTTCCACGTGTTCTTGGGCATGTTGATGTTGTTGGTGATCACATTGCGTCTGCAAAAAGGCCACTTCACATCCGAAAGCCATTTTGGCTTCGAAGGTGCAGCTTGGTACTGGCACTTCGTTGACGTGGTTTGGTTGGGCCTGTACGTGCTGGTTTACTGGCTCTAATTAGATACAACTATAAAAAACGCCCCTTTCAAGGGGCGTTTTTTTTACCTAACGGTGCCAAATTCAGAAGGCTGAATCCATCCCATGGCATATGAGAAGATGATGGCCACGAAAAGGGCAATAGACAAGCCAATTCGCCAAGACAAGGCTTTGGCCATGTTGGCTGCCTTGTCTTGTTTGTCGGGCCCGCCTCGAACCATGAAGACACCGGCTGCAATCAAGCTGCCAATAATGCCAATAAATACCAGTGCAATTGAAAATTTCATAAACTTATTATCCTTGGAAACCGTCAAAATTACATGAAGCTAGTTGAATCACCTCAGTCCAAAGGCACTGGCCGCGACAAATCAGGGATGTTTTCACGAATTTGGTTTGTGATTCTCTTGGCAACATTGCTTGTCTCTGGCATTACATTTCGCATGGGCTTGTGGCAACTTGACCGCGCGCAAGTCAAAGAATCTGCCAACGATTTGACGGTAGCGCGGCAAATGGCCCCCGCCTTGCGCAACCAAGATTGGAATGTGACCGAGCTGCCCGATACTTGGCTTCAGCGCAAAGTCGATTTAGAGGGGCGGTGGTTGCACGAGTACACCATCTACTTAGACAACCGCGTCCTCAAAGGCGCAACTGGCTTTTATGTTTTGACGCCTCTGCAATTGACCAATGGCCCTGTCCTTTTGGTGCAACGTGGCTGGGTTCCCCGTGACCGTGTGCGCAGCGATCTTTTGCCAAAGGTTCAGACGCCTGAAGGCCAAATCAAGCTTCAGGGCAAAGTGGTCATGCCACCTTCCAAAATGATGGAATTGGGCGCCTCTGCCCCTGCAAGCGAAGGGTTTGCCGTGCTCAGGCAAAATGTGGACTTGAATGAGTTGCGCGTGCAAACCAAATTGCCCATTGTGGCAAGTGTGCTTCAAACGGGTGAACCTTCTGAAGGAATGCTACGAGATTGGCCGCAAGCCATTTCGGGTGCGGACAAAAACCGTGGCTATGCGTTTCAATGGTTTGCCTTGTCTTTTTTAACTTTATGTTTGTTCCTCTGGTTCCAAGTCTGGAAGAAAAAATCGAATGACTAAATCTCAAGATCCTCGCGACTTGAAGCCCATCGGCTTGACCGTTTACGACCTGCCTTCACCCGAAGCCAGCTCGCTGGAAGCCGCATCCAGAACCCGCAAGGGACGTTTGTGGTTTTTCTTCTTGGTCATGATTTGTGCTGCACCCGTGGTGTTGTCCTACCTTACCTACTACGTCATTCGTCCTGAAGTCAAAACAAACCATGGCGCCCTGATCGAGCCCCAGCTGCCTTTGCCAACATGGTCTGTGACAGACCTCAAGGGGCAAACACTTCCGATCAGTCAGTTCAAAGGGCAATGGCTCATGCTGGTTGTCGCCTCTGGAAGTTGCAACGAGCAATGTGAACGGCTTTTGTATGTTCAGCGTCAAGTGCACAAATTGATGAACAAAGCAAATGATCGAATCGACAAAGTTTGGTTTGTCACCGATCAAACTGTGCCGGCTGAGCCTTTGATCAAAGCCATTGAAGGTGCCACGGTTGTCCGAGTCAACCGTGAGCAACTTGCACAGTGGTTGTATCCTTCAAGTACCACCACGCTTGAAGATCACATTTATTTGATCGATCCCATGGGCAATTGGATGATGCGATTTGCATATCCAAAGGACGCCAGCATGGTGGTCGATATGAAACGAGATTTAGAGCGCTTGATGCGCGCTTCGTCTTCTTGGGACAAAGCGGGTCGTTGAAAAAATATGAAATCCAAAACTCTTGCTACATGGCTAGCTTTTTTACTCGGCCCAATCGGTGGGCATCGTTTTTACCTCATGGGGTTTCAAGACATGCTGGCCTGGTTCATGCCCATACCCACAGCTTTGGGCGTGTGGGGCATCAACCGCGTTAAAGAGTTTGGTCTCGACGATCCCCTCAGCTGGGTTTTGTTGCCCATCTTGGGCTTGCACATTGCTGCTTGCTGTCTACAGGCTATTTTGTATGGCCTGTCGACCCCAGAAAAATGGAACGCACGCTTTAATCCAAGCGCAGATCCTGCTGCAGAGGCCGGCCGTAGCCACTGGGGTACAGTGTTTGGCATTATTTTCAGCTTGTTGATTGGAACCGCTGCCTTGATGTCTGCCATTGCCTACAGCACACAAAAATACTTTGAGTTGACCTTGGAGCGTCAAGCCGAAGCGGTTCAAACCAAGCCCACTCTTTGATCAAGTTCGACACAAATCTCTCAACTCTTTAACGATGAAGCAAAAGCCATGAGCCTCAAAATTGTTGTTTACTCTAAGTCTGCATGCCCTCAATGCGAGTCCGCCAAAATGCTACTCAAGACACGTTCGTTGGCTTACGAAGAAATCAAAATTGACGATGAAGCTGAGCGCATGGCTTTCTATGAAAAATGTGGGCCCGCAGTGCGCCAAATGCCACAAATCTTTATCAACGACCAGCGCGTGGGTGGGCTGGCAGGTTTGCAAGCAGCCTTGGCTCAAATGAGCCAATAAATACCAAGCCGACCACGTCAAATCCTAGTCGTCTTCCCTAATGCGTTCATGGCATGGGCTACCTAGAATCAGCCTAGGCTTGTGCCCATCTTTTCAGGAGACAGTTTGAACGCGAACCAAATTCAAAATGCCTTGGTCCTTTGCATGATCTTGGGCTACGCTGCCACTGAAATTATCAGCCGGCGCTACAAAAATACTGTGCACGCTACCGCCAACGACACCAAGCTCGAACTGTTTATGTTCCTTAGCTTGCTGGCCATCACACAGCCATTGGCCATGTTGGCCACCGCCAAGCTGGGTGCCTGGTTGGCCCCCGACTACAGAGGTGTGTTGGCGGATATGCCTTGGTGGGGCATGGTGGGCTTGTTGCTGGTGTTTGACGACATGACTCAGTATTGGTGGCATCGGCTTTCGCATTCGCCTTTGTTGTGGCCTTTGCACCGTGCGCATCACTCTGCGGCTTACATGAGCATTCGCGTCACCTTTAGAAACAACTTTTTCTACTACCTGATGATGCCGGGTTTGTGGTTTGCAGGGGCTTTGCTTTATTTGGGCGTGGGCGGTTTGGTCTATGCCCTTTACATCGTGGTTAAGTTGACTGTCATTTTGGGTGCTCACTGCGCCTGGCGTTGGGATGAGCCCTTGTACAAAATTCCGGCCTTGCGTCCGCTGATGTGGGTGCTAGAGAGAACCATCTCTACGCCTGCTACACATTGGGCTCACCATGCCATTACGCAAAAAGATGGTGTGGGCCATTACAAAGGCAACTTTGGCAATCTATTGTTCATATGGGACATCATTTTTGGGTCAGCGCACATTACCCAAAAATACCCAGCGCAAGTCGGTTTAAAGGATGACCAATTGTTTGGTCAAGAACACTGGTATCACCAGATGTTCTTCCCCTTGTTTCAGTCAAAGCGCGAATACAGTTCCCTTAAGTTTGGTGGCAAGATTTACACGGAAGAAGATTGATTGCAAGTGTTCCATGTAGTTGAAAAGGGCGCTTAGCGCCCTTTTTTGTCAACGGCCAGACAAGCCCATGCCGCGCGAAATCACCTCTTTCATAATTTCATTGGTGCCGCCATAAATGCGCTGCACTCGGGCATCGGCATAGGCGCGCGTAATGGGGTACTCCCACATGTAGCCATAGCCCCCATGCAATTGCACGCATTCATCCATCACCTTGCATTGCAAGTCTGAGCACCAGTACTTGGCCATGCTGGCTGTGGCGGTGTCCAGTTGATCTGTGCTGAGCAGCTCGCAACACTTGTCCACAAACACGCGGGCCACTTGCACTTCGGTTTGCAATTCCGCCAAGGTGTAGCGCGTGTTTTGGTATTGCCCCACCGCTTGGCCAAAGACTTTGCGATCTTTGACATAGCTCACTGTCCAGTCGATGGCCGCTTGTGCGGCGGCTACAGCGCCAATGGCAATTTGCAAACGCTCCCATGGCAGTTGCTCCATGAGGCAGATAAAGCCTTTGCCTTCCATGGCGGGGCCGCCTAGCAATTGATCTGCGCTCACTTTGACGTTGTCAAAGAAAAGCTCGGAGGTGTCTTGTGCTTTGAGTCCCAGCTTCTTCAAGCGTTTGCCTTTTTCAAAGCCGGGCATGCCGCGTTCGATTAAGAACAAGCTAGTGCCTTTTGCACCCGCCGCAGGGTCTGTTTTGGCCACCACAATGACCACATCGGCATGCCAACCATTGGTGATGAAGGTCTTGCTGCCGTTGATCACATAAGTGCCATCGGCCTGTTGAATGGCAGTGGTCTTGACGCCTTGCAAATCGGAGCCGGCCGCAGGTTCACTCATGGCAATGGCGCCAATCATTTCGCCGCTGGTCATTGCGGTCAGGTACTTCTGCTTTTGTGCTTCGGTACCGTAGTGCAAGATGTATGGGGCCACAATTTCGTTGTGCAGTCCATAGCCAATGCCACTGAAGCCACCGCGCGACAACTCTTCCATTTGCACCACCGAATAGAGCTTGTCTGCATCGGCGCCGCCATAGGCCTCTGGCAAGGTCATGCCCAAGAAACCATTGGCACCGGCTTTGCGCCAGACCTCGCGGTCGACATAGCCTTGCTCTTCCCAGGCCTCATGGTAGGGGGCAATTTCTTTGTCCATGAACTTGCGAAAACTGTCGCGAAAGGCTTCGTGGTCGGCGTTGAAAAGAGTGCGTTCAATCATGGTGTCATCTACCGGACTGTGAGAAGGAAGGGAGGGCGGATTTATCTGTTCAAAAGTCTATACTGATTGACGAATTGAGCAACATGGGACAAGCCCGTGATGACCTTTAGGAGACAGCATGACAGACGCATTTGTTTATGACGCCATTCGCACACCGCGCGGCAAAGGTAAAAAAGATGGCAGCCTCCATGAGGTGAAGCCAGTCAATTTGTTGGCGGGAGTTTTGTCTGAAATTCAAAAACGCAACGACCTCGATACTGCGGCCGTCGATGATGTGGTCATGGGTGTGGTGTCTCCCATTGGTGAGCAAGGCTCTGTCATTGCCAAAGTAGCCGCTTTGAAGGCGGGCTGGGACTGGCGTTGTTCGGGTGTTCAACTCAATCGCTTTTGTGCCTCTGGTCTTGAGGCCGTCAACATGGCCGCCATGAAGGTTCGCAGCGGCTGGGAAGATTTGGTGGTAGCGGGCGGTGTTGAAAGCATGAGCCGTGTGCCCATTGGTGCTGATGGCGGTGCGTGGGCGCAAGACCCAGAAACCAACAGCGCCACGTTGTTTGTGCCGCAAGGCATTGGGGCCGACCTCATTGCCACCATGAGTGGATTCAGCCGACATGATGTCGACGCATTTGCCGTGGAATCTCAAAAACGCGCTGCCGCTGCGCGCAGTGCGGGTTACTTTGATCAATCGGTGGTGCCTGTTAAAGATGCGTTGAGTCAAATTATTTTGGCGCAAGATGAGTTCA
Organism: Limnohabitans sp.; assembly: GCA_049655425.1. Classification (GTDB taxonomy): domain Bacteria; phylum Pseudomonadota; class Gammaproteobacteria; order Burkholderiales; family Burkholderiaceae_C; genus Limnohabitans_A. The sequence continues at coordinate 1,148,934 of JBASJS010000003.1, read as the reverse complement.
TCAAACCCAACACCACCGTCGAGACACTGGCGGGTTTGAAGCCTTCGTTTGAGTCATTGGGTGCGATGGGCTTTGATGCTGTGGCTTTGCAACGGTATCCAGAGGTGGCCCGCATTGATCACGTTCATCACGCTGGCAACTCGTCGGGCATTGTGGACGGTGCGGCTGCCGTTCTGATTGGCTCTGAAGCTGCAGGCAAGCAGCATGGCTTAAAGCCCCGTGCACGCATCTTGGCTGCCGCCTTATCGGGTGCCGACCCCACCATCATGTTGACGGGCCCTATGCCCGCAGCGCGTAAAGCTTTGGCCAAAGCCGGCATGACGATTGATCAAATTGATTTGTTTGAAATCAACGAGGCCTTTGCGGCAGTGCCCATGAAGTTCATGCAAGAAATGCACGTGTCGCACGACCGCGTCAATGTGAACGGCGGTGCCATTGCCATGGGCCATCCGCTGGGTGCCACGGGTGCCATGATTTTGGGCATTCTGATTGATGAATTGCATCGCCGCAATTTACGCTACGGCCTGGCCACCTTGTGTGTGGGTGGCGGTATGGGCATTGCCACCATTGTTGAGCGCGTTTAAGCAGGAGACTTCCATGATTTTGAAAACACTGCGCTACGAAATTCAAGAAGGCATTGCCACCATCACCTTTGACGAGCAAGGCTCGCCCGTCAACACCATGTGTTTGCAATGGCAAGCCGATTTGGCCCAAGTAGCCGACCAGGTCAAACAAGATGCCGCTCACCTCAAAGGTTTGATTTTGGCGTCCACCAAGTCCACGTTCTTTGCTGGCGCGGACTTAAAAGGTGTGATGCGATCTACCTCTAAGGATGGCCCCCGTGTCTTTGCCGAAATTGAAGGGGTTAAGAAAAGTTTCAGAACGCTAGAGACCTGCGGATTTCCGGTGGTCTCTTGCTTGAATGGTTCCGCCTTAGGTGGCGGCTTGGAAGTGGCGCTGGTGGGGCATTACCGCATTGCCACCCTCAACCCTAAAGCGATTTTTGGTTTTCCTGAAATTACGCTGGGGCTCATTCCTGGCGCCGGTGGCATTACCAAGATGACGCGCATCTTGGGCTTGATGGCCGCACAACCCTACCTCCTAGAGTGCAAGTTGTTCAACGCTGAAGAAGCGCATCGCTTGGGCTTGGTGCACGAGTTGGTGGCATCCGATGATTTGCTACGCCCGCAAGCCTTGGCCTACATCGCCTCGGCGCAGGGTAAGCCAGAGGCCTCACAGCACGTGTGGGACCGCAAGGATTACAAAATGCCAGGCGGCACACCTGCCAATCCTAAAATTGCTGGCATGCTGACGGTGGCACCAGCCATGCTAAAACTCAAAACGCGGGGCTTGTATCCAGCACCCGAAGCAGCCTTGGCGGCTATGGTAGAAGGCGCCTTGGTGGACTTTGACACAGCCATGCGCATTGAAAGCCGTTACCTGGCCACGATGATGAACACCGACGTGGCGCGCAACATGATCAATACGACCTTTTTCAACATGAACAGCTACAAGGCAGACCTTGCCAAGCTGCAAGCTGAGTTGGGCTGCAAGCCGGATCATGCTTGGGTGCTGAACAAAGGCATGCCGGCTGCAGGTTTGGATTACGCAGCGTTGTTCAACGCTGGAGCTGCCGATGGCAAGCAAGCTTATATCCAGCGTGCCATGACAGCCTACATGCACCAAGCGGATGCACTCTTGTCTGAGGGTGTGTCTGCGGCGCTGATTGAAAACCTAGCGGTGCAAGCAGGTATGCACACAGGCCCGTTGAAAATGAAAACGCAGTGTGGTGGCATGTCGCAGGAACAAACGGCACAAACAGTAGAGTCCAACATCAGCAAGTTGCATGGCGCTCAACTTCATCAAACCATCCAAGACCGCCTTTTGTTCAGTCAAGCCATTGAGGCCGCCAAGTGTTTGCAGGAGGGCGTTTTAAGTGCAGTGCACGAAGCCAATATTGGCGCCGTGTTTGTCTTGGGCTTTCCGGCATGCACCGGAGGTACCTTGCAAATGGCCTATGCCATGGGCGTCGATGCATTTGCAAAACGCTGCCAAGAACTGGCCATCCAGTTTGGCCCAGCATTTGAGCTGTCGGCTGAGGTGGTGGCTTGTTTGAAAAAGCACCAGCCTCAGTACTAAGCAACTTACTCAGGTTTTTGCAGTTTGTCTTGTGTGTTGTGCAAAAAGTCACTGGCATCGTGACGCTCGTGCAGCTGTGTCTCAAGCGGGCCCATGACACGGTTGACCATGCGGCCGCGCTTGACGGCTGGACGTGCTTCAATTTCGTCGGCCCAACGAATGACGTTTGTGTATTCGTGCACTTGCAAAAACTCGCCAGAATCGTAACGCTCGCCTTTGGCCAAGCTGCCGTACCAAGGCCAGATGGCCATGTCGGCAATGCTGTAGTCGTCACCGCCAATGAAGCGATGATCGGCCAGACGGCGATTGAGCACGTCAAGCTCGCGCTTCACTTCCATGGCAAAACGGTCAATGGCGTATTCAATTTTGCTTGGGGCGTAAGCGAAGAAATGGCCAAAGCCGCCGCCTAAATAAGGCGCGCTGCCCATTTGCCACATCAACCATGACATGCATTCAGTGCGTTTGACCACATCGGTGGGCAAGAAGGCTTTGAATTTTTCAGCCAGGTAAAACAGGATAGAGCCCGATTCAAAAACGCGAATGTCTTCAGGGCCACTGCAATCCAGAAGGGCTGGAATTTTGGAGTTTGGATTGACGTCAACAAAGCCGCTACCAAATTGCATGCCTTCACTGATGCGAATCAGCCAAGCGTCGTATTCAGCGCCACTGTGACCCAGTTCGAGCAACTCTTCCAACATCACGGTGACTTTGATGCCATTAGGCGTGCCCAAAGAGTAAAGCTGCAGGGGGTGTTTGCCGCGGGGCAGTGCTTGCTCATGGGTGGCGCCGGCCACCGGACGATTGATGTTGGCAAACCGGCCGCCATTGGCCTTTTGCCAAGTCCAAACTTTAGGGGGAATGTAGGGCGTATCAGACATGTTTCACCTCATAGAAATTGGGATGAAGCGTACACGAGATTGCGCACGATTCAAACTGGGAAACTACGGGGCTGGGTTAAATCAAACGGCCTAAAACGGTGGCGCCAATGAACAGTGTTAAACATGCTGTCATTTTGAAACCATAGCTTTTGCCACCTCCCATCACGCTCAAGATGGATTTGGAGAGCACACTGGCGGCCAAAATAGCAATGACCCCCCAACGCGCCAATTTTGGCACTTCATTTTGTGGTGGCGCCAATTGAGAAATGCTGAAGGCCGCCGCATGAATTTCTGCAAAACCAATGATCACAGCCGAGATGAGGGTGCCAGTTTGACCAAACAAAGAGCCGATCCATGCCGAAACTAGACTGATGCTGCTAATGCTAAAGGCAATGATAAAGACATGCTTGAGCTGAAATGCATCTTGGGTGGGCGTGAGTGTGAAGTCTCTTGGAAGCGTTTGTCGTTTGAACAGAAGCACGGCCATGGTCAATAAGCTGAGCCCTCCAAACAACAAGGGCAGAGCCACCGACTTCAGCAGCTCAATTGAGCTTGCGCCCAAAACCAGTGCAAACAGAATCAGTGAAGCAAGCGTGGAGAGCAGCGCCGAGGCACAGGCAATGGCTGTCATGTTGGGATCAGTTTTTGTTTTCTGACCTAAATCCATGATGACTGCCGTAGAGGAAATAAAGCCTGACAAAAATCCAGCGATGGGGAGGCCCCACTGAAGCCCCGTGAGGCGAATGGCCAAATGACCCACCATGCCTGTGCACATGATGATCACCACCACTTTCCAAATGCCAAAGGGTTTCAGAGCGCCCCAAGGATCAATGGCTTCCTGTGGAAGAATGGGCAGCACAATGAGTGCTGCGGCAAACAAGATCAACGCATCCTCTAGCTCTTTCTCTGTGAGCAATTCTTGACTGAATTTTCGAAGTGGTTTTTTAAGAAACAGCAAGACGGCAACAGCGACACCCAATGCCGCTGCAAGTTGGCTGGCGGAAAGTGCCAGCCCGCCTAGTAGTACCGTCAAAGCAAGAGATACCTCGCCAGTCATGCCAGGGTCGGTGCCATAGGACCTGTAATAACCAACGGCAATGAGAACACCTGTCATGGCCAAAGCAATGATGAAAACGGGCATGCCCAAACTAAATGCAACCGCTCCCATCAAGGCAGCCGCTGTGTGAGTTCTGACGCCTGCCATCATGACGCCGGGTTGATGCAGTCGCTCTCGAACAATGCCAATCAAGAACCCCACACAAAGGGCTGTGAAGAATCCAATGCTTGGCTGTTGGAGGTACATTCAGACATCTTATGCTTCTCTGTCGATCATGGGTAGATCGAATGTCAAAGAACAGTGTCGGAATGACCTCCGAGTCAATTACTTTTGAATGGCTTCCAAAGCAATCTCAATACGAACTTCATCGCCAACGTAAGGTGCGTATTTACCAGCGTTGAATTCAGAACGCTTGATCACGGTAAAGGCATTGGCACCAATGGCGTCTTTCTTCAGCATGGGGTGTGCCATGGCTTGGAAAGATGTGACCGTCAATGTCACCGCTTTGCTCACGCCTTTGATGGTCAGCTGACCCTCAATCGATGCGGGCTTGCCGTCTTGGAAGTTGACTTTGGTGGACTTGAAGGTGGCCTTGGGAAACTTGGCCGTGTCCAAGAAGTCTTCGCCTTGGATGTGACTGTTGAAGTCGGCAAAGCCAGTGTTCACTGATTTCATGTCGATGCTGATGTCCACAGAACCTGTTTTGGCATCGGCATCAAACACCACAGTACCCGTGGTGTTGTCAAAGCGGCTCACTTGTGTGGAATAGCCAAAGTGCGAATAAGCAAAGCGTGGGAAGGTGTGTGAGCCATCCACAACGAATGTTTTAGGGGCAGCAATGGCCGATGTGGCGGCCAAAGATGCGAAAGCCAAAGCGGCAGCGATGCGGTTGAGTTTTGTCATAGAGATGCTCCTGGTTTAAAAAAATTATTTGCTCGCGAGAGCGGTGATTTGAAAGTTCACTTGAACTTCGTTGGCCACAGTGTCAAACTTGGCCCACATGCCCTCACCGATGTTGAAATCGGCGCGGCGCATGACAAAGCTGCCATTGAACACACCCACATTGCCTTGTGCCGTTTGTTTCAATGGAAAGCTGATGTCTTTGGTTTGACCCTTGAGGATCAATTTGCCCGTCACCTCAAATTGATGGGCGGCGGTTTGTTTGATCTGGCTGCTGACAAAGACGGCTTTGGGAAACGCGTTGGTGTTGAACCATGATTTGCCCGTCACTTCTTGGTCGACTTCGCTAGAGCCCGTGTCGATGGCAGCCAAATCAATTTCCAACGTGGCTTTGGCGGCTGCAGGCTTGGCAGGGTCAAAGCTCAGTTGTGCTGCAAACTTTTTGAACTTGCCGTCCATGCCCACGCCCATTTGTTTGTAGCTAAAGATCACATGGCTTTTGGCAGCGTCAATGGTTTTGTATTCAACAGCTTGGGCGCTGAGGGTACTTGCCAACAGTGACGCCGCAAGCGTCTTGATTGCGCTGAGATGCCGTGTTTTCATGATGGATCCTTGTTCAATTGAATAAAGGGCGCCATTCGGCGCAACGTATCGTCTTTGTCAATGAAATGATGCTTGAGTGCGGCAGCGACGTGGCCAGCAATGAGGATGACCATGATCCAGCTGAGGGTGCCATGCACCTCTTGCAGCAATTCTCCGAGTGCCTTGTCTTTGCTGATCAAGTCAGGCAAGGGCAGGACGCCAAACCACACAGTAGGCACGCCTTTGGCCGAGCTCATGAGCCAGCCCGTGATGGGAATGATCACCATCAAGGCATACAAGGCAACGTGGCCTGCAGATGCCAAGCGCTTCACATTGAGCGACATGCCCTCAGGGTAAGCGGGTGGCGGGCTGATCAAGCGCCACACCAAGCGAAGCCACACCAACATGAAGACCGTGACGCCGGCCCATTTGTGCCATGAAAAATATTGCAATTTTTCTGGCGACAACGCCATGTCGCTCATGACCGAGCCTAAGACGACCAAGCCAAAAATACCAAAGGCCATGGCCCAGTGGAGGGCTTTGGCAACAGCAGAGTAAGAATTGCTTTTCATGGCGTGTCTTTAAATAAATGTGTAGCCGTCCATGGCAATCACATAGCTGCTGATGCCGCGGTAGAACGCTTTGGCGCTGGCGTCTTTGCCTGCAGCGCCCAGGGCCACAAACAAGGGCAACAGGTGATCTTCTGCAGGGTGCGATCGAACCCCTTCGCGTGAGTGTTGGCGGTAGTCAACCAAGTTCTGCAAATTCTGGGTGGTCAATTGCGCCTCCACCCAATCGGCAAAAGTTTGCACATACGCCGGTGTTTGCCCACCTTGCATGGCGGCCATTCGGTAGTCGCCTAAGTTGTGCGTGATGTTGCCTGAGCCGATGACCAAGAAGCCTTGGTGTGTTAGCTCTTGCAGTGCTTCGCCCATGGCCAACGCATGTGCTGTGCCGGCGTGGCTTTGGATCGACACAGCAATGATGGGGATGTCTGCATCCGGAAACATCTGGCGCAAAGGTGTCCAAGCGCCATGGTCTAAGCCGCGCGCAGGGTCTGTGGCCACTTGGCTAAAGCGTTTTTGCAAAGCATTCACCACTTCCAGTGCCCCTTCGGGGCAACCGGTGGCGGGGTACTTGATGCGGTACAGCTCGTCGGGGAAGCCGTAGAAGTCGTAAATGGTCTCAAGTTGCGTGGCTGTGCTGACGGTGGGGATGGCCGTATCCCAGTGCGGGCTCACCACAATGATGGCGCGTGGTGTTTGCAGTTGACTGGCCAATTTGCTCATGGCCACGCCTGCGGCGCCAGGGTCTAGGGCAAAAGTGGGCGCACCGTGTGGCACAAACAGCGCATTTCGAAGATTTTCCATGCTGGTCTCCAAAGGAATGGACGGACTGTAGGTTTTAAATTGGTTTTAAAAAAGTAGTCAATCAGCAAATATTTGTTGCAAAATTAGCAACAATGGATAAATTCAACGCAATGCAGGTGTTTGTCAGGGTGGCGGAGGCCGGCAGCTTTACGGCTGTGGCCAATCAGCAGAACGTGGCGCGCTCCATGATCACGCGTCAAATTGCCGGCTTAGAAAAACAGCTGGGCAGCAAGCTCATCATTCGCAGCACCCGCAGCCTCACGCTCACCACGGCGGGTGCGGCTTATCTCGAACGTTGCCGCGTTATTTTGAACATGGTGGACGCCGCTGAATCAAGCTTGTCAGAAGAAAAGGTGGAGCCGCGGGGGCGCATTCGTTTGGGCTTGCCGCTTAGCTTCGGTTTGCAGAGGCTGATGCCTAGCTTGGCAGAGTTTTCTAAACTGCATCCTCACATTCAACTCAGCATGGACTTTTCAGACAGGCGCGCCAACCTGATTGAAGAAGGCATTGATGTGTCGATTCGCATCACGGGTGATTTAGACCCCAGCGACATTGTTCGAAAGCTGGGCACGTGCAAAATTTTGACCTTGGCATCGCCTCACTATTTGGCCCAGCACGGCACCCCCAAGCATCCGCGTGAATTGCAAAACCATGAGTGCTTGGCCTATGCCATGGACATGAAACCTGCCAACTGGATTTATGAAGTCAATGGCGGCAACTTCAATGTGCCAATTCGGGGCCGCATGATGGCCAACAACGGAGAAGCGCTAATGCAAGCAACAGCGGCAGGGATTGGCATCACTCGGCAACCCGATTTCATAGCGCAGCCTTTTCTGAACAGCGCGGAGGTGGTGGAAGTCTTGAAAAAGTTTGCCATTGCCCCCTTGGGCATTTATGCAGTGTTGCCCAGCAATCGCTACATTCCGCACCGGGTTTCGGTGCTCATTGAGTATTTGTCAAATGCGCTGAAAGCGTAAAACGCCCTCTAAAATTGAATCAGCATGACTTCAGATCCATTCAAACCACAGTCTGTCATCACTTTGGCCAGTGCCGAAGAGATGGCGCTCAAGATTCGCCAGAGGCGTCAGCTCAAGGGCAGACAAGCGGATGACGTATCACTTCAAGAAGTGAGCAGCTTGCTAAATTTGCAGGGTGACGCGCTTCAAGCGCGCAAAGACTTGCTCATTGAGCATTTGCACAAAATCAATGACACCTACCGCGGTTTGCACGAGCGCCTTTTAGTGGCATTGGCCAAGCTAATGAACATCCCGATGGCCGAGGTGTATGAGGTGGCCACCTTTTACCATCACTTTGAAGTCATTCGCGATGGCGAGCCAGCGCCAAAGTTCACGGTGCGGGTGTGTGATGGACTGAGCTGCGACATGGCGGGTGCCACCACATTGCTTGGCAAGTTGCAGGCATCCCTTGGCACTGACAAGGTCAAAGTGGTGGCAGCCCCTTGCATGGGCCGATGTGAACAAGCGCCCGTTGCAGTAGTGCATCAACACGAAATGGGGCATGCCTCGGTAGACCAAGTGATGCAAGCTGTCCAGACCAACGCCATTGAAGCGGTGGTGCCCGAGCATATTGACTTCAACGCTTATGTGGCCGACGGGGGCTACGAATTGCTTCAAGCATTGGCCAAGGATCAATCAAACACAGATGCTGTTCTGAAAGCCATGGAAGATTCAGGCTTGCGCGGCTTGGGCGGGGCAGGGTTTCCAGCGGGCCGCAAGTGGCGCATTGTGCGCGAGCAAGTTGCTCCCCGTTTGATGGCCGTGAACATTGACGAAGGCGAGCCCGGCACCTTCAAAGACAGAACGTATTTAGAGCGGGACCCGCATCGCTTTTTAGAAGGCATGTTGATAGCAGCGCAGGTGGTGGGCATTGAGGCCATCTACATTTATTTGCGCGATGAGTACCATGGCTGCCGACAAATTTTGGAAACAGAACTGGCAAAGCTGCAAGCCCATGCGCCTGTCGACTTGCCCAAGATTGAATTGCGCCGAGGCGCTGGGGCCTACATCTGCGGCGAAGAGTCGGCCATGATTGAAAGCATTGAAGGCAAGCGCGGTGAGCCGCGCATGCGGCCGCCTTATATTGCGCAGGTCGGCTTGTTTGGCAGACCCACGCTAGAGCACAACTTTGAAACCCTTTACTGGGTTCGCGACATTGTGCAAAAAGGACCTGAGTGGTTCTCTGGTTACGGCCGTCACGATCGCAAAGGTTTGCGCAGTTTCAGTGTCAGTGGGCGCGTGAAAAAGCCAGGTGTGAAATTGGCGCCTGCAGGTATCACCATTGCAGAATTGATTGAAGAGTATTGCGGTGGCATGCAAGAGGGCCATGATTTCTATGCCTACTTGCCCGGCGGTGCTTCTGGCGGCATTCTTCCTGCAACATTAAAAGACATTCCTCTCGACTTTGACACCCTGCAACCCTACGGTTGCTTTATTGGTTCGGCAGCAGTCATCGTGTTGGGCCACCAAGACTCTGCGCGCCATGCGGCTCTCAACATGATGAACTTCTTTGCACACGAAAGTTGCGGCCAATGCACGCCCTGTCGTGTGGGAACTGCTAAAGCGGTTGCGTTGATGCAAGCCCCCAAGTGGGACAACAGCACCTTGGAAGATTTGAACCAAGTGATGACCGATGCCTCCATCTGTGGTTTGGGACAAGCCGCGCCTAATCCAATCAGGTGTGTGCAGAAGTATTTTCCACAGGAGATCAATTAAATGAACGCCCCTGTGTCCAAAGAATTGCTGGCGCCGCCCAGCGTTGAATTCAAGCTCAACGACCAAACAGTGGTGGGCTTTGAAGGCGAGTCCATCCTCAATGCCGCCAAGCGTCACGGCGTTGATATTCCGCACCTTTGCTACAAAGAAGGCATGCGTGCCGACGGCAATTGCCGTGCGTGTGTGGTGGAAATTAAGGGCGAAAGAACACTGGCCCCCAGTTGCTGTCGCAACGTCACGCCTGGCCTCGAGGTGCTAAGCCAAAGTCTTCGCGCCAAGAAAAGCCAAGAGATGGTGTTGGAGTTGTTGCTGTCCGATATGCCTGAGCAAGGCCACAAATGGACCGAAGCAGGGCAGCATGGCGAACTGAGTGATTGGGCGCAAGCCATGAACGTCACGGTCAGGCCTGAGCTGCAAAGTCTGAGACGCAAGCAGCCTTCTGCCGATGTCTCTCACCCTGCAATGGCCGTCAACTTAGATGCTTGTATTCAGTGCAATCGTTGTGTTCGCGCCTGCCGCGAAGAGCAAGTGAACGATGTGATCGGGTATGCGCATCGCGGTGCGAACAGCCAAATTGTGTTTGACCTGCAAGACCCCATGGGCAACAGCAGCTGTGTGGCTTGTGGGGAATGTGTTCAGGCTTGCCCCACCGGCGCGCTCATGCCTAAGACGCAAGTGGGCTCGCAAGTGGTGGACAAGAAGGTGGACTCAGTGTGTCCCTTCTGTGGCGTGGGATGCTTGCTCACCTACAACATCAAAGACAACCGCATTGTGAGCGTGGAAGGGCGCGATGGTCCGGCCAATCACAATCGCTTGTGCGTGAAGGGACGATTTGGCTTTGACTACATTCAGCATCCGCAGCGCCTCACGGTGCCCCTCATTCGCAAAGCGGGCATCCCCAAGGACCCAGAAGCCTTTCAACATCTGAATCGCAACGCGGCCAAGTGGTCTGATGTTTTTAGAGAAGCCACATGGGAAGAAGCTTTGGCTTTGGGGGCCGGCAAATTAAAACAATTGCGCGATGCGCATGGCGCTAAATCCTTGGCAGGTTTTGGCTCCGCCAAGGGCAGCAACGAAGAAGCCTACTTGTTTCAGAAGTTGGTGCGCACAGGTTTTGGTTCCAACAACGTCGACCATTGCACGCGCTTGTGCCATGCCTCCAGTGTGTCTGCATTGCTAGAGGGCGTAGGTTCTGCAGCCGTCAGCAATCAGGTGAATGACGTTGAGCATGCGGGTTTGATTTTTGTCATTGGCTCCAACCCCACCGCCAATCATCCTGTGGCCGCCACGTGGATGAAAAACGCGGCCAAGCGCGGCGCCAAAATTGTGCTGGCCGACCCCCGCGTGACCGACATTGGCAAACACGCATGGCGCACCCTGCAGTTCAAGCCCGACACCGATGTGGCCATGCTCAATGCACTCATTTACACCGTCATAGAAGAAGGTTTGGTCGATCAAGACTTTGTTCAATCACGAGCCAGCAATTACGAAGCCTTGAAGCAAAACATTCAGGGCTACAGCCCCGAAGTCATGGCGCCTATTTGCGGTATCCCTGCAGAAACACTGCGTGAAGTAGCGCGCGAGTTTGCCACAAGCAAAGGCTCGATGATTTTGTGGGGCATGGGCGTGAGCCAGCACGTGCACGGCACCGACAACGCGCGCTGCCTCATTGCGTTGGTCACGGTGACCGGACAAATTGGCAAGCCAGGTTCCGGTCTGCATCCCTTGCGTGGTCAAAACAATGTGCAAGGTGCCAGCGATGCGGGTCTCATTCCCATGATGTACCCAAACTACCAGCGCGTCACCAATCCAGAGGCTCACGATTGGTTTGAAAAGTTTTGGAACACACCACTGGACAAGCAACCCGGCTATACCGTGGTGGAAATCATGCACAAGGCCTTGGCCGATGACGCAGATCCGCACAAAATTCGCGGCATGTATGTCATGGGCGAAAATCCCGCCATGAGCGATCCAGATTTGAACCATGCACGGCATGCTTTGGCATCGCTAGAACACTTGGTGGTGCAAGATATTTTCATGACCGAGACCGCATGGCTGGCTGATGTGGTGTTGCCAGCGACCGCGTGGCCAGAAAAAACCGGCACCGTGACCAATACCGATCGCATGCTGCAAATGGGTCGGCAAGCTGTTGAAGCGCCTGGCCAAGCCAAAGCCGATTTATGGATCATTCAACAAATTGCCAAGGGCATGGGCTTGAACTGGCAATACGCAGGCGAACACCATGGTGTGGCGGAGGTGTATGAGGAAATGCGCCAGGCCATGCATGAAGTGATCAGTGGTATTTCATGGGACAGATTGGTCCGAGAGTCCAGCGTGACCTATCCTTGCCTGACAGAAGAAGATCCTGGTCAGCCGACGGTTTTCAAAGATCACTTTGCAACCACCGATGGCCGTGTGCATTTGGTCCCTGCAGACATCATTCCGGCCAATGAGCGTCCAGATGCGCACTATCCGTTTGTGCTGATCACAGGACGTCAGTTAGAACATTGGCACACAGGCAGCATGACGAGACGTGCCACAGTGCTGGATGCCATTGAGCCCGAAGCCACTGCGTCGATGTGTGGTGCTGATTTATTGGCTTTGGGTGTCAACGCCGGCGACGTCATCACCTTGGCTTCAAGACGGGGCGAAGTGTGTTTGCGCGTGCGCCGGGATGATGGCACACCGCAGGGTGCGGTGTTTGTGCCGTTTGCTTATTACGAAGCGGCTGCCAATCTCATGACCAACGCCGCACTCGACCCGTTTGGCAAAATTCCAGAATTCAAATATTGCGCCATTGCCGTGAAAGCGGGTGGCCAGTTGTCTGAATCGGTTGGATTTTTTCAAGCACCTGCTTGATAGCTTGCTAATTTGTAACGCTCATGCCCCACGCGGCGTAATTCACAAGCGGGGCAGGTGTTGCAACCATAACCCCATGCATGTCGCTGAGTTCGGTCACCTAAATAGCAGGTGTGCGTATCTTCTTCAATCAAAGAGACCAAGGCTTGGCCTCCCAAGTTCTCGGCCATCTTCCAAGTTTGCGCTTTGTCGAGCCACATTAAGGGGGTTTCCAATACCAGGCGTGTGTCCAAGCCCAAACTCAAAGCAACCTGCAAAGCTTTGAGGGTGTCATCGCGGCAGTCTGGATACCCCGAGTAATCTGTTTCGCACATACCGCCCACTATGTATTTGAGCTGACGTCTGTACGCAATGGTGGCGGCAAACGTGAGAAACAACAAGTTGCGGCCAGGCACAAAGGTGTTGGGCAGGCCGTTTTGCTGCATTTCAATGGCTTTGTTTTCTGTTAGCGCGGTATTGCTAATTTGACCTAGCAGGCTGAGGTCCAGCATGTGGTCTTCGCCCAGCTTGTGCTCCCATTGCGGAAACTGCTGTTTGATACCTTCTATAAAGTGCTCGCGGCAAGCCAATTCAATGACATGACGCTGACCATATTGAAAGCCAATGGTCTCGACGCGCTCATAGCGCGCTAGGGCCCAAGCCAAGCAAGTGGCAGAGTCTTGGCCACCAGAAAAAAGAACCAGTGCAGAGGCGTTAAATGGCGTCATGTCAATTGACTAAATGTGTTTTAAAAATATGCTGGCCAGCTCAAGCTTTGTAGTAAACAAGCTGATGGGTGGTGGCCAAAAGCTGTTGGGTGTCACTCCAAATTTCAGCCGATTGATCGTGGTAACCCATTCCAAACCTGCTTGCACGAGCCAAGCCCAACACATGTTTTGAGCCTTGCTGATTCAGCATTTCGCTGTCGGCATGAAAGTGCGTTGTGAGAGAAATGGTACCTGCCGGAAATCTACCCTGACGCCTTACAAAAATACGAGGTACAAAAGAGTCGCAGATGGCCGTCAGCGATAAAAAGTCCAAAGGCCTGGGCGGGTCATCTTGCACCCAAAATTCTGTGACGGCATCGGGTTCATGATTTGGCAGTTGGCCATCAATCATCAAACCTCTGAGCGGGCGGATGTCGTACCTCCGAGTCCACTCGGGCGCCTTGGAGGTGTCGGCGCGTGTCAAATCAAGGGCAGTTGCGCGCTCTGGATACTGTATTTCGGTGGATGCCCAAGTTTCACGTCGAATGGCAAATACGGCGCTGCCGGTGGTGGCCACTTCACCGTTGTGTTGAATCAAATTCACAGACCAATGTTGGGTTGAACGATTGGTTCGAACTGGCTTGGCTTCAATCGTGAACGGACCGTCTTCTATCGGGCCCGCAAAGTTGACAGTTAGAGAAATAGGGTCGCCGATACGCCTTGGATCTTTGAGGATGGCGTTGAGCAGAACGGCCGAAGTGATGCCGCCAAAAGGTCCCACCATGTTGCCATAGGCGGGGTGTGTATGACCGCGCCATGAGCCTTCTGATTCAAGGGTGAGGTTGGTGGCTTGGTTAAAGGGGTGATCGTGATTTGACATGACGTTGGGGTGTTTCAATTTGGCAAACAGCTTAACAGGCTTAAAGTTGTCCTGCACACCAAACAATGGCTGGGAATGTGGCCAACCAAGCCCAAAAGAACCGGTTCAAACCAAAATACCAAAACACCAAAAAGTGAAACAGTGCTGCTACGCTGCAAAAGGCAGCTGCCATGCGAGCGTCTAACAATGCCAGAGGTGCTAGACATTCCCACAAAATGAATGACCATGAGCCCAGCGTGGCAAGCCATGGTTTTCTTAGCAAATGACCAGGCCGTAGGGGGCCATGAATGGCGGCATTCAAAAAGATGGTCATGGCACTGCCGTTTCGCCATTCACGCCTGAGTAGCTTCACAGCACCCGACATAAAGTACGAGGTAATGGACTGCAGGGTGATGTACCAGAAGCATGCACGCCAAGCCATTTCAGAGCCGACAAATAGCTGCGCAACTTGTGAAATTAAAAGACCAGTCAAAACAGCCAAGGTCATAAAATCACTGCCGCCGTTGAACGCACCACGCCATCGAATCAGAACCGCCAAGTTGCTGGCAAATAAAAAACCGATGTTCCAAATGTTGCAAGATTGAGTTGCGACGCTTACCAGTGCCACAAGTCTTAAAAGCAGCAAGGTACTGAACGAGGCAGGTGTGAACAAAGTATCGAGCAAACGGCGCATCAAGCCGTTTGGAATGTCTTGACGTTGAATCGACCAAACCCACAAACCTTGTCCCTGCATGGCGGGCCGCATTCGCCAGTACTCCAAGGTTTGGATGCCCACACTCAAGGCAAACAGTAACTCTAGGCCGCGGATGGCTTCGGCTGTCGCTAAGAGGTAGGGCTCGTTCCAATTGAGCATCAGGTTTTGGCCTCCATGGGCGAAGTCATCATGACGTGCGTGTGAACCGTCTCGTTGGTGTTGTCCATCAGCATGCGCAGCTCAAACTGGTGATGGGTGTGGGCTGGAAATTGCGTGCTCAAAACGCCAGACACAAAGTGCGCCACCATTTGGTAAGTGACAAAGCTTCTGGGATCGCATGCGTCGGGTGCATCGTTCAAGTCTGCCCAAAAATGGTCAATTAAATTTTGCTGAGCCAAGCCCAAATTGGTTGTGGGGTTGTGAAACAGTTGTACAAAGCTTTGTGTGCTTCGGGGGTAAAGATGGACCCAATCAGTCCAGAGGGCCTCGCCTTTGGCATTCAGCTTGGCGGCTCTTGCGTACAGGTGGGGAACGTACCCTACAGCATGGAAAAACTTCCAATTGGGAAAAAATGAACGCATTAAAAACAACCAAGGGCCCCGAACGATGGGGGTTTTGTAGATCAAGGTGAGCGCCAGCACCAAGAAATAGCCGATGACCCAGTAAATTGTCATGTCAAAAGAATGAGTGTTGTAACAACATGCTTGCCGTGATGGCGTTCATTCTATTCATGAATGGGGCCCTAACTGGAATGTTTCGGTTTAGGATAGCACCATGAAAATAGTGACGCTTTTACCGTGGGCCGACTGGCTGGCCATGGCTTCGTTCTTTGGCTTGTGGATTGGCTATGCTTGGTTTGCAAGGGTCAATGGCCAACGCAACATGACCCTGATTGCCACTACCAACCATTTTCGGCAATTGTGGATGTTGCAAGCCACAGCGCGTGACCCCCGCATGCTGGATGGTTTGATTACCCAGAACTTGTCGCAAACGCCCGCATTTTTTTCTTCCACCTCGATCATTATCATTGGTGGACTTTTTGCACTTTTGGGCACCACAGACAAAGCCGCAGATTTGGTGCGCGAAATACCCTTTGCGGTTCAAACGCCCTTGTTGGTGTTTGAGTTAAAGGTTTTGGTTTTGGTTGGTATTTTTGTGTACGCATTTTTCCGATTTTCTTGGTCGATGCGTCAGTACACGTTTGTGGCGTTGGTCATTGGCGCCATGCCGCCACCAGAAGATTTTGCAGATGGCCGTCAAGACCGAATCAAGTTTGCCGAGCGGGCTGGCAATTTGGTCAGCGCTGCTGCTGAAACTTTCAACGATGGTTTGCGTGCCTATTACTTTTCATTTGCAGCAATGGCTTGGTTTTTCTCGCCCATTGCACTTGTGATGGCAACGGCCTTGGTGGTATTGATTTTGTACGGCCGTGAATTTAAGTCGGACGTCTTAGAGGTACTCAGGGACGATTTTTAAATTTCGTCTTCTAAGCGATTGATCTTGGGTGCAACACAGTCAAAGCAACAAAACATCGACTTGCCCAATATTTTGTGATTTGCGCCAAAAGACCTCGGTTTGTGAGTGCCGCATTTGTAGCAGCTTAAGGTCGATCGACAGTCGCCCAGTGCACCAAAGGGTGAGCCACTTTGGCGTGACACGTAACGAAGTCCATCGTCTGAAATTTGAGTTTTGATGAATTCTTGCATGCGGCAAAGATAGTCACAGCAAGTGTCAAATTGATGACGATTTATTTTTTTTCGAGCCGCGTCAATTTGGTTTTAAGTTTTTTGATGGTTTGGCGAATCTCATCGGCTTTGGCTTTGTTTTTCTTTTTCTTTGAAATTGGTTTTCCAGCCAGCAAAGTTTGACGACATTTTTTGCTGCCGCACCAGCACGGATATTGCGCTATCAACTTTTTAGTGATGGGCTCATCGATGATCAACCCGTAGTCATAGTTGAGCTCTTCCCCTGCCATGATGTTTTTCTTTGCTTTGATGAACACGCGATCCTCTTCCACCACAGGTTGACAGTTAGGAGCGCAACTGTGATTGATCCAACGTGCTGAATTGCCACCATGCAAAGCATCAATCACTTTGTCATCATCGACTTGAAAATAAAACGTGTGGTTTGGGTCGGAGGGGTCGTGAGGGTGACGGTCTTCTGCTTCTTGTGCAGAAATAATTTCGCCGATGTACTCGATCACTGTTTCGCCTTTTGCAATATTCTGTATCGCAAAAACACCCTTGCCATGAACGCCAGATTGCCTGACTTGGATCCGACGGGTTGAAGGTTTCAGGGGAGCTGTATTTTTAAGTATTGAATTCATTTAAATATATTGCCAGAAATATGCTTGTATGGGCAGTGATGCTCAAGTTGGTGCATATTATTTATGGGTGCGTTGTCACAAAAATTTCATGCAAATGAAATGTCAATGAAACTGTGCTTCGTCAATATCAACTTCCAAGTTAAGTACTACTTGGGAGACATCAATGAAAGAATTACCAAACCCAACGTTTCCAATTTCACAAATTGGTTTGCCACGGGGGTCACTTCATCAAAGCCCTCAAACTGAAAGTGGCACCAGCCACACAAAAGTTTCGAAATCTACCATCGAAGTTAGCTGGGCTAAGCATCAGGATGAAGTGAGAGAGGCGCAACGTCTGCGCTATGACGTTTTTGCAAACGAAATGGGTGCAAGACTGCCTGTTACCGTCGCCGGCCATGACATCGATTTGTTTGACGATTATTGCGAGCATTTACTGGTTCGAGACGGTTTGTCGGGCGCTGTGATTGGCACCTATCGTGTTTTAACGCCAGCACAAGCAAAACGAGTAGGTGGCACCTACACTGATACTGAGTTTGACTTAACAAGACTTCGCTTCATGCGCGAGCGCATGGTGGAATTAGGACGCAGCTGCGTCCATGCAGAGCACCGACATGGCGGCGTCATTTTGGCATTGTGGGGCGCATTATTTGAATTCATGTCCCGTAATCAACTGGACACCATGATTGGTTGCGCAAGCATTCCGATGTTGCACAACGGCATCGTCAGTGGCGATGCAGCAGCCAGCATGTGGCATCAATTGGCCAAAACAAATTTGGCATCTATAGAGTTTCATGTACGCCCTCGGCTTCCTCTGCCAATTGAGGAGCTAGACACATGCTTGCCCGTTGAGCCCCCTGCATTGATTAAGGGTTACCTTCGCTTAGGTGCAAAAATATTGGGCGCACCCGCATGGGATCCCGATTTCAACACAGCCGATTTACCGATGCTGATGCAAGTCAAGGACTTGCCGCTCAGATATCGCAAGCACTTTGCAGGTGCATGATGATGTTCAAAGATGCTCAGGAATTTATGCCTGGTGAAAACCATCAAAAGAAGCACTACCGTGCGATCTTTATTTCTGATTTGCATCTTGGAACACCTGGATGCCAAGCCGAAGCTTTGCTTGAATTTTTAAAAACACACTCATGCGATACGCTTTATTTGGTAGGCGACATCATTGATGGTTGGCAACTAAGGCGCAAGTGGTATTGGCCGCAAGCTCACAATGATGTGGTTCAGAAATTACTGCGAAAAGCACGCAAAGGTTGTCGCGTGGTGTACGTGCCTGGCAACCACGATGAATTTGCGAGAGACTTTTTAGACCATTCATTTGGCGGCGTAGAGGTTGTTGAGCATGCTGTTCATGTAACGGCAGATGGCAAAAAGTTGTGGGTCATTCATGGCGATTATTTTGATGGTGTGATTCAATTTGCCAAATGGCTGGCGTACGTGGGTGATACCCTTTATGAATGGGCACTCAAAGCTAACAGGCATCTCAATTACATGCGCGGCAGAATGGGAATGCCTTATTGGTCGCTTTCGGCATACTTGAAACTAAAAGTAAAAAAAGCCGTCAATTTCATTTCTGATTTTGAAGTTGCTGTGGCACATGAAGCTAAAAAATTAGGCTATAACGGTGTTGTATGCGGTCATATTCACCATGCCGAAATTCGTGAAATAGACGGTGTTTTGTATTGCAATGACGGCGATTGGGTTGAAAGCTTAAGCACCCTTGTAGAACATCACGATGGACGGTTGGAAATTTTGACTTTCGATCCGTATTCTGAAACCAAGATCGCCATAAAAACGACATCGTTGGTTAGTGCATGAAACTTGTTCTTGTAACAGACGCCTGGCAACCGCAAGTGAATGGTGTGGTCACAACGCTGGTGGAGTTGGTTAAAGAACTTAAATTGGCTGGCCACTCTGTTGAAGTCATTCATCCTGGTATGTTTCAAACCAAACCATGCCCTGGCTATGCGGGCATTGATTTGGCAGTCAAGCCGAAAGCTAAGCTAGAAAAAATCCTGTCTTCAATGGCCTTTGATGCCATCCATTTGGCAACCGAAGGTCCCTTGGGTTGGGCTGCAAGGGGGATCTGCCAAAAAAACCAATGGCGTTACACCACCGCCTATCACACACGTTTTCCTGAAATTTTGAAAGCAGCTTTGAAACTACCCTTGTGGGTAGGCTATGCCATATTCAAGCACTTTCATCGTCATTCATCGGGTGTGATGGTGCCCACCTTTGGCGTCTTGGATTTGTTGTCAAAACAGGGCTTCAAAAATTTGAAGCCTTGGACGCATGGGGTTGATGTCAACTTGTTCAATTACGCACATGAACCAGTTGAATATCTTCCGCTGGCACATTTGACGCGACCTTTGGCGATTTTTGTAGGTCGTGTTTCCTACGAAAAGAACATTGAAACTTTTTTAAAAATGCCTTTTGAAGGCTCAAAAGTTGTCTGTGGTGTAGGTCCATTAGAGGCTGATTTGAAAAAAAGATACCCGGGTATTACATGGCTAGGCTTGTTGCCGCGTCCAGAACTTGCGATGGTTTACAGCACAGCAGATGTTTTTGTGTTTGCAAGCCGGCATGAAACCTTTGGGTTGGTCATGCTTGAAGCCATGGCATGTGGCACACCTGTGGCGGCTTACCCAGTTGATGGTCCTCAAGAAGTACTAATGAACCATCAAACTAAGGTCGTGAAGGGCGGGGTGCTTGGTGAAGATTTGGCCATCGCAACCCAGAAAGCATTGGATGTTCCAAGATACCAGGCTAGACAACGCGCAATGGAGTTTAGCTGGGAAAAGGCATGCAGTTCGTTCATTGAGAACTTGGTACCCGCAAAATAAATGCTTGTGATTTTGAGCCGGGTGGGTCTCACCGTTTGGCTGGTGCCACCAGTCTTTTTAGATCTTCGTCAGAGATCAGCTCAAAAACTTTAACGACTTTTTCGACGCCCGATATTTGGCCGGTACTGACCAACTCAGTAACGCGTTTGGCTTCATCGCTGGTCAATCGACCCATCAAATAAACAATGCCACGCTCGACCACAATGTGAACAGCAGATGAATGAATGTCTTTGGCTTGAACCAATAGCGCTCTGACTTGTCCATTGATGACTTTGTCTTTGGCTCTTTGCGTCAATGAGCTTTCTGGACTGATCGTCAAATCGTTGACAACTGATTTGACGTTGTCTTGACTTTTGACAAATTGCTCTGCCAATGCTTTTTCTGCGGCATTATTGACTTCGCCTGTGAGCAAAACAATTCTGTTGTAGCTGTGAATTCGGGCATGCGCATTTTTTGGCAAGATGCTTTTGAGGCCAGATTCGGATCGGAGCTCGATGGCTTCGTCTTCCAATTGGATGCCAGCTGTCCTTCTGTCGATGGCAACTTTGCCTGCCAATGCAGCGCCACCAATCACCAAAGGAGCGCAGGCAGACAGTTGAATGCTTGCAAGCAAACACAGTGCACTCACAAAACGCGTGGGCGACACTGAGGGTAATGACGAAAGGGTGTTATTTTTCATAAAAATTCTCTAGGTCAATTTAGATTTTTGGAAAAACAAATTCAGGCAATGCCATCACCCAAATAGGAAACCAAGAAATGATCACGGTACCTATGAAGATTGCCATCAAAGCTGGCAAGACAGATTTCATGACATCCTTCAAGCTTTTCTTGAAAACAGCACTTGCAAAATAGATGTTCATGCCAGCCGGCGGGCATAGAAATCCCATTTCCAAATTGGCAAGAAAAATAATTCCAAAATGCACAGGATCAATGCCATAGCTCATGGCCAGTGGCAGTAGCAAGGGCACCAACACGATGATGGCGGCATAAATTTCCATCAGTGCCCCCGCAAAAAACAGGAAGACGTTCAGGGCCAATAGAAACACATAGCGATTTTGGGTGATGCCTTGAACCCATTCGGAAGCCATGTCTGGTACGCCAACGTCGATCAAGTAGTTGGTGAGTCCTAGGGCCATGCCCATGATCAAAAGTATGCCGCCAATGATTTGAGCTGATTGGATGAGGCAATGTGTCAACTTTGTAAGGGTCATTTCCCGGTGTATGCCCCACTGCGTCACCATTGCATAAATGACGGTCATTGCAGCACCTTCGGTAGGCGTCGCTAAACCTGAAATGAGGGAGCCAATGGCCACCAGCGGTGCAGCTAGCTCCCATTTGGCAGCCCACAATGCTTGGCTTAGCGGTATTGCTGGTTTTGTATTGCGCTGATCAATGTCAAATTGACGCTGAGCGCTAGATGCTTGGCTGGTACCTCGTAAAAAACCACCAAAAACGATCAAGCAGACAATCATCAGCATGGCTGGGATCAGGCCAGCGACAAACATGGTGTTGATTGGAACGCGAGCCATGATGGCGTACATGATGAGCGGAACAGAAGGTGCCAGCAGCACACCCAATGAGCTGGCACTTGTAATCAAGCCAATTGACTTGGATTCTGGATAACCTACCTTAAGAAGCAGTGGCAACATCAAACCGCCCAGCGCAAGAATGGTCACCCCGCTACCACCCGTCAAAGCGGTGAAGCAACTGCAAAGGCAGGCTACCGCAAAGATGCTACCGCGTTGTCCTGAGCCAAAGAAAGCTGTGAACAAATTACTGAGTCGTTGGGCAGCCTGCGTATTGGCAAATATCAAACCTGCAAGCGTAAACAGAGGCAGCGCAGGTAAGGATGGATTGACTGTAATTTGATAGTGAGAGAGAGATAAAGAGGCAAGTGGAATGCTTTCTGATGAAAACAAGATCCAAGATAAACCTGCCAACACCAAGAAAACAGGACCTCCCAATATCAAAAAGACAAGCAAGACAATGCTGGCTGAAGTTGTCGAGATTGCGGCGTCTATGAGCCATGCATTGACAGGCGCAACCAAAAGCCAAATCAACAACATGCCAATCCACTGAACCAGCCAATGGTCATGCGATTTGCGGCCTAATTGAATTGCAAGGGTACAAAATACAACTGGCAACGCACACAAAAATAACCAAGTAGGAACGCCATAAGCAATTACTTGGTCTGACTCAATTTCTGACAACACCAGGTCATAACTTCCAAGTGCAAGAACCCCACACAGATGACTGGCAAATAAAAAAACAAAGGCACGCGCAATTTTTTGAGTGAGCGGGTGACGAATATTTTGCCAAAGTGAGCCTAAGCTTGTAAGGTGTCCTGTCCTTTCGGCATAAACAGCGCCTGCCAAAGAAAAAAGCAAGCCCAAGTGTTGCACCAAGACGGGTGCGTTCTCTATTCCGCTTCCTTGGACCGGACGCAACAGAACTTCAATGAATGGAATCAGCACCATGCCAAGCAAAGCGGCTGCTGCAATGTTGGCATCCAAATTTCTCAAGAATGCAACACAACGAATGACCAATTGCTTCATTGTGATTTTTGATTTCTATATGTCTTGAGGTGCATGAAGACCTCATCGAAGGTATCGGCTGGCACCATTTTTCCGCGAATGCGAGGATAAAGAGACTCGCTGAGGGTTTGCCATTCTTTCATCTGCTCCGCATTGGGTTTGTTGACTTGAAGGCCGCGTTTCTTCATGGCGTCAACGGCTTCCTCGACCTCTTTGCGCGCTTGCATGCGTATCACGCCCCCCGCCTTGTCAGAGGAAGCTTTCAATGCGCGTTGCATTTCCGGTGTCATCTCATCCCAAGATTTTTTGGTGATGACAAAGGCGCCAACGATAGGGGCCCAATTGATCTCAAGCATGTGCTGAGCAGAGTTGTAAATTTGCGATGCCAATGCAAAATAAGGCGTAGATGGAACCACACTGATCATGCCTGTTTGAATGGAAGGCAAAATGTCTGTGGGCTCTAGGGGGACGGGTGTGTAGCCCAAACTTTTCATGATTTCTTGCTGTTCGGCTTCTGCGCCCCAAGCAAAGAACTTCATTTTTTTGTAATCATCTGGGCTGTATGCGGCTTGTTTTGAGAAAAATCTTACCCAACCCGCATCGCCCCACGCTAAAACAACATAGCCTTTCTCGATGAATTTCTTTTCCATGTTGGGGCGCATTTTCTCTCTAACGTAGTCGAGTTCTTCCCATGAACGAAACGCAAGAGGGAGATTTTGCAGCGCAGCAATGGAGGGCTCAATTTCGCGTAATCCAACCACCGACAGCAAAGCAGCTTGCAATTGCCCAATCCGCATTCTGCGAACCATTTCGGCTTCGCCACCTTGACTGCCATCCGTAAATACATTAAAGCGAGAGGGGCCCGATTGGCTTTTCTTCCAAGACTCACCAATTTCCATCAGTTGACGGTGGTACAAAGAATTTTTGGGAACCAATGAGCCAATTTTCAATTGTGGGTCGGCAGCACTAGAGGCCAATGGCAAGAGAGAAGTCAGCGAAAGGGCGAAAGAGATTGCGGTGCGCCTTTTAATCATGGATCTCATGGTGGGTATGAAGGGTTAAAAATAATTGTCGACGTTGTCCAAAAGCCATTGCGCTCGACGCCGCATGACGGTATTGGTTAGATCTGTTTTGTATGCTGAAAACTCAATGGCCTGTTTCAACAGCAACACAAATGAATCTTTGTTTCTGGTGGCGACAGCCCAGTTTTCAGCCTTTGAAACCAAGGGTGCAATTTGATCGCCGCGCCACTGGACGCTGAGGTTGAAGTATTTCTCGGCTGTTTCTAAATTGGCGTTGGGTTTTGCCAATTCAAGCGTGCCCATCATGCTGGCCATTGCACCTTTGTCAAATTGGGGTTCAGCTTTCCACGCCAGTTCGGCCAGTCGAATGACTTGTGGCAAGTCGGCGACCAAGTCGGGCGAGTCCTTGGACAATGAAATGGCACCTGCCCATGAGGTCATGACCCAGTAAACAAGACCAACATGTTCAGTATTCAGACTTAGTGACTTGTTGTTGGACGCTCGGTGTAATTGCGTTTCTAGCAAGGGATACTGGAGCAGAAGGGTTTGCCATCCCAAATTCTTTGCGCGCATTAGCATTTTTGCAGCGCGAGCCCTCAAAACAGTTGCCTTTTGAATGCTGTCTGACTCAATCCTGTCAGCTTCGTCCATTAAGAACACAAAAGCATATTGTGTATAACCTCTCGCGACAGACTCGGCCAGGTTGACATGATCGGGAATTTCTTTCAGCAAAGATTCGGAAATCTTCAAATGATATGCACTTGCGTGCATGAGTAATTCAAGGTCGTCGTCTGATGAATTGGTCTCTTTCGACAATGCATCGCCTACATTTCGCAACAGTTGTTGTTGCACAGAACAAGCAGATAAAAGAGAGATAGAGAAGGTGACAGCCAGAAGTAACAGGCAAATTCGAATAAAACGTTTCATCGAGCTGACACCTTTATACACATCAAGTGTTTTGATTTGACATCTGGAGCAATGCCAATTTTGTTTCGTCGCCAAGTCGCTCAACTTTGGCCAAAAATGCGTTGTACACAATCAGGCAAATTAAAGCAGTACCAATGCCAATGGCAGTGGCCAACAAAGCAGTTCCAATGCCGGCGCTTACACCTTGTGGATCAGAAATACCAGACTTAGCCAAGGCAGTGAAGGTGTCAAAAATACCCAGAATGGTACCCAACAAGCCTAGCAAAGGCGCAGCCGTCACAATGGTATCCAGCACCCAAAGGTGTTGGTTCAATTGGTGCTGAACCCTTATAAAGGCTTGCTCTGCCACATCATCTGCCACTTTTTGGCTGGCTTTAGGGTGCAATCCATTGGCAAAAGCATGCGCAATTACCTCGCCTACATCGCCTGTTTTGAACTCAGGCAATGCAGACTTGGTGCCCAAGGCTTGCAAAAGACTTTTGATTTGCCGATTGGCGTGTGTATAAAAGATGGTGCGCTCGATGGCCAAAAATACAGCCAATCCCAACGCAACATACAAAAAATACAAAGACGCATCGTGCAACAAAATCATCATGCTAAATGCCTTAGAAGTCGGAGCGCAAGGTTACGCTTGTAAAACGTGGTGCGCCAATGTTGTAGCTTGGATTGGAGCCTGACAATGTGCCTAAAGGCAAAGAACGCGCCGTGAAGCTAGAGCCGCTGGGCGAGCTAATCCGCTTGTACTCAGCGTTGGTCAAGTTGTCCACATTCAAACGAATTTCAGGTGATTTGAAAAACGCTGTTTCTGGCAATTTGTAGCCTGCAGACAGGTTCCACAATGTGTAGGCGTCCATTGATTGGTCATTGACCAAAGTAGAGAACGCTTTGCCTGTGTGTTTACCTGTCAGTTGACCAAACCATGGACCTTCTTTGTAGCTCAAAGCCAAGGCAGCCATGATTTTGGGTGTGTCAGGCATTTGTTTGCCTGCGGTCGCTTCTGTCAGGGTGGCACTTACTTTGAGGTTTTCTTTCATTTGACTCTCGGTGTAAGTCAAAGAGCCATAGACAAAGAAGTTTTGGTTAATTTTTTGACCCAATTCAACTTCGGCACCTTGCATGGTCACTTTGCCAACGTTGTAATCTAGTGAGCTCAAGCTAACGGGGTCCCAAGAGGCTGCAATGCGATCCTTGAAACTAACCATGAACAAAGAACCAGAGAAGGTGGTGTCTTTGTTTTGCAAGCGGTAACCCAAATCGAAATTGGTGGATGTCTCTATGTCCACCACAGGTTTACGCATGCTTGCACCCGTCAGCGTACCGTTGACCACTGTACCGCCTGTCAACAAATTTGAAAGGACGAAATTTGAAGGCGCACGGAAGTTTTCAGCAACGTTGAAGAAAACTGACTTCTCTTGGTCCAAGTTGAATTTGGCACCAAAGCTTGGCAACACTTTGCTGTATTTGCGCTTGATTTGATAGTCGAGGTCTGCGCGGCCGACGCCAAAGGTACCGGCGTTGGCGTAGTTGGTAAAGTCACGGTCAATGGCAGAGTTACGCAATCCCAACTGAATTGACAATTTGTCTTGCATCAAAGAAATGCTGTCTTGGGCATAAAAAGATGTGCCAGTGCTGATGGTTTTCCAATCACGTGCTTGGTAAGGATTGCCATCGGTACGCAACAAGTAAGCGGCTGAATTGTCTAGCCACAAGTTGGAGGGATTGCCAGCATTGTCAAAAGTCACGCGAGGACCTGTTTGACGATGTACGGCACGCTCTGTCCAATAGCCTACATTGATGTTGTGATTTTCAATGCGATAGTTCGCTTTGAAGGTTACGCCAGGGCGGTTGGTTTCAGTCAAGCTGCTGCCATAAGTCATTACTCGATCGAGTGTGTCGCCATCGCCGTTGATGTCTTTCACGCGCGTTGCCATGGTCCCTGTGCCACCTTCAGACAAAACTTGAAGTTGGCTGCCGCCGGTACCATAGCCGTACCAGAAATATGGCTCGGCGCTGACGGTCAGATCTTTGTTGACTTTGAATTCGGCTTTGCTTGTGAACAAGTAATTGCGGAATGGATTGATGTTGTATTTGTAGAAACCATCAGCAGGTGCAGCTTCCGATTGAGCAGTGCCAGCCACGGGTGTCAGGTGCTGAGGCACGACGCTACCGAAATCAAAATTGCGGCCGTATTGCGCAATTTGTGCGTTGCTCAGCGAGCGAATGTTGTTGTTGACAGCATTGTTATACAAAACTGTTGCGCTCAAAAATACATCGGCAGAAGGTCTGACTTCAGCGGCAACATCGATGTGCTCACGGTCTGCGCCGCCCGGGCCTTTGAATTTGTTAGCAGTTGTTTTGGAATAAGAAACAAAGGCTTTGGCGCCGCTAGGGCCAAATTTACCTGTGTCTAAACGGGCAAATGCGCGTTGATAGTTCAGTTGGCCTGTAGACACGGCTGCACGCATGCCAAATTTGTCTTTAGGAGCGCAAGTGACCATGCCTAAGTTACCGCCTGAAGCGCCCACGTGGGGTGCATCAGTGTCTGTGGAGCCCTGTGTTACAAAGACTTCACATAAATTTTCAGAGTCTGTGTACTCTTGTGGATAGACCGCAAAGTTACCAGAATCGTTGACCGGTGCACCATTGATGGTTAAACCCATCTGATCGCCGGCAAAGCCGCGAACACGGATGCCGCCGCCAAACAAGCCCGTTGCATCCGAGCTGAAAGTATTGACGCCAGGCAACAAGTCGATGGCTTGGAAGGCATTGGCCGAGGGGTTCAGTTTGTCCAAATAGGCGCGATTGACTGCGCTGCGTGCCTTGGGTGATTCCTCTTGTGTGATCAAGCCTGAGTCAGTGGCGCCAGGCAAACCTTCTACATTAATTTTGCCCACATCAGTGGCTTGTTGTGCCATGACAAGGGGTGCAGAAAATGCCAAGCTGATGAGCATGGCCAGTTGGGTTGGTTTCAATTTTTTCATAAAAAACTCCAGATAAAAATTAGTTGAGGGGCATGAAATCGAGTGAGACTGTGAACTTGTGCTGAGATTGCGATGGCCAAGATCCGTCTGGCCAAGGCGAATAGGTGGTACGCCTGACTGTTGTCAAGGCTGCGTTGTCTAAAATAATCGAGTTGCTAGACTCTTCTACAGAGGCTTCCACCAAGCTTCCGTTTCTTAAAAGTACAAACCCAATCTTTACTTTGCCAGAGGGCCTTTGCAAACTCGCTTCCCTGCCCGTGGGGTATCGTTTATTGGCATTCAAAGTGTTTCTGACGCTTGCGATGTAATTGTTTTCTAGGTTCAATGCAGGGGCGGCTTGTTGCATCACTTGCTTTGGGGGCTCTGTAACGACTTGCGCAACCGGTGCAACGGCTGCCATGGTTTGTGGCGGTGCAGGAATGCTGCGTGCCGTATCTGTGGGGGGGGGCGTTACTTCTTGTTTGATATCTTGACGAGGCGTCGGAACGGTGACCGGGGTGGGTACGACGTTTTTGGGCTTAGGTTCTGGACGAATTTCGGGTGGCTGCGGGGCGGGCTTTTGTAAAAGTGGTTCTATCAACGTGGTGGTCAATTCCATCACCTCTTGTGCAACCAATTCAGCGGGTCCTTTGATTGACTGCGCCATTGAAAAGACCCCCGCGACCAAGCACGTTGAAGCAAACGCAGACAAAGCATGTCTTTGTTGATTGATTGCTTCTAAATTCAGGCTCATTTGCGCTCTCTTGCAGCCAATGAAACCTTGCCAATGCCAGATTTTTTGATTTCGTCCATCACGTCAATCAAGGTTTGTACCTCGGCGCCCTTGTCGCTGTTAACGATGACTGCAATCTGATCAGCTTGGCCAGCCTTGTTTTGAACAGCGGTTGTGAGGTTTTGAAGCGTGACATCTTTGCCATCAACTTGGATGATGTTTTCTTTGCCTAACGTCACCACCACTTGGACATCTTTGGTCTTGAGTTGCTGAACTTGTGATGAATTAGGTTGCTGCGTTTTGATGCCAAGCGCAGGTATGACATTGACACTGATGAGGACAAAGAAAACCAATAAAAACATCATCACATCGATCATGGGAATGATCTCGATGCGAGCTTTTTTTCTTTGAGTTTGCTGCCAATGGCGCATGAGTCTTAACCGTTATTTGATCAACGGCCAAGCATAGATAATCAGTGTGACAACTGTGTTACCAGTTGTCACTTGTGTGCAATCACAACACCTGAATTCTGTTTGTTGCAGGTTCTTTTAAACCAGGGTTTGATTGTAAATATTGAATCAATGCATCGATATCCAATTCACCGCCAGCAGTGGTTGGTGCATTCTTGAATTGAAAGAATCCATCGCCACCACTGGCCAGAAAACTGTTCATCGTGACATGGTAATGTTGATGAAGTTCGATCGGTAAATTTTTGAGTTTCATCATTTGAATGCGTTCACCCAATGGCCGTTTTAAATCTACAGCGTAATTTAAATTTTGAGATGGAAAAAGTACTCTGGGACGTTCAAGGTTTGCGTATTGGTGTTCCAACAAGTCTTTAATTTGCTGCCCCGTCATTCGTTTAACGACCAAGGTATTGCCGAAGGGTTGAATCTTAAATAGCTGTCCAAAATTGACGGTTCCCCCACCGGGCTGGATCACTAAATCGGCTCTAACGCCGCCTGGGTTCATCAATGCGAAGTCTGATTTGCCTCGATTTTCACCTGCCGTTGAATGCCACTGGGCATCTGCAATCAAATTACCGAGAACGGACTCACCCGATCTGGTTTGTGTTCGCATCATTGCGTTGGGTAAGTGACTGATCACTTTCATCACCTGAGCTTGCGATGCCAAACGGTATTCATTGACGATCTTCTCTACAACTTTGTCTTTGCCGTAAAAGGGCAGATCGACATGGGGTTCGATGTTGAGGCCTGCGTTATTTTTGAAGGCCTCACTTTGAACGACCGCATTGTGCGCATGTTTGTGTCGGACTTTTTTAGTTACAGGGTCGATGTCCAATTCAATGTGAGTTAGGAACGTACCGTACTGACCCGCACTGGTCAATAAGAAAGGTTTTTCCTTGTTCATCTGGCCAAAATTGCAGGCGTAGGCCCTGTGTGTGTGCCCAGACACAACCACATCGAATGCGCTGTCGAGCTTGTTCAAAATAGGCACAATGTCACCCGACAAACCCGGACAGCTTGCGTCGTTGTGGCCGCCTTGAACGATGCCACCTTCATGTACGACCAAAACAAACACCGATACGCCCTGGTTCTGCAAATGCTTGACAAGAGAATTGGCTGTGCTTGCTTCATCTTCGAAGCGAAGGCCCTTGACCCCTTCTGGTGTAACCATGATGGGCGTTGCTTTGAGTGTCATGCCGACAAAGCCAACCTTGATTTCATGCTTTCCTTGTTTGAAAGTTTTGATTCCGTAGGCAGGAAACAAACTTTCATCATTGGATTTCTTGACGTTGGCGGCCAGGAACTCAAAGTTGGCACCTGGAAAATTTCGATTGATTTGACAAGGTTCGGTTCGTGTGTGTTTTTCACAACCACCATTGCGCATGCGCTTTAACTCTTCAGTGCCTTTGTCAAACTCGTGGTTGCCGACAGCATTGAAATCAATGCCCATGGCATTGACTGCTTCAATAGTGGGTTCATCCAAAAAGAGCGCTGAAGTTAAGGGAGAAGCTCCAATCATGTCGCCTGCTGAAACAACGGCGTGCAGTGGATTTTGCTTCTTGTAATGTTGAATTGCCGACGCTAGAAATGCAGCACCGCCAGCAGGTACTTCGTGTATTTTTTCATTAACTTTTTCTTTGATGGCCACTCCAGGCGGTTCAAGGTGTCCGTGCAAATCATTGAAAGCCAATATGCTGATTTTGATCTTTTCTGAAGCAGTCGTGGTTACCTCATTCATGGGTGCGCATGCACTCAGCACGAGAGCTAATAAAACACCCACCCGCAGTAAATTGCGCGCAGTTTTCATACGACCTTCTCCATCAGGGCTTGCCCCATTTTGATGCGTTGCCCGGTTGCAATGCCATCCGCCAACTTGTACCCCTTGGGGAGAAAAACCAATATGGTAGAGCCGTGCTGAAACCAACCCAATTCTTGGCCTTTGTAGGTTTGGAGGGCGCATGGAATTTCGTTAGGACCGGAGTAGTCCACGTGAAAAAGTAGATTGATGGCGTGCAAACGAAGGCTTGCAACCAAAATAGCTGCAACCGGAACCATGATCATGGGGGTACCGTCGGTCAATTTGAAATTGATTACAGCCCTTTCGTTTTTGCAAAACAGTTGCTCGACGCGTTTCAGGGCAATCGGATTGACATTCCAAGTGTCGCCAGCAATATGCGTCACATGGGTCAGAGTTGCATCTGCGGGTGCATGAAACCGGTGGTACATGCTTGATGTCAATCTGAGTGTGACGTAAGTTCCATTTTTGATGGATTCCACCAGTTCTCCTGTACGTGGCGTAAATCCCATGAGGCTAGACAAGCTGTAAGGAAATCCTTTGGCTTGAAACACTTGCGTGTGGTCTATGGTGCCGCACTCACCCACAATGGCATCGCATGGGCTGCTCAATATGTTGGCGCGCATGTCAATAACACGTGATCCGGGCTTTAACTCACGTGTAAAACAATCGTGCATGCTGTCAAACTTAGTTTTGGCAGCTTCACTTAAGTCAAGATCTGAAAATAATTTCCAGATGCCAATCGACAAGTCACGAATGATTGGATTGCGAATTTGGCTCCACCAGCCAATGAATCGCGTCAAAGTGATTCTAGGAATTCGATTGGTTAACAAAAAGTTCAAGTCCTCTTGGGTCGTGATTCTTTGAATTAATTGTTTCATTTTCATTTTCCTGTCACGTAAATTAAATAAAAAGATGACTTCATCCACTCATCTTCAGGTCTAACGTGTCTGTTCAACTTGCCTTATCACTGGGTGCACTCGCTCTGACTATCCCGTATGTCAAGAGACGCTTGGAGCTTTCGCGTGCAAAGCATCCCTCATTAACGGGGCATTCAAGAATGGCCAAACGGGTCGTTTCTTTTTTGCCAGGCTACGAATTCTCCGAAGAACAGTTTTTTTCATGTGATGACGCACCGCAAAATGTCGCTGAAGTTCGAAGAGCCGCCTTTTATCAGCTCGCCAACTTGCTTCAGACGCGTCATGCCAAAAGCATTGAAATGACAGCGGAGGCGCGTGAAATCATTTCTGATTTGCAATTCACAGGCGCTTATCGTGTGCCATTTCAGTTCAGCCCGCTGGTTCGACAACACTTGAAAGTTGGTGCGTTTATACAGTCGGCAGATGGCGTATTTGTGACAGACCAAGATGGTCAAAAGTTTTACGATTTGACAGGCTCGTATGGCGTCAATGTATTTGGTGCAGATTTTTACAAAGAGTGCATGCAGGAAGGCTCTAGCCGTGTGCAAGCTGTAGGTGCAACTTTGGGTGCCTATCACCCCTGTGTTGCATACAATGTGCAACGCCTCAAAGAGATTTCTGGGCTTGATCAAGTTTCATTTCACATGTCGGGCACTGAAGCTGTCATGCAAGCAGTCAGATTGGCCAGGTATCACACGGGTCGTAAGAATTTGGTTCGTTTTTGTGGCGCCTATCACGGTTGGTGGGAAGATGTTCAGCCGGGTCCTGGCAACCCAATGCCGCCGCGCGAAACTTACACGCTCAGAGACATGCATGAAAATTCTTTGAAGGTTTTAAGGACCCGAAAAGACATCGCTTGCGTGCTGATCAACCCTTTACAAGCGTTGCACCTGAATCAGGGTGCACCTGGCGACTCTTCATTGGTCGACAGCAGCCGCAGAGCTTCGTATGACAGGGCTGCTTATACAGCTTGGTTGAAAGAACTTAGACAAGTTTGCACTGAACGTCAAATCGTTTTGATTTTTGACGAAGTATTTTTGGGCTTTCGTTTGGCCAAGGGTGGTGCGCAAGCCTATTTTGGCGTCAAGGCCGATATGGTGACTTACGGCAAAACGCTGGGTGGTGGGTATCCTGTCGGTGTTGTGTGCGGCCGTTCTGACTTGATGAAGCGCTTTCGTTCCGAAAGACCCGCAGACATTTGCTTTGCAAGAGGAACTTTTAATGCGCATCCCCATGTCATGGGGGCAATGTCTGTTTTTCTGGAGAAAATTGAGACCCCCGAAATTTTATCGATCTATGACAAGCTAGAGACCATTTGGAATGGTCGACGTGAAAAGTTCAACCTCACCATGGAGGCCAAAGGCTTGCCACTGCGGGCGGCAAACATGTCAAGTGTTTGGAGTCTTTATTACACTGAACCCTCAAGGTACAACTGGATGCTCCAGTATTACCTACGCGCAGAAGGTTTGGCCTTGAGCTGGGTTGGAACTGGCCGTCTGATTTTCAGCTTGAACTACAGTGAGCAAGAATTCAACGAGGTGCTGTCTCGTTTTGTGCTTGCATGCGAAGCGATGCAGAAAAACCAATGGTTTTGGGCGCCTGCACAATTGAGCAACAAACTGATCCGTCGAAAAATATTAAAAGAGATGTTGACGTTTAAAAATAAAGCCGTTGCTTAAAAACGCATGCCAACCGTCAAGCTGGCTTCTCGGTAATGGATTACCTGAGAAGCCTTGTCTTGACGTGCACTGGTGATGACATCCGTTAAATTGACGCGTCCAATTTTCAGGCTTGTTCTTGCAAAATAATTTTGTAAGAAGTCTATTTCTAAACCAGTCGCTGCATCAAGGTTTGTACCAGCAAGGTGAAACTTGTCATTTCGCGATTGCTCCAGCATGGTCATCGTGATATTGCTTTTGGGAATGACGATACCTGCGCCAACCAGCAAGAATGATCGTACTTTCCAATTGCCCGGAACATTCGAAAGTGGAAAAAGCTTTTCATATTCAAGGCTGAGGACATTCAAGCCATCCGTATGCTCGTAGTGCATGAAGGTGGGCGACAGGCTTTGTGTTTGTTGAGGTCCGAATGACTGTCCTTTGAATTGTCCTGACGCACCCACTGTTTGCCCATCGGTCACAACATACTTCATATGATCTAAATTCAATGCAAGTGCTGTGTCGCTTGTCAATCGATAAGCAATCCTGGCGTTGGTTTGCGGAATAGTTATCTTGCCTGGATTTAAGTATGTGTTGAACAGGGTTGTCGGTGTCAAATTTTTTTGCGTATCGGTGGCTTTGACACCATAAAGTGAAAAGTTGTGATCATTTCCATAAAAATGAATGTTGCTTTTCAAATATGTTTCGTTGTTCCATCCCCATTCGACTGACCACCTTTGATTTGGTTCTGAATTGAAGTTGATGTCAGCAGACTGTGCTGTTGCAGCTGCCATAGCGCACAAATAAAAGATGATGATTTTCTGCATGAGGTTCATGAGCTTAATGACTCGCGTGTGGCTTGATGGCTTGAAGCGATGCTTATCACTGGATATTTTCCAAAGACATAACTTGGACAGTCGTATCGTGTAATGTCTTCCGCCGAAATTGGAAAAGCACCACAATTTGAAAATTTACGAAAAGGCGAAGTGTAGATGCCACAAAGAAATTTTCCATCCGAATTTTTCTCTAAAAACACACACTGTTGATTTAAGCAGCAGTTGCCACATTGGGTACAAGAACCCGTAATGTCTTGAGACTGGTTCAATCGAACTGCAAAGAAAGACTCAATGTAGCGGCGAACTGGGCCTTGGCTTAAAGCCTGATGGTGCAGACGCAAACGCTTTAAGGTGCTTTGATAGTGGATGAAGTATTTGGGTTTGAAAAAAATCAATCCCATGAGCAACGGCATCACGTAAAGGCAAAGCTGGAATGAAGCCAGCAATGCCTGTGTGCACAATGAAATGAATTTATTTTTCAAAATTCAATTCATGCTTTGAAAATTCTCTTTTCTGCTGGCGCAGATGGATCTACTTTGTAGTTTCTGCTAGAAATGGTGTCAATGAAGAACCATTCGCCTTGAACTTGTGTCGAAGACACTGTTAACTTTAAATAGCCACGGCGCGAAGCGTCCATCCATTTCAAGTCTTTGACAACACCTTCAAAAATTGCCTTGGTTTGAGCGGGTGGCAGCGACAGGTAGGCTTCTAATCCAGGTGAGCTGACGCTAGATGTTGCAAATTCCTCACCTACTTTTTGTCCAGACATAAGGGTCAGGTCACTGTGCCAGGCATTGTGAGTGTCACCAGCCAAGACAACAAGGCGTTTGTTCAGTGCGGCAGCCGTAGACAGCAAGATTTCACGGGCAGCAGGGTAGCCATCCCACGCATCTAAGTTGTAGCCCAACTTGGGCTGTGCCAACAATGCTGTTTCTAAAGCTGACAAGGGATAGCCTTGTGCCTGCTTGCCTTTGGCAGTGAGGTAATCTGTTATGGCCTTTTGTCCTGCAATTTGAGCCTGCGCACTGGTATCGGAAGGGTTAAGTGCTTGAAGAATGGTCAATGGAAATTCCATGCGAGCCATCAAAACCTGTTGACCTAAAACTTGCCATGTCGCTGTAGATGCTGCCATCTGACCTTGGAGCCATTGAACTTGTTCAGTTCCCATCAATTGACGTGTAGGGGAGGAAAGTGTTGCAACAGCAGAAGCTTGTTTGGCAGGATTGATCAAGTCGGTGATTTCTACTTGCTGATCGCGACCAACAGATCGCGTATCCAGCATGTGAAGACTCAGGACGTTTCCAAAATTAAAACTTCTGTAGATTTTTGATTTGTCCATGCCCGAGCGAATAGGCATCCATTCGTGATAAGCCTGAATAGCGACAGCTTTACGTGCAGCAAAACTACCTTCGGTGGCTGCCGAGTGATTTTCTGCACCGTCTTTGTAAGTGTCGTTTGTAAATTCATGATCGTCCCAGACTGCAATGACGGGCTTGCTTGCATGGAATTGTTTGGAGTCTGCATCTGATTTGTACTGGGCATGACGCAAGCGATAGTCGCTTAAGCTCACAATTTCGTTGGCCGGAACAGAGGTTCTGCCAAGGCTAGCAGCTTTCTCTGAGGCATAGCCAGTTGCTGCATATTCGTAAATGTAGTCGCCCAAATGAATGGCGACGTCTGCATCTGACCGAGCAACTTCTGCGTACACATTGAAAAAGCCTGCTGGATAGTTAGAGCAGGACAAGACAGCTAATTTCACTTCATTGACTGCCCCTAAAGGCAATGTTTTGGTCTTGCCAATGGGAGAGATGTGTTGGCCGGATACAAATCTGTAGAAGTAGCTCTGATTGGGACCAAGACCTTGGGCATCGGCTTTGAACGTGTAGCCGTTGTCGGCTGTTGCTTGACCCGAACCAGATGAGATGATCTTTGTAAACTCGAGATCGGTTGCCACCTGCCAGGACAATGGCACTGCGTCACTCAAATTTTGGTACTTGGCATGTGTCCAAATAATGACGCGATCGCTGAGTGGATCGCCGCTGGCCACACCAAAATCAAAATTAACCATGGGTGATTCATTGCTACCGCAAGCACTCAATACTGCGCCTGAGCTGACGACGGCAGATATCGAGCTGACCTTGATGAGAAAATCGCGACGCGAAGATGTGTTGTTCATGGTGGGAACTTGTAGTTGGTTAAATTGGTCGTGATCATCTAAGTGATAGATGACAGCATGATGAAATACATCATTTGAATTTCATGAACGCTTGTGAAAGTACAAAATTCCAATCTGACCTGAAGTGATCTCGCGTGAACCTTGCAATTTCTTCAGCTCAAATGCATTTTGTGAAATGCCCATGGACGCATACCAAGCCCATTCCTTCGACATCAGTTGTTTGAAAGTCACGCCTGCTTTGACCTTTTCAAAGCCAGTTTTCACTTGGCGCATGTCAAAGTTTGGGCCCCATTGCTGATCTGCATTGCGCCAATGGTCCGCCGTGCCCCAAGCTGTGCCGGCATTGATGATGAGTTCACTTTTTTGAAAAACTGGCCAGACATAAGACACACCAAGGTTTACCGCAGTGCTGTCCCCTTTGTGAAGCAGATCTTGCGTCCAGTCCAGCTCAAGGTTCCAGCGTCGATTGATTTTTTGATGAACCAATACTCTGCTTCGCAGTGTTTTCTGGCCCGATTCAAACACATCAAACGATTCTCCCGTGTGCGTGTTGTGGACGCGCATGGAGAGCCCTACAGTTAAGTTGTTTTTTTCAATGAACTGATAGCTCAGCGTGGGTTCAGTGCCATATTGGCCGACTGATTGCCAACTTTGTCCGTCCCCAATGCCAACTCGCCATTTTCCGTAGCGAAGCCCGACGATGGGACGAATCCTGGCTGCTTGGCTCCAAGACGAAATGTCATTGGATTTGAGTCGTACTCCCAAGGTGTAATTGAACGCAGGGTAACTGGTGCTTATAGGTTCTGCTGAATCGCTGTGAGATTTCGCAAGCAATGTCTTTTGAAAAATGACCAAGCCCAATAGCCAAACGAATTTTGTGATCTTGAGCATTTTGAATCTTCATCTAGATGACAAGCTTATACAGATCAAATTTGAAAGTAACATGACCGTTCATCCATCGATTGAACACAAATCGTCATCATTTTGAAATCAATGCGTTCGAAAATGTAAATTTTGAACCTCTCACTTTTATGAACAATTCTGAGCCCCTGAACGCAGAACAACTCCAAAAAATCCGCGAAGATATTTTGGATTCGCTGGACGAAGAGTTGGAAATGACTCTTGAAGATGGTGTCAACGAAAATGATTCGCTGAGTTCATCCGAAGACAGAGCCTCGCGCATGCGTTATTTCCGTGAGCTGCTTCGTTTGCAAGGCGAGCTTGTTAAGTTGCAAGACTGGGTGGTTGCCAATAAGCAAAAAGTCGTCATTTTGTTTGAAGGCCGAGATGCGGCAGGCAAAGGCGGCGTTATCAAGAGAATTACGCAACGTTTGAATCCACGGGTCTGTCGTGTTTCAGCGCTGCCTGCACCTAACGATCGCGAAAGAACGCAATGGTATTTTCAACGCTATGTCTCGCACTTACCAGCTGCAGGTGAAATCGTGTTGTTTGACAGAAGCTGGTACAACCGCGCAGGCGTTGAAAAAGTAATGGGATTTTGTTCTGAGGAGGAATATGAAGAATTCTTCAGAACAGTACCTGAATTTGAAAAAATGTTGGCGCGCAGCGGTATCAAATTACTCAAGTATTGGTTCTCAATTACAGATGACGAGCAGCACGCAAGATTTTTAGGCCGAATTCACGATCCTTTGAAGCAGTGGAAGCTCAGTCCTATGGATTTGGAAAGCCGCAGGCGTTGGGAAGATTACACCCGTGCCAAAGAAACCATGATTGAAAAAACACACATCCCTGAGGCACCTTGGTGGGTTGTTCAGGCAGTTGACAAGAAACGCGCAAGATTAAATTGCATTGATCATTTATTGGGCCAGTTCAATTATCATGAAATTGAACATGCAAGCATCGAGATGCCTGCAAGGGTCAGAAACCCAGACTATATTCGTCACCCTGTTCCAGGTGACATGATCGTGCCCGAAAAGTATTGATTGCAAACATAAAAAAAGGCCGCTCACATCAATTGTGAGCGGCCTTTTTATTGATGTCAGTGAGATATTAGTGATACATCTGTTTAGGGTTGTTATCGATCAATTCGCCTTTGAGCAAATACAAGGGCGCTTTGTGATACAAAATAATGTCATGGAAGGGGTCGGTGAGAATTTTGGTCATCCAAACCAAACCTGTTTGTACATCTTTTAAGAAAAACAAATGGACAGTTCTAAAAAGTAAACCGGCAACGCCTAAGAAAAGCCATGATGCACCAACTTGGCGAACCCACTCTGTCAAGTTTTCCCATGGTTCGATCATGCCAAACAAGCCAGGCTGAACGTAGAGCATCATTGGCAAAATTGCCCAAATGCTGAGCAAGACAATTTTTCTGTTTAAGTTGTAGCCAACTTTAATTTCTTCTTTGAACTCGTGTGTGGCTTGATTGACCTCATCGTATCCAAGCGGTTCAAAAAAGAAATGACCCGATTGACGCGATGTCATTGAGATTAACCATGCGATCAGAGCCGAAATAACTGGATCAATCAGCAGGTAAGCATAAGCAATGACAAAACTGATTGCACTGATTAAATGAAGGGTTTGGTTAATTCTGCTGTGATGGTAATAGCGATGATCGTCAAAGCGCTGAATTCGCAAGGCTTCAAAAAAAGTAGTCACATCGTCTCCTGATGACATATTGAATAAGTGTTGCACGCGTTGTGCAGGAGAGATGATTCATGAATTTGATGAAAAATCAATGACAAGATGTGCGTGTCACGAAAATTTCATCAATCATTTTTATTTCATGAGAGTGTCATCAAGTTGTTAAATCTTCGAGACAAGATGCACTAATGGAAAACACAGTTGACTCATCCATCGTTCTTGAAGAATATCCAGCAATTCGTCCATCCATGCGCATTGCCGTGGTGACCGAAACCTGGCCACCCGAAGTGAATGGCGTTGCCGTGACGCTGGCCAAGTTGGTTCAAAATTTAAGCCTGCGCAATCACGATGTTCAATTGATTCGACCGCGCCAATCAAAATCAGACATCAGCATGGGAGATGCGGGTTTAGAAGAGGTGTTAATGCGCGGCATGCCAATTCCGCGTTATCCCCAACTCAAACTAGGCTTGCCGAGCAAAAAAACACTGATCAAAACCTGGACTCTACGCCGTCCAGATGTGGTTCACATTGCAACAGAAGGTCCATTGGGTTGGTCTGCTTTACAAGCTGCGAAAGTATTGAAATTGCCAGTGACCTCCGATTTCAGAACCAATTTCCAAAGTTATTCAAAGCACTATGGCATAGGGTGGTTGCGCAAACCCATCGTGGCGTACTTGCGTAAATTTCACAATGCCACGGCCTGCACCATGGTCCCCACGAATGAGCTCAAGCGCACATTGGCAGAAAATGGCTTCTTGAATCTCAAAGTGGTGGCGCGCGGTGTTGATACGCAACTTTTTAACCAACGCAAACGCGACTCAAACCTCAGAAGTACTTGGGGTGCAAATGATCAAACCAAGGTATTGATATCTGTTGGAAGAATGGCACCTGAAAAAAACTTGGAACAGGTGCTCAATGCATTTGAAGCCTTGCGTTGGATGAATGACAAAATTAAGTTGGTCATGGTGGGTGATGGGCCATTGCGCGAGCAATACCAGCAGCGATTTCCAGACATCATATTTCCTGGCATGCTTTCACAAAAAGATTTGTCTGTTTATTACGCAAGCTCAGACTTATTTGTTTTTCCAAGTCAAACTGAAACATTCGGAAATGTCACCTTAGAAGCATTGGCCAGCGGCATTCCAGTCCTTGCTTTTGATTGTGCTGCAGCCAGAGATTGGGTTGAGCCTGGCGTGAATGGTTGGCTGGTGCCTGAAGACAGGCCCGAAAAATTTGCGGCACAGGCCGTTGATATTTTTAGAACTGCTGGCCTGTTAGAAAAAGTGACTGATACCACACGTCAGCAGCAAGTTCACTTGGACTGGAGTCAAATTGCAGAGCAAGTTGAATCTGTTTTGTGGGATGCCATTCGCATCAGATAAAGAATGCCGAGAAGCATGATGCTTCCCATAAAGATCATGACCCACTTTAAAGGCATCTCTAGCGCAAGCAGCGCACTGTAAATTCCCAGCATCACCATCACGCTGGCATTCTCATTGAACCCTTGTACGGCAATAGACCGACCTGCCGTGAGTAATTGGTAGCCTCGGTTTTGTAGCAGTGCATTCATTGGAACCATGAGCATGCCACCTGCAAATCCTGTCAATAACATCAAGGGTATGGCAACCCAAAGAGAAGTTGAAAACACCAGCGCAGGCAATGAAATGCCAAGCCAAATTCCCAAAGGGAGTACCCTGTATGCATGATGCAGGGCAACCCATCTACCAGCCATTCCCGCACCAAAAATAACACCAAAAGCCACCACACCTTGAAGCAAGCTGGCGCTTTCTAGAGGCATGCCAAGGGCCTCATTGGCCCACAACAAAACGGCAAATTGAACCACTGCACCAATGCCCCAAAACAGGGTGGTGACTGCCAATGAGATTTTTCCAACTGAGTCCGTCCATAGCAACCGATTGCTTTGCCAGAAGTTTTTGAGCAAAGCCATGGGGTTCATACTGTGCTGTGGATAGCGAATATTGAGGTTTGGAATGCCCAAGTTCAATGCTGCCGCAAGCGCATAAATCACGATGAGAGACACGAATGCACCTGCCAATTCCGTCGTGACGGGTATGTCCAGATTCGTTGTCAAATAAAGATTCAAAGCCTGCATGGTAGGCAAAGCGTTGGATGCAAGTAAGAGGCCGCCACAAGCGGTGCCCAGTATGACCGACATCACCACAGTAACTTCTAACCAACCGTTTGCTCGAACCAGGTCTTCAGCAGGCACAGTTTCAGTCACCAAACCATACTTGGCGGGCGCGTAGGCTGAAGCAGCCATGCCAACAATGGCAAATGCCAGCATTGGGTGAAAGCTGGTTAAAACAAATCCTACGCCTACAAGCTTGAGGGCGTTCATGTAGGCCATTAGCTTGGCTTTGTCTATGGCATCAGCCAATGGCCCCATTAAGGGCGCCAAGAATACATATGACAAGGTAAAAGAGAATTTAAGCAGCGGTGCCCACCAACCCGCATAACCTTGCTCACTTAAGAACGCGATTCCCAAAATGAGCAAGGCATTGTCTGCCAGTCCTGATGCAAATTGCGCACTGATCAGGAAGAAAAAACCCTTGGGCATTGCTTAAGCCGAGACTTCTTCTTTTGCAATGCTGATGGTCTGGGGTTTGAAATTCAAAGCCAATTGATTGCGGCGGCCAATGCCTTGGTATGCAAAGCCCAAGTCTTGCAACATTTGGGGTTCGTACAAATTACGACCGTCCAAAATGTAAGCATTGTTCATGCGCTGTTTAAGCACTTCAAAATCTGGATGGTGAAAGGTTTTCCATTCAGTGACAACCAGCAGTGCATCCGCATCTTGTGTTGCATCATAAGAAGTTTCTGCAAGCGTAAAGCGCTCTAAATCATTTCTGTTGGCAATGCCATGGCTTAAAGCCTCAAGCCCTTCTAGGGCTGCCAGAGGGTCGAAGGCGCACACTTGCGCGCCACGCTTCAGCAATTCTTCAATGATGACCAAGCTGGGCGCTTCGCGCATGTCATCTGTATTGGGTTTAAATGCCATGCCCCAAATTGCAAATTTCAAGCCAGAAAGATCTTCACCAAAACTTTGTATAACCCTTGAAACCAGCAAAGTTTTTTGATGGTCATTGACATGCTCAACGGCAGAAACTACTTTCATCTGACTGCCGCAATCTAGTGCGGTTTGAATCAGTGCGCGTGTATCTTTTGGAAAACAGCTGCCACCATAACCTGTGCCTGCATACAAAAAGTCATGGCCAATTCGCTGGTCTGCACCAATGCCACGGCGAATGCTGTCAATGTCTGCACCCAACAAGTCTGACAAGTTGGCAATTTCGTTCATGAATGAAATTCGTGTTGCAAGCATGGCATTGGCGGCATACTTAGTCAGTTCTGCGCTACGCACATCCATCCAAATGGTCCGTGCATGATGACGGTTGAAGCTGGAGTACAACAATTCCATCTTCTGATGAACCAGTTTGTAGTTATGGCTTTCGTCCAGGCCAATCACAATGCGATCGGGGTGCATAAAGTCCTTGATGGCGGCACCCTCTTTGAGAAACTCGGGGTTTGAAACCACTTCAAAAAGACTCTCTTGAATGCCTCTCTTGTTGAGCTCTTCTTGCAAGCATTTTTGAACTCTGTACGCCGTTCCAACAGGAACAGTGGATTTGTTCACAACAACTTTGAATTTTTTGAGATGTCTGCCAATTTGAGAGGCAACTGCCAAGACATGTTGCAAATCTGCCGAGCCATCTTCTTTAGAAGGCGTGCCTACCGCAATGAAGATAACCTCGCCGTGGTCCACAGCTTCTGCCATGTCAGTTGTGAAATGAATTCGGCCTTCTGCGCGGTTTCTAGACATCAATTCGTTGAGGCCGGGTTCGTAAATCGGCAGGCCAGCTGCATTCAATGTGGCAATTTTGTCGGCATCACTGTCTATGCAAATGACTTGGTGCCCTAGCTCTGCCAGACATCCACCTGTCACCAAACCGACGTAACCCGCACCAACGATTGAAACTTTCATGCAAACCTCCTGTGTGCATGAAATTTAATGTTTGAAAATTTCTGTATCGTGAAGGATTCGTGTATTTTTAATGACACCTGTGTTGGTCACAGGTTTGATGGTGAGTGATTTGCAATTGGCATAAAACGTCGCCAATTTAAATTGAATTCAGTATGCAAGTACCAAATCGCAATGATGAGGAATGAAGTGCCGTGAATTGAAAACATCATGCCAGTGAACGAAAACGTTCCGTCGGCTATCAGCCTTTTACCAATGGTAATTGTGTTGTAGTAACCTACAAAACACAGTATTCCCATGGCCAACGAATAACTCCGCCCTACGCGGGGATTGACACTGGCCAATTGCACAGCCAGTAGTGTCAAATTGAGGGCTGCTAGGCACAGACCAATACGCCAAAATAATTCGCCTTGATTGATGGAATCTTTGCTTCGAATTAGTTCGGATGTGCTCAACATCTGACTTTGAAACTCTGTGACATTTTCTTGTCCAGTGGGTTCTAGCCAAAACTTGAAGTTTTTAAATTCAGTGACTCGAATTTCTCCAGTCAAGTGATTGATGATGGTCTGCTGGCCATTGTTCAACGATAAAAACTTGTCGGATTTTAAAAATTCTGTGGTGCCCGATTGCGCACTTGTCATGGTTTCAATATGACCATCGGTTTTTGAGATGAAAACGCTTTTGGCTGCGCCATCACTGTGCTGATTTTTTTCAATGAAAAAAACAGTTTTGTTTGACTTTGATTCTTGAAATTTGCCGGGCGATACGCGCTCTATGTCAGTTCTGTTGTTGAACTTATCTTTTAAATTCTGAGTCTGAATGTTGCTCCATGGCCAAGCCCATGTTGTGAGAACACATATCAGCAACAAAATGGGCCATCCAAAACGCCACACTGGCTCAAGAAATTTAGTTAAGCTGGTGCCGCTTGTAAACCAAATGACCATCTCGCTGTCAAGGTACATTCTTGAAAAAGTGTAGATGACGGAGATGAACAAGCTCAATGTCAAAATGGGCGCTGCGTTGCCGATGCTGTTCAAACCAATCAACAATATGAGCTCGGAGGGGTCTGCTTGTCCTTTTGCCGCTTGGCCTACGATTCTGATCAGCATGATGGTCATCACAATTGTGAAAAGAATGACCGTTGAACCGCTGAAATTTCTGAGCAATTCTTTTTGAATGGTTTTTTGAAACAGGTTCATTTGTCTACGCCTACTTCTTTTCAATCACTTTTGTTGATTGACTGGACTCCATTGCGCTAACCACTCCGTCATTTGACTTAATCCGTGTAGCAAGGGCGTTTCTGGCCATTCTCCAATGTAGCTGACGAGTTTAGTGTCTGATGCACACGTTAAGGGTACATCCGAAACTTGCATGTCAAGCAATTCAATGATTGGTTTTACTTTGAGGCATTGGGCCAAAACATTGACAAACTCATTGACCTGAATTGGGTTTGAGTGGCCGATGTTGATGACATCTGCTTCTTGTTTGATTAATTTTTTTTCAATCAATTTTTCT
This sequence comes from Limnohabitans sp., assembly GCA_049655425.1. Lineage (GTDB taxonomy): Bacteria > Pseudomonadota > Gammaproteobacteria > Burkholderiales > Burkholderiaceae_C > Limnohabitans_A. The sequence goes on along the minus strand of JBASJS010000003.1, from coordinate 1,104,829 downwards.
ATGGCAAAAACCATGTCATCAATGTATGTGAAATCTCTTTTGAGAATGCCTTGGCCAAACAATTGAATCTTTTGCTGCTGTCTCATTTTTTGAGAAAACAGGATTGGGGCCATGTCCAGTCTTCCCCATGGTCCATAAACGGTGAAGAAGCGAAGGCCAAGTGAGGGCATCTTGTATTGTGCATGGTAGGCCTTTGCCATGGCCTCGTTTGCCATCTTCGTTGCTGCGTAAAAAGACTCCGGTGCATCGCATCGGTCAGTTTCGGAAAATGGCGCGTCAGTTCTGGCCCCATAAACACTGGATGAGCTGGCATAAAAGAATTCAGATATGTCTAACTGTCGGCTGGCTTCGAGCACATTTGCAAAACCATTTAAATTGGACTTTACAAAATCCATTGGGGCTTTGACAGAATGCCGTACGCCAGCCTGTGCTGCCAAGTGAACCACGACATCTGGTTTGACAGATCGAAACAGTTGCATCACAGCGTCGTGTTCCGATAGATCAACTGAATGGTAGGGAATTTGGTGGCGTTTGATAAATTGAGAAAGCCTGTCATATCGAATCCGCTGAAGGCTTAAGTGACCTGCATCCCCAACATCAAAGAATTGATTTCTAAAGTTGTAAATATCACAACCTACAACTTCGTATCCTGACGCATGCAATTTATCGGCCAATCGTGAGCCAATGAATCCTGCTGCACCAGTGATCAGAATTTTTCGTGACATGCGACAAATTTAGGGCGCATTCATGACATTGTCATGAAACTTGGTTGAAATAAAAGTGTCTTAAGCACCCTTTTTAATTTTGGCGCCAATGAGTTTCTCTTCTATCCGGTCACTAACTGCCACGCAGATCATGCTCTACGCCAGTGGTGTTTTGTTCTTTTTTGCCGGCATCAGCATGTTGCTAATTGCTACGCAACTAAACCATGCTTGGATGGTCAATATTCATGCCAATTCCTTGGTACCAGATTGGACATGGGCGTTTTTCAATGTCTTTGGTGATGCTTGGGTTGTGCTGTTGGTGCTTTTGCTGTCAGAACGTCGTCCCGGTGCGGTCAGTTCCTGGGCCTTTAAGTCTTGGATTTTGGGAGCAGTGTTGGTTCAACTGATCAAACACAGCTTACAGATGCCAAGACCTGCTTCTGTCATCGAATTGTCGCAATTGAGTTTAATTGACCATCCTCCATTGATCGGCGCCTCCATGCCGTCTGGGCATGCTTTTGCAGCCCTCTCTTGTGCATTGATTTTTTGTGTCGTGATGCAGTCTAAGCGTGTTAGCCGTATTTATATGGCACCTGTTGTTTTGTTGGCCTTGCTAGCGTCTTGGTCTCGTGTTGCAGTAGGCGCTCACTGGCCAGCCGACGTTTTTGCAGCCATGGGATTGGCCAGTTTTGTGGTGGGCTTGGCGTTTGTTTGGGAACAAAAGAAACCATGGGCTAATTTTCTAAGCCAGACCAAAGGACAGTACCTGCTGATTCTTATACATGTTTTGATTGCAATCCACTTGCTGACGCTTCATTCGGACTTTGTCATTGCACGTTATTTTCAATTTGTACTCGCTGTGCTGTCGGTCCTTAAGGCCATTGATTTAATTCAAGCGAGAACAAATTTTGACCTGACCTGGTGGAAGCACAAGTCATGAATCAAAAAATTGCGTTCAAACAAACTTTACCGCATGTGCGTCTGCGCTTGTTGTTTTACAGATTAACCGTATGGGCGTTTGCACTCATCATTTTGTTGGCTTTGGTGATCAATGCCGATTGGCGTTTGTCTCTTGACCGACTGCTTGAGGTTAAGACTGAGTTGATTCTGATTTGCGTTTCAGGTTGGTTGTCAAGTTTTGTGTTCAGAGCTTTGCGCTTTCAATCTGAGTGGAAATACGTTGCAAGCGTTTCATTTGCAAATGCCTTGAAACTGACGCTTTTACACAATGCGGCTGTTTTGGTCACGCCACTTAGAACCGGTGAATTGGGCTATCCCGTATTGGTGCGAAGACTCATACCCGTGAGCTGGCAGCAAAGCATTCGAAGTTTACTTTGGCTGCGTTTTCAGGATGCAGTCGTTTTATTTTGCTTGGCTGTACTGCTTTTGCCTAAGGTGCAAGTTGAATTTAGGATCCTGTGTTTGTCGACTTTGTTTTTACTCCTTTGGCTGTTTAAAAAACAATGGATTCGCATGCTTCGATCAAGAAACTTCATTGTTTCTCAATTGCGAACTTTCCTTCATCAAAGGTCCGATGCCATGGGTTGGCTTTGGTCTGTGGCCAATTGGTCAGTCAAAATTTTGGTGGTGTCCTTGATGCTGATCAGCCTCACAGGCATCGAAACTAGCCTAGCGATCAAAGGCGCACTAACGGGTGAATTGTCAGCCTTGCTGCCCATTACTGGCCCTGCTGGTTTGGGTACCTATGAAGCTGGTGTCTGGAGCGGAACTGGGCTTCCGTGGTCGCAAATGAAGGGCTTGATGTCTGGTGTTTTGTTAACCCATGTGTTTTTTCTACTTATTTCACTGTCTGCCGCACTCCTTGCATTGATTGCAGATGGATTCAAAACCCAATTTTTGACAGTTCCACAGGTCCATGAAAATGATTCAGCAGTTAGAAATTGAGATTCCTGTGGATGATCTGAGTCAAGTTCACAGATTATCTGTTGTGGTGCCGATGTTCAACGAAGAGGAGTTGGCAAGTGAATTGGTTCACGCTGTGCATTCGGCATTGTCAAATTACCCGTCCCCTTGGGAGTTGATCGTTGTCGATGATGGTAGCAGTGACAATACTTGGCAGAATTTAAGCCAAACAGCGAAACTTGTCGGTCCTCATGTTCGAATTTTGCGCTTGCTGCGAAACTTTAAGCAGACAGCTGCAATGCAGGCGGGAATTGATGCCGCGCGCGGGAATGTGATTGTGACCATGGATGGCGATCTTCAAAACGATCCTCGTGACATTCCTGCTTTGGTTCACAAATTGATCGCTGAAGATCTAGACATGGTTGCAGGTTGGCGACAGCATCGCCAAGATGGCTTTTGGTTGCGAAAGATTCCATCCAAACTGGCCAATCGATTAATTAGAAATGTCAGCGGTCTTAATTTTCAAGATCTGGGTTGCAGCTTGAAGGCGTTTCGTGCAGACGTTTTGAGAAAAGTCCGTTTGTATGGTGAGATGCATCGGTTTATTCCTGCATGGCTCGCCACTGTGACGTCGCCAAGCCGAATGGCAGAGATGCCCGTTGCACATTACGCGCGAACAAAAGGCCAGTCTAAATATGGTTTGTCTCGTACATTCCGCGTCTTGCTTGATTTACTGTCAATTCATTATTTTTTACGTTTTGGATCTCGTCCCGGACATTTTTTTGGTGGGCTTGGCGCTATCGTCACCACCGCTGGTTTGATCATCTTGTCCTATTTGGGTTTGCTGAAGTTTTTCGGAGAGTCAATTGGCAACCGACCCCTGATGTTCTTCGGCTTCTTCGCTGTTGTCAGTGGCCTGCAGTTGCTCACCACTGGCGTGATCGCCGAAATATTAATGCGCACTTATTACGACGCAGGCAAGTTCAATTCTTATCATGTGATGTCAAGCACTGGACCGAAGACGATTGAGGCATGGCATGAACCTCAATAAAACATGGCCCTTGTTTCAAACGAGCCACCAACAGCAGCTTGGCTTGCATGTTTTGGGTGTTGTTGCCCTGTTTGTCTTGTACACCCTGGGCTTGAGTCAGTCCTACTTGTTTGACGTAGACGAGGGTGCATTTACGGAAGCCACCCGAGAAATGCTCCAAACCAAAGACTGGTTGCACACCACTTTGAACGGCGTTGATCGATTTGACAAACCCATTGGTATTTACTGGTTGCAAGCACTGAGCGCTTGGTTCATGGGTTTGAATGAGTTTGCGTTTCGTTTGCCTTCAGCTGTTTCTGGCTTTTTGGCCAGCTTGGCCATTGCGCGGTTTGCCAATCAGCAATGGGGCGCAAGAGCGGCATGGACGGCTGCAATCGTTTCTGCTACCAGTTTGGGGCCATGGGCAATGGCACGTACAGCAACTGCCGACGCGCTGTTGGGTCTTTTCTTTGTTCTGATTTTCATTGATCTTTGGCGAGCGCTTCAAAGTCAGGAGCGTTCACATGGTCGCCGAGTTGCGCTTTGGGTTGGGTTGGGACTTTTGGTGAAGGGCCCCATTTCCGTCATCGTGCCTGCAGGCACTTTATTGCTGGGTGTTTTGCTTGTCCCGGCCTACCGGCAACCTGTAGTTCGCTTAATGCGAGACCCCATGACCTGGCTAATTGTGGTCAGTGTTGCTTTGCCGTGGTACTTGTACGCAAGCATTCGCCATGGGCAATTGTTCATTGATGGCTTTCTTTTAAAGCACAACGTCGAAAGGTTTACGGGCAGTATGGAAGGCCATTCTGGCCATTGGACTTACTTTGTCTTAGCGCTGCCACTTTTGTGGTTTCCATGGTTCCCATTCTGGGTCAAAGGCTTGTTTGAATTTCGTGAAAATTACAAAAATGGCCTTTTGCAGTACGCATGGCTTTGGTTTATTTTTGTATTTGTATTTTTCACACTTTCAAATACAAAGTTGCCGCATTATTTACTCTATGCGGGTCCTGCCATGTGCATTCTCATTTGTTTTTCTAGTTTGAATGCAAAACACTGGACATGGGTTGCTGCATGGCTGTTGGGCGTCCTCGGGTTTGCTGCCATACTTTGGTTGCCGGGAATTTTGCAAGCGCAATCTGATTTGATTGCCGATTCTTTCTACAAAGCCCTGATTCTTGAATCACCAGCCAGCAACATGAAGATCTGGCTCTTTTTGTTTCCGCTGTGCTTTTTGATATTTGCAGGGATGCGTCAGATATTTAAAAAGTACCTGCCTGCCAATGATGTCGACGGTCAACACATCAATTTCATGTTCTTTGCATGTTTCCAGTCTGTCGTGTTTTCTTTGGTTGTTTTGCCATGGTGGTCAGCCGCCATGCAATCTCCTGTTTACCAGCTGGCAAAAAAAATGCGTGAAGTACCTGGCACTGTGGTTCAGTGGGGCTTGCACATGCCTTCATTTGCAACTTACCGTCATGCGCTTGCACCTAGGCGAGAGCCTACACCAGGCGAAATGGCGCTTGTCAAAAACATTACCCCTTATTGGCCCTCCAATTGGGTGGTTCTTGAAACGCAAGGCCCCTTGTCTGTGATTCAACGCCCTCAAGATCTGAGTGTTAAACCATGACTCATCTATCTTCATGCCATTTCAAGTGCTTGAGCTTGCTGTGTGCCGCTGTTTTTGTCTTTGTGTACTGGCCTGGTTTAGATCTTTGGGTGAGCAATTTCTTTTATGCTGGTAGCGGTTACTTTCCTGCAAACGATGTGTGGTTGGTGAAAGGTATTTACCATTTAACACCTTGGTTTGGCCGACTGATTTTTGCCATCGCTTTGATGGTTGTATTGACTTCCATTTTCTTCCAAGCCAAAGTGTCACGTAGGCAATGGCGCAGGTCTTCTGCTTTGGTGGCTGTTGTGATCATTGGTGTTGGTTTTTTTGTTCACTCTGTTTTGAAAGACGGCATGGGTCGGCCTAGGCCTCGCGATATTCAAGCGTACGCAGGTGTGACCAACTACATGCCAGTGTTGCAACCCAGTTCGTTTTGTCAAACCAATTGTTCATTTGTCAGTGGTCATGCAGCAGTTGGTTTTTCATTGATGGCCTTTGGTATGTTTGGCATACGGAAAAGACGTCAATTTTGGATGTTGACAGCATTGGCCACAGGCACCTTAATTGGTTTTGCCAGAATTGCTCAAGGAGGACATTTTTTGAGTGACATTGTTTTTTCATATCTTGCGATATGGATCAGCTACTTGGCCATCAGGACAGTTTGGTTGCGTTTTCGTGTCTGGCAACTCCGAACGTCGTTGCCCGATGTATTAGAAGTTTCTCAACGGTAAATTCAATGCGATGTTTTAGGCACCTGTTTTGTGCGCATCATCAAGTTGTCACAAATTTGTCACTTGAATGCGAAAGAATAGATATGTAATCTCTTCCAATTCCTTAAGAGACCCTTTAATTTTCTCTTTGGATGCACACCCGTGATCATGTCTACCCAATTTCAGTCTGAGTATGTCAACTCAGGCGTCGAGCTACTAGATCGAGATGTCAGCATCCTGGCCTTCAATGTTCGAGTCTTGGACTGGGCCAAGCGACCCGAAGTTCCTTTGCTTGAGCGGCTGCGCTATTTGTGCATTGTTTCGTCAAACTTAGATGAGTTTTTTGAAGTTCGCGCAGACCTTCACATGGCTGCTTTTCGGAACAACGATACCAAGGGCGTTTACAACATCAATACTTTTGAAACGGTATATCAAACCGCCAGAAACTTGGTCAATGAACAATACAGTTTGTACAACGATGTTTTGTTGCCAAGTTTAGAAAAAGAAGGCATTCACATTCTTTCGCATGGTGAGCGAAATGCTGCGCAAAAGAAGTGGGTACAAGAATATTTTAGAAAAGAAGTCAAACCACTTTTGGTACCGGTTGGTTTGGACCCTGCGCATCCTTTCCCTCAGGTTGCCAACAAATCACTAAACTTTATTGTTCAACTTTCTGGCAAGGATGCATTTGGTCGCTCCAATGACATTGCCATCGTGAAAGTGCCGCGGGTGTTACCCCGTGTTATTCCCATGCCCGATAAAGTTGCTGGCAAAGGAAAAGCATTTGTTTTGTTGTCCAGCGTTATTCGAGCGCACCTGAATGACTTGTTTCCAAGCCGGGACGTAGGGCAGTTTTCCCAATTTCGAGTCACCAGAAATTCTGATTTGTCAGTCGATGAGGAAGAGGTTGACAACTTGCGCACGGCCTTACGAAAGGGCCTTCAGCATCGTCAGTACGGCCAGGCTTTGCGTTTAGAAGTGTCAGAAAGTTGCTCTGAACATTTGTCAAATTTCTTGCTCAATCAATTCAGTCTGCCTGCGTCTGCTTTGTATCGTGCGGCTGGGCCGGTCAATTTGGTTCGTCTTAATCAGCTCATTGACCTTGTCGACGATGCCAAGCTTTTATTTCCTACTTACAAAGCTAGTTTTCCGAAGCAGTTAAGTCAAGGGAGTTCAATTTTTAACCGCCTTCGCCAAGGCGATGTGTTGATTCATCAACCCTTCGAAAGTTTTGATGGGGTTTTGGCTTTTCTCAAAGAGGCGGTAGAAGATCCCAACGTTCTGGCCATCAAGCAAACCATTTACAGAACTGGCAGTGACCCAGCCATGATCAGTTTGCTACGCGAAGCAGTTCGTCGTGGCAAAGAGGTCACTGCGGTGGTTGAATTGAAGGCTCGATTTGACGAGGAAGCCAACATCAACTGGGCTGAGCAGTTAGAGTCTGTTGGTGCGCAGGTAGTGTATGGCGTGGTGGGTCTTAAGACGCACGCCAAAATGTTGTTGGTCACACGGCGCGAAGGTAAATTGCTTAAGCGCTATGGTCACTTATCGACAGGCAATTACAACCCCAGAACGGCAAAGCTGTACACCGATTTAAGCTACCTCACCTGTGATGCCCGCATGACGGCCGACATGGACACTTTGTTTGTCCACTTGGCCAGCCCCAGTCGATTAGGTCGAATGAGCAAATTGGTACCTGCACCATTTCTGTTGCAAAAAAAGCTGGTCTCAAAAATTCAGGCCGTCGGTGAGGCCGCAGCCCAAGGTAAGCCTGCAAGGGTAGTGGCTAAAATGAACTCCCTGACCGATCCTGTCCTGATTCATGCATTGATCTTGGCGGGGCAAAAGGGTGCGCAAATTGACCTCATCGTTAGAGGCGCTTGCATGCTACCAGCTGGATTGCCAGGAAAAACGGGCAACATTCGTGTGAGGTCCATCATTGGTCGTTTCTTAGAACACTCGCGTGTATTTTTCTTTGAGGCTGGTGATGATCAAGACATCTACCTGTCCAGTGCCGACTGGATGACGCGCAACATGACCCGTCGTGTAGAGCTTGCATGGCCTGTGTTGGAACTTTCACTGCGTCAGAGAATTGTCGATGAATGTTTGTTGTCTTATTTGCACGACACAAGAAACGCTTGGACACTAGAGCCGGATGGTCAATACCACCGTGTTGACAAGAAAGGCCATAAACCGCAAAGTGCACAAGCCTTGTTGATGCAAAAGTATTCGCCCTCAAGTAACAAGTTGGGATAAATCTCAACTGATAGGTAAGCCATGGACTTGATATTTTGGCGTCATGCTGAAGCCTTTGAACCCTTGGAAGGCCAGGATGATTTGTCGCGCACCCTTACTCCCAAAGGTGAAAAGCAAGCGCTTCGCATGAGTCAGTGGTTGGACAGGCAATTGCCTGAAGGGGTTCGCATCATTTCGAGCCCTGCTGTTCGATGTGAACAAACGGTTAAACCATTGGGCCGTAAAGTTAAATACAAATCTGAAATTTTGCCAAATGCCAGTTTGGACGATTTGCTGGTGACATCGGGTTGGCCAGATTCCAAAATGTCGGTTCTGATTGTGGGTCATCAACCCGTTCTGGGGCAAGCTATTGCTTATTTGCTGGGGCTGCCCAATGGTGAGTGCTCAGTGCGCAAAGGCGCTATATGGTGGCTTAGAAGCCGGGTGCGTGATGGCATTACACAAACGATAGTGGTTAGCGTACAAACACCCGAACTACTCTAATTAAGACTTTGCAGGGCGGCCTGTTTTGAGGGCTGGGACCTTGTTCAAAGCGGCCAAGAAAGCTTTGTCATTGAGGCTGCTAATAAGCATCAGACCTGCGCGCAAAATTTCACTTTTCTTGACGCTTTGCTTTAAACCCAATGCTTTGACCTTGAGTGCGGCGATCGCTTGATATTCGTCTTTAGGAAAGGTGAAGCTGTCGCGGACCAATTTTGGTTTTTTGGTTTTGAGTTCTGCAACGGGCTTTGCTTTTGCTTGGGTAGAAGGCTTGGCAGATGATGCCGTCTTTGCTTTGACCGAAGGCTTGACGGTTTTGGCAGGTGATGCTGCCTTTGTCTTGGTGGCTGGGCTGACTGGCGTGCTTACTTTTTTAACGGGCTTGAGAACACGATTTTTTTTGGTAGCAGGCGCAGCTGATTTGACACTCGCAGGTTTTGATGCGGTGACCTTTTTAACGGCCTTGGCAATGACTGTTTTGCTAGCAGCAGTTGGCTCGGGGGTGACAGTGGTGTTTTCAGTAGACATGAAATATGAAAAAAAGAAGTTAAACGTGTAAACAGTTTATATCGTTTTTCCGTTGGTTTCAAGCATTTCAATTTGCCAAGTCGTTTTTTGCCAGGCGATGCATTCTTCTCGCAACAAATGCGCCGACTGTGGCCACTGTTGCACCCATGATTTTTTGCACTGAATGACAAATCCAGTGACCGAACCTTCCGCGCTTTTAAGGCTGATCCCTTTTAAATCTGGGTCACGTCTTGCATGGCAAAGAATAGCTGCCAATCGCAAACTCAAAAGTTGAATCATGAACTCTTGATTCCTCAGTTCCAATTCTAGTTTTTTGAGTTTGCCTCGGTGGCCCAAAATCAATTGGCTGAGACGATGCAACTCTGACATTGAAAAACCTGGCAAGTCGGCATTGTCGAGGATGTATGCCCCGTGCTTGTGAAAATCGCTGTGCGAAATACGGGTGCCAATTTCAAGCAAGTGTGCAGCCCAGCTCAGTTTCTTTTCAAGACGCGTAGCGTGCTCCAAGTCCAAACTGGATTTGTCCAAAATGCCTTTGAACAAACTGACTGCTGTTTTTTGAACACGCTCGGCTTGCTCTGAGTCGACCGTAAACCGTTTGCCCAATGCGGCCACCATGGTACTTCTTAGGTCGGTGTTGTGCTCACGTTGCAAAAGGTCATACAACACACCATGCCGTAAGGCCCCTTGAGCTGCATGCATGCTGTCGATTTTCATCAAATCGAAAAGGGCGCACAACACGGCCAAGCCACCCCCCAGCACAGGTTTGCGATCTTCCTTGATTCCCTCCAACCGAAGGGCGTCGCTTCGACCGGCCTTGATCAATTTTTCTTTGAGCCAATCTAAACCTTCACGGGTAATGATTTCTTCTGGCCAACCAGCAGCCTGCAAAACATCTGCAACTGCACCAATGGTGCCTGAGGAACCATAAGCAACATCCCAACTGTTTTTGGGGTACAAAGCCAAGGCTTCGTCTAGAACTGCTTTGGCTGCAACTTCGGCCCATTCAAATGAGTTTTGCGTAAACTGTCCGTCGGCAAAATATTTCATCGACCACTTGACGCTGCCAACCCGATAAGACTCCATGGTTTGAGGTTTGAAACCCTGCCCCAAAATGATTTCTGTCGACCTGCCGCCGATGTCTATCACCAGACGTTTCTCTTCTGATTGCGGTAGCAAATTGACCACGCCAGAGTAAATCAGTCGTGCTTCTTCGCGCCCCGATATGACCTCGATGGGAAAGCCGAGTATCTTTTCCGCTTCATTCAGAAATTCTTCGCGGTTCTTGGCTTCTCTTAGAGTCTGGGTGGCCACTGCACGAACATGCTTTTGCGCGAACCCCGAAAGCCTTTCTGAAAAACGAGCCAAACACTCCCAGCCGCGAACCATGGCCTCTTTGGACAACATGCGTTCTGCGTCAAGTCCATTGCCTTGACGGACTGTTTCCTTCAGGTACTCAACTCTGCGAATGTGCCCATCTTCAAGAATACCGATCTCGAGGCGAAAGCTGTTCGAGCCCAAATCAATGGCTGCTAATAATTGTCCGTTTTGCATCTAGTCACTTCATTTTTTCGCTGTTAAACAGCGTACACCTGTGATTTTGTGTCCATTTTTTGTCATTTTGATGACATTTTGTGTAAATTAGAGAATATTTCAGAGTTACTCGGTACCGCGCTATCTGCCTTTCAAACCGAATTGATGTCTATAAATTGACATCAATTTGTCATAAATGGTGGTTAGAGTGCTTTCTGTGACGCGATGAATGAAGCCAATTTAAAAATATTCAGAGCGCTACAAGCTTCAAATATCAACCCTGAATCAAGGATTCAACATGTTCAAAATCAAATCTTGGGTCGCTGCAATTGGCTTGACAGCCATTGCCGCCACTTCAATGGCTGCCGACCTGACAGGCGCAGGCGCTTCCTTTCCTTTCCCAATTTACGCTAAGTGGGCCGAAGCCTACAAAGCCAAAACTGGCCATTCTTTGAATTACCAATCAATCGGTTCATCTGGCGGCATCAAGCAGATCAAAGCCAAAACGGTTGACTTCGGCGCCACAGATGCACCTATGTCTGCTGAAGAGTTGGACAAAGAAGGTTTGGTTCAATTCCCAGCCATCATTGGTGGTGTGGTTGCAGTTGTCAATATCGACGGCATCAAGCCAGGTCAAATCAAGTTGACAGGTGAAATTTTGGCCGACGTGTTCTCTGGCGTTGTGCCTAAGTGGAATGACAAGCGCATTGCCGACCTGAACCCAGGTGTTGCTTTGCCCGATGCAGCCATTACGGTTGTTCACCGTGCTGACGGTTCAGGTACTACAGCTGTGTTTACAGACTATTTGTCTAAAGTGAATGCCAACTGGAAATCTACAGTGGGTGCTGGTGCTGCTGTGAAGTGGCCAGCTGCTTCTTCTGTGGGCGGTAAAGGTAACGAAGGCGTTGCAGCTAACGTGTCACGCATCAAAAACTCTATTGGTTATGTTGAATACGCATACGCCAAGAAAAACAACATGCCACACGTCAACTTGCGCAATCAAGCGGGTCAGTATGTTGCACCCGATGACGAGACATTTGCAGCCGCTTCTGCCAGCACAGACTGGTCCAAGATTCCTGGCATGAGCATCTATTTGACCAACGCCCCTGGCGCCAAGTCATGGCCCATTACAGGCGCTTCTTTCATCTTGATGTACAAGCAGCCCGTGAACAAAGCCAACTCAGCCGAAGTGATCAAATTCTTTGATTTTGCATTCAAAGAAGGTAAGAAGATGGCCGCTGACCTTGAGTATGTGCCAATGCCTGACGCCACCACAGATTTCATTCGCAAGAGCGTTTGGAACAACGTGAACGTGAAGTAATTGAACAAATAAACACCCACTGCGAAATCGGTGGGTGTTTTATGGGCGCTTAGGAAAAGAAATTTTTATGAACAATGATTTGATGACGCCGCACAGGCAGAGTGTTCTGCGCTGGCAGAGATGGCAAGATTTTTTCTTTGAAAAGATAACCAAAGCGTTTGCGCTGTCCACATTGGTGGCGTTGACGGGCATTATCATTTCCCTGTTCATCAGTTCGTGGCCTGTCTTGACCACGTTTGGATTTGAGTTTTTTTACACCATTGAGTGGGACATCATCAACTCAAAATTTGGCGGATTAATTGCCATCTTCGGAACGGTTGTAACCGCTTCCATCGCTATTTTGATTGCATTGCCTTTGAGTTTCGGCATTGCTGTTTTCTTAACAGAAACTTGTCCTATGCCCCTGCGCCGTCCCTTAGGTACGGCCATTGAATTGTTGGCAGCTGTGCCTTCCATCATTTACGGCATGTTTGGTTTGTTTGTGTTTGCGCCTCTGTTTGCTGAGTATGTTCAGCCTGCATTGGCTGGCACGCTGGGTCAAATTCCCGGTATTGGTATTTTGTTTACTGGTGCCTTCAATGGCGTCGGTATTTTGGCCGCAGGCCTTATTTTGGCCATGATGATTCTGCCCTTCATTGCATCTGTCATGCGTGATGTGTTCGAAATTGTGCCGCCCATTTTGAAAGAGTCTGCCTACGGTATTGGCTGCACCACATGGGAAGTGGTGACCAAAATTGTGCTGCCCTACACCAAAACAGGTGTGGTGGGTGGTGTGATGTTGGGCCTAGGACGCGCCTTGGGTGAAACCATGGCGGTCACCTTTGTCATTGGCAATGCCCACAAATTGTCGCCCTCACTGTTCTCACCAGGCAACTCCATTGCATCTACGCTTGCCAACGAATTTGGAGAAGCAGAGCCTGGCTTGCATTACGCCTCCTTGTTCTCACTTGGCTTGGCTTTGTTCCTCATCACCTTGGTGGTTTTGTCATTGGCCAAATGGATGTTAATTCGCGCAGAAGCCAAGAAGGGTATGAAAACATGAACGCCAGAACCAACATGGATCCTTCCATTTACGCAAAGCGCAAACGTGCCAACTTCTTTGGCTTGGTCTTGTCAATGTCTGCCATGGCCATTGGCTTGGCTTTCTTGCTGTGGATTTTGCTGATCTTGACCGTTAAAGGTTTTTCAGCATTGAATTTCGACTTGCTGTTTAAAAATACACCAGCGCCCGGCACCGAAGGGGGTGGCTTGGCCAATGCCATCGTCGGCAGTTTGATGATTGTGGCTTCATGCTCTTTGCTAAGTACGCCGATTGGTGTGCTAGCAGGTGTGTATTTGTCAGAGTATGGCGACAGAAGCAAAAGCGCCTCTGTCACTCGCTTTGTGAACGACATCATGCTGTCTGCGCCGTCTATTGTGATTGGTTTGTTTGTTTACGCCCTGGTGGTGGTACCTACGAAGCAGTTTTCAGGTTGGGCAGGCACCATCGCTTTGTCCTTGATTGCTATTCCAGTGGTGGTGCGCACGACTGAGAACATGCTTAAGTTGGTGCCCGTAAGCTTGCGGGAAGCAGCATTTGCCTTGGGTGCTCCTAAATGGAAAGTTTCAACCACTGTGGTTTTGAAGGCAGCTAAGAGCGGTGTCATGACAGGTTTACTGTTGGCTTTGGCCCGCGTTAGCGGTGAAACCGCACCGCTTCTGTTTACCGCTTTGAATAATCAATTCTTCTCTTGGGACATGAGCAAGCCCATGTCCAATTTGCCCGTCATGATTTTCCAATTTGCCATGAGCCCCTACGAAAACTGGGTGAGCTTGGCATGGGGCGGTGCGCTTCTCATTACCCTGACTGTTTTGTTACTCAACATCATCGCACGTGTTGTGTTCCGTGAAAAAGTCGCAGTTTAATCATTCAACCGAACATTCAACATGAATACATTACCTGCTACCAAAGAAATTATTCTTGAAGTCAAAAATTTGAACTTCTACTACGGTGCTTTTCAGGGTTTGAAAAACATCAATTTGGACATCCAGAAGAACACCGTCACGGCCTTCATTGGACCCTCCGGTTGCGGCAAGTCCACGCTGTTGCGCACACTTAATCGCATGTACGATTTGTATCCTGGCCAGCGCGCCGAAGGTGAAATCAACTTTGACGGTGAAAACATTCTGAATCCTAAGCAAGACTTGAACTTGCTGCGTTCACGCATTGGCATGGTTTTCCAAAAACCAACGCCATTCCCAATGTCCATTTACGACAACATCGCTTTTGGCGTAAAGTTGTACGAGAATCTGTCGCGTAGCGACATGGATGATCGCGTAGAGTGGGCGCTGCAAAAGGCGGCCATTTGGAATGAAGTGAAAGACAAACTTGGCCAAAGCGGTTTGTCTTTGTCGGGTGGTCAGCAACAACGTCTGTGCATTGCACGTGGTATTGCTGTCAAGCCCTCTATTTTGCTGTTGGACGAGCCAACCTCTGCGCTAGACCCAATTTCAACCGGCAAAGTTGAAGAACTGGTGCATACCTTGAAGAGTGAATACACTGTTGTCATCGTGACACACAACATGCAGCAAGCTGCCCGCGTGTCCGATTACACAGCTTATATGTACTTGGGTGAGTTGATGGAGTTCGGTGAAACAGATCAAATTTTCATGAAGCCAGCACGCCAAGAAACTGAAGATTACATCACTGGCCGTTTCGGTTAATTAGGAAAGAGAAATCATGGACAAGCATATTTCAAGTCAATTTGACGCCGAATTGGGCAGTGTTTCTACGCGCGTGTTGGAGTTGGGTGGTTTGGTTGAATCACAAATCCGTCATGCGGTTTATTCTTTGTCGCAGTTCAGTACAGAGGTTGCCGATCAAGTTATCGCCACTGAAGCCCAAGTGAATGCTATGGAAGTCGAAATCGATCGCGACTTGTCTTCTATCATTGCACGTCGACAGCCTACTGCCCGCGATTTACGTTTGCTGATTGCCATCTCAAAGATTACTGCCAATTTAGAGCGTGCTGGCGATGAATCAGAAAAAATTGCTCGCATGGTGAAATCGATCATCAGCAGTGGCAATGCGCGTGCATTGCCTTCTTCTGAATTACGCATTGCTTCAGACTTGGCTTCGGGCCTGCTGCGCAAAGCGCTCGATGCATTTGCTCGTTTAGATGTTACGGAAGCTGTGTCTATTTTGAAAGAAGACGATTTGATCGACGCAGAGTTTGATGGCTTTGTTCGCAAATTGGTCACTTACATGATGGAAGATCCACGCACCATTTCTGCCAGCTTGGATTTGTTGTTTGTGGCCAAAGCCATTGAGCGAATTGGCGATCATGCCAAGAACATCGCTGAATTCATCATTTATGTGGTCAAGGGCGCTGATGTTCGCCACATTGCCTTGGCAGATGTGGAGTCTGCTGTCCAATGAGATCTCTGCCACGCATTCTCATTGTGGAGGATGAGCCTGCGATTGCCGAATTGATCGCGGTTAACTTGCGCCACAATGGCTTTCAACCAATTTGGGCAATGGACGGTGAAACTGCTCAAAAAGAACTTGATGATATTTTGCCCGATGTCATTTTGCTAGACTGGATGCTTCCCAAAGAAAGCGGCTTGTCTCTGGCCAAAAAATGGCGCTCTGATAAAAGATCTCAAGCCATTCCTATTTTGATGTTGACAGCCAGGGGCGATGAAGTTGATCGCGTCGCCGGCTTGGATGCAGGCGCTGATGACTATATCGTCAAGCCATTTTCAACCAAAGAACTGTTAGCCCGAATCAGAGCGGTCCTCCGCAGACGGGCGCCTGAGCAAACTGCAGGTAGAGTCCAAATGGGACAATTGCTGTTGGATGCAGATACTCACCGTGTCAGCTACCAAGATCAGCCTTTGAAGTTGGGGCCTACTGAATTTAAGCTTCTACAATATTTCATGACGCACAAAGAGCGCGTTCACAGTCGTGGTCAATTACTCGACCGTGTCTGGGGCGATCATGTGTTCATTGAAGAGCGTACTGTTGATGTGCACGTAAAGCGTTTGCGAGAAGCTTTGGGCGCTGCTGGAAACATGGTAGAAACGGTACGTGGCGCTGGATATCGCTTCACAGATCAGACTCAAACCACCAATTCTGCTGGCTAATTCGCGTTAGCCTTATTTATGTTTGCTCGCTCGCTCGGCTTGGCCTTTTGGATGGCCATTGCTTCTATCGCTGGATTTTGGTTACATCCTGAATCTGGCATGTTGCTTGGCGCTTTCCTGGTCTGCTTGTGGGTTGTACTCAGAGACCTCTGGAAAGGTCAAAAGCTAACACACTGGCTGCGTCACAACAATGTTCAAGACCCGCCAGAAATGGGCGGTATTTGGGGCGATCTCATTGACAGAATGAAAAGAATTCTGAATGAGCAGCGCAAACAAACTAAACACGAGCAACAAAAATTACAAGATTTTTTATTGGCCATTCAAGCGTCTCCCAATGGTGTTGTGCTGCTAGATCCTGAAGGCAGAATTGAGTGGAGCAATCAAACCGCTGCGCAACACCTAGGTATGGATGCCAAGCGCGATGTAATGCAGCATGTGGTCCACTTGGTGCGAGATCCTGTTTTTAAAAAATACCTGACAAGTGACGTACATCAAGGTGAAGTGATCATTGATGGCAGAAGCGCCTCACTGCAAAAAACAGTCAAACTGTCTGTGCAGCTTCACAACTATGGTGAAAATCGTCAGTTGCTGTTAACTCGCGATGTAACCGCAGTAGCGCACGCAGACGCTATGCGCCGAGATTTTGTGGCCAATGTGTCTCATGAAATTCGGACACCTCTAACGGTGATGAGTGGCTTCATCGAAACACTGCAAACGCTCCAATTGGACAAAGAAGAAAGAGAAAAATATCTCGACTTGATGTCGGTTCAAGCTTCTAGGATGCAAGACTTGGTCAACGATCTGCTGATACTTTCCCAGTTGGAGGGTAGTAGTTTGCCATCCACAAATGACGCCGTGTCCATTGATGGCTTGATGTCAAGCATTGAGTCTGAAGCAAGAGGCCTCTCAGCGTCGCAAACGCAATGGGGTGAAGAACCTCAAGTTTTGCATTTTGATGCCCCTGCGGGTCTCAAAGTTTTGGGTGTTTCAAAAGAACTCCACAGTGCAGTTTCGAATTTAGTCAACAACGCTGTTCGCTATACGCCTAACGGCGGGCTAATTACTGCTTTGTGGAAAGTTTTACCAGATCAAAGACTTCAGTTCAGTGTTGTCGATACTGGGCCTGGCATTGCGTCTGAACATTTGCCAAGATTAACTGAACGCTTTTATCGCGTTGACCGCAGTCGGTCTAGAGAGTCTGGTGGAACCGGTCTTGGATTGGCCATTGCAAAACACGTGATGCAAAGACACGGTGGAGAATTGAAGATAGAAAGTGAACTGGGCAAGGGTTCGCGATTTTTATTAATTTTCCCTGCTACACGAGTCGTGACAGAGGATGCCTCAAATTAGCGTGGGTTGATCTTCTTGGTTCTTCGTCTTTCAAAAAGTTTGAGGCAGACATAAGTCATATAGCCAATCAGGATAGACGCCAAAACGAAGCTACCGTAGGCATAGGGCCAAGCCAAACCCTCTGTCATCATCGAAAATTCCGACATTCCACCCATGCCAGCCAAAATATTGATGGGCATGAAAACTACACTGAACACGGTCAATTGGTTAACGCGTTTATTTTGATTGATGTTAATGAAACCAATGGTGGCATCCATCAAGAAATTGATTTTGTCGAAGAGAAAGGCAGTGTGGCTGTTCAAAGATTCGATGTTGCGCGTCACTTGCTTGGCATCATCGATTTGAGATTCTCTAAGAACTCGGGCACGCAATAGAAAATTCAAAGCCCTTTGAGTATCTAAAATATTGCCACGAATTCGGCCATTTTCAGATTCTTCTTCTGCAATGCTAGACAAGGTGACAGCTGCTTGATCGTCACTGACGCGTTCATTGAGAACCAATTTGCCTACTGAATTGAGCGTGGCATAAATTCGTTCCAGTGAGTCGGCTGAGCATTCAATGTCTGCCGCATATAGATCGAGCAGTACATCTACACAATCAGAAACATAGCCTGGTTGTGTCAATGCTCTGCGTATTTGCAACTTAAAGACAGGCAACTCTTCATCCCGAATAGAGAAAATGATGCCGCCATGAAGAATGAAAGCAACCGCTACGCTTTGGGCTTCGCCTTGTCTGTCGAGCAAAAAATTGGAGTGAAGGTGAATGGCATCGTTGGCGCTGATGTAAAAGCGCGAAGAAACGTCAATTTCAGTTTCTTCAATGGGCTCAGGTAGTTCAATGCCAAAATGATTGCCGATGTAAGTTCGTTCAGCTTTTGATGTTCTGAGAAGATCAATCCAGATGGGTTTTGTGTTTTCTAAATCACTTCTTTTGGTAATTTGAAGTTGTTTTAATCTTCCATCGGCCAATTCAAACATACTTAAATTGCCCACCGTGAATTCTGGCTCACGGTTTGGCGCAAGGTGTAGTCGTCTTTCGTCAGAAAGCTCCCACAAAATTTCGTTTTGTTTAATGGACGGTACTTTTGACCATACCCACTGGGCCAGCTCTAAAGTAAGCGAATCTAAATCAATAGCCAGATCGTGGGTGTTGCTTGAATGGATGTAATTCATCAACTCCGCTTCGTGCTGCCGCACAATGACAGTTTCAACGCGTTGTGAATTTGGATTTGATTGCTTTTTGACAAGCCCGTCTATCAGTTTCTGTTTGTCGAGGATTGACGACAGTTTGTCTTTTGACATGGCGGGACGATAGTCTCAAGTAGAGTCAAGCGATCGAGTGCAACTCGCATCGCCGTAGGGTTTGTTTATTTTGCGTGCTGCACAATGACCGGTTCAATGTCAAAAACAGATTCTCGCTTAAGGTCTACGTTGACTTTAACCCAGTGCAAGTTGGGGCTTCCAAAAGTTTGTAGACGTGTGAGGTTTGGCAATAGCTTATTAGGGCTGTAAAGTGGTTTGTCGACTTTGAAAAAATGGGTGTCACCATGGACCAATAAAACTTGGCCTTTGAAGTCTTCTGTTTCCTTGACCACAGCCTTTAAAAATGCCTGATAGCCACTGACGGACGGCGCTTTGCTTTCATCTATGCCTTTGGTTTCTGGCAAATCAAATCCAGGGTCGCCCTGAAATGCCAAAACAATACCGTGTGCGTTTTGTTCCTTTGCTTTTTGAAAACTTGATTTCATCCAATTGACATTAGCAATGTCTCTGGCGACAAACTCAGCATTGCCTTGTTCGCATTGCAGGTTGGTGCGTGCGCTATTATTTTTGCAATCTTTCTCATCTAATATTTTGTTGTTGTTGCTACCCGGAATATTCAAGGTTACAAAAACAATGCTATTTTTTGTGAAGCGCTTGTTTTCAACGTACAAGCTGTCATTTTCCTTGGGGCTTTCGAGTGTGATGGCGTTAGGCCCAAAACTAATCGGCTTGGCAAACATCACTTTTCTAATGTGGGCCAAGCGTTCTTGTGAATCGTAACCACCATTGTTGATGCGATGGCAGTCAGTCCATTCGTTGTCGCCAGGGATGTAGACAACTGGGTGGCGCATGGTGTCATAAAGTTTGATGGCTTCTGTGAAGACCTCGTCTGTGCATTTCGAGTCGCCATCTTTGATGTCACCTACAAAAATACTGAAGTCAATTTTTGCATTGTTGATGCTTGCAAGCACGGCAGGCATTTTTGCATTGTCACCTGCTTTTTGATACGGCATGTCGCCCCACAAGCCAAATGAAAAACCTGAAGCCTGACTTGAGAGAGTCAAGCAAGTTGTAATGCAAGCTATTAAGTTTTTGTAATTTAGGAGTGGCATGTTGGAGTTTCAGTTTGTTTTTCAAAATACAAAATAAACATTTTTCATGACAGTTTGATGTCAGTGGTTGAATCCTTCTTGCTACTAAAGCCTTCAAGGTTATTTTTAAAGGGTTGCTGATGTCCATGAAAGATTCATGGCCGTCATAAATAGTTCATCAGATTTCGAGATATTCCTGACATAGATTTTTCTAACAGGAGCTCACAATGCCAATCCATGACGATGACAACTTCAACACTTCCAACAACCCCCACTTTCAAGAAGTCCTCACAGAGGCTTTGAAAAACCCATCACGTCGCAACATGTTGCGCGGTGGCATGGGCCTTGCCGCAATGTTTGCATTGCCAATGCTGCCTGGCTGCGGCGGTGCCTCCGCCCCCTCCATTGCAGAATTGCCTGGCTCTAATCTCTTGGGCTTCAATGCGGTTACCAAAAGCATTTTGGACCAAGTGGTTGTGCCTGCAGGCTATAGCGTCAAAGTGTTGCACGCCACTGGCGATCGCCTGACCAGCAACGTGACGCAGTATTCCAACCAAGGTTTGGAAACTGACGATTGGAACGAGCGTGTGGGTGATCACCACGACGGCATGGACATTTTCTATATCGATGCCAACGGCCGTTACGCCACCAAAGCCACATCTAGAGCGGTTTTGGCTGTGAACCACGAAAGTTCTGCTGATTCACATTTCTTGCACCCCAAAGGCCAAACTTCTGGCGGCGTCAATGGCAAGAAATTCAGCCAATTTGGCGACTGGGATGCCAAAGCACGTCCTGGTTTGGAAGTGCTGAAAGAAATCAATTTGCATGGCATTTCTGTGGCCGAAATTTCTTTGGATTCTGCCGGCAAGCCCACAGGTTACATCATCGACTCACCATTGAATCGCCGCATTACGCCTCAAACTTTGGTTGACGTTCAAGGACCCGCAGCACACCTCAGCGCCATTCGTGCCATGTTCGTGACACGCTTCGACACCACGGGTGCAACATCACGTGGCACCTTGAACAACTGTGGCCATGGCATCACGCCTTGGGGCACCTACTTAGGTTGTGAAGAGAACTGGGCCGCTTACTGGAACATGCCTGCAGGTTCTACCTTGCCCGACGCCAAAATCATTGCCTCACGCAAGCGTTACGGTGTTAGCAGTGCGGCATTGTCCAGCACGGCCACTGCGGGTTCTGGCCAAGGCTGGTTCACCCCAACAGACATGGACGACACAGATTTCCGTTTTTCTCGTTGGAACGTTGCAGCCGTGGGCGCCAATGCAGCAGCCGACTTCCGTCAAGAGCCACACACCTTTGGCTACATCTTGGAAGTGGATCCTTTGAATCCAACAGCACGCCCTGCCAAGCGCACAGCCTTAGGTCGCTTTGCTCACGAAGCTGCAGTCTGCGGCATTCCTGTGGTGGGCAAGCCTTTGGCCTTTTACATGGGTTGCGACAGCCGCAACGAATACATTTACAAGTTCGTCTCTGCCGCCAACTGGGATGCCGCTGACATTGGTGGCGGCATGGCTGCTGGCAACAAGTACCTGAACGAAGGCAAGTTGTATGTGGCCAAGTTCAGCAGCACGGGTGCTGGCGAGTGGATTGAGTTGAACATCAGCAATCCTTTGATCACTTCTTACGCTGGCGCTGCGGGTTTCACATTCACCAGCCAAGCTGAGATTTACGTTCATACACGTTTGGCTGCTGATGCAGTAGGCGCTACCAAAATGGACCGCCCAGAATGGGGTGCTGTGAATCCTGCCAATGGCGAAATTTATTTCGCTTTGACCAACAACAGCGCAGCCAACCGCACGCCTGCTACAGCCGACGGTGCCAACCCACGTTCTTACAACGATGCCGATGGCAAAAAAGGTTCTGGCAACCCCAATGGCCACATCATCCGTTTCAAAGAGCAAGACAACCTGGGCACGGCCCTTGGTTTCAAGTGGGACATCTATGTGTTTGGTGCAGAGGAAGACATGCCTTCCAATGTGAACTTGTCCAAACTGACCGCCAACAACAGTTTCTCTTCACCCGACGGTTTGTGGTTCAGCAAGACCACAGGCATTTGCTGGATTCAAACAGACGACGGCGCCTTCACAGACGAAACCAACTGCATGTTGTTGGCTTCTGTGCCTGGCACCGTGGGCGACGGCGGTGAATTCTATGTCGACAATGAGTTGACCTCAGGCACCTCCACCACCAAAGGCGTCACCAAGACCTTCATTGGTGGCGTGTTGGGTGAGTCACGTTTGCGCCGCTTCTTGGTGGCACCTAAGGGCGCTGAAGTGACGGGTTTGACGGAATCAGCAGACGGCAAAGTGATGTTCGTCAACATTCAGCACCCTGGAGAAAACACACCAGCTTTTGGCAAGGCTGATGCTTTGACGCTTGAGAGCACATGGCCAGGCAACGGTGGTGGCCTCAGCGGTGCATACGGTCCTGCTGGCCGTCCCCGTTCTGCCACTTTGGTCATTACCAAAAACGACGGCGGCAAAATCGGTCTGTAAATCGATTCATTCCGTCGGTATCATCTGAGGTGAGCGGTCTATTGAACCGCTCACCTTTTTTTATGCTGAAAACTGAATTTGCACCCACTGGTACTTTGCGTGCCGCCATCAACTTAGGCAACCCCATTTTGGCCAACAAAGCTGCCAGTGGTCAGCCTTTTGGTGTGTCCATTGACCTCGCCACCGAGCTTGCCAAGCGGCTAGGCCTGCCACTGAGTTTGGTGGTGTTTGACGCCGCGGGCAAATCGGTT
The DNA here is from genome assembly GCA_049655425.1 of Limnohabitans sp. GTDB lineage: Bacteria > Pseudomonadota > Gammaproteobacteria > Burkholderiales > Burkholderiaceae_C > Limnohabitans_A. Next base: position 1,082,200 of record JBASJS010000003.1, on the reverse strand, counting down.
GATGCTGTGACCCAGCAAGTGGCCGATTTCGGTTTCTTTGCCATCGATCCAGTGCGAGGGCAAGGCATTTCATTCACCGCACCCTACGTCCTCATTGAGGGCAGCTATTTGGTGCCAACAGATTCACCGCTTATGCGCAATGAAGAGGTCGATGCCAAAGGCATTCGGATTGCAGTAGGCAAGGGCAGTGCATACGACTTGTACCTCACGCGTGAAATTAAACACGCCCAGATTCAACGCGCACCTACATCGCCCACCACAGTCGATTACTTTGTTTCGGAAAAATTGGAGGTGGCTGCCGGGGTTAAACAGCAGTTAGAAATGGATGCTCAGCGCTTACCCAACCTGCGTTTGTTGCCAGGACGCTTCATGGTCATAGAGCAGGCCATGGGCTTGCCCAAAACTCGAAGCCCAGAAGCCCAAGCTTTTTTGAGAAACTTTGTGGAAGACGTCAAAGCCAGTGGATTTGTGGCGCAGTCTTTGGCCCGTCATCATATTCAAGGTGCGGCCGTAGCACCTGCCGTGTCAAGCTAAATAAGTGGCACGCAGTTTGTCCAAAGCTGCTGGAGACAATTTAAGCTGTTGGCTCAGGTAGTTGTGCATGCCGCCATGATCTTGCTGGATCACGTCTAAGGAAGATTGCAGAAAACTTGCCTGTACTTCCCACACAATTTTGAGTACGTCATGCGACAAATTGCTAGCACCTGTGCTGTTGCGTTTGTAGAGTTGGTTGGTTAACAGATAGTCTTGCCAGATGTCTTTTTCAGAGACGCCCAAGGCTGACAAAATCAGTGCTGCCGCCAAGCCTGTTCTGTCTTTGCCAGCGGTGCAATGAAACAGCAGTGGCTCGGGCTTGGTCAGCATGTGATCAAACAATTCTGCAAATCGATGCGAGTCAGATTTGACAAAGTCACGGTAGGTGGTTTGCATTGCGTCCAGCGCATCTGCAGCAGACAAAGGCTTACCGCTTAAGTGCTGGGCTTGCAAGCGTTGCACCACAGTGGGTTCAATGCTGAGGCTGTGACGTTGAATGCCAGGCCATTGATAAGGCTGTGATTGGCTCTCTGTAACGCCTCTGAAATCAAAGGTTCGCCCAATTTCCAAGGTCTTTAATTGGCGAAGATCGTTTTCATCCAGTGACGCCAGGTGGTCTGACCTGAAAATTTTTCGCCATTGAACAGGGCGTCCCTCATGGCCCATGTAGCCACCAAGGTCACGAAAATTAGTGGCACCTGTTAAGGGGATATGCCGTTTGGAAAGGTCTGATGGGTTGTGGGTCAACATGGCTTTGATGTTAACGCGATTTGCTTTAAATGATTTTGCCCATGCGCATAAAGTTTCGGGTGACGCTGACCAATACCAACAACATACCGAGCAAGGCAAACTCAGCGCTGATTTCACTCATGGCACGTTTTTCAAATCGAAGCTTGTAGCCTAATTTGTCATAGACATTTTTAAGGCCTTCGGTGCTGTCTGCCCTGAAGTAATCGCCTTGTGTCATGGCAGATACTTTTTTGAGGGCTTCGTCTTCCAGTTTGACCCTCATGCTGCGACCTTGCATGTGAACCACATCACCTTCTGCTGTGCCAATGCCCACGGTGTAAACCTTCACCTCATGCTTGGCGGCCAATTCGGCCATTTTGAGCAAGTCGGGCCCCATGTTGCTCTGACCATCGCTCATCAACACAATGGCCATGTTTTTACCGCGACTTGCTGAAGCTTCGGTTTCTTTTGTCGCTTTATTTTGTGTGTCTAAGGATTGACCTGCGTTGGCTGGTTTTTTACCGCCGCTCATGTCGGATGCTTCGTTGATGATTTTTTGCGCGTCAATGCCAGAGCCTGGCAAAAGTGCTTCTAGCGAAATCAAAATACCTGTGCCCAATGCAGAGCCATATTGCAGTGGCAAATAGTCCAAGGCTTTCAGCAGCGCATCGCGCTCTTCAGTGGGCGTTTGCACCAAGGCCGCAGTGCCTGCTGCCGTGACCAAGCCGACCCTAAGGCTGCTTGGTTTGTCTTGAATGAATTGTTTTGCAGCCTGCTGCGCTGCTTCAATGCGCGAAGGTTTTAAATCTTTGGCACGCATGCTGCCAGATGTGTCTAGCACCAACATCACGGTGGCTTCGCGTAAAGGTGTCATCAAGACGGTTTGTGGCCTTGCCAAAGCTGCGCAAAGGAGCAGCAGACCCAAGCATAAAACCAGTGGCGGTATTGTTTTGGTTTTGTAGCTGTAAAGAAAGGCAAAGAGTGGCACGGCCAGGCATGCGTACAACATGACGGGCCACAAAAATTGGAGGGAGCTTAAATCAGGCACGCCACACCCTGCGCTTTCTCAGTTCCGAAAATCGCAGCAAAGCACTTGCCAAGTCGTCGCTGGTAGACAGCTCTAGTGCATCCACGCCTGCTTGAGCAAAACACGAGGCCAATTGTGCCTCTCGCTCTTCAACCAATTGCGCATAACGGTTTCTGAATTTGACATTGGCCGTGTCTAACAATAACTGTTGTGCGGTTTCAGAGTCTTGAAGCAACATCAAGCCTGCATTGGGCAGACTCATTTCAGCGGGGTCAAATAACCGGGCTGCAACGGTGTCGTGTCTGCGGCCCAGCGCACTGAGTTCGGACGACCAATTAAAGTCACCCATAAAGTCAGACACCACGAAGACACTTGATCGGCGTTTGAGCAGGCCATTGGCTCTGGCAAGCCATTCATGCAATGGCGTTTGGTGCGTTTGCTGGGTTTGCGGTGAGGTTTCTAGAACGTGCAACACATGAAGCAAATGCCGTCGACCCATGCGGGCAGGGATGTGTTTGAAACCATCGGGCTCAGCGGGGTTCAAAATCAATGCACCAATGCGATTGCCACGCTTCATGAGCAACTTGGCCATGACGCCTACAAAGTTCATCATCACTTGCCGTTTGGTTTGGTCTGCACTGCCAAAGTCCATCGAGCCACTGACGTCCAGCAAAAACCACGCGCTGATTTCACGGTCTTCTTGGTGCTCGCGCACAAAGGGTGTTTGCATGCGCGCGGTGACATTCCAATCGATGTGCCTGACATCGTCATGGGCTTGGTATTCGCGCAGGTCGGCCAGCTCCAAGCCCGAACCTCTGAACAAGGTTTTGTGATCGCCTTGCAACATGCCGTCAAGACGGCGCAACACCGTCCACTCCAGTTGCTGAAGCAATGCCTCAGCGGACATGCGCTTCCAATGGCTGATCGGGCATGGGCACAGCTTTCATGATCTCTTGAATGAGCGCGTCTGCAGTTTTGCCTTCGGCCAATGCGGTGTAAGACAAAACCAGGCGATGCCTGAGGATGTCGGGAACCAAATCGGCCAAGTCTTGGGGCAACGCATAGTCACGACCCCGCAGCAAGGCCAAAGCACGAGCGCCTTCAATGAGACCAATGCTGGCGCGGGGGCTCGCGCCGAAGCTAATCAACCCTGCCATAGATTCAAGGCCGTAGCGTGCAGGAAAGCGTGTGGCAGAAATCAACTTCACGGCATAGTGAATAAGACTAGGGTCGACGTAGCAATGGCGACACTGCACTTGCAGGGCTTTGAGGTCTTCAGGGCTGACCACACCAGCAACTTGTGCGCCACCCGCAATGACCCTTTGCACAATGACAAACTCATCGTCTTCACTGGGGTAGTCGATCAAGACCTTCATCATGAATCGGTCTACTTGCGCTTCGGGCAAGGGATAGGTGCCTTCTGTTTCAATGGGGTTTTGGGTGGCCATGACCAAGAAAGGAGAGGGCACACGATGCGTTTGGCCTGCAATGGTGACTTGCCGCTCTTGCATCACTTCCAGCAATGCACTTTGTACCTTGGCCGGTGCGCGGTTAATTTCATCGGCCAGCAACAAGTTGGCAAACACTGGCCCCAACACCGTGCTGAATTCGCTGGTTTGCTGGTTGAAGATGCGTGTGCCCACCAGATCGGCGGGCAACAAATCGGGTGTGAATTGAATGCGGCTGAAACTGCCGTTGAGGGTTTTGGCCAAAGTATTCACAGTCAGGGTTTTGGCCAAACCAGGAACACCCTCAATGAGCAAATGCCCTTGCGCTAAGAGCGCAATCAGAACGCGCTCTAAAAATGCGTCTTGTCCTACCACCACACGTTTGACTTCGTACATCAGCCTTTGCATGAGAGCAGCAGCCTCTTCAGGCTTCGAGCTGGTGGGTGCACCACCCGTACCTCGCCAAGCTTCATTTGAAACGGCCATGTTGTCTCCTTCGAAATCTAGAATGGGGGTAAACCGACTGCGGTGCCTGCACTTTCAATGGTGGTGGCAAAACCAATGCCAATGAATGTGCGCGCAGATGTTGGGTTGAGGATGGCGGTCACAATGCCCACCACCTCGCCAGACATGTTGACCAGAGGCCCACCCGAATTACCAGGATTGGCGGCTGCATCAAATTGAATCAAGCCAGTCAAGACTTGTTTGCCATCGGGGGTCTTGAATTGCCGATTCAAGCCAGACACCACGCCAGCAGAAACAGAGGGACCAATGCCATATGGAAATCCGACGGCCACCACGCCATCGCCCGATGCCAGTTGTTGGCTAGAGCCCAACACGGCAGGTTCTAAATCATCTGGTATTTTTTGTGGCTTTAAAACGGCCAAATCTTTTTCGGGTTGCGCACCGATCACAGTGGCTTCTGCCTCGGTGCCATCGAAAAAAGTCACACGTAATTTTTTGGCACCTGCAATGACATGAAAATTGGTCAAGATGGTGCCATCGTCTTTGATCACCACACCCGTGCCAACGCCGCTCTCTATCTCGGCATCTTTGTTTTTGGGGTCTATGCCATAGGCTTGTACGTGAACCACTGCACCTTGAATGGACGCAGCGGCTTTGGCGCTTTGAGAAGGTAAATCTTTGGTTTGCAAAGTGTGCAATACCGCCGCATCAATGTCTCTTTGGGTGAGGGCTTGACGCTTTTGAAATGCAGGTGAAAAAACGCCAACCCCAATGAGACTGAGGCTGACACCCAACAAAAATACAGCCAAAAAATCCCAGCGCATCAAGGCTTTGAATTTGGCAAATCGGCTTTGCGCAAGAGGCGTATGGGGGGGAGGAGGGCCAGAAGAAAAAGTCGATGGGGCGGTTTGGGGTGCAGTAGGCACGTGCGTATCTGAACCTGCTGGTCGCGGGCTTTTGCTAAAAACCGCTTCACGTTTCATGAAATAACCATAACATAAGCTTCAGTGTTAAATTGTTGAAACTGTCTATAACCCTGTTGGCAATGCAATTTCTACAACCCCTCATGCTCTGGTCGCTGCTGCTTGTGCCCTTGATGGTGGGGGGGTACCTATGGCTTCTCAAACGAAAACGCAAACAGGTCGTGGCGTTTTCTGCGGTTTCTTGGATCTTGCAAAACATGGACACGCCGTCCCCCTGGCGACGCCACGTACCACCCGCCCTTTTGGCCATCGCACTTGCACTGTTGCTGCTGGCCAGTGCCAGGCCCATGGCCCGTGTCACTTTGCCCGCCGACTACATGACCTTGATCATGGCCATGGACGTGTCCAGAAGCATGCTGGCAGAAGATGTAGAGCCCAGCCGTATCAAGGCTGCACAAAAGGCTGCCAAAGAGTTTTTACAAGATTTGCCGCCCAACGTGAGGGTGGGCATTGTGTCTTTTGCGGGCAACGCGCAGGTGGTTCAGCACGTTACCAATCAACGGGAAGAATTGATCGCGGCCATTGATCGTTTTCAACTTCAAAGGGGCACTGCAACCGGTAGTGGTTTGTTGTTGGGTTTGGCAACCCTCAGACCAGAGGCCAACATTGATTTAGAAGCAGCCCTCTACAACCCCAACCCTTTTGCATACGGTGATGCATCTTCAAGTGGTTCCAAAGGCGGTGCAAAAAGTTTAGACGAAAAGCCCGCCACAAAAGAACGCACCCCAGAGCCACCCGGCTCCTACAAAGGGGGTGCCATTGTGTTGCTAACGGATGGGCGTCGAACCACTGGGCCTGACCCCTTAATGGCGGCCAAGAAAGCCGCCGATTTGGGTGTGCGTGTTTACACAGTTGGCTTTGGTACACCCAATGGGTTTATTCCAGGCTACGAAGGCTATTCGTTCTTCACGCAAGTCGATGAAGAAGCCCTCAAGGCGGTGGCCAAGATAACCGAGGCAGACTATTTCAAAGCAGGCTCCGCAGAAGACTTGAAAAAAGTTTATCAACACCTGTCGACACAATTTACGCTGGAAAAAAGAGACACTGAAGTGACTGCCTTGTTGGCAGGATTGGCTTTGTTGTGCATTGCTGCTGCGTTGGCTTTGTCGGCCTTCTGGTTTCGGATGGGGCTGCAAAATGCAGATATGCTACGCAGGGTTTAACCAGCGCCTTAAGGAATAAAAATGAGTGAAAACGGTCGATTGAAAATTGAATCGATGAAGCACCGCTGCACGCCAGAGGAGTGGCAGGCCCGTGTCGACTTGGCGGCGTGTTATCGCTTGGTGGATATTTATGGCATGTCAGACATGATGGCCAATCACATCTCTAGCAGTGTGCCCGGCCAAGAAGGCGCTTTTTTGATCAACGCCTACGGCATGATGTATGAAGAAATTACCGCCTCTAGCCTGATCAAAATTGACATCCATGGCAACATTTTGGACAAGCCCGATTTTGGTGACTTGAATTACGGCATCAACAAAGCAGGTTACGTCATCCACAGTGCCATTCATGAAGCCAGGCACGAGGTGAAATGTGTCATTCACACGCACAGCTGGGCGTCGATGGCGGTTTCATCGCTCGAATGTGGTTTGCTGCCGCTCACGCAAACGGCCATGCGATTTTTGAAGATTGGGTATCACGAGTATCAAGGTGTGGTTTTGAACAACGACGAGAAAGCGTCTTTGTTAAAAGACTTAGGTCAAGGGGAAGCCCTGATTCTTCGAAACCATGGCGCTTTAACCGTGGGTAAAAGTGTGGGCGAAGCATTCAACTGGATGCACCGCTTAGAACTGGCATGCCATTCTCAATTGGCCGCAATGGCCTGCAACACGCCTTTGCTCAAACCCTCGGAGGCCGTTCTAGAAGAAACCTGGAACAACTACCAACCCAGCACACGCAGACCCTATGGTTTGATGGAGTGGCCCGCGTTACTGCGCAAACTCGACCGCACCGATCCAAGTTACAAAACTTGAGTGCGTTAGGCAATGACGCCTCACACCTGTTGGTAAGCAAGTAACAGCTATGAAAATTTTGATGTCGCAATTGGCGCTGCAAGGCTTGCAAGACGCCTTGGCCACAAGCTTCGCTGGTCAGTCCTATGAGTGCTTCACCTTTGAAGAAGCTGTGGCATCGGGTCGACGCGATTTTGATGTGGCCTTTGTCTCCAGAGACGTGACGGGGTTGTCGACCAAACACGAGTTGGCGCCTAGCCTGAAGGCTTGCTACCAAGTACTGGAAGAAACACCGTCCTTGCGGTGGGTGCACATTCACTCTGCGGGCGCTGATCGAGATGTTTATGTGCGCCTCAAAGCCAAGGGTGTGCACGTGGCCACCTCATCAGGTGCCAATGCAGAAGTCGTGGCGCAAACCGCATTGGCAGGCCTGTTGGCCTTGTCTCGACAATTTCCACAACTGGTTCATGCCATGCACGCCCGCCAATGGGCGCCGCTGTTGGGCTCTGAGCTGCCTCCCGATTTGCAAGGGCAGCACGTGGTACTGGTGGGGTGGGGGCCGATTGCGCAGCGATTGACACAGTTTCTTCAAATGTTGTCGCTCAATGTCACGGTGGTTAGACAACACCCGCAAAATCAAACGGTTGCCGATTCATCGCTGCCTCGCATGATCACATTCGCAGAGCTCAATAGTGTGCTGCCTTCAACCCACTGGTTAATTTTGACCTGTCCATTAACAGACACTACGCGAGGATTGGTGAATGCCAATACTTTGGCGTTGATGCCGCGTGGTTCTGGTTTGGTCAATGTGGCGCGTGGCGAAGTGGTGGTCGAAAAAGACCTTATCAAAGCGCTTGAGACAGGCATATTGGGCAGTGCCTTTTTGGATGTGTTTGAGCATGAACCCTTGCCCAAAGAATCGCCTTTGTGGCACTTGCCCAATGTGATCGTAACGCCGCACTCGGCCGGATTTTCTGCAGGCAATGAGGTCAGGGTCAGTCAGATGTTTTTGAACAATTTGGCCAAATGGGCAAACCAGCTTGACCAGAGCTGATACCTAAATATTGCAGATTTTTGTATCTGCTTCAAAACTGCCCAAAAACCCGTGCTACAATCCACAGCTTCGCGGCTGTAGCTCAGCTGGATAGAGTACTTGGCTACGAACCAAGGGGTCGTGGGTTCGATTCCTGCCAGCCGCACCAGATTTCGATAATTTTCGATTCTAGAACACAGCTTAGAGGCTTACGCCTCTAGGCTGTTTTTCTTTGTGCTGACCAATTAGTGCCTTCCATTTACCTTCTGTTTGAAAGTCATGAGCAAAGCATTCACCCGCGAAACCGATGCCGACCCAGACGATGGGGAAGACCCCAGCCTGCCGCCCTTGCCAGCAGGTGCGCGCAACTACATGACCCCTCAAGGCTATGCTACTTTGCGTGCAGAACTGTTCACGTTGATGGACGACGAGCGGCCCAAAATTGTTGAAATTGTGCATTGGGCTGCCAGCAATGGCGATCGCTCCGAAAACGGCGATTACCTCTACGGCAAAAAGCGCTTGCGCGAAATAGACCGTCGCATTCGTTTTCTCACCAAGCGTTTGGAAATTGCCGAAGTGACCGACCCCAGCGTGCACCATGGCAAAGAACAGGTGTTCTTTGGCGCAACCGTTGGCTATGTGGAGGAAAGCGGCGACGAGCGCACTGTCACCATTCGTGGCATTGATGAGGCAGACAGTTTGAAAGGCGAGGTAAGTTGGGTGTCGCCCATTGCCCGCACCTTGTTAAAGTCAAATGTGGGTGACGTTTTGAAACTGGTCACCCCACAAGGCGTTCGAGAGATTGAGGTGCTGTCTGTGACTTATCCCAAGCACAGCTGAAACATTATTCTTCTGCCGTTCTCTGGCCTCTTACGCGATGCGTGATGCGCTCTGCATTCAACACAGCGGGCGTGCGCTTTAGGTTGCGCAGCACGGTTTCCAAATGGCTCAGGTCGCGCACCGAAATGACAAAGGTGTTTTCGGCGGCATCTTGGGCGCTGGCTTGGCCCATCTCCACATGAACAATGTCCACTTCTGAATTGGCCAGCGTGCCTGCCACCCTTGCCAACACGCCCTTGGTGTTGACCACCGTCACCCGAATGCTGGTTTCAAAACTGCGCATGGGTTCGTCAGACCATTCAACGCCAATGAAGCGTTCACTGTCTTTTTGCTGAAGCTTGAGGCCAACGCTGCAATCGGCAGTGTGCACGGCCAAGCCTTCGCCACGGCCCAAGTAACCAATGATTTTGTCGCCAGGCAAAGGGTGGCAGCAGCGTGCGTAAACCACCGATGCATTTTCAGTACCGTCCAGCATGATGGCGCCTTGCGACACGCTCTCGTGCGCCATAAAGCGCTCGCGCGTCATGAGCAGTGGATCGGGTTTCTCTCCCATCTCGGACAACAGACCAGCCATTCGTTTGGCCACAATGCTGGCAATGCGTTTGCCCAAGCCGACATCGACCAACAAATCGCTGCGATTTTTGTTGCCCGTGAAGCGCAATAATTTTTCCCACAGAGGCTGATAGCGCAAGGGGTCGTCTGGCATTTTCTCAATGCCTTCGGCGCGCAGCGCCTGCGTGAGCAGCTTCAAGCCCAAGTCCATGGACTCGCTGTTGGCCATTGTTTTGAGGTGATGGCGAATACGCGAGCGAGCACGGCCTGTGCGCACAAAACCTAACCACGATGGATTGGGCGACGAGACAGGTGCCGTCATGACTTCAACCACATCGCCATTTTTTAACTCAGTGCGCAAAGGCACTTGCTGGTTGTTGATTTTGGCGGCCACCAAATGGTCGCCGATGTTGCTGTGAATCATGTACGCAAAATCGACCACTGTGGCGCCACGCGGCAAGGACATGATTTGGCTCTTGGGCGTGAACACATAAACAGCATCTGGGAACAAGTCCACTTTGACATGGTCCCAAAACTCGGAGGCATCGCGCGTCTCTTTTTGGATGTCGAGTAAAGACTGCAACCACTGTGTCCCTAGGCGTTCAGACGACACATCGTTAGAGCCTTTGTCTTTGTAAAGCCAGTGCGCTGCAACACCCGATTCGGCCACCACGTTCATGGCCTCAGTGCGCATTTGAAACTCAACGTTCACGCCAGAAGGGCCTACCAAGGTGGTGTGCAAAGACTGATAGCCATTGACTTTGCCAATGGCGATGTGATCTTTGAAGCGGCCAGGCACCGGCTTGTACATTTGGTGCAAGATGCCCAACGCCGTGTAACAGTCAATGACCGAAGGCACGATTAAGCGGAAGCCATAAATGTCGGTAACTTGCGCAAAGCTGAGGTGCTTGCCGTCCATTTTTTTATAAATGGAATAGAGCGTTTTTTCGCGACCAGAAATTTGGACGTTCATGCCCGCATTGGCAAAGGTTGATTCAAGTTCAACTTGGACTTTTTGAATCAAATCACGGCGTCTGTTGCGTGCTTTGGAAACAGCCTTGGCCAACACGTTGTAGCGCCACGGTTTTGAATACCTGAACGACAGGTCTTGCAACTCGCGATAAGTTTGATTCAAACCCAATCGGTGCGCAATGGGCGCATAGATTTCTAGCGTTTCAGACGAGATGCGTCCCCACTTTTCTCGCGGCATGTCAGACATGGTGCGCATGTTGTGGGTGCGGTCGGCCAACTTGATCAGAATGACACGGACATCGCGTGCCATGGCCAAGAGCATCTTGCGAAATGACTCGGCCTGATTTTCTTCTCGGGTGTTGAACTCGAGCTTGTCTAATTTTGTGAGGCCATCGACCAGTTCGGCCACTGACGAGCCAAACTTTTCAATCAGATCAGATTTTGTGACGCCGCAGTCTTCCATGACATCGTGCATCAAGGCCGCCATGAGGGCTTGCGCGTCTAACTTCCATTCAGTGCACTGGGTGGCAACGGCAATAGGGTGCGTAATGTAGGGCTCGCCGTTTTTGCGCAGCTGCCCCAAGTGGCCCTCATCGGCAAATCTGTATGCCTTGCGAACCAATTCGATGTCGGAGGCCGAGAGGTAGTCTAGTTGCGCAACCAAGGCTGCAAAACTGGCCGCAGCAGCATTTGCCGCACTGGCGGAAGGCATGCCGGCTTGGATGTTGTGAGCGTTGTCGCGCATTCCGGGTGTTGAAGTACTACCGGATTTGTGAAAAACAGATGAAAAAGCTGCGCGCATGACTCAAATGTAACGCGAGAGGGCCGTCTTCAGAAAGTCAGTTGAGATGCCCCCTCAAAAATGCGTCTTTCAGACGTGAAAAAGCCCCAGGTTGTGAAACTTTGGGGCTTGATTTGCCAAGCGACTAGGCTTGGCCAAAAGTAGAATTTAGTTTACTTTTTTGAGCATTTCTAAACCAACTTTGCCGGCTGCAATTTCGCGCAGGGCAGTCACGCCTGGCTTGTTTTTGCTTTCGACGCGGGGGGTGTGTCCTTGGCTCAACATGCGCGCACGGTAAGTGGCGGCCAATACCAATTGGAAACGGTTAGGGATCTGTTCCAAGCAATCTTCAACAGTGATGCGGGCCATGACGGTCTCCGGTAAGTAAATCAGGTGATGTGGAGGGATTCGAAAGTTTCGGCACGGTCTCGGCGCTGTGCAATGTACTTGAGGCGCTGAGCGTGCACGATGGCCTTGAGATCAAACAAGGCGCGATCGAAAACTTCGTTGATTATAACGAAGTCAAATTCTTTGACCTGAGCCAGCTCAATGGCGGCATTTTGCAGGCGCAATTCGATGGTTTCAGTGCTGTCCTCGCCTCTGCGCTCTAAGCGGCTGCGCAATTCTTCCCAACTGGGGGGCAAAATGAAGATGAGAATGGCATTGGCATACATCTTTTGAATTTGGATGGCGCCCTGGTAATCAATTTCCAAAATGACGTCTGAGCCTTGTGTCATGCGCTCTTCCAGCATTTTTTTAGACGTACCGTAGCGGTGGCTGTGCACATTGGCCCATTCGACAAAGGCATCGGCGCCCACCATGGCGTCAAACTCTTGCTGAGACACAAAGAAGTACTCGCGGCCATGCTTTTCTTGGCCGCGGGGCGCGCGGGTGGTATGCGACACCGATGGCAACACACGGGTGTCAAGCTCCATCAGGGCCTTGACCAGGCTGGACTTGCCCGCACCACTGGGGGCGGCTACAACGTAGAGGTTTCCAGGATATTCCATGGCAAGGAGTGTAGTCAACTTATTCGATGTTTTGCACCTGCTCACGCATTTGCTCAATCAGGACTTTCATGTCGACCGAGATTTTGGTGAGCTCAAGGGCGGCAGATTTGGAGCCCAGGGTGTTGGCTTCGCGGTGCAACTCTTGGATGAGGAAGTCGAGGCGCTTGCCAATGTCGCCGCCTTTTTTGACCAAGCGGCTGATTTCGTCCAAATGTGAAGCCAGGCGCGTAAGTTCTTCGGCCACGTCGATGCGGATGGCAAAGGCGGTGGCTTCGGTCAAGGCGCGGTCTTTGGCCACATCAGACGACACATTGCCGTCTGACAAAGCCATGGCCTCGTTCCAGCGGTCAATGAAGCGCTGGCGCTGTTGCTCAACCAGCAGGGGCAGCAGGGGGGCCGCTTGTTCGGCCAGCGTGCGAAGCTGACCTATGCGGTCTTGCAGCATCTCGGCCAAACGAGCGCCTTCACGGGCCCGAGCGTCTTTGAGTGCCTTGACCGCCTGGGTGGCCAAGGGCATGAGGTCGGCATCTTGCAGGCCGGTACCTGATTTTTCGTGTGAGGCCAGTTTGATGACATCAGAAACACTCAGATCGCGTGCATTGGGCAGCCAGCTTTGAATTTTGTTTTGCAGTCCGACCAACTTTTGCAGGGTGCCAATGGACGGGTCGGCCAAGTCGCTGTCTTGGGCGCTGTGATACACCGCGCGCACTTCCACTTTGCCGCGCTTGATGTGCTGAACGATGTGTTCGCGCAGTGCTGGTTCTGTGTGACGCAACTCGTCGGGCAGGCGAAAGCTGAGGTCTAAAAAGCGGCTGTTGACCGATCGAATTTCAAGACCAAAACGCAAGGCAGGAGCGGCCGATGACTCTGCGTTGGCCTGGGCTGCAGGCGTATTGGATTGCACACTGGCGTATCCGGTCATACTGTAAACTGGCATGGATTCTTTCTAGGATGCGTCAGACAAGTGCTGCGATTCAGTCGGAGGCTTTGCGATTGCATCAAGCCGATTCCGAATTATCTCAAACTAATCCTGAATTTCGATCTTTTGCGTTCGTCCTCCATTTTCTTCAGCGATACCTCATTCATGTCCACTTCAACTCAAACCTCATTTCCTCGTGCCCACGGCCGTACCCCCGACCAGTTGCGCAATGTGCGCATCACGCGCGGCTATACCGTCCATGCGGAGGGTTCTGTGTTGATTGAGTTTGGCGATACACGCGTGCTTTGCACGGCATCGGTTGAAGAAAAAGTGCCAGGTCACAAAAAGGGCAGCGGCGAAGGTTGGGTAACGGCAGAGTACGGCATGTTGCCGCGAGCCACGCACACGCGCGGTGACCGTGAAGCAGCGCGCGGCAAGCAAAGTGGTCGAACCCAAGAAATTCAACGCCTCATTGGTCGCTCAATGCGCGCCGTGTTCGATTTGAAAAAATTGGGCGAGCGCACCATTCATTTAGATTGCGATGTGTTGCAAGCCGATGGCGGCACACGCACCGCCAGCATCACGGGTGCCTTTGTGGCTGCGCTAGATGCAGTCGATTGGCTTATGCATCAAGGCAAATTGACAGAGTCACCCATCATTGATTCCGTGGCTGCCATTTCTGTCGGGCTAAAAGACGGCACGCCTTTGCTCGATTTAGATTACACCGAAGATTCTTCTTGTGATACCGACATGAACGTGGTCATGACAGGTGCTGGCAATTTTGTCGAAGTGCAGGGCACTGCAGAGGGCGTGGCCTTTACGCGCAAAGAAATGGACAGTTTGTTGGCGTTGGCCGAAAAAGGCATTGCCGAGTTGGTGCAGTTGCAAAAACAATCACGCCAAACGCACGTTCACGCCGGAGCTTAAAGTCATGAAGATGGTTTTGGCCTCCAACAACGTAGGCAAACTGGCCGAATTGCAAAGCATGTTCAGCGTACTGAATGTGCAGTTGGTGCGCCAATCCGATTTGAAAATTTCAGAAGCGTCCGAGCCTTACAAAACCTTTGTTGAAAATGCCTTGACCAAAGCGCGTCATGCGTCAGCACAAAGTGGACTGCCTGCGGTGGCCGACGATGCGGGTTTGTGCATCGATGCATTCGGTGGTTTGCCAGGTGTCGACACAGCCTACTACTGCACACAGTTTGGTTATGCAAAGTCTGATGCCAACAATGTGCGGGCTGTCATTGAACAAATGGCCACCATTGAAAATCGCCGCGCAGCCATGGTGAGCACTTTGGTAGCGCTTCGCAGTGCCGAAGATCCAGAGCCTTTGATTGCTGTGGGTCGCGTGCTTGTCGAAATTGCACGAGAACCCATTGGCGACAACGGCTTTGGTTTCGACCCCATTTTGTTTGTGCCCGAGTTTGGCAAAACCTTTGCGCAGTTGCCCGAAGAAGTGAAAAATGCCAACAGCCATCGCGGCCGATCTTCGCAAGCCATGGTGGCTTTGATGCGCGAGCGCTGGGGCCTTTGAGCATGAGCAACCCGTTTGATGTGGTGCATGCCATGCGTCCTGGCTTGCTGCAATTGCAGGCCTTGCCGCCTTTGTCTTTGTATGTGCATTTGCCTTGGTGCATTAAAAAATGCCCCTACTGCGATTTCAATTCGCACGAGTGGCGAGACGATGCACAAGGCATGCCCGAGCAGCGCTACATCGATGCACTGCTGGCCGATTTAGAAGCCAGCTTGCCCTTGGTTTGGGGCCGCCCCGTGCACAGCGTTTTTATAGGCGGCGGCACGCCCAGTTTGTTTGAGCCTGCCAGCATCGATCGGTTGATCAGTGGCATTCGTGCACGCTTGCCTTTAGAGGCCGAAGCAGAAATCACGATGGAGGCCAATCCTGGCACTTTCGAGAAAGATCGCTTCAAGGCGTTTCGTGCGGCTGGCGTCACGCGCTTGTCAATTGGCGTACAAAGTTTCAATGACCAACACTTAAAAGCTTTAGGTCGTGTGCACAACCGTGATCAGGCCATGGCGGCAGTGGAAGAAGCGCAAACAGCTTTTGACACCTTCAATTTGGATGTGATGTATGCCTTGCCGGGTCAGACACTGGCCGACCTGACGCAAGACATCGAAACCGCCCTGAGCTTCAAGCCTCCGCACATCTCTATCTATCACCTCACCATCGAACCCAACACGATGTTTGCCAAGCATCCACCCGTGTTGCCCGAAGATGACGATGCATATGCCATGATGGATTTGATCACCGACATGACGGCATCTCATGGTTTGCAGCGCTATGAAGTGTCTGCCTATGCCAAGCCAGGACACCGCTGCTGGCACAACCTGAACTACTGGCAGTTTGGCGACTATTTAGGCATCGGTGCTGGCGCGCACAGCAAGCTGAGTTTTGCACACCGCATTACGCGGCAAGTACGTTATCGAGAGCCGCAGTTGTATTTGGCACAGGCCCTGAAGGGCGAGCCCGTCACGCAGAACGAGGAAGTGTCGCGCGAGGACTTGCCATTTGAGTACATGCTCAATGCCTTGCGCCTGAAAGAAGGTTTTAGCTTGACGGACTACATGGCCCGCACCGGCTTGGCCATGACGTCAATTCAAAAGGGCTTGGCCAATGCAGAAGCCAAGCAATTGATTGCCAGAGATCTGAACAAAGTGTGGCCCACAGAACGTGGCTTTGATTTTTTGAGCGATCTACAAGCCTTGTTTTTGGCAGACCGATGAATGCTTAGGTGGCGGCCACCACAGTGTTCATCTTCTTGCCAAAGTCACCAAACATGGCGATGGTTTTGTCGGTAGGGATGAGGTACTTGGCACGTTTGTCTTCAGGCTGATTGAAGGTCATCAGCAAATCTTTTTGGCGCAAACGTGTGATGCGTTTGTGCAGAGTGGCAGGTGAGCCCAGCTGCGCCAAGCCAATGGCTTCACGCACTGTCATGGGACGGTTTTCAAACCAACGCAGCGCAACGTCTTCAAGCAATGCTTTTTCGTTGGCGTCTAACTGCGGCGCATCCGGCAATTGCTGAATGCCTTTGGCCAACTGCAAAAATCGCAGGTAGGCATTGGCTGTGGAGTTGTTCTTCATTTGCATACTTTGATTCTAATCCTCGGCGGTGAGAATTACTATCAAAGCTTGTAAAGATTATGAACATTCCTCATGCGGCATTCAGTATTTCCCACAATCTAAAAGGCGTGAGTGGCATTTGTAGTTTTTGTGATTTTTGTGATTTGCCATTTCGAGAAATTGCATCTGCAATTGCATTCACAACACAGGGCGTTGCGCCAATGGTGCCCAATTCGCCAACACCTTTGACACCCAGCACATTGTTGGTGCTAGGCACCGTTTGATTTGTAAATGTATGGAACATTTGCGGCATGATGTCTGCGCGCGGTGCAGCATAGTCCATCAAACTGCCCGTCACAAGCTGACCACTTTCTGCGTCGTAAACCAAACTCTCTAACAAGGCTTGGCCCATGCCCTGAACTGCGCCGCCGTCCAATTGGCCTTCCACAATCATCGGATTCACAATGCGGCCCACATCGTTCATGGAGGTGTAAGACACCACCGAAGTTTCGCCTGTGGAAGGGTTGACCTCGACCTCGCAGATGTGACAGCCGTTGGGCCATGTGGGGCCACTGGCCGTGGTGCTCGATTGCATCTCAATGCGCGCATCGGGCTGGCGCTTGGCCAAGTCGGCCAAGCTGATTTTCAAGTCGGTGCCTTTGACACTGAAACTGCCGCTGGCATAAGCCAAGTCTGCAGGCGATGCCTCGAGTGCTTGGCCTGCCAATTCGCGTGCTTTGTCCAAGGTTTTTTCGGCACCCACACGCATGGCCGAGCCGCCTGTAAACAATGAGCGAGAGCCTGCACTGCCAAAACCATTGGCGCGGTCTGTGTCGCCCAACACCACACGCACTTGCGCGATGTCGACACCAAAAACATCAACCACAAGTTGCGCCAATGAAGTGGCAATGCCTTGTCCCATGGCGTTGACAGCGGAGGCCACCTCAATGGTGCCATCGGCCAAAATTTGAACATGAACATTTTCTTCAAGCGCGTTGCCACCGGTCCACTCCAAGAACGTGGCAATGCCCAACCCGCGCCACAGACCTTTGGCTTTGGATTCGGCTTCGCGCTTGGCAAAGCCAGACCAATCGGCTTTTTCCAAGGCTTGGTCCATGATCATTTCAAATGCGCCGGTGTCGTAGACCTGGCCCATGGGGTTTTTGTAGGGCATCTGCGCAGCTTGAATGAAGTTGCGACGGCGCAATTGCACACGGTCAATGCCGCTGACACGCGCGGCTTCATCGATCAATCGTTCGATGTTGTAGATGGCCTCAGGACGGCCCGCACCACGGTAGGCGCCTGTGCTGGCGGTGTTGGTCATGACACCTGTGAAATGGTAGTCAATGGTTTGGATGTCGTACACGCTACTTTGAACCCAAGGTCCAATCAGCATTTGAATGGCCAAGCCCGTCATGGTGGGGTAGGCGCCAACATTGGCCAGCGTTTCGATGCGCAAGCCCAAAATTTTGCCGTCACTGGCCAAAGCCAAAGACGCTTTGGTTTCGATGTCGCGGCCATGCGAGCTGCTTAAAAATTCTTCACTGCGATCGGCAATCCATTTGACGGGGCGCTGCAATGTGTGGGCGCAATAAGCGGTGACCACATCTTCTGCGTAGGCGCCTGTTTTCATGCCAAAGCCGCCGCCGACGTCGCCCACAATGACGCGAATCTTTTCTTTGTCGATGCCGAGTAAATCTGACACCGTGCCGCGAACGCCCGTGGGCATTTGACTGCTCATACGAATGTGCAATCTTCCCTGTTCGGGGTAGGCCAGAACGCTGCGTGGCTCAATCGACAGAGCCACCACACGCTGATTGACGATGTCCAAATGCACCACATGAGCGGCTTGGTCGAATGCTGCTTGCGTGGCCTGCACATCGCCATATCGTGTTTCTGCGACACGGTTGTCGGGGGCTTCTGTTAGCAAAGGCGCATTGTTGGCCAATGCATCGGCCAGCGTTGTGACGCAAGGCAGTGCGTCAAATTCAACTTCGATGGCCTCTATGGCGTTGCGAGCAATGACTTCCGTGATTGCCACCACGGCCACAATGGGCTCTCCCACAAATCGCACTTTTTCGGTGGCCAAGATGTGGCGCGTGGTGCTAGAAAGGGGGGAGCCATCTGCCCGCTTGAAATTCATGGCACGGGCCATGGGCTTGACGCCAGCTGCCTTTAAATCTTGGCCGCTGACGACAGCCAAAACACCCGGCATGGCTTGGGCCGCAGTGGTGTCTAGGCGCGTTATGTTGGCGTGGGGATAGGGCGAACGCAGAAAAACCAAATGGCTTTGCGCTGGCAGTGAAACGTCGTTGGCATACACCCCTGCACCTAGCAGCAATTGCTGATCTTCAAGTCGTTGGACGGCCTTGCCGCTGCCAAAGCGGGCGATTTCTTGTTCTGAAGAGAGGTGGGGGGTGGAATGGTTCACAAAAGGTACTCCTTGCGCTTCAGTGTAGCTTTGAAGTCGCACTTTTGCAGCTAGGGGAATTCAGGACATCCGCCAAGTTGCTCCAAGCCAAACTCTTGAGTAGGATGAAACCAAATATTTGAAGTGAGGTCCTGTATGGACAATTTTTTGTTGCTGGTGTTGTGCGTACTGTTCATCTTGCTAGCCGGGTTTTTGATTTTTTACTTTCAGACGCAACAAAACTTCAAAGAAATCACAAAAAAACTCGAGGAAATACAGCACCCTCATACAGGCCCTCGTTCTTCAGAGTCTCTTAAGCATGATCTTGCCGTTCAGCATGATGTGCTGGTGTTGCTGGAAGCTGAGATTTCAAAAAACAAACGAGAATCTTTGACCGAGACAGAGTTGAAAAGCTTTGATGTGGCGCGCCACAAAATCAAAGCGTGCATTGCAGGCTTGAAGGCCAATGGCGATTGGATCGGATTACCCTACGAATATGAGTGGGTTGAAATGCTTGAACGCCTGCCCAATGTGTTGAGTTTGTATCGAAAAGCTGAGGCCGAAAAGCAGGCAAGGGAGTTGGCAGCGAATACAGGAGCCGGCGCAGGCAACAACTCAGGCAGTTAAAATCGAAGGCTTAGTCAATTGACCCTTTATATTTGACCTGAATCAATTCTTAATGGTCTTGTTCTGCGATGATTAAGCCACATGTTCAGTGTTTCCAATCTTTCCTGCTCAAAGGGTGACAAACGGCTGTTTTCAGGCGTTTCGTTCACCCTCCAACCCGGCCAGTGGCTGCACCTCGAAGGTGACAATGGGGTTGGCAAAACCAGCCTGCTGCGTTTGGCATGCGGCTTGAGTGCCCTTGAAAATGGCGAAATCACTTGGAATCACCAAGCTGTCAGCAAAGACCCCCAAACTTTTAGAGCAAATTTGGCCTATTTAGGTCATCAATTGGCCCTGAAAGACGATTTGAGCCCCCTTGAAAACTTGCAAACCGATGCGGCCATTGTGGGGCGCCAATTGACGGCGTCCGATGCCAAGCAGGCATTGGCCCAAATGGGCTTGCGTGGCCGAGAAGATTTACCTGTTCGGGTTTTGTCGCAAGGCCAAAAAAGACGTACTGCTTTGGCCAGGTTGTTGGTCAGTTCGGCCAAATTGTGGGTGTTGGACGAACCCTTTGTGGCCCTAGACACCCTGGCTCAAAACGCATTGTCGGAGGTGATCAACGCGCATCTGGCCAAGCAGGGCATGGTTTTGCTCACCAGCCACCAAGCGGTTTCGCTTGGCGGTCAGGGCTTTTCTTACAGGCTTACCGCATGAGCGCGTTTGTGGCCATCGTGAAGCGCGATTTGGTCTTGGCCATGCGGCGCAAGAACGAGGTCATTACCTCGGTCTTTTTCTTTGTGGTGGTGGCTGCTCTGTTTCCACTGGGCATAGGCCCAGAATTGAACACACTGCGTTTGGTCGCGCCGGGCATTTTGTGGGTTGGCGCTTTGTTGGCCAGCATGTTGTCGCTGGGCCGCATGTTTGCCGCCGATCATGCCGATGGCACATTGGAACAAATGGCTTTGTCGCCCAACAGTTTGTCTGTGTTGGTGGCTGCCAAAATACTGGCGCACTGGCTGTTGTCTGGTTTACCTTTGGTTTTGCTGGCGCCCATCTTGGGCTTGCAATTTGATTTGTCGGTCGATGCCATCTGGATACTGACGCTCAGCTTGTTGCTGGGCACGCCCGTGTTGTCTTTGATCGGTGCCATTGGCGCCGCCCTGACCTTGGGTGTGCGCGGCGGCGATGTGTTGCTGTCTTTGTTGATTTTGCCTTTGTATGTGCCTGCGTTGGTGTTTGGCTCGGGGGCAGTCCAAGCAGAAGTCAGCGGCTTGGGTGCTTCAGCACATTTGTCCATTTTGGCAGCCATGGCTCTGGTGGCCGCGGTCTTCAGTCCATGGGCCAGTGCGGCATCTTTGCGAATTGCGCTTGAATCATAAAAATGGGTTAACCCAACGATGCAAAAAATATTTCACTACGCTTCACCTCAAAACTTCTACCCACTGGCGGGCAAGTTGTGGCCTCTGTTTGCCATGCTGGGTGTTGTACTTTCTGCATGGGGCTTGTGGTTGGGCATGTTTGTCGCGCCTGCAGATTTTCAGCAAGGCGAAGGCTACCGCATCATTTTTGTTCATGTGCCTGTGTCTTGGATGTCGATGGTCATTTACTTGGCCATGGCGTTTTGGGCTTTGTTGGGCTTAACTTTCAATACGCGCTTGTCCGGCATGATGGGCAAAGCGCTGGCACCCACTGGCGCCATTTTTGCCTTCTTGTCGCTCTGGACAGGCGCCTTGTGGGGCAAGCCTATGTGGGGGGCCTGGTGGGTCTGGGATGCTCGCCTCACGTCCGAGCTCATCTTGTTTTTCTTGTACCTTGGCTACATCGCCTTGACCAGTGCCATAGACGATCCCAAACGTGCCGACAAAGCGGGCGGTATCTTGGCTTTGGTAGGGGCTCTCAATGTGCCCGTGATCTATTTTTCTGTGAAGTGGTGGAATACGCTCCATCAAGGTGCTTCGGTCTCATTGACCAAGGGTTCTAGCATGGCGCAAATCATGTTGGAAGCCATGTTGATCATGGGCATCGCGTTTTGGATGTACACCATTGCCATCGCGTTGTACCGCGTCAGAAGCATCATTTTGGTTCGCGAACGGCACACCCAATGGGTGGCCGATTTGCCTGAGGTCAAAGCAAAAACCTTGGAGTTGCAATCATGATTTGGAACAGCTGGAGTGATTTTTGGGCCATGGGCGGCTATGGTCTTTATGTTTGGGGTAGCTTTGGCGTCAGCGCAGGTTTGATGGCTTACGAGATGTATTGGGTCAAGCAAGCGCGCAACAAAGCCTTGCAGCAAGTTGCGCAAGAACTGCGTGCCGCAGAAACACATGGAAAGGACTGGCACTGATGAAGCCTAGACACCAACGATTTTTGTTCATTACGGCAGGCGTGGCTGTACTGGCCATTGCGGGCATGTTTGTGTTGAATGCCTTTCAGAGCAATTTGGTTTTCTTCTTTACACCTACGCAAGTATCAAACGGCGAAGCGCCCAAAGAGCGTGCATTTCGCGTGGGCGGTATGGTGAAAGAAGGCAGCCTCAAAAAAGATGGCGAGAACGTCCAGTTTGTGGTGACCGATTTTGCGCACGATGTGCCCGTGTCCTACAAGGGCATGCTGCCCGATTTGTTCAAAGAAGGTAAGGGCGTTGTGGCGCAAGGCAAATTGCTGGAGGCCAATCAATTTGCAGCTTCCGAGGTATTGGCAAAGCACGACGAAAACTACATGCCACCCGAAGCCAAACACGCACTCGACCAAGCTGAAGCTGCCAAAGCAGCCAAATCAGTGAAGCCTTGAAGACACCTAAAGAAAAGAGTTTTGAATGATTGTTGAAATTGGCCACTTTGCCTTAATTCTGGCTGCATGTGTGGCATTGCTGCAAGGTGTCTTGCCATTGGCAGGCACGTTCAATCACGATCAACGCTGGCAATCGTTGGCCAAACCAACGGCCATTTTGCAATTTGCTTTGATTGCGTTGTCTTTTGCAGTATTGGCGCACGCGGCTTTGACCGATGACTTCTCTGTCAAATACATCGCTGGACATTCAAATTCGTTGCTGCCCACCCAGTACAAGTTTGCTGCGGTTTGGGGCGGTCACGAAGGTTCTTTGTTGTTGTGGGTTCTGATGTTGTCGGGCTGGACTGTGGCTGTGGCGCTGTTTTCACGCACCTTGCCTCTGGCCATGGTGGCGCGCGTCATTGGTATTTTGGGTTTGGTCTCAACAGGTTTTCTGGCTTTCATTTTGTTCACTTCCAGCCCCTTTGAAAGGCTGTTGCCAGCGCCTTTGGATGGCAAGGATCTGAATCCTTTGCTGCAAGACCCAGGCTTGGTCATTCACCCACCCATGCTCTACATGGGCTACGTTGGTTTTTCTGTGGCATTTGCGTTTGCTGTGTCGGCGCTGTTGTCGGGTCGCATGGACGCCGCTTGGGCCAGGTGGTCCAGGCCTTGGACAGTGGTTGCATGGATCTTCATGACGGCGGGCATTGCCCTGGGCTCTTGGTGGGCTTATTACGAATTGGGTTGGGGCGGTTGGTGGTTCTGGGATCCTGTAGAAAACGCATCCCTCATGCCATGGTTATTTGGTACCGCTTTGATTCATGCCTTGATGGTGACTGACAAGCGCGGTGGCTTTAAAGCGTGGTCGGTGCTGTTGGCCATTGGCGCATTCTCTTTGTCCTTGTTGGGTACTTTCTTGGTTCGCTCTGGTGTGCTCACCTCTGTGCATGCGTTTGCATCCGATCCCAAGCGCGGCGTGTTTATTTTGATTTTCTTGGCTGTGGTGGTCGGTGTGTCGTTGACGTTGTTTGCATGGCGCGCACCCAAGGCAACCTTGGGTGGGAAAATTGGTTTGGTCTCGCGCGAGTCCATGTTGTTGGTCAACAGCGTGTTGCTGGTGGTGGCCACAGGTGCCGTTTTGTTGGGAACGGTATACCCCCTCATTGTGGATGCGCTTAATTTAGGCAAGTTGTCTGTAGGTGCGCCTTATTTCAACGCGGTGTTTGTGCCCCTGATGGTGCCCGTCGTTTTCTTGATGGTGCCCGGCGGCATTGCGCACTGGCGTGAAGCTCGCTGGAAAGAGTTGGGTCGCGATTTGCAAATTCCAGCAGTGGCTGCTGTGGTGTCGGCTGTTGCTGTGTGGGCTCTGACTGAGCGTGGCACTTGGTTGGTGGCCATGGGCATGGGTTTGGCAGCCTGGGTGGTGGTCGGTTTGCTGATGCAAATTGTGACGCGCATGAAAAAACCCGGACGCATTGCGCCATCTTTTTGGGGCATGCATTTGGCACATTTGGGCATTGCCGTCATTGTGGTGGGCATTACCTTTGTCAAAGGCTATGAGGTCGAGCGTGATGTGCGCATGGGTATTCAAGACACGGTCAGCATTGGCGAGTACAGCTTCGAGTTGATGGGTGTGTCAGACGTCAACGGCCCCAATTACAAGGCCTTGCGGGGCGAGGTCAAAGTAACCCAGGGCGGTGAATTTTTAGAAATGCTGTACCCCGAAAAACGCAAATACTTCTCGTCAGCAATGCCCATGACAGAGGCTGCCATTGACTCGGGCTTGTTCCGTGATTTGTATGTTTCATTGGGCGAGCCCGTGCAAGGGGACAAGCCGCAATGGAGCGTGCGCGTGTTTTACAAACCTTTTGTGTCATGGCTTTGGTACGGCGCTATCTTGATGGTGCTGGGTGGCTTGCTCGCCGTCAGCGACAGGCGCTACCGCAAATCAGCGGCCAGTCTTGATTAAGTCCACAGGAGGCATGCTGTGAAAAAGTTTTTGATTCCTTTGGCTTTTTTTATAGGGCTCTTGGTTTTTCTGGCCGTGGGATTGAACCGCAATCCCCAAGAAATTCCCTCGCCGCTTGTTGGCAAGCCAGCGCCCGCATTTTCTTTGGACACCTTAGATGCCACTGGGCCTAAGTTTGGTCCCGAAAACATGAAGGGCAAAGTTTGGATGCTCAACGTCTGGGCCACTTGGTGCGTTGCTTGCCGTGAAGAGCACCCCGTGCTGGTGGCTTTTTCCAAAACCAATCAGCTGCCAATTGTGGGTTTGAGCTACAAAGAAGTTCAACCACAGGACGAGCCTGCAGACCGCAAATTCACGCCCGAGGAAAAGCTCAAATTGGCGCGCGAGCGGAGCGAGATGTGGCTCAAGCGTTATGGCAACCCCTATGCCTTGTCTGTGATGGATTTGGATGGGCGTGTGGGCATTGACTATGGTGTCTATGGTGTGCCCGAAACTTATGTGATCGACAAGGAAGGTGTAATTCGCTACAAGCGCGTTGGTGTTGTCACGCCCGACTTGTTGCAATCGACCATCTTGCCTTTGGTGCAGAAATTGAATGCCTCCTAAGGCGCCCCGAAAGACTCCATGAAATTGATTTCTCAATGGTTGAAATGTGTGGGCATTGTGGCCCTATCACTTTCAACAGCCTTGACAGCTGTGCATGCCAAAGAAGCTGCACCCATGGCAGAAGACCCTTTGGTTGAAAAGCGCTTGATTCACATCTCTGAAGAGTTGCGTTGCTTGGTTTGTCAAAACGAGTCTTTGGCTTCGTCCCGCGCCGAGTTGGCCAACGACTTGCGCGAAGAAGTTCGCAAACTCATTCGGCAAGACAAAAGCGACGGTCAAATCAAAGAGTATCTGGTCACACGATATGGCGACTTTGTGCTTTACAAACCCGAAGTCAAACCCCTTACATGGGTGTTGTGGTTTGGTCCGTTCTTGTTGCTGGTGTTGGGTGTTATTGGCATGAGTGTTTATTTGCGGCAGCGCCAAGCGACACAATCGAAACCCCAAGCACTGAGCGATGAAGATCGACGCAAGGTTCAAGAAATTCTGAAGTCGGGAGATGCACCATGAGCGCCGGCATGTTGTTCAATCTAGTTGCACTGCTATTGGTGCTGTCTGTTGCTGCTGTGTTGGTTTGGGTCTTGTTGCGACAAGGACCCGTGGTGACGCAAGCCAGCCAAGCCAAGGCCAATGCAAAGGTGTATCGCGATCAAATTCGAGATTTGGACCGTGAGCATGACAGTGGGCACATCAGCGATGAAGAATGGCAGCAGTCTCGCGATGAATTGAGCCTTCGATTGCTAGAAGACACTTCGGCGCAAGACGATCCTCAAATCAAGCAACAAAAGCCAGCCGTGTGGACGGCTATCTTTGTATTGGTGGCTGTGCCTTTGTCAACTCTGGGACTCTATGCGGGCTTGGGTGAGCCGGTTGCACTCGATCCCATGTCTGCCAAAGCGCCTCAGCAAGCCAGCCCCATGGAGATGCTGAAGATGGCTGAGAATCTGGCCCAAAGGCTGGAAGAAAAACCTGATAATTTGCAAGGCTGGGTCATGCTTGGCAGAACTTACCGCTCGTTAGAGCAGTTTGACAAGTCTATTCAGGCCTATGACCGCGCCTTGAAGTTGTCTGCAGACGATGATCTCAGCTTAGAGCGTGTCGAGGTCATTGCCATGAAAACGCAAGGCAATTTTGAGGGCGAGCCTTGGCGTGTCATTCGCGATATTTTGCAGCGCGACCCACAAAACTACGGCGCACTCCTAATGGCGGGTAGCGCTTCTTTTTCGCATAACAAATACGAAGACGCCTTGAATTTTTGGTTGGCTGCACGCAAAACGCTGGATGCACAAAATCCGGATTTGCCTGAACTCGACAATGCCATTGCCTCTGTTCAAGAAAAGTTGGGCATCAAGCCTGGCAGCTTGGCAGGGGGGCAAGCTGTAGCTTCTTTACCTGCACCTACGACTTCTGCTGCGCCGGCATCTGGCGCAAGTGCCTCAGCCAATTCAGCAGGCAGCGTTTCGGGTCAAGTCACTTTGTCGGCCGCCTTGAAAAGCAAGGTAAGCGGCACCGACGTGGTCTTTGTTTATGCCACGCCTGCCAATGGTGAACGCATGCCCCTTGCCATTTTCAAAACAACCGTGGCGCAGTTGCCCTTGAGCTTTAGGCTCGACGACAGCACCGCCATGTCACCCGAGCGCAAGTTGTCGAGTGCAGGTGAAGTCTTTGTCAAAGTGCGTGTCTCCAAGTCGGGCAACGCCATGCCGCAATCGGGCGATTTGTCTGGCTCTTTGGGGCCCGTCAAAGTGGGCGCCAAAGGCCTGAGCTTGGAAATCAAAGATCAAGTGCCTTGATGCACTGACAGATTGCCATCATTCAATGGCAATCTTGGCGTCGCGAATCACGCGTGACCACTTGTCTGTGTCACGCTGAGTCCATGCCTGCACATCTTCAGGGGAGCCAGGCTGCAACTCAGTGCCAGCGGCTTCAATCTTAGCGACCAACGCAGGTGCCTTCAAGGCTTTGTTGAGCGCCGCATTGATCGTATCTACCACAGGCTTGGGTGTGGCCAATGGTGCATACATGGCGTACCAAGTGGTGTAGTCAAAGCCTGGCAACGCAGTTGCGATGAGAGGCAATGATTTGGTCGCGTTGGATTTGCTAGGAGCCGTGGCGGCCAACACCTTGACCAGTCCTTTGTCGGCCAGACCTTGCAGCGAAGGCAAGCTGCTGAACATGGCGCTGACTTCTCCTGAAATCAAATCGTTCACAGCGGCCGCACTGCCTTTGTAAGGCACATGGAGCACGTCTGTTTTGGACAAGGCTTTGAACATTTCCATGCCCAAGTGCGCGGTGCCGCCTGTACCCGCAGAGGCAAAGCTGACCTTGCCTGGGTTGGCGCGTGCATAGTCAATCAGTTCAGGCATGTTTTTGACGGGCAATTTGGCAGACACCACCAACACGTGAGGGCCCGTTGAAATGGTCGACACGGGTCTGAGTTTGGCCACCAAGTCGGCGCCGCCTTTTTTGCTCAGCATGGGCTGCAGCACCATGTTGCCAAATGCGGCCAAGAGCAAGGTATGCCCATCGGCCTCAGCACGAGCTACCACCCCCAAGGCTGGGACGCCCATGCCGCCGCCTTGATTTTCGACGGTGACGGGTTGTTTGATATCGGCAGAGAGAACCAAGGCCAGTTCGCGTGCCACCACATCTGCAGGGCCGCCTGCAGCGTAGGGCACGATCAATTTGACGGGCTTGGTTGGCCATGCTGTGTTGCCTTGGGCGAACGACAAGGAGGTACCTAAGCCAAAAATGGCAGTCAATAAAATTTTGCGTCTAAATAGATGAGTCATGGTTGTCTCTCCGATGTGTTCTGGGCATGAAAAAAGCCGTTGAATTATCAACGGCTTTGGGAAATTGAGGGGAGCCAGCTGAGGCTACTTCCTAGTCGGCTGTAATTTTTCTCTCACGAACCAACTTGCCCCATTTTTCAGATTCCTTTTGCATAAAGCTGGTGAGCTCGGCACGCGTGGAGGGAGCGCCAGACAGACCCAACTTGGTGAGGGCGTCTTTGGTGCTCTGATCATTCAGAACTTTGACAATCTCTGCATTCCATTTGTCCAAAATGGCTGAAGGCACTTTGGCAGAAGCCAAGAAGGCATACCAATTCAGTGCTTCAAAGCCTGGAAAGCCAGACTCGGCCACCGTAGGCACATTGGACAAATAGCTGGGGCGTGTGAGACCTGTTGTTGCAATGGCCACCAACTTGCCAGACTCAACGTGTGGAATGGAAGTGGGGGGTGCCGAAAAGTAACCTGTGAAACGATTGGCCAACAGGTCTTGCATGGCAGGTGCGCCACCCTTGTAGGGCACGTGCAACATTTCTGTGTTGGTGCGGATGGCAAACAATTCGCCAGTGAGGTGCGATGCAGAACCCGCGCCCGTTGAGGCAAAGGACACGGTGTCGGGGGCTTTTTTGGCCAAGGCTACAAAGTCGGCCAAGTTTTTGATGCCTGACTCTTTGTTGACCACCAGCATGTTGGGGAAGTTCACGCCACCAGAGATGGGGGCCAAGTCTTTGAAGGGCTCGTAGCCGACTTTCATCATGTGCGGGGCAATGGTCATGGGGCCAATCGAGCCCAACAAAATGACGGAACCGTCGGCAACGCCATTGGCCACTTGCTGGTGAACGATGTTGCCCCCAGCACCCGCTTTATTTTCTACAACAACGTTTTGACCGATGTTTTCGGTGAGCTTTTTGGCAATCAAACGAGCTGCTGCATCGGCTGCACCGCCTGCCGCAAATCCAACATACAAGGTCACAGGACGTTTGGGCGGGAAGTCTTGTGCGCTAGAGACGCTAGGGAAAAGAATGGAGGCAGCCAGTGTGAGGGTACTGAGCAGGTAGCGTTTGTTCATGAAAGCTCCGTCAATAAGTTGTGCGAATGGTAAAGAGCGAATGGTAAAGAGCGAATGGTAAAGAGTATCGCCCAAACAAAAAAGCCCCGTGAGGGGCTTGTTCGTTGGTGATTTGGCGGAAGCGGTGAGATTCGAACTCACGGACCCTTTCGAGCCGCCGGTTTTCAAGACCGGTGCAATCGACCACTCTGCCACACTTCCTGCGGGAGGAATTGTAACCTTGTTCTAGGCCCAAAATGAGGCAGCACAGGAACAGAAGGCAAAATTAATGTTGATCTGACCCCAATTAAATCAAACGAGCATGCCTTGGGTTTCGATGTAGGCGATGACGTCGGCCAGGCCGGTTTGGGTTTTGAGGTTGGTCATGACGAAGGGTTTGAGGCCTTTGGCGGTGGTGCGCATGCGGGTGGTGTCGGCGTGCATCACGTCTAGGTCGGCGCCGACGTAGGGGGCCAGGTCGGTTTTGTTGATGACGAAGAGGTCGCTTTTGGTAATGCCGGGGCCGCCTTTGCGAGGGATTTTTTCGCCGGCAGCCACGTCAATCACGTAGATGGTGAGGTCGGACAGTTCGGGGCTGAAGGTGGCGGCCAGGTTGTCGCCGCCGCTTTCTACAAACACCACATCGGCATTGGGAAACTTTTCCAACATGCGGTCGATGGCCTCTAAGTTGATGGAGGCATCTTCGCGAATGGCGGTGTGAGGGCAACCACCAGTTTCAACACCCATGATGCGATCTGCATCGAGTGCGCCACTGACAGTGAGCAAGCGTTGGTCTTCTTTGGTGTAGATGTCGTTGGTGATGGCCACCAAGTCCCATTTTTGGCGCATGCTTTTGCAGAGCATTTCTAGCAAGGTGGTTTTGCCAGAGCCTACAGGGCCGCCAATGCCGACGCGAAGGGGTGGCAATTTTTTGGTGCGGTTGGGAATGTGATGCAGTGCGGTCATGATCTGAAAAGTCTGGAGTATTGGGTTTCGTGGCGGGCTGACAGTACCGCCAGCATGGGGCAAAAAGCTTGGCGCTCGTCATCGCGCAAGGCCATGGCGTGTTGCACAGCTTGGGGAATTTCTTGGGCCAAGCGAGCCAGTATTTTTTGACCAGACACTTGGCCTAAAGGAACTGCTTTGAGTGCAGCTTGCGTCATGTTTTCTGCCCAGCCAAAAGCGTAGGCCTGTAGTGCTTGGTCAAGTGGCGCCTTGGCCAGCGACAGGGCCAAAGACATGGCCATTGGGTACGTGGGACGAAGTTCGCTGCACAGCTTTAAAGCGGCCTCTGTAGCCTTGTTTTGAATGCGCAGCCAGTCCAGTAGGGACCTGCCCATTTGCTCAGTTTGCAATCGCATCTCGAAGGTTTCGCGGGTGGCATGCACCCACGCACTCAACTCGCGAAGTCGTTCGGTTTGCAGCGCTTGCCATGCAGGAATGGCTTGAGCCATGAGGGCCATGTCACCACGGGCTTGAGACAAATGCAGTTGATCGGCCAGCCAGTTGGCACAAGACGCTTCATCGTGCACGTGTTCGTGATCGATGGCTGCTTCGAGTGCCTCCGAGTAAGAGAAGCCGCCCACAGGCAATGCGGGTGAGGCCAACCAAATGAGTTGAATCAGCTCAGTGCTCATGCTGACAATTCGGGCCATGACCATGACCATGCGCTTGCGCTTGTTCATTCGCATGTTCGTGATGATGGCCGTGATGCGAACTATAGGCGCCGCCCTCTGGCTCAAAAGCTTCTTCGACAGTGTTCACAATCAAGTGCATAGAGCGGAGCATGTCGGCCAACACCGAGTCTGGTTCTATTTTTAGGTGATCGGGTTGAAGCTCGATGGGCACATGGCGATTGCCTAAGTGATAGGCCGCACGTGTGAGGTCGAAAGGCGAGCCATGCGCGGTGCAAGCTGTGATGCGCAACAAGGTTTGCGGCGCGGCCTGTACTTTGACCAAGCTGCCATCGTCAGCCACCAACACATCGCCACCGCGCACCACATGACCGCGTTGCAAAAAAACAGACAGCACACGGCCATTGGAATCTTCGGTTTGAAAACGACTTTTTTGCCGAACATCCCAATCCAAAGACACCGTAGGGGCGCGTTTGATCAGTGCCTGCGCAAGGCCTTGGCCACCCGGAATTAATTTAGAGCAAGTCAGCATTCAAGGAATCAGAACAGAAAATAACGTTGTGTCATGGGCAGGCTGGCTGCAGGCTCACAGGTCAGCAGCAGGCCATCGGCGCGCACAGCATAAGTTTGTGCATCGACTTCCATTTTGGGTGCGTAGTCATTGTGAATCATGTGACGTTTGCCAACACCTCGAATGCCTTTTACGGCAGACAAAGTTTTTTGGAGACCATACTTTTGACCAATGCCTGCGGCAAGACCTGCTTGCGACACAAACGTAAGAGAGCCTCGCGCCAATGCGCCACCGTAGCTGCCAAACATGGGGCGGTAGTGCACAGGCTGTGGTGTGGGAATAGACGCGTTGGGGTCTCCCATCGCAGCCATGGCAATAAAGCCGCCCTTCAAGATGACGGCAGGTTTAACGCCAAAGAAAGCAGGTTTCCAAATGACCAAGTCGGCCCACTTGCCTACTTCAATGCTGCCCACCTCGTGGCTGATGCCGTGCGCAATGGCCGGGTTAATGCAGAGCTTGGCAATGTAACGCTTGACGCGGGCATTGTCGTTGCGATCGGTATCGCCCGGTAGTTTGCCGCGTTGAACTTTCATCTTGTGCGCGGTTTGCCAGCACCGCAATATCACTTCGCCCACGCGGCCCATGGCTTGGCTGTCTGAGCTGAACATACTGATGGCACCCAGGTCATGCAAGATGTCCTCGGCTGCAATGGTTTCTTTGCGGATGCGGCTTTCGGCAAATGCCAAGTCCTCTGGAATAGACGGGTCCAAGTGGTGGCAGACCATCAGCATGTCGACGTGTTCGTCTAGCGTGTTGATGGTGTAAGGGCGAGTTGGGTTGGTGGAGGAGGGAAGCACATTGGCCTCGCCCACCACTTTCAAAATGTCCGGCGCATGTCCGCCACCAGCACCTTCCGTATGGAAGGTGTGAATGGTGCGACCTTTGAATGCCGCCACCGTGTCTTCTACAAATCCCGACTCATTCAGGGTGTCGGAGTGAATGGCCACTTGCACATCGGTTTCTTCGGCCACATTCAAGCAGTTGTCGATG
This sequence comes from Limnohabitans sp., assembly GCA_049655425.1. Lineage (GTDB taxonomy): Bacteria > Pseudomonadota > Gammaproteobacteria > Burkholderiales > Burkholderiaceae_C > Limnohabitans_A. Next base: position 1,050,475 of record JBASJS010000003.1, on the reverse strand, counting down.
GCCGCCGGCGTCGTGCCCCAGTCTTCGTGCAGTTTGAGACCGATGGCACCTGCATTGATTTGTTCGTAAAGTGAACCAGGCAAAGCCGCATTGCCTTTGCCTAAAAATCCCAAGTTCATGGGAAAGGCATCGGCCGCTTGCATCATGCGCTCGATGTTCCAAGCGCCTGGTGTGCAGGTGGTGGCAAAGGTGCCTGTCGCAGGTCCAGTGCCGCCGCCAATCATGGTGGTGACGCCGCTGGCCAAGGCCTCTTCAATTTGCTGAGGCGCAATAAAGTGAATGTGTGTGTCAATGCCGCCTGCGGTGACGATGTTGCCTTCGCAACTGATGACCTCGGTGCCGGGGCCAATGATGATGTCAATGCCGGGTTGCGTATCGGGGTTGCCCGCTTTGCCAATGGCCACAATGCGACCGTCTTTAAGGCCGATGTCGGCCTTCACAATGCCCCAGTGATCAACGATCAGGGCATTGGTCATGACGGTGTCAACAGCACCACCAGCTTGTGGGCCCGTGCCTGTGCCATCGCGCGTGCGCTGCGATTGCGACATGCCATCGCGGATGGTTTTGCCACCGCCAAATTTGGCTTCTTCGCCGTAACCGCCTGCCAACAGGGTGAAGTCTTTTTCAACTTCAATGAGCAAGTCGGTGTCGGCCAAGCGAACACGGTCACCCACGGTAGGTCCAAACATTTCTGCATAAGCGCGTTTGCCAATGGTTGCCATGATCAGTTTCCTTTCGCTTGTGCGACGGGTGTAGCCAGCGCGCCGTTGGTCAGGGCTCTGAAGCCATAGACTTCGCGCTTGCCGCTGTAATCTACCAACTCAATGGTGCGTTGTTGGCCAGGTTCAAACCTAACAGCAGTGCCCGCTGCAATGTTCAGGCGCATGCCTTGGGCTGCTGATCGATCAAACACAAGTGCACCGTTGGTTTCTGCAAAGTGATAATGCGAGCCGACTTGAATGGGCCTGTCGCCGCCGTTTTGCACCACCAGGGTGATGGTTCTGCGGCCGGGGTTGAGCGTGTGCACGCCCTCGTCTGTGATGAGTTCGCCGGGAATCATGCGCGTCCTTAAACAATGGGTTGGTGCACGGTGACCAGTTTGGTGCCGTCTGGAAATGTGGCTTCTACTTGAATGTCAGGAATCATTTCTGAGATGCCGTCCATCACGTCGGCGCGCGTGAGCAGGGTGCGGCCCTCACTCATGAGTTGCGCCACCGTTTTGCCATCACGTGCACCTTCCATGACGGCGGCACTGATGTAGGCCACAGCCTCGGGGTAGTTGAGCTTGAGGCCGCGGGCTTTTCGGCGCTCAGCCAACAGGCCAGCCGTGAATATCAGGAGTTTGTCTTTTTCGCGAGGTGTGAGTTCCATGGTGCACTCTTTAGAAAATCAGATTCAAGCTTAACTCAAGCAACTAGCATGCCCCAAAAAATATATGCAATGTCGGGTGCACCGCAACAGTGCAGATCGATTTTGGTGCCAGAAATATTGCCGTGCACAAAAGTGGTTCATGACGAGTTGGGTCTCGTGCATTGAATGTGAAAGCTAGTTGTCAGTTAATTTGCAAAGACGTCCACTGGACATAGATCTTCACTCTGAAACCTAGGGAAAACCAAAAGGTTGGCACAGCCCTTGCAGAGGCTTGTGCAGCGTTGCAGTTCTTCGCTTGTTTACCAACCTTCCTTTTCTGATTGGAGTGCTCTTATGTTGAATCGTCGTGGCAATCTCAAAGCCTTGGCCCTTGCATCTGCCTTAGTAGCAGGTGGCTTGTCTTTCTCTGTACAAGCGCAAACCTCAAACACCATCAAAGTGGGTATCTTGCACAGCTTGTCTGGCACCATGGCTATTTCTGAAACCGTGTTGAAAGACACCGTGTTGATGGCCATCGATGAAATCAATGCCAAAGGCGGTGTGTTGGGTAAAAAGCTGGAACCCGTGGTGGTTGACCCTGCTTCCAATTGGCCTTTGTTTGCAGAAAAAACAAAGCAACTCTTGGGTCAGGACAAAGTGTCCGTGATCTTCGGTTGCTGGACTTCTGTGTCACGTAAATCTGTGTTGCCCGTGGTTGAAGAAATGAACGGCTTGCTGTTCTACCCCGTGCAGTACGAAGGTGAAGAGCTGTCCAAAAACGTGTTCTACACAGGCGCTGCACCCAACCAACAAGCCATTCCCGCTGTTGACTATTTGATGAGCAAAGACGGTGGTTCTGCCAAGCGTTGGGTCTTGTTGGGTACCGACTATGTGTACCCCCGCACCACCAACAAAATTTTGCGCGCTTACCTCAAGAGCAAAGGCGTGAAAGACACAGACATCGACGAAAAATACACACCGTTTGGTCACGCTGACTATCAAACCATTGTGGCTGATATCAAGAAGTTTTCTGCCGGCGGTAAAACAGCCGTGGTGTCCACCATCAACGGTGACTCCAATGTGCCTTTCTACAAAGAATTGGGCAACGCTGGTTTGAAAGCCAAAGACGTGCCTGTGGTGGCCTTCTCTGTGGGTGAAGAAGAGTTGCGCGGCGTGGACACCAAGCCTTTGGTCGGTCACTTGGCAGCCTGGAACTACTTCATGAGCATCAAGAACCCCGCCAACGACGAGTTCACTAAAAAGTGGGCTGCATATGCCAAGGCCAAAAACATTGCCGGTCACAAAGACAAGCCTTTGACCAACGACCCAATGGAAGCGACTTACATTGGTATCAACATGTGGAAGCAAGCGGTTGAAAAAGCCAAGACCACCGATGTGGACAAAGTGATTACTGCCATGGCAGGTCAAACTTTCACAGCACCGAGTGGCATCACTTCCAAGATGGATGAGAAAAACCACCACTTGCACAAGTCTGTGTTCATTGGCGAAATCAAGGCTGACGGCCAGTTCAACGTGGTTTGGAAAACACCAGGCCCGGTCAAAGCCAAGCCATGGAGCCCTTACATCCCTGGCAACGATAAGAAGCCTGACGAACCTGCTAAGAAGTAATTTTTTGTAGAGCGTCCTAGAGGAAGGACGGTGTCGTCCTTCCTCTTTTTTATTGAATGTCGCAAAGACGAAACATGATTCGATTTAGAACTTGGCCAGTGGTATTTATCCTGGTTTCATCCTTGGCGATGGCATTGATGGCCAGCCCTGCAAAAGCCTTGAGCTTGGCAGAGATGAAGGGATTGGTTGACGGAGAGACCGATCAAAGAATTGAGACCCTGAATAAAGTGGTGGCGCAGGGCGACGAAAACACCTTGGTGTTTCTGCAAGCCTTGGCAGACGATGCTGTCAAGGTTGCAGGCGACAAAATTTGGATTGTGCGTGACAGCTTGGGCGTTGGCAAAGCACTCGATCCGCTTACCGGGCAAAAGCAAGATTTGCCAGCCGATGCGCAAGATGTGGTGAGCAACAACCGCTTCCGTGGAGAAATTGAAACGGCACTGGCTGCATTGAAATTGTTCAGTGCCGATAGCGGTCTGCGCAAGCAAGCCATCAAGGCTTTGCTGAAAGAACCTGATGCCAGCAAGTTGCCTTTATTGAACAAAGCGCTTGCGCAAGAACAAGACGCTGGTCTTAAAAATTTACTTCAATTGGCGAAAGCTGCTGCGCAATTAGGCGATGCCGATGCGGGTGTGCGTTTGTCCTCAGCGCAGCGCTTGGCAGAAAGCCAAACACCCGAAACGCAGCTACTTTTGAATCAACGCTTGTCCGAAGAAACTGACGCACAAGTGAAGGCGCAGCTTCGCAAATCTTTGACCGCCATTGAAGGCGCCTTAAAAACAGGTGAACGTTTGGGCGCCTTGTTCACGGGTGCCAGCTTGGGTTCTATCTTGTTGTTGGTGGCCTTGGGTCTTGCCATTACCTATGGTTTGATGGGTGTGATCAACATGGCGCACGGCGAACTCATGATGATTGGCGCTTACGCCACCTACGTGGTGCAAATGCTGTTCCGTCAGTATTTGCCAGGTTACTTCGATGCGTACCTTTTGCTAGCTGTGCCCTTGTCCTTTTTAGCTTCTGCATTGGTGGGGGCCTTCATGGAACGCACGGTGTTGCGCCATTTGTACGGCCGACCCTTGGAATCTTTGCTGGCCACATGGGGTATCAGCTTAATCTTGATGCAAGCAGTGCGTTCCCTGTTTGGCGCCCAAAACGTAGGCGTTGAAAACCCTGCCTGGATGAGTGGTGGCATACAAGTCTTGTCCAATTTGACGTTGCCTTACAACCGCTTGGTGATCATTGCCTTTGCAGCTGCTGTCCTGATTGCTATGTCATTGGTCATTACCAAAACGCGTTTGGGTTTGTTTGTGCGCGGCGTCACACAAAACCGACCTATGGCTTCGTGTATGGGTGTGAATACGGCGCGCATTGACACTTATGCCTTTGCCTTAGGTTCAGGCATTGCTGGTTTGGCGGGTTGCGCTTTGAGTCAAGTGGGCAATGTGGGTCCAGACCTAGGCCAGAACTACATCGTCGATGCCTTCATGGTGGTGGTTCTCGGTGGTGTGGGTCAGTTGGCCGGCACTGTCTATGCTGCCCTTGGTTTGGGTTTGGTCAACAAACTATTGGAAGGCGTCACTGGCGCTGTACTCGCCAAGATTTGTGTCCTTGTGTTCATCATCATCTTCATTCAAAAACGCCCTCAAGGTATTTTTGCCATGAAGGGTCGGAGCGCGGAGGCTTGAGATGACTAATTTGAATACTTTAAAAATTGAGTTGCCAGGCCGCGAACCTTTGTTCACGCGCAAAGGATGGAGTGCGTTTCTGGTGGCGCTTGTGTTTGTGTGTCTGTGTGTGCCGCTCATGAACTTGATGGTGCCGCAAGGCCACTGGCTTCACTTTAGCGATTACGCCGTCAGCCTTGTTGGCAAAATCATGTGCTATGCCATTTGCGCCTTGGCCATGGATTTGATCTGGGGATACACCGGCATCTTGTCATTGGGCCATGGTTTGTTCTTTGCCATTGGCGGTTATGCCATGGGCATGTACCTCATGCGTCAAATTGGCACCGATGGCAATTACAAAAGCAATTTACCCGACTTCATGGTGTTCCTCGATTGGAAAGAATTGCCTTGGCATTGGACTTTTTCTGATAGTTTTGTAGCTACCTTGTTTTTGATTGTGTTGGTGCCTGCTGCGGTATCTGGCGTGTTTGGCTACTTTGCCTTTCGCTCACGCATCAAAGGGGTGTACTTCTCCATCATTACCCAAGCGATGACCTTCGCCGCCATGCTCTTGTTCTTTCGCAATGAAACAGGCTTTGGTGGCAACAACGGCTTCACCGATTTCAAACGCATTTTGGATTTGCCATTGGCCACGCCCAACATGCGCATGATTTTGTTTGTCTTGACGGGCCTTACCTTGCTCGGATTTTTCTTGATGGCCCGTTGGCTTATTCGCAGCAAATTTGGTCGCGTGTTGCAGGCCATCCGTGATGCAGAGTCTCGCGTCATGTTCTCTGGCTATTCGCCACTGCCTTACAAACTCAGCATCTGGGTCATCTCGGCTGTGATGTGCGGCGTCGCCGGTGCCTTGTATGTGCCGCAAGTGGGCATCATCAACCCCGGCGAAATGAGCCCTGCCAACTCCATTGAAATAGCCGTCTGGGCTGCAGTGGGTGGTCGTGGCAGTTTGATTGGCCCCGTGGTGGGTGCCTTCTTGGTGAATGGTGCCAAGAGTTGGCTAACGGTTACAGCACCCGAATTTTGGTTGTACTTCTTGGGTGCCTTGTTCATTGCGGTCACCTTGTTCTTGCCGCAAGGTGTGGTTGGCTTGGTGCAGCGCTTCAAAGGAGGCCGGTCATGACCCCTGACCTCATGAAGCAAGGTGCGCAGCGAGTGGCTGCACATGCACCTGCAAAGTACCAATCTGGCGCAACTGAATCAGGCGGTCGTGATGCCAGCTATGGCCGCATTCACACCCCCGGTGAAGTGGATGTGTCACACGGTCGTATTTTGTATTTGGAAGATGTGAGCGTCAGCTTTGACGGCTTCAAGGCTATCAACAAACTGTCTTTGGACATTGCCCCTGGCGAATTGCGTTGCATCATTGGGCCCAACGGCGCAGGCAAAACCACCATGATGGACATCATCACGGGCAAAACACGGCCCGATGAAGGTCAAGTGTTTTTTGGCAGCACCATCGATTTGCTGCGTCACAACGAACCCGAAATCGCGCAACTGGGCATTGGGCGTAAATTCCAAAAGCCCACAGTCTTTGAACAACTCACAGTGTTTGAAAATTTGGAACTGGCGCTCAAAACACCCAAGGGTGTGAAGGCATCCATGTTCTTCAAGTTGGACTCTGCGCAGTCAGATCGTTTGGCGGAAGTCCTTCACACCATTCACTTGGCCGACAGCGTGCGGACACAAGCTGGCAATTTAAGCCATGGCCAAAAGCAATGGCTAGAGATTGGCATGCTGCTGATGCAAGACCCCAAGCTCTTGTTGCTAGACGAACCTGTAGCTGGTATGACCGATCACGAAACTGAAAGAACTGCCGAGTTGTTTTTGACCTTGAAGGGTAAACATTCATTGATGGTGGTGGAGCACGACATGGGCTTCATCAAAACCATCTCCGACATCGTGACGGTGCTGTGTGATGGCTCTGTGCTGGCGCAAGGCACGCTAGATCAAGTGCAGTCTGACGAGCGCGTGATTGAAGTTTATTTGGGCCGATAAGGCGAAGCGATATGAATTTAACGGTCAATAACATTCAACAGTATTACGGCGGCTCTCACATCTTGCGTGACGTGAGTTTGGAAGCCAAGCAGGGCGAAGTGACGGTGTTGCTGGGCCGCAATGGCGTGGGCAAAACCACTCTCTTGAAATCTCTGATGGGTGTGGTGCCCATCAAGAGTGGTTCGGTTGTTTTGGGTGCGCACGATCTCACCAAAGCAACGCCTTATGAGCGTGCGCGTGCCGGCGTGGGTTATGTACCGCAAGGCCGCGAAATTTTTGCGCGTCTAACAGTGGAAGAGAACCTGCTGATGGGCTTGGCTACACAGCCCGGCGGTACGCCTATTCCTGCCGAATTGTTTGAATTGTTTCCAGTGCTTAAACAAATGCTGCACCGCCGCGGTGGCGATCTCTCGGGTGGACAGCAACAGCAGTTGGCCATTGCCCGGGCCTTGGCGGCAAAACCCAAGCTGCTCATTTTGGACGAGCCCACCGAAGGTATTCAGCCCAGCATCATCAAAGACATTGGTCGGGTGATTCGCAAGCTGGCCGATGAGGGCATGCAAGGCCAACGCATGGCGGTGTTGCTCTGTGAGCAGTACTACGACTTTGCCGAAGAGCTGGCCGACGCTTACATGGTGATGGAGCGCGGCGAAGTGATTGCCAAAGGCCCCGGCCACGAAATGCAGACCAAAGGCATTCGCCAGTTGGTGGCGATTTAAACGCTCCAAATTCTGGGCGGTTCGCTGGGCAATTGCCAGAGGGCATGACGCCATGCAGACCATACCTGCTTGAGTAAGTCCATGCTGGGCTCTACCAAGGGCGACATGACCCGCATCACAATCACCTGTGGATGCGCGCAAGTGATGCCGGTCTGTATTTTGAGGGGGTTGGCCTCTATGAGGCTTCTTGCGGCCTCTAGGGCTCTCTCTACGCGTTCAGGCGCGATAGGCGAACCGCAGGCAAACACCAAGCTGGCAAAACACTTTTGGCCCGCCAATCCCAAAGGACTGTTGAGCCAACGTGCGTCATTGCCTTGAATGTTGCCTCGCTCCAGCCAGACACCTGGAATTTCTAGGTGCTGCTGAAAGTGGCCCTGCTTAAAAGATTGGTCCGAGGAGGGGAGGCCCAACGCAGTCACATCCCAAGTGATCAATTCAGCACTCGGTGCCAAATGGAAAACAGCACGGTTGCTGGCTTCGCAGTCGTTGTAGGCAATGGCCTCAAGCGGCAGCCATTCAAGTCGGGCTTGATCAGACACATGAGCCACCACTTGCTGCAAAGCAGGGTGGCCGCCAGATTTGTAAAAGCGCGTGGCACCTGGTGTACTCACCAAACCATGCGCACCTGTTGCGACAGACACTTGAATGTCAATGGTGTCACCGCCAACCAATCCACCTGGCGGGTGAACTAAGACGTTGTGACAGATTGAATCGCCTTCGGGGTAAAGGCTTTTTAAAATGCGCAGCGGCCCCTGGTGCGAATGTCTGGCAACGGTACGCTGAGACTCGGAGGTGTAATCAAGCTTGAGTTCAGCGTGCCATGCCATAAGTGAATGTCTTTAATTCAGTGGTGCTTCTTGTCGATTGATCAAGCGCCAAAGTTGTTTGTCGGTATCGGTCAAGCGGTCAGGCTTGGCCAAGGTTTGGTTGAGTTGCTCTTGATCTGATAGCAAACTGAGTTGTCTAATTTGCCCCAACAGATATTTAAAGTGCTCAACCGTGTGTTCTGGGTTAGACGCTATTTTATGCAATGGCAAGACTGATACATCGTCCATCAATTCACGCTCTCGCTTGGCTTTTTCAATGAGGACTCTCACTTCCTCATCACTCAAGTGCAGTCGTTTGGCTTCATGTTTGATGTATTCGGCTTCCGACTCATCAATGTTGCCATCCGAAAGCATTTCATAAAGCTTGTTGACCAAGGCTTCTCGGTCCATTTTGAGTTGATCGCTGAAGGCAGAAGACAAAAGGGCAGCCGGAATTGCAAAAATACCAATTCCGATCAGCGCCAAAACAATGGTCATAGCCCGTCCTGCTGGTGTGACGGGAGATATATCGCCGTAGCCAACGGATGCCAGGGTAATGACAGCCCAGTAAATGGATTGTGGAATGTTTTCAAATTTTTCTGGTTGTGCTTCGTGCTCAAACAGATAGCCCAAACTGGCTGTCATCACTACCAGCAACAACATAATAAAAGCCGAGGCCGCCATGACAGGCCATTCACGGACAACCACCTTGGACAGCGACTGCGTGGCACCTGTGTATCGAGTTAACTTGAGCAATCGCAGCAAGCGAAAGACTCGCATGAATCGCAAGTCAAACAAGTGATGCAAGAACACTTCAAGAAAGAAGGGTGCAATGGCCAACAAGTCAATGATGGAAGATGTTGACTTGGCCAATTTGAGGCGTCCTGCTACAGCCCTTTGATAACCTGGCTCTTCGACGCAGCAATAGAGCCGCAAGCAATACTCGATGGTAAAAATACTCACCGCAATGGCATCCAGTATTAGGAACTCTAAGTTCAGCAAATAATGGATGCTGTGAACGGATTCAAAGATCACCGCAAGCACTGAGATGATGACCCAAATCACAATGAATGTGTCGAACATGTGATGGAGCTCACCACCATATTCGCTTGGGAATACCAAGGCGTGAATTTTTTGACGGAATGTTCGGCCCTTGTTGGCTTGGACAAATTCTTTGTAAGCAGGAATCAAGACCCTGAACAACTTTAAGATTCGCAGCAGTCGCAGGAATCGCAGGAATCGCAAATCAATCGAAATGAAGGCTTGCAGGAAGAAAGGCAAAATGGCCACTAAGTCGATGATTGCAAAGGGACTGGTGGCATAGCGTGCGCGAGCAAAACGATGCTTCTTAAATTCTTCGTCTTCTGGTGCTAGATAAAACCGAACTGCATATTCAATTGTGAAGATGAGGACGGATATGACATCAAAATAGTGAAACCAAACTTGATTGGGCTCAAAGATGGCTGGCACATGTTCAAAGACCAGTGCGAACAAGTTGGCGACAATCAATAATCCAATCCAATGATCGATTGATTTTTGATGATTGCCTTCTATGTGCGGATCTAGCAGCCATGCATACAACCATTTTCTGAATGGCAAATCGCTTGAAATTTCGACTTCGTGCGAAAGAAGCTGGGATTCAATGCTCTGATTGGACATGGTGACCCCTGTTTAAAATTCGAACTCATCGACTTTGATGGGGTAGCCACCTTTGTCGCAGACAGTTAGTTTGAGGGCAAGCTTGGTATCAATCGCATCCATTTCTACCAATTGTGATGCGACCGCGGGTACCGCTGATCCTGGTGGTGTTGGCACAATTTTCTCTAAAACTATGCTGCCAACTGTGCTTCTGTCTTTGGGGTCGCACTTGGCAATGAACGCAACGGGTTCACCTGTAAAAGCGTTTTTAAGCCCATTGAGTTCTTTGACACTTTCCATGATCTCATTGAAGCAATCTCCCCAGCGCCTTCTTTCCATGGCACTGGCAGCGCAACTTTCGATGGCAAAGTCTTCTTGAAGACGAGGCTCGCTATTGTCCTTAAGCCACTTCACCCAAGCTTCACCATTTTGTTTGGTGACTTCGTTTTTATTGCCTTCTTCGTGTGACAAAATGCCAACCCATGCAACGCAAACTAAGATGCATGCTAAAAAAATCAGGAACAAGATGTCCCAAACGTTGGGATTGCCCGATACCACGGCTGTGGGTTTTGCATCCGCATTGGACTGTGCTGACTCGGTCATGGAACTTGCTCCCTATAGCGATGCAATTTCTCAAAATGCCGAACTGGCATTTCGATTTACTGGTGCATCGTAAGGAATCGGCTCCAAAGGTCAAGCCTTTAGAGCCGGTCTGAAAATAAACCCAGACGGAATGGTTTATTCGTTGTTGGTGCCGCGGTGGGCCCAAGCTGTGGTGTGTTTTTCGACGTAGCTAAATAGTTCGTACATCACCATGGCCATGGCACCCACCACCATCAAGCCAGAAAAGGCCAGGCCCATTTGCATGGCCGAACCCGCAGAAATCAAGAGGTAACCAATACCTTCATTGGCTGCAGTCATTTCAGACACGGTGGTGCCCACAAATGCCAAAGTAATGGCCACCTTGAGAGAGCCATAAAAGTAGGGCATGGAGCGTGGCAAGCCCACCTTGACCAACACGTCCCAGCGCTTGGCGCCCAAAACACGCAACACGTCTTCTAGTTCGGGCTCGAGCGTGGCCAAGCCCGTGGCAATGTTCACCATGATGGGGAAGAAGCTGATCAAGAACGCTGTGAGGATGGCGGGGCCAATGCCGATACCAAACCATACCACCAAGATAGGCACGAATGCCGCTTTGGGCAATGCGTTGAAGGCTGTCATGAGTGGGTAAACCGCTGCATAAGCCAGGCGTGAGCTGCCAATGACAAAGCCCAGCAAGACGCCCACCACAATGGCAATGCCAAAGCCCGCCATGGTGACCCAGTAGGTGCGCCATGCGTGAGCTGCTATGACGCCACTGAATTCAACTGTTTGCTGTGCAATACGCCAAGGACTGGGGAAAATAAATTCAGAAACGTTGAAGATGCTGCACACCGCTTGCCAAATGGCAATGGTGATGATGAGCAAAAACCAAGGTGCTGTTTGTTCTAGTGTTTTCTTGTTCACAACATCACCTGCTTATTGATTGATAACGGCGCCGGCTTGGCGAATGGCACCAATGTGGCCACGCAACTCGTGAACGATGTTGGTGAACTCAGGCGTGTAAGTGACTTCCAAGTCGCGCGGACGTGGCAAGCTAATTTCTTTCTTGACCACGAAACGTCCTGGGCTTTTGCTCATGACATAAACCGTGTCGGCCAAGAACACCGATTCGCGCAAATCGTGGGTAACCAAAATGACGTTGAACTTTTGTTCGGTCCAAAGGTCGCGCAAGATGCACCACAACTCTTCGCGGGTGAATGCATCGAGCGCACCAAAGGGTTCGTCAAGCAGCAGCATTTTGGGTTCGTGAATGAGCGCGCGGCAAATGCTGGCGCGTTGTTGCATGCCGCCAGAGAGTTGCCAGGGGAACTTGTTTTCGTAACCGCCCAAGCCCACTGTCTTTAGCAGTTTGATGGCACGCTCTGCAAACTCTGCTTTGCGTTGTTTGAACTGAGAGCGATAAGGCTCGACAATTTCTAGAGGCAACAAGACGTTGTCGAGCGTGGTTCGCCATGGCAGCAAGGAGGGCGCTTGAAACGCCATGCCGCTGATTTTCAAGGGGCCTGTGACGGGTTGACCGTCCACCATGATTTGACCCTTGCTGGGTTTTTTCAAACCCGTGGTGAGCTTCATGAAGGTGGACTTGCCGCAACCTGAGGGACCCACAATGGCAATGAATTCGCCTTGCTTGACTTGCAGGTTGATGTCTTCCACTGCAAAGTGATTTTGGGCCAACAACTCATCGTTGTAGGCCAACCAAACATTTTGAAAATCAACGAAATTGGGAGTGCTCAAAACAGGCCGCCTTGTTCAATCAGAGAGTCAGAAATTACTTCTTGGCTTTTGGCAAGATGTCGAGTTCTTTGGCGCTAGGCAAGAAAGAACCGTTCCAAATGTCGTCGGCTTTCACACGTGTTTTGGTGTTGAAAGCATCAGAAACTTGAGATGCCATGAGTGACAAGCGAGGACCATTGATTTGACCAAAGCCTTCTTCGCGTGCGGAGGCGCTGTTGATCACGGTGTCGATGGCCAATTGCAGGCGACGTGTTTCGAGTTCAACGTTGATGATGCCATCACGTGCTTTGACGTCTGCAATCACGGCTGCTGGGTTGTTGACCACATCCTTGGCACCTTTGGTGAAGGCAGACAAGAATGCTTTCACGGCAGCTGGATTTTCTTTGATGATTTTGGGTGATGCAATGATGGCATTGCCATACAACTTCACGCCAAAGTCTGGGTATTGCATGACCACGACGTCGGCAGCTTTGACGCCACGTGCTTCGATGTTCAGCAAAGAAGTGAATGTGAAGCCGGTGATGGCATCGACATCGCCGCGAACCAACATGGTTTCACGCAGTGGGGGGTCCATGGCTGTCCATGCCACGTTGCCAATGCCGTTGGCTTTTTGGAAGATGGGGAATGCACGGCGACCTGCGTCAAAGACAGGCGCGCCTAATTTTTTGCCAGCCAAATCGGCGGGTGTTTTGATGCCCGATTTTTTGAGCGCCATAACCGATGCTGGCGTGTTGTTGTAGACCATCATGATGGCCACGGGCTTGTTGGGCACGTCGGGGTTGTTGGCGTGGAATTCCATCAGGGCGGCCAAGTCGGCAAAGCCAATGTCGTAGCTGCCAGAAGCCACACGTGTCACCGCGCCGCCAGAGCCATTGCCTGCATCGACTGTGACGTCCAATTTGGCTTCTTTGAAATAACCCTTGGCCACAGGGGTGAGGAACAAAGCGGAGGGGCCTTCAAAACGCCAGTCGAGCTGGAATTTGATGGGTGTTGTTTGTGCTTGGGCCAGACCCAAAGTGCAAGCTGCAATGAGGGCTGCAGTGGTTTTAAGCAGGAAACGTTTTTTCATAGAAGGCTCCAATTAAAAAATGACAAAGAATTTTCGAAATGACAAGCAAATTCAATGCCATTATGAAGGGGCTTGTAGGGCCGTTTGTGTGCCAAACTGTATACACTTTAGCCCGATTCATGCATCGTAAAAACCCTAACGCGCCCCAAAATGAGTCGCGCTCAGCTTAAAAGATCCAAAAGGGTGCGCGAAATGACTTTGGTGGCTTTTCTCAAATCTTCCAAATTCAGTCGTTCATCGGCCCTTTTGGCATGCGATTCCAAGACCGTGCGCGGTCCGGCGCCATAAATCACGCCTGGAATGCCTTTTTCAACATACAGGCGCACATCGGTGTAAAGCGGTGTGCCCATGGCTGGTATGGGTTCACCAAAAATTTGGCTACCGTGATTTTGAATGGCATTGACCAAGGGTGCGTTGCCCGCCAAAGGCTTCATGGCGTGCGCCATTAGCAAGCGTTTGATGTCAATGCTGACTTTTGAATCGCTGGCACGGCCTTGGTTGAACTCTACAACGGCATGCGCAATGACCTGTCGGATGTTGGCTTCAACCTCTTGTGGATTTTCCTCGGGAATCATCCGGCGATCTAATTTGAAAATGACCGTGCCAGGCACCACATTGGTGTTGGTGCCGCCTTCAATTCGGCCGACATTCAAATACGGATGCTTGATGCCTTCCACTTTGGACGTGATGGCTTGATACAGTTTGTTTTGCGCATACAAGTGGTTCAAGATGTGAACCGCAGCTTGCAGTGCATCCACGCCTGTATCTGGAATGGCAGCATGCGCCATTTTGCCGTGCACCGTCACTTCCATTTGCAAGCAACCGTTGTGGGCTGTAACCACTTGATAACTGAAGCCTGCCGCAATCATGAGGTCGGGTTTGGTGTGTCCTTTGTCCAGTAACCAACCTGGCCCTTTTTCGCCACCAAATTCTTCGTCGTAGGTAAAGTGCAATTCGACATTGCCCTTGAGGGGCAAATGTTGTTGATCGCGCAATGCTTCTACTGCCCGAAGTGCGTAAGTGAAGGTTGAAAAATCGCATTTGCTAACGGCAGTGGCGCGGCCAAACATCTGGCCATTTTCAATTTGGGCGCCATAGGGTGGGTGAGTCCAGCCTTCACCGGGTGGCACCACATCGCCATGGGCATTGAGAGCAATCGTTTTGCCGCCTGGGCCAAAAGGTCTGCGCACAATCAAGTTGGTGAGGGAGGTGAGGCCATAGGCTTTCACTTCTTCCTCAGGCACTGGAAACTGTTCAGCTTGGTAACCCAATGCGCTTAAAAGTGCAGTGGTTTTTTCGGCATGGGGTGCATTGTTGCCTGGCGGTGTGTCGGTGGGCACTTGAACCAGCGCTTGTAAAAATTTCACTTGCTCGTCAAAGTGGGCGTCGATCCATTGATCGAGTTGTGCGTAGGCGTTAGAAGTCGCAGTCATGGGGTAGAAGGCTTAGGCCAGTTGGTTCAAAACATGGGTGAAGGCATCCACACACAGCTGGATGTCGTCGCTGGTGGTGGATTCCAAGGGGTTGTGGCTGATGCCGCTGTTTTCGCCGCGCACAAACAGCATGGCTTGTGGCATCACTTCGTGCAGTTTCATGGCGTCGTGTCCTGCGCCACTGGGCATCACAAACACAGGCAAGCCCAAATCGTGCACGGCGCGTTCCCAGCGTTGCTGCCACTCTAGCGCACTGGGTGCCGCAGGTGCACGAAGTGTGGCTTCGCGTTTGCACACCACACCGCGGCGCTCGCAAATCTCGTCCAGTGTTTGCATAACATCGCGCTCAAGGGCATCACGTTGTGGGTCTGTGGGCGCGCGCATGTCTAGAGAAAACAAACAACGCCCAGGCACTACGTTGATCGAACCATTGGGCACTTGTAGCTGACCGATGGTGGCCACTGAATCGCCGTCTGCCGCGGCCCGCTTTTCCATGTAGAGGGCCAACTCAGCGACTGCGCAAGCCGCATCGCGGCGACGGTCCATGGGGGTTGTGCCGGCATGGCTTGCCATCCCCGCCATGTCGCACAAATAGCGCACGCTGCCATTGATAGAACTCACCACGCCCAAAGGCAAATTCATTTCATTCAGCACAGGGCCCTGCTCGATGTGCACCTCCACAAAGCCCAAATAGTCTGAGGGATTGCGTTGAATTTTGGGAATGTCTTGCTCGTTAAGACCCGCCAGCTTCATGGCCTCGCGCATGGCAATACCATCTGCATCCACTTGCTCTAGCCAGGCGTTGTTGAATTGACCGACCAAGGCACCTGATCCCAAGAAGGTGGCCTTGTAGCGCTGACCTTCTTCTTCTGAAAATGCCACCACTTCAATGCCGAAGGGCAGTCGGTGGTGCTTCGAGGCCAATTGTTTGACGCAAGCGATGGGCACAAAAATACCCAAGCGACCATCGTATTTGCCGCCGTTGCGCACGGTGTCGAAGTGACTGCCAGTCATCAAGTATTTGGCGCCAGAAGTGGCAGGGTGATAACGTCCCACCACATTGCCCACGGCATCGACGTAGACCTCGTCAAAGCCTGCAGATTTCATGGTCTGTTGAATGCTGGCACTGCAAGCCATGTGCGCCTCTGTGAGGTATGTCACAGTGAGCTGGCCGTTTTCTTTGAAGCCTGGATCGCTGTGCTGCGACAAGGCTTCGTGCCAATCCCACACTTCGTTGCCTTGCGTAGGATGGCAGCCGGTTTTGTCGTTGAGGCGAATTTCTACAATGCGGTGAATGTTGCGCAGACACTCCGCCAGCTCAAAGTCGGGGTGACCTTGTAAGCGGCGCTCAAAGGTGGCCATGATTTGGTGTTTGTTCAGGCCCAAGCCTCGGGGGCCGCGCACCGCCAGAATGAACGGCCAACCAAATTTTTGATTGTAAGCAGCATTCAGCGCATGAATCTTTTCATATTCTTCTGGGGTGCAGTCGGTCAGGCCTGCCTTGGTTTGCTCGTTGGTCGATTCGGCTGTCAGTTCTTTGCGAATCATGGCTTTGCCGGCCAACTCAGGGTGAGCACGAATCAAACCAATTTGCGCATCTTTGCCAGCATCGTTCAAGACCTGGGCCATGCAGTGTTTCAAATGTGTCCAAGAAGCAAAGGGGCGCATCTTGAGCGCACCTTCTGCAATCCATGGGGAATGCTCGTACAAGCCGTCTAGCAGTTGCAAAGCGTCAGCGGTGGAGGCCGCATTGAGGTGGTCTAAGCGAAGCGTCATGGTGTGTAAGGGTGGGTTGTTTTCCAATGACGCGCAATGTCGAGGCGTCGGCACACCCACACATGATTGTGGGCTTGAATGTGATCTAAAAAACGTTGCAGCGCAGTGATGCGACCGGGCCGTCCCAGCAGTCGGCAGTGCATGCCGATGCTCATCATTTTGGGACGGTTCAGACCTTGGGGATCGCCTTCTTTGTAGAGGGCATCAAAGGTGTCCTTCATGTACTGAAAGAAGGGGTCTGCGTGCGAGTAGCCTTGTGGCAATGCAAAGCGCATGTCGTTGCAATCCAAGGTGTAGGGCACGATCAATTGAGGCGTGATCTGACCGTCGCTTTTTTCAACCTTCATCCAAAAGGGCAGGTCGTCGCCGTAGTAATCGCTGTCGTATTCAAAGCCGCCGTAATCGGCAACCAAGCGTCGCGTGCGTGGGCTGTCGCGGCCGGTGTACCAACCCAGTGGCCGCTCACCACTGAGTTTTTGCAAAATGTCCATGGCCTCGGCCATGTGCGCACGTTCTGTGGCTTCGTCGATGTTTTGATAGTGAATCCATTTCAAGCCATGGCACGCAATGTCGTAGCCAAGTTCTTGAAATGCGGCCAACACATCGGGGTGTTTTTGCAAGGCGGTGGCCACACCAAAAACAGTCAAAGGCAGTTTACGACTTTCAAATTCACGCAGCAAGCGCCAAACGCCTGCGCGCGAGCCGTATTCGTAAATGCCTTCCATGCTGATGTGGCGCTCTGGAAAGCTGGCAGGGTTGAACATTTCTGAAAGAAATTGTTCAGAGCCTGCATCGCCATGCAGCACGGAGTTTTCGCCACCTTCTTCATAGTTCAAAACAAATTGAACGGCAATGCGTGCTTGGCCTGGCCACTGTGCGTGAGGGGGCGTGCGGCCGTAGCCTTGCAGGTCGCGCGGGTAGGTTGCAGTAGTGTCGTAAGCGGGGTAGTTCATGACAAGGCCAATGAGATATCGTGAGTTGGAACTTTTTTGTCAAAGCTGAGGCTGCTCTCTACAAAGATCAAATGTTCTTCCATGAGTTTGGCCGCCAGATCTGCATCTTTTTTGGCCATGGCTTCCACAATGGCTTCGTGCTCGTGAGCAGAGTGTTGGGCTGCGTTGCGTGATTGGTACATCAGGGTGATCAGGGCGCATCTTGAGATGAGCTCTCCCAAGCTTTGCGCCAACACATGGTTGCCCATGAGTTCTGCAATGCGCACATGAAAGTCGCCTAGCAATTCGGTGCGGCCGTGCACATCTTCTTGCGCAACAGCTTCTTTTTCTTGTTTGGTATGCGCTTTGAGGGCGCGTATTTTGGCGGGTGTGATGTCGCGGACAAACTCTCGGGTCATTTGTACTTCGAGCATTCGACGAACCGCAAAAACCTGCTGGGCCTCATCAGCCGAGGGGGCCGCCACAAACGCACCTCGCGCAGGTTCCATCCGAATCAGCCTGTTTTGGGACAACTGAAACAGAGCTTGGCGCACCAATGTTCTGGAGACACCAAAGTGGGTGGCCAGTTTTTGCTCGGCCAACTTGGAGCCGGGCATCAGACGATGTTCGACGATGGCTTTGGTCAAAGCACTGACAATGGTATGAGTTGATGAGGTTTCCATGAAAGTCATGATAGCTTCAAAAGCCAAAAGTGTATACACTTTCAGTCGACAAGATAAACAGGAAATTCACCATGGGCTTGAGTACACACGTTTTAGACACCATGCATGGCTGCCCGGCTGCGGGCATGCAGGTTAGCCTCTATACCACCGAGGGGCAATTTGCGACATTGGTAAAGTCTTTCAAATTGAACGCAGATGGGCGCAACCCAGACGGCCCTTTATATGACAACGCCAGCCTGCAAAAGGGCACTTACCGGCTGGTGTTTGATGTGGCTGGGTATTTCAAAGCTCGAAACGTGGCATTGCCAGAACCGTCATTTTTGAACCAAGTCACCCTCGATTTTGGGGTGGCCAACGTCGCCGAGCACTACCATGTGCCCCTTTTGGTTAGCCCTTGGAGCTATTCGACCTACCGCGGTTCTTAAGCGGCGCATTTATTTATGCGTGATTTCACCCGAAGACGAGGTGAAATCAATAAAATCAAGCCTTGTTTTTGAACCAACCCCAGATCACCCCCATCATGAGCCAAGTGACCAACACAGTGCGTTTTGTGCTTGACGGCAACATCGTCGAAGCCCAAGGCGTACGCCGCACCACCACCGTATTAGATTACCTGCGCGAGCAATTGCATCGCACAGGCACCAAGGAGGGATGTGCAGAGGGCGACTGTGGCGCTTGCGTGGTGATGGTGGGCGATTTGAATGCCAGTGGTCAAGGCGTTAACTACAAGGCTGTCAACAGTTGCATCCAATTGTTGCCTTCGCTCGATGGCAAGTCGATCAAAACAGTTGAAAGTCTGAAAAAAGCCGATGGCACTTTGCACCCTGTGCAAAAAGCCATGGTCGATTGCCACGGCTCGCAGTGCGGTTTCTGCACGCCAGGCATTGTCATGAGCTTGGTCAATTTGGTTCAGGTCAACACTTCGCCAAATCGTCTCGAGGTGAGCGACGCACTCAGTGGCAATTTGTGCCGCTGCACAGGATATGCGCCTATTTTGGACGCAGCCTCAAAAGCCTGTGGCAACAAAGCTGCTCTGAAGTTAGACGATTCAGCTGACGTGCCTTTGCTCAAAGAAATTCAGCGCGCATCTACGCCCACGGTCAACTTAGAAGGCGACATCATTGTTCAGCCCGTGGTTCGCACGCGCAAAGGCAATGAGTTTGTGTCACCTGCCACCTTGGCCGAAGTGGCTGACTATTTGGTCAAGCACCCAACATCTACCCTGCTGGCAGGCAGCACTGAGGTGGGCTTGCAGGTCAACAAACAATACTCACGCCCGGATAACATTGTTTATTTGGGCAACGTGACCGAACTCAAACAAGTGAAGGACACGCCAACTGCTTGGCACATTGGTGCCGTGGTGTCGCTGACTGAGGTCGAAGCATTGGTTGCCAAGGCCTACCCAGACTTTGCCGAAGTGTTGCGCCGTTTTGGTTCACCCCCCATTCGCTCGACTGCCACCTTGGCAGGCAACATTGCCAACGGCTCCCCCATTGGCGACTCGATGCCTTGCCTCATGGCCCTGGGCACCACACTCACCTTGCGCCGTGGCGACAAAACACGCACGGTGTCTTTGGATCAGTTCTACACCGGTCAAAAACAAACCGTTTTGCAAGCCGGCGAATTCATTGAAGCCGTGGTCTTGCCCAAGCCACAAGCGGGCCAAGTGTTCCGCGCACACAAAGTCAGCAAGCGTTTTGAACAAGACATTTCTGCCACATGTGCGGCCATCACTTACACCTTGAAAGCTGGCAAGCTCAGCAACGTCAAGTTGGCCTACAACGGTTTGGCGCCTTCACCTTGCCGTGCCCCCAAATTGGAAGCGGTGTTGGAAGGCAAAGCGCCAGCCGATGTCAAAGAAGCAGACTTGGATGCCGCCATTGCCGCCAGCTTTGTGGCACGCGATGGTTTGCGCGCCACTTGGGCTTACCGCTCTTTGGTGGCTCGCAACTTGGTGATCGATTTCATTGAACAACAAACTCAAACAACTGCGGAGGTGGCTTAAATGAACGCGCCTATTTCCTTGCATAATTTATTGCCCGTATCTGGTTTGCAACAAGGCACCGATGTCATTCACGAGTCTGCACATTTGCACGTCACAGGTGGCGCAACGTTTACCGATGACATGCCCGAGTTGGCAGGCACTTTGTATGCCGCCATCATCAAATCACCAGTAGCGCACGGCGAACTGATCGGCGATGGCATTGATCGCGAAGCCATTCTGAAAGCGCATGGCGTTGTCGCCGTGTACACCGCCAAAGACATTCCTGGTGAAAACAATTGCGGCCCTATCGTTCACGACGATCCTTTCTTGGCCGTTGGCAAAGTAGAGTTTTTGGGTCAAGCCGTGGCCGTGGTGGTGGCGCGCGAAATGTTGTATGCCCGCGAAGCTGCGCACAACGCCAAAGTGTTGGTCAAAGAGCTCAAGCCTATTTTGACCATTGACGAAGCCATGGCGGCGCAAAGTTTTGTCATGCCCGCCAAAGGCATCACACGTGGCAATGCCTCAGAAGCCATTGCCAATGCGCCTCGCAAAGTGAAGGGTAGCACCGAAACGGGTCAGCAAGAACAGTTTTACATGGAAGGCCAAATTACTTACGCCGTGCCGCGTGAAGATGGTCAACTGACTTTGTATTGTTCTACGCAGCACCCTGATGGCAATCAGCGTGAAGCAGCGTCCGCATTGAACCTCAGCACCAATGACGTGGAAGTTATTTGCCGCCGCATGGGTGGTGGCTTTGGCGGCAAAGAAGGCAATGCCAGCATTTTCAGTCAGAGCGCCGCATTGGCCGCTTTCAAATTACAACGCCCCGTCAAGCTGCGCGTCAACCGCGACGACGACATGATGATCACGGGCAAGCGTCACGACTTCCGCATCGATTACGAAGTGGGTTACGACGACGAAGGCCGTATCTTGGGTGCCGACATCACGCTCATGTCGCGCTGCGGTTACAGCATCGATTACTCTGGCCCCGTTAACGACCGTGCGTGTTTGCACATCGACAACTGCTACTACATTCCTAACCTCAAACTGATCAGCCACCGTTGCAAAACCAACACGCAAAGCGCCACAGCGTTCCGTGGCTTTGGTGGCCCGCAGGGTATGTTTGGCATCGAAACCGTCATTGAAGAAATTGCCAATGACATTGGCAAAGATCCATTAGACGTTCGATTGCTCAACATCTACAAAGACCCGGCAGTGTCAGGTAACCCTGCCACCATGGTGACGCAATATGGCCAAACCATTGCCGATTGGGTAGGTGACAAAGTCATTGACCAAGTGGCTTCACAAGCCAAGTACCGAGAGCGCCGCGACAGCGTCAATGCGTTCAACAAAGTCAACAAGCGCCGCAAACGCGGTTTGGCTTTGGTGCCCTTGAAGTTCGGTATCAGCTTTACAGCCACCATGTTGAACCAGGGCGGTGCGTTGCTCAACATTTACATGGATGGCTCAGTCAGTTGCAACCATGGCGGTACCGAAATGGGCCAGGGCCTCAACACCAAGATGGCGCAGGTGTGTGCCGATGGTTTGGGCATCGACGTCAAATACGTGCGCGTAACCGGTACTGACACACAGAAGGTGCCCAACGCTTCAGCCACGTCAGCTTCTAGTGGCGCCGACATCAACGGCGCAGCCATCATGAATGCCACGGCGCAAATGCGCGCGCGCTTGGCGCCGGTGGCGGCCAACATGTTGGGTTGCAAAGATACCGAAGTGAGCTTTGCCAACAACATGGCGCATGGCGGTGGCAAGTCAGTTGCTTGGACTGCTGTTGCCAAGCAAGCCTGGATGGACCGCGTTGGTTTGTCGGTCACAGGCTTCTACATGACGCCCGAAATCAAGTACGACTTTGCCACCCTGACCGGTCATGCTTTCTATTACTACTGCTACGGCGCATCCGTCAGTGAAGTCGAAATTGACACGCGCACAGGTGAGTACTGGATCAAGGCCGTCGACATCGTTCACGATGCAGGCAAGAGCATCAACCCCGCCATCGACAAGGGCCAAATTGAAGGCGGCTACGTACAAGGCATGGGCTGGCTCACCATGGAAGAGTGCATCTGGGACAAGAAGGGCAAGTTCCTGACACATGGCCCCAGCACTTACAAGATTCCGGTGGCCGGCGACATTCCAGAACACTTCAATGTGACGCTGTTTGATGGCAGCAACTTGAAGCCCACACCCTTCTATTCCAAAGCTGTGGGCGAGCCACCTTTGATGTTGGCCTTGTCAACTTTCTTTGCCTTGCGTGACGCGGTCAGTGCCAGTGCAGACCACAAAACAGTGGTTCACATGAGCGCCCCTGCCACGCCAGAAAAGATTTTGATGACCTGCGAAAAGGCAAAGGCGGCCGTTTAACCAAACCTTGCAGGTGTCAGTCTTGACCCTCTGTGAGGGTGTCTAGCTGAAACCTGCCACTTTTGTGCCAAAGCCAAACGTCTGAGTAAACCACCTTGTTCATGTGAGCAGGAACAGGGTAGGGTGCCGCTTGGCGCACCGTCTTTTCAATTTCTTTCATGACCTCTGGTGCGTGCCCAGGTGCCCGAACCCAGTAGGTCCGAGTCACTTGGCCTTGCTTGTCCACTTCAACGTCTAACACGCCAACGGCATACAACATGGGTGGCATGCGGCCCTTGAAGATTCGCGCGCCATTGAGTTTGTAGAGGTGCTTGGCCGCATCAACCCTGTATTCATTTGGGTTGCGCGCATTGGAGGTGGGTAGGCTGGGTTTGGCGGGCTCTGGCGGCTTGACCACCACAGGCGCAGGCTTCGGTGCTGGTGCAGGTGTTGGCGCAGGCGGTGGGGGTGGTGTGCTGCACCCCGCCAACCACAGGGCCATGCAAATGAAGCTAAGGCCCAGTCGACCTCGAAATGCGCTTGCCGCGTTTAGAAATGTCATTTGAAATTTGTCCCTCACAACCTGTGGCGCATTTTGTCACTGTACAGTGTGGTTTGAACAGTCCTTGATTGAAAGTTATTTCCTGTGCATTGGAATTCTGCCCTGCTAAATAAACTGGCCCATGTGCCAGCCATTTGGATCACTGTCTTGCAAGCACAGGGCTCTGTGCCACGGGGTACAGGCACGGTGATGGCCGTCTTTGACGATGAGTTTTTGGGCACCATAGGTGGTGGTCATTTGGAGTTTGAAGCCATTGCAGAAGCAAGGCGACATTTGCTTGCACCCAGCGGCAAACAAGCATTGCCCATCGAAAAGCGATTTGCGTTGGGGCCCAGTTTGGGGCAGTGTTGCGGCGGCGCCTTGGTACTCAAGTTTGAGTGGGTCGATGCAAGCGATGCTGAGCGTTTGCAAGGTATTTTGCAAAGCTTGACCGCACAGCGCTTTCAGCCTTTGGCCTTGTTTGGGGGCGGCCATGTTGGCAAGGCCTTGGTGCAAGTGCTGGCCCCTTTGCCTTTCCATGTGCGCTGGATTGACAGCCGCGATGAAATTTTTCCCGAAGCGCTTCCCCTTCAAGTGATCTGCGAACACTCAAACCCCGTGCAGGCTGCCGTGACCGATTTGGCCCCGCAAAGCCGGGTTTTGATCATGAGTTTCAGTCATGCGGAAGACCTAGACATTGTGGCGGCCTGTCTTTTGCGGCAACGCCTGCACCATGACCTTCCTTATATTGGACTCATTGGCAGCGCCACCAAATGGGCCACTTTTAAGCGACGTTTGGCCGAGCGCGGCTTTTCAGAAGCGGAGTGCAAGCAGGTGACTTGCCCCATCGGCGTACCGGGTATTTTGGGCAAAGAACCCGAAGTGATTGCGGTCGCCGTTGCAGCACAGTTGCTTCAGGTTTAAATAATTGTATACACTTCGGTAAACCGTTTGGAAGTGGATCATGGACGCCTATTTACTTGATTGGCTTAATTTATTGTTGCGATGGGTGCATGTGATCACCGTGATTGCATGGATTGGCTCGTCGTTTTACTTTGTCTTTTTGGACAACAACCTGCTCAAACCCAACTCACCCGACTTGCTCGAAAAAGGTGTGGACGGTGCCATGTGGGCAGTCCACGGGGGCGGTTTTTACAACCCCCAAAAGTACATGGTGGCACCCAAGAAAATTCACACCAAGCTGCATTGGTTTTATTGGGAAAGCTACTCGTCGTGGCTGACTGGATTTGCGCTCTTCACAGTGCTTTATCTGTGGAATGCCAGCACCTACCTCATTGACAAATCATTGATGGATTGGTCGCCAGCTGCCGCCATCACTGCCGCACTTGCGTTCTTGGTGGTGTTTTGGTTTGTGTACGACGCAGTGTGCCGATTGTTTGGATTCAAGAAGAATGGCGAGCTGATTGTGGCGGGCCTCATGCTGTGTGTGGTGGCCTTTGCTTCTTGGTTGGCGTGCCAATTGTTTGCAGGCCGTGCGGCCTTCTTGTTGGTGGGTGCCATGATAGCCACGGCCATGAGTGCCAATGTGTTTGTCTGGATCATTCCGGGCCAACGCAAAGTGGTGGCGGCCATGACTTCGGGTGAAAAATACGATGCCACGTCATTGGCCATTCATGGCAAACGCGGCAAGCAGCGCAGTGTGCACAACACGTACTTCACGCTGCCCGTGATCTTTGCCATGTTGAGCAACCACTACAGCTTTTTGTACACGCACCCTCAGCGCTGGTTGATCCTGTTTGTCTTGATGTTTGCAGGCGCCCTGATTCGCCAATTTTTTGTGCAGCGCCACGGCTATCACTTGGGGCGCGCCAAGAACCCATGGCCCTTTGCTGCTGTCGGTGTCGTTCTTATTTTGGCCGTGATCTTGGCCATGGCCCCTTGGGGCTCTCAATCGGGCAAAGCCAATGCGCCTGCAGTCCAAACCCAAGCTGCTTCCTATGCCCAAGTCCAGGCCATTGTTGAGCAGCGATGCCTGTCGTGCCATGGCGCGCAGGTGCAAATGAAAAACGTTCGGCTCGATTCCAAAGACCTCATGAAATTGCACGCGCAAAACGTTTACCAACAGGTGAGTGTGACGCAGCAAATGCCCATGAACAATGCAACAGGCATTACGCCTGAAGAGCGTCAAGCTGTGGCTTCTTGGTATTTGGCTGGCGCCAAATTCGATTGAACTTTTACGACATCGAGCAATGCTGAGCAAAGCTGAGCGCCGCCCAGCTTGAATGGATGGATAGGCTCAGTGACCCGCAGCCAATTGCATTGCAAAATTGTTGTGGCGTTCAATCACGCGGCCTAACTCGACCCGGGTCAGCTGACCCTCGCTGACCACCACTTGGCCATTGACCACGGTGTAAGCAGCAGGTGCACTTGAGCACAGCATCAAGCTGCCAATGGCATCGTGTACGGCGCCCCCCGCAAAACTCAGGCTGCGCAAATCAAACAAGGCCATGTCGGCGCAGTAGCCTGCTGTCAGTTGACCGATGTCTTTGCGGCCCAAGACCTCTGCACCGCCGCGAGTGGCCAAGCGCAACGCATCGCGCGCGGTCATTTCCATGGGTGCTGTGTCGCAGCCAAAAATAGTTTTGCCGTCAGCATTGACTTGCGGCCCTTCGAGAGACTTTCGAAGACGCGCCAACAACATGGCTTGCCGTGCCTCATTCACCATGTGTGCGGCATCGTTGCTGGCGCTGCCGTCCACGCCCAAGCCAACAGGGACGCCGGCTTCAATCATTTTGCGAATGGGTGCAATGCCACTGGCCAAACGCATGTTGCTGCAAGGGCAGTGGGCAATGCCCGTGCGTGTGGCCGCAAACAGAGAAATGCCCTCGTCATCTAATTTGACGCAGTGCGCATGCCACACATCGTCGCCCAGCCAGCCCAAATCTTCGGCGTACTGTGTGGGTGTGCGGTTGAACTTCTCTAAGCTGTAGGCAATGTCGTGGTCGTTTTCGGCCAAATGGGTGTGCAGGCGCACGCCATAGTGGCGGGCCATCTCGGCCGACAAACGCATCAAGTCTTGGCTGACGCTAAAGGGTGAGCAGGGTGCTACAGCTACTTGCGTCATGGCGCCATGCGAGGCGTCGTGATAGGTTTCAATGAGGCGCTGCGTGTCTTTCAAGATGGCGTCTTCTTGCTCTACCACACGGTCGGGCGGCAGGCCGCCTTTGGACTGGCCCACACTCATGCTGCCGCGAGTTGCCACAAAGCGCATGCCAATTTCTTGAGCAGCTGCAATGCAATCGTCCAGCTTCACGCCATTGGGATAAATGTACAAATGGTCGCTGCTGGTGGTGCAGCCCGACAGCAGCAACTCGGCCATGGCCGTTTGTGTGCTGGCATAAATCATGTCGGGTTGCAGGCCCGCCCAAATGGGATAAAGCCCAGTGAGCCAACTGAACAACTCGGCGTTTTGTACGGCCGGAATGGCACGCGTCAAACTTTGGCACATGTGATGGTGGGTATTGACCATGCCAGGAATGACCACGTGGTGTTGGGCGTTGATCACCTTATCAGCCGTTTGAGGCAGTTCGGCGGCAGGGCCAATGGCTTCGATGCGATTGTCTCTGACATAGATCGAGGCGTTGCGAAGTTCATCGCCAGCGTCATTGAGCGTGGCGATGGTGTGGGCGTTGTGAATCAGCAAGGTGGTCATGGCAATGATTTTGCACGAAGAAATTGATGGATCTCAAGTCAGACACTACACTTCAAACCTATGAGCGACCCCCAAACCTTGCATCCAGACATCCAAGCCAATCCTCGAAACTTCTTGCGTCAATTATTTGAGGCAGCAGTCAAGCGGGCCTTGCCTTTGGACAACACGCCAGACTATTTGCCCCAAGTGCCCCGAGGCAGAACGCTGGTACTTGGCGCAGGCAAGGCTGCGGGTGCCATGGCCCATGCCGTTGAGGCGCTTTGGCCCCAACATGCCCCTTTGTCGGGCATTGTGGTGACGCGTTACGGCCACACCCCCGAGCGTCCTCAAGGTGTGCCTGCCCGTTTGAAAGTGGTAGAGGCTTCTCATCCGGTGCCTGATGCGGCGGGTTTGGCAGCTGCAGAAGAAATTTTGAATTTGACCCAAGGTTTGACCCAAGACGATTTGGTTTTGTGCCTCATATCGGGTGGCGGCTCCGCCTTGCTGACGCTGCCCGCCGAGGGTTTGAGCCTTGCCGAAAAGCAAGCCATCAATCAAGCGCTGCTCAAAAGCGGCGCCAACATTGGCGAAATGAATTGCGTCCGAAAACATCTGTCTCGCATCAAAGGCGGACGTTTGGCCGCTGCTTGTGCGCCGGCCAAGGTGGTTACTTTGGCCATCAGTGATGTGCCCGGCGATGATCCCTCGGTCATTGCCAGTGGACCCACTGTGCCCGACGCCACCACCTGTCAGGATGCGCTGCAAATTTTGCAACGCTACAACATCGAGATCTCCGCTGAGGTACTGGCCGCGCTTCAAAGTGGTCGGTGGGAGTCGCCCAAACCAAGTGATTCAGTCTTTCAACAATCAAGCGTTCACCTCATAGCCACACCGCAGCAATCGCTCATGGCTGCTGCAGCCTTGGCCGAATCCATGGGCTTGCGCGCGTATGTATTGAGCGACGAAATTGAAGGTGAATCTCGCGAAGTTGGCAAAGTTCATGCGGCCTTGGCTCGTGCCAGTGCACACGGCAAGAGTCCTTTCATGAAGCCGTGCGTTATTTTGAGCGGTGGCGAAACCACTGTGACTGTGCGCAGCGCTCCCAATAAACCTGGCGTTAAGCAGCGCGAAGGACGCGGTGGTCGGGCGGGTGAATTTTGTATGGGCTTGGCCACAGGCCTGCAAGGGCAAGAAGGCATTTGGGCTTTGGCAGCAGACACCGACGGCATTGACGGGATCGAAGACAACGCCGGCGCCATGGTGACACCCGATACCCTGTTGCGAGGCCGGCAAGCGGGCGTCGATGTCGATGAGCACTTGGCTTGCAACGATGCTTATGGGTATTTTCAATCGCTGAATGATTTGGTTTTTTCGGGTCCAACCCATACCAACGTGAACGATTTCCGCGCCATTTTGGTGTTGTGACCAATTATTGATTTACGTCAACGCGAGGCGGTCCAGCCTCTGGCAAATTCAAGCCCATGTTGAATCGAGTTCTCCCAAGTATCCCTGCGCCTGCCGAAGATGTGGCAGCTGGCACTGTCTTGCTGCGACGAGGGCAGGCAGCCGCCAAGGCCCTGCATTTGATCAGCGGCCGTGTGGCATTGGGGGTCATTGAAAATGGTGTCATGGTGCATCAGTTGGGCACTGTAGAAGGCCCCTTTTGGCTAGAAGCCGCTGCTGCCATGTTGGGCCTGACGCATGCCGTTGACGCATTGGCCGAAAGCCCGGTCACGATTCAAACCATGCCACTGGGGCAATTTAAAAGCCATTTGAAAAACTTGCCAGAGCCGGTGCGCACCCTCATGCTTGATTTGGCCAAAGCCCAAAGGCAGCAAACCGAAGTGGCCGTCAGTCGATTGGCCAAAGATGCCGATGCCCGCTTTGCCGAGTGGTTGCTTCGCCATGCCGAACCTGCAGATTCTGAAGGCAGCCTGGCAGTCATTTTGCACGACCGCAAACGGCTCATTGCGGCACAACTGGGCATTGCCCCCGAAACCTTTTCCAGGGTGCTCAAGCACCTGCGAGACCGCAAGCTGATCAGTGGCGGCGGCCGGGTTTTGAACTTGCTCGATCCTATGGGGCTGCAGTCTTTGGCAGGTATTTAAAAAGATTCAGCCTTCTGGGAGGGTTGGAGACTTAAAGCTCGATAGAATTTGTCGAACTTTGAGAATTCCATGCATTCCCCTGAGCCTGCGCGACTGTCACTGACCCACATTACCAAGCGGTACCCCGGCGTGGTGGCCAATCGCTCGGTGTCCTTGACGGTCAGACCTGGCGAATCGCATGCTGTTTTGGGCGAAAACGGCGCTGGCAAATCAACCCTCATGAAAATCATCTATGGCGCTGTCAAGCCAGATGAGGGCGAAATCCATTACAACGGCCAAGCCGTCCAAATTCGAAACCCTCAGCAAGCCCGAGCTTTGGGCATCAGCATGGTGTTTCAACACTTCAGTTTGTTTGACACCCTTAGCGTGGCCGAAAATGTTTGGCTGGGTTTGGACAAGTCGCTCAACTTGTCTGAAGTGTCTGCGCGCATCAGTTTGAAGGCGGCCGAATACGGTCTGGACATCGACCCCTCTCGCCCCGTGCACACCTTGAGTGTGGGTGAGATGCAGCGCGTAGAAATCATTCGCGCTTTGTTGACCGAACCCAAATTGCTGATCTTGGACGAACCCACTTCAGTCCTAACGCCTCAAGCGGTGGACAAGTTGTTCGTGGTGCTTAAAAAGTTGGTCAGCCAAGGTTGTAGCTTGCTTTACATCAGCCACAAGCTGCACGAAATTCGCGAGCTTTGCACGGCCTGTACGGTGTTGCGTGCAGGGCAGGTCACAGGTGTCTGCGACCCGCGTGAAGAATCCAATGCGTCGCTCAGTCGTTTGATGATTGGCGCCGAGCCGCCAGCCCTCACTCACCAAGACCGCCAGCCTGGTGCCGTGATGTTTGAAGTCAAGGATTTGTCTTTGTCCAAAGAAGATCAATTCGGTGTGGACTTGTCCAAAGTGAATTTACAAGTTCGTGCTGGCGAGGTGGTTGGCATTGCAGGCGTGTCGGGCAACGGACAACGTGAATTGTTGTACGCTTTGTCTGGCGAAGACACACGGGCTCAAGCACAAGACATTCAATTGCAGGGCCAAGCGGTAGGCCAGTGGGGTCCCAACGAACGCCGCCTAGCCGGCTTGCATTTTGTGCCAGAAGAACGGCTGGGACGTGGCGCTGTGCCAGCGCTCAGCTTGGCGCAAAACATGTTGCTCACAAGG
The DNA here is from genome assembly GCA_049655425.1 of Limnohabitans sp. Lineage (GTDB taxonomy): Bacteria > Pseudomonadota > Gammaproteobacteria > Burkholderiales > Burkholderiaceae_C > Limnohabitans_A. The sequence continues at coordinate 1,020,631 of JBASJS010000003.1, read as the reverse complement.
CGCGAAGCCGTTGCCAACAGTGGTTGGATTCAGACACAGACTTTACAGGCGCAAGCCCAAAAAATCATTGATCAATTCAATGTCAAAGCCAATGGCACGCAGGCTGCAGCGCAGTCTTTGTCGGGTGGCAATTTGCAAAAATTCATTGTGGGACGAGAGATCGACGCCAAGCCCAAAGTGCTGTTGGTATCGCAGCCCACCTGGGGTGTAGATGTAGGCGCCGCTGCACAAATTCGGGGCGCGTTGTTGGCCTTGCGAGATGCCGGATGTGCGGTGTTGGTGGTCAGCGAAGAATTAGACGAGCTGTTTGAAATTTGTGATCGCCTGCATGTGATGGCCAACGGCAAGATGTCTCCTTCTGTGCATCGCAAAGATGCCACTGTTGCGCAAATTGGTGAGTGGATGAGTGGCTTGTGGGAGGCTCATGCTCAAGTTTGAATTGCGCCCCCAAGATTCCAAGTTTTGGCGCTTGGCCTCGCCCTTGTTGGCGCTGGTCTTTACCGTGGTGTTGGGCATTGGCCTGTTTGTGTTGCTGGGAAAAGATCCCGTGCGAGGGCTGCAAATGTTTTTCTGGGAGCCTCTCAAGTCAGCCTATGCCTTGGGCGAGTTGATGGTCAAGGCCACGCCCCTACTGGTGATTGCATTGGGGCTAGCAGTTTGTTATCGGTCCAATGTTTGGAACATTGGTGCAGAGGGACAGTTTGTCATTGGCGCGGTCGCCGCCAGCGGCGTTGCCTTGCTGGCAGACAAAGAGAGTGGCCGCTGGTTTGTATTGGCGGTGCTGTTGGCGGGTGTTGCAGGTGGCATGTTTTGGGCCTCCATCACGGCCTGGCTCAAAGACAAGTTTCATGCGAATGAGATTTTGGTCAGCCTGATGTTGGTCTATGTGGCCGACATGGTCTTGGGCTATTTGGTTTATGGCCCCTGGAAAGATCCAGCAGGTTACAACTTTCCGCAAACCAAAAACTTTGAAGCCGTGACACAAATTCCGCGGCTCATGACGGGTTCTCGCGTTAGCGTTGGCCTCATCTTGGCGCTGCTTGGTGCCGTGGCTGTCTGGATCTTCTTGTTCAGAACGCGCGCAGGTTTTGCGCAGCAAGTGGGGGGGCTGGCGCCTGCTGCTGCACGTTTTGCAGGCTTCTCATCGCGCAAAGCCTTGTGGACTGCCTTGTTGGTGTCTGGCGGGGCTGCTGGTTTGGCCGGCGCCCTCGAGGTGGCCGGGCCCTTGGGCCAGTTAACGCCATATGTGCCGGCAGGCTATGGCTTTGCAGCCATCATCGTGGCCTTTGTGGGGCGCCTGCATCCTGTGGGCATGGTGTTTTCTGCGGTGCTCATGAGCATGTTCTATATCGGCGGTGAGTTGGCCCAGTCGCGCATGGGTTTGCCCAAGTCGATCACTGGCGTATTCCAAGGTTTGCTGTTGTTCAGTCTGCTGGCGTGTGACACGCTGGTGGCCTATCGCCTGCGTTGGCAGAGCAGGGGAGTGTGATGGAATCGTATGCATTGCTGATGGCTGCCACGCTCAACGCGGGTACCGTGCTGGCCATCGCCGCTTTGGGTTTGCTGATCAATGAAAAAGCGGGCGTGGTCAACCTGGGGGCTGAAGGCATGATGCTGTGTGCCGCCATTGCCGGATTTGCCGCCGTGGTTCATACCGGCAGCGATGGTTTGGGATTTTTGGCAGGCATGGCCGCGGGTGCCGTGTTGGCTGCCATTTTTGGCCTGCTGGTCATCTATCTTGGAACCAATCAATACGCGACGGGCTTGGCGCTCAGTTTGTTTGGTGTCGGATTTTCTGCCTTTGTGGGCATCGGGTATGTCCAAGAAAAGTTGCCCCAACGCCCTAGCTTTGAAATTCCCTTTTTGGCTGATATCCCCTTGGCGGGCGCTGCATTCTTCAAGCAACATCCTTTGGTTTATGGCGTGATCGCTTTTGTTTTTGGCTTGATGTGGTTTTTCTACAAAACTCGCACTGGATTGGTGCTCCGCTCTGTGGGTGAATCTCCCCAATCTGCGCATGCTTTGGGATATCCGGTGCGCCGAATTCGTTTTTTTGCCGTCATCGCCGGCGGTGCTTTGTGCGGTTTGGCGGGCGCTTACATCTCCATCGCCTACACGCCGCTGTGGGTTGAGGGCATGGTTGCAGGCAAAGGCTGGATTGCCCTTGCGCTGACCACCTTTGCTACTTGGCGGCCCGCGCGCATTTTGTTGGGAGCCTATCTGTTTGGCGGTGTCACCATGTTGCAGTTCCATTTGCAAGGATTGGGCGTGCAAGTGCCCAGCCAATTGCTTACAGCCCTACCCTATGTGGCCACCATCGTGGTATTGGCCTTGATCTCTAGAAATCCGGCCTGGATTCGCATCAACATGCCTGCATCACTAGGCAAACCTTTCCATCCAGGTTCATAATGTTTTTTTTCGTGCAACCCTGTTCATCCATAAAGGAAATTTCATGACAGTTCTGAACAAGCGGTCGGTTCTTAAAATCGCCGCAATCTCTATCGTTGCAGCTGCCGCTTTGGTAGCTTGTGGCAAAAAAGAAGAGGCCAAGCCTGCAGCTGCCGCTGCTGCGCCCAAAGCCGAGCCCTTGAAAGTGGCGTTTGCCTACGTTGGCCCTGTGGGCGACGGCGGTTGGACATTTGCACACGACAACGCTCGCAAAGAACTCGAAAAACAGTTCGGCGACAAAATCGTCACCAGCTTTGTTGAGAAAGTGCCAGAAAGCGCCGATGCAGAGCGCGTTTTCCGTGATTTGGCCAGTCAAGGCAACAAAGTGATTTTTGGCACCACCTTCGGCTACATGGACCCCATGTTGAAGGTTGCTGCAGACAACAAAGAAATCAAGTTTGAGCACGCCACCGGTTACAAAACAGCCGACAACATGCGCACTTACGACAGCCGCACCTACGAAGGCGCTTACATGGCTGGCGTGATTGCAGGCAAGATGACCAAGTCCAACACCTTGGGCGTGGTGGCTTCTATACCAATTCCTGAAGTCATTCGCAACATCAACACCTTCACATTGGGTGCTCAGTCAGTTAACCCCAAAATCAAAACCAAAGTGGTTTGGATCAACGAGTGGTTCAACCCACCAAAAGAAACAGAAGCCGCTACGGCCCTGATCAACGGCGGCGCTGACGTGTTGATGCAAAACACAGACTCTTCTGCTGTTCTTCAAACAGCCGAAAAAATGGGCAAACGCGCTTTCGGTTGGGATTCAGACATGACCGCTTATGGTCCTAAGGCTCACTTGGGTTCAGCGGTCATCAACTGGGGTCCTTACTACATCAAGGCTGTGGGTGAAGCGCTTGAAGGCAAATGGTCTACGGGCCAAAGCTGGTGGGGCGTGAAAGAAGGCGCCATTGACATGGTGTCTGTGGCTGCCGACGTACCCGAAGACACCAAGAAAAAAGTTGATGAAATCAAAGCAGGTCTAAAAGACGGCAGCTTCGCCATTTGGAAAGGTCCTATCGTGGGCCAAGATGGCAAAGAAGTGTTGGCCAAAGACGTTGTGGCCGATGACAAATTCTTGGGCGGCATCAAGTTCTACGTCAAAGGCGTAGAAGGCAAAGTGCCTAACTGATCCAATTCAGTATCTTTGACCAAGCCGCGCTTCGCAAGAAGCGCGGCTTTTTTCTTGGGAGCTTTGTTTCCTGAGGGTCTCTTAAGAATTGCTTCAGATGACGGGGTCACTATCACGTCATGACTTCTTCCATCTCCTTCTTATTTGTTCGCCGCGTCTTGTTAGCGCTTTGCGCTTTGTGCTTCATCGGCTCAAGCCAAGCGGGCGATACCCAGCCCGACGCGCTTTTGTCGCAGTATCAGCAGGCGGCCGGTCAAAAAGCCGATCGATTGCGTGGGCAAAAGTTTTTCAATGCAACTGCGGCCAATGATTTGAGTTGTGCCTCTTGTCATGGTGTTTCGCCAGTGCTAGCGGGCAAACATGCCAGTACAGGTAAAACCATTGCGCCCTTGGCGCCCATGGTCAATCCCGAGAGGTTTTCTGATTTGGCCAAAGTTGAAAAGTGGTTTCGAAGAAACTGCAAAGACGTGCTGAACCGAGAATGCACGCCCTTGGAAAAGGCCGATGTGGTGGCTTACCTGAAGGATTTGAAATGACTTTTCTCAATTGGACTCAGCGAGTGTGTGTCAGTGCAGCCTTGTTTTTAGGCGGGTTGCCACTGGCCATGGCGGACAAACCGCTCATGCCCGCCACCGTGTTGCCAGCCTACAAAGCTGAATGCGCGTCGTGTCACATGGCCTATCCCCCAGCGATGCTGTCTAAATCGTCGTGGCAACGCATCATGGGTGGTTTAGACAAGCATTACGGCACCGATGCTTCCTTAGACACAGCAACGGAACGTCAAATAAGCGCTTGGCTGCAAGCGCAAGGCGGTACCTACAAGCGTGTCGAGGCTTCATCGCCCGGCGACAGATTAACCACCACCACATGGTTTGAAAAGAAACACCGCAAGATCGACAAAGCTGTTTGGGCACGCAAGTCGATCAATGGCAAAGCGCAATGCCAAGCATGCCACCAAGGCGCAGACATGGGCGACTTTGAAGACGACCGTGTTCGCATTCCGCTTTGATTGACTTCTCAAGGACTCAGAAATAGGTAAACACCATGACCCAAACCACCTTGAATTCGTTGGCCCCATCAGCCAGTACCAACTCTTCCAGCATACCCGGCACACCCAGCAGGCGCATTGTTGAAATGCCCATGCGTTTGTTTCATACCTTGATGGCACTCCCTTTTTTGGGTGCTTACCTCACGGCTGAAAGCGAGCGTTTCCGATTACTCCACGTGAGCTTGGGCTACACCTTGTTTGGCTTGGTTGTGTTTCGCTTGCTGTGGGGCATGTTTGGACCCCGCCAATCTAGACTCAGCGTTGCTTGGCGAAAGCTGGAAGCACTGAAGGAACTCAAAAATGATTTTCAGAATTTTCCCGAAGCAGTGTTGAAGTGGAACGCACAAACTTTTCGCAAGTGGACTTCTCTTCTTTTAACGCTAGCCGCTTTCAGCACATTCCTGGTTTCAATTTTCATCACGCTTTCGGGCTATGCGATCTACAATGAAATCACTGGCGATTGGATGTCTGAAATCCACGAGTTTTTTGGCAATTTTCTATTCATGGCGGTGCTCTTGCACATCGCTTTGGTGATGCTCTTGGTGCTCAGCAAAAAATCACAAGGTTTGCGACCCATGTGGTCGGGCCGCCGGGAAGGTGCGGGGCCAGATGTGGCCAAAAGCAATCATGTGTGGGTGAGCATCTTGCTTGGTATGGCCGTGGTGTCGTTCTTGTTTTTTCAATTGACTTGAGGCAAATCAACAACATGCGTGTATTGTTGGCAGAAGACGATGAAACTTTAGGTTCAGGCCTCAAAGCGGGTTTGGCGCAGCACGGCTTTCAGGTGGACTGGGTGCGTGATGGTGTGGCAGCAGAGCGAGAAATGATGACGCAGGTGCACGAGGCCGTTATCTTGGACATGGGTCTGCCGCGTCAAGATGGCTTGATGTGCCTTCAAAAAGTTCGTCAAAAGAAAATCAAAACACCCGTCCTGATCTTGACAGCACAAGATGCGGTGTCCTATCGCATTGAGGGACTGGACGCTGGTGCTGACGATTATTTGATCAAGCCAGTCGACCTGCTGGAGTTGGCTGCACGATTGCGTGCCTTGGTCAGGCGCTCGCATGGTGAAATTCAGAGCATCATCAGTGTTAAGGATGTTCAACTCAATTCAACAGCGCGGGTGGTTAGCCTGAAGGGCCTGCCAGTTGATGTGTCTGCGCGGGAGTTTGACCTGTTGTTCACCTTCATGATGCACGCCGGTCATGTGTTAACCCGTGAACAATTGGAAAAACACCTTTACAGCTGGGGTACCGAAGTTAGCAGCAACACAGTTGAGGTGCACATCTATCATTTGCGGCGCAAGCTGGGCAATGACCTCATTCAAACCATCCGAGGCGTCGGTTACGTCATGCCAAAATAGGCCATGCATTCAACTGACAAGCGCCCGTCGCTTCAATCTCGCCTCCTTGCATCTTTGTTGTTGGTCACGGCCGCTGCATGGTTGTTGGTGTTGGGTCTGACTTGGTATGAAACCGATCACGAGCTCAACGAACTGCTCGATGCCCATCTGGCTCAAACAGCATCTTTCCTTGTCGTTCAATCGGGGGATGGCCACGAAAACGACAGTGACTTCACCACCAGTCCCACCCTGCACAAATACCAACCCCGTGTGGCTTATCAAGTTTGGCATGAAGGTCAGCTTGTTGCGCGTTCAGAAAAAGCGCCCACAACACCTTTTCGGCAAGCGGGCGAGAGTGGTCTCATTGACCGCAAGGTCGATGGCCAAGTCTGGCGAATTTTCAGTACACAGGGGCAAGAAAAAGACGTCTGGATTCATGTTGCCGAGCTTGGCAAATACCGTCAAGATATTTTGTATGCCGGCTTAGAAAGTGCCATCTTGCCTTTGCTCTTGGTCTTTCCGCTGATGGCTTTGTTCATTTGGTGGTCTATTCGCGTATCGCTTGGACCCCTGCGGCATTTGGGTCAAGAAATTGGTTTTCGCAAAGCTTCTTCCTTGCAAGCACTTGAAGAAGAAAAGGCAGTGAAAGAGGTCCAACCCTTGGTGCAAGCTTTGAACCAATTGTTCAAGCGGGTTGAGGTTCAAATGGCCAACGAACGTCAGTTCACCTCAGATGCAGCCCATGAATTGCGAACGCCTGTTGCTGCAATTCGCATGCAAGCACAAGTGGCCATGGGCGCCACAGAAGCAGACGCGCAAAAGCAAGCATTGCAAGCCCTCATGGATGGCTGTGACCGTGCGACCCGACTCATTTCACAACTGTTAGAGCTTTCTCGTTTAGATGCTGCAGAACGTTATGAGGACACGCTCAGTCTGCAGGCCGTCGATGTGATTGCACTCACCCGCCAACAATTGGCCGAGTCTGGGCACGCGTGGATTGCCAAGCACCAAAGCTTGAATTTTGAAGCGCCAGATAAATTGTTGCTGAATGTCAAACCCGAATGGTTGTCGATTGTGGTTCGCAACTTGGTTGACAACGCAAGCCGTTACAGCCCCGTGGGTGCCCAATTGCAAGTCACTTGGCAAGACGGCCCTGAACCCACGCTAACGGTAGAAGACAGCGGCCCTGGCATGTCGGCGTCCGATCGTGTGCGTTTGGGTGATCGCTTTTTCAGAGTGCTTGGCACCGAAACCACAGGCAGTGGTCTGGGCTGGTCGATTGTTCGCAGAATTGCACAATTGAACCGAATCAAAGTTCAATTGGGTACCAGTCCCAATTTTGGCGGATTGCAAGTGGTCATGGTTTGGCCCAAAGACCGCAAAGTTGTCTCTTAAGCTTGGCTTCATCTGGCCTCGTTAAATTTCAGTTCTCAGCAAAGCAATTTCATTGCAACCAAAGGGAACAATATGAGCAACGACGCAAACAAGGGTTATCAATTTACAGTTGTCAACGGCGCAGTCACAGCCGTTTATGAAATTAAAAACGGCCGCGCTAAATTTGAAAAAATGGACCGCGATGAAAGCTGGTCAGTTGAGGGCAACAACATCGTCAAAACTGAAACAGAACATGGCCGCATTGAAACTACGATTTTCAGCGACATCGATAGTGATGGTATTTTTGCCAAAATGTCCAAGTCTTATGGCGCTGCCAATTCTACTGCAACACTCAACTCATCGACTCATTTGACTTCAGGTTCCGACAACGATGATCTTTGGCGTAGCAATACCAATGACGATCAAGGGCATGGCCGACATGACCACAGTCAAGTCAGCGACGGTATAGACCACGATTGGAGCACGGCTGCTGAATTTCAAATTGAGTTGGTTGGCCTGACCCAGCTCAGCCTGACAGATTTGGTTTTGTAATTAAGCCAAGCTTTTTAATAACCGCTGCTTTGGCAGCGGTTTTTTTTGATCAAAATAAAGCTGTTTTATTTGCCGCCATGCTTGGTAAAATCACCCGCGTAAATGTTCAAGAACTTGTTGGGCTCTAGGTGTTTGCGAATGGCCGCATTGACCTCGTCCAATGTTGTTGCTTCAATTTGTGCGTCTATTTTTTCGACAAAGCTCATGGTGCGATTGGCCGCAGTTTGCGCCACATGACTTGCCGCCAAAGCACGGTCTTGGGCACGGCCAATTTTGCGCTCCTCTTGCCAGCCTTTTTTGGCATCGGCCAATTCTTCTGCGGTGATGCCATCTTTGACAAACTTGGTCAATTCCTCTTGCACGCCTGCTTTGAGTTTTGCCAAGTTTTGAGGTGCATAGATGGCATACATCACCCACATGCCTGAGGGCTCAAATGAACTGGCGCTGAGTTGACTGCCTGCGCCATAGCTGAGACCGTCTTTTTGACGCAAACGATCGAAGAGGCGAGACTTGACGCCGCCGCCCAACACACGATTGGCCAGCTGTAAGGGGACAAATTCTGCCTGTGTGTCTTGCAAAGGCAAGGGCAAACCCGCTAAGAAAAAGGCATTGGCCTTGTCGGGTGCTTCAAGCTGAATGGCTTGTGCTTTGGGTGGCTTGGGTGCAGCCTTCAAACGAGAGTAGGGTTGCGAGCCTTTCCAGTCGGCAAAGTACTGACTGATGAGGCTTTGTGTGGCTTGGCTGTCAAAGTCGCCGACCAGCGCAAATTCGCTGTTGTTGGCCCCGTAATATTGTTTGTGAAATTGCTGAACTTGCGCCAACTTGACTGCTTTGAGTGCAGCCAGAGAATCATCCAAGCTTCGAGCCGCACGAACATCACCTTTAGGATAGACATCTAAAGTTAAAGCCATGGCTTGAGAGCTCATGGCGTTGGGTTCGCTGCGCTGACTTTCAAGTGCCGCAGCACTCTCTTCGACCAGCAGATCGAATTCTTTTTGTGGGAGCGTAGGATTGCGTAGGATGTCTCGAACCAAGCTGAGTACTTCAGGCAAATTTTTGCGAAGTGTGTCAAATCTGACGGTGACGGTTTGTCCTGCTCCCATCACTTCCACTTGTGTTTTGAGTTCGTCCAGCTTGGCAGAAATTTCGGAGCGTTGAAGTTTGCCCGCGCCACGCATCAGCATGCTGGCTGTGAGGCTGGCGGTGGTGGCTTGGTTGAACAATGATTTTTCGTCTCCAAAGCGCAGTGTGAAATAACCCGTGACGGTTTCACCACGTGTTTTCTTAGGCGTCAGGATGAGCTTCATGCCACTGGGCAATGACACGCGTTGTGTGCGTTTTTCGATGTTGGCAGGAGAAATGTCAAAGACCTCACCTTCGGTAGCTGCTACCTTGCCTTTGTAGTCTGCAACCAGTTTGGCAACATCAACAGCCTCGGGCATTTTGATGCGGTCCGGTGTTGGCGATGGGATGAACTGACCGAGCGTGCGATTGCTTGACTTGAAGTAATTCAAGGCAACAGCTTGCAGATCTGCCACCGTTAAGCTCTCTATGCGGTCTCTGTGGACGAAGAACAAACGCCAATCGCCGTTGGCAATGGACTCAGACATTTGTACGGCCAGCTGTTGTGGATCGTTGATGGTTTTATCGATTTGACTTAACAGGCTGGCTTTGGCACGCTTTAACTCTTCTTCTGTAATGGGCTTTTGTGCTACGCCTTCTAGTTCACTGAGAAGCACCTTGCGTGCATCATTCAAATTTTGCGTTTTGCTAAGTTCGGCCATAAAGAGGACGTAACCTCGCTCGGCCAAGTCAAAGTTCCAGGGGTTCACGTTGACTGCCAGTTTTTTCTCGACCAAATTTTTGTGCAGACGCCCATTGGGCGTGCCGGCCAGTACCTCGCTGAGTGCCGCCATGGCTGCAGCATCTTTGTGACTGCCTGCCGCCGTGTGATACAAAACGCCGCTCAGTTGAAGGTCGCCCGTTCGTCTGACTGTGACTTCGCGTTCACCGTCTTGCACGGGGTCTTGGGTGTAAGTAGGCACTAGTTTGCGAGCGGGTTTGGGAATGGCGCCAAATACGGTGCTGATGCTGTTCAATGTGGCTGCAGCATCAAATTTGCCAGCGACCAGTAACACAGCATTGTCTGGTTGGTAATACTTGCGGTAAAAATTCTGCAGGTTTTCAATTTTGACGTTTTCGACATCGGACCTTGCACCAATGGTGGTTTTGCCATAGTTGTGCCATTCAAAAGCGGTTGCGGTCATGCGCTGCCACAGCATCATGTGGGGGTTGTTCTCACCACTCTCCATTTCGTTGCGCACCACAGAAAACTCGGTGTCTAAATCGGTTCGTGCAATGGTGCTGTTGATCATGCGATCGGCTTCCATTTCCAAGGCCCACTTTAAGTTGTCTGGGTTGGCTGGAAAGGTTTGGTAGTAATTGGTGCGATCGTAAAACGTGGTGCCATTGAAGCTCATGCCGCGCTTGCCCAGCTCCTGCATGATGTTGCCTCGCGTGGGGGTGCCTTTGAAGACCAAATGCTCTAGCAAATGGGCCATTCCGGTTTCGCCGTAGCTTTCGTGGCGGCTGCCTACCAAGTAAGTGATGTTGACTGTGGTGGTGGGCTTGGAGGCATCGGGTGCCAGCAACACACGTAAATCATTGGGCAAACGGTATTCTGAAATGCCCTCAACTTGCGCCACGGGTTTGAGGGAACCCGCGTTGATGCTCGAAACTGGGGCGACGGGTTGAGCCAGTGCGGCTGATGGGGCTGCGAGGCTGGCAGATAACAAGGCTAAAGCAAGCAAACGTAATTTCATGGCGATCAAATTCAGTGCAATGACAAAGAGAACTTTATACACCTGGATTAGAATACACATCACATTTGCAATGACTTGCAACTGTTATCTTTTTCAACCCCTGCGCTTCGGCGGGTGTTGATGTTGTTTATCCGAAGCCATGTAGAGGACTACCATGTACAAAAACCTCGCAGCCGCCATCGCGGCCGCCTGCTTTTTATCCCCCTTTGTGAGCATCGCTTCTGAACCTGCCAAACCGGCGGTCAAAAGTGCAGACGTCAAGCCTGTCAAAGCTGCTTTTGTTTATGTCACGCCCGTATTAGAGGCTGGCTGGACTCGGCAACACGATGAAGGCCGCAAGGCTGTCGAGAAGGCGTTGGGCGATGCCGTCAAAACCACCGTGGTTGCAAACGTGGCCGAAGGCGCAGACTCAGAGCGCGTGGTGCGCGATTTAGCCCAACAGGGTCACGACATTATTTTCACAACCAGCTTTGGTTATATGGAGCCCACCCTCAAGGTGGCCAAAGAATTTCCCAATGTCAAGTTTGAGTCCATCACAGGTTACAAAACCGATGCCAATGTGGCAGTGGCCAACGCTTTGTATTACGAAGGCCGTTATTTGGCAGGTGTGGTGGCAGGTCGCATGACGCAGTCCAATGTGGCGGGCTACGTGGCAGGCTTTCCCATTCCCGAGGTGCTTCAAGGTTTGAATGCGTTTACTTTGGGCATGCGTTCGGTCAACCCCAAAGCGCAAGTTAAAGTGGTTTGGCTCAATGCGTGGTTCGATCCTGCCAAAGAGCGCGATGCCGCCATGACCTTGTTCAACCAGTCGGCCGACGTGATCACTTTTCATACTGCTACCAATGCAGTGATGGTGGCCGCTCAAGAGCGCGGCAAAATGGCCATTGCGTACCACTCGGACATGCGCAAAGTGGCTCCCGATGCACAGCTAATGGCGGTGACACACGAATGGGGCGCGTATTACACGCAGCGCGTAACGGATGTCCAAAAAGGACAATGGCGCACAGGCAGTACACGTGGTGGCTTGAAGGCCGGCATGATTCGCGTGGGCGACTTTGGCCCCAAGGTACCGACCAAAGTGCGCGATGAGATTGTGCAAATTCAAAAAGAAATTGTGCAAGGCAAGCGTCAAATTTTTCAAGGCCCCATCAGCGACAACGAAGGCAAGTCAGTTGCGGCTGCAGGTCAAGCACTGACCGAATCACAAATCCTGAACATGAACTATCTGGTCTCAGGCGTTGTCGGCAAAGTGAGCCCTTAAGGCAATTCCTTCGCCATCAAAAAAGCCTGCATCAGCAGGCTTTTTTGATGGCGAACACAGTGTCTTAGCTGTCAAGCTGAATGTTGCGAGCTTTGGCCAGCTGGGTCCAGCGTGCCAAGTCGGCTTTCATGTAGGCTGCAAATTCGGCAGGCTTCATGGGCATCAGCTCTACCGCTTCTGAGCTCAGTTTGTCTTTGAAGTCGGGCTGTGACAAAACATTCAGCATGGCGTCGTTGAGAACCTTCACAACGGCTGCTGGCATGTTGGCAGGCCCCACCACGCCGTACCATTGCTGGGCATCAAAACCTTTCAAGCCTGCTTCTTCTAACGTTGGAATGTCTTTGACCTGTGGATGTCGCTTGGTTCCTGTTACGGCCAAGGCGCGGATGCGGCCACTGCGAATGTGCGGCAAGGCTGCGGCCAGGCCCGGGAACATCATCTGCGTTTGGCCGCCGATCAAATCGGTGATGGCCGGTGCAATGCCGCGGTAGGGAATGTGCACCATGAAACTGTTGGTTTGTAACTTGAACAATTCAGCCGCCAAGTGCGTCAGCGAGCCAGCGCCTGCAGAGCCGTAAGAAAGACGGCCTGGGTTTTGTTTGACGTACTCAATAAAAGCTTTGATGTTTTGTGGCGGCAAGCTGGTGTTGATGCACAACACATTGGGTGTCGAGCCAATCATGCCGATCGGTGTGAAATCTTTTTCTGCGTCGTATGGCAGTTTTCGCGTTGCAGGCGCAGTGCCGTGGGTGGCCACATAGCCTTGCATCAAGGTGTAACCATCGGCCGCTGCCCGCGCAGTATTTTGGGACGCAATGACACCGCCGCCGCCGCCAATGTTGTCGACCACCACCGATTGGCCCAAGACTTTGGCCAAACGCTCGCAAAGGGCACGACCCACCATGTCGGATCCACCGCCTGCTGCCACAGGCACGATGTACCGAATGGGTTTGCTGGGATAAGCGGACTGGGCATTGACTGCGGCAGGCAAGCTCAGCAACAGTGGGCTGGCTTGTAGAAGAGTGCGTCTTTTCATGGGAGGTCTCGTGAAACTAATTTGCAGAAAGTTTAGCCCAGCACTTGATGCGTTGCATCCCGGCAGTGCACAAAGGCCTTGAATTCTTCTCACATTCTTTGCGGCCTGTTGCGTCCGTGCTGAGCACTTTACAATGTCAGCTTGAATTCACAGACTGTTGGAAAGATCAAGCGATGAGCATCAAAAGCGACAAGTGGATCCGCCGCATGGCTGAAGAGCACGGCATGATCGAGCCCTTTGAGCCCGGACAGGTGAGAAAAAACGCAGCCGGCGACAAAATTGTGAGCTATGGCACCAGCAGTTATGGCTACGACATTCGCTGCGCGCCCGAGTTCAAGGTGTTCACTAACATCTACAGCACGGTGGTCGATCCCAAGAATTTCGACGAAAAAAGCTTTGTCGACATCCAGTCCGACGTCTGCGTCATTCCGCCCAACAGCTTTGCTTTGGCCCGCACAGTTGAGTACTTTCGTATTCCTCGTAACGTTCTCACCATCTGTTTGGGCAAAAGCACCTATGCCCGCTGCGGCATCATTGTGAACGTGACCCCCTTCGAGCCAGAGTGGGAGGGGTACGTTACCCTCGAGTTCAGTAACACCACACCGCTGCCTGCCAAGATCTATGCGGGTGAGGGCTGCGCTCAGGTTTTGTTCTTTGAAAGCGACGAGGTTTGCGAGACCAGCTACAAAGATCGGGGCGGAAAATACCAAGGTCAAGTGGGTGTTACCTTACCCAAGACTTAAAGTGCGACAATAGCGGGTTAATGACCGCATCTTTTTCAAATCTATCGCTGGCTGAACCGCTGGCACGTGCCGTAGCCGAAATGGGCTACGAATCCATGACCCCCATTCAAGCCCAGGCCATCCCTGTGGTCTTGACGGGCAAAGACGTGATGGGCGCAGCGCAAACGGGCACCGGTAAAACCGCTGCTTTTTCGCTACCTTTGTTGCAGCGTCTGCTAAAGCACGAAAACACGTCTACCTCACCCGCACGCCATCCTGTGCGCGCTTTGGTGCTATTGCCCACACGCGAACTGGCCGATCAGGTGGCGCAGCAAATCAAGATGTACGCCAAGTACACCCAGATGCGCAGCGCCGTGGTGTTTGGCGGCATGGACATGAAGCCCCAAACCCTTGAGCTCAAAAAAGGCGTCGAGATTTTGGTGGCCACACCAGGCCGATTGCTCGATCACATCGAAGCCAAAAACGCGGTGCTCAATCAAGTTGAATATGTGGTGCTCGATGAAGCCGACCGCATGCTCGACATTGGCTTTTTGCCAGACCTACAACGCATTCTGAGCTTCTTGCCCAAGCAGCGCACCACACTGCTGTTCTCGGCCACTTTCTCGCCCGAGATCAAGCGCTTGGCAGGTAGCTACTTGCAAGATCCCATCACCATCGAAGTTGCCCGCCCAAACGAAACAGCGTCAACGGTTGAGCAACGCTTTTATGCCGCGCAAGACGACGACAAACGACGTGTTGTCAAAGCGGTGCTCAATCAGCGCGGCATCAAGCAGGCCTTCATTTTTGTCAACAGCAAATTAGGTTGTGGCCGTTTGGCCCGTTCCCTCGAACGTGAAGGCCTCAAAACTGCAGCCTTGCACGGCGACAAATCTCAAGACGAACGCTTGAAAGCCCTTGAGGCCTTCAAAAAAGGTGAGGTCGATTTGTTGGTTTGTACCGATGTTGCCGCACGCGGTTTGGACATTAAAGATGTGCCCGCCGTGTTCAACTTTGACGTGCCTTTCAATGCAGAAGATTATGTTCACCGCATTGGCCGCACCGGACGCGCTGGCGCCTCCGGATTGGCCGTCACTTTGGTGTCACCTTCCGACATGCGTTTGGTCAGTGACATTGAAAAGCTGATCAAAAACAAGCTCGAAGTCGAAACCTTTGCCCTTGAGCAAGATCGCTCTAGCAGCCCTCAGGGTGAAGGTCGTCGTGAAGAAAGACGGCCCGAGCGCCGTGATGATCGCCGTCCAGAGCGGGGCTTTGAGCGCCGTCGGGAAGATGAAGGCGATCGCAGAAGCAGCTTCAGGCCGCCTCAGGTTTCCAGAGATCCATTCTTTGAGAAACCCTATGAAGCACAAGAACCGGCCCAATCTGAAAGCGGTTCAGCCTCGTGGGAGGCCAGCCCCAAATCGGCGGCAGCGCGTCCTGGTATGTCGGCCAACATCAAGCCCAAACGCAAAGTAGCGGCCTTGTTCAAGTCCGGCTCTTAATCCTTTGGGCAGACTGGCCCACAAGCAGCTTTTGTCTTACGGGGACTTTCCCGAAACAAAATCTTGACATTCCCCTGTCAAAATGGGGGGATGAACTTCAAAACATCTGCCACGCTGGCCCTGGTCTCCTTGACTTCAACTTGGGGCTGGGCGCAAACAAGCTCACCTCCCAATGCACCTGTGCAAGACATGGGCCGGGTTGAAATTAAGAGCAATCGCGACAATGTCACAGAAGAACGTCGGCAGTCCACTGCAGCCAAAATTGTCATTGGCCGTGAAGAATTGGACAAGCAAGGCGATGGCACAGTTGGTGAGGTCTTGAAGCGTTTGCCTGGCGTCACCATTCAAGGTGCACCGGGTCGTGGTGGCGCCATTCGCATGCGCGGCTTAGGCGGTGGTTACACGCAAATCTTGCTAGATGGCCAACGGGTCCCACCTGGTTTTTCGGTGGAGTCACTGACCCCCGAGATGGTTGAAAAAATTGAAATCATGCGTGCGCCCACAGCTGAAACCGGTGCACGTGCCATTGCAGGCACCATCAACATCGTGCTTCGTGAAGGCATGAACGCCAACCCAGACGACTTGAAGTTTGGCAGCAGTTTTGAACATGGCCAGCGCTCTGAAGGCTTGAACTGGATTCGCAATCTCAAGTCTGAGCCGCTGAACGGCACCCTCACAATTTCTGCCATGAACCAATGGCGACCCGAGGACAACACCTCGCAGACCGAGACCGATGTCGAAGCCCTGGGCCGCATGCCGGCTTGGTCTTCGGATCGCGAGCGACACACGGTCAACTTGGGTCATCGCCAAAGCCTGAATGCCAATGCGCGTTTGATGTGGCGTGGCGAGCAAGGCAAGTCTCTGATTTTGATGCCCTTCATGGTGTACTCAGAATTTAGCAGCCAAGGGCGCGTTGACTTGTCAGAAAATAAGACCATCGGTGGTGTTGCACAACCCATGGTTACCGACAGCGCTCAGACCGGCAACAACAACCGGTTTGTCATGACTCGTTTGAACGGTCAATGGAGCCAACGCTTTTCTGCAGATACACGCTTTGAATTTAAATTTGGCTTGGGCGAGTCTCATTACAAATCTCAGTTCAACCAGATGGCTTTGGGCGGTGGCAGCCTGCTCAACACTTTGGAAGAGTCTCAGAGCTTCAAAGATTTGTCTCAGACTTGGAATGGCAAGCTGACACAAGTCCTTAGCAATGGTCATCAACTGGTCAGTGGCGCAGAGTTAGAGCGCGTCCGTCGCAATGAAGACGCAGTGGCAGAGGTATCTGACGATGCGGGCAACCTGCGTGCGCGCACAAGTCGATGGGCCATCTACACACAAGACGAGTGGTCTATCAACCCCAACTGGAGCGCCCATGCAGGTCTGCGGTACGAAAGTATTCTGACCGAAGGCAGCAACGATGAAGGCGAGAAACGCAACAAGAGTGGCGTCCTGACGCCTTTGTTGCACGCAGTCTGGAAGCCTGTGCCGCAAAGCAAAGATCAAGTGCGCATGAGCCTCACGCGCAGTTACAAAACCCCCACCTTGTTCAACTTGGTTGCACGCACTGCCTTGTCACGCGAAACCAACAGCCCAACGCGCCCCGATCGCATTGGCAACCCAGGCTTGAAGCCCGAGTTGGCAACAGGCATTGACATCGCCTTTGAGCGCTATTTGGCAGAAGGCGGGGTGCTCAGTGCCAATGTGTTCAGGCGCAACATCAGTGACCTCATTCGCTATGTCACCAGCGAGCGTTATGACACTGTGTGGGCGCCCGGACAAAGGCGCTTTGTGTCCAGCCCCCAAAATGTGGGTGAAGCCATTACACAAGGTGTTGAATTGGAAGCCAAGTTTCGCTTGGACCAAGTCAGCGCCAGTGCAGCACCTGTTGACATTCGAAGCAACTTGAGTTTCTTCAATTCACGAGTGTTAGACGTCATGGGACCCAACAATCGTTTGGACCAACAGCCCAAGATGACCGCCAACTTAGGGGCCGATTACCGCATCCGCGCCTTCCCCTTAACCCTGGGCGGCAATGTCAATTTCAACCCAGACTACAGCACCCGGCGCACTCAAGAACAGTGGGTTTATCAAGGCAGCAAGCGCGTGGTCGATGTCTACGGTTTGTGGAAATTCAGCCCCGCCACTGCCTTGCGAGTGACGGTCAGCAACTTGGTACCTCGAGATTATTTAACCGGCAGCACCTACATCGGCAACGGTTTTACGGAGTCGTCCAACACCAACACACGCAACTGGCAAAACGTGCAAGTGCGTTTGGAAATGAAAATTTAATCAAGGAATAACATGAGTGCAAAAACCGCCGCTTGGTACGACAGCATGTACAACAACCGTGCGCTGGTGCCCGAGCATGCAGCCCATTTTGCGCAATGGGCGCAGACATCTGCAGATGCACGTGCGCGCTTGAAGTGCACCCTAGACATTGCCTATGGCGATGGCCTCAACGAAACCTTGGACATCTTTCCTGCCAACAAACCCAACGCACCCGTGGTCGTGTTCATCCATGGTGGTTATTGGCGCAGTCTGGACAAAGCCGATCACTCATTTGTGGCGCCACCCTTGCACGACATGGGCGCCTGTGTGGTGGTAGTCAACTATGCCTTGTGTCCTGGCACGCCAGAGGCACCCGTCACCATTCCCGACATTGCCCAGCAAATGGTGAAAGCCTTGGCTTGGACATGGCAGCACATTGCGCAGCATGGTGGCAATCCGAAAGAAGTCACAGTGGCAGGGCACTCAGCAGGCGGACATTTGGCCGCCATGTTGTTGGCTTGCGATTGGAAGCAAGTTGACAAAAGTATGCCAGCGCACTGGATTCAAAAAGCCTTGTCTATTTCTGGTTTGTACGACCTGACACCCTTGCGCAAAACACCCTTCCTTCAAGACGCTTTGCGCCTGACGGCCAAGCACGCAAAGATGGCCAGCCCAGCTTTGTGGCCTCGCCCCAAGAAAGGTGTGTTGTACACCGTAGCAGGTGGCGATGAGAGCCCAGAGTTTTTGCGACACAACCGTTTGATTCATCAAACCTGGGGGCCCAAAACGGTACCCGTTTGTGAAGATTTGGCAGGTCTCAATCACTTCAGCATCGTGACCGACATCACAAAAAAAGGCACTCGTTTGAGTGCCTTGATGAAGCAGTTGATCAGCCTAACTTAAGCTGATCTTTGCAGCGCTTTGTGGTATCAGCTTGCTGCGCGCTTTTTCTGCACGGCTGACCACAAGGGTGGCAGCACCAAGCAAATGACCACAACAGCCAGCAGCGTGAAGGACATGGGGCGGTCCCAGAAGACAGACCAGTGACCTTCACCAATGGACAAGGCGTTGCGCATTTGCGCCTCGGCCAGTGGGCCCAAAATCATGCCCACAATGACGGGTGCCACAGGAAAGTCGTAGCGACGCATCAGGGTGCCCAACAGCCCAAAGCCATACATGATGAACAAGTCAAAGCTGCTTTGGCGCATGCCATACACACCCACTGTGGCAAAAATCAAAATGCCGGCATACAGCTGTGGCTTTGGAATCTTGAGTAGCTTGACCCACAGTCCCACCAACGGCAAGTTCAAGACCAACAGCATCACGTTGCCAATGTAGAGCGATGCAATCAATGCCCAAACCAAACCCGACGATGTTTGGAACAACTGCGGGCCTGCTTGAATGCCGTAGTTTTGCAACGCGGACAACAAAATGGCGGCCGTGACAGAAGTTGGAATGCCCAAAGTGAGCAGCGGCACCAAGGTGGCAGTCACTGCTGCATTGTTGGCTGCTTCTGGGCCCGCCACACCTTCAATGGCGCCTGTCGTGCCGAATTCTTCTTTGTGTTTGGACAGCTTCTTCTCGGTGGCGTAGCTCAAAAAAGTTGGAATCTCAGAGCCACCTGCTGGGATGGTGCCAAATGGAAAACCAATGGCGGTACCGCGCAACCATGCGGGCCAAGATCTGCGCCATTCTGAAGGTGTCATTTGGGCGCGGGTGAGGCGATTCATATCGGCGCTGCTTTTGCCTTCGTACAGCGCGTTGTACAAAACTTCAGACACGGCAAACAATCCCACCGCAATGAGCACCGTTTCAATGCCATCCATGAATTCTGGAATGCCTGCGGTGTAGCGAACTTGGCCCGAAATTTGGTCCATGCCAATCAGCCCCAAGGCCAGTCCAACGAACAAAGCAGTCAGGCCTCGAACAGTGCTTTGTCCCAGCACGGCACTGACGGTGATGAAAGCCAACAGCATCATGCAGAAATATTCGGGAGGACCTAACTTGACCGCAAATTCTGCAACCATGGGGGCAAACAAGGTGACCAAGATGGTGGCCAAAGTACCTGCCACGAAGGAGCCAATGGCGGCTGTGGCCAAGGCCGAACCTGCGCGCCCACTCTTTGCCATTTTGAAGCCTTCTAGAGCGGTCACCATGGTGCCCGTTTCTCCGGGGGTGTTCAGCAAGATGGAGGTGGTTGAGCCGCCATACATGGCGCCGTAATAAATACCGGCAAAAAAGATCATGGAGGCGGTGGGTTCAACTTGCGCAGTAATGGGCAAGAGCATGGCCACAGTAACGGCTGGGCCAAGGCCTGGCAAGACGCCAATGGCTGTGCCTAGGGCGCAGCCTACAAAGGCCCACATTAAATTGATGGGTGTGCCAGCCGTGACAAAACCCGCTAGCAAATTATTCCAAGTGTCTAACATGATGTGCTTTCGGGGTTTAGAGCCAAGGCGTGCCGGTCAAATTGGGCAAGTTGATGGACAAGAACAAAGTGAAGAGCCAGAACACGGGAGCCGCAATTAAAAATCCCAACACACAATCCTTGAGCGTTTGAGACAGATTGCCAGCGGCATCACCTTGCGACACGCGAAGGCCGCGAACAGCCAGCACAAAACACAATGCACAGCTCAAAACAAAACCGGCCGCGTTGATCAGAGCAGCATTGGCCAAAACGCCTGCAGAAACCCAAGCAAAGGCGTGCCAATCGGCATGCTCTGCACCAGATGCTTCTGGCATGTTGCGGTAACCACCCGAAAGAGATTCCCATAACAACCAAGCAGAACAAGCGGCTAAAAAAATTGCAACCACCCAAGGCAAAAAATTGGGGCCTACACCCGCATAGCCCGCTTCTGAAGAAATGCTTGTGGCACCCCACATCATGAGCAAGGACAAAACCAAACCCAGCAAGGCAATACCAATTTGAGTGGGGGAGCGTGGGGGGGCCGAAGTGGCTGACATTTCAGACATGGAATTCATACTTTCAAAAAGAAGTCTGGGTCCCGTAGGACCCAGATTCAGGTGGCGCCTAGTTTGATTCAGCCCACCCAATATCAATCAGTCGGATGACTTAAATCATGCCTGACTTGACCATGGTGGCGCGCAAGCTTGCAAATTCGCGATCCACAAAGTCGTCGAACTCTGGGTTGGCCATCCATGCGGGTGTCCAGTTGTTTTTCTCGAGTGACTCGGCCCAAGATTTTGACTTGGTGGCTTTCAAAACCATGTCGGTCAAATCTTTGCGCTGCGCGGCTGTGAGGCCAGCAGGTGCATACACACCGCGCCAGTTGCCGATATCGATGTTGTAACCCTGCTCAATCATGGTGGGGATGTTGATGCCTTTGAGACGCTTGGGTGATGTGACCGCAATGGCGCGCATCTTGCCAGTCTCGATGTACTGCTGGAACTCGCTGTAGCCGCTGCCGCCCACTGTGACGTTGCCACCCAAGATGGCCGCTACGGCTTCGCCGCCGCCACGGAATGGCACATAGTTGATCTTGGCTGCATCGACACCCACTTCGCGTGCCAACATGGCCGCTGCAATATGCTCTGTGGAGCCACGTGAACCGCCGCCCCACTTGACGCTACCGGGGTCTTTCTTCATTTGCTCGACCACATCCTTCATGGTTTTGAGGGGTGAATTGGCGGGCACCACAAACACGTTGTACTCGCTGGTCAAACGGGCAATGGGGGTGACTTTGTCTAAGCTAACAGGTGGCTTGCCTGTAATGATGCCGCCCAACATCACAGCGCCCATGACCATGAGGGAGTTGCCGTCGCCTTTGGTGGCATTGGCGTATTGCGCCAAGCCAATGATGCCGGCTGCACCGCCTTTGTTTTCATAGGTGACAGAGCTGGCCACGCCAGCGTCTTGCAGGGCTTTGCCCAAAGCGCGGCCTGTGGTGTCCCAGCCGCCGCCTGGATTGGCGGGAATCATCATTTTGATGTTCGCGGCTGCCAATGAAGGCAAAGCGAAGCTAGAGCCTGCTGCCAATGCTAAAACTGATTTGATGAACTGATCGCGACGCATGGTGTCTCCTTTTGAGTGCAAAATCGATGGCCAATGATGGGCTTCTAAACTGTCAATTGGCTGTCCAAAATCCTAGGGAAAGTACTGATTCATGCGCTTGTTGTTGGTCGAAGACGACCCTTATTTGCAAGAAAACCTGGTTCGCAGTTTGTCGCGGCGTGGATTGCAAGTGACATCTGCGTCTACCGCTGCACAAGCCGTGTCTGTTTGGCAAAGCTTGCGGCCCGATGTGGTGCTGCTCGATTTGACCCTGCCCGATGGCGATGGGTTGAATGTCGTATCGCAAGTTCGTCAACTGGGTTTCACCACGCCCGTGTTGGTCTTAACGGCCCGCGCCACGGTAGGCGATCGGGTGCTGGGTTTGAATTCAGGTGCCGACGATTACATGGCCAAGCCCTTTGACTTGGACGAACTTGAGGCGCGCTTGAATGCGCTCTACAGGCGAACTAAAACAGCGCAGCAAGTTGCATCGTCTCAAGCGGACACAGGCCAAGCTCGTAACGGCCTGCAAACACTTCAATTGGGTGCAGTTTCTTTGGACACTTTGAATGGCGTTGCCTACTTGCACCAACAAGCCATGGAATTGACGCCGCGCGAAGTGGCCATGCTGCAAGCCTTGATGGCGCACGCAGGGCAGGCGGTGTCTAAAGAGCGTTTGTTCAGTGCGGTGTTCCCTGATGAATTGGATGTGCAGTTTGAAGCCATCGAAGTGGTGGCGTATCGACTGCGCAAAAAGTTGACCGACACAGGCATCAGCTTGGTGACCCTGCGGGGTCTGGGCTATTTGTTAAAGACGGCGAGCTGATCGATGTTGTCGCCCGCCAAAATGTCGATGCGCCGTCAGTTATTGCTGGGCATTTTGTTGCCCGTGTTGTTGTTGGTGGGCTTGAATGCTTGGAGCCTCTACGAAGAAGCATTGAGCGCATCCGATGTGGCCTACGACCGCAGCTTGTTAGCCTCCGCCAAAACCATCAGTGAACAATTGGATGTGGAAGGCTATGACGAGTTGGCCACCATCAGGGCTTTGGTGCCCTATGCGGCCACAGAAGCGTTTGAGGCCGACAACCAAAGCCGCTTGTATTACAAAGTCTCGCATTTGAATGGCGCTGTGGTGTCGGGCTTTGCCGACATGCCGACATGGAAAGGCCATATTCCTGCCAAGCCCGCGTACGCAGCGCTGGTTGATTTTTACAACGACCGTTACCAAAACGAAGATGTGCGGGTGGCCACCTTGCTGCAACCGGTGGTGAGCGAAAAAGGTCGTGCCATGGCGGTCATTCAAGTGGCAGAAACCCTTGAACTCCGGCAGTCTTTGGCACGCGAATTGTTGGTCGGAACCTTGTGGCGCCAAGCATTGTTACTGGCCATCATTGCCTTGGTGGTGGTGGGCGTGGTGCAAAGAGCGACGCAGCCTGTTCGAGAGCTTTCTGAACATTTAGAAAACAGATCTGAACACGACTTGGCGCCGCTTTCAGTGGCAGATGCACCACAAGAAATTCAGCCTCTCATTCAAGCCACCAACCACGTGATGCAAAAACTGCAATCTTTGTTGGCGCAGCAAAAAGGTTTTGTACGAGATGCCGCGCATCAACTCAGAACGCCGCTGACTGTTTTAAAGCTTCAAGTGCAATCGGCACAGCGGGGTGATTTGAACAGCGAACAAGCCTTGCATGACATTGGCTTGACCATTGACCGCGCCACGCAGTTGGTCAATCAAATGTTGGCCTTGGCCAAAGTGGAGCAACTGTCTGTTTCTGCGCAACCGGTGGTGAGTGACTTCTCCGAAGTGGCGCGCGAGGTGGCCTTAGAGTTGGCGCCCTTGATGGCAGAACGAAATCTCGATTTTGAAATCATCACAGAACCTAGCAAGGTTCAGGGCCCTGATTGGATGCTGCGCGAACTTACTCGCAATGTGCTCGATAACGCCATTCGACACAGCCCGCTCCAAGGCCGTTTGAAACTCAGTATTGCCAGTCGTGATGATCGGGTGATGTTTAATTTGCGAGACGAAGGCCCCGGTTTGTCGGCCGACTTGCAAGCGCGTTTGTTTCAACCGTTTTCGGCGGGTGACACGCGCCATGGCAGTGGCTTGGGGCTGTCTATATGCTTGGGCATTGTGCAATCGCTTCAAGGTGAAATTAAGCTCACCAACGACCCTATGCCCGGGGCCAGCAGCGGTTTGAACTGCGAAGTGCAGTTCAAACTGGCTGCATAGCAAGTTGCGATTACATCAACAGGTGTTCGCCTGCGTTGTCGCCGCCCAAAATCACGTAGTTCACTTTGCGAATGTCCATGAGCTTGGTACCGCCTGAATAGCTGATGGAACTTTGGGTGTCTTGTTCCATCTCAATCAGGGTGTTGGCCAGCTTGCCCTTGATAGGCTCCAAAATGCGCTTGCCTTCCACGTGCTTGTACTCGCCCTTGTTGAAGTCGGAAGCCGAGCCGTAGTACTCTTTGTACAGCTTGCCGTCCACTTCCACGGTGGCGCCAGGCGATTCTTCGTGGCCTGCCAACATCGAGCCAATCATGATCATGGTGGCGCCAAAGCGGATGCTCTTGGCAATGTCACCGTGCTCACGAATGCCGCCGTCGGCAATGATGGGCTTGGTGGCCACGCGAGCACACCATTTGAGGGCAGACAACTGCCAGCCGCCGGTACCAAAACCCGTTTTGAGCTTGGTGATGCACACCTTGCCGGGGCCAATGCCCACTTTGGTGGCATCAGCGCCCCAGTTTTCTAAATCGATGATGGCTTCGGGCGTGCCCACGTTGCCAGCAATGATGAAAGACTTGGGCAACTTTTCTTTGAGCGTGTGAATCATCTTTTGCACGCTGTCGGCATGGCCGTGTGCAATGTCGATGGTGATGTACTCGGGCGTGAGGCCCTCGGCCACCAATTGTTTTACGGTGTCGTAGTCGGGTGCTTTTACGCCCAAAGAGATGGACGCATAAAGACCTTTGGCATGCATGTCACGAACAAATTTGACATTGTCCAAGTCAAAGCGGTGCATGACATAGAAGTAACCGTTTTGTGCCATCCAGACACAGATTTCTTCGTTCACGACCGTCTTCATGTTGGCCGGTACCACCGGCAGACGGAATTTGCGGCCACCCAGCTCTACGCCAGCGTCGCACTCTGAACGGCTTTCCACGCGGCATTTGCGGGGAAGCAACAAGATATTGTCGTAATCAAAAATTTCCATTTAACCAAGCTCCAAAAGGATCGTTGAAAGAACGAGTGAGCGCTTGGCTTGGCCGGTTTGGTCTGTCCGATTTTTGGGCAAAAAAAACCGGGCGCAAGAATCTTGGGCCCGGTGGCTGATTCTACCCGTTTTGTTTTGCAAATTGCCAACAAGGGGCCAGGAGTTTCTACAATTGGGGGATGTATGACCAAACGCCCCTGCTAGACAACCTCAACCCCGAGCAATTGCGGGCCGTGACGCTTCCCTCTGAGTCAGCCCTCATTTTGGCGGGGGCAGGGTCGGGCAAAACTCGGGTATTAACCACCCGAATTGCTTGGTTATTGCAGACCTCCCAGGTGGGGTCGGGCGGTATTTTGGCGGTGACCTTTACCAACAAGGCCGCCAAGGAGATGATGCTCAGGCTGCAAGCCATGCTGCCCGTCAATGTGCGGGGCATGTGGATTGGCACCTTCCACGGCCTGTGCAACCGGTTTTTGCGGGCCCATTACAAAATGGCCAACCTGCCCCAAACCTTCCAAATTTTGGACACGCAGGACCAGTTGTCGGCCATCAAGCGCTTGTGCAAACAGCACGGCGTGGACGACGAGCGCTTTCCGCCCAAGCAATTGCAATGGTTCATAGCGGGTTGCAAAGAAGATGGGCTGCGGCCCAAAGACGTGGATGTGCGCGACGACGAAACCCGCCGCAAAGTGGAGGTGTACCAACTCTACGAAGACCAGTGCCAGCGCGAGGGTGTGGTGGACTTTGGCGAGTTGATGTTGCGTTCTTTTGAATTGCTGCGTGACAACGACGCCATTCGTTTGCATTACCGCGCGCGCTTTAAGCATGTGCTGATCGATGAGTTTCAAGACACCAACAAGCTGCAATATGCCTGGATCAAAATGATTGCCGGTTTGCCCGCCGAGCATGGCAGTGCGGTATTGGCCGTGGGCGACGACGATCAAAGCATTTACGCTTTCCGCGGTGCACGTGTGGGCAACATGGCCGACTTTGTGCGCGAGTTTGGCGTGCAGCATCAAATTAAGCTGGAACAAAACTACCGCAGTTACAGCAATATTTTGGATTCGGCCAATGCGCTCATTGGCAACAACAAAAATAGATTGGGTAAAAACCTGCGCACCGATCAAGGTGCCGGTGAGCCTGTGCGTGTGTACGAGTCCACCAGCGACTTTGCCGAGGCGCAGTGGTTGGTCGATGAAATCAGGCAACTGGTCAAAGGCGATGGCTTTACGCGCAAAGAAGTGGCGGTGTTGTATCGCAGCAATGCCCAAAGCCGTGTGATGGAAACCGCACTGTTCAATGCCGGTGTGCCTTACAAAGTGTATGGCGGACTGCGCTTCTTTGAACGCGCCGAAATTAAGCACGCCTTGGCTTATTTACGTATTTTGGAAAACCCCAACGACGACACCAGCTTCTTGCGCATTGTCAATTTCCCGCCGCGCGGCATTGGTGCACGCAGTGTGGAGCAATTGCAAGATGCGGCCAAAGGTTTGGGCTGCTCTTTGCACGATGCGGTCAGCACCACCGCAGGTAAAGCGGGCGCCAAGCTGGCGGGCTTTGTGGCCATGATCGACGTGATGCGCGAGCAAACGCCAGGCATGACGCTGCGCGAGATCATCGAATTGGTGCTCGAAAAAACAGGCTTGATCGAACACTACAAAACAGAAAAAGAAGGCGCTGATCGCGTCGAAAACTTGGAAGAATTGGTCAACGCTGCCGAAAGCTTTGTGACTCAAGAAGGCTTTGGTCGCGATGCCGAAGCCACCGCGCAAGAGATGCCCCCCATTGCCGAAGACGGCGAAGTGATGTCACCCTTGGCGGCCTTCCTAACGCACGCCGCGCTGGAGGCCGGCGACAACCAAGCGCAAGCGGGCGAAGACGCCATTCAGCTCATGACAGTGCACGCCAGCAAAGGCTTAGAGTTTGATGCCGTGTTCATCAGCGGCTTGGAAGAGGGCTTGTTCCCTCACGAAAACTCCATGAATGATTACGACGGCTTGGAGGAAGAACGCCGCCTGATGTACGTGGCCATTACACGCGCACGCAAACGTTTGTACCTCAGCCACTCGCAAACGCGCATGCTGCATGGTCAAACGCGCTACAACCTCAAGAGCCGCTTCTTGGATGAACTGCCAGAAGAGTGCTTGAAGTGGATCACTCCCAAGAACCCTGGCTTTGCTACAGGTTTGGGCGGCGGCTGGACCTCGCCCGCACAAGCCTTTCAGGCCAAGCCGGCTTGGGGGCACAGCAGTTTAGGTTCAGCGGAGACGTACAAAAGCCCACCCGTGCCTGTGCAAAAATTGGAGCCGTCCCATGGCATCAAAGCCGGTATGAAAGTGTTTCATACCAAGTTTGGTGAAGGCAAAGTCTTGGCCGTAGAAGGCGCTGGCGCTGATGCGCGGGCACAAGTCAATTTTCCAAGGCATGGCGTGAAGTGGTTGGCCTTGTCTGTGGCCAAATTGACGCCAGTCGAATGAATTTGAATTTTGGAAAAGTTTTTGAAAGAAAGTTTGAGAAAGAAGCATCATGAAAATTGAAAAAGACACCGTCGTCACCTTGAAATACAAAGTGTCCGATGCACAAGGTAAATTGCTGGAAGCCGCCGAAGAGCCCATGGCCTATTTGCATGGTGGCTACGAAAACACCTTGCCCAAAATTGAAGAAGCATTGGACGGCCAAGACAAGGGTTATCAAACCACTTTGGTTTTGTCTGCAGCAGATTCTTTTGGTGAACGCGATGAAAGCCTGATTCAGACCATGCCTAAAAAAGACTTTCCACCTGGCGTCAAAGTGGGTGGTCAATTGCGCGGCCGCACGCCCAATGGTCGTGAAGCCATTTTCAATGTAGTCAAAATCAAAGGCGACACCGTCATGTTGGATGGCAACCATCCTTGGGCCGGTCAAACTTTGCGTTTTCAATTGAATGTGATCGACGTGCGCGCGGCCATTCAAGAAGAGATTGAGCACCGCCATGTGCACGGTGCACATGGTCACCACCACTGATCTTGTGGCCCTCATGAAAAAAGCCTGCAACAGCAGGCTTTTTTTACGCTTGTGTTTCGCTGCCCGGTGAGGGCAAGTCAAAACAATCTTTGACGCTGAAATACACCGATGTGAAAAACATGGCGGCCATGAGTAATGCGCCTGGCATCAAGACTGCGCCCGTGAGGTCGTTGCCGCCCAATGCACTGCTGACCATCAAAATGACCGTGGCACCCAACAAGAAGACCACCATCCACGCCACCAGGTAAACCGCAAACGCACCCAAATTGCGCCAGCAAGCCACCACGCTGAAGAACATGCTCTTGAGAGGCGGAACGCCATGCCAATGCACCAATGCGGGGGCATGCCAAAACATCATGGACAGTGGAATGTACAAAAAGGTGGCCACCCACATGGCAGTTTGAAAATCATCGGCATTGACCACCTCTGGCGTGATGGGGGCGTTGGCCAAATAAACTTTGGCAAAGCCACCGCCATCGATCATGGCTGAAATTAGCATGACACCCAAGAAACTTGCGGCATACAGCAAGCCCAACAAAAGCATGGCTTTGAGGCGTTGTTGACCTGCGCGAAAGGCCACCATGAGCACGGTAGGCATAGGGAACTTGCCAGAGGCCGCTTGCTCGGTGGCCACCATCAGGCCCAGCGTGGCAGCAGGCAACATGAGCAGCGCTACGGCCGCGCCAATAACGGGAATCATGGAGAGCACAGACACCCAGGCCATGAACAAAAAGAACAAACCTGTGAAGGCCAAAGGCTGACGCCAAAAAGTTCGGATACCTTGTTGAACCCAAACCAAGCCTTGTTTGGCTGGAACGATGTGAAGCTTCATGACCAGAGCTTAAGCGGTGAAGCCAGTCGAGCGCGCAATACCCGTTCAAAGTGGGTGGGATCGTGAGGCTTTAGCATCGCGGCATCGCGGGGCAGGTAGAAGTCCCATAGCCTTGAAATCCAGAAGCGCAAAGCGCCTGCACGCAACATGGCAGGCAACAGTTGACGTTCGGCAACACGCAGAGGCCGCACAGCTTGGTAGGCGTCGAGCATGGCTTGGGCCCGTTCTGCATGATGCTCGCCGGTTGGCAAATCGATGCACCAATCGTTTAAGCAGACAGACAAATCGAACAGCCAGGTGTCGACACCGGCAAAGTAAAAATCAAAAAAGCCGGTGAGCTTGTCGCCATCAAACATGACGTTGTCGCGAAACAAGTCGGCGTGGACGGGTCCTTTGGGCAGGGCTTGGTAGGCTGCACCCTGGGCAATGTGATTTTGGTAAGCCAATTCGCTTTGCAACAAAGCCGATTGCGCTTCGTCCAAGTGAGGCAACACCACGGGTACCGTGTCATTCCACCAGGCAAGGCCCCTGAGGTTGGGTTGGCTGCGGTTGTAATCTTCTCCGGCCAAATGCATGCGGGCCAGCATGTCGCCCACGGCAGCGCAATGCACTGGCTGTGGGGCCAACTGGCTTTTGCCTTCTAATCGATTGACCACGGCAGCAGGCTTGTCACAAACGGTGTGCAAGATGTCTCCGTCTCGGTTGGCAGAGGGGTTGGGCACCGGAATGCCTTTTTCTGCCAAATGCTTCATGAGAAACAAATAAAAGGGCAGTTGCGCGTGATTCAGGCGCTCAAACAATGTGAGGACATAGTCGCCGAGGTCGGTGGAGGCGAAGTAATTGGTGTTCTCAATGCCGCCTTCAATGCCCCTTAATTCGGTCAGCGTACCCAAGCCCAGTTGAGACATGAGGTCGGCGGCTTGTTCTTCGGTAACGGGCGTAAAAACAGCCATGGCTTAAGGGTGAGTCAAGTGGGTGAAAAGGAGGGTCAAAAAGTGGCACAAGGCCGCGCGGTAACGCATGCTTCGATTGTAGAGGCTGTTGACCACAAATTTGCCCTAAGCCGACCCGGAAAAAACCGCTGAGGACAGGCACAATGAGGGCATGAGCGACAAGAAAACCCTGCTATTGGTCGATGGCTCTAGCTATCTGTACCGCGCCTTTCACGCCATGCCCGATTTGCGTGCGGTGCCAGGCGACCCCGCCAGTCCTGCCACGGGCGCTATTCGCGGCATGATCAACATGATGGAGCGTTTGCGCAAAGACATTCCCGCTGAATATGCGGTGTGTGTGTTTGATGCCAAGGGCCCCACTTTCCGCGACGAAATTTACCCCGAATACAAGCAAAATCGCAGCCCCATGCCAGACGATTTGCGCTCGCAAATTGAGCCCATCCACGAGCTGGTTCGCTTGATGGGGTGGAAGGTTTTGGATGTACCCGGCGTTGAAGCTGACGACGTGATTGGCACCTTGGCCGCTGTGGGTTCGTCTCACGGCATCGAAGTGATTGTGTCCAGCGGCGACAAAGACTTGGCCCAGTTGGTCAACGAACACATCACCATCATCGACACCATGAACGGCAAGCGCCGCGATTTGGCCGGTGTGCAAGAGGAGTTTGGCGTGCCTGCCAGCCTCATGCTCGATTATCAAATTTTGGTGGGCGATACGGTCGACAACGTGCCTGGTGTGCAAAAGGTTGGCCCCAAAACCGCTGCCAAGTTGTTGTTGGAATATGGCTCCTTAGACAACTTGATGGCCCATGCCGGTGAGGTCAAAGGCGTGGTGGGCGAGAACCTGCGCAAAGCCGTCGATTGGCTGCCAACAGGACGGCAGCTTCTGAAAATTCGCACCGATTGCGATTTGAATGGCTACGTGCCCGAATTGCCGTCGCTTGAAACCATTCGCTTGGGCCAGCCCAACGAAAGCGATTTGCTGGCTTTCTACGAAAAGTATGGTTTCAAAGGCTTGGTCCGCAGCCGAGGTGCTGGTGCATCTGAAACTTCAGGTGCAAGCAAGACTGCTAAGCCAGCGTTCGTACCTCAGGATGATTTGTTTGCCGAGCCCGAACCAGTGATCACGGTAACGGGCGACAAGCAATACGAAACCATCTTGACGTGGGAACAGTTGGATGCATGGCTGCCCAAGTTGGAATCCGCTGAGTGCGTGGCCATTGACACCGAAACGACATCGCTCGATGCCATGCGCGCCGACTTGGTGGGCATCAGCTGGAGCATTAAACCGGGTGAAGCCGCCTACTTGCCATTGCGCCATGATGGCCCCGACGCCCCTGCGCAATTGCCAATGTCAGAAGTGCTGGCCAAGCTCAAACCTTGGTTAGAAAACCCACTCAAACTCAAAGTGGGTCAGCACATCAAATACGACCGCCATGTGTTTGCCAATGTGGGCATTGAAGTGCGTGGTTATGCGCACGACACCATGCTGCAAAGCTATGTGCTGGAAGTGCACAAGCCACACAGCTTAAGCAGCTTGGCATTGCGTCACGTGGGTCGCACGGGCATTACCTACGAAGATTTGTGTGGCAAGGGCGCCCATCAAATTTCGTTTGCACAAGTGGATGTAGAAAAAGCCTCCGAGTATTCATGTGAAGACTCAGACCAATGTTTGGATGTGCATGGCGTGCTCTGGCCGCGCATTCAAGCCGATGCCAAACTGCGTGCCATCTACGACATAGAAATTGCCACCAGCGAGGCTTTGTTCCGGATTGAACGCAATGGCGTGTTGATTGATGGTCCCACGCTGGCTGCGCAAAGCCAAGCCTTGGGGCAGCGCATTTTGCAATTGGAAACCGAAGCTTATGAAATTGCAGGCCAGCCCTTCAACTTGAGCAGCCCCAAGCAATTGGGCGAAATCTTTTTTGACAAGTTGGGTTTGCCTGTTATTAAGAAAACAGCCACGGGTGCACGCAGTACCGACGAAGAAGTGCTTGAGAAGTTGGCAGAAGACTATCCTTTGCCAGCGCGTATTTTGGAACACCGTAGTTTGTCTAAACTCAAAGGTACCTATACCGACAAGCTGGCGCAGATGGCCTTGCCTAGAACGGGCAGGGTGCACACCCATTACGCGCAAGCCGTGGCTGTGACAGGGCGCCTGTCTAGCAACGATCCCAACTTACAAAACATTCCCATTCGCACGGCTGAGGGGCGCAAAGTTCGCGAAGCTTTTGTGGCACCTGCCGGCAGTTTGATTGCCAGTGCCGATTACTCCCAAATTGAATTGCGCATCATGGCGCACCTCAGTGGTGATGAAGCCTTGTTGCGTGCGTTCCATCAAGGTTTGGATGTGCACAAAGCCACGGCAGCAGAAGTGTTTGGCTTAACGCCCGACCAAGTCTCGAGTGAGCAACGCCGCTATGCCAAGACCATCAACTTCGGTTTGATTTACGGCATGAGTGCGTTTGGTCTGGCCAAAGCTTTGGGCATTGACAACGGCGCTGCAAAAAATTACATCGAGCGCTATTTCCAACGCTTTGCAGGCGTGAAGCGCTACATGGATGAAACACGCGAACAAGCCAAATCACAAGGCTATGTCGAAACCGTGTTTGGCCGTCGTTTGTATTTGCCAGAAATCAACTCGCCCAATGGCCCCAGACGGGCTGGTGCAGAGCGAGCCGCCATCAATGCGCCCATGCAAGGCACTGCAGCCGATTTGATCAAGCTGTCGATGATTGCCGTTCAAGAAGGCATTGACCGTGAGCAACGCAAAACCAAAGTGATCATGCAGGTGCACGATGAATTGGTGTTTGAGGTGCCAGAAGATGAAGTGGAATGGCTCAAAGTGGCGGTGCCCAAATGGATGGCCGATGTGGCCGAGCTCAAAGTGCCTTTGCTGGCCGAAGTGGGTGTCGGTTTGAATTGGGATCAGGCGCATTGATTTTGCTGCCAACTGGGTCAATGCAAACATTGAGTTTGAGTCGATGAAGAACAGCATCCAAAAATTTCAAAGTGCCTTGGGTGAGGCCGATAGGCAAGTTTTGCAGTCTTGTTTGCAACAGGCCATGCAGCCCTTACCCGAAGAGGCCATGCCTTGGTATTTGGGAGAGGCACATTCGCCATCCGGTTACCTCACGCCAGAACATGCCAAGGTGCTTTTGAGTTTGCGACAAGACTGGCACACAGTGCCGCATGGTTTGCGCTGGGACACCCCTGAAAAAACACACGCTTCTAGAAGTTTGGCGCTTGCAAAATTGGCCGCTGAGTTGCGTGACCTTGGCCATGTGACAGGCTGGCGCAATGAAAAGTTCAGCTATTGGCCTGATGCCATGATTTTGGCCAACGGTCATCCCATTGAGCCGACGGAAGCGCTGTCCGCCGCATTTGAAATGGAACGCGCCGCCTACAGATTTTTTGGCTTGCGCGCACATGCGGTGCATGTCAACGGCTTTACCGAAGATGGTTTTTTGTGGTGCGGACGTCGGTCGTTGACCAAGGCCACCGACCCAGGCATGTTGGACAACATTGCGGCAGGCGGTTTGCCTGTGGGAGAGTCTTTGCAGACTTGTGGTGTGCGTGAAATGGCAGAAGAAGCCGGCTTGTCTGAGGCGCTGGCTTTAACAGCGGTGGCGCAGGGCCAAGTGACCACTTGCCGATCTGTGCCTCGTGGATGGCATCACGAAACGCTGTGGGTGTACAACTTGTTGATGCCAGCCGATGTGCAGCCGGTAAACCAAGACGGTGAGGTTGCTGAGTTCAGTTTGCTGTCGCCTGCGCAAGTGGTGCAGGCCATTGCATCAAAGCGCATGACGGTGGACGCTGCTTGCGTGCTGGCCCATGCGGTTTTACATGCCCATTGATTTTGATTATTTGCAAGGCTTGATCTTTGAGGATTAAACAGCAGCAGAAGCCACGGTAGCTTCGTCCGTTCGCGAATCGCCTTTGCTGTCTTTCCAAGAAATTGCAATTTTGTCACCAGCTTTGGCGCCTTTGATGGCAAATTGCAAAAATGGATTTTTAGAAACACCCGGACCCCATTCTGCAGTCAAGACAGTCACCCCATTGTGCTTAGCTGTAACTTCTTGAATGAACCAAGCGGGCACAGTTTTGCCAGACGTGTCTTTGCGATGCCCTGATTCCATGATGTGGCTCATCAAAACTCGAACGATGGCTTTGTCGCCAGAAACTTGAGCCCGAATGCGTGTGGCTTCAGTCATTGTTTTCCTCAGTGCAGTGCGTTAAGAATTTTGTGGCGATGTTTAACCGCCACAACTTCCCAAAGTGACTCTGACTTCTTTCTTAGAAAAAAGCGCCTTACCGTCTGCCATGATAGCGACTGCGAACACGTTAGAAGTCTCATTCATTTTGATGCGGGTAGAGAAATTGGCTTCGATGGCATCGCTCACATTGAACATGGCAACAAGAATGGACGGGTTCTTCTCAACCAGAATCAACAATTGTTTGACACCTTTCAAGTTGGTACTCAAGGCGACAGGCACCACTGCGCCGTTTTCTGCAACATCGGGACCTGTGAAGACGATGTCTTTGCTTTCCATCATGGCACCACCACCATAAGCCTTGACAGCATCTTGAACAGACTTTGCGTCAAAAGCTGTTTTGTTGAAAGCGGCGTGTGCAAATTGTGGAAATCCTGCAGATACCAATAAGCTGGCCAGTATCATGCTCTGTTGAAGGGTGGTGCGCCTGTTTTGCATCACATGGATCTTTCTTTTGAATTACTTGGCGCTGAGATACTCAGCCACCGCAGACATTTCAAGCGGCGACATTCTGACCACAATGTCGTGCATGACCGCATTGTCATTGGTCCGTTCGCGAGCATTGAATTGCTTCAACTGTGTTTCAAGGTAACCCGCGTATTGACCCGCTAGGCGGGGCAAAGAGCCAGTGCCTTTGGCTTCTGCGCCATGACAACTTGCGCAAGCTGGCAAGCCACTGAGTTTGTTGCCGTTTTGAAAAATAGATTTTCCCACGGAGGCCAGTTGCGCATCTTTTGCAGTTTCAATCGGTACGCTTTGTTTTTCAAAGAAATTACCCAAGGCCAACATTTCTTCTGAAGTTAACTTGGTGGCCATGTCGCGCATGGCCGAGCTTTTTCTCGCACCGCTCTTGAAGTTTTCAAGTTGCTTGGTGATGTACTCATGGTGCTGTCCAGCCAAACGAGGAAACAGCTCGCTTGTGGATTCACCCGTTGCACCATGGCACAGGAAGCAAGAGCCAGAAATTATTTTTTTGGCACGTGCTTCATCGGCTTGTGCAATGGCTGAAGTGCAAAAGCTAAGCGCAACAAGCGCAATCGCTGAAAAAGCTTTGCACTTCATGGTGAGTCATTAAGCCAATGTGTCAGCCCAAATGTTACGGGCCCAAGCCATGGCATAGCGGCCTTCTAGCTCGTTGGCAGCGCTAGAGACACCACCGGAACCTGGCACGGTTAGCATGGTTTTCTTGTCTGCGTCGTAGGCATGAACACTGGCGACATGGACCACATCTTCAGAGCTGACAAAGCTGTAGCAAGTGTTGTTGTAGATAGGCATTTTGTTGGGTTCTTTGCCCGTTAACAAAGCAACAACGGCTGCAGCACAAGTTTTGCCGTGCTGATTGGCCATGTGGCCCGATTTTGGCATGGCGGGTGCAATTTGAATGGCGTCGCCCAGCACGTGAATGTTCTTGGCAGCTTTAGATTCAAAAGTGAGGAAATCCACTTCGCACCAACGCTTGTTGGCCGTGGCCAAACCCGACTTAACAGCAATGTCGCCAGCACGCATGGGTAGAATGACATTCAATACCGTGGCTTTGACGTCGTCGTTGAAGTCAAATTTCAAAGTGTTCGTTGATGCGTCAACATCAATGGCGTTGTGTTTGCTGCGGTATTCAACGATGCCTTTGTAACGCTCTGCCCATGCTTTCTTGAACAAGGGACCTTTGGACAATACATCGTCGTTGGCATCCAAAACGAGAACCTTGCTTTTGGGTTTGGCCTTGCTGAAATACTCTGCCACTTGGCAGGCACGCTCGTAAGGGCCAGGGGGGCAGCGGTAGGGTGCCAAGGGAATAGAAAGTGCGTAGACGCCACCATCGGGCATGGCTTCTAGCTGTTTGCGCAAGGCCACAGTTTGTGCGCCTGCTTTCCAGGCGTGGAGCACTTTGTCTTGCGCGCCTGCTTTGCTCATGCCGGGCAAAGACTCCATCATGAAGTCGACGCCAGGCGAAAGAATGAGTCTGTCGTATGTCACTTCAGAACCACCGGCTAATTTGACGACGCGCTTGTCAGGATCGATTTGCGTCACAAAGTCTTTGATCAAGTTGACGCCATGGCGCTTGACCAAGTTGTCGTAAGACGTGGTGATGTCGGCCATGGTTTTACTGCCACCGATGACCAAGTTGGAAATGGGGCAGGAAATGAAGCTGGCATTGGGTTCAATCAAGGTAACTTGAATACCATGGTCTGACCACATGCGAATGTATTTGGCAGCAGTGGCACCGCCATAACCGCCACCCACCACGACAACCTTAGGACCATTTGAGCCACCGATGGTTGCACAGCCCGAAATCAGGCTCATTGCACCCAGTGCAGATGTTGCTGAAGCGGTTTGAATAAATTGACGACGTTTCATGGCAACTCCTTATTTCTTCTGTGCGGCAAAGTAACCAGCAATGGCAACAATCTGCTCATCGCTGTAGCCTTTGGCCAGCTGGTGCATGATGGTGGCGGGTTTGCGCCCTGCCTTAAAGTCCAACATTTTTTTAACCATGTCGTCTTTATTGGCGCCTGCCAGTGATTCATTGCCCGGTTCGGCGCGGCCATTGGTACCGTGACAATTGGCGCAACCGGCGGCCCAGCTGCGGACTTGCAAGGGGTCTGGGGCAGTGGTTTGAGCTTGCGCCATGGCGCTAACGCACAACGCAATTAGCAATCCGCCTGCACGGCTAATAGAAATAGTCTTCATTTGATGTTCCAAATAGAGGTAGATGTTGCTCAGGTGCAGGGAAGCTGAAGCGCAGCCCAAAATGACTTCTAAGCTTGGTAATTTCAAAAGCAAGAATATAGCTTGAAAACAATTCTATGGTTGTTTAATGGGCTATCGTTCTGATGATGCTGGCTTTAGATCAGTTCAAAACCACTCAATTTGAGGCCAGCCACGTTTGGCAGCCTCCGCGCGCAACTTTACATCTCCTTGGGTCACGGTTGGGTGGTTCACCGCTTCTAGCAAGGGCAGATCATTGATGGAGTCGCTGTAGCCCCAAGTTTCAAGTTGGGCCCACTGCAAATGCTGTTGCTCACACCAAGTCATGAGCCGCTGCACTTTGCCTTGTCGCATGTTCAAAACCCCAAGCGCCTTGCCGGTAAACAAGCCATCTTTCACATCTGCTTCTGTGGCAATCAATTCTGCAATGCCTAAATGCGCGGCTGTCAGTTCCGTGATGAATCGGTTGGTGGCAGTGGTCATCACCACACGATCGCCTTTGGCTTGATGGGTTCTAATTTGGGCTTTGCCGCCCTCACACAAGCGCGGCATGACCCAAGTGTTCAAAAACTCTTGGCGCAGAGGTTCCCATTCTTGAGGTGTTTTGAGCGTCAGCGTGCCAATGTAAAACTCACAAAACGCTTGGACGTCGACAGCGCCCGATTTGTAATCGCGCGCCATGGCTTCATTCTTTGCAGAGAAGATGGCTTTGTCTAGGAGGCCTTTCTCAATGAGAAAGTCGCACCAAAGCTGATCGCTGTCGCCATCGAGCAGCGTGTGGTCTAGGTCGAACAGGGCCAGGCGCATGTCAGTTGCTGCGAAGGTGCCAAGCTTTGGGGCGCGTGAAAGTAGCCAAACCCTCGCGTGACAAGGTGAGGCCCACACCCGAGTGCCCGTAGCCACTCCAAGGCAGGCGTGGGCTGACACGGTCGCAGCAGTTCCAATAAACCGTACCCGCGCGAACTTGTGACAACACATCGCGAGCGTGCTGTTCGTTGGGGGTGTAAACACCCGCAGTTAAGCCGTACTGGGTATCGTTCATCAAGCGCACAGCTTCGGCATCGTCGCTGACTTTTTGGATGCCGATGAT
This sequence comes from Limnohabitans sp., assembly GCA_049655425.1. Lineage (GTDB taxonomy): Bacteria > Pseudomonadota > Gammaproteobacteria > Burkholderiales > Burkholderiaceae_C > Limnohabitans_A. The sequence goes on along the minus strand of JBASJS010000003.1, from coordinate 983,030 downwards.
GGGACCAAAGCTTTCGTCTCGCATGAGTGACATGCTGTGATTGACGTTGTCAAACACAGTGGCTTCAAACCAATTTCCTTTGCCACCCATAGGGCCTTTGCTGCGCTGACCGCCAATCAAGCAGCGCGCACCTTTGGCTTTGGCGTCGGCAATTTGATCTTCTAAAACTTTGAGTTGAGGTGCACGCGTCAAGGGGCCAAGGTAGGTATCGGCTGCCAATGGATCGCCCATTTTGAAAGTGCGAACTGTATCGACCAGTGCTTGTACGAATTGATCGTGAATGCTGGCGTGCACATAGATTCGCTCGACAGAGCAGCAGCTTTGACCCGCGTTGTACATGGCGCCATCGGCCAATGATTGTGCTGCAGCCACAGGATCGGCATCGGCGCAGACGTAGGTGGGATCTTTGCCGCCCAATTCCAATTGCAGCTTTGTCATGCGCGGCCCCATCACGTTGGCAATGTGCTGACCTGTGGCCAAAGAGCCCGTGAAAAACATGCCATCGAGTTGTTGAGCCAACAAGGCATTGCCTGTGTCTGCCGCGCCAATCAGGGTTGCAAACACGTCAGCAGGAATACCTGCTTCGTGCAACAAGCGACCCATGGCCAAGCCACTCATGGCTGCAAATTCGGAGGGCTTGTACAAAATGGCATTGCCCATGAGCAGTCCTGGCACGAACACATTGCCACCCACAAACCAAGGGTAGTTCCATGCAGAAATATTGCCGATCAAACCCAAAGGAATGTGTTGAATTTGTTCGCACATGCCGTCTTGGTTGTAGACGGTTTCGGTTTTGAGGATGCCCTCGGCTTCTGCCAGAAAAAAATCAACGCGCCCCAAGAAGCCATTCAATTCATTGCGCGAATGTCCCAAGGGCTTGCCAGTTTCTTGCGTCATGATTTTGGCAAGGTCCTCAAGTTGGGTCTGAACCAAACCGCGAAATCGCTGAATGCAAGCCATGCGCTGAGCCAATGGCGTAGCCGCCCAAGCCGCTTGTGCATTGCGCGCTTTTTGCGCTTTGAGGGCCACGGCTGCACCATCGTCGATGGGCAGTTGGGTGATCAGTTCTTCTGTAGCGGGGTTGACGACGTCAAGCATTTTCATAGGAGTTCAATGGGTTCAATGTGGGAAGAGATCAACGCGACTTGCTCAAACTGAAGGCGTCTGCCGCGCTGCATTCAAAAAGTCGGTCAAGATGGGGCTGTCGTCTAAAGTGCCTAAAGCAGGCTTGTGAAATTCTGGATGCCACTGTACCGCCGCCACATAAGCCTTGCCTTGATGCCTGATGGCTTCAGGAATGCGATCGTGAGGGCAGTAGGCCTCCACCACAAAGTTGGGTGCCAGGTCTTTCACGCCTTGGTGGTGAATGCTGTTGACTTTGGCGCTTTTAGTGCCGCCCAGCAGTTGTGATAATTTGCTTGTAGGGTCGAACTCAACGTCGTGCATGTTGAGGTCGTATTGCACGCCATCTCTGTGCATCAAGGCTTCGGGTCTTTGTGTGGCAATGTCTTGATACAAAGTGCCGCCAAACGCCACGTTGATCATTTGCATGCCACGGCATACGCCCAACACGGGTTTGCCTGCGGCCACAAAAGCTTCAATCAATTTCTTTTCATAGACGTCGCGCACCCGGTCGCCTGTCCAGCGCGGGTCCATGACTTCTTCGCCATAACTGCCTGGCCACACATCGCTGCCGCCCATCAGCACCACACCATCTAGCCAGTCGGCGTAATCGGTGATTTGTACATCACCCACTTGCGTGTCACCTTCGGGAGAGGGAATCATGACCGCCAAGTCACCTTGTGACATGACCCAATGCGCAACAGACTGTTCAATGTATTGAAGTGTCTTGCCTTTGAATATGGGTCGTTCGTTGTCTGGATGAAAGAAGCATGCAGAGATGCCAATTTTGAGACGTTTGGAATTAGAAGACATGACTGCGCTAGCCTTCAATTACATGGCAGCCTTGAACAGCTTTTCAAAATCGGCTGCAGTGCAAGGACGTGGGTTGGTTTGATGACAAATGTCGGCTGTGGCAATTTCGACCAAGCGCGCCATGTGTTCTGGCTTCACGCCATGAGTTGACAAATTGCCTATGATGCCGATGGAAGCTTTCAATTCTTTGAGCCAAGCCACAAAGGCACTGCCGCCGCCTTTGACATTGCAGACATGGGCCAGTTCGTTGAATTTTTCAGGAACGGCTTCGTAATTCCAAGCCATCACCACATCGATCATGAGCGCATTGGCCAAGCCATGGTGCATGTCGACCACGGCGCCTAAGGCGTGCGCACAGGAGTGCACGGCGCCCAGATCTTTTTGGAATGCAATGGCCCCCATCATGGACGACATCATCATGTCACTGCGGGCTTTGAGATTGCTGGGTTCGTGCACAGCCGTGTGCAAGGCAGCAGCACCAATGCGAGTGCCTTCCAAGGCAATGCCATCGCACAAGGGATGGTAGGCCGGCGACAGATAGCTTTCAATGTTGTGCGTCAGTGCGTCCATACCGGTGGCCGCGGTAATTTTTCCGGGCAAACCTACTGTCAGTTCTGGATCGGCAAACACCGTTTGCGCCAAGAGTTTGGGATGGAAGATGACGCGCTTCTGGTGCGTGTCGTCTTCACTGACCACGCTAGAGCGTCCCACTTCAGAGCCCGTGCCGGATGTGGTGGGCAAAGCTACGAAGTAAGGCAAGTTGCCAGAGATGCTGCGAACCTTGGGGTGGTCCCATGCGTATTCCAAAATAGGGCCATCATGGGTGGCCGCCAAGCCCACCACTTTGGCCACATCCAAAGAAGCCCCGCCACCCAAGCCAATCACACAATCGGCCTTGTGGGCTTTGAATGCCTCACCGCCTGCCGTTACTTGAGATGCCGTGGGGTTGCCATGCACACCTGCATAAACGGCAACGTCCAATCCGCCTAGGTGGCCCAGAAACTCGGCCATGAGCGGCAAGTCGGCCATGGCTTTGTCGGTCACGATGAGGGGGCGCTTGTAGCCTAAATCTTTTAAGTGCTGCCCTACCAATTTTCTGGCGCCTACGCCAAAGTGGATGGGAGTGGGGAAGGAAAATTTATCAATGCTCATGCGAGTGTCCAGTTTGATCTGAAAAAATTAAATGATTTCGAAGTAACGTTTGAGTTCCCAATCGGTTACGCCATCGAGCCATTGGCGCCACTCCCATTCGCGGGTGGCAGCAAAGTGATCCACAAATGTATCGCCTAACCAATCACGTGCCACTTTGGATTGTTGGAAATTGCGCGTGGTTTCGATCAGGGTGCGAGGTGCACGGGGAATATTTTCAGCACCACCATTGGTGCCATGAATGGCAGGTGCTGTCAGCTTCATGCCTTTTTCAACGCCGTCTAAACCTGCCGCAATGACCGCGGCCATGGCCAGGTAAGGGTTGACGTCAGCGCCAGGGCAACGTGTTTCAAGGCGGGTGGACTTGGGCGAGCCAGAAATGACTCGGAAGCTTGCCGTGCGGTTGTCGACGCCCCAGGTTGGCTTCACGGGCGCCCAGAAGCCATCGACCAAGCGTTTGTAGCTGTTGATGGTGGGCCAGAACATGGGCGCAAATTCCATCAAGTGTGCAACTTGGCCGGCCAAGTAACTTTCAAAAACTTTGCTCATGCCATGGCGGCCTTTTGCGTCGGCAAACAAATTCTTTTTGCCGTCGCTCAGGCTTTGGTGAATGTGACCACTGCAGCCCGGTAGTGCGGCATTCCACTTGGCCATGAAACTGGGCATGATGCCAAAGCGTGCCCCAATTTCTTTGGTGCCAGTTTTGAACAAGATGGCGCGATCAGCCTGCGTCAGGGCATCGCTGAAGGCAATGGCCGCTTCGTAAACGCCCGGGCCTGTTTCGGTGTGCAAGCCTTCAATGGGCACGCCAAATTGCAGCATCTCATCTTGAATGGCGTTGAAGAACTCGCGGTTTTGGTTCATGCGCAGCAAAGAGTAGCCAAACATGCCCGGCGTTAAAGGTGTGGGGTCGACTCCTTTTTTGTGTTGCCATGAATGCGAGTCTTCTAAAAAGTTAAACCATTCAAACTCCATGCCGCACATGGGGTTGACGCCTAATTTTTCCGCGCGTTTTAAGACCTTCTTCAAAGTTTGGCGAGGACACAGGGGATGGGGTGTGCCATCGCTGTTGACAAATTCACCAATGAAAAAAGGCACATTGTTGTCCCACGGCACATTGCGTGCAGTATTCAAATCCAAGCGCGCCAGTGCATCTGGAAAGCCATGTTGCCAACCTGTGACGGAGGTGTTGTCGTAGCACTGGTCGGAAGAGTCCCAGCCAAATACTACGTCACAAAATCCAAAACCACCTGCGGGATAGGGCTCTGCTGCGCCTTTGAATTTGTCGATGTGCAAATACTTGCCACGCAAAATGCCGTCGATGTCGCTGACGGCCACTTTGACTTTTTGAGCGCCGCTTTTTTCAACCGCTTTGAGTGCAGGGTGTATTTTGGAGGTGGCCATGCTGATTCCTTTAGAAATTCAAAGCGCAAACAAGATTCAAGCCGGAGCGCCGCTGGCAATGCCTAATTCTTTTAAGGCGAGTGACACAGCGTGAACAGCTTGTTGCATTTCGATGGGGCCAATGGCACCAATGCAACCCACGCGGAAAGTTTCAATTTCGGTAAGTTTGCCTGGGTACAAAATGAAACCGTGCTTTTTGGCGGCTTCATAGAATTTTCTGAATTCGTAATTGGCGTCTGCTGGCGCATGAAAGGTCACGATGATGGGTGCTTGCACCGAGGGGTCTAGGTAGGGTTTGAAGCCCAGTGCCGCCATGCCTTCAATCAGAGTTTGGTAGTTGCTTTGATAGCGCTTGAGACGAGCCGGCTGGCCACCTTCGTCTTCAAATTGTTGGATGGCTTCAGCCAAAGCCACCATCACATGGGTAGGTGGCGTGAAGCGCCACTGTCCTGTTTTTTCCATGTACACGTATTGGTCGTGCAAGTCCATGGCCAAGGAGGTGTTGTTGCCTGCGCAACTGTCCAAAATGGCTTTGCGAATGAAAACAAAGCCCATGCCGGGTACGCCTTCAAGGCATTTACCACTGGCCGCAATCAGAGCGTCAAAACGCGTAGTGCGTGCATCAATTTCCAGCGCTGCAAACGAACTCATGGCATCGACGATCAGGCCCTTGTTGTGCTTTTGGCAAACCTGCGAAACGGCGTGCAAGGGGTTCATGACGCCGGCACCAGTTTCACAATGAATCAAAACCACGTGAGTGATGCTAGGGTCTTTGTTGAGCAAGGCTTCAAGTTGTGTGGGTGACACCGCTTGGTCCTCTGGGGTAGGGACCACGGTGGTTTTGCGGCCCATCATGGTTGACAGTTTTGCCGCACGTTTGCAATAGGCACCGTTGTCCAAGACCAAGATATGTCCACTTGGCGGTACAACAGTGGCTACCGCTGCTTCGACACTGAAGGTGCCACTGCCTTGCAAAGGTACCACCACATGCGAGTCGTGGCCATGAACAATGTTCAAAAGACTATTGCGAACACGTGCGGTGACCGCGATGAAGTCGCTGTCCCAAGAGCCCCAGTCGCGCAGCATGGCCAGTTTGGTGCGCAAGGTGGTGGTGAGTGGGCCAGGGGTGAGAAGTATGGCTTCGCGTTGCATGATGAAACGTGTCTCTGTGAAAAAAATTATAAAGAAAACTTCATCGAAGATGAATCGAAAATTAACGGCCCCGCCAAGCTTGAGTTCGTTTGTCGACAAACCAACTGAGCCAAGCAAACAGCACTGTGGCCGCTGCAGAAATCAAACCGATTAGCACCGCCATGGCCGCCGCGGCGCCCATGTCGCCAGCTTCATCCAAATTCAAAATGGCAATGGAGGCCACTTTGGTTTCGGGCGAATACAAAAACACCACAGCAGAAATGGTGGTCATGGCATTGATGAAAAAGTAGCGCGCAATGTCCACCATGGCCGGCGTGCAAATGGGTAAGGTGACACGCCAAAAGGTCTTGTAAAAAGGAACTTTGAGAGAGGCGCTGACCGATTCAAACTCTGCGTCCAGTGATTTCAAAGCCGTGGTGGCTGTCAGATGGCCCGTGGTGTAAAAGTGAACGATGGTGCAAAGGGTCAGCAATGCCATGCTTTGGTACATGCCGTGAAGCGGGTTGCTGGGCATGTTGAAAAAGAAAATATAGCCCAAACCCAATACCAAGCCTGGCACAGCCATCGGCAACACCGCCAGCATTTGAAGGGGTGTACGCACCGCATTCATGCCCTTGGTTTTTTCAAGTAAGTAGGCAGTGACAAACACCAGCAGGGTGCCAAAGACGGCCGTACCAGTGGCCATCTTCAAGCTGTTGACAAAGCCTTCGCCGACTTCGCCATCGACCAACCCGAGTTTGTAATGACGCAGGCTAGGGGAGAGGTCATAGGGCCAGAAGCTGGCAAATGACGCATATACCGCCATGCCCAACATGGCCAGCATGAGGAAGGCGATGAAGCAGCAATAAGTCAACATGAGCGCATCGTGGCGTGCATGCGGTTTGGGTTGATAAGCCACAGCGCGCGCACTCAGCATGGCCGTTTGGCGGGCACTGACGTAGCGGTCTACGGCAAAGCTCAAGATGGCGGGTGACAGCAACAGCAGTGCCACCACGGAGCCTTTTGAAAAGTCTTGTTGACCGATAACCAATTTGAAAATGTCGGTGGCCATCATGTTGAAATTGCCACCAATCACTTTTGGAATGCCAAAGTCGGTGATGACCAAGGTAAAGCTGACCAAGGAAGCCGAGATGAGTCCATATTTGGCCCCAGGCAAGGTGATGGTAAAAAACTTGCGCTGTGAGCTGGTGCCTAGCGCATTGGCTGCTTCGTAGAGCCTGGCGTCGGCCAAAGTCAGGGCGGTGACCAAAATCATCAGAACGTGTGGAAAGACGGCGAAACATTCGGCCATGACCACACCCGCTGGTCCATAGATTTGATCGATGCCAAGGGCCTGCATGGCATCTTTCAAAACGCCCTGGTTACCAAACCAGTAGATCAATGAGATGGCGGACAGCAAAGAAGGCGCCAGCAATGGGATGAGGCTAATGGCTCTGAACATTGATTTGCCAGGCATGCAACTGCGCGTCAAGGCGTAGGCAAACACAAAAGCCAACGGCACCACAATGACAGTGACCAACACTGAAACCCAAACGCTGTTCCATAAACTGTGCAGCAACGCAGGCGTTTGTATGTAGCTGAAGAAGTTTTTGAGTCCAACAAACTGTCCCTGATCGTCTTGCGCTGCCTGTTGCAAGATGGCCATGAGAGGAGCCGCTAAAAAAGCCAACAGCAACAAGAGCACCAAGGCCAGGCCTGCAAAACCTACCCATTCGCTCCAGTGGGTTTTTTGCTTCACTTGTGGTAATGCGATCGTCATGCCAACTTAAAAAAGTTTGATGCGCTCTGGCATCAGTTTCAAAGCAAGTGTTGAGCCCGCTTGGAGTTGGTGCTCTGCCAAATAATTGAGTGACAAATACACCGTGAGGGATTTTGTAGAAATGGCTGGGGCCATGACGTGCACATGGCAGAAGGCGCCCAAGAATTCAACCTCTTGAATGGTGGCCTGAAAGACGCATGCATCACCCGCCAAAATGGGGCGTGCCAATACATCTTCGGGGCGCAAATATACTTTGACATCACCTTGCGCATGCGCTTTGGAAGGCATGTCACTCAGGGGAATGCGCATCTCGCCAAGATGCAAGGTTTGTTCTGTCACAGTACCGGTTAGTACATTCACTTGGCCAACAAAATCAGCGACGAATGCGCTGGCAGGTTCTCTGTAAATTTCGGTGGGTGTGCCCACTTGTTCGATGCAACCGTGATTCATCACCACGATGCGATCGGCCATGCTCAGGGCCTCTTCTTGATCGTGTGTGACCATGATGGTGGTCACACCTAAGCTTTGCTGAAGCGTTCGGATTTCTTCGCGCAAACGCACACGTTCAAGTGCGTCCAAGGCCGACAGCGGCTCGTCTAACAGCAACAGTCCGGGCGATGTGGCCAAAGCACGTGCCAACGCAATGCGCTGTTGTTGCCCGCCAGAGAGCTGGCTTGGGTACTTGGCGCCACTGCCGGGCAATCCCACCAGTGTGAGCAGTTCGTGAACGCGTTGCTGAACCTCATTGCGCGCCACTTTGCGGTTGACCAGGCCATACGCCACGTTGTCTGCAATGCTCAGGTTGGGGAACAGCGCATAGCTTTGAAACACGATGCCGTAATCTCGTTCGGCGGGGTGCGCATTCGAGATGTCCTTACCCGCTTGAAGGATTGTGCCCCGCGTTTGTACTTCGAGGCCGGCGATGATGCGCAACAGAGTGGTCTTGCCACAGCCCGATGGGCCTAAAAAACAAACCAACTCGCCAGGCACAATCTCCAGATTGATGTCTTGCAACGCGACAAAATTGCCAAATGCTTTATGCAGGTGAGTCAGGGAGAGGTAGGGGCGTGCAGACATGAGTGACCAACAAAAAGGCCGCCTTGGCAAGGCCAGGCGGCCGTTTGGTGAAATTAACGCTTTTCAGATTTGCCGTTGTAGCGGGCATTCCATTCGTTCAAAATGCGCTCGCGTTGTTCAGCGGCGTAATTGAAGTCCAATTTGACCAAGCGTGATTCATAGTCTTTGGGCACGTTGGGCAATGGCTCGGCCACACCTGGGTGCGCTGTAATGGCAAAGTTTTTGCCATACAACTTCATCGCGTCTTTGCTAGAAGCCCAGTCAGCCAATTTCTTGGCAGCGTCCAATTTCTTGGTGCCCTTGTGAATCGCAAATGATTCCAAATCCCAACCTAAACCTTCTTTGGGGAAGACCAAGTCGATGGGGGCGCCTTTTGCTTTGTTGGCATTGGCGCGGTATTCAAATGCAATACCCACCACGTACTCGCCACTGGAGGCCATGTTGCAAGGCTTGGAGCCAGAGTGTGTGTACTGCGCAATGTTTTCGTGCAAGCCGTCCATGTACTTCCAGCCGCCGCCTTTGCCGTTTTGGTCACCAAACAAGGTGAGCCATGCGATAACGTCGAAATAACCCGTACCGCTGGAGGCTGGGTTGGGCATGACCACTTGGCCTTTGTAAACAGGTTTGGTCAGGTCTTGCCATGTTTCAGGCTTTGGAATGTTGCGTTTTTTGGCTTCAATGGTGTTGAAGCAAATGGTGGCTCCCCACACATTCATGCCCCACCAAGCAGGTGGATTGGCTTTGTCGCGGTACTGGGGCATGATGGCGTCCAAATTCAGAGGCGCATAGGGCTCCAACATGCCATTTTTCTTCATCAACGACAGGCTGGTGGCGGCGACACCCCAGACAGCGTCGGCTTGGGGGTTGCCTTTTTCGGCCAGCAGTTTGGCAGTGATCACGCCTGTTGAGTCACGGACCCATTTCAAATCGATATCGGGGTGAACCTTGTTAAAGCCCTCCTGGTAGGCTTTGAGTTGGTCAACTTCAAGTGCGGTGTACACCAGCAGTTGGGTTTTTTGAGCCCAGGCCATAGAGCCTAGTAACAGACCGCCCACCAAAAGGGCAGATTTGTAAAGTGCGCGCATACGTCATCCTTATCAAGTTAAAACCAACTACTCTCCACTGACGCTGTGACAGCGCTGTGACAAGCCCGTGAAAAATCATTGGAATCGAAGAAATCTGGAATGTCAATTGTTTTTTGTAAATTGTTGACAATTTACCAAGTTGTGATCAAATTCGGTGCATGCCCACCCAAACCGTCAGGCAAGCAGCACCGCTTTCAAGCGCGAGTCCTGCCAATGCCACCATCTCCATGCTGCAAAGTCACTCGCTTACGGGTGCCGTACAGCAAGAGATAGAGCGGCTTATCAACGAAGGTGAGCTCGGGCCAGGGGACAAACTCACAGAGGCTTCTTTGGCAGATCGCTTGGGCGTATCAAGGGGGCCCGTCAGAGAAGCTTTTCGTGTGCTGGAAGAGGCTGGCCTGGTGCAGCTTGAGAAAAATCGTGGCGTGTATGTGAGACAAATTCCACTGGAAGAGGCGCTCGAAATTTTTGACTTGCGCGCCATGATGGAAGCGCATGTGGGAAGTACCTTGGCTGCCAATGCCACTGAGGCTCAGTTGGCGTACCTTCGAACCCTTGTCATCCAAATGGAGCATGCAGTCAAGGTGGAAGATGAGACGAACTACTATCGCTTGAATGTGGAGTTTCATGAGGCCATGGTGTCATATGCCGGCAACAAAAAACTGATTGGCATGTACCGTAAATTGACGCGCGAATTGAGTTTGTTCCGTCGCCGCAATTTTTCTGACCATGCTTTGTTAATTACTTCCGTCAATGAGCACCGAGACATCTTAGATGCCATAAGTTCTGGGAATGCTGCAAAGTCAGCAGAAGCATTACGTCAGCATGTCCTGATGAGCCGCGAAAGAACCATTCGAAATTACATGAAATACTCTGAGCGCAAAGCGCCTTAAAAGGAATCAACATGAAAGTAAACAATCGCACGTATCAAATGCCGAAGCAGCCCGTGGTGGTGGTGTGCGTGGATGGCTGTGAACCCGATTATTTAGGGCAAGCAGTGGCCGGTGGTCACATGCCTTGGATGAAAAAAGTTTTGGCGCAAGGCACTGGCCTTCATGCCGATTGTGTGGTGCCCAGTTTTACCAACCCCAACAATTTGTCCATTGTGACTGGCGTGCCACCCAGTGTGCATGGTATCTGCGGCAACTATTTGTACGACAGCGCCAATAACGTTGAGGTGATGATGAATGACCCCAAGTGGTTGCGCGCCCCTTCTTTGCTGGCCGCATTGTCAGATGCAGGCTGCAAGATGGCCGTGGTCACGGCAAAAGACAAATTGCGTCAACTGTTGGGCCACAACATGAAGGGCATTTGTTTTTCTGCCGAGAAAGCCGATAAGGCAACAGTGGCAGAGCACGGCATTGACGATGTGCTGAACAAAGTTGGCAAGCCTTTGCCCAGTGTTTACAGCGCAGACTTGTCTGAGTTTGTGTTTGCCGCAGGTGTGTGGTTGATGAAAAATCAACGCCCTGATGTGATGTACTTGTCGACCACCGATTACATTCAACACAAATTTGCACCGGGTACCGATGGCGCCAATTCGTTTTACGCCATGATGGACAGTTACATGGCCCAACTCGACGCTATGGGCTGTGTGGTGGTGCTCACTGCAGACCACGGCATGAATGCCAAGGTCGGCATGGACGGCCAACCCAAAGTGATTTATTTGCAAGATTGGTTTGACGACTGGTTGGGTGCAGGCACAGTGCGCGTGATCTTGCCCATTACCGATCCTTATGTTGTTCACCATGGTGCTTTGGGATCCTTTGCCACCATCTATCTGCCAGCAGGCACAGACCCCATAAAGGCATGTGAAAAGTTACAAGCCGAGCAGGGCATTGAAGTGGTTCTGACGCGTGAGCAAGCCGCCGAAAAATTTGAATTGCCAGCGGACCGCTTAGGCGATTTGGTGGTGGTGTCTGACTACGACACCGTGCTAGGGACAGCCAAATCAAAACACGATTTGTCAGGCTTGGATGTGCCTTTGCGATCGCATGGTGGTATCAGCGAACAGCGCGTGCCGTTGATCATGAACCGTGCTGTGCCCAACTTGGACCGTCAACGCCGCTGGCGCAACTTCGATGCGTTTGACTTGGCTTTGAATTTTGGTCAAAACGCCTAAAGTTCATTAAGGTCATCAAGGTCAAGCACATGAGTCAAGTTGCACAATTCATCAAAGACCATCAACTCGATGCCATGCGCATTGGTGGCAAAAAGGTGGGCGCAGGTCGGGATCGTTTCATTGAGGTCTTCAACCCCTTCACAGAACAACGCCTGGGCACAGTTCCTAAAGCCACTTTGGAAGAAGTGCGAGAAGCCTATAGATTGGCTCACGCTTACAAACCTAAATTGTCTCGGTTTGATCGCGCCGCTATCTTGAACAAAGCTGCTGCGTTGGTGCGTGAAAATTTAGACAACATCGCCAATTTGATTTCAGCCGAAGCAGGTTTGTGTCTGAAAGATGCAGTGTATGAGGCCGGACGTGTCAGTGATGTCTTGCTGTTTGGCGCGCAAGAGGTCTTGAAAGATGATGGACAAATTTTCAGCTGCGACCTCACACCTCACGGCAAGCAAAGACGCGTCTACACACAGCGCGCACCCCTGTTGGGTGTGATTACGGCCATTACGCCGTTCAATCACCCCATGAACCAAGTGGCTCACAAAGTGATACCCAGTGTGGCTACCAACAACCGCATGGTGCTGAAGCCTTCCGAGAAAGTGCCTTACTCGGCCATTTATTTTGCAGACCTGTTGTACCAAGCGGGCTTGCCGCCCGAAATGCTGAGTGTGATCACTGGCGATCCACGTGAAATTGCCGATGAAATGCTCACCCATCCTGCGGTCGATTTGATCACCTTCACGGGTGGCGTGGCCATTGGCAAATACATTGCCGACAAAGCAGGCTACCGACGCATCGTGTTGGAGTTAGGTGGCAACGATCCGCTGATTGTCATGGAAGATGCCGACTTGGAAGAAGCTGCCAATTTGGCAGTTCAAGGTTCTTACAAAAATTCTGGGCAGCGTTGTACTGCCGTCAAGCGCATGCTGGTGCACCAATCGGTGGCCAAAGACTTTACCGATTTGGTGGTGCAAAAAACCAAAGCATGGACATATGGTGATCCGTCTGACAAAGACAACATGATGGGCACTGTGATTGACGAGGCTGCTGCTAAGTTTTTTGAGTCCCGAGTGAACGATGCTGTTGCACAGGGTGCACGTTTGCTGGTGGGCAATCAACGACGTGGCGCTTTGTATGCACCTACTGTGGTGGACCAAGTTAGGCCTGACATGCTGTTGGTCAAAGAAGAGACTTTTGGTCCGGTATCGCCCATCATCCAATTCAAAGACATCGATGAGGCCATCCAAATTGCCAATGGCACGGTCTATGGTTTGTCGAGTGGTGTCTGTACCAACCGCATGGACTACATCGTGCGCTTTGTGAACGAGTTGCAGATGGGCAGTGTGAATGTTCGCGAAGTACCCGGCTACCGTCTAGAACTGACGCCTTTTGGTGGCATCAAAGATTCGGGTTTGGGCTACAAAGAAGGTGTGCAAGAAGCCATGAAGAGTTTTACCAACATCAAAACTTATTCCATGCCTTGGGCTTGACCGCATGCACAACCTCCTGAACTTGTTGGCCGCAATCGCACTGTTGGTGTGGGGTACGCACACTGTGCGTACCGGCATCTTGCGAGTTTTGGGCGCATCGTTGAGAGAGGTGTTGGCCAGTAGCGTTAAAAACCCCATGTGGGCCTTTGTGTCGGGTGTGGGGGTGAGCAGTTTGCTGCAATCCAGTACGGCCACCTGCCTGATCGTGAGCTCTTTTGTGGGGCAGGGCATCTTCCTAACCTCTACCGCGCTGATCATGATGCTGGGTGCGGATGTGGGCACCAGCCTGATGGCTTTGATGTTTTCTTTTGATTTGAGTTGGCTGTCGCCTCTGCTGATTGTGGCGGGCGTGGTGATTTTTGTGGCCAATCAGAACAACACTTGGGGACGCTGGGGTCGCGTGGCCATTGGGCTGGGTTTGATGACCTTGGCTTTGCACTTGATCGTCGAAGCCACACGACCCATTACGCAATCGCATGGCATGCATGTATTGCTCAGTGTTTTGCCGAATGATCCCGTTATTTTGATTTTGATTGGTGCTTTGCTGACGGTCATTTCTTATTCCAGTTTGGCCATGGTGTTGTTAACGGCCACCTTGTGTCATACCCAAGTGGTCTCCTTGCCGATGGCATTGGGTTTGGTATTGGGTGCCAATTTGGGGAGTGGCTTGTTGGCCTTTCTCACCATGTCCAAATCGCCCGCAGATGTGCGGCGTGTGCCTCTGGGTAATTTGATATTCAAAGCCATTGGCTGCGCCTTGGCGGTGCCATTTTTGGGTTTTTATTTGCCAGTGGCCGATGACATACAGGCATGGGGCTTTGATGCCGTGGTCAGTTTTCACTTTCTGTTCAATGTCTTGCTGGCCTTGTCGATGGTGATGTTCACTGGCAAAGCAGGTACTTGGCTGACGCAGTACCTGCCTTCTTCGCACATTGACAATAACAAGGTCCGTCCTAAATACCTAGACCCTACCGCGCTCAGCACACCCTCATTGGCCATTGCCTGTGCAGCTCGCGAGGCTTTGCACCAAGCTGATGTGGTGGAAACCATGTTGCGAGGCATTGTGCCAGTGATCAAAAACGACGATGCGCAATTGGCCGCCAAGCTTCGCGAAATGGACGACGGCGTAGACGACTTGTATTCCGCCATCAAGTTTTATTTGACGCAAATCTCTCGGGAGGCTTTGTCGCAAAGGGAAGGGCAGCGTTGGGCTGACATCATGTCCTTTGCCATCAACATGGAACAAGTGGGTGACATCATTGAACGCGTGTTACAAGACATTGAAGACAAAAAAATTGCCAAAGGCCGTCAGTTTTCTGAAGCAGGCTTTTCGGAAATTGAAGACTTGCATCAAAGGTTGGTGGCCAATTTGCAGTTGGGCATGAGCGTGTTTTTGGACGGTGGCGTGCGCAACGCCCAAACCTTGTTAGAACAAAAAGTTCAATTCAGAAACTTAGAGCACGAATATGCCAGCCGCCATTTGGCACGCCTGCAAGAAAATACACCTCAGAGCATTGGCACCAGTTCTTTGCACATCGATTTGATCAGCGATTTGAAACGCATCAACTCGCACATTTGCTCCATTGCCTATCCTATTTTGGAGCAGGCGGGTGCGCTAACCAGTACGCGATTGAAGCAGCCAGACCTCTTGACCGACTGATTCACCAAGACACATTTGCAGCAGGACCATCATGGCTTTAACACTGGACGACATCGAGCAACTGTTTGATCAAAAAGGCCATGAGCAGTACACCGGAGAACCGGTGACTCAACTGCAGCATGCGCTTCAGTCAGCCTATTTAGGGGAGCAAGAAGGTGCCAATGATGAGTTGGTGACGGCCGCATTTCTGCATGATCTGGGACACCTGCTGCATGATTTGGGAGATACCCCTAGCTTGCAGGGCGTGGACGATGTCCATCAATACCGTGTCGTGCCGTTTTTGCGTGGCGTGTTTTCAAGTGCCGTGATAGATGCCATTCAAAGGCATGTCGATGCCAAGCGATATTTGTGTGCGTCACGGCCTGAGTATTACGCCAGCTTGTCTGAAGATTCGAAACGCAGTTTGAAACTTCAAGGGGGTATCTTTTCTAAAGAAGAGGCAGACAAATTCATTGCCGAGCCTGGCGCATCGGATGCTGTGCGATTGCGACTTTGGGATGATTTGGCAAAACAGCCTAGTCTTCAAACACCTGGACTTTCTCATTACATGCAAATCGCAAGACGCTGCGCATTAACGGTTTAAGTTCGCAATGACTTGGTCGGTTTTGTTCATGGTGTTGTTTGGTGCATTGCTGCATGCCAGTTGGAATGCATTGGTCAAGTCCAGCACAGACAAAACTTTGGACACTGCCCTGATTCACGTCCTGTGCTCTGTGTTTGCATTGCCAGTGTGTTTGTATGTGGGTCCGCCGCCACCAGAATCTTGGCCTTACATCTTGGGTTCTTTGGTGGTGCACGTTGGCTATTACTTTGCATTGGCTGGCGCATACAAGCATGGTGACCTTGGCTTGACATACCCCTTAATGCGCGGAACAGCGCCCATGTTGGTGGCCATTTCCTCATTCGCATTCATTGGCGAGGCTTTGTCACTTTTGGCTTGGATGGGCGTTGCCTGTATTTGTGGCGGCGTTTTATTGCTCGGATTTACCAAGGCATGGTGGTCGCATCGAAAAGCCATTTTGTTTGCACTGACCAATGCAATTTTGATTGCCATTTACACCGTGATTGATGCCAAAGGTGCACGAAGTTCTGGTCATGTGGTTCAGTACATTTGCATGCTGTTTGTTTTAGATGGGTGGCCTTTTGCTGTCTTGGTGTTCATGCAGCGTAAAGGACAAGTTTGGCCGTATGTTCGTGCACGCTGGCCCTTGGCTTCGGGTGGCGCATTGGCGTCTATTGGCTCGTATTCCATTGCTTTGTGGGCCATGACGGTGGCACCGGTGGCCATGGTCGCTGCATTGCGTGAAACTTCGGTTTTCTTTGCTGCTCTGATTGGCGCTTGGTTTTTGAAAGAGGTTTGGACGCGTCAAAGGATTGCAGGCACCGTGGCCATCTTGTCGGGCGTGGCAGCACTGCGTTTGGGTTAATTCAATCAGGATTTGATCATGTCAACACAACAGTTTCCAACACAAGCCAAAATTGTGATTGTGGGCGGTGGCATTGCGGGTTGCTCGGTGGCCTACCATTTGGCCAAGCTAGGGCAAACCGATGTGGTTTTACTTGAGCAAGGCAAGTTGACCAGCGGCACCACTTGGCATGCTGCAGGTTTGGTGGGGCAAATGCGCCCCAATCGCAACATGACGCGCATGAGCAAATACGGGATTGAACTGTATTCAAAGCTGGAAGCTGAAACCGGTTTGGCCACAGGTTGGAAACAATGCGGTAGTGTGAATGTGGCACGAACCCACGAGCGCATGAAAGTACTGCGAAAACAAATTGCATTGGCGCGAAGCTTTGGTGTGGAGGTGCATGAAATCACACCTCAAGAGGTAGGAGAGCGCGCCCCCTTGTTGCGCACTGATGATTTGGTGGGCGGCATTTGGATCCCGGGCGATGGCAAAGCAAATCCAGCAGATTTGTGCATGTCCTTGGCTAAAGGTGCGCGACAAAATGGCGTGAAGATTTTTGAAGACATCGAGGTGACAGGCGTTGAGTTGCACGAAGGCCGCGTGAAAGGTGTCAAAACCAAACAGGGCGACATCCAGTGTGACATTTTGGTGAATTGTGCGGGGCAATGGGCCCGTCAATTTGGTCAGTTGGCCGGTGTGAATGTGCCCTTGTATTCGGCAGAACACTTCTACATCGTGACCGACAAAATTGAGGGCATTCATCCGATGTGGCCGGTGGTGCGAGACCCCGATGGCTACATCTATTACAAAGAAGAAGTGGGCGGTTTGGTCATGGGTGGATTTGAACCCGTTGCCAAGCCATGGAATGTGCATCCCATTCCATCAACTTTTCAATTTGAATTGCTGGGCGAAGACTGGGATCAGTTTGAAATCTTGATGGAAAACGCCATTCAGCGTACGCCTTGTCTTGAAACAGCCAAAGTCAAAATGCTGCTCAATGGCCCCGAGAGCTTCACGCCAGATGGCAACTTCATTTTGGGCGAAGCACCCGAAGTTCGAAATTATTTTGTGTGTGCAGGCTTCAATTCTGCAGGCATTGCCAACTCAGGCGGTGCGGGTCGATTGATGGCCGAATGGATTGTTGGGGGTGAGCCCAGTGTCGATTTGTGGGACGTGGATGTGCGTCGCTTTGGCTCATTCACAGGCAACCGAAAAGCCTTGTCAGAGAGAACTGCAGAAACCTTGGGCTTGCATTACGCCATGCGCTGGCCTCGCCAAGAGTTGCAAACGGCTCGGCCTTTGCGTTGCTCGCCTTTGTACGATATCTTGGCGGCCAAAGGTGCTGAGTTTGGCAGCAAAAATGGCTGGGAACGTGTGAACTATTTCAAGCCTGCCGATGCATCACCCGCACGTGACACGCTAGACACGCCCGACTGGCTGCCCTGGGTGCAAGCAGAACAAAAAGCGACACGTGAAGCAGTAGCACTTTACGATCAAACTTCATTTTCTAAATTGTGGGTGCAAGGCCCCGATGCCTTGCGTTTCTTGCAGTACGTGTGTGCCAATGAGATCGATGTGGTCATTGGCAAAATGGTTTACACCGCTGTCTTGAATGATCGAGGAGGCTTTGAAAGCGATCTTACGGTCATTCGTTTGGCCGTTGATCGTTTTATGGTGGTGACGGGTTCTGCTCAAACCACACGCGATATGGATTGGTTGCATAGACACGTCACACCTGACATGCGGGTCAGCATTCATGATGTGACAGCTCAATACTGCGTGTTATCTTTGATGGGGCCGCGTGCTGCAGAGTTGATGTCGCGCGTTAGCCCAGACGACTTGTCACCGCAACACTTGCCTTTTGCACAGACCAAAGAAATTGATGTGGGTCATGCCAAAGTTCGCGCGGTCCGCATGAGCTATGTGGGGGGGCCGGGTTATGAGTTGTATGTGCCCGTTGAAATGACGCGTCATGTTTACTTGGCACTGCAAAGTGCAGGCGCTGACTTAGGCCTCCGCGATGCTGGCTATTACGCCCTCGACGCATTGCGCATAGAACGCCAAAGAAGGGCATGGGGTGCAGAAATGGGTCCCGATGAAACGCCCCTTGAGGCGGGTCTGTGGGCCGGCGTTAAATTGGACAAACCCACCGACTTCAAAGGAAAAAAAGCCTTGGTCGAACGCAAGGCCAAAGGTGCAGCTTCTTTGGACAAGAAGCTGGTCAAGATACGGGTGAAGGACGCCCAGTACTATTTGTGGGGTGGTGAGCCTTTGAACGTCAATGGACAATTTGTGGGTGAAATTACCTCCGCCGGTTGGGGCTACGAAGCTGGCGCCATGGTGGCCTTGGGCTACATTCGCGGCGAATGGGCACGCGAACCCATTCATCAATTGCAAGCCCAAGCCGAACTTTGGGGTGTGCCCATTGATGTGGTCATAGACGATGCCATTTAAAGGCCGTGCCAGACAGGCATAATTTGGGTTGTGCCCCATGCATGTTTGGGCTGAGGAATTTGGATGACTCTTTTGGCGATTTTGTTGGGAACCTTGGCTGCAGGCATTGGCAGTGTCTGGCTTGCTGCCTGGCTCAGCTTTGGTGTTTTAAGTCGCTACACGCAGCACATGCTCAGTTTGGCTGCAGGTGCATTGCTGGCCACTGCCTTTTTGCATCTTTTGCCTGAAGCCTTTGATGCAGGTGTCGAGCCGCACAACTTGTTTGTCACGCTGTTGGTGGGCTTGCTGTTTTTCTTTTTGCTCGACAAAGCAGAGCTGTGGCACCATGGTCATGAACACCACCATGGCGATGCGCATCATGACCATGCCGACACCGAGGGACACGGTCATCAACATGCACATCAACATGCACATCACCACGCCTCTGCGCACGAAGATGGGGACAAGCCATCTTCTGGCGGGTGGGCCATATTGGCCGGTGACAGCGTGCATTGTTTTGGTGATGGCGTTCTGATTGCCTCTGCTTTTCTGGTCGATTTGCGCCTGGGCATTGTGGCGGCTTTGGCTGTTCTAGCCCATGAGGTGCCTCATCACATGGGTGATTTGGTGGTGTTGCGTGAGGGCTCCAAGAGCCGACAAACAGCTGTGCTCAAAGTGTCGATGGCGGGCGCCATCACGGCCTTGGGCGGCATTGCGGGCTATGCATTGCTCGAGCAATTGCATGGCATCTTGCCCTACATGCTGGCCATCGCCAGCAGCAGTTTCATTTACGTGGCTTTGGCCGACCTGATTCCGCAACTTCAAAAGCGACTGAGTTCGCGAGAGACAACTGCGCAAATTGTGTGGCTTTTGTCAGGCATTGCTTTGGTCAGTGGTGTGAGCACCTTGGCGCACACCTTTGCTGCACATTGAAACTCTAGCGGCTGCTAGCGCGGCCAAGACAGTCAGACAAGCTGGGTCAGTTTGGCAGTGCCGTCTTATCAAGACTTAGCGCAAGGCAAGTCAGGCGTGTTGCACCATTCGCTCCAACTGCCAGGATACAGACGCGTAACGCCCAAGCCTGCCAACTCCATGGCCAAAATATTGGGCACAGTGCTCACACCGCTGCCGCAGTGATGAACCACCGTGGAAGGATCGCGTCCTGCCAACAGGCTTTCAAATTCTGCGCGCAACACGTCGGGTGATTTGAAAAATCCCTCTGCATTCAAGTTCTGATTGAAGGGGCGATTCAGGGCGCCAGGAATGTGACCTGCAACAGGATCGAGCGGCTCCATTTCGCCCCTGTATCGCGCTGCAGCACGGGCATCGATGATGGTTAAATTGGGATGGCCCACTTGAGGCGCCAGTTGGGCTGTACTCAGCCATTCGCGCAAGGCGGGTTTTAAATCAAAACCAGTTGCATTGCCTTTGGCAGCAGGGCCCGACGCAACAGCACCGCCTGATGCCTGCCAAGCTTGCAAGCCACCATCGAGCACGGCCACTGCATCGTGGCCTAGCCACTTCAACATCCACCACAAACGGCCACAGTAGTTGGCGCCATTGCGATCGTAGACCACAGCTTGCATGTGATTTTGAAAGCCCAAGCCTCCAAGCCAAGCTGCCACAGTTTCACGTGCAGGCAGTGGGTGACGACCCCCATTAAGAGCGGTGGCGCCATGTGTGCTGAGGTTACGATCTAAATGAGCCTGTTGCGCACCTTCAATATGTACCGTGTCAAACAAAACATCGGCCATCTCGGGTTTCATCAAGTCACCTGTGCAATCAAACACCATGAAGGCTTTTCCAGAAGCTTGCAGTTCTTTGAGTTGCTGAACGGTAATGAGCGTGGTGTACATGGAACTTATCCTCTGTGTGTCAATGTTCTTCTACAGGTAGGGTTGAAACACTGCGTGCGCGCAGTGCAGTCGCAGCGATGGCACTCAGTACGATGACAAAGATACCAGCCCAACCAATGAATGGAATTTGATCGCCAAACAAAAACAGGCCAAAAAAAGCTGAAAACACAATGCCTGAATATTGAAGATTGGCCACCACCATGGTGGCGCCATCGTTGTAGGCGCGCGTCATGCACCACTGGCCAAGTGCTGCCAAAATACCGATGGGCAACAACCACCAAGCTTGGGGCCAAACCCATTCACTGGTCCCCGTGAACAGCATGCAAACAGCGCCCGACACGGCGGCTCCCAAAGAGAAGTAAAAAACGGTGCGTTCGACAGGCTCACCGACACGGCCCAAGGTGGCCACTTGCAAATAGGCCAAGGCCGCGATCATGCCGGAAGCCAAGCCGACCAGACCCGCAAATATTTGGTTTTGCTCGAAGGTGGGGCGCAAAATCATGATGACGCCCACAAACCCCACCAACACAGTGAGGGCAACGGGTATTTGTTGTTTGGCTTGGCGCAAGGAACCCAATAAAACAGTTTGACCGACCAAAATGGCAGCCACCCAAACACCGCTCATGTAGTTCAAAGTCATGGCGGTGGCCAGCGGCAAAAAGGCGATGGCGTAGAACCATGCTGCTAAAGACGTGACACCCACCACAGAGCGCCAAATGTGCATTTTGGGCACAGGCGTTTTGAGACTGTAGCCTTTGCGATAGCAGGCAACTGCCATGATCAAGGTGCCAATGGCACCGCGGTAAAAAACCAATTCGAAGGTGTTGAAGTAGTTGGCTGCGAACTTCACGCACACGCTCATGAATGAAAAAAACAAGGAGGCCAGAATCATCCAGAGTGCTTGCATGCGTTTCAGTCGGCCAATGCGTCGCTCATTTTTCGTCGGTACCACTCGTGGAAGTGCTGCATGCCGTCTTCCATGGGGCTTTGGTAGGGGCCGACTTCGTTGTCGCCGCGCTTGTAAAGTGCTTTGCGCCCCGCATCCATGCGCTCGCCAATTTCATCGTCTTCGATGCAGGTTTCCATGTAGGCCGCTTGTTGCGCTTCAACAAACTCGCGCTCGAAGGCCACGATTTCTTCGGGGTAATAAAACTCCACCATGTTGAGCGTTTTTTCGGGGCTGATGGGGTGCAGCGTAGAAACCGTGAGGACATGCGGATACCACTCCACCATGATGTGGGGGTAGTAGGTAAGCCAAATGGCGCCGTACTCGGGCACGGCACCCTGACGGTATTGCATCAGTTGCTCTTGCCAACGTTTGTACACAGGGCTGCCCGCTTTGCCCAATCGATTGGCAATGCCAACGGTTTGTACGGAGTATTCTTTTTGAAACTGCCAGCTGAGGTCGTCACAGGTGACGAAATTGCCTAAACCTGGATGGAAAGGCTCAACGTGGTAGTCCTCCAGGTAGACCTCAATGAAGGTTTTCCAGTTGTAGTTGCACTCGTGCATTTCTACATGGTCTAACTTGAAGCCTGTGAAATCGAGGGCAGAACGAGGACCCATGTTGGCCAAATCGGCTGCGATGTCACGGCCATTGTCTTCAAACAACAGGCCATTCCATTCGCGCAAAGCATAGTTTTGCAGGTTGAGGCAGGGGTCTTGGGCAAAATGAGGCGCGCCCAGAAGCGCGCCTGACGGAGCATAAGTCCAGCGGTGCAGAGGGCACACGATGTTGCCGCCGGCGCTGCCTTTTTGTTGGGTGTTGAGCGAACCTCGACCTTGCAACATCACGGCTTGACGGTGCCGGCAAATGTTGGAGACCAATTCGACGCCGCGGTCGGAGCGGATCAAGGCCCGTCCGCCCGCTTCTTGGGGCAGGGCATGGTAGTCCCCGATTTCGGGAACAGACAGTTGATGACCCACGTACTTGGGGCCTTGCTGAAAAATGCTTTTCAGCTCACGCTGAAACAGCGCGTCATCAAAGTAGCTTGAAACTGGTAGTTGGCTTGCGGCCTGCTGCAGTTGAAGACTTAAATCAGACATGGGTGACCTGACCTAGAGACTCCCCCTATGAAGGGGCAGGGACAATGCGGTGCCCAAGGGCGGACCGCGAAAAAAACGGACCGAAGTCCGCGATGAAGTAGGGATTGTACCCTCAGGTCAGCAAATTTGGGGTGAAGTCGACCTAAAATGCCCCTCTTTAGATCGAATCAAGCCATGCCCAAAGCCACTCCCTCCACAGCCCAAGCGCTGGCCTCACCGCCTGTTCCTGAAAGCTACGAAGAAGCGGTTCAAGAGTTGGAGCAATTGTTGGCCAAACTTGAATCTGGGCAATTGCCCCTCGATCAGTTGCTTACCCACTACCAACGCGGCGCCACATTGCTGGCCTATTGCCGCGAGCGTTTGACGGCCATTGAAAATCAAATCAGTGTTTTAGACGAGGGCAGTTTGAAACCTTGGGACGGCGTATGAGCGACTCTTTTTCCAACGCATTCAATTTTAAAAGTTGGTCTGAGGTCAGACTGGCGCAGGTTGAGCAAATGCTCAAGCAAGGCATTGATGCCCATGCACCTGCAGGTTTGGGTGAAGCCATGCGCTACGCCGTCTTAGATGGTGGCAAACGTTTGCGCCCCTTGTTGGTGTTGGCTGCAGCAGAGGCTATTGGCATTGATTTAGATGCTGCTACTGTGTCCGACCAACCTGCTGCACATGCTGCATTGCGCGCGGCGTGTGCAGTTGAATTGATTCACGCTTACTCATTGGTGCACGACGACATGCCCTGCATGGACAACGATGTGTTGCGCCGCGGCAAACCTACAGTGCATGTGAAATATGGCGAAGCCCAAGCTTTGCTGGTGGGTGATGGCCTGCAGGCCTTGGCCTTTGAATTCTTGACCCCCCTCGATGGCAGCACCGATTTGCAGGTTCAAGCTTTGCAAGTTGGCTTGTTGGCCAGAGCGGCTGGCTACGAAGGCATGGCCGGTGGTCAGGCCATCGATTTGGCCAGCGTCGGTTTGCCTTTAACAGAAGCGCAGCTGCGCCAAATGCACCGCCTCAAAACGGGTGCCTTGTTGCTTTGCAGTGTTCAATTGGGCGCCGTCAGTGCGGGCAAGCCCAGCTCGACTGTTTATGATGCATTGTCCCAATACGCCCAAGCCCTGGGTTTGGCCTTTCAAGTGGTAGACGATGTGTTGGACGTCACATCAGACTCGGCCACCTTGGGCAAAACAGCTGGCAAAGATGCTGCGGCCGACAAACCCACCTATGTCGCATTGTTAGGACTTGCCCCAGCGCAAGAGCTGGCGACACAACTTTATGCGGAATCGCTTTCGGCCTTGCAGGTCAGCGGTTTAAACGCCACGGCCACAGCCGCCTTGCGCGCTTTGGCCAGCCAAGTGGTGGAACGGAAAAATTAAGATGCTTGAATCGATTCATTCGCCAACAGACCTTCGAAAGCTGCAACGTGGCGACTTGCCGCGCCTGGCTGCCGATGTGCGTCAATGTGTGCTCGACAACGTGTCCCAAACCGGTGGACATTTAAGCTCCAACTTGGGTACCGTCGAACTGACGGTGGCTTTGCATTACGTTTTCAACACCCCAGAAGACCGCATCGTGTGGGACGTAGGCCACCAAACATATCCGCACAAAATTCTGACGGGTCGGCGTGAGCGCATGCCCACGCTCCGTCAATTGGGTGGTTTGTCTGGTTTTCCTAGGCGCGACGAGAGCGAGTACGACACCTTCGGTACCGCGCATTCTTCCACCAGCATTTCTGCCGCCTTGGGTATGGCCATTGCGGCGCGCCAAAAAGGCGAATCGCGTCATGCCATTGCCGTCATTGGTGATGGCGCCATGACGGCAGGCATGGCCTTTGAGGCCATGAACAATGCAGGCATTGAAGATTGCAAGTTGTTGGTTATTTTGAACGACAACGACATGTCGATCAGCCCACCTGTGGGCGCTTTGAACCGCTATTTGGCACAACTCATGAGCGGCCGTTTTTATTCCACGGCCAAGAACATGGGCAAGAACGTCTTGAAAGGCGCACCGCCTTTGTTTGAGTTGGCCAAGCGATTTGAACAACATGCCAAAGGCATGGTCGTGCCCGCCACCATGTTTGAGCAATTTGGTTTCAATTACATCGGCCCCATTGACGGCCATGATTTGGACTCGCTCATTCCCACTTTGGAAAATATCAAACACCTGAAGGGACCGCAGTTCCTGCATGTGATTACCAAAAAAGGGCAGGGTTACAAACTGGCAGAAGACGACCCTGTCAACTACCACGGCCCTGGCAAGTTCGACCCCAAGGTGGGCTTGGTGCCTGCTGTGACGCCGCCCAAACCTGCGTTCATGCACATTTTTGGCCAATGGCTCTGTGACATGGCTGCCGCCGACAAACGCCTGGTGGGCATCACGCCTGCCATGCGCGAAGGCTCTGGCATGGTGGAATTTCACAAGCGTTTTCCAGACCGTTATTACGACGTAGGTATTGCGGAGCAGCACGCCGTCACGTTTGCGGCAGGTCTAGCATGCGAGGGCTTGAAGCCTGTGGTGGCCATTTATTCCACGTTTTTACAACGCGGCTATGACCAATTGATTCACGACGTGGCCTTGCAAAACCTACCGGTGGTGTTTGCACTAGACCGTGCAGGCTTGGTGGGTGCAGATGGCGCCACGCATGCTGGCGCTTATGACATTGCTTACTTGCGTTGCATACCCAATGTATCGGTGGCGTGCCCTAGCGATGAACGCGAATGCCGTTTGCTGTTGAGTACAGCCTATGCCCAAAACCACCCGGTGGCGGTACGTTATCCGCGTGGGGCCGGCGTGGGGGTTGATGCTGGATCAGACCTTGAGACCGTGCCTTTTGGCAAAGCTGAGCTTCGCCGTCAGGGTCAAGGTTTGTGCATCTTGGCTTTTGGGACCTTGCTTTACCCTGCATTGGCCGTTGCAGACAAGCTCAATGCCACAGTGGTCAACATGCGCTGGGCCAAGCCTTTGGACACCGAGATGCTGCTGAAAATGGCAGAAAACCATGAGCGTTTCGTGACGTTGGAAGATGCTTGTGTCATGGGCGGTGCTGGCAGTGCTGTGGGAGAGTTCATGCAAAAGGCAGACATCCTCAAGCCCTTGTTATCATTGGGCCTTCCCGATGAGTTTGTCGAACATGGCGATCCTTCTAAATTGATGGCGCTTCATGGCTTGGATGCAACAGGCATAGAGCGCTCAATTCTTCAAAAATGGCCCTCATCGGTGCTCAAAGACTAATATGACCTGAAGGGTAAACCCCTTCCAAGGTCATATCGTTTTTTTCTACAATCAGTGGTTGTTATTTTTTCCTGGAGTCAATATGGATTCTTTGTTAGCGCTGTCCAAAAGGATAGACCAATTAAGTGAATGGGTTGGCAAGTGGGTGGCTTGGTTGGTGCTGTTTTCAGTGCTGGTCAGTGCTGGCAATGCCATTTCTCGCAAAGCTTTTAACCTTAGCTCCAATGCTTTTCTGGAAGTGCAGTGGTACATGTTTGCTGCCGTTTTCATGTTGGCTGCAGGTTACACGCTGCTGCGCCAAGAGCACGTCAAGATTGACGTTGTGTCGGGCCGTTTTTCCAAGCGCACACAAATTTGGATTGACATCATTGGTATCTGTGTTTTCTTAATTCCGTTTGTCATCTACATCATCATGTTGTCCATGCCCCTGGTGATCAATGCTTTTGTCACCAAGGAAATGTCTTCCAATGCTGGCGGCTTGATGCGCTGGCCGGTGTTTGCCATGTTGCCACTGGGCTTGCTGTTGTTGGGCATTCAAGGCATCTCTGAAGTGATCAAGCGTTTTGCCTTCTTGCAAGGCATGATTCCCGACCCTACTAAAAAGCTGGGCGTGAAAACCCCTGAAGAAGAGTTTGCAGAATTCTTGTTGCAAAAAGAAGTGGCCGCTCGCGAAGCTGCTCAAATGGGAGCCCAAAAATGACTGAGTTTCTGATCGCCAACATGGCGCCCATCATGTTCGTGTCGCTGATCATCTTTTTGATGTTCGGCTATGCGGTTTCATTCTCGTTGGCAGCTTGCGGCTTGTTCTTTGGTTTTGTAGCCGTGGAGCTGGGCGTGATTCAACCCACCTTCTTGCAAAGCTTGCCGCTTCGCATGTTCGGCATCATGCAAAACGATACTTTGCTGGCCATTCCGTTCTTTACCTTCATGGGTTTGATTCTGGAACGTTCCGGCATGGCTGAAGATTTGCTAGACACCATTGGCCAACTGTTTGGTCCTATTCGTGGTGGCTTGGCCTATGCCGTGATTTTTGTGGGTGCCATGCTGGCGGCTACAACGGGTGTGGTGGCAGCATCCGTCATTTCCATGGGTCTCATTTCTTTGCCCATCATGTTGCGCTATGGTTACGATCGGCGCATTGCAGGCGGCGTCATTGCCGCATCGGGAACCTTGGCGCAAATTATTCCGCCTTCCTTGGTGTTGATTGTGTTGGCCGACCAATTGGGTCGAAGCGTGGGCGATCTTTACAAGGGTGCCTTCGTTCCAGGCTTTGTACTCACAGGCTTGTATGTGGGCTACATCCTCTTGATCAGTTTCATCAAGCCTCAATGGGTGCCCGCATTGCCGCCAGAAGCACGTACCATCAAGGAAGCCGATGGCACTTCTGGCCTCCGCTCACTGAGCATTTTGACGGTCATTTCTTTGGCAATTGCGATCGCCTTTGCCAAATGGTTGCCAGACACAACGCCTACCGATGAAACCATTGTGGTGTCTATGTGCGTGGGTGTAGGTGTGGCCTTCTTTGCCGCCATCATCAACAAAGTGACCAAGATGGGCTTGTTGTCCAACATGGCTGAGCGCGTGACCTTTGTGCTTATTCCACCTTTGGCACTTATTTTCTTGGTGCTGGGAACTATTTTCTTGGGCATTGCAACGCCTACAGAAGGTGGCGCAATGGGTGCTGTAGGCGCCTTGGTCATGGCCGTGGCTCGCAATCGCATTGACATGAAACTCATGCGTCAAGCCATGGACTCCACTATGAAGTTGTCTTGCTTCGTGTTGTTCATTCTGATTGGTGCCACTGTGTTTAGCTTGGCATTCCAAGGCGTTGATGGCCACATCTGGGTTGAACATTTGCTGTCTGGCTTGCCTGGCGGTCAATTGGGCTTCTTGATTGTGGTCAACATCTTGGTGTTCATCTTGGCCTTCTTCTTAGACTTCTTTGAACTGGCCTTCATCATCATTCCGCTGATTGGCCCTGTTGCTGAGAAGTTGGGCATTGACCTCGTCTGGTTTGGTGTGTTGTTGGCTGTGAACATGCAAACATCGTTCATGCACCCTCCGTTCGGTTTTGCACTGTTCTATTTGCGCAGTGTGGCGCCCAGTGAAGACTACATCGACAGAGTGACCAAGAAGCCCATCAAGAAAATCACCATTGAGCAGATCTATTGGGGTGCTGTGCCCTTCGTGATCATTCAATTGATCATGGTTGCTTTGATCATCGCTTTCCCTGGCTTGGTCTCTACCGGTGGCAGCAAAGAGCCTATAGTGGATGCTGAAGCCGTCATGATGCAAATGCGCGAAGAATCGGCAGCAGATGCCGCTGCAGATGCCACGCAGAAGTCCGAGACCGAAGAAGTCGATCCTGTGAAAGCTCTGATGGAGTCTATGAAAGAAGAGCAAGGCAAGAAGCCTTGATCTGAAACAGAGATTGCTTTCTGACTAGAAGGCAA
This sequence comes from Limnohabitans sp., assembly GCA_049655425.1. Lineage (GTDB taxonomy): Bacteria > Pseudomonadota > Gammaproteobacteria > Burkholderiales > Burkholderiaceae_C > Limnohabitans_A. The sequence goes on along the minus strand of JBASJS010000003.1, from coordinate 954,775 downwards.
TCTCTGTGACAGGGTGCAATACAAAGGCCCAACAAAAAACCCGCCTAGGCGGGTTTTTTGTTGCTTTGCAAAGAGGCTGCCTAGACGGCAGCGCTCTCATTACAGCTTTTGTGTTTCCATGAAGTTGTTCATGCGTGACTCAGCCAAGCTGAACCACTGATTGGCTTCACGACGGTAGTTGGAGTAATCAGCGTAGATTTTTTTCCAAGCTGGGTTGGTGTTGCTCAGGTCTGCATAAACGTCTTGTGAAGACTTGAACGCAGCGTCCATCACGTCTTTGGGGAAAGCGCGCAACTTGGCACCTTGACCAATAAGGGTCTTCAATGCAGCTGGGTTTTTGTAGTCGTACTTGGCTTGCATGTCGGTGTGGGCATAAGTCGATGCGCACTCGATGATGGCCTTGTACTCGTTGGACAAACCTTCGTAAGCTTTTTGGTTGACGTACAGAGCCAACTGTGGACCCACTTCCCAGAAACCAGGGAAGTAGTAGTTTGGCGCCACTTTGTTCAGACCCAATTTTTGGTCATCGTAAGGGCCAACCCACTCGGCTGCGTCGATAGTGCCTTTTTCGAGGGCTTGATAAATCTCGCCGCCAGGAATGTTTTGGGGCACAACGCCCAGGGGTTCCAAAACCTTGCCACCGAAACCACCCACGCGGAATTTCAGACCTTTCATGTCGGCCAAAGATTTGATCTCTTTGCGATACCAGCCGCCCATTTGAACGCCTGTGTTGCCCATTGGGAAGTTGACGATGCCCACTTTGGCGTAGAACTCACGGAACAGCTTCAAGCCGTTGCCTTCGTACATCCAAGCAGTCATTTGACGGCTGTTGAGGCCGAAAGGAATGGCGCAATCCAAAGCGTATGTAGGATCTTTGCCGAAGAAATAGTAAGGCGCTGTGTTGGCCATCTCGACGGTGCCGTTGGACACGCCATCGAGCACGCCAAATGCGGGCATTAATTCGCCAGCTGCGTGGGTGGTGATGGTGAATTTGCCGCCAGACAATTCGTTGACTTTTTTGGCAAACACGTCGCACACACCGAACAATGTGTCGAGTGATTTGGGGAAGCTCGAGGCAATGCGCCAGCGCAATGTGGCCTGAGCGTGAACCGCTGGGGCTACGCCTGCGGCCAAGACGCCAGCAATACCGGCATTTTTAATAAGGGAACGACGATCCATGGGGTTCACTCCGGAAGTCTAGGTTGATGAATTCAGGACGCCAAAGAGGGCCCTGAAGACTGCTTACAGTCATGCTCACTATTGTAGGAAATTTATATCCCTCTTTTGCGCGGGTTTTCCCTGCGCTTGGCAGGGGGATTGGCCTTGTTAGATGAAGGCTATTTTCGAGGTTTGAGGTTCCACCAAGGCAGCTCTTGTCTCAACGAGTGGACATTGCCCGATTGGTTGGCTTCATAGCCATGCATTTCTTGCAAGTTCATTTGCCAATCTGAGGAGGCCAAATGCTGTCGCAACACCCAAACAGGTGGCGAATCCAAGGCGCTTTTAAGGCAAGCCAGCCAATAATTCTCTGTCACCAATGGAATGAAATCTAAGCCGGCAGCCGGCGCGGCGCTTTCGATGGCCAGTCCTGCATCGGCCTGACCCGATGCAATACAAGTTGCTACGGCACTGTGTGACAACTCGTGGCGGTCGTAACCCAGAAGTTGCGCCGGTTTGATGCCCTGGTTGATCATCAATTCATCCAACAGAAGCCTTGTTCCTGTGCCCAGCCCGCGGTTGACATACCGAAGCCGGCCATTGACCACGTCTTGCAGCGATTGCACATTCAAAGGGTTGCCGGCTTTGACCAACAAGCCTTGCGTGCGTTTGGCAAAGCCAATGAGTTTGTGAAGTCCCGGTTTGAGCAAAGGTTTGTAGGTTTCTGCAGAGAGGCTCTTCTCATGGGGTTGCGAAAGGGTGTGAAATCCGGCAATTTCACAGCGACCCTCGTTCAAAGCACGAATGGCATCGACGCTGCCGCAAAAACGGATGTCGAGGTGGAGCGACTTTTGAACAGCCGACTCGCGTAAGCGAACCAAAGCATCGTCGTGACTTGCGTACAAGGTGAGCAAGTGGGCTTGCGGATCAAAGGCAACTGCAAAGGTTCGCTCAATTTCGGCCATCAGCGATTCAATGGGTGCCGCCAAACGAGCTTGCGCTTGGCGCTCTGCCCATAGCAACTTGCTGGCAAATTCAGACAATTCTGCTGGCATGCCTTTTTCCCAAACGATCAGGTTTTGGTTCAGGCGAAGCTCCCATTTTTTCAACTCACCCCAGACATGTCGATAGGAGAGACCTAAAGATCTGGCTGCCGCAGCAATAGAGCCATGTTCTCGAACGGCCTGCAACAGGTCCATGAGAGGGTTGCGCAGCAAAGCTTGCGGCCTTGGCTTGAAGCCGTCAGTTGCAGGTGGGGTGGGCGGTTCGGGCCCCCAGTTGTAAGAGAGTTCAATTTTTGGCATGGCCTAAGTGTGCCTCATTTGAGCGGCGGCTTGGCGCCATCACCGCTTGTGCTTATGCACACCATTTCATAGCGGATCACCCGTGTAGTTCAGGGTATTCAAAACCGCTAGCATCGGCTCTTCATTTTTATCACTATGAGCACTTTTTCAGACAGCGCGTTGACCGCGTTTCAACTCATCACTTCACTCGACCCTGGCCTTTGGACCATTGCCGGCAGGTCGCTGGGTGTCAGCGCGACTGCCTGCTTAATGGGCTGCGCCATAGGCATCGCTTTGGGTGCTTACTTGGGCGTGTCGCGCTTTTCTGGCAGGGCCATGGTTCTGACCGTCCTCAACACGTTCTTGGCTTTGCCGTCTGTGGTGGTGGGTTTGGTCATTTACTTGTTGTTGTCGCGCACAGGCCCTTTTGGTTTTTTGGGCTGGCTGTTCAGTTTCAAAGCCATGGTGCTGGCGCAAGTGGTGTTGGTCGTGCCTGTGGCCGCGGCCCTGAGCCGCCAAGTGGTTGAGGATGTGGATGCCGCGCATGGCGAGCAATGGCGCTCATTAGGCGCTGGCAACTTTGTGCGATGTGGGCTGTTGGCTTGGAATGAACGCTTTGCTTTGCTCACCGTTGTGGTGGCTTGTTTTGGCCGTGCTATTTCTGAAGTGGGCGCAGTCATGATTGTGGGCGGCAACATCGAAGGCTTCACGCGTGTCATGACCACGGCCATTGCGCTCGAAACCAGCAAGGGCGATTTACCCTTGGCTTTGGCGCTTGGCATTGTGTTGTTGGCCATCGTGGGCTTTTTGAATGTGCTCCTGGCGCTGTTCAGGCATTGGCAAGATCGCCATCAGCAATCTAAGCCCACCAGCTTGCGGGGGTGGGTCACATGACGCATCTGATTTCACTCAAGCAGGTGAGCTTGAAGTTGGGACATGTTCAAGCGCTTAGCGATGTAAGCTTGACCATCGACGCTGGCGAACATGTGGCATTGATCGGTGCCAATGGTTCGGGCAAGAGCACCTTGCTGCGCGTTTTGAATGGACTGCATTCTGTCTCAGAGGGTCAACTTCAATTGGCAACTTGCAGGCAAGCCATGCTGTTTCAAAGACCGCACATGTTGCGCACCGATAGCTTGACGAATGTGACGCTGGGTTTGTGGTTAGACCGCAGCTTGGGATTGCGATGGCAACAAGCCAAAGCACGCGCGCTAGATGCTTTGTCGGTGGTGGGCTTGTCGGGTGTCAAGTTGCAAAACGCGGCCACCTTGTCGGGTGGTCAGCAGCAGCGCTTGGCTTTGGCCAGAGCTTGGGCCAAAGAGCCCGAGTTGCTTTTTTTGGATGAACCCACAGCCAGTTTAGACCCACCCGCCAAACGAGAAATTGAAGCGCTGGTGCAACAAATGATTGCGCCCAAAGACGACCCCCATCCTATGACCTTGATTTTTGCAAGCCACAACTTAGGGCAAGTGAAGCGTTGGGCAAGCCGGGTTATTTACCTTGAGCAAGGACGTATTTTGGCTGACTTGCCCACGGCCGATTTTTTCGATGCTGAATGTTTGAAACAACACAGCCAACAAGCATTTTTATTTCTACAAGGAGAAACCTCATGAGTTCAACTTTTCAATTGAAGCCTTTGGCAGGCCTTTTAACGCGTGCCGCACTTGGCCTTGTCTTTGCAGGCTTAAGCGCGCATGCTCTGGCTCAATCTATCGTGATGTCTTCGACGACCTCTACCGAGCAATCGGGCCTCTTTGGTCATCTGTTGCCAGACTTTAAAAAGGCCACTGGCATTGACATCAAGGTGGTCGCTTTGGGCACCGGTCAAGCATTGGACATGGCGCGCCGTGGCGATGCCGATGTGGTGTTCGTCCATGATCAAGTGGCAGAAGAAAAGTTTGTAGCGGAAGGCTTTGGCCTTAAGCGCTTGCCCGTGATGTACAACGACTTTGTGGTGGTTGGACCCCAGGCCGATCCTGCAAATGCGAAGGGCAATGACATTGTGGCCGCATTGAAAAAAATCGCAGCCAGCAATGCCGCATTTGTGTCTAGGGGGGACAAAAGCGGCACACATGCAGCTGAATTGCGCTTTTGGAATCAAGCGGCATTGGCATCACAAAAAGGCAGCGGCTACAAAGAGTGTGGCTGCGGTATGGGACCAGCATTGAACATCGGTGCCTCTACCGGTGCCTATGTGTTAACCGATCGCGGTACGTGGTTGAACTTTAAAAACCGTGCCGACTTGAAAGTGTTGGTGGAAGGCGATGCCAAGTTGTTCAACCAATACGGCGTGATGGTGGTTAACCCAGCCAAACATGCGCATGTGAAACAGGCCGATGCGCAAAAGTTTGTGGACTGGGTTGTTTCGGCCAATGGCCAAGCGTCTATTGCAGCCTACAAAATTGGCGGCGAGTCTGTGTTCTTCCCCAACGCCAACAAGTAAGTGAGTTGCGCTAACTGAGAGCCCTCAGTTAGCGGCCCGTAAAGCAAACGGGCGCCGAAGGATCGATGGGAGGTCCTTCGTGCGTGTTCTTGGCGTGCGCCACGTCCATGTCGCGAGGCAGGGGCACGCCATTTTTAACTGCCAACACTTCGGCCATGATGCTGACTGCTATTTCTGCAGGTGTTTTGCTGCCAATGTAAATGCCAATGGGGCCACGCAGTCTGGCAAGCGATTCTTCTGTTTGATCGAAGTGTTCAATCATGCGTTGCTGGCGAAGAATGTTGTTTCGGCGTGAACCAATGGCGCCGATGTAAAACGCATCGGTTTCTAAGGCGGCCAACAAGGCCAAATCGTCTAGCTTAGGGTCGTGGGTGAGGGCAATCACGCAACTGCGTCTGTCGGGGTGAAAACTGACCACCAGGTCGTCGGGCATGTCGTGCTTTACTGTAACGCCTGCTACCGACCATGCGCCACGATATTCTTCGCGTGGATCGCACACCGTCACTGCAAAGCCATTGAACAGCGCCATGGTGGCCAAGTACTCTGTCATTTGACCCGCACCGATCAACAGCATTCGATACTCAGGTCCAAAGGTATTGATCAGTTGATGGTCGTCAATTTGCAAATCGCTGGGGGCATCACTGGCTGTCAATGTCACGGCACCCGTACGCAGGTCGGTGCAGCGCTGCGTGAGTTGCCCTTTTTCGAGCATGGCAATCAGGTCGGCCAAGCTGGCTGCATCGGGGTTAAATTCCAGAAGCAACTCTAAGGTGCCGCCACAGGGCAGTCCAAAGCGATGCGCTTCGTCGGCACTGATGCCGTATTTCAAACGCACGGGTGCGCCGTCTTGGATGGCGTTGGCTTTGCTGTACTGCGCAATCAGATCGTCTTCTATGCAGCCACCTGACACCGAGCCCACCACCGCGCCTGTTTCGCACAAGGCCATGATGGAGCCGACTGGGCGTGGCGAGGAGCCCCAAGTGCGGACTACTGTGGTGAGCATGGCCCGCTGCCCAGCTTCACGCCAAGCTTTGAGCGTTCGCAGCACCACGATGTCTAAGTTTTCCATGATTGTCTGACGACTTGTGAAACTAAATTAACGGACCAATGACCAAACTGCACCTGCACCCACCAACAAGGCTATCCAGACCCATGTAGGTACTGAGCCAGAACTGGGAGCTGCTTGTTCGGTGCTTGTGACGACAGGCGCTTCGCCTTCAGTAGCAGGGTACTTGGCTTGGAGTGCTTCATCAAAGCGTTTGAAGAAATCTTCGGCCAAAGATTTGGCAGCACCGTCAATCAGGCGTTGTCCGAGTTGGGCCAACTTGCCGCCAACCGTGGAGTGAACGGTGTATTGCAACTCACAGCCTTCAGCATGTGGATGCAGTGAAACTTTAGATTCGCCTTTGCCAAAACCAGCAACACCGCCTTGCGCTTCAAAGTTCAACGCATACGAGTTGGGTGCTTGAATGTCCGAGAGTGTCACTTTGCCAGTGAACTTGGCAGACACAGGGCCAATTTTGATGGCCACGCCGACGTTGTAAACGTTGGCCTCGCTGAGCTCAAATTTGTCACAACCTGGAATGCAGGATTTCAAAATTGCAGGATCGTTGAGGGCATCCCAAGCTTGTGCTTGTGTGACGTGTAATACGCGTTGACCTTGCATGTCCATGGTGTCTTCTCCTTCAATTCTTTTTGAGTAACTTGGTCAAGGCTTGCGCCAGTTCTTCCAAGCGGGATAAGTTGTGGATGGCCAACATGCCATTCACGTGGCGATTCAACACACTGGCGCCGGTTGCAATAGGAGCGTAGCCGTCAAATCTGAGCAAAGGGTTGAGCCAAAGCAAAGATCGTGTGTGTCGTTTTAGCCATACAAGCTCTGAGTCTAGCGTTTCTGCAGTGCCTGTATCGAGTCCATCGCTGATGAGCAGCACGACGGTTCGCCGACCTGTGAGTTTTTTTGCATGCTGCAGCCGAAATTGCGACAACGATTGGCCCAATTGGGTGCCGCCTGCAAAGTCTTGAATTTGACGGCTGGACAAGGCCAGCATGTCATCGGTGTCTCTCAGCTTGAAGGCCGGGTTGAGGTTGGTCAAGTCTGTGCCAAATGCAAACACTTGACGCGGTGTGCCACGGGTGGCTTGGTGCAAAAAAGCCAACAGCAAACGAGCATAACGCTCCATGGAGCCACTGATGTCAACCAAGATGAGCAGGGGCAGCGCATGAGGCTTGCGTTGCATGCGCGGCAAGCGCAATACATCGCCATCTTGGCGCGCTGCTTGCTGCATGGTTTTGGCCCAGTGCATGCGTTCACCGCGGCCACCTGCGCGGGTTCTCCGGCCTTGAATTTGGGGCAGAGGCAACTTGACGCGACGGGCTAGTTTTTCGACCAAATTGAATTCACTGGCGCTCAGGCTTTGAAAGTCCGCTTGCTGCAAGCGCTGGCGGTCGCTGGCGCTCATGGCCGCGTCAAACTTCAGTTCATCTTCTTTGGGTTTGACCGGGTCATTGTTTTTGTTTTTAGCGGCCAGTGCTTCTTGGACGCGTGATTTACGCGGCACGCCTGGCGTGGCTGTGGGCGCTTTGGGAAGTAACTGCGACAGTAGCTGACGTGTGAGTTCGGGATCTCTAAAAAAGGCCGAAAACATTTGGTCAAACACCACCAAGTCTTCTTGTCGGCTGACTAAGCATGATTGCAAGGCCGCTGACAAATCGCCTTTGCGTTCAATGCCAACCAGCTGCGTCGATTCAATGGCCAAGCTGATGCGCGACGCATCGATGGGCAAACCCGCCCTGCGCAGGGCTCTTGCAAAACCGGTGATGTTGTCACTGAGTTTGCCAGTGCGTGCGTCGCCCAACAGCATGGTGAAAAACTCTTAAATGACGGTGGGGGCAGGGGCCAACAAATCGTCCAGCAAAGGCGTGATGGCGGCGATGTCTTCGCGCTGCTTGAACAAGATGCCCACAGTGTCTTGCACCACTTCAGGGTCGAGTGTGAGGGTGTTCAAGGCCACCAAGGCTTTCGCCCATTCCACGCTTTCAGCAATGCCGGGTGCGCGCTGAAAGGCGCTGGCAAACGGTTGGCTGCGAAGTCGGCCTACAAACTCGGCCACTTGCTCGGTCAGTTGTGCGCTGGCTTGTGGTACCTGAGAGCGCACCACAGCCAATTCGCGCTCGCGATCGGGGTAGTCCATCCATTGGTACAAGCAGCGGCGCTTGACGGCATCGTTCAAATCGCGCGTGCGGTTGCTGGTGAGAATGGTGACAGGGGCTACTTCGGCTTTGATAGTGCCCAGTTCTGGAATGCTCACTTGGTACTCGCCCAAATACTCAAGCAAAAAGGCTTCGAAGGGTTCGTCAGTGCGGTCGACTTCATCGATCAGCAACAGCGCACCTGGGGCTTCGGTTTGAAGCGCTTCTAGCAATGGACGTTTGACCAAGAAACGTTTTTGATAGACCTCGCGCTCAATGTCTTGAGGCCTCGCACCAGAGCCTGATTGAGACGCAGCTGCACGCATGTGCAGCAACTGGGCTGCATGGTTCCATTCGTAGAGAGCCTCGCGCTGCTCCATACCGTCGTAGCACTGAAGCCGAATGAGAGGGCGCCCCAAAACTTTGGCCAAGGCTTTGGCCAGTTCTGTTTTGCCCACGCCAGGTTCACCCTCTAACAGAAGAGGACGCTCCAATTTGAGGCTCAAAAAAACGGCGGTGATGAGCCGCCGTTCCGCGAAATAGCCCACGCCTTGAAGGGCCTGGACAAGTTCGTCGATGCTTTTGAAAGTGTCTTTTGCGTTCATCCGTTCGCCTGTTTCACCGCCCTTTGAGTTTGCACGGTGATCAGGTGAGCGCGATAGGCCTTTGAAGCGTGCAGGTCGGCATTGAGATCCGTAGAGTCTACCGCGACTCCAGTCACTGCTTCAGGGGTAAAGCTCTTTGTCAAAGCGGCTTCCAAGCCTGCATGACGGAACACGCCATTGCCTGCGCCTGTAATGGCCACGCGAGCGCCGCCAGCCGTTTGGGCCACAAACACGCCGACCAACGCAAAGCGTGAGGCGGGTTGGTTGAATTTGGCGTAAGCCGCTTTGACGGGAATGGGGAAACTCACAGAAGTGATGATTTCGCCCGCTTCCAACGCGGTGGTGTACAGACCTTGGAAAAAGTCGTCGGCCTTGATGGAACGCTTGTCGGTATTCACCGTGGCGCCCAAAGCCAGCAACGCGCTGGGGTAGCAAGCTGCAGGGTCGTTGTTGGCCACAGAGCCACCAATGGTGCCCATGGAACGAACTTGCTTGTCGCCAATGTTGTTGGCCAAAGCGGCCAAGCCAGGAATGTGTTGTTTGACGTCTGCGTTGTCCGCCACATCTTGATGGCGCGTCATGGCGCCAATGACGATGTTGTTGCCGTCTTTTTTGACACCAGCCAAACCACTGATGGCGGCCAGGTCAACCAAAGTTTCGGGTTGTTGCAGGCGCTGCTTCATGGCAGCGATCATGGTTTGACCACCGGCCAAAACTTGGCCACCGGCTTGTGCCAGCTTTTGTGCGTCTGCCAGGGCAGTAGGGCGCTCGTAGTTGAATGCGTACATGGTAAATACTCCGAATTTTGAATTAGGCCTTGGCGGCTTGAATGGCTTCCCACACGCGGTGCGGTGTGGCAGGCATGTCAAAGTCTTTGACGCCCACAGGTGCCAGTGCGTCTAACACGGCGTTGATCACGGCTGGCGGTGAGCCAATGGCGCCGGCTTCACCGCAACCTTTGGTGCCCAAAGGATTGGTGGTGCAGGGGGTGCACTCGTGACCGATGGCGAAATCGGGGAAGTCGTCGGCGCGGGGCATGGTGTAGTCCATGAAAGAGCCCGTCAAGAGTTGACCTGTTTCTTTGTCGTACACACAGTGTTCCATCAGCGCTTGGCCAATGCCTTGCACCAAACCGCCATGAACTTGGCCTTCCACAATCATGGGGTTGATGATGGTGCCAAAGTCGTCCACTGCAGTGAACTTGTCCACTTTGGTGACGCCGGTTTCAGGGTCAATTTCAACTTCGCAAATGTAAGTGCCTGCTGGGAAAGTGAAGTTGGTGGGGTCATAGAACGCTGTTTCGTTCAGGCCTGGCTCCAACTTGTCGAGGGGGTAGTTGTGCGGCACATAAGCCGTGAGTGCCACCGTGCCAAATGGAATCTTTTTGTCGGTGCCCTTGACACTGAATTCGCCATTGGCAAAGTCAATGTCGGCATCGCCGGCTTCCATGAGGTGGGCTGCAATTTTCTTGGCCTTGGCTTCAATTTTGTCGAGGGCGCGCATCAAAGCCGCACCGCCCACAGAAATTGAGCGTGAACCGTAAGTGCCCATGCCGAAAGGCACGCGGCCGGTATCGCCGTGAACAAGGTCAACGTTTTCAACCGGAATGCCCAAGCGTGCTGCCACCACCTGTGCAAAGGTGGTTTCGTGACCTTGGCCATGGCTGTGTGAGCCGGTGAACACCGTCACGCTGCCTGTGGGGTGCACGCGAACTTCGCCGCACTCAAACAAACCAGCACGGGCGCCCAAAGCGCCAGCCACGTTGCTAGGGGCCAAGCCGCAAGCTTCGATGTAGCTGGAGTAACCAATGCCGCGCAACATGCCTTTGGCCGCACTGGCGGCTTTGCGGGCTGGGAAGCCTGCCAAGTCGCCCAGTTTGTTGGCGTGGTTCATGAGGGCGTGGAAATCGCCGGTGTCGTACTGCAAAGCCACTGGCGTTTGGTACGGAAACTGTGTGATGAAGTTCTTGCTGCGAATGGCGTCTTGCGTCATGCCCAACTCAAACGCGGCGCGCGACACAATGCGCTCAAGCAAGTAAGTGGCTTCTGGGCGACCTGCACCGCGGTACGCGTCAACAGGGGCTGTGTTGGTGAACCATGCGTCTACCTCCACATACACCTGAGGTGTAGCGTATTGGCCGGCCAACAAAGTGGCGTACAAAATGGTGGGAACCGCTGTGGAGAACGTAGACAAGTACGCGCCCAAGTTGGCATCGGTGTGCACACGCAAAGCCAAGAACTTGCCGTCTTTGTCGATGGCCAATTCGGCGTGGCTCGAGTGGTCACGGCCGTGGGCATCGCTTAAGAAAGCTTCTGAACGGTCGCAATTCCATTTGATGTTGCGGTTGAGCTTTTTGGAAGCCCAGGTGAGGCACACATCTTCTGCGTACAAATAAATTTTGGCGCCAAAACCACCGCCCACATCGGGTGCAATGACGCGCACTTTGTGCTCGGGCAAGCCCATTACAAAGGCGGTCATGAGCAAACGCTCAACGTGCGGGTTTTGGTTGGACACGTACAAGGTGTACTCGTCATTGGCGCGGTTGTAGCTGCCAATGGCGGCACGTGGCTCCATGGGGTTGGGGGCCAAGCGATTGTTGATCAGGTCGAGCTTGGTGACGTGTGCAGCACCAGCAAATGCAGCATCTACAGCGGCTTTGTCGCCAATGGCCCAGTTGTAGCATTGGTTGTTGGGGGCTTCCGCGTGCAAAGCGGTTGCTGTTTTGGCTTGACGTACATCGACCACGGCGGGCAAGACGTCGTATTCCACTTCGACCAACTCGGCTGCGTTTTTAGCTTGTTCCAAAGTTTCGGCCACCACCATGGCCACGTGGTCGCCCACGTAACGTACTTTGCCGTTGGCAAGGATGGGGTGAGGCGGCTCATTCATGGGCTTGCCGCTGGTGTCGGTGATGAGCCAACCGCAAGGCAATCCATTGATCTTGGCATCGACCACATCGGGACCGTCGAGCACTGCCACCACACCAGGCGCAGCCAAAGCTGCAGCTTTGTTGATGCTCTTGATGTTGGCGTGTGCGTGGGGTGAACGCACAAACACAGCGTGCGTCATGTTGTCTAGGCGGATGTCGTCTGTGTAGTTGCCGGCGCCTGTGAGGAAGCGATAGTCTTCCTTGCGACGCAAGGCTTCACCAATGTGAGGAAGTTTGGAAAAATCTGATGCACCCATGATGAACTCCTTAAGCTTTCATGGCAGCAGAACCTTGCTGCACGGCCTTGACGATGTTTTGGTAACCGGTGCAACGGCACAGATTGCCTTCGAGCAATTCGCGAATTTCGAGTTCGCTTGCGTTGGGGTGGCGCTTGGCGATGTCAACGGCGCTCATGACCATGCCAGGTGTGCAGAAACCGCACTGCAAGCCGTGGCATTCTTTGAATGCAGCTTGCATGGGGTGCATGGTGCCATCGGGCTGGGCCATGCCTTCAATGGTGGTGACTTCGGCGCCTTGGGCTTGTGCGGTGAGCATGTTGCAAGACTTGACGGCGCGGCCATTCACATGAACGGTGCACGCGCCACATTGGGCGGTGTCGCAACCCACGTGGGTGCCAGTCAGTTTGAGGTGCTCGCGCAAAGCGTTGACGAGCAATGTGTTGGGGGCTGCATCAACGGAGACTGATTTTCCGTTGACTTTCATTTGGACCTGCATGCGTAACTCCTCGGGTTGAATTCAACCTCCAGTAGATCACGCAGCAGGCAAATGAGCGGTAAGGGCTTACCCCAATTTCAATGCGTTTAGGAGGGATTTGCTCTGCGCCATTGGTTAATTAGCATCGGTATGACCATGGCCACACCCACCAAGGTGGCGGTGAGGCTTGGGGCAATCATGAGCAATGCGGCGAACAAGCAAGAAAGTTGCTCCCAGCGCTTCATTTCGACCAACATGAATTTGCTCAATGCAGCAGCCATAAGCGTGATGCCCAAGACGCAGCCTGTGAAGGTGATGATGAAGCTTTCCCAGGTAAAGCCTTTGGTGACCAACAGCAGGGAAGGTGAGAACACAAACACAAATGGCACCAAGGCTTTGGCCAAGCCCAAACGGAAGGCGGTGTTACCTGTTTTAAAGGGATCACTGCCGGCCATGCCCGCTGCCGCATAAGCCGCCAATGCCACAGGGGGTGTGATGTCGGCCAACACGCCGTAGTAGAAAACAAAGAAGTGAGCCACCAAGGGCTCAACCCCTAAATTGACCAAGGTGGGTGCAGCCACGCTGACCATGATGATGTAGGTGGCTGTGGTGGGTACGCCGCAGCCCATCAGCACGCAGACCAAGCCGGTCATGATCAATGCTGCCAGCAGGGTGAGGGTGTTGGCAGAAGCCCAGTCAGTTGGAATAAAACCGCCCATGAAAGCAGAGATGGTTTGCGCTGCTTGGGTGATGATGTAACTGATTTTGAAGCCCACACCAGTCAGTGTGACCACGCCAATGACGATGCCCACAGTGGCCGCAGCAGCGCCAACGGCCAATGCATATTTGGCGCCTGTTTCGAGTGCTTCTACCAGCACATGCGCTTCAATGCGACCACGTACACCCGCCAAAATATAGGCCGCAGCACCCACCGCCACGGCCAGTGCAAACAGGCCTAATTTGATGGTGCTGTTGTGGTTGCCAAAGTCTGAGAAGGCGATGGTCATCAAGATGACGTGCATCACTACCATGAGCCCCCAGTTTTTTAGCTGATTGCCACTGACTTTGGTGGACAAGCCCACAATGGCACAGGAGCTGATGCCCACGAAAGCCGCCAAGTAAGGCGTACGTCCCGAGACCAAAATGCTAATGAGCAAAGCCAAAGGAATGAGTGTAGGCCAGCGCATTTTGAGCGACTCTGCCAAGCGCGGCATCTCATCTTCTGTAAGGCCGCGCAAGCCATAACGTTTGGCTTCAAAGTGCACTTGCATGAAGACGCCAAAGAAGTGCATGAAAGCTGGCACCACCGATGCTGCAATGATGGTTTGGTAGGGTACGTTCAAGAATTCAATCATCAAGAACGCAGCTGCACCCAAGACCGGAGGCGTAATTTGTCCGCCAGTAGACGAAGCGGCTTCTACAGCAGCTGCAAAATGTTTTTTGTAGCCCACCCGAATCATGGCGGGAATGGTGAGTGACCCAACCGTCACGGCATTGGCCACCGATGAGCCACTCAGCATGCCAAACAAGGCAGAACCAAACACACTGACTTTGGCTGGGCCGCCTGCATAGCGACCTGCTACGGAAGAGGCCAAGTCTAAGAACAGTTGACCCAAGCCAATGCGTGTGGCCATGACGCCAAACAACACAAAGTGGAAAACATAGGTGGCCACCACACCGACCGCCACACCGTAAATGCCTTGGCTGGTGAGGTACTGGTGGTTGATCATCATTGACCAGTTGGCGCCTGCGTGTTTGAGCAAACCTGGGAAGTAGGGCCCTAGCAAAGCATAAGCTGTGAAGCCAATCGCAATTAGGGGCAAGGGCCAGCCCATAGAACGTCGTGTGGCCTCTAGCAAAGAGATGAACAAGATGCTGCCCATGATGACGTCCATGTTGCTGGGGTTGCCCACGCGGAACATGAGGTCGTCAAAGACGTAGGGTATGTAGAGCACGCTTAAGGCGCAAGCGCCCGCTAAGAGCCAGTCAACTAAGGGAACGCCACCTGGGTTGAGAATGGAACTTTTGACATCGCGATCGGCAGAAGACGCGCTGAATGCGAATACCAAAAAGATCATGCCCAGTACAAAGGCCAAGTGCACACCGCGGTGCGTAATTTCTTGCAGCAAACCAAAGCCTGCGGTGTAGTAGTGAAAGGCAGACAGGGCAATTAAAAGCCATTTGACGATTTGCGTTGCAGGCGGCATGGTGGGCCGAAAGCGCATCTCGGGATCAAATTTTTCTTCGAGTTCTTGTAGCTTTTGATCGTCGGGTAGCAAGGTGGCAGCGGTCATGTGAATACTCTGGAAACTTCAAGTAGTAACGGGCGAGTTAACCAGCAGTTAACTCGCCCGTTGGCATTTAACGAACGTTAAATTATTTCAAAACACCGGCTTCGCGGTAGAACTTTTCTGCGCCAGGGTGGAATGGAATGCCTGCACCTTGAACCGCATTTTTGAGCGTGATGAGCTTGCCTTTGGCATGGCCAGCAGCCAATGCTTTTTGGGTGGGCTCACTGTAAAGTGCTTTGGTAATTTGATAGATGGTTTCGGTGTCGGCTTTGGCGCTGGTAACCCACTGTGCACCCACAGACAAGGTGTTGACTGCGTCGACATCTTTGTAGGTTGCAGCAGGTACGTTGTCGTTGGCAAAGAAGGAGCTGGTGTTGCGCAAGGCTTGTGCTTGTGCACCATCGATTGGCAACAAAGCAATGCCACCACCACTAGAAGCCAGTTCGGCAATGGCACCAGCAGGTGCGCCACCCACGAAGAAGAAGGCATCTAAGGCGCCGTCTTTCATTTTGTCGGCGGCTTGGTTGGGCTTGATGTACTCAGGCTTGATTTCGGATTCTTTGATGTTGTATGCAGCCAAGATCAAACGTGCGTTGACCAACGTGCCAGAACCTGGCTCGTCCAAAGCAACGCGCTTGCCTTTGAGTTCGGCAATGCTTTTGATGCCAGAAGATTTTTTAACCACCACGTGAATGGTTTCAGGGTAGAGGTTGGCGATAAGACGCAGATCGGGGATGTTGGGCTTGCCTTCGTAAATGCCTGTGCCTTTTTGGGCCCAAGTGGCAACGTCGGACTGAGAGAAACCAGATTCCATGGAGCCACCAGCGACCGCATTGACGTTGGCAACGGAACCGTTGGACGCTTGCGCAGTTGCAATCAATTTGCCGGGCACGGACACCGCGTTGGCAATCATGCCGCCCACAGGGTAATAAGTGCCGGCGGTGCCGCCTGTGCCAATGCGGAAGAACTGTTGTGCTTGAGCCGTGGTGCTCAAAGAGAGGGCCAAGGGGAGGGCTACAGCCGCACCAAGGGCCAAGCGACGTGCAATGCGATTCAGGGTCATGTGTTCTCCAAGTAAATAACGAAACAATGTAGCAGTAGACCTCAATCCCATCATTTAGGGCATAGGACTAACACCGAGTAATTTGACAGTGTAAAGCCCTAAATAGGTCAGAACAAGAGAGCCGATCAAATGAATGCCTGCTGTCAACAAGGCCAGCGCAAGACGGCCTTGCTGAAGCATGCTAACCACTTCGACAGAAAAGGTAGAGAACGTTGTGAGTGCACCTAAAAAGCCCGTGACGCAGAGCAGTCGAACTTCGGGGGCCAGTTGGGGCATGTTTTGAAATGCACCCACACACAAGCCAATGAGGTAGCCCCCAATGAGGTTGGCAGCCAAGGTACCCCAAGGAAAAATGCCGTGGTCACTTGAGCTGGGGTTGAGCCAAAGTCCCAATTGCCATCGGGACAAAGCACCTACACAAGCGCCAATGCAAATAGCGATGACCGAGAGCATGGCAAGCTTCCTGTTGAATGGCGCCAAGTTAATGGCGCGCGTTGTGTGCAATTAAAAAGGTGGGCCTTCGTCGGCGCTTGCCGCTTCAGCAAACACATTCTCGCCGCCCAAAGCAGCAAGCACATCATGTATGAGAGGGCCTAGCATGCCCGTGCTCAGTATGACATCGGCATCAAACTTGTCATCGCCTTCAGCGCCAATGGCATCAGGCTCTGAGCCGTCTAAGAAGCTGACTTTTTTGAACTGCAGTTGCTCTGTTAAGACAAAGCTGGCTTTGCCCTCCCAGCTCAAACCCAATTGGGTGGGCAGTTTGCCCTCGCGCACATGTTTGCGCACTTCATCTGTGTTGAGCACGTGGCGGGTGTACTTCACCATGGGTTGATCTTCTGAGCCCGACTTGAGGACGCATTCTTTTTCAACGCTGAGGGCGGGTGGAAGTTCGTCAGGATCGGTGGCCAAAAGCCAGGTTGCCATTCCTGTTTGGGGTGAGGTGGCTGTTTGAAGCAAATTCAGATCGAGACCGGGCAGAGCGCGTACCAATTGGGTGATCACTTCATCGGCCTTTCCAGAACTGCCTGCATCAATGACCAACAAGCGATCTTTGGGGCTTAGCCAGACCATGACGGCGCCTTGTTTGGCAAAGGCTTGGGGCAGCAGGCTGTGCAAAATGTCTTCACGCATTTCGCGTTGCTCTTTTTTGCCGGGCTTGCGGCCGGTTTTTTCTTCAATGTCTTTGGCTTGTAACTCGGCTTTGCGCTTGACCACCGAGGAGGGAACGGCTTTGGTTTCAATCAACAATTTGGCAATCCATTGTCCGCCGACTGATTCAAGCAGGGGACCGTGAGCCACGCCTCTAGGCTCAGCCCACCCAACAGATTTGTCTTGGCCTGGAGAGCACTCCGTAAATCTGGCCGTAGCCAGTGCGTTTTCTACTTCGGAAGCCGTCGCTACCCAATTTAGCCCAATGCGGTAGGCCATCACATTTTTAAACACGAAATTCCTTTGGGTATTCTTTGACCGAGTGTCAAATGAGTCGACATGAGGGAGGGTCAATTTTGAATCAAAATCAGGGTCACTTTGCAATTGCTGGTTGAATTCTTTGATGGCTGCACACACAGCCTGCACCAACTGCTTACAACTTCATCTGCTGAGGCATCCAAGTAACGATGGCCGGGAAGAAGTAAATCAACAAGACGGCCACCACCATCAAGAAAAACATGGGCAAAGTGGCTTTGGCAATCCAGAGCAAATCTTTGCCTGTCATGCCTTGAAGCACAAACAAATTGAAACCCACGGGTGGGGTAATTTGGGCCATCTCAACAACCAACACAATGAAGATGCCAAACCACAAAGGATCGATGCCGGCTTTTTGAACGGTGGGCATGATGACGCCCATGGTGAGCACCACCATGGAGATGCCATCTAAGAAGCAACCCAAGATCACATAAAAGACCGTCAGTGCCAAGATGAGTTCAAACTGGCTTAGGCCCAGTGTGGCAATCCATTCTGCCAAGTGACGCGGCAAACCGATGTAGCCCATGGAAAGCGTCAAAAAGGAGGCGCCCGCCAATATCAGCGCAATCATGCAATAGAGCCTGGTTGCGCCCATCAGCGCTTCCTTGAAACTAGACCAATTCAATGAACCTTGTACGCCCGACAAAACCATTGCACCCACCACACCGACTGCTGCTGCCTCTGTGGCAGTTGCAATGCCTGCGTAGATGGAACCAAGCACTGCCGCAATCAATAAAACGACGGGAATCAAACTGCCCGATTCACGGATTTTTTCCATGAAGGTGTAATGGCGATCATTGGCAGGTACTTGTTCCGGATGACGCAAAGCCCAGTAAATGATGTAACCAGAAAACAAGCACGCCAGCATCAGTCCCGGCAAGATGCCAGCGATGAACAGCTTGGCAATGGACACATCTGCGGTCACGCCATAGACAATCATGATGATGGACGGCGGGATGAGCAAACCCAAAGTGCCAGCACCGGCCAAGGTGCCAATGACCATGTTGTCTGGATAACCGCGCTTGGCGAGTTCGGGCAAAGTCATTTTGCCAATGGTGGCGCAAGTGGCCGCAGATGAGCCAGAAACCGCCGCAAAAATGGTGCAGCCCGCAACATTGGTGTGAAGCAGACGGCCGGGCAAAGCTTGCAGCCAAGGCGCCAAGCCTTTGAACATGTCTTGACTGAGCCGCGTTCTGAATAGAATTTCACCCATCCAGATGAACAGGGGCAAAGCGGTGAGGGTCCAACTGGAAGAGGACCCCCAAATGGTAACGGCCATGGCGTCGCCAGCAGGACGGCTGCTGAACAACTGCATGCCCACCCAGGCCACGCCTGACAAAGACAAGCCAATCCAGACGCCACTGCCCAAAATGAGAAACAGCGTTGCAACCAGCAGCGCTGTGATCAGTAAATCATTCATAGTTACTCGTTGTGTAACGCTTCATCTGAATTCAAGGCCACTCGTTTGCCCAGAATTTCCAAAATCAATTCGTCGATGAAAGCGATCGCCAAAACCACGGTGCCAAGTGCCATGGGGATTTGAGGAATCCACAAGGGCGTTGCATCGTTGCTGGTGGAAATGTCGTGGAAGGTGTAAGACTGCCAAGACAAACGTATGCTGTAGTACGCCATGAGACAGGCTAAAAAAGTGGCCATGCCCAATGCCCACAATTCGATGCCTTTTAGCCAACCCCCTTTGAATCGGCTGATGAGAACCGTCACTCGAATGTGCTCACCTTTTTTCAGGGTGTGTGCCAAAGCAAGGAAGCCACTGGCGGCCATGCAATAGCCCGCATAAGCATCTGTGCCTCTGATGTGAAAGTTGAATTCACGACCAATGATGGACATTAAAACCATCATTAGCATGGCGCACATGAAAAGCGCCGCCAAAGCGGCGGCGCTGTCATAAATGCGATTTAACAAACTGCGCATTGCTGATTAAGGCTTGTTGTAGGCGTCGACCAAGGCTTTGCCTTCAGGGCCAGCTTTTTCAAGCCATTCCTTCAACATCACATCGCCCACTTTTTTCATGTCGGCTTTGAGTTGGGCAGATGGTGTGACGATGTTCATGCCATTCTTTTTGAGCAAGTCAATGTACTCGCCATTCTTGGCTTGAGACACTTTCCAGCCGCGTGCGTCGGCATCAGCGCCTGCTTTTAAGACGGCTTGTTTGGTGCCTGCATCGAGGGCATCAAACGCAGCTTTGTTCATGATGACCGCGTTTTTGGGCAACCAAGCTTGGGTGTCGTACCAGTACTTGATGTGCTCGTAGGTTTTGGTGTCGTAGCCGGTGGAGCCAGAAGACATGTAGCTTTCAACCACGCCAGTGGCCATGGCTTGAGAGAGTTCTGCGGCTTGAACCGTGACAGGCTGTGCGCCCACCAATTCAGCAATACGGGCTGTGGAGGGGCTGTAGGCGCGCCATTTCACACCCTTCAAATCGGCTGCCGAGTTGATGGGCTTCTTCACATAGATGCCTTGCGGTGGCCAAGCCACTGCATACAACAACATCATGCCTTGCTCGCCCAATTTCTTCTCAAGGAAGGGGCGCTGTACTTTGTACAGTTTGAAAGATTCTTCGTAGCTGTCTGCCAAGAAGGGCAGGCCATCTGCACCAAACAATTGCCATTCATTTTGGAAATTGGCCAACAAGATTTCACCAATTTGTGCCTGGCCACCTTGTACGGCACGCTTGATTTCGGGTGCTTTGAACAAAGAGGCGTTGGCATGAACCGTAATTTTCAACTTACCGCCAGAAGCTTTTTCAACATCGTTGGCAAATTGCACCAAGTTTTCGGTGTGGAAGTTGTTGGCGGGGTAGGCCGCGGGCAAGTCCCACTTGGTTTGGGCTTGAGCTGAAGCGATGCCACCCAAAGCGAACAACGTGGTGATCAGGGCTTGAGAAAGTAGACGTCTTTTCATGTGAACTCCGTTGAATGAAAAAAATCGGAAAGCCTTGCAAGAATAGCACTGACTGCAAATGCAAAATACAGGCCCGTCTTGGTAGAAACGCGATGTTCGTCTCAAAGATTAGTCTGAAAGGTTTAACATCGCCTTCGATAAGCGTTGAAATCAGACCGCCAATGAGTCGTGTCGCGCTGTAGATTTAAGGAAATTCAATGACGAGCTTACCGTCCAGTCCGCTGTGGCAATTCTGGATTGACAGAGGGGGTACTTTCACCGACATCGTTGGCAAAAGGCCTGATGGCCAGTTGGTCACCCACAAACTGTTGTCTGAAAACCCCGATCAGTACAAAGACGCGGCGGTGGCAGGTATTCGTCATTTGCTGGGATTGAAATCCAATGAGCCCGTCAGCCCCAAATTGGTGAGTTGCGTCAAGATGGGCACCACGGTGGCCACCAATGCACTGTTAGAGCGAAAAGGTGAACGCACCTTGTTGGTCACCACGCTAGGTTTTCGAGATGCTTTGCGCATTGCGTATCAAAATCGCCCGCGTTTGTTTGACCGCAATATCGTACTGCCTGAACTGCTTTACAGCGAAGTGATTGAAGCCCAAGAGCGCATGTCGGCGCAAGGCGAAGTCATTGAAGCCTTGAACACAGCGGCATTGCGCGTTCAATTGCAGGTGCAGTTTGATGCCGGTACTCGCAGCGTGGCCATTGTGTTCATGCACGCTTATCGCTACCAACAACATGAAGCCATGGCCGCACAATTGGCGCGCCAGATTGGTTTCACGCAAATCAGCACCTCACATCAAACCAGTCCCTTGATGAAGTTTGTCAGCCGTGGCGACACCACGGTGGTGGATGCCTATCTGTCGCCCATTTTGCGTCGCTATGTTGACCAAGTCGCCAGTGAAATGCCAGGCGTCAAGTTGATGTTCATGCAGTCTTCGGGCGGCCTGACCGATGCCCATGCGTTTGCTGGCAAAGACGCTATTTTGAGTGGTCCTGCGGGCGGTATTGTGGGCATGGCGCGAACAGCCGAAGGGGCGGGTCATGACAAAGTGATTGGCTTTGACATGGGGGGCACCTCTACAGATGTGTCGCACTACGCGGGTCAGTTTGAGCGCGAGTTTGAAACGCAAGTGGCTGGCATTCGCATGCGTGCGCCCATGATGAGCATTCACACGGTGGCTGCAGGTGGCGGTTCTTTGTTACAGTTTGATGGGGCACGTTTGCGTGTGGGGCCTCAAAGCGCGGGCGCCAATCCTGGGCCTGCCAGTTACAGGCGTGGTGGCCCTTTGGCGGTGACCGATGCCAACGTGTTGGTGGGCAAAGTGCAGCCCGATTTTTTCCCAGCAGTGTTTGGTCCCGAGGGTAATCAGCGCTTAGACAAGCAGGCCGTGGCTGAACGCTTTGCTGCGTTGTCATCTCAAATGAACCGAACTGCAGAAGCCATAGCTGATGGTTTCTTGCGCATCGCTGTGCAGCAGATGGCCAACGCCATCAAGAAAATTTCTGTGGCACGCGGCTATGACGTGACACGCTACACCTTGCAATGTTTTGGTGGCGCCGGAGGCCAGCACGCATGCTTGGTGGCCGATGCGCTGGGCATGAAGCAAGTTTATGTTCACCCCCTGGCTGGTGTACTGTCGGCCTACGGAATGGGCTTGGCCGATCAAAGTTTGATTCGCGAGCAAGCCGTTGAGTTGCGCCTCACACCCGAGGCCATGCCGTCTTTGGCAGCGCCGCTTCAAAGTTTGGGCGATGCTGCGCGTGCTGCGTTGGCCAAGCAAGCTTTGGGCGATGTCATTGAGTTGCACGAGCGCGTGCATGTTCGCTACGAAGGCAGTGATTCTGCATTGGTGGTCAGCATGGGCAGCTTGGCAGAAATCACCGCGCGTTTTGAACAGGCTTACCGTCAACGATTTGCATTTTTGATGACAGGCAAAGCGCTCATGGTGGAGGCTGTTTCTGTTGAAGCCGTCATCAAAGGTGATGCGTCTGTTGAAGTGCCACATGCCCTAAATCCTTTGCGTGATGTCCCCAAGCGCGCCACCGTCAAAATGTATTCAGCTGGTTCAGATGGCGAATCACGTTGGTGGAATGCTGGTTTGTTTGTACGCGAAGATTTGCGCATTGGCGATGTGATTGCTGGCCCAGCCATCATTGCCGAGAAGAATGCCACCACAGTGGTAGAGCCAGGGTGGCAGGCACAAGTGACGGCGCTAGACCACTTGTTGCTCAATCGAGTGGAAGTACGTCAAACCAAACATGCTGCAGGCACCACGGTCGATCCTGTGCTGCTTGAAGTGTTCAATAACCTCTTCATGAACATTGCCGAGCAAATGGGTTTGCAATTGCAAAACACCGCCTACTCCGTCAACATCAAAGAGCGGCTTGATTTTTCTTGCGCTCTGTTCAGCGCAGAAGGCCACCTCATTGCCAATGCGCCGCACATGCCAGTGCACCTTGGCAGCATGGGAGAGAGCATCAAGACAGTGATACGAGAAAACGCTGGCAAGATGCACCGGGGTGACGTGTTTGTGCTCAACGACCCGTATCACGGCGGCACACACTTGCCCGATGTCACCGTCATCACGCCCGTATTTTTAGAAGGTGCAACGCAGCCCGAGTTTTATGTGGGCTCACGCGGTCACCATGCCGACATTGGCGGAACAACCCCAGGCTCTATGCCGCCTTTTTCTACGACCATTCAAGAAGAAGGCGTTCAAATCAACAACGTCAAGTTGGTGTCTGAAGGCGTCTTGCAGGAGCAAGACATGCTGGCGCTGTTGGCCAGTGGCCAATACCCCAGCCGCAATCCTCAACAAAACATGGCTGACTTGCGCGCTCAGTTGGCTGCCAATGAAAAAGGCGTGCAAGAGTTGCACAAAATGGTGGCCGAGTTTGGTTTGGACGTGGTGCAGGCCTATATGCGCCATGTGCAAGACAATGCAGAAGAATCTGTGCGCCGCGTGATTACTCGTTTGAAAGACGGCGCCTTCACTTTGCCGCTAGACAACGGTGCGCAAATTCAAGTCGCCGTGCGCGTGGATGCCAAAAATCGCAGCGCAGAAATTGATTTCACAGGCACCAGTGCGCAGCAGACCAACAACTTCAATGCACCCACTGCGGTTTGCATGGCGGCCGTGCTGTATGTGTTCAGAAGTTTGGTGAACGACGACATTCCTTTGAATGCGGGCTGCTTGAAACCTTTGAATGTGATCATTCCCGAAGGCTGCATGCTCAACCCCAATTTTCCTGCCTCCGTGGTGGCGGGTAATGTGGAAACTTCGAGTTGCATCACCAATGCCTTGTTTGGCGCTTTGGGCGTGATGGCGGGCAGTCAGCCCACCATGAACAATTTCACCTTTGGCAATGCCAAGTACCAGTACTACGAAACCATTTCGGGTGGCAGTGGTGCAGGTGTGATGGTAGACGAGCAGGGGCAAATAACTTCTGGCTTCAATGGCACCTCGGTGGTTCAAACCCACATGACCAATTCACGCCTAACCGATCCTGAAATTTTGGAGTTTAGGTTTCCTGTGCGCTTAGAGAGTTATGCCATGCGTGAAGGATCGGGCGGACAAGGCAAATGGCAGGGTGGCATGGGCGGTGTAAGGCGCATACGTTTCTTAGAAACCATGACTGCCAGCATCTTGTCCAATGGTCGCGTGCATCCGGCATTTGGCATGTCCGGCGGCAAAGCAGGTGCACCAGGCATCAACCAAGTGCAGCGTGCCGATGGCCGCGTTGAAGTGTTGAAGCACATTGGTCAAGTACAAATGGCACCTAGCGATGTGTTTGAAATTCACACGCCTGGTGGTGGTGGTTTTGGCGCTGACGTTGTAAAGTGAACGATTCACCTAGCGGTAAGACGCTAGGTGAATGTTTGTTTCTGTTGACCGAATACCGCTGATCAAACGAATTCTTTCGAGCGCCTTAGACAAGTCCTTCATGGAGGGTGCTTCAATTTCAGCCAAAAGGTCCCAGCGGCCATTGGTATCGTGAAGTGCGCAGACGCTCGGTTCACCCAGCAAACTGGCGATGACCTGACGCGTGGTGTTGCCTTCCACCAAAACGCCCATCCAGGCCTTGATAGTTTCAGGTTCAGTGTCGGGTCTGAGCCTGATGGTGTAGCCCACGATCACTTGTGAGTCTTCCAGTTTTCGCAAGCGATTGTTGATGGTGCCGCGCGACACTTTCAACTTGTGAGCCAAGTCAGCGATGCTCATTCGAGCATCTTGTCTGAGCAAGCCGATTAGTTTTTGGTCAGTGTCATCCATGGGTCATTGTTCTTGTAAATATTGTCGAAATGATACTTTGTTATGCCATTTTGGTAAATAAATTGTCAAAACAGTACATTTTTGATCATTTCAATTGATTTGTTTCTTTTGCAAACTCTTCTCACCTCGTTATTTGGTTTTTGAGATGCTCCCTAAGAATGTTTCCTTCCCTCAGTCAAGCCCAGTCTTATCAAAATTGGCCACAACGCTGAACCCGCTCTATTTAAGTGCACCTGCAGCGGTTGAACTGGTTCAAAGCATTGGCTTGAAAGCTTGCCTGTCAGGTATTGCCGAATTCATTCAAGCAGACTTTTTGCGTTGGGAAGACTTTGATAAATCGGCACGCATTGCCAATCACTCCTTGGATGGCGTCATTGAATTGATGCCCATTGCCGATGACACCACCTACAGTTTTAAGTACGTGAACGGTCATCCCAAAAACACGGCGAGGGGCTTGTCTACCGTCATGGCATTTGGCGTGATGGCCGATGTTTCGACGGGTGCACCTTTGTTTTTGAGTGAGTTGACACTGACCACGGCCTTGAGAACGGCCGCTACTTCTGTAGTGGCGGCCAAAGTGTTGGCCAGGCCAGACAGCAAAGTGATGGCATTGATAGGCAATGGCGCTCAAAGTGAATTTCAAGCATTGGCATTCCAGCACTTGGTTGGCATTGAGACCGTGCGTTTGTATGACCTTGATCCGCATGCCAGCGCCAAACTCATGGCCAACTTAAGCGGCAGTGGCTTGAACTTGCAAATCTGCGAAAGCATTGCGCAGGCGGTCAAAGGCGCAGACATCGTGACCACGGTGACTGCAGACAAATCTTGTGCCACCATCATCACAGCGGATTTGATCGAACCCGGCATGCACATCAATGGCGTGGGGGGTGATTGTCCTGGCAAAACTGAATTGGCGGCATCTGTATTGGCTGCAAGTAAAGTGTTTGTGGAATACACCCCTCAGTCGCGTGTGGAAGGTGATATTCAGCAAATGCCAGATGATTTCGCAGTGACCGAACTGTGGCAAGTGTTGAAGGGGCAAAAGTCAGGCAGAGACCACGCCACTCAGATCACGGTGTTTGATTCGGTTGGTTTTGCATTGGAAGATTTTGCAGCCCTGCGATTCATGTATGAAGCTGCTTGCGCATTGGGGATGGGAGAGCGTTTGTCCTTAATCCCAAAATTGAGTGATCCCAAAAACTTGTTTGGTACGCTGCTGAAAACGGGTCTCAAATTTGACGGCCTATGTGTTGCGTCATGATGGCATCGGTAAGGCAGCGTGCAAAATAAGCCGCAGCGGGTGTGAGCGGTACATCGGGTGGTGCAAGCAGAACGAGTTCAATCGGCGGCGGGTTGAGCTTGCGCAAGGAAAGTTCGACCAGTCCCCTGCATTCGGGTTGCGCTAACAAAGGCGCCGGCATGACGCTAATGGCATCTGACTGTCTTACCAAAGCCATGGCAGCCATGGCATCGCAGCGCGTCATCAGACTGGGTGCTTTGACACTCGCCTGTTTGAACATGGCATTCAAGCCATCGTCTAAATCATTGGCGAAGGGGCCAGGTAAGACCCATTCCAATGCGGCCAAGCGGGCTGCGGTGGCTTGCAACAAAATGGGGTGCCCCTGACGTACCACTATTTTTTGCGGTTCTTTGAGGAGTCGCGTGGCATCAAATTCTGTATGGACTACTTCGCCGCTGTCGGCCACGATTGCAAAATCCAAAGAACCATCCCGCAAGCTGGGTAGCACGCGTGCCACCAAGCCTTCGACCAAGCGCAACTGAACTTTGGGGTATCGCCGTCTGAACCACATGAATGCTTCGCCCAATACCGTGAGCATGAGGTAAGGCGTAATTCCAACGCGCAAGGTCCCTGTGTCGTCACCTTGTGACTGCCTTAGGTCTTCATGCGCCAAAGTGATTTGGCGTGTGACCAATTTGGCTCTGGCGTGTAATCTTTGGCCGGCTTCTGTGAGCACCACGCCACGCGATTTTCTAATCAGCAAAGAAACGCCTACATCTTCCTCTAGCGTTCTCAAGGACTTGGTTAAGGCCGCTTGTGTCAGGTGCATTTCGCGTGCGGTGGCCCGAATACTGCCGTGTTCAACCACGCCGACAAGTGCTTGTAGTTGGTGAAGCTTCATGGGGACTCCAAACGAGGTTTTAAATGACAACTAAAAGTTGTCACGCTGAAAAATTATAGCCTTCCGTTTGTCGTTGGGTGTACCTAGTATCGACTTGCTGAAATTTTCAAACTTCGAGCCTTACATGCTCTCAACAAAGGACTTTTTCATGAAACGATTCGCATCACTGGGGTTGTTGCTCCTCAGCGCTTTCACGCATTTGATGCCAGCTCATGCTGACACATACCCCAATAAGCCTGTGACCTTGATGGTGCCTTATCCACCGGGTGGTTTGTCGGATGTCATTGCGCGAAAAGTGAATCAAGCTTTGGCGCAAGAACTGAAACAACCCGTCATCATCGAAAACCTGGGCGGTGCGGGCGGTGCCATTGCTGCACAAAAGGTATTGAGCGCACCAGCCGATGGGTATTACATCTTTCAGGGTTCACCCAATGAATTGATTTTGGCGCCGCTGGCCATGAAAGCGGTGAAATACAAGCCTGAAGATTTTCGCTTGATTCAGCAAATGGCCTTGGCACCTATGGCCATCGTGGCACGCAAAGACTTCCCTGCAAAGAACGCCAACGAAATGGTGGCTTATATTCAAAAAATGGCCAAAGAGGGTAAGCCTGTCAATTACGCCAGTGTTGGCAACGGCAGTTTCTATCATTTGATTGGTGAAGAATTGTCGAAAAAGATTGGCGCGGAAATGCTCCACGTGCCCTACAAAGGTGGCGGCCCCATTTCACAAGATTTATTGGGTGGCCAAATTGACTTGTTCATCACACCCTATGGCGCGCCTCACGTGGCCATGGAAAAAGAAGGCAAACTGCGTTTCATTGCCGTTCTGTCCAGCGAGCCCCAACGATTGATCAAACACATTCCATCCGTGGATGAAAATAAATTGCTCAAAGGATTTCACTACACCATTGGCAGTGGTTATTACGTCAAGAAGGGCACACCCGAGCCCATTGTGGAGGCCTTGCACAAAGCCCTGACCAAAGTGATGTTTGATGCTGACTTTGTGGCCACGATGGCCGCCATGGGTCAAGACCCTTCTCCTGCATTGCGACTCGATGAAGCCGTCAAAGCTTATGCCGACGACATCAAGTTGTACCAAGGTATCGCCAAATCCATCAATTTGCAAGCGCAATGAATTTGTTGCACGCCATGCGTGAACGCGCAGCGCCATTTGTTGCGCTGCGCCACGATTTGCATCGGCACCCTGAATTAGGGCTTCAAGAATTTCGAACCTCAGCTCTCTTGGCAGAGCAACTTGAAAGCTGGGGCTACACCGTAACCCGAGGCCTGGCAACAACAGGACTCGTCGCGCAATTGGTTCGAGGTGATGGTCGAAAGCGCTTGGGCATTCGTGCAGACATGGATGCCTTGCCGATTCAAGAAACCAATCGCTTTGCACATCGCAGTCTTCATGACGGGCTCATGCACGCCTGTGGTCATGATGGTCACACGGCCATGCTGATGGCAGCGGCAAAATACATTTCGCAAGAACTTGATTTCTCGGGTACCTTGAATTTAATTTTTCAACCGGCAGAGGAGCATCCAGGGGGCGCCAAGCTCATGATTGAGCAGGGCTTGTTTGAAAAATTTCCCTGTGATGCCATCTTTGCGGCTCACAACATGCCAGGCATCCCGGCTGGCCAATTGGTATTCATCGATGGCCCTGCCATGGCTTCTTCGGACGATGTCACCATTACCTTGACAGGCTTGGGTGGTCATGGCGCCATGCCGCACCTGGCGCAAGATCCCATTGTTGCAGCATCCAGTATTGTGATGTCCCTGCAAACCATCGTGTCACGCAACGTGAACCCGTTGCAAACGGCTGTGATCACGGTGGGCTCTGTAGTGGCAGGAAAAGCCAATAACGTGATTCCGAGCTCTGCGCGTTTAGAGTTGAGCGTTCGTGCCCTTGATCGAGATGTGCGTGATCTGCTGCAAGTTCGACTGACAGATTTGGTCACAGCCCAAGCACAAAGCTTCGGCTTACAAGCACAGGTCGACTACAAGCGCGATTACCCTGTGTTGGTGAATACAGCAGCAGAAACAGAGTTTGCACGCGCCGTGGGCGTGGCGTTGTTAGGGCAAGAAGGCGTCACATTGCAAGGCAGTCCTCTGACAGGGAGTGAAGACTTTGCCTTCATGTTGGATCACTGCCCCGGTAGTTATCTGATGATTGGCAATGGGACTGCAAAAAGTGCCTCAGCACCAACTGACAACGCGCATGCCTGCATGGTGCACAACCCTGGCTATGACTTCAATGACGAAATTTTGCCTGTGGGTGCAGCCTATTGGACTTTGTTGGCGCAGCGTTACTTAACAAACTAAACAAATACCATGACTCAAGCTTTATGGAAACTCTGCGCCACCGAAGTGGCCTCACGCATTGTTCATCGCGAAGTATCGGCGAGACAAGTGACCGAAAGTGTTCTCGCGCGGATCGAAGAAATCAACCCCAGCATCAATGCTTTGGCACAGGTCAATGCAGCATCTGCTTTAAAAGCCGCAGACGATGCGGATGCTGCTCAAGCTCGAGGTGAATCGCTGGGACTTTTGCATGGCGTACCCATAACCATCAAAGTGAATGTGGATGTGGCTGGCGAAGCGACGACGGATGGTGTAGAAGCGTTGAAGGACAACGTAGCCACCAGTGACTCTCCGCTAGTGCAGTCGATGCGTGAGGCCGGTGCGATCATTGTGGGGCGTAGTAATGCACCAGCATTTTCGCTTCGATGGTTTACAGACAATAGTTTTCATGGCCGTACCTTGAATCCTTTTGATCCAGCGGTCACGCCGGGTGGCTCCAGTGGCGGTGCAGCGGCAGCAACTGCATTGGGTATGGGCGCTATTGCGCACGGCAACGACTATGGTGGCTCCATCCGTTATCCGGCCTGGGCTTGTGGTGTCGTGGGCTTGAGAACCACCGTGGGACGTGTGCCTTCATACAAAGCCAGTGCGCCAAATCGCATCATCACCAACCAGCAAATGTCAGTGCAAGGTCCACTCACTCGGACAGTCGCAGACGCTCGTTTGGCTTTGCAAGTCATGTCGCGTGGTTCTGCCTTAGATCCACAATGGGTGCCAGCACCTTTAGAAAATTCAGACTGTCAACAACGGACACGCATTGCAGTTTTTAAAAATTGGACGCATTCAAAAGTTGATCCCAGTGTCAGTGCAGCCGTGTCTCAAGCAGCGCATTGGCTAGAGACCGCTGGCTATGTAATTGAAGAGGTTGAACCGCCACACTTTGCAGAAGTGTCTGCCATGCAATTTCACATGGTCATGAATGACATGCGACGCGCCGGCGCAGGATTCATGCAACAGTTGGGAGACGATGCCTTGCGGCGGGCCCTACAGCATTATTTGGACATCAATCCAATTTGGGACAGAGATCAAAATCTTGAAGCTTTCACGAGACGGTTTAACATTGCCCGAGATTGGGCGGTATTTTTTGAGCGCTATCCAGTTTTATTGATGCCTAATTCTTGGGAACGGCAACTGCCCATCGACGATGACCAGGGCACTGCGGAGCGAATGAGCCAAATTTTATTGGCGCAATCGCCCTTGTTGAGTACCGCTGTCCTTGGCTTGCCTGGCTTGTCTGTTCCGACCGGCATCGTGTCAGGATTGCCAGTAGGTGTGCAAATTGTGACCAGTCGATTTCGCGAAGACATTGCGTTGCACGTTGGTGAGTTGATAGAAAGAGCTTCTGGCTTTTCTGCACTACAACACCTCACATCTTCTTAAAGAAAAGGCCTTGCATGATCGCAAGGCCTGAGGCGTTAAAGGCTTGCTAAAACCGATCATTGGTTTTGCGGCCACTTTAACAATTAAGACTTAGTCGCTTTGGGTTTGTCTGCTGACTTTGCTTTTGTTGGCTCACTCCCTGCACTCCCTTGGTAGCCCGAACCGTTGACAGTGAGGCCTTGCTCTGAAAACTTGGCCGAACTTTTCTCGCCCATGCCACTGACACGGTGCATGAGGTCGGGCCAATCTTTGAAGCTGCCTTTGTTGCGTTCTTTCAAAATTTTGCCTGAAAGTGACGGACCAATGCCCTTGATGCCATCCAGTTCAGCGGCATTGGCTTTGTTGACGTCAACAGCGGCAAAGCTGCTGAGTGAAAACAGAAGTGCGGTGGTAGTTAAGATTTTTTTCAACATGTTGAATTCCTTTGTTTGGCATCACCCCAACGGTGATGCAAACCCGATTCAACTGCTGATTGAGCGCCAGAAGTGCATTCTGCAATTCAAGGACAGCGCAAGCAATGTCTTGAAAGCGCTTTAAAGTTCTTCCACGCGTCGTGGTGGATAGCTGTCCCAGGCTTGGCAACCGGGGCAGTGCCAGAAATGCTCTTTGGCTTCAAAGCCGCATGCAGCGCAACGATATCGTGCGAGCGGACGTGACGCTTGCTCCAGAGCCTTTTGAACAGGTGCGCGTGTGGCGTCTGTGCCCAAGTCGGCACCGGCCAACCAACGCGAAGCCGCCAGCAAAGAGGGTTGCTTTTGCAAATGTTCGATGTAGCGCTGCCGCGCCAAGCCGTCTGCCTCTGAGCCTGTTTTTTCCAAAGCCACAATGGCATCCATCACATCGATGCACGGACTCTGTGCGTAGTGTTGTTGAAGCAAAGACAAAGCGGCAGGCACTTGATCTGCAGCCTGCGCTGCGCGAACCAAACTTGCTGCAGCAAGCGGTGCTGCAACTGAAGCCGATTCAAACAATTGACTTAACGTGGCGCAGGCTTGAAGCGCCTGCCCTTGGTTGAGTTGGAGTTGTCCAAGCAACAAACGTGGGCGAGGCGCATCTGGCGCTTCGGTTATAGCGTTTTGCAACAATTGCACTGCACCGACTGCATCGCCTTGTGCATTGAGTTCGCGTGCTTGCTCGCACAAGTAGTGTGCTTTGCGAACAGAGAAACTGACTTCGCCAGACTGTTCGAGTTGTGTGGCCACTTCTCGCGCTTGTGGCCATTCACGCGAGCGTTCGTAAATGGCCAAGCGAGCCAGTCGGGCTTGGCCTTCAAAGGATGTGCCTTCCAGTTTGCGCAGCGCATCTTCAGCGCGGTCGAGCAAGCCGGCTTTGACAAAGTCTTTGGCCAATGCATTTTGCGCGCGCTGTCGATCTGCTGCGCTCAGGTCGCCGCGTGACAGCAGGTGTTCGTGCACGCGAACGGCGCGTTCGTACTCACCGCGGCGGCGAAACAGATTGCCCAACGCAAAGTGAAGCTCTGAGGTGTCGGGGTCGTTTTGAACCGCTTCAATGAAGGCATCAATGGCTTTGTCTTGTTGCTCATTGAGCAAAAAGTTCAAACCTTTGAAATAGGCGCGCGGGGCTTGTCGATTGTCGATGCGCAGTTGGCGCAAGTCGAGTCTGGAGGCCAGCCAACCCAAGCCAAAGGCGGTGGGCAAGCCAATCAAAATCCATATGAGGTCAAGTTCCATGCGTCACTTCCGTAGGCTCAACAGCTGGGCTGGGTGCTTGAACTGCTTTGGCCGCTTGGCGTTGGCGCCACCAGCGGGGGACCATGCCCAGTACGCCCACCACCATGCCCAAAGCAAAGGCAATGAGCACTATCAGAACCATGGGTGAGCGCCATTGTGTTCCAAAGAAAAAATAGACTTTGGCTTCGTGCTGGTTGTTCAGCGCGAAGGCAAACAGCGTAAAAAAGACGGCTGCATTCAATGTCCACTGAAGCAGCTTGAGAAATTGTTTCATGAATGGCCTCAGGCAGCCTTGTCATTCTAAAGCGATGAAGCCCTTGGATACAAAAAAGGCCCTTGGAAGGGCCGATTTATTCAGGGTGCGCAGAGGGCTTAGTCAGCCTTGCCGTGCAAGATGTCCAGGGACTTTTTGTCGACTGCCTCACGCAGAGCCTTGCCAGGCTTGAAGTGGGGCACGCGTTTTTCTGGAATTTGCACACTTTCACCAGAGCGAGGATTGCGGCCTACGCGGGGCGGGCGGCGGTTGATGGTGAAACTGCCAAAACCACGGATCTCAATGCGATGGCCTTTGACCAAGGCTTCGCTCATGGCGTCCAAGACCGTTTTGACGGCGAATTCGGCGTCACGGTGCGTCAGCTGCTCAAAACGGGCAGCCAAAGCTTCTACGAGGTCGGAACGGGTCATTTGCGAGAGAGTGAAATGAATTGACGCATAGAAAAAGCCTCCGCCCAAGCCCCAAAGGGGCCAAGGCAAGAGGCTTTGTTCATCAGCAGACCATTAGGCTGCGTCGTTGTTGTCCAACTTGGCACGCAACAAAGCGCCCAAGCTGGTGGTGCCAGCGTTTTCACGTGAAGACTGTTGGCTTAATGAAGCCATGGCTTCATTTTGGTCAGCAGCATCTTTGGCCTTGATGGACAACTGGATGTTGCGTGTCTTGCGATCGACGTTGACGACCACCGCAGTGACTTCGTCGCCTTCTTTCAACAAGCTGCGAGCGTCTTCCACGCGATCGCGTGAAATTTCGCTGGCGCGCAAGTAACCAATGATGTCGTCGCCCAAGTCGATTTCAGCGCCGCGAGCGTCAACAGTTTTGACTTTACCGGTCACTGTTTGGCCCTTGTCGTTCACTGTCACGAAAGTGGTGAATGGGTCGCCGTCGAGTTGTTTGATGCCCAAGCTGATGCGCTCGCGCTCAACGTCGACTGCCAACACGATGGCTTCAACGTCTTGACCCTTCTTGTAGTTGCGAACAGCGGCTTCGCCAGTTTCGTTCCATGACAAGTCGGACAAGTGAACCAAACCGTCGATGCCAGCGGCCAAGCCCACGAACACACCGAAGTCGGTGATGGACTTGATCGGGCCTTTGACGCGGTCACCACGCTTGGTGTTTTGAGCGAACTCTTGCCATGGGTTAGCACGGCACTGTTTCATACCCAAGCTGATGCGGCGCTTGTCTTCGTCGATTTCCAAAACCATGACTTCGACTTCGTCGCCCAATGACACGATTTTGGAAGGTGCCACGTTCTTGTTGGTCCAGTCCATTTCAGAGACGTGCACCAAGCCTTCGATGCCTGGCTCGAGTTCGACAAATGCGCCGTAGTCGGCGATGTTGGTGATCTTGCCGAACATGCGGGTGCTTTGTGGGTAGCGGCGGTTGACGCCCATCCAAGGATCGTCGCCCATTTGTTTGAGACCCAAGGACACGCGGTTTTTCTCGGTGTCGAACTTGAGGATCTTGGCGGTAATTTCTTGACCGGCTTGCACCACTTCGGAAGGGTGACGAACACGGCGCCATGCCATGTCGGTGATGTGCAGCAAACCATCGATGCCGCCCAAGTCAACGAATGCACCGTATTCGGTGATGTTCTTGACCACACCGTGAACGACGGAACCTTCGCGGAGGTTTTCCATCAGTTTGGCGCGCTCTTCGCCCATCGAAGCTTCGACCACAGCACGGCGTGACAACACGACGTTGTTGCGCTTGCGGTCCAACTTGATGACCTTGAATTCCATGGTCTTGTTTTCGTACGGTGACAGGTCTTTGGTAGGACGTGTGTCAACCAATGAACCTGGCAAGAAAGCACGAATGCCGTTGACCAAAACGGTGAGACCGCCTTTGACTTTGCCGCTGGTGGTGCCGGTGACGAATTCGCCGGATTCCAAGGCTTTTTCCAAGGACAACCATGATGCCAAACGCTTGGCAGTGTCACGGCTCAAAATGGTGTCGCCGTAGCCGTTCTCGATGGAACCGATGGCCACAGACACGAAGTCGCCGACTTGGACTTCGATTTCGCCCAGATCTGATTTGAATTCTTCCAGGGGCACGTAGGCTTCAGATTTGAGGCCGGCGTTAACAACCACGAAGTTGTGTTCGATGCGAACAACTTCAGCGGTGATCACTTCGCCTGGGCGCATTTCCGTGCGCTTCAGTGATTCTTCAAATAGGGCTGCAAAAGATTCTGACATTCAAGTTCCTAATCCGCAAAAAGGTCTGACGACTGCAGGATTGCGTCGTTAACAAGGCTAGATGCGGCGGTTGTTTGCGTTTTCACGCGGGTTAAGTTGATGAACCACAAGACAAATGCGCAAGCAGCGCGGAGGGTGCCTTGTGGGCCTCTTCAAAACTTCTTTGTTATTAACTGACGTTTTCAAACTGGGAAGTTTTGTTTGCTCTGCCACCAGTCAAGGACCTGGGTCACCGATTGTTCGATGCTCAAATCTGAGTTGTCTAGCAGCATTGCGTCTTGCGCTGGCTTTAAGGGTGCCACGCTGCGAGATGTGTCCCGTGCGTCGCGAGCCTCTAAGTCAGCCCGAAGATCGGCGATTTTAGCCTGAAAACCTTTAGAAATCAATTGCTTATAGCGGCGATCGGCTCTTTTTGCGGCGCTGGCGGTCAAAAACACCTTCAAAGGCGCGCCAGGAAAGATGACGGTGCCCATGTCTCGGCCGTCCGCCAGTAGGCCAGGCAGGCGCTGGAAGCTGTGCTGGAGGGCCACCAAGGCCACCCGAACGGCGGGCAAAGTGGACACTTTGGAGGCGTTCATGCCGCCTTCTTCGCTGCGGATGGCGTCGGTCACGTCTTGGTCATTGAGCAAGACTTTGTCGCCTTCAAAGCGCACAGGCAGTTTTTCAGCCATGGTCGCAATGGCGGATTCATTGCTTGTCTCGAGACTGAGGCCTGCCTGCAAAGCGGCAAAGGCTGTGACTCGGTAGAGGGCACCAGAGTCTAGGTAGTGGTAACCCAAGCGCTCGGCCACCAGGCTAGACAAAGTGCCCTTGCCTGAGGCGGTGGGTCCATCGATGCAAATCACGGGAATGCGGTCTGCCGGTGTTTGCGTCAAAGAGAACAGCGCTTCAAAATAATCGGGGAAGGTTTTGGCCACACACTTGGGATCTTCAATGCGCACAGCTTGTTGGTCGGCGTTGAAGGCTGCCAAAGAGAAACACATGGCCACGCGGTGATCGTCGTAGGTGTGAATGCTGGCGGCTTGCCACTGGCCTGCGGGTAAGGGATGAATGCGCAACCAATCTGGGCCTTCTTCCACTTGTGCACCCAACTTGCGCGATTCTTTGGCCATGGCCGCAATGCGATCGGTTTCCTTCACTCGCCAGCTGGCGATGTTGCGCAGGGTGGTGGGGCCGTCGGCATAAAGGGCCATGACGGCCAAGGTCATGGCGGCATCAGGGATGTGATTACAGTCCAAGTCGATGGCTTTGAGGGGCCATGCACCGCGTTTGATTTCTAGCCAATTGGGACCACTCTCAATGTGAGCACCCATTTGGGCTGCGGCTTCCATGAAGCGAATGTCACCTTGAATGGAAGATGCGCCCACGCCCTGGATGCGAACCGCTTTGTCGGTGGCGGCCAATGCACCTAAGGCAATAAAGTAACTGGCCGATGAGGCATCGGCTTCAACGTGAATTTCGCCTGGGGAGGTGTAGTGGCTACCAGCGGGAATGGTGAATCGTTGCCAAGCATCGCGCTTCACGTTGATGCCGTAGCGCGCCAACAAGTTCAAGGTTATTTCAATGTACGGCTTGGAAATGAGTTCGCCCACCACTTCAATCACGATGTCTTTTTGGGCGGCCAGTGGCAGTGACATTAACAGTGCCGTGAGGAACTGGCTGGACACATCGCCGCGCACTTGAATGGGCTTGTCGAGTTGCAGTTGAGGGGACAACACTCGCAAGGGCGGATAGCCTTCGTTGCCCAAATAATCAATGTGGCAACCCAAGAGGCGAAGGGCATCGACCAAATCGCCAATGGGGCGTTCGTGCATGCGCGGCACACCTTTGAGGGTGAAGTCGCCGCCCATCACAGCCAAGGCTGCTGTCAGAGGTCGCATGGCCGTGCCGGCGTTGCCCATGAAAAATTCGATGGCTTCGGTGGGCTTCTTCAATCCTGCTGCTTGACCGTTTGAAGTGCTTTGCCCCAAACCCGTAATGCACACACTGTTGGTGCCTGCCTTGGGTTCAACGCCGCATCCGAGTTGGCGCAATGCGGCCAACATCACGCGGGTGTCGTCAGAATCTAAAAGGTCGTGCACCCAAGTGCTGCCGGCGCAAAGTGCAGACAACAACAAGACGCGATTGGAAATACTTTTGGAGCCAGGCAGGGTGACGGTGCCACCAGCTTGTTGCAATGAGGGAAGGTCGAGAAACGCGGTTGCAAACATGTTGGCTTATTTATTTTTCTGAATTTTGGCGGGTACCCATGCGCCAATTGAAACGCAAATCACTGGCTTGGCGAATCATGTCTTCAAGTGCTTGAGGCTCGTTGTCTTGAATGGCTTTTTCAAAGTCGCTCAGGGCGTCTTTGAAGTGTCTGATTTGCAACAAGACTTGGTCCCGATTGGTGGTCAAGATGTCGCGCCACACCACAGGATCGCTGGCAGCAATGCGCGAGAAATCTCTGAAACCTGGGCCGCCCAGGGCAATCAAGTCGGGGCCGTTGTGCTGCTGAAAGATGCCGCGAATGATGGCGTAGGACAACACATGTGGCAGGTGGCTCACAGCCGCAAAAGCCGCATCGTGGGCAGCTGGCGTGAGTTCGGTGATGTAGCTGCCTAAGCTTTTCCAAATTTGCTTAGCCAACTCAACCTGTGTGGCGCCTGAGCTTTCCATGGGTGTCACGATCAGCGCGCGATCTTTGTACAGATCAGCATCTGAATGCTCTACACCTGCCACCTCTTTGCCTGCAATGGGATGCACTGGGACAAAGCACCCCAGTTTGTTGCCTAGCGTGCTGAGAGCCGATGCCACGATGTCTGACTTGGTCGAGCCAACATCCATCAAAAGTGCATCAGGTTTCAAGGCTGGGGCAATCGCTTGGAAACAAGCTTCTGTTGCCTTCACCGGCACAGCCAATAAAACCAAGTCGGCACCTTGTACGGCTTGCGCAATGCTGTCCACGGCCTGGTCAATCACGCCCATGCTGAGGGCTTTTTGACGGGAAGATTCAGAAGCACTGTAGCCCACGATATGAGGTGCCCAGCCCGCTCTTCGAGCGGCCAAAGCAAACGAGCCGCCCATCAGACCGCAGCCAATGAGAGCGACTCTTTCGAACTTCATTCCGGGATGGGGTAAGAACCCAAAACCTTGTAGAAGGCGCACAGGCCTTGCAGCTCTTGCAACGCAGCCGCCACATGCGGTTGTGAAATGTGGCCTTGAATGTCGATGTAGAAATAGTATTCCCACTGGCCCGATTTGGCGGGGCGAGATTCAAAGCGCGTCATCGACACGCCATTGTTTTTGAGCGGCATGAGCAAGTCATGCACAGCGCCTGGCTTGTTGGGCACGGAGACCACCAAGCTGGTGCAGTCTTTGCCAGACACGGGGGGTGTGGCCAAAGTTTGAGGCAAGCAAATCACAGCAAAGCGCGTGCGATTGGTGGCTTCGTCTTGAATGGCGTGTGCCACGATATGCAGACCAAATTGCGACGCGGCACGTTCGCTGGCCAATGCGGCCCATGTGGGGTTTTCTGCCGCTAATCGCGCACCTTCTGCATTACTAGAAACAGCGCGTCGCTCGGCATGCGGCAGGTGTTGTGTCAACCAAGTTTGGCATTGGGCCAAAGCTTGAGGGTGCGCCAACACCACTTCGATGTCTTTGAGGTTGTCGGTCTGGCGCAGCAAATTGTGGCGAACCAACAGACTGACTTCACCAATCACGTGGACAGGTGAGCGTAAGAACAAATCAAGTGACCGTGCGACGACACCTTCAGTTGAGTTTTCCATGCCCACCACGCCAAACTGTGCGGTGCCCGCAGCCGTTGCATGGAACACTTCGTCAAAGTTGTTGCAGTAAATCAGATTGGCAGCGCTGCCAAAAAACTCAATGGCGGCCTGTTCGCAAAACGTACCTTGTGGGCCAAGTACAGCAACGCGCTGCGGCGCTTCTAGGGCCAAACAGGCCGACATGATTTCACGCCAAATGGAGGCTACATGCTCATTCAGCAAAGGACCTTGATTGGCCTTCTCAATTTTGGCAATGACCTGTGCCACACGATCGGGACGGAAAAAGGGCGAGCCTTCTGCGCGTTTGATCTCTCCTACTTTTTCAGCCACCTTGGCGCGCTGGTTCAGCAGGCTCAAGAGCTGCTGATCGAGCGAGTCAATTTGAATGCGCAGTTCGCCCAAGGCGTCTGATTGAATTGGTTGCGTCATGTTGGGTTCAGTGTTGAAAGTCAAACGACAAGACGAGCTTGTTCAAGCCTGCTTTGTTTCGAAATCTTGGAGGTACGACACCAGTGCCTGCACGCCTTCTAGTGGCATGGCGTTGTAAATGCTGGCACGCATACCACCAACAGATTTGTGACCTTTGAGTTGAAGCAAGCCGCGTGCTTTGGCCCCAGCCAGGAAAGCATCATTGCGTGATTCGTCGCGCAAATAGAAGGGAATGTTCATGCGGGAACGGCAAGACACATCGACACGGTTTTCAAACAACGCTGATTGGTCTAAATAGTCATACAGCAACTTGGCCTTGGCCATGTTGCGCTGCTCCATCGCAGCCACACCCGTCAAACCATTTTCAGTTTGCGCTTTCAGCCACTTGAAAACCAAACCGGCAATGTAGATTGAGTAAGTGGGTGGTGTGTTGAACATCGAGCCGTTGTCGGCCACCAGTTTGTAGTTGAAGGCGCTAGGGCAATGCTTCATAGCTTTGCCCAAGAGGTCTTCCCTAACGACCACCAAGGTCAGCCCTGCAGGACCTAAATTCTTTTGCGCCCCGCCAAATGCCAAGCCCACTTTGGACCAGTCAATGCTGCGTGACGCGACATGCGAAGAAAAATCAATGACCAATGGCGCGTTACTGCCCAAAGCCTTCAGGTCGGGCATCGAGTGATATTCAACACCATCAATGGTTTCATTGGTGCAGATATGAACATAGCTTGCGTTGCCGCTCAACTGCCATTCAGCAGGGGAGGGGACGGTGGTGAACTTGGTGCTTTGTGCGGTGGCTGCCAAATGAGGTGAGCAAAACTGCGCGGCCTCTTTGAAAGATTTTTGGCTCCAGCTTCCGGTGACCACAAAATCAACCGTGCCCTCTTGCGACAAGTTCAAAGGCACGATGGCATTTTCTGCAATGCCGCCACCTTGCATGAATAAGATTTTGAAGTTTGCGGGGACTGCCAACAATTCACGAAGGTCAGCTTCTGCTTCTTCGTAAATCGACATGAACTCTTTGCCACGATGGCTCATTTCCATCACGCCCATGCCGCTGCCATGCCAGTCCAGCATTTCGCTGGCGGCTTGAATCAAGACGGCATCGGGTATGGCGGCAGGGCCGGCAGAGAAGTTGAAGGGCCGTGTCATTCAGAAGAACCACCTTCTTCGGTGCCACCGGCGGCATCACCGCCCTCAGCATCCGCAGCGCCGTCAGCAGATTCATCTTGCATGTTGGCATCGTTTTCTACGATGCGTTGCAAGCCAGACAATTTGGCGCCATCGTCCAAGCCAATCAAAGTCACGCCTTGTGTGGCACGACCCAGTTCGCGAATTTCAGAAACGCGGGTACGAACCAACACACCCGTGTCGGTGATCAACATGATTTCATCGTCGGCGTGCACCAAGGTGGCCGCGACCACTTTGCCATTGCGCTCAGATTGCTGGATGGCAATCATGCCTTTGGTGCCACGGCCGTGGCGTGTGTATTCCACAATGGAGGTACGCTTGCCATAGCCATTCTCGGTGGCTGTCAAAACACTTTGCTGTTCGTCTTCGGCTACCAACATGGCGATCACGCTTTGCGTGTCGTCCAGCATCATTCCGCGCACTCCGCGTGCATTGCGGCCCATGGGACGCACATCGTTTTCGTCAAAGCGAACGGCTTTGCCGCCATCGCTGAACAACATCACATCGTGCTTGCCGTCTGTGAGTGCGGCGCCAATCAAGAAGTCGCCTTCGTCCAAGTCGACGGCAATGATGCCGGCCTTGCGAGGGTTGCTGAATTCATCCAAAGATGTTTTCTTCACGGTGCCCATGGACGTGCCCATGAAGACGTAATGGTCGGCAGGGAAGCTGCGCATGTCGCCTGTTAAAGGCAAGACCACATTGATCTTTTCGCCTTCTTGCAAGGGGAACATGTTGACGATGGGGCGGCCGCGCGAACCACGTGAACCTGCAGGTACTTCCCACACTTTGAGCCAGTACAAACGGCCGCGGTTGGAGAAGCACAAGATGTAATCGTGTGTGTTGGCAATGAAGAGCTGATCGATCCAGTCGTCTTCTTTGGTGGCCGTGGCTTGCTTGCCGCGACCGCCGCGTTTTTGGGCGCGGTATTCAGACAAAGGCTGGCTCTTGATATAACCGCTGTGCGACAAAGTCACCACCATGTCGGTGGGGGTGATGAGGTCTTCGGTGGCCAAATCTTGTGCGTTGTTTTCAATGAAGCTGCGACGTGCGCCAATTTTGGTTTGGCCAAACTCTTGGCGCAACTCGCCCAGTTCTTCACCAATGATGGTGGACACGCGCTCGGGCTTGGCCAAGATGTCGAGCAAGTCTTCAATCTCGGACATCACTTCTTTGTACTCAACCACAATCTTGTCTTGTTCCAGACCGGTCAAGCGTTGCAGACGCATCTGCAAAATTTCTTGGGCTTGGGTGTCGCTCAGGCGGTACAAGCCGTCGTTGCCCATGCCAAATTCTTTTTCCAAACCATCGGGGCGATAGTCGTCTGCATTGACAGCGCCGCCATCGGCGCGGGTGCGTGTGAGCATCTCGCGAACCAACTTGCTGTCCCAACGGCGGGTCATCAATTCGGCTTTGGCCACAGGGGGCGTAGGCGCATTGCGAATGATGGCAATGAACTCGTCGATGTTGGCCAAAGCAACGGCCAAACCTTCCAGCACGTGACCGCGTTCGCGGGCTTTGCGCAAGGTAAACACCGTGCGGCGTGTGACCACTTCGCGGCGGTGTTGTAAGAACACGCTGATCAGGTCTTTGAGGTTGCACAACTTGGGCTGACCATCAATGAGGGCCACCATGTTGATACCAAAGGTGTCTTGCAACTGGGTCTGTTTGTACAGATTGTTGAGCACCACTTCAGGCACTTCGCCGCGCTTCAGTTCAATGACCAGACGCATGCCTGATTTGTCGGACTCGTCTTGAATGTGGCTGATACCTTCAATCTTTTTCTCGTGAACCAATTCGGCCATGCGTTCTTGCAAAGTTTTCTTGTTCACTTGGTAAGGCAGCTCGTCCACCACGATGCACTGGCGCTGGCCCTTGTCGATGTCTTCAAAGTGGCACTTGGCGCGCATCACCACACGGCCGCGGCCTGTGCGGTAGCCTTCTTTGACACCACTGATGCCGTAAATAATGCCGGCAGTGGGAAAGTCGGGCGCGGGAATGATTTCCATCAACTCGTCGATGGTGGCTTCGGGGTTGCGCAGCATGTGCAAGCAAGCGTCAACCACTTCGTTCAAATTGTGGGGTGGAATGTTGGTGGCCATACCCACCGCAATACCGCCAGAGCCATTCACCAACAGGTTGGGAATGCGACTGGGCAAGACCAAAGGTTCTTTTTCAGAGCCGTCATAGTTGGGCCCAAAGTCGACGGTTTCTTTGTCGATGTCGGCCAACATTTCGTGCGCAATTTTGGCCAGGCGAATTTCGGTGTATCGCATGGCCGCAGCGTTGTCGCCGTCCACCGATCCAAAGTTGCCTTGACCGTCCACCAACATATGACGCATAGAGAAATCTTGCGCCATGCGAACGATGGTGTCATAAACAGATTGGTCACCGTGAGGGTGATATTTGCCAATCACGTCACCCACAATACGCGCTGATTTTTTGTAGGCGCGGTTCCAGTCATTGTTCAGCTCATGCATGGCGAACAACACGCGTCGGTGCACCGGTTTGAGGCCGTCTCGGGCATCGGGCAGGGCGCGTCCCACAATCACG
This sequence comes from Limnohabitans sp., assembly GCA_049655425.1. Taxonomy (GTDB): domain Bacteria; phylum Pseudomonadota; class Gammaproteobacteria; order Burkholderiales; family Burkholderiaceae_C; genus Limnohabitans_A. The sequence goes on along the minus strand of JBASJS010000003.1, from coordinate 912,458 downwards.
CTCATGGCGTAGTCGAGGTAACTGCGGCGCATCTCCTCTTCTAGACTGATGGGGAGGGTTTCTTTAGCAAACTGGGTCATGAGGGGTCAGGCGCACTGGGTGAAAGACTGCCATTTTAGGTCCAAAGAGTGTCGTTGATTTGCAACACATTGCTCAGATTGATAACTTAGCTGTGAAGGGCTTTTCATCAAATTTAGGAATTGGCTCAGAGGTATGGCACAATGATTTCAACGTTTTGGGTGATGGTCATTCAAATCGTCTCTTTTCTCGCAGGATGTCTGCGGTATTAATCCCCATGAGGAGAACCATGAAAAAATTCAACAAAGTGGCAATGGTGTTGGCTTCAGCTGCCTTGGCAAGCGCCGCAAGTGCTCAATCCGTAGACAACTGGCGCAACGGCACAGGCGAATTCGCCTGGAAAAACGGTACAGCTGAGCTGTGCTGGCGCGATGCCAACTGGACACCTGCTACTGCTGCTGCTGGTTGCGATGGCGCCATCGTTGCGCCCAAAGCTGCTGCGCCTGCACCTGCACCAGCTCCTAAAGCTGCACCAGCACCTGCTGCAAGGCCTGCTGCACCTGCACCAGCCCCAGCTGCCGCCACTAAGGTCACTTACGCTGCCGACACCTTCTTTGACTTTGACAAATCAGTGTTGAAAGCTGACGGCAAAGCCAAACTGGACGACTTGGCTGGCAAAGTTAAGGCCATCAACTTGGAAGTCATCATTGCTGTGGGTCACACTGACTCTGTTGGCTCTGACGCTTACAACCAAAAGTTGTCTGTCAAGCGTGCTGACGCAGTCAAGGCTTACTTGGTGACCAAAGGCATCGAGAAAAACCGCGTTTACACAGAAGGTAAAGGCGAGAAGCAACCTGTTGCTGACAACAAAACTGGCGCTGGCCGTTCTAAAAACCGCCGCGTTGAAATCGAAGTTGTGGGTACACGCCCCAACAAGTAATCATTCAGTTGATTAAATTCAATCAAGTTTCGACTTGATTTTAAAAAGCCTCCCTCGGGAGGCTTTTTTACTTTGGGCGACAATGCACCCTATGACCACAAAGACTTCTTCCACTTTTTCTAGCGCCAACGTTGATCCTGCTGAGTTGGCTAAATTCTCCGAACTGGCCCATCGTTGGTGGGACACAGAGAGTGAATTTCGGCCCTTGCACCAAATCAATCCTTTGCGGTTGAACTGGATTCAAACCCTGGTGCCCTTGCAAGGCAAAAAGGTGGTCGACATTGGCTGTGGCGGCGGCATTTTGTCAGATGCCATGGCCCGCCAAGGTGCAGAGGTCTTGGGCGTTGACTTGGCCGTCAAGTCCTTGAAAGTGGCTCAGTTGCATGCCCTCGAGGCGGGCACTCAGGGTGTTCAGTACAGAGAAATCAGTGCCGAAGATTTGGCCGCAGAGCAAGCAGGACAATTTGATGTGGTCACATGCATGGAAATGCTAGAGCACGTGCCAGATCCTGCCTCTGTGGTTCAAGCTTGTGCCAAATTGGTCAAGCCTGGTGGTTGGGTGATTTTCTCCACACTCAATCGCAATCTCAAGTCTTTTCTGTTTGCCATTGTCGGCGCTGAATATGTGCTCAACCTGTTGCCCAAGGGCACCCATGAATATGCGCGCATGATCAAACCCAGCGAGTTGTCAGACTGGGCTCGCGCACACGGCTTGGATGTTTTGCACATGAAGGGCATGGGTTACAACCCCTTCACGAAGCACTATTCTTTGGGCTCAGACACCGGTGTGAACTATTTAGTGGCAACACAAAAGCCATTCGACAAAACAGCGTGAGAAAAAAGCCATCATGAAGTTCGAAAATGTCCAAGCGGTCCTCTTTGATTTAGACGGCACATTGATTGACAGTGCGCCAGATTTGGGTGCTGCGGCCGACAAAATGCGCCTCGATCGTGGCATGACCTCATTGCCCTTGTCGCACTACAGGCCCATGGCCGGCGCAGGTGCGCGCGGCATGATTGGCTTGGCATTTGGCTACACACCCGAGCACCCAGATTACGAGGCCATGAAAGAAGAGTTTTTTCAAAACTACGAAGCGTGCATGACTCAGCGCACCTTTGCTTTTGAAGGTGTGGCTGCAATGATTGAAGCCTTGGTGGCCAAGCAAGTGCCTTGGGGTGTGGTGACCAACAAATCCAAACGTTTTACAGAGCCATTGACGCAAGGCATGGCGCTGTTTTCAACTGCAGCAGTGGTCATCAGCGGCGATACCACGCCACATGCCAAGCCACATCCAGCGCCCTTGCTAGAAGCGGCCAAGCGCCTGAACATTGACCCCACTCGATGCGTTTACGTGGGCGATGACGAACGTGACATCGTCGCGGGCCATGCAGCCGCCATGGGCACTGTTGCCGCAACGTATGGTTATTTAGGAAGCAAAGCCGATGTTCGCAGCTGGCAAGCGCACGCACAGATTGATGCACCACTGCAACTTCTGAACATGCTGGCGCATTGAGCCTGTGGGTGGCGAACAGGGCCTGAATCCTTTATCTGACATGACCGTCTCGCACATTCAAGAAATCCGCGATCGCCTTCGGCGCTTGGGCGCCAGGCCCGCACATGAACAGCGCATATTGCGCTTGTGGGCACAGGCCAAGCCGCAGGACAGCGGCAGTCGACCTTTAGAAAGCTTCATGCCAACAGCGCTTCGCAATGATCTGACGCAACTGAGCGCAGATTTGGGCGGCTTGTTAAAACTCCTGTCAGAACACCCCGCAGAAGATGGCTCCGTGCGATGGTTGCTGGCATTGCAAGATGGCCAAACAGTCGAGACCGTGGGCTTGCCACGCGATGGTCTGTGTGTGTCGTCTCAAGTAGGTTGCGCTGTTGGCTGTGTGTTTTGCATGACGGGCCGCGATGGTTTGATTCGCCAGGTAGGCAGCGCAGAAATTGTGGCGCAAGTCGCCTTTGCCCGGCTGCATCGGCCGGTTAAAAAAGTGGTCTTCATGGGCATGGGTGAGCCTGCGCACAACTTGGACAACGTGATGGAAGCCATCGACGTACTGGGCACCGTGGGCAACATTGGACACAAGTCTTTGGTGTTCTCCACAGTGGGCGATCCGCGCGTCTTTGAACGTTTGCCTACCGGTTTGGTCAAGCCTGCCTTGGCTGTTTCTCTCCACACCACGCGCGCCGATCTACGCGCACAGTTGTTGCCGCGCGCACCCAAAATGTCGCCTGAAGAATTGGTGGATGCTGCCGAAGTTTATGCACGTCAAACGGGCTATCCCATTCAATACCAGTGGACCTTGCTAGCCGGCGTGAACGACTCTGAAGAAGAGTTGGAGGGCATTGTTCGTTTGCTTAAAGGCAAGTACGCCTTGATGAACATGATTCCCTACAACGCCATAGACGATTTGCCTTTTAAACGGCCCTCATGGGAACGCGCTGCAGAAATTGCACGAACCCTGCACAAGCGTGGCATCTTGACCAAGCTCAGAAATTCAGCGGGTCAAGACGTGGAAGGTGGCTGTGGCCAATTGCGCGCAAGGGCATTGAAGTCGACAGACCCTCACATGCCCGCCAGGGTGCAAGAAACCCCGCTTCATTTTGTCAAGGCAAAGCCCGCAACTGTTTTGTAGTTGTCCGAAATTTGACGCAACTCGTCTTGGCTGATGAGGTCGTCAATGTGCCTGAAAGGTTTGCCGCCGCTCAGCTCATGTGCCTTCATGATGATGAAGTCAGGCGGTACATTGCGATTGGTCTCAACCACTTTGGCCGTGGGCGCCAAACGCAAACTTTCATAAGCCTGGAGAGCCTCCTGCGGGTCTGTGTGTTGGCTCAATTGCTCGGCCAAAGTTCGGGCGTCTATCAATGCCTGTGCTGAACCATTAGAGCCGCGCGGGTACATGGGGTGCGCTGCATCGCCCATCAAAGTGACACGTCCTTGCGTCCAAAATGGCAGCGCATCTTTGTCTACCATGGGGTATTCAAATACTTTTTCTGATTTCAGAATCAATTCGGGCACATTCAAGAAATCAAATGTCCAATCTTTGTAGATGTCGGCACACAGGGCTGGATCGCCAGGGCGGTTCCAGTCGTTCATCACCGCATTGGGCTTTTGCAACTCTGCCACCCAATTGATGAGTTGGTTGCCCTTGCCGTCGACATTGTCAATGATGGGGTAAATCACCATCTTGCCAACTTCAACCGTGCCAATTCGCAAATAACTTTTGCCCGTGAGGATCGGGGGGTGAACCGTAACGCCGCGCCACGTGTTGATGCCCGCAAAGCACAGCTGATCTTGTGGGTGCATCTGTTTGCGAATGACCGAATTCACGCCATCACATGCCACAGCAATTTGTGCTGTGTGCATCTCTTTGCTTTGCGTGTGCGTGTTGAGAAATTCAAGCTGCACACCATGTTGGTCTTGTGTGAATCCTGCGCACCGCATGCCTGTGTGTACTTTGTGAGCACCTAGTCGGCTGACCGCCGCGTCAAACAAAATTCTGTGCAGCTTGCCGCGGTGAATGCCAATTTCTGGCAGGGTGTAACCTGCATGGCGACCACGTGCTTCTTTGTAAACATACTGGCCATGCTGCGTGTAGAAAACGCTCTCCAGATTTTCAATGCCTGCCGCCTCTAGTGCTTCTTGAACGCCAAGGGCGGCAAGCTCTCGCATGCCATGCGGCAGCAGCGTAATGCCCACGCCAATTTCTTTGACCTCAGGCACGCTCTCGAAAACATCACAGTCAATGCCTCTTTGGTGCAAGCCCAATGCGAAGCTCAAGCCGGCAATGCCACCGCCCACAATTGCGATGTTCATGCTCATTCCCCTTTGATGTTTTGTACTTTGATGAGCTCGGCCCAGCGCGTTGCATCGCGCTCTACCAACTTGCCAAACTCTTCAGGGGTGCTGCTGGTGGGGTCCATGCCTTGGGGTTGAAATGCCTTTTGAATCTCTTCGCTGGCCAAGATGGATTTGATTTCTTTGTTCAAGGCCTGGACAATTTCTGGCGGTGTATTTTTAGGCGCAAAAATGCCGTACCACATGTCGACGTTGACCTTGCCAGCTTTGGCTTCGGTGAGGGTGGGTACATTGGGGAGCAATGGATGACGCTGATCGCTACCAATGCCCAAGGCCACCAGCTTGCCAGCTTTGATTTGCGGCAAAGCCACATGGATGGGCAAGAACATGGCATCGACTTGGCCGCCCAACAGATCGGACACTGCGGGTGCCGTGCCTCGGTATGGAATGTGCGTCAAAAAAACACTGGCCGTGTTTTTGAACAGCTCCATGGACAGGTGATGGGGCGTGCCAACACCTGGCGATGCGTAATTAAAACGGCCAGGACTGGCCTTGGCTGCAGCCACCAAATCGGCGGCTGTTTTGAAATTGGTCTTTGGATGGGTGACCAACAACAGTTGGCCCCAGCTGGTCAGAATGACGGGTGCCAGATCTTTAACAGGATCAAAACTAAGGCCAGCATAAAGGCTTCGGTTCATGACCAAGGTGTTGACGCTGACCAACAAGGTTTGACCATCGGGCGCAGCGCGCACCACAGCCTCTGTGCCAATGTTGCCAGAAGCCCCCACCCTGTTTTCTACCACCACAGGTTTGCCCAGTCGCAGGGCCAGTCGAGGTCCAACGGTTCGTGCAATCAGGTCAATGCCTGTGCCGGGCGTGAACGGCACAATCAATTTGATGGGCGCTTGCGATGTAGACAGTGTGCTACTTGGGTTGCTTTGTGCAAGGGCGCTGGCGCTGGCCAATGCGCTAGCAACTATGCTCATTGTGAGCTGACGGGTGAATGTGCGACGGTTCATGGCTCGTTTACTTTGATTTAGGAAAAATACCACTCGACAAGGCTGTTCCAAATACAACAACCACACCTAACAATATCATGCTCCAAGTGACGGTCTCGTTCAAAAAAGTCACAGCATAGATGAGGGCAAACACAGGAATGAGGAAGGTCACGGTGAGCGCCTTGGCTGGGCCCGCAAGGTTGACGATTCGAAAGTAAAGGATGTAGGCAATGCCCGTGCATGCCACGCCCAGCATGACCAGCGCTAGCCATGCTTTAGGACTGGGCATGGCCTCTGGCAGTGCCCACAACACGGGCAAGGTGAGTGCCAGTGTGGCTCCCAGTTGGCTGCCAGCAGCCGAGACCAAAGGCGGTAAATTGGGCAAGTACTTTTTGGTGAAGCTGCCAGAAATGGCATAGCAAAGGGTGGCCAACAAACAGGCAGCGATGGCCGTGTATTGGCCCCATGCGCTGTTGTCTGGATTGGCGGCGCTGTGATGGCTTGTTTGGTTGTTGGCCAACAGGGCGACGCCGATGAATCCAATGAAGAGGCCTGCAATGCGCCATCGATTCAAGCGATCGCCAAGCCAGGCCCATGCAACCACGGCCGCAAACAAGGGCACCGCCGCATTCAAAATAGCCGACAGTCCTGTGGAAATATGCAAGATTGCATAGGCAAAAAGTGCGAAGGGCAGGGCAGAGTTGAAAGCGCCCAAACCAAGAACCAGTTTCCAGTTTTGCAGGAAAACTTTCCAATGACCTTTGAATAACATCAAGGGTCCCAAAAACAAGGTGGCCACAAACACGCGGCCCCATGCGGTGGCCAGGGGGCCAAATTCTGAGGCGCCCATGCGCATGAACAAAAATGAGGAGCCCCACAAGGCGGCCAGCAACAAATAATCCACTCGCCAATCTTGCGAGTTAGTTGAAGTTTGATTCATCAGCTAGTAGAGGCCAAGGTAGCGGGGCCACTTGCGTTTTCAAGTTGCAGCAAAGCTTGCTTGCGCCACACCCCTCCGGCATAACCTGTCAGTTGGCCTTGACCGCCCAGCACCCTGTGGCATGGAATCAAGATGCTGATGGGGTTTCGACCAATGGCCGTACCCACCGCTCTAACAGCATTGGGCTTGCCAATGGCGGCCGCCAATTCGCCATAACTGCAAGTGGCGCCCTGAGGAATGCTGAGCAGTGCTTGCCACACGGCTTGTTGAAAAGCGGTGCCGCCACTCAGGTCTAGGGGAATGTCTTTGAGCCAATGGCGAGCCGATTGCTTGGGCGCTAACTGTGAGAGCCAGTATTGCTTTAGCAAAGCTTCGGCTTTGAGCAAGGTGGCTTGATTTGGAAGGGCCTGCCAAAGTTGTGTGTCTGGATGATGTTTTTGGCCTTCAAACCAAGCGCCATTGAGACCATTAGGGCTGGCCGAAAGCGTCAGCTGACCCCATGGGCTTTGAATCTGTTTAAAGCAAGTTTGTGGACTAAATTGCATCGTTCAATCCTATCCGATTTCAGGTGGATCCACCTACAATAAGCGCTTGTTTGCGCTACCTTTAAGGTCTACTTTATGCAAGTGACGGCATCTATTTTCAAGGCTTACGACATTCGTGGAACCTTTCCCCGAACCTTGAATGAAAGCCTGGCAGAAGGCTTGGGCCGTGCCTTTGGTACTTTGGCCTTAAAAGAGGGGCGCAGCACGGTGGCAGTGGGTCGAGATGGCCGTCTCAGTGGTCCTGCATTGTCCAACGCCCTGATGCGCGGCTTGGTGTCGGTTGGCATTCAAGTCATTGATGTGGGTCTTACCACCACGCCCCAACTTTATTTTGCAGCGCATACCGTTTGCGACAGTGGCATTCAAGTCACCGGCAGTCACAACCCCAAAGACGACAATGGCTTCAAAATGGTTTTGGGTGGACGCGCCATCTATGGCGATGAAATTCAAGCCTTGCGCCAAATGATTGAAGACGAGTCATGGGTGTTGACTGGCAAGGGCAGTGTGCGTGCCCACGACATCATGCCGGCCTACATTCAAAGAATTGTCAGCGGCATTCAACTCAGTCGCCCCATGAAAATCGTGGTCGACTCTGGCAACGGCATTGCAGGTGCCAGTGCACCCGGCATTTTTCGTGCGCTGGGTTGTGAAGTGATTGAATTGTTCAGCGAAGTCGATGGCAATTTTCCCAATCACCACCCCGACCCCAGCAAACCTGAAAACTTAAAAGACCTCATTGCCGCTTTGCAAAGCACGGGCGCCGAACTCGGCTTGGCATTTGATGGTGATGGCGATCGCTTGGGCATCGTCACACAAGATGGCGAAACCATTTACCCCGATCGCCAAATGCAACTTTTTGCGCAAGACGTACTCAGCCGTGTGCCGCAGGGCACCATCTTGTTTGATGTGAAGTGCTCGCAACGCTTGGCGCCAGCCATTCGTGCAGCAGGTGGCCAAGCCCTGATGTACAAAACAGGGCACTCCTTGATCAAGGCCAAGATGAAAGAAATTGAGGCCGCTGGCGGTCAAGCCCCCTTGGGCGGCGAAATGAGCGGCCACATCTTCTTCAAAGAGCGTTGGTATGGCTTTGACGATGGCACCTATGCAGGGTGCCGTTTGCTCGAAATTGTCAGTCGCAGCCCCGATGCCAATGCGGTGCTCAAAGCCTTGCCCACCAGCTTCAGCACGCCCGAATTGAATGTGGCTTGTCAAGAAGGTGAGCCCCATCAACTTACAGCACAGTTGCTCAGTGTGGCCTCACAGCACTTCAGTGCCCCCGCCGAAATTTCTAGCATCGATGGTTTGCGTGTCGATTGGCCCGATGGCTTTGGTCTCATTCGCGCATCCAACACCACGCCTGTTTTGGTTTTGCGCTTTGAAGGCCATACCCAAGCTGCGCTGGAGCGCATTGAGCAAACCATGTTGAGCCTGCTTCGCACGGTCAAGCCCAATGCCAGTTTGCAAAGTGCTGCGCATTAAGTTTTGGGTTTGACGTTCAAAGATTCTGTGAAAACTGCTTTGTCACTTTGGCTCTATAGCACCCTGATGCATTGGGTCAAGCCACTGCTGCGCCGCAAGTTGCAGCGCAGGGCCAAGGCCGAACCCATGTATGGGCAATTTGTAGAAGAGCGATTTGGTTGCTACACCAATGCTTCGCAGGGTCAGTGGGTATGGGTGCATGCAGTGTCTTTGGGTGAAACGCGCACAGCCGGTATTTTGATCAAAGGTTTGCGCGATCAATTTCCGGGTATCAAATTGCTATTAACGCATGGTACGGCTACCGGCCGAGAAGAAGGCCAAAAGCTGCTGCAAGCTGGCGATGTTCAGGTCTGGCAGCCATGGGATTCGCCCGATGCCGTGACAAAATTCTTTGAGGCGTTTCAGCCTCGTGTCGGTTTCATTTTAGAAACAGAAATTTGGCCCAATTGGGTTCGCTTTGCGCAGCAGTTCGAAGTGCCTTTGGTCTTGGTCAATGCGCGCTTAAGTCAGAAGTCAATGCTGCAAGCATTGCGTTGGCCATCACTGATGAAGCCAGCCTATGCCGGCTTGCGTGCTGTGTTAGCACAAACAAAAGACGATGCAGACAGGCTTCAGTCATTGGGTGCGCGCATTGAGGCCATCACAGGCAATTTGAAGTTTGATGCCACCCCCGATGCTGGGCAAGTGAGTTTAGGTCTAGCATGGCGCGAGCAGCTGGCCAAACCCGTGCTCATGCTCGCCAGCTCGCGCGAGGGAGAAGAGGCTTTGTGGCTTTCTGCGTGGCAGAATTATTTAAACACACACCCCTCAAGCCCTGTTCAATGGCTTGTTGTGCCTCGTCATCCTCAAAGGGTGACAGAAGTAGAGCAGCTCATTGCGTCGCATGGCTTTTTGGTGTCTAGACGTTCTTCATGGCACTCGCAAGCCGACATCTTGACAGCGACGTCCACATCCACCAACAAGCCCGTCATTTTTTTGGGAGACAGCTTAGGCGAAATGGCCTTGTATTACAGCTTGTCAGATGTGGCTTTGCTCGGGGGCAGTTTTGAGTCCTTGGGTGGGCAGAATTTGATTGAGGCAGCTGCGTGTGCTTGCCCTATTGTGATGGGGCCGCACACCTTTAATTTTGCGGAGGCATCTCAAGCTGCACTGGCTGCGGGTGCAGCCATTCGAGCAGAAAACATAGCAATGGCTTTAGAAAGCGCGGTGGCCTTGGCTCAAGACACACCGCGGCTTATTACCCATTCAGAAAATGCCAAGCGCTTTGCGTCAGAGCACGGCGGTGCAACTCAGCGCACAGCAGATGCTGTGCGACATTGGCTTACGGATTAAGCAGCGCGTTGATGGCGGCCAAGTCGGCTTCAGTCAAAGTGCCGGTGGCTTGACGCAATTTAAGTTGGCCCAGCAAGACGTCATAACGTGCCTTGGCCAAATCACGTTTGGTTTGGAACAACTGGCTTTGGCTGTTGAGTACATCGATGTTGATGCGAACACCCACTTGATATCCCAGCTTGTTGGCATCCAAGGCGCTTTGGCTTGAAGCCTCTGCCGCTTGCAAAGCATTGACTTGACCCAGGCCAGACTGCAAACCAAAAAAGGCTGAGCGCGTGGCCTGTGCCACAGCACGTTCAGCCGCTTCCAAATCGGAGCGGGCTTTGTCTTCTAAGGCGACGGTTTCTTTGATGCGATTTTGTGTGGCAAAACCAGCAAACAAAGGCATGTTGAAAGACAAAGTGACGCTGTTGGTGTTGATGTCAACTTGGGATGCATTCAAGCCTTTGCCATCTTTGTAACGTGTGGGTGTGTAGCCAGCGACCAAGTCCAATGTTGGCTTGTGGCCGGCTTCGGCTTTGGCGGTTTCTAACTTGGCAATGTCGAGTGCGGTACGGCTTTGCAAAACAGAGGGATTGGACTCTGAGGATTGTTTAACCCACTGCTCAAGGCTCTGCGCTTCAGGCCCAGTCAGTTTGGCTTTGCTAGAAAGTGATTTGGGTTCAATGTTGTTCAAACCCACCAGTTGGTTGAGCGCCAAACGTTTGATGCGCAAATCGTTGTCTGCTGCAATTTCTTGTGCCAAGACCAAGTCGTAACGCGCTTGTGCTTCACGTGCGTCGGTAATGGTAGAAGTGCCTACTTCGAAATTGCGTTTGGCCGCAGCCAATTGTTCAGACACTGCCAGCTTTTGCGCTTTGACGAAATCGAGGCTTTCACGCGAAATCAGAACATCAAAATAAGCTTGGCTGAGTCGCACCATCAAATCTTGTTCTGCGGCTTTCAATTGCACGCTGGCCAATTCAAGTTGGCGCTGACCCTGTTGGTAGCTTGCAAAGTTGGCAGGACGGTAAAGCGGCTGGGAAGCACTCAGTGTTGCCGATTTGCTTTGGGCGTTGGCCGTGAGATTGGATGCAACTTGTTCAACTTCTGTTTTGTTGACATTGGCTGACAAACCGATGGTGGGCATCAGCAATGCTTTGGCTTGTTCACCTTTGGCCAAGTTGGCAGTGTATTGCGACTGCGCCGCCTTGTAAGTTGCATCGTAGCTGCGTGCAGTTTCAAACAAGGACATCAAGCTTTGGGCTTGGACAGAGCCAGCGAAAGCAGCAGAGATGGCCAACGTGATGGGTAGAAAGCGCAAATTCATTGAAGTCTTTCGAGGCATGAGCCAAGGTTGGAAGTAATTTGAAATTTAAAAATCAATAGACAGGGACGCTGGGATCTACTTGGCTTGACCAAGCGTTGATGCCGCCACTGATGTTCGTCATATTTGAAAAGCCTTGTTGCTCCAAATAAGCCGCTACTTGCATGCTACGTCCGCCATGGTGGCACAGGCAAGCAATAGGACGGCTTTTGTCCAACTCAAACAAGCGAGCTGGGATTGTTTGCATGGGCATGATCATGACTTCACAGCCCTCGGGCGCAATGCTGGCCAATTGGCATTCCCATGTTTCACGGACGTCCAAAATCAATGGCTGACCTAGCGTTGTGGCTTGTTGGAGCCATTCATTGAATTGATTGGGGCTGATTTGCTGCATGGTGATGGCGTAGAGGTTGGGTGAGCGCGTTTGCTTCAGTTAATTTAGAACGAAAAACGATTGTGCTCAGGAAAGCCTTGCAAACGGGGCGCCAAGGTGTCCCATGGCTCGGAGGTTTGCCATTGTTGATCGCCCGTGCGAGTGATGACGCTGGCGCGCATGACGGGGTCTTCGCCCACCACTGCCAACAATCGGCCGCCTGTTTTGAGTTGATTGAGAAGTGCTTGCGGTACTTCAGGCACAGAGCCGCTTAAAAAAATCACATCGAAGGGGCCATCGGCGGGGGCGCCTTGACTGCCGTCAGCTTGGCGAACTTCAACATTGGTAATGCCTGCTGCTTGCAGGTTGGTACGAGCTTGTTGCGCCAAGCCGGCATCAATTTCTAGGCTCAACACGCTGGCCGCTTGTTTGGCAACCAAAGCGGCCATGTAACCAGAGCCCGTGCCGATTTCTAAAACTTTGTCAGTGGCTTGAATGGCGGCGTCTTGCAAAAAGCGCGCTTCGACGCGGGGAGCCAACATCACTTGACCATCTTTTGATGAAGAAGACAAAGGAACTTCCATGTCGACAAATGCCAGGGCCTTGTGCGCCATGGGCACGAAGTCTTCACGCTTGACCACTGACAAGAGCGACAAGACCTGACCATCCAAAACGTCCCAAGGACGAATTTGTTGTTCGATCATGTTGAAACGGGCAATGTCATTGTTCATTTTTACTCCAGGGGGTATCTTATTCTAACCAACCACATTTTAGCTTCTGGCAAGGGCTAAGCGATTGTTTTTTGCTTGCCGGACCACAGTCGTTTTAAAAATTCACTTAAATCGTCCATGTAGCAATAAACCACCGGCACCACCACCAAGGTGAGAAGGGAGGAGGTGATCACCCCGCCAATGACGGCTTGACCCATGGGGGCACGTTGCTCCGAGCCCTCTGTGATGGCAAATGCAAGCGGCATCATGCCAAAAATCATGGCCAAAGTAGTCATCAAAATGGGGCGCAACCTGACTTTGGCGGCCATCAGCAGGGCCTCCGTGCGGCCCAGACCCGCAATTGGAACACCGGTGTCAGAAATACCCCCCTCACGGGCCCGGATGGCGAAATCAACCAAGAGAATGGCGTTTTTGGTAACCAGGCCCATCAGCATCACCACCCCAATGACCGAGAACATTGACAACGCAGAACGGAAGGCCATGAGGGCCAAGACCACGCCAATCAGGGTTAGGGGCAAGGCGGTCATCAAGGCCAAGGGCTGCAAAAAGCTCTTGAACTGGCTGGCCAAGATCATGTAAATGAAAATGATGGCCATGATGAGGGCGGTGGTGGCGTACTGAAACGACTCGTTCATGCTCTTGGTAGAGCCTCCAAATTGGTAACGGTAGCCAGGAGGCCAGGCCACTGAATCAAGTATTTTGCGAATATCGGCCGATATTTCGCCGGCAGACCGAACGGATGCGTTGGCATTGATAGACACCTCGCGCATCAAATCGCGTCGGTTAATTTGGCTAGAGCCCGTGGTCTCTTGTACCTTGGCAATTTGGCCCAGCCTGACAATGCGCGGCTGCCCATCGGCACTTGCAACATTGAAGGGCAAGCGTTCTAAGTCTTGTGGGCTGTTGCGGTAGTCGGGCGCCAGGCGCACATTGACGTCGTAAGTTTGGTCATCGGGGGCGCGCCAGTTGCCCACAGTTTGTCCAGCAATCAAGGTTCGCAGACCGTTTGACAAATTGTTGACCCCCCAGCCCAGATCAGAAGCCGATTCGCGCATCACATGAATGGCGATGGAGGGCTTGTTGGCTTTGACGCTGCTGTCCAAATCGACCAAGCCGGGAATGGCCCGAAATTGATCCATGAGCTTGAGTGTTAGTCTCTCAAGTTCTCTTTGGTCTGGGCCTTGTAGAGAAAATTCAATTTGCTTGTTGCCACCCACAGAGTCAAGGGTGCCCACATGTGTCACGGTAATGCCCGCGACCTGTGTCAATCTTTGGCGCAGCAATTTGGCGATGTCTTCTACACTGCGCTCTCGCAATTTGCGATCGATCAAACGAATGTAGATGCTGACGTTGTTTTTGCCTTGGGCGTTGGGTGTGTTCATGCCCGTGAGGGTGTACTGAACTTCGGGATACTCACGCACGATGGCTTCGACTTGTTTGGCTTTGAGCGCGGTACTTTCAAGGGATGTGCCCACAGGTGTTTGAAAGTTCAAGGTGGTTTCTGAATAATCGCCTTTCGGCACAAACTCTGTGCCCAACAAGGGAACCATCAACACGCTGGCCACAAAAATCCCGCCCGCCAAGGCCAAGGTACTGCGCTTGTGAACCAAGGCCCATGCCAACATGTCTTGGTACCGATCTGCCATGCGATCGGTTTGAACTTCAAACCAATGGGTGACGCGGCCAATGCTTCGGTCGTACAAGCTAGGTGGCCCTTTGTGTGCATCACCCGTGTGGATGCTCGGGTCGTGCCAAACGCTAGACAGCATGGGGTCTAGTGTGAAGCTGACAAACATCGAAATTAAAACAGCCGCCACGATGGTGATGCCAAACTCGTGGAAGAACTTTCCGATGATGCCCTCCATAAAGCCGATTGGCAAAAACACCGCCACGATCGACAGCGTGGTGGCCAGCACTGCCAAGCCAATTTCTTGGGTGCCGACGAGGGCTGCGTCATAGGTGTTTTTGCCCATTTGGACGTGCCGCACAATGTTTTCGCGCACCACAATGGCATCGTCAATGAGCAAGCCCACGCACAAGGACAGCGCCATCAGGGTGATCATGTTGATGGTGAAGCCAAACATGCTCATGAACCAAAACGTGCCGATGAGTGAAATGGGCAAGGTGAGGCCGGTGATGACCGTCGAGCGCCAAGAATTTAAAAATAAAAACACAATGAGCACCGTGAGCAGAGCCCCCTCAATCAGGGTTCTGCGCACGTTGTCGACCGCCACTCTAATTTGACGCGAGCCATCCGAGACGGGCTCAAGACGCAGCCCGGCGGGCGCCTGTTGGCGGAGTTGTTGCAAAGAATTCACGAGGCCGTTGACCACCTCAATGGTGTTGGCATCTTGTGCTTTTTGGATGGTCAGTAGCAAGGTGCGCTCGCCGTTGTAGAGCGCCATGTTTTCAATTTCTTGGGAACCGTCTTTGATCTGCGCAACTTGTGACAAGCGAATGGGCGTGCTGCCTTTGCGCGCCACAATGATGTTGCCAAAATCTTCGGGACGCTTTACGCGCGATTGAATTTGAATGACGCGCTCTTGCGTGAACGAGCGCAGCGCACCTACGGGCAAGTCTTGGTTTTCGTTTCGAACTGCGCTGGCAATTTGTTCGGCACTCACACCCAAGGCCTCCATGGCATCGGGCTTTAAGTAGATGTTGATTTCTCTGCGACTGCCGCCGATGATGTTGACTGCGCCTACACCACGGACATTCTCGAGCCGTTTTTTCAAGACCTGCTCGGTGTAATTGGTCAACTCCACCAGGCTTGTAGCGGACGCACCGCTTTGTACTTCGGGAATCACAGCCAAAGACCAAATGGCTTTGCTGGTAGGGTCAAAACGGATGATGCGCGGCTCTTTAACTTCATCGCGCAGCGTGGCACGCATGCCTGCCACTTTTTCGCGAACATCGTCTGCTGCTTTGCGGCCATCCATGTTGAGTTGAAACTCAATGATGACCACCGATTGATTTTCATAACTGCGTGAAGTGAGGGCGCTGATGCCCGCAATGGTGTTCACGCTTTCCTCGATTTTTTTGCTGACTTCGCTTTCTACAATTTCGGGTGAAGCGCCTGGATATTCGGTGATGACCACCACCACGGGCAAGTCAATGTTGGGAAACTGATCGACTTTGAGACGCTGAAATGCAAACAAGCCCATCACCACAAAGGCGAGCATCAGCATGGTCGCAAAGACTGGATTTTTGAGACTGACCCGTGTGAACCACATGTTAGGAAACTTTTACAAACAAGGTTTCAGGGTTTTGTGACGGCTTGTGCGCTCGTCGCTTGGGCCGCTTGTATGACTGTGGTTCCGTCTCGAACGGCGCCTGCGCTAGGCGCTAGCACTTGCATGCCTTCACTGATTTCTTTCAAAGCCATCACCGCTTTGCCATCAACTTCGCCTTTGAGACCCAAGGCCACAGGCACATGCACGACTTTGCCGTTTTGAACAGTCTGAACATAGGGCTCTGTTTTGTCGGCACGCACGCTTTCTAGCGGCACCACCACTGCTTGGACGGTTTGAGTGCCCAAATTGCCTTGAACAAAAATGCCATGACGCAACATGGGGTGGCTGTTCAAGCCCAAATAAACCAAAACACTTCGGCTGCCCACTTGGGTGCTGGGGTTGATGCGCAGCACCTTGGCGTTGATCACTTCGGTGGTGTTTTCAATGTAAAGCTTTGCCGTTTGGCCCACCTTGACGTTTACTGCATCTGCCGAAGTAAGAGGTGCTTCCAACTCCAGTTGTGACAAATCAAGTATTTCGACAATGCGCGCTTCTGGCGAGACGCGCTCGCCGGGTTGTGCCAAGCGTTGGCTGATTAAGCCAGCCAAAGGCGCCTTGAGCGTACAGTCTTCTACTGCCTTGCTGACAACGTCCAATGCAGACATTGCGGCTTGGTAAGTTGCCTTGGCACCATTTAAATTGGCGATGGACGTGTCCAAAGCCGTTCGTGAAATGAAGCCTTGGTTGACCAAGGCACTGTTGTTGTCAAACTGTCGTTGTGCCACTTCGACCTGTGCACGCGCCGCTTCAGCTTGTTGTTGTGCTTGTCTTTGCCTTGCCAAATACTCTGTGGCATCGACACGTGCAATCACCTGACCTGCAAGCACAGCATCGCCTTCTCGAACTTCCAAACTCACAAGTTCACCAGCAACACGTGCTTTGACCATGGCACTGCGTGTGGCTTTTAAGGTGCCCGAGATGGACAAGCCTTGCGTCATGTTGCGCTTTTGCGCAGTGATCACATCGGAGGCTGCCAATTCAATGCTGTTTGCCAGAGTGGTTTTGGCCATGGATGTGGCTGCCGTTTGAGAAGCGCTGCGTCCTTTGAAGTAGACCGTGGCAGCACCTGCAAGTGCAAGCACCAATACGGCAGCCAACATGCGTTTTGTAAAAATGGTCATAGTTTTTGATCAACCGACAAGCCGCGCACAATGAGGTCGGCATGTTGTGCAATAAAGCTTTCCGGTGCTAAGTTGGGGTTGCCCGCCAGGCAAATGGCGTGAGTGTGTTTCGACATGATGAAAAACAGCATGGGTGCGATGACCACCATGGCGGTGCTTTCGATGTCAAAGTTTTTAAATTCACCGCTGAGTTGTCCACGCTTTAAGACGTCTTTGAGCAATCGCATGGCCGGGTCGATCACTTCCTCTTGGTAGAACGCTGCCAAGTCAGGGAAGTGATTGCCTTCGCTGATGATCAGTTTGGTAATGCCTGAGGCTTTGGTGGCACCATAACGTCGCCACCATTCAAGCATCAAGTAGTGCAAAAGCTGTGACGTAGTGCCTTTGAAGTTGGCCACTTCTAAAGCGCCCTCTGTAACAGTTTTGACCACGTTTTCTCGCACCACAGCCTTGAACAGTTCCTCTTTGCTGGGGAAGTACAAAAACAAGGTGCCTTTTGAGACGCCGGCTTTGGCCGCAACTTCTTCAGAACGCGTGGCCGCAAAACCTTTTTCTACAAAAAGGTCCAAGGCGGCTTCAAGCAATTCACCGGGCCGGTGTTGCTTGCGGCGTTCGCGTTTGGGAGGGGACAGTAGTTCAGACACGTTTAATGACTCGTTGGTTAGTAATGTAAGGTCTGGGACTTGGAGCGTCAAGCCATCATGATGTGGCAAGTCAAAAAAAAGACCGCATGAGCGGTCTTTTGAAGGAGATGCTTGCGTTAGCTCAATAGAAAGCTTGCAAACCGGTTTGTGCGCGACCCAAAATGAGCGCGTGCACATCGTGTGTGCCTTCGTAGGTGTTGACGGTTTCCAAGTTGATCATGTGGCGAATGACATGGTATTCGTCGTGAATGCCATTGCCGCCGTGCATGTCGCGCGCCATGCGGGCCACGTCCAAGGCTTTGCCGCAGCTGTTGCGCTTGATCAAGCTGATCATCTCGGGCACTGATTTGCCTTCGTCCATCAAACGGCCCACGCGCAAGCAGCCCTGCAAGCCCAAAGTGATTTCGGTTTGCATGTCGGCCAATTTCTTTTGGATCAATTGGTTTTGTGCCAAGGGACGGCCGAACTGAACGCGGTCCATGGTGTATTGACGGGCACGGTGCCAGCAATCTTCTGCCGCACCCAAAGCGCCCCAGGCAATGCCGTAACGGGCTTTGTTCAAGCAGCCAAAGGGGCCTTTCAAACCAGACACGTTGGGCAACATGTTTTCTTCGGGCACAAACACATCGTCCATGACAATTTCGCCGGTGATGCTGGCGCGCAAGCTCATCTTGCCTTCAATTTTAGGGGCGGTGAGGCCCTTCATGCCTTTTTCCAAAATGAAACCACGAATGGCAGACTGGCCGTCGCCTTCACCTTCCAATTTGGCCCAGACCACAAACACATCGGCGATGGGCGCGTTGGTAATCCACATCTTGGCGCCCTTCATGATGAAGCCGCCATCGACAGGTTTGGCGCGTGTCAACATGCTGGCGGGGTCAGAGCCGTGGTTGGGTTCGGTCAGGCCGAAGCAACCCACCCATTCGCCAGTGGCCAATTTGGGCAAGTATTTTTGACGCTGAGCTTCAGAGCCGTATTCGTTGATGGGGTGCATCACCAAAGAGCTTTGAACGCTCATGGCGCTTCGGTAGCCGCTGTCGACGCGTTCTACTTCACGGGCCACCAAGCCGTAGCTGACGTAGTTCAAACCCGCGCAACCATAGCCATCAATGGTAGAGCCCAAGAAGCCCATGCTGCCAAACTCGTTCATGATTTCGCGATCGAATTTTTCATGACGTGCGGCCATCAAGACGCGTGTTTGCAACTTCTCTTGGCAGAAGTTGTGAGCGGCATCAACGATGGCTCGTTCATCTTCGCTCAGTTGTTCGTTCAGCAAAAAGGCGTCGTCCCATTGAAAGCTAGGCTTCATGATGTAAATCCATCCAAGATTAAAGATATCGGCATTTTATCGTCAGGCGAAATGTTCCATGGGCTTGTCCTATCAAGAACCCTGTCGGACAGGTGACATGTGCTTGCTTTGTCCATGGTCTTTGGCTTGGGTCCGCTGAATATCGTTCAGAATAGAGGCATGCAAATTCCATCACATGCTGAAACATTGGTCTTGGGCGGCGGTTGCTTCTGGTGCACAGAAGCCGTTTATGTTCAGGTCAAAGGCGTCTTGGATGTTGAGTCTGGCTATTGCAATGGCCAAGCACTCAACCCAACTTACGAACAAGTCTGCTCAGGAATGACAGGGCACAACGAAGTGGTGAAGCTGGTCTACGACCCCCAAGTCATCAGCACAAGGGTATTGCTGGAAATCTTTTTTGTCATTCACGATCCCACCACCTTGAATCGTCAAGGCAATGATCGCGGTACACAATACCGAAGCGGTATCTACTTCACAACACAAGCGCAAGCCGAAACAGCCAAATCCATCATTGCAGAAATTGAGGCCGAAGGAGTTTTTGACTCGTCGGTGGTCACTGAAGTCATGCCTTTGCAAAATTACAGTGCCGCAGAGGACTATCACCAAGACTTTTTTGAGCGCAATCCAACACAAGGCTATTGCTTGGCTGTGGCTGCGCCCAAGGTTTGGAAGTTCAAGAAAACCTTTTCTGAGTGGGTCCGTGCTAAGTGATTTCTCGCGCTAAGTTCAGATGGTTTTTTCAAGCACTGCTCATCAGTGCAGTGATGCTTGCGCCCGTTTGGGGGCAAATTCACAAAATCGTTCACGGCCCTGCGCTTCTTCACAATCTTTCGAACGATCATGCACATGATCAGGAACATGATTCTGCGGATCACCACGTGGCCGAACATGGCTTGTTCAGCGATCACGAAGAGGGGTCTTTGCTTTGTTTGGCGCTGGACCACCTCGCATCTGGCGAAGGCCTTCAAACGCAAGATACATCGGTTGGTATCCTTGAATTCACGCCTTTGTATTTGTCCGTCGAGTCGGCGCCATTATTTTCTGAGCTCCTGCTCGCCTTCTCTGCCCGCGCACCGCCTGCTTTCCTTTGAATTTTGTTTAATTTGCTCAAACTTTTGTTTGAGTGCAGATCCATTTTCAAAGGTTTTTCATGTCTACATTTTCTTCCCTGCAGGGCGGCTTGCGGTTGCCTTGCGCGTCTAATTTTTCTTTCGTTACAACCAGCTTGATAGCTTTCAGTAGCGGCTTTTTTGTTCCTACCGTGATGGCACAAGCCATTCAAGAAGTGGTGATCACTGGCAACCCACTTTCTAAGTCGTCTATCAGCAGTGCTGTTAGCAGTTTGTCTGGACAATCCTTGCTGGAACAAGGTCAGAGCACCTTGGGAGAAACGTTGAACCAGTTGCCTGGTGTAAGCAGTACGTATTTCGGTCCCAATGCCAGTCGTCCCATCATTCGCGGTTTGGATGGTGACCGCATTCGCGTGCTCAACAACAGTGGTGCCAGCATGGACGCGTCTTCACTCAGCTATGACCATGCAGTCCCCATGGATGTGTTGAGCACAGAGCGCATCGAAGTACTGCGTGGTCCCTCCGCATTGCAGTATGGCGGAAGCGCTATTGGGGGGGTGGTTAATGTCATCGACAACCGCATTCCACGCCAAAAAATGCAAGGCTTGACTGGTAAAGCCCAATCCCAGTGGGCTTCTGGTAATCGCGAGCGTTCAAACGGTGCTATGTTGGAAGTTGGGCAAGGCGATTGGGTGTTTCATGCCGATGCGTTTGATCGTCGCACCAGCGATGTCAAAGTGCCACAAAATTTGGCTTGCAACAAGCCAGGATCGCCAGAGTTGGCTCCCCGCATTTGTAACTCTGCCAGCGAGGGACAGGGGGGAGCAGTTGGCGCCAGTGTGTTTTTTGACCGTGGCTATTTGGGCTTGTCTTTCAACAGTTACCAAAGCAATTACGGCACAGTCGCAGAAGACGAGGTAACCATTGGTATGAAGTCTAAACGCGCGGCACTTGAAGGAGAATGGCGCGCAGAAACTGGCGTTGTTCAAAGTTTGAATTTTCAAGCGAGTCAGACCGATTACAAGCACACTGAATTTGATGCAGGCGAAGCCGGTACCTTGTTTGCCAACAAAGGTCATGATGTTCGCGTTCAATTGCGACACAAACCTTGGCGTTCAGCAACAGGTGTTTGGGAAGGCGTTTGGGGATGGCAATCTGAACTCGGCAAATTTTCTGCCGATGGCGCAGAAGCATTTGCACCCTTCAGCAACACCCGTACTCAGGCATTGTTCTTGATTGAAGAGTACGCAGTTGGTCAAACTCGCTTTAACTTAGGAATTCGCCGAGAGAATGTGTCGGTTGAATCGCTTGGTAATCCAGACCCCACCGTAGACCGATTTGAGTTGGGTATTCGCAAGTTTTCTCCTCAAAGCTTGGCATCTTCTGTTTCTTGGCAAGTTTTACCGCAATGGCGCCTCAGTGCCAATGCATCACGTGTAGAACGTGCTCCCAAAGATTACGAACTCTTTGCCAATGGCCCTCACATCGCCACGGCAGCTTGGGAGCGAGGCGATTCAAATCTAGGTCTTGAAAAAGCCAACAGCTTCGACGTCTCGGCAGATTGGAAACAGGGTCCGAATCAATTCAAAGTGACAGCCTTTCAAAGTAAATTTTCAAATTTCATCGGCTTGCTAGGAAGCTCTGAGGTTGAAGAAGACTTGCCTGTTCAGGTTTACCAAGGCGTGCGAGCCCAGTTTTCTGGTGTGGAAGCCTCTGCCCAAACGCGATTGCTGCAAACAGCGGGTACGCTTGATTTGGTTCTTAAAGCCGATG
The DNA here is from genome assembly GCA_049655425.1 of Limnohabitans sp. Lineage (GTDB taxonomy): Bacteria > Pseudomonadota > Gammaproteobacteria > Burkholderiales > Burkholderiaceae_C > Limnohabitans_A. The sequence continues at coordinate 890,780 of JBASJS010000003.1, read as the reverse complement.
CCGTTCGGGCTAGCAATCTGACTTCAGGCGAACCTTTGCCGCGTATTTCACCAGTTCGCCTGGGCGCGAGTTTGCTGCATGCAGCCGGTCCATGGACTGCTCGTTTGGGTTTTGATTGGCATGCAGCCCAAGACCGTGTGCCAACAGGAAGTATGGCCACAGAGTCGTACACCTTGTGGCACGGCTTTGTGAGCTACAAACAAAAGCTGTCGGGCACCACACTGAATTGGTTTGGCAAGCTTGATAACTTGAGCAACCAATGGGCCTACAGCGCCACTTCTATCCTGACGTCAACTGCTCCCGGCAAATCGCCACTGCCAGGTAGAAGCTTGAAGCTGGGTGTGATGGCAACTTTCTAACAACCCAGCGGACGATGATGACTTCATGATGCCCTGATAATCAGGGTGTCATGAATTTTGATCACCCCGTTTTATCGTCCCTGCTGCCAGTTGTCTTGTTGATCTTGGTTGGCTTTGTGGCCGGCCGTGCCAAATTGGTTCGGCAAGAAGCTGTTCGCGACTTGTCGAATTTGGTTTTCCTGGTGCTCACCCAGGCATTGCTGTTCAGAACCATGAGTTCTGTGCATCTTGAAAAGTTAGACATGCGTCCGGTTTTTCAATATTTTGTGGTGGCAGGTGGTTTGTTCTTCGTGATGCTCATGGTTTATGGGCGTGACTCGCGCGCCTCAGTGCTGGCGCTGGCCAGTATCTTCAGCAACACCCTCATGATTGGTGTGCCACTCATTGGCTTGGCTTATGGCGAGCCTGGTCAGGTCTTGTTGTTCACCCTCATTTCTTTGCATGCGCTGGTGCTGCTCACCATGGCCACTTTGGTGCTGGAGTTGCAGATGGCGCATGAACAAGCTTCTGCATCGGGTGAACCACGTCACATGCTCAAAACAATTGGCTTGGCCATTAAAAGTGCAGTTCTGCACCCAGTGCCATTGCCAATTTTGATCGGATTAATTTATGCGCAAACGGGTCTGGGTTTGCATCCCATTGTGGACAAACCACTGCAATTGTTAGGCGCCTCATTTGGCCCCGTTGCACTGGTGTTGGTGGGCATTACTTTGTCGCAAACCCCCATAGGCGATAACTTCAGAGGTGCTCTGAAAATATCTGTGGTAAAAACTTTTGTGCATCCATTTTTAATGGCTGCAGCAGGTTACGCCCTTGGTATGCGCGGCCTGCCTTTGGCCGTCATGGTGGTGGCGGCTGCCTTGCCCATTGGCGCCAATGTGTTTTTGTTTTCGCAGCGCTACCAAAAAGAAGAAGATGTGGTGACGGCAGCCGTTGCGGTGTCTACCGTTTTTGCCATGATCAGCATCAGTTTGGTGATGGCTTTGCTGCCTTTGTTGCCCGCCTAAAACCTCACGGGGCCAAACGCTCGCGCAGCCATTCGCCTTCATTCAAGCGATAGCGCAGTCGATCATGCAGGCGGCTTTTGCGGCCTTGCCAAAATTGCCATTCATCAGGCACCAATCTGTAGCCTCCCCAGTGTGGAGGGCGAGGTGGGTTCAGCATAAATTGAGCCGCGTACTTGGCCGCATTGGTGACCAACACAGTGCGGCCATCAATGACTTGGCTTTGCGGTGATGCCCAAGCGCCAATGCGCGAGTCGAGTGGTCGGCTGTGAAAGTAGGCGTCGCTTTCTTCGTCACTGACTTTTTCCATGCGGCCTTCAATGCGCACCACACGCTCCAACTCAACCCAATGAAATTGAAGGGCTGCAAAAGGATTGCCCGCCAACTCACGACCTTTGCGACTGTCGTAGTTGGTGTACCAAACAATGCCGCGTTCGTCGTAGCCCTTGATCAGCACCACACGCGTGCTGGGGCGCAAGTTGCTGGCCACTGTGGCCACTGTCATGGCATTGGGTTCGGGCACTTCCGAGTGGATGGCCTCATTCAGCCAACGTTCGAATTGTTTGAGAGGGTTGGCGTCAGACGCATCTTCATTCAGTTCGGCTTTTTCGTAACTCTTGCGCAAATCGGCGATGTTCATGGTCAGTCCTTGGCGTTTTTCAACAAGGCCTCTAGGGCTTTGTCGTGAATGCCTTGATGTTTCAAGCTGTTCAATGTTTCTTGTGCGTAGTCTAAGGTGGTGCCGTAGCGGCCTTTGGCATGCTGAAAGATGTGCTTGTATTGGGAAGGGGATAGGTTGCCTGTGTAGCTTGGGCTGCTGCGCGGTAACGTAAAGGCCAATGCATTGACGGGGCCATTGGGGGTTGGGCATTGCAACCAACGTGTGGTGTAAACGTTGTTGGGCATTTCTCTGAACCACAATTTCTCGATGGTTTGCTTGACGTCTGCGGCTGGCGTTCTGAACACCATGCCTTGGCAACTACCGCCAGCGAGAAGTGCAAATACCAAACCAGGACATTCTGGAGAGCCACGGTTTAATCGACTCCACATTTTCAGGGCTCGATGCCAGCCTTGAACTTTGGTGAGGTGTTGCTCGAGTACGTCGAACTCGGGTCGCCAGATGAGAGAGGCATAGCCGAAGATCCAGAGATCTTGGTCCGCAGGCCATTGAGACAAAAAGGCCTCTTTGGTGGGCTCGCACATCGCTTGGTCGGGTCTTGTGCCGAGAGGAGGGGATAGAGATTTCAAAGTATTTGAATGAGTGCAATAGGCTTATTTTGAGGGTAAACCAGAGGGCGCGACACATTGAAACTAGAAAATTCGTAACCTGTCTGTAACTCTGAGTGCACCAAAGAGGGGGTTGTCGAGTTACCATCCGCCATGTAACAAAGTTACAAGCTGAATCACATCTCGAAGATATCTCTTATGACCCTGAATGCCACCGTTGCCAAAGTGACCGCCCGGATTGCACTGCGCAGCCAAGCGACACGCTCGGCCTATCTCCAGCAAGTCGATGACGCAGCGGCCAGAAAGCCCGGCGCAGACCGTCTGGGTTGCGCCAATGTGGCGCATGCTTTTGCAGCCATGCCGCCAGCAGACAAATCACGTGCTTCTGGCCTGGCGGCCATTCCGGTTGTTAGCGCCACAGAGCGTGGCCCCAACATTGGTGTGGTGACGGCCTACAACGATTTGTTGTCCGCGCATGCCCCTTTGCAGCACTATCCCGATTTGGTCAAAGAAGAAGCGCGCAAGTGGGGCGCCACTGCTCAAGTGGCTGGCGGTGTACCAGCCATGTGCGATGGTGTGACGCAAGGTACGCCTGGCATGGAGCTGAGTTTGTTCAGCCGCGATGTCATTGCCATGTCGACGGCCGTGTCTTTGAGTCACGATGTATTTGATGCGGCACTGATGCTAGGCGTGTGCGACAAAATTGTCCCGGGCTTATTGATTGGCGCTTTGCAGTTCGGCCACTTGCCCACTGTGTTTGTACCCGCTGGCCCCATGGGCAGTGGTTTGTCGAACAACGAAAAATCCAAAGTGCGCGAACAAGCCGCACAAGGTTTGGTGGGCCGCGCAGAATTGCTCAAAGCAGAATCTGCGGCTTATCACGGCGAAGGTACTTGCACGTTTTATGGCACGGCCAACAGCAACCAGATGTTGCTGGAAGCCATGGGCCTGCATGTGCCCGGTACGGCGTTTGTCAATCCGGGGGATGGCCTTCGCCAAGAACTGACGCGTGAATCGGTGCGCACGGTTTTGCAATTGGTCAAAGCTAAAAATTTCACCCCCATTGGTCGTTTGGTAGACGAGCGTTGCATCGTCAATGCCATGGTGGCTTTGTTGGCCACAGGTGGCTCTACCAATCATCTAATTCACTGGGTGGCCGTGGCGCGCGCAGCAGGCGTGATCATTGATTGGGATGATTTTTCTGCGCTGTCGGATGTGGTGCCTTTGCTCACACGCGTGTACCCCAATGGCAGTGCCGATGTGAACCAATTTCAAGCGGCAGGGGGCCCAGGCTATGTCATTCGTGAGTTGTTGGATGCGGGCTTTATGCACGCCGATGTACTGACAGTGCGCGAGCGTGGCCTTCGTGAATTTACACAAAAGCCAGTGGGTGTGAATGGGCAGTTGGCTTGGGAAGACATTGGCGCCTCCAAAGATGAAACGGTTGTTCGTCCTGCATCTTCACCCTTCAGTGCTACAGGTGGTTTGCGTTTGCTCCAAGGTAACTTGGGGCGCAGTGTGATCAAGGTGTCGGCTGTGCCTGAAGAGCGCCACGTCATTGAAGCGCCGGCGCAGGTGTTCAGTTCACAAGAAGAATTGATGGCTGCGTTTGACGCAGGGCAGATGAACAAAGATGTGGTGTGTGTGGTGCGCTGGCAAGGCCCGCAAGCCAACGGCATGCCCGAATTGCACAAGCTCACACCGCCCTTGGCCGTGTTGCAAGGGCAGGGCTTTAAAGTGGCCTTGGTCACCGATGGCCGCATGAGTGGCGCTTCTGGCAAAGTACCTGCCGCCATTCATGTGTCGCCAGAAGCTGCTTCCGGCGGACCCTTGGCACGCGTAATTGATGGCGACATGATTCGCATGGATGCTGTAGCAGGCACCTTGCAAGTTTTGGTCGATCCCGAAACTTGGAATGCCCGAATTCCCGCTACCATGCCCCCAGAACTGCAAGCGGCCAACAGCCGCGGCATGGGAAGAGAACTGTTTACCAATTTGCGCAAGCATGCCTTGAAAGCTGAAGAAGGAGCCTGCACATGGCTTTGAACGATATGAACAAACCACAATTCACCGCCTTGCAAGTGATGCAAGACGCCCCCGTGATTCCCGTTATTGTTTTGAACGATGTGGCCCATGCCGTGCCCATGGCGCGTGCCTTGGTGGCCGGTGGCATTCGCATGTTGGAAGTGACCTTGCGCACGCCTCAAGCCCTAGCCTGCATGGAAGCCATTGCCAAGGAAGTGCCCGATGCCGTGGTGGGCGCGGGTACCGTGCGCAGTGCAGCGGATGCCAAAGCAGCAGCCAACGCAGGGGCCAAATTTGCGGTCAGTCCAGGTTACACCTCGGCGGTGGGCCAAGCCTGTCGCGATCAAGGTTTGTCTTTGTTGCCCGGCGTGGCCACAGGCAGCGAAATCATGATGGCGCAAGAAGACGGTTACACCGAATTGAAATTCTTCCCGGCCATGCAAGCGGGAGGTCCCGCCATGCTGAAAGCCTGGGGCGGCCCTTTCTTTGATGTGCGCTTTTGCCCCACCGGTGGCGTGACACCTCAGAATGCTTCAGAGTTCTTAAGCTTGTCGAATGTGGCTTGCGTGGGCGGCTCTTGGTTGGTGCCGGCCGATGCGTTGGCCAAAGGTGATTGGTCTCGCATCGAACAGTTGGCGAGAGAAGCCTGTCAGCTGAAGTTGCGCTGAATCAACTCGACCTTGTAACCGTCGGGGTCGGTGATGAAGGCAATCACCGTGGTGCCGCCTTTGACCGGACCCGCTTCACGCGTGACCTTGCCGCCGGCATTGCGAATTTTTTCGCAAGCTTCGTAGGCATCAGGAACAGCAATGGCCAAGTGACCGTAAGCGGTTCCCATGTCGTAAGACTCGACGCCCCAGTTGTAGGTGAGTTCTAGCTCTGCATGGTCTGGGTTGGCGCCATAGCCTACAAAAGCCAATGAGTATTTGTACTCTGGGTTCTCAGACGTTTTGAGCAATTTCATGCCCATCACGTTGGTGTAGAAGTCTATCGAGCGTTGAAGGTTGCCAACGCGAAGCATGGTGTGTAGTAGTCTCATAAAACGTATTGTGTCTGATTGAAAAAACCCAGTGGGACGAGGTGTTATGTGTCAAAGTCAGGCGCTGAAGACTTGATGTTTACGCAGCCTTCCAAGCCTGCACAAATGCCGCCGCCGATTCACCCACCGCCTGGGCCGATTTGCCTGGCGCAAACAGCGCAGAACCAATGCCAAAGCCCGAGGCGCCACTGTTGCGGTAATCCGCCATGTTGTGGGTGCCAATGCCTCCCACAGGGATGAGCCGGATGTGCTTTGGCAAGACAGCCCGCATGGATTTGACAACCGCAGGGCTGATCATTTCGGCCGGAAATAATTTAAGGCCATGCGCGCCCAGCGCAATGGCCCTGAAGGCTTCAGACGGTGTGGCAACACCCGGTAATGAAATCAAACCTAGGTTGACGGCTTCACACACCACGTTGTCATCCAGATGCGGCGAAATAATGAGTTGTCCACCTGCGGCTTTGATGTCGCGAACTTGTTGCGCAGTGGTCACGGTGCCCGCACCTACCAAGGCCTGGGGAAATGCGGCCGCCAAGATTTGAATGCTTCGAAGAGGGTCGGGCGAATTCAGCGGCACTTCCAAAATATGAAAGCCCGCATTCACAATAGCTTGTCCCACGTCTAAAGCTTCTTCAGGTTTCAAACCGCGCAGAATAGCCACCAAAGGCAGGCTGTCCATGTGTGCGTGAAATTGAGAAAGCAGAGATGTCATGGTCTGAGCTTAAATGAAATCCTGGGGAAATAAATGATGCGCCAGGGCCCAAAGGCCTGACCACGTGACTTCATCGGTCAGTGCCGTGGCACTGAGTCCTAAGGCCTCCATGGCAAAGCCATAGCGTTGCGTCAGTTGGCCGTTGCCCAAGATGAACAAAGGCGTGCTGTCATCCCCTCGGTCTGCTTTGGCCGACTTGATTTCCTCGCCAATGAGCAAGCCCGAGATGTAACTGCTGGATTGCGCAGGATTGAGTTTTTCAAACAAGGCCAAGCTTCGGGCAGAGAACGCGTGGTGCAACAGACCCCCCGATTTTTGACTTTGCATCACGCCGTCAATGAACACTTCTTTTTTGAGCGGTGCATCGGGCAAACAAGTTATGGCCAAGATGGAGTGCTGGCTGAGCAAGCCGTAAAACTCGCCCGTCATGAAAGTTTTGAAGGCAGCAATTTTGCCGTCTAAAACCTGGGCCCACTTGCTGTGCGTACCCGGCAATACAAACTGCGCGGTTTGAATTTTCTGCGCTGCCAATGCGCCAAAGATTTGAATTTCTTCACCGCGCATCACATCGGGTGTGTCGTCGTTCCAAGTCGACAAGCCCGGCACAACGCCCAAGTGGTCTTTCTCAATCCACTGCAGGTGTTGGGCAATGTCTTCAAAACCACTGGGGCACGGGCAGTAGGGGGCTTCACGCCAGCCTTGTCGGCTACCGGCCATGCCTGAGATGAGGCACAAGGTGTCTGCCCCCATCCAATCGCCAAATCGCTGCTCAAAGACATGTTGAAATTGGCCGTGAGCCACTTGCAAAATGCCTTGAGGAAAAGCACGCTTCTCTAAGACGATGCCTTCGCTGTTGATGAGTGCCCCCCTTAAAGAAGAGGTGCCCCAATCAACAGCGACCAGCTTGCGTTGCATGCTTACTTCTTCAAACCATCCAGCGCATGCGATGGGTAGTATGGCAGTTTGCAGTCGTCAATGTACTGTTGAATGATGTCTTTGAAAGAGTCATCGGGCTTCAAGCCCAAGGCAGCTGCACGCTGTGCAGAACCACCCTTGGCCCAGTTGGCCACAATGCCAGCAATCTGTTCGTTGCGCACAAACTTTACGTGCTTGCGAACATCAGGACCCGCCACATCTTCCAAGGCTTTGAGCATTTCTTTGACGGTCACATTGAGGCCGGGCAAATTCAAAGCCAGACGGCCTTGCATGGCTTCGCGGCTGGCTTCAAAGATGGTGATTAAACACTTGATGGTGTTGTTGGGTGAAGACACAGAGTGCGACACATTTTCGTCCACAGGGCAGACGGATTCCATGCCCGCCAAGGGCTCGCGAATGATGCCACTGAAGAAAGAAGATGCAGCGCCGTTGGGCTTGCCAGGGCGCACGGTGACCGTCATCAAACGAGCCGCACGGCCATCCACATAACCCTTGCGTGTGAAGTCGGCCAACAAATATTCCAGCATCAACTTGTGGGTGCCGTAAGAGGTTTGGGGGGAGGGTAGTGTGCTGTCTGTCACGATATCGGGCATGGGGTTGCTGGGGTCGGGACCAAACACCGCCACTGAGCTGGCAAACACCATGCGCGGCACGTTGCCCGCTTTGCGCAAACCTTCCAAGAGCAAGCGGGTGCTGTCTAAGTTGGAGCGCATGCCCAAGTCAAAGTCTTGTTCGCATTCGCCAGACACCGCCGATGCCAAATGGAACACGCCATCAAAGCCGCTTTCAAACAAAGGACCTTGTTCCAGCATGGGGCCAGCGTGGCCCTTTACTCGGGGATCTGCCAACAAGTCGGCGGGTGCAGGGAACAAATCGGCAATGTGCAACTCAGTGACTTTTTTGCCGTTGAGTTCGCCTTTTTTGAGGATCTCACGGGCCAAGCGTGCGCCTAAGAAGCCTGCGCCACCGGTAACGAGAATTTTCATGATGAATGCTTTCTAAAAATGGAGATCAGTGGTTGTCTTTGGGCACAAAGGCGCCGCGCTTGCCCACCAAGAAGTCGAGGTCGCAACCTTCGTCGGCTTGGAGCACAGTATCAACATACAGCTTCCAGTAGCCTGACTTTAAAGGTGGTTCGGGACGAACCCATTTGGCCAAGCGCGCTTTGAGTTCTTCATCGCTGATCAGCAATTGCATTCTGCGCTCGGGCACGTTGAGCTCAATCATGTCACCATTTTGAACAACTGCCAAAGGACCACCATCAGCGGCTTCTGGGGTGGTGTGCAAGACCACGGTGCCGTAAGCGGTGCCACTCATGCGGGCATCGCTGATGCGAATCATGTCGGTAATGCCTTTGCGCAGCACCTTGGGTGGCAAGGGCATGTTGCCCACTTCAGCCATGCCGGGGTAGCCTTTGGGGCCGCAGTTTTTCAAAACCAAGATGCAGTTTTCATCCACATCCAAGGATTCGTCGTCAATGCGTTTGTGGAAATCGTCGCTGTCTTCAAACACCACCGCACGACCGGTGTGAACCATCAAGGCCGGTGTGGCGGCGCTGGGTTTGATGACAGCACCGCGAGGTGCCAAGTTGCCACGCAAGATGGCAATGCCCGCTTTTTCTTTGAAGGGTGCAGCCAGTGTTTTGATGACGCGCGGATCGTAGTTTTCTGCGCTGGCCACGTTTTCGGCCACCGTCTTGCCGCTAACAGTCAAGATGTCTTTGTGCAAAAACTGTTGAATCTCTTTCATCACAACCGGCAGACCGCCTGCGTAGCAGAAGTCTTCCATCAAGTGTTCGCCAGAAGGTTGCAAATTCAAAATGTTGGACATGTCGCTGCCCAATTTTTCGAAGTCGTCAATGGTGAGGTTGATGTTCAAGCGGCGAGCAATGGCAATCAAGTGAATGACGGCATTGGTCGAGCCACCGATGGCAGCCAAAGTGCGGATGGCGTTTTCAAACGCTTCGCGCGTCAAAATTTGGGAAATTTTCACGTCTTGGTGAACCATGTCGACAATACGGCGACCTGCTTCACGCGCCAACACATTGCGACGACCATCTACCGCGGGGTAGGCTGCATTGCCTGGCAAGCCAATGCCCAAGGCCTCCACCATGCTGGCCATGGTGCTGGCAGTGCCCATGGTCATGCAGTGGCCGTGGCTGCGGTGCATGCAGCTTTCGGCTTCAAAGAAATCTTGCAGTTTGAGGGTGCCGGCGCGCACTTGCTCGCTCATGCTCCACAAGCCTGTGCCAGAACCCAATTCTTGACCGCGCCATTTGCCGTTCAACATGGGGCCACCGGAAACACCGATGGTGGGCAAGTCGACACTGGAGGCACCCATCAACAGTGAAGGGGTGGTTTTGTCGCAGCCCATCAACAGCACCACGCCGTCAACGGGATTGCCGCGAATGCTTTCTTCCACGTCCATCGACGCCAAGTTGCGATACAGCATGGCGGTGGGACGCAGCAAAGTTTCGCCCAAAGACATGACCGGGAATTCAAGAGGGAAGCCGCCGGCTTCGTAGACACCAATCTTCACTTGCTCGGCCAAAGTGCGGAAGTGCGAGTTGCAAGGCGTGAGTTCGCTGAAAGTGTTGCAAATGCCAATGACAGGGCGGCCATCGAATTGGTCGTGCGGTACGCCTTTGCCTTTGACCCAGCTGCGATAGGCAAAGCCGTCGCGGTCTTGACGACCAAACCATTGTTGGCTGCGCAGGTCTTCGGGTTTTTTCTTAGGGCTTTGTGACATGGGGTTGTTTCTTTAAAGTAGGAGGGTGGGATGCAGAAATACTATCGTATGATGATAAGGTAATTGCGTCGCTTTGTGCAAACCTTGGCACTCGTGCAAACCCTCAAACCTGTCACCTGCGCACTGGGTGACCTTTTTTGTGTCTTGGAGATTTTTACCATGAGCATTCATCATCCTGAAATTGTTGTCACCTCACGCATTCCCCCGTTTCTCACCACTGGCCTTCAAGAAAACTATGTGATGCACGAGCGCGATCACATCCGCGATCGCCAAGTTTTTGGCCGTGTTCGCGCACTGGTAGGGGGCGGTGAATCCAAAATTGATGCAGCCTACATGGCCTTGTTTCCTGCCTTGGAAATGATTTCTGTGTGTGGTGTGGGTTACGACGGCATTGATGTGGCCGCCGCTAAAAAGCGCGGCATCATGGTGACCCATACCCCCGACGTGTTAAACGATGATGTGGCCGATTTGGCCCTGGGTTTGTTGCTGTCGGTGGCGCGCAAAATACCTGCAGCCGATCGCTTCACGCGCAATGCCGACTGGCTCGATGGCCCCTTCCAACTCACCCGTAAATTGACGGGTGCCAAACTGGGCATCGTGGGCATGGGGCGAATTGGCCAAGCCATTGCCAAACGCGCAGCCGCCTTCGACATGGACATCAGTTACCACACCCGCAGCCAACGCGCCGATGTGGCCTACAAGTATGTGGCCAATCTCGTGGATTTAGCCTCGCAAGTGGACTATTTGGTGGCCATTACGCCAGGCGGTGCTGGCACCAAAAATTTGATCAATGCTGAAGTGTTGAAGGCCCTCGGCCCTCAAGGCTTCTTGGTCAACGTGGCCCGTGGCTCTGTGGTGGATCAGACCGCTTTGATTGAAGCCCTGCAAAAGAAAACCATCGCAGGCGCAGGCTTGGATGTGTTTGTGGACGAACCCAATGTGCCGGCCGAACTTCGCAAGCTCGACAACGTGGTGCTCACCCCGCACATTGCCAGCGGTACGGTAGAAACACGCAAAGCCATGTCAGCTTTGGCACTGGCCAATTTGGCCGCGCACTTTGCGGGTCAGCCCGTCAAAACGCCTGTGCCGGAGTGCAGAACTTGATCAAAAACGTCCACGGTAATACCGTCGATTTTTTAGGCGAGGCCATTGTGGCTGGCCGATACCCCATAGGCGGAAGCTTGCCGCCGGAGCCTGTGCTGTGCGAGCAGTTGGGCGTGAGTCGAACGGTCATTCGGGAGGCCGTTAAATCTTTGGTGGCCAAAGGTTTGATTTTCACGGGCCCGAAGGTGGGCACGCGTGTTTTGTCGGAAGAAAATTGGAATTGGTTCGATACCGATGTGATTGCTTGGCAAGCCAAAGCGGGCCTCACCCCCGAGTTTTTGCGAGACTTGCAAGAGTTGCGCAAAGTGGTGGAACCTGCGGCTGTGCGCTTGGCTGCAGAGCGCGCCACACCGGCCGACATTGACGGTGTCACTGCGGCCTACAACGGCATGAAGAAAGCCATCGAAGAGGGCGGTGATTACGTCACCCACGACATGCACTTCCACACGGGCATGTTGGTGGCTTCTCACAACCGCATGATTGTTCAGATGAGCAAAGCCTTGGGCGCATTGCTTCGCACCAGTTTTGAAATTTCTACCACACGCAAAGACGCCCCCAAGGCGGCCTTGCCCTTGCACAAAGCTGTGCTCGATGCCGTGATTGCCAAAAATCCAGACAAGGCCGAAAAAGCCATTCGTGTGTTGATTGAAGGTGCTCACCAAGACATGGAACATGTCTTAACATCACGTCGTAAATTACCCAGCCTTTCGGGGCCAGCTAAATTCATCAAAGCATCATGACCCATTTCACCAAAGTCGTTTTATTCACGGACACCGATGGCAAAGCCCGCTTCAAAGAAGAAACCATCCCCATGGGTGAGGGCAATCCACAAAGCCAGCTGACCGACATCTTTTCAGCCGAAGGCTATCAATTGCGCTACAGCCCTGTGGGCTTTAGGAGTCAATTTCACGTGACTGGCAAGCCACAATGGGTGTTCATCTTGTCAGGTCAAATGGAAATTGGTTTGCAAGACGGCACGTCGCGTGTGTTCTCAGCGGGTGATCATTTTTACTCGGCAGACACGCTGCCTGAAGGTGCGACGTTTGATGCTGCAGTGCACGGGCACTGGAGCAGGCAAGTGGGTGATGAGCCTTTGAGAACCTTGTTCTTGAAAGACTGAGTGTTGCGCGAAAGACCGGTACCCAATTCAAATTGGCCCCTCGAACCTTGAAGGATAAGTGAATGGCCAAACAGTTCGTTGCAGTGAGTGCGCAAGGCCAAAACTTGACGTATTCAGATCGTAAAAAATTTTGGTGGCTGCTGTCTTTGGTCTATCCCATCTTGCCACTGCTAGGCATAGCCTTGTATGCCTACAACGGCCATACCATGTCCTTGGCCGTGCCCATTTTCCTCAGCCATGTTTGCATGCCGTTGCTGGACTATCTGGTGGGCGAAGATGTCAACAATCCACCAGAAGAAGTGGTGCCTGAACTAGATCAAGATCGCTACTATCGCTGGCTCACATGGGTGACTGTGCCTTTGCACTTTATTTCGCTTATCGCCTGCGCGTGGTGGGTGGGCACGCATGACATGTCTTGGGGCGCTATCTTGTTGCTGGCTTATGTGGCGGGCATGCATTCGGGCTTGGGTTTGAATACCGGACACGAACTGGGCCATAAATACACTGTGACCGAACAATGCTTGGCAAGGCTGGTGTTGGCGGTGCCCGTATATGGCCACTTTACCGTTGAGCACGGCCAAGGCCATCACCGTTCGGTGGCGACGCCAGAAGACCATGCCAGTTCACGAATGGGCGAGAGCATCTACCGGTTTGCCATGCGTGAATTGCCAGGCGGCGTGCGCCGTGCATGGCAAATTGAATCGACGCGACTCACAAAAGTCGGTCATGACGTATGGGGTGTCCACAACACCATGCTGCAGTCTTATGCCATTGCGGCCACTTTGCAGTTGGGACTGATAGGGGCGTTTGGCTGGGTCATGGTGCCTTTTTTAATCGTGCACAACTTCATTGCTTGGTGGCAGCTGACATCGGCCAACTACATCGAGCACTACGGTTTGTTGCGCGGCAAATTGCCGAGTGGTAAGTATGAAACGCCTAAGCCGCATCACTCATGGAACGCCAACCATGTGGTGTCTAACCTCACGCTGTTTCATTTGCAAAGGCATTCAGACCATCACGCCTACCCCTCAAGGCGCTATCAGTCTCTTCGCAATTTTGAAAACCTGCCGCAGTTGCCCAGTGGTTACTTTGGCATGTTTCCTGTGGCCTACATCCCCACTTGGTGGTTCAAGGTGATGGATCCACGTTTGTTGGCCTTGCCGCACATCAAGGGCGATATGAGCAAAATCAACATCGACCCTGCTAAGCGTGAAGCCTTGCTCAAGCAATATGCTGCTTGAAGGCAGGCGATCCTTGGTTAATCTTTAGGTCGATAAATTTTGAACAACTGCTCTGGCCCAATGCGGAAGTAGTCGCCTGGCCCACCCCCGCGCACCACATGTTGTGCATTGGCCGTGTCGTAAATGCCATCGCTGATCAAGCGTTCTTCAATGTGAACGCCAATCACTTCGCCAAATACCATCCAAGTTTCAATCGACTCACCTTGTAGATTTTTCATCTGCAAAATCTGAGTGCACTTGCACTCAAAGCTCACGGGGCTTTGCGCGACACGCGGCACCTTGATCAAACGAGAGGGTGCCGTTGTAAGCCCCGCAATGTCAAACTCATTTACCTCAGGAGCCACGGCCTTGCAGGTTTGGTTCATGGCTTCCACTTGAGGTTGCGTGACCAAATTCCAAACAAATTCGCCAGTGGCTTCAATGTTGTTGAGCGAATCTTTGCGGCCAATGCTAGAAAAACCAATGAGCGGCGGCACGTAATTGAAGGCATTGAAAAAGCTGTAGGGCGCCAAATTCAAAATGCCATCGGCACTTTGCGAAGAGATCCAGCCAATCGGACGCGGCCCAACAATGGCGTTGAACGGATCGTGCTTGAAGGGATGGCCTAGGCGGGGTTCGTAAAAATGTGTCATGTCGGTATTTTATGAAGCGTTCTTAATCAAGTTGGCTTGGCTGGCAATCTCTTTGCGAGCTTCTTCGGTCAATCGATTTAAGTTTTTCAATTGCATCAACATCCGTGGATTTTTGGCCAAGGTGTCGACATGCCGATTCAGGTAATCCCAATACAAGGTGGTGAAAGGGCAAGCCGTTTCACCTGTGGCCAGGGCTGGATTGAATTTGCAGCCTTTGCAGTGGTTGCTCATGCGGTCAATGTATTTGCCGCTGGCCACATAAGGCTTGCTGGCCATCACGCCGCCATCGGCAAACTGGCTCATGCCCAAGGTGTTGGGCAGCTCCACCCATTCCACAGCATCTACGTAAACACTCAAATACCATTCATGGACTTCTTTGGGCGCGACGCCCAAAAGCAGCGCATACAAGCCCGTGACCATCAAGCGTTGGATGTGGTGGGCATAGCCGTGCTCCAAAGTTTGATGGATGGCGTCGCGCATGCAAGCCATGTCTGTTTTGCCAGTCCAATAAAACGCGGGCAGTTTGGCGGTTGCCTGCATTTCGTTACGCGCTACGTACTCGGGCATTTGAGTCCAGTAGATGCCGCGCACATATTCACGCCAACCTAAAACTTGCCTGATGAAACCTTCTGCAGCGGGCAGGGGCACAAGGCCTTGCTGGTAAGCCTTTTCAGCGGCTTCAACGACTTCTCTGGGATTGAGAAGTTTCAAGTTCAATGCGCTTGAGATGTGTGAGTGGTACAACCACACTTCACCTTCCCACATGGCATCTTGGTACAAGCCAAAGGAGGGGAGACGGTTTTGTATGAAGCTGTCTAGCGCCAGAAGTGCTTGATCTCGTGTGACGGGCCAACCAAAGCTATTGAGCGCGCCGGGGTTTTGAGGCAATGTGTCTTTGACCAAGGTCATCACTTCTAAAGTGATCTCGTCGGGGTCAAATCTCAGCGGCGCAGGCAATTTGCCCGGACCTTGCTTGCCAAAACTCCCGCGGTTGTCTTCGTCAAAATTCCATTGACCCCCTACAGGTTTTTTGCCATCCATCAGGATGCCTGTTTTTTGGCGCAGTTCTCTGTAGAAAAATTCTTGACGCAATTGCTTACGGCTTTTGGCATGGTCAGCGAATTCACGCACCGTGCTGAAGAAGTGCGTGTCGTCTCGCACCTCAAGCGGAAGGTCATGTTGTTTAGCCACACCGCGCAAATTTTGCAGGACGCGCCATTCGCCAGGGGCAGTCATCACCAGCTGTTGTGGCTGGTGTACTTCAATGGCTTTTGCAAGTTCGCCCGCCAAGGTGCCTGTGTTGTTGGCATCGTTTAAACGTGCGTAACTCACGGTCCAGTTTTTGTCCAACAAGCTTTGTGCAAAGTGTCGCATGGCACTCAAAAATAAGGTGCTGCGTTGCTTGGAGGAGGGCACGTGCGTGGACTCTTCCATCACCTCTGCCATCCAAATGGCGTCTTGATGGGGGTCGAAGTCTGCCAACGCAGAGGCATCCAAGTTCAATTGATCGCCTAGGATCAAAACCAAATTTCGATAAGACTTAGTCATGCTTTGCCGCTTGAGTGCAGTTTGATTTGTTTTTGCGACAAGCCTCAGAGCAATACAAAACTTGATCCCAGTTTTTGGCCCAAGCTTTGCGCCAAGTCATGTCTCGCCCGCACACTGTGCAAGGCTTGCTGGGAAGGCTTTGTTTGTTGCCCTTGAACGTGGTCTTCATGGGGCTATTTTGACTTGAACATGCACGCCAGTGCCGGTCAACTTGATAATGTCCCTAGTCAGATCGACATTGAAACTTGAGTCAAATGCAGCATGCCCAAATCGCTTGAAACTTCCACACCCTTGAGCCCCGGCGATATTTCGGCGGTCATTCAAATGGCTTGGGAAGATCGAACCACGTTTGAAACGATCTACGAAAGAACGGGCGTGACAGAACCCGGCGTGATCAAAATCATGCGGGCCGAACTCACGGCCAGTTCATTCAAGATGTGGCGCACCAGAATGCGGGGCAGGGTGACCAAGCACCGCGAATTGCGGAGCGCCGAGATGAAGTTCGATGATCGGGCCATTGCCGACCATCGAAGGGCTAATTGCTAATGAAGCGTTGAGCCGCGGTTGATCAACGGCCGAACGAACGGCCACCGCCGTTGCCGCCACCACCATAGCCGCCGCCACCGCCGCCAGAGCGACCACCCCGGCCGCCACCGCCACCGCCGCCAAATCCACCACCGCCGCCGCCACCATGGCGACGAGGACCACCACGGCCACCGCCCGCCAAACTGTCGATGCTGGTGCGTGTTGGATCGGGTTGACCGCCGCCACCACCGCTATTGCGGCGGGGTGCACCTTGACGTGCAAATTGGTTGGTCATGAGAGGATCAATGTGACGTGGCAATTCGTCGCCACGGGGGCCACGGTCATTGCGTCTGTCGTTGTTGCGGTCATTGCGATCGTTGAAACGATCGGAAGGCGCGCCCTCAAAACTTCTTTCGGGACGATCTTGACGATCACCGCGTGGGCCTTGTGCAGGACCGCCGCGACGTGAGGGGGGAGGACCGTTGCGTGAGCGTCCTGCTGCACCTTCGGGGCGAGCCTGACCACCGCCTTGGCCACCAGCGCGACCCCCACGGCCACCGCCACCACCTTCACCGGCAGGGCCTTTAGATTCGCGAATGCGTTGCATCATGTCGGAGCGTGCGGCTTTGGCTGCAGCTTGCATCACATCACGGCTAGGGGGACGGCCTGCACCGCCCCACAATGTTTGACGGCCCATGGCAATGGGCTCGGCTTTTTCGCCGGCCTCGGGGCCAAAGCCTTCCAAAATTTGGACCGGAATTTCTTGCTTGGTGAAGCGTTCGATTTCCATCATGAAACCTTCTTCGTCCAAGCACACCAAACTCACCGCTTCGCCACTGGCGCCGGCACGACCCGTACGGCCAATGCGGTGAACATAGTCTTCAGAGACGTTGGGAATTTCGTAATTCACAACGTGGGGCAAGTCTTCAATGTCAATGCCGCGGGCTGCAATGTCGGTGGCCACCAAGGCGCGAATGTCGCCGCTCTTGAAGCCAGCCAAGGCTTGCGTGCGAGCGGTTTGGCTTTTGTTGCCGTGCAAGGCCATGGCTTTGATGCCATTCTTGGTGAGGTAATCGGCCACATTGTTGGCGCCAAACTTGGTGCGCGTAAACACCAGCACTTGGCTCCAATTGTGTTGGTTGATGATGTGCACCAGCACTTCTTTTTTCTTGCCGCGACCCACGGGGTGGATCACTTGTGAAATGCGTTGCACAGTCGTATTGCTGGGTGTGACTTGAATGCTTTGTGGGTTCTTCAAGAGCGTCGCAGCCAAGTCGCGAATTTCGTCGCTGAAGGTGGCAGAGAACAACAAGCTTTGTTTGTCTTTGGGCACCAAGGCCAATACTTTTTTCACGTCGTGGATAAAACCCATGTCGAGCATGCGGTCGGCTTCGTCCAAGACCAAAATTTCAATGCTGGACAAGTCGAGCAGGCCCTGGCCTTGCAAGTCCAGCAAGCGGCCGGGGGTGGCCACCAAAACGTCAACGCCGCGCTTGACGCGATCAACTTGGGGCTTCATGCCCACGCCACCAAACACCACGGTAGATTGGAGGCTGAGGTATTTGCCGTAGTCTTTGACAGACTCTTCAACTTGAGCCGCCAATTCGCGGGTGGGGGTGAGTACCAATGCGCGAATGGCTTTGCCGCCAAACTTGTTGCGACCCGCCTCGGTGAGGCTGAGTTTGTGCAGCACCGGCAGCATGAACGCAGCGGTTTTACCGGTACCGGTTTGGGCACCCGCCAACAGGTCATGCCCTGCCAAAACGATAGGGATCGCTTGGGCCTGAATGGGCGTAGGGGTGTCGTAGCCTTGCTCTTGCACGGCTTGCAGAATGGCCGGAGCCAAATTCAATTCTTCAAATTTCATGATGGCGCGCCTAAATTGGCGCATGGCATCGGTTTGTCAGGCTGTTGGGTAACAGCCGCCAGTCAAAGACCGATGGGATTCACAGGTGGGCATGGAAACCACAGGCGAGAGCCTGGGTCAAACCCCAGCAGAAGTGCTGATGTTGCGGCAACTGGAGGCGGCAACAGGCAGATTGTCGCATGAAACGGTAAACTCACAAATTAATCCAAAAGAATGAATAAACGACTTGGATAGAATTTTTTGGTGTTTAATTTAAAGTTGATACCCAAACCATTGAATTCATCTACATGAACAACACGCTTTATCGAGCCTTTTGGGCGTCTGCCACTTCGATGGACTTTCAAGGCTTGACGCAGGTCATGCTTTGTATGGGACTTTTGTTCGGCGCTTTCAATGCGGCAGCACAGACCAATCGCTTGGACAAGGTCTTGCAAAGCAAAGAACTGCGTGCTTGCATATGGCCCGAGTATTACAGCATCACGTACCGCAATCCCAAAACGCGTGAGCTTAGCGGCATCGACATTGCCTTAACCCAAGAACTGGCCAGGGAATTGGGTGTCAAGGTGCGCTACATCGACAGCAATTTTTCGCAGCTGTTTGAATCTTTAGAACAAGACCGCTGTGATGTGGCAACGCATGCCATTGGTATCACCGCCGATCGTTTAAATCGGTTGCAGTTTTCACAAGCATATTTAAAGAGTGGCTTGTTTGCAGTGACGCAAAAAAACAGAGAGGGCTTGCAATCGTGGGACAGCTTGGACCAACCTGGCAGAATCATTGCAGTGGCAGCCGGTACTCTGATGGAAGGCGTCATGTCACAAACTTTGAAAAAAGCCAGATTGGTCAGAGTACAAGCACCTGGCACACGCGAGCAAGAGGTTTTGTCGGGCAGGGCCGATGCGTTCATGACAGACTACCCCTACAGTTTGCGGATGATCGAGCTCACCGATTGGGCTGCCGTCATACCAGCGCCTAGTTACATGCCCAGCACCGAATATGCCTATGCCTTTGCCAAAGGCGATAACAGTTTGTTGTTGCGCGTCGACGGATTTTTAAGCAGTGTCAAAAAAGACGGTCGCTTGTTGCAATTTGCAAAACAACACAATCTAGACCCCATTGTGGTTTTGAAATAAAGCATTTCGCAAGCCAAGTCGTTCATGGGACCCGAAAACAATTCCAACACGCCAAGCTCCTTGGCCGCTGCAGGCGTCTACCGCTTTGGTGCGTCCGTAGCATTGTTCATTGTGATAGTGGCTTCTGTTTATTTGTGGCAAGACAGAGCGAGTACCCTAGAACGCGAAAAGGCCCGTGGCGAGTTACTCGCTCGCATCTTGTTCAACCATGTCAGCCGCACTTTAGAGACCACCACCACCTTGATCACTGTGGCCAATCAATGGTCAGAAGCTGATTTTCGCGACCAAAAAAAGCTGCAAAGGGCGATTGAAAAATCAAGCTACATCCGCTCTTTGTCCATGGTTGCTGAAAACGGAAAAGTACTGGCCAGTTCTGAAGAAGGCGTAGTTGATCAAACGGTCAATTGGTCGTCGATTGGGCTTGATCGCGATATGGGCAATGATCTGGCTGCTGGGCGCTGGCAGCCAGTTCGAAACTTGGCTGACTTCAACATGGCGCAAACCAGTTTGCGCCAAATTGCCACATTGCCTTTGTCGATGCGAATGCAAAGGTCCGATGGTCAGTCGGTGCGATGGTTGGCCTTGATCAATCCAAACGACTTGATCGATGGCTTTTCACAATTGGTCGATGCCAATTGCGATGCTGTGTATGTCTTTGACTATGCAGGACGTATTTTGGCGAGTAGTTCTGAGCGTTGGTTTCCCAATGATCAAATTTTCAAGAGCATGCCTGCTGTGCAGAGTGTGGCCAAAAACCAAGACTTTGGCAGATATGTTCAAACTCAAACCGACGCACTCAACAAGACTGAAAATTTAGAAGTTCATTTTCGAACTTCTGCCAATTTGCCAGTCACGGTGGCTGTGGCCATGTCTCGGAATCGCGCAGAGGCTCAGTGGTGGTTAGATTCCAAAGGCATCATTGCATTGTCGGTGTTCATGCTCTTGGCCACCTACTTGCTGACGCGCCAAATTGCTGGCATTTGGGTGCGCCGCGAAAAAGACAGCTTGGCCATGTCTCATGCGCTGAACGCCGCTGAAGCTGCCAACCAAGCCAAATCCTCATTCTTGGCGCAAATGAGCCATGAAATTAGAACGCCCATCAACAGCATGGTGGGCATGACCGAGTTGGCACTGGGGACGCCATTGAATCCTGAGCAAAAAGGCTATTTGGAAATGTCGCGAACTGCGTCCAAAAGTCTGCTTCGACTCATTGACGATATTTTGGATTTCACCCGTTTAGGTGCCAATCGATTGATCCTGGACCGAACGGCTTTCGATCTGCACACAGCCTGCCAGCAAGCCATGAAAGGCTTTGCGTTCCAAGCAGAACAAAAAAACATTGAGTTGTACTTGGTCATTGAACCCGAAGTGCCGCAGAAGGTGATGGGCGATCCCTTGCGTTTGGGTCAAGTCTTGCAAAATTTGTTAGGCAATGCGCTCAAATTCAGCGACACCGGCTGGGTCAAGCTGCGGGTTCAACACCTCTCACAAGCCGATGCAAAAGTCAGATGTTCATTCGAAGTCAGTGACACAGGCATTGGCATACCCGAAGACAAAATTCAAATGATCTTCTCGCCCTTCAGCCAAGCCGATGCATCTGTGAATCGGAAATTTGGCGGTAGTGGCTTGGGCCTCTCTATTGCTAAAAACTTGGTCAATTTGATGGCCGGTCACATCAAAGTCAAAGCCAGGGAGGGGGGCGGCAGTGTTTTTACATTCACAGCCGAATTTGAGGTGGTGAAGGATTCAGTTCCTGCCCTGAATGCCCCCTCTACATCAGCCAACAGCCCTGGATTTGAGGCCCTCTCACATGCCGTTGATGTGGTGCTTGTCGATTCCAATCCGTTTGCACGTGAAATTCTCAGAAATCTGCTGGTGGCGCAGCAAATTACCCCTCAAGAAATTGTGACGCCTTCTGCTTTGCAAGGCTGTCTGGATGAGTGGCTTCGGCAGGGTATCGCTCGTCAAACCTTGTGGGTCATTGATCACAGCATGCTTGCCTTCATTGAACCGGCATTCATGTTGGCTCAATCGCAAGGCAAGTGGCGACACATGTCGTGGTTGGTTTTGTCCGACTTTGGCTTGAACCATGATGTTCAGAATTTAAGTGCACTGGCCAGAACGCTGGGCGTCAAAGTGACCAACTTGCACAAACCCGTCACGTCGCTTGAATTGCACACAGCGCTGGTCAAGTTGACGCAGCGCGACGAAGTGGGTGAGCTTATTTCAAAAGCGCAACCCGCCAAGGCGCAACATGCTGGACATGTACTGGTTGTTGAAGACACACCCATGAATCAGCAACTGGCGCAGTGGACGTTGCAAAAATTGGGATGCACCGTTGACATTGCCGAAAACGGTGACATTGCATTACAAAAAATTCGTTCAAGCAACTACGATTTGATTTTGATGGACCTCCAAATGCCCGGTATGGATGGCCTCACTGCGACCTATGAAATTAGGCGCATTGAAATTACCGAAGCCTTGAAGATGACGCCTATCGTGGCCATGACGGCGCACGTCTTGGACGAGGACCGTGCGTCGGCAGAGAAAGCGGGCATGCAAGACTTTTTGATCAAACCAGTTTCTGCCGATGAATTTCAGCGAGTTTTAAAGCGTTTTTTATAAACTGGCTCAGCCTATGAGCCTGCGATCGGTCAATAATTCAGACCTGATTCACATTCAAACCCTCCAGACGCTTTAATGGCCCACGCATTTCAACCAGGATTCATGGTGTTCCATGGCAACCGCCTGGAAGACTTGCGCGATCTCACGGTAGGTTTGCTGCAAAACAACCCCTTGCCACCTTTGGTGCCAGAAACCCTGCTGGTCCAAAGCAATGGCATGAAGCACTGGCTCGAGATGGCATTGGCGGATGACGCCGCCATGGGCATCTGTGCTGCTACGCATACAGAGTTGCCATCCAGTTTTATTTGGCGCATGTACCGTTTGGTTTTGGGCGCCAACGTGGTTCCTGCTTCGATGCCCTTCGACAAGCAAGCCCTGGTCTGGCGACTTTGGCGCTTATTGCCCGAGTTTGCAAAGACGCATCAGGTTGAACCCCTGCTGGCCTATGTCAAAAATGATCCATTGGGCAGGCAGCGTTATCAGTTGGCCCAGCAAGTGGCCGATGTCTTCGACGGCTATCAAAGCTACCGTGCCGATTGGTTGAGCGATTGGGCCAATGGTCGTTTTGTACTGCACCACCAAGGCGTGCGAAAAGCCTTGGCGCCAGATCAAGTGTGGCAAGCCCAACTGTGGCAATTGCTGCAACAAGATGTGCGGCAAACACAAGCGCCCGAATTGGCCACGCAGTGTCAATCACGGGCCGATGTGCATGATCTATTCATGCGCAAGGTTCAGCAAACTGGTGCCATTCAACCCGATGGCTTGCCACCGCGCATTGTGGTGTTTGGTATTTCCAATTTACCCATGCAAGTGGTCGAGGCCTTGGCCGCTTTAGGTCGTTGGTCGCAAGTCATCATGATGGTGCAAAACCCTTGCCAAGAATATTGGGGCCATGACATGGACTTGCTTGCCCAGCAGCATTCATTGCTGGCGTCGTGGGGTCAACAAGGTCGAGATTATTTGCACG
This sequence comes from Limnohabitans sp., assembly GCA_049655425.1. Lineage (GTDB taxonomy): Bacteria > Pseudomonadota > Gammaproteobacteria > Burkholderiales > Burkholderiaceae_C > Limnohabitans_A. The sequence continues at coordinate 867,968 of JBASJS010000003.1, read as the reverse complement.
CCCTCGAGCGCTTTGACCAGCCCGAAAATGCCTTGAGCTTGATGAGCAAACAAAGCTTCTTTGTAGATCCCGCAGATTTGTCAAGCAACGCGCAGCCCACAAGACTTCAGATCATTCAGTCTGACATCCTGACATTGAATCCCATGCCGGATGAGCCGCTTCAAGTGGCGGACGATGGCAGCATTCAGATGGTGCAAGCACATTCGGCGCAGCGCGAAGTGGAGATATTGCACGACCAGCTTTGGGACTGGTTCGACCACAACCCCACTTGGAAGCCTACCGATGTGATGGTCATGGTGCCCGACATGGCCACCTTTGCCTCGCACATTCAAGCGGTGTTTGGCCGCTTTCCGCCCAAGCATCCCCGGCACATTCCATTTTCTGTGGCCGACACCACGCCCAGGCAAGTGCCCTTGGTCCAAGCGCTTGAGTTTTTGCTGAATTTGCCCGAGGCGCGCATTACTTTGTCGGAGTGGCTCAGTTTGTTTGAAGTGTCGGCGGTACGCGCCAAGTTTCAGATGGACGAGGCCGATGTGCAAACTCTCAAAAGCTGGTTGCAGTCTGCGGCTGTGCGTTGGGGCCTAGACCCAGCACACCGACAAAAGTGGGGCGTACCAACCGACATGCCCCATGCACAACAAAACACCTGGGCGTTTGGCCTGCAGCGATTGCTGTTGGGGTATGCGGCCGGGCAGGCCGAGGGCAATGCGCCTTGGCAGGGTGTCATGCCTTTGCCGCAAGTGGCGGGTTTGAGTGCACTCAAGGTGGGCCATTTGGCAACTTGGCTTGATGCTGTTGCCACCAGTCTGGCACAACTGAATGCGCCGCACACGCCTGCTGAATGGTCAGCGGTCATGCATGATTTGATCGCCAGATTTTTTGAAGCCGACAATGAAGCTGACGAGCGCATGCTTCTGCGCTTGAAGCAAGAACTCACGCAGTGGCAGTCGCTTTGCGAACAAGCCGGACTGAATGAATCATTGCCTCTTACCGTGGTTCGGGAGCACTGGCTTTCTGGCCTAGAGTCTGCCGGCCTGCAGCAACGCTTCTTTGGTGGCGGCGTGCAGTTTTCCACTCTCATGCCCATGCGTGCCATTCCCTTCAAGGGCCTTTGTTTGTTGGGCATGAACGACGGTGCGTATCCGCGTCAAAGCACGCCACGCGATTTTGATTTAATGACTGAGCATTGGCGCGCTGGCGATCGCTCGCGACGTGAAGACGATCGCTATTTGTTCTTAGAAGCTTTTCTGTCGGCGCGTCACAAGCTCTACATCAGCTGGCAAGGGCGCAGGTCAACCGACAATCAAGCCATGCCGCCCTCGGTGTTGGTTTCTCAATTGCTTGACACACTCAAGGCAAAATTCACACCAGAAATCGAAGCCAAGTTACAACCTTTGCAAGCGTTTTCTGCCAAATACTTTCAAGCCGACGCTGAATTTTTTACCTACGCAGACGATTGGGAAAAGGCGCAGAGCAGTCCTTCAATGGATCTTGAGTCAGACGCAACCGCTTCACAGAACGAAGTAAGCGTGCCCACCATGCCTGAATGGCCCCTGAAGGAGTGCATGCGCTTGCTAAAGCAGCCCGTAGAAGTTTATTGGCGAAGCCGCTTGGGCGTGCAATTGAGTGGCCCAGAAGACGCATTGCAAGACGATGAAAATTTTGCACTTTCAGGTCTCGATCGATATGCCTTAGGCCGCGCCTTGTTGGAGGCCGCCGACATAGATCAACAAAGAGACGCAGAGATCTTGATGGGCCAGTTGCCCATGGGCGCGGCAGGGCAAGGCGTATTGAATCAGCAATACGCCGCAGCGCAGCGCGTCAAAGACCGTGCCGCAGATTATTTGGAACGCTACGACTCAGCCTTGCCCACGCAAACCATCGAAACTACCTTGTCCATGCCTTGGGGGGAAGTACGCGTTAGCGCCGAAATTGCCAACTTGCGGCAAAGCGATTCAGGATGTTTGCAAATGACCACTCGCCCTGGCGCTGTGGCCACGGGGCAAAAAGATCAGCAGACTGCGCGCGCCGATGTCTTGATTAATTTGTGGCCCAACCATGTGCTCTTGTGTGCTGCAGGTTGGCAAACGCATTCGGTGGCCGTGGGCCTTGATGGCGTGGCTGTGTTGCCAACTCTGCAAGCAGAAACTGCCAAGCAATTGCTTGCTAAATGGTTGAGTGTTTACACGCAGGCTTGGTTAAGCCCTTTACCCGTTACCTTCAAGGCTGGTTTGGCATTTGTTGCAGAGCATTCCAAGCTCATTCAGTCCGACAAAAAGTTGGATGCCGATCAAATCACAGAGCTAGCTTTGGACAAAGCCAGCAAGGCTTTCAGTGACAGCTTTTCAGAAGACACCGACCATTCACGTTCTTTGTATGTGCAGCGGTCCTTCGATAACTTTGAACCCTTGCGCACGGGCCTACCTGAATGGGCCAATCTCTTGTATGAAGATTTGCTCAATGCAACCGCCATGGAAGGGGGTGTAGTATGAGCTCATTGACCACGCACAAGCTCAATGTTTTGACATTGCCATTGAATGGTATTCAACTGATTGAAGCCAGCGCAGGCACCGGCAAAACTTGGACCTTGGCTGCACTTTATGTGAGGTTGGTGTTGGGGCATGGCTGGCAAGGTGAGGGGCTCATGCCGCCTCAAATTTTGGTCATGACCTTTACGGAGGCTGCTACTGCGGAGCTCAGAGATCGCATCCGTGCGCGCTTAACCCAAGCTGCGCAATTCTTCAGCGGCAAGGTGCAAGATCCCGATGATTTTTTGCTGCAACTTCAAGCATCCCTTGGCACCGACAACAACAAGCAGCATGCAGCCCGCCTTGAAGAGGCTGCGCAGTGGATGGACGAAGCGGCCATCTACACCATTCACAGCTGGTCCAGCCGTATGCTCCGGCAGCATGCCTTTGACAGCCAAAGCTTGTTTGACCAAAAACGCTTAGACGATGCCCCCGCTTTAAAACTGAAACTGGTCAAAGATTACTGGCGTGAATTTGTCTATCCCCTTCAAGGCAAACAACTGGGTGCGATGAAAGACTTAGGCGCTACGCCCGAAGCCTTGCTGAAAAACATTCAACCGCTTTGGCAGAAGTTTGAAAAATCGCCGGGTGGTTTTCCAGATGCATCGCTAGACCCAAATCCCAAGGCTTCTTTCGATGCCTGGGCGCAGTGGCAAGAAACCTGTGAGCAGTTCGAGATAAGCGCTCGACAATTATTGGCATCGAACATGCAAGTTGCATTGCACCAAATGGTTCATGCGCTGGCCAATGATTTGCGAGGCAACATCTACCTTGCCAGAAGGCATGGCTATTTCATTTCACATCTGTCTGAGTGGGCCTCTGGCGAAGAAGCCGACATCGAGACCCTGAAAAAATTCACGTTCGAAAAACTCAATGCAAGTTTGAAGAAAGATGCCGATCCCATTGAAGATCCGCACGGCATTTGGACCGCCATTGGCCAATGGGTGAATTGCTTAGACGCAGAGCCCAAAGTGGGCGTTGAGTTGCTTCAGCATGCAGCCGTCAAAGTAGGGCGCGCCTATTTGCATCAAAAGAAAAATTTGGCCAGTTTCGATTTTTCTGATTTGCTACAGCGCTTGCATGCAGCGCTTCATGTGCCGGGCAGTCGTTTGCCCGAAATCATTCGCTCCCAGTTTCCAGTGGCCATGGTGGATGAGTTTCAAGATACCGACCCTTGGCAATACGAATCCTTGTCTCGAATTTATGGTGTTCAGCCATTGACCGCCCAAGCGCAAGATGTGCCTTCCAGTGCTTTCTTGATGATTGGCGATCCCAAGCAAGCCATCTACAGTTTTCGCGGCGCCGACCTGCAAACTTATTTGAATGCACGCCATGCCGCGCAAGCCATTTGGACCTTGACAGAAAATTTCCGTTCTAGCCAAGAGGTGGTCAATGCGGTGAATCATTTGTTTGGTTCTGCAAAGGACCCGTTTGGTGAAGTACCGTTTGAACAGGTTCAAACCCCAACACCCGCCAAGTCCCAAAGCCTAAGTTGTGCCAACAGCCAAAAAGTGCCCGCGCTCACTGTGTGGCACTTGAATGCTGACAAGCCTCTCAGTGGCACGCACTACGGTGACGAAATGGCGCATATTTGCGCCACACAAATGGTCGACCTGCTCAATCAGCAACTTTCAAAACCAGGCAACATGGCCGTATTGGTTCGAGACGGCAATGAGGCCAAAAAGATTCGGCAAGCCTTGGCGGCGCGCGGTGTGCGCAGTGTGTATTTGTCAGATCGCGACAGTGTTTATGCCACCCGGGAAGCGCTAGATTTGGCTTGCATCTTGGAAGCGGTCTTGCAAGCACGCAATGCCAAGTTGCTGCGTGCAGCACTCACTACCCGCACGCTGTGTCTCAGCCTTGCCGAGATAGAGCAAGTCTTCAACTCTGAAGATGCGTGGGACATGTGGGTGGAGCGATTCAATGCATGGCGTACCACTTGGCAGCGTCAAGGTTTTTTGCCCATGCTCTACAGAATGGTCCACGAGCAAGACATTGGCCGGCGCATGCAGGTGCAAGGCGATTCGGCCGAAAGGCGTTTAACCAATCTCTTGCATTTGGGAGAGTTGTTGCAATCTGCCAGCCTCAGTTTGCAAGGCGAGACAAGCTTGCTTCGATTTTTGACCGATCAATTGGCCAATCCGCAAGCCCAAGGCGAGGCGGCGCAAATGCGACTTGAAACCGATGCCCAATTGGTCCAGGTCATCACCTTTCACAAGGCCAAAGGTTTGCAATACCCCTTGGTGTTTTTGCCCTTTGTGTCCAACTTCAGGGAAGACAAAGACGAGTCACTCAGAACCCCTGAAGAACGTCTTCAAGAAGACATCCGTTTGTTGTATGTGGCGCTCACCCGCGCGCAGCAAGCCATGTGGATGGGCGTTGCCAAACGCAAAGACGACTTTAAAGCCAAAGAATCTACGCCCCAAAGCGCTATCAGTGTTTTGCTAGGTCGATCATCTGCCGAAGACTTGCAAGAAAAGTTGCAACAGTGGGCAATATGCAACGACATCGCCGTAGTTTCAGCGCCAGAAGCAAATGACATCCTGTCTGTGCCGACTCAGTTGGCGCAACAAAATGCGCCAACTGCTGCAAGACAACCCACACGCACTCTGCCACGCGCAGGCTGGACCGCCAGCTTCAGTGCACTGACACGCAATTTGTCAGACACCCAACTACCTTCCTCAGATTCTGGTTTGGCCCGAGAAGATCGCTGGTTAGATTCTCAAATCGACAACCCCGTTGCAAAGCCAGACGACATGCTAGACGTTGACGCAAATACAAAAGCAGACGCTGCGCAACCTGCCTTCAACGCTTTTCCCGCAGGCAGTGCTTACGGTACCTTGTTGCACGACATCTTCGAGTGGCAACTCAAAGAAGGCTGGCCTTTGTTGCAAGACGACCTATCAGTCTCTGCCGAAACACAACTCCGCTGGCAGCGCTGGTGGCAAACCCAAGCCAACAGCTTGCAGCTCAACCCCGAGCACCAAGCCCTCTGCTTGCAACTCATCCGCCACTGCGCCACCGAGCCATTGAATCCATTGGGGCCAAGTCAATTGAAACAATTGGGGTCAGATCAACATTGTTTGAGCCTCTCGCAACTCAATGCACAAAATGCGTGGCCTGAAATGGGCTTCACGTTCAAAACGCATGGTGTGTCGACGCAGGAAATTGATCGCCTCATCAGCCAATCGCTTCACCCTGACCAAACACGCCCTAGCCTGCAAGCGCAGCAGTTGAATGGTTTGCTCACGGGCTTCATGGACATCGTGTTGGAACATCAAGGGCGGTATTACGTGCTCGATTACAAATCGAACAAGTTGCCTGAGTACACCCCCGACAGCATCATGGGCAGCCTACTTAGCCACCGCTACGACGTGCAATACACCTTGTACATTTTGGCTGTGCATCGACTCTTAAAGTCGCGATTGAAACATTACGATTACGAACAGCACATGGGCGGCGCCATTTACCTTTACCTGCGCGGTATTGATCAGGTGGGGCAGGGCGTGTATTTCAACAAGCCGCCCTTTGAACTGATTCAAGCACTAGACGATGCCTTCAAAGCACCTCATTCAACCGCTTTGCTGGGATCGATGGTATGACCCAGCAAGCCCAAACTAGGCCTGTGCCGAACGCAACCCAGCCCTTATCGGGCACTGCTGCATGGCCATGGACTGCCTTGGATGTGGCCTGGCTGCAATTTTTAAATTCGCATCAAGCCAGTACCGAGCCCTTGCATGATTTGTTGGCCTTGTTGGTCAGCCATCAGATGGGACGCGGCCATGCGTGCTTAGACCTTGACGTCTTGTGGCAAGACGCAAAGCAGTTGCTAAACTGGTCCGATGCGCAAGTGAGTGCGCTGAAGCAATTTGCAGCGCCATCAAATCAGGCGCCTGTCGATTTGTTTTCAGAGGTAGCCAATCCTTGGGTTGAAGCTGCCAAAACATTGCCTTGGGCCATGGGTGAGCATTCGCCCATTGTGTTGTCCATGCAAGCGAATGGACAAGCTCATGGCCAAGCGCATCGCATTTACCTAAGGCGCGCGTGGCAAGCCGAGCAATCGATTCAAGCCGCCATTCAATTGCGTTTGGCCACGCCATTTGACGTGCCACAAGACGCCCATCACAAGTTGGATGCATTGTTTGGCCCTTTGACAAAAGAATCCGATTGGCAGCGCATCGCTTGCGCCAAAGCCTTGCGAGCGGGCCTCACGCTCATTACGGGGGGACCAGGCACAGGCAAAACCACCACGGTAGTTCGCTTGCTTTCTTTGCTTCAACGTGCCGCCAACGACCGTCAGCAAGTGCTTCGAATTCATTTGGCCGCACCCACAGGTAAGGCGGCCAGCCGTTTAAGCGCTTCCATTCAATCGGCCTTGGCCGGTTTGCCAGATGGCTGGGCCGAAGGCATTCCTTCACATGCCGTCACCTTGCATCAATTGTTGCAATACAACCCAGACGCTGCAGCAAGGCCTGCGCCCATCTTGGCAACCGACTTGGTGGTGGTGGACGAAGCCTCCATGATTGACCTCGAACTGATGGCCCGTTTGATGAAATGTGTGCCGCCTCATGCGCGCTTGGTTTTATTGGGCGACAAGGATCAATTGGCTTCGGTAGAGGCCGGGGCCGTATGGGCGCAATTGTGTGAGGGTGCTGCGCAGTCAGATGACAGCACCCAAGCGCACAACGCCCAGCCCTATGCCTTGCCAGAGCAAACAGCGGTATTGCATGTGAGCCGTCGTTTTGATGCCAACAGCGCCATCGGCCAATGGGCCAAACTGATCAATGAGGGGCAGCAGCAAGCACTCAAGGCGCAGTGGCAAGCATTGCCCACGGCAGATGCCTTGTCGTCCAATGCCCGTCCTGAAATGCAGCGCTGGCCAGATGCCTGGCGAGGTAGATCGCAAGGTCAATTGCAATCTGAAGTGGTCAAGGCGCTTCAACAAGGCTGGTCCCATTGGCTAACTTTTTTGCGTCCTCTGCAGCAAGTTGATGCGGTTTGCGACAACGCACTAGCACTTCAGTTGCTGAGCAGCTTCAGTCAATTTCAAGTGCTGTGTGCACTTCGCCAAGGTGCTTGGGGTGTGCAAGCGCTCAACGAGCGCATTGCTGTGGCGCTGGGTTTAACTGCCAAGCATGATAAAAATTTTCAGCAGGCTTCAGCGCAAGAGGCTTGGTATGTGGGGCGCCCCATCATGGTGACGCGCAACGACTATCACTTGAACCTGATGAATGGCGATGTAGGCCAATGTTTGCCAACACCCAATGGTTTGCGTGTGGCATTTCCAGATGGCAAGGGCGGCGTGAGATGGGTCTTGCCCTCCAGGCTAGATGCTGTTGAAACTGTTTGGGCCATGACCGTTCACAAATCACAAGGTTCTGAATACGACCATGTGCTGATGGTGCTGCCCGATCGGGAGGCGCCTGTACTGACTCGCGAGTTGCTGTACACCGGTGTCACCCGTGCAAAATCTCGGCTGACTTGGTGGGTGCCCAATCCCGCTGTTTTGTTTTCTGCGGTGACGCAACGCGTCACCCGAAGTGGCGGTTTGTCGGATGGCCTGTTTCATCGGTCAAAATAGGCGCATTAACAGATCAAGCGAGTGAGAGATGAATTTTGACGACATGGCCGACCAACTTTCGGCGCACCCCGACTACAAAGTCAAACGACGCTTGGTGCCTATCCTGAATTTTGGGCAGGGCACAGGCGGCCCAACCAAGCGTGTCTTGATTTTGGACACCGAAACCACAGGCCTTGATTGGCGCGCCGAACGCATCATTGAGTTGGCCATGCTGGCTGTCGATGTCGACATGCAAACGGGCATGCCTGTAGGTGAAGTCGAGGTCTACGAAGACTTTGAAGATCCAGGTTGTGCCATCCCACCCGAAATTGTCAAACTCACCGGCATTACCGATCAAGACGTCAAAGGTCAGTCACTGAACGAAGCCAAAATCAAAGACATGGTGTCGCGCGCAGACCTTATCGTGGCGCACAACGCAGGCTTTGATCGCCCCTTTGTAGAAAACCGACTGGACGTGTTTGAACACAAAGCGTGGGCTTGTTCTTTTCAAGGCATCAATTGGAAAGCACAAGGCTTGGGCTCTGCCAAGCTCGAGTTTTTGTGCAGTGAGTTTGGTTGGTTTTACGATGCGCACCGCGCCCAAGTCGACTGCCATGCCTTGCTGCGCGTTTTGTCATCACCCTTGCAATCTGACAAGCCCGATGGCAGCAACACCGGCCTTCTACAGCTTTTCAAAGCTGCCGAAAATGCGCGCACGGTGGTCAAAGCCTTCGGTTCGCCGTTTGAAACCAAGGATAAACTCAAGGCGCGTGGCTACCGTTGGGATGCCGAGAACAGGGTTTGGTACACCGCGGTTAAATCGGATGAAGCTCTGAATGCCGAGGCAGAATGGCTCAAATCTGAGGTTTACAGCGGGCGGTCAGCCCGAATTGGGCTAGAAACGCAGGACGCGTGGGTCCAATTTTCTAACCGAAGTGGCAAATCAGGCGATCGAGTCTTGTAATTTGAAAAATTTCAGGGGTCAAAGGGGTAGAGGGAAGCCCCAAAGACTGGGATAATCGTGGGTTCGGGAAAATGAATGTTTCCCCTTCGGAAAGTTAAATTCCCCTCCCTTTTGAAGAGCATCCCAGCCATGGCCCAATACGTATTTTCCATGAACCGCGTCGGCAAGATCGTGCCGCCGAAGCGTCAAATTCTCAAAGACATCTCTCTGAGCTTCTTCCCAGGCGCCAAAATTGGCGTACTCGGCTTGAACGGTTCTGGCAAGTCAACCTTGCTGAAAATCATGGCTGGCATCGACAAGGAAATTGAAGGCGAAGCCATTCCCATGGCCGGTCTCAAAATTGGATATCTGCCCCAAGAGCCCCAAATGGACCCCAACGAGACCGTGCGCGAAGCGGTTGAAGGTGGTATGGGCGAAGCCAAGGCGGCCCAGGCTCGCTTGGAAGAAGTCTATGCGGCTTACGCTGAAGAAGACGCGGACTTTGATGCTCTGGCTGCAGAGCAAGCCAAACTTGAAGCCATCATCGCCACCGCAGGCGATGCCTCCGATCATCAATTGGAAATTGCCGCCGACGCATTGCGTTTGCCGCCATGGGATGCTGTCATTGGCAAACTCTCCGGTGGTGAAAAACGCCGTGTGGCTTTGTGCCGCTTGCTGCTTAGCCGCCCCGACATGTTGTTGCTTGACGAACCCACCAACCACTTGGATGCAGAGAGTGTCGATTGGCTAGAGTTGTTCTTGCAGCGTTTCCCGGGTACTGTGGTGGCCATTACCCACGACCGCTATTTCTTGGACAACGCAGCCGAATGGATTTTGGAATTGGACCGTGGCCACGGCATTCCCTACAAAGGCAACTACTCCACATGGTTGGAGCAAAAAGAAGCTCGCTTGGGTCAGGAGCAACGCACGGAGGACGCTCGCACCAAGGCCATGAAAAAGGAATTGGAATGGGCCCGTTCCAACCCCAAGGGTCGTCAAGCCAAGAGCAAAGCGCGTTTGGCACGCTTCGAAGAATTGAGCGATTACGACTACCAAAAGCGGAACGAAACCCAGGAAATTTTTATTCCTGTGGCCGAGCGTTTGGGCAATGAAGTGTTTGAGTTCACCAACGTCAGCAAGTCCTTCGGCGACCGTTTGCTGATTGACAACCTCAGCTTCAAAGTACCTGCTGGCGCCATCGTCGGCATCATCGGCCCCAACGGTGCCGGTAAATCGACCTTGTTCAAACTGATTGCTGGCAAAGAGCAACCCGACAGCGGTACGGTCAAAATTGGCCAAACAGTGAAGATGGCCTTTGTCGACCAAAACCGCGACGACTTGTCCAACGAAAAAACCGTTTGGGAAGATGTGTCTGGTGGCCTCGACATCATGACCGTGGGCAAATTCCAAATGCCAAGCCGTGCCTATTGCGGCCGCTTCAATTTCAATGGTGGCGACCAACAAAAGAAAGTCGGCATGTTGTCCGGCGGTGAGCGCGGCCGTTTGCACTTGGCCAAAACACTCATTGAAGGCGGCAACGTGTTGCTGCTGGACGAACCCTCCAACGACTTGGATGTGGAAACATTGCGCGCCTTGGAAGATGCCTTGCTCGAGTTTGCAGGCTCGGTCATGGTCATCAGCCACGATCGTTGGTTCCTTGACCGCATTGCTACGCACATCTTGGCCGCCGAAGGCGACAGCCAATGGGTGTTTTTCGATGGCAACTACCAAGAGTACGAAGCCGACAAGAAGAAGCGTTTGGGCGAAGAGGGTGCCAAGCCCAAGCGCGTGCGTTTCAAGGCCTTGAAGTAATTCCTTGTTTCTAGAAGTTTTGCGCGGACCTGTGCCATGAAACCCATGCGCTTAGAAGACATCCTCTTCAGCCAAGGTTTCGGCACCCGCCGCGTATGCGCAGGCTTGGTACAGCAGGGCTACGTGAGTGTTAACGGCGAAGTCCAAGAAGACCCCGGTGTCTTTTTTGATCCCGAAAACCTCAAGTTCAAAGTGCAGGGCACCGAGTGGCCTTACTTTGACCGTGCTTACCTCATGCTGCACAAACCTGCAGGCACTGAGTGTTCACAAAAGCCGTCGACTTGGCCCAGCATTTACACACTGTTGCCTTCACCCTTAAGGTTGCGCCCCCAAAAGGCCGCAGTGCAGGGCGTTCAAGCGGTGGGACGCTTAGACCAAGACACCACCGGTTTGTTGTTGCTCACCGATGATGGCAAATTCATCCACCGCATGAGCTCCCCCAAGCACCACATGCCCAAGGTGTACGAAGTCACCACCAAGCACGAGATTACCGACAGCCAAGTGGAAAAATTATTGGCGGGTGTGGTGTTGGATGACAGCCCCAAACCCGTCAAAGCGGCCGCCTGTGAAAGGGTGTCAGAAACGCATTTGAAGCTGACCCTCACCGAAGGCAAATACCACCAAGTCAAGCGCATGTTGGCCGCAGTGGGCAATCGGGTTGAAGGTTTGCACCGCAGTGCCATTGGCAATTTGCAATTGCCCGCAGATTTGGCGCCCGGTCAGTGGCGTTGGATTTTGCCCAGCGAGCTTGAAAAATACTTCAAAGCCTGAAGCACTTCTTCAGGTTTGTCTTTGTGCGGGCTGTGTCCGCAGTTTTCAAGTTTGACCAATTGGGCGTGCGGCACCTGCGCCGCAATCTCATCGATCTGCGCCATCGTTCCGTAAGGATCGCTAACACCCTGTATGGCCATCAAAGGCGATTTGATGTTGTGCAGCAAGGGCCTGATGTCAAAGCTTCTAAACGCTTCACTCAGCCACACATCATTCCATTGCCAAAAGGCGACATCGACATCCTTGTGAAATGCTGCCAGTCGGGGTCGGAGTTTTTCAAAGTTGTCGCGAGCTTGTGAAATGGCTTGAACCGAAATGTCCTCCACCATGACATGAGGCGCCATGACCACGCAGCCTGCAATCGAATGCTGACTGGCATGAATCAAGGCAATGGTGCCGCCATCTGAGTGCCCGATCAACAGGGGGTTGAGGATGTTCAAAGTCTTAATGAGTGCGGGCAATACTTCGAGGGCTTCGCGGTGCATGTAATCTGCGGTCAGTCGGCCAACGCCGCGCACCTCCGCAATGCCCTCGGATTGACCATACCCTTTGCGCGAATAGACCCAGCCCTCGCAGTTCAAGGCTTGGCAAACTTGTTGGGGCCAATCTTTCCAAAGGGCAACACTGCCCAATCCTTCGTGCAGAAAGATGCACGCTGCTTGCGGCTTGAGAAGCTCTTGGGCGCTGGTTAGAGGAATGTGAAGAACCTCTAATTCAACACCCTTGATGAACATCAATTGGGGCGTCGTCATGTGAGCATTTTGACACTGGAAATGCCTTCTTTTGTCAAACTTAGAAGCAACTCACGCAAGTGCCCCCTCAATACCCCATTACACTTAGAGGATGATCATTCGCGCCCTGACTTTGACCCTTAGCTTGGCAACTTTCAGCGTGGCCTTTGCCATGTCTGGAACGCCTCAACCCGCACCTGTTGTGCCTGCTGCCCAAGCGCCTGCTCCCATCTTTGTATTGAATTCGCTGGAAGGCAATGTCAGCGTCATAGACCCAGTGACCTGGGCCGAAACCAAGCGCATTCCAACGGGCAAAGAACCTCACCATTTGTACCTCACGCCCGATGAGAAATCGGTCATTGTGGCCAATGCCTTGTCCGACTCACTGACCTTCATTGACCCCCGCACCGCCGAAGTTCAGCGTGTGGTTCCAGGTATTTTGGACCCCTACCATCTGCGATTCTCGCCCGACATGAAGTGGTTTGTGACCGTGGCCAATCGACTCAATCACATCGACATCTACAAGTGGGATGGCCAAACCCCAACACTGGTCAAGCGCATTGCCTCGTCTAAAACTCCCAGCCACATGTGGATTGACAGCAAGAGCACCACGGTCTGGGCCACCATGCAAGACAGCAATGAATTGGTGGCTGTCGACTTGGCCACCCAAACGATCAAGTGGCGCGTCAAAACAGGTCCTATGCCTGCCGATGTGTTTGGCACGCCCGACGACAAAACCATCTTGGTCGGTTTGACGGGGGGTGATGGTGTCGAGGTGTATGACGTTTCCAACGGACCTGGCAAAAAAATCAAAAAAATTCAAACAGGCAAGGGCGCCCATGCATTTCGTGCTGTAGGAGACAAACAGCATGTGTTGGTCAGCAACCGTGTGGCCAACACCATCAGCAAAATTGATTACAAAAGCTTCTCTGTGGTCGATCAATTTCCTGGCCCTTCTGGTCCAGATTGCATGGACATCACCGCCGACGGCCAAACCATTCTGTTGGCATCGCGTTGGGCGCAAAAGCTAAGCGTGATCGACATGACAACTCGCAAAGTGATTCGACAAATCAAAGTTGGCAAGTCACCTCACGGGGTCTGGACCTTGGACCATGCGCCGCGTCAATGACGCTTGCTTGAAATGGGGCCTTGCCGGTCTTTGGCTGGCCAGCATGGCTTGCGCTGCAGGCGCACAAAGTGCACAGCGCAATGTGCCAAGCTGCAAACAATCGGTGTACCTGACCTTTGACACAGGTCACATGGGCGTTGCCCCCTTGATTTCACAGGTTTTAAGCAAACACCAAGTGCCCGTCACGTACTTTGCAGCCAACGAAAAAACACAAGAGGGCGATGGCAGCATGGGCGCGCATTGGGCGCCTTGGTGGAAAGCGCAAGCTGACAACGGGCATGAATTTGCCTCCCACACCTTTGACCATGCTTATTGGCGTGCCGATCTGGACGCAGGGTATTTCAAAATTCGTCCAAGTGCTGGAGAGTCGGCAGGCAAAGATTTGACTTGGCGTACGGCAGATTACTGTGCCAATTTGAAACAAGCGGCCGATCGACTTGAGGCCATGACCGGTCGCAAAACCTTGCCCCTGTTTCGCGCACCAGGCGGCAAAACATCGCCCAAACTGCTGGAAGCGGCCAAGTCCTGTGGTTATACCCATGTCGGCTGGTCTCCTGCCGGATTTTTGGGAGATGAGCTTTCGAGTCAAACCCACAGCAATGCAAAACTGTTGCAAAGCGCATTGAAGAACATTCGAAGCGGCGATATTTTGGTGGCGCATTTGGGCATCTGGTCGCGGCAAGACCCCTGGGCGCCAGCCGTTTTAGAACCATTGATCTTGGGCTTGAAAGAAAAGGGTTTTTGCTTTGCTAGTTTGCGCCAGCACCCGCAATATTCGAAACTCTTGTCAGATTTTCCGCGGTAATACACCTTCTGGCTTGTTTCAACATCATGCTTTCTAACGTGCTTGAATTTTTCACAGAAGCTTTTGCGCAGTCGCAGACATTGCTCTTCGAACAAGTGGTTCAGCCACTTGCCTTCAACTTGGGTGCCGGCAACTTGCTCGATGTCGCCTTCGAAGGCACCGGCTGGCTGTTGGTTGGCTTGCTTCAAATTCTCGTCATGGTGTGCGTCATTGCACCCTTAGAAAGATGGCGCCCCATTGAGCTCGCAAGCAATCCTGCAGCCGTTCGTGTTGACATTGTCTACACCCTCATTCATCGCCTTGGCCTGTTCAAGCTGGTCATGTTTTTTACCTTTGAAAATGCCGTAGAAACAGTCTTTGGCATGCTGCGCGTAGAAGGTTTTCCAACCTTGAACATTGATACCTTGTGGCCAAACGTCACCGATCATGCCATCGTGAGTTTTGTCATTTACTTGGTTGTTTTTGATTTTGTAAATTACCTGATTCACCGCGGTCAGCATCAGTTCAATGCTTGGTGGGCTTTGCATTCCTTGCACCACTCACAGCGCCACATGACCCTTTGGACAGACAATCGAAATCACGTGCTAGACGATGTCATGACGGCTTTGATTTTGTCGGTTGTCGCCAAGTTGATCGGTGTGGGCCCCGGCCAATTTGTGGCCTTGATTGCCATCAGCCAGCTGAGTGAGAATTTTCAGCATGCCAATTTCAGGTGCAGCTTTGGTTGGTTGGGTGATCGCTTGTGGGTCAGCCCGCGTTTTCACCGTTTGCATCACAGCATCGGCATTGGCCATGAATCAGCGGGGCGCAAAACTTTGGGAGGCCACAATTTTGGTGTTTTGTTTCCTTGGTGGGACATGCTCTTCCAAACTGCTGATTTTTCTGATCGCTACGATCCGACCGGTGTTCGTGACCAAATCGAAGAAGGACGTGACTATGGTCATGGCTTTTGGGCTCAGCAAAAGTTGGGTTTGATGCGACTTTTGAAGCGAAGCACGCCCGCATGAAAAACATGGTCGATTCATTTTGGCGTGCTTTGGCTTATTGCTTTCACCCCAAAGTCATTTTGTTAACCCTGCTGCCATTGCTTTTGATGCTGATCATCGTGATGGGGTTGGGCATGGTTTATTGGGATGCTGCGTTAGAGAGCATTCGCGCCTGGATCGACGCCAGCAGCGCCATGAACTGGGCGTGGGTTTGGTTGGAGCGAGTTGGCTTAATGAGCTTGAAAGCTGTTGTGGCACCTTTGATCATCATTGTGGCAGTGACCCCCTTGGTGGTGGTCATGTCATTGCTGGCGGTGTCTTTCATGATGACCCCTGCATTGGTCAATTTGGTGGCCGAGCGAAGGTTTTCAAAGCTTGAGCGCAGACAAGGTGGCTCGATGCTGCAAAGCGTAGCTTGGACAGTTTTCTCCGTCGTATTGGCTTTGGGTGCCTTGGTTTTAACCTTGCCGCTGTGGTGGCTGCCGCCCTTGGCCGTCATCTTGCCTGCATTGATTTGGGGCTGGCTGACGTACCGCGTCATGACCTATGACGTGCTCTCTGAGCATGCCTCTCGCATTGAACGCATTGAGTTGGTGCGTCGCCACAGATTTCAATTGCTGGCCATGGGTGTTGTCACCGGCATGATGGGTGCTGCACCTAGTTTGGTGTGGGCTTCTGGCGCCTTATTTGTCGCCGCTTTTGTGGTCCTGATTCCAATTGCTGTTTGGATTTACACCTTGGTGTTTGTTTTTTCTGCGCTCTGGTTTGGTCACTTTTTGCTAAACGCTTTGGCCCAACTGCGCAACGAGCCGCCATCGGTTGCAACTCCCAATGTGCATCACACCGATCATGTGGTCGATGTGGAAGCCAAAATCTCAAATGCCTGAAAGCAGGCCTTTTTCAACCCTTCAAAACATGACCATGACACCCGCCAGCCCTTCGGCTTCTGAGGCCGCGCCAGCCATTGGCATCATCATCATTGGCGATGAAATTTTGTCGGGCAAGCGTGCCGACAAACACCTGCCGAAATTCATCCAATTGCTGACCGAGCGAGGCTTGCAATTGTCCTGGGCCGAGTATGTGGGCGATTCACCCGATCGCATCACGGCAGTGCTTTCACGTGCCTTTCAGTCGGGCGACGTGGTGTTCTCATGCGGCGGCATTGGCGCAACGCCCGACGATCACACACGTCAATGTGCCGCCAAAGCTTTGGGCCTGCCATTGGCCTTGCAGCCAGAGGCCAAGGCGCTTATTTTGGAGCGCATGCATGATGTGGCCAAAGAGCAAGGTTTGCCCTACGAGCCCCTTCGAGAAGACAACCTCCACCGTTTGAACATGGGCACGTTTCCAGAGGGCGCCGACATCATTCGGAACCCCTACAACAAGATTCCAGGCTTTACATGCAAAGGCAAAGGGCAGGGCATGGTTCATTTTGTACCGGGCTTTCCGGTGATGGCATGGCCCATGATGGAAGACAAATTGAACGCGTATTGCAAAACTTGGGGCTCGGCCCCGCCACGTACCGAACGCTCGGTCATTGTGCTCGGTGCCATGGAAGCCACGCTAACCCCCTTGATGGAGGCCATAGAAGCCCAATTCCCTGGCGTGAAAGTGTTCAGCTTGCCCAGCGTAGACCATCCCGAGTGGGGAAAGCACATTGAGCTGGGCGTGAAGGGCGAGGAAGCGCTTTCAATGTTGGCTTATGCAGCTCTCAAAGACGGCTTGAAACCTTTTAAAGTTAATTTAGGCCCCGAAATGGTGCGTTAATCAGTATTGCACTATAATGGTGCAATTGATGCGTGCTGGTGGTGCATGGTATTTGAGAAAAATTCACCTGCCAAGCTCTGGTCCAACCCTATCCTCGGGGCACAATAGCGGTCTTGGGAAATTGTGGCGTCTTGCCTTAGTTGGCATAAAACCTGCAAGCCCGAAGAACCAATTATCAACACCCATCCTTAGGAGATTCTGATGGCAAAGACCGTCGCAGACGTGATGAAGATGGTGAAAGACAACGAAGTCAAATTTGTTGACTTCCGCTTCACCGATACCCGTGGCAAAGAGCAGCACGTTTCCGTGCCAATTTCCCACTTTGACGAAAGCAAGTTCACTGACGGCCACGCGTTTGATGGTTCTTCTATCGCTGGTTGGAAAGGCATCGAAGCCTCTGACATGTTGTTGATGCCCGATCCCATCACAGCCAATATCGACCCCTTCTTCGAAGAAACAACTTTGATCTTGGGTTGCGACGTGTTGGAACCCGGTGATGGCAAAGCCTACGACCGCGACCCACGTTCCATCGCCAAGCGCGCTGAAGCCTACTTGAAGGCTTCTGGTTTGGGCGACACAGCCTACTTCGGACCCGAGCCAGAATTCTTCTTGTTCGACGACGTTCGTTTCGGCAGCGACATGTCCGGTACGTTCTTCAAAGTCGACGACTACGAAGCACCTTGGAACAGCGGCACCAAAATGGAAGGCGGCAACCGCGGTCACCGTCCTACCGTCAAAGGTGGCTACTTCCCAGTGCCTCCCGTCGACAGCACGCAAGACATGCGCGCAGAAATGTCCCTGATCCTCGAACAGATGGGCATTCCCGTTGAAGTGTTCCACCACGAAGTGGCTGGCGCAGGTCAAAACGAAATCGGCACACGCTTCAGCACTTTGGTTGAGCGCGCTGACTGGACTCAAACATTGAAGTATGTGGTTTGGAACGTGGCCAATGCCTACGGCAAAACCGCTACTTTCATGCCCAAGCCTTTGGTCGGCGACAACGGTTCCGGCATGCACGTTCACCAGTCCATCTGGAAAGACGGCAAAAACTTGTTCGCTGGCAACGGCTACGCAGGTTTGTCAGACTACGCGCTGTTCTACATCGGCGGTATCATCAAGCACGCTCGTGCCTTGAACGCCATCACCAACCCAACAACAAACAGCTACAAGCGTTTGGTGCCAGGTTTTGAAGCCCCCGTGAAGTTGGCTTACTCTAGCCGCAACCGTTCTGCTTCTATCCGCATTCCTCACGTTGCATCTGACAAAGGTCGCCGCATCGAAGCGCGCTTCCCAGATCCAATGGCCAACCCTTACCTGTGCTTCGCAGCATTGATGATGGCTGGTTTGGATGGCGTGGAAAACAAGATCCACCCAGGCGAAGCTGCTACCAAAGATTTGTACCATTTGCCTCCAGAAGAAGATGCATTGGTGCCAACCGTTTGTCACAGCTTGGACCAAGCGCTCGAGTATTTGGACAAAGACCGTGCCTTCTTGACCAAAGGTGGCGTGTTCACAGACTCCATGATCGACGCTTACATTGAATTGAAAATGGGTGAAGTTACACGCTTCCGTCAAGCCGTGCACCCCATTGAATACGAAATGTATTACTCACTGTAATTTGCAGCGAGTTGGGCACCTGAGCCCTACCCTCGAAAGGACGGCTCAGGCCGTCCTTTTTCATTTGGCGATTGAAAGACATGCAAACCTTGGCGCAGCAACACAAGTTCAGCTCAAACATTTGGCCTCGCATTTGGCCTCGCTTCGTTGCTTGCGCCGTGTGGGGCATTGTGTTCAGCGTTTCTGCCCAACAGGCAGTTTACAAATGCGGCCAAGAAATTACCAACCAGCCTACAGATCCACAACGCTGTGAGCGTTTGAGCCTTTCTCAGCCTACTCAAATTGAAGGCACGCGCGTTCAGCAAATGGCGCCTGCGCAATCGACACGAGCCAACAATGGCCCCGCGGATGTTTCGGCCACATCTCGGTCACAAGATGCCGTGCTTCAACCCTCACTTTCGCCAGACCCCAACAACCGAAAAGTGCAGGCTCGCACCATCTTGGAGGATGAATGGCAAAAGCTAAGCGCAAAATACGCCGAGTTGGTGCATGCCAACAACCAAAGTAGACCCGGCCCCTTGCCAGGAGGCGCCACTCAAAGTGCCGACGACTTGTTGCGTGCAAATGAATTGAAAGTTCAGCTACAAAGAGTTGAGCGAGACATGCAAGCTCTTCAACGTGAACTCAGCCGCCATGGCAAGCACTCCCGTGCTGTTCAAACCCAATGAGCACCTCATGACGCCAATACCAACACCTTCATCTACCAATCGTTTTCAAGCGTTTGACTTGCTGGCCACGCCCATTGCGGTGCTCAACAGCAGCGGTTTGGTGGTCTTTGTGAACTCCGAGCTTGAGGATGTGATGGGGCAATCTCGCCGAAGCTTAGACGGTCAGTCTTTTTTGCAATTTTTCTCCGATCCACAGCCTCTTCTTCATGCCCTGACAGGCGCCAAAGCCAATGAATTTGCGGCTTTGCGCTACGACGCCGAGTTGTTGCGAATCAATCCAGAAGATGCTTTGCCTGTGCATGTCATCGTGGCGCAGTCGGACGACGCTGACGAGGTCATTGTTGAATTGTTGCCCATCCAACAACAAACGCGACAAGACAGAGAAGAACGGCTGTTTGACCAAGCGCAGGCCAACAAAGAATTGATTCGCAATTTGGCGCACGAAATCAAGAATCCCTTGGGCGGTATTCGTGGCGCAGCACAGTTGCTTGAGATGGAAATGGAATCCAAGGAGTTGACGGAATACACCCAAGTCATCATTCGTGAGGCCGATCGCTTGCAGATCCTGGTCGACCGGCTTCTGGCACCCCATCGACGCCCCCATGTGGTGGGTGATGTCAATATTCATGAGGTGTGTGAACGAGTTCGCTCACTCATTGTTTCTGAGTTTCCAAAGGGAATCCGTGTCATCCGTGATTACGATATTTCCATTCCAGAGTTTCGAGGCGACAAAGAGCAGCTTATCCAAGCGGTCTTGAACATCTCGCACAATGCCGCACAAGCTTTGTCGGAACGAATCGCAGAAGGCGATGCCGTGCTGACATTTAAGACGCGCATTACTCGGCAAACAACTTTTGGCAAGCAACGCTACAGACTGGCATTGGAATTGCATGTCATCGACAACGGGCCTGGAGTTCCAGACTCGCTCAAGGATCGTATTTTCTTTCCACTCATCTCGGGAAGAGAAGGCGGCTCAGGCTTAGGTCTTACGTTAGCGCAGACTTTTGTCCAGCAGCATCATGGCTTGATCGAGTGTGAAAGCGTACCAGGCCGGACTGATTTCAAAATTTTGATACCGTTGCCCTGACCTGTCCTTAGTTTGGTGCATGCCACTTAGAGAAAGTTAAGACCCATGAAGCCTATCTGGATCGTTGACGATGACCAATCTATCCGATTCGTCATGGAGAAGGCCTTGCTACGGGAGGGCTTGGCGACGCGCAGCTTTACCAATCCCCGTGAAGTCTTGGCCGCACTGAACACCGATGAAGGGCGCGAAGGTCCGCAAGTCTTGGTCAGTGACATCCGCATGCCTGGTGGCTCGGGTTTAGATTTGCTGACAGAAGTGAAGCAACGTTTGCCAGCTTTGCCCGTCATCATCATGACCGCATTTTCCGATTTGGACAGTGCCGTATCGGCCTTTCAAAACGGTGCCTTTGAGTATCTGCCTAAGCCCTTTGATTTACCCAAAGCCATCGAGCTGATCAGGCGTGCTTTGGCCGAAAGTCAACGCGAAGATGTGGCCGAAGAAATGATGGCCGCCACACCAGAAATGCTGGGCCAAGCGCCTGCCATGCAAGATGTGTTTCGCGCCATTGGTCGTTTATCTCAAAGCAACGTCACGGTCATGATCACCGGTGAATCGGGCTCTGGTAAAGAATTGGTTGCCCGCGCGTTGCACAAGCATTCGCCCCGTGCCAATGGTCCTTTTGTGGCCATCAACACCGCTGCCATTCCCAAAGATTTGCTTGAAAGCGAATTGTTTGGTCACGAACGCGGTGCATTTACGGGCGCTCAAACTTCGAGGCGTGGTCGTTTTGAGCAAGCCGAAGGCGGCACCTTGTTCTTGGACGAAATTGGTGACATGCCCTTTGATTTGCAAACGCGTTTGCTGCGTGTTTTGTCCGATGGTCATTTCTACCGTGTGGGCGGACACAGCGCCGTCAAAGCCAATGTGCGCGTCATTGCTGCCACCCACCAAGACCTTGAGCAACGCGTCAAAGAAGGCGTGTTTCGCGAGGACTTGTTTCACCGTTTGAATGTGATTCGTTTGCGCTTGCCGGCCTTGCGCGAGCGGCGTGAGGATGTTCAGGTTTTGACCAAGCATTTCTTGCTGCAAAGCGCGCATCAATTGGGTGTTGAGGCTAAGCGTATTTCAGAACAAGCCCTAGAAACCTTGAGTCAATTCAATTTCCCTGGCAACGTGCGTCAATTGGAAAACATTTGTCATTGGCTGACCGTGATGGCGCCCGCACAAATGATTGAATCCAAAGATTTGCCACCGGAAGTATTGGCACCTGTTTCAGTTGACTCTTCTGCGCCCATTGCCCATCAGGCGGCCGAATCTGGACCTGCCTCCGACAATTTAAGCGCCACGAGTGGTGGCCCACAAGCCTTGGTCAACTTGGGCGCACATGCTGGTTGGGAAAGTGCTCTGGAAGTAGAGGCCCTGCAATTGCTCGGTACCGATCGACAAGACGTCTGGGACGTGCTGACGCGACGTTTTGAGTCTTTGCTAATTCAGGCAGCCTTGGCCACCACGCGCGGTCGAAGAATTGAGGCGGCAGTCAAATTAGGCATTGGTCGCAACACCATTACCCGCAAAATTCAAGAGCTGCACATCGAAGGGTGAGCTTAAGTCAGCAGACAAAAAAGGCCTTCAAGTGAAGGCCTTTTTTTGTGGGTGCATGCGTCATGCGTCATGCCTCATGAGTTTGTGCATGCAGAAAGTCAATTTACTTGGAGAAGAGAATTCCGCCTGTTGTATTGACTGCAAGGTACTGATTTTCGGCTCTCAACAAAGTTTTGAGATCGCTGCTTGAGTTGCTGGTTTGAGGTGTCCAAATGGCGCCATCTGTGCTGGTCAGGATGGTGCCGTTGGCACCTACCACCAAGAACTGATTGACAGATGTGATGGCATTCAATGCAGCTGTGGTGTTGGCACTTTGTGCGGTCCAGGTAATGGCATCGGGACTTGAAAGAATACTGCCGTTGGCACCTACCACCACAAAGCGATAACTTGTGGTGCCATCCAGGGTGGTGGCCAAAGCACCTGCCGAGCGCAATGTGGCGCTGGTGCCAGAAGTTTGAGCAGACCATGTGTTGCCGTCTGGACTGGTGAGGAGGGTGCCAGAAGCGCCTACAGCCAACCAGTTGCCTGCCACGGTGTAGGTTATGCCATACAAATGCGCCGTGCTTGGAACGCCAGAAACGGCTGTCCAAGTGACGGCGTCCTTGCTGGTCAAGATGGTGCCGTTATCGCCTACGGCAATGGCAACGCTGCCGTTGGCGGCCAGTGCATTCAAGTTTTGGTTGGTGACGCTGTTGGATTGCTTCCAAGTTTGGGCATCTGCGCTGTAAATGATTTTGCCTTGTGCGCCTGCTGCAATGAATTTGGCAAAACCAAACTCGGCTGCGTTCAGATCTGTGGTGAGGCCAGACGCAATGGGATTCCAAGTGTCAATTTGGGTTGCACTGAACATGCTGCCACCATTGCCCACCGCCACATAAGCAAACTTGTAGGTATTGGTGGCCAGGTCTGTGAAGCTGCCGTAGGTCAATCCAGTGGTGTTGCCGGTATTCAAGTTGGTACCGGTGGTCCAGACATTGCCTGCCAAGCGCGGCGTAGCTGAAACGGTGGGGGTTGCATCGCCGCCTGGTCCGCTGTTTACCCGGCCGGTCATGAAAAAGGAATAAGTGGTGCCGTTGCTGAGTCCAGTTACCATGAAGGGTGATGTGACTTTGAGGCGGTAGGTAGATCCTGAGGTGGCCAACCAGTTGGCCAGGGTGAGGTTAGGGCTGTTGGGTGCCGCAAAGATCCAATACTCAACGCCAGGTGTTTCTTTCCAAGTGACGGTGACTTGGCTGTCGCCAGGTACAACGCTGATGCCGCCCACGGGTGGAGCTGGAGTGTCGGAAGAGGACGAGCCACCACAAGCAGCCACCAAAACGGCAGAAACCAAGGCCAGCAATGAAGCGCGAATTGAATGCAAAAACATGAATATTTCCTGTGCGGAACCGTTGATCACTTAAATTTTAAAGGCTCAACTGGGGATATTGCCAATGGCTAAGTTTAGGGCCTCATGCATACTGTTTGCAATTCCATTTTAAAAAGTTCTACAAATGAATTTGCCTATTGCCTCTCTCTTGATTGCTGGCGCCATGCCTTGGATTTGCGCTGGCATTGCCAAAGCAGGCAAACGGAGTTATGACAACCAAAACCCTCGGGCGTGGTTGGCGCAGCAGACGGGTTACCGTGCGCGCGCGAATGCCGCGCAAGCCAATTGCTTTGAGGCCTTTCCTCTGTTTGCTGCT
Source organism: Limnohabitans sp. (assembly GCA_049655425.1). Lineage (GTDB taxonomy): Bacteria > Pseudomonadota > Gammaproteobacteria > Burkholderiales > Burkholderiaceae_C > Limnohabitans_A. The sequence continues at coordinate 844,340 of JBASJS010000003.1, read as the reverse complement.
GGTATTTTGCTGGCGTTGTTCACAGACGTGCCCAACGAAGAAGTGGAGTTGTACGCTGGCATTTTCATTGTGGCCCGCATTGCCTACATTGCGTTTTATCTTAGCGACAAAGACAAGTTGCGTTCGTTGGCGTGGCTGGTGGGGGTGGGCAGCTCGGTTGCTTTGCTGCTTGCCAGCATGGTGGATTGAAGCTCATTGCACGGCCCCTGTTTGTCTCAGGGGGCGTGCTTTTTCTTATTTGCTCCAGGTGTCTTTCAAGCCGGTGCTGCGGTTGAAGACCAACTTGCCACCTGCATGGTCTGCACGGTCGGCCACAAAATAGCCATGCCGTTCAAACTGAAACTTGGCGTCAGCTTGACTGCCGGCCAGTGAGGGCTCGACATAGGCCGTGATCACTTTGAGGCTGTCCGGGTTGAGGCTGGCCAAGAAATCTTTGCCACCTGAGTCGGGGTTGGCTTCGGTAAACAGACGATCGTACAAACGAACTTCGGCGGCCGCAGCATCTGCTTGGGCTACCCACGTGATCACGCCCTTGACCTTGACACTGTCAGAGCCGGCAGTGCCGCTCTTGGTATCGGGAATTAGCTGTGCCAAAACTTCTGTCACATGGCCGTTGGCGTCTTTGTTGGCGCCCGTGCATTCAATCACGTGGCCATATTTGAGGCGTACTTTGTTGCCAGGGAACAAACGGAAGAAGCCTTTGGGCGGTGTTTCTTCATAGTCAGTGCGTTCTATCCAAAGTGATTTGCCAAACTTAAAGTGCCGGTGTCCCAGCTCGGGGTGATGAGGGTGCACTGGCGCTTGGCAATTGTCTAAGGTACCCGCGCCCATCAGTTCATCCCAATTGGTAATGGTGAGGGCAATGGGGTCTAGCACGGCCATGGCGCGCGCTGCTTTGGGGTCGAGGTCGTCGCGCAAGCAGCCTTCGAGCGTGCTGTAGTCTATCCATGAATCGCTCTTGGTGACGCCAATGCGCTCTGCAAAAAGCTGCAAGCTTTCTGGGGTGTAGCCGCGGCGGCGCAAGCCTACGATGGTCGGCATGCGGGGATCGTCCCAGCCATCGACCTTGCCTTCATTGACCAGTTGGGCCAACTTGCGCTTACTGGTGATGACGTACGTGAGGTTGAGGCGTGCAAATTCGTATTGCTTGGGGTTGGGCAGTGCCAACAAAGCTGGCAAGGCCGAACCATCGGGCAACTTGTGCGATTCACTTAGGCGCGCCATCAACCAATCGTAGAAGGGCCGCTGGTCTTCAAATTCCAAGGTGCAAATGCTGTGTGTGATTTGCTCTAGGGCATCTTCAATGGGGTGCGCAAAGGTGTACATCGGGTAGATGCACCAAGTGTCTCCAGTGTTGTGATGCGTGGCTCTGCGAATGCGGTAGATGGCCGGATCGCGCAAATTGATGTTGGGAGAAGCCATGTCAATTTTGGCACGCAACACAGCAGCCCCATCGGCCAATTGACCGTCGCGCATTTCGCGAAAGCGTGCAAGATTCTGTTCGCGTGAGCGTGCTCTGAAGGGACTGTTCTTGCCCGGTGTATTGAAGTCACCGCGGTTCAGGCGCATGTCTTCTGCAGATTGTTCGTCTACATACGCCAAGCCGGCTTGAATGAGGAACTCGGCTGCGCGGTACATGAAGTCAAAGTAGTCGCTGGCTTGGTACAAATGTGAGGTGCCGTGCGCATCCCAATTGAAGCCTAACCATTTGACCGCATCCAAAATGGAGTTGACGTATTCAGTGTCTTCTTTTTCGGGGTTGGTGTCGTCAAAGCGCATGTGGCACACGCCGCCGTAGTCGCGAGCCAAACCGAAATTCAAACAGATGCTTTTGGCATGGCCCACATGCAAGTAGCCGTTGGGTTCAGGCGGAAAGCGGGTGCGAATTTTGGCGGGATCGGTTGTGCCTTTGGCGTGGTGCGCGGCATCGCCGGGTGAGCCTGCCCATTGGCGCTGAGCGTAAGTGCCTTGGGCCAGATCGGCTTCAATGATCTGGCGCAAAAAGTTACTGACCTTGTGGCCTTCTGGGGGGGCGTCTGTCGTTTTGACTTTGTCGTTGGCTGTGCTCATCCCCTGATTTTAGAGGCAGACGGGCGATGTGAGGCCCATGAAGAGCGATAATTCAGACATACCAAAGGAGTACCTGTGGATTTAATGTTGCTGGCCAAAGCTGCTGTCATGGGCGTGGTGGAGGGCTTGACCGAATTTTTGCCCATTTCGTCTACGGGCCATTTGATTTTGGCAGGTGCGTTGCTTGGTTTTGACGACGACAAGGCCAAAGTCTTTGACATCGCCATTCAAACGGGTGCCATTTTTGCGGTCATCTTGGTTTATTGGGAAAAAATCCGCAGCACCCTCAAAGCCTTGCCTTACCAGGTAGAGGCGCAGCGATTTGTGCTCAATGTCTTCATTGGATTTTTACCTGCCGTTATTTTGGGCTTGTTGTTTGGCAAGTTCATCAAGGCTCATTTGTTCACGCCTTGGGTCGTGGCCACGACCTTCATTGTGGGTGGCTTCGTCATATTGTGGGCTGAAAGACGACCGCCCTCGAGTGTGCGCATTCGCGCAGTTGAAGACATGCGCGGACGTGATGCGCTGATGGTGGGTTTGGTGCAATGTTTGGCCATGGTACCAGGTACCAGCCGCAGTGGCGCCACCATCATTGGCGGCATGCTGCTGGGCCTGTCGCGCAAGGCGGCCACTGATTTCTCATTCTTCTTGGCCATTCCGACACTCATCGGTGCGGGGGCCTACAGCTTGTACAAAGAGCGTGCGCTGTTGTCGGTTGAGGACATCCCGATGTTTGCCACGGGCTTGGTCGTGTCATTTGTCAGTGCTTGGATTTGCGTACGGTGGCTCTTGAAATACATTGCCAGCCATAGCTTTGAAGTCTTCGCTTGGTACCGAATTGCCTTTGGCTTGGTGGTGCTGGGCACCGCTTGGACGGGTGTGGTTAATTGGGCGCCTTGAATTGAACGCCCATGTTGCGCAGCGCAGCTTCAATGGCCGCAGCCGCAGCAATGGGTTTTTCCATTGGAAACAAGTGAGAGCCGTCTAGCCACATCACTCGTCCCTTGGAGATTTTGTGCGTCATCTCACTGCCCACCACTTTCATCTCACGTGAGTGCGTCCCGCCAATGAATGCCACGGGGCATTTGGGCGGATGGCGTTTGAGCATAGACGACAAGTTGTGCGGCAGGGTGTTGTAAATCAATGTTTCAACTTCACGATCAAAACTCAATACCCGCTCGCCATTGTCATCTTGGGTGCCATGCATTGCATAGTCGCGCAGCACTTCTGGGTGCCAATGCGCAAATGCGCGTTTGTGTTGAAAGTGCGTCATCACGGCGTCCACATTGGGCCAGTGCTTTCGGCGTGATTTGCTGATTCGCCCCGGACTGACCGAGCCAATCCAATTGGTGGTTTTGGCCAATTGCAATGCACTGGCTTTCCAGCCACTGACCACGGGAGAGTCTAAAAGCACAACGCCAGCAGCCAGTTCTGGGTGTTGAGAGGCGCACATCAAGCTGAGCATGCCGCCTAATGAGTGGCCCACCAAATATGGTTTTTCGCCAGTATGTGCAATTGTCGACTTTGCAAATTCAGCCAATTCTTGGACCAAGTGGGGCCAGTTGCTGGTGACGGGAAATTGTGGGTTGTGCCCCAACTTTTCGATGGCACTGACTTGAAAGCCGCGAGACTCTAGGTCCTTGTTGAGAACGCGGTAAGTGCTGGCGGGAAAACTGTTGCCATGAGAGAAAACAATCGAAGCCATCAGATGAGTTTTTCTTCAGGCGTTGAAATCTTTTTCAGAGGCGCATTTCGGCTCGTGGTTTTCAGCGGAATGGTGGTGGCTTCACCGTTCCAAACCGGATCTTCCAGGCTGTCAAACATGGCCCTGAGTTTTTGCCCCCAGTTGTCGCGCAGCATGTTGAAGTAGGGATTGTTCTCGTCGATGCAGACCACGCGATCACTTTGCAATTTGTCTGCCTCATAAACCACCATGTCGAGAGGCAAGCCCACCGACAGATTGGATTTGAGGGTGGAGTCCATTGACACCAATGCGCATTTTGCGGCTTCGTCCAAAGGTGTATCGGGTGTGATGACACGGTCAAGCACAGGCTTGCCATATTTGGATTCGCCAATTTGGAAGTAAGGCGTTTCTGCCGTGGCTTCAATGAAGTTGCCAGGTGAGTAGACCTGGAACAGTCGCATGCCTTCGCCTGCAATTTGGCCACCAAAAATCATGGACACATTGAAATCAACACCGCCAGCTTTCAGGGCAGCGGCATCTCGCTCGTGCACATGGCGAACGGCAGCACCCAGAACACGGGCTGCATCGAACATGCTTTTGGCATTCCAAATGGTGATGGGTTCTGCATCGGGGTGGTCAATGATTTTTTCTACCTGCAGCATCTCGCGGACTGATTGCGAAATGCTCAAATTGCCAGCTGACAACAGCACCATGAAACGGTCGCCCGCTTTTTCATAAATGATCATCTTGCGGTAGGTGCTGATCATGTCGAGGCCCGCATTGGTGCGTGAGTCTGACAAGAAGACCAGACCCGCACGGGATTTAATGGCGACGCAATAAGTCATTGAAATTCCTTGAGTAGGCGTGTCATGGTTCGGAGCGCTTCATGACGCGCTGCAAACTGTAGAGGGCTTCGAGAGCCTCGCGAGGACTGAGGGTGTCTGGATCAATTTGGCTCAGAGCCGCTTCAAGGGCAGAAGGGCCAGTGTTTGCTGCTTCGGGGGGTGGGGCAAACAAATCCACTTGAACGCGATTCTCATTGGCACCTGCTTCAAGGGCCGAGAGAGTGTGGCGTGCATGGTTAAGAACCCCCGTGGGCATGCCCGCCAGCTTGGCCACTTGAACACCATAACTCTTGCTGGCAGGGCCCGCTTGAAGCTCATGCAAGAACACAATGTCGTTGCCCGATTCTGTGGCGCCGACGTGCATGTTCAATGCACTATGGTGCGTGGCCGGAAACTCTGTGAGCTCGAAATAGTGAGTTGCAAACAAGGTGAAGGCTTGTGTTTTGTCGTGCAGGTGCGAGGCAATGCCACTGGCCAATGCCAAGCCGTCGAAGGTTGAGGTGCCGCGGCCAATTTCGTCCATGAGCACCAAGGAGTATGGCGTGGCACTGTGCAAAATTTGGGCGGCTTCGGTCATCTCCAGCATGAAGGTCGATTGGGCATTGGCCAAGTCATCGGCGGCACCGATGCGCGTGTGAATGGCGTCAATGGGACCCAACCTGCAACTGCTGGCGGGCACATAACTGCCGATGCTGGCTAAAAGCACAATCAATGCCACCTGGCGCATGTACGTCGACTTGCCGCCCATGTTGGGGCCGGTGATGATTTGCAAGCGCTGTTTGCTGTGCATCAGGCAATCGTTGGCAATGAAACTACCGCCCGATGTTTCGGCCAGACGCGCTTCTACCACCGGGTGACGACCTTGTCTGATTTCAATGCACGGTTCTTTGGCAAATTGCGGTGCGCACCAATTGAGTGTGGTGGCACGTTCGGTGAGAGTGCACAGTGCATCCAATTGCGCCATGGCTTGCGCCAATTTGGTGAGCACTTGAATGTGGTTTTGCAATTGGTCGAGCAAAAGCTCGTACAAATATTTTTCACGCGCCAATGCACGCTCTTGTGCCGACAAGGCTTTGTCTTCGAACGCTTTGAGCTCGGGTGTGATGAAACGCTCTGCGTTTTTCAAAGTTTGCCGGCGTCGGTAGTCGTCTGGCACTTTGTCAATTTGACCTTGCGTCACTTCGATGTAAAAGCCATGCACCTTGTTGAATTGGACACGCAAATTGGCAATGCCAGTGCGTGCTTTTTCACGGGTTTCCAATTCGAGCAGAAAGTCGTCGCAATTGGTTTGAATGGCGCGAAGTTCGTCCAACTCTGCATCTAAGCCATGGGCCATGACACCGCCATCGCGAATCAAATTGGCAGGCTCTTCTAAAAGTGCTTGCTGCAAAATTTCTGTAAGACCAGCAGGTGGCTGCAAATCGAAATGGATGTCATGCAACAACTTGGTCGGCGACAAGTGACCCAAGGTTTCTTGCAAGTGCAGCGCCAAATTGGCCGAGCGGAGAAGTGCATTTTTAAGCGCTACCAGTTCACGCGGGCGCACTTGTCTGAGCGCAATGCGCGCAGTAATACGCTCGACGTCACTGGCGCCTTTGAGTTGTTCTCTTAAGCGCGACCATATGGCAATACCGCTTTGTGCGGCTGCACTGTTGTCATTCAACTGATCGATGGCGGCCAATCGTTCCACGGCAACTTGACGATCTCGGGGGGGATTCAAAAGCCATTGTTTGAGTTGCCGGCTGCCCATGCCTGTCATACAGCTGTCGAGCAAAGAGAACAACGTGGGCGAGTCTTCGCCACGCAATGTTTGTGTCAGCTCTAGATTGCGTCGTGTTGTGCTTGGCAAGTCAATGAGGTCGTTGGCCTTTTGCACCTTGAGCTGCGACACATGCGGCAGTGCTCTGCCTTGGGTGTGTTCTGCGTAAGTTAGCAAGGCGCCGGCTGCTGCATGCGCATGCCCCAGCTTGTCGGCATCCCAGGCAGCCAAGCTGGCCACATTGAGTTGTTTGATGAGCTTGCTGTGGCCCAAGCCTGCTTCATATTGAAAATCGGGGCGCAAAGTGAGCGACAGCGGAAGGCCGCGTTGACCCAGGCGCATGGCCTGAAGTTGCTGTTCCCATTTGGGTGTGATGCTGGCACTGACCAACAACTCGCTGGGCGAAATGCGCTCTAGCCAATCGGCTAATTCATCGTGCGCGCATTCAGCCAAATGCAAAACACCCTGTGTGACGCTAAGCCAGGCCAAGCCACATGCATTGCGCGGGGCAATGTGCAGTGACAACAAAATGGCTTCACTTTTGTCAGACAACAATTCAGTGTCGGTGAGCGTGCCAGGGGTGACGACCCTCACCACTTTGCGTTCGACGGGCCCTTTGCTGGTGGCCACATCGCCCACTTGCTCGCAGATGGCCACTGATTCGCCCAGCTTGATGAGCTTGGCCAGATAGTTTTCAACGGAATGAAACGGCACACCCGCCATGGCGATGGGTTTGCCAGCGGTTTGACCACGGTGTGTGAGGGTGATGTCCATAAGACCAGCCGCACGCTCGGCGTCTTCAAAGAACATTTCGTAAAAGTCACCCATCCGGTAAAAAACCAGGGTGTCAGGAAACTCCGCCTTGATGCGCAGATACTGCTGCATCATGGGCGTGTGGGCACTCAGGTCGAGCGCGTCTGTCATGGCTTAGAAGGGGCTGTCCGTTGCGTCTGGGTCGGCTTGTTTGGCCTCAGCATCTTTGGCATCGGCAGCACGCACAGACGCCTTCTCGCCAGCACTGGCAAATTTGCTGTACTTGCTAAGAATGGGCACCAGTTGCCCGTAAATTTTGGGTGTGCCAGCCAAGCATTCTTTTTGTTCCAAGAAATCTGCTTCGCCTGTGAAGTTGCCCACCAGGCCGCCTGCTTCTGTGACCAGCAACGCACCCGCTGCCACATCCCAAGGCTGTAAACCTGTTTCAAAGAATGCATCGGTGAAACCTGCTGCAACATAGGCCAAGTCCAATGCGGCGGCGCCAGGACGGCGCAGGCCCGCTGTGCGTTGCATCACGTCGCCCATCATGCGCAAGTACTGGTTGAAGTTGTCGCCTGGGCGGAATGGAAAGCCTGTGGAAATAAGGCACTCGTGCATTTGGGTGCGCTTGCTGGTGCGCAAGCGGCGGTCGTTCATGTAGGCGCCGCGGCCTTTGGTGGCAGTGAACAAATCGTTGCGTGAGGGGTCGTACACCACGGCTTGTTCCACTTTGCCATTGACGGCCAGCGCAATGCTGACGCAATAAACAGGGAAGCCATGAATAAAGTTGGTGGTGCCATCGAGCGGGTCGATGATCCACACATGATCTGCGTCGGGGTTGCCGTGGGTTTTGCCAGACTCTTCGGCCAAGATGCCGTGGTGGGGGTAGGCGGTGAGCAGGGTTTCGATGATGGCATTTTCGCTGGCCAAGTCGACTTCGGTCACAAAGTCATTGACTTGTTTTTGCGAAATTCGAACAGCCTCCACGTCCAAGGCGGCGCGGTTGATGATGGCGCCTGCGGCGCGTGCAGCCTTGACGGCTACGTTGAGCATGGGGTGGAGATTGGTCGACATGAATTTTTAAGAACAAAACAGAGGTCCTCTGTGCGATGACAGAGGCGAATGGCGCATTTTCCCATGAAATTGGCCAATCGGCAGGGCTTGGCAGCCCAATTTGGACATTTTGAGGCGGTCGGAACTGGGACAATGTCGCCTATGCGAACCCGATTTATCTTGATTGAAACCAGCCACCCCGGCAACGTGGGCGCGGCGGCCCGTGCTTTGAAAGTGATGGGCTTTGACGAAATGGTGCTGGTGGCACCCCGTTATACCAATGTGCTGCGCAAGGAAGAGACCATTCAAAGGGCCAGTGGCGCCAACGATGTGCTCGACAAAACCCGCATTGTGGACACCTTGGAAGAGGCGCTTGATGGCATTTCGCACTTGTGCGCTACTGCCATGACGCCACGAGATTTTGGGCCGCCCACCCGATCGCCAAGAGAGCACTTTGAGATGCTGTTGGGTCGATCTCAAGCCCAGTCTGCCACCGTCGCCTCGAAAACGAAAGAGTCTATTTCGTCCATTGGTTTCTTATTTGGCTCCGAACGCTTCGGTATGAAAAACGAGGACGTCTACAAATGCCATGTGGCCTTGTCGATTCCGACCAACCCTCAATTTGGTTCCTTGAATTTGGCGGCAGCCTTGCAACTGGTGGCCTATGAATGGCGCTTGGCACTGGGCGGTTTTCCGGTATCTTCTGCAGTGGCTGAATCCTCTTTGGCGGATGCTGAACAGGTCTCGGGCATGTTGGGACACTTTGAGAAAGCCTTGGTCGAGATTGGTTTTCTGGACCCTGCAGCACCCAAAAAGCTCATGCCGCGCTTGAATCAACTTTTTAACCGTGCCAATTTAACGCCCGAAGAAATCCATATTCTGCGAGGTGTTGCTAAGGCCATGATCGAAACGGCGCAGGCAAAACGCTAGACTCAGCACATTCAAAAGAAGCTTATGTTTGCACGTTTACATTCCGACATCCAATGCATCCTCGACCGTGATCCTGCTGCGCGCAGTGCATGGGAGGTGCTGACGTGTTACCCCGGTTTGCACGCAGTGGTTTTGCATCGTTGGGCCAACGCGTGCTGGCGCGCGGGCTTCAAGTGGTTAGGTCGGTTCATTTCTAATTTTTCACGCTGGATTACCGGCATTGAAATTCACCCTGGTGCTACTTTGGGTGAGCGCGTTTTCTTTGATCACGGCATGGGCATTGTGATTGGCGAAACAGCCGAAATTGGCGATGGTTGCACCATCTATCACGGCGTCACCTTAGGGGGAACCTCCTTGTACAAAGGTGCCAAGCGCCATCCCACCTTGGGCAAAGATGTGGTGGTGGGCGCGGGTGCCAAAGTGTTGGGTGGATTTACCGTGGGTGATGGTGCCAAAGTGGGCTCCAACGCCGTGGTGACCAAGCCGGTACCAGCCGGCGCCACCGCTGTGGGCAACCCTGCCCGCATCATTCAAGAAGACCAAGATGTGCAGCGAGAAGCCGTCGCGTCCAAGATGGGCTTTTCTGCATATGGGGTGACGCAAAATGACGACCCCTTGTCGCAAGCCATGCGCGGTTTGATTGACAACGCTGCCAGCCAAGAGCATCAAATTGCCATGCTGTGGCAAGCCTTAGAAAAGATGAACGCCAATCAAGGCAACACAGAAGGCATTCAAATGCCTGGCGATGCGGCCAAACATGAAACCTTTGAAGCTGAAAAACTGAATCAGTTGGTTGGCAAATAACGCTTGTTCAATGCGCTTTGGAGACAGGCAAGCGCAGATTGTGAGCCGATCAAGCTTTGGGTGTTCGAATGGCCGTCTTGGGTCTGAAAGCTTTGCAGACTTCGTCATGGGTTTCAAGGTAGGGGCCGCCGATCAAATCGATGCAATAAGGCACAGCCGCAAAAATGCCGTGCACCACGCTTTGGCCTTGGCTGTCTTTCAAGCCTTCTAAGGTTTCGGCAATGGACTTGGGTTGACCGGGCAAGTTGATGATCAAACTTTGTCCGCGAATCACAGCCACTTGTCTCGACAAAATAGCCGTGGGCACAAACTTCAAACTGATTTGACGCATCTGCTCACCAAAGCCTGGCATTTCTTTGTCGGCAATGGCCAGTGTGGCTTCGGGCGTGACGTCGCGAATGGCGGGGCCTGTGCCACCTGTGGTGAGCACCAAACTGCAACCAGCATCGACCAACTCGACCAGCGTGGCGCTGATGCGCTCTTTTTCATCGGGAATGAGGCGAGCTTCAAATTGAAGAGGGTTTTTTAAAGCAAGTGTGAGCCATGCTTGCAGAGCGGGCAGGCCCTTGTCTTCATAGACGCCCGTGCTGGCGCGGTCACTGATCGAAACGATGCCAATTTTGACGGGGTCGTGAAGCGTAGACATGGTGCTGTTGCTTTAGTGATGTTGCTTTGAATTTGTGGGTCAATCAGTTGTCGTCGTCATGGTCTGCAGCGTCGTCGGTTTGACCTTCTGCATGGCTCATTTCGGCGCGCACCAATTGAAAAATTTCTCGGTAGGCGCGGCTTTGACGGGGCGCCAAACCTTGTGAAACTGTGGCTGCTGACGCTGCGGGCGCATCTTTGCGAGCTTGTCGAATAAGGGCACGCAATTGTTGGCTGTCGGTGCCAGGAAAGCTTTGCAGCCATTCACCGCAGGCATCGTCGTCTTTGATAAGTCGGTCACGCCATTGCTCTGCCAAATGAAGTTGCAAAGTTTCTTGCGCCGAACCCTGGCTTTGCTCTAGCAGGGCAGCACGCACGCCCTCTACGGCATCTTCGTCTAATTTGCGCATGAGCTTGCCAATGAACTGCATTTGACGGCGTTTGCCTTCAAAATTGGTGATGCGTTTTGCTTCTGCCACAGCCTCCACCAGTTTTTCTGGCAGGTCCACCTTGGCCATCAAGTCGGCCCGCAAAGTGAGCAAGTTTTCGCCCAGCTTTTGCAGCTCGTCGCTTTCCCGCTTCAACTCTGTGCGGCTAGGCTCATCGGTGCCGCCCTTGAGTTCGCGTTTGAGCTCAAGGTCTAACTCGCTGCCTTCGGCAACAAATTGACCTTGAACGAAATAACCTTTTTTGAATTTACGGGACATGTGAGCGCTGTAACCTTTGTACGGGACGGCAAGTATCATAGCCGTCACTTAGAATTTTAATGAATTGACCGTTTTGAAGAATCCGACCCCCATGACGAAAAAAACCAAGGCATCCACCCAAGCATTGAACGCACAGGCAAATGACGGTTTCAGCTACAGCCGAGACTATTTCGAGGGATTGGTTGATTCTGCCCTGAAACACGCCAAAAAGATCGGCGCTACCGATGCTGGTGCAGAAGCTTCTGAAGGTTGCGGCCTCAGTGTCAGTGTGCGCAAGGGTGAACTGGAGACGGTTGAGCGCAATCGCGACAAGTCTTTGGGCGTCACGGTGTATGTGGGTCATCGCCGTGGCAATGCCAGCACGTCTGACTTTTCTGAGGCGGCCATCCAGCAAACGGTGCAGGCGGCCTTTGACATTGCTCGATTTACAGCCGAAGACCCCACAGCTGGTTTGCCCGATGAAGAAGACATTGCCATAGAGCAGCCCGAGTTGGATTTGTTCCATCCTTGGGCCATCAACAGCGAAGAAGCGGCCAAACTGGCTTTAGCCTGTGAAGCGGCCGCCTTGAAAACCAGCCGCAGAGTCACCAACAGCGAAGGTGCAGGCGTTTCAGCGCAGCAAAGTCACTTTTTCAGTGCGCACACCCATGGCTTCAGGGGCGGCTATGCCAGCTCTAGGCACAGCATGTCAGTGGCGCCCATTGCGTCCTTGCCTGGTAAAAATGCAGAGATGCAGCGCGATGCTTGGTACACCTCCATGCGTGCGGCCGATCAAATGGCGTCGCCAGAAGCGGTAGGCCGTTATGCCGCAGAGCGTGCCCTAAGCCGTCTTGGCAGCCGTAAAATTCCAACGATTGAATGTCCTGTATTGTTTGAGTCGCCCGTGGCAGCGGGCCTTTTGGGTGGTTTTGTACAAGCCGTCAGTGGCGGTTCTTTGTATCGCAAAACCAGCTTCTTGGTGGACTCGATGGGCAAGCAAGTATTTCCAAAGCACATTGACATTTTGGAAGACCCCCATGTGTTGCGCGGCAAAGGCAGCTCGCCCTTTGACGATGAAGGTGTGCGCGGCCTGAAGCGCAAAGTGGTGGCCGGAGGTCGTGTTGAAGGCTACTTCTTGAGCAGCTACTCTGCGCGCAAATTGGGCATGAAAACCACCGGCAATGCAGGTGGCTCGCACAATTTGGTGCTGTCATCCAAACTGACGCGTTCCTCTGATGATTTGAAAGCCATGCTCCAAAAATTGGGTACGGGATTGTTTGTCATTGAGTTGATGGGTCAGGGCGTGAACTACGTCACAGGCGACTATTCACGTGGCGCTTCGGGCTTCTGGGTAGAGAATGGCGAGATTGCTTTTCCCGTGCACGAAATCACCATTGCAGGCAATTTAAAAACCATGTTCAAAGGCATTGAAGCTGTCGGTGCCGATGCCTACAACTACGGTGCCAAAACCATTGGATCGGTGCTGATCAATCGCATGAAGGTTGCGGGCAGTTAATGCTGGCACCTGAATTGTTGGCGGCCATGGCCTCTGGCTGTTGGGCCGTGGGAGCTTTGTTTTCGGCTGGTGCGTCTACCTCGATGGGCGCGTTTGCATTCACGCGCTGGCGCTTGTTTTTTGCCATGTGCATGCTGTGGTTAGCGGCTTTTTATGTGGGGCGCTGGTCTGAACTCACCCTGGAAAGCATTGCTTGGTTGTCTGTTTCTAGTTGGATAGGTATCCTGATTGGAGACACGGCCTTGTTCGTGTGCATGAACCGACTTGGGCCTCGCAGATCGGGTGTGCTGTTTGCCACGCATGCACTTTTCTCTGCACTGTTCGCATGGTTGTTTTTGGGTGAAACCCTTTGGGGCATGACGCTGATAGGCAGCGGGGTATTGGTGTCTGGCGTGATGGTGGCCATTGTGTGGGGCCGTCGTGAAGAAGAGACGCATTCTTGGGAAAACACCCAAGGCACCCTGTTGATGGGAGTTGCCATGGGTTTGCTGGCCGCTTTGGGTCAGGCTGTTGCAACACTCATGATCAAGCCCTTGATGAGCACCGGCATTGACGCGGTGTCGGCTTCTGCCGTCAGAGCCACGGCCAGTTTTTTGGCGCATTTGCTGTTGCTGTGGGCCGGTTTGAGCGTGTCGAAATTGGTCAGCCCCTTGAGTTGGAAAACCTTGCTGAACACTGCGCTGAGTGCCGCGGTGTCTATGGTGATTGGCATGACCTTGATTTTGCAAGCCTTGAAAACAGGTCAAGCCAACTTGGTCGCCATCTTCTCGTCCATCGCGCCTGTGCTGTTACTTCCCTTGCTATGGGCTGTCTATCGCAGAAAACCCGCCGCTGGCGCCTGGTGGGGCGGCGCCATGACCGTGGTCGGCAGCGCCATGATCATGAGCTCGAAGATTTAATTGGGGTCAGATCAACATTAATTTCCAATCTAAAGGGCTAAAGGCAAAGGGGGGCTGAACGATTTCTGGTACCCCAGTATGAGGAAGCCCCCCTTTGCCTTTAGCCCTTTAGATTGACCAAATTAATGTTGATCTGACCCCAATTAAATTCTTAGCCGGCGAGGGCGGCTTTGACGGCGGCGGAGACTTGGCCCATGTCGGCTTTGCCGGCCAACTGGGTTTTGACGGCGCCCATCACTTTGCCCATGTCGCCAGGGCCTGTAGCGCCCAATGAAGCCACGATGGTTTTAACTGCGGCAGTCACTTCTTCTGCTGACATGCGAGCAGGCAAGTAAGCTTGCAACACCACCATCTCGGCTTGTTCAATGTCAACCAAATCTTGGCGAGCTGCTTGCTCAAACGCAGCAATAGAGTCTTTGCGCTGCTTGACCAACTTGTCGACAATGGCAATCACTGCTGCATCGTCCAACTCCACACGCTCATCGACCTCTTTTTGCTTCATGGCTGACAGCAACAAGCGAATGGTGCCCAAGCGCGCTGTGTCTTTGGCGCGCATGGCTGTTTTCATGTCTTCGGTGATTTGGTCTTTGAGGCTCATGGTGACTCCTGAAGGGTAGGCTGCTGGTAGCGCCAACGATACTTAAAAAAAAACCCGCTTGAGCGTCCTCCAGCGGGCTTGCTTGGTCCCCATGATGCATGAGGACTTCGCGATTTCAAAGCCTGGTAAGAAGCTTTGAATGAAGCGATGTACTTAGTACAGCTTCTTGGGCAATTGCATGCTGCGCACGCGCTTGTAGTGGCGCTTGACTGCGGCCGCTTTTTTGCGCTTACGTTCTGTGGTGGGTTTTTCATAAAACTCACGGGCACGCAAGTCGGTCAACAGACCGAGTTTTTCAATGGTGCGCTTGAAGCGGCGAAGTGCTACGTCAAACGGCTCGTTTTCTTTCACGCGAATGGTGGTCATGGATTTCAGTGTTTCCAAATTATGCCGACTGACATTGAGAGGGAAGATCGAGCCCTTACAAGCAGTTTCGGCGGGGTCCCCGTCACGAACTAGTATTTGGCAGACGGAGGATTGCCAGCAAAGCCTGAGATTATAGCCCTAAGTTCTGAGTCCAAAAAGGCCAATTAAGCGGCAATTTCGTGTTTTTGTTTCAAGGCGTGGGCACAAGCAAAGGCGCTGGCCCAAGCCCATTGGAAGTTGTAGCCACCCAGCCAGCCCGTCACATCCACCACTTCCCCAATGAAATAAAGGCCTGGCTGCTTGGATTCCATGGTTTGCGAGGACAGATCGCGGGTGTCCACCCCACCCAGAGTGACTTCGGCTTTTTTATAGCCTTCGCTGCCATTGGGCGTGAGGGGCCAATGGCTGAGTTTTTGGGCCAACAGCGTCAAAGCTTTGTCGCTGGCCTCGGCGACGGGGCGCTGCCATTGGTTGTCTTGGGCCACCCAGGCATCGGCCAATCGGTTGGGCACCCACGCACCGAGTTCGTTGGCAATGAGTTTTTTGGACCGAACCTTGGCTTGCATCAGCGAGCCTTCGATGTCTGCTTGGGGGGCCAAGTTCAAATGGAGGGGCTGTCCCTCGTGCCAATAGCTGGAAATTTGCAAAACAGCCGGGCCCGACAAACCCCGGTGCGTGAACAGCAGGTCTTCGTCAAAGCTCATGCGGGTTTTTTTAGCGCCCGTCTCAATGCTGACGGGCAAGGACAGGCCCGCCAAACTTGCATAAGGTGCCCACTCTTTGTCGTCAAAGGTGAGGGGGACCAAGCCAGGCCTTCTTGTGACCAAACGCAAGCCAAATTGTTGGGCGATGCGGTAGCCAAAATCGGTGGCGCCAATTTTGGGAATGGACAAACCGCCAGTGGCAATCACCACGGCGCCGGCTTCAACAGGCCCTTGATCGGTTTGGAGTTGATAGCCATTCTCTGTCTGTGAGATGGCTTTAACGCCGCAACCCTGCCAACGCAAGACGCCGCCTTTGTCGCATTCTTTCAAAAGCATTTGAATCAAGTCCTCGGCGGACCGATCGCAAAACAATTGCCCTTTGTGCTTTTCGTGAAAAGGAATGTCATAAGACTGCATCAAATCAATGAAGTCTTGGGCGGTGTAACGAGACAGTGCACTTCTGCAAAAGTGCGGGTTCTCGCTTAAGAAATGTTTGTGGGGCGCACTGGCGTCGATGAGTCGGTTGGTGAAGTTGCACCTGCCGCCGCCCGAAATTCGAATTTTTTCAGCCACTTTGGGGCTGTGATCAATGAGCAGAACAGACAAGCCCAACTGGCCGGCCACGCCCGCACAAAAAAGGCCGGCAGCCCCGGCACCCACAATCACCACATCACATGTTTGCATGCAGTGGGAGTGTAGGGGCAGTTTGCTGGTTTTGATCTGCTTGGAAAATTTGAGCGCAAGCTTGAACCACATTGCCCACTATCAAGATGCTGGGGCTTTTGAGGCCTGTTTCTTTGAGAGTGAGGGTCAGGCTTCCCAATTGCGTCAAGGCTTGACGTTGGTGTGGCAAAGAAGCGTTTTCGATGATGGCCACGGGTGTGCCTTCAGGCAATCCAGTGAGCAACTCGTTTTGAATATGTTCTGCACCACTCACGCCCATGTAAATGACCAGTGTCAGTTTGGCATCACGCGCCGTGGCGGCCAGTTGACGCCAGTCGGTACCTGTGTCGCCGGGCTTGGCATGGCCAGTGACAAACACAACACCATGCGCGTGTTCACGGTGCGTCAGGGGCGCGCCTAAACTTGTGATGGCCGCCAATCCAGATGTGATGCCGTTGATGATGTTGACTTCGATGCCAACGTTGCGCAGATGCTCAACTTCTTCGCCACCTCGACCAAAAATGAAGGGATCGCCGCCTTTTAAACGCACCACGGTTTCACCTTCATGAACCGCATTGATCATGAGTTTTTCAATAAAGGCTTGCGGCGTACTTTTGCAGCCGCCACGTTTGCCCACATAGACAATCCGCGCAGAGGCGGACGCATGCGTTAAAACTTCTTCGTTGACCAAGTCGTCAACGAACAAGACGGTGGCAGCTTGAATGGCCTTTACGGCTTTGACTGTGAGTAGTTCAGGGTCGCCTGGCCCTGCGCCAACCAAAGTGCAAGTGCCTAGACTTTTGCGAGATGCGTTGGTGAATGAAGAATCGTTGTGGCTCATAGTGATTTCAAGGCCTGCAAAATGTGTTGAACTTGAAGCGCAATGGGCACGGGGACTGCGCGCTGTTGGTTCAAAACTTCCTGAATGAAAGTGGCGGTGGCTTCTGCATTTGCGGCGGGCAAGTCGGGAATGCTTTGCAAAGCCCCAGCTTGTGCAATTTGAACAGTCTGGGCAGTGCCGTTGTGGAAAAAATCCATTTGAGGCGCGCGGCGAGCATCCGCTACTGGCTCGCCTTCTGTACCTCTCAGCAAGAAGGCATTGGTCTGCGTCAGCTGAAAGGTTTGCGCCATCGACAGCGCGTATTCGGGATGGGTGTAACTGCTGACGATCAAAGCGGGGCCTTGGCAAGGGTTCATGAGTTTGACCAAGCTGTGGGCAGGATTACGCAAATTCACCACGCGTCGCACATCGAGAAGATTTTTAAGGGCCGGGCTTAAAACTTCGGTGGCAATCAAATTCAAGCCGTCATGTGCATCAGATGCGTAGGCCATGGAATTGTGACCCATGGCTTCAAATACTTCGAAGGATGTGGTGCGACTGCTTTCAGTAGGCGTTCCATGAACGCACACGCGGACACCTTGTTGCACCAGCAGCAAAGCCAGTAAGGGCGCTAAAGCTGGCAATTTGCGCGCACCGTTGTAGCAGGGAATGACCACGGTGGCTTTCGCCTGAGCGCTGGGCAATGTGTTCAACCTCGCGTGAACCGAATCCAAGAAGCCCGCCATTTCTTCGGGCGTTTCGCCTTTGATGCGCATGGCCAAGCAGAAGGCGCCGATTTCTAAGTCGGAGACTTGTTGGTCCAGCACTTGGCCCAGTAAATCTGCCGCTTGTTCGCGAGTTAGCGAACGTGCGCCGTCTTTGCCGCGGCCAATCTCTTTGATGTAGTGTCCAATGCCCATGTGCGTATTGTCGCAAAGCTTAGATAACTGTTGGCTATAAGGCCAATGACGGTAGAGCCGGCGTTTTGAGGCCTGTGGCCTGACGCACGATGATTCGCTTCAATTGAGGCACGCAAGAGCCACATTGGGTGCCGCATTTGAGGTTTGTTTTGAGACCCTCCAGCTGTAAATCTTCTGTGTCTGGGTGAGTTTCAAGCCAGGATTCAATGGCGATATCTTTCACGCCTACACAGGTGCAGATGGTTTGTCCAACTTCCTTTAATGCGACTGGCGGTTTCTGCCCCGTCATGAGCAATCGACGACCATAGCTTTCTGTACTTTGCTGGGTTTGCAGCAGTGCTTTTAGCCAAGCCTCTGCCGATGTGTCGCCTGCCATCACGAAAGCTTCCAGTTGAGGAAAGGCCTTACTTCTGTCTAGTTTGATGCTTCGCAGATGGCTGCGCTTGGGGTCGGCGTAGCGCAGACCAGCGTTTTTATCTAGATGCAGCAAAGTTTCAATGGCATGGACAAGGTGCATGTCTGGGGCCTCGGAACTGGCCGCTCTGAAAAGGACTCCTTGTCGTGACGCAAGAGGGGGATCAATCACAGAAGATGCGCTACTTCCGTCACTTGCTACTTCTTCTGCAAATGGAACACAACTTGCAAATTCAAACTCGACCATCAATTCCTTGAAAGATTGCAAGAGGGTCAAAGCATGTTCTGAAGGCAGCCAAGCCATGGCCAATAATTTCCATGGCAAGTCAGCCTTCAGAATTTTGACCGCGGCGTGTTTGAGTTCAGGTTGTTTTGAAGTTGGGCAAAACGCTGAAGTGGTGATGGCATTGACCCCTGCCAAGACATTATTTTGGTGATCGCGCCCGCTGATGTAGCCTGGCCCCCAATGCATGGCCATGAAGGCTTGAAGCTGTGCTAATTCGTCAGAGCTTTGGGCGGGAGCCACAATGGAGCCCCGCTTACTGGTGAGGTGTACCAAATCGCCGTTGCTTAAGTTCAAGGACAACATGTCTTGAGGATGAAGTTGAACGCAAGGTTCGGGTACATGACCAAACAGTTTGGCAATGGTGCCAGTTCGTGTCATACCGTGCCATTGGTCTCGCAATCGACCTGTGTTGAATGAAAATGGAAAACGTGATTCGCAGGGCTCAGACACGGGTACGTAATCGAGTGAAACAAATTTGGCTTTGCCGTTGGCTGTTGGAAATTGACCCTTGGCATAAAGCCTTTTAGCCCCCGCTGTGGCACCTTCGGGCATCGGCCATTGTTCAGGCTGGACTTCTAATTTCGCATAACTTAAACCTGTGATGTCTAAGTCTCTGCCGCGCGTGCTTTCGCGGTGTTCATTCCAAATGTCTTCTGGGCCTGAGTATGCAAAGTTCATGCGTTGCGCACGCAATTTAAAGCCATCCTCTTGGCCTAGACGAGAAGCCAGTGCCAACGCAATTTTCCAATCGTGTTGTGCCTGACCAGAAGGCGGGACTGCAGCCCTGACGCGGGAAATGCGTCTTTCGCTGTTGGTGACGGTGCCTTCTTTTTCACCCCAAGTGGTGGCAGGTAGCAAGATGTCGGCAAAGGCACACGTTTCGGCAGTCGCAAAGGCCTCTTGGACAACGACCAACTCTGCGCGCGCCAAGGCTTTTCTAACGGTTCTTTGGTCGGGCATCGATTGGGCCGGATTGGTACAAGCGATCCACAAGACTTTGATCTCGCCGTCGGCGGCTGCTTGAAACATTTCGACTGCGGTTTTGCCAGGTTTGGCTGGCACATCGTCTAATCGCCAGAGCTTGGCCACTTCAGCGCGATGTAGAGGGTTGTTCAGGTCGCGGTGTGCGCTGAGAAGATTGGCCAGACCACCCACCTCTCGTCCGCCCATGGCGTTGGGTTGACCTGTGAGAGAGAAAGGACCTGCACCTGGTTTGCCGATGTGGCCTGTGGCCATGTGCAAATGCACCAGAGATGCGTTTTTGGCCGTGCCACTGCTGGACTGATTCAAGCCTTGACAATACAAACTCAGAGTGGCCTTGGAGGTGGCAAACCATTCAGCGGCTTGCTGCAACTGAGTGGGTGAAATACCGCAAATATCTTGTACCTTGTCGGGTGTGCACAACATCAGCTTTGGAATCAAGGCTTCAAAGCCATCCGTGTGCTGTTGAATGTAGTTTTGATCAGTCCAGCCATTCAACAGCATGACTCGTAACATGCCATGAAACAGCATGACGTCAGTGCCTGGTTTCAATTGCAAATGCAAGTCAGCCGCGCTGGCGGTATCGGTTTTGCGCGGATCGGCTACGATTATTTTGAGATGTGGGTTTTTGGCGCGCGTATCTTCAATGCGCCTGAACAAGATGGGGTGTGCGTAGGCCGCATTGCTGCCAGCAATGAAGAGGCAGTCGGTTGACGCAATATCGTCATAACAGGCGGGTGGGGCGTCTGCACCTAAAGTGATTTTGTAACCAGCCACCGCACTGCTCATGCACAGGCGAGAGTTGGTGTCTATGTTGTTGGTGCCAATCAGTCCTTTGACCAGCTTGTTGAAAACGTAATAGTCTTCTGTGAGTAACTGACCCGACACATAAAAACCCACAGCTTCAGGGCCGTGATGCGCCACAACTTGCGTTATCTTTTGTGCTGCTTTTTCAATTGCAGAAGTCCAGGTGGTTTCTGAAAAAGATTCGTGTCGTGAAGATCTGAACTGTGGCGTGAGCAAGCGCGTTTGTCGTGCCACTCCTGCTTCAGCCGACAGGTGCAATGTGGCCCCTTTGCTGCAAAGCCTGCCAAAGTTGGCGGGATGCGCTGGATCGCCCCGCACGCCAGTGATTTGACTGCCTTGTGTTTCAATGATGACACCGCAGCCTACACCACAGTAAGGACAAGTTGATCGAGTTTCTGTTATCACGCGAATTGCTGCGAAGTTGATTACAGTTTGAAGCTTAGGCCGCAATGCCCAGCGTATTGACTTCTTCAAAATCTAGGGCAACGTCACCATTTTCAACCCTCACAGAGAACTTGGTGGCACAGCCCACATCGGGGGCTTGCGCCTCGCCATCCACCAGTTTGATTTGCCAGTTGTGCAGGGGGCAAGCTACACTTTCACCATAGACGATGCCCTGACTTAAAGGGCCCCCTTTGTGAGGGCATTTGTCTAACAAGGCAAATACCTTGTCCCCCTGGGTTCTGAAAATTGCAATTTCAGGTCCTTGTTTTCTGGCGACGCGACGAGCACCCATGGAAGGGATGTCTTCCACTTTGCAAATGACTTTCCAGTTGGCCATGATTAATTTCCTAAACGCTTAAGGCGTTAAATTGACGTGTGTCCACACCTGCTTTGTCAAATTCAAACCAAGGATCGGGTTCGCCTTCTAAAGCGAATTGCAGCTTGGCCCAAAGTGCTTTGCGGCCTGCCTCGTCTTCCAAGATCTTTTTCTTGACGTAGTCCATGCCGACACGCTTCACATAGTGAACAGTGCGTTCTAAATACCAGCCTTCTTCGCGGTAAAGCTGCATAAAGGCACCGGTGTACTCCATCACTTCATCTGATGTTTTGACCTTGGTAAAGAACTCGGCCACTTCGGTTTTGATGCCGCCGTTGCCGGCGATGTACATTTCCCAGCCGCTGTCGACCCCAATGATGCCGACGTCTTTGATGCCGGCTTCAGCACAGTTGCGTGGGCAACCTGACACTGCAAATTTAACTTTGTGCGGTGCATACATGCGCCACATAGCGCGCTCCAAGTCTTTGCCCATTTGAGTGCTGTCTTGGGTGCCCATGCGGCACCATTCGCTGCCTACGCAGGTTTTGACAGTTCGCAAAGCTTTGGCATAGGCATGGCCCGAAGGCATGCCGATGTCTTTCCAAACATTCACCAGATCTTCTTTTTTAACGCCCAATAAGTCGATGCGTTGACCGCCTGTGACCTTGACTGTTGGGATCTTGTATTTGTCGACCACGTCTGCAATGCGACGCAATTCATCCGCTGTCGTTTCGCCACCCCACATGCGCGGAATGACGCTGTAAGTGCCATCTTTTTGAATGTTGGCGTGGCTCCGCTCGTTGATGTAACGGCTTTGCGTGTCGTCTTGCGCTTCTTTAGGCCAACTGCTAAGGCGGTAATAGTTGATGGCCGGTCTGCAGGTTGGGCAGCCATCTTCTGTGCGCCAATTCAAGAATTTAAAAACGGCTGATTGAGTGAGTAGTTTCTCATCACGAATGGCATCGCGCACTTCTTGGTGGCTGTGATCGGTACACCCACATACGGCTTTTTTCTTGGGCGTGGCAGAGTAGTCGCCACCGGCTGTGAACATCAAAATTTGTTCTACCAATCCTGTACAAGAACCGCAGGAGGCACTCGCCTTGGTTTGCTTTCGCACTTCGTCCAGTGTGAACAAACCTTTTTCTTGAATCGCTTTGCAGATGGCGCCTTTGGTCACGCCATTGCAACCACACACCTCGGCATCGTTGGGCATGCTGGCGGCTTTGCTGTGACCCTCGTGACCTACATCGCCGATGTTGGATTCACCAAACATCAATTTATCGCGAATATCGGCCACATTGCGGCCTTCGCGCAGCAGCTTGAAATACCAGCTGCCGTCGACTGTGTCGCCAAACAAACAGGCTCCCACCAATTGATCGTTGCGGATGACCAGTTTTTTGTAAACACCATCGTGCGGATCACTCAAAATGATTTCTTCAGTGTCCTCTGCCAAACCCGGTTTGGCAGCACCGTTGTTGCCCATGAAGTCGCCTGCAGAGAACAAGTCAATGCCCGTCACTTTGAGTTTGGTGGAGGTGAGCGAGCCCGTATAGCGTCCAATGCCCATCTGCGCCAAATGCGTAGCAAGCACTTTGCCTTGTTCAAAAAGAGGGGCCACCAATCCATAGGCGATGCCGCGATGGCTTGCGCATTCGCCCACCGCATAAATACGTGGGTCGGTGACTGTTTGCAAGGTGTCGCTGACCACAATGCCGCGATCACAATGCAGGCGCATGCTTTCGGCCAGCGCGGTGTTGGGCCTGATGCCAACCGCCATTATCACCAATTGCGCATTCACGTGTGTGCCATCTTTGAAGCACACAGCGCTGACACGTCCTTCTGCATCCGCTTTGAGTTCTTGCGTTTGAGCGCGCATCAAGAACTTCATGCCGCGCGCTTCAAGGGATTCTTGAAGCAATCCGCCAGCCACCTTGTCGAGCTGACGTTCCATTAGCCACTCGGCACCGTGAACCACCGTCACTTGCATGCCGCGTTTCATGAGACCGTTGGCGGCTTCCAAACCGAGCAAACCACCGCCAATCACAACAGCCTCTTTGTAGCGCAGGGCTGCGTCAATCATGGCTTGGGTATCGGCAATGTCGCGGTAAGCCAAAACGCCTTTCAAGTCTTTGCCTGGAATGGGCAACATAAATGGATTGGAGCCCGTTGCCAACAACAGTCGATCGTAGGGGCTGACCACTGTGGTGCCATTGAGGTTTTGTGCATGGACTTCTCGCTTAACACGGTCAACTTGCGTCACAGTGCAGCCGGTGTGCAAGGTGATGCCATTGTCTTGGTACCAAGACAGCGGATTCAGAATGATTTCATCCAAGCTTTGCTCGCCCGCCAAGACGGGAGATAGCAAAATGCGGTTGTAATTCGGATGAATTTCGCTGCCAAACACGGTGATGTCAAACAAGTCGGGTGCCAGTTTGAGAAGCTCTTCCAAAGTACGGACACCAGCCATGCCGTTGCCCACCATGACCAATTTCATTTTGCTCATGTTTTCTCCACGTGTGCTTGTCTTGTATAAAGAAAGTCGATCACCGCTTTGCGGTAACTTAAATAACGGGGGTCATCTGCCAATGTGACCCTTGAGCGAGGGCGTGGCAAATCAACTTGCAACACTTCGCCAATGGTGGCTGCAGGGCCATTGGTCATCATTACAATTTTGTCTGACAACAACACGGCCTCATCTACATCGTGGGTCACCATGACCACCGTGCTTTGTGTGTTGGCCACGATGGCCAGCAATTCATCTTGTAATTTTGCGCGTGTCAGTGCATCGAGTGCGCCAAAGGGTTCGTCCATCAACAAGACTTGGGGTTCCATGGCAAGCGCACGAGCTATGCCTACGCGTTGCTTCATGCCGCCAGAAATTTCACCCGGACGCTTTTGCGCTGCATGCGCCAAGCCAACCATGTCCAAGGCTGCATCGGTACGCGCTTTTAATTGGGCTACGTTTTCTTTTGTTTTGCCATCGACGCGACCGTTGTTGCCAAAGACGCGTTCAACACCCAAGTACACATTTTCAAAGCAAGTAAGCCACGGCAGCAAAGAATGGTTTTGAAATACGACCGCACGCTCTGGTCCTGGGCCTGAAATTTCTCGATTGGCACAAATTAAGTTGCCCTTGGTTGGCGTGGTCAACCCAGCAATCAAATTAAGAAGGGTTGACTTACCACAACCCGAGTGACCGATCAGTGCTACAAACTCGCCTTTGGCCACAGTCAGATCAATGTCACGCAATGCCGGAAAGTCGCCCTTGGCTGTTTTGAAGGTTTGCGCTACGCCCTGAATTTC
This sequence comes from Limnohabitans sp., assembly GCA_049655425.1. Classification (GTDB taxonomy): domain Bacteria; phylum Pseudomonadota; class Gammaproteobacteria; order Burkholderiales; family Burkholderiaceae_C; genus Limnohabitans_A. Next base: position 820,074 of record JBASJS010000003.1, on the reverse strand, counting down.
AAGGTATTTGGACGTCATGTTTTGACTCATGAGCGGACCTCTTCAAAAGTAAATGCTGTTGCCAATTTGATCAAGGCATACTCCAAAATCAGACCGACCAACCCGATCACAAAAATGGCGATGATGATGTTCTTGACATTCAAGTTGTTCCACTCATCCCAGACCCAAAAACCAATCCCTACGCCACCGGTCAACATCTCGGCCGCCACAATAACCAGCCATGCTGTACCAACTGCCAAACGAACTCCTGTAAGCATGTAGGGTAGTACGGCGGGGAATAAAATTTTGGTAACTATCTTCCACTCCGAAAGATTGAGGACTCGCGCAACATTCATGTAGTCTTGCGGTACCCGTTGCACACCCACAGCAGTGTTGATGACCATGGGCCAAATAGAGCAGATGAAGATGGTCCAAATTGCCGCCGGATTGGCACCTTTGAATACCAACAACCCAATGGGCAACCAAGCCAGAGGTGAGACGGGTCTGAGCAAGCTGATCAAGGGGTTGAACATGTTGGCAAGAAATTCGAAGCGTCCAATCATGAAGCCAAATGGAATGCCCACCAAGGCTGCCAAACCAAACCCCATGGCCACTCGTTTGAGTGAACTCAATATGTTCCAACCCAAGCCTTGATCGTTGGGGCCGTTGCTGTAAAAAGGATCGCTGAAAACCTGGATGGCTTGTATCAAGGTTTCTTTGGGCGATGGAAAGTTGTTGGTGCTGCTGAATGAGACCAGTCCCCATATGCCCACGAGGAATGCCATGCCCAGCAAGGGTGGCAAGACGCGCAGCAGCATGGCTTTGATGTTGATGGTGGGCATTCGCGATCCTTAAGCTTTGACTTTGAAACTGTCTGCATATTTTTTTGGATCTTTGCCATCCCATGTCACACCGTCCATGAACTTGCTGGTACGCAAGACATCTTTGGGTACGGGCGTTTTGCTCGCAGTGGCAGCTTGCTTGTAAATATCTATGTGATTGATTTGTTTGGCAACATTCAAATAGTCAGGGTGATCTTTGAGCAACCCCCAACGCTTGTGTTGTGTCAAAAACCACATGCCATCTGAAAGGTAGGGGAAGGTGGCATTGCCATCCGCATAAAACTTCATGTGATTTTTGTCATCCCATGTCTTGCCCAAACCGTTTTGATACCGGCCCAAGATACGCTGGTTGATCACATCGACACTGGTATTGACATAGGCCTTGTCTGCAATGGTTTCTGCCATCTTCATTTTGTTTTGCAGGCCAGCATCGATCCATTTGCTGGCGTCCAAAATAGCCGCGGTCACTGCACGCGCCGTGTTGGGATATTTCTTTGCAAACTCGGCCGTGGTGCCTAATACTTTTTCTGGGTGATCTGTCCAAATGTCCTGCGTTGTGGTGGCCGTGATACCAATGCCATCGGCTATGGCACGGTGTCCCCAGGGTTCACCAACGCAGTAGCCGTCCATGTTGCCTACACGCATGTTGGCCACCATCTGCGGAGGCGGTACGGTAATGACCTTGGCGTCTTTTAAAGGATTGATGCCAACGCTGGCCAACCAGTAATACAGCCACATGGCGTGTGTGCCTGTTGGGAAGGTTTGTGCAAAAGTGTATTCACGCTTTTCGTTGTTCATGAGCTTGGCCAAGCTGGCTGCATCGACAGCGCCTTTGTCGGCCAGCTTTTTGGACAGCGTGATGGCCTGCCCGTTTTGATTCAAAGTCATCAAAATGGCCATGTCTTTTTTAGGTCCAGAGGTGCCCAAGTGCACGCCATAAATCAGACCATACAAGACGTGTGCAAAATCGAGTTCGCCATTGACCAATTTGTCTCGGACGCCAGCCCAACTGGCTTCCTTGGTGGGAATGATTTTGACGCCATATTTTTTGTCAAAACCCAATACAGAGGCCATCACCACACTTGCGCAGTCGGTCAGTGGAATAAAGCCAATGCGAACTTCCTCTTTTTCAGGTTTGTCAGATCCTTGTGCATATACAGCTGCGCGCAATGCAGGCGCGATGGTCAATGCACCCGCTGTGGCGGCTTGTAAGACATTGCGGCGGCTCATCGGGGTCTCCAAAATATCAGTCATGACAGGGCTCCTCAAAAAAATAAAAAGGTAGAAACGAAAAAGGCGTCCTCACTTCGTTCCAGTGTTTGAACGGGTGGGGACGCCTTTGTCCTGAACCTTCGCAGGTTCTTGCTTAATTCCGTTTGCAATACCTGTGCCAAGCCAAAACACTTGGTGGATGGGCAATCGACGCCCCAAGCTAGGGATCAGTGCACTTTTATTCTGTTTCTTGCACCAAATCGATGCGCTCTGCGCTTGCCTTGCTGATGGCAACGGCATTGAGGGTGCTCACGACTTGAGGAGATCTGCCATATCCAACGTGCGCTGTGCAACTTCACCCAGCTTCAGACCCTTGTCCATGGCCAGTTTTCTTAACTTAGAAAACGCTTGTGCTTCAGTCAGGCCTTGGTGTTGAATCAGTAAGGCTTTGGCGCGATCAACAAGGGTTCTGTCTTGCAAGTCGCTTCTGGCTTCGTCTCGTTCTTGTCTTAAGCGCTCTTCATATTCGAAGCGAGCCATGGCTACGTCTAAGATCGGTTTGATGCGCGAGCTAGCCAAGCCATCCACGATGTAGGCGGAGACACCGACAGCCACCGCGTCCTTGACATGACTCGTATCGCTGTCGTCTGTGAACATGACGATAGGGCGTCGCGCATCGCGGGTTGCAAACACCACGTGCTCAAGTGCGTCGCGGGCTTCTGATTCAGCGTCGACAATGATCAAGTCGGGTTGTAACTGTGCAATGCGATCAGCCAAGAAAACATCTGCGGGCAAGCTTGCGACCAGGTTGAATCCATTTTCAAGCAATCCAATGCGCAAGGCGCGAGATCGTTTTGCTTGGGATAAGGCATGATCATCTTCGGGGTCTGTGACAACCAAATCAGGTGCTACCACCACGATGCGCAAGGCCTCTGGTGCCTTGGATTTTTTGGTCTTTGAAGGTTTGATCATCTGTTTAATGCGGGTCAGAAAAGCAGGGCTGACTTGATAGTCCTTTGCAATTTACGCGCCAGTCAGGGGAATGTCAGCTTAAAAAATTGTCCAAATCTGGGCATGGTATAAACTCAAGGTATATGATTTTTCTTGGAATTGAATCTTCTTGTGACGAAACTGGCGTGGCTTTGGTGGAAACCCAAACTACTGGTGCCCCACGTTTGCTCACTCATGCGCTGTTCAGTCAAATTGACATGCATCAGGCGTATGGCGGTGTGGTGCCTGAGTTGGCCAGCCGTGATCACATCAAACGCGTGATTCCTTTAACGCGTGAAGTCTTGAAAAATGCCCAAATTGATTTGAACCAAGTGGATGTGGTGGCGTATACACGTGGCCCAGGCTTGGCAGGGGCCTTGTTGGTAGGCGCCGGCGTAGCGTGTGCATTGGGAGCTGCTTTGAACAAGCCCGTGTTGGGTGTACACCATTTGGAAGGCCATCTGTTGTCTCCTTTTTTAAGTGACGATCCACCCGAATTTCCGTTTGTGGCTTTGTTGGTTTCTGGTGGCCACACGCAATTGATGCGCGTAGAAGCAGTCGGCTCTTACGAGATTTTGGGTGAGACAGTCGATGATGCAGCAGGCGAAGCCTTTGACAAATCGGCCAAACTGATGGGGCTGGGCTACCCAGGTGGTCCCGCATTGTCTAAGTGTGCTGAAGCGGGCAATCCGCTCGCTTTCAAACTGCCTCGGCCTTTGTTGCACAGCGGAGATTTGGATTTTTCATTTGCCGGCTTGAAGACATCGGTACTGACGCAGGCCAACAAGTTGGGTGATGGCTTGCACGACACCACCACGACACACAAAGCAGACTTGGCGGCATCCACCGAAGCGGCAATTGTTGAGGTGCTGTTGAAGAAGTCGATGGCGGCGCTCAAATTGACAGGCATGCGCCGCTTGGTGGTGGCGGGGGGCGTTGGTGCCAATCGCTTGCTGCGAAAGCAGCTCAATGAAGCCTGTGCAAAAGCAGGTGTGCGCGTGCATTATCCAGAGCTTCATTTGTGCACAGACAACGGCGCCATGATTGCCATGGCCGCAGCCATGCGCGTGCAAGCAGGGCAGCAAGCGCCGCAATTTGATTACGGCTTTGACGTGAAGCCACGATGGCCACTGTCACAAATTCTGGTTGCCAGCCATTAAATTTTCTTGAGGAAGTTATTTTGATTCAAACGATTCGATTCGTGATGCGAAGCTTTGTTTGCTTCGCGCTCTGTTCCTGTTTGTTGGCACAAGCCCAGAAGGGCCCCATTCAGTTGGCCATGATCGAAGGCATGAGTGGCCCTTTTGCCAATACAGGCGAAGCGGTCCTGCGCAATTTGGTGTGGGCTGTGGAGCGTGTCAATGCACGTGGCGGCGTGGCCACAGCGGATGGCAAGAGGCTTCTTGTTTTGAACCGCTACGACAGCAAAGGACAAAACGAAGAGGCATTGACATCACTGCGAGCTGCCATTGATGCTGGGGCGCAATATGTGTTTCAGGGCAACTCTTCGGCCAACGCAGCTGTGCTGATGGATGCCATTCAAAAGCACAACGAGCGTGAGCCCAACAAACGTGTGTTGTTTCTCAATTATTCAGCCGTTGACCCTGCACTGACGCAAGAAAAATGCAACTTTTGGCATTTCAGATTTGATGCGCATGCCGACATGCGCATGACTGCCTTGATGCAAGTCTTGAAGCAAGACATCAAGTTGAAGTCGGTTTATTTGATTGGCCAAGACTACAGTTTTGGCCAAGCTGTCCTGCGCGAAGCCAAACAACAATTGACCAGCTTACGACCCGACATTCAGATCTCGGGTGACGAACTGCATCCCATGGGTCGCGTTAAAGACTTCTTGCCGTATGCCTCCAAAATCAAGGCCTCGGGTGCACAAGCCGTGATCACAGGCAATTGGGGCAACGACCTGACGCTGTTGGTGAAGGCGGCCAAAGAGGTCGGGTTTGAAGGCAAGTTTTACACTTTTTATGGCAACGCTTTGGGAGCGCCTGCTGCCATGGGCGATGCCGGTGTGGGCAAAGTACTGGCCGTGGCTGAATGGATGCCCAATGTGGCGGGGGCAGAGAGTGTGAAGTTTTATCAAGCCTTCAAGCAACGTTTCGACAAGCCATCTGAAGATTATGTGCATTTGCGAATGCAATTGATGATGGAAGCCTTGGTGCAGTCCATTGAGAAAGCAGGAAGCTCAGAGCCATTGGCGGTTGCCTTGCAACTTGAAAAAGCGGAAGTCAGCATGGGAGGCCAACGCGGCAAGATGCGGGCCCAAGACCATCAGTTTCAACAACCCTTGGTGGTAGGCATCATGGCCAAGCAAGGGGGCTTAGAAGTTCCCTTTGATGTCGAAGGCTCTGGGTATGGATTTAAAACGGTGAAACAATTCAAAGCCAGTGAAGTGGAATTGCCAAGCAGTTGTAAGATGCTTCGACCTGCTTCTTGATTTGAAGCTATGGCCACATCAAAAAAGCCCAGAATATCTGGGCTTTTTTGGGCTGATTAAGCAGGCTTGGCCAAGCCAAGTTTTTCAATGATGACTTTTTCTTTTTGGTAGTTGTCACGCGCAAACTTGGTGTATTCCTCGGTGTTCATGTAAATCACCGACTGGTCATATTTTTCAAATGTGGCCAAGACTTGTGGATCTTCCAGCGTTTTTCTAAACGCGTCGTGCAATTTTTTAGTCACTGCTGGGTCCATGCCCTTAGGGCCACCAATGCCAAAAGGTGAGTCGGACACAGTGTCGTAGCCAAGCTCATTGAGAGTGGGCACATTGGGCCAGCGTTTGGTACGTTTGCTGCCATAGGTGGCCAGCAAACGGCAAGTGCCAGCGTCGACATGCGGCGCCCAGCCAGTGGCATCGCTGTGCGACATCACGTGCCCACCTAAAAGTGCCGCCATGCCATCGGCATTGCCTTTGAATGGAATGTGCTGCAGTTGGATGCCCGCTTTCATGGCAAATTCTTCAACGGCCAAGTGGGGTGTTGTGCCATTGCCAGTCGAGCCAAAGGTGTACTTGCCGGGATTTGCTTTGGCATAGTCCACCAAATCCTTGATGGATTTGATGGGGGAATCAGCGCGCACCACAATGCCAAAGGTGTAGCCCGTCAGGCAAGCAATGAAAGTGAAGTCTGACATGGGATTAAATTGCATCTTTTGCATGTGCGGCAAACGCAAAATGCCAATGGTCAATTGCGACAAGGTGTAGCCATCGGGCTTGGCGTTGACCAATTCGTTGGGGCCCAACATGCCGCTGGCACCGGCTTTGTTTTCAATCACCACAGGGCTGCCCAAAATGCGTGTGGCACTTTCTGCCAAGGCGCGCATAACGCCGTCGGTAGATCCACCAGCAGGCCAAGGGCAAATCAGTTTGATGGGTCTTGAGGGAAAGTTACTTTGTGCCATGGCAGGCACAGCAATGCTGACTGCGCCAGCCAAGCTGGCTTGCAGGACGTCACGTCGGTTGATTTCAAAGGTCATGAAGTTAATCCAAGGATGTTGGGTAGAAACGAATGTTTACTCTGCTTTGGCGCCAGATTCTTTGACCACTTTGGCCCATTTCACAATTTCGCTGGCTTGGTATTTGCCCAGTTCTTCTGAGGAAGACAAAACGGGATCCAAACCCAATGTCTTCAAACGCTCGGCCACTTCTGGCAATTTAAAAACGCGCAAGGCTTCTGCATTGAGTCTGTCGATGACCGCTTTGGGTGTGTTGGCAGGTGCAAACATGGCAAACCAAGTGGTGGCCTCAAAGCCAGGCAAAGATTCAGCCACTGTTGGGATATCGGGTGCCGCAGGTGAACGCTTGGCGGTCGTTTGGGCAATGGCTCTGATCTTGCCTTCTTTGGCCATCGGCAGAGCAGAAGGCATGTTGTCAAAGACCAATTGAATGCTGCCACCAATCAGGTCGGGAATGAAAAACTGTCTGCCTTTGTAGGGCACGTGCGTCATGCTGGTGCCAGTCATGGACTTGAACAACTCGCCAGACATGTGCACAGAGGTGCCAATGCCAGGTGAGCCAAATGACAACTTGTTGGGGTTGGCTTTCATGTAGGCAATGAGCTCGGGCACCGTTTTGACGGGCAAGTCATTGTTGACAACCAGCAAGTTGGGGGCGGATGCAATCAAGGAAATGGGCGTGAAGTTTTTCACCATGTCGTAGGGCATCTTTTCGTAAAGAGCGCCATTGATCGAGTGCGTGCCAACCGTGCCCATGACGATTGTGTAACCGTCGCCTGCCGACTTGGCAACGATGTCACTGCCGATGTTGCCGCCCGCACCAGGCTTGTTGTCAATCACGATGGGTTGGCCCAGCTGGGCTTTTTCGCTGAACAAGCGAGCCAAGATGTCGGGCGCACCACCGGTTGGAAAGGTGACGACCAAACGGATGGGTTTGTTGGGATAAGCGGCCTGCGCCATGGCAGCGTTGCTCGCCATCAAGCCCATGCCAAGGCTGCTCACCAAGCCAAGGGTGCCAAGAATGCTTAAACCAAAGCGGCGCTTGGCATTGGCTGAGTGTTTCGTGAACTTCAAGATAGTCTCCTCTGTGTTGCGATCAAGGCAGACTTTAGAGGGGAGCTTTGGGAAAGGGGAGGGTGAAAACCCCCGAATTGGTGCTGAACTGGCGCCTAAGTGTCAGTGCTCGTCCAAAGAAGCGCTCCAGCGATCATTCCAGCCTACTTCTTTGACCTTTTCCAATTCCCGGCGGTTTCGTTTGGTAGGTCGACCTTGCTCTATGCTGAGGGCTGGTTCTTTGGCCAGGCGCCTTTGGATGCTGGTTTTTTCTCGCAGGGCGATGCTCTCAGCAGTTTCCTCGTAGAGGGCTTGCGCTACAGGCGCCGGACCGCGCTGATCACTCAGGGCCAAAACTTGGAGGGTGCGAATAACGTCACCCTGCCGGGTGCTGACCATGTCGCCAACTTTGACTTCCCTTGAAGCCTTGGCTGTTTGGCCATTGATTTCGACCCGGCCTTTGCCAATTTCATCTGTGGCCAATGACCGAGTCTTGTAAAAACGGGCCGCCCAAAGCCATTTATCGATTCTGATTTTGTCCATAAGTCGACATTTTGAGGCGAAATTGAGGTGTTTGGCCTGTTTTTATGATCAGTCATACCTGAGGAGGTGGTTTCACAAGGCGCCTGTGGTTATAATTCCAAGGCTTTGCCAAGCAACATCCCTGTGGGTGCAGCTTGGCCAAGATCGCACGCAGCAGTTGATTCCAAACCGCATGCGCAAGTTATAAAACCTCGGTCTTTTACACCGTCAGCTGGCTGACTGCGTGCTTTAAGCCGAAAAACAAGGAAGAAAAATGATTGCATCTTCAATCAAAGCAGAAGTCGTTAAGGCCAATGCTCGCGCTGCCAATGACACTGGTAGCCCCGAAGTCCAAGTGGCTTTGCTCACAGCTCGTATCAACGAGTTGACACCTCACTTCAAAACACACGCCAAAGACCACCACGGTCGCCGCGGTTTGTTGCGCATGGTGAGCCGCCGTCGTAAATTGTTGGACTACTTGAAGTCCAAAGACGCTGACCGCTACGTTGCTCTGATCGCCAAACTTGGCTTGCGCAAATAAGCGTATCGAAAGATGACAAGCGCCTGAGTTAGCCCGCTAGCTCAGGCGCTTTCTACTTTAAGTTTTCTAAAAAGACGTTTTCAGACCGAACCCGCGCTGTGTCATTCCATCAATCATTTGTTTTTTAAGGCAGATCATTCATGGAATGGCATCGAGTTCAGACTGCAAATATCTAGGCTTTTCAGTGCAGCCGTTTGCACTGTGATTTTCTGGAGTTATTGAACATGTCCATTTTTAACAAAGTGACAAAAACCTTCCAATGGGGCCAACACAAGGTCATCATGGAAACCGGCGAAATTGCACGCCAAGCTTCCGGCGCTGTGCTGGTCAACATCGAAGACACCGTGGTTTTGGCCACAGTGGTGGCTTCTAAAAATTCAAAAGCAGGTCAAGACTTTTTCCCCTTGACCGTGGACTACATTGAGAAAGCTTACGCCGCGGGCAAAATTCCTGGCAGCTTCTTCAAGCGTGAAGCCAAGCCTAGCGAGTTGGAAACCCTCACCAGCCGTTTGATCGACCGTCCTATTCGTCCTCTGTTCCCAGAAGGCTTCTACAACGACGTGCACGTTGTGGTGCACACCGTTTCTTTGAACCCTGAAGTCGATGCCGACATCGCAGCTTTGATCGCTGTGAGCGCTGCATTGTCTATTTCTGGCGTGCCTTTCAATGGCCCTATCGGCGCTGCGCGCGTGGGTTATATCAACGGCGAATACGTGTTGAACCCTGGTCAAACACAACGCAAAGACAGCCAGATGGACTTGGTCGTTGCCGGTACAGAAGCTGCTGTGTTGATGGTGGAATCTGAAGCACAACAATTGTCTGAAGAGATCATGTTGGGCGCTGTGGTGTTTGGCCACGAGCAAGGCAACATTGCGATCAACGCCATTCACGAATTGGTGCGCGACGCTGGCAAACCCGCCTGGGATTGGACAGCACCTGCCAAGGATGAAGCGCTCATTGCCAAGGTCAATGCGCACGCAGAAGAAAAACTCCGCGCCGCTTACCAAATCCGCAACAAGCAAAGCCGTACTCAAGCTTGCCGCGAAACCTACGCAGCCACCATGGCAGGCCTCAAGGCTGAAGGCGTTGAGTTTGACAGCGTCAAAGTTGAAGGCATGTTGTTTGACATCGAAGCCAACATTGTTCGCAGCCAAATCTTGGCAGGCGAGCCGCGCATCGATGGCCGCGACACACGCACTGTGCGTCCTATCGAAATCCGCAACTCTGTGTTGCCACGCACGCACGGTTCTACCTTGTTCACGCGCGGCGAAACACAAGCTTTGGTGATTGCCACTTTGGGCACAGAGCGCGATGCACAACGCATTGACGCCTTGGCCGGTGAGTACGAAGACCGCTTCATGTTGCACTACAACATGCCTCCTTTTGCCACTGGCGAAGTGGGCCGCATGGGCTCTACAAAGCGTCGTGAAATTGGTCACGGCCGTTTGGCCAAGCGTGCTTTGGCCGCTGTGTTGCCTACCAAAGAAGAGTTCCCCTACACCATGCGTGTGGTCTCTGAAATTACAGAGTCCAATGGTTCTTCTTCCATGGCTTCTGTGTGCGGTGGTTGCTTGTCCTTGATGGACGCTGGCGTGCCCATGAAAGCACACGTGGCAGGCATTGCCATGGGCCTCATCAAAGACGCAAGCCGCTTTGCAGTGTTGACCGACATCTTGGGCGACGAAGATCATTTGGGCGACATGGACTTTAAAGTAGCAGGTACCACCAACGGTGTGACTGCTTTGCAAATGGACATCAAAATCCAAGGCATTACCAAAGAGATCATGCAAGTGGCATTGGCACAAGCCAAAGAAGCACGCATGCACATCTTGGGCAAAATGCAAGATGCCATGAGCGAAGCCAAAACCGAAGTGTCCAACTTCGCACCGAAGCTCTTCACCATGAAGATCAATCCCGAGAAAATTCGTGACGTGATCGGCAAGGGCGGCGCCACCATTCGTGCGTTGACCGAAGAAACTGGCACACAGATCAACATCAATGAAGACGGCACGATCACCATCGCTGCCGCCGACGGTGCCAAGGCGGACGAAGCCAAGCGCCGCATTGAGCAGATCACGGCCGAAGTTGAAATCGGTAAAGTTTACGAAGGCCCCGTCACCAAATTGTTGGACTTCGGTGCCTTGATCAACTTGTTGCCTGGCAAAGATGGCTTGTTGCACATCAGCCAAATTGCACACGAGCGCGTTGAAAAAGTGTCTGACTATTTGCAAGAAGGTCAGATTGTTAAAGTCAAAGTGCTCGAGACCGACGAAAAAGGCCGTGTGAAGTTGTCGATGAAAGCTTTGCTCGACCGTCCTGCTGCACCTTCGCAGTCAGAGTGATTGAACACCCGGCTAGAAGAGGTCAAGACCATGAAGAAAAAGCTCATTGCTGGTAACTGGAAGATGAATGGCAGTTTGTCTGCCAATGTATCTTTGTTGCAGGCGGTGTTAGACGGCAGCAAGGGCATGAATTGTCAAGCTGCGGTGTGTGTGCCGGCTGCTTATTTGGCACAGGCGCAAGCGCTTCTTTCTGGTCAATCTCTTATTGCCCTGGGTTCACAAGACGTGTCAGCCCAAGAGGTGGGTGCCTTCACGGGCGAAATTTCTGCTGGCATGCTCAAAGATTTTGCGGTGCGTTATGCCATCGTGGGTCATTCAGAGCGTCGTCAATACCACGCAGAGTCAGATGCCGCTGTGGCCCTCAAAGCGCAGCGCGCTTTGTCGGCAGGCATCACGCCTATTGTGTGCGTTGGCGAAACTTTGGCCGACCGTGAAGCTGGCAAGACTGAAGAAGTGGTGAAGCGCCAATTGGCGGCTGTCATTCACACCAACGGTCATTGCATCAGCGAAATTGTGGTGGCTTACGAGCCGGTGTGGGCCATTGGAACTGGCCGTACAGCCTCTCCCGAGCAAGCACAAGAAGTTCACGCAGTTTTGCGTGCGCAACTGAAAGCGGCAACGTCGCATTCAGACCGTATTTCTATTTTGTATGGCGGTAGCATGAATGCCGCCAATGCCGCACAGTTGCTGGCACAACCCGACATTGACGGTGGTTTGATCGGCGGAGCCGCCCTCAAAGCGCCCGACTTTTTGGCCATCATGGCTGCAGGTTCAACGCTCGCTTAAGGCGCGTATGAATCGAAGACTGACGATATTTTGATTTGGAGTAAAGCATGAATGCAATGATCACCGTAATTTTGGCCGTGCAGATGTTGTCGGCCTTGGCCATGATTGGTTTGATTTTGGTTCAACACGGTAAAGGCGCAGACATGGGCGCTGCTTTTGGCAGTGGTGGCTCGGGCAGCTTGTTTGGTGCTACCGGTGGTGCCAATTTCTTGTCTCGCACCACTGCTGTGTTGGCGGCGGTGTTTTTTGCCACGACCTTGCTCTTGGCATATTTTGGCAACCTGCGCCCCGCTGCTTCTGGCAGTGTGTTGGAAGGCGCGGCCGTGGTGGCTCCTGCAGCCCCCGTCGACAACAGCCCAGCTTCACAAATTCCTGGTAACGCACCTGTCACAAACAGCGCACCTGCACCTGCAAGTTCGAAGTAAGAAAGTTCCTATGCAGGCGCTTGCGGGGGCGCCTCATAATTTTCGTTGTTTACTCCCAAAGAACACCTCTGTTTGGAGTTAAACTACGAGCTGTTCTGAGCGCTACAAACCTACGTGTAGGTGCCTCATGCCATCAGATCAGATAACCGCCGTCGTGGTGAAATTGGTAGACACGCTATCTTGAGGGGGTAGTGGCGAAAGCTGTGCGAGTTCGAGTCTCGCCGACGGCACCAACACAGAGAGTCGCTGGGTGTGATCACCCAGCGCTTCAAAGGTGACAAAACTCCATGACCAACCTCGATCAGTATCTCCCCATCTTGTTGTTCATTTTGGTCGGTGTCGCCGTTGGCGTACTGCCGCAAGTCTTGGGCTACATCCTTGGCCCTAACCGCCCCGACGCTGCCAAAAATTCCCCTTACGAATGTGGCTTCGAAGCCTTCGAAGACGCCCGCATGAAATTTGACGTTCGCTACTACTTGGTCGCGATCTTGTTCATTTTGTTTGACCTCGAAATTGCATTCCTTTTCCCATGGGCCGTGGCCCTCAAAGAAGTGGGTTTGGCTGGTTTTGTGGCCGTGGTTATTTTTCTAGCCATTCTGGTTGTGGGCTTTGTCTACGAGTGGAAAAAAGGCGCCCTGGATTGGGAATGATTCAGTTTGACTTTGTGCTTCAACAAGGATGTGAGCAATGATTGAAGGCGTGATGAAAGAAGGCTTTATCACCACGAGTTACGACTCTGTGGTGAACTGGGCCAAAACAGGATCTTTGTGGCCCATGACCTTTGGTTTGGCCTGCTGCGCGGTTGAGATGATGCACGCGGCCACCGCGCGCTACGACCTGGCGCGATTTGGTGCAGAGGTGTTTCGCGCCAGTCCTCGTCAAAGTGATTTGATGATTGTGGCGGGCACACTCACCAACAAAATGGCCCCCGCTTTGCGCAAGGTCTACGACCAAATGTCCGAGCCACGTTGGGTTATTTCCATGGGTTCTTGCGCCAATGGCGGTGGCTACTATCACTACAGCTACTCGGTGGTGCGCGGTTGTGACCGTATCGTGCCAGTCGATGTGTATGTGCCAGGTTGCCCACCTACTGCAGAAGCGCTGATCTACGGCATCATTCAATTGCAGCAAAAAATTCGCCGCACCAACACCATTGCACGGGTTTGAAAGAAGCACCATGACTTTTTCAATTCACCCCGAACAACTCCTTCAAAATTTGACGCAAGCCTTGGGTGATCAAGTCACCGATGTTGACTTGGCCTTGGGCGAAGTCACTGTCCACGTTAATGCAGCCAATTACTTGGCAGTTATGCAAACGCTGCGTGATGCCCCAGCTTGCAAGTTCGAGCAGCTCATGGACCTCTGCGGTATGGACTATTCAACCTATCGCGAAGTAGGGGACGAAGGTCCTCGCTTTGGCGTAGTGGTGCACTTGCTGTCCGTCAGTTTGAATCAGCGTGTGCGCGTCATGGTGCGTTGCCCTGAAGACGACTTGCCCTTGGTGGCATCGGTCATGCATTTGTGGAATGCCGCCAATTGGTACGAGCGCGAAGCGTTCGACCTTTATGGCATTGTGTTTGATGGCCACATCGACTTGCGCCGCATACTGACAGATTACGGCTTCATTGGTCACCCGTTCCGCAAAGATTTCCCAGTATCGGGTCACGTCGAAATGCGTTACGACGCCGAGCGCGCACGCGTCATTTACGAGCCGGTGTCCATCGAACCTCGCGAAATTACACCCCGCATCATTCGCGAAGAAAAATACGGAGGTCTGCACTGAGCGCGCAGCGTTCGTGTCTATCAACATGGCAGAAATTAAAAACTACACCCTGAACTTTGGACCGCAGCACCCTGCGGCCCACGGCGTTTTGCGCTTGGTGCTCGAGCTCGATGGCGAGGTTGTGCAGCGTGCCGATCCGCACATTGGTTTGTTGCACCGTGCCACCGAAAAGCTGGCCGAAACCAAAACCTACATTCAGTCCTTGCCTTACATGGACCGCTTGGACTATGTGTCCATGATGTCCAACGAGCACGCTTACTGCTTGGCCATCGAAAAATTGATGGGCATTGAGGTGCCAGAGCGTGCCCAGTACATCCGTGTGATGTTCTCCGAGATTACGCGCCTGCTCAATCACCTGATGTGGTTGGGCTCACACGCCAACGATTGCGGCAGCTCTACTGTTTTGATCTACGCCTTCCGCGAGCGTGAAGACTTGTTCGACATGTACGAGGCGGTTTCTGGCGCCCGCATGCACGCTGCGTATTTCCGTCCAGGTGGTGTCTATCGCGATTTGCCAGACACGATGGCGCAATATCAGGTGAACAAAATTCGCAATGCAAAAGCCATTGCTGAACTGAACGTCAACCGCCAGGGTTCGTTGTTGGACTTCATTGAAGACTTCACCAACCGTTTTCCCAAGTGCATCGACGAGTACGAAACCTTGCTCACCGACAATCGCATTTGGAAACAGCGTACCGTGGGCATTGGCGTTGTCTCTGCCGAGCGCGCTTTGAACTTGGGCATGACTGGTCCCATGCTTCGCGGCTCTGGCATTGCATGGGACTTGCGCAAAACGCAGCCCTATGATGCCTACGACAAAGTTGAGTTCGATGTGCCCGTTGGCAAAACAGGCGACAGCTACGATCGCTACTTGGTTCGCATGCAAGAAATGCGCGAATCCAACAGCATCATTCAACAATGTATCAAGTGGTTGCGTGTCAATCCAGGGCCTGTCATCACTGACAACCTCAAAGTGGCACCGCCATCACGTGAGTCCATGAAGACCAACATGGAAGGTTTGATTCACCATTTCAAACTTTTCACAGAAGGATTCCACGTGCCCGAAGGCCAAGCCTATGCAGCCGTTGAACATCCCAAAGGTGAGTTTGGCATTTACCTCGTCAGCGATGGCGCCAACAAACCTTACCGCTTAAAAATCCGTGCCCCGGGCTATGCCCATCTGGCGACCCTTGATGAAATGGCCCGTGGCCACATGTTGGCCGACGCAGTGGCCATCATCGGCACCATGGACATTGTGTTTGGAGAGATTGACCGATGATCTCTGATGCGACCAAAACCCGCTTCGCGCGCGAAGTGGCCAAATTCCCTGCCGATCAAAAGCAATCAGCCGTCATGGCTTGCTTGTCCATCGTGCAACAAGAGCTCGGTTGGGTCAGCCCCGAGAGCGAAAAAGAAGTGGCCGACTACCTGGGCATGGCGCCTATGGCTGTTCACGAAGTCACCACTTTTTACAACATGTACAACCAGCAAAAATTGGGCAAGTTCAAGTTGAACGTGTGCACCAATTTGCCTTGCCAATTGCGCGGCGGCCAACAAGCCTTGGTTCATTTGCAAAAGCGCTTGGGCATCAATGTGGGTGAAACCACGGCTGATGGCCTCATCACCTTGCAACCCAGCGAATGTCAAGGTGCTTGCGCCGATGCCCCCGTGTTGTTGGTCAACGACCGCACCATGTGCAGCTTCATGAGCAACCAAAAGCTCGATGAGTTGGTCGATACATTGCAAAAATCTGGAGGCGCAGCATGAGCGCTGATCTGAATCAGTTGTTGTCGCGCTTCGCGGCCACCGGCGTGGAAACCTCCTTCCACGATCGTCACATCAATCCGCAAATCATGGCGGGTTTGAATGGCAAAAACTGGAGCCTCAAAGACTACGAAGCTCGCGGCGGTTACCAGGCTTTGCGCAAAATTTTGGGCAAAGATGGCGGTGAAGGCCTCACGCAAGATCAAGTCATTGCCACCGTTAAAGAGTCCGCTTTGCGCGGCCGAGGCGGTGCTGGTTTTCCAACCGGCCTGAAGTGGAGCTTCATGCCGCGTCAGTTCCCTGGTCAAAAGTATTTGGTTTGCAATTCTGACGAAGGTGAGCCGGGCACTTGCAAAGACCGTGACATCATGCAGTTCAATCCGCACACCGTGATTGAAGGCATGGCCATTGCGGCTTATGCCATGGGCATCAATGTGGGTTACAACTACATCCACGGCGAAATTTTCCAAACCTACGAACGCTTTGAAGCTGCGCTTGAAGAAGCCCGCGCTGCAGGTTATCTGGGCGACAAGATCATGGGCAGCAACTTCAACTTCCAGTTGCACGCATCCCATGGTTTTGGTGCTTACATTTGCGGCGAAGAAACGGCATTGCTTGAATCTTTGGAAGGCAAAAAAGGCCAACCCCGTTTCAAGCCGCCATTCCCAGCAAGCTTCGGTTTGTACGGCAAGCCCACCACCATCAACAACACTGAAACCTTTGCCGCGGTCCCTTGGATCATTCGCAACGGCGGACAGGCGTATTTGGAATGCGGCAAGCCTAACAACGGTGGCACCAAAATTTTCTCGATCAGCGGCGACGTAGAGCGTCCCGGCAACTACGAAATTCCTTTGGGCACACCCTTTGCCAAACTCTTGGAGTTGGCCGGTGGTATGCGCGGTGGTCGCAATTTGAAGGCGGTCATTCCTGGCGGTTCATCCGCCCCTGTGTTGCCTGCCAACATCATGATGGACGTCACCATGGACTATGACTCGATTGCAAAAGCCGGCTCCATGCTGGGTTCTGGCGCGGTCATCGTCATGGACGACACGCGTTGCATGGTCAAGTCCTTGCAACGCTTGTCCTATTTCTACTCCCACGAATCGTGTGGCCAATGCACCCCTTGCCGCGAAGGTACAGGTTGGTTGTGGCGCATGGTCGACAGAATTGAAAACGGTCAAGGCCGCGCAAGCGACCTCGACCTTTTGAACTCGGTGGCAGACAACATTCAAGGCCGCACCATTTGCGCCTTGGGTGATGCCGCCGCCATGCCTGTGCGCGGAATGATCAAACATTTCCGTCACGAATTTGAGTACCACGTTGAGCACAAGACCTGCATGGTCCCCGCTTACGTTTGAGACGGCAGATCACCATGGTTGAAATTGAACTAGACGGTAAAAAAGTTGAGGTCTTAGAAGGCAGCATGGTCATGCATGCCGCAGAAAAGGCTGGCACTTACATTCCTCACTTCTGCTATCACAAGAAATTGAGCATTGCGGCCAACTGCCGCATGTGCTTGGTTGATGTCGAAAAAGCACCCAAACCAATGCCTGCCTGTGCGACGCCTGTCACACAAGGCATGGTGGTGCGCACCAAGTCAGACAAAGCCATCAAGGCCCAAGAGTCTGTGATGGAATTTTTGCTCATCAATCACCCGCTCGATTGCCCCATTTGCGACCAAGGCGGTGAATGCCAGTTGCAAGATTTGGCTGTGGGTTACGGTGGCAGCAAATCACGCTACGAAGAAGAAAAGCGCGTGGTGTTCCACAAAGATGTGGGCCCGCTCATCAGCATGCAAGAGATGAGCCGTTGCATTCACTGCACACGTTGCGTTCGCTTCGGTCAAGAAGTGGCGGGCGTCATGGAGTTGGGTATGTCTCACCGCGGTGAGCATGCCGAAATCGAAACCTTCGTGGGCCAATCGGTTGACTCTGAGCTTTCAGGCAACATGATTGACATTTGCCCCGTGGGTGCGCTCACCAGCAAGCCATTCCGTTACAGCGCTCGCACATGGGAGCTGTCACGTCGCAAATCTGTGGCACCTCACGATTCATCAGGTGCCAACTTGGTGGTTCAAGTCAAGAACAACGAAGTGCTCCGTGTGGTGCCTTTGGAAAACGAAGACGTCAACGAGTGCTGGATTGCCGACCGCGATCGCTTCTCTTACGAAGCACTCAACAGTGCTGATCGCCTGCGCGCCCCCATGATCAAACAGGGCGGCGAGTGGAAAGAGGTCGACTGGCAAACCGCCTTGGAATATGTGGCCAATGGTTTGAACCAAATCAGCAAAGACTACGGTGCCAGCAGCATTGGCGCCTTGGTCAGCCCACACAGCACACTCGAAGAATTGCATTTGGCCAGCACCTTGGTTCGCTCCTTGGGTTCTGACAACATCGACTACCGTTTGCGCAATGCCGAATTTGCCAAAGCACAAGGCGTGCGTTACTTGGGTACTTCCATTGCCAGCTTGTCTCAGCTCCAACGTGTGTTGGTGGTGGGCAGCAACTTGCGTAAAGACCATCCGCTATTTGCACAGCGCATTCGTCAAGCACAACGTAATGGTGGTCATGTCAATGTCATCACCTCTAAAGCCTTGTTCAATGGTGCTGATGCTTGGGCTATGCCCATTAAGCAAGCCGATGTGCAAGAAGCCAGTGCTTGGGCACAAAGCTTGGCCAATGTGGCCGCAGCCATTGCAGCAGAGAAGGGCGTCACAGCCCCAGCCAATGGTCAAGCCACACCAGAAGCACAAGCCATTGCCAAGTCCCTCTTGGGCGGCGATCGCAAAGCTATTCTGTTAGGCAATGCAGCCGCTCACCACGCCAATGCTTCTAGCTTGCTCAGCTTGGCCAAGTGGATTGCCGACAACACAGGAGCTACTTATGGCTACCTCACAGAAGCCGCCAACACCGTGGGTGCGCAGTGGGCCAAAGCTCAGCCGCAATCTGGCGGTTTGAATGCTGCCCAAATGTTGGCGGGTGGTTTGAAAGCCGCTTTGCTGCTCAACACCGAGCCTGTTGAAGATTCAGTAGCTGGCGCCAAAGCCGTGGCAGCCTTGGCCGCCATGCAAATGGTCGTCACTCTCAGCCCCTTCAAATCCAACATGGCTTTCTCTGACGTGTTGTTGCCCATTGCGCCTTTCACAGAAACGTCGGGCAGTTTTGTCAATGCAGAAGGTCGCTTGCAAAGTTTCCATGCCGTGGTGAAGCCCTTGGCCGAAACCCGTCCGGCTTGGAAAGTGTTGCGCGTATTGGCCAACATGCTCGGATTGCCGCAGTTGGCTTTTGAAACATCACAAGATGTGTTGAAGCAAATCAGTGCCACACCTTTGAACCTTAGCAACGCTTGTAGTTCTGAAGTGCGTTTGGCCGGTGCAGTGGACACACCTTGTGTGGCCTCTATTTATCAACTCGACAGTTTGGTGCGCCGCGCACCGTCACTGCAATTGACGGCCGATGCTAGAAATGCACAGGCTGTTGCAGAAGGAGTGCACGCATGATTGACGCGCTGTACAACGGTGGCTTGAACGCCGTTTCTGCCACCTGGTGGGCTGCTTTTGTGTGGCCTGTCTTGTGGATCTTGATCAAAATTGTGGCGGTGTTGGCCCCCTTGATGGGCGCAGTGGCTTACCTCACTTTGTGGGAGCGCAAGTTGCTGGGCTTCATGCAAGTTCGCATGGGTCCTAACCGTGTGGGCCCGTTTGGTTTGCTTCAACCTATCGCCGACGCATTGAAGTTGCTCACCAAAGAGATCATCACACCTTCTGCCGTTGCACCAGGTTTGTTCCGCTTAGGCCCCATCATGGCCATCATGCCGGCTTTGGCCGCATGGGTTGCCATTCCTTTTGGACCTGAAGTGGCTCTGACCAATATCAATGCTGGTTTGTTGCTCGTCATGGCCATCACCTCCATCGAGGTTTATGGTGTGATCATTGCGGGTTGGGCCTCCAACTCCAAGTACGCCTTCTTGGGTGCCTTGCGTGCGTCTGCGCAAATGGTCAGCTACGAAATTGCCATGGGCTTCTGTTTCTTGGTGGTCATCATGGTCACGGGCAGCATGAACCTCACAGAAATTGTGCTGGGCCAAGGCAAAGGTGAGATGGCCACCATGGGCCTGAATTTCTTGTCATGGAATTGGTTGCCTTTGTTCCCCATCTTCATGGTGTACCTCATCTCGGGTGTGGCCGAAACCAATCGTCACCCGTTTGACGTGGTGGAAGGCGAGGCCGAGATTGTGGCCGGTCACATGGTGGAGTACTCCGGCATGGGCTTTGCCATTTTCTTCTTGGCTGAATACGCCAGCATGTGGTTGGTGTCTATCTTGGCCGTCATCATGTTTTTGGGCGGCTGGATGTCGCCCATCGACAGCACCTTGTTTAACCTCATTCCGGGTTGGATTTGGTTAGGCATCAAGACCTTTGTCGTGGTCTCTATGTTCATCTGGATTCGCGCCACATTCCCGCGCTTCCGTTATGACCAGATCATGCGTTTGGGTTGGAAGATTTTCATTCCAGTCACTTTGGTGTGGCTGTTGATTGTGGGCGCATGGTTGCATTCGCCTTGGAACATTTGGAAATAACCGGGTTAAGACATGTCTACAGTGGCTGTATCCAATTTTTCGCTCAAAGACTTCCTCAAAAGCTTCATGCTGTTTGAGTTGGTCAAGGGCATGGCCTTAACAGGTCGTTACGCATTTCGTCGCAAAGTGACACTTCAGTTTCCTGAAGAGAAGACACCTTTGTCGCCTCGCTTTAGGGGCTTGCATGCACTGCGCCGTTATGAAAACGGTGAAGAGCGTTGTATTGCTTGCAAATTGTGCGAGGCTGTTTGCCCAGCAATGGCCATCACCATTGAGTCTGATGTTCGCGAAGACGGCTCGCGCCGCACCACACGCTACGACATCGATTTGACCAAGTGCATCTTCTGCGGTTTCTGCGAAGAAAGTTGCCCCGTCGATTCCATTGTCGAAACTTCCATTTTGGAATATCACGGCGAGAAGCGCGGCGACCTGCACTACACCAAAGAGATGCTCTTGGCCGTGGGCGATCGCTACGAAAAAGACATTGCTGCGGCTAAAGCGGCAGATGCCAAGTACCGTTGATCGGCTGAATTTACAAAACTAACAAGCGACAACCCATGGACGTCAAAACTGGTTTCTTTTATCTCTTCTCGGTGGTGCTTCTGTTTGCATCCTTCCGAGTGGTCACTGCGCGCAATCCTGTGCATGCGGTGTTGTTCCTCATGTTGGCATTTTCCCAAGCTTCTGGTTTGTGGTTGCTGTTGCAAGCCGAGTTTTTGGCCATGACCTTGGTCTTGGTTTACTTGGGCGCCGTGATGGTCTTGTTCTTGTTTGTAGTGATGATGCTCGACATCAATCTTGACACGTTGCGTGAGGGCTTTTGGAAGCATTTTCCTTTGGCCGCTTCGCTGGGCGCATTGATTGCACTCGAGATGGCGGCTGTGTTGATGAGCGGCTTTCGCACGGCTGAAGCGCCAAAGGTAGCCTTGGCTGTAGGCCAATTGGCCCCAGAACTTTCCAATACCAAAGCCTTGGGCATTTTGCTGTACACCGAGTACCTCATGCCAATTCAAGTGGCTGCAGCCATTTTGTTGGTGGCCATGATTGCCGCCATCGCGCTCACTTTGCGTGAACGCAAAGACAGCAAAGCCATCAGTGCTTCTGAGCAAGTTCACGTTCGCGCCAGCGATCGTTTGGTGGTCTTGAAGATGGATGTCGTCAAAGTAGGCGAAGCACCCAAAGCACCTGAAGCGCCTGCTGACGGTGAAGCCGCTAAGGAGACCAAATAATGACTTTGACACTTGGACACTATTTGTCATTGGGCGCCATGTTGTTTGCCCTGTCGGTCATCGGTATCTTTTTGAACCGTAAGAACCTCATCGTGTTGTTGATGGCCATTGAGTTGATGCTCTTGGCGGTCAATATGAATTTTGTGGCTTTCTCTCACTTCTTGGGTGACATGCACGGACAGGTTTTCGTGTTTTTCATCTTGACAGTGGCAGCAGCCGAATCAGCCATTGGTTTGGCCATTTTGGTGCTTTTGTTCCGCAACAAGAACAGCATCAATGTGGACGAGCTCAATTCGCTCAAGGGTTAAGAGGTTAAAAGAACATGAGCCAAACCCTCAACGCTTCAACGCTGCTGGCAGTGCCGATGGCCCCACTTGTGGGCGCCGCACTGGCTGGTATTTTTGGTACCAAATTTGGCGGCAATTGGATTGGCCGCCGCTTGACACACACCCTCACCATTTTGGGTGTCTTGATTGCCTTCATCTTGTCCGCTTCCACTTTAAAGAGTGTCATGGTGGATGGTGCGCGCTTTAACGAAACCCTCTACACCTGGATGGTGGTGGGTGGTCTCAAAATGGAAGTTGGCTTCTTGGTTGATGGCCTCACTGCCATGATGATGTGCGTCGTCACTTTTGTGTCGCTCATGGTGCACATCTACACCATTGGTTACATGGAAGAAGACGAGGGCTACAACCGCTTCTTTGCATACATTTCCTTGTTCACTTTTTCGATGTTGATGCTGGTCATGAGCAACAACATGCTGCAGCTGTTCTTCGGCTGGGAAGCGGTAGGCTTGGTCTCTTATTTGCTGATTGGTTTCTGGTTTAACAAGCCAACGGCCATCTTTGCCAACATGAAAGCCTTCTTGGTCAACCGCGTGGGTGACTTTGGTTTCATCTTGGGCATTGGCCTGATTGCAGCCTATGCGGGTACGCTGAACTACACAGAAGCATTCGCCAAAGCTGGCGATCTGAGCGCTTTGACGCTGCCTGGTACCTCATGGATGCTGGTCACCGTCATTTGCATTTGCTTGTTCATCGGTGCCATGGGCAAGTCAGCTCAGTTCCCATTGCATGTTTGGTTGCCAGACTCCATGGAAGGCCCTACACCTATCTCTGCTTTGATTCACGCAGCGACCATGGTGACGGCTGGTATTTTCATGGTGGCGCGCATGTCCCCGCTGTTCGAGTTGTCTGACACAGCGCTGAACTTCATCATGATCATCGGTTCTATTACCGCTTTGTTCATGGGTTTCTTGGGCATCATTCAAAACGACATCAAGCGCGTTGTGGCTTATTCCACCTTGTCGCAATTGGGTTACATGACCGTTGCCTTGGGCGCATCTGCTTACTCTGTCGCGGTGTTCCACCTCATGACGCACGCTTTCTTCAAAGCCTTGTTGTTCTTAGGTGCGGGTTCGGTCATCATGGGCATGCACCACAACCAAGACATCCGTTACATGGGCGGCGTTCGCAAGTACATGCCCATCACTTGGATCACGTCTTTACTCGGATCTTTGGCTTTGATTGGTACGCCATTCTTCTCTGGCTTCTACTCCAAAGACAGCATCATTGAAGCAGTCCACGAAAGCCACTTGGCGGCTGCTGGCTTCGCCAACTTTGCTGTGCTGGCAGGTGTTTTCGTCACAGCCTTCTACTCATTCCGCATGTACTTCTTGGTTTTCCATGGCAAAGAGCGCTATGACCAAAACCCAGATGCACACCACGGACACGATGATCACCATGATGATCACGGCCACGATGACCATGGTCCTCACGAGTCGCCTTGGGTGGTCACAGTGCCATTGATTTTGTTGGCCATTCCGTCTGTTGTCATTGGTTACATGACCATCAGTCCCATGTTGTTTGGTGAGTTCTTCAAAGACGCGATCTTTGTAGATGCTGACAAGCACCATGCCATGAAGGAACTTGCCGCCGCATTCCACGGTCCTGTGGCCATGGCGCTGCATGCGGTTTCAACCGCGCCTTTCTGGCTGGCCTTGGCCGGTGTGGTGGTGTCTTGGTACATGTACCTGATCAATCCTGCTGTGCCTGCTGCTATCGGCCGTGCGCTTCGTCCACTGGTTGTGATCTTGGAAAACAAGTACTACATGGACTGGATCAACGAAAACATTTTGGCCCGCGGCGCGCGCGCCTTGGGTACAGGCCTCTGGAAAGTCGGCGATCGCACCTTGATCGACGGCTTGTTTGTGAATGGCTCTTGGAAGCTGGTGGGTATGGTTTCAAACTGGACTCGCAAGTTGCAATCGGGCTTTTTGTACCACTACGCCTTGGTGATGATCTTGGGTATCTTTTTGCTCATGACGTACTTCGTCTGGCTCAACAAATAAGGAAGTAACAAAATGGGATTGTTGAGCCTTGCCATTTGGACGCCTATCGCGTTCGGCATAGTTTTATTGGCTTTGGGCCGCGACGAACAAGCGGGCACTGTGCGCTGGGTTGCACTTGTCGGCTCTATTGTCAGCTTCTTGGTCACGCTGCCTTTGTACAGCGGTTTCAAGTTAGACACAGCTGTCATGCAGTTTGTCGAAAAAGCCTCTTGGATTGAGCGCTTTAACGTCAACTACCACCTCGGTGTCGATGGCATCTCCATGTGGTTTGTCATCCTCACAGCGTTCATCAACGTGATCGTGGTCATTGCGGGTTGGGAAGTCATTACCCGCAAAGTGAACCAGTACATGGCCGCTTTCTTAATCCTTTCGGGATTGATGATCGGCGTGTTCTCTGCGTTGGACGGATTGCTGTTCTACGTGTTCTTTGAAGCGACGCTCATTCCAATGTACTTAATCATTGGTATTTGGGGCGGCCCGAACAAAATCTATGCGGCTTTCAAGTTCTTCTTGTACACCTTGTTGGGTTCACTCCTGACACTGATTGCATTGATCTACTTGTACATCCAGTCGGGTGGCAGCTTTGACATTGCAGCATGGCACAAGTTGCCTTTGTCTGCTACGGCACAAAACTACTTGTTCTTTGCCTTCTTTGCAGCCTTCGCGGTCAAGGTGCCAATGTGGCCCGTCCACACTTGGTTGCCCGATGTGCACGTTGAAGCGCCTACCGGTGGCTCGGCTGTGCTGGCGGCCATTATGTTGAAACTGGGTGCCTATGGCTTCTTGCGTTTCTCTATGCCAATTGCCCCTGACGCTGCGCGTGAGTGGGCTACCTTCATGATCGTGCTGTCTTTGGTGGCGGTGGTCTATGTGGGCTTGGTGGCCATGGTTCAGCAAGACATGAAGAAACTGGTGGCTTATTCATCAGTGGCTCACATGGGCTTTGTTACATTGGGTTTCTTCATCTTCAATCCGCTGGGCGTGTCTGGCGGTTTGGTGCAAATGATTGCGCACGGCTTTGTGTCCGCGGCCATGTTCTTGTCCATTGGTGTGTTGTACGACCGTGTGCACTCCCGAGAAATTTCTAGTTATGGCGGCGTGGTCAACACCATGCCAAAGTTTGCAGCTTTCGCTTTGTTCTTCGCCATGGCAAATTGCGGCTTGCCGGGTACGGCTGGCTTTGTTGGCGAGTGGATGGTGATTTTGGGCGCTGTGAAGTTTGACTTCGTAGTGGGTCTGTTGGCTGCTTCTGCCCTGATATTTGGTGCGGCTTACACCTTGTGGATGTTCAAGCGCGTGTACCTTGGTCCTGTTGTCAATGACGATGTGAAA
Organism: Limnohabitans sp.; assembly: GCA_049655425.1. Lineage (GTDB taxonomy): Bacteria > Pseudomonadota > Gammaproteobacteria > Burkholderiales > Burkholderiaceae_C > Limnohabitans_A. Next base: position 794,881 of record JBASJS010000003.1, on the reverse strand, counting down.
GAACTCACAGACATCAATGCTCGCGAATTCACAGTCATGGCTTTGTTGGCCATCGCCGTTTTGTACATGGGCTTGTATCCCAAACCGTTCACCGACGTGATGGAAGTTTCTGTGGCCAATTTGTTGCAGCACGTGGCTGCTTCCAAATTGCCTTGATCCCATTGCTCCGCTGAAACTTAAAGAATAGAGAGAATTGACATGATTGACTCAACCAGCTGGATGACGGTGTATCCGGAAATCGTGTTGCTGGTCATGGCCTGCGTCATTGCGCTGGTAGACCTGCTGGTCACAAGCCCTAAACGCACTGTGACATACGTATTGACCTTGGTGTCATTGGGTGGTGTGGCATTGCTGCATGCCTTCTATGCAGATGCCGGTCACACCTTGTATGGTTTTGGCCGCTTGGTGGTCTCAGACCCTATGGGGCATTGGCTTAAGTGCTTTGCCACCTTGGCTGTCATGGTCACCTTGGTCTATGCACGTCCTTATGCAGCCGATCGCGACATGCTGCGTGGCGGTGAAATTTTCAGCTTGTCCGTGTTTGCCTTGCTGGGCATGAGCGTCATGATCTCGGGTCAAAACTTCTTGATCTTGTATTTGGGCCTTGAGTTGCTGACCCTCTCTAGCTACGCTTTGGTGGCTTTGCGCCGCGACAACACGCAAGCCACAGAAGCAGCCATGAAGTATTTCGTGTTGGGCGCCATGGCCTCCGGTTTCTTGTTGTACGGCATGTCCATGTTGTACGGTGCCACAGGTTCTTTGGACTTGGCCACTGTGTTCAAAGTCATTGCCAGCGGACAAGTGAAGCACCAGGTGTTGGTGTTTGGTTTGGTCTTCGTGGTGTCTGGCTTGGCCTTCAAATTGGGCGTGGTGCCATTCCACATGTGGGTACCTGACGTTTACCAAGGTGCACCTACAGCGGCCACTCTCATGATTGCAGGCGCTCCTAAATTGGCTGCGTTCGCCATTGCCATCCGTTTGCTGGTGGAGGGCTTGTTGCCTCTGGCCATTGACTGGCAGCAAATGCTGGCCCTGCTGGCCATTGCTTCTTTGCTGGTTGGTAATTTGGCGGCCATTGCACAAACCAATTTGAAGCGCATGTTGGCTTACTCCACCATTGCGCAAATGGGTTTTGTGCTCATCGGCCTCATGGCTGGCGTGGTGGGGGGCAATGCGGCCATGGGCGCCAACGCTTACAGCTCCGCCATGTTCTACGTGGTAAGTTATGTGCTGACCACATTGGCCACATTCGGCATCATTCTGTTGTTGGCACGTCAAGGTTTTGAAAGCGAAGAAATTACCGACCTGGCCGGTTTGAACAATCGCAGTCCTTTGTATGCTGGCGTGATGGCCATCAGCATGTTCTCTTTGGCAGGTATTCCTCCTATGGTGGGCTTCTACGCCAAATTGTCGGTATTGCAGGCCTTGGTGGCTTCGGGTCATACAGCTGACATTGCATTGGCCGTGTTTGCGGTTGCGATGTCTTTGATTGGCGCTTTCTACTATTTGCGCGTTGTCAAAGTGATGTACTTTGACGAACCCGTCACAGCCACCACCGTCACAGCCGATACCGATGTGCGCGTTGTGTTGTCAATCAATGGTTTGTTGGTCTTGGTCTTGGGCATTGTGCCTGGCGCTTTGATGTCACTGTGCGCTCGCTCGGTGACCCAAATGTTGGCCAATTGAACATGACCAATCAGATGGATGCGCATCTGATTGAAACTAAGCTGAAGGGTCAAGCGCTCTTCAGCGGTTCTTTTCTTCACGCCTTCCTCGACACAGTGGCTTTGCCAGACGGCACGCAGGCCACGCGTGAGTATGTGGTTCACCCCGGTGCGGTCATGATTGTTCCTCTACTGGAATTACCAGGGCAGCCCTTGCAGTTGGTGATGGAGCGCCAATTCAGATATCCCGTACAGCAAGTGATGCTAGAGTTTCCAGCTGGCAAGCTTGACCCCAACGAGTCGACTCTTCAGTGTGCGCAACGAGAACTTTATGAAGAAACTGGTTACAGCGCCAAGCAATGGGCCAGGGCAGGGGTGATGCACCCCGTCATTTCTTATTCCACCGAGTTCATTGAAATTTGGTTTGCCAAAGGCTTGAGCTTGGGTGAGAGTCAGCTCGACCCTGGCGAGTTTTTAGAAGTGATCACGAAAACGCCGGAAGCTTTGCAAGAAGCCTGCTTGAAGGGCGAAGTGACCGATGGCAAAACTTTGACGGGTATGTTTTGGTTGCAAAACGTTTTGTCAGGCCGCCACGAACTGAGTTGGGTGAATGCCGCATGAAAGTATTGAACCTTCAGTGCGCCGGCATGCACACCTTTGAGGGCTGGTTTGGCTCTGAGGAAGATTACCAATTGCAACGCGAAAGAGGCTTGGTGGCGTGCCCCCTGTGTGCCAACACCGAAGTTCGCAAACTGCCTTCTGCGCCGCGTTTGAATTTGGGCGCTGTTGAGCCTCGCTCATCCAAACCCGCCACGCAGGAAGAGCCCGCTGCAGCTTCAAGTTCAGGCCCTGGTTCCGGTTCATCTTCAGCAACCGCCAATGTCCCTACCTCACCCACAGCCGAAGCTGTCGCTTCAAGCTTGGCCCAAGTTCACCCAGAAGCTGCAGAAATGGTGCAGGAAGCTTGGATGAAGATGGTTAAACACGTGATGGCCAACACGGAAGATGTGGGCCAAAACTTTGCAGAAGAAGCACGCAAGATTCATTACGGTGAATCTGAAGAGCGCAACATCCGTGGTCAAGCCTCGGTGGAAGAAACCAAAGACTTGCTAGAGGAGGGCATAGACGTCTTGCCCTTGCCTGTGCCTGATGCCCTCAAGGGTGGGCTTCAGTAGTTTCTGTTCAGGTCTTGCTGTACCAATCTTGTACAGCTGCCACATACCGCTGCACGCCTTCCGCCACACTGGCTGCATCCAGCGCACCATAAGACAAACGTTGATAGTTTGCTTCGTGTGTCTGCGTCAAACCAAACGCAAAGCCCGGAATAGAAGCCACTTTGAATTTTTCGGTCATGGCACGATTAAAGGCAATGGGTTCTGTCCCCTTGGCCAAACCAGGCAGCTTCATCAGCACGTAAAAAGCACCTTGCGTTTTTGGAAACTGTACCAAGTCGCCTAAATCTTCGAGTGCTTGGTAAACCGTTTGACGCACTTGACTCAAGGCGGCCACTTTGGGCTCGACCCAAGGCTTGCCTTTTTGCAAAGTTTGCAGTGCCAACAGTTGCGAGGGCATGGGAGCGCAAATGAGGTTGGTGTCTTGGACCTTGTTCATGGCATCAAACAGGTCTGCTGGAAACACCACATAGCCCACACGCCAACTGGCCATGCCGTAGTTTTTGGACATTGAATAAAAGGACAAGGTGTGCTTCATGGCACCTGGAATGCTGGCGGGTGAGAAATGCTTCACGCCTTCATAAGTGAAGTACTCATACGCCTCATCGCTGAAGTGATACAGGCCATGCTGTGCGCACAAAGCATTGATGGCACGCAGAGAAGCTTCTGAGTAAACGGCACCGGTTGGGTTGTTGGGGGAGACCGTCAAAATGGCCCGCGTGCGAGGCGTGATGGCCGCAGCCATGGCCTCCACATTCAAGCTCCAATCGTTGTGGGTGGGAACAGGTACAGGCACGCAGCCACACATTCGAATGGCCATTTCTTGGTTGAAATAGTACGGCATGGGCAAGATGAATTCATCGCCTGGGTCGGCCACTGCCAAGACTGAATTTAAAAATGCCATATTGCTTCCAGCCGTGACCATCAGCATGGCGTCTGAACCCAATTTCACTTGGTTTTCTTGCGCCAGTTTGGTTTGAATGGCTTCGACCAATCCTGGGTGGCCGCTTACGCCTAGGTATTTGTGCAAACTGCCATCGCCCATCATGCCGGGCAGCGACGCAATGGCTTCAGCAGGTGGCCCGTAATTGACAACGCCTTGCCCTAAAGAAATGGTGCCGGGATTGTTTCTGACAAAAGCCGCAATGGTGGGGATGATGGGGGTTTCAACAGAGGCGAGGCGGTGATGAGGACGAATCATGGGGCTACTTTGCAGATTGATCGAGTTGCTCATACAACAAGATACTTGGATTAAAGTATCGCCATATGAACAGTTTTGAAACTTGGGGCTCCACCTTGTTGCCCAGCATTGAGTTGCTGGCCACCTTGGCTTTTGCATTGTCAGGGATTATGGAGGCAGCGCGCAAACGCATGGACGTGGTAGGGGTTTGTGTGGTGGGTTTTTTGGCGGCTTTTGGTGGCGGTACCTTGCGCGATATTTTGCTCGATCAACGCCCGTTTTTTTGGGTGGAAAATGAATTGGTTTTATGGGCTGTATTGCTGTTGTGCATTTTGTCCATTACCTTCATGCGCCAAAGGCACTTTGAGCTGACTGAAAAAACCATTCAGTGGCCCGATACTTTGGGCTTGGGCTTGTTTACGGCTTCGGGGGTTGCGCAATCTTTGGCACTGGGCTTGTCGCCCACCGTGGCCGTTCTGATGGGCACCATCACAGGTATTTTTGGCGGCGTTCTTCGTGACATTGTGTGCAACGAGATTCCTGTGTCTTTCAAAGACCACAGACCTTACGCCTTGTGTTCTGTAGCCGGAGGCTGTGTTTACATCTTATTGGCAAGTGTCGAATCTGAGCCCTGGTTTTGCCTGACGGTATGCGCCTTGGTCACCGTTGTGTTCAGAGCCTTGGCCATCGTCAACAACTGGGTCTTGCCAGCATGGCGCAAAGATTGATTTGAATCAGAGGCTTAGCCCATGCGCACCAAGTGGCCGGGGCGCGCAGATGTGATTTCACCTTTGTGTTGTACCAATTCCCCTGCAACCCAAGTGGCCACATAGCCCTTGGCTTTCTGCAAAAAGCGTTTGCCACCGGCAGGCAAGTCGTGAACCAATTGCGGCAAGCCCACGCTGAGCTGTTGAGGATCGATGGCATTGATGTCGGCACGCATGCCCACCTTCAGTACGCCGCGGTCTTTGAGGCCTAAGTACTTGGCATTTCTTTGCGTCAGCATTTCGATCACAGTTTCTAGTGGCAGCGTGTCTTTGCCGCGGCCTTGTACCCAATGCGTCAACATGAAGGTGGTGAAGCTGGCATCACAGACAGTTCCTACGTGTGCTCCTGCATCGCTCAAGCCACTCAAAGCGCGAGGGTGGTCCAGCATTTTGCGGACGGTATCGAGGTTGCCCTCGTTGTAATTGAAGATGGGGAAGTAGATTAGACCTTCGCCGTTGCCAGCACTCAAATGATCGTAAATAACCTCTAGGGGTGTGACACCTTTTTGTTTGGCACGCACCAAGAAGCTCTCCATCACAGAAGGTTCGTAGTTCAAGGTGGCTTCGAGTGGGAACATGCGCCCACTGATCATGTCAATCTTGGCCAACAAGATGTCGACCAATGGCGGAATAGAACTGCCATCGCCAGCCAGTCGTTCAGACTTTTCAGAAAGGATGCGGGCTTTTCTGGCGGGGTCTCGCAGCGCTACCGCACGTTCTGCCAATGGCAAGTGCGCCACTTCTTTGTAAGAGGGAAATCCCATGAAGGGATGGAAGCTGGCATCGAGGCCATTCAACACGCCAATGCCTCGAGCCCCTGTTTGCATGAAAAGGGGCAGCCCGTTGGCCACCGCTTTTTCAACGCGATCTTGAATGCGCAAATATTGTTCACCACCAGGGTCGCGCTGAAGCCAAGTCAGCGACAGTGATTTGCCGCTGGCTTTGGCAATGGCTTCTACCAAATCAAATTCGGCTTCAAATTCGGCGGGTCCCTTTAGCAGGTTGTAGTCGCTCACCATTTGAACCACGCCGTGCGACAGGCCTTTGAAGGCTTGCGCCAAGCCCGTCAATTCGGCATGACTTGCTTCTGCCGCTGGTGTTTCTTTACCTTCGGAAGTACGGTGGTTGTCGCTGCGACCTGTGCTGAAGCCGACTGCGCCGGCTTCCAGTGCTTCGCGAAGCAATGAGCGCATCTGATTGATGTCTTCTGGCGTTGCCGCTTCATGGGCCAAGGCACGCTCTTTCATGACGTACATGCGCAGCGGGTCATGCGGTACTTGCACCAGAAAATCGAGGCTGTGGGGTGTGGCAGACAAAGCATTCATGTACTCGGGGAAACTTTCCCAATTCCACACAATGCCTTCGTGCAAGGCCGCGCCCGGAATGTCTTCCACGCCTTCCATGAGCTTGACCAAATCATCTTCTGCGCCCGGACGCTTGGGTGCAAATCCAACGCCGCAGTTGCCCATGACAACTGTGGTCACACCATGGTAAATGCTGGGGGTAAAACATTCGTCCCAAGTGACTTGTCCGTCATAGTGGGTGTGCAGATCGACAAAGCCTGGCGTGATCCAAAGACCTGTGGCATCGATGGTTTCTTTGGCGGCTTCGTTGATCTGACCGATGTGGGTGATACGCCCCCCTTGAATGCCGACGTCTGCAATGAAAGGTTTTTGGCCCGTGCCATCCACCACAGTACCGTTTTTAATCAAGCAATCGAGCATCTTTACTTCTCCAAACATACGCCAAAGACATGCCACTCACAATGTGCCAAATGCCCCACAAGCTGGCCAGGGTCACCATGCCTAAATCACTGTTGAATTGAACTGCAATGATGCCCAAGGCCAGGCCAGAGTTTTGCATGCCACCTTCAATCATCACGGCTCGGCGATTGCGCTCACTCAAGCCCATGGTGACGCTGGTCAGCCACCCAAAAAACAAGCCGCTGGCATTGTGCAAAACTACCAGCAGCAAGGTGGGCAGCAAGCCCAAGGTGAGCAGTTGACGCTCTTTGATGAGGCCCGCTACGATGAAAAGCAGCAACGCAATCAAAGAGAAATTGCCAAGGGGTTTTCGAATGCGCTCGGTCAACGCAGGCAGTCGGTGCGAGGCCAGCAAGCCCAATGTGAGCGGCACACCCAGCAGTAAAAACAAACTGATCCAAATGCCGGAAGCATCAATGGACAATTCTTTCAGCCATGACGCCGTCTCTGGATTGGCGGCCATCATCCAGCTGAAGTTGAAGGGGGTCGCAAACAAAGCAATGATGCTGGCCACGGCAGAAATGCTGACTGACAAAGCCGTGTTGCCGCGTCCCATGTGGGTGACCACGTTGCTCAGACTGCCACCTGGGCAAGCGGCCACTAAAATCATGGCGGCCTCTACATTGGGTGGCAGGTCAAGCAGCAGCGTGGCAGCCCAGGTAGCAACAGGCAACAAAATGAATTGTGGAATGAGTCCGCAGATGACAGCTTTGGGTTCTAGAGCGACACGCTTGAAATCATCCAGACGTAGTTCTAAGGCTACCGAAAAAACCATGGTCGCCAAGACCATGCTTAAGACGATCTGCGAAGCGTTCATGTTCAAGACCTTCGTGCGAGGGGCAAATTCAAGAGCAAGTTTTGCGGTTTAATTTTGAGCAGATTTTGGGGGTCCATGGCCATGGCCAGATACACCGGTTTGCCGCTCACTTCTTGCAACATGTCACTGGCATTGTCAAAGTTCAGAACAAACAAACAGAGCATGCGACGTTGGCGGTCTTCATCGATGCTTTGGCCGTTGTACAAGTCATTCAACATGCTGCTGGCCTGCGCATCGAGGCCGACATGCCAAACCCAATGTGCATCTTCAATTTCGCGGGCCGTGACAATGCGCACACTGGCGCTGGTAAAGTGAGTTATCCAGCGTTCGAGCACGCGGCAAAAGGCGTCAATGAGGGGCTGCCCCAAGTTCAGACAAGCCACCATGTCAAAGCGTTCGCTACGCTCCCAATAGCTGTCCTCGTTGCTGTCTTGGATGACGTCCAGGTCGACACTGCGCAGGGGAATGCCACCTTGCTTGAGCAATTCGCCTAAGCTTCCAAAACCGCTTTCAAGTGCATGGCGTTCGACGGTTTCGTAATCAGCAGCCATGACGGAGCCATCTTCCAAAACAGAAATTTTTTGCGTTCTAAACAGCAACTCGGCCGCGCGCGCTTCCAAGGGTGAACAGTCGTCGCCCAAAATATGTTGTACCAAGACCTGGGTGATTTGATTCACCAAAATAGGCGGCACATCAACACCTTGCCCTTCAAACAAAGCCCAGTAACTGGCTTCTAGGGTGGCGTGAGCCAAAATGCGATTGCGAAAACGCAGCCATACCGCCATGTTGTCGGCTGCATCGCGGTCTTCAACTTGGTTGAGGTCGGCGGCTTGCAAATCAAGGCGCGGATTTTCTAGCAAGCGCTCGTGAATCTCAATTTCATGCCTGCAAGAGCTTTCGATTGGCGCCAATTCGGGACGCAGCAGCAAAACTCTCAGAAAATCGTCGGTGACGGTGAGATGACCCCGCGCGTCTTTCTTCAGTTGTGCATAGCCTGCTTGAGGCCAAAGAATTTGCGCAGAATCACTCATCGTTGATGCAGTTCAATCTCAAACAGGTTTTTTGCCGCGGGGAATGACGGCTGTGATTTTTTGCACAGGGCGCTCGTTGTCAACTGAAATGGTTTTAGGAGGAGAGGTGTCCTTTTTTGGCTTTTTGGACTCTTTGTTTGTTTTTTGTTGACCTTTGGCCATGGAATCACCTTGAGGTAGTTGAGGTCCCCAGTTTACGCGAGGCACAGTCAATGCCCAAGGCACAGGGCTATTTGAGACTGCATTTTCAGGGTTTGTCATGACAATATTTCACATTCTTGTCACTGAGGTCCAATCAAGGCTTTGCGTTGTAAGGCACAACAGGTCTGAGTCAACTTAGTTGGGCGTCTACCCACTTCAGTGCTTGTGGCAAGACATCTGGGCCATCGGCCTGCAAAACATGTCGGTGGGGCATGCTTCTTAACCAGGTGAGTTGTCTTTTGGCCAACTGCCGAGTTGCAAAGACACCCCGATCTCTGAGTTCGGTCATAGGCATGCTGCCATCCAGTGCTTCCCAGGCTTGGCGATAACCAACGCAGCGCATCGAGGGCAAATCAATTTGCAAATCACCCCGCGTCCGCAAATTTTTGACTTCGTCTAAAAAACCGTGCTTCAGCATCTCGTCAAAACGTTGTTCAATGCGATGGTGAAGCCAAACCCGATCGAGCGGCTCTAGGCTGAGCATGGGCACATTGTGAAAGTTGAGTTCACCGGCTTGGGCTGAAAGAGGATGACCTTCATCGGCCTTGTTTTGAGCATCATGCGGGGCAATGTTGCGCTGAAAATCCGATAGAGGTTTGCCTGAAATTCTGAAGACCTCTAGCGCCCTCGAAATGCGCTGGCTGTCGGCAGGTGCAAGCCTTGCGGCGGTCACAGGATCAACTTGTTGAAGTTGTGCATGCATGGCGGGCCAACCGGCAACTTCCGCTTCAGCTTGAATATGAGCTCTGACAGCGGGGTTGGCTGCGGGCATGTCATTCAAACCTTCTAGCAAAGCTTTGAAGTAAAGCATGGTGCCACCGACCAGCAAGGGCACTTTGCCCCGACTTGAAATATCGTTCACGCATGCCATCGCATCGTGCGCAAACTCAGCGGCACTGTAGGCTTGAAGTGGATCGCGAATGTTGATCAGGTGATGCGGGACGCTTGCCAATTCTTCTGCGGAAGGTTTGGCGGTGCCTATGTCCATGCCTTTGTAAACCAAGGCCGAGTCGACGCTGATGATTTCTGCGCCGCCGCGCCCCTGAAGGTGCGCGGCTATGGCCAATGCCAATCCAGTTTTGCCGCTGGCAGTTGGCCCGGCAATGGCTAGGGCACGTGATGTCATGGGCTGGGTGCAACCGGCGCCGTTGGGGTCACTTGTGCCTCAGGCTTTATTTTCAACAATGGTATTTTGCGAACTGCAAAACTGCCAATCAAAGCCACGCAGGCCGACCAAAGCATGATGCCGTTTGCCATGGCCAACAAAGGATCAGTCATGTGCGTGCCAATCCAGGTTCCCATGCCGAAAGCCACCAGCATCATCGAAAAGCCATTGAGTGCAGAGGCAGTACCTGCCATCTCAGGAAAAGGTGCAATGCAGCCACTTTGACCGCAAGGTTGGTGCACGCCATGCGCCAACAAAAAGAAGTTGACGGGCACCATCACAGCCCATGCGCCGAACCAAGCCTGACCTGGCCCAATGTAGGCGACCAGCATTAAAAGAATGCCCGCAAACAAGCTGACGAAGCTGGCCATGACCACGCAAGTTTGGACACTGATGCGCAGCAACAGCCAGCGGCAGCCAAAAGTGCCAACGATGTAGGACAGCGACATTGAAAACATCAGCAAGCCATACATTGTTTTGCTTAAGGCCATGCTTTGGGTAAACACAAATGCCGAGGTGGCCAAGAAGGTAAACAGGCCTGCAAAGGAGGCTGTCGACAAGGCGCTGTAAGCTTGAAAGGTGGGATTGCGAACAATGTGTTTGACAGAAGTCCACAAGGTTTTGGCTTGAAGTGCGTTGGTATTTTTTTGCAGCAAACTTTCGTCAAAATAAAAGTAAATCAGAAGGCCTGTGAGAATGGCAAACAAGACCAAGCTGCTCAGGGCCCAACGCCAGCCCAATAGATCCGTTAAGAAACCACCCACAGGCACGCATGTGCACGCGATGAGCCCCAAACCCGACAGGGCCTGCGACATGATCTTGGCGCCTTGAACGGGCTCATATAAATCACGAACAATGGCGCGAGCGGCCATGACGCAGGCGCCCATGGCTACGCCTTGTAGCGTTCTGCCTACGATCAATGTTTCAATGTCTGGTGCGAGCGCACAAGCAATGGCAGAGGCGGTATAGACCGCAATGCCGCCCAACAATACTGGTCTACGCCCCCATTTGTCGGACAAGGGGCCCCAAACCAATTGGGAAGTGCCAAAGGCCAAGAGCAGGGCCGTGAGCGTGAGTTGCGCTTGAACCATGCTGGCGCCAAAGCCTTGCGTCAATGCGGGCAGAGCAGGCAGGTACAAATCAGTGGTGATGGGTTGAAGACCCAACAACAAGGCCAGCAACAACACCGTCAAGCCTTGACTGCGAGCGCTTGTTTGGTTGGAATTGGACATCAACGACCTCGCAAAAACAAGGCGTCCAATTCACGCATGCTGACCTGTCGCCAAGTAGGACGGCCGTGATTGCATTGGTCAGACCGTTCAGTGGCTTCCATTTGACGCAGCAGGGCATTCATTTCATCAAGCGTCAGTTTGCGATTGGCACGCACAGCGCCATGACAGGCCATGGTGGCCAAAATTTCGTTTTGCGCACGTTGCACCACAGTGGCCGCATCGTGCTGTGCTAATTCGGCCAACACGCTTCGGGCCAACTCTACCGCATCGCCTTGCGCCAAGGTGGTGGGCACTGCGCGCACCGCCAAAGTTTTGGCAGACAGGGCGGAGACTTCAAGTCCCAATTGCTGCAACACCTCGGTGCAATTCTCTGCAGTGGACATTTCTTGCGGTGTTGCGGCAAAGGATGCCGGAATTAACAAGGGTTGGCTGGTAATGTGGGTGGTGTCGAGTTGGTTCTTCAAACGTTCGTAAACAATGCGTTCATGGGCGGCATGCATGTCCACCACCACCAAGCCTTGGCTGTTTTCTGCCAGGATGTAAACGCCTTGAAGTTGTGCAACGGCTCGCCCAAGTGGCCAATCTTCCGAGGTGTTCAATCCCTCAGAAGGCACTGCCGAAATTGCTGCAGCTGGTTGCGCAAAAGCAGGCGCACGTTCTTCCACTTGGTTCCCATCAAGCTTGCCATTACCCCACATGGCTTTGAGCTCTGCCATGGCCTTGGCCGAATCTTGAGCGTTGTTGCTAGCGCCAAATGCCATACCGCGTTGCGTCCAAGCGATTTGCGTGGGGGCCGAGTTGGGGGAGGGGCTTAAAAATGAATGCGTGGTTTCTGACCCACTGTGAGCCGCGCCAGAAGTCAAGGCAGAGGCGCCACCTGGCAACAATTGGGCGCGAGGCACAGCCAGCGCGCGCTCGATGGCATGACGCATGGCCTGATGCACTTCGCGGCTGTCACGAAAGCGCACTTCAATTTTGGTGGGATGCACATTGACATCTACGCGTGTGGGGTCCATTTGCAAATACAAGACATAGACCGGTTGGCGTTGGCCATGCAACACATCCTCGTAGGCACTGCGTGCGCCATGTGTGATCACTTTGTCGCGCACAAACCGGCCATTGACGTAGGCAAATTGCTGATCGGCGCGGGCACGGGCAGCGTCAGGCGTGCCCGCGCGTCCTCTTACATGCACAGGGCCTGTTCTGAAATCGATGTTGACTGACGACGCCACAAAGTCCTCACCCAGAACATCGGCCAAACGCTGATTCCAACCGGCTTCACCGGGGTGGCTGCGCCATTGCTCCACAATTTTGCCTTCGTGCCAAATGGCAAACGAGACTTCGGGCCGGGCCAGTGCGTGGCGCCTGACGGCTTCAATGCAATGGGCCAGTTCGGTGTTTTCAGACTTCAAAAAATGACGTCGTGCAGGCGTTGAAAAAAACAATTCTTTCACTTCCACCGTAGTGCCAATGGCGCGAGCGGCAGGTCGCACTTCACCGGTTTGACCGTCGAGTAAAAACGCCGTTGCAGCCCCTTCCGTGCGCGAGAGCAGGCTCATTTCGGATACGGAATTGACCGCTGCCAAAGCCTCCCCCCGAAAACCCATGGTGGCTACGGACTCTAGATCTTCTAAGCTGACAATTTTGCTGGTGGCGTGACGCTTCAAAGCCACGGGCAGCTCATCAACGGGAATGCCGCAGCCATCGTCCTCTACGGATATGAGTCGAACACCGCCGCCCAAGAGCCGCAGGGTAATGTGTCGCGAACCGGCGTCCAAGGCGTTGTCAACCAATTCTCTAACCACCGAGGCAGGGCGCTCAATGACCTCTCCTGCGGCGATTTGGCTAATCAGCACATCGGGAAGTTCTCGAATGGTTCTGCGGGCTTGAGGCTGGGTCATCCTCAAATTGTAGGTGTTCCGGAAGACAGGGATAATCTCGGCATGGACACTTTGCTGCAACTCTTGGATTTCGTACTCCACGTCGACCGCTATTTGCTGGCGTTTGTGGAAAATTACGGCATGTGGGTGTACGCCTTGCTATTTTTGATTATTTTTGTTGAAACAGGCTTGGTGGTCATGCCCTTTTTGCCGGGCGATTCCTTGTTGTTCGTGGTCGGTGCCCTGTGCGGTACGGGTGTCTTGGATCTCCCAACAGTCATGGCCTTGTTGTTGGTGGCTGCCATTGCGGGCGATCAGGTCAACTACCGAATAGGGCGTTACTTTGGCCCCAAAGTGTTTCAGTGGGAAAACTCGCGATTCTTCAATCGAGCGGCCTTTGACAAGGCGCACCACTTTTATGAAACCTATGGCGGTATCACCATCGTGTTGGCGCGGTTCATGCCATTCATTCGCACTTTTGTGCCTTTCGTTGCCGGTGTGGCAGCCATGACACCCTCGCGCTTCGTGGCTTACAACGTGTTGGGTGGGTTCATTTGGGTGTGCGGCCTGACCACGGCAGGCTATTTGTTTGGCGAAACTGATTTTGTCAAAGCCCACCTCAGCCAAATCATTTGGGCCATGATTTTCGTACCCGGTTTGTTCGCTTTGTTTGGCATTTGGCGTGCTCGCAAAACGTAAAATTGGGGCATGACAGACAACCTGCAACACACCCCCATTTCTGACCGTGCTCCTCGCGTGGTCACAGCGGGCGAAGCCCTGATTGACTTGGTTTCTCAGGCCGATGGCAATTTTCAGCCTTGCTTGGGGGGGGCCGTGTTCAATTTGTCGCGTGCGTTGGCCAGACAAAATGTGCCCACGCTTTATCAAAATCCTTTGTCCAGCGATCGGTTTGGCAGGCAATTGGCCCAAGCCTTGCAACACGATGGTGTTCAATTGGCCAAGCCGCAAGCCATTGCTCAAACGACGTCCTTGGCTGTGGTGGCTCTGAATTCAGACGGGCATCCCGATTACGCTTTCTACCGAGAGGGCGTTGCCGATCGGCAAATTACGGCGAGTTCTTTGAATGCTGTGTGTCTGGCGCAGCCCCAGTTGGAAATTGCATGCACAGGCTGTTTGGCACTTGACCCAGCCGATGCGCAGCATTATTTGCCATGGTTACAAGCGCAAAAAGATGCCGGCAAATGGATTGTGGTGGATGTGAATTTGAGGCCCTCCGTGATGCCCGACCTTAGCAAGTACCGGGCGCATGTGTTGACAATGGCCAAGATGGCAGATGTGCTGAAGGCCAGCGACGAAGACTTGGCCCATTTGCAATTGCCTGGTGCAACACCTATGGACCAAGCCATGCATTTGATGCAGTTGGGCTCAGCCCAGTGGATGGCCTTAACCCTGGGTGCAGAAGGCGCGCGGTTGATGGTTCGCCAAGGCGATGCCTTGAAAACTTTCAAAGCCAAAGAGGCGGGGCCAGTCAAAGTCGTCGACACCGTTGGTGCTGGCGATAGTTTTTTGGCTGGGCTGTTGGCCTGCGCATTGCACCATGCAGATGCGCAACCCTCGACCTTCAACTTGAACGCATGGGCTCAACAAGCCTCAGCCAGTCAGTTGCAAGATGTTCTGTGCCATGCCTTGGCCAGCGCCACTTTGGTGGTCATGCGCCGCGGTTGCGATCCTGCAAGTTGGGACGACGTGCGCGCCAGAATGCAGGCGTGTCCTGCCGTTTGAAGTTTGCGGCTTTATTAAGTAGAGCGCTTGCGCGCCAAAGGCGGGTTTCGCTCAAAGTATTTTTGCAAGCCCTTGACCAAGGCATCTGCCATGCTGTCTTGGTAGTTTGGATCTGACAGTTTGGCCTCTTCGTTGGGGTTGCTGATGAAGGCTGTTTCAACCAGCACACTGGGGATGTCGGGTGCTTTTAATACAGCAAACCCAGCCTGTTCTACCTTTGGTTTGTGCAGCCTTCCTACGCCGCCAATTTCTCTGAGAAGGGCGCCGCCCAAGTTCAAGCTGTCTTTGATTTGGGCCGAAGTGCTCATGTCCAGCAAGGCTTGTTGCACTTGCGAATCTTTCACCCCGAAGTTCATGCCGCCAATCAAGTCGGCTTTGTTTTCTTGCTGGGCCATCCACCTTGCCGCACTGCTAGAGGCTGCGCCATGGCTGAGGGCAAAGACGCTTGCGCCTTGCGCGTTGGGCGTAAAAAAAGCGTCGGCATGCACACTCACAAACAAATCGGCTTGCACCTTTCGGGCTTTTTGAACCCGCACATGCAGCGGCACAAAGTAGTCTGCATCGCGCGTCAGGAAGGCCCGCATGGGGTTGCCTTTGACAGTGGTGGCATTGATTCGATCGCGCAGTTTCAAGGCGATTTGCAAAACCACATCTTTTTCTTTGGTGCCATTGGGGCCAATGGCACCCGGGTCCTCTCCGCCATGACCTGCGTCAATGGCAACCACAATTAAGCGGTCTGTAATGGGCGCCGAAGGTGTTGTCGCTGACTGAGAGGGGGAACTGGAAGTTGCGCCCTGCGCATTGTTTGCTGAACTTGTGTTGGTCGTGCTGTTAGATGGACTGGTTTGACCCGCGCCTGCTTGCTTGTTGAGCCAGTCGCTCAGAGGGTCGTTGCTTTGCGATCTTTCTGCAATCCAACTTTCCAATGGATCGACCGGTGCCGTCGGATAGAGGTCAAGGACCAACCGATGTTTGTAGTCACCTACGGGGGTCAATGCAAACACTTGCGGCTGCACAGCCTGCTTCAAATCAAACACCATGCGCACCACACCGGGACTGTTTTGCGCCACGCGCACGCCGGTGATGTTGGGATCGTCGGGCTTGATTTTGCCCACCCATTCTTTGATGGAGGGGTTCAATTCCAAGCCTTCAATGTCAATGGCCAAACGTGGCGGGGAGGGCACGAAGGTGTATTTGGTTTTCAGCGCAACATCAGATTCCAAAGTGACGCGTGTGTAATCTCTGGCCGGCCACACGCGCACCGCCATCAAGCTGGCGCCTTTGCTGATGTCGGCCCAGCCCAGCATCAATGCCAAGCTAGAAGCCTTGAGCCAATCACGTCGCTGAATTTGCATGAGCAGATGCGTTGGAGGGCATGGCTGTCAAGAGCCCTTGAAGTAATTGATGGCCTAGCGGCGTACCTGCACAGGCTTGCACATACCGAGCGTCTTGCGCATCGACAGTCAGTGTCAGTTGAAGATCGGGCGAAGGCAACATGCCTTGCGCTTGGTTGGGCCACTCTGCAATTTTCAGTCCTGTGCTGGCAAACAAATCTCGAAACCCTGCTTCTTCAAACTCTTGGGGGTCGTTGAATCGGTAGAAGTCGAAGTGCCAAATGGCCAAGGGCTGTTGTGCTTGCGGGTGTCTGCCTTCATGGGGCTCGACCACGGCATACGTTGGGCTTTTGATGCGACCTTCCACACCCAAAGCTTGCAGCAAATGCCGTACAAAAGTGGTTTTGCCTGCGCCCAAATTGCCCACCAATTCGATGTAAGCATTTTGCACAGGCACTTGTTGCGCCAAAGCTTGAGCAAAAGTGCGTGTGGCAATTTCATCTGTCCACAGCCAGTGGGCCGTGCCATGTGGCTCGGGAGTTCCTACAATCGCTGGGTGAACACCGCTCATCAATCTCTTTCTAATGCAACGCCCTTGGGTCCTTTGGACGCAGCGGCTTTGTGGTCTGAGCTGCAATTGGCAGCCCGGGAACTGGGATTTTCTCAAATTGGCGTGACAGGTGTGAATTTGTCCGAGGCCGAGCCGGGATTAGAGGCTTGGTTGGCTGCAGGCTTTCACGGCAGCATGAACTATATGGCAAGCCATGGTTTAAAGCGTGCCCGACCCACAGAATTGGTTCCTGGGACGGTCAGTGTGATCACGGTCAGAATGGATTACTTGCCGAGCAATGTGCAAAACCTGTCAGCCGAAGACGCTTGGCAAGGGCTTGGGCAGGTCCAGCAGGGTGTGGTCTCTGTCTATGCAAGGGGTCGGGATTATCACAAAGTACTGCGCGGCCGGCTGCAAAAGCTGCAAGAGCGAATGGCCAATTTGGTGGGGCCATTTGGGCACCGCGTGTTCACCGATTCAGCCCCCGTGATGGAAGCCGAATTGGCAGTGCGCAGCGGGCAGGGCTGGCGCGGTAAAAATACCCTGGTGTTACAGAGAGATGCTGGCTCCTTTTTCTTTTTGGGCGAGCTGTTTGTAGATATGGCCTTGCCGTTCACCGAGCCCGTAACCGAACACTGTGGATCTTGCACTGCTTGTATCGATGTGTGTCCTACACAGGCCATTGTGGCGCCCTACAAATTGGATGCCCGACGTTGCATTTCATACCTCACCATAGAACATGCAGGGCCCATTCCTGTTGAGTTCAGAGCGCTGATTGGTAATCGCATCTATGGTTGTGACGATTGCCAATGGGCTTGTCCCTGGAACAAGTTTGCCAAGCGCAGCCCCTTGCCAGATTTTGAAGCGCGAGATGGTTTGTCGTCCCCCTCTTTGGTCGATTTGTTGGCTTGGGATGAAGCCACCTTTTTGCGAATGACAGAGGGCAGTGCCATTCGCCGAATTGGCCACGCACGGTGGGTGCGCAATGTAGCCCTTGCGGCAGGCAATGCCTTGTCAAAATCTTCCAAACTTTCAAAGGCAGAACAACAAGCCCTGATTCAAGGGCTCAATCGATGGACAGGCCATGTTGATCCTGTTGTGCAAGAGCAAGTCGCTTGGTCTTTGGCGCAAGTGGCTTAAAAGCGCAACTCACGAAGCACGCCCAGCGCAAAGGGCAAACTGAGCATGCCCAACAAGGTTGACAGCGTCACCAATCCGGCCACATAGGGGCCGTTGTAGCCCATGCGTGAGGCCAAAACGTAACATGTGGAGGCCGTTGGCAGTGCTGAAAAAATAAGCAGCACAGTGGTCTGCAAGGGGTTTAATTGAAAGAATTGCGCCAAACCCCAAGCCAAACAAGGCAAGACCAAATGCTTGAAGGTTAAAACCAATGCGCCCAGTAATTTGCCCTGGTTTAGCGCTTTGAGCTCCATGCCAGCCCCAGCAGACATCAGCCCCAAAGCCAGGGATGCTGCCCCAATGCGAGACAAACTGGGGTCCATGAACTCGGGAACGCGCAGGCCCAGTAAATTGAAGGCCAGCCCGCCGGTGGTGGCCAAAATCAGAGGATTTCGAACAAGCTCGCGCAAGAAGCCCGATTCGCCGTGGCGCGCCATGGGCCAGACCGCACCGATGTTGAACATGGGGACGCAAAAGCCAATGAGCACAGAAATCAGAAGCAAGCCCTCTGGGCCCGCAAGTCGCTCTACCAACGCCAACGCGATGAAGGAGTTGAAGCGAAAGCCTGCTTGTGCACTGGCCGCATGGTCGCGCTTGTCAATGTGGCGGCCAATCCATGGCCAGTAAGGCAAGCTGTAGGACAGGGCAATGGCCATCAAGCCCATGCTGATGCCGGCCAGTAAAAAATTAGAAGTGGCCTGAATATCCAAGGGGCTTTTCACAATGGAGTGAAACAGCAAAACCGGGAATAAAAAATAATAGACCAAGAACTCGGCTTGTTGCCAAACGGGACGGTTCAAGCCGGTGTAGCGGCACAAAAAATAGCCGCACAGGATGAGTGAGAAGTCAGGAAATAATAGTTGGGCAAAATTCACCCCCCAAGCATAACGGCAGTCTTTGCTGTTTTTGTTTTGAAGTGCTTGAGATATTGCTTATGATGTTGATCAGTTTATTAGAGGAGTTGAAATGAACCGTCGTACGAGTTGGGTGGCTGCAGCCGCCTTGTTGGCGTTGAGCGCCAGTGGCACCGTTTTGGCCCAGGCCTACCCCAATAAAGTAATTCGCTTGCAGGTGCCATTTGCACCCGGCGGCACCACCGACATTGTGGCGCGCGTTATTTCTGAGCCACTGGGCAAGGCCCTTGGCCAGTCGGTCATTGTGGAAAACAAAGCTGGCGGCGGCGGCGTGGTGGGCGCAACAGAAACTGTGCGTGCTACACCCGATGGCTACTCTTTGGGCATGGCCACGGTGTCAACCACCGCAGCCAACCCTGCCATCAATCCCAAAAACCCGTACAACCCCGTTACAGACTTCACACCTATCATCAACATTGCTGCCACTCCCAATGTCATTGCGGTGCACCCCAGTTTTCCTGCTCGCAACTACAAAGATTTTGTCGCAGAGTTGAAAAAGAATCCTGGCAAATATTCTTACGCTTCTTCGGGCACAGGCGGCATTGGCCACTTGCAAACTGAGTTGTGGAAAAGCTTGGCAGGCGTGTTCATTACGCACATTCCTTATCGTGGTGCGGGTCCAGCCTTGAACGACACTGTGGCAGGTCAAGTGCCGATCATTTTTGACAACATGCCTTCGGCGCTGCCCTTTATCCAGACAGGTAAGTTGATCCCCATCGTGGTGGCAGCACCTCAGCGACTGACACAACTGCCCAATGTACCCACATTCAAAGAAGTGGGTCTTGAGCCAGTGAACCGCATGGCCTATTACGGCATCTTGGGCCCCAAGAATTTGCCCAAGGAAGTGGTTGACAAAGTCAGCAGCGGCGTCAGGAAAGCGTTGGAAGATCCTGCTGTTCGCAAGCGCATTGAAGACACAGGTTCTTTGATTGTTGCCAACACGCCCGATCAGTTTGCAGCTCAAATCAAAGCTGAGTTTGAAGTCTACAAAAAAGTGGTCGACGCTCAAAGCCTCAAACTGGACTGATGACTGAAAACAACCAAGCCGCCATCGACCGCTTTGTTGATGCGGTTTGGTTAGAAGATGGTTTGTCGGCCAATACCCTGGCCGCTTACCGAAGAGATCTCTCCGCTTTGGCGAAGTGGTTGCATCAGCATGCAGCCACTGCTTTAGACGGTGCTCAAGAGCAGCACTTGCAAGCCTACTTTGCAGCCCGGCACAGCCTTTCCAAAGCCACCTCTGCGAATCGGCGCCTCACGGTTTTCAAGCGGTATTTCCGTTGGGCATTGAGAGAGCATATTGTCCAAACGGACCCC
Source organism: Limnohabitans sp. (assembly GCA_049655425.1). Taxonomy (GTDB): domain Bacteria; phylum Pseudomonadota; class Gammaproteobacteria; order Burkholderiales; family Burkholderiaceae_C; genus Limnohabitans_A. The sequence continues at coordinate 774,972 of JBASJS010000003.1, read as the reverse complement.
ACTCTTCGAATGCTGGCCGCCAAACAAGCTTTGCGTGTGCCCAAAACATTGTCTGAAGATCAAGTGGATGCCTTGCTAACTGCGCCCGATGTCCATACGCCTTTAGGCCTGCGTGACAAAGCCATGTTGGAGTTGCTGTACGCCAGCGGTTTGCGGGTGTCAGAGTTGGTCAAGCTCAAAACACTGCATGTTTCTTTGAATGAAGGCATCTTGCGAATCATGGGCAAGGGCAGTAAGGAGCGACTGGTACCGTTTGGGGACATGGCCAGAGACAGCTTGGTCAGTTACATGCAAAACGGTCGCAGTGCTTTGCTCGGCGCCAAACAAACTGACGACTTGTTTGTGACGGCCAGTGGCCCCAAAGCGGGCACCGCCATGTCACGCATCATGTTTTGGAGCTTGATTAAAAAGTATGCCGTACTGGCAGGCATTACAGCGCCTTTGTCGCCGCACACCTTGCGTCATGCGTTTGCCACGCATTTGCTCAATCACGGCGCCGATTTGCGGTCTGTGCAAGTGCTATTGGGGCATGCCGATATTTCTACCACGACCATTTACACCCATGTGGCGCGAGAGCGGTTGAAAAACTTGCATGCGCAGCATCATCCCCGCGGCTAAGCTGTTTTCAATTAAAAATGAATTGATATGGCATCGATCACTTGGTAGTGGTCGTCGACCAAAGGCATCCAACGCCATTTGTCAAAAGTGGTGCAGGGGTGTGAAATGCCACTGCCAATGATTTGCCCCACAAAGGGCTGCTCATCTTGCGGCGCTTGCGCATCAAAGTGCAAGTAGGCATGTTGATCATTCAAGGCCGTTATTTGCCAGTGGCTTGGTACCCTTCGTGTACTTGTGTCGCCTACCTTGGCACGCCAGAGCGGTATGGGCAAGTCCATGTCAAAAGAAACATCTCGTTTGCCCATCGACAACAGTGCCAACCCAGGCTCTGGGCAAGATTGCACGCGGCTGAGAACTTCTAGCGCAGGTTGAAGCGTGTTGCTCAACTGCAGTCGCACGCCCACACATTGCAACATTTTTTTGTACTGCACATGGTCGTGCGTGAGGTAGCAACCAGACCGCAATATGCCCCGCGCAGGACGCTGCAGCAGGGGCTTGAGGTTCTCTGCCACCAAGTCAAAGATGGCAGAGCCACCAGCTGTGAGCAAGACTTCATCGCACTCAAATAGATCGTCTGATTCGCAGGCTTGGGCCAAGCATTGAACGCGCGCCATCAGGGCTGCCACGGCTTCTGTGTCGTGCGCATGGTTACAAGTGGCCAAGGCACCTTCGTAGCACTCAATACCGCACAAAGTCAGGTAGGGCGTTGCTTTGATTCTGTGTGCCAGCGCCAGTGCTTCGTCATGTTTGCGACAACCCGTTCTCTTGCCTTCAATGCCCAGTTCAATCAGAACTGTGAAAGTGAGGGGAGTGTTTGTCTTAGTTTTGTAACTGACATGCCAGGCTTCAATGGCATCAAGTTGCGCCATGGAGTCGATCAGAAAATAAATTCTGGCGCTTGGATGTTCAAACAGCAGCGTGGCCAGTGTGTCTAAGTCGGTAGCCTGAAACACCTGATTGGCAATGATGATCCGTTGAATGCCGTGGCGAATGCCAAGCCCGGCTTGAAACACATTGGCAAAACTGATGCCCCAAGCCCCTGCTTTGATTTGCATGTCGTAGAGTTCGGGGGACATGGTGGTTTTGCCATGCGGTGCAATGTCTAAACCGCGAGCAATGCAAAAGTCTTGCATCCAGACCAGGTTGTGCGCTAGCGCTGATTGTTTGAGAACAGCCAAGGGCAGCGACAAGTGCCCGGCCAACAGGTTCCAGTCTTGCTGACCGACGGCGGACAAGCTGACGGGCGCTAAGTGCCCGGGAAACCCTTTGTATGAAGCATCGAGGTGTGTCATGGTGCGTGCTAAAAGCCATGAGCCGCTAAGTCATTGAGCTCTTCCTCATCAAAACCCGCCAATCGACGCGCCTCGAGGTTGTAAGGCGACTTGAGTTTGGGCGCATCGTATTGCTGAATCAAATTGCGATAGGTGGCCACAGGATCCAAACCGCGTTGTTGGCAGACAAACCGATACCACCGATTGCCCGCGGCCACATGACCAATTTCGTCTTCCAGAATGATGTCCAAAATACGGGCTGCAGCCATGTCGCCTGCGCTCACCAATTTATTCTTAACGCCGGGCGAGGCGTCTAAGCCGCGAGCCTCCATCGTTCTGGGCACCAAACCAATTCGAGCCAGGATGTCGCCTTTGGTGCGTTCAGCCATGTCCCAAAGAGAGTTGTGCGCGGGGAAGGCGCCGTAGTCAAAGCCCATACCGGTCAAATGTCCTTGAAGCAACAAGAAGTGTTTGGCTTCTTCTTTTGCGATGCGCACCCAGTCTCGGTAAAAGTCTTCTGGCATGCCGCTGAAGCGCCAAACCACGTCAAGCGCCAAATCGATGGCGTTGAGTTCGATGTGCGCAATGGCATGCAGCAACAAAGCCTTGCCTTCGGGCGTGTTGAGCGGTTTGGCTTTGAGGCTGGTGTGAGACACCAAGATGGGCTGTGCGGACCGTCCTGGAATACAACCAGGATCTGCAATGACAGCTTGCGTGTCTACACCCCATGACTCGGGCAGGCCCAAGGTGAGTTCTGCCTTGTAGACGGCATTTTTCTCAAGCAAGGGCGTCAGGACAGCTTGTCTGAGGTCTGACGCGATGGGGGGCATTTTGGGGCAAGGCATGGCGTATTTTAGGGGTGCCTACAATGTAGGTTTTGAGTCAAGGCTAAAGAGGTCGGAAATGGCAATTTATTCGTTAGATGACAAACAACCGGTGCTGGCTGAAGGTGCTTGGGTGGCCGACAGCGCCCAAGTCATGGGCGCTGTGGAATTGGGCGCCAACGCCAGTGTTTGGTTTGGAACCGTGATTCGCGGCGATACCGAAACCATCCGCATTGGTGAGGGCAGCAACATTCAAGACTGCAGCGTATTGCACGCTGATGTGGGCAAGCCTTTGACGGTGGGTAAAAATGTGACGGTAGGGCATCAAGTGATGTTGCATGGTTGCACCATTGGCGATGAGTCTCTGATTGGCATTGGCGCCATTGTGCTCAACGGCGCCAAAATTGGTAAAAATTGTTTGGTCGGCGCGGGTTCTTTGGTAACAGAGGGCAAAGAGTTTCCCGACGGTTCCATGATCATGGGCTCTCCTGCCAAAGTGGTGCGTGAGTTGTCGCCAGAGCAAATGCAAGGCTTGCGAATGTCTGCAAAGCACTACATCGAAAATGCACATCGATTTCAATCAGGTTTGAAAAAAATTGTCTGAACTTCATAAATTTCTATTTGAAGGCTTGCCCGTTCGAGGCGCCATTGTTCGCTTGACCGATGCCTGGCAAGAAATTCTGAAACGCCGCGCGGCCAACAACGAAACCGGGGCATATCCCGCCCCAGTCTCCGAGCTGTTGGGTCAGATGTCGGCGGCTGCGGTGTTGATGCAAGCCAACATCAAATTCAATGGTGCCTTGGTCTTGCAGGTGTTTGGCGACGGTCCTGTGAAATTGGCCGTGGTGGAAGTGCAGCCCGACTTTGGCGTGCGCGCTACTGCCACTTTGCAAGGTGATGTGGCCGCAGATGCCAGCCTCAGTCAGATGGTGAACCAAAATAACGATGGCCGTTGTGCCATTACGCTGGATCCGCTCGATCGCATGCCAGGACAGCAGCCCTATCAAGGTGTCGTTCCTCTTTTTGGTGATCAAAAAGAGAAGCTTGAAAAATTGAGTGAAGTGCTAGAGCACTACATGTTGCAATCTGAGCAACTCGATACCACCTTGGTTTTGGCGGCCAACATGGACGTGGCTGCTGGCGTTTTAATTCAGCGCCTGCCCTTAGAGGGTGCTGCTAACTTGGCAGGCAAGTACGACTCGGTGGAGCGAGAAGCCGCCTTGGGCCAAAGCGAGGACTACAACCGCATTTCTATTTTGGCCAAAAGCTTGAAAGCCGAGGAGTTATTGGGTTTAGACATTGAAACGGTATTGCACCGTTTGTTTTGGGAAGAGCCGCTGTTGCGCTTTGAGCCCTTGGTGGGTGACACGGGCCCCAAATTCCGATGCAGTTGCAGCCGTGAGCGCGTAGGTCGCATGATCAAAGGACTGGGCGTGGAAGAGGTTGAGAGTATTTTGTCTGAGCGCGACAACATTGAAGTGGGTTGCGAGTTTTGCGGCAAGCAATACCATTTCGATCCTGTGGATGCGGCCAGCTTGTTTACCCAACCTGAGGCCACACCGCCTACAGGGCCTTCAGTTCATTGAGTTGCCTTACTTCAGCAAGTCGCTGAACAATTTGTGTTCACAGTCTGCGTCGCTGCACAAATCGCAGCGCCAGGCTGTTTTGCCTTTGTTCAAACCGTATTGACTCTCGTCTCTTTGTGTTTGAAGGGCCTTGAAGCTGCTCAGGTGCTGCCCCAATTCTTCACTCAAGTTGTTGATGCCATTGCGGATGGCCATGAGCGCCGCTGACAGGCGTGCATCGGCCTGTCCATAAATCACTTTGAAGGGTAGTCCTGCACTTTGCAGCGCTTCCCGTAGCAAAGTGTCGACGGGTTCGCGAACATGCGCGCCATCGCGCTGCAAGCCATCGGCCACCCATGGCAAATCGAGGCCCATGACAAGTGTCAAATCAAACTGCGCTTGCTGTTGAAGCGCTGGTTCATACAGTGTTTTGTCTTTGAAAACGTAGTCGCTGTAAACCGCTGTCATGAGGGGGCTGGTGTCTGCCACCACCCAGCCACTGGCAATTGAGAAAATGCGCTCGGCTTGTCGTGTTGCAATGGCGGCTTGCTCGTGCGCATGCGGTGTTCTGCCCTTGGCATCGCACCACTCCCTCAGTGTTTCGGGTACCGCTGTTGCGTTCAGTCCCAAAGACTGAAGGGCACTGGTAATGCCCAGACACAAGCTGGTTTTGCCGGTGCTTTCGGCGCCCAACAAAGCAATTCGAACAGGCTTAGTGTGCATGTTGACGTTGCCAAGCTTTAAGACCGACATAGCTCAGGCCTGCAAAAATGAGGTATAGCAATGCAGTCAGCCAAAGCGATTTCACCAGCATCAGCCCGACCGTGATTAAATTAACCGCCAGCCAGACCCACCAATTTTCAATTTTCTTTTTGGCCAGTAAGTATTGCGCCAACAAACTCAAGGCAGTAACCAAGCCGTCCCAGATCGCCACATCGCTGTCTGTGAATCGGTACAAAAAAAACGTGAATGCAGGCCATGCGATTAAAAAAGCGAAGATGGCTTTATGTCTTTGTGCAGGCAAAAGACGGCTGATTTGCAAGGTAGCGGGCTTGACCCAGCTTTCGACTTGTGGGGCTTGTGGCGCTTGCACGCCCAAGCGCCATTGCCGCCAACCCCAAATGGAGGTCAGAATGAACATGACTTGCAAAGAGGCCTCGCCATAGAGCTGAGTGTTCCAAAACACCACGCCGTAAAGTGCCGAGCTGGCAATGGCCAATGGCCAGCCCCAATGAATTTCTTTGATGTTGCAATAAACCATTGCCAACGACAAAACAAAGCCGGCCAATTCGACCGAATTCATCATTTTTCGATCTGCACGAAAATTTCGTTGGCTTTGACCATGCCCAGCTCGTGACGTGCACGTTCTTCGACGGTGTTTAAACCTTCTTTGAGATCGCTCACTTCAGAGTTGAGTTGATCGTTGATGCGTTTGGCTTTCGCATTCAACTCATTTTGCGCTTTGATCTTATTTTCAAGCTCGATCACTGTGGGAACACCGCCTTTGCCAAGCCAAATTTGACCCTGCAAGATCAGCAACAAAGCGATCAACAGGGCTGGCCAAAAACGGTTTTCCATGAGCATTGAAAAGTTCGAAGCGTTTCAATTAGCGCAGGTTGTAAAAAGCAGCGCGGCCGGGGTATTCAGCAATGTCGCCCAAGTCTTCTTCAATGCGAAGCAATTGGTTGTACTTGGCCATGCGATCGCTTCGGCTCATAGAGCCTGTTTTGATTTGACCCGCATTCAAGCCTACCGCAATGTCGGCAATGGTGGAATCTTCGGTTTCGCCAGAGCGATGGCTGATGACGGCGGTATAACCTGCGCGCTTGGCCATTTCGATGGCAGCAAAGGTTTCGGTCAGAGTGCCAATTTGGTTGATCTTGATCAGGATCGAATTGGCAATGCCTTTGTCGATGCCTTCTTTCAAAATCTTGGTGTTGGTGACGAACAAGTCATCGCCCACGATTTGAACTTTTTCACCCAAACGCTCGGTGAGCAATTTCCAACCATCCCAGTCGCCTTCGGCCATGCCGTCTTCAATGCTGATGATGGGGTACTTGTCGACCCAAGTGGCCAACATGTCAATCCACTGCTCGCCGGTTAAGGACAAGCCTTCGCCTTCAAGTTCGTATTTGCCGTCTTTGTAGAACTCGCTGGCCGCGCAGTCGAGACCAATGGCAATTTGCTCGCCAGCGGTGTAGCCGGCGGCGCTAATGGCGTCCAAAATCATTTGGATAGCAGCTTCGTGGTTGGGCACGTTGGGAGCAAAGCCGCCTTCGTCGCCGACCGCAATGCTCATGCCTTTGTCGTGAATGATTTTCTTCAAAGCATGAAACACTTCAGCGCCGTAACGCACGGCTTCGCGGAAGCTAGGCGCGCCCACGGGAATGATCATCAACTCTTGCAAGTCGAGGTTGTTGTTGGCGTGTGCGCCGCCATTGATGACGTTCATCATGGGTACGGGCAACTGGCATGCGTGCATGCCGCCGAAGTAGCGGTACAAAGGCAAACCAGACTCTTCAGCTGCAGCGCGGGCCACCGCCATAGAAACAGCCAGCATGGCATTGGCACCCAGGCGGCTCTTGTTTTCTGTGCCGTCCAGATCGATCAAGGTTTTGTCGAGGAAAGATTGCTCGGAAGCATCAAGACCCAGCACGGCTTCAGAGATTTCGGTGTTGATGTGCTCAACGGCTTTCAAGACGCCTTTGCCCAGGTAACGGCTCTTGTCGCCATCACGCAATTCAATGGCTTCGCGGCTGCCGGTAGAAGCGCCAGAAGGCACTGCAGCGCGGCCCATTACGCCGGACTCTAACAACACATCGCATTCAACCGTGGGGTTGCCGCGGCTGTCTAAGATTTCGCGGCCCACAATGTCAACAATCGCACTCATGTTTACTTCTCTCTGTCTAAATTAAAAATTGTTTAACCCAAAAATCCCAATGCAGATGATGCAATCAATCACTGAAAATTGTTTTCGAGGAACGGGTTCTTTTTGGTTACCGCATCGAGTTCCAACAGGGTTTCTAGCAAGGCTTTCATGTGCTGCAAGGGCACCGCGTTGGGACCGTCAGACATGGCTTGGGCAGGGTTGGGGTGGGTTTCCATAAAGAGGCCTGCAACACCCACAGCCACGGCTGCACGCGACAACACAGGCACCATCTCGCGCATGCCGCCAGAGCTTGTACCTTGGCCGCCAGGCAATTGAACGGAGTGGGTGGCGTCGTACACCACGGGCGCACCGGTTTCTCGCATGATGGCCAAGCTGCGCATGTCGGACACCAAGTTGTTGTAGCCAAAGCTAGCACCACGCTCGCAGGCCATGAAGCTGTCTTCAGGCAAGCCTGCGTCACGCGCGGCCGCACGGGCTTTGTCAATCACGTTCTTCATGTCGTGAGGGGCCAAGAACTGCCCCTTCTTGATGTTGACCGGTTTGCCCGATTGGGCCACTGCGCGAATGAAATCAGTTTGGCGGCACAAGAAAGCTGGCGTTTGCAACACGTCCACAACTGCCGCCACTGCAGGGATGTCGGCTTCGGTATGGACATCGGTGAGGATAGGTACGTGCAGTTCACGCTTCACTTTGGCCAAAATTTCCAAACCTTTTTCCATGCCTGGACCACGGAAGGTGCTGCCAGAAGAGCGGTTGGCTTTGTCGTAACTGCTTTTAAAGATGAAGGGAATGCCAAGGGCTGACGTGATCTCTTTCAAGGTGCCAGCCGTGTCCATTTGCAATTGCTCAGATTCAATGACACAGGGGCCGGCAATCAAAAAGAAGCGCTGGTCGAGGCCAACATTAAATCCGCACAGTTTCATGGTATTCCTTGTCTGGTGACTTCAAAATTAAGCAACCGCTTTGAGGTGCTTGGCACCTTTTTGATGATCGATCGACGCTTTGATGAACGCGTTGAACAATGGATGGCCATCCCAAGGTGTCGATTTGAACTCGGGGTGAAATTGCACGCCGACAAACCAAGGATGCACATCTGTGGGCAACTCCACAATTTCTGTGAGCTGCTCGCGCTGCGTGAGGGCTGAAATGACCAAGCCTGCTTTGCGCAAAGTGTCCAAATAATTCACATTGGCTTCGTAACGGTGACGGTGACGCTCTGTGACCACAGGGCCATAAATGTCGTGGGCCAATGTGCCAGCAGACACGTCAGAGCTTTGCGCACCAAGACGCATCGTGCCGCCCAAATCGGACTGCGCATCGCGTACTTGGATGGTGCCGTCTGCATCTTTCCATTCATTGATCAAGGCAATGACTGGGAAAGGTGTGTCGGGTTCGAATTCTGTGCTGTTGGCATTGGCCATGCCGGCCACATGGCGCGCATATTCAATGGTGGCTACTTGCATGCCCAAGCAAATGCCCAAATAAGGGACTTTGCTTTCGCGAGCAAAACGTGCGGTTTGAATTTTGCCTTCAACACCGCGTTTGCCAAAACCGCCTGGTACCAAGACGCCATCAAACTTGGCCAGTTGCGCCACGGTTTCAGGGGTGATGGTCTCGGAGTCGATGTGTTCAATTTTGACGCGCACATGGTTGCGCATGCCTGCATGGCGCAATGCCTCATTGACCGATTTATAACTGTCGGATAACTCGACATACTTGCCCACCATGGCAATGGTGACTTCGCCTTGTGGATGTTCGGTTTCGTAAACCAAATCATCCCAGCGCTTGAGGTTGGCAGGCGGTGTGTTGATGTGCAAGCGGTCGCAGATGAGGCCGTCCAAACCTTGCTCGTGCAAAACACGGGGCACTTTGTAAATGGTATCGACATCGGGCATGGAAATCACGCCCCAGCTTTGCACGTTGGTGAAGAGCGAAATTTTGTCTTTTTCGTCTTCTGGAATCATGCGGTCGGCACGGCACAGAAGTGCATCTGGCTGAATACCGATTTCGCGCAATTTTTGAACTGTATGTTGTGTTGGCTTGGTTTTGAGCTCGCCTGCAGCGGCAATCCAAGGCACATACGTGAGGTGCACAAAGGCGGCGTTGTTGGGGCCAAGGCGCAAGCTCAGTTGGCGCACAGCTTCCAAGAAGGGCAGGGACTCGATGTCACCCACGGTGCCGCCAATTTCAACGATGGCCACATCGACTGCTTCGGACGTGCCAAAGCCGGCGCCGCGCTTGATGTAGTCTTGAATTTCGTTGGTAATGTGGGGAATGACCTGAACTGTTTTACCCAAGTAATCGCCGCGGCGTTCTTTTTCGAGCACGCTCTTGTAGATTTGACCCGTGGTGAAGTTGTTGGCCTTCTTCATGCGGGTGTTGATAAAGCGCTCGTAGTGACCCAAATCCAGGTCGGTTTCGGCGCCATCGTCGGTGACAAACACCTCACCGTGTTGAAACGGTGACATGGTGCCTGGGTCGACGTTGATGTACGGGTCCAGCTTGATGAGGGTGACTGAGAGGCCGCGCGATTCTAAGATCGCGGCGAGAGAGGCGGAGGCGATTCCCTTACCCAGGGAAGACACCACACCACCGGTGACGAAGACGAATTTGGTCATGTCCAGGACGGGATGCTGAGCACCCGGGAGATGGAAAACGAGATTATAAAGGTGTCCTGATCTGCTACATTGCCCAACATGAACGATTTGCTCGGAAAACGCATAGTTTTGGGACTGACAGGTGGTATCGCTTGCTTCAAGGCGGCTGAGTTGTGTCGCTCGCTCATCAAAGCGGGTGCGCAAGTTCAGGTGGTCATGACCGAGGCGGCAGCCCAATTCATCACGCCTGTCACCATGCAGGCTTTGTCTGGTCGCCCTGTCTACACCTCTCAGTGGGATGCACGAGAGGGCAACAACATGGCGCACATCAACCTCAGCCGAGAGGCGGATGCCATTCTGATTGCGCCTGCCAGCGCCGATTTCATGGCCAAGCTGATTCACGGCAAGGCCGACGAATTGCTGAGCCTCATGTGCTTGGCCAGACCTTTGCAAACAGTCCCCCTGATTTTGGCGCCCGCCATGAACCGTGAAATGTGGGCCCATCCCGCCACACAGCGCAATGTGGCTCAGTTGAAAGCCGATGGCTCACATGTCCTAGATGTGGGACAAGGTGATCAAGCTTGCGGTGAAACCGGCGATGGTCGCATGCTGGAAGCCGATGAAATTGTGGAAGAACTGCATGCATTTTGGACACCCAAGGTTTTGCTTGGCCAACATGTATTGATCACAGCAGGTCCTACCTATGAAGCCATTGACCCTGTTCGCGGCATTACCAATTTGTCCAGTGGCAAGATGGGATTTGCCATTGCGCGAGCTGCGCATCACGCAGGCGCGCAGGTGAGCTTGGTCGCTGGGCCTGTGAGCTTGCCAACGCCCCGTGGTGTGAAGCGAGTGGATGTGCGTTCTGCCTTGCAAATGAGCGAGGCCGTGCAACGGTCTGCGCCGCATGCCACTGTTTTCATCGCAGCCGCAGCTGTGGCCGATTGGCGGCCAGCCTCTGCGGCAGATCAAAAAATCAAGAAGGATGGTTCAGGTGATACGCCTGAATTGCGATTCGTCGAAAACCCCGACATTTTGGCCACTGTCGCGAAATCACTCCGCGCACAAAGCGGCGACTTGTTTTGCGTCGGCTTTGCTGCCGAAAGCCACGATTTGCTGGCGCATGCGACGGCCAAGCGCGCGCGCAAAGGCGTCCCTTTGTTGGTGGGCAACATTGGCCCGAGCACCTTTGGTCAAGACGACAACGCTTTGTTATTGGTCGACGCACAGGGCGCCAAAGAGTTTCCTCGCGCAAGCAAAACCCAATTGGCGCATGACTTGATTCAAGACATTGCTGGCCGCCTTCGCAAAATTTGATTTACAAAAATATGATGATTGTTGACGTCAAAATTTTAGATTCCCGCATGGCCGATCAATTGCCTGCTTACGCAACGCCTGGCAGTGCAGGCCTCGATTTGCGCGCTTGCTTGGACGCGCCCATCACGCTTCAGCCCAATGCTTGGCAGTTGATCTCTACCGGCTTGTCGGTGTACCTCAAAGATCCGGGCTTTGCGGCCATGTTGTTGCCACGCTCTGGCTTGGGCCACAAGCACGGCATTGTGTTGGGCAATTTGGTAGGTTTGATTGACAGCGATTATCAAGGTCCGCTGATGGTCAGCTGCTGGAATCGCAGCCAAGAGGCCTTTACCATTCAGCCCATGGAGCGCATTGCGCAAATGGTCATCGTGCCAGTGGTGCAGGCCAAGTTCAATGTGGTCACTGAATTTGATGCCCCCAGCGAGCGGGGTGAGGGCGGTTACGGCTCAACCGGCAAGCGTTGAACCTTTGAAATTTGCATGCCCTTTGGGGGGCATGCTTGTTTTACATTGAAGCTCAGTTAGTCTTAGTGAAGCAAACCGCCGCCAGAGGTAGGCGCATCGCCAATTTCAATTTTGAAGAAACCAGTGCCGCAGGTGCCCGCTTCTTGCTCTTGATCGGTGGCCAGCCGAACATGGTTAACTTTGAGGCTTAAGCGCAAAGCAATGCCAGACAAAGGGTGGTTGCCATCGAGCACCACATGCTCTGGGTAAATCTCGGTGATGGTGTACAACACGTTGCGCGGGGCATCAGGGTTGCAAGCTGATGGCAATGCGGTGCCTTCAATGGTCAGGCCTTCTTCAATGTCTTTGGGAAAAAGGGTGCGTGGCTCTAAAAAGAGCAAATTCTCATCGAAATCGCCAAAGGCGTCTTCAGGTTCTAGGTGCAAATCAACTTTGGCGCCCACGGAATGACCTTGCAGCGCCTCTTCAATTTTGGGCAGCAAATCATGGCCGCCAATGTAGAAAGCCACGGGCTCGTCTAGCTCGTCCAAAACTTCGCCCAAAGTATCTTTGAGCGTCCAGGTCAGTTCGACCACACATTGAGAAGTAATATCCATCCCAGAATTGTCGCAGTTTTGAAATCGATTTAGATCAGGTTCCCATGCAAAAAAACACAGCTTTGACCCTGTTGGGTGGTTTAACACCCGAACAGTTTATGAAACGTCACTGGCAAAAAAAGCCTTTGCTCATTCGACAAGCCCTGCCCAACATGTCGCCGCTGATTGAGCGCGCAAAGTTGCTGGAGATGGTGGAAAGCGAAGAGGTGGAATCTAGGCTGATTGTGCGAAAAGGTGCCCATTGGACTTTGAAAAAAGGTCCAATGGGCCGCAAAAGTTTGCCTTCCTTTAAAACGCCCGATTGGACGGTATTGGTTCAAGGTGTTGATTTGCACAATGATGCCGTTCACTCACTGCTGCAGCAGTTCCGTTTTGTCCCCGATGCGCGGCTCGACGATTTGATGATCAGCTACGCAACAGACGGTGGCGGTGTCGGCCCTCATTTCGACAGCTATGATGTGTTTTTGTTGCAAGCGCATGGGCAACGCAGATGGCGCATTGGTCGACAAAAGAAGTTTGAATTGCAAGAAGGCGTGCCACTCAAAATTCTCAAAGAATTCAAGCCAGAGGCCGAGTTTGTATTGAATCCAGGGGACATGCTCTACCTTCCACCTGGCTACGCGCACGATGGCGTTGCCGAGGGGGAGTGCATGACTTATTCGGTGGGATTCAGGGCGCCACGAAGTGCAGAATTGGCCAGCGGATTGTTGATGGGCTTGTCTGAGGAGATGGCCGAAGATTGCAGTGCCGCAGCCGTCGCGCTTTACCAAGATCCACATCAAGTGGCTGCAATTCAAGATGCTTCTGTGCCCAAAGCTTTGCAAGAATTTGCTGCGCAAGCAGTTGCCAAAGCCCTCAAAGACCCACAGATTTTGAACTGCTTGTTGGGTGAGTCCCTGACCGAACCTAAACCCAATGTGTGGTTTGACACACCAGACCTCGACGACTTGCCAAACTATGCATGGCCGACCCAAGTTCAGTTAGACCGCCGTACCAAAATGCTCTTCGATGCCAAGCACATTTTCATCAATGGCGAAAGTTTTCGAGCCGCCGGGCAAGACGCCAAGTTACTTCGCAAGTTGGCCAACGACAAAATATTGAGCTCAGCGCAAGCTGCGCAGTTGAGCGACGACGCAGCTGAATTGATGCAAGCCTGGTGGGAAGAAGGCTGGTGGCACTGAGATTTTGAGGTCTTTGCGTGACCTAGTAATAACCCTGTAAGTCAAGCTATAATCCGAGGCTGGACGGCGAGAGCTCGAGTGCTCGCGGTTCTGTCAACAGGGTTTAGCGACTCTTGATGACAATTTCCCGGAAATTGTTTTTTCACTAACTTAAGGAAAATAATCATGAATAAGTCTCTCATTTTGGCCGCCGTGATCGCTGCTGCTGCTTTGGCCGCTTGTGGTAAAAAAGAAGCCGCTCCTGCACCCGCACCAGCTCCCGCTGCTGAAGCACCTGCTGCACCAGCCGCACCCGCTGCTGATGCCAAGCCTGCTGACGCTGCTGCCGCTCCTGCCGCTCCTGCTGCTGCACCTGCACCTGCAGAAGCTCCTAAGAAGTAATTCTGGGCAGTCCAAAAAAAACCCCGCGCTGCGGGGTTTTTTTTCGTCTCTAGATTTCGTTGGTCAGTTACTTAATTTCATCGGACAATAGTTTGATGATTTTTTCTGCATTGGCAGAAGTATCTGGAATGCCATCAGCGGCTTGAACTTGAACCACAGACACATCACCTTTGCTGGTTACAGCAATGCGGTACTTTGCCAAGACCGGCGTGGCTTTTTCGCTGGAGAACATTTTGGCGAAGAAGCCTGGTTCTTTGTCAGGTGAGCCCGGTGGTGCGTAACGCACAAAGAAAACACCCTGCGCGCGGTCACGGTCTTCAACCGTGAAGCCCGTGCGGTCAATGGCCACACCCACACGGCGCCATGCACGGTCAAAACCATCCTTGATTTCAATGGCAGGCAACTGGTTCTGTTTGATGATTTTGACGTCTGCTGCTAAACCGCCGGCAGCGTTTGGTGCAGCAGCAATTGCGCCAATTTGACTGGCACTTGCAGACATGCTTGAGCCACCTAAGCGCAGCATCAAACGTCGGAGGAATTCAATTTCTAATTCGGGATCTGACGCACGTGGCGACCAAATGGTTTGATCTTTCAAGGCACTGGTGTAAATTTCCGCCATGCCGCGATGGGTGATGGTAATTTCAATGCCCTTGTCTGTGCGTTCGATGCGAGTTCTGAAACGATCGCGCTCGCCTGTGGAGTAAAGGCTGTCAAAAACTTTACCGACGGCTTTTCGGATGAAGTCTTGTGGCAATTTGGCTCTGTTTTCGGCCCAATCAGTCTCCATGATGCCCAACTCGGGTTGATCCGTGATGAGCACAAAGCCATTGTCTTTCCAGAATTCACGAAGTGGTTCCCAAACAGAATCAGCACTGCGTTGAATCAACAAGACCCGTTGGTTGCCTGTGCGAATAATTTGGGCTTGACCTGCTTGGTTGGTGGCTGTGCCTGCATCATTGACGGTGCGAACGCCAGTGGCGTTGGCAACGGCCGATGCGCTGTTGGTGCCTGCCACTTGGTAACGCGAGTCGCGTTTGAGCTGGGTCAAATCTGGTGGAATTTGAAGCGTGGGCGCTTGGCTGGCGCTTTTGTAATCGATTTTGCTTTCTTCCAACGAAGAGCAACCTGCAAGCAAACAGGTAAGGGCCGCGGCGCTGGCCAGTGTGGTCAATGAACGAGGCATGGTGACAAATCGATTCACAGGGAGTCCTTAAATAAGTCCGCTTGCACGCATTGCGGCTTCTACCACGGGTTGTTGAGCGGTTGACAATTCGGTCATGGGCAAACGCAAAGTGCCGCCACAAAGGCCCATGCGTGCCATGGCCCATTTGACAGGTATGGGGTTGGCTTCCACAAATAAATTTTTGTGCATGGGCATCAATTTGAATTGAATCTCCATGGCTTTTTGAGTGTTGCCGGCCATGGCCGCCACACACAACTCATGCATCAAACGCGGTGCTACGTTGGCTGTGACGCTCACATTGCCCTTGCCGCCGCAAAGCATCAAGGCAACTGCTGTAGGGTCATCGCCCGAGTAGACGGCAAATTCTTTGGGCAGATCACGAATGAGCCACTGGGCTCGTTCAATGTTGCCGGTGGCTTCTTTGATGCCGACGATGCCAGGCACTTTCGCCAAACGCAAAACCGTATCGTGCTGCATGTCGGCCACGGAGCGGCCAGGCACGTTGTACAAAATGATGGGCAAATCGGGCACTGCCTCGGCAATGGCCTTGAAGTGTTGGTACATGCCTTCTTGCGTGGGCTTGTTGTAGTAGGGCACAACTTGCAATTGGCAATCGGCACCCACACTCTTGGCAAACTTGGCCAACTCGATGGCCTCTGCCGTTGAGTTGGCGCCACAACCGGCCATGATGGGGACGCGGCCTTTGGCTTGTTCTACCGACACGCGAATGATTTCGCGGTGCTCATCGACATTGACAGTGGGAGACTCGCCAGTGGTGCCCACCACACCAATGCAGTCGGTGCCTTCAGCGATGTGCCAATCGATCAGTTTTCGCAGGCTGTCATAGTCCACGGCGCCGTTGGGCAGCATGGGGGTCACAAGGGCGGGGATGCTGCCGGTAATGGGTTGAAAAGTTTTCGTCATGGCATGTGTTTAAAGCGACAAACAAGCATTCTAACGACAGCCAAGGCCAATCTGATGACCAGATACCGGGACTTGCGGTGTGGCAACGATTCGTTGGACAAATTTGGGGGGCTGTTCGGAATAGCCATCCTCGTAGGCGATGACGTGCATTTGCGCGCAAGTCTGTAGCAATTCGCCTGGTTTGAGCAAAAAGTCGGGTCGAGATGGTTTGCCAATTTTTTCATGGCCCAGGGCAAAAGTCTCGTAAATCAAGAATCCCTGTGGTTTAAGGCTTTCCAAAATGCGCGGCAGCAGGGGGCGCCACAAGTAATTGGTCACAATGACCGCGTCAAATGTTTGCCCTGTCAGGGGCCAAGGCCCGTCTTCAATGTCGGCCTCCATCACTTGACCAAAAGCCTTGGCTGCGCTCAGTGCTTCAGCTGAGCGGTCGATGCCTAGGCAATGGTGGCCCTGATGGGCAAGCCACTGCATGTGTCTGCCCGCGCCGCAAGCCAAATCCAGCACATGGCTGTGTGGGGTCAGGAGAGGGGTCCAACGGGTGACCCAACTAGAAGGAGCTTCAGTGCCATGCATGTGAGGGGTTTAACAATTCGTTTCAGTGATAAGCCTAGATGATGCCTGATTGTCCTTATTCGGCGTAAAAGCAAGCTTGGAGCTGTAAATTTATCCAGTACTTTGAATGAATTCACACTACAATCTGCGCCCATGGCTACTACTACCTCCTCCAATTCATCTCCCGAATACGGCGAAGGCTCCATTCGAGTCTTGAAAGGCCTAGAGCCTGTTAAGCAGCGGCCGGGTATGTACACCCGCACCGACAATCCTTTGCACGTGATTCAAGAGGTGCTCGACAACGCGGCCGATGAAGCCTTGGCGGGCTATGGCAAAAAGATCAAGGTTTCATTGCATGGCGACGGTTCTGTCAGCATTGAAGACGACGGTCGAGGCATTCCCTTTGGTTTGCATCCAGAAGAAAAAGCACCTGTCATTGAATTGGTGTTCACGCGTTTGCATGCCGGCGGCAAGTTTGACAAAGGCAAGGGCGGTGCCTACAGCTTCTCGGGTGGATTGCATGGTGTGGGCGTCAGTGTGACCAATGCCTTGGCCAAGCGTCTCGAGGCCACCAGCTACCGCGAAGCTCAAGTAGCCACTTTGGCGTTTTCAGGGGGCGATGTGGTCGAGCCTTTGGTTACGCGAAAAGCGGGCGAGGGCGATCGCAAGCAAGGCACCACTGTACGCGTCTGGCCCGATGCCAAGTATTTTGAATCCAGTGCATTGCCAATGGCCGAGCTGACGCATTTGCTGCGCAGCAAGGCCGTCCTCATGCCAGGTGTGACGGTCACTTTGTTCAACGAAAAAACCAAAGACACGCAAACTTGGCAATACAAGGCGGGCTTGCGCGACTACCTCATGCAAACCTTGAATGGCGACCCCGTCATTCCCTTGTTTGAAGGCGAAGGCTTTGCCGATGGCAACAACGACAGCTTTGCAGAAGGCGAGGGTGCCAGTTGGGCTGTTGCGTTTACCGAAGATGGCCAGCCGGTGCGCGAAAGCTATGTCAACCTCATTCCCACCAGTGCCGGTGGCACGCACGACAGTGGCTTGCGCGATGGTTTGTTTACTGCTGTGAAGAGCTTCATTGAGTTGCACAGCTTGTTGCCCAAGGGCGTCAAGCTCATGCCCGAAGATGTGTTTGCACGCGCTAGTTTTGTGCTGTCGGCCAAAGTGCTAGACCCGCAATTTCAAGGCCAAATCAAAGAACGTTTGAACTCACGCGATGCAGTTCGTCTGGTGTCTAGTTTTGTCCGACCCACCATGGAGCTTTGGCTCAATGAACACGTCGAGTACGGCAAAAAATTGGCCGAGCTGGCCATTAAGGCCGCTCAGCACCGTCAAAAGGCAGGCCAGAAAGTTGAGAAGCGCAAGAGTTCTGGCGTGGCTGTGTTGCCCGGCAAACTGACCGATTGCGAAAGCAAAGACATTGCGCACAACGAAGTGTTTTTGGTCGAGGGCGACTCTGCGGGCGGTAGCGCCAAGATGGGCCGCGACAAAGAATGCCAAGCCATTTTGCCTTTGCGTGGCAAGGTGCTCAATACCTGGGAAGTCGATCGTGATCGTCTGTTTGCCAACAACGAAATTCATGACATTTCGGTGGCCATTGGTGTCGATCCGCATGGCCCCAACGACACGCCCGATTTGTCGGGTTTGCGTTACGGCAAGATTTGCATCTTGAGCGATGCCGACGTTGATGGCTCGCACATTCAAGTCTTGTTGCTCACTTTGTTCTTCCGTCACTTCCCTAAGTTGATCGAAACGGGCAATGTATTTGTGGCACGTCCACCTTTGTTCCGTGTAGATGCGCCGGCGCGCGGCAAAAAACCAGCGGCCAAGATGTACGCATTGGACGAAGCCGAGATGCAAAGTATTTTGGACAAGTTACGCAAAGACGGTGTGCGCGAAGGTGCGTGGAGCATCAGCCGATTTAAAGGCCTGGGTGAGATGAGTGCCGAGCAGTTGTGGGAAACCACGCTCAACCCCGACACCCGCCGTTTGCTGCCCGTGCAATTGGGCACTTTGGATTTTGCGCAAACCGAAAGCTTGATCACCCAACTGATGGGCAAAGGCGAAGCCGCAGCGCGCCGCGAGCTCATGGAGCTGCACGGTGACGACATCGAAGTGGACATTTAATCATGAACGATCAACCCACCTTAGACCTCAAAAACAGCGAGTCCGATGACTCGTTGAATTTGGCCACGTACGCCCAGCGCGCCTATCTTGAATACGCCTTGAGCGTGGTTAAAGGTCGCGCACTGCCCGATGTTTGCGACGGCCAAAAACCAGTGCAACGCCGCATTCTGTATTCCATGTCCCGCATGGGCTTGGGCTTCTCGGGTGCCACCGGTGCCAAGCCAGTTAAAAGTGCCCGTGTGGTGGGCGATGTGTTGGGCCGGTTTCACCCCCATGGCGATCAAGCGGCCTACGACGCACTGGTGCGCATGGCGCAAGACTTCAGCCAGCGCTATCCGCTGATTGATGGTCAAGGCAACTTTGGCAGCCGTGATGGCGATGGTGCTGCGGCCATGCGTTACACAGAAGCGCGCCTCTCCAAAATCACCACTTTGTTGTTGGATGAAATTGACCAAGGAACAGTTGACTTTATTCCTAACTACGATGGTTCCACCGAAGAGCCTCGACAGTTGCCAGCCCGTTTGCCTTTCGTTTTGATGAACGGTGCCAGCGGCATTGCCGTGGGTTTGGCCACCGAAATTCCAAGTCACAATTTGCGCGAAGTAGCCGATGCGTGTGTGGCGCTCATTAAGTCTCCGAAGTTAACGGACGATGAGTTGTTCGCGATCATTCCAGGCCCCGACTATCCCGGTGGCGGTCAGATCATCAGCCCCGCTTCCGACATTGCCGACGCCTATCGCACAGGCCGTGGTTCACTGAAAGTTCGCGCCCGTTGGAAAATAGAAGACATGGCGCGTGGTCAATGGCAATTGGTGGTCACCGAATTGCCCATTGGTGTCAGCTCGCAAAAAGTCTTGGAAGAAATTGAAGAGCTCACCAACCCCAAAGTGAAGGCTGGCAAGAAAGCCCTGAGTGCAGACCAAATGCAACTCAAGGCCAGCATCTTGTCAGTGCTCGATGTGGTGCGCGATGAGTCCAGCAAAGATGCCGCCGTGCGCTTGGTGTTTGAACCCAAAACCAGCCGCATTGAACAGCAAGAATTGATCACGGCATTGCTGGCCCACACCAGCTTAGAAACCTCCTCGCCCATCAACATGACCTCGGTGGGTATTGATGGCAAGCCGGTGCAAAAATCTTTGCGCCAAATGATTTTTGAGTGGATCACATTCCGTCAGCAAACCATTGTTCGCCGCTCTGAGCATCGCTTGGGCAAGGTGATGGACCGCATCCACATTTTGGAAGGTCGTCAGTTGGTGTTGCTCAACATCGACGAGGTGATTGCCATCATTCGCCAAAGCGACGAGCCTAAGCAAGCCTTGATGGACCGGTTCAAGCTTAGCGAACGTCAAGCCGAAGACATCTTAGACATTCGCCTGCGTCAATTGGCGCGTTTGGAAGCCATCAAGATTGAACAAGAGCTCAAAGAGTTGCGCACAGAGCAAACTCAGCTAGAAGAAATTTTGGCCAATCCAGCATCGCTCAAACGCTTGATGGTCAAAGAGATCGAGCAAGATGCCAAAACATTTGCCGATCCCCGCCGCACCCTCATTCAAGAGGAAAAGAAAGCTGTTGCCGAAGTAAAGGTGGTGGACGAGCCCGTGACAGTGGTCGTTTCACAAAAGGGCTGGGTGCGTGCGCGCCAGGGCCATGGTCACGATGCCAGCAGCTTTGCTTTCAAAGCCGGCGATGGTCTGTATGGCACCTTTGAATGTCGCACGGTCGATACCTTGTTGGCATTTGGCACGGCGCTAAAAGGCAGTGGTCGTGTTTACTCTGTGCCTGTGGCTTCTTTGCCAGGTGCGCGGGGCGATGGTCAACCCATCACCACTTTGATTGAAATCGAAGCGGGTACACAAGTGGCCCACTTCTTTGCCGGCCCTAGTGTGGCAACTTTGCTGATGTCGAGCTCAGGTGGTTATGGTTTCATGGCCACTGTTGAAAACATGATTTCTCGCCAAAAGGGTGGCAAGTCATTCATGAGCGTGGGCGAGGGCGAGTCAGTTTGCGCGCCGTCGCATGTGTCGGGTTCCACCGCCACACCAGCGCCAGGTGCTGCACCCATGCCTGCCGCAACGCATGTTGCCTGTGCTTCTACGGGTGGGCGCATTCTGACCTTTGAGATTGGCGAACTCAAGTTGATGGAAAAAGGCGGACGTGGTTTGATGCTGCTTGATTTGGAAGCCAAAGACACACTGGCTGGCGCTGCGGCATACACACGCAGCGTGAAATTGGTTGGCATTGGTCGCGGTGGCAAAGACCGAGAAGAAACTTTGGAAATTCGCAGCTTGAACAATGCGCGTGCTGCACGTGCACGCAAGGGCAAAGCGGCCGACTTGGGTTTCAAGCCAACGCAAATTTCGCGCGTCGAATAAGCCTGATACCCAAAGCATCCATCTACAAGGCACCTTTTGAGGTGCCTTGTTGTTTGACGTCATCAATGCTTAGGTGCAAATTGCATGCGCGGTACAAACTGATAGGTGGAGCGCCAGCAAGTGGCCAACAACTCCTCGGGGCCATGGCGGTGCGTTAACTTTTTGCGCAAACGTGAAACACACACTTGCAACCGTTTGTTGTTGTAGAAATCGGAGAGGCCCCAAATGGCCATTTCGAGTGCGTCGCTGCGCAAGGCTTGCTCTGGGGCCATGGCCAGTTGGGTGAGCAGCACAGTTTCCATGGCGGTGAGGTCAATGGCGTTGTTGGCAGGGCCAGTGAGTAAGGCGCGAACGGGATCGATGGTCCAGCCAGACTTGAGTGTTCTGGGCAGTCTGGCAGCCAATCGTTGAATGATGGCGATCAATTCGGCGGGGTTGAAGGGTTTACAAATACAAGCATCGGCGCCAGCAGCAATGGCGGCAATTCTTTCTTCTAGTTTTGCCGTGGTCGCAATCATGATGACTCTGATCTCTGGGTTTTTGGCCAATTTGGAGGCCAAGCTGAGGCATTGTTCTCCCAGCGTGACGGCATCCAAAATGACCACGTCGCAGGTGCTTTGCGCAGTTTGTTGTGACAACTCGTCAGGGTGCTTGCAATGGACACCCTGCATGCCGGTGTTGTTCAGGTGCGTCAGCACCTGTTCTGCCAATTGATGGTCTTGTTCAACGAAGCTGACGCAGAGTGGTTTCATGACAGATTTCCTTGTTTAAATGTTTACTTAAGAATTCATAGTACTTCTTTTTGTATACATATTTTGGTATCTTGTATTCAATAGTTTAATTAAAAGATACTCAAATTTACAGAAAATCTATATTTCCCCTCTCAAATCATCAATTTATGCATTTGCTTTCTAACTACTTGCATAGATACACATTGTGGTGAATTTGATGAATCGGCATTTGAGAGGCCTTATCAGGCCTCTCTTGCTCGGTATCAGGCCACCTCTGCGATCAGTTCAATTTCTACGCAGGCACCCATGGGCAATTGCGCCACACCAAATGCACTGCGAGCATGCACGCCAATGTCACCAAAAACCTGGCCAAGCAACTCACTGCAACCATTGGTGACCAAATGTTGCTCGGTAAAGTCTGATGTGGAATTAACCAAACTCATGACTTTGACAATGCGCGTGATTTTGTTGAGGTCACCCACAGCTGCGTGCAAGGTGCCCATCAAATCAATGGCCACCGCTCTTGCAGCCAACTTGGCTTCTTCGGTTTGCATGTTTTTGCCCAGCTGTCCTGCCCAAACTTGCCCATCTTTTTTAGAGATATGGCCACTGACAAAAACCAAATGCCCCGTTTTGACAAAAGGCACATAGGCAGCAGCCGGTGTTGCAACAGGGGGAAGCGTGATTTGGAGAGATTCGAGGCGTTTGTAAATTGACATGATGAATTGAAAAGGGTTAAAAAATTAGAGGGGCTCGACTGTGACATTGACCTGCAAGGTGTGACTTGCACCACCTTGTAAAACACCGCGAAGTGGCGAGACATCTGCAAAGTCTCGGCCAACGGCCAAACGCACATAGTCAGCTCCGGGACTGCACCAACCGCAGCGATTGTTGGTGGGATCGAAATCGTACCAAGATTCTGCTGTGGTTAACGGATCGGGGTTTGGAATGCGCAGCGAAATCCATGCATGGGAGGCATCGCTGCCAATCAGGCGTGCCTGGCCAGGCGGTGGTTCTGTTAACAAATAGCCACTGACATAACGCGCTGCCAGTCCCAAACTGCGCAAACACGCCAGCATGACATGCGCAAAATCTTGGCAAACGCCACGCTTGTCCGATAGAACCGTCAGCGCAGGTGTGCTGATGTCGGTGCTGAAAGACTCGTACTTGAAATCAGTGTGAATGCGTTGCATCAAATTTTGAACGGCTTCAAGCACAGGTCTGTTCGGTGAAAAGCTGCTGATGGCGTAGCGTTTGAAAGCGGCATCGTGGGGGGCGTGATGTGAGGCATAAACAAATGACGTGGCTTCGTCACTGGCTTGACCCGATTGAAATTGATATGCCCTCTGAACTTGTTCCCATTGCAAAGCTTCTGCCCATTTTTGTAAAACGGATTGCTGACGTTCAGACAAGGGGAAGGTTTCAAGTGTCGTCTGCGCATTGACCTGAAGTGTGTGATGTGCAGTGGGCAGCGACCAGTAGCAGCGGTGATTACCAAATGCATCCAGGTTGTGGCTGATTTTTTGTGCTTGGGGCAGGGTGGTAAAACGATGCGCCAATATGGTTTGGCAAGGGGTATTGCCGGGTTCGAGGTGCGCTACATGCTGCGCTGTGACCACCATAGGGGTGTAGGCGTAATGTGTTTGGTGCGTGATGCGAAGCTTCATCGGGATAAGCTCAGTTGGCGCCGACGCTTTGCTGAGATTCATCGCTGTGCGAGAAAAACAAACCGTTCAATTGATCTGAGACGGTTCTGGCCGTTTGTCGACACTGCTCCAGTAATACCAACAGTTGTGGACTTGGGTTAAGTCCATCGGCAGACAGCGTGGCGAAATCTACTTGCGACAACACAGGAATGGTGTGAGATATGTCTTCGGTAGCGCCATTGGCGAGGTGCCCCATTCTGGCCAATCGTCCTCTTAATGTTTGTGCCACCCAGCCTAAAGCACGTGGGTTGTCGGTGTGGGTTAGCAGCAATTCCAACAGGGCGCCCAAGGTACGGCTTTGTTGGTACTGTGCATGAAACGAAATGGTGCTGTCAAACAAAGCCAAGACCGCGTCAAAACCTGCTTGGCTTTGCAGGCACCCCGTTTCAATGGCCGTGGCCAATGCGTGTGCTAAAAAATCCAGGCGTTCTATGTGTCGTCCAATAGACAGCAATCGCCAGCCATCATCACGTGTCATGCGATCCGTTTGTGCGCCTGTGAGGGCTGCCATCAATTGACTGGTGCGCGCCAACAATTGCTGAGCCCACACACTGCTGGCCACAGGGGCATCATTGTCTTGCGGCTGAAAAAATGCATTTTCAGTTTGTTCAATCAAGGTCCAATGTTCAGGGGACAAGCGTTCGCGCACAGCGGCGGCAGCCAATTTGATGGCGCGCAAGTTGTAGCCCACACCCGTGGTGTGTTGGGTGTCCCAAAAACCAGCAATCAGAGCGCGCTCAAAGACACGCCGTGATTGTTGCGCTTGAACCACGCCAGGCGCCACCAAGCCATGCGTGACACACAACTGAGTGAGCCAGTCTAAAAGTTGTGGGCTGTGTTGTGCCTCACTGTTCAAGGTGTTGAGCGCAAGCTTGGACAAGCGCAAGGTGTTTTCGGTTCGCTCAGAGTAACGGCCCATCCAAAATAAATTTTCTGCCGCTCGGCTGGTAACCAAGCGATGGCGCTGAGAACTGGCCACAAACACCGCTTCTTGGGGGCTGACATGGGCTTGTTTGCTGGGTTCGGATTCAGGTTGTTTCTGGTTTGCCAGCACCCAGACATCGGCGCTGCTACCGCCTTGTTGCATTGAAGCGATGCCGTTTTGCGTACCCAAACGCGCGAGTCCGCCGGGCAAAACTTGCCAGCCACCTGTCTCGTTGGCCAAAACAAAGACTCGCAAAATAACGGGACGCGATGGCATGGCCCGCAAGTTGGCAAATGTTGGCGTGTGAGACAAAGGTAAAAAGCTTTGAATGGTGTGCGCCTCTGGGTTGTTTTGAATGCGGGTGCGCCATTCTTCTAAACCTCGCCAGTCTAGGTTGTGGCCCATCACAGGCTCAAAACTGCTGCGTCCCGGGGCATAAGGATAGGTTGGTTTGATGACGCATGCTTGTAAACGCGGCAAGGCATCTTGCAGGGCCGTTTGTTCGCCGCACCACCAACTTGGAATGGCTGGCAACAACAACTCCTCTTGCAGCAAGGTGCGAGAGAGTTGCGGTAAAAATCCGAGCAAGGCATTGGATTCTAGAAAGCCAGAACCGGGTGTGTTGGCGACCAACACATTGCCAGCCCGAACGGCTTGTAGCAAACCAGGTACACCTAGCGTAGACTCGGCGCGCAATTCAAGCGGGTCTAGCCAATCGTCATCGACTCGCTTTAGCAAACCATGAACAGGTTTAAGCCCTTCAAGGGTTTTCAAATAAAGTTTTTCATCTCGAACCAGCAAGTCATTGCCTTGTACCAAAGACAGCCCTAGGTACCTTGCCAAGTAGGCTTGTTCGAAATAAGTTTCGTTGTAGGGGCCAGGCGTTAGCAACGCGATGTGTGCTTGCATGCCTGCAGTTGTGCGCAACTTGAGCGCGTTGACAAACGAACGATAGGACTCGGCAAGGCCGCGAACTGGCATGGCTTCAAAAGCCTGTGAGAACTGACTGGAAATGATTTGGCGGTTTTCAAGCAAATAGCCCAAACCCGAAGGGGCTTGCGTTCTTTGGGACAACAACCACCAGCAGCCATCTGGGCCTTTGACCAAGTCGAAGGCTGCCAAATTCAAATGACGTCCGCCAACAGGTGAACTGCCTTGCATGGCATGCAAATACCCAGGATGTCCATGGACCAAAGCGTGTGGCATTGAACCTTGCTTTAAAAGGTGCTGCATGCCATAGACGTCGGACATGATGCCCTCTAACAGCCGCATGCGTTGAATCACGCCTGTTTGAATTTGCGCCCAGTCATCGGACGACAAAATAACGGGCAACAGATCTAAAGACCAGGGCCGCTGAGGCTGATCGGCATTGGCATAGACGTTGTAAGTCATGCCGTTGTCTTGAATTTGCCTCACCATTGCGTCATGCCGACCCGGCAAACTTTCAATGCCAGAAGCGCCTAGGTGAGAGAGGAACTCAGACCATGGCGGGGTGGCGATTTGCTTGGCCGCAGACAAATGATGGGGAACATCGGGTGTCTTGGTGACGCTACCGCGCAATTCGTCCCAGTGGCCAGCGGGAGCAGCATCGATGTCACGCACGATGGCTTGCACCACGGCCGATGTTTCGGCTGGGTGCAAGTCATTGGGTGTGCTGGCGATCTGGGGGCTGGTGTTAATTTCCACAATGCGTCAATTGTCACCTCATCTGGCCCTGCGCAGGTCCAATGTGAATGGAAATTCTGGACTGGCAGCCAATTCAATGTTGGCCGATGGCATGGCCATATTGCCAGGTGTGTGCCCCATTCTGAAAAACCGCGCCAAGCGACGACTTTCAGCTTCGTAGGCATTGACTGGCAAGGTGTCGTAATTGCGTCCGCCTGGGTGCGCAACATGGTATTGCGCACCACCGATCGATCGTTTCATCCAAGTGTCTAAAACGTCCACAGTCAGGGGTGCATGGACGC
Organism: Limnohabitans sp.; assembly: GCA_049655425.1. GTDB lineage: Bacteria > Pseudomonadota > Gammaproteobacteria > Burkholderiales > Burkholderiaceae_C > Limnohabitans_A. Next base: position 748,772 of record JBASJS010000003.1, on the reverse strand, counting down.
CAATGCTGGGGTGCAAGGATGAGGGGGGATTCCAGGCTTTGTAGCGAACACTGGCCACATACTCTCCTGCAGTGCCAGTTGCTTGCAAGGGCAGTGCTTGGCCATTGACAGTGATCGCATATCGGCTGGCGTTCATGCCGGTGACATGCACTTCCAATCGCTCAAGCGATGAGTCAACATAACGGGCTGTTCCGCTTGAGGTGCTCTCTTCTCCCATCACATGCCAGGGCTCAAGTGCATTGCGCAATGTCACTTGAATCGCATCGACGCAAAACTCTCCGACTCGCGGAAACCTAAACTCAAAGTGGGGTGCAAACCATGCGGGATCAAAGTGAAATCCTGCATCGCCTAACTCGGTGAGGACATCGTCAAAATCCATTTTGACAAATGTCGGCAACATAAAGCGATCGTGCAGCATGGTGCCCCAGCGTGTCACGGGCGCAGAATAGCTTTCATGCCAAAAGCGGGCTACCAATGCACGCAATAACAATTGCTGAACGACGCTCATGCGGGCATGGGGTGGCATTTCAAATGCACGCAATTCGAGCAAACCTAAACGCCCCGTGGACGAGTCTGGCGAATACATTTTGTCAATGCAAAATTCGCTGCGGTGTGTGTTGCCAGTCATGTCGACCAAGATGTTGCGCAAGCTGCGATCGACCAGCCATGGTGGCATGCTTTCACCATGTGTTTGTCGATTGCGTGCAATCTCGCGCAACGCAATTTCAAGTTCGTAAACTTGATCGTTGCGCGCTTCATCGACCCGCGGCGCTTGGCTGGTGGGGCCAATGAACATGCCGCTGAACAAGTAGCTAAGGCTTGGGTGGTTATGCCAATACAACAGCAGGCTGGCCAAAACTTCTGGCTTGCGCAAGAAGGGACTGTCTTCGGGTGTGGCGCCGCCCATGACCACGTGATTGCCACCGCCCGTGCCCGTGTGTCTGCCGTCGGTCATGAATTTCTCAGCACTCAAGCGCGTTTCAAATGCGGCTTGGTACAAAAACTCAGTGTGAGACACCACCTCTTGCCAACTGCTGGCCGGATGGATGTTGACTTCGATCACACCTGGATCGGGGGTTACTTGGAGCAGTTTCAAGCGCGGATCGCGGGGAGGTGGGTAGCCCTCCAAGACGATTTGGAGGCTCAGTTGTGCAGCGGTCGCCTCGACGGCTTGTAGCAACTGCAAATAATCCTCTAGTCGCGCCAAGGGCGGCATGAACACATACATCACGCCCTCAACTTGATGGTCAGCATTTGCCTCTTCAAGTGGAACGGGTCCATTGGCGCGGCGAGGATCTCGGATCTCTACGCACAATGCGGTTCGCACGGTGGACTTGTCTGACTTAAAACGCGCTGGGGGTGCGATGGCAGTTGAGTTTGACACCGCAGAATGCGTTTGAAGCCTTGGTGCAACAGAGGCCTTGTTGTATTGCGTGCCGCTATGAAGGGCCTGTCTTGGCGAAAAAGGATCTTGGTCGATCAGCACATGTCGGTCAGTGGGGGCCGACCATGGCAAAGAATCAAGAGGCAAGCGCCAGCCCATGGCGGAATCTCCTGGCATGAGGTAGAGACGCTCGTCACGCACAAACCAAGGGCCACTGTGCCAAGCCGATGGACCTGACAAGTCGTTTTCGAGTGCTTGCAAAGGCAAGAGATAGCCCACTTCTTGATCTAAGCCTTGCGAAAATACGCGGTGCAATCTTGCGCGCTCGAGTTCGTCGTCTAGGCGTGCATCGAAGGGGTCGACATTGACAGGCAGTCGTCGTTCACGCCACAAGTAATACCAAGTGTCTTCGTAGCCCGCAATGATGTTGCTGGGCAATACCCCTAAGCGTGTGGCCAAGGCGCTTAAAAACAGTTGGGCATCTTGTGGTTTGTAATGTTGTGCAACGCGCTCATCTGCAAACAGCGAAGGATCTTGCCAGCAGCCCTGCCCATCGGCGCGCCAATAAATGCTCAAGGCCCAGCGAGGCAATTGCTCGCCTGGGTACCATTTGCCTTGGCCAAAATGCAGAAAACCACCTTGGCCATATTGTTGACGCAACTTGTGCACAAGCTCAGTGGCCAACCCGCGTTTGGTAGGGCCGAGGGCATCCGTATTCCACTCGGGTGCATCTCGATTTTCAGTGGCAACAAATGTCGGTTCACCGCCCATGGTGAGTCGCACATCACCAGCCAACAACTGGGTATCCACTTGCTCGCCCAAGGCCAAGATCTCGGCCCATTGTGAGTCGCTGTAGGGTTTGGTGACGCGCGGGGATTCATGTATGCGGGTGATGCTCATTTCATGGCTGAACGTCACTTCAGCCTCATCCATCAAGCCCTCAATGGGTGCTGCGCCGGAGGGTTGCGGCGTGCAGGCCAAGGGAATGTGTCCTTCACCTGCCAGCAAACCTGATGTGGGATCGAGTCCGACCCAACCCGCGCCAGGCAAATACACCTCGCACCATGCATGCAAATCGGTGAAGTCAACGTCGGTACCGCTAGGGCCATCGAGCGATTTCACATCGGGCGTGAGTTGAATCAAATAACCCGATACAAATCGTGCGGCCAAGCCCATGTGTCGCATGAGTTGAACCAATAACCAAGCCGAATCGCGGCAAGAGCCACTTTTGAGTTGAAGTGTTTCTTCGGGCGTTTGTACGCCCGGTTCCATTCGAATCAGGTAGTTGATGTCTTGGTAGATGCGCTGGTTGATTTGAACCAAGAAATCAATCGTTCGTTGACGGCGGCGGTCTAAGGATGCGAGGTATTTTTTAAACAAAGGTGTGCGCGGCAATTTTTCCAAGTAACTGTTGAGCTCTTCTTTGAGCTCGGGCGAGTAAGAAAGTGGGACGTGCTCTGCGCTGGGTTCTAAGAAAAAATCGAAAGGGTTGAACACCGCCATTTCGGTGACCAGGTCGACGGTGACTTTGAATTCTGAGGTTTTTTGGGGAAATACCAAGCGCGCTTGGTAATTGGCAAACGGATCTTGTTGCCAGTTGATGAAATGCTCGGAGGGCTCGATGCGAAGGCTGTAGGACAGGATGCGACTGCGGCTGTGCGGTGCTGGCCTCAAACGAATCACTTGCGGGCCCAATTGAACGGGACGGTCGTAACGGTAGTGCGTAACGTGGTGCAGTGCGACGTGAATGGACATAAATGCAAGTAAGCGCAACAGCGGCTGCATCGAAAGAGCAGCTCGGGCTGTCTAAACTAGCAAAAGCCGCGCCATGTTGGCTGCAGCGGAAAGGGGCAAACATGCGGCTGGCGTTGCCCGGGTGGGGTATTTTTTGGCTGTTGGGCGTCGCCTTGCAGTTGCAGCAAGCCCAAGTGTGGCCCCTGTTGATCAGCCTCAGTGTTGCCGCATGCAGTGTGGTGTGGCTGGTTTTGGCTTTGCGCTGGGTCAATCAGGTCTCTCAATCTGCCATGGCCTGGGTACCCAATTTGTGCCTGCACATGGCCGTTGGAAGTGCAATTGTGTTGCTGTCATGGGCCACGCTCAACGCGCGGTGTTGGGTGCAAATGCAAGATGCACTCGATCCTCGTTTGGAAGGTCAAGATTTGCAATTGGTGGTTGACGTTGCTTCCTTGCCTTATGTATTGCCTCAAGGCATGAGGTTCCATGCAAAAGTCGTTCATGCGTTTGAGTTGAGCACACACAAAGTTGTCAAAGTGCCGCCCTTGATCGACTTGTCTTGGCTGGCGTGGGAGTCTCCTCACAGCATGGATCTGCCGCTTTGGCGTAGCTTGCAGCCGGGTGATCGGTGGCAATTTCAAGTCCGACTTAAACGCCCGCATGGCAGCATGAATCCCGGCGGTTTTGATGCAGAACTGCGTTGGTGGGAACTTGGCATCATGGCCACTGGCAGTGTTCGAAGCGGCAAAACACTAGTGCCACCTGTCAAGTTAAACAGTTCTTGGCAGTACCCGGTCGATCAAATGCGTCAGCACGTTCGCACACGCATCGAACTGGCATTGAGGGCCATAGACCCTCAGGCAGCAGGTGTGATATCGGCTTTGGTGGTGGGTGATCAGGCATCCATTGACAAGCAAAACTGGGAAGTGTTCAGGGCCACGGGTGTGGCACACCTGATGAGCATTTCGGGTCTGCACATCACCATGTTTGCATGGCTTGCATCGACCTTGATTTACCGACTTTGGTGCGCATCTGCACGCGCAGGGCGTGCGCTGTGCTTGCGTGTTCCTGCAACTTTTGCCGCCTCCTTGGGGGGCGTGATACTAGCCACTGTGTATGCCCTGTTTTGCGGGTGGGGCTTGCCAGCGCAGCGCACCATTCTCATGCTCTTGGTCGTTTCTGTTTTGAGGTGGCGCGGGCTGCGCTGGCCATGGCATCGAACATGGGGTCTGGTCTTGTGGGTGGTGACCCTTTGGGACCCCTGGGCGCTGCTCCAGGCCAGTTTTTGGCTGAGCTTTGCAGCGGTAGGTGCTTTGATGCTGTCTGATCAGCGCGTAAACATCGGGCGCACCAAGTTGGTAGAGGAGGGCGCCAAAATGGTGCAAAAAGAGTCGCGCTTGGCTTATTGCACTGCCATGATCACCGGTCTAGTGCAAGCCGCTCATGCTTTGGCGCGAGAGCAATGGCTTGTCACAGTCACTTTGGCACCTTTAACAATTTTGTTTTTTGGACAATTGTCGGTATCTGGTTTGTTGGCCAATTTACTGGCCATTCCATGGGTCACCTTGTGCGTCACACCCTTGGCTATGATGGGCTTGTTGTGGTCGCCAATGTGGCAATTGGCAGCGTGGGCTCTACAGCCCTTGTTCGCATTCCTCACGTACTTGTCGTCTTGGTCTTGGGGTGTGCTGAGTTTTGCACAAGCGCCGTGGGTTCTGAACCTCTTGGCTTTGTTGGGGGCCTTGGTGTGTTTTCAACAATGGTCTTGGGCCATTCGGTGTTGGGGCGCACTGTGCATGCTTCCCGTTTTATTGTGGCAATCTCCGCGACCTGATTGGGGCCAGTTCGAGCTTTGGGCGCTTGATATCGGGCAGGGCAATGCTGTGCTTTTACGAACCCAAAATCATGCGTTGTTATACGACGCAGGGCCTGCTTGGGGTGAGTCGTCCGACGCGGGACAACGTGTCTTGGTGCCGTTCATGGCACGTGAAGGTGTCAAGCTGAATCGCCTCATGTTGAGCCATCGCGATGCCGACCATACAGGTGGCGCTGCTTCGGTTTTGGCTGCGCACCCTCAAGCAGATCTGTGGGCTTCGTTGGAGCCAAATCATCCATTGGCGCAAGTTCGACAAGTAGAGTCTTGCAGGGCAGGGCAGCGCTGGGTGTGGGACGGTGTTCAGTTTGAAGTCCTGCATCCTGCATTGGCAGATCAAGCTTCTCACACTTCGACGAATGCTGTGAGTTGTGTTTTAAGAATTGACACAGGTCAAGGTCAAACTGTTCAAACTGGGCATGATGTACCTGTGGCAAGTGCCCTGCTGCCAGGTGATATCGAGGCATTGCAGGAGCTTGAGTTGCTCAATAAGCAAATGCTCAAGCCCGTTGACTTCTTGTTGGTGCCACACCATGGCAGTCAAACATCGTCAACTCGCGCGTTTGTTCAAACCTTGAGTCCAAAGTGGGCCATGGTTCAGTCGGGTTATCGAAATCGGTATGGTCATCCAGCGCCGCAAGTGGTCTTGCGCTACCAACAACTGGGGGTGCCCATGCTTATGTCACCCGAATGTGGTGCAGCACATTGGCAAAGCACCCATCCACAACAGCTAGACTGTGAGCGTGACAAGAATCGTCGATATTGGCATTTCAAACCGTTATCAGTGCCTTGAGCAGATGGCTTGTGCGGGTATGTATCTTGCTTTTCAAGAACCAGGAGTGAAGTCAGATGCAGCAATTTGATGAGATGTACAGTCAGGCGTCGGCCACCCAGCCAGGCAGTCAAGTTAGAGCCCATTACCAAGCCTATGCCGAGTGGTTAGCTGGTCAAAGTGACATTTCGATGTTGGCCAGGCGTGAAGAAGCCGAAATGATTTTTCGGCGGGTGGGCATTACCTTTGCCGTTTATGGCGACAAAGATGAAAGCGGCTCTGGCACAGAGCGACTCATTCCCTTTGACTTGATTCCGCGCATCATTCCTGCACATGAGTGGCAAAGCATGGAGCGGGGCTTGGTGCAGCGAGTCACCGCCCTCAATCGCTTCATTCATGACGTTTACCACGATCAAGAAATCATCAAAGCCGGCATCATTCCAGCCGATCAAATTCTGAACAACGCGCAGTTTCGTCCTGAGATGATGGGAGTGGACGTGCCCCACCAAATCTACTCACACATCAGCGGCATTGACATTGTTCGCGCACCCAATGCACAAGGAGAGGGCGAGTATTACGTCCTAGAAGACAACTTGCGCGTTCCCAGTGGGGTCAGCTACATGCTAGAGGATCGCAAGATGATGATGCGATTGTTCCCCGAATTGTTCAGTCGACATCGTGTGGCACCGGTTGCGCATTACCCCGACTTGCTGCTCGAAACTTTGCGGGCGTCCAGTCCCGCATCTTCTGCTGAGCCCACCGTCGTGGTCCTGACGCCAGGCATGTACAACAGTGCCTATTTTGAGCATGCTTTCTTGGCTCAGCAAATGGGCGTGGAGTTGGTTGAAGGCCAAGACCTGTTTGTCAAAGACCAGTTTGTTTACATGCGCACCACACGCGGCCCCAAACGTGTCGATGTCATCTATCGCCGTGTAGACGACGACTTCCTAGACCCGAAAGTGTTCAGGCCTACCTCGACCTTGGGCTGTGCCGGTTTGATGGAAGCCTACCGCGCTGGCAATGTGGCCATCTGCAACGCTGTTGGCACTGGCGTGGCCGATGACAAATCGATTTACCCCTATGTGCCCAAAATGATCGAGTTCTATCTGGGTGAAAAGCCCATTTTGAACAACGTGCCCACTTTCATGTGCCGCAAGCCCGACGACTTGGCCTACACCTTGGCCAATTTGAAAGACTTGGTCGTGAAGGAGGTTCATGGTGCTGGCGGTTATGGCATGTTGGTGGGACCTGCTGCTACCAAAGCCGAAATTGAAGATTTCCGTGCGGCTCTGTTGGCCAATCCTTCGGGCTACATCGCACAACCTACATTGAGCTTGTCCAGTTGCCCAACTTACGTAGAGAGTGGCGTTGCACCGCGTCACATCGATTTACGCCCCTTTGTACTCAGCGGCCGTACCGTGCAAATGGTTCCGGGTGGCTTAACTCGCGTGGCTTTGAAAGAAGGCTCTTTGGTGGTCAATTCGTCGCAGGGCGGCGGCACCAAAGACACTTGGATTTTGCAGGCGTGATCTGTGACATGCCCTGCCCATGCATAGCCCCTAAGATTTTGAAAGATGCATCATGCTAAGCCGAACCGCTGATCACTTGTTTTGGATGTCGCGCTATACCGAGCGTGCAGAAAACACCGCGCGCATGTTGAATGTGAGCTATGAAACATCATTGTTGCCACAGTCCAGTGCCACGGTGCAATCGGGCTGGGAAGGCTTGCTGTCGATCAGTGAACTGCTGCCAGCCTACACCCAGTTGCATGGTGAGGTGACCCCCCACCATGTGATGCATTTCATGGTGATAGACCCCAACAATCCTTCTTCAATCATTTCTTGTTTGCGCGCAGCCCGAGAAAATGCAAGGGCCGTGCGTGGTGCACTCACTACCGAAGTCTGGGAAACGCAAAATCAAACATGGCTGGAGGTCAATCGCATGATTCGCTCTGGTGAGTTTGATGCAGACCCAGGTAAGTTTTTTGAATGGGTCAAGTTTAGATCTCACCTGTCGCGTGGCGTTACGGTGGGCACCATGTTGATGGATGAATCTTTGCACTTCATGCGGCTTGGTACCTTCTTGGAACGCGCAGACAACACGGCACGTCTGGTGGATGTGAAGTTTCACGCGGGGCAAAACGATCGGTTCGGTGCTTTACCCGTGGCATCGCCTTTTCAAGCGCAAGTCATGACATCTGATGTTTCATTAGATGGCTCGCAAGAGTTCGATTTTTATCACTGGAGTGCCATCTTGCGCAGTGTCAGTGGCTTTGAAATTTACCGCAAGGTCTACCGCGATGTGATTCGCCCAGATCGTGTGGCTGAATTGTTAATCTTGCGACCCGACATGCCGCGATCTTTGCATGCCAGCTTGAATGAAGTGGTCAACAATTTAGAAGCCGTAACCGACAACAGGCAAAGTGAAACTTTGCGCCATGCTGGCAAGTTGCGCGCTGATTTGGCCTATGGTCGCATTGATGAAATTCTGGCAACTGGCTTGCATGCTTACCTCACGCAATTCTTAGAGCGTGTCAATGTATTGGGTGGCCGCATCAGTCGCGAATTCTTGATGCCGCAGGTGGGCTGACTTCCAATCAGCCTTGATCAAACCCAACCTTGTAGCCATACTTCGTCGTTTTGTAAGTCGCGCCATGGAATGACTTGGCTTGCTTTGGAAAAAATAGATTCGATTTCTACAAATTCAACAGGCTCGTTAGGCAATTCAGGTTTGATGACTTTGCTTACAAGGAAGTGCTTTTGTTTTGCGACAGGTTTGACAGCGGTCCACTTTGTCAAATGTAATTTTTTGGGATTGAGTGGGTTCATTTCTCAGTTGATCAAGGTTTGGCTTTGATCTCATTCTCCACAGCTTGTCCCAATTCAATCACCGCCATGGCGTAATAGCTGCTCCAGTTGTAACGTGTAATGGCATAGAAGTTTTCTGTGCCAGCCACATAGCTGGGGGGTGCTTCGCCATTGAGTAACTCAATCAAAGCCAAAGGGCCTTTGTGGTTCAAAGCATCGCCGTCTACAACAGCGCCTTTGGCCTGAAAATTTCCCACGCTGAAAGTTGGCAAGATGTCTGGCGCCATGAGCGCATCCATGTCCAATTGTTCTTTGTTGAACGACACTGGGTAGTGGGTAGGCATGCCTGTCTGCCATTGGAAGGCTTTGAAGTAATTGGCCACAGAGCCAATGACATCGGCTTTGTTCGAAAACAAATCAATGTGCTGATCACCGTCAAAATCGACTGCAAACTTGGCCCAACTGGAGGGCATGAATTGAGGCAGACCCATGGCGCCTGCGTAGCTGCCTTTGACCTGGGTCGATTTGATTTTTTCTTTGGAAACCATGACCAAGAATTGCGCCAACTCTTTGGAGAAAAAGGCTTGGCGCTCGGCCGCTCTGGGATGCGCTGAGGGGAAGTCAAAGGTCAGGGTGCTCAGCGCATCCAAAATTCGAAAGTTACCAGTGTGCTGGCCATAAAAAGTTTCGACACCAATGATGCCGACAATGAGCCATGGTGGCACACCATAGGTCTGTTGTGCTTGGTCTAATAAGCTTTGGTTGTCTTTCCAAAATTTCGCGCCTGCTTGAATTCGTTTGGACTCAATGAAACGAGCTTGGTACGCCACCCAATTTTTCTTGCTGACGTGGGTGGGCGGCAATATCAATTTTGGAATGCTTGGAATCAAGCGCGCTTGCGCCAATTGATCTTTGACCCATTTGACATCCAGCTGGTGCGCAAGGGCCACTTGCTCAGCCCAAGCATGAACGTCTTTGCGATTGGCATAAGCTATGCCTGCTGCAGGCGTGCTGGTGTTGGCTTTGGGTTTTTTAGATTTGTTTTTTTTGGGTGTGTCAGCGGCATGTGTACCCAATGCAAAACACATCAGAAAAACAGATAAAAAGGTCGACAAAATACGCATCCCTTGAGTTTAGCCTTTGAAATGGGACTGGGTGTCGTGATAAGCTGGAAACCTTGAATTTCGATCCTCACACTTAAAGACCACCATGGGCGCTACTGGTTATTTCTCGCACGCAGATTGCCGTCTTCACGAGATGGGCGAGGGACATCCAGAATGTCCTCAGCGCCTCGATGTCATTGAGGACCGGCTTTTGATCACTGGCTTAGACCACGCACTGACCCGAAAAGAAGCAGCACCTGCATCTTTGGCCGACATCGAACTGGCCCATGGTCGTTTGTACATTGCGTCTTTGCGCGGTCTCAGTGACGCACTGATAGAAGACATGCAAGCGGGTGGCCCCTCGCACAGCGCTTTGGATCCCGACACCGCCATCAACGTACACACTTGGAAAGCTGCACTGCGCTCTGCAGGCGCTGCGTTGGAGGCGACCGATGCTGTCATCGCTGGTGAATTAGAAAATGCGTTTTGCGCCACCCGCCCCCCCGGGCACCACGCCTGTCACGACAAAGCCATGGGTTTTTGTTTCTTCAACAACGTGGCCATTGCGGCCAAATATGCCGTCGAACGCCATGGCCTGAAACGTGTTGCCATCGTCGATTTTGATGTGCACCATGGCAATGGCACTGAAGACATCGTAGCTGGCGACGATCGCATCTTGATGGTGAGTTTTTATCAACACCCCTTTTACCCAGACGGCGGTGCGCGCAAGCACGACACCAACTTGGTCAATTTGCCCGTGCCCGCTTACACCAAAGGCATGGACATTCGAGAATTGATTGACATGATTTGGATGCCTCGGCTTGAAGAACATCGGCCCGAATTGATTTTCATCAGTGCTGGTTTTGATGCCCATCGCGAAGATGACATGGGCCAACTTGGTTTGGTCGAGCAAGATTATGTGTGGATCACACAGCGCATCAAAGATGTGGCCCTCAAACATGCCAAAGGCAGAATTGTCAGTTGCTTAGAGGGTGGGTACAACCTCAGCGCATTGTCGCGCAGTGTAGAAGCACACATTCGTGTATTGGCCGATGTTTAAGTCCAGAAAGATTGCACAGTGTCCCAAGCCCCATTGATGATGAACGATCCGCTGCTTTGGTGGAGCCGCTTGAATACCTTTGAAGCCTCCCAAGAGTTGATGCTTTTTGCTGCTTGCATTGTCTTGGCTTGGAGTTTGGTCTGGGCGCTAAGGCAATCCACCACACAATGGGAACTCTCCGTATTGTTGGGCCGCAAGCTCATTGATGGTGTGCTGTTTCCAAGCCTCTTGTTGGGTTTGGTTTTTGCCACACGAACCATATGGGCCAAGTCACATCAGTTGTGGCTTTTTGATTTCTTATTGCCAGTTTGTTTGTCTTTGGCGGCGATTCGTTTGGGCGTCAAAATTCTTCAAGCTGCGTTCAAAGAGGCCAAATGGGTCAAGCCTGTCGAGCGCAGTGTTTCTTGGCTGGCTTGGGGCGCGGTGGTGCTGTGGCTCACGGGTCTGTTGCCCTTGGTGCTAGAAGAACTAGACCAAATTCATTGGAAGGTGGGGGTCTCTCACTTGTCTGTTCGCACCCTGATTGAGGGTGGCCTCACAGCTTGTTTGGTGATGTTGTTGACCCTTTGGGTGTCGTCGGCCATTGAGTCGCGCTTGCTCAGAACGTCGTCGGGCAGTGAGCTGTCCTTGCGCAAAGCCGTCAGCAATGCCGTTACATCTTTGCTCATGTTTGTGGGTTTGATGGTATCTTTGTCGGCTGTTGGCATCGATCTGACGGCGCTGTCTGTGTTGGGCGGTGCAGTGGGCGTGGGCATTGGTTTTGGCCTCCAAAAATTGGCCGCCAATTACGTCAGTGGCTTTGTGATCTTGGCCGAGCGCAGCATGCGAATTGGCGACAGCGTCAAGGTAGATGGTTTTGAAGGACGTGTCACCGACATCAAAGCGCGCTACACCGTCATTCGTGCACCCACAGGGCGTGAGTCAATCGTGCCCAATGAAATGCTCATCAACAGTCGCGTCGAAAATCTTTCTTTGGCCGATTCTCGCGTGCTTCAAAGCACCAGTGTTTCGGTTGCTTACGGAAGTCCTGTTGAGACGGTCATGGCTTTGTTGATGCAAGCTTGTGAAATGCAAGAGCGAGTTCTCAAAGACCCCGTTCCCTTTGTCACCCTCACAGCCTTTGGTAGCGATGGTCTAGAATTTGGCGCGCATTATTGGGTCGATGAGCAACAGTCGGGCTTGCTTACCTTAAAGTCAGAAATCAACATCAGCATTTTGAAGTTGCTGAAAGACCACAACATTGAAATTCCATTTCCGCAGCGAGTGGTTCACACACGGTCGGTCTGAAAGTGCGCCTTTAAAACTTGCGCACACAAACTCACAGCCGTGTTGGCCTCTTGCATGATACGGCCCATGGTGATGAAGCCATGAATTTGACGTTCAAAGCAAATGTACTGAGACGGTACACCTGCTTTTGACAAGGCATCGGCATACATCAAACCTTCATCGCGCAATGGATCAAATCCTGCGGTCATGACAAAGGCCGGTGGTAGACTTGCGTGGCTGCTTGCCAATTGAGGCGAAGCACGCCAGTCCTTAGCGTCGTCGCGGTTCCTCAAATAGTTTTCGGTGTAGTACGCAATGGACTCTTTGGTGAGCATGTAGCCCTTGCCATTGGCGTGATATGACGCTGTGTCGGGCCACATGATGGTGGCCGGATAAATGAGCAACTGAAATGCGGGTTGCACAGACAAGCCTTTTTGATCGCGCAGACCAATGCAGGCAGCTGCAGACAAGTTGCCACCTGCGCTGTCACCACCGATGGCAACGCGCTGGGGATCAATGCCTAAGCTTATCGCCTGCGACACTGTCCAATTGAAAGCTGCCACTGTGTCTTCATAAGCGGCTGGAAACTTGTGCTCAGGTCCCATTCGGTAGTCCACAGAAACCACCACGACGTCGGCTTGAAGGCACAGACTTCGGCACAGCACATCGTGTGTGTCGAGATCGCCAATGGTCCAGCCGCCGCCATGTATGTAGACCAAACCAGGCAAGGCCTTTTGCGTTTGCGCAGCGTGAGGGTGATAGACCCGCACAGGCACATTCACGCCGTTGGCCGAAAACACTTTGTCTTCTACTTTGAATACCTCGGGTGCATCAGGCTGTGTAAAACTGCGCCGCGATCGATATGAAGCGCGTGCTTCTGTAGGCGAGAGGGTGTTCACGGGCGGAACACCTTTCTCAATCATGAGTTGCATCAGGGCTTGCGCTTGAGGGTCTAGCATGTTCAATCCATCATTGAAGGTAACCAAAGGCTGATGCTTGGGAAAGCCAGCAATATGCCCAGCGTGATGATCAGGACCAGCACCATGGGCCACACACCCCGGAAGATGGCGCCTAGGCCAACGTGAGGCAACAAAGCATTGAGGACAAAAAGGTTCATGCCCACGGGTGGAGAAATTAAGCCAATTTGGATCACCATCACAATGAGAACACCAAACCAAACTGGGTCAAAACCCAACTGCACCACGATGGGGAAAAACAAGGGGATGGTCAGCAAGACCATGGTCAGCTCTTCCATCACTGTGCCCAGTAGCACGTAGATCAACATCATGGCCGCAACGATCATGATCGGTGACAGACCCAAGTGGGTGATCCATTCCTTGAGTTCAAAGGGCAAACTGGTGTAGTTGACGAAATTCGCAAAAATCGTCGCTGCGATGAGCAGGGTGAAAAGCATGGCGGTGGTTCGAGCCGATTCGACCAGAACTTGCATCAGCACTTTCCAACTCAGGGCTTTGCGTGCCAGGGCAAACAAGAATGCACCTGTCGCACCCATGCCGGCGCCTTCGGTGGCTGTGAAGAAGCCGCCATAAATACCGCCCAATACCAATACCACCAACAGCAAAACTCCCCAGATACCTCGCAAGGCTTCAAAGCGCTGTGCCCAAGTGAATTTCTCACCTGCTGGTGCGTGTTCTGGATCGTGCCATGTCATCAAGACAACGGCCACCATCATGAGGCACGCAGTCAAGATGCCGGGCAAAACCCCAGCGGCAAACAATTTGCCAATGTGAGTTTCGGTGATGATGCCGTAGATAACCAGAATGGTGGAGGGCGGAATCATGATGCCCAAAGTGCCGCCCGCAGCAATGACGCCGGTCGACATGGCATCGCTATAACCCAGCTTTTTCATGGAGGGGTAAGCCACTTTGCCCATGGTGGCCGCTGTAGCAATGGAGGAGCCGCAGATGGCGCCAAATCCTGCGCATGCTGCAATGGTTGCATGCGCCAGCCCGCCTTTGCGGTGGCCAATGAAGGTGTATGCCGCATGAAACAGTTCATGCGCCAAACCAGCCCGCGCTACAAAGTTACCCATCAGGATGAAAAGCGGAATAACTGACAAGGTATAGGCGAACCCAGTATCGTGAACCACTTGGGCAGTGCTGGCCATGGCCGGCAACCAGCCGCGCGTTAAACCGATGCCAACGATACCCACCAGGCCCATCGAAAAAGCCAAGGGCATGCGCATCAGGGCCAATGCGAAGATGGCCAAGAATCCCAGCAAGGCGGCCGTCATACTGTGCCTCCCTCTGTGTTGCTGTCTTCATCGAATGTAAAAGCTTTGGCCAGATGGACCAGACCCGTTAGGCCGCACAGCAAGCCCATGCCTTGAATGAACGGTGCTTTGGTGATTTTGAGTTGGGCAGTGGTTTCGCCAGTGACGGCAAATTCACCACCGGTTTGCCACATCAAATAGGCCAGTCCAAGGAGCAATGCGGCACTGACAACGTGAATCATGGCTTGTTGAATTTTGCGAAACCATTTGGGCAGAAAACCATCCAAGGAGTCAAACACCACATGTTCTCCCTTAAGAGAAACCAGGGGGAGCGCGCCAAAGATGACCACGACCATTAGCAATTCGGTCAGTTCCAATGAGCCCGTAATTGACTGGGACAAAAATTTGCGACCAGACACATCAAAAAATGTCAGCACCATGATGCCAAATAAGGCAGCACCAGCCAGTGTGCCGCACAAAATTTCAAGAATCTTTTTCAACTGTTTACCCATCAAAAAAGCGGTATTTGCTGAAAGGGCAAATACCGCTGATGTTCGTCCTTGACCTAAGGTGTGACCTCAGGAAAGTTCAGATCACTTTTGCAGTTTGGCGATTTCGGCGCGGAATTCAGACAAAGTGCCAGATGGATCTTTCAGGCCTTTTGCTTTGGCTGCGACGGCCCAATCACGCTCTAACTTGCTGGTGCGGGCGTTGACGTCGCGCACAAAGAAGTTGTCGGCTTTGATAACTTTCACACCATTTTTTTGCATGTTTGTCAGGGCCTGATCATCCACGCGGTCCCAGGCTTTGCCAAATCGGCGGGCGACAGATTCACCAGACAATTCGTCCACTACTTTTTTGTCTTCTGCCGACAGGCTGTTGTACTTGGCCGGATTCATCATGAAGACGAAGCTGGTGTTGTACAGACCGCCTGGGAACTGTGTTGCGTATTTGATGATCTTGTCAATTTTGAAAGAATCAGTTGACTCGGCTGGGAACAGCGTACCGTCCATCACGCCGCTGGACAACAGCTCATAAGACTCGGGAGCCGGTTTGAGCGTCACATTCATGTCCAGCGTCTTGGAGATTTCATTGACCATGCCACCGCCAACTCGGAATTTAAGACCTGGGAGATCTTCTACGCGGGTAATGGGCTTTTTGATGTTGAAAATGATGCCAGGGCCATGGGTGAAGAAACCCAAGACTTTGACGCCTTGGTGCTCGGCTGTAAATTCAGGATGTTTGCTGGCGATGCGGTTAAAAGCCACAGACAAGGGCTCGGCACGATCGCCCAAAAATGGAAATTCAGCCATCTGTGAAAGCACGAAACGGCCGGGTGTGTAACCGTGCACAGTGAATGAGACGTCGATCAAACCGTTTTTGACGGCATCGAAAGTACCAGGTGCAGGGGTTGCAGCGCGGGGGAGAATGTTGCAACGGACGCGGTTGGATGTTTTGCTGGCCAGGTCGTCACACCATTCTTTTTGGGAGACCGACAAACCATGGGTGGGCGGGACCCAGCTTGATACGGTTAAAACTGTTTGTGCTTGTGCCAAGCCGCTGAAGCCGACGAGGGTCGCCGCTGTCATGGCCATCAAAGTTTTGTTCATCTGAGTGCTCCGTTAAAAAATACAATCGCAAAGCCGATTGGTCTTATTTAATATATTAAGCCTGATTCACCTACCGATTGGTCGGTGAATTCCCGAGGGTTTGAAAAAAATTGAGTGGATGTGGTTTTTAAAACCAGTCTAAAATTCGAACGATCGTGCTTTTTTGCTGCGCATTGGTTCATCCAAATGCAAAATTGATGCACAATTGACGTTTACGTAACGTCAACGTAATGAGCCTGTTCAGGCGCTTGAGTTTTGATATCAATGGAGAGCTTTCATGAAAATTCTTGTTCCCGTCAAAAGGGTTGTCGACTACAACGTCAAAGTGCGCGTCAAATCTGACGGCACAGGCGTAGACATCGCCAACGTCAAAATGAGCATGAACCCCTTTGACGAGATCGCAGTGGAAGAAGCTGTGCGCTTGAAAGAGAAGGGCATTGCCACAGAAGTCATCGCAGTGTCTTGCGGCGTGACACAGTGCCAAGAAACATTGCGTACGGCCATGGCCATTGGCGCCGATCGCGGTATCTTGGTCGAAACACCCGCAGATTTGGAATTGCAACCACTGGCTGTTGCCAAATTGCTCAAGGCGCTGGTTGACAAAGAACAACCCGGTTTGATCATCTTGGGCAAACAAGCCATTGACGATGATTGCAACCAAACGGGCCAGATGCTGGCTGCATTGGCTGACTTGCCTCAAGCCACGTTTGCATCCAAAGTCGAAGTGGTCGATGGCAAAGTACAAGTCACTCGCGAGATCGATGGCGGCTTGGAAATTTTGTCTTTGTCCATGCCTGCCGTGATTACCACCGACCTGCGCTTGAACGAACCACGCTACGTCACTTTGCCCAACATCATGAAGGCGAAGAAAAAACAACTCGACAACTTTAAGCCAGAAGACTTGGGTGTCGATGTGTCACCGCGCATTACAACCTTGAAAGTCTCTGAGCCCCCCAAGCGCTCTGCCGGTATCAAGGTGCCCGATGTGGCGACATTGGTTGATAAGTTGAAGAACGTTTCGAAGGTAATCTAATAAATTTGCGGGACAGACCAAGATTTGCGCAGCAAATTTGCTCTGTCCTCAACTGATTAAGGAAATTTTATGGCTTCATTGGTTATTGCAGAACACGACAACGCATCCATCAAGGGTGCAACTTTGAACACTGTCACAGCCGCTGTGGCTTGCGGTGGTGATGTGCACGTTTTGGTGGCAGGTCACAATGCAGGCGCTGCCGCACAGGCTGCCGCTCAAATTGCTGGTGTGTCCAAAGTGATCCATGCCGACGCAGAAGGTCTGGCCCATGGCTTGGCCGAAAACGTGGCTGCCCAAGTATTGGCCATTGCCAGCAACTACACCCACATCTTGTTCCCCGCTACAGCAGGTGGCAAAAACGTGGCGCCTCGCGTGGCAGCCAAGTTGGATGTGGCTCAATTGAGCGACGTCACTTTGGTTGTTTCAGCCGATACATTCGAGCGTCCTATTTATGCTGGCAACGCCATTGCCACTGTGCAAAGCAAAGACAGCGTCAAAGTGTTGACCGTTCGGACCACAGGTTTTGATGCAGCAGCAGCCACTGGCGGTTCTGCCAGCGTTGAATCTGCAGCAGCTACAACCGACAGCGGCAAGAGCAGCTTCAAGGGCAGCGAAATTGCTAAGAACGATCGCCCCGAACTCACCGCCGCCAAGATCATTGTGTCGGGCGGCCGTGCTTTGGGCAGTGCCGAAAAGTTTGCCGAAGTCATCACGCCCTTGGCCGACAAGCTGGGTGCCGCCATGGGTGCCAGCCGCGCGGCAGTAGATGCAGGCTATGCGCCTAACGATTGGCAAGTGGGCCAAACAGGCAAGATTGTGGCGCCTCAGTTGTATGTGGCCTGCGGTATATCGGGTGCCATTCAGCACTTGGCCGGTATGAAAGACAGCAAGGTCATTGTGGCCATCAACAAAGACCCTGAAGCGCCCATCTTTAGCGTGGCTGATTACGGTTTAGAAGCCGACCTGTTTGCGGCTGTGCCTGAATTGGTCAACGCACTTTGATTCGTTTGATTTGAACTGAAATGTGAGTTTGAAAGGCATCCCTTGTGGTGCCTTTCTTTTTATTCGGAGATTGACATGAGTTACGTTGCCCCCCTGAAAGACATGCTTTTTAACATCGAGCACTTGGCCCGAATTGACCAATTTGCACAAATGCCTGGCTTTGAAGATGCTGGGTTGGAAACTGCCCAGGCTGTGCTTGAAGAGTGCGCCAAGTTGAACCAAGATGTGATTGCGCCCTTGAACTGGGAAGGCGACAAAAACCCATCGGCCTTTGCCAATGGCCATGTCAAAACCACGCCTGGTTTCAAAGAAGCATTCAAGCAATACGGTGAGGGCGGCTGGCAAGGTTTGCAACACCCCACAGATTTTGGCGGACAGGGTTTGCCCAAAACCATCGGAGCGGCTTGCGGAGAAATGCTCAACTCGGCCAACATGAGTTTTGCTTTGTGCCCCTTGCTCACAGACGGTGCCATCGAAGCTTTGTTGACGGCTGGCTCTGATGATTTAAAAAACATCTACCTCGAGAAATTGATTTCTGGCGAGTGGACTGGCACCATGAATTTGACTGAGCCCCAGGCAGGTTCTGATTTGGCCTTGGTTCGCACACGCGCAGAGCCATTGCCCGATGGCACTTACAAAGTTTTCGGCACCAAAATCTACATCACCTATGGTGAGCACGACATGGCCGACAACATCGTTCATTTGGTGTTGGCCCGTGTGCAAGGCGCACCTGAAGGCGTGAAGGGCATTAGCTTGTTTGTCGTGCCCAAGTTCATGGTCAAAGCCGATGGCAGCTTAGGCAATCGCAACGATGTTCATTGCGTCAGCATCGAACACAAAATGGGCATCAAGGCCAGCCCCACAGCCGTGTTGCAGTATGGCGACAACGGCGGCGCCATTGGGTATTTGGTGGGCGAAGAAAACCGTGGCCTGGAGTACATGTTTATCATGATGAACGCGGCGCGTTATGCGGTGGGCGTGCAAGGCATTGCCATTGCAGAGCGGTCTTATCAGAAGGCGGTTCAATACGCCAAAGACCGCGTGCAAAGCCGTCCTGTCGATGGCAGCATGAACACTTCAGCGCCTATCATTCATCACCCTGATGTCAAGCGCATGTTGATGACCATGCGCGCAAGCACAGAGGGGTGCCGCGCGTTGGCCACAGTGGCTGCAGCAGCTTATGACGCTGCACATCACCACCCCGATGCAGAAGTGCGCCAACAAAATGCATTGTTCTACGAGTTCATGGTGCCTTTGGTCAAAGGCTACAGCACTGAAATGAGTTTGGAGGTGACATCGCTGGGTGTGCAAGTGCACGGCGGCATGGGCTTCATCGAAGAAACAGGTGCTGCACAGTACTACCGCGACGCCAAAATTTTGACCATCTACGAAGGCACGACGGCCATTCAAGCAAACGACTTGGTGGGCCGCAAAACAGCACGTGATGGCGGTCAAACTGCCAAAGCACTGGCGGGACAAGTAGAGCAAACAGAAAATGAATTGTTGACCAGCGCCAATGCCGATGCACAAGCGGTGGGCCGTCGTTTGAAAGCAGCTCGTTTGGCTTTCTTGGATGTGGTCAACTTTGTGGCGGGCAATACCAAAGCCAAGCCCAACGATGTCTTTGCAGGCAGCGTGCCATATTTGATGTTGACAGGCAATTTGATGGCGGGCTGGCAAATGGGCCGTGCATTGTTGGTAGCGTTGTCATTGCACGAACAAGGTCAAGACAAAGCCTTCATGGAAGCCAAGGTCATAACCGCGCGTTTCTATGCCGATCATTTGCTCAGCCGCGCCCCTGGTATGCGTGACAGCATTGTTGAGGGTGCAAAGTGCGTGACAGAGTTGGCGCTTGAAGCTTTCTAAAATCACTTGCATCTTTTAAAAATTTAATTCCTGGAGACTCCATGTCGAAATTACCTGCCGTTTTGGCCAATTTGCCGTTCCCGGTGATTGCATCGCCTTTGTTCATCATCAGCAATCCCAAGTTGGTCATTGAGCAGTGCAAGGCTGGTGTGGTGGGCTCCATGCCTGCTTTGAATGCGCGCCCTGCAGCGCAGTTAGAAGAGTGGTTGATTGAAATCACAGAAACACTGGCGGCTTACAACAAGGCCAACCCAGATAAGCCTGCAGCACCTTTTGCCATCAACCAAATTGTTCACAAGAGCAACGACAGGCTAGAACACGACATGGCCATGTGCGTTAAGTACAAGGTGCCTATCATCATCACGTCATTGGGCGCACGCGAAGACATCAACCAAGCGGCGCACAGCTATGGTGGTGTGGTGCTGCACGACATCATCAACAACAAGTTTGCACACAAGGCCATTGAGAAGGGCGCCGATGGATTGATCGCGGTGGCCGCGGGTGCCGGTGGCCATGCAGGCGAGAAAAGCCCGTTTGCCTTGATCCAAGAAATTCGCCAGTGGTTTGACGGCCCCATTGCGCTGTCTGGCTCGATTGCCAGTGGCGATGCTGTTTTGGCTGCACAAGCCATGGGTGCAGACTTTGCCTACATTGGTTCTGCGTTCATTGCGACGCTTGAAGCACGCGCAGCAGAAGAATACAAACAAGCCATTGTCGATTGCAATTCAGACGACATCGTTTACAGCAACTTGTTCACAGGTGTGCACGGCAACTATTTGGCGCCCTCCATCAAAGCGGCTGGTTTAGATCCTGCCAACTTGCCTGTTTCCGATCCATCTGCCATGAACTTTGGTGGCGATGCCAAAAAGGCCTGGAAAGACATTTGGGGTTGCGGTCAAGGCATTGGTGCCATTGATGCCATTGTCAGCACAGCAGAACGTGTGGCCAAAATCAAGCAAGAGTACGCAGCGGCGCGTGCTCGCTTGGCGCTCTGAAAATACACGAGGTCTTCTTGAAGGCAGAGCGCTCAGAGGTCATTGACCTGTTCAAGGCCTGCGCTTGTGTCTTGATCGTTTGGCATCACTTGGCGCTCTACGGCCCCATGTCAGATGTCGTGGCATTGCAAGTGCCAGGACTGATGCGTTTTCTGTTTGACCATGGGCCATTGGCGGTTCAGGTTTTCTTGGTGGTCGCAGGCTACCTGAGTGCCAAGTCTTGGGCCAAAGGCTTGGCACAAGCAGACTTTAAGTTCTTTCAACGTCTGTGGGGCCGATACCTGCGCCTGAGCCTGCCGCTGTTGGCGGCCCTGTCCTTTGCGGTTCTGGTGACTGCCATCGTGCGGCCATTTTTTGAGCATGCATCGCTTTCTGCGCCGCCGCAGCCCTTGCAAGTGATCGGCCATATGCTGTTGCTGCAAGATGTCCTTCAGCTTGAAGCATTCTCCGCGGGTGTTTGGTATGTGGCCATTGATTTTCAGCTGTTCGCTTTGGCCTTGAGTTGTGCTGTAGGGGCGCATCGTTGGCAAGGCCTGTCGGGACGCGGTACGGTTATGCAAAAAGCTTTGCTGCTTTGGTCAGTACTGACACTGGTCTCGCTGTTTGTTTGGAATCGACAAGCATCACTCGACATGTGGGCCATTTACTTTTTTGGTGCTTACGGTTTAGGCTTGTGTGTGGGGGCATGGCGATCGGCAAAACTCAATCTGTCAGATTGGTACTTGCCGGTGCTCTTAACACTCGTGGGACTGGCCGCCTGGTTTTACCAACCCAGAATCAGACTTGTGATTGCGCTGCTGACAGCCATTTTGTTGGCACTTTATGAGCTGAATGAGGGCCGACCCATGGCCTGGTTGCAGTCCAAATTGCTGCAGTATTTGTCAGACGCCTCGTACACTATTTTTCTGATGCACTTTGGTGTTAGCTTGCTTTGGAGTGCCGCACTTTGGAACCTCTGGCCTGACCATTTGTGGGCCAACGCCATGGGCATGCTGATTTCATTTTCAGTGTCAATCGCCATGGGCGGCTGGCTGCATGCTTGGGTTGAAAACAAGTCGCCCAGCTGGCAAGGCTTGCTGCAGTGGGCTGCCACATTTGTGGCAAGCTGCACGGCAGTTATGTTGATGACCTAGCCGAGCTTGGCCAGGCTAGGCTTTGTTTCGTTGACTTTGCCTTGAATGTAAGCCAGTGCAGCTTCTACTTGGTCAATTAGGATGAGGCACAAATCGCCCGAATTTAATCGTGCCAAGGCGGTGTCAATCGCATTGAATTCGCCCTGAATGTCTTGGACGTGGGTGGTGCGTGGCGCGCCGTTCAAGCCCTCGCGCAGCAGCTGTATCACTTCGCCATCGCTGCGACCACGTTGGCAAGCGTCTTGGTACAAAATGACCTCGTCAAATGCTGTGCCCAAAATTTGCGTTTGATCGCGAATGTCTTGGTCGCGGCGATCGCCTGCACCGCTGATCACGACCACGCGTTTTTCAGCCTGCATGTTGTCGACAGCTTGCACCAAGGCCTGAATGGCATCGGGGTTGTGTCCGTAATCTGCAATGAGTGTGGCGCCTTTGTAGTCAAACACATTGAAGCGGCCAGGTACACCTTGAATATCACTGATGAAAGTGGCCAAGCCTTGGGCAATGATGTCCCAAGGGACATTGACGGCCCATGCTGCAGCCACGGCCGCCATGACGTTTTCTGTTTGAAATCCAATTTGACCTTGGCGTGTCAGCGGTACTTCGGCCAAGGCAATGCGGAAAGATTTTTTGCCCTGTTGGGCCACGATGTAACCATTTTCTGTGTAGACCACGCGCTTGCCTTGTGCGCGATGTGTGGCCAATACAGGGTGATGTGGGTCGAGCGCAAAGAAGGTGACGTTGCCTGGGCACATGTTGGCCATCATGGCCACCTGTGGATCGGCCGCATTCAAGAC
The DNA here is from genome assembly GCA_049655425.1 of Limnohabitans sp. Classification (GTDB taxonomy): domain Bacteria; phylum Pseudomonadota; class Gammaproteobacteria; order Burkholderiales; family Burkholderiaceae_C; genus Limnohabitans_A. Next base: position 726,104 of record JBASJS010000003.1, on the reverse strand, counting down.
AGCCATGCCATCGGGGGCGACGTTGAGCACAATGACGCGCTTAAGAACCGACAAGTCTTCTAGGGTGGTGATGTAGTTCAAACCCAAGTGATCGCCAGAACCCATGTTGGTGACGATGGCCACTTGGCAGCGGTCAAAGGCCAAGCCTTCGCGCAGCAAACCGCCGCGTGCTGTTTCAAACACAGCCGCATCGACATCGGGGTGCATCAACACATTGCGCGCACTGCGTGGGCCACTGCAGTCGCCATCGTCAATTTGACGGCCGTTGACATACACACCATCGGTATTGGTCATGCCCACCCGCAGGTTGTTGGCCCTGAGTAAGTGAGCGGTGAGGCGCACGGTGGTGGTTTTGCCGTTGGTGCCGGTAACCGCAATGACTGGAATTCGGCCATTGTCTCCGTTGGGAAACATGTGGTCGATGACAGCTTTGCCGACGTTGCGACCTTTGCCAAAAGAGGGGCTGATGTGCATGCGCAAGCCAGGTGCCGCATTGACTTCAACAACGCCGCCGTTTTGTTCTTCTAAGGGTTTTAAGACCGACTCGCAAACCACATCAACGCCGCAAATGTCGACGCCCACCATTTGTGCTGCAGCAATGACGCGCGAAGCAACTTCTGCATGCACGTCGTCTGTGACGTCGGTGGCTGTGCCACCCGTTGATAAATTGGCGTTGTTCCGAAGAATGACGCGGCGGCCCTTTTCGGGCACTGAGTTGGGTTCGAGGTCTTGTAATTTCAAGCGGCCAATGGCGATGTCATCGAACTTGATTTTGGTCAGTGATGTGGAATGGCCATCGCCGCGGCGAGGATCTTCGTTGACTTTTTCGACCAATTGACGAACCGTGTGTACGCCATCGCCAACCACCAAAGGCGGTTCACGGCGTGCTGCCGCAACCAGTTTATTGCCCACCACCAACAGCCGATAGTCGCTGCCCGGTAGAAACTTTTCAACCAACACTTCGCCATAGCGAGCTGCTGTGTCGTAGGCTTGATTAAACAAGTCACGTTCGGTGATGTTGACCGTGACACCCTTGCCCTGGTTGCCGTCTTGAGGTTTGACCACCACAGGCAGGCCAATGCTTTGCGCAATGGTCCAAGCGTCTTCAAGGTCTTTGGCGGGGCGTCCAATTGGCACTGGCACACCTGCTGCCAAGAGCAGCGATTTGGTGAGGTCTTTGTCTTGCGCGATTGATTCGGCAATGGCACTGGTGGTGTCTGTTTCGGCGGCTTGAATGCGGCGCTGTTTAGAACCCCAACCAAATTGCACCATGCTGCCTTCTGTGAGGCGGCGGTAGGGAATGCCTTTGATCACAGCAGCATCCACAATTGAACCCGTAGAAGGGCCCAAGCGGACATCTTCGTCTAAGTCGCGCAATTCTGCGAGGGCTTGGTTCAAATCAAATGATGATTGAGTTTGCACTGCTTGGCAGAGTTTTTCGGCCCAACTGAGAGCCAAACGACCCACTGCTTCTTCAGTGTATTGCACCACCACTTGGTAAATGCCTGCTTCTTCAGTGGCCGTGGTGCGGCTGAAGGTGACGGGGCAACCGGCTTGTGTTTGCAAGCTCAAGGTAATTTTTTCTAAGGCGTGCGCCATGCTGGCCGGTTGGCCTGGGCGAGAACCTTCTACAGGTCCGACAGCAGGAAAAATGCGACGAAGTTGTTTCTCGAAATCGTTGCCAGGCAGCATTTCGCACTCGCTGGGGGTGCAACTGACAATGGCTTCAATGCTGGTCTGGCGGCTCCATAAGTTGGGTCCCCGCAAAGCTCTTATTCTTGAAACTTCCATGAAACATTGATCCTGGTTGAAGCGCGTAGTCTGTGAATGCGGTGAAGTGTAGGGCAGGACAGGGCAGTGTTACCCGTGTCAGTGCGAGCCGGGGCTTTGGCCAAAACTCTTGATACCCGCTCTGATTAGATCAGTTGGGATGCCAAGTGCCCAAGCTGCGGCTGATGCTGCAAGCACTTCGACACAAGTGAGGTGATTGTTCTTAAACAGGCGATCAATGGCGGGCAACTGGCGGTTGAGGGCGTCAATTTCTTGATCGCCTTGCGCCAATACCAAATGATTCTTGCGCCAAAACACAACCCGACCGTTTTCGCTGCGATGTTTGGCAATGACAGGGTGATCTTCTGAGTTGGCAAAGTAAGTGACTTCGCCATCGCAATACGCTGCCAAGCTGGCCACGTCGGCATCTTCAGCGTTCAAGACGGCCATGCCATGCGACAGCACCACGTCCATTTGCGTGCGAACAACATTGGGCATTTGCTCGTCGCTTTGAATGTAAAGATCTTGCAGACCTTCTGCCTTGGGCATAGACGTGATGACGCCAACTTGGCAACGGTCGTAGGGCAATCCCTCTGCCAACAAATGTCGCGCGGTGGTTTCAAACACAGCGGCTTGAACAGAACGGTTGATGAGCAGACGCTGAGCAGATTCCCACTCCATGCCATTTTGGTTTTGCAGGCAACGCTGACCCAAGAACAAGCCTTTGGCCGAAGCGAGGCCTGTTTGAAGTCCCTGTAAATGCAAAAGCCACGCAATGAGGTGGCTGGTGCCAGTGGTATTTTCTTGACCAATGAGGCCCACCACAGGAATTCGGGGCTCGGAATCTGAGGCAAACAAATGCGCTGCAATGGCTTGGCCAACAGGCCGAGCAGAGCCCGTCGCAGGCTTCAAATGCATGAGCAAACCAGGTCCTGCATTGACTTCCACAATGGCTGCGCCTTGCGCTTTCATGGGTTTGGAAATGTCTTGTGCCACCAAATCAACGCCAGCAATGTCAAGGCCCACAATGCGTGCTGCCAAAGCAGCCAATTCGGCGACATCGGGGTGCACCAAGTCTGTAACATCCATGGCCATGTTGCCCGTGCGCATCACCATGACCTTGCGGTCTTTTTCGGGCACGCTGTTGCCAGTGAGGCCTTGTCGCTTGAGTTCTAGGACCGCGGTGGTGTGATCTTTGAGGCGGATGGTGTCGAGGGGGAAGTCTTCTTCTTCGCCGCGTCGAGGGTCGGAATTGATTTGAATTTCAATCAATTGCTCGACCGTGTGAACGCCGTCGCCCACAATGCTGGCAACTTCGCCCTTGTTGGCGGCAACTACTTTGCCGCCAACGACAAGCAATCGGTGCTCGTCGCCCAAAATATGGCACTCGACCAGCACATCGCTGCCTTCGGCTTCTGCCAAGTGGTAGGCCGCTTCAACTTCGGCTTGGGTGCGCAACTCGAGTGAGACACCGCGGGCATGGTTGCCGTCGACAGGTTTGACGCAAACAGGCAAGCCAATTTCTTGAGCAGCTTCCCAGGCTTCTTGAGGGGATGCAACGTTGCGTCCCTCGGGTACGGGCACGCCGCAATTGGCAAGCAAGCTTTTGGTGAGGTCTTTGTCTTTTGACACGCCCTCTGCAATGGCGCTGGTTTGGTCGGTTTCGGCCGTCCAAATTCGGCGCTGATTGGCGCCATACCCCAATTGAACCAAATTGCCATCGTTGAGACGGATGGCTGGGATGTTGCGCTCGGCAGCGGCATCGACAATGCAAGCTGTGCTGGGGCCGATGCACAGGCGATCGACCATTTGTGTGAGGTCGGCAATGACTTGCTTGACAGGATAGGACCTGTTTTCGATGGCCGCCATGACCAAATCTCGGGCAGCTTGAAGCGCTGCGCGGCTAACAGTTTCGTTGCGGGTGCGGATGACCACCTTGTAGATGCCCCGCGGACCGGCTTCGCGTGCTTTGCCAAAACCAGTTTGCATGCCTGCTCGGTTTTGCAGTTCCAAAGCCACGTGTTCCATGATGTGACCCGGCCAAGTGCCTTCAGCCAATCGTTGAAGAAAGCCGCCTCGCTCGCCTACGCTGCAACGATGCTCGACCAGGCCGGGCAACATTTCTTGCAGCCGCTCGTTAAAGCCGGGAAGGGTGTTGGAGGGGCAGTCTTCTAAGTCGCCAATGTCGATCCAAGCTTCCAGCACAGGACGGTAAGTCCAAATGTTGGGACCCTTGAGGTGGGTCATGCGTAAAAATTTGATGTCTTTAGAACTCATTTCCGTGGGCCTGACGATTCTGAGCGACGGCACCGAGTGATTCGAGTCCGGGGATACAATGACTGGCCAGTTGCAACACTGGCAATGATCGTCTGATAAACAAGGTGCATGGGCTGTGTCCTGGCCGCTTCTTTTGCTGTTTTTGTTTGCCGCCAACACGTGTTGACTCTTGCTGTTTGAACTCTTATGAACCCCAAATCCCATCCTCCCACTGACTTGCTGGGATTGCCGTTGTTCTGGCAGGAGGGCGTGTTGTCTCAAGTTCACCTTGGTGAAAACGTCCTAGCCTGGCTAGAGGTTGACCTGAATGATGAATTAAGGTTCAAAAAAAACCTTGTTATTTTGACCGATCAAAGGGTGATCTCTACGGACGACACCCAAAATAGTTGGAATTTCTGGTCTCTTACCTCTGATTTAAGTCTTCGCGTGCTAGACCACGCGGGTGTCGGCACCTTGGCTTTGAACCAAACGGGTCGACGGCTGGCCACCTGGCGATTTACCTTGGGCCTTGAGGCTGCCGTCTTGCGTTGGAAATTGCGTTTTGAAAATCAGCAACTTCAAGCTGCGCAATCTGGTCGTTTTTTGGGTATGCCACTGGCTGGCAATGACGAAAGTGCCGCCACAGAACCTGGCGTCGGTGCAATGCGGCATGTTTTGTGTCCCGTATGTCAGAACGTTGTCGATGCCTCAGATGAAGAATGCCCTGTTTGCCTAGAAAAAGATCAAGCACCGACCTCCACTTGGACGCTGTTCAAACTTTGGCGTTTTGCCAAACCGTACCAAGGTCAGTTGTTGCTGGGCTTTGTCCTCACACTGGCCTCGACAGCGGCCACTTTGGTGCCGCCTTATCTCACCATGCCCCTGATGGACGAAGTCCTTATTCCCTACCAAAACGGCAAGCCCATCGACCCTGTCACGGTGTCTTGGTATTTGTTGGGCTTGTTGGGTTCTGCTTTGGTGGCGTGGGGGCTGGGATGGATCAAAACATACATCTTGGCCTTGGTGTCTGAACGCATTGGCGCTGATTTGCGAACCACCACTTATCAGCATTTGCTGAAATTGTCTTTGGAGTATTTTGGCGGTCGACGCACTGGCGATTTGATTGCCCGAATTGGCAGCGAAACCGATCGCATCAATGTGTTTCTGTCACTGCACTTGCTCGACTTTGCCACCGACATCTTGATGATCATGATGACGGCCATCATCTTGTTTTCGATCAACCCGACGCTGGCTTTGGTCACCTTGCTGCCACTCCCTTTCATCGGTTGGCTGATTCATGTGGTGCGTGAAAAACTGCGCACAGGTTTTGAAAAAATTGACCGCGTTTGGTCAGAAGTGACCAACGTCTTGGCCGACACGATTCCAGGCATTCGGGTGGTCAAAGCCTTTGCGCAAGAAGACCGCGAAGCACAGCGTTTCATCGATGCCAACAAGCACAATTTGGCCGTCAATGACCGTTTGAATCGGGTGTGGTCGGTGTTCTCGCCCACGGTCACCTTGATGACCGAAATTGGTCTGTTGGTGGTCTGGGGCTTTGGTATTTGGTTGGTTTCCAAAGACCAAATCACGGTGGGTGTTTTGACAGCCTTCTTGGCTTACATCGGGCGCTTTTACACACGACTCGATTCCATGAGTCGCATCGTGTCCACCACCCAAAAAGCAGCCTCAGGCGCCAAGCGTATTTTTGAGATTTTGGACCATGTGTCTAGCGTGCCCGAGCCGGTCAACCCAGTCGCCTTGCCCAAGGTGGAAGGGCGCATCACCCTGACCGATGCCAGCTTTCGTTATGGCAACCGTGCAGTGATCAAACAATTGAATCTGGACATCAAGCCAGGTGAAATGATTGGCTTGGTAGGACACAGTGGGTCTGGTAAGAGCACCTTGGTCAATTTGATGTGTCGTTTTTACGATTTGTCGGAGGGCAGCATTGCTTTGGACGGCGTTGACATCAAGCAACTCAAAGTGGCCGATTACCGCAGGCACATTGGCTTGGTACTGCAAGAGCCGTTTTTGTTCTTTGGCACCATTGCCGACAACATTGCCTATGGCCTGCCAGATGCCTCACGCGAAGAAATTGTTGCGGCGGCCCGTGCCGCGCACGCGCATGAGTTTATTTTGCGCATGCCACAAGGTTACGACTCTTTGGTGGGTGAGCGCGGCCAAGGTTTGTCAGGTGGTGAGCGTCAGCGAATTTCCATTGCGCGCGCTTTGCTCATCAACCCCCGCATTTTGATTTTGGATGAGGCAACTTCTGCCGTCGATACCGAAACAGAAAAAGAAATTCAAAATGCGCTGGACAATTTGGTTCGCGGCCGCACCACGATTGCCATTGCGCACCGCCTGTCCACATTGCGCAAAGCCGATCGCTTGGTGGTGATGGACAAAGGTCTCATTGTGGAAGAAGGCACGCACGACGTGTTGATCGAACGGCAAGGGGCTTATTGGCGCTTGTACGAAGCGCAACAAAGGCAGGCCGAATCCGAAGGTGCTGTGTTGAGAGAGAGTGCCACATCATGAACCCATCCCTGAGCAACATTCAATTTGACCAGGGCCCATCGGGTCGGTGGTACTTTGTCAGCGCTGACGGTGTGCAGCACGACCATGTGATGGCGGTTCGTTCTTTTCCTGTGGCTGCGCCCGATGAAGGCATTGCAGTCGTCGATGTAGACGGCAAAGAGTTGTTGTGGATACCGCACCTGAGCCACTTGTCGGAGACGCTTCGGAGCAATGTTTTGCGTGCCATGACGCAACGCGAATTCATGCCTCAAATATTGAAGCTGCTCGGTGTCAGCAGTTTTGTGACACCCAGCATTTGGGACATTGAAACCGACCGAGGGGCCACCACTTTGCTGCTCAAAGGCGAGGAAGACATCCGTCGGCTTTCAGCGTCTGTGCTGCTGGTGACCGATGGTCATGGTGTGCAGTTTCTAATCCGTGACATGGCCCAAATGGACCGTCACTCTAGAAAACTGCTCGATCGATTTTTATGAAGGTGTGCGGCAGTCAGCGTGCACATCGAGCTTGGCTTGGTAAACCTCAGTGCTAACGCCAACCATGCCCAGGACCGAATGGAAGTAGTTGTCGTGCGTTAAGGGCGCATTGGTTTTCTTCTTCAGACAGGCACTTGACAGCCCTGTTTGCGTTTCAAATTGTTGCGACCACCAACTGATCCAAGGAACGCGTTTTTGTACATCAGGCGCTACCCTATAGGGCAGGCCATGCAAGTACAAATTGTTCTCGCCCAAAGATTCACCATGATCCGACACATAAAGCATGGCGGTGGCGTGCGTTGCATTTGATTTCTTCAGCCATTGAATGGCCTGGCTGAGAAAGTGATCAGTGTAGAGAATGGTGTTGTCAAAAGAATTGACCACTTGCTCTCGTGAGCATTCTTGAAGCGCATTGCTTTTGCACTCAGGCTGAAATTTCTTGAAAGTGTCGGGTACGCGTTTGTAGTAAGCAGGGCCATGGCTGCCCATTTGGTGCATGACCACCACCACACCTTTGGCACGGCGCTCTGCTGGCAATGCTTGAATGCGTTCATCCAATTGGTGAAGCATGATTTCGTCAAAACACTCACCGCCTTTGCACAAGCTTGGGTGCTTGAGTTCCTTGGTCAGCGCTTGCGGCACGCGTTCGCAAACGCCTTTGCAGCCCGATTGGTTGTCAATCCACAACAAAGCCAAACCCGCGTGATGAAGCACATCGATCAGGCTTTCGTAATTGTTTTTGCGAGATTCAAAGTCTTCTTTGCCCAGATGCGAAAACATACAAGGGACCGATGTGGCTGTGCTTGTGCCGCAAGACATCACGCCGCGCAGGCTCACGGTGTTTTCTTTCGACAGCTCGGGCGTCGTGTTGCGATCGTAGCCATTGAGACCAAAATTGCCCATGCGTGCTGTTTCACCCAATACCAACAAAATCAGGGGTGGTTTGTCGGTGGCCTTGGCGGTTACCAACTTGGCATCTTGCCCTACGGGCAGCAGCGTTTTGTTGTCGCGTTGAAAGGGCTTGGCAGCGACCATGCCAATGGCGTAATAACTGTTGAGCGGATTGATCAAATAGCGCAGCTGGGTGTGGTTGCGCATGATGGACGAGAAATCTTGAAAAACAGCCAGCAAAGATGCAAGCAGAATGCCAATAGAAAGTACAGCCATGAGGGCATTGCCAAGCAATTGCTGACCGATCCGAGGCGATTTGAGGGGCGTTTTCCAAAGGACCCAAGCGGGCAGCAGTCCTAAGATGGCAAAGCTGACCAACATGCGCCAATTGAACAAGTCCAAGGCTTCTTTGGTGTCTGTTTGGATCACATTGGTGATCATGGTGCTGTCAATCACGATGCCATAACTCATCATGAAATAAGCTCCGCTGGCTGCGCTGAAAAAGAACACTGTCAAAACAGGTTTCAGTAATTTGCCCCAATTGAACAAGCTCAAAAGAGTTGTTAGCGCACAGGTGATGATGAGACCAAAGCCCAGGGTGAAGGCCAACCCTCGCAGCCCATTCACTTCAGGCAACTGGTGAACTTGTTGCCACAGCGCATAGTTGCCTGCGCTGGCCAGCCACAGGCTGCCCAACAGCGCGACCCAAGCAGGATGCCAAGCGTTGGTTTGAAACGAGTGAGGTCTTTGTCGTTTGGATGTCATAGGCTGAAGTTTATCGCTTCAATCTGTCATCCTGGCCAAACAGACGCGTGTTCAGGCACCACGGCCCGCAGCTTGAGCTCTCTTTCGATGCGTTGGCGAAGGGCATCCGAGGCTTCTCGTTCCCCATGAACCACATAAACTTGCGCAGGGACTTGGGGCATTTTTTGCAACCATGCCAAGAGTTGGTTGCCATCGGCATGGGCCGAAGCTGAGCTTAGCTGAACAATTTCAGCCGCTACAGGCAAGTCTTTGCCATGCAATCGAATGGTGGGTGCGCCACTGGCCAGGCTTGCGCCGCGAGTACCGGGGGATTGAAAACCGGTCAGGATCACCATGTTGCGATGGTCTCCCACATGGTTGGCCAGGTGGTGCAAAACACGCCCGCCTGTGGCCATGCCACTGGCAGACAGAATGACCATAGGGCCGTGTCGTTTGACCAATGCCTTTGATTGTTCTGGGGTTTCGATCATGGTGGCCACGTGGTCCATGGCTTCGACTTCGGCCGCATTGAGACGGTGTTCGCCCATATGGCGCTTGTACAAGGCCGTCGTGTGAATTGCCATAGGGCTGTCCAAGAAAATTGGCAGTCCATGTGGAATGGCCCCCTGCTGTTTGAGTTGCGCAATGCTGTGCAATATTGCTTGTGCGCGACCCACTGCAAAGACCGGCACAACGGCCACACCGCCGCGTGCGGCGACCTTTCTCAAAGCTTCGCCCAACTCTGAGTTGACGTTTTCTTCTGGATGTCTGCGATTGCCATAAGTCGACTCGATGAGCACCGTGTCGGCTTGAGGTGGGGCCTCGGGAGGGGGCATCAAACTGTCGTCTGGTCGGCCCAAGTCGCCAGAAAAAAGGATGCGTCGGCCCGCAACTTCCAACAACAAACTGGCGGCGCCCAATATATGCCCAGCACTGCTGAATTTGGCATTCCAACCAGGAATGGGTTGGAACCATGTATTGAGTTTTTCTACATGAAATTGTTGCATGCAGTATTTGGCGTCTTGTTCTGTGTACAAAGGCAAGGCGGGGTTGTGTTTGGAGTAGCCGTGTTTGTTGGCAAAGTAGGCGTCTTCCTCTTGAATGTGTCCACTGTCTGGCAACAAGATGCTGCACAAATCGCGCGTGCCTGACGTGCTGTGAACTTTGCCCTGAAAGCCATTTCGTGCCAGAAGTGGCAAGTAGCCACTGTGATCAAGGTGGGCGTGGGTCAGGATGACTGCAGCGACATCTTGGGGAGGGGTGGGGCAGGGATCCCAATTGCGCAGACGCAGTTGTTTGTAGCCTTGAAACAAACCGCAATCGACCAACAGCTTTTTGCCATCGTGCTCTACGCAGTATTTGGACCCGGTGACTGTGTCTGCACCGCCTAAGAATCGAATGTTGAGTGTCATGAGTACATGTTAGGCCGATGGCCCAACATGGACTTGACTTGGATCAAGGTAAGTGCCGAACTGAGGGCTCAACTTGATTCGTCATTTATGCGCCAAACAAACCTTTGAGTTTGTCTGTCCAGCTGTTGCCTGTGGGCATGTGCTTGGCACCACCTTTTTGCAAAGACTCTTCAAATTCTTTGAGCAACTTGCGCTGATGCTCTGTGAGTTTGACTGGCGTCTCTACGGTAATGTGACAGTACAAATCGCCTGGGTAGCTGGAGCGCACGCCCTTGATGCCTTTGCCGCGCAAACGGAATTGCTTGCCCGTTTGGGTGCCTTCAGGAATGTCGATGGCCGCTTTGCCACTGAGGGTGGGCACATCGATTTCACCGCCCAAGGCAGCTTTGCTAAAGCCAATGGGGACGGAGCAATGCAAGTCGTCGCCATCGCGCTCAAAGATGTCGTGCTTCTTGAGGCGAATCTCAATGTACAAATCGCCAGGCGGTCCGCCATTGGTGCCCGGTTCACCGTTGCCGGTGCTGCGAATGCGCATGCCGTCGTCAATGCCCGCAGGGATTTTGACTTCGAGTGTTTTTTGCTTTTTGAGCTTGCCTTGGCCACTGCACGAAGGGCAGGGGTCGGAGATGATTTTGCCGGAGCCGCGGCAGTGTGGGCAGGTTTGCTGCACACTGAAAAAGCCTTGGCGCATTTGCACGGTGCCCGAACCTTGGCAGGTGCCGCAGGTTTTGGCGCTGGTTCCTTTCTTGGCGCCGGTGCCATCACAGGGATCGCATTCTTCCCAACCAGGAATTCGAATTTGCGCGTCTTTGCCTGCAGCTGCCTCTTCCAACGTGACTTCCATGGCGTAGCTCAAATCGCCGCCACGGAACACTTGACGGCCACCACGGCCACCACCGCGTTGCTGGCCAAAGATGTCACCAAAGATGTCGCCAAAGGCTTCACCAAAACCACCAAAGCCTTCTGCACCGCCTGCGCCACCGCGCATGTTGGGGTCGACGCCGGCGTGGCCGTATTGGTCGTAGGCAGCACGTTTTTGCGCGTCTGACAACATTTCGTAGGCCTCTTTGACCTCTTTGAATTTGCCTTCTGCCTCTTTGGCTTCGTCGCCCTGATGACGGTCAGGGTGGAACTTCATTGCCAATTTGCGATACGCCTTTTTGATCTCTTCTTCAGAGGCGTTCTTGGCTACACCCAATACTTCGTAAAAGTCTCTTTTGGCCATCGTTTTTTGCTACTGTTTGAACAAGAACGCCGCGAAAGCGATTTCCGGAGGGATACGCTGACGCGGCGGCTTGGGCTAAAGCCCTTGAATGAAAGGCTTAGCCTTTTTTAACTTCTTTCACTTCTGCATCGACCACGTTGTCGTCTGCAGGTTTGGCGTCGGCACCAGGGCCGCCCGCTGCGCCACCGGCAGCCGCTTCTTTGGCTTGCATGTCGGCGTACATTTTCTCGCCCAGCTTTTGGCTGACGGTCATGAGGGTTTCGGTTTTGGCAGTGATGGCATCTTTGTCTTCGCCATTCAAAGCTTCTTCCAATTCCTTCACGGCCGCTTCGATTTTTGTTTTCTCGTCGGCTTCAATCTTGTCGCCGTATTCGGTCAAGCTTTTCTTCACGCTGTGCACAGTGGCTTCGCCTGAATTTTTAGCTTGAACGATTTCGAGTTTCTTCTTGTCGTCTTCAGCATTCAACTCGGCGTCTTTCACCATCTGTTGAATTTCGGCTTCAGACAAACCAGAGTTGGCCTTGATGGTGATCTTGTTTTCTTTGCCAGTGCCTTTGTCTTTGGCGCCCACGTGCAAGATGCCGTTGGCGTCGATGTCAAAGGACACTTCAATTTGCGGTGTACCACGCGCTGCGGGTGGAATGCCCTCAAGGTTGAACTCGCCCAGCAACTTGTTGCCGCTGGCCATCTCACGCTCGCCTTGGTAAACCTTGATGGTCACAGCAGGCTGGTTGTCGTCGGCTGTGGAATAGGTTTGAGCAAACTTTGTCGGAATGGTGGTGTTCTTGGTGATCATTTTGGTCATCACGCCGCCCAGGGTTTCAATGCCCAAGGACAAAGGCGTCACGTCCAACAACAACACGTCTTTGCGATCGCCAGACAAAACTTGACCTTGAATGGCGGCGCCTACGGCCACTGCTTCGTCGGGGTTCACGTCTTTGCGGGGTTCTTTGCCGAAGAACTCTTTGACCTTGTCTTGCACTTTGGGCATGCGGGACATGCCGCCTACCAAAATGATGTCGTCGATATCAGACACGCTGACACCGGCGTCTTTGATGGCCATGCGGCAAGGTGCAATGGTGCGCTCGATCAACTCGTCGACAAGGCTTTCCAGCTTGGCGCGGCTGAGTTTGATGTTCAGGTGCTTAGGACCTGTGGCATCGGCTGTGATGTAGGGCAGGTTGATGTCGGTGCCAGCGGAGCTAGACAATTCGATCTTGGCTTTTTCAGCGGCTTCTTTCAAGCGCTGCAAGGCCAACACGTCTTTCGACAAATCAACGCCGCTTTCTTTCTTGAACTCGGTGATGATGAAGTCGATGATGCGTTGGTCGAAGTCTTCGCCACCCAAGAAGGTGTCGCCGTTGGTGGACAACACTTCAAATTGTTTTTCGCCATCGACGTCGGCAATTTCAATGATGGACACGTCAAACGTACCGCCACCCAAGTCATACACGGCAATCTTGCGATCGCCTTTTTCGGTCTTGTCCAATCCGAAGGCCAATGCAGCAGCAGTGGGTTCGTTGATGATGCGCTTCACATCCAAACCAGCAATGCGGCCAGCATCTTTGGTTGCTTGACGTTGTGCGTCATTGAAGTAAGCAGGCACCGTGATGACGGCTTCTGTTACTTCTTCGCCGAGGTAGTCCTCGGCGGTTTTCTTCATCTTGCGCAACACTTCAGCGCTGATTTGTGGGGGCGCCAATTTGTTGCCGCGCACTTCCACCCAGGCGTCGCCGTTGTCGGCTTTGGCAATGGTGTAAGGCATCAGGTCGATGTCTTTTTGAACTTCTTTTTCGGCGAATTTGCGACCAATCAAACGCTTCACGGCATACAGCGTGTTGCGGGGGTTGGTAACTGCTTGGCGCTTGGCGGATGCACCGACCAAAATTTCGCCGTCTTCCTGGTACGCAATGATCGAAGGGGTGGTACGCGCGCCTTCGGCGTTCTCAATCACCTTGGTGGTGTTGCCTTCCATGATGGCCACACACGAGTTGGTGGTGCCCAAGTCAATGCCAATGATTCTTCCCATGTTCTTCTCCGGTAAATCTAAAAAATGCTTGAATGAAACAGAAGTAGGGGCGGTTTGAGCAATTTCAAGGCCGATTTGGCTCAAATTGCGTCTTTTTTGCCCGTTTTTCCCAAGTTAATGGCAGTTTTCTACTTCTGTGAGGGGTTTATTTAGGTGCGGTCACGGTGACCAAAGCAGGGCGCAAGACGCGGTCTGCAATTAGATAACCTTTTTGCAAAACGGTCACCACAGTGTTGGCTTCTTGATCCGCAGGTACAACGCTGATGGCTTGATGGTGATGGGGGTCAAACTTGATGCCTGCGGCAGGATTGATCTCAACCACTTTGTTGCGCTCAAGAGCGCTTTTCAATTGACGAAGCGTGGCCTCAGCGCCTTCGCGAATTTGTTCTGGGGTGACGTTTTGAATGGCCAGACCCGCCTCCAAGCTGTCCAAAACAGGCAACAAGCTGTCGGCAAAACCTTCCACCGCAAATTTGCGAGCCTTGGAAATTTCCTCGTCAGCACGGCGACGCGCGTTTTGCACATCGGCTTGGGCTCGCAAGTATTGGTCTGCCAATGTGGCGTTTTGAGCTTTGACATTGGCCAGCTCAGCTTGCGCATCGACCAAAGGGTCTTGGGCCGTGGCAGCGTGAGGTGCTTGCGTGTCGGTGCCCATGGCCGCGGCAGCAGCGGCCAAAGCCTCGGCCGCAGGCATGACGTTTGTGGCGCCAGGGTTTTGAGTTTGATTTGGTGTGTTTTGTGAGCTGGAATCAGACATGAAATGCATCCGCAATAAATGACAACGCCCCAAACTTGGGGGCGTTTTGAAAGATTTCAAGACCCTTTGGAAATGCAGCCAAAGGGTCGTGCATCAGATCAAGACAGTTCGAGCAATTCGACGTCGAATTTGAGAGTGGCGTTTGGGGGAATGACACCACCAGCGCCGCGCGAGCCGTAACCTAAATCAGAGGGAATGATCAGGGTGCGAGCGCCACCGATTTTCATGCCAGCCACGCCTTCGTCCCAACCCCGAATGACCATGCCTGCACCCAAAATGAATTGGAAGGGGTCGCGGCGGTCTTTGCTGGAGTCAAATTTGGCGCCTTGTTCGCCATCTTTGTACAGCCAGCCTGTGTAGTGAACAGTAACGGTTTGGCCTTTGGTGGCTTCGGCGCCATCGCCGACCACGGTGTCTTCGTATTGCAGGCCTGTGGCTGTGGTGATCATGGTGTGTCCTAGAAAAAAGTCATAGAAAGGCCGGTGCAAGACCGGCCAATGTCGCAATTATGCCAGTGGATGGGCACTGAAAGAGCCCAAGGGGTCACCGCGCTGAACGCTTGGCCAAGTCTTTCATGAGGGCTCGAATGCCATAAGTCCATGCGGGTGCTTGGTCCGAGGTGCTGACGCGGTTAAATAGCGTGCCCAATTGCGGCGTGGTGATGGCCACGCTGTCGCCCACCACGTGCGTAAAACCTTGTCCAGGACCATGTCGGTCTTGGGTGGGCGCGAACATGGTGCCCAGAAAAAGCACCAAGCCGTCGGGGTACTGGTGACAGGGACCAATGGCTTGCGCGGCCAAGTCCAAGGGATCTCGGCTAATTTGGCTGAGTGAACTGCTGCCTTGCATTACAAAACCTTCAGGGCCATGCACGGCCATGCTGAGGTCTGTGCTTCGAACGCTGTCGATGGTGTATTGGCCATCAAACAAGCGAATGAAGGGACCGATGGCGCAGCTGGCATTGTTGTCCTTGGCCTTGCCCAAGAGCAGCGCGCTTCGGCCCTCAAAGTCGCGCAGGTTGACATCATTGCCCATGGCGGCACCCACCACACTGCCTTTGGAGTTGATGACCAAGACAATTTCGGGTTCGGGGTTGTTCCAAGAACTGCCAGGATGCAAGCCCACATCAAAGCCTGAGCCTACCGCGCTCATGGCTTGTGATTTGGTGAAAATTTCGGCGTCAGGTCCAATGCCCACTTCTAGGTACTGCGACCAGACCCCTTGCGCCACCAAAACTTCTTTGAGTTTGATGGCTTGCGCTGAGCCTGGTTTGACGTTGCGCAGGTTGTCGCCCATGACATCAATGACTGCCTTGCGAACACTCTCGGCTTTGGCTGCGTCACCGCGTGCTTGCTCTTCAATGACACGCTCGAGCATGCTGGCCACAAAGGTCACACCGGCGGCCTTGATGGCTTGCAAATCTGTAGGTGCAAGAAACCAGGCTTTTTGTTCGTCGCGATTTTGTGGATCGGTGTTGGCCCACAAAGATTCTGTGGACCAAGTTTTGCCTTGGTGCTGTATGACACGTGCTGCGACGTTGTCAATTTCCATCAAGTCGCTGCTGGTCTGGGCCAAACCCGACAAGTCGGTGGTTTGTGTTGCGCTGACTTTGACCAGGAAGGGGCCTTCTTCAGGAACCCAGATGCGGCCAATCAATACGGCGTTTGCAACATCGTGGGGCAGCGTTTTTGCCAAAGAAGGAAAGCTTGAGTGTGACAAGGCCAGGTCTCCCGATGTGTGTCTCTTGAGCCCTGAAAGTCGGCGCCCTTAGAGGTAAATTTTTTGCAGCAAGGTCACCAAGGTTTGAACTTGGTTAGGCGTTAGTTTAGAGCCAATGTTCATTTCTAGCTCGGAGGCTGTAGCTTCGGCTTTGGCCATGAGATCTAAGCCCTTGTCTGTTGGGTGCAGCCCCATGGCCCTTCCGTCGTGGGGGTGGGGCAAGCGTTCTAGCAAGCCCCTTGACTCGAGAGATTGCACCAAGCCCACCAAGTTAGGGGGCAAGATGTTCAAGGCGGCGCACAGCTGACGTGATGTGACGCCAGGGTTGTGCACCACCACCGACATCACGGAAAAATCAACAGGCTTCAAGTCGTAGACCGACATGCGTTCTAAAAATTGAGAAATCACGGCCAACGCAGCACGACGTGCGTTGTAACCAATTAAGGTTTCAAGGTAGCTTGTGTCGACGGTGTCGACCGAAGGGGCAGGTGATTTCAGGCTGTTTGGCATTGTGTCTGAATGATATGACAACGCATGGCAAATTCAGGCAATACCCATTGACGGAAGGCTTTTGAAGGAGATTGCCAACGTTGTTTCAAGTCGGGCGTATCGTCGCTCAGCTGGTGGTCAATGCGCTGCCAGGCCCATTGCAACAAAACCAAAGCCAATGCGCGCAAGTAGTCGTCGGCAACGCGATGACCCAAACTCGGGTCTTGCTGAGCGGCTGCCAAGATGCTGCTTGTTAAGTTGCGAAGTTGGCCCGCTTCCGCTGTTTCTGAATTTGTTTCAGCCTTCATGTCGTCGAGCAATTGGTTCAAACCTAGGCCGCCATCGGCCATGATTTTGCGGACCAATAAATCGATGGCTTGAATTTCATTGGTGCCTTCATAGATCATGGCAACTCGTGCATCGCGCACAACTTGTTCGATGCCCCATTCGCGCACGTAACCATGGCCTCCCAAAACTTGCAAGCAGTCACTGCCACCGTGAAAGGCCTGGTGGGTGAATGCGGCTTTCATGACTGGCGTCACAAGCGCACACCAGCGTTGCGATTTGACTGCAGTGTCTTTGTCTGCGTGTTTAATGCGGTCTAAATCAATGGCAGTTTGATAGGCCAATACACGACCGCCATCTACCCATGAACGCTGAGTGTCCAGGATGCGCTTGATGGCTGGGTGCTCGATGATGAAGTCTGCTTCGGCTGCAGATTTTGCTTTGCCCTCTTTGCCAGCTGGTGCGCGCATTTGGCGACGCTCTTTGGCGTAAGCGTCTGCTTTTTGCCAAGCGGCGTCCAGAAGGCCAATGCCTTGCATGGCCACATGCAAACGTGCAGCGTTCATCATCACAAACATGGCATTCAAACCTTTGCCGGGTTCGCCAATGATTTCTGAGATTGCATCGTCAAAGCGCATCACGCAAGTAGGGCTGCCGTGCAAACCCATCTTTTCTTCAATGCGATCGCAATGCACGGCACTGCGATCGCCATTCGGATAAAACTTGGGGACCAAGAAAAGCGACAAACCTTTGGGTCCTGGCGGTGCGTCGGGCAAGCGAGCCAAGACCAAGTGCACGATGTTCTCGGTGAGGTCATGTTCGCCACCAGAAATGAAAATCTTGGTGCCATTCAAGGCGTAGCGACCATCTGCTTGAGGCGTCGCTTTGGTGCGTGACAGGCCTAAGTCGCTGCCAGCATGGGGTTCGGTAAGGCACATTGTGGCCAACCATTCGCCAGTGCCAACTTTGCTAAGGTAGGTTTCTTTGAGGGAGGGGCTGGCGTAGTGCTTGATGCATTCGTACGCGCCATGCAACAAGCCAGGTGCCATGGTCCAGCCATGGTTGGCGCCCGACAGCATTTCATACAGCATGATCTCTAACACGGTGGGCAAGCCTTGGCCCCCATCTTCGATGTCTGCCGAAAGTGCTGGCCAGCCTGCTTGCCAAAACATTTGGTAAGCCGCTTTAAAACCAGGGGGCATGGTGACTTTGCCGTTTTGCCATTGCGCACCGATTTCGTCGCCGTCACGGTTTAAAGGCGCAACCACTTCGCCTACAAACTTACCAGCTTCATCCAAGACTTGTTGAACCAATTCACCGTCTAACTCTTCAAACACTTGAAGTGTTTTGAGTTGGTCGGGTGCATTCAAGACACGGGACAAGACAAATTGCATGTCTTGGATATGGGGTTGGTAATGGCTCATGGCAGATAGAGACTTAAGTGGGTGATGCCCAAAACATCCGAGGGCTTTTAGGCCCTCGGACAATGCAGTTTCAATTCCCTGATTTAGGAATCGACTGTGAAGCCAATGCGCTTGATCAGGGGACCCCAGCGCTCCAACTCAACTTGTGAGCTCTTCAGTTGGTCGGCAATGGTGCCGCCGAAAGGAATCAAGCCAACCACGGTCAAAGCATCTTGAACGCCCTTGTCTTTGAGCGCTGCATTGATCGCTGCGTTGGCGGCTTGCAAAACATTGGCGGGTGTCTTGGCTGGGGCATAGAAACCAAACCATTCTTCAACGGTCAACTCTGGAAAGCCTTGCTCGGCAAAAGTGGCCACATCGGGTACAAAGGGCGAGCGTGTTTTGCCTGAAGTGGCCAAGATGCGCATCTTGCCTGCTTTGTGATTGGCAATGAAGTCACCATGGGGCGTGAACATACAAGCAATTTGGCCGCCGACCACGTCGGTTACGCCTGGCACAGAACCGCGGTAGGGGGCGTGTTTGAATTCAAAGTTTTGATTCAGACCCAACAATGCGCCAATAAAGTGAGGCGTTGAGCCTGCGGCTGGGGAGCCATAGCTGGCTTGTGCAGGATTGGCTTTGGCCCAAGCCACAAAGTCTTTCACGTTTTTAACGGAAGCGGGCACCATGGGGCCCACCGCAAAACCATGGTGAATCATGGAGCTGGTGCCTACGGGTGTGAAGTCTTCGAAAGGTTTGTATTGCAAATTCTTGAAAATGTGGGGGTACAAAGAAATGGCCGAAAAGGGCGTCATGGCCAAGACGGAACCGTCGGCTGGGGCGCTCTTCAAGAGGTTCAAGGCAATTTGACCGCCTGCACCCGGACGGCTGTCGATGACGCCCGCATTTTTGCTGTAACCAGAGCCTGCAAATTTTTCAGCCACACGGCGCGCGCAAATGTCGCCAGAGCTACCGGGTGGAAAGCCGTAAAGAACTTTTACTTGTTCAATGGGCAGTCCGCTTTGGGCCCAAGCTTGTTGAAACGCAGTGCTGCCCATGATGGCTGCACCGATGGTGGTCTGCAAAAAATCACGACGATTGGTCATGCTTGTCTCCTCTGAGGGTGGTTGAAAAAATTGAAATGGGTAGAAATATCTGCGAATCAACTGCACAGTGCTTTGATGTCAGCAGGCACGGGAATGGCTTTGATGCGATCGGGGTCGTCAGGGTGTTTGATGCAAAAAGCCCGCACTTCGGTGCCTTCACACAACACGGTATCGCCGCGCATCACCACGTGTTTGTGGATGAAGGTTTTCTCGCGCCACTCTTGCACACTGGTGTGAATTTGAAGCGTTTCGCCATAGGTGGCTGGGCGACCAAACTTGGTGTTGATTTCTAGCAGCGGCGTGCCAATGATGCCGGTGGTTTTGACCAGCTCGCGCCAAGGTTGAACACCGCACTTCACAAAGAAATTCAAGGACGACGCGTCCATCCATTTGGAGAAGTTAGGAAAGAAGACGATGCCTGCAGGGTCGCAGTCGCCGAACATCACTTGAACTTCGTAAACAATTGTTTTGCTCATTGAAAACTTTCTTTTGCTTAGCGCGGTGCCATGCGCAGTGCGCCGTCCAAGCGAATCACTTCGCCATTCATGTGGCCATTGCTCACAATATGCGCGGCCAATTGTGCAAACTCTTCAGGTTTGCCAAGGCGTGAAGGGAAGGGGATGCTAGCTGCCAAAGACGCTTGTACGGGTTCAGGCAATGTTTTCAACAAAGGCGTGGCAAAGATGCCAGGCGCGATGGTGCAAACACGAATGCCGTGTTGTGCCAAATCGCGAGCCATGGGCAGCGTCATGCCTGCCACGCCTGCTTTAGAAGCGCTATAGGCTTGTTGTCCAACTTGGCCGTCGAAGGCAGCCACAGAAGCTGTGAACACCATTGCGCCGCGCTCGCCGTCTTCCATGGGGTCTAGCTTTGCGCAGGCAGCTGCAAACACACGCGCTGCGTTGTAGGTGCCAATCAAATTGACGTTGACCACTTTGGCAAAGTCTTCCAAGGGTGCAGGGTTGCCGTCTTTGCCCACAATGCGTTTGGCGGTACCAATGCCCGCAATTTGCATCAAGATGCGCGCGCCACCTTGGACTTTGGCAGCTTCGGCCACTGCGTTTTCCATGATGGCTGCGTTGGTCACATCGCACTGAATGGCAATGCCGCCAATGTCAGCGGCTACTTTTTGAGCGTTCTCGAGGTTCAGATCGAGTACGGCAACTTTGGCGCCCAAACGGGCCAGTTCGCGGGCGGTCGCTTCGCCCAAGCCAGAGCCACCGCCGGTGACCAATGCGCTCATGCCTTGAATGTTCATGATGTCCTCTTGATGGATAGATGTTGATGGATGGATGTTGCTTTAGGCGTTTGGGTTTTCGATCAGCAAGGCAATGCCTTGGCCACCGCCCACACACGCACTGGAAATGCCATAGCGTTTGCCACTGCGCGCCAATTCGCGCGCCAAAGTGATGGTGAGACGAACACCAGTTGCAGCCAGTGGATGACCCAAAGCAATGGCGCCGCCATTGACGTTGAGCAAGCTGAGGTCTAAACCCAACTCACGGCCCACTGCCAAAGTTTGCGCGCCTTGGGCTTCGTTGATTTCAAAGCGACTGATGTCGGACAGTTTGAGGCCGGTGCGTGCCAGCAACAAACGAATGGCAGGTGCTGGGCCAATGCCCATGATTTCGGGGGGCACACCGGCCACAGCTGCAGCGACCACGCGGGCCAGTGGCTTCTTTCCGTTGGCTTTGGCGTAGGCACCCGAGGTGACCACGCATGCGGCTGCCGCATCGACCAAGGCTGAACTGTTGCCACCCGTTTGCACGCCGCCTTCGTAGACGGGACGCAATTTGGCCAACACATCTGCAGGTGAAATGCGTGGATGTGTGTCTTGTGTCACTTCAGTGATCTTGCCCTGTAACTTAATGCCGCGTGGCTTGTAACCATCGAGTTCAAATTTTTCTGTGATGACCGGAACGATTTCGCCCGCCAAGAAACCAGACTGCTGAGCAGCCACTGCCTTGGCAAAAGATTCAGATGCAAAGGCGTCAACTTCTTCCCGCGTGATGCTGTATTTCTTGGCCAAGTTTTCGGCCGTTTGAATCATGTTGATGCCTGCAGCAGGATCTTTCAAAGCTTCCCACATGTAGTCTTTGAAACCGACAGGTGAGCCCAGTTTGAAACCTGTGCGGTGGTCAAACGCAGCAATTGGATTGCGCGTCATGCTTTCCGTGCCGACCACCAACGCAGCTTCTGCTGCGCCCGATTGAATGTGCTCACCGGCTTGGCGGAACAACTCAAACCCTGTGCCGCAAATGCGCTGTGCCATCAGTGCAGGCACTTCAACAGGCACACCAGCATAAAGACCGATATGACGTGGCAAGAAGAATTGATCGAAGTCGCCAGGGGCCATGTTGCCCGTGATCACAGAGCCAATGTCCTTCGCTGGAATGTCGGCGCGCTTGAGAGCTTCGCGTGCAGCCTTAATGCCCATGTCGGTCGGAGAGATGTGACCCAAAGCGCCACAGTAATCGACCATGGGAGTGCGAACGCCTTCGTGCATCCACACGTCTTCAAAGGCATTGAAAAATCCGGCTTGACTCATGATGCAACTTTCTAAATTAAAGGGTGGGCTTCAAGATGAAGTGCAAACGCTCTTCATGCAAAGCGGCCACCGTGTCTGCGCGGTGTGACAACACGGCGCGTTGATTGATCGAGCCTTTGTCTGTAATCTCGCCTTTGTCAATGGTGGGCGGCTCGGACAACAGGCACATGCGCGCAATGCGATTGGCGCTTCCGGTCGCAGTTTTGGCCAATTCATTGAGAACTTTTTGGAAGTGCGCCAACACAGCTTCGCTGCCCAATACATCGGCCAAAGGGGCATCGGCTGCCATGCCACTGAGTGCGCGCACAGCAGGGGTTGGGAACACCATGGCGCCCACTTCTTTCAAGTTGATGCCCGTGAGCACCACGTCTTGAATGTAGGGCGCACCGGCGGCAATGATTTTGCCGCGCAAAGGGCCAACACTCACAAAAGTACCTGTTGCCAACTTGAAATCTTCGGCAATCCGGCCATCAAATTTCAAGCCCAAATGCACATCGGTTTCGTCAATCCACTTGACTGCATCGCCTGTGCAAAAGAAGCCTTCGTCGTCAAAAGATGCTTGGGTTTCTTCTGCGTTACGCCAGTAACCAGGCGTGATGTTGGGGCCACGGTAACGAACTTCTGTTTTCCCGCCCATGTCGACCAGTTTGAGTTCTAGGCCAGGTGTTGGCACACCTAAGTCGCCTGCGTTGACGTAAGGATTCGTCACAAAAATACCAAAGGGGCCAGACTCGGTCATACCAAGGCCGGTGCCCATCACAATGCGTTCGCCCACTTCGCGCTCTTGTGATTCATACAAGCTGTCCCAAATGGGTTGTGCCAAAGCGGCGCCTGCATAGAAGAACATTTGCACACGTGACAGTAAAGTCTTGCGCAGCAAATCGTCGGTTTTCATGGCGAGGGCAATGGCTTCAAAACCTGTGGGCACATTGAAGTAAACGGTCGGTGCAATTTCGCGCAGGTTGCGCAAAGTTTCATGCATGAGGGCCGGCGTAGGCTTGCCATCGTCGATGTACATCGTGCCACCATGAAACACCACCATGCCAAAGTTGTGATTGCCACCAAAGGTATGGTTCCATGGCAACCAGTCCACCAGCACCAGAGGCGACTCAGCCAAGACGGGCATAGACTGCGCCATTTGTTGTTGATTGGCGCACCACAAACGCTGCGTGTTGATCACCGCTTTGGGCAACTTGGTGGAGCCACTGGTAAATAAGAATTTGACAATGGTGTCTGGGCCAGTGGCTGCGATGGCCGCATCCACTTGCGCTGTTGCAGGTGTGCTGCACAAGGCTTCAAATGTTGTAACTTGTTTGCCTTCTACGCCACCTTCGTTCATCACAATTTCCATGTCGCTGGAAACTGTGGCCGCAATGGCTTTGGCATAACGCGCGTCACTGGCAAAGACCAAGCCAGGCGTCACGGTGCGCAACACGTGCTTGAGTTTGTCGTAGTCTTGGCTGATTAAGGAGTAGGGTGGTGAGGTAGGCACAAAGGGAACGCCTGCCACCATGCAACCCAGTGCCAATAGGGCGTGCTCCAAGCTGTTCTCACTCAAGATCACAACAGGGCGCTCTGCGTTCAAGCCGCGGTTGATCAAACCCTGCGCAATGTTGCGTGCCGTATTCCAGGCCTCTGCGTAAGTTACATGGCGCCAATCACCCAAGCTGCCATCGGCCAATTTAACGCGTCGTGCAAACAGTGTTTGCGTGGGCTTGATTTGTGCCCAGTGTTGCAGACGGTCCGTCAGGCGATCTGGAAATGCCTGCAAATCTTGATCTGCTTTGAGGTAGTGCGTACCTGGCACACCATCTTTTAAAGTGACACGTGTCACGCCAAAACGCAGGGGTCTAAATTTAGGTGCGCTCATGCTTAGCTCTCAGTAACGGGTGGCGATGTATTTTTTTGCGATTGAAAATGGCTGATCAGCTCTTTTGAACTTTGGCAGCCTTGCCTTCCAAGAAAGCCCTGACGCGCGCTTTGGCTTCTGGCGCTGCTTGTGCAATGGAAGAGATCAGGGCTTCTGTCAGGTAACCGTGATCTGCAGGTTGTTCAGCAATGCGGGGCAGGGCATGCATCAATGCGTAATTGGTTAAAGGTGCGTTGGTTGCAATGCGTTGTGCCAGGTCCAAAGCCTTTTCCAAAGATGTTCCGGTTGGTACGTGGTACTGGGCCAAACCAATGCGCTCGCCATCGACTGCGTTGTAAACACGGCCAGTCAACATCATGTCGGTCATGCGTGCCACCCCAATTAGCTTGGGAATGCGAACAGAGCCGCCGCCGCCCACAAAGATACCGCGTGTGCCCTCGGGCAAAGCAAAGAATGTGCTGTCGTCTGCTACGCGGATGTGGCATGCGCTGGCCAATTCCAAACCGCCCCCCACCACGGCGCCATGCAAGGCGGCAATGACGGGAACACGGCCCAATTGAACCGCATCCAATGCCACGTGCCAGCTGCGTGAATGGTGCACACCTTGACCTGCATCGCGTTCTTTCAGTTCAGACAAATCCAAGCCTGCGCAGAAATGGTCGCCTTCGCCATAAACCACGGCTGATTTGGCCTCTTCGGGTAAGTTTTGAAACACGTCGCGCAGGGCTTCAATCAAACCATCATTGAGCGCATTGCGTTTGCTGGGACGGCTTAAACGCACCATGGCCACTGCGCCCTTCATCTCAAAATGAATGCCGTTGGTTTCTGCACGTTGCAACAAAGGATGAAGATTTTGAGTCATGATGGAGGGTCCAATAAGGCCTTGCTTTGATGCAAGACTTTGTTAAAAAGGTTATTATCAATAACTATATTGTCTTTCCATGTGGCACTAAAAAACACAGGGTTTTCCCGTATTTTTGAAAGTTTTTATGAAACACCAAGACCTGATTGCCATCGACATTCACACTCATGCAGAAGTAAGTTGCTGGAATCCCTTCGACAACTACGGCGAGGAATACGACCGTGCTGCCGACAAATTTTTTGGCAGTGATCGCCGTCCTACCATTGATGAAACGGTTGCGTATTACCGCGAACGCAAAATTGGTTTGGTGATGTTCACGGTCGACAGCGAATCTCAGTTGGGTCGTCGCCGTATTCCCAATGAAGAAATTGCCAAAGCAGCGCGTGACAACAGTGACATGATGATTGCATTTGCAAGCATCGATCCGCACAAAGGCAAGATGGGTGCACGCGAAGCCGAGCGACTCATCAAGGAAGAGGGCATCAAGGGCTTTAAGTTTCACCCCACGGTACAGGGCTACCACCCTTACGACAAAATGGCTTGGCCCATTTACGAGGTCATCAACGAACACAAGATGCCAGCTATTTTTCACACGGGTCACAGCGGCATTGGTTCGGGCATGCGCTGCGGTGGTGGCTTGCGTTTGGCCTACAGCAACCCGATGCACTTAGACGATGTGGCGATTGACTTTCCTGACATGCAAATCGTGATGGCGCACCCCAGTTTCCCTTGGCAAGATGAAGCCCTCAGCGTGGCCACCCACAAGCCCAACGTGTGGATTGATTTGTCGGGCTGGAGTCCTAAGTACTTTCCAAAGCAATTGATTCAGTACGCCAACACCTTGCTGAAAGACCGCATCTTGTTTGGCAGCGACTATCCCCTCATCACACCCGAGCGTTGGATGAAAGACTTTGAGGTGGCGGGTTTCAAACCCGAAGTCATGCCCGGGATTTTGAAAGACAACGCAATTCGATTGCTCGGTTTGAAATAAGTTATTTCAATGTCACGGAAGTTCTGACAGTGCCTGCCCGTGCAGCATGCGCTGTCAGGTTTAGAACCGTGCCTGCTGGTGCTTCCACAATCCATTCGTTCAAAGCCCGATCGCCTGTAATGGTTTTGTTGGGCAAAAACGCTTGAAGTGAATTGCTGGCTGCGTGACCTTCAAGCTGAGGTCCCTCCATGCGAGGCTTGCCCATTCGCAATGTTGCGCCTTGAGGCAATTCAATTTCAAAGGTGCAGGGACGTGCTGTTTTTCGCTCAAGCGCGCGCTTGGTCACATAGCTGGGCAGATAGCCCGCATTGCCCACGGCCATCTGAACACGCCACTGAGCATTCCCTAAGTTTTCTACTTTTGAATGCAGCAATTCCAACTTGGGCAAGGTGAGCGCAATCTGATTCAACCATGCAGGGAACCTTGCGGCTTCTCGCTCGCGCAAGTGCGCTGGTGGATTGCGCCAATAGTTCATGCGATCCCAGCCCCCCAGCTCGACGGCACCTAAATCGGGGTGCTGGTAGGGATACCAATCGACGTGCGCATTGCCGCCACACACTTCATCACTCCACTTGAGCAACTTGATGTCGTCTTCTGGCGGATGATCACGGTACCAATGGATCCAGTCGTAGTCTGTGATGCCCGCTTCTTTGTTAGGTGCCCAAATTTCAACAGTCCAAAACAAAGCGCCCAAGTGTTCGTAAACCCAGTCTTGTGTGCCTGTAATGACTTCTTTGGGATGGTATTTGAAGTCGTGAAAAATGCTGACCGCTGGATAGCCTGTGAGCTTGCTGCCAATGTCGGACATGCGTTTGATCATCCACAAGTCTTCTGGTGTCATGTCGGTGTCGCTTTGCGTGCCCATGGGGCGCAAGATAACGCCGGAGTGGGTATGGAAACTGACCGCTGCACCAATGTTGGGGTGCTTGGCAATGAATTCCACCATGGCGCGAACCTCGGGCTCGCTGGTGGGGAATGGGCCAGCGCCAACTTGTTCGTGCTCTTGGCGCCAGAATGCAGGAAAATTGCGGTTCAGGTCCAAGCCCTCGATGTCTCGATTGGGCTTGATGTTGACGCCATCATAGTGCTGCAAACTTCCTTCAGGCATGACGCGGTAATACTGTCCACCAAACTCGCCAGGCAAACGGGGTGTGAGCAAGCGTGGTTCATCAGGGTTGACTTTCCAACCGCCGTGCGGGTCTGGAATGCGCATCATCAAAATGCGGCCATCGCCATCCATGTCTTCAATGGTCAAGCCGTCAACGTGAGGTTCGTCCCAAGGATAGGGTCGAGTGGAAGAGCGAATATGGCGCGGCTTATCGGCCATTGCCAATTCTGCGCCATCCGGGTTCAGGCGAGGTACCAAATAGATCACTCGCGTGTTGAGCAGCTCAGTCACTTGTGCATCTTTGCCATCTTGGCTTAGCAATTGATGCAACCAATACAAACAAGCTGTACTGGCTGTCAGTTCTGCCGCGTGAATGTTGCCGTCGACCCAGAAGGCAGGTTTGTCAACGTCAGCGCCGGTGCTTTGCCGTGTGATGACCAAAACCCAAATGGGGCGGTTTTCGTAGCTGCGGCCCAGCTCGCGCAACTCGACCAAGTCGGGTCTGGCGCTTGCAAAGTCTTGGAGCAATTGAGTCAGTTCGGCATGCTTGTAAAAGCGATCGAATTCTGGCTTGGGCAGCTTGGCGTTGTTTGGGGCAGCGTGTGTCATGGTGGCGTTCAGAAAAGCATAGAACAAGCCATCAGCATACCAAGGCTTGCGCTACTTATTTGAAAGCCCCTTCAGTGTTTAGCCTAGGGCTAAGGCAATGACACCTAAAGAGAATAGGAACAGTGCAACCAAAGTTCTCACCGCAAATAAGCTGATCAAGGGTTTGACCGGAAAGACATGGGTCTTTTCGATGGCCGCCCACTTGTGCATGAACTTGTCGGCTTGGTTGGCACGGATGGCAAAGCGCACAAAGTCGCGTCGACTGCGGTAGCGCACCATGGCCACATAGTGCCAAGCATCAGCGCCTTCTGGTTTGACGAAATCGCCCGATTTTCGAGCGATGAAAATGAGCAAATTGCCATAGCGCAACAAGTCGCCAATGATGGATTTTCCATAACGCTTGTCGGCTTCACGCGGATCGTCGCTGTAAGTTGAGCCTTCCGGATAAAGTGCCTTGGCGCGATAGCGCACCAAGTTTTGCATCACAAATTCTTTGCCGTCGTCAGACGCCAGAAGTTGTCGGATGTCGTCGACTTCGGCTGAATTGTTGTGTGCAGGATCGGTACTGCGCAGTTTGTTCAGCGCCTCTTCAATTTCTTCTGTTGACATGGGCCGCCCATTGCCGCCGTACCACAGCCAAAAAACCAAGTACAAAAGTACAAGTGGCCCAAAGGTGGCTAGCAAGTGAGAGCTCATGAGGCCGTCAAAGCTTAAGCGCTTTGACCGACGACCTTGAATTGATCTTGGTTTTGCGCCAACCAATCCTGTGACAAGCGGTCGTCCTGCTGGTTCGGGTGGAAGTTGGCCGATTTGTATTCACGCCAGTGCGACACATTGCCCCTGAACAATCCATCTTTTGACAGCAGAAATTGGTAGCCGCTTTTCCATGTGCTCAGTTTGAACAGCTGGCGGTCGTGCCAAAGGTTGCGAATGGTTTGCAGCATCACATCTGACAAAAATTGAACGGTGATGATGTGGAAAAGCCTGATCCGCCACTCTTCGTTGCCACCCAGTGATTTGTAGACGTCAAAGGCGGTGCAGCGGTGCTCTGATTCTTCGGCACTGTGCCAAAGCCACATGGTTTTGAGTCGTTCTTCCGTGCCGTCAAAGACTTCTGGGTGACGCAAGATCCACTCGGCAAATATGGCTGTGAAGTGTTCAGTGGCGGCGGTGGCACCTAAGTGCATTCGAACATTCAGATGCGCATTCTTTTTGACACGCGCTGCTGAATTTTGTGCGATGACGTTTTTGAAACCCATGGTTTCTAGATGCTCATTGAACAACGCATGAATTCGGCGATGGGTAGCCTCTTGTCCAATGAAACCTTGCACTTCGGATTTGTATTTGGCTTGCTCAGCTTCGGGCAGGACTTTAAAACCATTGCGAACAGAGTCGATGAAAAACTGCTCTCCCACAGGAAAGCTCATTGACAAGGCATTGAAGAAAGCAGATTTGAACGCATCACCCCCACACCAATTGGCGGGGAAGGGGGCTGTGAGATCAATCAAAAGTTTACGAACTAGCAATTGAGACATGAAGTTACCTGCTGAATGCTAAATAGTTGCTTGAAAACCAAACAATGAGCAGATTTGACCATAAATGAGCTGTCCTGAGTCGTATCAGGGAAATACCTAGCCAAATAGGGCTTTTTAAGACTGCTTTAAGAGTCAATTCTTAGCACAATCCCCCCATCCCATGCGCGCTTCTATGAAGGCCGCATTGTTTCCTGTTTAAGTTTCTGTTCATTATTGTTTGAAAGCCCCCCAATGAGCCAAGTTAAATTGATTTTGGATCATGTCTACGCACATGAAAAAAACACGCCAGACCGTGTCTATATGACACAACCCACAGGCCAAGGCCAAGTCATTGATTACACCTGGCGTGAAACTCTGCAGCAGGCCAGGTCGATGGCGGCTTACCTCAAAGCACAAAACTTGGCGCCTGGCGCCAGAGTGGCCATTCTCTCTAAGAACTGCGCGCATTTCATCATGGCTGAGTTGGCCATTTGGATGTCTGGATGTACCACGGTGGCCATTTTCCCGACTGAGGCGGGTGAGACCATTCGCTATGTGCTGGACCACAGCGAGGCCAGCGTCTTGTTTGTCGGTAAGTTAGACACATGGCCATTGCAGGCCCCCTTCGTGCCCACCAACATCCCTTGCATTGCATTCCCCTTGGCGCCACAAAACTCATTCACGAAATGGGATGACATCGTCAAGCAGACGGCACCCTTGCAGGGCGACATTTCTCGGGCACCCACAGATTTGGCCATGATCATGTACACCTCTGGTTCAACGGGTCAGCCCAAAGGTGTCATGCACAACTTTGAGCGAATTTCTGTTGCCACCAATGGCATTGTGAAAACCCTCATTGAAACCATGGGCGACCGAGATGACGGACGCATCTTGTCTTATTTGCCTTTGGCACACGTGTTTGAGCGCGCTTGGGTTGGCGCCAGTTCCTTGGTGCATGGCAAAACCCATGTCTACTTTGCAGAGTCGCTTGACACCTTCATTCAAGATTTGAACCGTGCACGTCCCACCATGTTCATTTCGGTGCCACGACTTTGGTTGAAATTTCAACAAGGCGTTTTCAGCAAAATGCCGCCGGCCAAACTCAATGTGCTTTTGAGCATTCCGCTCTTGGGTGGATTGGTTCGCAAGAAAATTTTGAAAGGCCTGGGTTTAGATCAAGTCATTGTGGCGGGCAGTGGTTCGGCGCCCATTCCGGCAGAGTTAATTACCTGGTACCGCAAGTTGGGCCTGAACCTGCTTGAAGGCTACGCCATGACGGAAGATTTTGCTTATTCGCACAATTCCACCAATGAGGTCAATGCCCCCGGTTGTGTGGGCGTGCCTTTGGAAGGCGTGCTGGCGCGCATCAGCCCTGAGGGTGAAATTTTGGTCAAGTCACCTGGCCAAATGGTGGGTTATTACAAACGCCCCGATTTGGATGCTGAATCATTTACAGAAGATGGCTTCTTCAAAACAGGTGATCAAGGCCAACAACGTGCCGATGGTTTGCTGAAAATCACAGGCCGTGTCAAAGAGTTGTTCAAAACATCCAAAGGCAAATATGTCGCACCCGCGCCCATCGAGAACAAACTCAATGTGCACCCTCTTATTGAGATGAGCATTGTGTCGGGTGTGTCTCAGCCATCAGCTTATGCCTTGGTGGTTTTGGCTGAAGACATTCGTCCCAAAATGCATGAGCCTGAAGTGAAGGCACAAGTCGAGAGCGAACTGACGGAGCTGCTTGAGCGCGTCAATGCCGATTTGGCCGACTACGAAAAACTGCGCATGTTGGTCATTGCCAATGAAGCCTGGTCGATTGAAAACGGCTACCTGACGCCCACCATGAAGATCAAGCGCAATCGCATTGAAGCATCTGTTGAGAATCAAGTTGCTTCGTGGTACGAAAAATCTGGCAGCGTCTTTTGGGCCTGATTTAAAAGGAATTGACATGAACCGCGTATTGGCCCACACGGGTGCTAAGTACCCCATCTTGCAAGCACCCATGGGCTGGATTGCCAGGACACAATTGGCATCTGCGGTGTCACGTGCGGGTGGTTTGGGCATCATCGAGACGTCTTCGGGCGAGACCGCCAACTGTCAGGCAGAAATTACCAAAATGCGCGAATTGAATTTGCCCTTTGGTGTCAATTTGCCCATTCGGTTTTTAAAAGACGATGCCATGCTCAAATTTGTTTGTGCATCAGGCGTCAAGTTTGTGACGACCTCGGCTGGCAGTCCTGCCAAATTCATTCAACCCTTGAAGGATGCAGGCATTACCGTTTACCACGCCGTGCCTACGGTTGATGCGGCCATGAAGTGTGTCGATGCCGGCATCGATGGCTTGGTGGTGGAAGGATCTGAAGGCGGCGGCTTCAAAAATCCAGAAGATGTTTCTACCTTGGTCTTGTTGCAAGCCATTCGCGCCAAAGTCGATGTGCCTTTGATTGCTGCTGGCGGCATTTGCGATGGCCGGGGCATGGCTGCAGCCTTTGCGCTGGGGGCAGAGGCCATTCAGATGGGAACACGCTTTGTCAGTTGTGCAGAAAGCCCTGTTCACAACAATTTCAAAGACGCCATTGTGTCTTCTAAAGAGACCGGCACTTGGATGTTGAACACCAAATCTACACCGTGCATTCGTGCCTTAAAGTCTGAAAGAACCGCGGCCATTCATGAACAGGGCGTGATGTCATTTGATGACATGAAAGGCATCTTGAATGTGTACTTTCAAGGCGACATGGAAGCGGCACCTGCATTGGCAGGGCAGTCAGCTGGATTGATCGACTCGGTCAAAACGGCCAAGGACATCATTGACGACACCGTGGCTCAGTTTTTTGAAATCAGCGCTCGCATGGGCGCGATGGCCCAGCAGCGCAGTTTCAGTTAATTCTTGCGTTTGCTGCGCAAGATTGACCAAACACTTTCAGCGTTCTAGGGGTAGGCCATTCAGCCAGTTGTCACCCCTTAAGTAAAGCGCCATGACACCATCTCCTTTGAGCATGGGCATGTCCATTTTGACGGTGTAGCCAATGCGCGTTTGAATGTAAGCCAAATGACGATAACCTTCAGGAAACTTTGACAAAGCTTCTGCGTCTAATTTTAGGCTGGCAGATGGATCGACCGGGTCGATTCGGTCTTTTTCATAAATGGGCTGACGATGAACCAAGCCCCACTGGCCATTTCTTTCTTCAAAGAAATCATAGAAGCGTCCCGTGCAAACCACATCGCACAACACACCTTCAACCAAGCCTCGTTGTGAAATGGTCATTTTGGTTTGAGCAATGGCCCTAGTTCCTTTTACTTCAATGGACGAGCCGCCCAAAAAATGCAAAATGCTGACCCCTTTGTTCCATCCTTCAATGGTGACTTTGATGAACTCTTCAAAGGGGCCTTGAAACCAAGTGGCCATCATCACGCCATCGTTGTGCCAAACAGTACGGAATTTATCCCAGAGTCCAGCGTCGCGCCAGACGGCCCAATTTTCGACCAATTGGCGAATACGCAACTGCTGCGTCATGTCTTGTGTCATCTGATTTGTCATGTGTTTATTCGAGTTCAATCTTTTTGTCGAGAATGACTTTTTTCAAATTTCGAATGTCGCGTTCGACGCGCATTTTGAATTCGTTGGAAGAGCTGGCATTGGGTGAGCCGCCAAAAGAAATTAGTTTTTGTCTCACTTCCTCTTGGCTTAAAACAAATCGAATCTCCTTGTTGATTTTGTCGACCAACTCTGGTGGTGTGCTCCCTGGAGCTGCGATGCCTAACCAAGATTCAAACACAACACTGGGGTATTGATCCGCAATGGCAGGTACACCTTGGACAGGGCTACCACCGGGTTGGGACGTCACTGCAATGGCTCTCACACGTTGGTCTTTTAATAATGAGGCCGTGAGTGTCATGGTGTCGACCATCACATCTAAACGGCCCGCTAAAAGCTCTGTCATAGGCCCTGTACCCCCTTTGAATGGAATGTGTGTCAACTGAACATTGGCATCACCAAATGCCCATTCCGCTGCCAAGTGCATGGCTGTTCCGATGCCAACAGAGGAGTAGGTGAATTTGTTGGGTTCTGACTTGGCCTTTTGAATCAAGTCAGCATAAGACTTGATGTGGGAGTTAGGTGCGACTGTGAAAGCCAAGGGGTAGGTGGTGATTGTGCTAACCCATGCCAAGTCTTTCACGGGATCAAAGGGTAGTGACTTTTTCATGGCCGCACCACTTGCATGACCGCTTGGTACCAAGATCAAGGTATAGCCATCGCCTGGGGCGCGCACAAGCATTTCAGTGGCTATGTTGCCGCCAGCACCAGGTTTGTTTTCTACCACAACATTTTGACCCAGGCGCTCGCTCAATGACTTGGCGATCAATCGGGCCACAATATCAGAACCCCCACCTGCAGGAAAGCCCAGCAAGAGACGGATGGGCTTTTGGGGCCAATTGTCTTGTGCGCTAACCGCCGGATTCAGACCGATGACCAAGCACAGTGCAAGCAAGAGTTTGACGGGGCTCATGGTGCGACGTCGTCTTTGATGGTGTTGCGCAAAATGCCGACGGCATCGACCTCGATTTCCACCACATCGCCAGGTTTCATGAACACTTGGGGGGTGCGCTTGTTGCCCACGCCACCAGGCGTGCCACTGACGATGACATCGCCTGGCTCAAGTGGAATGAATGTGGAGATGTAGGCAATTTGACGTGGAATACTGTGAATCATCATGTCCGTGGTTGCGCGTTGCAGCTCGACGCCATTTAATCGAGTGCTCAAAGTCATGGTCTGACCAGGTTTGATCTCATCGGCCGTGACCATCCAGGGACCGAAACCACCCGTACGCCAGAAGTTTTTACCGGCCGTCCATTGCGTGGTGAAGTTTTGCCAATCACGAACAGATCCATCGTTGTAGCAAGAATAGCCTGCAATGTGCTTCCATGCATCGGCTTCTGAAATTCGACGCCCACCTTCACCAATGATGATGGCAATTTCGCCTTCATAGTCGAGGCGGTGTGACTCGGGTGGGCGCATGATGTCTTGACCATGCCCCACTTGTGAAGAATTGACGCGAGAAAAAATCGCAGGTTTCTCAGTCAGATCGCGCCCAGTTTCTTTGACGTGATCATGGTAGTTCAAACCCACACACATGATTTTTTCTGGGTTGGGAATCACAGGCAAAAGTTGCAAGTCTTCAAACACCAAATCAGGCGTGTGGTGGCTCAAAGCCTCTGCGGCTTGCGCGAACATTTTTTTGGCAATCAAAGTTTTGAGGTCGGGTGCTTGTGCGCCCAAAATAGGGGTCAGGTTTAAAACTTTGTTGCCATGTACTGCGCCATAGCATGCTGTGTTATTGAGTAAAAAACTGATGAGTCTCATGGTGTTTCTCTAAAGTTAAAAAGTGTCGTAGCCCATGCGGCGTGCCATGTCGGCTTGCCACGTTGAGCGCATTTGAAAATTGGGACGGGTTCTGGCAATCTTCTCTGCCTGAGCCAAGATGGTGGCATCATCGCTGTTCAAGTCAATGCTTTCGCGCAGCGGCTGCTCGCAATACCAAGGGGTGTCCACAAAGGCTTCAATTCGATTGCCTTCTGGATCTCTGAAATAAATCGAAATGGCGTTGCCGTGTGTGACGCTGAGCATGTCTGTCGTTCCAGCTACTTGCTCTGCTAATTTTTTGACGGCTCGCAGCACATCAAGTCCCTGAACGCGAAACGAAATTTGGTTGATGGTGTTGAAATTCAAGCCCTCTGGCTTTCCGCCTGCTAACACCAATTGATGGTGTTCGCTGGGGTCGCGGCTTAAAAAAATCAAGGGAACAGTTCCCAACAAGCCGCGATCCGTGATGGTGAAACCTAAAACAGTTTGGTAGTAAGTCGCCATGCGTTCTGCATCCAGTACAAAAAAGCCCATGTGACTGAAGGTCAGGGCCGCTTGCGCTTGAAGCAGTGGATGCTTGGTGTTGTTCACTTAAAAAGAGCCTCTCTTTGCCAAAGCACTGAGCGGCTTGCGCGCGTTGGGGGCTTCGCGTTCGCGCAGGGCATCGGGCAGGGCGGCAGCATCGCCACGTTTGCCTACAGTCGCCAACATTTGCAAGGTGTGATCGGCTGGTAAATTCAAGACTTTTGCGCCAGCTTCTTTGTTAAAGCCCCCAATGCCATGCAAAGCAAAACCTTGAAGGTGAGCTTGCAGTGCCATGTAAGCCCATGCAGCGCCGGTATCAAATGCATGCATGCCGTTAGGTGCTAAGTCGGGCGAGCCAGCTTTGGCGGCCAATTGATAAGAAGCAATCGCCACCAAGGCGCCGGCCTGACCCGCCCATGCTTGGTTATTGGGATTCAAAGTGGCAAACAGGGCATCCCATTGCGGGTCGTTGCGGAGCACCACTGCGAATCGCCAAGGTTGAGCATTGTTAGACGAGGGCGCCCATCGCGCAGCCTCTAACATGCTCATGATGTCAGCCTCTGAAATCGTTTCACCTGTGTAGGCGCGTGGCGACCAGCGTTCGGTAAATTGGGCATCTATGGGGTAATCGGCTTTGCGGCTGTTTGTGACGGGAGAAGCTTGGCTCATGAAATAAATTCCTAGAGAAGATAAAAATCAGTATTGTGATTGTTAGGGTGTGAGTTCTGGTGCGAAAAAACTGTGAGCGATCTAGGCTTTAGGTGCCAGTTGAGGCATCAGGCGCAATGCGTTACCTCGGTCAATGGCTATGCGCTCAGATTGCGTGAATTGCCTTTCTGACAAACCGACTCGCGTCTCTTCACCCGGGCGATAAGGGTAATCTGATCCATACATGATTTGAGAGGTGGGCACCAATTGGCGCAGTGCCTGCATTGCACCCTCGTGATGGCCTTGAGCTGTGTCGTAGTAAAACTTTTGAACTTCCTTTAAAACACCATTCGGCAGGACTTCTTTGGCTTTGTCTTTCATATCAACCACTTGCCGTGTGAAGCGGCTCCAAAGGAAAGGCATGGTGCCGCCACTGTGTGACCAAATCCAACGTATCTCTGGAAATTTGTGAGCTGCGCCAGAGAACAACATGCTCGCAATCGTACGCGTTGTATCGGTGGCATATTCAAGCGAAGAATTTGGCAGGCCTGGGATCAGGTTGCGGCAGCAATCAGGTTGAAGAGGGTGAACATAAATCACAGCTTTTCGACGATTTAATTCTGCCCAAATGGGCCAGAAATGTTTGTCCCCTAAATACAGATCGCCATAGCTGGTCATGAGGCCAATGCCGTCAGCTTTGAGGGTGTCATAGGCATAGTCAATTTCTCGCAGACTTCCTTCAACGTCCATCAGAGGCAGGGTTGCAAAAGAACCAAAGCGTCCCGGAAAGTCACGTGACATTCGTGCAGCGTATTCATTGGACTCTCTGGCCATTCGCCTGTCTGCGGTGACATTTTTGAAGAATGCACCTGGCTGAATGAGGGCCACAACAGAAGTGGCGATGTCATTTTTGTCCATGTCATCTATCGACATTTGGGGTGTCCAACGAGGGGACCCGACACCCATGCGCTTCAGGTCTGCCGCGTAGGTTGGCGGGACCATGTGGTGGTGAATGTCTATGCGAGAGGACTTTGCGGGTGTGTTGGTGCCGAATACATTGTCTATCGATTGGCAGCCTGTCATGCTGGCGCCAAGCGTAGCGGCCGTTGACGTGGCCAGTAAAGATGACATAAAACCTCGACGCGTTGGACTGGCCACTTCAGGGCTTTCTCCAGAACTGTCGTTACGGCAAACGCAAGACAATTGGTGCGCCGCATTAATTGAATTGTCGGATGTATTCATGAGACGCTCCTTAACCATTGGTTGGCATGTAATTGCAGTTGTGTGCTGGCTTCTGAGCCAGTTGTTGGCAGTGCGGGGTTGACATTGCCACCATTGAAAGACTGAAGGTAGGCCAAGTGCCGATAACCTGACGGAAATCGCAAGAGACGTTCGGTAGAAAGATGAACGACATCGCCTGGGTTAACGACTTGAAGGGTGTCCTTGTCGTAGATGACATTGCGTTTGGCAATTCGCCATTGGTCATTGCGCTTCTCGACCCGGTCATAAAATTGACCAATGCATTGGACATCAACTGCAACATCGTCTAATTTGCCGCGCACTAGAATCGCCATGCGAGTTTGTGCGATGGCCTTGGTGCCCACCACCTCGACCACGGTGCCACCTTGAAAGTGTTGCGAACTAGAGCCTTTGCGCCATGACTCTTGAATGGCAGCTATGAAACTTTCAAATGTGCCGTCAAACCAGGTGGCCGTCATCGTGCCATCTGCGTAGACCGTATCGCGCAGTTTGTCCCAGTTTCCAGCGTCTCGGTAAAGTGCCCAACTTTGAACAAGTTCTGCAATTTCGAGTCGCTCTAGCAAGTTGTTTGGCATACGACGGTTTTTAATTGGAATTATTCTTGTGTAATTCCAGCGCTCTTTAACAAGCGAGGCCATTTGACCGCTTCAGCTTTCAGCATGCTTTCGGTTTCAGCATTGTTCATTTGCACAATCCGACCACTGCCTTGTTGAAGTTTTTTTCGCACATCGGCTGATTGCATGGCTTTGTCAATTTCAAGGCGCAGTTTTTCGACGATGGCAGGTGGTGTTTTGGCAGGTGCAAACAAGCCAAACCAAGTTTCCATTTCTAAATCCATGGTGCCTGTTTCGAGCAAGGTTGGAATTTGGGGACCATCAGGCGCACGCTGACGGCTAGAAACAGCAAATGCTTTGAGCTGATTGCTCTCCAAATAAGTTCGCGTGGTGGTGGTATTGTCGAAAAATAGATCGACTCGACCGCCTAACAAGTCCATGTACACAGGTTGCGCACCTTTGTAAGGGACCAATTGAATGTCTACATTGCCCATGCCTTTGATGAGTGAGGCCAAAATGAATTGACCAGTGCCAGGACCACTGGTGCCAAAGTTGAGTTTGCCAGGATTGGCTTTGGCATAGCTCAACATGTCTTTCATGTTGTTGAAAGGCAAATCTTTGCGACCTACCAAGGTGTACGAGTGTGACACCACAATGCGCAAAGGAATGAAATCAGTCAATGCGTCGTAGCCAGGGTTTTTATAGAGACCAGAATTAAGTGCCATGTTGGACAAGCCACCCACGATGAGGTGATAGCCATCAGCCGGTGCTTTGGCGATGACTTGTGTGCCCGCAAGTGTGCCGCCGCCAGAACGGTTTTCCACAACAAACTGTTGTCCCATTTGTTCTGACAGTTTGCTACCCAGAACGCGAGCTACCAAGTCAAATCCACCGCCTGCAGCCGAAGGCGCGACGATGCGAATGGGTTTGGTGGGGTAGTCTGCGCCAGCAGACTGAGCCCATGACAGGTTGGCAGCGCTGAATGAAACAGCAAGCCCTATTAGAAATTTAATGTTCATACAGATTTCTCAATTAAGTGGAATACAAATGTCAAAGCAAAGGGGTGCATGCTGAACGAAGCGACTTAACTGCGCATGATGGCTTTACCCCATAAATTCAAGGTGCGTTCTTCATGCTTCCATTGACCGACGGGCCTACTTTCGGAGCAGATCTCAATTTCTGAAGAAATCTCAGCCAAATTGCCATCTGGATCGCGCACCATGAAAAAAACATCATTGCCAGGTCCGTGGCGTCCTACACCCCACACAATTTCAATCCGTAGTCGGCCCATGTGGTCTGCCCAATCTTTCAGAGCATTCCAGTGAGGTGTTTCAAACGACTGATGGTCAAAGCATGTAACAGGTGCGCCAAACAAGGCAAGGGTGTGGTGCATTTCATTGCCCCTGACAAAGCAGGCCTTGGTAGCCCCGTTATCGTCACGTACCACATCTGACAAAGTGAAGCCTAGATCGTTCGTGTAAAAGCGCTCCATGATTTCGACTTGCTGTGTACGAAGCGCAAAATGTTGTGATTCTGCGGGTGGCAATAAATCTGCCTTGCTTGACAAGCTGCTGTTGGAAAAATGTTGTGCGAGGTCCGACGACAAGGCAAAGACCATGCAGTTTTGATCCGGATCCTGAAAGCCCAAGGCTGTTTGGGGTAGTTCTGGAAAAACCTCCAGATTGACTTGCGGCAAGTTGCGAACGTGTGCTTTGAAGAGGTTCCAATCTGCGGCGTTTTCAATTGCAAACAGGGCGTAGTGGAGTTGGCCAGCTTGGCCCTTTGAGATAAAAACTTCTCTGCCATCTTGCGAGCAGCACCAAGTACCGTTCATTTCTTGACATGTCATACCAAAAGTTTGCTGGTAAAAGTGTGCCAAGCTTGAGGCTTGAGGCGACTGTAGATGAAGTCGTTTCAAATGACGAGGTGGGTTCATGTGACAGCAAATTCTTAGGGGGCAACCGTGGCACTATCACTTGCTGAAAGCATCGGCTCTAGAGTAATAACCCTAGGCTTTTCATAATCTGGCCAGGTCGGGAGTTTGAGTCACGCACTTCAGACTTCAACTCACACCAAAAGCTTGCCAGCCTTGATTGGCTGAACACGTATAAAATCAAAAGGCTTCAGCTTGTAACTGAATCTGTACATTCTTAATCTTGATACGTTGCGCCGCTTCGGGCGCAGTGTTCCAATTTTCAAATGCTTTGAAATCTGCATCACAGGGGATCAGCATGTTTCTCAAAAACGCTTGGTACGTGGCCTGTCAGGCGCATGAGATCACCGACAAACCCTTGGGCCGTAAGATCTGCAACGAGTCCATGGCTTTTTACAAAAATGCCGAAGGTCGAGTGTCTGCCGTCCAAGATTTTTGCCCGCACCGTGGCGCGCCTCTCTCATTGGGTCGTGTCTGCAATGGTCAATTGGTCTGCGGCTATCACGGCTTGGTCATGGGTTGCGACGGTCATGTCGTCAACATGCCTGGCCACCAGGTGCGCAATTTTGAGCCCATCAAGAGTTATGCCGTCATTGAGCGATATGGCTTCGTCTGGGTCTGGCCAGGCGATCAAAGCAAAGTCGACCCAGCCCAAATGCCGGTATTTGACTGGTTTGACAATCCACAGTGGGCCTACGGTGGCGGGCTTTATCACATCGCTTGCGATTACCGCTTGATGATTGACAACCTGATGGACCTCACTCACGAGACCTATGTTCACAGCACCAGCATTGGTCAACAAGAAATCGATGAAACACCTAGCCGTACTGTTACTGAAGGCAACAGTGTTGTGACCAGTCGTTTTATGGAGGGCATCAAAGCCCCACCTTTCTGGCAAATGGCCATGCGTGCCAACGACCTAGACGCTGAGGCCACAGTAGACCGTTGGCAAATTTGCAAATTCACGCCCCCCAGCCATGTGCTGATTGAGGTGGGTGTGGCTCTAGCGGGTAAAGGTGCTTACAACGCAGACCCCAAGGACAAGGCATACAGCGTAGTGGTCGATTTCATCACGCCCGAAACAGAAACTTCAATTCATTATTTCTGGGGCATGGTGCGGCAATTCAAACCAGAAGACGCAGAATTGACTGCCAAGATTCGCGAAGGGCAGGGCAAAATTTTCAGCGAAGATTTGCAGATGCTGGAGATGCAGCAAAAAAACCTGTTGGCATTCCCAGAGCGTCAACTCAAAATTTTGTCCATTGATGCGGGTGGCGTCATGTCACGCCGTGTCATCGATCGTCTGTTAGTTGCTGAAAAGGCCCTTTGACATGTTACGTATATCCCATGTATTCAAATCTTTCGTTCTGATCTTTTGTGCGGCAACATGCACATGGACCGTGGGTCAGCAGGCTTATCCTAACAAGCCCATCAAAATAGTGGTGCCCTTTGGTGCAGGCGGCGTTGCCGATTTAACGGCACGCACCGTAGCGCAAAAGTTGGGCGACAACATGGGGCAAAGCATCGTCATTGAGAACAAGCCTGGTGCTGGCGGTGTTGTGGCGACCGATGCAGTAGCCAAATCTGCGCCAGATGGTTACACCTTGCTGTTGATGTCCAATGCCACGGCTGTCAGTGCCGGCCTTTTCAAAAGTTTGCCCTACGATGCCGAAAAGGACCTCACGCCGCTGTCTATTTTGGGCACCTTTGACATTGCCATCGTGGTGCCACAAGAATCCAAGTTTGCCAATTTGGGCGATCTGTTGAGCTTTGCCAAAGCCAACCCAGGCAAGCTCAACATTGGCAGTATCAATGTGGGCAGTACCCAGCACTTGGCTGCTGAGCTTTTCAAGTCCACCGCCGGCATCGATGCGCAAGTGGTCCCCTTCAATGGCACCCCCGCCGTGCTGACAGCTTTACGGGGCGGCCAAATTGACGTGGGTGTTGAAATCCTAGCGCCCGTGTTGCCACAAATTAAAGGCCAAGCCTTGCGTGCCTTGGCGGTAACAGGAGACAAACGTGCAGCAGCATTGCCACAAGTACCAACCGCCAAAGAAGTCGGTGTCAGAAGCTTGTATGCAGCCTCTTGGAATGCCCTGGCCGCGCCTTCTAAAACACCACGCGACATTGTTCAGCGATTGAATCAAGAAATTCAAAATGCATTGAATGCGCCGGATGTTCGTAAGAAATTGATCGACATGAATGTAGAACCTCAGCCCAGTAGCTTGCAACAAGCAGCCGAGTTGTTGAGCAGCGAAACCAAGCGTTGGGGTGAAGTGATTCAGCGCGCAGGCATTCCCAAACAATGATGCTTTTGTTTACTCTGGTGAAGCCAGGTAGGTTATAAATGTTTGACATATTGGCCATCACGGCGCCTATCTACATTGCCATTGCTTTAGGTTATGGCCTCACCCGTTGGGGCTTTTTTCAAAAGGCCGACATGCGTGCTTTTGGTACGTTTGTGGTCAAGGTGGCCATGCCTGCCTTGTTGTTCAATGCCTTGTCTCAACGAAAAGTTGCCGACATTTTGAACGGCGACTATGTTGGCGCTTATGCCTTGGCTTCTTTGCTAACGATTTGCATCAGTATTTTTTGGGCGGTGCGAATCAGCAAGACCAGCCGAAGCCTCAGCAGTTGCTTGGCCATGGGCATGAGTTGCCCTAACAGTGGCTTTGTGGGCTATCCCGTCATGCTGTTAAGTTTGGGGCCCTTGGCTTCTGTGGCGGGTGTCGCTTTGGCACTGAACATGATGGTCGAAATTTTATTCATCATTCCGCTGCTGCTGGCTTGGGCTGAGACAGGTCATGGGCAAGGGCGGTGGCAGGCCATTTTTATTCACACGCTAAAAGGCATGTTTTACAACCCCATGATTTGGGGCATTGTGTTGGGCTTTGCGTTTTCTTGGTTTGAATGGCAATTAACGCCCAGCTTAAGTCGCACCGTCAATTTGTTTGCGCAGGCCAG
The DNA here is from genome assembly GCA_049655425.1 of Limnohabitans sp. Classification (GTDB taxonomy): domain Bacteria; phylum Pseudomonadota; class Gammaproteobacteria; order Burkholderiales; family Burkholderiaceae_C; genus Limnohabitans_A. The sequence goes on along the minus strand of JBASJS010000003.1, from coordinate 684,259 downwards.
CGGTGCCTTGTCTTTGTTTGTGATTGGGGGAAGTTTGGTTGGTTTGTCCGTGCAAGGCATGGGCACTCGCGTCACGCAAATTGCTGCCGGTAAACTTTTGTTGCACCCTTTGATGATGCTTGTGGTGCTTCTGTTCATTGTGCCCATCCATGACCCTGTCTTGTGGACGGCCGCCTTGCTTACTTGTGCCATGCCCATGTTTGGCATTTATCCCATCCTGATGCAAAAGCATGGCCACGATGGTTTGAGTGCCGCAGCCTTATTGATGACCACCATGGCATCGTTTGTGACCTTGAACTTATTGCTTTGGCAGTTGCAAAAAAACGGCTTGCTTTAAAGTGTTTCAAGCAATTCGTGCGCAATGTCACGGATTAAATTCAAGGTGGCTTGCTGCGTTAAGGTACTTGGGCGCTGCGAACTGACAGCAGTACTCAGTTGAATGCTCAAGCGCGGTTCTGAAATAGGGCGCGTCACAAATGCCGAGGGTTTGATCGAGCGCGTCACGGCATTGCGCGACAAAATGGCGCTGCCAGCGCCATCGGCAACCAACTCCAAAATGGCAGTTACGCCATCAATTTCAAGCGCGACATGGGGTCGGCAACCAACATCGGCCATCTGTGCTTCTACGTGCATGCGAATGGCATTGGGTCGACTGGGTATGACCAAGGGCAAGCTTGCCACCTCTTTCAACGAAATGGCTGGTGGTGGCGGGTCTTCTTGAAGACCGGGTGGGCGAGCTTGAATCAACCACAACTCTTCTCGGAGCAGCGGGGTAAGTTCTAGCCCAGGCGTGTTGTTGGGGTTGTAGAGCAGTGCAATGTCGATGCGGCCAGACAGCAGGCTTTCCTGCATGCCAGCAGACAAGTTTTCACTGATGGACAAATGTGCGTCGGGCATTTTTTCACGAAAAGCGCGGGTGAGGGGTACGGTAAGAACACGTGCAACACTTGGAGGCAGACCTAAAGCGACACGACCGGTTAAGCCACTGCGCGCTTTGGCCAATTCTTCACGTGCTCTATCGACTTGATGCAAGATGCCTCGGCCGTGCTCAAGCAGCAATTGCCCGGCTTCTGTGGGTGTGGCGCCTCGGCCATTTCGCTTCAGCAAGTTTTGCCTCAATTCGACTTCCAAAAGACGAATCTGCCGACTCAATGCAGGTTGAGCTACATTGAGTGCAATGGCTGCGCGGGTGAAGCTGCCCATTTCTGCCACTCTGACGAAGTATTCAAGTTGCTTGAGGTCCATGCGATTATTTTGCCATAACCGGCCTCCAGTTATGCATATTTGTTCTATCTGATAGTGCTCAGTGAGTCTTGGTGGTGCGCCCAAGAGGCTTGAAAATGTGAAGCACCTTGTCCACAACTGGCGATAGAACTTGCACCATGAAAAATAGCGCACAAACCGCAATTCCCTGCCTGCTCATGCGAGGCGGTACGTCTAAAGGACCTTTTTTCAACGAAGCCGATTTGCCTGCCGATATCGCAACGCGCGACAAGGTTTTGCTAGCCGCTTTGGGCTCGCCCGACAAACGTCAAATTGATGGCCTAGGCGGTGCCCATCCACTCACCAGCAAAGTTGGTATTGTTCGAAAAAGCAATGTTCCTGGCGTGGCCTTGGATTTTTTGTTTGCACAGTTACAACCCGACAAAGACACCGTCGACACCACGCCCAATTGCGGCAACATGCTGGCTGCCGTCGTTCCCTTTGCACTTGAAACAGGCATGCTGGAAGTGCAGGGTGATCAAAGCACTTTCCGAGTTTTAACCTTGAACACAGACATGCAGTGTGACATCACGGTCGATACGCGTGATGGCATGGTTCAGTACGAAGGCAATGCACGAATCGATGGCGCGCCTGGCACCTCTGCTCCCGTCACCATCAACTTCTTGGACACGGCGGGGTCAGTTTGTTCTGGGCTGTTGCCGACTGGTAAAGTTAGAGACACCTTGACAGTTTCAGGCGCTGGCTTTGAGCCCTTCACGCTAGACGTGACCTGTATCGACAATGGCATGCCCTTGGTCATGTTCAAGGCCTCCGATGTGGGTCGAACAGGTTATGAGTCGGTCGCAGACATGAATGCCGATACCGAGCTCAAAACCAAAATTGAAGCCTTGCGTTTACAGGTTTCGGTGTTGATGGGGCTGGGCGATGTGAGTCAAAAGAACTTTCCCAAGATGACCCTCATTGCGCCCCCTCAAAAAGGCGGTGCCATCAGTACACGCAGTTTCATTCCTCACGTCTGCCACGACGCCATTGGTGTTTTGGCAGCGGTGACCGTGGGCACGGCCTGTGTGCTGGAAGGCTCTGTCTGCGATGGCATTGCCGTCATGCCTGCGGGTGCCGCCAAAAATGTATCTGTTGAACACCCAACGGGTGAATTCAGTGTGGCTTTACAAACAGAGCCTGCGCCGCAATTGCCGGGTGGTCAAAATGTGACGCAAGCCGCTTTATTAAGAACCGCCCGACTGCTGATGCGAGGTGAGGCCATGGTGCCAAGCGCCCTGTGGTCAGGTGCATCCGCTTAATTTTTTCTCAATTTATTTTTTCGATTGGACAGCTTCATGAGTACCCAACAACCATTGATCATCGATTGCCACGGACACTACACCACGGCCCCCAAAGCCTTGGAAAACTGGCGCAATGCCCAAATCGCCAACTTGAACACGCCAGAGCTGGGACCCAAAGTGGCCGATCTCAAGATCAGCGACGACGAATTGCGCGAGTCTATCGAGACCAACCAATTGCGTTTGATGAAAGAGCGCGGTTCCGACCTCACCTTGTTCAGTCCTCGCGCCAGTTTCATGGCACACCACATTGGCGATTTCAATGTCTCTTCAACATGGGCCGCCATTTGCAATGAGTTGTGCTATCGCGTGAGTCAATTGTTCCCAGACAACTTTGTGCCTGTTGCCATGTTGCCCCAGTCGCCTGGCGTCGATCCCGCTACCTGCATTCCAGAGTTGGAGCGCTGCGTGAAAGAGTACGGCAACGTCGGCATCAACCTGAACCCCGATCCATCAGGAGGGCACTGGACATCGCCCGCTTTGAGCGATAAGCAGTGGTATCCCATTTACGAAAAAATGGTGGAGTACGACATCCCAGCCATGATTCACGTCAGCACCAGCTGCAACAGCTGCTTTCACACCACGGGTGCCCATTATTTGAATGCAGACACGACAGCATTCATGCAATGCCTAACTTCTGATTTGTTCAAAGACTTCCCCACCTTGAAGTTCTTGATTCCCCATGGCGGTGGTGCAGTGCCCTATCACTGGGGTCGATTCCGCGGATTGGCACAAGAATTGAAAAAGCCTTTGTTGCAAGATCACTTGCTCAACAACATTTTCTTTGACACTTGCGTGTATCACCAACCCGGCATTGATTTGCTCACCAAAGTGATTCCAGTCGACAACATTTTGTTTGCTTCAGAAATGATCGGCGCTGTTCGCGGCATTGACCCCGAAACGGGCCACTACTTTGACGATACCAAGCGCTACATTCAATCGTCCAGCATCCTGAACGAAGAGCAGCGCTACAAAATTTACGAAGGCAACACACGCCGTGTGTTTCCTCGTTTGGATGCGCACTTGAAGGCCAAAGGCCTGTAAGTCCATTCACCTCATCTTTGATAAATATTGATTGGAATTGTCATGACTGAACTCGGAATTGTGAAGCGCAACATCACTCGCGCAGACAAATCAGCTGTTGAAAAATTAGGTCGTTTTGGTGTGGCCACTGTGCACGAAGCCATGGGCCGTGTTGGTTTGATGCAGCGTTATATGCGTCCCATCTACAGTGGCGCACCCGTATCAGGAGCAGCCGTCACGGTGTTGCTGCACCCAGGTGACAACTGGATGATGCACGTGGTGGCTGAGCAAATTCAACCTGGCGACATCGTCATTGCGGCCCTCAGTGCAGACAACTGCGATGGATTCTTTGGCGACTTGTTGGCCACATCCTTCATGGCGCGGGGCGCCAAAGCATTGGTGATTGATGCCGGTGTGCGCGACATTCGTGAATTGACGGCCATGGGCTTTCCAGTTTGGAGCAAGGGCGTCAGTGCCAAGGGCACCATCAAATCAACTTTGGGTTCCGTCAACATTCCCGTGGTGTGTGCCGGTGTCAATGTAAATCCTGGTGATGCTGTTGTGGCCGACGATGACGGTGTCGTGGTGGTACCTGCAGCTTGGGCGCAAAAAGTAGCAGACGCTGCTGAAGCGCGCGAAGCCAACGAAGGTGAGAAGCGTGCCAAATTGGCAGCAGGTGTTTTGGGCTTGGACATGTACAACATGCGCGAGCCCTTGGCCAAGGCTGGCTTGAAATACATCGACTGAACTGAATCGAACTTCACATGAAATCTATTCAACACATTTACTTTGCATGGCGTTTGGCCCTTGTACTTTGTTTGAGTGCAACGCTTTCGGCTTGCTTCAATTTAACGCTTGTCAATCCAAAGGCCGAAATTACGGCGGCTGTTAAAGCAGACACTGCACCACCTGAAATACGTCAAGCCTTGGCGCCCACTGGGGTCTTGCGCGTGGGTGTTTACCCAGGCAGCCCAACATCTTGGGTCAAAGACCCTAAGACAGGTGAGAGCGTAGGCATTGCGTTAGACCTGGGCAAAGAGTTGGCCAAGCGTTTGAACGTGCCTGTTCAGGTGATGGAGTTTGACCGATTGGCGCTGGTCTTAGAGGCCTTGAAAGCGGGCAAAGTTGACCTCACTTTTACCAATGCCACAGCAGTCCGTGCAAAAGACATGGACTTCACACTGCCCATGGTGAAATTAGAGTTGGGGTATTTGGTGGTTGGAGACAGCCCCCTGAAGTCAGTCAATCAGATCGATCAGGCAGGCATGCGTGTCGGTGTGAGTCAGGGCAGCTCCTCACAAGGCGCGCTGACGCAACTCTACAAACAAGCCAAAGTGATACCCGCCGATTCCTTGACCAAGGCGCAGGCCATGTTGAAAGACAAACAGATCGATGCTTTTGCAACCAATAAAGGCATCTTGTTTGAGATGTCTGACACTTTGCCTGGTAGCCGCGTGATAGACGGTCGTTGGGGCTTGGAAAATCTGGCCATTGCCATCCCCAAAGGTCGAGATGTTGCTCGACCTTACGTTCAAAATTTTGCCAAAGAGCTTGAGTCCAATGGCTACTTAAGCAAGGCGATTCAACGGTCTGGTTTACGCGGTACTGCGCGCGACTGAGATTCAACCCCTACAACGATTTGTCTTTAACCTGATTGAGAGATGTGATGGAATTTCAAAAGACCCCTGGCTGGCTAGATTGGTATTCTGGCCCTAGCAAACCCAAGTTCAAATTGCCTGAAGGTGCTATCGACGCGCATTGCCACGTGTTTGGCCCAGGCGCTGAATTCCCATATGCACCCGAGCGCAAATACACGCCCTGTGATGCATCTAAGCAGCAACTTTATGCACTGCGTGATCACTTGGGTTTTGCTCGCAACATTGTGGTGGGCGCAACTTGCCACGGCACAGACAACCGAGCCACGGTAGACGCTTTGCTGCAATCGAATGGCAAAGCGCGTGGCGTGGGATGCGTCAAGCGAACCGTTTCCGATGAAGAGTTGCAGTCATTGCACGATGCTGGCATTCGCGGTGTTCGCTTTAACTTCGTCAAGCGTTTGGTCGATTTCACGCCCAAAGAAGAATTGATGGAAATTGCTGGCCGTATCTCTAAGTTGGGCTGGCACGTGGTGATTTACTTTGAAGCCGTCGATTTGCCGGAGTTGTGGGATTTCTTCACGGGTTTGCCCACCACGGTGGTGGTGGATCACATGGGCACGCCTGATGTCAAGTTGCCCGTGGATGGGCCCCAATTTCAACTGTTTTTAAAGTTCATGCGTGAGCACAGCAATGTGTGGTGCAAAGTGACTTGCCCAGAGCGCTTGTCGGTCAAGGGTGCACCAGCTTTAAACGGCGAGCAAAACGCTTACCAAGATGTGGTGCCTTTTGCCAAAGCCATCGTCGATGAGTTTCCTGACCGCGTGTTGTGGGGTACCGATTGGCCGCATCCCAATTTGAAAAAACACATGCCAGACGACGGTTTGTTGGTGGATTTCATTCCCCACATTGCCACCACGCCCGAGAAACAAAAGAAACTGCTGGTCGACAATCCGATGCGTTTGTATTGGCCAGAGGAGAAAATTTAATGGCGCTGGATAAACCTTATTTAGATGTACCCGGCACCATCATTTTTGATGCTGAGCAAAGTCGCAAAGGTTATTGGATCAATCAGTTTTGCATGTCGCTCATGAAGGCCGAGAACCGGGAGCGTTTCAAAGCAGATGAACGCGCATACCTTGATGAGTGGCAAATGACCGAAGAACAAAAGCAAGCTGTCATGGCGCGCGATTTGAACTGGTGCATGCGTACAGGCGGCAACATCTACTTCTTGGCCAAAATTGGCGCCACCGATGGCAAAAGCTTCCAGCAAATGGCGGGCTCGATGACGGGCATGACCGAGGAGGAGTACCGCAACATGATGATAAGTGGCGGTCGCTCGGTGGAAGGCAACCGGTTTATAGGAGAGAACGGCGATGCACAAGCGCAAAACCAACCCCAAGGCTCTGCCGGTAAGAAAGTAAATTGACCATGGCCAAAATCACAGCCTCCGTTTTTACATCGCACGTGCCTGCCATTGGTGCGGCCCTGGATCTGGGTAAAACGCAAGAACCCTATTGGCAACCCGTTTTTAAAGGTTACGAGTACGGCAAGCAATGGATGAAGGACAACAAACCCGATGTGATCTTTTTGATCTACAACGATCATGCTACAGCCTTTAGTCTGGACTTCATTCCAACGTTCGCGATTGGCACCGCCGCTGAATTTCAGCCTGCCGATGAGGGATGGGGTCCACGCCCTGTTCCCATGGTCAAAGGTCATCCGGAGTTGGCTTCACACATTGCCCAGTCTGTTATTCAGCAAGACTTTGACCTCACCATCGTCAACAAAATGGACGTGGACCATGGTTTAACCGTACCCTTGTCCTTGATGTGTGGCCAACCCCCGGCCGACAAATTTGAATGGCCTTGTCCAGTCATTCCATTTGCTGTCAATGTGGTTCAGTACCCAGTGCCAAGTGGCCAACGCTGCTTCAACTTGGGCAAGGCCATTCGCAAAGCAATCGAAAGCTTCGACCAAGACATCAATGTGCACATTTGGGGAACTGGCGGTATGAGTCACCAATTGCAGGGTGCACGTGCAGGCCTCATCAATAAAGAATTTGACAACGCCTTCTTGGACAAACTCATCAGTAATCCTCAAGCAGCAGCCGATATCTCTCACATTGACTATGTGCGCGAAGCAGGTAGCGAAGGCATTGAATTGGTGATGTGGTTAATTGCTCGTGGCGCCATGAACGATGTAACGGGCGGCAAAGCACCTGAGCTCAAACAGCGCTTCTATCACGTGCCTGCTTCTAACACCGCAGTGGGTCATTTGATCTTAGAGAATAAATTTTGAACAGAGGAATACAACATGTCTAAAACAATCAAAGTTGCATTGGCTGGCGCCGGTGCTTTTGGTATCAAACACCTAGATGGCATCAAAAACATTGATGGCGTTGAAGTGGTATCACTGATTGGCCGTGAATTCGATAAAACCAAAGAAGTGGCCGACAAATACGGCATAGATCACGTTACTACCAACCTGGCTGACAGCTTGGCATTGCCTGAAGTTGATGCTGTGATTTTGTGTACACCAACACAAATGCACGCTTCACAGTCTATTGCTTGTTTGAAAGCGGGCAAGCACGTTCAAGTCGAAATTCCTTTGGCTGACAGCTGGAAAGATGCAGAAGAAGTTGTCCGATTGTCCAAAGAGTCTGCCAAGGTGGCCATGTGTGGTCATACCCGTCGTTTCAATCCGAGTCACCAATGGGTTAATAAAAAAATCAAAGCGGGCGAGTTCAATATTCAGCAAATGGATGTGCAGACCTACTTCTTCCGCCGAACCAACATGAATGCTTTGGGCCAAGCCCGCAGTTGGACCGATCATTTGCTGTGGCACCATGCTGCGCACACTGTCGATTTGTTTGCATACCAAGCAGGTAGTCCCATTGTGAAAGCCAATGCAGTGCAAGGTCCTATTCACCCAAGCCTTGGCATTGCCATGGACATGAGCATCCAATTGCAGGCAGCCAACGGTGCTATTTGTACTTTGAGTTTGTCCTTCAATAACGACGGTCCACTGGGCACTTATTTCCGCTACATCGGCGACACAGGTACATACCTTGCGCGTTACGACGACTTGTACACAGGCAAAGAAGAGCAAATTGATGTGTCCAAAGTCGATGTGTCCATGAACGGCATTGAGTTGCAAGACCGAGAGTTCTTTGCGGCCATCAAAGAGGGCCGAGAGCCCAACTCTAGCGTGGCGCAGGTTTTGCCCTGCTACAAAGTTTTGCACAACTTAGAGTTGCAACTAAGCGCCTGATTGAATCAGTCAGGCCCTCATCTTAAAAAGAGAGGGCCTGTTGACGATCCTCGGCTTTTCATTTGATAATTAACCAAGTGGTACATTTATCAAATGATGACATCTGTTTCTTCATCCCCTCGCAAAACCAGCAGCCCAAGTCGAACCAACGACCCTGAGCGGACCATGTCCGAAATCTTGAGCGTGGCGACCAAAGAGTTTGCGGCCAAAGGTCTTGCTGGTGCTCGCATTGACGAAATCGCAGCGGCCACTCGCACCAGCAAGCGCATGATTTACTACTATTTCGGTAGCAAAGAAGGCTTGTATGTGGCTGTGTTGGAGGCCGCTTACGGGCGGATGAGACAAATTGAAGCTGACCTCCATCTAAGCGACCTCGAGCCCGTCGAGGCTCTGAAGCGTTTGGTTGAATTCACTTACGACCATCACCAAAGCAATGAAGAGTTCATTCGATTGGTCATGAGTGAAAACGTTCAACGCGGTGAATATCTGGCTCAAAGCAAAGAAATTCAAAAGCTGAACGGTTCTGCATTGCAGACCATCCAAGATTTGTACACCCGTGGCCTGAAGAAGGGCGTCTTCAAGAAAAGTCTGACGCCTTTAGAAATTCACTCAGCAATTTCGGCATTGACCTTCTTCAACGTGTCCAACCAACACACCTTTGGTTTGATTTTCAAAGGCAAAACACCTCAAGGCAAAGCTCAGACCTTGAGGAAAACCCAAGTGGTTGACATGCTCATGAGCTACGTTTGTCTTTAAACAAAACGTACGAATTCAGTTATTTCAATTTTTTATATCAGCTAGCCGGCCATGCGCCACCAGACCTAGGGTTTTTACGGATACTTAAAAACTAACTAGTTCGTACATTATGGTTTGTGCTCTCAATTCTAGGAATCCTTAGATGACCCGTTTCTTCGACATCACTTGCAAAGGTATTGAGTACCTCATTGCAGCTTGCATGGCTGGCATGGTGGTCTTGGTTTTCGGCAATGTATTCCTCCGTTATGGCTTTAACTCAGGCATCACGCTGTCTGAAGAACTCAGTCGGTGGTTGTTTGTGTGGATGACGTTCATGGGGGCCATCGTGGCCTTGCGTTCTCACGAGCATCTGGGCACAGACATGCTGGTAGGGCGTCTGGGTTCTGTGGGCAAAAAAATCTGCATGGGTGTGTCTCAACTGCTGATGATGTTTGTCTGTGTTCTTCTTTTTAAAGGGGCTTACGAGCAGGCTGTGATCAATTGGACAAGCACCAGTGCTGTCATGGAAGTGTCCCTAAGCTGGGTTTACTTTCCCGGCATCATCTTTGCGGTCCTTGGCGGTCTGCTGATTGCGCTTGATTTCTTTAAATTGATCACAGGTCAAACCAAGGAAGATCAACTCGTGATGTTCCAAGAGTCCGAAGACACACCGCACGGTGAATCGCGCTAAGCCATCCTACAGAGACATTTCAATGACCATTGCTGTATTCGTTCTTTCTTTGTTGGGTGCTATGGCACTGGGTGTGCCCATTGCTTTTTCACTGCTTTTGTGTGGCGTGGCCTTGATGGTTCACCTCAATATGTTTGATGCGCAAATCTTGGCGCAAAACCTGATTGAAGGCTCTAACAGTTTTCCTCTTTTGGCGGTGCCTTTTTTCATGCTGGCTGGCGAAATCATGAACGCTGGTGGACTCTCAAGGCGCATCGTCAATTTTGCGATGGCCTGTGTGGGCCACATCAAAGGTGGTCTAGGCTATGTCACCATCATGGCTGCTGTCATCATGGCGGCTTTGTCTGGTTCTGCTGTGGCTGATGCCGCCGCATTGGCATCTTTGCTGTTGCCTATGATGGTGGCAGCCGGTCATGACCGTGCGCGCTCTGCGGGCTTGATTGCCTCTGCGGGCATCATTGCACCAGTCATTCCTCCCAGCATTGGCTTTGTTATTTTTGGTGTGGCAGGCAACGTTTCAATTTCAAAACTTTTCATGGCGGGCATTGTGCCGGGCATCATGTTGGGTGCTGCCTTATGGGTTACTTGGTGGTGGCTTGCACGCAGTGAAATGGTGTCAGTGCCACCACGCAAATCGATGAAAGAAATTGGCGTTGCCATGCGCGAGGCAACGTGGGCATTGGTGATGCCATTGATTGTGGTCTTTGGCTTGAAGTTCGGTGTCTTCACACCCACTGAGGCGGCTGTGGTTGCGGCGGTTTATGCCCTGTTGATTTCTGTGTTTGTTTACAAGGAACTGAACCTCAAGTCAGTCTTTCCTTTGTTTGTTGCAGCGGCTAAAACCAGCGCCATTGTGATGTTCTTGGTGGCAGCCGCCATGGTTTCAGCTTGGTTGATCACAGTGGCCAATTTGCCTGCACAGCTTATTTCTTTGCTGCAACCCTTGCTTGACAGTCCACGCTTGTTGATGCTGACCATCATGATCATCACCATCATTGTGGGTACCGCTTTGGACATGACACCAACCATCTTGTTGTTGACGCCCGTTCTGATGCCCGTGGTGAAGGCTGCCGGTATTGACCCGGTTTACTTCGGTGTGCTGTTCATCATCAACAACGCCATCGGTTTGATCACACCGCCAGTGGGTACGGTGCTAAATGCCGTGGCTGGCGTCGGCAAAGTCAGCATGGACGAAGTGACGCGGGGCGTCATGCCTTTCATGATCGCCCAGTTTGCCATCATGTTTGCAATGGTGGCTTTCCCAGCCTTGGTCATGGTGCCAGCGCGTTGGTTTTATTGATTTTTTCTTTCCACAGTCTGTCCGGGTACGCCAGGCAGTGGAATCCTTGTTCGGCGTACGACCATCAATTTCATCAGGAGACACTGACATGAAACGTGTTTTTATCAAGACTGTTTTGGCAACGCTTGCCATGGCTGCTGTGGGCATGGCCTCTGCACAAGAGAAAACCATCAAGTTTGCCAATCAAAACTCTGCGGGCCATCCCATTATTTTGGGCATGGAAAAATTCAAAGAAGTGGTTGAGGCCAAATCGGGCGGCAAGATCAAAGTCAACGTGTTCCCAGGTGGCGCATTGGGCAATGACCAAGCCAACGTATCTGCTGTGCAAGGCGGATCATTGGAAATGGTTTCTTTGAACTCTGGCATTTTGGCCAGCCAAGTCAAAGACTTTGCGGTGTTTGACTTCCCCTTCATGTTTGCCAACGAAAAAGAAGCTGACGCGGTGGTGGACGGTGCATTTGGTAAAAAAATGCACGACAAATTGTTGGAAAAAGGCATCGTAGGTTTGGGTTACTACGAACTTGGCTTTCGCAACATGTCCAATGGCAAGCGCCCCATCAACAAGTTGGCCGACATTGAAGGCTTGAAGTTGCGCGTCATCCCCAACCCCATCAACGTGGATTGGGTCAAAGCTTTGGGTGCCAACCCCACACCACTGCCTTTCCCAGAGTTGTACGCAGCTTTGGAGCAAAAAGCGGTTGACGGACAAGAAAACCCAGTCGCCACCATCAACTCCGCCAAGTTGTACGAAGTGCAAAAGCATTTGGTCATGACCAACCACCAGTACAACCCACAGTCTGTGCTGATCAGCAAAAAATTCTATGACACCTTGTCTGCTGCAGAAAAGAAAATCGTAGAAGAAGCCTTGGCAGAGTCTGTTAAGTTTCAACGCGCACAGTCTCGCAACCAAGTGGCCAGCATCACCGAAAACTTGAAGAAAAACGGCATGCAGATCACCACATTGCCAGCTGCCGAAATGACAGCGCTGCGTGAAAAAATGAAGCCCGTGATTGCAAAGCATGGTGAACCCATTGCTGCAACCGTGGCTGAGTTGCAAGCTGAATTGGCCAAGTTGCGCAAGTAACTTGAGATGAACAGGGTCTGTCGCAAGGCCTTTGACATCGCTACAACGCGAAGCCTTTAAGCGTGTCTTAAGGCTTCGCTTTTTTATTTTGAGAACATGAACATTGACGGCAACACAGAGTTGATCGCCCACATCGGCTATCCAACGCACAGTTTTAAATCGCCATTGATTTACAACCCTTACTTTGAAAAAGAGGGCATCAATGCCTTGGTTGTTCCCATGGGCTGCAAGGCTGAACATTACCCTGCATTTTTAAAGTCTGTCTTTCAACTGACCAACATTCGTGGGGCTTTGATCACCATGCCGCACAAAGTGACGACCTTGGCATTGCTGGACGATGTGACATCCACCGTCAAAGTGGCTGGTGCCTGCAATGCTGTCAAGTTGGATCAAAACGGCCGCTTGGTCGGTGACATGTTTGATGGTGCTGGCTTTGTGCGCGGCGTCCAAAGAAAAGGTTTTGTTCTGACGGACAAGCGTGTCTTGGTCGTGGGGACCGGTGGCGTGGGTTCGGCCATCGCAGCTTCTTTGGCGGCTGAAAACATCAAGGCCATCAGCCTCTTCGATGTCAACATGCAATCATGTGAAGATTTGGCACAACGATTGAAGCATGAGTATCCTAAGATTGAGGTCTACACGGGTTCAAACGATCCTGAGGGGCACGATCTGGTGGTCAACGCCACACCCATGGGCATGAACGAGGGCGATCCTTTGCCAATGGATGTCTCTAGAATTTCTCCCGATACCTTTGTTGGTGAAGTGGTAATGCGCACTGAGATGACGGCGTTCCTGCTGGCGGCACAAAACAGAGGTTGCCGAGTTCAAGTAGGCTCAGACATGTTGTTTGAGCAAATTCCAGCCTACCTGGAGTACTTCGGTTTCAAGACAACGACAGCAGAAGTGTTGCGCAGCGTGGCCCGTTTGGGCTGAAAATTTTAGTTTGGAGTGAGCCATGAATTTACGCACAACCGATCGTGAAGACGTCCCTGAAATGCCCAATCGTTTGGGCATTCAAGGCATTGAGTTCATTGAGTACGCTACCAATCGGCCGCAAGCTCTAGGCCAAGTTTTAGAGGCTATGGGGTTTCGGCCCATTGCGCGTCATCGTTCGCGCGAAGTGACCCTGTACCGTCAAGGCGGTATGAACTTGGTCGTCAATGCCAACCCTGACGATGCACGCGTGAGCGCCACTGCCGATGGCCAAGTTGAAATTTCAGCGGTTGCTTTTCGTGTGCAAGATGCACTCAAGGCACACACACGTTGCATCGATTTGGGTGCCTGGTCTGTGGCCAGTCATGCCCAAGCCATGGAGTTACACATTCCCGCCATTCATGGCCCTGGTGGTACGCGTTATTACTTTGTCGATCGTTGGCAAGAGTTTTCTATTTACGACATTGACTTCAAACCCATTCCAACCGTTGACCAGCATCCTGCTGCCGTTGAAGGCATGAGTTACTTTGGTGTGGTGCAGTACATCGGTGCGTCACGCAGTGAGGATTGGATGGCCTATTACGAACACATGTTTGACTTCAGCGTTATCTCAGACGAAGAGCGTTTCGGTATTTTGCCTAAAGGCAAATTGATGAAAAGCCCGTGCGGACAGTTTCTCTGGCAATTGATTGAGCCCGATCCTTGGATGGAGGGCGACGATGCACCCGAGTCCTTGAAGCGCATAGGCTTTGGTGTCAAGGACGTGGCGCAGGCAGTTAAAACACTGAAGGCCAATGGGGTTGAATTTGTAGAGTCTAAAGAATTGCACCCTGAAGACAGGGGCGCCTTAACGCGCAGTGCATTGGGCTCGGTGTCGTTTGAGCTGGTTCACCTGGTTGCTTAAGGATCTGTCATGAATATGCTCGACGGATATGGCATGGACACCATCACCATGGCGGGCTCGCTCGAGGCCAAGTTGGATGCCATGAAAAGTGTGGGTTTCTCACAGGTCATGCTCATGGCGCGCGATTTGGTAGGCCACCCCGGTGGCGTCAAAGCTGCGGTAAAAGCTGTGCAAAACAGTGGCTTGCGTCCTACAGGTTTCCAAGTGCTCAGAGACTTTGAGGGCTTGTCAGGGCACTTGCACAGCTACAAAGTTGACATTGCCAAGTCAATGCTTGAGATGTGCGCGGCCACCGGCAGCAAAGTTTTGTTGGCCTGTTCATCAACCTCGCGCCATGCAACAGACGATCTAGACTTGATTGCCAAAGACTTGAAGAAGCTGGCCATGATGGCCATTCCTTTGGGCATCAAGGTGGCCTATGAGGGTTTGTCGTGGGGCCGAACAATTAATGAATTTACAAGCAGTTGGGATGTGGTGTGCCGTGCAGATTGTCCTAACCTAGGCATCGGCATTGATTCCTTTCATATATTTGCCACTAAAACGCCACTCGATGCCATAGAGGACATTGATCCCGATCGCATTTACTTGGCACAGCTGTCCGATTTCATGTGGCATGAAACGCCTTCCTTTGAAGAGCGCATGACCACCGCACGGACCTTCCGCGTTTTTCCGGGGGAGGGTGTGCACAGCGAGCAACTGGCAGACTTGGTGCTCAGATTAGAGCGAATCGGTTATCGTGGCGACTACAGCTTTGAGGTCTTCAATGACGATTACCAACAGTTACCCCTTGAAACTGTGGCCGAGCGCGCGCGTAAAAGCGCCACATGGTTACATCAAGACGTGTTGCATCGGTCTGCGCCTTTACCCGCTTGGGCCAAAAATTTCCACAAGGTGAACGAATGAAAAATAGAAAACTCGGACAATTCCAAGTCAGTGAAATTGGTTTGGGCTGTATGAATTTGAGCCATGCCTATGGCGCACCTGTTTCAGAAGCGCAAGCCGAAAAGGTTTTGCTGACAGCCTTAGATGCTGGCGTCACATTCTTTGACACAGCCGCCCTTTATGGCTTTGGCGCCAACGAAACACTGGTTGGCAAAGTCTTGAAGTCGCATCGCCAAAAGTTTACGTTGGCCAGCAAATGCGGCATGACCGGCGTGGACGTCAATGGCGATGGTAAATTGGTGAGGGTCATAGACGGTCGCCCCGAAACCATTCGCAAGACCTGCGAAGACGCCCTGAAGCGCTTGCAAACCGATGTGATTGATTTGTATTATCTGCATCGCTGGGATAAAAAAATTCCCATTGAAGACAGCGTTGGCGCACTCAGTGATTTGGTGCGCCAAGGTAAAATTCAAAGCATCGGTTTGTCCGAAGTATCGGCCAGCACATTGCGCAAAGCTCATGCGGTACACCCTATCACGGCGGTTCAAACTGAATATTCATTGTGGACGCGCAATCCAGAGATTGCGGTGCTCAAGGCTTGCCAGGAATTGGGCACCACCTTTGTGGCTTTCAGTCCGGTAGCCCGCGGCTTCTTGTGTGGTCCCTTGGACATTCAAGCTTTGGACGCCAAAGACATACGCAAGTCCATGCCCCGGTTTACGCCCGAGAATTACGCTGCCAATTTCAAACTCTTTGCGCCTTATGTGCAATTGGCCAACGAGGCATCGTGTTCACCAGCCCAACTGGCCTTGGCTTGGTTGCTCCACAAAGCGCCGCACATCATTCCTATCCCTGGTACCACCAGTGAACAGCATTTGTTAGACGATTTGGGTGCAACCAATGTGCAGCTCAGTACTGAGCTTCTCAGCAAGCTTGAAGCGCTTGTCAACCAAAACACCGTGCAAGGCAGCCGTTACAACGCGCAGGCCAATTCGGAAGTAGATACAGAAGTTTTTTAAATCTCGCCTGATACAGCTGGCGATTGAAATGGGTGTAAACCCTTGAGGAGGCTTCGGCCTCCTTTTTTTGTGAAAAAAACTCAAGTGGCTATGAAGCACGGTTTGAAAGAAAACAGCAGAATGTTGCATTAACTGAATCACTTTTTCAAACTAGGAGTCATGCATGTATTCCCTCAATGTGAACGGCAAAGTCCAAAAAATTGACGCTGAACCCGAAATGCCGCTGTTGTGGGTCATTCGCGAAGTTGTCGGTTTGACAGGTACAAAATTTGGCTGCGGCATTGCCCAGTGTGGTGCCTGCACGGTGCACGTCGATGGACAAGCCATTCGCTCTTGTGTGGTGCCAGGGTCCAGCATGGTTGGCCGCAAAATTACCACCATTGAAGGACTCTCGCAAAACAGCAATCACCCTGTGCAAAAAGCTTGGACTGATGTCGACGTGCCGCAATGTGGCTATTGCCAATCTGGGCAAATCATGGCTGCTGTTTCCTTGCTCAAAGCCAAAGCAAAGCCAACTGACAAAGACATCGATCAGGCCATGACCAACATTTGCCGTTGCGGTACCTATCAGCGTATTCGTGAGGCCATTCATGTGGCAGCGGGCACCAAGAAACTGGCCAAGTCAGACAGCGGTGAAGTGGCCGCCTTGGTGCAACAAATTAAAGTTTAAGGAGAAAAAACATGAATCAAATTCAAACATCTCCAGCGCAAATTTCTCGCCGCAGTTTTTTGGTTGGCACCTCTGCCATGGCCAGTGGTGGTCTGGCTTTGGGCCTTAACCTTTTAACAACGACAGACGCTTTGGCTCAAAGCACCGACACGGCACCTGAAGTGGGTATATGGGTGGTTGTGAAGCCTGACGACACATGTGTTGTTCGCGTGGTCCGCTCCGAGATGGGGCAGGGTACTCGCACAGGCTTGGCCCAATTGGTGGCTGAAGAATTAGAGTGTGATTGGTCCAAGATCACCACAGAGTCACCAACACCAGGTCAGAATTTAAAACGCAAGCGCGCTTGGGGAGACATGAGTACCGGCGGCAGTCGCGGTATTCGTGGCTCACAAGATTACGTGCGCCGTGGCGGCGCAGTTGCGCGTTTGATGCTGGTGCAGGCAGCGGCCAATGAGTGGAATGTTCCTGCGTCAGAGCTGACAACCTCTAACAGCATCATCACGCATGCCGCATCGGGTCGCAAAACAAGTTACGGCAAAGTTGCCGCAGCTGCTTCCAAGTTGCCAGTGCCAGATATGAAAGCCGTGGTTTTGAAAGACCCAAGGTCTTGGAAAATTGCAGGTAAATCAGTCAAACGTTTGGACTCTGCCAACAAGATCAATGGCAAGCAAATCTATGGCATCGATCTGAAGATGGATGGCATGTTGTGCGCGTCCGTGATGGATTGCCCCGTGTTTGGTGGCAAGCTTGTTAGCTTTGACGACAGCAAGGTCAAAACACTGCGCGGCGTGAAAGCCGTTGTTCGGGTGGATGCCTCCACAGTCGCTGTCGTGGCCGACACGTGGTGGCGCGCCAAAAACGCCTTGGCTCAACTTTCCATCGTTTGGGATGAAGGTCCCAATGCCAAAGTCAACAGCGCCATGATCGCTGAGCACGTGCGCGAAGGCCTCACAGCACGTGGCGATTTTGCGGGTCGCAACGAAGGCGATGCCGTTAATGCAGTTGCCAATGCCTTCAAGAAAGTCGAAGCCACTTACAGCACGCCCTTCTTGTCTCATGCACCCATGGAGCCCATGAATTGCACGGCACGTTGGACCACAGACAAGGCTGAAGTTTGGGTTCCCACTCAAAATGCTGAAGCCTCTTTGGCAGTGCTGGCCGAAACAGCAGGATTGCCGCTAGACAAATGTGATGTCTTTGTCACTGATTTGGGCGGCGCCTTTGGCCGCAAGGGTGGCCAGCAAGATTACGTAGCGCAAGCGGTCAAAATTGCCAAGCAGTTTCCCGGCACGCCCATCAAAATGATTTGGACCCGCGAGGAAGACCAGGCGCACGATTACTACCGCCCCGTTTCACAGTGCCACCTGAAGGCTGGCTTAGACGACAAAGGCAACTTGGTGGGCCTTACGCTGCGCTCTTCCGGTCAATCCATCAATGCATGGGTCAATCCATCTGCCATCAAAGACGGTAAAGATGAGCGTCAATTGCAGGGCTTTTGGGCCCAACCAGGTGACGCTCAATTGGGTTACACCATTCCCAATCTGCTGACTGAATATGCTATTCGAAACACCCATGTGCCCGTCGGCCCATGGCGCGGTGTCAACACCAACCAAAACGGTGTTTACATGGAGTGTTTCATTGAAGAGGTGGCCCGCGCTTCAGGCAAAGATTCCTTGGCTTTCCGTCAGGCCTTGATGCAAAAGCACCCTAAACATTTGCAAGTGCTCAATGCCGCAGCAGAGAAGGGCGACTGGGGCAAACCTGCTGCGCCAGGTGTGTTCAGAGGCATTGCCCAGTTCATGGGCTACGGTGCTTATTCGGCAGCCGTTGCGGAAGTTACTGTTAGCCCCAAAGGCGAAGTCAAAGTTTTGCGCATGGTGTTGGCCACCAACGCAGGGCACTTTGTCAATCCGCATCAAGTGGCTGCACAGGTTGAGGGCGGTGTGGTGATGGGCCTTAGCGCTACTTTCTTTGGCGAGTGCACCGTTGAAAACGGCCGCATCAAAGAAACCAACTTTGACAGTTACCAGTTGCTCAAGCTGGCTCAAATGCCCAAAGTGGAGACCGTTTTGGTGCCCACTTACGACTTCTGGGGTGGCGTGGGCGAACCCACCATTTGTGTGGTGGCACCTGCAGTGATCAATGCAATTTCGGCGGCCATTGGCAAGCCAATTCGCGATCTTCCTTTGAAGAACGCGGGCTTGAAGTTCATCTAATGGCAAACAGGCCAGCCCATGGGTTGGCCTACCGCCATTTAGCGACGCAAGGACGGTCCGTCGATGGGCAGTCCTTGCGCGCGCACTTTGAGGAACAACTCAAGTTGCCGCAGCACAGGACTACCGGGCGCTGGAATTTCTGCTTGCACGCCCGAGTAACAAGCTCTCAAGCGCCGGTCAATCGATCCCATACCTTGCCAGCTCATTTTGAAAATAGGAAAGCCAGTGGGGTGCCCAGGTGAAATGACATCTGCGCGCATTTGTTTGCCAATGTTTTGGTCGTGGCAATGGTTGCAAGCCAAGTTCATACGGCCAATTCGCTGGGTGAATTCTTGTGCGCCAGCATTGAGGGCCGCGTGCCATTGCGCTTCATGGCCTGGGCTTGGTTTGAGATTGAATGTTTTCCCAGTAGCATTTTGATGCAGGAGCGCGCTCAGAGCCAAAACTTGAGGATGCTCTAGGCTTTTGAAATCTTGACCACTGCGCTTGGAGCAGGTCAATATTTGATCTTCAAGGTTGATCAATTGTTGTTTTTCAACGGACCACTTGGGAAATTGAGTTACTTGGTTTTGTAGCTGATTGGCAGACTTGTGGCATTCAACACAAGCGCCTTTTTTGTCTGGCGTGCCCCAAATCTCTAGTCCTTGCTCGACCCACAATTGCGTAGGATTGCGCGATGCATCGTTTTGGAGTTGCAAGAGGTCGGGGCTTAAAAAAGCATTGCCGCTCTGTGCAAAAAGAAGCCCGGGCAACAGCAGCCATAAGGTGCAAAACCATTGCACCAATGAACGTATGGATGGCATGATTTAAAGAATCAGACGCTGAACAGTCTCGCCTACTTGGCCCGTATCATCTTGCCACAACACGCGCACCACGCCGCCGCCAGCAGGAACTTGCAAGGGAAAAGCCAAGTAAACAGGCGAGGTCATGGCCGTGCCTAAATCTGCTTCCAAGATCAAGCGATCGTTGAGGAGTACTTTGACCGTGTGAATGATGTTGCGTGCAATTTTGTTGCCGGAGTCATCGACCCGAAAGCCTGAATCCATGGGGTGGGCCGCAGACCACCGCGCCTCAATCATGGCACCTTCTTTCAAGGGGCCCGCAAAAGCCAATCGCGTCGGAATGTTTTTGCTCATCAGGAATCGTCCAAACAAGCGGTGGAGGTGATGACAGTGGGCGCGCTGTTGGCACGCTCTAGGCCATTGCTGAAAGTAGCCACCACCCAAACTGACTGGCTGGCATACAGGCGCAGTCGGGTGTTGAGTTGGTAGCTTTGCATGTCGCCATGCAACTTGAGTTGCAGGGCAAGCGGGTTGGGATTCTCTGGCAAGATGACGCGCAGAGACTTCAGATGAGCCCCTTGCGGCGCTCGAATGTTGGCCTGAAGCGGAACGGCATTGCCTGTATCCGCCAACCTGGGAAAAACAAGCTCAACGCCTTCGGCTGACAGAGATGACAGGGGCGTATCTTTGGCATTTGCCTTTGAGCTTAGCCACCATCCACCAGCCGCCAACAGCAGGCCGTGTCGGCGCTTAGGGTCCTGCAGGTGCAACTGCGTTGAAGAGGTGTTCATTGCCATGATTGCAAAGTATCTACCACTTGTGCAATTTGTGCATCTGACAAGATGGCACGCGGTGGGTTAGCTTTTGTCAGGCTGGCAGCATTGCCAAAGGGGGGCATCAGGGTGTGTGGGTTAATTTGCCGCGCATCTTTTACCCACTGTGTCAGTTGGGACCGGTTCCAACGTGCGCCGACACCTTTCAGGCTGGGGCCTAAGTTGCTGACAATACCTTGGACACCCGGCAGCTCGTGGCAAGCGATGCAATTGCCTGCTTGTCGAGAGGTCATGATGTCGTAGCCTGCACCGCTGTAGGTTTGAGTTTCTGCGCGCACTATGCCATGAAGTGACGCAATGACAAAAATCACTAGGACTGATCGCATCGAAACATTGTGTCATGTGTCTGAACCATTTGCAGACACACGTCTTTCGAGCATTTGGAAATTTTCTCGTGCCAATGGGTGATTGCCCCTTACTAGAAAGTGACATGAAACAAGGGTTAACCCGCATGTTGATTTGTCGCTTTAAAAGTCATAAACATGCATAATATTTCCAGTCTGTGCGGTTGGTTAATTATTAAAACGGTTTTCGACTGCATGTTTTTCATCTGATTTTCGATTGCCTTGAGGCCAACCACATATGACCACCGTTCTCCAAAGTTTCGTCGCCGGCCGCTGGATGGGTCAGCAAGCTGCTCAAGCCTTGCACAGCGCTATCAATGGCAAAGAAGTCGCATTTGCGCATGCCGAAAGCCTCGACTTTGCTGAGGCGCTCCATTACGGACGCAACACGGGCCTGCAAGGCATGCTGGCCATGGACTTTCAGCAACGTGCTGCCGCGCTGCGCGCTTTGGCCAAATATTTAGGCGAACGCAAAGAAGAGCTCTATGCCATTTCCGCACACACAGGTGCGACCCGCATCGACTCTTGGGTCGACATTGAGGGCGGCACAGGCACCTTGTTTGCCTATGCCGGTATGGCCGCCAGTGAATTGCCCAGTGGCAATTTGATTCATGAAGGTCCGGTGGCTTCTTTGGGCAAGAAAAATACTTTTGCGGGCACCCATATTTTGGTACCCCGTGGTGGTGTGGCTGTGCACATCAATGCTTTCAACTTTCCTGTGTGGGGTTTGTTAGAAAAATTCGCGCCCACCTTCTTGGCCGGTATGCCTTGTATCGGCAAACCAGCGACCGCCACCAGCTACCTCACAGAAGCTTTGGTGCGCATGATTGACCAATCGGGCATCTTGCCAAAAGGCGCATTGCAATTGGTCATTGGCAGCACCGGAGATTTGCTAGACCGCTTGGAGGTGGAAGATGTGGTCACTTTCACTGGCTCAGCAGACACGGCGGCCAAATTGCGCGTCAATGCCAACTTGGTTCGCAACAGCATTCCTTTCAACGCAGAAGCCGACTCTTTGAACTGCGCCATCTTGGCCGACGACGTCACTCCCGATGACGAAGAATTTGATTTGTTCGTCAAAGAAGTGGTGCGAGAAATGACGGTCAAGGCCGGTCAAAAATGCACCGCCATTCGCCGCGCTATCGTGCCGCGCAAACACCTCGACGCAGTGGCAGAAAAAATCAAAGCCCGCTTGTCAAAAGTGGTGGTGGGCGATCCTTCCGTTGAAGGCGTCAAGATGGGCGCATTGGCTTCCAAGTCACAACAAGCAGACGTTGCTGAGCGTGTGGCCATGTTGCGCCAAAGTGCCGAGTTGGTTTGCGGTGGTGATGCCAATTTCAGCCTCGTGGGCGAGGGCGTGGCCAATGGCGCATTCTTCCAACCTACCTTGTTGTTGTGCCAAAAACCCATGAGCACCGACAGCGTTCACGACCTTGAAGCCTTTGGTCCAGTCAGCACGTTGATGCCTTTTGACACCATGGAAGAAGCCATGGCTTTGGCCAAGCGCGGCAAAGGCAGCTTGGTGGGATCCTTGATCACCAAGACGCCGGAAGTAGCCGCCCAAGTGGTGCCACGTCTTGCAGCCAATCATGGCCGTTTGCATGTGCTTGACCGCGAATCTGCGGGAGAATCAACAGGACATGGCTCACCCTTGCCATCACTGAAACACGGTGGTCCTGGCCGTGCCGGTGGTGGCGAAGAACTCGGCGGTATTCGCGCAGTCACACACATGATGCAACGCGCTGCAGTGCAAGGTTCGCCCACCATGCTGACCGCCATCACGCGTGAATACGCACGCGGTGCCAAGGTCATTGAAACAGGCACTCACCCCTTCAAACGATACTTTGAAGAGCTGCAAATTGGCGAGTCCTTATTGACCGCCTCGAAGGTCATTGGCGAAGCCGACGTTAAAGCCTTTGGTGAACTCACAGGTGACATGTTCTACATGCACTTTGACGACGAGGCCGCCAAGGCTTCAGCCTTTGGCAAACGCATTGCACACGGCTATTTGGTCTTGTCAGATGCCGCCGGTTTGTTTGTGGTGGCCGAGCCGGGCCCTGTGTTGGCCAACTACGGCTTGGATACTTTGCGATTCGTTAAGCCAGTTGGCTTGGGTGACAGCATTCAAGTTCGCCTGACTTGCAAACGCAAAATTGATCGCAACAAAAAGGACGCCAACGGGCAAGGGCAGGGCGTTGTGGCATGGGATGTCGAAGTGACCAACCAAGACAAAGAACTGGTGGCCAGTTACGACATCCTGACTTTGGTTGCCAAAAAGCGTTAAGACAAGTTGACACTAAATCCCCACGATCATTAGGCCTAATTGGGCAGTGGATTGGCAAATCAAGCCGCTTCATTTCTAATAGGTGCATCGTTGGGGAGTAGCTCAATTCCTTTGTGTTCAGTGAAAAGCGCGGATTCATTTCCGGCAGCACGAAGGAATCAACAAATCGTCATTACGGAGTATTTACTCTCGGTTTGTTGGGCATATAACTGATACATAACAAGCAAAGCAAGACCTTCGATCTCTCGTGCCACAGGTGCGTCTAAAGCATTTGTGACTTGTTCGGATCGTTATTGAAGGTCTTTCATGGAATTGTTTTCAGTCCCGTGGTGGTCAGCGTTGCTGGCCATCATTCTTATCGACTTGGTTTTAGCTGGCGACAACGCCATCGTCATTGCGCTTGCTGCGCGCAACCTCCCACCTGAGCATCAAAACAAAGCCATCGTCTGGGGAACCGTCGGTGCCATTGTGGTTCGCTCTGCCATGACAGTCGGTGTCGTATGGCTTCTCAAGATCCCTGGCTTGATGCTGGTCGGCGGCTTGGGCCTCTTATGGATCGCCTACAAGCTCATTTCTGACACTTCAGAGGGCGAACATGAAGGTGGTGGTGCAACCACTTTTTGGGGCGCCATGAAAACCATCGTTGTGGCCGATGCCTTGATGGGTGTTGACAACGTTTTGGGCGTTGCAGGTGCTGCCAATGGTTCTTTCGACTTGGTGGTCATTGGTTTGTTGATCAGCATTCCGATTGTGGTGCTGGGTAGCAAATTGGTCTTGCGCTTGGTCGAAAAATGGCCCGTGATCATTCACTTGGGTGCGGCTGTCTTGGCCTTCACTGCAGCTCAAATGATCATCAATGAAAAATTATTAGACCCCGTGTTTGATGGTGGTGAAACCATCAATCATTTAGCTCGTGGTGCCACTTACGTCTTGGCCATTGCCGGGGTGTTGGGTACCGGCTGGCTGGCAACTCGCAAACAGGTGCAAGAAGAATCAGAGACTCAATCCATCTAATCAATTTTTTTAACAGGAGAAAAAAAATGGAAACATTCATTGTTTACATAGACGACAAGCAATATGCACTCCAACAAGTTATACCGATGCTGCCAGCGAGTGAACAAACACCGCAGGCGGCCAATTGGGTTTTGATTGGATGTCCACCTAGGCTGAACCGTCATACCGGTCGTTGGCTGACGCACACCGCACAAAAGAAATGGCGCCAAGAATGGACGCAAGAGGCAACTTCTGAGTTGACTCAAAAACTTGAAAGCGGTGGAAATACGGTTTCAGTGCGCGTTGCCCATGGCGCTTTGACCGAATTGACCAAACAAATTAAGGGTGAGGTTGGCGCAGCACGCGTGATTGATGCGCGTCGCCCCAAGTTGTCCGTTAATTTGGATCCCGTTACGTCAGACCAGCCACAAGAGAAATCAAATTGGACGGTCCCAGGAGGTGTCCTGGCCATGAGTGCAGCCATTGTGATGGCCACCGAATAACTTATTTAGGCGCCAACAAAAAGCCCCTCAAGCGTTCGCTTGAGGGGCTTTTTTCATGAAATCAAGATTGCAATGGTGCAATCTTGTGTGCTTACATCGTATCGATGAAGCTGCGCAGTTTGTCGCTGCGGCTTGGGTGTTTCAACTTGCGCAGCGCTTTGGCTTCAATTTGACGAATGCGCTCACGCGTGACATCAAACTGTTTGCCCACTTCTTCCAAGGTGTGGTCGGTCGACATTTCAATACCGAAACGCATGCGCAGCACTTTGGCTTCGCGTGGTGTGAGGCTGTCCAAGATGTCTTTGACCACATCGCGCAGTCCTGCTTGCATGGCTGCATCGATGGGCGCTGTGTTGGCGCTGTCTTCGATGAAGTCCCCCAAGTGGCTGTCGTCATCGTCACCGATCGGCGTTTCCATGGAGATGGGCTCTTTGGCAATCTTCATGATCTTGCGAATCTTGTCTTCCGGAATTTCCATCTTCTCGGCCAAGATGCTGGCATCGGGCTCAAAGCCAAACTCCTGCAAGTGCTGACGAGAAATGCGGTTCATCTTGTTGATCGTCTCGATCATGTGAACGGGAATACGGATGGTGCGGGCTTGGTCCGCAATGGAGCGGGTGATGGCCTGACGAATCCACCATGTGGCATACGTAGAGAACTTGTAACCACGGCGGTATTCGAACTTGTCCACGGCCTTCATCAAACCGATGTTGCCTTCTTGAATCAAATCAAGGAACTGCAAACCGCGGTTGGTGTACTTCTTAGCAATGGAAATGACCAAGCGCAAGTTGGCTTCGATCATTTCTTTCTTGGCGTGACGTGAGGCACGCTCGCCTGCATTCATGCGCTTGTTGATGTCCTTGAGTTCGTCCAAAGGCACCACCACGCTAGTTTGCAAGTCTGTCAGCTTTTGCTGCAAATCTTGTACCGGAGGAATGTTGCGGCCCATGACGGCACTCCAAGGCTTGCCGGCAGCAGCTTGCTTCTCAATCCATTTGAGGTCTAGCAAGTGAGAGGCAATGCGTTGGTTGTTTTTGTCGCGTCCGCTGAACTCTGCAATGAACATGTCTTGGGGGTAGCCGCACTTCTCGACGATGATGCGGCGCAATTCGCGTTCTTTCTTGCGCACATCATCGACGTGGCCACGCACCATGTCGCACAATTTTTCAATGGTTTTGGCTGTGAATCGAATGGTCATCAATTCGTCAGACAATTCCTTCTGGGCCTTTTGATAGGCGGGTGTACCCCAACCTTCTTTGGCAGAAATTTTGTGAACTTTTTCGAAGAGTTCAGTGATGCGGTCAAAGCGTTCTAAAGCTTGGTTCTTCAGCTCTTCCAATTTCTTGGTGAGGGCTTTGGAGCCGCCTTTGCCGTCGTCGTCATCCGACTCGTCAAATTCGTCGAAGTCTTCCTCGGCCACATAGTCGTCGGCTTCGTTGATGTTGGAGAAGCCATCGACCACGGTTGAGATAACGATTTTGCCTTCGCGAATTTCGCCAGCCAATCGCAAGATTTCTGCAATGGTGGCAGGTGATGCGCTGATGGCAGTCATCATGTCCATCAAGCCGCCTTCGATGCGCTTGGCAATTTCAATTTCGCCTTCGCGTGTCAGCAACTCGACGGTGCCCATTTCGCGCATGTACATGCGAACGGGGTCTGTGGTGCGGCCGAACTCACTGTCGACTGTAGACAAAGCGGCTTCAGCGGCTTCTTCGGCTTCTTCTTCCGTAGAACCTGTGGGCGCGTTGTCTGTGATGATCAGTGTTTCGGCATCGGGTGTTTGTTCGTAAACAGCCACACCCAAATCGTTCAGCGTGGCAATGACCACTTCGAGAGTTTCTGCATCGACCAACTTGTCGGGCAAGTGATCGGAAATTTCGCCGTGGGTGAGGTAGCCACGTGTTTTGCCCAACTTGATCAAGGCCTTGAGGCGTTGACGTCGTTTGGCCATGTCTTCTTCGGACAAGACGGTTTCGTCGAGTCCAAACTCTTTCATCAAGGCGCGTTCTTTGGCCTTGCTGATTTTCATGCGCAGAGGTTTGACTTTTTCAGTGGACTCTGCAACAGGCTCGCCTGCCAGGTCGTCTTCAATGTCGCTTAAATCTTCTTCGATGGGCGCTGCATCTGCCTTTGGCTTACGACCGCGCTTGGCGCCAGCGTTTTTGTCCACGGCTTCTGGCGGAGTTGTTTTGACAGGTTTTGAGGCTGTCACTTTGACTTTGACTTCAGCTTTAACCTCGGCTTTAACTTCGGCCTTGGCCGTGTCTTTTGCATTGGTTTTAGGGCTTGCTTTTGCGGCCGCTTTCGCGGGCGCTGCTTTTTTGGAAACGGGCACTGCACTGGCTTTCTTGACCGGTGGGGTCGCTTTTACAACCGGCTTGGCAGCCACTTTGGCAGGTGTTTTGACAGCTGCTTTGGGGGGTGCTTTGACGACTGGTTTGGCTTTCACCGGACTTGCTTTGGTGGCTACTTTGACCGCTGGCTTTGTGTTTTTGGCCGGTGCTGTTTTGGCGACGGGCTTGGCACTGGGCTTGGCGGCTGGTTTGGCAGCAACTTTGGCAATGGGTTTGACGGACTTTTTAGCGCCAGATGTCACTTGTGCTTTAACGGGCTTCTTCGGCTTTGGAGCGGGCATGATGGACCTCAATACTGCAAATGAACTAGGAAACAAACGCTGCGTCACAAACTTCTGACGCGAGATGAAATGCCAATGCCGACCTGCGAACAGGTGCTGTCATTGACAAGGTTTTGGGCAAGATGTCTGGGCGAACATTTGGAATGCAGTCCTTGCGGTTAATTGGCCGTCCCTTGGCGGGAGTTGCGCGGTGGCGTTGGCCGGGTCCGGAGGTGCTGCTGTCGCTCTTGCTTGAAAAAGAGGATTATACCCAAGTCGCCCTTCAAATTTCAAGAGACTTGCGTACCAATCAGGGTTCTGCGTCTTTGATGCAGATCACGCCAACGTTGAAATGCAGCAGGGTCTTGACTGCTTTCAGCGTCCTTTAAGGCTTCAGTTTCTAACATTTTGAGCTGGTCGATCAGCATCAAGTTGAGCAATTGCCGCAACTCTTTGTGTGCTTCGCCAGGCTCGCCTTCGGCCACAGCGCCAGGTGCAACAGGCAAATGACTTCCCATCAGTTTGGCGGCCAAATTGGCAAAGGTCTGACTTTGCAACTCCGCCTGAAGCGTTCCCCAGGCCAAAGGGCCATGATCGTGAAATTGGCTCTCTAGCCATCGCATCAATTCGCCGTGTTGTCCGGACAAATCACAAAGGAGGGCATGGTCTTCCGAGGAGAGGGTGTCCCACAAGGCCATGTTGCCCAGCACCAAACGGACTGCATGGTCGGCTCGGTTGGCGGGTTGGGTTCTTGGACCTAGGTTGCTGGGGGCATCGCTACCGCCTACCAATCGCCATTTGCCATTGGCATCTTGTTGCCAAGATTTACCATCTGGGCGCTGGCGTGTCTTTGTCTTAGAAAACCCCGTGTTGGCCGATTCATAGGGCGACGGTTGTCCCTCTGGGTCATAGCCCTTGTCCTTGCTATATACCGGGCCATCTTGGGAGCCTCGCAGGCCATTGGCCGCGCTAGCCGCAGTGTTTGCAGGGCCTGTGCGTACTTGACCACGTGTTGCTGCGGCTTCAGCTTGTTGCAGCCACAGACCCGCCAATTCGGCAGGATCGAGTTGAATGAGGTTGGCAAGCTCAGAAAGCAGTTGCCTTTTGAGCGCACCGTCGGGCAATGCACGCCACAACGGACTGGCGTTGCTCGAAAGATGCGCGCGCCCCTCGGCCGATTGAAGGTCGCATCCTTCACCGGCCACTTCAATTAAGAATTTGGAAAGCGGTGTTGCTTGTGCAACGCATTGTGAAAATGCTTCTGAGCCCTGTTCGCGAATGAAACTGTCGGGGTCGTGCTCTTGCGGTAAAAACAAAAATTTGATGCTGCGCACATCTGTGGCATAACTCAAGGCGCCGTCTAAGGCCTTGCGCGCTGCGCGCCGGCCGGCGTTGTCGCCATCAAAGCTGAAAACCACCGAGTCTGTGAACCTGAACAGTTTTTGCACATGATCGGGTGTGCAGGCTGTGCCCAATGTGGCTACTGCATTTGGAAAGCCCCATTGCGCCAAGGCCACGACGTCCATGTAGCCTTCGGTGACCAGTACATAGCCCGCGCTGTGAATGCTGTCTCTGGCTTCAAACAGACCGTACAACTCGCGGCCTTTATGAAAGACGGGTGTCTCTGGCGAGTTTAAATATTTGGGGGTGCCATCGCCCATGACGCGGCCGCCAAAACCAATGCATTCGCCCTTGATGTTGCGAATGGGAAACATGACGCGGTCACGAAAACGGTCGTAACGCTTTTCGTCGTCTTCGTTGACAATGACCAAGCCACTCTCAACCAACAGCGGGTCGTCGTAATTTGGAAAGACGCTGGCCAAACTTCGCCAGCCTTCGGGCGCATAGCCAAGGCCAAAGCGTTTGGCAATTTGACCCGACAGACCTCGGCCTTTGAGATAGGCAACTGCTTTGGGCGCTTTTTTCAAATGCTGCTTGTAAGACTCACCGGCTTGTTCCAACATGTCCGTCAGCGTGGTCTGTTTGAGTTTCTGCTCTGCTGCTTTGGCACGGTCTTGGGGTGACACGTCGTCTTCTGGCACTGTCATGCCAGTTTGTTGGGCCAAATCTTTCACGGCTTCAATGAAGGTCATGCCTGCATGGTCCATCAGAAAACCAAGGGCATTTCCATTTTTGCCACAGCCAAAACAATGGAAAAATTGTTTGGTGGGGCTGACCGTGAAGCTTGGCGATTTTTCACCATGAAAAGGGCACAAGCCCATGAAATTGGCGCCCCCTTTTTTAAGCTGAACATAGCGGCCGACAACCTCCACGACGTCAACGCGGGAGAGCAGTTCTTGGATAAATGATTGAGGAATGGCCACGGGTCTATTTTCACCCAAGTTCAGCCTGAATCAGGCATAAAAAAAGCCCTGCTTTGCAGGGCTTGGTCAGATACGTAAATAGATCAAGCTGCTTTCTTTTTAGCTTTGGCCTTTTTCTTTTTGGCTACTTTTTTGGCTGCTTTGGGGGCGTCAGCAGCAGTTTTGGCTGGCGCGGCAGCCGGTGCTGCAGCGGGGGCGTTTGCCGGCGCGGCAGCGGGCGCAGCGGGAACGACAGGCGCCGTGGGCGCAGGGGTTTGAGCCAAAGTGGCCAAGCTGATGGCGCTCAAAGCACTGGCAATGATGAACTTGTACATGGAACTTCTTTCAAAAACTAAACACGAAGAGAATACAGCGAATTAGAGCAGGGCCGTCTGATCTCAATCAATGTTGAAGGCATGAACTTTAAATTCACCGGTTTGTCGGTCTTCAAAATAATGTTTGAGGGTTTCTTGGACCGTTCTAAAGGCGAGCTCTTCCCATGGAATTTCGGACTCTAAAAACAGACGCGCTTCTTGCGTTTCAAACCCTGGATTGAATTGATCACTGGTCAACTCGGCCAAATAGTAAAGATGAACTTGGCCCACGCGAGGCACGCTCATAACGGTGAGCAGCTCACCCATGTTAAAAAGGGCGCCTGCTTCTTCAATGGTTTCGCGTGCCGCGCCTTCTGAGGTGCTTTCGCCCAATTCCATAAAGCCTGCAGGGAGCGTCCATTTGCCTTTGCGTGGCTCAATGTTTCGCTTGCACAAGAGCACGCGCTCGCCAAAGTGTGGCACGGTTCCCACCACATTCAACGGATTTTCATAATGAACCAAATTGCAGGCTGTGCAAACAGCGCGTTGTTTGGTGTCTCCGTCGTCTGGCAGTCGATACAAAACTGCCGAGCCACAGGCTCGGCAGAATTTGATCAGTTGACGTTGATAGCTCAAGCTTTTTTCGCTGGGGCTTTGGCCGCTGGCGCTTTGGTGTGCTTTTCAATCAGGGCGCGGGCTGTGTCCAAAAGTTTGCGTCCGTCATAGCCACGTTTGTTCATGTCTTCTACCCACTCGACTTCCAAGGCGCGAGACTTGCGGCGGAATTCTTGGGCTTCTGCTGGGCTGACTGTGAAGATGGTGTTGTTGCGGTCGCTGGCTGCTTTGCGTCCTGGCAAATCACCCTCTTGCTGAGCTTTGCCCAACCAAGCAGATGTCGCCATGCCACTGTTGTCGTCGATGATTTTTTTCAGGTCAGGTGGCAGCGAGTTGTACTTGGCCTTGTTCATGGCCATGACAAAGGTGGTGGTGTAAAGGCTGCCACCAGCAGGGTCAAACTCTGCGTGGAATTTGGTCAGTTCATGAACCTTCACGGCAGGAACTACTTCCCAAGGAATGACCGCACCATTGATGGTTCCTTTCGACAAGGCATCGGGAATGCCAGGCAGAGGCATGCCCACAGGAATTGCACCCAGAGTGCCCATCAGCTTGGTCACTTGACGGGTTGGCGCACGCATCTTCAAACCCTTCATGTCTGCCACGTTTCGGACAGCTTTGTCGGTGGTGTGAATAACGCCAGGGCCGTGTACTTGCAAGGCAATGACGTGTGTTTCCTTGAACTCATCGGGTGCCATGGTTTGCACATATTCCCAATAGGCTTTGGAGGTGGCCTCTGCGTTGGTCATCATGAAAGGCAACTCAAACACTTCAACGCGGGGGAAACGACCTGCAGTGTTGCCAGGCAATGTCCAGATGATGTCGACCACACCGTCGCGGGCTTGATCGTACAACTGCACCGGCGTACCGCCCAATTGCATGGCAGGGTAAGCTTCAAATTTGATGCGGCCGCCGGAGTCTTTCTCAACCTTGTTCATCCATGCTTTGTGCATGTTGAGCCACACATTGGATTGGGGCGCCATGAAGGTGTGAAATTTGAGGGTCACGGTTTGCTGGGCCAAACCAGTGAGGGCTGGCGCTGCAAGGGCCGCTGCTGCACCAGACTTTAAAAGTGAGCGACGTTTAATCATGAAAGTCTCCAATTAATTGTGAGTTGAATGTTAACGGATCAAAGTGCCAAAAATTCAAATCTCGTTAACCGACGTATTGAATCAGCCACAGTGAAATCCCGGGGAAGAACAGCAGCAAAATGGTTCGCAGGGTGTCGCTGATGAGAAAAGGCATGACCCCTTTGTAGCTTTCAGCGACGGGAACGTCTTTGGCCATGCTGTTGACCACGTAGACGTTGAGGCCGACAGGCGGTGCCAACAAACCAAAGCCAACGGTCATCAAGACCATGATGCCAAACCAGATGGCAGTAGCCTCTTTGCCCAAGCCAAAGTCCAGACCCATGATGAGAGGGAAGAAAATAGGGATGGTGAGCAAGATCATGCTCAATTCGTCCATCACGGCGCCCAACACCACATAGAACAACAAGATGGCTGCAACCACCATCAAGGGCGCCAACCCCCAACCCCCAACCACTTCGGCCAGCTGGTTGGGAACCTGGGTAAGAGCCAATGAGGAGTTCATGACATCGGCTCCGATGAAAATCATGAAGATCATGGCTGAGCTTTCAGCTGTGGCATAAAAGCATTGTTTGAATTTAGCCCAATTGATCTCGCCCTTCAAAAGTGCTGCCACAAAGGTTGAGGCCGCACCCACGCCGGCACCTTCGGTGGGTGTGAAGAAGCCACCATAAATGCCACCAAAAACAATGACAAAAACGGCTGCGATGGGAGCAATGCCTCTCAAGGCTGCCAAAGAGAAGCGCTCAATGTCGTCGTCCACTTCGGGGGCTTGACCTGGCACCAAGCGCACATAAATGGCAATGGCAATCATGTAACCCACCATGGCAATGATGCCGGGAATCATTGCCGCTGCAAATAGCTTGGCAATGTTTTGCTCGGTCAAGATGGCATAAATGACCAAGGGCACAGAGGGCGGAATCAAAATGCCCAAAGTGCCGCCGGCAGCCAAGGTGCCCGTCGACAGCCTGCCTGAATAACCGTGCCGCTTCATCTCTGGCAAGGCCACGCCCGTGATGGTGGCTGCTGTGGCCACAGAAGAGCCGCAGATGGAACCAAAAGCGGCGCTGGCCAAAACAGCAGCCATGGCCAAACCACCCTTGAAGCGTCCCATGACGCTTGCCGCAAATTGAAACAAAGCTTTGCTGATACCGCCCTGCGTTGCAAAGTGGCCCATCAAGATGAACAAAGGAATGACCGATAAGTCATAGCTTGCGAAGCGTGCGAAGGCCAAGTTGTTGAGGAAGCTGGAATAAGCGCCCCAGCCAGTTTGGATCAAGTAGCCCAAAGTACCCGCTGAAAACATGGCCACTGCAATGGGCACACGCAGCGCCATCAGAATCAGCATGGCACCAAAAATAATCAAACACAATGTGAGCGCGCTCATGCTGTAACGCCCTCTGTGGTCACAAACTTGTCACCCATCACGGTTTGAACCAAGGCAATCAGGGCGCTCAAAGCCAGAGGTGGGGTCATGGCTGCATACACAATCCATTCTGGAAAACCCAACATCATGGAGCCAGACTGCGAGACCCACGCATTCATGCCGCCCACAGAAGTCCGCCATGCCAACATGCCAAAAGCCGTGGCCATGAACAAAGCCCCAAGCCGGTCCAGTTGGACGATGCTGGCTTCGCTGGCCTTGGCAGTGAAAAAGTCGACAATGATGTTGGCTTTCTTGAGTTGGCACAAAGGCATGAACAGTGCAATGGCGGCGCCAGTTGCGACACCTGTTAATTCAAAGTCGCCCACAATGGTGTCGCCTGTGGTGTTTCTGCCAATCAGGCTGTAGCACGTCATGAGTGTGATGAAGGTGAGTAAAACGCCTGACAACACACTGCAAAACTTGGCCAGTAATTCAAGAATTTTCATTTGTTATTTCCAACAACGGGGCTTTGAGCCCCGTTACATTTTTTGCCTCAAGTGTGAGCTGGATCGATTTTGACAGTCAATGTTCCCAATCCGGCCACTTGACCGACCAGAGTGTCGCCTGCGACGACAGCGGCCACACCTTCTGGCGTGCCGGTGTAAATCAGATCACCGGGTTGAAGTTCCCAAGCGGCAGACAAATGTTCAATGGTTTCGGCCACATTCCAAATGAGTTTGGCAACATTGCTCACTTGTCTCACTTCACCGTTGACCAACAGGTCTAGGGCTGCATTGTTGACGTCACCCGCTTGTGCTTTGGGAGTGATGGGGCCAATCGGTGCAGATTCGTCAAAGGCTTTGCCGATGCACCAAGGACGACCTTGTTTTTTCATGTCGTTTTGAAGGTCGCGGCGCGTCATGTCCAAGCCAACGGCATAACCAAAAATATGTTTTTCGGCATCTGCCGCTTTGATGTTTCGGCCGCCAGTGCCAATGGCAACGACCAATTCAATTTCATGGTGCAGATTTTTGGTCAAGCTAGGGTAGGCCATGTGACCTGTTTCGCCCGCATTGACAACCACCAGTGAGTCGGCTGGTTTGAGAAAGAAAAAAGGCGGCTCACGGCCTGTGAAACCCATCTCTTTGGCATGTTCTTCGTAGTTGCGGCCAACGCAATAAATACGGCGAACGGGAAAGCGTTCTGCTTGTCCCAAAACGGGAACAGCGGCGACCTCGGCTGGCGCAAAGACAAAGCTCATGGGGAAACCTTTCAGTCAAAGAGTTTTAAAGGGGGCAAAATAACTTTTCATAAGTATACTTATGAAAACGCACAATTGCCCAAGAAAATCCAACATCGTCCCATGAACAAAAGTTTTGATTTTGCACACGCGCCTGGTCATTTGGTGAGGCGGACGCATCAAATTGCGGTGGCACTGTTCATGAGTGAATTGGCGCAAGATGATGTCACGCCAGTTCAATTTGCCATCTTGAATGCGGTCATG
Source organism: Limnohabitans sp. (assembly GCA_049655425.1). Taxonomy (GTDB): domain Bacteria; phylum Pseudomonadota; class Gammaproteobacteria; order Burkholderiales; family Burkholderiaceae_C; genus Limnohabitans_A. Next base: position 649,830 of record JBASJS010000003.1, on the reverse strand, counting down.
GACACCCCAGGTGTCGATCAAGTTACGCTGGCCAATCGCGTGGCGTTTGATGCCGCGACATCGGGTTCAGTCATTGGCCGATTAGAGGCCAAAGCTTGGATTCGGCGAGAGCCCGATCAGGCCGATCGAAGGCGCAAGCTTTTACGGCTGACGCCTACGGGTCACGAGGCTACCTTGCAAATGAAACGCGCTGTCGATTTGGTGCAAGAAAAAATACTTGCACCACTCTCGCCAGAAGAGTCTCAAACGCTGTTGGCGTTGTTGTCCAAGTTGGTGGCAGGCCACGAGCGGCATTCAAACAACGAAGCACCCTAGACTCAACCCAGTTGGCCACAACATCTGGAAGCACATGGCCCTCAAGGTGCAGCAGCTTAACTTTTGTAAGTCAATTCAAAGTGCTCAACCACTGGGGGCGCTGCAAAGAATGGGCCCACAATGGCGCGCCATTCTGCAAACAAAGGGGACTCTCTAAAGCCCACTGTGTGGTCTTCCAAGGTGTCCCAAAAAATTTGCAAGACAAAACGATCAGGGCTTTCGATGCCGCGATTGACCTTTGCACCTTGAAACCCTTTGGCCCGAGAAATAACAGTTTTCAAGCCACGTGCAATGGCCTCTTCAAAGGCGTCTTGTTGGCCAGGTGTGATGCGAATGTCGGCAAGTTCGAGAATCATGAAATACCTTTTGATGAAAACGGGGGGTGGACAACTCAATGATATGGGCAAATTAAAGTCGTCGTTGTTTGGCAACCCACAACACCAGGCCGACAAAAGACACGGTGACGACGCTTAACGCAAAGCTGCTGGCCGCCCAAAAAGTACTGACCTCTGGTCGTGCAGGCCAAGTGCCGATGCCTTGATATGCCCATACGTATGCGCCGCCTAAACCAACGCCCCACAGCATCACGCTGTAAATGGCCAAAGGCAACAAGGTCATGCGGTAGCAACGCAAAATGAAAGCGCAGACCGCTTGTAGCGCATCGACCCAGTGATAAATGGCCACCCATGCCAGCACGCCACTGGCTGCGATGGCCACCTCTGTGTTGGCAGAGAACAAATGGGCTAGCGGGTCTCGGCTCAGTGCCAACAGGCCACTGCACAACAGGGCCAAGCCCAAGCAAAGCTTCAAGCCTGTATGGGCGGCTTGCTCAGCAAGCCTGGCTTGGTTGGCACCCAACCAAAAACCCACGCGCGCGCTACTGGCGATGCCCAAGGCCAAGGGCACCATGTACATCAGACTGGCCAAACTGGTTGCAATCTGATGGCTTGCTGCTGCGACCACGCCCTGTCTAGAAATGAACAATGCCATGAGTGTGAAGGCCGTTACTTCGATCATCAAGGACAGTGCAGAAGGAATGCCTAAATGGAGGAATTGTCGAAGCGTAGGCCAATGAATGGCTTCTAGGGGTTGCCAAATTTTATAGTCTGCATAAAGCGTTTCGCGGCGCAAATCATGTAGGCCCATCAACATGAGCCAAGTGTTGACCAACAAGGTGGCCCATGCGCAACCCACCACGCCTTGGGCCTCTAAGCCCCAACCCCCTAGGGTGAACCAAATGGACAACGGAATTTTGATGCCCAAGGCGGCAATTTGAAGTGTTGTCACGCGCAAGGGCATGCCCAAGCTTTGATTCAAAGTGGCATACATTCGAAACAACAAAGAGGGGCCAACAGCAACGGCCAAGACTTGCAAATAGGCGCGAACATCTGCCTGCAGTGCCAGGGGTACTTGCGTTGCATTGAGCCAAGGATCCGGCCACAAAAGTGCAAGCGTACCCAGCAAACTGACCGCTAAACACAAATACAAAGCCTGACGAACCGAACGGCCCAGTGCGGCTTTTTGTCCGGCACCACGCAACTCGGACCAGACGGGCAACAGCGCTTGCATCAGACCATTCAGTGCCACGTAGATGCTGATGTAAATGGCCGAACCTACCGACAGCGCCGCCAAGGCAGAGGCGTCATATCGGCCTGCAATGAGTGTGTCGGCAATGCCAAATGCCATTACCGCCAACTGGCCAACCAGGACGGTGCCTGCGTGGCGAACAATGGTTCTTGCCTCAAACATTCAACACGTCAATGTCAGGGTTTTGTGACCAATGAAGTGATTTGCTTTTTGTACAAAACAATGTCTTCGTTGTTGTCGCTTGGGCGGCGCACTGTGGCCTGATACTGCCACACCGAGGTGGGCAAGTCTTTGCCCAAGGTGTTGATGGCTTGGGTGTCAACGATGAGCCAATCACATTCTGGATTGTTGGCGGTACCGCCAGAGGCAATGGCAGGCGCAGGCAAAAGTTTCAACTTGCCGTGATACTCAAAGGCGGCGCCTTGCGCGCGCGTCAAACCGTAGTAGTGCACGCATTGAACATCGCCCATCATGCTGCGCACCTTGACCACCAAAGGCTCGTAGCTTCGCGCAAAGTTCAGCACGGGTAACCACAGCGTCATGACCAATAGCCAGCACAAGGTTGCTCCCCCTGCAGGCAAAGCCATGCTTTTCCAAATGGCCGAACGGTGGCGTCCTGCACGCCACTTAACCAAGCTGGCCCACACCAAAGAAGCCAGCAAGGCAAAGGTGAATGCCGCTGAAGAAAAGTAAGGCTCAAAACCGGGCGCCAAGCGCGAGACGTTGATGGCGGGTTGGGCCGGCACGCCCGTTTGCAGTGACAACCAAACCACCCAAATGATCAAGGCACCGGCACTGAAAAAAATCAGCGTAAACCAGTCAATGAAAGCGCCCATGCTGCGTCGCAAGGTGGGCAATGCAAATGCGGCCAACGAAGCCATGGCAGGCAGTCCCAACAACAAGGCACGGTCGCTTAAGCCCGACAGCCAAGTTGAGCAGATGGCAACAATCACAAACCACAGAGGCAAAGACAGGTGTGGGTTGGCGGTCAAATGCTGCAGCTGATAGCGCCATCGCCAAAGTGTCCAAATGGCCAAAGGCCAAGCGGGCCACGTAAACCAAAGCAACAATCGCGTCATGGCTTGCACGTCAAAAATGTGCGAGTAGGCCAAACGCCAACGCCACAGGCCAAGCGCGCTGACAAGGGCTGCGGTGGCCAAGCAAATGAGCAACACCCAAGCAACATCGACACGTCTGGCGCGCAAAGCGCTGGGTTTGTTGCCGTCAAGCGCCATGACAATGGCGCCGCCACCGCCCAGAATCATGGCCAATGCTGGCGCACCAGACAGTGCAAGGCCCACGATGGCGATGGCCGAGCTGATCCAGGCACCCAACCGTTTGCGAGGTAAATTGGCCAATGCAAAAAACAACAGCGTAGAGAAGCACAACTGTGCAAGTGCTGGCGTGGCTTCATGCGAGAGCCGCGCCAAGCCCAAGCACGCGAGCAGGGCAAGTAAGCTGCCATCGGCAATGGCCCTGGCGTAATCGGCAGGCCTGGCTTCACCACCAAAGGCAAACGTCACGGGTTGGGCCGCCGGCGTGCGGGCCAAGGCATAGACGGCATACCAAGTGGCGATGAGTGTGATGGCCAAGAGGCCCATGAATGGCACACGGGCTGCCAAGTCCATGGGCATTCCATTTGGACTGATTTGAATGGCCCATGCACCTAGCCAATAGGGCAGAAGTGCTGCATGCGAATCTGATTGTCCTAACAAGCTGGGTTTAAGCCAAGAGACTGCTTCGGGGCCAAAGGCTTGTGCCAAGTGCAGCATGAAGCCGAAGGCTTCCATGTCGTCTGCTTTCCAAGGCGCTCTTCCGACAAAGCCTGGCAACACATAGGCCAAACAAAAAGTCAGCAGTACCCAGCGTGGTAAGCGTCTTACGGCGCTTTGAGCCACGATGGCTGGATTGGAAGATGAGTCGGCGGCGTTGAAAGTCACGGCTTAGAAGATAGCAGAGAAGGCGAACGTATTAAAGGCCCAAAGAAAGGCCCAAAAAACAAGGGCAGGCCGGTTGCCCGGGCTGCCCTGTGGAGTCACTGTGTGACAGTATTACTTGGTGACAGACGTTTTGCCGAAACGGTTGCGGAATTTCTCAACGCGGCCACCCATGTTGTCCACAGATTTTTGTGTACCTGTGTAGAAGGGGTGTGATTCGCTGGAGGTGTCCAATTTGAACAAGGGCAACTCGCGGCCGTCGTCCATTTTCACCATTTCTTTGGCGTTAACGCAAGAACGTGTGACGAACTTGAAACCGTTAGACAAATCCAAGAAGCAAACTTCTCGGTAGTTGGGGTGAATGCCTTCTTTCATGGTCTTTTCCTTAACTTCAGTTGCGACAGCCGCCCACGGACCATTCCAGGGTACTTTTCGCGAAAAACGAGATTATGGCATGAAATCAATGACTTGCATGCCAACGGATGCTTGAAATGCCTACTTTTTAGCCGCCTCGGCGCATCATGTCGAAGAACTCGACGTTGCTCTTCGTGGCTTTCATGCTCTTGAGCACCATTTCCATGGCCTCAATTTCGTCCATGTTGTACATGAACTGGCGCAAGATGCGAGTTTTTTGCAGTACTTCGGGCTGCAACAAAAGCTCTTCACGGCGTGTGCCGCTGCGGTTCAAGTTGATGGCTGGGAAGACGCGTTTTTCGTACAAGCGGCGTTCCAAATGGATCTCACAATTGCCAGTGCCTTTGAATTCTTCAAAGATTACCTCGTCCATGCGGCTACCGGTATCGACCAGTGCCGTGGCAATGATGGTCAAGCTACCACCTTCTTCGACATTGCGAGCAGCACCAAAGAAACGCTTGGGGCGTTGCAATGCGTTGGCATCGACACCGCCGGTTAGGACCTTGCCTGAGCTAGGCACGACGTTGTTGTAGGCGCGGGCCAAACGGGTGATGGAGTCGAGCAAGATGACCACGTCTTTTTTGAGCTCGACCAATCGCTTGGCGCGCTCGATGACCATTTCGGCCACGTGCACATGGCGTGCAGCTGGCTCGTCAAAAGTCGAGGCAATCACTTCACCACGCACCGTACGCTGCATCTCTGTCACTTCTTCTGGGCGCTCGTCAACCAGCAACACCATGAGGTGTACGTCAGGATTGTTAGCCGTGATGGCATGTGCAATGTGCTGCATCATGACGGTCTTGCCAGACTTGGGCTGTGCCACGATCAGGGCACGCTGACCTTTGCCAATGGGGGCAATGATGTCAATCACACGGCTGGTGATGTTTTCTTCTGCTTTGATGTCGCGCTCAAGGCGCATCTGAATGTTTGGGAACAAAGGCGTCAAGTTCTCAAACATGATTTTGTGCTTGTTGTTCTCTGGCAAATCGCCATTGACCTTGTCAAGCTTGGTGAGGGCAAAGTAGCGCTCGCCGTCTTTTGGAATTCGTACTTCGCCTTCGATCATGTCGCCTGTGTGCAAATTGAATCTGCGCACTTGGCTGGGGCTGATGTAGATGTCGTCAGTGCTGGCGGTGTAGCTGGTGTCGGGACTGCGCAAGAAGCCAAAGCCATCGGGCAAGATTTCCAAAACGCCATCTGCAAACACTTGTTCGCCTGCGCGGGCGCGCTTTTTGATGATGGCAAACATCAACTCTTGTTTGCGCATGCGGCCCGTGTTTTCAATCTCGAGCTCGTCAGCTTGCTTGAGGACTTCAGACACGTGGAGTGCCTTGAGTTCGTTTAAGTGCATGGATTTACCTGCGTAGAACAACCCGCATGGGTTGGTGTAAAAAAATCTGGGGGAGGAGGAAACCGAAATTTCAAACGTCTAGAAACCAAAGCCTGGAAAGATGCGTCGAGGGGGATAAGCCGACGCGGGTGGCTTTTTAAGTTGCTATCTTGAAACTGTGATGCATCCCTTGTGGGGAACAACGTTGGCGATTATGACAGGAAATTAATCGGCAGGACGGTTTTGGAGACGCGCCCTGCTGGAGGCTGGGATTTATCAGGCCAATTGTTGGTCAATGAAAGCCGTCAGTTGGGCTTTGCTCATGGCGCCCACTTTGGTTGCGGCCAACTGACCGTCTTTGAAGATCATCAGGGTAGGGATGCCACGAATGCCATATTTGGCTGGAATGTCACGGTTTTCGTCGACATTCATTTTGGTGATTTGCAATTTGCCTTGGTAGGCGCCTGCGACATCGTCCAAAATAGGGGCAATCATTTTGCAAGGGCCACACCATTCAGCCCAAAAATCAACCACCACAGGCGTCGCTGACTTGATAACGTCGGCGTCAAATGTGGCATCAGAAGTGTGTTTGATCAAATCGCTGGCCATGGCCTTTTCCTTGTTTGAATGTGAATTGCAACGAACGTGCCTTTGTAAACTGTGCGTATTTTGACAGAAACCCATTAGCCGCTCAGCCAAGAGGGCGATCTTTTTCATATTTTGCCCCCTGCTCACACCATGACTTCTCAGCACACCTCGCCTTTGGCTTCATCCACACTGGACGTGGCCGTTGTGGGCGGCGGTCCGGCTGGCCTCATGGCCGCCGAGCTGTTGTCGAGTTGGGGTCATGCAGTTCATGTGTTTGATGCCATGCCCTCTGTTGGCCGTAAATTTTTGTTGGCAGGGCGTGGCGGGCTTAACCTCACGCATTCAGAGTCCGCTGATTTGTTTTTGGGGCGCTATGGCGCGCATCATCTACAGCTGGCGCCCGTCCTTCAAGCATGGGGTGCGCCAGAACTTCAGACTTGGGCCCACAGCTTGGGCATTGACACGTTTGTGGGTACCTCGGGCCGCATCTTTCCCAAAGAGATGAAGGCTGCGCCTTTGTTGCGGGCTTGGTTGCACCGTTTGCGTCACCCTTCAACTGGGGTGCCAGTTCAATTCCACATGCGTCACAAATTGACTGGACTGTCGGCTGACAGTCAAGCCCAAACGGGCCCAATTTCCCTGAGCTTCGATGTTCAGAGTTTGACCTCGGAACATGCACAAAACCTGAAGCTGAGTGCCAAGTCCGTCATTTTGGCGCTGGGCGGTGCAAGCTGGGCTCGCTTGGGATCGGATGGTGCATGGGTTCCATGGCTCCAATCTTTGGGCGTGCATGTCAATCCTTTGCAAGCTTCCAATTGCGGCTTTCATGTGGCAGGCCGTATGGGGGAGGGTTGGACGCCATTTTTTGAATCGCGCTTTGCGGGCCACCCGCTCAAATCTGTGGCCATCACGTGGCGCACACAAGCCGGACAGACATTGACACGGCAGGGCGAATTCGTTGCCACTGCCTACGGCATCGAAGGCAGTTTGGTTTACACCGCCTCGGCTGATTTGCGTGAACAAATTAAGTCCTTGGGCCAGGCTGAACTTAAATTGGATTTGCTGCCAGATCGCTCTCTGGCGCAGGTTAGCAAAGAGGTGTCACATCCGCGTGGCACACGAAGCTTGTCTTCGCACCTCAAAAGTCGATTGGGTTTAGAAGGCGTGAAAATGGCATTGCTCAATGAACTCCTGACCCCTGTGCAACTGCATGATCCCTTGAAGTTGGCTGAGGCCATCAAGGCTTTGCCGATCAGGCTGACGGCCACTCGACCGATCGAGGAGGCCATCAGTTCTGCGGGAGGTGTGGCTTGGGATGCGATGCATGCTGGCCATGAAATCAAGGCTTTGCCAGGTGTGTTTTGTGCGGGAGAAATGCTCGATTGGGAAGCACCCACAGGCGGCTATTTGCTAACAGCATGCATGGCCACTGCAGTGCATGCAGCCAAGGCGCTGCATGACAAAATGAAAGGTGACGAGCCTTGACCCCGGCACTGGCGCTACAGTTAGAGCTGCTTGGTTCCCCACCTGACTCGGTTGGCCGCTTTACCATGCGGGAAGGCCCGTCGGGTGCTATTGTAAGACACCGATAGAATCAGCACATGTCTTATTTAGTACTTGCACGAAAATACCGTCCTCGCAACTTCACCGAAATGGTGGGGCAAGAGCACGTGGTGCAAGCTTTGACCAATGCCCTGATTCAGCAAAGGCTGCATCACGCTTATTTGTTCACTGGCACCCGAGGCGTTGGCAAAACCACGGTGTCGCGTATTTTGGCCAAATCCCTCAATTGCCAAGGCCTTGATGGCCAGGGGGGCATTACGGCAGAGCCATGCGGTGTGTGCCAGGCCTGCCAAGACATTGATTCAGGTCGGTTCGTCGATTACACCGAACTTGACGCGGCCTCCAATCGCGGTGTTGACGAAGTTCAAAGTTTGTTAGAGCAAGCGGTTTACAAGCCCGTGCAAGGACGCTTCAAAGTCTTCATGATTGACGAGGTGCACATGCTCACCAACACGGCTTTCAATGCCATGTTGAAAACCTTAGAAGAGCCCCCAGAGTATTTGAAGTTTGTATTGGCCACCACCGATCCACAAAAAGTGCCCGTCACCGTGTTGTCACGCTGCTTGCAATTCAATTTGCGACCCATGGCGCCTGAAACGGTCTACGAGCACCTCACCAAGGTGTTGGTTCAAGAGAGTTTGCCGGCCGAACCCATGGCCCTCAAACTGCTGGCCCGAGCCGCTCGAGGTTCCATGCGCGATGCGCTCAGCTTGACGGATCAAGCCATTGCTTTTGGCAGCGGCCAATTGCAAGAAGCCACGGTTCGATTGATGCTGGGCAGCGTTGACCAAAGCCATGTGTTGGGTTTGATTGATGCCTTGGCCCGCGCAGATGGTGCTGAGGTGGTGCGTATTTCAGAAACCTTGCGCGTCAATGGTTTGTCCGCCGCCTCTGCCCTAGAAGACATGTCTGTTGCGCTGCAACGCATGGCGGTGTTGCAAGCAGTGCCCCAAGCCGCAGCCGAATCCGATGACCCAGATCACCTTGAAATGCTGCGTTTGTCGCAAGCCATGCCCGCAGATGAAACCCAACTTCTTTACAGCTTGTGTTTGCATGGCCGCGGCGAATTGGGCCTTGCACCCGATGAGTACGCAGCCTTCACCATGGTGCTGTTGCGCTTGTTGGCCTTTAAGCCTAAGCAGGCCTCAGTGGCCTCAGCCGCTTCAGTGGCTTCAGTGGCTTCCGGCACTGCGCCAATGGCTCAAAAAAAAACTCTAACAACAACGCAGACGCCGCCGCTTGAAAACACTTCACCCATTGACGAGCCTCAAACCTTAACCCCTGCAAATTTGGCGCCCACACTGGCCCCCGAGCCAGAAGAGCCAAGAGTGACGGCACCTCGTCAAGTGCAAACCTTGCAGGTGAGGCAAGCCAGCGAGCCGACAGAAAGAACCACACCTCGCGCCTTGGTGGCAACTGAAGAGGGCGACTTTTGGGTGCAAACGGTTCGCAATTTGATCAGTTCAGAAGCCATCAATGCACTGGTCAGAGAGTTTGCTTTACAGTCCCAACTCATTGCACGCGATACCGACCAATGGCACTTGAGAATTGAAAGTGAATCACTGAATCAAGGCGTTGCACGTGAGCGTTTGCAAACGGCCTTGCATGATGCGGGTCATCCCGTCAAATTGGTGGTTGAAATTGGTAAAGTATCCGATTCGCCCGCGCAAAGAAATGCTGTTGCTTTGGCAGAAAAACAAAAAGCAGCAGAAGACCTCATCCATTCGGACCCTCTGGTCCAAGCCATGGTCCAAGATTTTGGCGCCAAAATTGTGCCTGGCAGCATCAAACTTATCTCTTAATTGATCGAAGGAAAAACATGTTCAACAAAGGTCAACTCGCAGGCTTGATGAAACAAGCACAAGCCATGCAAGACAATCTGAAAAAAGCCCAAGATGAATTGGCATTTGTCGAGGTGGAAGGTAGCTCCGGCAGCGGCATGGTCAAAGTGTTGATGACCTGCAAACATGCCGTGAAGCGCGTCACCATCGACCCCAGTTTGTTGGCCGACGACAAAGACATGTTGGAAGATTTGGTTGCGGCAGCGTTCAATGATGCGGTGCGGCAAGCTGAAGAAGTTTCTCAACAAAAAATGGGCAAGCTCACGGCTGGCTTGCCGCCTGGCATGAAGTTGCCTTTCTAATTTAGATTTTCAAACAATACATTCAATCGCATCAAAACGCACACACCATGCAAAAACCAACGCCGCATGCACTCGACGCGCTGATCCAAGCACTGCGTGTGTTGCCTGGCGTTGGCGCCAAGTCGGCCTCACGCATGGCGTTTCACATGATGCAGCACGAACGGGGCGGGGCGCTGCAATTGGCCAGGGCGTTGGAGCATGCGTGCGATCACGTCAGGCACTGCACCACTTGCCATACCCTGACAGAATCCGAAATTTGTAGCATGTGCGCCGATCCAGAGCGAGACCGTGCACAACTTTGCGTGGTCGAAACACCGGCAGACCAAGCCGCCATTGAAAGAACCTCTACGTTTCGGGGTTTGTACTTTGTGCTCATGGGCAAACTCAGCCCTTTAGACGGTATAGGCCCCAATGACCTAGGCTTTGCCAAGTTGTCAGAGCGATGCAGTGACGGTTTTGTCCAAGAAGTTATCTTGGCCACCAACTTCACAGGGGAAGGCGAGGCGACCGCCCATGTCATTGCCGAAATGCTTAAAAAACGCGGTTTGCGGGTCACCCGTTTGGCGCGAGGGGTGCCAGCCGGTAGCGAGTTGGAGTACGTCGATTTGGGAACCATTGCCCATGCCTTGGTCGATCGGCGCTAATCAAGCGCCACTTTCTGTGGCCCACCACCTAGTATTCTTCATTACGTAATTACCCGCTTGGGAAGTTTCCCAATGCGCAAACACCAGTACCTTTGTATGCTGAACCCTTCATCGATGGGAACTATTCAAGGGGTATTGAGGTGCTTGACAGGCAAGGTCGTCGCAATTTCACAGCCATGGCGGCAGCCACTTTGCTGGGTGCGCCGGTGCCATCTTTTGCCGCCATTTCACCCCAACGCGTTGGCATTGCTTTAGCGGCCCGCAACACCCTGTACCACTTGCCTTTGGTTTTGGCCGATCAGTTGGGTTATTTTCGCAACGAAGGGGTACTCATCGATTGGCTAGATTGCGAATCAGGTAGCCAAGCCATGCAAATGGCTGTCAACGGCCAAGCAGACATTGTTTCGGGTGCTTTTGAACACGTTTTGGATTTGCAAACCACAGGGTCTGCTTTTCGCGCGTTTGTGTTGTTGGCTCGCGCGCCTCAACTCAGCGTGGGCTTGGCCAGTCGCAAGGCGTCCGGTGTCAAAAACATTGCCGAATTGAAAGCCTTGAAGCTGGGCATTTCTGCCAAAGGTTCTGCAACCCATTGGGTGGCGCAACATTGGATGCGTCAAGTGGGTTTGCAGTCTGACATTGTGCAGTTTGTCGAATTGGGCGGCAGCACCTCCGCCGTCATGGAGGCCATGCGCGCAGGCGCAGTCGATGCGCTGTGTCACGTCGATCCAATCTTGCATTATTTAGAGCAAAAAAATGAACTTCGCATCTTGGCAGACGTTCGAACATTGAACAACACGCAGCGCATGTTTGGCGGTGCGTTGGCATCTGCTTGTCTTTATTGCAAAGTTGATTTCATTCAACGCAGGCCAGAGTTGACGCAAGCGCTAGCTTTGGGGGTGGTCAGGGCCTTGAGTTGGCTCAAAACAGCTGGCCCCTCCGACATCTTGAAATCGGTACCCTCGCACCACTGGATGGGCGATCGCGCCATGTATTTGGGTGCGCTAGAAAAAGTCAGAGAAAGCTACAGCTTGGATGGCTTATTTGGCAACGAGTCCCTCAAAACCGCATGGCGGGCCCGTGCGCTTCGAATGGGATCGGAGCAGGGCAGTCTGACAGCGCTAGACCGAAGCTTCACCAATCAATTTGTCACGTTGGCCAAACGCAAATTGCACGTCTAACTTAGCGCGGTGAGGCGTTGTTTTTAGAAGCGACCTTGGCGCTATTTTGTACCTGGGAATTGGTTTGGCTCTTTGACTTGGCCCCCGCATTGGCATTTTGTTTTTTAACAGCGCCAGATCGCGGCTCAGGTTTGACCCCCTTGTTGATGCTGCTCTTTTTGGCAAGTACTTTGCTGCCCTTGCTGCTGGCTGTGGTGGGCACCAAAATGGCAATGCTCTGACCTGGCTTGAGTGCCACCGGCATCTTCAATTTGTTCCAAGCGGCAATGTTGGCCGGCGAAACGTCGTGTCGGTTGGCCAAAGTTGTCAAAGTGTCGCCCTTTAAAACCTTGACCATGATGCGACGCAACACAACTTCAGGTGCAAATGAAAGTTGTGCGTTGTCAGCCAAGTGTTCTGTGACGTCACTGTCTAATGATCCTTGTCGTGCAACCAGTAAGGTAGAGCCTTGCTTGAGTTGCATGCCGCTGGGAATAGGGTTGACACTTCTGAGTTCAGCCTCTGTCATGTTGACCAGTTTGCTGGCTTCAGAAACCTTCATGGTTTTGGGAACAGACCAAGCCGTCCAGCTTGCCAAGGGTTTGTTGGCGTGCTCTTCAAGTCGTCGCAGGAATTTATCGGCATTGTCCCAAGGTAGCAAAATTTCTGGTGTACCAGCGGCCAAAATGACCGGGCGGCTCATGGACGGGTTGAGCGCCTTGAAATCATTCAAACTGATGCCTGCAAAGTTGGCAGCCAATTTGACATCGATGTCACGCGTGATGTTGACGGTTTTGAAGTAGGGGTGATTTTGAATCAATGGCAAACGCGTATTGAAATTTTCGGGCTGCGAGATGATGTTTTTAACAGCCTGCAGCTTGGGAACGTAGTACCGAGTTTCGGTGGGCATGTTCAGATCTGTGTAGCTGAGGCCTAAACCTGCAGCCTTGTTTTTGGCCAGTGCGCGACCCACACTGCCTTCGCCCCAGTTGTAAGCGGCCAGGGCCAGGTGCCAGTCGCCAAACATGCCGTACAGCTTTTGCAAATAGTCGAGGGCTGCACGCGTTGACTCAATCACACCTCTGCGTTCATCTCGAAAAATATTCTGCTTAAGGTCAAAGTACTTGCCTGTGGCTGGCATGAATTGCCACATGCCTGCAGCTTTGGCCGATGACACCGCCTCGGGGTTGAATGCAGACTCAATGAATGGCAGCAAAGCCAGTTCAGTGGGCATGTTTCGACGTTCTAATTCTTCAACGATGTGAAACATGTATTTGCGCGAACGTTCTGTCATGCGCAGTATGTAGTCTGGCCTAGCGGCATACCATTCCTCGCGGTCTTTGACGAGGTCAGTTTCGAGGTCTGGCATGGCAAAACCTTGACGAATGCGCACCCAAATGTCTGCAGGTGGTTCGTTGTTGGGATCTAACTTAGTAGGTGGTTTTGTCGCTTGTCTGACCACCACTGAAGCTGGCGCAGTAGATGTCGCACTAGAGGACGCAGCAGCCACTGCAGGCTCCATGGGCAAGCTTGTTTCTGTGGATTTTTCAAGGTTGGCACAGCCTGTGAGTGCCATGGCCAGGAGAGTGAAACCAGTCCACTGAAAGAGGGGGCGCGAAAAAAATAGGTTCATTTGAAGTCGTTTTTCCAAGCTCGCAAGTTGGCAAAGATGTCAACTTCCTGATTGGATGTTTGAGGTGCAAAGGCCTTCACTGCTTGGATGACAGTCGGGTGTCGGCTTCGCAAAAAAGGATTGATGTTCAGTTCGTTGGCCAATTGAGCTGGCACGGTCGGTAAATTTTGAGACCGCAAATTTTCACAATGTTGAGCATGGCTTTTGAGTGCCATGTTTTGGGGCTCGACCGCTAGGGCAAATTTTAAATTGCTTAAGGTGTATTCATGCGCGCAACAAACGCGTGTGTTGCCAGGCAGCGCAGACAAGGTGTCCATGGCTTTGAGCATTTGAGCAGGAGTACCCTCAAAAATTCTGCCGCATCCACCAGAAAACAAGGTGTCGCCACAAAACAAAATGGGGTCTTGTTCATGGGGTTGTGACCAGTAAGCGATGTGACCTGCCGTGTGTCCCGGTACATCGAGTGTTTCGAAACCAACCCCCATCCAGCTCATCTGGCTGCCTTGCTGCATGGGCGTGTATTCAAATGGCAAGTCCTCGGTGGCAGGCCCATACACCTGAGCGCCCGTACTTTTTTGCAGGACTAGGACGCCACCCGTGTGATCGCCATGATGGTGCGTGACTAAAATGCCATCAAGTTGGTGTTGATTGTCAGAGAGCCATTGTGTTACGGGCGCAGCGTCCCCCGGGTCGACCACCAAGGCATGACCTTGGTGTTGCAACAACCAAATGTAGTTATCAGTGAATGCGGGCAACGGAATAAGTTTCATGACTCATCCTATTATAGAAAGTGGCTTTGACACGCACGATTGGCGTGAATGGTTGCGTTCGCCTGCAGGAAGCCAATTGTTGCAATGGGAGCAAGCGCAAATCGACAACATGGTGGCAGATATATTTGGCTACCACGCACTCCAATTGGGCATGCCCGAGTTGGATGCCCTCAGAAACAATCGCATGCCGCATCAATGGCTTGCGTCCGCCGATCTCGACGCTGCCCTGGACAACAAGCCTCTGAATTTTGCGGCGCACAGTGTTGCATTGCCATTTCAGGCAGACAGTTTGGATTTGGTGGTCATGCCGCACACCCTAGAACTCAGTTTGGATGCACACATTTGCCTGCGTGAGGCCCAACGAGTTTTGGTGCCAGAAGGACATTTGGTCATCGCGGGTCTGAACCCCACCAGCCTCTGGGGCTGGCGTCACAAACGTTCGCAGTGGTACCAAAAGTGGGGATACAAGGGACTGAGTGCGCCACCCTGCGAGGAGATGATCGGTTATTGGCGGCTAAGAGATTGGCTGCGTTTGTTAGGCTTCGAAGTCAAAGTGACTCAGTTTGGCTGCTGGCGCCCAGCATTGGACAAAGCCAATTGGTTTCAACGATGGGCTTGGATGGACCGTTTGGGGTCTCAGTGGTGGCCTATATTGGGTGGTGCTTACATCATTGTGGCCGTTAAAAAAGTACATGGGGGCCGCATATTGGGGGCCCGCTGGAAAACTCAGCGAGCACAAACCAAGGCTGCCGTCAGCATTGCACAAAGGCACATCAAGCCGTCAGGCGATACCAGCCTTCAAAGAAAGAATGAATGTGAATCACGTTGAAATACACACCGACGGCGCTTGCAAGGGCAATCCTGGGCCGGGCGGTTGGGGCGCCTTGATGCGATCGGGTGAAAATGTTCGAGAAATTTTCGGTGGCGAGCTAGACACCACCAACAACCGCATGGAGCTGACAGCGGTCATTGAGGCCTTCTTGGCGCTCAAACGCCCTTGCAAGGTGACCCTTTATTTGGACAGTGAATACGTTCGCAAAGGCATCACGGAGTGGATTCATGGCTGGAAAGCCAAGGGCTGGCGAACGGCTGCCAAGCAGCCCGTGAAAAATGCCGATTTGTGGCAAAAACTAGACGCCTTGGTGGCCAATTCAGGTCACCAAATTGAATGGCGATGGGTCAAGGGGCATGCAGGCGACCCCGGCAACGAACGGGCTGACGCCCTGGCCAACCAGGGCGTTGAAAAAGCTTTAGGCCGCTGAATTCAGGACCTTCTTTTAAACAGAAGGCCTAATTTTGTAAATTTAGTGCAAAGCGTGAGTTTTTAGCGAATCACCTGAGGTTTTTGCCGATGCGGGACAACCCCAAGTACTGTTACATTTCAGAACTGTTTTAGGTCCGGCTTGGAAACATTGATGTCCTTCAAAAAACCTTATCTTGCGATTGCTTTGCTTGGTGTCGCTGCAGCTTCTGGTGCAGCATGGTGGCTCCAAAATAAACCCACCCAACCCACCGAGATGGTCGCAACACCTGCCGGCAGTGCTGGCTCTGGCGCAACCCCTGCAGGGGCCCCAGCGGCCAGTGGCGGTTCAGGTTCACCCGGTGCACCCGGTGCAGGTGGCCCCGCCAGACCCATGGCGGTTGAAGTGGCCAAGGTTGAAAAAGCCATGTTGGTTGATGAAACCCAGTCGGTCGGTAGCTTGAAGTCCAATCAAGGTGTGGTTTTGCGGCCTGAAGTGGGGGGGCGAGTCAGCCAGGTGCTGTTCAAAGATGGTCAGCGCGTCAAAAAAGGTCAGTTGTTGGTTCAATTCGACGACCAATTGCCAGCTGCCCAAGTGATGCAAGCTACGGCCGAGTTGTCCATTGCCCAAGCCAATCACAAGCGCAACCAAGAATTGGTAGCGCAAAACTTCATCAGCAAGCGCTCTTTGGATGAGAGCGATGCTTCGTTACAAGTTGCGCAGGCCAAGCTTTCTTTGGCGCAGGCTACTTTGCAGCGTCTCAAGGTTGTGGCCCCCTTTGATGGCGTGGCTGGTTTGCGTCAAATCAACGTGGGCGACTACCTGAAAGACGGCGCAGACATGGTCAACATTGAAGACATTGAAGCTGTCTTGCTCGACTTCCGTTTGGCTGAGCGTTTTCAAGCCAAAGTAAAGCCAGGCCAAAAAGCACAAGTCACATTGGACGCTCTGCCAGGCCGTAAATTTACAGCCGTCATTCAAGCCGTCGACCCCTTGATCGATGCCAATGGCAGATCTGTTGGTGTTAGAGGTTGTATCGACAATCGCCAGATGCAACTGCGTCCCGGCATGTTTGCGCGTGTTAACGCAGTGTTTGGCGAAAGAGCCGATGCCCTGATCATTCCCGAAGAAGCCATCGTGCCCCAAGGCGGTCGATCGACGGTGGTCAAAGTGGTGTCAGGACCCAACAAAGATGAGCTCGTGTCTGAGCGTGTCACAGTCAAGATCGGTTTGCGTCAGCCGGGCAAAGTCGAAATTTTGGAAGGATTGTCTTTGGATGACTCTGTGGTCATTGCGGGTCAGCAGCGTCTGCAAAAAGACGGCACCTTGATTCGAATCATCGATACCTCCAAGGGTCAAGCACCTGCCAATGCGCCAGGTGGCCCAAATGCAGCCAAGCCTGCAGAATCTAACGAAGCCAGAGGTGCAGGCAAAGGCAAGTCAAAAATGCCAGCAGTTGCAGGCGAGAACCCCTGCTTACGAGGTCTGAATGCAGCTCGCTGAAACCTCCATCCGCCGGCCCGTCTTTGCGACGGTGTTGTCTCTATTGATCTTGTTGATTGGTGCGGTCAGTTTCAATCGCTTGTCACTGCGTGAGTATCCCAAGATCGATGAGCCCACCGTCACCGTCAGTGTGAAGTACCCGGGTGCATCGGCCGAAGTGATTGAGTCCCAAGTCACCAAGCCACTAGAAGACTCAATTGCCGGCATTGATGCGGTTGACGTCATCACGTCCATCAGCCGTGCCGATCAGTCGCAAATTACCGTTCGCTTCCGCTTAGAAAAAGACGCCGACACCGCGGCAGCAGAAGTGCGGGACAGAACGTCCCGCATCAGGGGCCGCTTGCCCCAAGCCATTGAAGAGCCTGTCATTGCCAAGGTAGAAGCGGATGCTTTTCCAGTAATTTGGTTGGCCTTTTCTAGCGACACTTTGTCGCCTTTGCAAATCAATGATTTGATCAACCGAGTGGTCAAGCCCCGTTTGCAAACGGTCACGGGCGTGGCCGATGTTCGCATTTATGGCGAACGCAAATACGCCATGCGCGTTTGGTTGGATGCAAGCCGCATGGCCGCCTATCGTTTAACGTCGCAAGATGTGGAAGACGCCATCAGGCGCAGTAACTTAGAGTTGCCGGCGGGTCGCATCGAATCGCAGTTGCGTGAATTCAGCGTCACATCGCAAACTGACCTGATCAAAGCCTCACAGTTTGGTGACATCACCATTCGCAACGTCAATGGTTTTCCCATCAAAATTCGCGACGTTGCCAAGGTAGAAGAGGGGACAGCAGACGACCGCAGCCGTGTCCGTCTGAACGGCAAGCCCGCTATCTCTGCTGGCGTCATTCGACAGGCAACGGCCAATCCCTTGGAGTTGTCAAAAGGCGTGCGCGACATGATGCCGCGCTTGAAGCAAGATTTGCCCGCCGATTTGGGCATCGACGTGGCCAACGACAACTCAGTCTTCATTGACAGGTCCATCAAGAGCGTTTTCAAAACCATTGTGGAAGCGGTTGTTTTGGTGGCCTTGGTCATCTTCGTCTTCCTTCGGACGTTCCGTGCCTCCATCATTCCCATCATTACCATTCCCGTTAGTTTGATTGGTACCTTTGCCATCATGGCCTTGGCTGGCTTCACCATCAACACCTTGACGCTCTTGGCCTTGGTGTTGGCCATTGGTTTGGTGGTGGACGATGCCATTGTGATGCTGGAGAACATTTATCGGCACATCGAAGAAGGCTTGGACCCATTTTCTGCCGCCATCAAAGGTGCCAGAGAAATCGGCTTTGCCATTGTGGCCATGTCATTGACTCTGGCTGCAGTGTTTGCTCCTTTGGCATTCACCCCTGGACGCACCGGCAAGCTGTTCAGTGAGTTTGCGTTGGCTTTGGCGGGTGCGGTGTTGGTGTCAGGCTTGGTGGCCCTAACCCTTTCGCCCATGATGAGTTCTTTGTTGTTGCGCCACAACCCGAATCCGAACCGATTTGATCGCTTCATGGAGCGGGCTCTGACAGGCTTGTCCAATGGCTATGAAAACTTTCTCAAATGGGTCTTGAAAAAAGCCCGTTGGGTAGTGGTCTTGATCATGGCGTCATGTGGTGTTGGCATTGTTTTGGTGTACCCCACCATGAAACAAGAGTTGTCACCTTTGGAAGACAGGGGCACTGTGTTGGCAACTGTCACTGCCCCTGACGGCTCTACTTTGGACTACACCGACAAGTACGCAAAAGCCCTCGAAAAAATTGGCAGTGCCTACCCTGAATTCGATCGTATCTTTGCTAACTTGGGCAATCCCACCGTGGCGCAGGGTAGCGTGATTTACCGTGCTGTCGATTGGGACGAGCGCAAGCGCACCACGCTTGAAATCGCCCGAGAAATGCAGGGCAAGTTCAATGGTGTGGCTGGCATCAATGCCTTCCCCATCACGCCGCCTTCATTGGGCCAAGGCTTTCGCGAGCGTCCTGTCAACTTCGTCATTCAAACCTCCGACAGCTATCAAAATTTGAATGCCGTGACGCGGCAAATGATGGATGCCATTGCCAAAAATCCAGGTTTCATTTCGCCTGATGTCGATTTGCGACTCAATAAACCAGAATTGCGAATTGATGTCGACCGAGTCAAGGCGGCCGAGCTTGGCGTCAATGTCGATGTGGTTGCACGCGCCGTTGAAACCATGTTGGGCGGCCGAACCGTCACGCGTTATAAGCGCGATGCCGAACAATACGATGTGATTGTTCAAACCCAAGCCAGTGGCCGTAATTCTCCTGATGACATCGACAACATTTATGTACGTGGGCGCAACGATGCCGTCATTCCATTGTCTGCTTTGGTCAAGATCCGCGAAAGTGTTTCACCTCGCGAATTGAATCACTTTGGCCAGCGTCGCTCTGTCTCCATCACATCCAATTTGTCCCCTGACTACGCGCTGGGTGATGCCTTGAAGTTTTTGGATACCACCGCAGCAGGTATTTTGAAAACCGGTTACACCACGGAATTAAACGGGACATCTCGCGAATTCCGCAGCTCGCAGGGTGCGTTGGTTATCGTTTTTGTGTTGGCCTTGTTTTTTATCTTTTTGGTTTTGGCCGCTCAATTTGAAAGTTTCATCGATCCGTTTGTCATCATGCTGTCGGTGCCTTTGTCTATGTTTGGGGCGCTGATGACTTTGAAATTAACGGGGGGTACGCTCAACGTTTACTCGCAAATTGGCTTGATCACTTTGGTTGGTTTGATTACCAAGCACGGTATTTTGATCGTGGAATTTACCAACCAACTGCGCGAGCAAGGCGTCGACACTTTTGATGCCATCGTCAAAGCATCAGGCCAGCGTTTGCGTCCTATTTTGATGACCACAGGCGCCATGGTGCTGGGTGCTTTGCCGTTGGCCCTTGCCACTGGCGCTGGCGCCGAAAGCCGCATTCAAATTGGCTGGGTCATTGTGGGCGGCATGTCGTTTGGCACACTGCTCACCGTGTTTGTGGTGCCCACCATGTACAGTTTGTTTGCGCGTCAATCGGTGCCGGGCCCTATCAAAAAAGAAGCTCTCGAATCGCCATCTGCTGCGAATCACGCATCGCCATCAGCCTAAGACAAGTCTCTGGTTTTTGAAATAGATCAGAGCATCAAGACATCCACCCAGTCACCCACCTGTGCGGTCGACTGGGTGTGTGACAGCACAATCAAGCAGTTTGCCTGCACCATTGAGCTCAACACACCAGAGCCTTGATTGCCCGTGGTGATGACTTGCAATTCACCTTGCGCGTTGCGAGTTGCAATGCCGCGTTGATACTCTGTTCGCCCCGGTTTTTTGCGTAAAACCTCTTGAGACTTGGCTCGCATGAGGGGTGGGGCTGGCTCGGTGATTCCCATCATTTGTTGCAATGCGGGTTTGACAAACGCCAGAAAGGTCACCATGACAGCCACAGGATTGCCCGGCAAACCAAACAGCACCGCAGAGTGATTGCCTTGCGTCAAGCGTCCCACCGCCATGGGACGGCCAGGTCGCATGGCAATTTTCCAAAAGACCACGTCGCCCAACTTTTTCATCATGGCCTTCGTGAAGTCGGCTTCGCCAACACTGACGCCGCCGCTGGTGATCACGGCGTCTGCCTGTGTGGCTGCTTTAGAAAAAGCTTGCTCTAACAAGCTGGGATCGTCGCGCACAACGCCCATGTCAATCATCTCGCAGCCTAAGTTTTGCAACAGGCCAAAGACGGTGTAACGGTTGCTGTCATAAACAGCGCCTTCGCGAGGTGCCTCGCCTAAACTGAGAATTTCATCGCCTGTCGAAAAGTAGGCCACTTTGAGTTTGCGCATGACTTTGACGGTGGGCAGCCCGAGGCTGGCCAACAAACCAACGGCCGCAGGCGTGACAAACGTTCCTTTGCGCAAAGCCGGGCTGTTTTTCTTCAAATCTTCTCCGCACAAACGACGGTTGTCGCCGGCACTTAGCATGTTGAAGGGTACGGTGATCTGCTCTGGCGTGACTTTGCAAAGTTCTTGTGGCACCACTGTGTCAAGTCCGCTTGGCATGATGGCGCCGGTCATGATCTTGACGCACTCACCAGCTTTGACGGTGCCTTGCCAGGCCTTGCCAGCAAGGGCGGTACCGACCACCTTCAGCACTAAATTTGTGTCAGCCTTAAGTTGTGTGCCATCGAAAGCAAAGCCATCCATGGCTGAGTTGTCGTGTGGCGGTACATCAACTGGGCTGATGGCGTCGGCTGCAATGACCCGGTTGAGGGCTTCAAAAATGGCGACATCTTCTGTGTCTTGCAAAGGGGTTACCAACTGCGCAAGAAAATTCAAAACTTCCTGTGCAGGCAAGGCTTGTGGATCGTAGCCTTGCAATTGGGCAGCAATTTCTGCCAATGACTTGGGATGGGTCATGGGGTTTGTTCTAAACGATGCAACTCTTCGAGGGTGTTGGCGTTGAAAAACGCGCGCGGGTCTGTGTTGGGTGCGTCAAAGGGCACTACCACACACGCATGTTGTGATGTCCAAGCATCAATTTTGCGGCCCCCAGATTGCATGAACTTGACCAAACTTTCTAACAAGCGGGTGCGCATCAAGCAAAAAACAGGTTGCGGTCTGATCTTGCCATCCTCTTCTTTGGCTGCTGCAACCGCGATGTCCGCATTCTCTTGTTCCAAAGCATCTTGAAGTTTTTGCACAAGGTCCAATGGAAAAAGTGGACTGTCGCAAGGCACCGTGAGTAAAAACTCTGATTCGCAGCGCTCCATTCCCGTCAGAAAGCCGGCCAAGGGACCCGCAAAACCATCGGTGCTGTCGGGCCAGACTTGAACACCCAATGATTCATAAGCGGACAAATTTCGATTGGCCACAATCATGATGTCCGACAGGGGACTGCCTTCTTGCATTTGCAGGCGCATCAAGGCATGCAAGGTCAAGGGTGTGCCATTGAAGTTTTGCAGACCTTTGTCGACGCCGCCCATGCGCGCACCTTTGCCGCCTGCCAAAATTAAACCCGTGATGCTGTGATCATGCATAAAGAAACAATTCAGAGATAAGGAAAGTCAAAGCGCCATCTGCAAAGTTTTAGCCACCGATGTAACTCATTTCGACTTTGCGTCTTTTGAGCAAGGTGCCATCTTCGGTTGAAGCCAGGGCCGGCTCTTGTTGGCGCAATTCAGAATACCTGTCGGTACGTTGTGACCATATGGCCGCAATGGCTTGGGTCAGAGCCTCTGGTTGTTGACTGCTGCGGATGACGGGTTTAAGGTCGTAGCCTTGGCTGGCGAACAAGCACAAATAAAGCTGTCCTTCTGTGGTTAGCCTAGCGCGATTGCAGTCGCTGCAAAAAGCCTTGGTGACGCTGCTGATAAAACCAATTTCACCTAGGTTGGTGTCTAGTTCACCTTGTTCATTGAGATAGCCCCAGCGCTCTGCGGTTTCACCTTTTTGGGCAGGTGACAAAGGTGTCAGTTGCAATTCGGATTGCAAAATTTTCAGCACTTCTGCACTGGGCAGCACTTCGTTCATGCGCCAGCCATTGGTGGCACCAACGTCCATGTACTCAATGAACCGAAGTGCGATGCCAGTGCCCTTGAAGTAACGTGCCATGGGCAATATTTCTTGCTCATTGGTGCCGCGCTTGACGACCATGTTGACTTTGATGGGGCCAAGGCCGGCAGCTTGCGCAGCGGCAATGCCTTCCAAAACGTCACTGACTGGAAAGTCTACGTCATTCATGCGTTTGAAGACGGCATCGTCTAAACCATCCAAGCTGATGGTGACCCGCTTCAAGCCAGCATCTTTCAAGCTTTGGGCTTTGCGCGCCAACAAAGAGCCGTTGGTGGTCAGTGTGATGTCCAAGGGCTCACCCGAGACAGTGCGCAATGCCGCCAGTTGTTCAATCAGAACTTCCAAGTTTTTTCTGAGCAGTGGCTCACCGCCCGTGAGCCTGAGTTTTTCAACGCCCAAGGCAATGAAGCTTTTTGCAGCAAGCGTGATTTCTTCAAAACTGAGCAGCGCACTGTGCGGTAAATATTTGTAATCGTTGTTAAACACCTCTTTGGGCATGCAATAGCTGCAGCGAAAATTGCAACGATCGGTCACACTGATGCGAAGGTCTCGCAAAGGTCTGTTCAACCGGTCCTTCAAGGACAGATGCGACAAACTTTCTGCGGCCAACTGCAACTGTGGAATTGGCAAATTGCCCAGCGGCTGACTGATGACTGGAATGACTCGTTCAGACACAACGCGCACCATCAACTTCGATGCAAACACCACTGATGAAGGCGCCTTCATCACTGGCCAAATACAAAGCTGCATTGGCCACATCAAGGGATGTTGAGAAGCGCCCCAATGGAATGGTGGCCATGAACTTGGCGCGCTTGGCCTCGTCCACAGGACCGCCCGCAAACTCTGCGGACAACCCAGTGTCGGGGTTGAAGACCGGGTTGATGCAGTTCACGCGAATGTTGTCGGGGCCTAATTCTGCTGCCAGTGATTTGCTGGTGGTGATGACGGCACCTTTAGAGCCGTTGTACCAAGTCAGACCAGGTCGAGGGCGAATGCCAGCAGTTGATGCAATGTTGATGAAAGAGCCGCCACCTGTTTTGCGAAATTCGGGCACTGCATGCACGGTGGACAAGTAAATGCTTTTCATATTGACCGCGTAACACTTGTCGAATTCGTCTTCGCTGACTTCTAGGGCAGGGCGGTTGCGATGCGTCCAGCCCGCATTGTTGATCATCACATCGAGCCGGCCCCAAAGCTTGACGGCTTCTTGCACCATGTTTTTGACATCGTCTGAGCGCGTGACATCGGCGGCAAAAAATGTGGCGGTACCACCTGCCGCTTGAATGTCTTGCACAACTTTTTGTCCTGCCGTGGTATTGATGTCGTTGACCAAAACTTTGGCACCGTGCGCGGCAAAGTGTTTGGCGATGCCCTCACCGATGCCGCCACCTGAGCCCGTCACAATGACGACTTTTTGATTGATGTTCATGATAATTCCTGTGGTTTTTGCAGCTTGTCTTTAGCCGTGGTGAATGGCAACTGTCTTCAAAGTGGTGAAACCATACAGTGCTTCAAAACCTTTTTCACGGCCGTGGCCAGATGACTTGACGCCGCCAAAGGGTAATTCAACACCGCCACCGGCGCCGTAGTTGTTGATAAAGACTTGGCCGCTGCGCAGTCGCTTGGCCATTCTGAATTGGCGTCCACCATCGCGCGTCCAAACGCCAGCCACCAGTCCAAAGGCCGTGGCATTGGCCAACTCGATGGCCTGATCTTCACCTTCAAAACACATGGCAGACAGCACGGGCCCGAACACTTCTTCTTGGGCTACACGGTGGTTGACGGGCACATCACGCAACAAAACGGGGGCCTGGTAAAAGCCTGATTCTGGTGCGTCGGCAACCACCGTACCTTGCGCAACGGTTGGAATGCCTGCTGCCCGAGCCTCTTCTAAAAAACCCTGGACACGTTGTTTTTGGCTGGCTCTGATGAGGGGGCCCAAATTCAAGTCTGCGCTTGCGGGTCCAACGCGAAGTTTGGAAAAAGCCTCGCCAAGTCTTGCCAGTAGAGGCTCGTAAATGCTTTTCTCAATGATTACTCGGGAACCCGCGCTACAAGTTTGGCCAGAGTTTTGAACAATGGCATTGATGATGACCGGCACTGCCGCATCTAAGTCGGCATCTGCAAAAATGATTTGCGGACTTTTGCCCCCCAGCTCCAGCGTAACGGGGCAATGCCTTGCGGCCGCAGCCTGTTGGATCAAGGTGCCCACATGTGGGCTGCCTGTAAAACTGATGTGATCAATGCCCGGGTGCTTGGCGAGTGCGTCGCCCACCTCATGCCCCAAGCCTGTGACGATGTTGATGGCACCTGGCGGAAAGCCCACCTCAGCGGCCAATTGTGCAACTAGGATGAGACTCAAGCAGGCATCTTCAGCCGGTTTGACCACACAAACGTTGCCCGCTGCCAATGCACCCCCCACACACCTGCCAAATATCTGCATGGGGTAATTCCAAGGCACTACATGGCCAGTGACGCCATGGGGCTCGCGCCATGTCAAAACGCTGTAGCCGTTTTGGTAGGGAATGGTGTCGCCATGCAGCTTGTCACAAGCGCCCGCATAAAACTCAAAGTAGCGAGCCAGTGCGCGCGCATCGGCCATTGCTTGCTGTGTAGGCTTGCCGCAGTCACGTTGCTCTAGCTGCATCAATTCATCGGCATGTTCGGCAACTTTGCGAGACAGGGCCATTAGCAATCTGCCGCGTTCTGCCGCGTTCAATTTAGACCAAGAGCCTTCAAAGCATTCGCGTGACGATTTGACAGCTGCGTCAATGTCTAGCGCATTGCTGCGTTGGATATGGTCAAAAATTTGGCCATTAGACGGGTCAATCACAGGCAATGTTTGCCCGCTTTGACTGGCCACCGATTGGTTGTGAATGAAGTTCAGTTGCATGGTGCTATTTTGCGCGTAAAAAAGCCCGCGATGAGGACCATGCGCGGGCTTTGTGACACTGACATGGCGTACCCATGGTACGCCAGATACAAGGACCTTGAATCAGCTGTGAAACTTCATCACCAAGGGCACGATCAGCAGGGCCACAATGTTGATGATTTTGATCAGCGGATTGATGGCTGGGCCTGCCGTGTCTTTGTACGGATCGCCCACGGTGTCGCCTGTGACAGCGGCTTTGTGCGCCTCAGAGCCTTTGCCGCCGTGATGGCCGTCTTCGATGTACTTCTTGGCATTGTCCCAAGCGCCGCCGCCAGTACACATGGAAATGGCCACAAACAGGCCCGTCACAATGGTGCCCATCAGCAAGCCGCCCAAGGCTTTGGGGCCAAGCAACAAGCCCACCACAATGGGCACCACCACAGGCAACAAGCTTGGAATCACCATCTCTTTGATGGCCGCAGTGGTCAGCATGTCGACCGCGCGGCCGTATTCGGGCTTGGCGGTACCTTCCATGATGCCCTTGATTTCGCTGAACTGGCGACGCACTTCAACCACCACTGCACCAGCTGCGCGCCCTACAGCTTCCATGGCCATGGCACCAAACAAGTAGGGGATGAGGCCGCCAATGAACAGGCCCACAATGACCAAGGGGTCGGACAAGTCAAAGGTGATGGCCTTGCCGTAGGTTTCCAGCTTGTGGGTGTAGTCGGCAAACAAAACCAAGGAAGCCAAACCTGCAGAGCCAATGGCGTAGCCTTTGGTCACGGCTTTGGTGGTGTTGCCCACAGCATCTAGCGGGTCGGTAATGTCACGCACGCTGCTGGGCAGTTCGGCCATTTCGGCAATACCGCCAGCGTTGTCTGTGATGGGGCCATACGCGTCCAAGGCCACCACAATGCCCGCCATCGACAACATCGACATGGCTGCCACGGCAATGCCATACAGGCCTGCAAGGCTGTAAGAGGCAATGATGGCAAGGCAGACAAAAATAACGGGCCATGCCGTAGAGCGCATTGAAACACCCAAACCTGCAATGATGTTGGTGCCATGACCGGTTGTGGAAGCTTGCGCAATGTGCTGAACAGGGCTGTACTGCGTACCCGTATAAAACTCAGTGATCCAGACCAATGCGGCCGTTAAGACCAAGCCAACGGCACAGGCGCCGAACAGTTTCATTTGGCTACCGCTGGCCGAAATAGCGTTGTCCGGCATGATCCAAAGCGTCACAAAGTAGAAGGCAATCAAGGACAAAACGCCCGCGATGGCCAAACCTTTGTAAAGCGCAGGCATGACGTTGGTCATGCCAGGAGAGGCTTTGACAAAAAAGCAGCCAATGATGGACGCAACGATAGACACCGCACCTAAAGCCAGTGGGTACATCACGGCATTACCGGGCGCACCCGTGATCAGCAAGGAGCCCAGTACCATGGTGGCAATGAGGGTCACAGCATAGGTTTCGAACAGGTCGGCGGCCATGCCGGCGCAGTCGCCTACGTTGTCGCCCACGTTGTCTGCAATCACGGCGGGGTTGCGAGGATCGTCCTCTGGAATGCCGGCTTCTACTTTGCCGACCAAGTCGGCGCCAACGTCAGCCCCTTTGGTAAAGATGCCACCACCCAAACGGGCGAAGATAGAAATCAAGGACGAACCAAAGGCAAAGCCAATGAGCGGGTTCAAGATGACAGACAGTTTGACGCCAGGCGTGAGGTTGCCATTGCCCGCCAAAAACCAGTAGAAACCGGTGACACCCAATAGACCCAAGCCCACCACCAACATGCCGGTGATGGCGCCGCCGCGGAATGCGACATCAAGGGCAGGGCCGATGCCCTTGGTGGCGGCTTGCGCAGTACGCACATTGGCGCGAACAGAAACGTTCATGCCGATGAAACCGCAAGCGCCAGAAAGCACCGCACCAATGACAAAGCCAATGGCCGTGGTCATGTCGAGGAAAACACCCATCAAGATGGCCAGAACCACGCCCACGATGGCGATGGTTTTGTATTGTCTTGCAAGGTAGGCAGCTGCACCGGCTTGAATCGCGGCTGCAATTTCTTGCATTCGCTCATTGCCAGGGTCTTGGGCCAATATCCAGCCGCGTGCCCAAACACCGTAAATTACGGCGATCAGCCCGCAAACTAGCGCCAAAATCAACGCTGAATTGCCAGTCATAAATCTATCTCCTTAGTTGTTACCGCTGAAAGGAGGTGCAACGCTCGAGGAACACCTCCCGGCGTTGCTTCCTCGCTCCCAGAAGGAGTCGATTGGCCAACAATCTCATTAAAAGGGCATTGTTCTGAAATCGCAAGCCCTGTGAAAGTAAAATCGGGGTTAATCCTAAGGTTCTTAGATTTACTTCAACTCTTTAAATTTTCAGAAAAATGTCCCTAGACAACGTTACCCCAGGCAGCAAAGTTCCCGAGCAATTCAACGTCATCATCGAAATTCCGATGAATGCCGATCCCGTGAAATACGAAGTGGACAAGGAAACAGGCGCTATTTTTGTGGACCGTTTCATGAGCACGGCCATGCATTACCCCACCAATTACGGCTACGTGCCCAAAACCATCAGCGGCGACGGCGACCCCGTTGACGTGTTGGTCATCACACCTGTGCCCTTGATTCCTGGTGTCGTGGTGCCTTGCCGCGCCATTGGTATTTTGAAAATGGAAGATGAAGCTGGCGAAGACGGCAAAGTTTTGGCCGTTCCCACCGACAAAATTTTGTCCATCTACACCCAATGGCAAAAGCCTGAAGACTTGAACCCTTTGCGTTTGAAAACCATCGCCCACTTCTTTGAACACTACAAAGACTTAGAAGTTGGTAAATGGGTCAAAATTTTGGGTTGGGAAGGCCCCGAGTCTGCCAAGAAAGAAATCTTGGACGGTATTGCCAATTATCAAAAGGCCAACGCCTAACCTCAAAACCGAGCCCGAAGGGTTTCGGTGAACCAGGTTCAGGCCTTTTTCAAAGGCGACCTGGCTTCCAAATTCTCTAGATAGGCCGCTACACCGCGGCCTTCTTTTTCTAAGTAGCGCTCTACAGCGTCGGCAAAGTCTGGGTGTGCCAACCAATGCGCGCTGCTGGCTTTGACGGGAAGCAGTGCACGCGCCATTTTGTGTTCGCCCTGCGCGCCGCCTTCAAACCTTGCCAAGCCCTTGGCAATGCACCAAGCAATAGGCTGGTAGTAGCAAGCCTCAAAGTGCAGGCAGTCCACGCGCTCTAAGGCGCCCCAATAGCGACCATAAGCCACATTGTCTTGAACAGCTATCAGGCTGCAAGCCATGCGCTGGCCATCTTTTTCTGCAATGAACAACACCCAGTTTTCTGGCATGGTGTCTTGCATGCGCTGAAAAAAGTCGCGACTGAGGTAGGGTGCGTTGCCGTGCTCAAAATAGGTTTGCGCATAGCATTTGTAAAAGAAATCCCAATCGGCGGCTTGAATGGCTTGTCCCTCAAGGCTCGTAAATGTCACGCCAGCTTCGCTCACTTTGCGGCGTTCTTGTCTGATTTTTTTGCGTTTTTCTTGGCTGAGACTCGCCAAGAAATGCTCAAAGTCGGCATGGCTGTTGTTGTGCCAATGAAACTGAACGGTGTAACGGCTGAGCCAACCAGCATTTTCTGTGGCTTGCCTGTCGTCCTCTGACAAAAACAGAACATGCACAGACGACCATTGCCATTGCTTGGCCAAGGCCACCATGGCCTCAATCAGGCACGCCTTGCTCTGGGGGCTGTCGGCCAGCAAACGCGAGCCAGGTACTGGCGTGAACGGCACCGCGCCAACCGCTTTGGGAAAGTAGTTCAAACCATGGCGTTGGTAAGCGTCGGCCCAGGCCCAATCAAACACATATTCCCCATAAGAGTGGGGTTTGATGTAGATCACCGCTGCGGCTGCCAGTGGCGCATCTGGCGCACTGTCTGTGTGTCGGAGAGAGATAACACGGACGGTCCAACCCGTCTCTGGGCTGGCCGATGCACTCTCTTCCATGGCGCTTAAATAGGCATGTCGCATGAAAGGGGTAGGGTCGGACTGCGTGGCCAACAGAGAATCCCAAGCGAGCGCAGTGATATTTCGCATGGAATCTTGCACTGCAATGACATAATTGTTGGAACTGAATTCCTGCACCTGTATGACCCTTCAACTTTGCATCGCCCAACTCAACTTCGTCGTGGGTGACATGGCGGGCAATGCCCGCAAAATTATCGACGCTGCTCAACAAGCCTATGCGCAAGGGGCGCGCGTTTTGGTCACGCCCGAATTGGCCATTTGTGGTTATGCCGCTGAAGATTTGTTGTTGCGGCCTGCATTCATCGATGCCTGCGATGATGCCTTGAAAACAGTGGCCCGTGAGTTGGCTGGGTTAAAAGGCATGCACGTTGTCTTGGGTCACCCCGAAGGTGGGGGCATTCAAAGCAAAAGCGTGGCCATTACGAAGCGCTTCAACCGCGCTACTGTGTTGTGTGAAGGGCGGGTACTGGCCAGTTATGCCAAGCAAGAATTGCCCAATTACCAAGTATTTGACGAGCGCCGCTATTTCACGCCCGGCCACGAGGCTTGTGTGTTTGAAGTCGATGGCGTCAAGTTGGGCCTTCTCATTTGCGAAGATGCTTGGTTTGATGAGCCTGCCCAAAAATCGCGCGATGCAGGTGCACAGGTTTTATTGGTCCTCAATGCCTCGCCCTTCCATGTCGGCAAGGGGCTGGAGCGCGAAGTGCAAATGGCTCGCCGTGTAACTACTTGTCAATTACCACTTGTCTATGCACATCTAGTTGGCGGACAAGATGAGGTCATCTTTGAAGGTAGATCCTTCGCCATGAATGCGCAAGCTGAGGTGGTGGCGCGTGCACCTGCCTTTAAAGAATGTTTGCAATTCGTCGACGTCCTGTCGACGAAAGGTTCGGCTGCGGTTCAACTAACAGGTCGTGAAGTGGTGCCTGAGAGCAGTTGGGAAGAGGACCTTTGGCATGCCCTGGTTTTGGGCATTCGTGACTACTTGGGCAAAAACGGCTTTCCCGGGGCAATTTTGGGACTGTCAGGCGGCATCGACTCCGCATTGGTTTTGGCGCTGGCTGTCGATGCCATTGGTGCCGACAAAATCCATGCGGTCATGATGCCATCGCCCTACACAGCAGACATCAGTTGGATAGATGCCCGCGACATGGTCAAACGGCTCAATGTGCAGTACGACGAAATTTCCATTGCACCTTTGTTTGAAGGGTTCAAAACAGCTTTGGCCGATCAGTTCAAAGGCTTGGCCGAAGACACAACAGAAGAAAACATCCAAGCGCGCGTGCGCGGAACTTTGCTCATGGCCATGTCCAACAAAACAGGCGCCATCGTTTTAACCACAGGTAACAAAAGCGAAATGGCCACTGGCTATTGCACTTTGTACGGCGATATGGCCGGTGGTTTTGCTGTGATCAAAGATGTGGTCAAAACACAAGTCTTTCGCCTCGCCGAATGGCGCAACCAAAACGATCCCTATGGCACCGGCTCTTGTCCTATCCCCGAGCGCATCATCACAAGGCCACCCAGTGCCGAGTTGCGTGCCGATCAGAAAGACCAAGACAGCCTGCCGCCTTATGAGGTGTTGGATGCCATCGTTCAAAGGTACATGGAAAATGACGAGGGCATCAGCGCACTCGAGGCCGACGGTTTTGAACGTGCAGATGTTGAAAAGGTCACCCGTTTGATCAAGTTGAACGAATACAAGCGCCGTCAATCACCCGTGGGAATTCGCGTCACCCACCGCAGTTTTGGCAAAGATTGGCGTTATCCTATAACCAATCGATTTCGAGCCTAATTTTTTCAGTCTGGACTTATTTCATGAAACAAATCACAGCCATCATCAAACCCTTCAAACTGGAAGAAGTACGAGAAGCGCTTGCTGAATGCGGCGTGACCGGACTGACCGTCACTGAAGTCAAAGGCTTTGGCCGTCAAAAAGGCCATACAGAGCTTTATCGCGGTGCCGAATATGTGGTCGACTTTTTGCCCAAAGTCAAAGTCGAAGTGGCCGTGAAAGATGGCGATGTTGAGCGCTGCGTCGATGCCATCGTGAAAGCTGCACGAACAGGCAAAATTGGCGACGGCAAAATATTCATTACCTCCGTAGAACGCGTCATTCGCATTCGCACCGGCGAATTGGACGACGACGCGGTCTAATTTTCCGTCTCAATCAAGTTTAAATAGCGTCACTTTGGAACGCTGTCGGCAATCCTGCAGCTTGAACCAGGCTGGGCAGCAATTGCCCTGCGTCATGATGAGATTGGACCAAATCCATTTGCCATGAGCCCATAAACTCATGGCTCACCACGGTGTTTAAAAAAGTCAGAAGCGGATCGTAGTACCCGTTGAGGTTCAAAAGGCCAATGGGTTTGTTGTGATAACCCAACTGGCGCCATGTCCAGACCTCAAAAAACTCTTCAAAAGTACCAATACCGCCTGGCAGGGTTAGAAATACATCTGCCCTTTGCGCCATCATTTGCTTGCGCTCGTGCATGGTCTCGACGACATGCAATTCGGTGCACTCGGTGTGCGCCCATTCTTTTTCGACCAAGGCCCTTGGAATGATGCCCACCACACGGCCGCCAGCTTCCAAAGTTGCGTTTGCGACGATGCCCATCAGGCCGTTCCTGCCACCGCCATAGACCAATTGACCGCCGTGCTGACCAATCCAGCGCCCCACCATCTTGGCTGAATCAGCAAAGGCAGGCAAATTGCCTGGCTTGGAGCCGCAGTAAACGCAGACAGAAAAGGCCGGCTCAGCCATGGATGAATTTCCAGATGGCTGCAGCCCAAATGCCCAGGCAAAGCAAGAGGCTTAAAAGAACAGCAGCGCTGCCCATGTCTTTGGCGCGTTTTGACAGGGCATGCCAATCGGTGCCAATGCGGTCAATGGCGGTTTCGATGCCAGTGTTGAGCAACTCAACCACCATGACAAACACCACAGAGCCGCACAGCAAGGCCACTTCGACCCAAGTTTGACCCAGCCAAAAAGCCAGCGGCAACAAGACGATGGCCAAGATGGCCTCCTGTCTGAAGGCCGTTTCTCCCCAGCCGGCCTGAAGACCTTGCAGCGAGTAGCCACCCGCGTGCAAGATGCGAGACAAACCTTTGCGGTCTTTTTGTGGATTGACGTTGGGGGTGCTCATGAAGAGATTAGGTAGACAAAGGTGGGGTGGGCGGTTTTTGAACATCAACCAGCTGAGTTCCCGCCCACACATCGTGCCAATATTGTCGACGAGATTGGAATTTGCTCAAGATGGCCCACACGATGATCCATCCCACCATCAAGACGCCAACCTCTGGCGCCGGTAGTTTGAAGGGCATGGTCAAGAGCATGGGGGGCAAAACCCAAACCCAACTGAGGACATAACGCAAAAACGCGCGGCCTTGCGTCACACGTTTGCCCGAAGTGTCCAAAAGCTGAATGTGCCAAGTCTTCATGGCCAATGTTTGACCTTTGGACCAAAACCAGGTGAAGTAAATGGCGAAGACCAAAAACAGAAAGGCCTGCAGGCCATGTCGGTTGTCAAGCGCATGACGGGTTTGGCTGAGGGTTCCAAACAAATAACCTGCAATGAAAACCACGCCAAACAAAAGCATGCCCTCATAAAGCCAGCAAGCCATTCGGCGTCTGAGCGAAGGCGTTTTGAACGGGCTTGCGGCGTCGGGTGTGTTGGATGCCTTTGGTGCGGGGTTGGGAAATTGAGAATCGCTCAACTCAGGTGCCTTCTGGAATGGCAACGGGGGTAGGCAGCAGTGTCTTTTTGTCGATCACGATGCCTGGCGTAGATTTACCTGGCGCTGGGGCAGGCGTGGACTTGCCCGGCAAGCGAATGACTTTGCCTGGCGGTGGCGCTTGCGATGCAGTGGCAGCACCTTGAATGCCGGTTTTTTGTTGTGCTGCTAATTTTTTCTTCTCGTCGGCACTGAGCGCTTGATAGGCTTCCCAATGCGTCTTTTTTTCGTCAGAACCCAGGCTCTTGGTTTCGTTGAAAGTGAGTCTTGCTTGGGCTCGCTGCTGCGGGCTGAGGGCTGCCCAATTGGCCATGCGTTCGTGCAGCACGGCTTGCTCTTTGCCAGAAAGTTTGTCGAAGTTATTCGAAATGGCCAGCCACTTGCTCTTTTGGGCTGGGCTGATTTGAGTCCAAAGTGAGGACAAAGGGGCCAAGGCCGTTTTTTGCGAGGCAGAGAGTTTTTGCCATTCTGCATTGGTAATTGCTTGCGCCGCCGGTTTTGTGTTCTGGGTGGCTGGGGCGTTTTGGGCCCAAGCTTGCGCCAGCCCTGTGCAAAGCAGTGCGCTAAAACAAACCTTGATGACGCGCTTTGCAATCAATCGGGGGCCTTTGTAGGAAGCGGATTGGATTTGAGGAACACCAAAAAGCCCGGGTCTGTGTAAGCGTCGGGTGGCAAATCGTCGATGAGCAATTCGGCATCTAGCGAGGCTATTTCGTTGGTGCGGTACTCGTTTTGGAACATGTAAATGCTGGCAAGGCCAAACAACAAAACCAAAAGCGGCAAGGCCGATGCCAAGCGGCTCCAGAGGTTCAGGCCTTCGTCTTGGGGGGCGTTGCTGGCGTGTCCTGCCATGGCCAACTGCGGAAGCAAGACACTGACAGGCTCGCGTTTGCGCTGGGCGAGGGCTTGCATGCGAGCCGCGCGCAAACGCTCGCTAATGTCGTGGGGCAAGTCTGGGGCATGGTCGTTTAAGTGGCGCGCTAGCGCCTGACCCACCCGGTCGACACGTGTCATGTCTAGATTGGCTTGCGTTTTCATGTGTTTAATCCTTTGGCGCGAAGGGCCTTACTAAGCGCCTGAACAGCTCGAGAACAGTGCGTTTTGACGCTGCCTTCTGTGCAACCCATGGCTGCAGCCGTCTCGGAAAGGTTCATCTCTTCCCAATAACGCAGCAGGAAGGCTTCGCGTTGACGTGGTGGCAATTCTTGAATTTCAGCTTCTATTTGGTGAAAAACCTGTTTGCGGTGTGTTTGGTCTTCGGTGCTTTCGCCAAGCCCGGGCTCGCCTAGGCCCCCCAGATTCTCGAGAAAGTCAAAATCTTCGCCATCTGCATCGGTGCCAAAATCGCTCATGTTGGAGAACAAGGCGTTGCGTGTTTTTTGACGGCGGAACCAATCCAGGGTGGTGTTGGACAGAATTCGTTGAAACAACATGGGCAACTCGGCGGCGGGCTTGTCGCCGTAGTGGGTGGCCAACTTGATCATGCTGTCTTGCAGAATGTCCAAAGCCGACTCCTCATTGCGCACGTGATACAGCGTGCGTTTGAAGGCGCGCTTCTCCGTGTTTTTGAGGAAATCTGAAAGTTCTTGTTCGGTGGCCACAGCTTGCACCCATTTCGTGCGAGTCGGATTATGGCATTCTGGGCCCTATAATGCTGGGTTGCAATTGAAAAAACGCAAACGGATCACCATCCGGCCAAGGTGCTTACATGCGCAGGCTTATGTTGGTGGTCTTAAGTTCTGATGCGACTTCACAAGAGTCCCGCAAAAGAGCACCCAAGGTTTTTCGTTAGAGAAATTCACAAAGGTTGAATATGGAAATCTCCAAAGCTGAAATGGCCAATGCGGCCAACGTTGCTGCTGCCGCAGCTTCCTCGTCACCCGTCGAATTGCGTGGTGGCGAAATCCTCGTTAAAGCGCTCCAAGCCGAAAACGTCAAATACATCTGGGGTTACCCAGGTGGTGCCGTTTTGCACATCTACGACGCTTTCTTCAAACAAGACACCATTCAGCACGTGCTGGTTCGTCACGAACAAGCTGCAGTTCATGCAGCCGATGGCTATGCACGCGCTACCGGTGATGTCGGTGTGGCCTTGGTCACATCGGGTCCAGGTTTGACCAATGCCGTGACCGGCATTGCCACAGCCTATATGGACAGCATTCCCATGGTCATCATCAGTGGTCAAGTGCCCACTGCGGCCATTGGCCTCGATGCCTTCCAAGAATGCGACACCGTGGGCATCACGCGCCCCATCGTGAAGCACAATTTCTTGGTCAAAGACGCCCGCGACATGGCAGAAGTCATGAAGAAGGCGTTCCACATTGCTCGCAGCGGCCGTCCTGGTCCTGTGGTGGTCGACATTCCAAAAGATGTGTCTTTCAACAAGGTGCCTTACACCGGCTATCCTGAAACCGTTGAAATGCGCTCTTACAACCCTGTGCGCAAAGGCCACAGCGGACAAATTCGCAAAGCCCTCCAGTTGTTGATGGCGGCCAAGCGTCCCTACATCTACACCGGCGGCGGTGTGTTGCTTAGCAATGCCTCAGCAGAATTGCGCCAGTTGGTTGAAATGTTGGGTTATCCCGTCACCAACACCCTCATGGGCCTGGGCGCTTTCCCCGCTACCAACCCCAAGTTCTTGGGCATGTTGGGCATGCACGGCACTTGGGAAGCCAACAACGCCATGCAGCACTGCGATGTGTTGTTGGCCGTGGGTGCACGTTTTGACGACCGCGTCATTGGCAATCCCAAACACTTTGCACAAAACGAGCGCAAGATCGTTCACATCGACATCGATCCCTCCAGCATTTCCAAGCGCGTGAAGGTCGATGTGCCCATCGTGGGCGATGTCAAAGATGTGTTGACCGAACTGATTGCAATGATCAAAGAGTCTGGCCTCAAGCCCGACAACAATGCATTGGGAGCCTGGTGGTCCACCATCGACGGCTGGCGCAAGCGCGATTGCATGAAGTACGACAGCACCAACACGGAAGTTATCAAGCCACAAAAAGTCATTGAGACTTTGTACGGCATGACCAAAGACGCCGATGCGTACATCACGTCTGACGTGGGTCAGCACCAAATGTGGGCTGCGCAGTACTACAAGTTTGACGAACCCCGTCGCTGGATCAACTCCGGTGGCTTGGGCACCATGGGTGTGGGCATTCCCTACGCCATGGGCATCAAATTGGCCAAACCCGAATCAGAAGTGTTCTGCGTCACGGGCGAAGGTTCTGTACAAATGTGTATTCAAGAACTCTCCACTTGCTTGCAATACAACACACCCATCAAAATTTTGTCCTTGAACAACCGCTATTTGGGCATGGTTCGTCAGTGGCAACAAATTGAATATTCGGGCCGTTATAGCCACAGCTACATGGACGCCTTGCCCGACTTTGTGAAGTTGGCCGAAGCCTACGGTCACGTGGGCATGCTCATTGAGCGTCCTGAAGACGTCGAGCCTGCATTGCGCGAAGCGCGCAAGCTCAAAGATCGCACGGTGTTCATGGACTTCCGTACCGACCCCACCGAAAACGTGTTCCCCATGGTTCAAGCAGGCAAGGGCATTACAGAAATGTTGCTCAGCCCCGAAGACCTCTGAACCGCGCCCATCATTTGAATTAACTTTAGAAGAATCTATTGACCGCCAAGCCTGCACATTACCGTGTGCGGGGGAGGGCGGCGAAAAGAGGAATCGCACATGAAACACATCATCGCAGTTTTGCTAGAAAACGAACCCGGCGCTTTGTCGCGTGTGGTCGGCTTGTTCTCCGCTCGTGGCTACAACATTGAGTCTCTCAGTGTGGCTCCCACAGAAGATCCTAGCCTGTCACGCATGACCATTCAAACCACGGGTTCGGACGACGTCATTGAACAAATTACCAAGCACCTGAACCGCCTCATTGAAGTGGTCAAAGTGGTTGACTTAACCGAAGGTGCCTACACCGAGCGCGAATTGATGCTGGTCAAAGTTCGCGCCGTGGGCAAAGAGCGTGAAGAGATGAAGCGAATGGCCGATATCTTCCGCGGTCGCGTGATTGATGTCACCGACAAAAGCTACACCGTGGAACTGACGGGCGATCAATCCAAAAACGATGCGTTTTTGGAAGCCATCGACCGCAGCGCCATTCTCGAAACAGTCCGCACCGGTGCCTGTGGCATTGGTCGGGGTGAGCGCATTTTGCGCGTCTAACTCAGCGCGTATTTCCGCGTTTGACCCATTTATTTTTTGAACGATTTTTGAAGGAGAGAACCCATGAAAGTGTTTTACGACAAAGACTGTGACCTCAGCGTCATCAAAGGCAAAACAGTGGCCATCATTGGCTATGGCTCACAAGGCCACGCACACGCACAAAACTTGAACGACAGTGGCGTGAAAGTGGTTGTGGGTTTGCGCAAAAACGGCGCGAGCTGGCCCAAAGTTGAAAAAGCTGGCCTGACAGTTATGGAAGTGGCCGATGCAGTCAAAGCTGCAGACGTTGTCATGATTTTGTTGCCCGATGAGCAAATTGCTGATGTGTACCGAAACGATGTTGAGCCCAACATCAAAAAAGGTGCTTCATTGGCTTTTGCGCACGGCTTCAACGTCCACTACAACCAAGTGGTGCCCCGTGAAGACCTCGACGTTTGGATGGTGGCGCCTAAGGCCCCCGGCCACACAGTTCGCAACACCTACACACAAGGCGGCGGCGTGCCCCACTTGGTGGCTGTGCACCAAGACAAGAGCGGCAAAGCAATTGCTTTGGCACTGAGCTACGCCATGGCCAACGGTGGCGGCAAAGCCGGCATCATTGAAACCAACTTCAAAGAAGAAACAGAAACCGACTTGTTCGGTGAACAAGCTGTTTTGTGCGGCGGCGCCGTCGAACTCATCAAGATGGGTTACGAGACTTTGGTCGAAGCTGGCTACGCCCCCGAAATGGCTTACTTCGAGTGCCTGCACGAGTTGAAGCTCATTGTCGACCTGATCTATGAAGGCGGCATTGGCAACATGAACTACTCCATCTCTAACAACGCAGAGTATGGCGAGTACGTGACAGGCCCCGAAGTCATCAACGAGCAGTCACGCGAAGCTATGCGTAACGCCTTGAAGCGCATCCAAACGGGTGAGTACGCCAAGATGTTCATTTTGGAAGGCCGCACCAACTATCCAAGCATGACAGCCCGTCGTCGCTTAACATCAGAGCATTCCATTGAAGTGGTTGGCGCACAATTGCGTTCCATGATGCCTTGGATTGCTAAAAACAAATTGGTCGACAAATCACGCAATTGATTTTGCAACTGAGTTTGTCTGCCACTTAACCAGAAAGAACTGTCGCATGCACGATGGCACTGAAACCCCCGACGACGCCGAGCAGGCGGGTCAAGTTCGTAAACCCCGCAAGGGCATTTACGTTTTGCCCAACTTGTTCACGTTGGCAGCCCTGTTCGGTGGCTTTTACGCCATCGTGATGGCCATGAATGGCCGCTTTGACATGGCCGCCATTGGGGTGTTTTGCGCCATGGTGCTCGACAGTTTGGACGGCCGAGTGGCCCGCATGACCAACACGCAAAGCGCTTTTGGAGAACAGATGGACTCCTTGTCCGACATGGTCTCCTTTGGCGCTGCGCCTGCACTCATTGCTTATGAGTGGTCCCTCAAAGGCTTAGGCCGTTGGGGTTGGATTGCTGCTTTCGTTTATTGCGCATGCGCTGCTTTGCGCTTGGCGCGTTTCAATGTCAACACAGCTGTGGTTGATAAAAGATTTTTTCAGGGCTTGCCTTCACCGGCAGCTGCAGCCCTTGTGATGGGATTTATTGCCATCATGTCCGATGCAGAAGTGGCCCCAGCCAGCATGGCCTGGCCCATGTTTGTGGTGGCCTTGTTTTCGGGCCTCACCATGGTCACCAATGTGCCGTTTTACAGTTTCAAAGACGTCAGCATGAAGCAAAGCGTGCCCTTTGCGGTCATTGTGCTCATTGCTTTGGGCATTGCGGCCGTCAATATTCACCCGCCCATGGTCTTGTTTGGCTTGTTCGTTTTGTATGGTTTAAGCGGCTACGCCCTCTATGCATGGCGCCGCTTTAAGGGCGAGCCCACCAGCGTCATCAGCACTTCGACAGAAGACCCAGACGAACGCGGTCTTCATCAGTGATGAAATTTTTGAAAAGTTGTGATACAGTATTTCCATGAAAACGAATTTGCTAGCACTACTGCTGACGCCTCACGGGCGGGATGTATAGCGCGCGCTGTTCAGTTTCCCATCAAGCCCGTATGCCAAAAGCTACGGGCTTTTTTGTTTTTGAAGTTTGCTTTTTGAATTTGGAATTTTGATTTTTTTACCAGGAGTGAAACATGGCCGATAAATTGATTATTTTTGACACGACATTGCGTGATGGCGAGCAGTCGCCAGGTGCATCCATGACCCGTGACGAAAAGCTGCGCATTGCGCGTCAATTGGAACGATTGCGCGTCGACGTGATCGAGGCGGGTTTTGCAGCCAGCTCCAATGGCGACTTTGAAGCCGTGCAGGCCATTGCCAATGCCATCAAAGATTCCACCATCTGCTCTTTGTCACGTGCCAATGATCGTGACATTTCCAGAGCGGCCGAAGCCTTGAAAGGTGCCAACAGCGGTCGCATTCACACCTTCATTGCCACGTCGCCTTTGCACATGGAAAAGAAGCTTCGCATGACGCCTGACCAGGTACTCGAGCAAGCCAAACAATCGGTGCGATATGCCCGCAACTTGGTGGCCGATGTCGAGTTCAGTCCCGAAGACGGTTACCGCAGCGACATGGACTTCTTGTGCAAAGTGTTGGAAGCCGTCATTGCAGAAGGTGCCACTACCATCAACGTGCCCGACACCGTGGGTTATGCCGTGCCAGAGTTGTACGGCCAGTTCATCAAAACTTTGCGCGAACGCATTCCCAACTCAGACAAAGCCGTTTGGTCGGTGCATTGCCACAACGACTTGGGCATGGCCGTGGCCAACAGTTTGGCTGGCGTCAAGTTGGGCGGTGCTCGCCAAGTTGAGTGCACCATCAACGGCTTGGGCGAGCGCGCAGGCAATTGCTCTTTGGAAGAAATTGTCATGGCGGTTAAAACCCGCAAAGACTATTTCGGTCTCGAGATGAACATTGATCCGATTCACATCGTGGCGGCCAGCCGCATGGTTAGCCAGACCACTGGCTTTGTGGTGCAACCCAACAAAGCGGTGGTGGGTGCCAACGCATTTGCACATGCCTCTGGCATTCACCAAGACGGCGTGCTCAAAGCGCGCGACACCTACGAGATCATGCGCGCAGAAGACGTGGGCTGGTCGGCCAACAAAATTGTGTTGGGCAAATTGAGTGGTCGCAATGCCTTCAAGCAACGCATGCAAGAGTTGGGTGTGGTGCTCGAAAGCGAAACCGAGTTGAATGCTGCTTTCACACGTTTCAAAGAACTGGCCGACCGTAAGAGCGAGATTTTTGACGAAGACATCTTGGCCTTGGTCAGCGAAGAAAGCGTTACGCAAGACAAAGAGCAATATGCTTTTGTCTCATTGGCGCAACACAGCGAAACCGGCGAGC
Organism: Limnohabitans sp.; assembly: GCA_049655425.1. Classification (GTDB taxonomy): domain Bacteria; phylum Pseudomonadota; class Gammaproteobacteria; order Burkholderiales; family Burkholderiaceae_C; genus Limnohabitans_A. The sequence goes on along the minus strand of JBASJS010000003.1, from coordinate 609,280 downwards.
GCCCTCAAGCCAACATTGTTTTTACCGTGGCAGGCAAAGAAGTGCATGGCAAATCGGATGGCAATGGACCTGTCGACGCATCCTTGAAGGCCATCGAGTCCATAGTCGAAAGCGGTGCAGAAATGGTGCTTTATTCGGTCAATGCCATCAGCGGATCGACCGAGAGCCAAGGCGAAGTCACGGTTCGATTGCAAAACAGTGGCCGCGTGGTCAATGGTGTGGGTTCTGATCCAGACATCATTGTGGCTTCAGCAAAAGCATATTTGAGCGCCTTGAACAAGCTCCAAAGCAAGGCCGATCGGGTGGCTGCACAGGGCTAATGCCAAAATTGACGACGTCTCCAAAACGTCTTCAAGAAGGTCGCGCAAGGTATTGATCTTGCGCGACTTTTTTTATTTATGTACACTAGCGGAAGTTTCTATTACACTCGCCAAATTCTGCATGAATTGTGGCTTCGAAAGTACTGCTTTGACTTCACCCAATCGCCTGTTTTCTCGTCGTTTATTGAACCAATGCCTGTCAGTTTGCTTGATGGCTTTTGTGTCAGTTTCAATTTACGCCAACGACAAAGACAGCGTTCGCAAGCCAAGCAACAGCGCCAAATCAGCCAACAGCAGCAAGCAAACCACCAAACAAAGCTCAAAGCAGGCCGCAAAACCTGCACCACAAGCCAGAAAAGTGGCCAAAGCTGGCCCTACCAATCCAAGACCTTCACACGGTCGTCTGGCTGGTCTGCACAACAGCGACGATGCGCTTGATCTTCGCTCCAGCGTTGCTTTGGTCATTGATCAAGACACTCACGAAGTCTTGTTGCGCAAAAATGACCAAGCTGTTTTGCCCATTGCATCCCTCACCAAACTCATGACGGGCTTGGTCATCAGCGAAGCTAATTTGTCCGACAGCGACATGATCACCATCACACAAGATGACGTGGACACAGAAAAAGGCAGCACCTCGCGCTTGGCCGTGGGCTCTGTTTTAAGCCGTGGCGATTTGATGCACTTGTCATTGATGTCTAGCGAAAATCGGGCCGCGCATGCTTTGGGCCGCACCTACCCAGGTGGCATGGCCAGCTTTGTCAAAGCCATGAATGACCGAGCCAAGAGCTTAGGCATGACATCTACTCACTACGTCGAGCCCACCGGCTTGTCAAGCCGCAATCAATCGACGGCTACCGATTTGGCTGTGTTGGTTGGCGCTGCCTACAACGTGTCTACCTTACGTGAACTTTCCACATCGCCTGGTCGCGAAGTGGCCGTGGGCCGTCGCACCTTGCAATACAACACCACCAACCGATTGGTCAAAAGCCCCAACTGGGACATTGGCCTCCAAAAAACCGGTTACATCTCAGAAGCAGGTCAGTGCTTGGTTATGCAGACCAAAGTGTCCGGTCGCAAATTGATCATGGTGTTTTTGGATTCAGCTGGCAAGCTGAGCCGCATCGCCGATGCCGAACGCGTTCGCCGTTGGGTCGAGAACAACAGCGCGCGTCATGCGGTAGTGTCGGCCAACAGCGCAGGGTAAATCGCTAAAGCGACCAGTTGCGCACCACCAAAAAGCCCGTTGACAACGGGCTTTTTTTATTCTTTGTAGCCCAACGCGTGGGAAATTTCTTCTGCGGTGCTTTGAAGCTTGGGTAGCCAAGCTTCGTCCAGTCGGTCTGCAGGGGCTGAAATAGACAAGCCCGCAAGCAATTTGCCCTGGTCATCGTAGATGCCCGCTGCAATGCATCGAACACCCAACTCCAACTCTTCGTTGTCGCGGGCAATGCCGTATTGACGCACCTTGGAAAGCTCGCGCTCAAGCACTGGCAACTGCGTGATACTGTTTTTGGTATGGCCACTTAAGCCTGTTCGGGTGGCATAACTGCGAACCTTCATGGGCTCATCGACCGATAAAAACAATTTGCCCACCGACGTGAGATGAAGCGGGGCTCTGCCGCCAATGGCGCGCACCACTTGCATGCCCGAACGTTCACTGTAGGCGCGTTCAATGTAAACAATTTCATCGCCTTGGCGCATGCTCAAATTGACAGGTTGTTGTATCAGCTTGTGCAAATCGCGCATGGGCGCCAGTGCAGCGTCGCGCACATTCAATCGCGCTTTGACCATGTTGCCCAATTCAAGCAAACGCATGCCCAGGCGGTAGCTGCCGGGTTCGGGACGATCTACAAATCGACCAATGGTGAGATCGTTCAAAATGCGGTGCGCTGTGGACGGATGCAGTCCCGTTTTTTCGCTGATCTCTTTTAAAGAGATGGCGTCTTCCCTCGATGCCAACACATCCATGAGGGAAAAAAGCCGCTCAATGACTTGAATGGTAGGTACAGCAGGCGTTGGTGCTTCAGCTTTTCTCATGGGACTGAACCTCTGTCTTTTTGAAAGCGAAGGGGCCTTCCACTTGGAAAACCCTGCGAAATGCCATTTTACAAGATGAAATTGGCTTTGAACAGCCTATTCGGGCACGGCGTCGAAGTGACGCTGCCACTGGCCATTCACCAAACGCTCATGGGGCCCAAACCGTTCTTTGTATTGCATTTTGGGGCTGGCGCCAATCCAATATCCCAAATAGACATAAGGCAAATTCATCGATTGAGCCTGCTTAATTTGCCACAGCACACCGTAAGTGCCGTAACTGGCTTCTTTTTCGGGGGCATAAAAAGTGTAAACCGCCGACAAGCCTTCATTCAGCACATCGACAATGCTGACCATTTTGAGTTCTCCCAAGCCGCCATTGGCAGCGGGTTCACGAAACTCTACCAAGCGCGAGTTAACTCGGCTTTGAAGCAAAAACTGTTTATATTGCTCAACGCTGTCTTGGTCCATGCCGCCGCCCTCATGGCGGCTGTTTTGGTAGCGCAAATACAGGTCGTAGTGCTCTGCCTCAAAACCGAGGCGTGACACTTTGGCCACCAAATTTTGGTGCTTTTTCAAAGCACGTTTTTGACTTCGATCTGGCTTGAACTCTTCGCACAACACGCGCAGCGGCACACAGGCTTGGCAGCCATCGCAATAGGGGCGGTAGGTAAACAAGCCGCTGCGTCGAAAGCCTCTGGCCACCAGGTCAGAATAAACATCACTCTGAATGAGATGGCTGGGTGTTGCAACTTGCGAGCGAGCTTCTTTGTGATCCAGATAGCTGCAAGGGTAGGATGCCGTGGCATAAAACTGCAGGGTGCTGAAAGGTAAATCTTGGAGGTAGGTCATGACGCTTTGTCGCCTCGCCAAAAGTCCCAATCGATTTCAAGGCTTGGCCAATGGGGACCATCGCCTTGCGCAGCCATGCGAATGTGGCTTAAAAATTCTGAGCGCGGCATTTCCTTGGCCCCCATCAATGCCAAGTGTGCGGTGTTTTGTTGGCAATCAATGGCCTTGATGTTGTGTCTCTCACATGCTTGAACCAAAGCAGCCAGGGCCATTTTGGAGCCATCACTGAGGGTGCTGAACATAGATTCACCAAAGACGGCTTGGCCAATGCTCACAAAATAAAGCCCCGCGACCAACTTGCCATCTAGCCAAGTTTCTGCACTGTGAGCATGGCCTGCACGGTGCAAGTCTTTGTAGGCTTCAACCATGGCGGGGACGATCCAAGTCCCTTTTTGCCCTTCGCGTGGACTGTCAGCACAAGCCTCAATCACTTGGTCAAAGTCGCGGTCAAAACAAAGTTCAAATTGGGGATGTGCGGCATATCGCGAAAGCGTTTTGCGCAAGGACCTGTGAAGTTTGAAATCTTCGATTTTCAGGACCATGCGGGGGTCGGGGCTCCACCAAAGCACGGGTTGATCGGGGTTGAACCAAGGAAAAATACCGTGACTGTAGGCCGCCAAAAGCCTTTCGACGCCCAAGTCTGCACCTGCTGCCAACAACCCAGGCGCATCAGTGCCTTTGCCCCACGCGTTTTCGACAGGGGGCAAGGGGTCTTGGCTTTCGATCCAAGGCAGAAGAGGCTGAGGGGTGTCTGCTGACATGTTTCCAGTTTATGCTAACGCTTATGAAACTTTACAACTACTTCCGTTCCTCTGCTTCATTCCGCGTTCGCAGTGCACTTCACTTGAAGGGTTTGCCCTACGAATATATCGCGGTTCATTTGGCCAAAGGAGAACACAAGCTTCCTGCCTACAGTGCAGTAGCCGCAGACAACCTGGTGCCCAACTTGGTGGTTGAAGATCAGCACCTTAGCCAATCGCTTGCCATCATGGAGTATTTGGATGAAACGCACCCTAGCCCTGCCTTGTTGCCTCAAGATGCTTTGGGCCGTGCACGGGTAAGGGCCTTGGCGCAATCGATCGCCTGCGAAATTCACCCCATCAACAATTTGCGCGTGCTGAAGTATTTGTCGGGCACATTGGGCCTGAGTGAAGACCAAAAAAACACTTGGTACAGGCACTGGGTTCGCGAGGGTTTGGAGTCGTTTGAGCGCCAATTGGCGCAAGGTCCCAAGTCAACCTACTGCTACGGCGACACACCTGGCCTGGCCGATTGCTGCTTGGTGCCCCAGATCTTCAATGCCAAGCGTTTTGAGACCAACTTAGAGGGACTGCCACTGACCCTGGCCGCATTTGACGCTTGCATGAAATTAGAGGCCTTCCAAAAGGCGCAGCCCTCTGCTTGCCCCGATGCCGAGTAATGCCTTGATCGGTTTTCAGCCTCAATGGCCTGCACCCCAACACGTGCAGGCCCTCATGACAACCCGAGAAGGGGGTGTGTCTGCACCGCCTTGGAATGCCCTTAACCTGGGTTTTCTGTCGGGTGACAAAGCTGAAGACGTTCAAGCCAATCGCACTTTGGTGGAAAAAAGGCTAGGTGTACCCGCTGTTTACCTTCGCCAAGTTCATGGCGCAAAGGGCATTGACATCAGCAAAGACACAGCACCCAACCTTGAGGCTGATGTGGCTTGGACCGCACAAACCGGTGTGGCATGCACCATCATGGCGGCCGATTGCTTGCCCATTTTGGTGTGTCACCCCACGGCCAAATGGGTGGCTGGCGCTCATGCTGGGTGGCGTGGCTTGGCTGGCCAAAATGGCCATGGTGTGGTGGAGACACTTGCGCAGGCAGTCAATGCGGCAGATCTTCAAACACAAGATTGCTTGGTTTGGTTAGGGCCTTGCATTGGTCCCACAGCTTTTGAAGTTGGGCAAGACGTCTATGACGCATTTGCAGAACTGCATCCATTGGCTAACCCTGCAACGGCCATGTTTGTGCCAACAGCAACTGGCAAATACATGGCTGATTTGGCCGGTTTGGCTCGTGAGCGTCTAAAACTTGCTGGCTTTAAAGCCCTCTATGGCAATGACAGCAGTTTGCCTTGGTGCACTTATCGGCAAGAGGCGACTTATCACTCTCACAGGCGCGATGCGGCGGCCAAGGGAGGCTCTGGTCGCATGGCGGCTTACATATGGATTACTGATTAGTTGTTGTTTTGTTGTCGGTTTGTAACTCTGCGGCCTCTTTTTGGGCCTTTTCCAGTGCTAATCTGGTTCTTTTACGGTGCGGCGTCCTCATGATGTACACAATGATGGAAGTTGGAAGGATCCCGTAAAGAATGAAAGTCAGAATACCGCCTAGAACAGATCCATTGGTGTTGGTTGCTTCTGCCACACTCATCATGAGTGCGACATAAAGCCAGGCAATTGGAACAATGTACATATTTCAAATACTCAACAAGAGGAGAAGGGCACATGACAAATTCAAACAATGAATTTTGGTCACGCGCTGGTGAAGAGTTTCAGCAAAGCCTGAGCAAAAGCTGGGGACAGGCCATGCAAACTTTTCAAACCATGGATCTTGGGGGTATTGTGCCCGGTGCAGAAAAAGCTGCAACGCCCCTCAGCTTTTCTCAAGAAAAACTGAAGGCTTTGCAATCAGCTTATCTTGAGGAAGCCACTGCCTTGTGGAACCAAGGCTTAGGTTCAAAGCACGAGATCAAAGACCGTCGATTTTCTGGCGATGCATGGACGGGCAATCCGATGGCAGCTTTCACTGCCGGCGCATATTTGCTCAACGCCAAAACCCTGATGGGCTTGGCAGATGCCGTTGATGCAGATGAGCACACACAAAACAAAATTAAATTTGCGGTTGAGCAATGGGTGGCAGCCTCGGCACCCAGCAACTTTTTAGCCTTCAATGCAGAAGCGCAAAAAAAGGCCATCGAGACCAAAGGCGAAAGTCTGGCCAAAGGCATTCAAAACTTGTTGCACGACATGCAGCAAGGCCATGTGTCCATGACCGACGAGAGCAAATTTGTAGTGGGCGAAAACGTGGCCACCACCGAAGGTGCTGTGGTTTTTGAAAATGAATATTTTCAATTGATTGAGTACAAACCACTCACCACCAAAGTCTATGAAAAACCATTCTTGTTGGTGCCTCCTTGCATCAACAAGTTTTACATTTTGGACTTGCAGCCCAACAACTCTCTCATTCGTTATGCCGTGAGTCAAGGGCATCGCACCTTTGTGGTGAGCTGGCGCAACCCCGATGAATCGATGGCCCAAAAGTCTTGGGACGACTACATCGAGAACGCCGCCATCAAGGCCATTGCGCAAGTGCAAGACATCACAGGTGCCAAGCAAATCAATGCTTTGGGCTTCTGTGTGGGGGGCACCATTTTGAGCAATGCGTTGGCAGTGTTGGCTGCGCGTGGCGAGAAGCCTGTGGCAAGCGCTACTTTCTTAACCACCTTGATTGATTTCACTGATGCAGGTGTGTTGGATGTTTTCATCGACGAAAACTTTGTCAAGTTCCGCGAAATGCAAATGGGGCAGGGCGGTTTGCTCAAAGGTCAAGACTTGGCCTCCACCTTCAGCTTCTTGCGTCCCAACGATTTGGTCTGGAACTATGTGGTGGGCAATTACCTCAAAGGTGAATCACCACCGCCCTTTGACTTGCTTTACTGGAACAGCGACTCTACAAATTTGCCGGGTCCCTTCTACGCTTGGTACTTGCGCAACACTTACCTGGAAAATAAATTTGTCACGCCGGGTGCTGTCACGGTGTGTGGTGAAAAAATTGACTTGAGCAAAGTTAACATTCCCGTCTACATCTATGGCTCGCGCGAAGACCACATCGTGCCGATTGGCGGCGCCTATGCGTCGACCCAACACTTGCCAGGCAAGAAGCGTTTTGTCATGGGTGCATCGGGCCACATTGCTGGTGTGATCAATCCACCCACCGCCAACAAACGCAGTCACTGGTTGCGCGAAGATGGCAAATTCCCTGCGACTGCCGATGCGTGGATTGCCGGCGCCACTGAATTGCCAGGGAGCTGGTGGACAGACTGGTCCAATTGGCTGAAGTCACATGCCGGCAAACAAATTACGGCCCCCAAACACTATGGCAAAGATGCCAAGTTCAAAACCATTGAAGCTGCGCCGGGTCGATACGTCAAAGCACGTGCTTGATTTTTAAATTCATTCATTCATAAAAAAGGAAGACATCATGGAAGACATCGTCATTGTTTCGGCAGCTCGCACTGCTGTTGGTAAATTTGGTGGTTCATTGGCCAAAGTTGCGGCCCCACAATTGGGCAGCATTGCCATTCGCGAAGCCATTGCGCGCGCGGGTCTCAGCATGGATCAAATTGGCGAAGTCATCATGGGCCAAGTGTTGGCCGCAGGTGCGGGTCAAAACCCTGCACGTCAAGCAATGATGAAGGCTGGCGTCGCCAAAGAAACACCCGCACTTACCATCAATGCAGTTTGTGGTTCTGGTTTGAAAGCCGTCATGTTGGCTGCACAAGCGGTGGCTTGGGGTGACAGCGACATAGTGGTTGCGGGTGGTCAAGAAAACATGAGCGCTTCACCACACGTCTTGATGGGTTCACGCGATGGTCAACGCATGGGCAACTGGAACATGGTTGACACCATGATTGTCGATGGCCTCTGGGACGTTTACAACCAATACCACATGGGCATCACAGCCGAGAACGTGGCCAAGGCTCACAACATTTCTCGCGACATGCAAGATGCTTTGGCATTGGGCAGCCAGCAAAAAGCCAGCGCCGCGCAAGATGCTGGCAAATTCAAAGATGAAATTGTGGACGTGCTCATTCCACAGCGCAAAGGCGATGCCTTGGTGTTCAATACCGACGAATTCATCAACAAGAAAACCAATGCAGAAGCATTGGCAGGTTTGCGCCCAGCCTTTGACAAAGCGGGTTCTGTGACAGCTGGTAACGCCTCCGGTATCAATGACGGCGCTGCTGCTGTTGTTGTGATGTCTGCCAAGAAAGCAGCGGCTTTAGGTTTGACACCATTGGCACGCATTGCCGCATTTGGCACCAGCGGACTCGACCCTGCCACCATGGGCATGGGTCCTGTTCCCGCATCACAAAAAGCTTTACAACGCGCAGGCTGGAAAGCCAGCGATGTCGATTTGTTCGAATTGAACGAAGCCTTTGCGGCGCAAGCTTGCGCGGTCAACAAAGCTTTGGACATCGATCCTGCACGCGTCAATGTGAACGGTGGCGCCATTGCCATTGGTCACCCCATTGGTGCGTCGGGTTGCCGCATTTTGGTCACCTTGTTGCACGAAATGCAGCGTCGCGATGCCAAGAAAGGCCTGGCCGCTTTGTGCATTGGTGGTGGTATGGGCGTCTCGTTGGCCCTCGAACGTTAATTTTTCTAAAACTAAAACTCATTTTTAAGGAGACAAACCATGAGTCAAAAAGTAGCTTACGTCACAGGTGGTATGGGCGGCATCGGAACCGCCATTTGCCAACGCCTTCACAAAGAAGGTTTCAAGGTCATTGCGGGTTGCGGCCCAACTCGCGATTTCACCAAATGGCTTGATGAGCAAAAAGCATTGGGCTATACCTTCTATGCATCCGTGGGTAACGTGGGTGATTGGAACTCTACAGTCGATGCTTTCACAAAAGCCAAGGCCGAACACGGCACCATCGACGTGTTGGTCAACAACGCAGGCATTACCAAAGACCGCATGTTTTTGAAAATGTCGCGCGAAGATTGGGATGCTGTGATCGAAACCAACCTCAACTCCATGTTCAACGTCACCAAGCAAGTGGTGGCCGACATGGTTGAAAAAGGTTGGGGCCGCATTGTCAACATTTCATCCGTGAACGGTGAAAAAGGTCAAGCGGGTCAAACCAATTACTCTGCTGCCAAAGCAGGGATGCACGGTTTCTCCATGGCTTTGGCTCAAGAGTTGGCCACCAAAGGTGTGACCGTGAATACGGTTAGCCCAGGCTACATTGGCACCGACATGGTCAAGGCCATTCGTCCTGATGTGCTGGAGAAAATTGTGGCCACTGTGCCCGTGAAGCGTTTGGGCGAACCCAGCGAAATTGCATCCATCATTGCCTGGTTGGCTTCTGAAGAAGGTGGCTATGCCACTGGTGCAGACTTCTCCGTCAATGGCGGTTTGCACATGGGTTGATCCCCTAACTTGGCACTTGCAGCCTTGATACAGAACCCCGCTTCGGCGGGGTTTTTCATTTGCTTCATTTATTAATTATCATTGGACTGTGAACGATTCATCTACAACCTCATTGAATTCTTGGCGCCTGTCTGTTGCCCCCATGATGGACTGGACCGACCGCCACTGTCGGTTCTTCCACCGTTTGCTGTCTCAACACACCTTGTTGTACACCGAGATGGTAACGACCGGAGCATTGCGGCACGGCAGCGTAGAGCGCCACTTGCGCTTCAACGCAGAAGAACACCCCGTGGCTTTGCAACTCGGCGGTAGCGATGCTGCCGACTTAGCCTTTGCGGCCAAGCTAGGCGAGCAATGGGGCTACAACGAAATCAATCTCAACTGTGGCTGTCCCAGCGACCGTGTGCAGCGCGGTGCCTTTGGTGCGTGCCTCATGAACGAGCCGAAGCTTGTGGCCGATGGCGTCAAGGCCATGGTGGATGTGGTGTCTGTGCCTGTGACGGTTAAGCATCGCATTGGCATAGATCAAATTGAAAGTTACGACTTTGTTCGTGACTTTGTGGGCACTGTGAAAGAGGCGGGCTGCAATGTGTTCATCGTGCATGCACGAAATGCCTGGTTGCAAGGTTTGTCGCCTAAAGAGAATCGTGAAATTCCGCCATTGCGTTATGAGTTGGCTTACCAGCTTAAGAAAGATTTTCCGGAACTCACCATTGCGATCAATGGTGGCATTACGCGTAACGATCAAATTGCCGATCACTTGAAAGAAGTCGATGGCGTGATGATTGGTCGTGAGGCTTATTACAACCCTTGGCTTTTAACCACATGGGACGAAGCATTCTTCAATTCTGCTGAATCAAGCGTCACGCGCGAAGCGGTGGAAGAAGCCATGGTCGCTTACATGGAGCGCGCCAACAAAGAAGACGGTTGTCCTTGGTACGCCATAGCGCGTCACATGTTGGGTCTTTACCATGGCCAACGAGGCGGACGCTTGTGGCGTCAGGTTTGGAGCAATCACAAACTCAAACCCATGCCACCCCGCGAGGTGATGGCCATTGCGCGCGAAGCGCTGGCCAGAGGCGCTGAAGTTCCTGCCTAATCGCAGGTATTCAAACTTTCGAATGTCAGTAGATTAGGCAGGCGTTGCACTAGCTGCCATCAGCCCATTGGCAAAGTGCTCACGCATGCGCGCGGCAGTAGCGCCAGGGTCTTTGGCGTTAATTGCGGCCATGATGGCCTGATGCTCGGCCAAGGACTCGGTAATGCGGCCCGTTTTAAACAGCGAGTTGTGCCGGTTGAGCTTCATCACTTTGCGCAAGTCGGCCACCATTTGGTCACGCCATTTGTTTTGCGACAGTTCGAGCAAGCACATGTGAAATGCTTCGTTCACTTCAAAGAACTTGTCGTGCTTTTCTTTGCCAGGCTTTCCAGCGGCTTCAAGCTCTGAGTGCAGGGACTGCAGTTTTTTTAGATCGGCGGGGGAGGCGGTTTGGGCCACCACAGCAGCGGCATCGCTCTCTAAAAGACTCAGAAGGTGATAAACATCACGCAGGTCTTTTTCAGAAACCTCAGTGACGTAAGCACCCCGGCGCACCTTCATGGTGACCAAGCCTTCTGCGGCCAATACCTTCAAAGCTTCACGCAAAGGTGTACGGCTAATGCCATAGGCCTTGGCAATTTGAAGCTCGTCAATCCAGCTGCCAGGCTCGAGTTCGCGGCTGAAGATGCGCTGCCGAATCAGTTCGGCAACTTCTTCATACAGCGCGCGGGGCGCTAAGGACGGGACAGCGGACAAGGCAGACATGGTTGATAAATCGAGAAAATTGACCTAAATTGGGTCGTTTGGCGGATTGTAAGGCAAGTACAATATTTTGCATCAATAATTATGAATCATATTGAGGACCCCGCGACATGACACAGCCCAAGAACGAATTTAAGAACGCCCAACTAGAAGATTGGATGCGTGCCGCACAAAAGTCTGCGCCCGGTGGCAACGTCGAAGCCCTCAATTGGAAAACGCCTGATGGCATTTCGGTCAAGCCTTTGTACACGGCTGAAGACACCGCCGCTTTGCCTTACGCCAACACCTTGCCTGGCTTTGAGCCTTTCTTGCGCGGCCCCCAGGCCACCATGTATTCAGTGCGTCCTTGGACCATTCGTCAGTACGCTGGTTTCTCTACCGCCGAAGAATCCAATGCGTTCTATCGCAAGGCTTTGGCAGCAGGCGGTCAAGGCGTGTCAGTGGCCTTCGACTTGGCCACGCACCGCGGTTACGACTCTGACCATCCTCGCGTCACGGGCGATGTGGGCAAAGCTGGTGTGGCCATAGACTCTGTTGAAGACATGAAGATTTTGTTTGACCAGATTCCGCTTGATAAGGTGTCTGTGTCGATGACCATGAACGGCGCTGTGTTGCCTGTGTTGGCCGGCTATGTGGTGGCCGCCGAAGAGCAGGGCGTGAGCCAAGACAAATTGTCGGGCACCATTCAGAACGACATTCTGAAAGAGTTCATGGTGCGCAACACCTACATTTACCCGCCAGAGCCCTCGATGAAAATCATTGGCGACATCATTGAGTACACGGCCAAGAACATGCCGAAGTTCAACTCAATTTCCATTTCGGGTTATCACATGCAAGAGGCCGGTGCCAATCAGGCCCTTGAGATGGCCTTCACCTTGGCCGATGGCAAAGAGTATGTCAAAACCGCCATTGCCAAAGGCATGGACGTCGATGAATTTGCAGGCCGCTTGTCCTTCTTCTGGGCCGTGGGCATGAATTTCTATTTGGAAATTGCCAAAATGCGCGCAGCCCGTTTGCTGTGGTGCCGCATCATGAAGGGCTTCGAGGCCAAGAATCCCAAGAGTCTGATGTTGCGCACGCACAGCCAAACCTCTGGCTGGTCACTCACCGAGCAAGACCCCTACAACAATGTGGTGCGTACCACCATTGAAGCCATGGCTGCCGTGTTTGGTGGCACACAGTCTTTGCACACCAACAGCTTTGACGAAGCCATTGCGTTGCCCACCGAGTTCAGCTCGCGCATTGCGCGCAATACGCAGCTGATTATTCAAGAAGAGACCCACATCACCAACGTGATCGACCCTTGGGCTGGCAGCTACATGATGGAATCGCTCACGCAAGAGATGGCCGACAAAGCTTGGGCCATCATTGAAGAAGTAGAAGCCATGGGCGGCATGACCAAGGCGGTGGACAGCGGCTGGGCCAAGCTCAAAATTGAAGCGGCTGCCGCCGAGAAACAAGCACGTATTGACTCTGGCAAAGACGTCATTGTGGGCGTGAACAAATACAAGCTGGCCAAAGAAGATCCCATCGACATCTTGGCCATCGACAACGTCAAAGTGCGCGACGGTCAAATTGATCGACTCAAGAAAATTCGTGCATCGCGCGATACCGCCAAAGTGCAAGCTGCACTGGATGCGCTCACAGCCTCCGCCGAAAGTGGTCAAGGCAACTTGCTCGAACTCAGCATTCAAGCCATTCGCTTGCGCGCTACAGTGGGTGAAGTGTCCGACGCGCTTGAGAAAGTTTTTGGGCGCCACCGCGCCGATACACAAAAGGTGACCGGTGTGTACGCTGCTGCTTACGACTCAGCCGAAGGTTGGGACCAACTGAAAAAAGAAATCAACGAATTTGCCGACGCCAAGGGTCGTCGTCCTCGCGTGATGATCAGCAAGTTGGGCCAAGACGGCCACGACCGCGGCGCCAAAGTGGTGGCCACCGCCTTTGCCGATCTGGGCTTTGACGTGGACATGGGCCCCTTGTTTCAAACGCCAGAAGAGTGCGCGCGCCAAGCCATCGAAAACGATGTGCATGCGGTGGGCGTTTCAACCTTGGCGGCAGGTCACAAAACTTTGGTGCCCGCCATCATTGCCGAGTTGAAGAAGCAGGGCGCTGACGACATCATCGTCTTTGTGGGCGGTGTCATTCCACGCCAAGACTACGACTTCTTGTACGAAGCCGGCGTGAAGGGCATCTACGGCCCCGGCACCCCCATCCCAGCCAGCGCCAAAGATGTTTTGGAGCAAATTAAAAAGGCCTTAGGTTGACCCCTCAAGACCTCATGCAAGGTGTGTTGCAGGGCCTGCCCGCGGTTCAACGCCGCGCTATGGCCAAGTCCATCACCTTGCTCGAGTCCACGCTGCCTGCACATCGCTTGCAGGCGGATGAGTTGCTCACGGGTTTGTTGCCGCATTCAGGCAAGTCCTTTCGTTTGGGCATCAGTGGTGTGCCCGGTGTGGGCAAATCCACTTTCATTGAAGCACTGGGCTTGTTCTTAATTGCGCAAGGTCATCGCGTGGCGGTATTGGCCATCGATCCTTCGTCTACAGTCTCTGGCGGCTCTATCTTGGGCGATAAGACGCGCATGGAGTATCTCAGCGTTAACGAAAAAGCCTACATTCGCCCCAGCCCCTCTAGCGGTACCTTGGGCGGCGTAGCCGAAAAAACGCGGGAAGCCATGTTGGTCTGTGAAGCCGCCGGCTACGACGTGGTCATTGTGGAAACAGTGGGTGTTGGCCAGAGCGAAACCGCTGTGGCCAACATGACCGACATGTTTGTGTTGATGCAGTTGCCCAATGCCGGTGACGATTTGCAAGCCATTAAAAAAGGCGTGATGGAGTTGGCCGATTTGGTGGTGATCAACAAAGCCGACATTGACACTTCAGCTGCAACGCGCGCCGAAGCGCAAATTACCAGTGCACTGCGTTTGTTGGGATTGCATGGCAACCATGACCATGCGCACCACAATGAAGACATTTGGCATCCTGAAGTTTTGCAAATCAGTGCGCTACTCAATCAGGGTGTCGACAGCTTTTGGCATCGCGTCCAAAAGTTCAAGCGTCTCCAGCAAGCCAATCGCAAATTTGATCAGCGCCGTCAACAACAATCACAAGCCTGGATGTGGGAGCGCATCGATGCTGGCTTGAAACAAAATTTCCGAGCTCAGGTCAATGTGAAAGCGCTGCTACCTGAACTCACGCAAAAGGTGATCTCAGGACAAGTGCCTGCATCGACTGCCGCAAGACAACTGCTGGCTGCTTATCAAGCAACTGGTTTTCCCAAAAATTGAAATATCCCGTATTGGAGTGAAGAAAGTAAATCATGCAAGACATCATTCAACAACTCGAAACCAAACGCGCCGCAGCCCGCATGGGTGGGGGCCAGAAGCGCATTGACGCACAACATGCCAAAGGCAAACTCACGGCGCGTGAGCGCCTTGAAGTATTGCTAGACGAAGGCACCTTCGAAGAGTGGGATATGTTTGTGGAGCACCGCTGCACAGACTTTGGCATGCAAGACAACAAAATCCCAGGCGATGGTGTGGTCACAGGCTACGGCATGATCAATGGCCGTTTGGTGTTTGTGTACAGCCAAGACTTCACCGTGTTTGGTGGCGCTTTGTCTGAATCACATGCCGAGAAAATTTGCAAAATCATGGACCAAGCCATGAAGGTGGGTGCACCTGTCATTGGCTTGAACGATTCGGGCGGTGCGCGTATTCAAGAGGGCGTGGCCTCCTTGGGCGGTTATGCCGAAGTGTTCCAGCGCAATGCCATGGCCAGTGGCGTGATTCCCCAAATCAGCATGATCATGGGCCCTTCAGCTGGTGGTGCGGTGTATTCACCCGCCATGACCGATTTCATCTTCATGGTCAAAGACAGCTCCTACATGTTTGTCACAGGCCCTGAAGTGGTCAAAACCGTGACACACGAAGAAGTCACAGCTGAAGAGTTGGGCGGTGCCTTAACGCACACCACCAAGAGCGGTGTGGCCGACATGGCGTTTGAAAACGACGTCGAAGCTTTGCTGATGCTGCGTCGCTTGTACAACTACCTGCCGTTGAACAACCGCGAAAAAGCGCCTGTTCGTGCCAGCGGCGACCCCACAGACCGCCAAGACATTAGCTTGGACACCTTGGTGCCCCTGAACGCCAACCAAGCTTACGACATGAAAGAGCTCATTTTGAAGACCGTCGACGACGGCGACTTCTTTGAACTCCAACCCGACTACGCCAAAAACATCCTCATCGGTTTTGCCCGCATGGCTGGCCAGACGGTGGGCATTGTGGCCAACCAACCTTTGGTCTTGGCCGGTTGCTTGGACATCAAGAGCTCCATCAAAGCAGCTCGCTTTGTGCGCTTCTGCGATGCCTTCAGCATTCCCGTCATCACCTTTGTCGACGTGCCAGGTTTCATGCCCGGTACTTCACAAGAGTACGGCGGCATCATCAAGCACGGCGCTAAATTGCTCTACGCATACGCAGAGTGCACCGTGCCCAAAATCACCGTCATTACACGCAAAGCTTATGGCGGTGCGTACGACGTGATGGCCTCCAAGCACTTGCGTGGCGACGTTAACTTTGCTTGGCCCAATGCCGAAATTGCGGTGATGGGTGCGAAGGGCGCGGTGGAAATTATTTTCCGCGAAGACAAAAACGATCCCGTCAAGTTGGCAGCTCGCGAAGCCGAATACAAAGACCGTTTTGCCAACCCCTTCGTGGCCGGCGCACGCGGCTTCATTGACGACGTGATTCAACCCCACGAAACACGCAAACGCATTTGCCGTTCGTTGGTGATGTTAAAAGACAAAAAAGTTGAAAACCCATGGCGCAAGCACGGCAACATTCCACTCTAAGTGGCATGACCGAAGAAGCTTGAACTGAATACGCCATAAGGAGAAAAATATGTTTACCAAAATTTTGATTGCTAACCGCGGTGAAATTGCCTGCCGTGTCATTGCTACGGCTAAGAAGATGGGCATTGCCACGGTTGCCGTTTATTCTGAAGCCGACAAAGAAGCCCGTCATGTGATGCTGGCCGACGAAGCCGTGTTGTTGGGCCCAGCCCCCTCGCGCGAGTCTTATTTGGTGGCCGACAAAATCATTGATGCTGCTAAAGCCACTGGCGCGCAAGCCATTCACCCAGGCTACGGCTTCTTGTCAGAAAACGAAGCCTTTGCCAAACGCTGTGAAGACGAAGGAATTGCCTTCATTGGGCCACGCCACTTTTCCATTGCCGCCATGGGCGACAAGATTGCGTCTAAGAAGCTGGCCAACGAAGCCAAGGTCAACACCATTCCAGGTTACAACGATGCCATTGAAACAGCCGAAGCCGCTGTGGAAATTGCCAAAGGCATTGGCTACCCCGTCATGATCAAAGCCTCTGCCGGCGGCGGTGGCAAAGGTTTGCGCGTAGCCTTCAACGACAAAGAAGCCTTTGAAGGTTTCACCTCTTGCCGCAACGAAGCCCGCAACTCATTTGGTGACGACCGCGTCTTCATTGAGAAGTTTGTGGAAGAGCCTCGCCACATCGAAATTCAAGTGTTGGGCGACAGCCATGGCAACGTGATTTATTTGAACGAGCGTGAGTGCTCCATTCAACGTCGTCACCAAAAAGTGATTGAAGAAGCGCCGTCACCTTTCATTAGCGATGCCACGCGCAAAGCCATGGGTGAGCAAGCAGTGGCTTTGGCCAAAGCCGTGAAGTACCAATCTGCAGGCACCGTCGAGTTTGTTGTCGGCAAAGATCAAAGCTTCTACTTCCTGGAGATGAACACACGCTTGCAAGTGGAGCACCCCGTGACCGAAGCCATTACAGGCGTTGACTTGGTAGAGATGATGATTCGCGTGGCCAATGGCGAGAAATTGCCAATGACTCAAGACGATGTGAAGCGCAACGGTTGGGCCATTGAGTGCCGTATCAACGCCGAAGATCCCTTCCGCAATTTCTTGCCTTCTACAGGCCGTTTGGTGCGTTTCCAAACGCCCGTGCAAACCATGTTCCAGTCCAACACGCAAGACCTGTTGGGTGTGCGCGTGGACACAGGCGTACAAGATGGCGGCGAGATCCCCATGTTCTACGACTCCATGATTGCCAAACTGATTGTGCATGGCACTGACCGCAACGATGCCATTGCCAAAATGCGCGAGGCTTTAAATGGCTTCATCATTCGCGGTATCAGCTCCAACATTCCATTCCAAGCCGCGTTGTTGGCACACCCCAAATTTGTGGCCGGCGATTTCAACACAGGCTTCATTGCTGAAAACTACGCTCATGGTTTCCGCGCGGAAGATGTGCCGCACGACGACCCAGACTTTTTGGTGGCTTTGGCTGCGTTTGTGCGCCGCAAATCACGCGAGCGTGCCGCCAACCTCAGCGGTCAGTTGCCGGGCTACGACGTTCAAATTGGTCACGACTACAGCGTGATTGTTTTGGGCGCCAAAGGCGACAACCGTTACATCGGCGTGCACGTGGACGAGTTCCGCGGTCAGAGTGGCAAGGCCATCATCAAAGTGGGTGAGAACCACTACATCATTGAAAGCCATTCACGTTTGAACGATGTGCGCATTAGCGGCACGGTCAATGGCAAACCCTTCACTGCACAAGTAGAACGCGGTACACCTAAGAACCCATTGGCCTTGCAAGTTCAGCACAACGGTACGCGCATTGAAGCCTTAGTGGTCTCACCCCGCATGGCCGAATTGCATCAAATGATGCCGTTCAAAATACCGCCAGACATGAGCCGTTTTGTTTTGTCTCCCATGCCAGGTTTGTTGGTCAATGTAGCCGTCACACCAGGTCAAAAAGTGCAGGCAGGTGAGCGCGTGGCGGTGATTGAAGCCATGAAGATGGAAAACATCTTGTTTGCTGCCCACGATGGGGTGGTGAAAAAAGTAATGGCCTCACAAGGTGAATCTTTGTCTGTAGACCAAGTGATTGTGGAGTTTGAGGCATGAGCGAAATTAACCGTCCGTTTAAAGTCCTTGGCATTCAACAAATTGCCATTGGCGGCACTGACAAAGTCAAACTGCAAAAATTGTGGGTTGACTTGTTTGGTCTGGAACTCACTGGCACTTACAAAAGCGATCGTGAAAATGTCGATGAAGACATTTGTGCCATTGGCTCAGGCCCCTTCAAGGTTGAGGTCGATTTGATGCAACCCTTGGACCTTGAAAAAAAACCTGCTGTTCACACCACGCCCCTGAATCACGTCGGTCTTTGGATCGACAAATTGCCAGAGGCTGTTGAATGGTTGGGTCAGCAGGGCGTTCGCTTTGCTCCAGGCGGCATTCGCAAAGGTGCGGCCGGCTTCGACATTTGCTTCATTCACCCCAAAGGCAACGAAGAGCTGCCCATTGGCGGCGAGGGTGTGTTGATTGAGTTGGTGCAAGCGCCACCTGAAGTGGTTAACGCCTTCAGCGCCTTGGCAGCGCAATACAGCTAAACGGCTCTAAGTTTTTTGGCGCGCTTTGGCCTTGGCCAAGGCGGCTTCGATGATGGCCCGCTTGCGGGCCATTTCTGTGTCTGCATGGCTCTGAGTTGCCGCTTCACCATTGGCACCTAACAAGGGCAGCGTGTGAGCTTCTAAATACGCAAGTTTGTCGTAGGCCTTGGCTTCGTTGCGTGCTGCATGCTCGCGCTCTTCTAGTACCAAGCGAACTTGACGTGATTCATACCGCTGCCGCGCTTGCTGTGCCAGTGTTGGAGACCATGCCGCCCAACCCGTTTGATCACCAGAGATCGGCACCATTTCAATGCAGTCAACAGGACAAACGGGTAAACAGAGATCACACCCGGTACAGGCTGATTCGATCACCGTGTGCATCACTTTGTTGCTGCCCAAGATGGCGTCGGTGGGGCAGGCCTTGATGCAAAGAGTACAACCGATGCACCAAGCCTCATCAATCACAGCCACTGTCATGGGGCCTTCAACGCCATGGTCTGGGTTGAGGGGAAGGACGGGGCGGCCAGTCAGCTTCGCTAAAACAGCAATGCCCTCAATGCCCCCTGGGGGACATTGATTGATGGGGGCTTGTTCTAGGGCAATGGCCTCTGCATAGGCCTTGCAATCGGGATAACCGCATCGTGTGCACTGCGTTTGGGGCAGGGCATCGTTGATGCGTTCAGCCAGTGAACTCACTTGCTGCGAGCAACGGCTTTGCGTGTCACAGCTTTGGCAGTGCGCTTGACCGCAGTCTTGGCTGTGGTTTTAGCTGCAGTTTTGACATTCGCCTTCACAGCAGATTTGCTTGCAGCTTTCGCTGCGGTTTTCTTTGTGCTACCCAAATCGTTGTGCGCCAAAATGAATTTGACTACTTCTGGGTAAACCACATCGCGCCAACGGCGGCCACTGAAAATACCGTAGTGACCTGCACCAGGCACTTCTAAGTGTTTGCGGTTGTTGGGCTTGATATTGCTGCAAAGGCCATGAGCCGATGCCGTTTGACCTGAACCAGAAATGTCGTCCAGCTCACCTTCAACCGTGAGGAGGGCGGTGGTGGTGATGTCTTGTGGGCGAACCAATTCAGATTTGCCAGCAGTACTGTTCACATTCCATGTGCCGTGCACCAAGTTGTAGTCTTGGAATACGGTTTTGATGGTTTCGAGGTAATAGTCGGCATCCATGTCGAGCACCGCGTTGTACTCGTCGTAAAACTTGCGGTGCGCTTCTGTGCTGGCGTCATCGCCTTTGATCAAATCTTTGAAGTAATCGTAATGGCTGGTGGCATGACGATCGGGGTTCATGGCCACAAAGCCTGTGTGCTGCAAAAAGCCAGGATAAACGCGGCGGCCAGCGCCCGGGAAGTTGCCAGGCACTTTGTAAATCACATTGTTTTCAAACCACTCAAAGCTCTTGTTCATGGCCAAGTTGTTGACCGCTGTGGGTGACTTGCGCGCATCGATGGGGCCGCCCATCATGGTCATGGACAAAGGTGTGGTTTCGCCGCGCGAAGCCATCAAAGACACAGCCGCCAACACGGGCACTGTGGGTTGACACACGCTGACCACGTGGCAATTGCCATAAACGCCTTGCACATGGCGAATGAACTCTTGCACGTAGTTGACGTAATCGTCTAGATGGAATTCACCTTCAGACAAAGGCACCAAGCGTGCGTTTTTCCAATCGGTGATGTAGACCTTGTGGTCCTTGAGCATGGTTTTGACCGTGTCACGCAGTAAGGTGGCGTAGTGGCCAGACAAAGGTGCAACGATCAAAACAGCAGGCTGCTTTTTGATGGCGTTGAGTGTGGTTGAGTCGTCTGTGAAGCGCTTGAAGCGGCGCAATTCACAAAATGGCTTGTCAATTTCAACGCGTTCGTGAATGGCGACGTCTACATCACCCACATGCACTGTGCGAATGCCAAATTCGGGCTTGACATAGTCTTTGCCCAAGCGGTGCATGAGTTCGTAGCTGGCAGATACACGCTGTGCCAAGGGCGAGTTGCCCATGGGATTTTGGGGGTTCGTCAGCATTTTGGCTGCTACTTGGGCCAATTCAGAAAAGGGCTCCATGAAGGAGCGCTGGGTTTCGTAGATTTGGTAAAGCATGACTTAAAGCCCCTTAAATTGTTGCACTGCAGCAATATAACAGTTGTGCTGTGAAGAAAGTGGAGAGGCGCACCTAATTTGTATCAATGGGTGACGCCAATCTGTCACATCACTTTGGCAATGGCCTGGCAAACGTAATCAATGTTCTTGCTGTTCAAAGCAGCCACGCACATACGACCAGTATCAGTGCCGTACACACCAAACTCAGAGCGCAAACGCACCATTTGGTCTTTGTTCAAACCAGAGTAGCTGAACATGCCGATTTGGGTGGTGATGAAACTCATGTCTTGCTTGACGCCCGCGGCTTTGAGGCCATCGACCAACTTTTGGCGCATGGCCTTGATGCGAACACGCATTTCGCCCAGTTCTTTTTCCCAAGTGGCGCGCCACTCGGGGTTGGCCAACACAGCGGCCACCACGGCACCGCCGTGAATGGGTGGGTTGGAGTAGTTGGTACGAATGACAATTTTCAATTGGCTCAATACGCGGGTGCATTCTTCTTTGTCGGCGCAAAGCACAGACAAAGCACCTACGCGCTCACCGTACAAGCTGAAGCTCTTCGAGAAAGAAGTAGAGACGAAAAAGTTGAGGCCAGCGGCCACAAACTTGCCAACCACAGCGCCGTCTTCCTGAATGCCGTGACCAAAACCTTGGTAGGCCATGTCTAAAAATGCGGTGAGGTTTTTGGCCTTGACCACTGCAATGACTTGTTCCCACTGAGCGGCAGTGATGTCATAACCGGTTGGGTTGTGGCAACAAGCGTGCAACACCACGATGGTGCCCGCTGCCGCTGCATTGAGGCTGGCCAACATGCCGTCAAAATTCACGCCGCGTTTTTCGGCATCGTAATAAGCATAGGAATCGACCTGGAAACCGGCGTTGGTAAACAAAGCGCGGTGGTTTTCCCAGCTGGGATCAGAAATCAAAACTTTGGCGTTGGGGCTGACTTTTTTCAGGAAATCGGCACCAATTTTGAGGCCGCCTGTGCCGCCGATGCCTTGCACTGTGGCAACGCGGCCAGATGACACGGGTTCGCTGTCGGCGCCAAAAACCAAGCTCTTGACTGCGGCGTCGTAGGCGGCAATGCCGTCAATGGGCAAGTAACCACGGGCAGTAGGCTTTGCCATCATGGCGTTTTCTGCGGCTTGCACGCAATCGAGCAAGGGGAGTTTGCCGTTGTCGTCGAAATAAACGCCCACACCCAAATTCACCTTGTTGGGGTTGGTATCGGCTGCAAATTGTTCGTTCAAACCCAAAATAGGGTCGCGGGGGGCCATTTCGACGGCAGTAAACAGAGACATGAAAAAGTCCTTGATAAGGAGGTTGCTGTTGGCAGAAATCCCAAACCTAGGTTAGGCTTTAGGGTTGCCCCTAATTTTAGCGGCTCTTTGCGCTGTTTTTTGCACCAAATTGACCCATCTCAAGAAGTTCCATGGCCGTTACCCCCGATTCTTTTGAACCCGTTTTAGAGGCTGTTCCTTATGTGGCGCCCGACGGCAAGTTCGTCCAATACGAAGGTTCGCCCTTTGAGCTGTACCAACCCTATCCCCCAGCGGGCGATCAACCCACCGCCATTGAAGGTTTGGTCGAAGGCCTGAACGACGGCGAGGTGTTTCAAACCCTTTTGGGCGTCACGGGTTCTGGCAAAACTTTCACCATGGCCAACGTCATTGCCCAAATGGGCAAGCCAGCCATTGTGTTTGCGCCCAACAAAACTTTGGCCGCCCAGCTGTACTCAGAATTTAGAGAGTTCTTTCCCAAAAACGCGGTGGAGTATTTCGTCAGCTACTACGACTACTACCAGCCTGAAGCCTATGTCCCGCAGCGCGACTTGTTCATTGAAAAAGACTCCGCCATCAATGAGCACATTGAGCAGATGCGTTTGTCGTGCACCAAGAGTTTGATGGAGCGTCGTGACGTGGTCATTGTGGCCACCGTGTCGGCTATTTACGGCATTGGCGAGCCCGAGAGTTATCACCGCATGATCATGACTTTGCGCACCGGCGACAAAGTAGGGCAGCGCGATGTGATCTCGCAGCTCATTCGCATGCAGTATCAGCGCAATGACCAAGACTTTAGCCGCGGCAAATTCCGTGTCCGCGGTGACACCATCGATGTCTTTCCTGCCGAACATTCCGAGTTGGCGGTACGCATTGAGTTGTTTGACGATGAAGTCGACAGCTTGCAATTGTTTGATCCATTGACAGGTCGTATTCGTCAAAAGATTCCGCGCTTCACGGTCTATCCTTCAAGCCATTACGTGACACCTCGAGACAAAGTTTTGGCGGCCGTTGAAACCATCAAAGTGGAGTTGGCAGAGCGCCTTCAACAGCTGGTGGGTATGGGCAAACTGGTGGAAGCGCAACGCTTAGAGCAACGCACGCGTTTTGATTTGGAAATGCTGAGTGAAGTGGGCCATTGCAAAGGCATTGAAAACTACACGCGTCATTTGTCAGGAGCAGAACCTGGCGCGGCGCCCAGTACGCTCACCGATTACATGCCACTCGATTCCATTATGTTCTTGGACGAGAGCCACCAAATGATTGGCCAGCTCAAC
Organism: Limnohabitans sp.; assembly: GCA_049655425.1. Taxonomy (GTDB): domain Bacteria; phylum Pseudomonadota; class Gammaproteobacteria; order Burkholderiales; family Burkholderiaceae_C; genus Limnohabitans_A. The sequence goes on along the minus strand of JBASJS010000003.1, from coordinate 585,982 downwards.
GCCATGTACAACGGCGACCGTGCACGCAAAACGACCTTGGTTGAATACGGCTTCAGGTTGCCCAGTGCGCTAGACAACCGTCCTTTGAAGTTTGAAGAGTTCGAAACCAAAATGCGCCAGTGCATTTTTGTGTCGGCCACCCCCGCCGATTATGAAAAAACGCATGCTGGTAAAGTGGTCGAGCAGGTGGTTCGTCCCACGGGCTTGGTCGATCCGCAAGTCGAGGTGCGACCCGCTATTCATCAAGTGGACGATGTCCTTCAAGAAATTCGCATTCGTGTAGAAAAACACGAGCGCGTCCTCATTACGACGCTCACCAAACGCATGGCCGAGCAGTTGACAGATTACCTGTCTGACAACGGCGTCAAGGTTCGATATTTGCACTCGGATGTAGACACGGTTGAGCGCGTTGAGATTTTGCGCGACCTGCGCTTAGGTGCCTTCGATGTCTTAGTGGGCATCAACTTGCTACGTGAAGGCTTGGACATTCCAGAGGTTTCTTTGGTGGCCATTTTGGACGCCGACAAAGAGGGCTTCTTGCGCTCCGAGCGCAGCCTGATTCAGACCATTGGCCGCGCCGCGCGTAACCTCAATGGCCGCGCCATTTTGTATGCCGATCGCATGACTGAGTCTATGAAAAAGGCCATCGGTGAAACCGAGCGTCGCCGTACCAAGCAAGTGGCACACAACTTGGCCATGGGCATTACCCCTCGCAGCATCGTCAAGCAGGTACGCGATTTGATTGATGGCGTCTATAGTGAGAAGGCGGGCAAAGAGGCCGAGCGTTTGGAGCTGGCTGCCGTTCAGCGAGCCAAGGTAGAAGAGATGAGCGAGAAGGACATCTCCAAAGCCATCAAGCAGCTGGAAAAACAGATGATGGAACACGCCAAAAACCTGGACTTTGAGAAAGCAGCCCAGGTTCGCGACCAATTGCAAATGCTAAAAGCACAAGCTTTTGGTGCGCCGGGTACCGACAATGTTGTGGTGCTCAAGGCTTGATATTTGAGAAAACCCTCTTCGCATCAAGCCCATAAAGACCTTCAAATCGTATTCCTACTAATCCAGTCAAGTTCTGCTATAGTCGAGCGAATTAGTCAACAACCTAGGATTCAGCCATGCGCCTCACCACCAAAGGACGATTTGCGGTTACCGCCATGATCGATTTGGCCCTGCGACAGCATTCAGGCCCCGTTACCTTGGCCGCCATCAGCCAGCGCCAAGAGATCTCCTTGTCTTACCTAGAGCAGTTGTTCGGTAAATTGCGCCGTCACCAATTGGTCGAGTCCACACGCGGTCCTGGCGGTGGTTACACCTTGGCCAAAAAAGCTTCCGAAATTACAGTAGCCGACATCATTTTGTCGGTTGACGAGCCCATCGATGCCACCCACTGTGGCGGCAAAGAGAACTGCCATGGCAGCACAGGCCGCTGCATGACGCACGATTTGTGGGCCTCTTTGAACTCTCGCATGGTTGAGTTTTTGGACTCTGTAACCTTGCACAAGTTGGTTGAAGACCAATTGGCGTCGGGTCACACCATCGAAGACAAGCCAGCCATCAAGCGCGCTATTTCGGCCATGCCTGTAGTCCAGCCTATGCGCGTCAATGCCCCCAATTCGGTGTTTGCCTTAGGCAACACTTTGGTCAAATCTTGAGACGTTTTCAAGCATGAACAGCACACCTCACTTCCCCATTTACCTCGACTACAGCGCCACCAATCCTTGTGATCCGCGTGTGGTCGATGCCATGATTCCTTGGTTGCGCGAGCACTTTGGCAATCCTGCTTCCCGTAGCCACGCTTGGGGCTGGGAAGCCGAAGAAGCCGTTGAGAAAGCCCGCAAAGACGTGGCCGACCTCATTGGTGCCGACCCCCGCGAAATCGTATGGACCAGCGGCGCCACAGAATCCAACAACCTGGCCTTGAAGGGCGCTGCACAGTTTTACAAAACACGCGGCAAGCACCTCATTACGGTGAAGACAGAACACAAAGCCGTGCTCGACACCATGCGTGAACTCGAGCGTCAAGGCTTTGAAGTCACTTACCTCGACGTGCAAGACGACGGCTTGGTTAACCTGGATGTGTTCAAGGCCGCTTTGCGCCCCGACACCATTTTGGTCAGCGTCATGTTCGTCAACAACGAAATTGGCGTCATTCAAGACATTCCCGCCATTGGTGCCATCTGCCGCGAGAAGGGCATCATCTTCCACGTCGATGCCGCTCAAGCCACAGGCAAATTACCCATCGACCTCAACACCTTGCCCGTCGATTTGATGAGCTTGGCTTCACACAAAACCTACGGCCCCAAAGGCATTGGTGCTTTGTATGTGCGCCGCAAACCCCGCGTCCGCCTAGAAGCGCAAATGCATGGCGGCGGTCACGAGCGCGGCATGCGTTCTGGCACATTGCCCACTCACCAGTGCGTGGGCATGGGCGAAGCCTTCCGTATTGCGCGTTTGGAAATGGACCAAGACATTGCCAAAGCCAAAGCTTTGCAAGAGCGTCTTATCAACGGCTTGAAAGACGTTGAGCAAGTGTTCTTAAATGGTCACGCCACACAGCGCGTGCCGCACAACATCAACATGAGTTTCAACTATGTTGAAGGTGAATCGCTCATCATGGGCATCAAAGGTTTGGCTGTGTCTTCTGGCTCTGCTTGTACCTCTGCCAGCTTAGAGCCCAGCTATGTCTTGCGCGCCTTGGGTCGCAGCGACGAATTGGCTCATAGCAGTTTGCGCATGACCGTGGGTCGTTGGACTACCGAAGCAGAAATCGACTTCGCCATCGAAACCATCAAGACCAACGTGGCAAAGCTGCGCGAACTCAGCCCCTTGTGGGAAATGTACAAAGACGGCGTCGACCTCAGCACCATCCAGTGGGCTGCTCACTAAGCTTTTACAAACAGATTAAGGAAGTAACACCATGGCTTACAGCGAAAAAGTTGTTGATCATTACGAAAACCCCCGCAACGTGGGCTCCTTTGAAAAGGGCGACGAAGATGTGGGAACCGGCATGGTGGGTGCACCTGCCTGCGGCGACGTCATGAAATTGCAGATCAAGGTCAACCCAACTACTGGCGTCATTGAAGATGCCCGTTTTAAAACTTACGGTTGTGGTTCTGCCATTGCATCTAGCTCCCTCGTTACCGAGTGGGTCAAGGGCAAAACTTTGGACCAAGCTGCTGCTCTGAAGAACAGCGAAATTGCCGAAGAGTTGGCCTTGCCACCCGTCAAAATTCACTGCTCCATCTTGGCCGAAGACGCCATCAAAGCAGCCGTCGAAGACTACAAGAAAAAACACGCAGCGGCCTAATTGGCCCTTGCTGGAACTACATCATGGCCATTTCACTGACTGAAGCAGCAGCGCGGCATGTGTCGCGTTACATCACCAAGCGCGGCAAAGGCGTTGGTGTGCGCTTGGGCGTTAAAACTACCGGCTGCTCGGGCTTGGCTTACAAACTCGAATATGTCGACGAAGTAGCGCCCGAAGACGTGGTCTTTGAAGACCATGGCGTGAAGGTGCTCATCGATCCCAAAAGTTTGGCTTATATCGACGGCACACAGCTCGACTTTGTGCGCGAAGGCTTGAACGAAGGTTTCCGTTTTAACAATCCCAATGAACGCGATCGCTGCGGCTGTGGCGAATCGTTCCGCGTGTGATTTCTCTGCAGGCGTCAGACTTTGAGCTGTTTGGCCTGCCATCAGCTTTTTCATTAGATCGCGCGCAACTAGATCTTCAGTGGAAGTCTTTGCAGCGCGAGGCGCATCCCGACCGATTTGCCTCCGAAGGTGCAGCTGCGCAGCGCATCGCCATGCAATGGTCTGTGCGCATCAACGAGGCCTACAACCGCCTTAAAGATCCGCTCAAACGCGCGGCATATTTGTGTGAGTTGAATGGCGCTGCCGTCAATGCAGAAAACAACACCAGCATGCCGCCAGCGTTTTTGATGCAACAAATGGAATGGCGTGAAGCGCTGGACGATTGCAAAGCTGTCAAAGTTGTTGACTCTAAAATTGAAGGCTTAGAGAAATTGCTCGATGAAGTGGATGCGTCTCATGCTGCGTCCTTGAAGCAAATTGCTTCGCTGATCGACACCGATCACAACTTTGCAGCAGCAGTAGGCCAGGTGAGGGCGCTCATGTTCATTGAAAAATTTGCACAAGAAGTGCAGCACCAACTCGACGCTTCTAGCTGAACACAAGAATTAAATTAAGTCATGGCACTTTTGCAAATTTCAGAACCTGGTCAGGCACCGGATCCGCACCAACGGCGTATTGCTGTAGGCATTGACCTTGGCACCACACACTCTTTGGTCGCCTCAGTTCGCAATGGCGTGGCCGAGTGCTTGCCCGATGACAAAGGTCAAGTGATCTTGCCGTCTGTGGTTCGCTACTTGCCAGGTCAAGGTCGTCAAATTGGTCATGAAGCCGTGGCCAATGCCGCGCAAGATCCAGAAAATACGTTGGCTTCAGTGAAGCGTTTCATGGGGCGCAGTTTGTCTGACATTGCCAACCCAGAAAAGTTGCCCTACAAGTTTGTGAAAACAGAAGGCGCTGCCTCCAAAGGCATGTTGTCTATTCAAACCGTGCAGGGCGAAAAGTCGCCTGTAGAAGTCAGTGCCGAAATTTTGGCCACGTTGCGTTACCGTGCAGAAGACACTTTCAACGATGACTTGCATGGTGCTGTGATTACTGTGCCTGCGTACTTCGATGATGCGCAGCGCCAAGCCACCAAAGATGCGGCACAAATGGCCGGCATCAACGTGCTGCGTCTCATCAATGAACCCACAGCCGCTGCCATTGCCTATGGCTTAGACAATGCCAGCGAAGGCATTTACGCCGTATTCGATTTGGGCGGTGGCACCTTTGACATCTCTATCTTGCGTTTAACGCGCGGTGTGTTTGAAGTCATGGCCACCGGTGGCGATTCTGCTTTGGGCGGTGACGATTACGACCATGCTTTGGCCGATGCTGCGTTGGCATCTATGGAGCTGTCTGATGTACAAGGCTCATTGAGTGCCGAAGACAAAACGCGTTTGAAATCTGCCGCGCGTGCTGCCAAAGAAGCTTTGACTTCTGCTTCTGAAGTGGCACTGACATGGACGCATGCCGATCAATCACACGAAGTAGAAGTAACGCGTGCGCAATTTGAAGAAGCCACTGCCGCACTCACCGCGCGCTGCATGACTGCTGTTAAAAAAGCGCTTCGCGATGCCAAAGTCAAAGCCGACGACATTCAAGGCGTGGTGATGGTGGGCGGTTCAACGCGTATGCCTCAAGTGCAAGAAGCTGTTGCTGCCTTCTTCGGTAAGCCGCCTTTGAACAATTTAAATCCTGACGAAGTGGTGGCCTTAGGTGCAGCCATCCAAGCCAATCAATTGGCGGGCAACGATGCCGCTGGCGATTTGTTGTTGCTCGACGTTATTCCCTTGTCCTTGGGCATTGAAACCATGGGCGGACTGGTGGAGCGCATTATTCCGCGCAACCAAACCATTCCCACGGCCATGGCCCAAGACTTCACCACTTACCAAGATGGTCAAACCGCTTTGGCTTTGCATGTGTTGCAGGGCGAGCGAGATTTGGTAGTCGATTGCCGCAGCTTGGCTCGCTTTGAATTGCGCGGCATCCCGCCGATGGCTGCAGGTGCTGCACGCATTCGCGTGACCTTTACGGTAGACGCAGATGGCTTGCTCAGTGTGGCCGCCAAAGAGCAAATCAGCGGCGTAGAAGCCAAGATCGATGTCAAACCTTCTTATGGTTTAAGCGACGATCAAATTGCCAAAATGTTGCAAGACAGTTTTACAACGGCAGAAGTGGACATGAAGGCGCGCGCCTTGGTGGAAGCCAGGGTGGATGGCGATCGCATGTTGCTGGCGACACAAAGTGCTTTGAATGCCGATGGTCAATTGTTGAGCGCTGAAGATCGCGCGCACATTGAATCGCTCATGAAAACTTTGCGGCACACAGTAGACACGGCCGTGGAGGCACAGGCTGTTGAAGATGCTACTGAAGCCTTGGCCAAAGCCACGGAAGCCTTTGCCGCAGAGCGCATGAACCACAGCATTCAAAAGGCCTTGTCCGGCCAAAACATTCAGAGTCTTTGAAATCTTTGTCAAAGCTCTGCTAGCAGTTCATCAGAACCTTATTTAAAGAATCACATGCCAGTCATCAAAATTTTGCCGCACGCTGAATATTGCCCAACTGGGGCTCAAATTTCTGCGCCTGCAGGCACCAGCATTTGCGAAGCCTTGCTCGACAACAAAATCAACATTGAACATGCCTGCGACATGAGTTGCGCCTGCACCACATGCCACGTCATTGTGCGCGAGGGTTTGGACAGCCTCAACGAGGCCGAGGAAACCGAAGAAGACTTGCTGGACCGTGCCTGGGGCTTAGAACCCAACTCGCGTTTGAGCTGCCAGGCATTTTTGGGCAAGCAAGACGTGGTCATTGAAATTCCCAAGTACACCATCAACCACGCCAAAGAGAATCATTGAAAGCTTGAGCGCTTGTTTTCAGATTACAGTTAGACCATGCGCCAATTATTTTTAGACACCGAAACCACTGGTCTTTCTGCTGAAGGCGGCGACCGTGTCATTGAGCTGGGTTGCGTCGAGCTGGTCAACCGCAAGCTCACCGGCAACAACCTTCATTTCTACTTCAACCCTGGCCGCGACAGCCACGAAGATGCCCTCAAGGTTCACGGCATCAGCAATGAATTTTTGCGCGACAAGCCCAAATTTAAAGACGTGGTTCAAGAAATTTTGGACTACGTCGATGGCGCCGAAATCATCATTCACAACGCCGCCTTTGACGTAGGCTTTTTGAACAAAGAGCTCGAGTTGGCAGGGCAAAAACCCTTCACCACATACGTTGAGGGTGTGGTCGATACCTTGGTCATGGCCAAGCAAATGTACCCAGGCAAGCGCAACAGCCTCGATGCGCTTTGCGACCGGCTGGGAGTCGACAATTCTGGCCGCACCTTGCACGGCGCCTTGCTCGATGCCGAGTTATTGGCCGATGTGTACATCAACCTCACGCGTGGCCAAGAAGCTTTGCTCATTGATGCAGGCAGCGACGAAGGCAATTCCGGGGCAGTTGAATCTGTCGACTTGTCGCAATTTGCATTGCCCGTCATTCAGGCCAATGTCCAAGAGCAGGCAGCCCACCAAGAGCAGCTGGCCCAATTGGACAAAGCCAGCGGCGGCAAAACCCTCTGGCGCCAGCTAGAAGCTTCACCCTGAAATTTTGAGCAGCCTTGAAAATGCCCAAAAAACCGTGGCATAATTTAAGGCTACGCTTAAAAGCGATAGGGCGGTTAGCTCAGGGGTAGAGCACTGCATTCACACTGCAGGGGTCACAAGTTCGAAACTTGTACTGCCCACCAAAATTACCTAATGAAATCAAGCACCTAGTGGAAACGCTCGGTGCTTTTTTCTTTGGCGTGTCCTAAAAATGTCCTAAAGTGACATTTTTCTATTGAGTAAATTGCTTATTGACCTTGATCATTTGATAACTGTCAGCACAAGCCAAATTGAGGGGGGGGGGAGGGGTATCGCACTTTTTCCAGCATTTGTGGTTGCTACTCACCCACTTAAAAAGTCAAATTGGAAAATTTGCTACAGATCGAACTATGGATTTCTGAGTAGGGGTTAGTGAGAGGTACTTGGCAAGAAATTCCTGATCCTCAACGCTGACCTCATAGCCTCTAAGAATGGTTGTGTTGGCCTCAGACCTTCCAAATCGTAGCTGGTCAGGGCTAACCTTGAGCCAACTTGCTAAAACTCTCAAGTGATCCTGCCTTGGCATTGAATTACCCAGTATCCAATTGCGAGCAGTGTGAGGCGTAATTCCTCGACTATTTTGGAGGGCAAAGTAATTCGCTACTTTTGTTGGTGATACTTTTACCCCATTTGCCTCAAGTGCAGCCCTTAGGCGCACTGAAAAGGCAAGTGCTTCTGTTTTTGAAGAGATCACTGAAAGTTCCTAAATGCTGGAGTAAAGGCATTAGAAACCAGAAAGTAATTATTTGTTAATAAAAAAACGGTGCTAATTTACAAATAAATCTGTCAAATCGACATCCAGTTGGTTTGCAAGTTTGAGAAGAACTTCAATTGATGGGTTTGTAACAGCCCTTTCAATCTTGCTCACAACTGTTCTATCCACCCCAGCGTCCAATGCCAAGCGTTCTTGAGCAATGCCCTTTGATAAGCGAATAGTTCGCAAATTTAGGGCTAGAGCTGCTCTGACCTCTTCTAGTGTTCTGTTACGCATGACTTCTCTAAAAGTCATGAGTTTTCCTAGAAATCCTAAATCAAGCCACGGTTTGACAGGCCACGGTTTAAAAGCAACAATAAAAGTAATATTTATAAGGGTAAATAAATGTTTCCAAGGCTTTCAGTTTCTTTGATTGTTTGCTTGATGTTGTTTGGTTGTGGCACAACAAGATGGACGCATCCAAATCTAAGTCAATCCAAATTTGATATGGATGTCAATAATTGCAGATATCAATCTCAAATGGCAACTCAGCAGCAACCGCGTCAAGAGACTTATCAGCAGTCGATGCAAAGAAACATTGCTCTAGCGCAAATGGATCCTGCCACTCGCGGTGCTGCAATGACGCATGAAGGTGCACAAGGGCTTGGCAATGCTATTGGATCAATTTTCAATGCTGCTGCAATTTTTGATCAATGTATGTATCAAGCTGGATATAGAAAACAATGAAAGTTATAGCTTTTTTGTTCTTTGCTTGTTCGTTGTTGGCAACTAATTCACACGCTCAAATTGGTGATTCTTTTTTTACTTGCCAAGGAAGAGTTGATCAGGATCAGCGCAAACTAATTCTTCTTAACCTGAAGTTCAAATTAGGAGGGTTGATGCTTGAGGGTGATTTGAATGGTGATCCGATTGTTGGATCAAATTTCGGAGCAGGAAATCTTGTTCAAGCAGTGGCTTACCCCAAAAGTCAAGACACTGGAAATACAAGAGACATCAAACACAAGATGACGGCAAACATAAACCAGCAAGATGGGCAATTCAATATGACGATTGTTGGCGTTCACGGACACTCTTTTTATTTATCTGGTAGTGGTCAATGCCAAATTCAAAATTAGTCACCAGTGTTCACAGATTAACTCGGGAGAGAAAGATGATTGCAAACAGTAAATATTTTCTGCAAATTATTTCGGTAATGGTTTTTTCAATATCAATCATTAGCATGCCTAATGCATACGCGAAGAAAAACTCAAACTCATTAGGAGGTTCGCATTCCGTGAACGGCTATGTAAAGAAAAACGGCACATATGTTCAGCCTCACCATGCGACAAATCCAAATCAAACGCAAAAAGACAATTGGAGTTCGAAGCCCAACGTCAACCCATACACTGGTAAGACAGGAACAAAAGAAGCTCAAAAGTAGTGGTTAATTTGACATTTCTCTTGATGGAAAAAATGAAAAAGCTGATTGGAATACTGTTATTTATCTTTGTTGGTTGCGTTCATGCCCAAGAGATCTTCATATTTGGTGGTGAAAATAACAAAGAATTCCTAGGTTGCCTTTCCTGCAATGAGATGGCTGGCAATTCAGTTTGGAATGAGATGTCCCAGTACGGATGGAAAAATGGTTACGGTAAGTGGAATCCATACGGGCAGTTCAAGAACCCATACTCTAGCTATTCAGCTTGCAATGAATACACTTCGAACGGCCCTGTATTGGTAGATAGAAATGGTAAGTTCTACGGACGTTTGACCATGAACTCTTATTCTGCAGGAAGCGTTTGTGGGATTAATGGAAGTGAGCGGATATGTCGTGCTTTGAAAGTAATGTGCGCAGATCAATGAAGTTTGCGTTTATTCTGCTCTAACTTTGACACACTTCTCGCAAATACAAGCCTTGTTCTTAGCCTCTTCAGGCACTCGGTCTAGAAGCGCTGCAGAGAAGGTCGCTGTTATGCACCAGCAAGGCTCCTGAGGCTTTCCAGTGGCTTTTGCGATCTCCTGAGCACATTGGTTAGGTTCGCCGCAAATGGGGCATAAAGAGTGATTGGATAAGTTATTCACAATCTATGCACTGAACAATTAGCTAACAGGCAAATACTCAAGTCCTGACTGAGCAAGTCCTGTTAAATTGATCTTGGTGGTATTCAGTGATAAGTCGCTGGCCATCCCCACTAAATCACCAGCTTTCATGCCCTCATCGAGCATTTTGAGATAAGGTGCTTTCTGATCTGAATTGGCTTCAAATCCAACAACATTTCGCCATAGAGTCGAGACTATCGAATCGTTAGTGTTCGCTCCAACAGCCTTCAAAGCTAATGCTCCTAGATCGCTGTAGCTCATGCCCTTATCCAAATAATCCAGTCCAATGCCTACGAAGGTGGGGTTTGATACAAAGGAACTACCGAGCACCGCGCCAATGACCTTCGCAGCCTTACCTGCGTTGCCATCCAAATCAAGTGCAAAAGACTTATCGCTGAACTGCAAGCGCTCAACGTTGATCAGGGTGTCTGTGCCATTTGTGACTGGAGGTGGATATTTGGTAATCGTTGGACCCATAAAGGAGACATTCCAAGAACCATCACTCGATTTGGTCAATGAGTAATTTCGAAGATTGGGTATTCCGAATTGATCTTCAACTTTGACAGCGTCTAAACCAGCTCCGCCATCGATGAAGTCATTTCCCAATCCACCAACTAACAAATCATTTCCGTCCAAGCCAAACAGTGAATTGTCATTCTCATTGCCAATGACTTTGTCTGCGCCATTGGTAGCCCTGATTGTTGCAATTTTAGGAAGTGGCTTAGTTGGAACCACTTCGATGAAATAGACAGAATCTTGATATGGAAAGGTAACTAGCCATGAAACTCCCTTAGAGTCAACATAGGCACTTGCCATATTAAAGAAAGTTTTATTTGTCGGTCCTAAGTCAAGAATATCCGAGGTAAATATTGGACTAAGGTGACCAAAGCCGTCATTCAAATAAATCAAGGGCATCGTCGCTTGATCAATCGCATTGCCCATTTGCACACCATCCAGCAGTAAATCAAGCGTGCCATCTAAATTTACATCAACCAAATTGACAAATGGTATCCAAGGCGAACTCGTAAGTTTATTGGCTGCACCCATCTGGTGAATATTGTTTCCAAATGAAGTTGCAGTTACATCCGTTAGAGATTCGCCATTGAGTTTTATGGTTTGTAAGCTCCAGCCGTCATAGAAAGGATTGTTTTGAGTAGAGAGAAGAACGATTTCTTTAATGCCATCGCCATCAAGATCGCCCGTCTGAATATCAAGTATCTGTTCGTTCTTGTTGCCAAAATAACCACTTGGAACCAATGAGGCATGGGCATTACTAAATTGACCCGAATCGTTCCAGTAAACAATTGACTGGCCTTTTAAGTTATTCCCGTCATTGCCAATAACTAAATCTATCCAACCATCATTGTTGAGGTCAGAAGGACTGACCGAGGTGAAACGAAGCGCATCATTTCCTTTGAGATCATTTGGCAAATAGGTGCTTGATTCATTAAATTGCCCTTTGCCGTTGCCATACAGAATTGATGGGGAAAATGGTGCTGGTACGGTAGCAGTATTGCCAAGAAAAATATCGAGATTACCATCTCCATTGAAATCGCCTACTGCAGTGCTGTGCGTGAAGTCTTGTCTCTGAGGAAGATTTGCAGTTGCATTGCTCCAACCATTTGTTCCCGATAAAAGGAGCTGGTTCTGGCCACCCGGAAATGGAGCAGCATCCCAACCATGGTCAGCAATAAATAAATCCAGCTTTCCATCCTTGTTGAAGTCAGCAGTGACGAATTCTCTTGGGTGGACAGTTGCAGGTATGTCAATGTTTGTTGCGATTGTAAGTTCGTAAGTTCCATTTGCACTACCCCAATAAAACATGCTCTTTTGTGGAATTCCAGAAGTAACACCTATGTCTGGAAATATGAAGCCAAATAAGGCAATGTCTTTATAACCGTCTTGGTTGAGGTCTACAGAATAGACAACATCTGAGCGCGACTTTGCTGTATCTGTGGAAACTTTGTAGTTGTACTTAAATTGAAAATAATCTTTTAAATTGAGCATACTTTTTTTATTCATTCAGTCGGAATATATTCAATACCAGTTTGAACTAAACCGATTAAACCTATGTTTGTAGTGTTCAAAATATGGTCAGCAGCCATGACAACAAAATCACCGGGCTTTAGACCATCTTGCAACATTTTTATGAACGGCGCCTTCGTTTCAGGTGACGCCTCAAATCCCACTACATTTCTCCAAAGAGTAGAAACAATAGTATCGTTTGTTCTTGCTCCGACAGCACTCAAGGCCAACGCGCCAAGATCAGAATAACTCATACCCTTGTCGGCATAGCTTAATCCGAGGCCAACAATTGTTGGATTTTTAACTGCGTCTTTTCCTAGTACTGCACCGATGACTTTGGCTGTAATGCCAGCGTTACTGTCCAAATCAATTGCAAAATACTTGTCAGAGTACTTGATTCGTTCTATTGCACTCAGTATGTCAAGGCCATCACAGTTGGTGCGCTTATCCGATACTGTAAATGCTCCCTTGGCGCTTGAAGTTGTGTAGTTACCTTGATCGCCACTAAATTGTGCAGTATCGATACCTGTCCCGCCATTGAGTTGGTCATCACCTGAGCCACCAATGAACACATCATTGCCAGCCAACCCCTCAATAGCGTCATTGCCAGCACCGCCGTTAATCGTATTTTTACCATCAGTGCCAAACAATTTATCTGCATAAGATGAGCCTGTTAGATTCTCAATGGTCGAGCCGAAGTTGACTGTGATTTGTCCAGGCGATGTGATCGTCGAGGACTTAGTAGCTCCTACATATCCCCAATAGCCGGGGTTTAAATATACTGTCGCCCCCTGTGTTAAATTTGAAGCGTCCAAAGTATCTGTTCCTGCACCGTCCCAGATAAAATTTGGATTAGATTGAGCAATTTTGTACGTATCGTTTCCCGCTCTTACAGTTTTAGCTGGTCCATAAATGTACTGAAGAGCAGCGATGTCTAAGTCACTAAACTTTAAATAGTACTGCGCAGCAGACGCGTTGTAGCTTTGTTCGTAAGCCATAACTGTCCATGTTGTAGAGTCCTCACTTCCTTGAAGATACGGTGGCTCTTCAATACCTCCGTTAGCATCTTTTTCATCAAACGGATGTTTTAAACCAAGCCCATGTCCAATCTCATGAATCAAGGTTAACGCCCCATAAGTATTATCAGAAAAGGTTTTGTTGTTTTGGCTGATGTCAAAGAATATATCGTTTCCAAAAAAAGTTTCACTTGGAAAGGTGCCGTATCCAGCAGACCCTGTCTGATCATTATTTGCGAACGTGAATGTGTTCAGTGCAGATGCGTTTGATGTCTTTTGGAAACGAACATCTATCAAAGTTGATATATAGCTCAGGGCCGTCTCAACTCGTGAGATTTGGGTAGAGGTAAATGCCGAAAATCCTTTTGCATGGCCTGTGCTTGTGTCATAGCTAGGTAGTGATGTTGGAAACGCGTATTGATAGTTGTTCGCATCCCCCAATATTGCATCAAATCTTTTGCCAGAAGCTTGATCAGGGAGCAGTGCACTTATCCAATATGGAAGCTCAAGTGCACCGTCGGTGTAAATGACTTTCTCTATTGTGCTTGGTATCTTTACAAAGCTTGCAGAAACATAAGCTGTATCTGTTCCTGCGGAGTCGTAGATATAGTCGTAGGCATCTCTTACATAGTAGGTGTCATTGCCCTCGTAGCCCTTTAGCTCGTCGACCCCTTCGCCGCCATCGAGGATGTCGTTGCCCTTGCCTCCAACTATTTCATCGTTGCCTTTGCCGCCATAGAGTTTGTCGTCGCCTGTGCTGCCATATGTTGATATGTAGTCATTACCGTCCCCGCCAATTACTGTGTCGTTACCACTAGTTTGATCCAGAAGCTCATCGTCACCATCACCACCGTCAAGGGTGTCATTGCCCTCATCACCATAAAGTGTGTCAATTCCCAAGCTGCCATAAAGTAAATCATTACCTGTTCCACCTTGAATCTGGTCATTTCCATCACCGCCATTCAGTATGTCTTCGCCTACGTCACCGTAAAGTTTGTCATTTCCTGCGCCGCCGTTGATGGTGTCGTTGCCTTCATAACCTTGTAATCGAGGATCATCACCATCCCCACCGTCTATAAAGTCATTGCCCAGACTTCCAATAACCGTATCGTTTCCGGCTCCACCCAAAAAGGTTCCAAAACCCTTCTCGTTATATTTGCTTAAATAATCATCACCGGTGCCGCCGTCAAGTGAGTCTTCTCCTGCGTATCCATATATGGTGTCGTTACCATCACCGCCATAAAGCTTGTCGTTTCCATCTTGTCCGTATATCCGGTCGTTGCCAGCGTCCCCATAAATGAGGTTATTACCGGATCCACCAAGCAAGAAATCATTTCCATTGCCACCATAAATTGTCTTGTTGCCGGTTGAAGTCCAAAATGAATAAGCATTACCTGTGGTTGGGTAACCATTCACTTCATCGTCACCATCCCCAGCTTCAATGTAGTCATCTCCGTCATCTGTAATGATTCGATCATTACCCTCCAAACCATAGATGCTATCGTTACCTGAGGTCCCACGTAACGGGTTATCGTTGCCTGATGTGCCGTATTTAGTTGTCATTGAGTGTCCGTCTTCAACTGGTTTGAGACAAATGGGATAATTTTTTGAAGGAAAGAATAAATTAATTTATTTCCGTTCCCCTCATTCTCATAAACTCTGACATGAAGACTGGCAAGTCCATGTGGCTTCTATAGCCAATATTATGCAGTTCTTGATAAAGTTCTAAAAGGTTTCTAAAGCCTTCAGTCTTTGATCCGCTACCAGCAGTAGCCAAGATTAAAGCCTCTTCAGCCGTTATGCGACGATTAAAGTTCTGGGCCGCCATTACTTCTGGCATCCCTGCAGAACGCCCTGTAGCGCGTTTATAGCCTTTTCTCGGCATAGATTCTCCTAGTGGCGAGGGAAGGGTGCTTTGGGCTTACATACCTACTCATTTTTAATCGATACCTTAGTGGAAAAATTTACTCTCATGTGATCTGACCATGTTTCTTGCAAAACCTTTGAAGTCTTTTCAGCACTATCTATTGGGACTCTAAGTGAATCGTGTATCGGCAGAGAGGTAACGTCGTCCTTAAGTAATTTGATCATTGCATCCAACAAAATTTGCCCCTCCAAAGACTGCAGTTGAATGCCGATCCCTCTTACTGAAGCAAGCCAAGGGAAGCAGGATGTGGTTGCTGTGTGAATAGCGTCAAAGGATTCCAACGGAATACTGGATTGCCTTTTATCTTTTGGGTTTTTGAGTCCATACTTTGCTTTTGTTGTACTGTTTCCCGATGTTGAAATCAATGCTGAAATAACTCTCTTTACATGATCTCGATCGTTGATTTTGGAAAGTTGTTGCACCTCTGCATATGGGTCTTCATTTAACTGTAACCCCATCAATGCCGCAGCCATTCTTAGATGATTTGCAGAGAAATCTACTTCGCAGCTTGGTAAGTTATTTATTGTTGTTTTGGCTCTTATTGGATTGCCTTGCATTGGGATCGTTTGAAAATTTGAGTACAGACGCCCAGAGCTAAGAAAATAAGGGTGGTTGTCTTGTTGCTTAAAAATTAATTGAAGTGGTGTGTATAGGGGAATTTTTTGGTGTCGAAGATGCTCATGAAGCATTTGAATTTCAACTAATTCTGGATGGTCATTAGGCAAGTCCGCTTTTATGAATGAATTGTTTAAGCCTCGAATGTAAATTCCGCTTTTTTTTGTGCCTTGGTAAGGCAAGTAGAGGCTTTCAAAAAAGACTTGTTGCAAAGCTTCTCCCGGGTAATAGAGAGTCGTTTGCCTAGCTTGGAGGTTGTATTCAGACCTTAGTATCAGCTTAGTTTCCGTCAGCAAATGGAGGCACTCCCGAGTCGAGTTCCTTGCCAACCCCATTTGGCCGTAATAACTTGAACTTGAAAATGCAGCATTTGATCCTTGAATTGAAAGCCATCTCCTGTTGAGCCATGATTGATGAAGATTCCTTAGAAGAATAAGGAACGTCAAATCGACCGTAATTTGATGTCTTCTGTTTTGTCTCGTAACCTCTTTGCTCAGAGACCGACAGAGTTCGCCTAGACTAGAACCAAGCCTGTAGTTTGTGTACTTGGCCAATGGAAAAGCGTTTCTTTTCATTGGTTTGGGTGGGTCAATAAAGGGGCTGTCAGGAAAAAGACTTGTCCTATTAATAAATAGCGTCTCCTCCCTCTCTTCCTCCCCTTCCTCCCCTTCCTCTCTTGTAAGGGGTGTCATTTCTAGAAGCCCCTTGACTTCAAATAGTTCTCAAGGTCAGAGACTCGCCAACCGACAGCTCTACCAGTCGGGGTGAGTTTGATACCTTTAGGGATATAGCCAAGGGCTACTAGTTTGAGGAAGGAACTTCTTCCTAGTCCAAGATGGACGCAAGCGTCTTTAGTGCGTTTAACCGTTTCGGTCATAAGGTGCTCCAAACGAACAGCTTTACTGTTCGACAAGTTTGTGAATGGCTACGGTGATTACTTATTCACACCTATTCACAACTTCAGCACCTAATTACATTGGTAGCCTCGATACGTTTTCTGTAAAACGCACACACACTTTAAAACACTTTAATAATAAAAACAAGTGGGAACTTAAAAAATCTAATCATTAAGTTATGCAAGTTTTTCAAGCGCCTTTGCAGCGTGAAAAGCTCTAAATTGCCCATAATGCTTTTCAATCATCACCACAGATGTTCCTGCAAGTTGTGCAACTGTCAGTAAATCCAAACCATTTGTAACTAACTCTGTAATTGTTGAATGTCTGAATGTATAGGCACAAGTTGTCTCTGGTAGACCAGCCTCTTTTACTGCAGCTTTAATTGGTTTTTTCCACGAGTCTTTGTTCCACGCAGCTCCATCAAGCCTTGCAAATAAGGGTGCATTGGGAAGCTTGTTTAGCGTTTGACTTCTAAAAAAATCAAACGTAGCTGACGTTAGTAATATTGATCTTTGATCTTTGCCTTTGTCGCGTTCTATTGTCAAGTTGCCAGTCCTGGTATCCATGCTACTGACTTTCAAGTTTGCTAACGCTCCTGGTCTAAGAGGGACTAGAGATAAGCCTTTGAGGAATATAGCCAAATCACTATTGGCCTTGGAAATAAGCAAATCTCTTTGTGATCTGTCTAAAAAATCCATTCTTCTTCGTGAAGCGTTTTTGATGGATTTAAGGGGTGTTTTCCAAGCGATATCCGTTGTAACCCATCCCTGTTCTTTTGCAAAATTTAGAGAGGCTTTTAGTGCCGCCATATCGCGATTTAAAGTTGAAGTTGCTCTTGGTCGTTTAGAAGGTACTTTTGCATATGGGTCAATTACAACTTCAGTTTTCTTTAGTTGATTGCGCCATTCGTCCAAATGCTTTTGGGTTAGCTTGGTTAAGTGAATCCCAGCAATCTTGTCTTTATAGATCCAGCGTTCAAATCTGGCGTTGATATCTTTCGAATTTTTAAGTTCACCTTTTTCAATTAGAGCTGTGCAATAGCGTTCGCAGGCATCCCTAACTGAAATTACCTCATGATTTCCACCTTGTCGTAGGTGTTGAAAAAGAGCTTCAGCTTTCTTTTTTGCTTGATCAAACCTTAGGTTCGCAGTGAATTCGCTAAATGAACCAAGGCTTTGTCGAATTTGCTTTTGCGTAGCAGAGTCATAGAACTGTGCTATCCAGCTACCCTCACTTTGCTTGGTCATTTTTCGAAAACCTAGATGACAACCATTTGAAATTTTCTGCCAGTAAGCAGTATTCCTTGCTGCTAGTTTGTTTCGACCTTCAACTGTATCAATACGGTATTTCATGATAGTGTCCTAAAAATGTCCTAAACATTAAGAAACATTTTAGGACATTGATGAATAATTTACCAATGATATCCCTGCGCAAAAAACATAGTTGAACTAATAAACCCTGCATTCACACTGCAGGGGTCGCAAGTTCGAAACTTGCATCGCCCACCAAAAATGTTGTTGTAAATCAAGCACTTAGAGAAATTTAAGTGCTTTTTTTACGTCTAAAAGTAGTACGAAACTACCGTACTACTTTTTACGCTTCGTACCACTCATTTTCTGCCTACTTTTTGCTAGGTATTTCTCGCCAAGCCAAGTAATATGTGGCTTAGGGAGAATGTATGGCAACAGCGAAAAAGACTAAAAAGTCAAAAACCTCTGCCTCGCCTAAAAAGGTGCGAGACAGAACGCTTGCGACTGAAAAGTACTACATACCAAACTACCCCAAAAAGCTCTACATCTACAAGCTAGCAGCTAGTCCATATTGGTGGGCAAGGTATTTCGTCAATAACAACGCTGTACGCAAAAGCACAAAGACTGAAAGCAAGCGTGAAGCGATTGCTTTTGCAAAGACGTTCTACGAAACAGTCACATACAACCAACGACATGGCATTACTGGCACTTTGAGTGCCACTAGCTTTGAGAGTTGTATGAGGGACATGATGAAGGCTGAAGAAGCCAAGCTGTCACGTGGCGAGCTTACTAAGATTACCTTTGACAATCACAACTACAGGTTTGAAAAGTCCATATTGCCTTTCTTTCGCAATATTGAAGTCAAAGAGATTGACTACTTCATGCTTGAGAAGTACCTGAACGAAATCAGCAAATCTGATTTGAGTTCATCAACTATCAGCACCTATTTGGGATTGATACGCAAAGTGATGTCTTATGCGTCCAAGCGTAGGTTGATTGTTTCAATACCAGAATTCCCCAAAGTCTCAGTCAAGCAAGTGCCACGTGGGTGGTTCAACACCAACGAATATCGCAAGATTTGGAGTGCTGCAGGGCGTTATTTGGGTAAAACCATCCAAGTACGCAAGTACATGGATGAGGATGGCAACAAGCAAACCCAATACATAGACGCAGCGTCAAAGAAACCCAAGTTGGGTGACTTGATGCGAAATGTGGACATGACAATGGACATGAGAAGACTGATTGTTTTCATGTCCAACAGCTACATACGTCCCACAGATATCAAATTCATGCAGCACAAGCATGTGGACATTGTGGAGAATGAATACCACTATCTACGACTAAGAATTCCACCAACAAAAGGGCACAGTGACGCCATTGTCACAATGCCTGCAGCAATCAAAGCCTATGAACTACTAGTCAAATACCACTTGCAAGAAGGATTGATTGGTGAAGAGCATGGCGAAGACTATGTATTTTTGCCTCAGTACAAAACGAACAGAGGCTATGCACTCAAGCAACTGCAGCGACAGTGGGAAGTTTTGATGTGGGATACAGGATTAGGTACTGGAGTAGCAGGGGAGGAGAGAACGCTGTATTCCCTGCGTCATACAGCCATCATGTACAGATTAATTTATGGTGTGGGTATCAACACACTGGCTTTGGCTAGAAACGCAAGAACAGGCGTTGACATGATTGATAGGTTCTATGCCAAACCACTAAGTGGCGAGATGAACGTTGGCATGCTGCAAAGCAAACGTAAAAATCGCAAAATCTACGATGGTGATGACTTGTAGATTGCACAAGCACCAAAGCTCAAAGTGTTTAATGAAACAGTGGTTGAACCAAGCGTGGATAAAGCACCTGCTAAATTGACGCTAGTTGTTACAGCGCCAGCAAAGTCAAAAAAATCATAAAAATAGGCTTTGTATAACAAACATACAAAGCCCTAAAACAGCGCCAGCAGTCCTCAAAGTCCCAATGACTTTTGGTGCAGCGACTGGATTTTTTGAGCATGTTTTGCGTTTTGCTGGCGCTCACGCTCTCTAGCTAGTGCTTCTTTCTGTCTTGCAATTCCTTGTTTCATTGCTCGCACTCTTGCTTGTTCTGGCGATAGTGGTTTGCTGGCGCTTTGAAGTTCTGCTATTCTCATAAAAGTATTTAGCGAGGATTAACATGGACTATCGTAAACAACTGATTGAAACTATCTCTGTTCAAGTGCGTCCACGTGGCGATTCTCCTGCAGAACAGCTACTGAAATTTAAACACCACACAGAAGCCAACGATACACTTAAGTTATACATTTCAAAAAAGCAATATTTGTCAGCCTATACAGTTGCCTTTTCATTGCTTGAGGATAGATTAAGAGCAATGGCTATTGTTAAAGAACGTGATTTGCTTGGTGGGGATGATTACCAAAAATTTGTCACATTAGGCATAGCTAAAGTAATTTCATTTGCCTACGAAAGAACAACTGACAATCTGCCGTTGATTCAAAACCTTAAGAATGTTGCAATCAATCGCAACAAGTTATTACATGAAGCTATGTGGCGCATTGATGCCATATCTCCAATAGATATTGAACACCTGATGAAACTTAGGGCACTGGTTGCAAATGATTTAGCCAAAATGAAAAGAAAAATTCCCAGCAAGAAATAATTGCTTACTGATTGAATCCTGTACGTTAATCTGCGCTCTCATCTTTAATATGAGCATCTAGTTCGCAGCGCCAGCAGCAATCAAAGATTTAACTAAACTTCGATTCTTTGCAAGACTTCCAACTTTTGTTCTAACGTGTAGCCCACTGTTCCATAAGTATTAAAGTCTGAGCCACCACTTGAATGTCCTGTAATACTTTCAGCAAGCCTGGTTGGAATGTCATTGCATGACTTTAATCTGTCAATCAGCGCATGTCTAAACATATGACTTCTAAATTCCAAATCACGCAAGTATTTGTTAATGATGGCAGAGCAACTCGTATTTCCATTGTCTCTTGCGTAACGTGGAACTAACCACTCGCTGTGTGCACGTTCAGCAATTCTGTCCAATGCTTTTGCAGCATCAAGCGATACTCCAACAAGTGGAATTGCACGAATGCTAGTTTTAGTTTTTCTATCACTCAATGAATTTTTTCTAACCCACAAATGAGGGATTGAATGATTCAGTATCAAGTCTTCTCGCCTTGCAAAAATTGGCTCAGATAGACGCATACCTGTGTTTAATTGAACCAAAGCAACAAGTTTGTATGGAGTCCTTCGCACTAATAGTCGCTGTTTTACCTCAAGTAGCAATTCAGGCGTAATAGTACGCATGTGTCGTTTTACCTCGCCTTCTCCTGCGATGTATAACCCTCTAAATGGGCTAAGTCTATCAATGTCTAAATGCTTGAACGCAAGGTTTAAAGTGGCATTTAAAGTAGCAAAATGCTTGCGAACGCTAGTAGGATTTAGCCCTCTTGCAATTTGAGCGTCTCTGTATTGAGTTGCATGGAAATGCTTAAGTTCATCTAAATATAAGTCTCCAAATTGATTAATGAAGTTATTAAAACTTCTAGTAGCATTTTGAGAAAATCTTTTTCTAAAGTTACCTGAACGTTCTCGTAGATAAATTTCAAATGCGTCTGAAAATTTATATCGCTTTGTTTGCGTTAAATTTGAACCCAAGTGCTTGGCAAGCAATTGAACTATTAGTTCTCTATCAATTTGAATGCCATCAATGTCAATTCGTTGATTTGAAGTGTTTGTAGCACCACTACTACTGTCATTGTTTGCAGTAGTGGTGCCAATTTGGCTAGAAGGCATAGTTAGCTGCGTATTTAGGCTAATTTTCACTTAACAAATCGTGCTCGCACAGCATTGCTCGCAGCGTCAATTTGGGCATCTAGTTCACCTGCCTCCACGCATCGCTTCACAGTTTCCAAAACACTGAGTAGTTCATCGCCATTGGCAACTTCAATGCTATTCTTGCCTTTTGCCAATTCCAAAATACGTGTGCCATATTTCACTTGCACACACACACGTCCTGTGTCAGCAACAAACCACCATTGTTTGACACGCTTTGCTGCTTCAATTCTGGTGCGCTCGCCAGTAGCTTTGTTTACGACATTACGCAGTTTGATAGGTGCGTAGGTGCGTCCTTCTGCTGCAGCACGTGCTAATTCAATTTGTTCCCATAATTGATTAGAAAGTTTGTTGCGACGCTGAACAATTGGAGTTGCTGCTTGTGGACGTTTTGCTGCAACCAATTTCAAACCATTAAATGCACTCATTTGTTTCTCCTTATGTGTTGAACGAGTGACTTAAATTTAGTTTCAGCACGTGGTTTGGACAACCTAATTAGGTTCAATTTCACCAAAAACTGCTTTGGTTTCATAACAAAACCATTGGTTCTGCATAAATACTTTTATGCAGCAACTATCAAAAGGACAGCTTTTACAGCAAGCCTACAGAAATCACATTGCGCCATATTCAAAACATGTGCAATGTGCTGTAACTCTCACATTAAAGCAATCAGCCAAAATTAGGGTTAGACGCTTCTCCAATTATGGGGACGATTTCTATGAATTTTGGGAGAGTTTGGACGATGAAAAACTGCACAGCACAATTCGATTTTTTACAGCAAACTTAACAAACGAACTTTTTGGCAATCAATCAAAACACAAAAATAAAAAAGCATGGGCAAAGCCACTTGTAATTTCAGTTGTTGAGGGACGAAATACAAATAAGCAAACCCATTTACATCTCGCAATAGGCAACATACCAAAAGAAAAATTAGGCAATATACAAAACCACATTGAATCAGCATTTCAACGCTGTGACTTTGCTAACAAGCAGACATGTGTAAAACATGTCAGTAGCAGTATTGGGTGGTTGGGTTACATCACAAAAGAAGTGGGATATACAGACAATGACGCATTAGACATTGTTGGTAGCACTATCCCCCCATTCATACAGAGAAGCGTCTGCACAGAAAGTCGTTCGCTTACTGCTTGATTTGGAAAATTTGAATCTTTGCGTTGAAGTTTGAAGCACTTTAATACTATTGCTATGTCTAAATGAATTGATACCATATACAAATGAAAAAACCATCACAATTAACATTAGATGAATGGGCATTGCTTTATCCAAAATACACAATGAAGCAAATAGCAGAGCAACTTCAATGTGGTGAAACAACAGTCCATAAATGGCTAAAGAAAACTGGAATTGAAGCAACTAAAAAAAATCGAAATATAAGAAGTGAAGAACATAGCAAGAAAATTAGTATTGCAAACAAAGGCAAGACTAGAGAGAAAACTGGCAAATTTAATAAATGCGAAATATGTGGAAAAGAATATTACGTAATTCCAGCACGTGCAGAGCATACAAAGTTTTGCTCAACTAAGTGCAAAGGAGAATCAATAGCTAAAAACAATATTGGTTCATCTCATTATCGTTACATTAAAAATGTAGTTAGAGAAAAAAATTGTGAGGGATGTGGATGCTTAATGATTCATAAACCACCAAAGCCAATCACTTTATTTCTATTACAAAAGTTTTGTACTAAAACTTGTGCAGATGAACATGGCTTACGCTACTTTGGTGAGGAAAATAAAAACTACAAAGGCGATGAAGCAAGAAGAAAAAACAGAACAAGTCAGCACAGTAGATGGGCAACTAAAGTAATTCAAAGAGATTCATATAAATGTATGCGTTGTGACGTAAGTGGTGAAGTCGCTACTTTACAAGCGCATCACATTTTCCCATTTGAGCTATTTCCAAATAAGCGTAACGAATTGTCTAATGGAATAACACTTTGTTCCAAATGTCACTGGGAAGTACACGATACGCTTGATGAAAAATTTATACATACGACAGATGAGCAAAAAGTTAAACGTGCATCAAAACCCAAAAAGAAAGTAATTGTTGTTGGTGAAGTTGTTGAAAGCAAAGTATTTGGAAAAGACTCACGTAAGTGGAAGGGTGATTGCTATTGGTGTGGTGGATTAGTAATTAAACGACTTAGCGATGTTGTTGGAAAGAGAAGCATTTTTTGTTCAAAAGATTGTAGGAACAAACACAGTTCAATATTTAGGTACTACAAAGAAGAGAATGCACACCTCATTCCTTCAACTGCTAAACCACCAGAAAAAACCCCGCTAAAGTAATCTGAATGGTTTGTATACCTAATGCAGACTGAAGGCATGCGAACTAATTTGGGATACAACTACCTGATTCAATTTGTCCACCCAAGTTCTCATTAGGGGATTTGTCAAGTGATAAGTCACTGTTGTATAGAACAACACCACTATCAGCCATATAAGTGTATTTTTTCTTATCGTTTGTAATTGAAAAAACTGTAAGAATTCCATTCTCTACAAATTGATATTTGTCAGATGAATCAACTCTATGTGCCTGAGCTGTCCAATTGCTAGTGTTGTTACTTCCAACATACTTGCTAATTTTTATTGATTTTGGACTGTCAGCTTTAACTTTATAAACAGATGGGTTTACATCTTTGTTAGTTTCGCATCCATTTTTGATAGAACAATAAAATCTTACACTCGCTGTGCAAGTTACTTCAAATTTATAGGTTTGTGCAGAAGCTACATTTAAAGCAAAAAATATAAAGAATAGAGTGGAAAAAAACGTTTTCATTTTTTATCTTTAACTTCTATGTACGTATGTGAATGCGTGGACGCCTGTTTGTATAAATCAAAATAACGTAAGGATTGTGCGACTTCATTTTGAAAAGATGTTATGGATATGTTTGATTCAAGTTCCATTTTTACTTTCAGCTCTGCAACATCTGTAATTTGCACTTTAAGCTCATCAATAAGTTCTGGTGCTTTCGCGCAAATTATGCTGACTAACGAATGAAGAATAGTGTTGCTAGCACTTAACAATCCTTGTAGTTCTAAAACACTATGTACCAATTGCTGTAACACCACTTCATTGTCTTTTTCATCAGCCATACGTATGTCCATTTCTAAATTTACTAAAACGCTACAAACTTTTACGAAAATTTATTTCTAAAAGCAAAGTACAGAATTAAACCAATTATTGGTAGTGCAACTGACAAAATAGCAAAGACTGTTTTTAATAAATCGTGTACCAGTGCTAACACTATCAGCTTGGTTTCTTGCAAACCGTAAGTAACAACACAGAACAGTAGGGACAGTGGGAAGAATACTGCCATCAAAGTGCTAACGATTGCAAATTCCCAAAATCCCATAATTAAGTACTTGTTTTCAACAACGGTACTTTCATTCATTACAGAATTTTTTTCTTTATTCTTTTCTAAAAGTATTTCTTCTTCTATCTTTTTCTGCTGATTTAGTAATTCATCAAGTTTAGTCATTTCATATGCTCCCACGCACTTCTATTTTATGTATACAAGCAACTAAAAAGCAATGTAAGAAGCTCTACAAGCAACTAAATACATGAAGGGCACAGTTGGGTAGCAGGACTTCACAAAAACAGCGTGTAGGGCTTGCTATGCAGTTCGTAGTAATTGAGCCACACATAAAACAAAGGAAATACATAAATGCTTTGGTTACAGCGTATCTCATTGAATTTGAACAAGATTTTTAAAAGACAAAAAGAGGTTGTCCAAACAAAACAAAGAAAACATACTTTTACACATGTAAACACAACATTTGGAGAAAAAGGTATGTCACAAGCAAAAGTACTTACAGAGCGTGAACTGCGTAAAGTTTTGAGCTACTGCAGCAATCAACCACACGCAACACGCAATCGTGCCATGCTGCTGTGCACACACATGGCAGGGATGAGGGTAGGAGAAGTAGCAGCACTACGCATTTGTGATGTGCTTGGCGCAGATGGTGCTGTGATGGATGAAATAGCACTTGCTGCTAGTCAAACAAAGGGCAATCACAGTCGCACAGTTCTAGTGCCTAAAAAGCTGCAGGAAGAATTAACTGACTACTTGCAGCAGCGTTTTGGACTTAAGGACTTGTTGGCAGTAACGCTTACAGACACGCAGCGAGCTTTGTTTCCCACACAGAAAAATCCCAAGCGTGGATTTACAGCAAACACGCTTTGTCAGTTGTTTCACAAAATTTACAAAGATGCACGAATGACTGGTGCAACGTCACACAGTGGGCGCAGAACATTTATAACTAAACTGGCTGACAAGGGGGTAGGGGTGCGTGTGCTGATGGCACTGGCAGGGCACAAGTCAATTGCTACTACGCAACGCTACATTGAACTCAACCCAACTGTGATGAAAGCTGCAGTTGAGTTGATTTAACTTATTCATTCTTTTTGGCAAATTTAACAAAGGAGTAAGACTCCATAAACAGTTCAATTTTCGATTCAAAAATTTCTTCAGTTTCTATAATTCGTCCAGCATTGATTTGATTAATGTTAAATTCAACGCCAAAATCAGTTCCATTTTTTAAAACTAAGTAATTTTTTAATTTCAACCAATTGCTTGGTGTCATAGAGCAATCGCAACGCATAGCTAAATGTTTAGATTCTTTGTGAAGTTCAAATGTTCCGTTCATACATATCCAGCCTAGCTCATTATGCTTTTGTTCTTTGTCATCCTCTAAACAAATGAAATTGATGGAAGCAATAGCTTCTTTCCAATTAACTCTTTCATCTAACAAATTTTTTAGCTCATTTCTTTCGCCCCAAGCTAACGTACCATAGTAGACACTGCCTATAACTTTTATAGATGAGCGTAAATCTGAAAGTGATTCATCTATACGTATTTCTTTATTGGCATAAATTTGCATTTTTTTGTTTCTAAAAAATTATTATTCTTTTCAAATTGATGCTCTATTTCCACTCAACATATGTTTCGCGACTGTCATCTAGCTCGCCAACGTTGTCACCAGCAGATTTTTTAAATACTTCTGCTAGAAGCAGCTTTTCTTTTTTCAGTTTTGCTTGCCACCGTTCTTCACCAAGTATGTCTTCAATGAATGCACACATATCTATTAGCTTTTGTGGCACAGCCTTATCAGCTTCACTGGCATGCATAAAAGCCAATTCATTTGCTTCTAAAAAACTTCGCACGTAAACCCATACATTGTGATTTGTAAGTAAGTGATTAGACACTGTGTCATAAGCACCCTTTTGAAATTCACCACCACGTATGTTTAGATGATTTAACGTCAACAAGTCACCAATTGGGCTTGGATATGGAAAACGGTAATCACTACCAGTATCTGCATAAATTGGATTGACAGGTGCTTCGTGCATTGTCATTGCCCAACTTGCTGTATCTTTTGTAAACTTAGGATAGCGAACAACTTGTTGATAACGTCCCCCTGCTTGGAAGGGACTTGCACTGTCGTAGCTGATACGAAACTTATCGTTATCGCAGTGTTGCCTAACTCCTCGCTGGATTGCAGTAAGTATCACTGCCCAAGTTGGTTGGCTGACACCCAATACGTGCATCCAATCTTGTCCTTTATCAAATGCATTTTCATCGCGCATTGTCAGAACCATTTGCAAAACACTTTGCAAACCACTCATTCCTTCAATGCCTTCTTTTTTATCTTCTTTGATTCCTCTCCATCCAACACTACCAGCAAGTGCCCAACCACTGAATTTGTACTTCTTTACTGCGTTCCACCAAAGTTTCCAATCATTGTGATTTGTTCCTTGCACAACATTCAACCATTTTGTATTGCCTTGTGCATTGCGTTTGATGTATTCTAAATTTCCAATGCTCAAATCAATCAACTCTTGCACACTACATTTGTGAAATGGTGTTTTGCTATTAGAAGGAAACTTCGCCCACAAAGGCATATCAATTGTCATTGC
Source organism: Limnohabitans sp. (assembly GCA_049655425.1). GTDB lineage: Bacteria > Pseudomonadota > Gammaproteobacteria > Burkholderiales > Burkholderiaceae_C > Limnohabitans_A. The sequence goes on along the minus strand of JBASJS010000003.1, from coordinate 558,406 downwards.
GTAGTCGCTTTTAGCCTCTAGCCACTGCACAATCCACTTACGTATATCACCACTTTGTCGCCAAAGCTCACATACTTCTGTACTTGTTTTTGCTTTCTTCAAATGCTCAGTGCCACGCAGCGTGCCTTTACCAATTTGAAATCCACCACTGTCACCTAAAACTATTGTTTTCTCTCTATCTCTGTGTGAAATTGAACATGATTTAGGACGAGCGTCTGTAAATTGTCCTGCACTGTAAAGTGCATAGCCATAGTGCCATAGCTTACTTTTTGGATTAAGAAAATCCAAATCAGTAAGTTTTAAGTCTGATGGGAAGTCTCTTCCTTTCAATAACTTGTTGTTGTCAACAGCACTTGCATAGTGATACTGCATTGCTGGCAAGTAGACAGCGAATTTATCCCAACGTGGTGTTAAATCTATTGCCATTTCATTCACCATATGCAGCAAAAGCTGCACCATTACGTTTGGCATTGATTGTGCAAGTAGGCACACTTACTGTGTAAGTAGCCAATGCTGTTTTATACGCGAGTACCAATAAGTCTTCATTCACTGCCAACTTCACACTGCCAATAATGTCAGCATTAGCCAAACTTGCAAGCACTGGCATTAAGTCTTTGGTGAGAAAAAGCGACTTAATTGGCTTACTTTTATTGCCAACGTTTGTAATGTCAAACAGTTTTGATGGCGTAGTTAAGTTACCTTTTTCGCCGTAATGTTTGAACATGAGTTGTGTACGCCCAAATTCAATACGTATTGTTTTGTGTTTTGGACGTGTAATGTGTTCACCATATTCTGCAAGCCAGCCACCTACAAAACCTATAAACAAATTTTCAATCCACAGCTTGTCTACTGTTGCAGTCCAAAGTGATGCTGCAGCATATTCAGAATTCAAGTCAGCTTGTGCACGAGTGTGCTCACCAACTGTGTCTAATGCATAAAAGTAAATAGCACGTTGACTACGTAGCAGCTTGTTTTCTACAACAAGTTTGTGACTTGCTTTTACTTCTGTGTCACGCAGCACTGGCACCTTGCTTTTATCATTTGCAGTGTAGATACTTAAATCATGCTGTTGAATAATTGCTTGCTCTAAATATCGTCTGTCTTGCACACGTAGGAAAACGTCTTTGCTGCTTGCCAAAATACTTGTTGTGGGCTTAACCACAGTAACAACACTGCAAGCTGTTCTGTTCTCACTCAAAACGATATCGCCTTGTTGTTTGCGGAACAGTAAACGCTTGTACTGCTTAACATTAATTACTTCACCATTAGCATCTGTAACCTTTTTGCTATCCTGCAAACTGTCTCTGTGCTTTTCCATTGCTTTTGGAATACTTTGCGTGCCAATTATTTCAGTTAGTAGTTGAAGCACAGTTGGTGCTGCAGAGTTGTCACGCTTGTAACTTGAAATAATTGCGTCACGTATCTGTGATTCTTCACTTACTGTAGCAAGGACAGCAAATGTGCCATTGGGTTTTGCACGAATGAGTGCAAGTGCATACCCCAAACGATTTACTGCAATTGGTTTAGTGCTTTGTATACTTGATATAGATTTGGCTACAGCAAAGTGCTGAACGCCCATTTCCAAATGCTTGCTGTCAATTAAGGCTTTATCTTCTGTACTTCTTCCACCTTTTGACTTTGATTTTTTAGGTGGTTCGTTGTTGCCGTCTTCGTAATATTTGTCAGCACCAATTAACTTGCGTACTCCACCACTTGCGTCAATGAATCGTGCAAGCTCCGCTTGTGCATTTGTTCTGTATGCATCTTTATTGGATTCATACTCGCTGTGCAACTTTCGTAGTGCATTGCTCCACATTTGAAGCGTTGCTCTGCTATCGTCCGCCCAATCAAGTTGCCAAGTTAAGCGCAGTAAGCGTGTAAATTTTTCTTCACCAGCAACATTGTGTCCACCTATATTGTGCAACTTATATTGTTCATCTAACAAGCCTTTTACTTTGCTTGCTTTAACCCACCACAAGTAAACCCAAGCAAGCCCTTTGTACAAGTAATCGTTGCTGCGATTACGGTAAACAGTTTGTTGTGCTGTATGTTCAAAGATTTTTTCTAGTTCTTTAATTAAGACTTGTTTGGTTGACATCGCTAACCTTTAGAGTAGATTATAAATTTTTACAAGATAGTGTAATTTCCGCATAGCCATCTGCACTAATGCTGTCTTTGTTAATTAATTTAAAATTTTCATCATACAAATTTGCAATAGTTAATTCCAAAGAATTTTTCTTTGCTACACAGGAAATACTCATCGTAATATTTTTATCTGTCGTGCAAAATAATTCGCCTCTAACAGTTTCAACTCCTTGAAATTGAAATTTCTTTATTGCATTTGCTGTGCACTTGTTCCATCCTTTAACGTAATTTACTGGTATTGAAATTATGTTATTTTGTAGTTCATATATTTTCTTTTCTCCAGTCTTGCCGTTTATTACGTAAATTTCAACTGTTTGAGCATTTGCAGAAATTACAAAAAACAATAAAGCTATCATTCTTAAATAAGTTGCTAATTTTTTCATCACGCAAAGTCTTTCATTTTTTTCTAGTTGGCTACAGAAAATTTAAAATTTAACAAACTGGACTTTGGATTTAAGTCCATGCAAGATGGCAATCTCCACGCTGCAAAAATAAAGTTCTTTTATAATTTTTTTTGAATCCATATCATTGTTATTTTGAGATTTTAAATATTCGTCTTCGTACTCAACATAACCTCCGCCAGAACAACTCATCTCATGCTTGTAAAAATCAACTTGTTGCTTCAAACTTTCTCGCCTTATAGCGTAGTTGTTTGCTTCTAACTGAGCAGCTATTTCTTTAATTACTACGTATGTGGCAAAGCCAATGCCCAAAATGGTTTGATTGCTTCTGTCTAACAATTCTAAGTAGTGAATTGCAATGCCAGCAAGCATTGCAGCTATGAAAGCTAACCCATTTATTTTTGCTTTTGCTTTTAAACTTTTTTGTGTCTCTTCTTCTAATTCGCTAAGTTTTTCTAAATAGTTTTGTCTGTTGGTTGATGCGCTCCAATATTGACGAAGTCGCTTAGCAATCTCAGCTTCTTCTGTTGCACTTAGCACAGCCCTGCACTTACCAATGTATTCATGCATCTTTGTGACTTTTGCATCATTGATTTCAATAGATTCCATCATTAGTTCCAGTTATCAAAGTCATCTAGTTGTCAATTTTTGGCTTAGGAAGCCATTGAGAGCGTTGTTCAGCCTCGTTGTATTCATCTTCAACGGATTTAGGGTTGTGCACTTGATTCAAAATTTGTGCTGTAGTGCCACTATGTGTAGAAATTTTGTCCAATTGCCTCAAAACTTCGTCATGTCTTTTTCTGTCTCGTTCTTCTTCAGCACTAGAAATATTTGCAAAGAATTGACGTAATGACAAATCAATTGCGGAGAAGAAGCTATCAGTCGCTTTTATGTTTGCCCTAAGCTGTACGTAAATCAGCACGAGCATTACGAGGATAGCTATCAAAAGTAGTTCAAGCATGTATGCATCATTTCTCGTTGACTAGGATGACTGAGACTTTCATCGCTCAGTTTATTTTTTATTTTCAATAACAAATTTAACATTCTGTGTTGCTTTGTCTATTCTTGCTATTGTTTTTTCAATAACTTCCAACGATAAGTCATATCTAACGCCTTCAATTTCACTACTTGAAAGATTGCTAGATGCAGCTTCTGTTAATTTGTTCAAATTTCTCATTATTTTTTTTGCATCAAAGTTGTCAGCGCCCAGTTTTTTCTCTGTACTCAAAATGAATTTGATTGCTTCGTCGCACTTGTTCTTTGTCTTCTCTATCCAAGACTGTCGTATGCAAGTCCACATTTGATGCTGTACTTTGTTTGTTGGAGTTAAGAATTCGTCTATCAACATATTTAGAGCTTTTTGTGTTTCTTCACCTTTTGGTAAACGAGCCCAAAAACGTACTGAATCAGCAGCAGACGCATCACCTTCAATTCGCAATACATCTCTAATTGCAAGTTGAATTTCGTTTTTATCTTTTTCAATATCTGCGAACGCACAGTTAATTGAAAAAAACATACTTAGTAGTAACAAAATCTTAAACATAAGTCTCTTTATCCTCTTTACTGATTGCAGTTTATTGTCAAAACTAGAAATGAACTACTGATTGTTGTCATACAAGTCCAATTGCTCGTCAAACTTGCACCTTTGTATATCAAGTAAACAAGGCACTAAAACTAGTACGAAAGTACAGGAGGGTATTGGCGTAGGAAATGTTGCTAGCGATGATTGCAAAACGCTTGGCTGTGCTGATTTGCACACTCATTGCATTGAACAGAGTAGGGCGTATTATTTAGAGTTCTTTGTAATTAAATTTGCTAGATTAAAATACTAATATAGCATTCAAAAAATATAAACTTACCGTACTACAAATACGTACTACAATGATAAAAAGTGTTATAACTTGTTGATTTATAACAAAATAATTTATAGTTTTTTGTCTTCACACTGCAGGGGTCACAAGTTCGAAACTTGTACTGCCCACCAAAACCTCAAAAAGCGCTTATGAACATTCGTAAGCGCTTTTTTTACATTCAGATTAGCACTAACCGCCCACACTGCTCTGGGAGATTTATCACTGTTTTTCAGCATTCCCCGGTAGCAATAGTGGACAAGGCATTCTTGTCATATCGACTTGCGGACCAGTTGCAATATGCTTATACAAATGTTAGCCCCGCAAGTGCTGTCTATGTTGGTCAAAGTATTCAAGCTTTAGTGCAATGGCTCAAGGTCGAATCAAACGGTTGCAGTCTGCAGCTAGAACGTACGCCTACCCAGACAAAGTAACTGAACTGGCTGTCTGCGCGCTCTGTGATCGCCCCATCCCTGCAGCTTTAAGAGACGCACATCATTTGACTCCTAAATCTAGGGGTGGTGTTGAGACAGTTTTTTTACACCGCGCTTGTCATAAGCAAGTTCATGCTTTGTTCACAGAAACCGAATTGGCCCGCCAATACGCCAGCACACAAGCCCTTCAAGCACATCCTGAAATCGCCAAGTTCATTCAATGGGTTCAGGACAAACCCAGTGATTTCAATCCACCGACAAGGCGCAGTCGCAGCAAGGGAAGGTTCTGATGTTGAAATGCATAACTAAATCTACATGACTATGAATAATTTTGAGATACCTGACGATCAATTGATTCATCGTTTATGGCAAGAACTTTCGCGTGCTCCCCACGACAGGCATCACGAATGGCGTACCCCTACACTGGCCACACAAGGCCTTGGCAATAACGGTCCCCAGGCACGAACCGTGGTGCTCAGGCAAGCGGATGCGCCTGCGTATAACCTGCGTGTCTTCACAGATGCACGTTCTCCGAAATGTGCAGAACTTGTGGCGCAACCCATGGCTCAATTGACCTTTTGGAGCAAGCGGCTCAATTGGCAGTTGCGTGTTTCTGCGCTAACCACCGTTGAGCTAGAAGGCGAGCAAGTCAATGCCGCTTGGGAGCGCATCAAGCAATCGCCCGCTCGTGCGGACTATTTGAGTGCTTTGCCACCCGGACACATTCAATCGACTTGCGAAGGTTCAGTTCTCAAGTCCTCGGAGTCTCTGTCCGAGCATCATTTGGCTGTCTTGAATTTCAAAGTCACTTCGATGGATTGGTTGGCATTGAGCGCAAATGGTCATCGCCGCGCTATGCTGACCCCAGATGGCTTGTTGACCCAATTGGTTCCATGAGTCTAGGTGCTTGTTGATTGGCCCACACCAGGATCACATCAATCTAGCTTGGTGAAGCTCAAAGTTAATTCATGAGCTGAACCCTAAGTTGACATAGGTCAATTGTTTCACTTTGTAAAAACAGAGAATAAGTCTTTGCTTTTAAAGAGCAAATGAATGACTCAATTTGCATTGTGAAAGCTCATGAAAATTTCCTCTCTGCTTAGCTCAAAACAGCTTTATGTGCTCTTGAGCGCCTTGGTTTTGATCGCTGGTATGGTGTATGTCGTATTTCGCCTAGGACCTTTAGCGCCGGTCAAAATAACGACCATTCGCGTAGAAAACAAAACTTTAACTCATTCTATTTTTGGTATTGGTGTTCTAGAAGCTCAACAAACATGGCTCCTTGGCCCTCTGTCAGCGAGTCGAGTTTTGCAGGTTGATGCCAAGGTTGGACAGCATGTCAAAGCAGGGCAGTTGCTTGCCGAAATGGACCCCTTGGACCTCGATCAACGGCTTGCGTCGCAAGAAGCCGCGTTGGCCAAAGCTTTCAGTTATTTGGACAATGCACAGGCCCAAAATGAAGATGCGCAATCGCGCCAGTCAGTTGCAACACTCAATTTGGCACGACAAAAAGAACTTGCTCGTCAAAATTTTATCAGCCAAGGGGCACTCGAAATTCGAGAGCAAGAACTCATTTCAACCCATGCAGCCTTGAAAATAACAAAAGCAAACCTGGCATCAGCCGCACAAGATATTCAGAAAATACAGGCAGACAAACAGGCTGCTTTGTTACAAAGAAATTCGATGCGCCTTGTAGCCCCTGCAGATGCAGTGGTCATCAGTCGCGACGCAGAAGCTGGAAGCACAGTGGTTGCCGGCCAGGCTGTTTTGCGATTGGCGCAGCCCACCAGCCTATGGGTCAAAATGCGAGTTGACCAAGGACGATCGCAAGGCCTGGCCATTGGCTTGCCAGCCCAAATTGTTTTGCGTTCCAATCCACACCAGACTTTGAACGGCAAAGTGGTGCGTGTTGAATGGCAGTCCGATGCCGTGACAGAAGAGCGAATTGCACAAGTGGCATTTGATCAATTGCCCCCTAATTTATCGATGGGTGAAATGGCAGAAGTGACCCTGAGCCTAAAACCATCCACGCCAGCTTTAAGTGTTCCTCAAGCCAGTGTGCAGCAGTATCAGGGGCGAACGGGTGTTTGGAAAGTCGATGGCAAGCAACTTACCTTTTGCGATGTCATTTGGGGCGCATACAGCCACGATGGTTGGGTTGAAGTTGTCAGTGGTTTAAAGCAGGGCGATGAGGTGCTTGTTTACAGTGAAAAAACAATCAAGGCCACCACTCGATTTCAAATTGTTGATGCACTGATCAAGAAGCCCCAGTCATGATCAGCTTGGCCGCACGCGATATCAGGCACAACTGGGCTAAGTTTTTACTCACGGGCATTGGCCTAGGACTTTTGATCGGTGTCACCCTGACCATGGCTGGGGTGTTCAGGGGCATGGTGGATGATGCACAAGCCTTGCTCGAAAACAGCGGTGCAGATTTGTGGGTTGTGCAAAAAGACACGCAAGGTCCTTATGCTGAATCTTCAAGTTTGAAGGACGACATATTGCGTGGGGTGGCTGGCATGCCCGGCGTGTCTCAAGCTGCCAACATTACCTACTTCACGATGCAAGTTAGTCAGTTGAAGGCGCAAGGGGCGCAAAACGAGCAGGAAACTCGCAGCATGGTGGTAGGCATTGAACCTGGCATGCCCCTGTTACCCGGCCAGCCTACACACTTGGTAGATGGTCGTCATCTGAATCAAAGCCACTACGAGGCTGTTGTTGATTTAAAAACAGGCTTTCGCGTGGGTGATCAACTTCAAATTAGGCGACACGTTTACCGGGTTGTGGGGGTGACGCAAAGGATGGTGTCCTCTGGCGGCGATCCTATGGTTTTCATTCCACTGAAAGACGCACAAGAAGCGCAGTTTTTAAAGGACAACGATGCCATCGTCAACGATCGACTTCGAACGTCTCTCAATCCAAGCTTCAATCGGCCTTCAGTGCCTGGCTTGCTTGAGTCTGTACAAAATTTGCAAACCAGCAGTCGAAATGTCAATGCCATATTGGTTCGCATTGCGCCAGGCTGGGACCCACATTCAGTAGCCGAACCTATCAGACGTTGGAAACACCTGACGGTTTATACCCGTGCAGACATGGAAGAAATTTTAGTTAAAAAACTAATTGCGACGTCAGCAAAACAAATTGGCATGTTCCTTGTCATTCTTGCCGTTGTGAGTGCTGCCATTGTGGCCTTTATCATTTACACCATGACGTTGGGCAAGATCCGAGAAATTGCAGTCCTCAAATTAATTGGAACCCAAAACCTCACTATCGCTTGGATGATTTTGCAGCAGGCATTAGGACTTGGCGTTATTGGTTTTGTTGTGGGTAAGATTTCTGCAACCATTTGGGCACCCATTTTTCCAAAGTTTGTGTTGCTCTTGAATCAAGATGCCGTGCTTGGTTTTGCGCTCACCATGCTCATTTGTGCGCTCGCTAGTACCTTGGCAATTCGAGCAGCACTAAGCGTCGATCCCGCTCAAGCCATTGGTTAAGGACAAACAATGACGGCTGCTCAGGGTGGTATCAAAATTGAAAATTTGCGCAAGGTTTATGGCCATGGTGACACGGCTGTGGAAGCTTTGAAAAACGTCAACATGTACGTTGCTCCCGGTGAGGTCGTTGGGCTGGTGGGGCCTTCTGGCTCTGGCAAAAGCACTTTGTTAAAGTGCTTGGGCGCCATCATTGAGCCAAGCTCTGGAAAAATGACGCTTGGTGACGAACTTATTTATGACAACGGCTGGACATTGCCAGACTTGCGTGCTTTAAGAAGAGATCGTATTGGATTCGTTTTTCAGGCGCCTTATCTCATTCCATTTTTGGATGTGACTGACAACGTTGCTTTGTTGCCGATGTTGGCCGGTGTTTCGAATGCGCAAGCGCGTCAACGCGCGCTAGAGCTACTCGGTGCGTTGGATGTGGCGCATCGCGCCAAAGCCGAGCCGTCGCAATTGTCTGGGGGGGAGCAGCAACGCGTTTCCATTGCCAGAGCGTTGGCCAACCGTCCGCCCGTCATATTGGCGGACGAGCCCACTGCGCCACTGGACAGTGAAAGAGCACTTGGTGTTATGCGTATTCTGAACGCCATGGCAAAGCAAGCCAATACCGCCATCATTGTCGTCACGCATGATGAAAAAATTATCCCTACCTTCAAGCGCATTTATCACATTCGCGATGGTAAGACGCATGAGGAAATGGGCGAGGGTAGGAACCTTGACCAATGATGCGGAAATTAAGCAGTCTAGGTCAGCACAGTGCGCCACACCAACTTTTAGTCCAACGACAAGTTGTTTGTCTTGATGAGTTTCTTGTAAAACTCAATGCGGTTAGAAATTTCTTGACGGTATTCCGCAGGGCTCACGGCCTCAGGCACAATGGAGCCGCGTCGCTTCCATGCGGCAATGGTGGCAGGGTCTTGCAGAACTGTGCGCATGGCCGCATAAAGCTGTTCAATGATGGCGTCGGGTGTACCTGCAGGCGCAGCAAGGCCTGTCCAAGATGTCATGTTGAGCTCGGGCTGCTTCAGCTCACCAAACGTCGGAACTTGAGGGAGCACCTCGGATCGTCCAGGCGAGGCCACCGCCAATGCACGCAACTTACCTTGATTCACATAGCCAACATTGCTGGCCTGAATGTTGGTAAACATGGCATGAACTTGACCCGCCATCAAGTCTGTGAGGGAGGTACCGGCTGCTCTGTAAGGAATATGCGTCAAAAATATGCCGTACTGCGATTTGAGTAACTCCATGTTGAGCTGCAACATGGAGCCATTGCCAGACGATGCGTAGTTGAGTTTGCCTGGGTTCTTTTTGGCGTAGGCTACGAACTCTGCAAGGTTGGTCACCGGCAACGATGCATTGACCAGCAGTACGTTGGGCAAACGCTCGATCAAAGTGATGGGTGCAAAGTCTTTGACGGCGTCGTATGGCAGGTTGGGGGAGAACGCCGGATTGGCAACATGGGACGACTGCGAGGTGACAACCAGTGTGTAACCATCCGGCTTGGCTTTGGCTACAAAAGTACTGCCGATGGCGCCGCCTGCACCGCTCTTGTTGTCAATGATCACTGTTTGGTTAAGCACTTTGCTCAAGCGTTCGCCGATTGCGCGTCCTGCTGTATCTACCGAACCGCCGGCAGGAAATGGCACGACCAGGGTGATGGGCTTGTTGGGGTACTTGCCATCTTGCGCCAAGGCGGGCAATCCGATGGCGCCAGCTGCGACTGCACCAGATTCCATGAATTGGCGACGATTGATTGTTTTCGAAAATAATTTAGACATGTTGGTATGTTAGCCTTTTAAATTAACGCGAAGCAGTCGACATTTCGATCATGCGCCATCATTTTTCTAATACAGTTGACTATCGGTTGAGTCGGTATCCACCTATTCGTTTGACATAATCCAGCAAGTCCGAGAAAAAGGGATTGCTGCAAAGCGTGGAGGCGTCTCCAATCAAAAGCAGTTTGCGCCGAGCACGGGTCATGCCCACGTTCATACGGCGAATATCAGACAGAAAACCAATCTCGCCAAATGGGTTGCTGCGGGTTAATGAAATGGCAATAATGTCTCTTTCCTGGCCCTGAAAAGAATCGACGGTACCCACGCTCAGATGGCGTTTCAATAGAAAATCGTTTAGTGCAGCGTTGTCTTCGATGCAATCTCTCAAATAATTAATTTGGGCGCGGTACGGTGCAATCACACCCACCGTGAGCGGTTTGTTGTGTCGCTCGCCATGCGCATAAGGCGCCAACAACTGTTCCAAGCGACTGATCAGCAAATTGGCTTCATCGGGATTGGCCGTTGATCGGGTTTCAGGCATGGCGACCTCTAAAAATCCGCAGCCCGCTGTGTCTAAAAACTCTACGGGTAAATCATTTTCGAAACACGGATCGTAAGCCGCCAATCCTGCATGACACACGCTCGCATGCGCAGTCAATTGGTTGCCGTAAAACCTGTCTGAGCTAAACGCCATGATGTGCTCGTGCATGCGGTATTGCACATTCAACATGCGGGCTGTGTTCGGCTGTCGCTGAATGCATTTCTCAAAAAGGGTTTCGCGCAAACCTTCTTGCGCCGCTTTTTCAGACTTGACCGTAGGTGGCAGTTGATGGTGATCGCCTGCCAAAACAACGCGCTGGCCTTTCGCAATCGCAATCCAGCAACCTGGCTCCAAGGCTTGCGCGGCCTCGTCAATGAAAACCGTCTCAAAGCTCAATTGTCGGATGTTGCGGTTGCCTGCGCCTACCAGCGTACAAGTAATGACCTGCACTGTTTCTAGAACATCCTCAGTGATGAAGCGCTCCAAATCGTCGGCAGTTTGACGCAACGTCCGCGCTTCCTCCCTTAGCCATTGACGATGTTGACGCCCTTCAAAGCCAAAGTCGCGAACATATTCATTGGCTGTCTCACGATGCTGCTCAGCGGTTTGGCGCATCGCATGCATCTTGCTGTAGCTGGGGTGTGCCATCACACCCGCATCGAGGGTGTGTTTAAGCAGCAGTTCGGATACGCGGCTGGGATTGCCCAAGCGAATGACGTTGACACCGCGCTCGGCTAACTTTTCTGTCAGCAGGTCAACCGCCGTGTTGGACGGTGCACACACCAACACGCGCCGCTCACGCCGGGTTGTTTCTAAAATTGCTTGCACCAAGGTAGTGGTTTTGCCGGTTCCAGGTGGTCCGTGAATGATGGCAACGTCTTGTGCCGTGATCACATTGCGCACAGCGGTTAGTTGTGAATCGTTGAGCGCGCTGGGATAAAAAAGATCGTCGCTTTTGTGTTCTCGAAAGCTGGCCTGCTTGGCGCCCATCAGCACGTCGCGCAGGTGGGCCAAGCGGTTGTCGTGTGCGCCAATGACTTCTGTCAGGGCTTGGTTCATCTCGCGGTAGCTCACTTCGTCGAAGGTGAGATCAATCCCCAGCGTACTTCCTTCCTTGACCCAGTCAGGAAGATTTTCTTTGGTGGTTGTCAGCGTGAGCTTATTGCGCCGCATGCTCGTGATGACGCCGCTAAGCGAGGGGCGATCGGTTGTCGAATGGCCAGAAGCATCGCCAAACAGGCAGGCGTTCTTGCCCACCTGAAACAAGTGAAGTTCTTGTCGGTGCGCAGGTCGCTCCAGTTCCAGCATCACCTTGCCGCCAAACCCAATGTCCTCTTGCGTGATGGTGACGGGATACCAAGTTAAGCCGCGCTTTCGTCGCTCTTTGATGCTGGCATCGGCATTTTTAAGTTTGAATTGGGCTTGATCTTCCTTTTGCTCAAGCTGCATGAGCGCACGCACATGGCGCAATTCTTGTTGAATAGCGCTTGGGGAGGTGAGGGTGGGGTCTTGGTCAGTCAAAGCAACGGGACTTAAGCGCCCGAGGTTGTGAGCGTGGTGGGAAATATAGCGCAATGAGACCATCAGTCTGAAGGCTGGCATCTTTTTCAGAGGATTAGCCCTAACAAACCTCGGCTCATCCGAGCGCCAGGCTTTAATGACGCCATTTTTGGTTACATTAAACTCAGTTCTTTTGAGGTGCTAAAACCATGAATTTTCGCTATTCCTTAAACCAAATCACTCCCTTCATTTCTGGGTGCGTCATTGCCTTTTCTGTCTTTGGCCAGTCTCATGCGCAGGCACCAGCAACCACCACGTTGAGAATCACCACCATTCCTGAAGAGGCAGCAACCGAGCAAATTCGTAAGTTCACGCCGCTCGCCAACTATTTAGAAAAACAATTGAACATGAAAGTTCAGTTCACGCCGGTCACCGACTACCCAGCTGCCGTGGAGTCGCTGGTTAATAAAAAAGTCGATTTGGTTTGGTTTGGCGGCTTTACATTTGTCCAAGCCAGCATTCGTTCTGGCGGCAAGGTTGTGCCTCTGGCGCAGCGTGAAGAAGACACCAAATTCCAATCGGTGTTCATCGCCAAGACCAACTCGGGCATTAAGAGTTTGGCCGACATGAAGGGCAAACAGGTTTCCTTTGGTTCACAAAGCAGCACCTCTGGTCACCTCATGCCTAGAAGCTTCTTGTTGCAAGCCAACATCGAACCAGAGAAAGATTTCAAACGCATTGCCTATAGCGGCGCCCACGACGCCACCATTGCATCTGTGGTCAGTGGCAAGGTTGATGCTGCTGCGTTGGACATCACGGTGTGGCAAAAATTTGTGACCGAAAATAAAGTCAACACGCAAGACGTTAACGTTTTCTTCTCCACGCCTACTTATTTCAATTACAACTGGTCGGTGCATGCCGATATGCCTGTGCAACAGCGCGACAAAATCAAGGCGGCCTTGCTTGGCCTAAATTCAGCCAACCCTGAGCATGCCGAAATTCTGAAACTCAATCGCGCAACTCGCTATGTGTCCACCACGCCAGAGAACTACAAAGGTTTGGAGTCTGCCGCGCGCAGTGCTGGCTTGTTGCAATAAGCGGAATTTAAACCTTGAACATCGAGCTATCAGGCCTTCAGGCTCGACACCCGTCGGCACCTGCATCGGCGCCACCTGCTTTGCAGGACGTCAATCTCAAACTTATCAAAGGCGAGCAGGTTGCCATCATCGGTCCTTCCGGTGCAGGGAAAACAAGTTTGCTGCAAATATTGGCCTGTGCCCAAAGGCCCACGCAGGGCGTACTGCGTTTGGGTGAAAAAGATCCTTGGCAGTTGCAGCCAAGTGACCTGCGTCATTTGCGCGGACAACTGTTTCTTGCACCACAAGTGCCGCCATTGCCACCGCGGCAACGGGTGGTTACTTCGGTTTTGGCCGGACGGCTACCGGCCATGGGTTTGCTGGCAAGCATGCGCTCTTTGTTTTATCCAACCGACATTCCTGCGGCCCACGAGGCACTGCAGCATTTTGACCTCAGCGACAAATTGTTTGAGCGTGTCGATCGGTTGTCTGGCGGTGAGCGCCAAAGGGTGGGGCTTGCGCGTGCTTTGCTGTCGCCCGCCAGTCTTTGGCTGATTGACGAACCCTTGTCAGCACTCGATCCAATGCGTGCGCAAATGGCCATGGAATCTTTGGTCAAGCTTGCCAGAGAGAAGCACATCACCTTGGTGGCAACTTTGCACCAAGTCGATATGGCCCTGACACACTTTGACCGCATCATTGGTTTAAGCAGGGGCCACGTTGCATTTGATTTGCCCTCGGCACAGGTCTCTCGCGAACGTTTGGCGCAACTTTATGCCCAACACGAACATGAGTTGCGCAGTGCTGTTTTGCCAGCCAACTTAAACGAAGATCTACTTGCGCCTGCGCCAGTTGTCATGCACTGCCGATAAGGCCTGCGCCATTCGCAACGCATACCGATGACTATTTCTAATTTGTCCTCCGTGAATGGGTCATTGAAAGGCAATTTGCGCGACCCAGATTTTTCCTCACGGATTTTTTGGTTAGCTCTGGCATTCTTATTACTTTGGCCCTTAGGCGTTGCCACCGAGTTTCGGCCATGGGTTTTGTGGGAACCCGACAACAGAAAAGTAACCGCCGATTTTTTAGCCAGCTTCTGGCCACTTGTTCACGACGCTGAATTCATGCGCTTGGTTGCCCGCGAAACTTGGCGTACGGTTGCCATGGCCACCGCAGGGGTTTCGCTGGCTTTGGTGCTGGCAGTCCCTATGTGTTTGATGGCAACGCGCGTTTTGTCACTGTCGGCTTTGTCTGGCCATATGGACCGCTGGCCTGCCGCTGTTCGGTGGTCTGTGCGCGCCATTTTGATTGTGCTGCGAAGCATTCCTGAATTGGTATGGGCCCTGGTTTTTGTGCGGGTTGTAGGCTTGGGGCCAACTGCGGGTGTGCTTGCCATCGCTCTCACTTATGGCGGCATGCTTGGTAAGGTTTATGCAGAAATTTTGGAAAGCGGAGAAAGCCATGCCACTCATGCCTTGATGCGCAATGGCAGTGGCCGAATGCAGGCATTTTTGTATGCATTGCTGCCCAGTCATGCAGCCGAGTTGGCCTCTTACACGGTGTACCGTTGGGAGTGCGCCATTCGTTCATCTGTGGTGTTGGGTTTTGTAGGCGCTGGAGGCTTAGGCCAGCAATTGGACAATTCGATGAAGATGTTCAACGGCGGTGAAGTTGCAACTTTGCTGTTGGTCTTTATCGCCTTGGTTGCGCTGGCCGATAAAGTGAGTGCCTTGCTTCGAAAGGCCTTGTCATGAATCAGGTTCGATGGCAAGCCTATGGGTTTACCTGCATTTTGCTGGTGCTGGTGATCGCCAGCTTTGCGTCGTTAGATCTAGACTGGGCTTCCTTTGCATCTTTGGAGGCAGGGCGAAGCATGTACCGCTTCATGGCAGAGTTTTTCCCGCCCGACGTGTCGCCTCAGTTTATAAAAAAAGTCGCTTTGGCAGCTTGGGAAACCTTGGCCATGTCTGCACTGGGAACCGTGATTGCTGCTGTGTTGGGCCTGGCATTGGCAGTGCCCGCCAGTCGCGTGTCCAACCATGATAGAGCCTGGCTTCGCAGCCCCACTCGTTGGCTGCTGAACGCCCTGCGCGCTATTCCTGAATTGGTGTGGGCTGCGTTACTGTTAATTTCAGCCGGTTTGGGACCCATGGCGGGCACTTTAGCCTTGGCACTCCACACCAGCGGTGTACTGGGCCGTTTGTTTGCCGAGGCCATTGAAAACACACCTTCGGGCCCGCGTGATGCTTTGCGAATTCAAGGGGTGGGGCCGCTTCGGGTGTTTGCCTACGCTACTTTGCCCCAAGTGCTTCCGCAGTTGATGAGCTACACACTGTACCGCTGGGAAAACAACATCCGTGCCTCTGCCGTGTTGGGCGTTGTTGGGGCCGGGGGATTGGGCCAACTGTTGTCCTTTAACATGGGCCTGTTTTTGATGAACAAAACCGCGACCATTTTGGGCGCTATGTTGCTCATGGTGGCTTGTGTTGATGCTTTGAGCTTTTGGCTGCGGCAGCGACTTAACCGTTAAGCCGTCAAGTTAAAGACACCCGGATAAAGACACACAGATAAAGAAATACTGATGCAAGTTAAGCAACCAACATTCTTTGACATCTACAAAGAAAACAAAGCAACAGATCTACAAGAGCTGGTGGCGGGATTGCTAAGTCCACAAGCCAACTTGTCGCCAAAGTATTTTTACGATGAAATGGGCTCGGTGTTGTTTGATGCAATTACCTTGTTGCCAGAATACTATCCAACTCGCACGGAGTTCGAAATTTTCACGCAGCAGGCCGCAGACATACACGCACAACTGCCGAAGCAAGCCGCATGGGTTGACCTTGGCGCTGGCAACTGCCAAAAGGCCGTCAATCTTTTTGCACACACAATGCCGTCAAGCTATGTTGCTGTCGACATATCTGTTGACTATCTTTCAAGTCATCTTAAAGATTTACAAGCTCAATTTGCAACCCTTGATGTGATGGGGGTGGGCATGGATTTTTCTCAATCACTGACATTTCCAGAGAGCTTGCAGCATCACCTGGCTTCAAAGCCTGTGCTTGCCTTGTACCTAGGGTCTAGTTTGGGTAACTTCAACCCCACTGACGCGTTGCAGTTTTTACAAAGAATTGCAAGCCTATGCAAAATGGGACAAGCAGGTTCTGGCTTGTTGATTGGCATTGATTTGGTCAAAGCAGCCAAGACCATCGAGTTGGCTTACGCAGACGATTTAGGCGTTACGGCAGCTTTCAATTTAAATGTTTTAAGACGCATCAATCATTTGTTGGGCTCAGATTTTGATGTTCGCGAGTGGCAGCACATGGCTTGTTTCAACACGCAAGACTCACGCGTCGAAATGCATTTACAAGCCAAGAAAAATTTAACGGTTAGTTGGCCTGGCCAACAACGTCAGTTCATGCAAGGTGAGACCATTCATACAGAAAATTCTTACAAATGGACGGTCGAAAAATTCACCCAGCTGTTGCGTCAATCAGGATTTTCTAACGCGAAGCACTGGACCGATCCTCAATCGAATTTCGCCGTATTTTGGGCAAGCTAAGCGCAACACACTTGGTTTGTGAGCCACTCAAATGCCGGCTTTACAGCGCGCAGGTTCTCAGGCCGGCGTAGATATCCTTGCGCTCAGGCGTAAAGAAATTTCGATAATTGACGTCTCTAAGGACAGGGTGGGTTAGCCGAGCGGCACCTCTCAGTACTTTGTGGGTGCCAAACCACGGGGCTGAATATTCAGCATAGGGATGCACCTCAAAGCCTTGATAGGGCCCGAATGTGTCTTGGGTCCATTCCCATACGTCGCCCCATTCAAAAGCCGCCAATGTTTTGGCTGCGCAATCCCACTCGGCCTCTGTTGGCAAGCGACGCTTGGCCCAAGCGCAATAGCTTTGGGCATCTTGCCAAGAAATGTGAACAGCCGGCGCGTTTTCATGGAGTGGTGCCCAATGTCCAAAAACCTGTGCTTCAAAAGCAGCGCCTGTTCTGCGAATGCAAGGTGGAAGAGGGTGGTTTGTAGCGGTTGCAAAATCTAAATATTGCGCCCAAGTAACCGCTTGTAAGTCAATTTCAAAACTTTCGAGCGTGCTTGCTAGTTGCATCAGTTCATTGTCAAAGCAATACAAAGGGTCACTTCCCTTTGGCTTTGATTCGCCTGAGCCAAGGGTCCAAGTTTGCGCTGGAACTCTTGCTGATTGTGGGCTGTTTCGTGGCAAAGATTCAAAAGGCGCTGATTGCCAATTTGCTGTGAATGGAATTTGAAGAGCTTGTGCCATGTAAGCGCTGGCCTCTAGGTGCATGGCTTCGTGCTGCAGTACTAGCCAATAAAAATAAAGCGACGGGCTTGTGTTGCTCTCGTTTTGAAGCAATTCGAGGGTTTGTGCAAGGCTCTGTTCTGCAAAGTCAAGGCATTGTGGGTAAGGCGGCAGTTCAGCATCCCAGCGCTTGGCATGTGAAACCTTGGCGCTGTCAAACCAAGCGTCGGAGACATTGAGCAAAGAGAGCTTGCGAGTGTGTGTAGGGTTGCATCCAATGCCTTGCAGGCGTTGTTGATTGCGTCCAATCCAATATTCTTGAAACCAAGCGATGTGACCAAGCTCCCAGACGGGGGGATTTAAATTCGATTTCAAAGGGACGCTGAGCTTGTCAGCGCGGCGATAGCATTCAAACGCTTGAAGGGTCTGGGCTCGAATTTCTTGAAGAGCCTTTGTCAGCGACTGGGTATTTACTTGACGCATTGATGGCCGGGGTCCTTTTCGTTATCCTGCACCTCTGAATATAAAACACGCTCAGTATAAAAGTGCTTCTCAACAATGTGATCCAACCCAAATCAGAGCTTTCTGAGTTGGCCAAACCAAGGCTGGTCATTGTAAGTCCAGCCCTTGCCAGTGCCAACAATGGCAACTGGCAAACTGCCAAGCGCTACCGTCAATTGCTCAAGGCGCATTTTAGGATCAGGCTGGTGGGGCAATGGGATGGAGCAAAGACGGACGATTGCATGCTTGCTTTGCACGCACGCAGAAGTTATGACTCCATTGCCGCATGGCACGCCATGCATGGCGCCGATGGCTTGGTTGTGGTGCTGACAGGCACAGATTTGTACCGCGATATTCAACATCACCCACAGGCGCAAGAATCGCTTGAATTGGCTGCTCATTTGGTCGTTTTGCAACACATGGGTTTGGCTGAATTGCCTGCTCGTTACAGGTCCAAAACTTCGGTGGTTTTGCAGTCGACCTCTTCACGGGTCAGCTTGTCGAAAACCACTCGCAGCATTCGCGCAGTGATGGTAGGGCATCTGCGTGAAGAAAAATCGCCTCAAACTTTGTTTGATGCGGCGGCCTTGCTTTCAAAGCACCACGACATTCACATCCAGCACATTGGTGCAGAGCACGACGCCAAGCTGGCAGACATGGCTCACCAAACGGCAGCGCTTTATAAGCAATATCAATTTAAGGGGGCTTTGGGCCACTCTGAAACAAGGCGCCAAATTCAGCGCTCACATGTGTTGGTTCATACCAGTGTGATGGAGGGGGGCGCGCATGTGTTAATGGAAGCCATCTGCAGTGGCGTACCCGTCATTGCCTCGCGCATTGCAGGCAACGTAGGCATGTTGGGGGAAGACTATGCAGGCCTATTTTCAGTGGGCGATTCGAAGGCCCTTGCCGACATGCTAATTCGATTTAGGCATGACACCGAATTTGCCAGCTTGCTTCTGAGGCAGTGCGCCCTGAGAGCACCCTTGTTTTCGGCCGAGCACGAACGCCAAGGCTTGCTTACAATCTTGCGTAATGTTCATTTTGCACCTCGTGTGCTTTGAAGCTTTTGCGCCTTTAATTCTGCATTTTTCGCAATTAGGAACCACCATGAATTCTTCTGAACCCCGTTTGACCTCCCTCTCGCATGGTGGAGGCTGTGGTTGCAAAATTGCGCCTGCAGTTTTGTCAGAAATTCTCAAAGGCACTTTGCAGATGCCAATCCCTAAGGAATTGATGGTGGGCATTGCAACCGCTGATGACGCTGCCGTTTACAAGCTGAACGATCAGCAAGCCTTGATTGCCACCACCGACTTCTTCATGCCCATCGTTGACGATCCCTTCGATTTTGGCCGTATTGCCGCGACCAACGCCATTAGCGATGTTTATGCCATGGGCGGCAAACCCATCATGGCTTTGGCGCTGGTGGGCATGCCAGTGAATGTTTTGTCGACCAACACCATTGGCAAAATTTTGGCGGGTGGCGCTTCGGTTTGCAATACGGCTGGTATTCCCATTGCGGGCGGGCACACCATTGATTCGGTTGAGCCCATCTATGGTTTGGTTGTTTTAGGTCTGGTGCATCCAGATCGCGTCAAGCGAAACGACGGTGCGCGCGTTGGTGATGTTTTGGTGTTGGGCAAGCCGCTTGGCGTAGGCATTCTTTCTGCTGCGCTTAAAAAGGAAGCGCTAGATGCCGAAGGCTACGCGTCAATGATTGCCAACACCACCAAGCTCAACACGCCTGGTCCCGAGTTGGCAGAATTGGCTGGCGTGCATGCCCTGACCGATGTCACCGGTTTTGGCCTTGCCGGACACGTCCTTGAAATTGCACGCGGTGCTAACCTGACGGTGCACATCAATTGGGCTGATGTGCCTTTGTTGCCCAACGTGTCTGCCTTGTTAAAAGATGGCAACCTGACAGGCGCATCGGGTCGAAACTGGGAGGGCTATGGCCATGAAATTAGCTTGGCAGGTGGTTTGCCTGCAGAGTGCCAACCTCTTTTGTCAGACCCTCAAACCAGCGGCGGTTTGTTGGTAAGCTGCGCCCCCGAAGCGGTGGCCGATGTGCTGGCTGTTTTTCAGCGCCACGGCTTCAATGACGCCGCTGTAGTGGGGCACATGGGTGAAGCGCAATCTTCACGCTTGATGGTCAGTTGAGCTTGGGGCATTGACCTTCAGACTTAGCGCTAAGCGGTCAAACGCTAAGTCTGTAGCAATGGCCAACAAAGCCACCATGGTGGCACCTTGCAACACATAGGCGGTGTTAAACCCCGAGAGTCCTACTAAGATGGGCAGACCAAGGGTTTTGGCGCCCACTGTAGAAGCTATCGCGGCTGTGCCGATGTTCACAATGACTGAGGTTCGAACGCCAGCCAGCCAGACGGGCATGGCCAAAGGAATTTGCACTTCAGTCAAAATTTGCCGCGATGACATGCCCATGGCGCGTGCTGAATCTAGTACCGATGTTGGCACAGACGTTAGCCCTGCCAGCGTTGCCTGAAGCACGGGCAGCACACCAAAAATAGACAAAGCCACAAGGGCCGGCAGTTCGCCAAAGCCAACAACGGGCACTGCCACGGCCAACACAGCTACGGGGGGAAATGTTTGTCCCAAGGCCCCAATCGATACCATCAGGGGTTTGAAGGCCTGGCCAGAAGCAGCATGGCAGAACAGCCCTGCCAGGGTTGCCAAGATCACTGCGATTGCACTTGATACGGCTACCAAACCCATGTGTTGCCAAAGCAAATTAACCATGGGTTCTTGCAGATAGACGGGTCTCTGGAGGTTGGGAAATAAGGTGGCAAACAAAGGCTGAGCATGGGGCAGGCCATAGGCAAGCAAGAGCAAAGCTGCCACACTCCAAGCGAATGCATTGCCCCAGATGCGAGGTACATGCACCGATGGCCTTTGTATCTCAAGCATGCTTGCTTTCTAAACAATCGTTGGCATTCACCATGCCAATGACTTGTCCGCTTTGATCTGCCACACGCAATGCAGCAACTTGGTGCGCTGCCATGAGCGAAATTGCTTCTCGCACTGTGGCTGAAAGGGCAATGCAGTGAGTTGGCGCTAGACCTTCAATCGGTTTGATGTGATGTTCAATCGATCGCAGGGCGAGCAATTGAAGTCCTAAATTATCGCGTCCTAAAAAATCGGCGACAAAGTCGTTGGCAGGCTGTTGTAGCAATTCAAGAGGTGTGCCCATTTGCTCAATGCGCCCTTGATTGAGCAGCACGATGCGGGTTGCCAGCAACAAAGCTTCATCAATGTCATGGGTCACAAATAGAATGGTTTTTTTTGTAGTTCCGTGAAGATTTTTCAGAGTTAGCTGTAGAGATGCTCGGGTCACGGGGTCAAGCGCGCCAAAGGGTTCATCCATCAGCAAAACATCAGGGTCTGCTGCCATGGCACGGGCCACACCCACACGCTGTTGTTGACCGCCAGAGAGTTGGTGAGGATAGCGATCCGCAAATTGCGCTGGCTCTAAACCCAGCTGGATCAACAACTCGCCAGTGCGGGCTTGAATTCGATCGGCGTGCCAGCCCAGTAACCTGGGTACGGTGGCAATGTTGTGCGCAACGCTGCGGTGTGGAAACAAACCGACTGACTGAATGGCATAGCCCATGCGTCTACGCAAGTCTTGTACATCCAGACTCTCAATTTCTTGGCCTTTCCACAAAATTCGACCACCATCGTGCCCCACCATGCGGTTGACCATTTTGAGAAGGGTCGATTTGCCAGAACCAGATGGGCCCAGAAAAACCACGAATTCGCCTTGTTGAATTTGTAAATTCAAATTTGAAATAGCGACAGCGCCGTCATACAACTTGCTGATGTTTTCATACTGAATCAGCATGTTCGCTCCTTCATCAAGGCTTCCATCACTTTGAAAAAAGTGTCGGCCAACATGGCCAGCAGTACGATGGGAACCACCCCCAAAATTACCAATTCGTTGGCAGCGCTAAAAAGTCCATCGAACATGATTTGTCCCAAACCGCCTGCACCCACCAGAGCGCTTACTGCAGCAAGGCCTGTGGTTTGAACCACGGCTGTGCGCAGACCAATGAGTAGCACGGGCAGTGCCAGTGGCAGTTCTACTTGCAACAGTACCTGCCTGGGTGACATGCCCATGGCCCGGGCTGCATGAACAACTTCGGTAGGGACTTGGCCAAAGCCGGCCAGCGTTGAGCGAACAATGGGCAGAAGGGCATAAAGAAGCAAAGCAATGATGGCAGGTGCCATGCCAACACCGCTAATTCCTGCGCGGGCCAGTGCGGGCATTTGGACAGCCATCCAAGCCAAGGGTGCCATCAATAGACCGAACAAGGCGATGGACGGAATGGTTTGAATCACATTCAGAACGGGAAACAAAGCTTTTTGTATACCTGGCTGCCGCGTCATGCGCCAAGCCAGTGGCACGCCTATGGCCACTGCTGGCAGTATGGCCAACAGCACGAGTTGAAGATGGCGCAAGACTGCAGACTTCAAGACATCACTTTGGTTGGCAAATTCTTTGACAATGGACAAGTGCTGACCTGCATTCAACGCCATGTCCGATGCCGATGCCAAAGAAGCAGCCACCGTCAATGCCAGAGGTAGCAACAACGCAGTTTGCACAAGCAGTCGCCAAAAGTTGGTCAGTT
The DNA here is from genome assembly GCA_049655425.1 of Limnohabitans sp. Classification (GTDB taxonomy): domain Bacteria; phylum Pseudomonadota; class Gammaproteobacteria; order Burkholderiales; family Burkholderiaceae_C; genus Limnohabitans_A. The sequence goes on along the minus strand of JBASJS010000003.1, from coordinate 535,772 downwards.
GCAGCCTGTTAATCGCGTCTAACGCAATCAACCAAGCGATGGTGCCTAGGGCCCAGAATGCAGACCCCAAATTGGTTCTTGCTAAAGTATTCTCTGGTTGGCTGATTGCGCCCGCGTATTGGCCAGCCAATTGCCATAGGCCTGCCAAGCAGAGGCCCATTGCCACAATCACGATGGTTTGAATAAGGCGTTGCAAAGGCATCCAAGTGGCAACGCACAACAAACCTACGATGGCGCACAGGCAAGCGATTTCAAACGGGCTGCTTTGTAAATGTAAAACTTGTTCTAAATAAACGGGCTCACCAGACAGCAGCCTGTTGGGCGCAACGCGTAAAAAGGGAAGACCATAAGCTGCTGCTGTGGCAAGCGCCAAGTAGAGCGTTAGAACTGGATTCCCTCGTTTGAAGAGCGTCACTGCCATGGCTGCATTTATTTTAAAAATCCCTTGCTTTGAAGGTAGCTGCTGGCCACTTTGCGCGGATCTTGACCTTCCAACTGAATGCGCGCATTGAGTGTTTGCAATGTTTGTCGATCAAGTGATTTGAAGATGGGGGCCAGCACAGTTGCAATGGCAGGGGTACGCTTGAGTACATCGTCTCGTACCAAGGGAGCGGGTGCATAGACGGGTTGCACACCTTTTGAATCTTCCATGACCACCAAACCCAGCGCGGCCAATGGACCATCGGTGCCGTAGGCCATGGCGGCATTCACACCCGATGTTTTCTCTGCGGCCGCCTTGATGGTGGAGGCTGTATCGCCGCCGGCCAAGACAAGCGCCTGATCGGCGCGCAGTTTAAAGCTGTAGGCGGTCTGAAAGGCGGGCATGGCATCGGTGCGTTCCATAAACTCTGCCGAAGCGGCCAATTTGAAGGTGCCGCCTTTGTTGACGTAGCGACCTAAATCGTCCATGCTGCGCAATTGGTTGGCAGTTGCCAAATCTTTGCGCACTGCAATGGCCCAAGTGTTGTTGGCATTGGCAGGCTCAAGCCACACGATTTTGTTTTGCTCGAAATCGATTTTCTTGGCCAACTCGTAGCCCTTTCGAAAGTCTTTCCAAGCTGGGTTGTTTTCGGCACCCAACATAAAGGCACCATTGCCCGTGTACTCGGGATACAAATCGATTTCGCCAGCCAGCAATGCCATGCGCACCAGCTTGGTGTTGCCCAGCGCCACTTTGTTTTCTGTTTTGATGCCATTGGCTTCAAGTGCCAGCACAATGATGTTGCCCAGCAATTTGCCCTCGGTGTCGATCTTTGAGCCAACTTTTACAAGCCCGTTAGCTTGCGCTACGAAGCTACAAATCAGGCCCAGAGCTGCAGTCCAGATTGTGCGGTGCAAGGCGTGGTTTAGGAAGCGCATGTTGAGGCCTTTCAAAAGAGCACTTAGATCAGAGCGCTCAGCATAAGCTAAAAAATCGAGTTTGCAGGGTGCTTGCTAGGCGAGATCTCTTCAAACTACAGTGGCAGTGTCCTTCGGTGCAACTGCTGAGGCGGGCAGTCCGAATACACGATCGAAGCACCATGTAAAAGCAAAGGTGTAGGCTAAGAAGAATATGTTCAAGCCAAGGTTGAGTGTGAATGAGTGCAAATAACTGATCTCAAGCCACCATGCCGCCACTGGTAGTAGTACCACCAAAAAGCCAATCTCAAAACCTACCGCGTGTAGCACGCGACGCCCGAAGCCGCGACCTCGCTTCAGTCTGTTGGCTTCCCAGCGCTCAAACATGGCGTTGTACGCAAAGTTCCAGCTGACTGAAAAGAGTGATCCAAAAATAGCTAGCGCACCCGCACGTTCTAGGCTGCTGTCACTGAAGCTAAAAAAGCCAAGTGTGCCAAACAAGAGAGCGATGGCCTCGTAGGTGGCGACGTAAGTGATCTTACGTTTGGGGCCTTGCAGGTTCATTTTTTAAATAACAGGGAGTTTTGAAGAGGGGTGCGCTTCTGCAAGATAGCACATGTGCAGTGCCATTTAAAAACGACCTGAACTAGGTTCGTGCTGCAATAAAACTGTCATATATTTCCATTACCATCGAAATATGGAAGATAAATACGTCATCAAAGCACTTGCAGCCCTGGCTCAGCCCAACCGGCTTCAGATTTTTCGTGCACTGGTTGTGAAAGGTGCCAAGGGCATCACGCCTGCGCTGATCGCACAAGACTTGGGCATACCTGCCAATACACTTTCATTTCATTTGAAAGAGCTCATGAATGCCGATTTGATTTCTCAAGAGCGCAGCGGGCGCAACTTGATTTATCGCGCTCAGTTTGACCGCATGAATGCTGTATTGACGTACTTATCCCAAAACTGTTGCGAAGGGGAGGCTTGCGAAGTCAGCCCTGATGCAATTTGCAAAACCTGTTAACTGAAGGATCCCAAAGTGACTGAATCAAAACCCTTGAACGTACTTTTTTTATGTACCCATAACTCGGCTCGCAGCATCTTGGCCGAAGCCTTGTTGAATCATTTGGGAAAAGGCAAATTCAAAGCTTACTCCGCAGGCAGTAGCCCCAGAGAAAATCAAACGCCCAATCCATTGGCCATTGTCACGTTAGAAAAAGCTGGCATTGCAACGGATGGTTTAAGCAGCAAGAGCTGGGACGTTTTTGCAGAGCCAAACGCACCACACATGGATTTGGTCATCACGGTTTGCGACAACGCTGCCGGCGAAGTTTGCCCCTATTGGCCTGGTCAGCCTGCTACAGCGCATTGGGGTTATGCCGATCCTTCTGCAGGCACTGGCACAGATGCTGAAAAGCTGGAGGCTTTCTCGCAAACCCTGCATCTCATCAAGCGTCGTCTTGAAATTTTTACGAGTCTGCCAACAAGCAGTTTGAACAAATTAACGCTGCAAAACACAGCACGCGACTTAGCTGCGAAATGATTCACTGGAAAAGATATTTGTCAGAACTGGTGGGCACCGCCGCACTGTTGTGTGCGGTCATCGGCTCGGGCATCATGGCCGAGCAATTGGCTGATGGCAACACGGCTGTTGCATTGCTTGCCAATACATTGGCCACGGTGTTTGCACTTTACGTGCTGATTGAAACTCTGGGCCCCATCAGTGGCGCGCATTTCAATCCTGTGGTTTCAATGGTCATGGCCTATCGCAAAGACTTAGCGAGTCATCATTTGATGGGCTATGTCGTTGCCCAACTGGTAGGTGCTGCAGTGGGTGCTTGGGTGGCTCATGCCATGTTCGAACTTGACATACTGCAGTGGTCTACCAAGGTCAGAACGGGTTCTGCGCAATGGTTTGCCGAAGCAGTGGCAACGGCAGGTTTGCTATTTGTCATTTTGCGCTCGCCAGAAGGCAAGGCGTCGTCTTTGGTTGCTTGCTACATTGGGGCCGCTTACTGGTTTACAGCCAGCACTTCTTTTGCCAATCCGGCAGCAGCCTTTGGTCGTATGTTTTCAAATACTTTTGCAGGTATTTATCCAGCAGATGTCCCAGCCTTCGTTGCCGCACAAATTGTGGGTGGATTTGCGGGTTTGTTGCTTCATAAGCTGGTCAGTCAAAAGGACTTGAATGTCTAGTTATTCCGATCAATTGCCACATCTCGATGCAAATTGCTTCAAGGGTGTGCAAGCGCCCTTGTTGTTTCCCCAGAAGGCTTCTACCCATGCGCCACGCATTTTGATGTTGTATGGATCATTGCGCGAGCGTTCATACAGCAAGCTGTTGACCTTAGAAGCAGCTCTCATTTTAGAAGCCATGGGTGCAGAAGTGAAGGTGTTTGATCCATTGAACTTGCCACAACCCGATGCAGCGCCCGATACGCATCCCAAGGTTCAAGAGTTGCGTAATTTGGCTGCTTGGTCAGAGGGCATGGTGTGGTGCTCGCCTGAACGTCATGGCGCAATGACGGGTATCCTGAAAAGTCAGATTGACTGGATACCTTTGTCTGTAGGGGCAGTGCGTCCTACGCAGGGCAAGACCTTGGCCGTTATGGAAGTGTCGGGTGGTTCTCAGTCTTTCAATGCGGTCAACCAGATGCGCATCTTAGGTCGCTGGATGCGCATGCTCACCATTCCAAACCAAAGTTCAGTGGCAAAAGCATTTTTGGAGTTTGAGGAAAATGGCCGCATGAAGCCATCTGCCTATTACGACAGGGTCGTTGATGTCATGGAGGAGTTGGTGAAGTTTACGCTGCTCACGCGAGATGTGGCGCCATATCTGGTCGACCGTTATAGCGAGCGCAAAGAATCGGCCGAACAGCTTTCTAAGCGCGTTAATCAAAAATCTTAAATCAAAACCGTCAGCCACACACACAACATTGTTCAACAGAAAGGCCAAGCATCTTTCTTGTGAAAAGATGCTTGGCCAAACAATGTTGATCTGACCACAATATAAAACTTAGGTGCCGATGATGCCGCCGTCCAGTTTGCGGATTACCACGGTGGCGGAGCGGGGGCGGCCAGTGGGCTTCTGATCAGGCCAGTTAGAAAATGCACGCGGGTTGTCCGGGTTGGTTCTTTCATTGGATGGCTCACCTGGGTGCTGAATGTTAACGAACATGGTTTTGCCATCTGGCGTTTCAGTTACGCCAGTCACTTCGCAGCCTGCTGGGCCTACCAAGAAGCGGCGTGCTTCACCTGTTTGCACATCGGCTGCCAGCATCATGTTATTGCCAAAGTTTTTGAGGTCGCCTTTGCCCATGGCAGATGTCGACATATCGGTTTGAATCCACATCAGGCCACGACCGTCTACCCACAAACCATCGGGGCAAGAGAACATGTCGCCCTTGATATTGCCTTTGGCATCGGCGCGGTCCAATGATGGGTCGCCGGCCATGATGAAGTGATTCCAGGCAAATGTAGTGCTGTGGAAATCGACATCTTCTTTCCAGCGGATGATGTTGCCTTGTGTGTTGTTGACACGTGGGTTGGCAGCGTCAACCGCTGGTTGCTTGTCGCCGCCGCGGTTGCTGTTGTTTGTGAGGGTGGCGTACACCCAGCCTTGTTTGTCGATGTCAATCCATTCAGGGCGGTCCATTTTGGTTGCGCCCAAAAGATCGCTGGCTTGTCTTGATTTGATCAGTACTTCGCCTTGGTCAGCAAAGCCATTGGCTGCTGTTAGCGGGCCTTGGCCGTGGGTCAATGCAATCCACTGGCCTTTGCCATCTGCATTGAACTTGGCCACATACAGCGTACCGTGGTCTAGCAGCGTGGCATTGGCGGCTGCGCCACCGGGTTTGATAGTGTCGCGACTCACAAACTTGTAGATATATTCGAAGCGTGCATCTTCACCCATGTACACCACAGCACGGTTGTCTTTGGTGACTGCTACGGTTGCACCTTCGTGCGCGCCGCGGCCCATGGCTGTGCGCTTCATGGGGGTGGCATTGGGGTTCTGTGGGTCGATTTCAACAATCCATCCAAAGCGATTGGGTTCGTTGGGATTTTTGACGGCATCAAAACGAGCATCATGCTCGTGCCAGCGATAACCCACGCCACCTTTTCTTAAACCCCAACGACGTTCGTGCGGCGTCAGTGTGTCGCCACCGCTGAAGTAAAAGATGAAGTTTTCTTCTGAGGTGAGGTAAGTGCCCCAAGGTGTGATGCCACTGGCGCAATTGTTCAAAGTACCCATGACAACTTTGCCTGCAGGGTCTGCCGCTGTTTTTAACATGGCATGCCCAGCAGCAGGACCACTCAATTCGGTGCGTGTATTGGTCGTAATGCGGCGTGCATATTTAGAAGGGTTGACCACTTCCCACTTACCGCCTTTGTCTTGTACTTCAATGACAGATACACCATGCGCAGCTTGTGACTTGCGAACTTTCTCGGCGCTCCAATTGGCCATGCCATCTTTGAACAGCAAGCCGTGGTCAACGTATTCATGGTTCATGGCCAAGAGTCCACGCTTAGAGCCATCGAGGGCATAGAAGTGAATGCCGTCGTGGTGCATGCCCATCTGGGCCTCTTGCTCGGCAGCAGAGTTGCTGGCGTCTTCTTTGAAAGGATGGTTCTGACCCACAATGCCCACGGGGTCGCCCCACGGGGCAATGACATGCGCAATGTAGCCTTCTGGCACTGTGATGCTGTCGGCCTTCGAAATGGCCACACTTTTGAAACCCATTTTGGGACTCATGCTCATGCCCATGGATGCACAACCTGTGAGTGCAGCAGCGCCACCAATGGCACTCAGCGGCGCTAAAAAGCTGCTGGCCAAAGCGCCCAAACCACCGCGCAGAATTTGGCGGCGTGAAGGTTCTGAAACGTCATGAATACTGGGATTGGAAGAGCGGTTGCTATCTTCCATCAAGGAAAAGTCTTTTGCCATGATTGAGGGCTCGCCTAAAGGTTGATAAAAAGTTACTTTGTCTTTTTATGCCATTCATTTGACAAGCGTGTGACAAAATTAATGTTGATCTGACCCCAATTATTTGACCCCAATTATTTTTTGGGCAAGGACTGAACGGCGCTTGGCATGTCAGACCAAGAAGCAAATGTGCCGTTGCTTGGCGCACTGGCTTTGGGCGCTTGCTGATTCAGCATCACTTGAAGCCCTGCTGTAGCGCTGTCAATGATGGGTAAGTCCACCATCGACTGAATTTGCGCGGCATAACCAGCCAGTCCGGCGCCGCCTAAAATGATGGACTTCACGCCATTCAGCGAAGCATTTTGGCAAGCTGTTTTTAAGCACTCTATGGCCATTTTCGGGTTGGCCTGAAGCTCGGCGCCACTGGGTAAAACGGTTTCTATGTGCTTTAACTCATTGTGAAAGCCTAAGCTGTTTGCCAAGCGATGCAGCATGGGTCTCCAGCGTTCACCACCTGTGACGATAGAGAAGGGGCCCAAACTAGCCGCCTGAATGAAGGATGCCTCGGCCAACCCCGTCACGCGGCATCCCGACATTTCTCGCAGGGCAAACAGCCCTGGATCTCCAAAGCAACCAATTAACACGCCATCCAAAGGTTCTTTGTTGGCTTTTAAGTGCTCAGCCCAAGTTTGAATACAGGCATGAGCGGCAACGGCATGGCTTGCTTCACAAGCAATGTAAGTGGCGCCAAAGGGAGCTGTGACCACAGCCAAGCTTGCGTGGGTTGGCAGCTGTGGCAAGAGGACTTGTTGAAGTCTTTGTGTGGTCAATCCATTGGTGTTCGGATTGATCAAAAGGTATTTGGCAGATTTGATGTTTTGCATGGATTGCATTTCTTGACGTCGCCAAAGGCTTCAATCTTAAATTGGTGCGCGTCAGCCCAAAAATGGTGCATCAAGGCACTCGAATTCCGTCTCTTGATGCATGTCAAGTTTGCAAACGCAGGCATGGTTCATGCAAAGAGTTCAGAGCGTTTATTTCAACGAGTCGTCATCTTAACTTTTCCAAATCATCCACTCAAGGAGAACACATGAAGCGTCGTGATTTATTGGCAGCTGCCGCTGCTGCCTCAGCAACCGTTGCAGCCCCCTGGGTTCATGCACAGTCGAGTGCTTGGCCCACCAGAGGTCCTATACGACTCATCTGCCAGTACCCACCCGGTGGCTTGGTAGACACAGTTGCCCGTTTGTTAGCGCCTCATTTGTCACAGGCTTTGTCTCAAACAGTGGTGGTTGAAAATAGAGCAGGTGCAGGTGGTTTGATTGGCACCGAGTACGCAGCACGTCAGCCAGCCGATGGTTACTCGCTGTTGGTCAGTCACGCTTCCGTTCACGTCTATGCCACGGCCACACGCCGTACCATGCCCTTTGACCCTGTGAATGATTTCACGCACATGGCCATGTTGGTTGAAGCGCCAATGTTACTGATTGTTCGCGGCCAATCACCCCATCAAACTTTGGCCCAATATGTCAATTCAGCCAAGACAAAGCCAGTGCGTTATGGTTCCTCGGGCATCGGCTCAGCCAATCATCTGTTTGGCGAATTGCTCAAAATTGAAGGCCAAGCCAACGAACACGATCATGTGCCGTACCAAGGCAGTGCGCCTGCCTTGCAAGACTTGATGGGTGGTCAAATTGACAGTGTGTTTGATCCTGTCACAACCAATGTGGAACGACTCAAGTCTGGCTCTGTGCGTGCATTGGCTGTTTCTACGCCCAATCGGCTGCCTGCGTTCCCCAACATTCCGACCTTTGCAGAACTGGGCTACAACTCCCTCACAGGTTCTCAATGGCTAGGCATGTCTGCGCCCAAAAACTTACCAGCGCCCATTGCGCAAAGAATTACAGCGCTCATTCCAGAATTGTTGGCCAAGCCAGACGTCATGGCTGCGTTGGAAGCAGTTCAAACCTTGCCACGCAAAACGCCAGTTGTGGGCGATGACTTTACCAAGCTGATTCAATCTCAAATCAACACATGGACTGCGGTTGCCAAGCGCGCCAAAGTTGAAGTGATCGTTTGATTTTTGCTTAGCCCGAGGGCGGCGCTGTCAATCGACTTGATTGGCAGTGCCGTTTTTTATTTTGGTTAAGATCAATTTTTTATGAAGCCATGACACGTATGACAGAAGTCAACTTTGACGACATCACCAGCTACGAACGCTATAAGCTGATGGCCAGCCTCATTGTGCCGAGGCCCATTGCCTTGGTCACCACCTTGGGTGCCAATGGCGTTGTCAACGCCGCGCCTTTTTCCATGTTCAACATGATTGGCGAAGACCCGCCCATCTTGATGATCAGCATCAACCGCTTGCAAGATGGGCAACTGAAAGACACGGCCGCTAACATTTTGCACAACGGTGAGTTTGTGGTGCACATGTCGGATGAACCCATTGCGCAGAAGATGCATGCATGCGGTAAAAATTTTCCGACTGATGTCAGTGAATTGGCGGCGGTGGGTTTTACCGCCGTACCGTCTCGTACGGTCAAGCCACCCAGAATTGCGGAGGCGCCCATTGCCTTTGAATGCGTACTTCATGAAAAACTAGAAACGCCCAGCCGCTATGTGTTCATAGGCCGCATTCAGTGGCTGGCTGCGCGTGATGGCTTGATCGATACACAAGCTTGGCGTGTGAACCTCAAAGACTATCGCCCTGTGGCCCGCTTTGGCGCCAGTTTTTACACCCGTACAGACGATCGATTTGCCATCTCTGACAACGAAGGTGAGCAGCCCAAGAACGATACGGCCATCGATCAGATTTAACCTCCAGGGTCAAAACAATTGGGGTCAGATCAACATTAATTTCTAATCAGTGAGGGCAGAGCCTGAGAGGGGCTGAACGATTTCTGGTACTCCAGTATGAGGAAGCCCCTCTCAGGCTCTGCCCTCACTGATTGACAAAATTAATGTTTATCTGACCCCAATTGTTTTATCTGTCACCACCAGTTGTCGTCAATAAAAGTTGACAGATGAAGTGTCGCCCTCCTAAGATGGCTAGACATCTACCCTAAGGAGATCGACTGTGACCAATGAACAAATCGTGATTTCTCTGTATCTTTTATTGGGTGTCTGTTTTGGATTGGCTACTTTTTCTAACCGGCACCTTTTCAGTGAAGGTCCAGATAAGGCAACTCAAACAGATCAAGCGTCGGAGCTGAAAGGCCGTATTTTTTGGACCCTGATTTGCACATGGCTCTGGCCCATCATGGTTTTCACGGGAATTAATACGGCGGTGATTTTGGCCAAGCGGAAGAAGTTGGCTGCACAAAAAGGCTGAGCTCAGTTTGACTTGAGGGTGCGGCCAAACAACTCAAACAGTCGCTCCCAATGACGCTCTGCGGCTTGCGCGTTGTACATACCGGCACGTTGCGGAAACACAAAGCCGTGCTCTACTTTGGGGTACCACTCAATTCTGAACTTTGACTTGGCTTGCAACAGAGAAGACTCCAATTTTTGGATGTCTGCTGGCGGTGCCCACTTGTCAATTTCTGCGCACGCAAAGTAGCTTTCGCATTTGATTTGCGGCGGCATGAGGTGGGGTGAATCAGGTGCATCAGTGGCCATGTTGGCGCCATGAATAGATGCAATGCTTTGAAATCGGTCTGGAAATTGCGCTGCAATCCACATCACGATAGGGCCGCTCATGCAGTAGCCCACCGCACCAATTTTGGATTGATCTGCCATGGCGTGGTTGTCTACAAACTTCAGCATGGCCGCCGTGTCAATTTGGCTAGTGGTAGCGTTCAAGGACGCCATGTGTGCAAACATCACATCCATGGCTTCGGGGGCGCGCTCTTTCAAATAAAAATCGCGGCTTCTTCGGTAGTACAAATTTGGCAACACCACAAAGTAGCCGACGCTGGCCAGTCTGCGTGCCATGTCGTGCAGCTCTTCGCGCTTGCCTGGTGCATCCATGTAGAAAAACACAACTGGATACGGACCGTTTTCTTCTGGGAAAACTACGAAGGTATTCATCGAACCATTGGCGGTTTGAATGTCAATGTTTTCTTCGATCATGTCGGTCCTTTCAATTGCACATCATGTTGCCACACAGGCAGGGGGCATGTCTATCAAAACGGCAATAGCCACTGCCTTTGACACCGTCAAAAGGCAATGGCGCTTCATTGTGGACGAGGCGTTTATCAACAAGGTGCTCGTGATGGTGTAACTTTTGCCCAATGCCTGGGCACAAATTTCATGTTTACCCTCAGTATTTATCTGATCGTTAGTTAGTAATTCCCTGCTTTTTAAGAAATCAGTTTACCCCTATCTTCTTGTTTTCCTTGGAAAGGCAATGAACATGAAATGTCCCAACTGCGTTGATACCACTTTGGTCATGGCCGACCGTCAAGGGGTCGAGATTGACTATTGCCCCGCATGCCGCGGTGTATGGCTTGACCGCGGCGAGTTAGACAAATTGCTAGATAAAGCGGTGGCTTCGTCGCCTGTAGCGCCTGCGCAAAATGCCCAACACCGCAAACGCAGTGATTTTGAGCATGCCGAATATCGTGCGAAGCAGTCGTATTACCCCAGTCGAAAGAAGTCGTGGCTCAACGAAATCTTTGATTGAATAATTGGGGTCAGATCAACATTAATTCCCAATCGGTGAGGGCAGAGGCTGATGGGGGCTGAACGATTTCTGGTACCCCAGTATGAGGAAGCCCCCATCAGCCTCTGCCCTCACCGATTGAAAGAATTAATGTTGATCTGACCCCAATTATTTTTCCACGATGGCGGCGACAGCTTCCAGTCGCTTGAGTGGATCTGGCTCACTTAGTAGTTGCTGCTTGATGTCTGCCTCCACATCCATGGCTTCTGCATAGCGGTTTGCCAGCCAACCACATTGATCAAGGTGATAGGGCGGGAAGATAGGCAGTTTGTCTATAACGCCTTGCTTTTGTGCATTGGCAATTACTTTGCCCAATCGGTCGGCATGCGATTGCAAATGTGAGGGCAAATCAACTTCAGGGTCTTGGGGCAAGTATTTCACTTGACCTTGCCAAACACCTAAGGGGCCTGATACAACAGACTCAAGTTCAAAGCGCAAGCCACCTTGGCACACTACTCGGAAAAAATTGGGCTGCACTTGCTCAAATTCGCGGATATGAGCCAAGCATCCATATTGATGCATCGAGGGCTCTTCTCCAGGCACTTGAACTTCTTTGCCAGAACGCAGCCATGGCACACCAAATGAAGTTTGATTTTGATGGCAACGTTTGATCAGGTCTAGGTAGCGAACTTCAAAAATTTGGAGTTGCAACATGCCGTCAGGAAAAATGCCATGCGAGAGTGGAAAAAGTGGAATGGTATCGGCCATGATTTGAATACCTTCAATGGATCACAAACGAGTTAGTTGCGCTGTATGGCATCGAGCCACAAATTGTCAATTTGGTTGAGCTTGCTTGCATCTAAGTGTTCTAGCTGCTCCCAATATTTGCCAGAAGAGACCATGTAAGCCAGTGATTTTTCTGCAGCCAAAGCACGGTCAACATTGTTTGAATTGAGCGCCAAGTTTTGTTGTTCAAGCAAAGCGCTACAAAAATCAGCGCCCTGCAAATTTTGCATTGAAACTCTCTGAAACACCAAACGCGACTGCGGCAGTTCAGACAAATTAACCACTGCACAGTTCAGTGCATTGGCAATGGCCATGAACCTGATCGACTTGGCCTCCAGCGATTGAAGTGTGATGTCGGGCCTTAAAGGATCTGATGTGCCGTGTCCATAAAAATGATTGCTTTTGCCTAGTGAAGCCCCATAAATCATGTCGCATCCTAAAAACGCAATCAGGTCTGGCTTTAATGCACTCAAGGTCCAATAAGCTGTTGTAAAAGCCATGGTACCGCCTGCATAAACAAAGCCGCCCAATTTGTTTTGCGCGGGCACAAATTCAGTTGCGTCAATCAGTTTTTGATGCGCTTTTAAGGGCGCTGTGGGCAAGCGCTCTGGCAAGAGATCTTCTGGGTAGACCAGGAAGTCCCAGTCGGGGGTAATTTGCCAAGAGTTGTTGATGGCAATTCGGTAGGCGAAAGACGATAAATTCCAGTCTTTGGCCAATACTGCATCAGGTGCGCTGCCAATCACCAAGGCCATCTTGGGCTGCGGTGTCGGTGTGATTTTCTTCACAGTTTCAATGACCTTCTCGACTGTATGTTTTTGAAAATAAAGCACATTTCATCGAGCTTATTTGTTTGCCCTGATTTTCACTCAAGACATGTCTTTTTGATGACCACCGAAATATTGTCCATTCACCTTCAACGTGAACTCAGATCCGACCACGCTGGAGAATTGGGCGCGGTATTTATTTACCGCGGCATGATGCAAATTGCCAAATTGAAAAAAGACAAAGAGCTCATGGCGTTTGCTGCCGCACATGGCGAAACAGAGGCAAAACATTTGGCTGCTATCCAAGAATGGTTGCCGGCTTCTCAGCGCAGCATGCTCTTGGTGCCGTGGCGCATTGCAGGCTGGTTAACAGGCGCATTGCCTGCGTTGTTTGGTAGACAAGCTGCTTATGCAACTGTGAACGCTGTTGAAATATTTGTTGATCAACATTACCAACAACAAATTGACCACATTGAGGTCAACGGCGGCCATTTTGAATTACTGGCCTTGCTGAAGGAATGCCAAGCCGACGAGCGCCATCATCGCGACGAAGCGGCCAGTTTAGCGGGCAATGCGTCTCATTTTTTTGTTCGAGCTTGGTGCTGGCTGGTAGGCACAGGCTCGGCGGGCGCGGTGGTTTTGGCCAGACGAATTTGAGGCTTTCAATGGGGCCTGTGACGCAAGCAGGTCAATTTGAAGCTTGCAGTTGTGCAAGCGTTACATACTGCAAAGCTTTTAAATGCGTGCACTCCAAAATAACAGGCGGTGCGACACCCGCCTCATAAGCTTCTTTCCATCGCAATGCGCACAAACACCAACGGTCGCCGGCCACCAAACCAGCAAACCTGTATTCCGGTCTGGGGGTGATCAAATCATTGCCCCGTTTTAGAGAAAAATCTAGAAATGCTTGTGTCACTTTGGCGCAAATGACATGGCTGCCGTGGTCGTGTTCGTCAAGTTTGCAACAACCATCTCTGTAATAACCCGTCAGTGGGTCGTAGGAACAGGGAACAAGATCATCGCCGAATACATTCAATTGTGTTGACATCACGTCAATTCCTTTGCGCAGACATTGTCCTCAGTATAAGAATTACCTTAGTCATTGCATGGAGTTGGGTTGTTGTCTGGGGCAAAGTAGCGTGGAACCGTAAAATTTCCCAGTGCTGCAAAACATCCAATCCATCCTGAAGCCTCTGGCATTTGAAGCCATTGGCAAAGGTCTTCAAAACATCACGGGTGCTGCCTCATCTTTGGACGCATTCAAATTGCCCGTGGGCGACCCCGGCCTGTTTGGACCTCAGTCTGTGGTGTGGAAAGTGCACGCCGATTTTTCAGCCATGATGGTAGGGGGCTTGTCCTCCTTGATGATTCAGGCTTTGCATCCACGCGCATTAGCGGCCGTTTGGGACCACTCCAATTTTCGTGAGCAGTTAAAAGCCAGACTAGGGCGAACTGCTTTGTTTGTAGCGTCCACTACCTACGGCAGTCTAGCGATGGCAACTCAAAGTATTGACAGGGTGAATGCCATCCATGCAAAGATAGAAGGCACTGACCAACAAGGGCAACCCTATAAAGCCAATGAACCCGATCTTCTGAGGTGGGTGCACTTGATTGAAACGATGTCATTTCTCAATGCATACCAGCACTTGGCCATCAGGCCATTGTGCTTGGCCGACTGCAACTGTTATGTGGTGGAGATGAACAAAGTAGGGCAGATGCTAGGCGCTACCTATTTGCCAAACACGCTGCATGAATTACAGCAAGCCATTAAGCAATACGAATCTGTTTTGACCTTTGACCAACGCACACGCGAAACCTTGCAGTCTATTGAAAACTATTCTGTCGGCTTCACAGAAAAGACATTTTTTCACTTGATTTTGAAATCATCATTCGACATCGTGCCTCATTGGCTTTTGCAAAAACTACAAAGAACACCCGCGGGTTGCCTGCAAACAAACGCGCGCCGCGTTGCTTTGCAAATTGCATCTCAACCGGTTCAGTGGATGCTGGATGAGCAGGGCGTCAGTGCGGTAGCCAAAGCCAGAATGCTTGGATAACTTACTCAACAAGGAGCAACTCATGAATGTTCAAGAACGCGATCAACTGTTGCAATTTTTGGCTTCGCTGCGGCAAACGCCCATCAAGACAAAAGACCCCTTGGCCGACACTATCATTCGTGACGCATTAGGCCAACAACCCAATGCACTTTACCAACTGGTTCAACGCAGCATGGCCCTCCAATTGGCCTTAGACGCCGCGTTGACCAAGCTGCAAGTCCAAGAATCCAAGCAAGAGGCTGCTCAAGAACCGCCTCAACCCAGCAACTGGGGCACCGGTTTGTTAACCCAGGTTGGCACCCTTGCCGCAGGCACTACCCTAGGCGTGGTTGCTGGAGGCCTGCTCTTAGACGGCCTTTTTGATCTAGACGAATAAATGGGGTCAATTAATTGGGGTCAGATCCACTAGTGTCCTGAGATTTCTTCAAATATCACCTTTTGAAGGTTCAAAGACTTGGTCGAGTTGGTTAAAAAGGTCTTGTCCGAAGCAGAGGCCTAAGCTTCGTTACAAGGCTTCACGCCATCTCAGTGGATGGGCGACGACTGCGCCAACAAATCATCCACCAAGGCCATCAAATCTGCAGCCGTTGCATTAAACGGATCAAACTCTGGGTGCTTCAATTGAACGATGGGGTCGTTTTCTGAAATGACCACATGGGCCATCGACCATTCTGGAAATCGACGCGTTTGAATCTCTTCAATGGCCACCAATTCAACATCTTGATGGCGTTTGTCTTTGATGAGGGTGTCATACAACCGGTTGACGGTGCTGCGCTCGCCTTCCAAGATTTGAATGAACAAGCCTTGTCCTTGGCACAACACCCCTGTAATGCCCGCTACGCGGTTGTGCACGCGGGCTGACGCCAAGATTGACCCCGTCATGGTGGTGGTGATGGCGCCTACGGCTCGGCTGATGTACAAAAGGCGAATTAGCATTGGGGGTCTCCGGTCACTTCATCCTAACATCGACTTGAGGCTAAACAGACACCGTGTCCTTGCTTGATCAAGGACTCTAGACAAGGGGAGCATTCAAATGGGAATCTGGATTGAGTTGGGCGTCTTTGCCCTGGTGTTTGTGTTTGCCATTCACCAATTTCATGACCTCAAGCAGGAGAAGCTCAAACGCGAGCGCAAACTGGCGGAAGAGGCCCAAAAAGACAATGGCCCACCGCAAGGGTGAGCCACTGTGGGGTTTTGAGGCCAATCAGTGCTGCTTGGCTTCTTTGGCTTTTTTGAGCAATTTGAGTTGGCGGTTGTTTTCTGAGAACGCCCAAACAATGGCAACCAAAATAAACAGGTCAATGATGACCATGACGTATGGCATGTATGTCTCCTTGCATGAGTTGTCTGTTGGCGCCTAGGCCTTCAGTTCGGCCTTGGGGTTAGACCTAGTAAAAATTCTAGCCAAATCAGGGCACCCTTGCAAACTTATTCAGGAGTCAAGGAAAACTTATGACGGGTAGTGAACGCGATGCATTGATGCAGTTTTTACGCGAAATGATTCAAACCAAACCCCGTATTTACGACGAAACGGCCGCCAAACTGATTGCCGATGCTTTTAGAACCCAGCCTTATGCTGCCTATTTGCTCACCCAGCGGGTTTTGCAAATGCAAGCAGCGCAAAAACCTGAAGCCGCAGCCACAGTCGATTTCAGTGAATTTTTAGGCCCCCAGGCCACTCATTGGGGCGAGGCGGTGGGCGAGGTTCAGCCTTTGGAGCCTCCCAAACCGACAGGTCCGCGCGAAATTTCCATGGAAGAAAAAGGCTTGAAATTCATTGGCCGAAACTCAAAGATCATCTGGTTGGTGATCTTTGCTGCCTTTGCCTTGGTGCTGCTTACTCAATAACGGCCACGCCCACCACAAAGTAGTCGGTGTCACCAAAGCAGGAGGTGGGCAGGCCGCGGTGTTGCTCGTATTGCAGCGTCACACGCTTGCCTGCAACGGCGTTGAGTTGCTGCGCAACCGCGTCATCTCGCACCGTGAATAAAAACTTTTCAGGGGCTGCGCCGGGTATGGCCACCAAGGACAGCTCGCCTTCCCAAGTTTTGCAAACCCAGCCCTTGTAAGACACCTTTTGCAAAAAGCCGGCACGCTCTCCTTGGGAGTAGCTCCAAGAGAAAACAGCCCAAATGTAAATGGCAAATGCAGCTAACAAGGCAAGGACAACAATGCCCAAGCGGGTGAAGAGTTTCTGAAGTGCAGGTGAAGTCATGATTTCATTCTAGCGCCACGGTCTCATGACGTCACCCGAATTCAACTTATTCCAGTTTGATACCGGCTTCTTTGACCACTTTGCCCCATTTGTCCATTTCTGAAACCATCAATTGGCTCAGCGCTTCTGGCGTGGACAAGCTCACCTGAACACCTGCATCAAAAAAAGCTTTTTGATTTTCTGGGTTGTTCATGATTTTGCCAATTTCGGTATTGAGACGGCTCACGATGTTGGCGGGTGTGCCGGCTGGGGCCAACATGGCCAGCCAAATGGTGGCGTCATAACCGGGCACGCCAGCTTCTTGCATGGTGGGCACATTGGGCAACTGGGGGATACGCTTGGCGCTGGTGACGGCCAATGCGTTCAAGCGCCCATTGGGCACTTGGCTGAGTGCATTGGGCACGCCCGCAAAGCTGCTCTCAACCACGCCAGCTACCAAGTCTGTGCTGGCCAAGTTGCTGCTGCGATAGGGCACGTGCTTCAGTTGCGTTTTGGTCATGGAGGCAAACATGCCGCCAATTAGGTGTTGCGCACTGCCATTGCCAGAAGACGCATAGTGAATTTTGTCGGGGTTGGCTTTGGCCAAGGCGATGAACTCTTGCACGTTTTTAACGGGCACCTTGGGGTTGGTCAGCAGCACATAAGGTGAGTCCACCAGTTTGGTGATTGGTGTGAATCCTTTGATGGGATCGTACGGAACGTTTTTGTAAATCCAGGGGCTGATGACATGCGTGGAAGACACAATGACCAAGGTATGGCCATCGGGTGCAGACTTGGCCACTTGATCGGTGCCAATCATGGAGCCTGCGCCAGGTTTGTTTTCAATCACCACCGATTGGCCCAAGCTTTCGCCCAACTTGACGCCCAAAATACGCGCCACCACATCGGTAAAGCCACCCGGGCCAAAAGGCACAATGATTTTGACGGGTTTGGTGGGATAGGCCTGTGCAAGCGCTTGACCTTGGGTCAATGTAAGTAGTGCAGCTGTGCAAACAATGCTCAAGAGCTTCTTCATAAATTAACCTTTGAAAGTGGGTTCGGGTTGAGAAAAAAAGCTGTGCAGAATTTGGTACACCATGAGGTAATTTTTCTGCTGAAAACTGGCATGTGAAATGCCCTCCATGATGCTGAACTGTTTGCTGGGGCAAGGCAGCAATTTGTAAAAGTTCAGCAAGTCATCGAGGCTGGCAATGCCGTCGTACTCGCCGCGCATGATGAGCGTTGGCGATTTGACTTGTGTTGGGTCAACCAAGGGCAACTTAGAACACATGTCGACATAAGTGCCGGTGGGCATGGACGAGTCCAAGGTGAGAATGGCATCGGCAAAGGCATCCTTGACAATGTCTTCAGCGCATGCGCCATGGTCGCGGTTAAAAATGCTGTGAACAAACGCACGGTCAATGGGGCGGCTGTTCTTGGCCAAAAATTCGGGCAATTTCTTTTTGCGTTCAGCCAGTGTTGGGCTGCCTTCGCCTGTCCACACAAATGCATCCAAAGCCAGTTTGGCAATACGGTCCGGGTGCTGCTGAGCAAACAAAGCGGCTTTGAGGGCACCTGAAGAAATACCGTAAACCATCAGTTTTTGGGCGCCCGTGGTTTTGCGAATGTAGTCGCTGCCAGCGGCCAGGTCGTCTGCACCATTGCTGATGTCAAAGTTGATGGGACGGCTTTTATCAGAGCGGCCGTAGCCTTCGTTGTCCATGCACCACGTGTCAAATCCGCGCTCGGCAAACCAATCCATGACAGAAGAATGAGGGCGGCCTGGCACAGACAAGTCAAATGTGGGTTGAGACGCCATGGAGGAGCCGTGCACAAACAAAATGGTGCCGGCATGCGGTACGTTTTTGTGGGCAGCTTTGTGCCACAGAAACAATCGAATGTCGCCTTTATGCGTCCAGTGTTCTGTTCCACCCGACCATTGAACTGTTGTCATGCTGCGGCTCTCCTTGGCTATTTCTAATTTAGATGGGGGCTTTGAGGAAGGTTTCTAGCGCGTGGTGGAATTTGTTGCGAACCACGCCCATCATGGGGTTGTGCGCAATGCCCGAAAGCACCACAAACTGCTTGTCTTTGGTAGGCAGGCGGGTGAAGAAGTCGAGCAAGTCGGGCTCGGCCGCAATGCCGTCGTACTCACCGCGAATGACCAAGGTGGGGCAGGGAATGTTTTCGGGTTTGACCAAAGGCAGGTTGGCGCACATGTCGACATAGGTGCCGGTAGGTACTTCGCTGACCAAGGGCAACTCGGCAGCGGCAATGGCTTTGGGCACACTGTCTTCGCTGGAGCCTGGTTTGTCGCGGTTGAACATGCCTTCGTAAAAAGCCAGGTCAACTTTGCGACGGGGGCTGGCACTGTATTCGGGAAGCTTCTTGCGACGCTGCTCAAGTGTCGGGGCACCAGCGCCCGTGTACACAAGTGCAGAAAGTCCAAGGCGCGCTACGGTATCAGGGTTGGCTTCGGTGTAAACGCAGGCACGTAGTGCACCAGAAGAGGAGCCAAAGATGTTGATCTTTTGAGCGCCTGTTTCTTGCAAGATAAAGGGCACCACGGCGCCTAAGTCTTTGGCCCCTGTGCGCACGTCGCTGTTGCCACGGCCAGACCAGCTTGAGCGGCCGTAGCCCTCGTGGTCGACGGTCCAGCAGTCGTAGCCGCGCTCGGCAAAATAGTCCATGACAGAGTAGTCTTTGCCGCCTGGAACTTGCAAGTCATAGGTGTTGCGACCAGAAACGGTGGAGCCGTGAACCAACAGCAAAACAGGTTTTGCCGCTTCGCCCGCTTGGGGGGCTGTGGCGCGCTTGCGATAAACATACAAGCGAACGTCTTCGCGGGTGACAAAGTATTCTTGAGACCAGATCACGGTATTGAGCCTTACAGGGAGTAGTTGTTTTAAATGAAGAGTCAAAATCATACGACAGACAAGCGCCCCAAGCCTTCCTGACACTACTTTTTAGCTACTGACGGTGTAAGGGCTTCTCACAGGGGCGACCGCCTTCTGCTATGGTTCTGACTCAAAAAAGACACCGCTGTCTGACAACTTTGCTCAAAAAAACTGATGGCACGCTCCCAACAAACTGAATTGACACTGGCTGACCCGGTCGCCATGGGTGCCTTGCCGCGATCTTCGGGTGTTTACATTTTCAAAGGGGATGGTAAGTTACCCATTTACATTGGCAAGAGCGTCGACATTCGCAGCCGAGTTCAGGCGCATCTGCGAGCCAAAGATGAAGCTGAAATGATGGCGCAATCTCGGCGTGTTGAGTTCATAGAAACTGCTGGTGAAATTGGTGCCTTGCTTTTAGAGTCGCACCTCATCAAAACCCTCAACCCCATTTACAACATCAGGCTGCGGAGGCTTAGAAAACTTTGCAGCATTCAATTGCTTGAACAAGAGGGCGCTTGGGTACCCGAAATTGTGACCGGGCAAGATTTGGGATTAGGACGAGTGGATGGCTTGTACGGTCTGTTCAGTTCTAGGCATTCAGCGCAAAGTAAATTGCGCGAGCTGGCCGATCAACACAACTTGTGCCAAGCTTTGTTGGGTTTGGAAAAACTCAGTACGCGCGGTTGTTTTGGTTTGCAAGTGAAAACCTGCTTGGGCGCCTGTGTGGGGAAAGAGGCGCGTCAAGATCATGACCAACGTTTGCTGAATGCTTTGACAGATCTCAAGGTTCATGCTTGGCCCTTTGCAGGTGCCATCGATTTGGTAGAACAAAACCAAGGCTGGGTACAACGCCATCGCCTTCAAGATTGGCGCTATTTAGGCACGTGGTGCTCAAAGTCCGATCAATTGCCAATCGATGTGCAGCAAAGTTTCGACTTAGACACCTACAAAATTTTGGTCAAACCCATCATGCTCGGCACCGCCTTGGTAGAACAATTGGGGTCAGATCAACATTAATAATGTTGATCTGACCCCAATTGTTTGAAGTGAGGGACAATTGGGACACATCTAGTTCTTCGTTTGGTTTTTTAGCTTATGGCAATTCAATGGTTTCCCGGTCACATGCACCTCACGCGCAAGGCGATTGAGGAGCGCATCAAAGACATTGATGTGGTCATTGAAATGCTGGATGCCAGATTGCCAGGCTCTAGTGCCAACCCCATGTTGGCGCAGCTGATTCAAGGCAAGCCCGGCCTTAAAGTTTTGAGCAAGCAAGACCTGGCTGATTCTGCCCGCACCCAGTTGTGGCTCGACCATTACAACGCCATGCCCAATGTGCGTGCCATTGGCTTGGATACCAGCATGGTGTCGCCCGCCAAGGCATTGATTGATGCGTGCCATCAATTGGCCCCCAACCGTGGCGGCATGGCCAAGCCCATGCGTGTGCTCATTTGCGGTATCCCCAATGTGGGCAAGTCGACTTTGATCAATACCCTGAAGGGAAAGCGCGCGGCCAAAACTGGCGACGAGGCGGGCGTGACCAAGCTAGAGCAACGCATTACCTTGGCCGACGATTTTTATTTGTACGACACACCAGGCGTACTCTGGCCTCGCATCATTGTTGAAAAGAGTGGTTACAACTTGGCGGCCAGTGGTGCCATTGGTGTCAATGCCTTTGACGATGAAGAAGTGGCTTTAGAGTTGTTGCATTATTTGATTTCGCATTATCCCGAGGCCTTGGCTGCACGTTACAAAGTTCAGAATGTTGCTGAACACTCAGACGAAACTTTGCTGGAAGCCATTGCGCGCTACAGAGGCGCAATTCAAAGCGGCGGCCGCGTTAACACGACCAAGGCCGCCGAGATTGTGATTCACGATTTTCGGTCGGCCGCATTGGGCCGTCTGACTTTGGAAACACCCGCAGAATTTGCCACGTGGCTGGCATCAGGCCTTCAAGCAGACGCTGAACGCGCGGCCAAAAAAGACGCACTGCAAAAAGAGAAGAAAAAAGCCCGAAAAACTAAGAGTTGACCAAGCGCCATGCCAAGAAAGCGCTAAGCACTGCGTTTGCAATGGCGGTGAGTACCACCAAGACAGTGCCTAGCGTATTGAGCGGAAAGTTTTGCGCCACATGCGACAAAGCCATGGAAAGCAAATTCAGGGCAACCAATAGCCAAAACAGGGGATTTTTGGGTTGGATGAGTCTGGAGATTTTCATAATACGTGGTGCATGGCTTGCTTAAATGATGAAGCAAACCATGCCAAAGCCTTAATCTGCTTTGAAGCCAGAGGCTTTCACAACAGGGCCCCAACGCTCTGTATCGCGCTTCATGATGTCGGCCAAATCTTGGGCGCTGCCACCCGTGGGCTCTAAACCAACTTTGAGAAACCGCTCACGCAACTCGGCCTGCGTCAGTGCTTTGTTGGCAGCGGCATTTAGCGCATTGATTGTGGCAGCAGGTGTTTTGCCCGTTGCATAAAGGCCCATCCAGCCAGCGCCTTCGACATTCTTCAGACCTGACTCCACAAAGGTGGGCACATCCGATAGCAAGGGGCTGCGCTTGGCACCAGATGTGGCCAAAATACGAATTTTGCCGGCACGGTGCATTTCGATTTGATCGACCAACGCATCGATGCCAGAGGTCACTTGGTTGCCAGCAATGGCATTCATGAGAGGGGCACCGCCGTTGAAAGGCACATGCACCATGTTGAGGTTGGCGCCGGTGCTCATCATGACTCCGAAGAAATGGGGCAAGCTACCGGGTGCAGGACTGCCAAAATTGGCTTGAGCAGGATTTGACTTCATCCAGTTGATGAGATCGGGCACTGTTTTGGCAGGATGTGCCGCATTGACGGCCATGCTGAACTGGAACGTGGCAATTTGGGCCACAGGTGCAAAGTCGGTGCTGGGGTTGTATGGCAGTTTGCTAAAAACCAGAGGTGCCAAAACAGGTACCACCACAGGCGTCAGCAACAGGGTGCTGCCATCGGGGGCGGCATTTTTAAGGGCTTCGGCAGCAATTCGACCGCCTGCGCCGGGTTTGTTTTCAACAATGACGGGCTGTTTGAGATCGGCGGCCATGCGCTCGCCAATGAGGCGTGCAGCCAAATCGGCTGAGCCACCAGGTGGAAAGCCCACCAAAATTTTGATGGGCTTGTCGACTTGCGCTTGGGCCAGGCCCAAGGACAAGGTGGTGACGAGTGCAATGCCAGTGTGTTTTAGCCAGTTTTTCATGAATTTATCCTCCGTGATGTGCCTAGGATAATTCAAGTCAGGCCACCCCAGCACTGGGGCTTACGCGAGAATTTAAGACTTCACCAGCAGCACAGGTGTTTTGGAGGTGCCAACGACGCGTTGGGCCACAGAACCAATGACGGTATCTGCCCAAGACGAGCGACCTTTGGTTCCCATGATGATCATGTCAAATTTGCCCGCCTGGGCTTCTTTGATAATTTGCTCGCTGGGATGACCATAGCGAATGGCCATGTCGTGCGGCAATTTTGTTTTGTTCAGGTACTTCACAGCCCATGCCAGATTCTTGTCTGCACCTTCGCGCAGGTAATCTTCGACTGATCCTTTTTGGGTGTATTTTTTGAACAAACGCAGTGAACTGTCGTCTTGAACTGTGATCAATGTGATGTGACTTTCTTTGCCGATGCTTGTGAACAATCTAGCGGCATATTTCACAGCGCCTTCAGAAGCTTTTGAGCCATCGGTTGCAACCAGTAATTTCATACAAACCTTTCAAAGTGATGTTTAATCTTAGACAGATGATTTTTGAAAGACTTGATCCGGATCAAGTTTTGTAGCTTTTCAAAGGAAAAAGATGACAGACAAAAAAGTAGCCTTGGTAACGGGTTCAGCAACAGGTGTGGGTGCAGCAACTGCCCTTGGTTTGGCGCAGCGAGGCTACAACCTGGTCATCAACTATTCCAAAAGTGAAGCTGAGGCCTTGGCCTCTGAGGCGGCTTGCCGCGCTGCAGGTGCCGACACACTGCTGTTCAAAGGCGATGTGTCTGACGATCAAGCATGCAAAGACATGGTTGCGGCCACATTGTCTAAATGGCAACGCTTAGATGCATTGGTCAACAATGCAGGCATCACCACTTTTTCGGGTGGCGCCAATTGGGATGCCTTAGACGCTGACATTTTTCAGCGCATTTTTGAAGTCAATGTCTTGGGTACTTTTCAGATGGTTCGCGCATGCGTGTCGCATCTCAAATCATCACAAGGCTGCATTGTCAATGTGTCATCGGTGGCAGGCGCGTTGGGCATTGGTTCTAGCGTGCCCTACATTGCCTCCAAAGGCGCCATGAACGCCATGACACTTCACCTGGCACGCACACTGGCACCCGAGGTGCGAGTGAATGCAGTCTGTCCGGGCATGATCACCACGCGGTGGTTTGTCGACGGTGTGGGTCAAGAGAATTTTGAAAAACTCAAAACGCATTACGAACAAACCACACCGCTTGCGCGTGCCTGCACAGCAGAGGATGTGGCTGAGGCGATCATTTGGTTGGTCCATGGTGCGCGCACTGTGACGGGCGAAACCATCTTGCTAGATTCTGGCTTGCACCTTGGCAAAGCTGTGACGGTACCTGCTCGCAAAGCGAGCTAATTAAAGAATCTATTGAGGCTGCAAATGACTACGGGCCCATAAAGGGCCCGTAGAAATGTCTGGTGCAGCTTATTTGTCTAGCTTGATGCCAGTTTCCTGAACGATGTTGTTCCATCGAGACTGAATGCGTTTTTGCCAAGCTTGAGTTTCTTCTAAGTTCATGTCGAAGTAAACACCGCCAGCGGCTTTGACTTTGTCCATGACATCGGGATGATTGGCGGCTTTAACTATGGCCGCATTCAGCCTGCGCTGAACGGCCACAGGTGTACCTGTTGGCACCGCATAGACCGTGTAGCTTTGCAGCTCTAAGTCTTTCAAACCTTGCTCTTCCATGGTGGGCACATTGGGCAACAGTGGCAAACGGGTGGCACCAAAAACACCCAGTGGAATTAATTTGCCGCTGTTGATGAACGGTGCTACTTCGCTATAAAAAGCAGACACCAATTGAACTTGACCAGACGCTGCATCGGTCATGGCGGGTACATTGGTTTTGTAGGGAACGTACTGTACTTTGGTGCCGGTGCGTACGGCAAATGCTGCGCACACAAAGTGACCAATGGTGGCAGTGCCACTGCCACCGCAGTCGAGGCTGGTGTTCTTGGCTTTCATGTGAGCAACCAACTCGGGCACATTTTTAACGCCCAATTGCGCATTGACCATGAGGATAGGGTAGCCCGCAATGGTCAGGCCTACAGCAGAAAAATCTTTGACCGGATCGTAGCGAACTGGAACACCCAATTGCCCAATGAGTCCCAATTCATTTTGGCTACCCATGAACAGCGTATGTCCATCGGGGTCGGCCTTGGCGGCAGCATCGCCTGCAATGGCGCCTGACGCCCCTGGTTTGTTTTCAACCAAAATGGGTTGGCCCAACTCGCCTTGCAAGTGCGGTTGGTGCCTTCTGGCATAAATGTCGACAATGCCGCCCGGCGCAGCTGAGGTGATCAGTTTGATGGGTTTGCTGGGCCAGTTTTGAGCAGATGCATTCAAAGCGCATGCACTGACAGCCAACATACTTGCGAGACGAAACAAACGTGAAAATTGCATAGTCATCTCCAAACCAGGTTGAGCATCCACTGCAGACTGGGGTAGTGGATGCGTAATTGCAATGGGTTTACTCTTTAACGGAACCGGTCATGCCAGATACGTAATATTCAACAAAGAATGAATAGATAAAGGCTACTGGCAAAGAGCCAAACAACGCACCCGCCATCAAAGCGCCCCAGTGGTAAACGTCGCCTTCAACCAGTTCGGTGACCACACCCACAGGCACAGTTTTGACCTCGCTAGACGACACAAACGTGAGCGCGTAAATGAACTCATTCCATGACAAGGTAAACGCGAAGATACCTGCTGAAATAAGGCCAGGCACTGACAAGGGCAGAATGATTTTGACCAGAATTTCCCAACGGTTGGCACCATCAATCATGGCGCATTCTTCAAGCTCAAATGGGATGGAGCGGAAGTAACCCATCAAAAGCCAAGTGCAGAATGGCACCAAGAATGTGGGGTACGTCAAAATGAGCGCCAGGCGGGTATCAAACAGGCCCAACTGAAACACCACTGATGCCAATGGAATGAACAAAATAGAAGGCGGCACCAGGTAAGCCAAGAAGATGGCCAAGCCGGTGTGCTTGGCACCTTTGAAGCGCAAGCGCTCAATGGCATAGGCCGCTAAGACCGATGCAAACAAAGAGAAGAATGTGGCCGTGACTGACACCACCACTGTGTTCCACATCCATTGTGGGTAGGCTGTTTTGAAAAGCAGTTTTTCGATGTGAGCCAGCGTGGGTGCAATGATCCAAAAAGGATTGCCATCGCGCGAAAGCAACTCGTTGTCGGGCTTGAAAGCCGTGATGCCCATCCAATAAAACGGAAAGAGCAACACGAACAAAAATATCAACAGCGGTAAGTAGATTTTGAAAAGCTTGGTGGCATTGCTGTCCAAATAGGACATGCCCACATTGTCTTGTGTGTCTTTGCTCATTTGTCGCTGCCGCCTTGTTGCCATGTGCGGCGTTGAAGTCCGAAGTAACTGAAAAGAATGGCAGCCAGCAAGAAGGGCACCATGGCGATGGCAATGGCCGCGCCTTCACCCAATGCGCCACCAGGAATGGCGCGCTGGAATGACAAGGTGGCCATGAGGTGCGTTGCATTGAGCGGGCCGCCGCGAGTCAGCACGTAAATCAGTTGGAAGTCTGTGAAGGTAAACAGCACAGAGAAGGTCATGGTGACCGCAATGATGGGGGTAAGCAATGGCAAGGTAACGTGCCAGAACTGCTGCCAAGGCGTTGCGCCATCGATGGCGGACGCCTCATAGTAAGAGGGAGAGATGGTTTGCAAACCAGCCAGCAAGGTGATGGCCACAAAAGGTACACCGCGCCAAACATTGGCTGCCAATGTGGAGAAGCGGGCATTCCAAGGTGAGCCTAAAAAGTCGATGTAGCTGTCAATCCAGCCCATTTTGACCAGTGCCCAACTGATGATGGAAAACTGCGAGTCAAAAATCCACCAGAAGGCGATGGCCGACAAGGCTGTAGGAACAATGTAGGGCAGCAGAATGACGGCTCTGAAAAACGACTTGAAGCGCAAATTTTTGTTCAACAACAAAGCCAGCCAAAGCCCCAAGAAAAACTTGAGCACGCTGGCCACCGTGGTGTAGAACATGGTGTTGAACAGCGCCAATTGCGTAACGCTGTCGGACAACAAAAAGATGTAGTTTTCGAAACCAATCCACTGGCCAGCACGGCCAATCTTGGTGTCTGTAAAACCAAGCCAAACACCCAAGCCGAGAGGGTAGGTCAGAAACAGCAACAGCAACAGCGCTGCTGGCATCATGAAGATCAGGCCGAGCACATTGCGGCTGTTCTGAATTCTCTCGAGCAAGGGTGTCATGGGTTCTTTTCAGTTAAGAGCAAAGATCAAACTTTGTAGTAACGCTCGGCACGTTTTTGTGCGCGTTCTGCAGCTTCTTTCGGTGTTTTAGAACCGCTAGCAGCTTCAGCCACCATGTTGACGACAATGAAGTCGGCACCTGCGCCGGCAGATGCGTAGCCCAACTTGCCTGCATAGCCAGCGGGGCGCATGTTCTTGACGCAGTCGCGGTAAGCTGTGTGCTTTGGATCCGATGTCCAAATTGGCGTTTTGGAGTAAGCATCCAAAGGATGGGCGATGTAGCCACCGGCAGCTGTGAGCCATGGCTCGAACTGCTCTTTTTCCATCATGAAGCGCAAAAATTCTTTGGCTGCATTGGGGAACTTGGTGTACTTCATGACCATCTGGTTGAAGAACAGATGTGACTCCGTGGGTGTACCCACTGGGCCCACGGGGTAAGCAGCGTGATGCACGTCTGAATTCAATGCGCGCACTTTTTCATCAGTAGATGTTTTGGTGGCGTAGTAAATTGAAATACCGTTGTTGGTAACGCTGACTTGGCCGTCCAAGAACGCTTTGTTGTTGTTGGGGTCGAGCCATGACAAGGTGCCAGGTGCGAATGTGGCGTACATTTCTTTGGCGTATTCCAAAGCTTTGACTGTCTCGGGACTGTCGATGACCACTTTGTTGTTGGCATCAACCAATTTGCCGCCAAAGGCCCAGATGAGCCAATTGCACCAAAGGCCGTCACCAGTTGCGTTGCCGAGGGCAAAACCACCAGGTGTTCCTTTTTCTTTCAGTGCTTTAAGCATCTTCAAGAAGCCGTCTGTGTCTTTGGGGAAAGAATCAAAACCGGCTGCTTTGAGGTGGCTTTGACGGTAAACCATCATGGCACCGGCTGCACCCAGAGGTACGCCAATCCACTTTTTGCCATCGGGGCGCAAGTAAGCGTGGCATGAGGGGTAGAAACCGCCGTATTTTTTGCCCAAGTATTCGCACAAGTCTGTGACGTCCAGAAGTTTTTCTGGGTACAAGTTGGCATCGTCATTGGTTGACAAAATGATGTCGGGGCCAGCGCCTGTGTTGGCAGCTACAGCTGCCTTGGGGCGAACGTCTTCCCAACCTTCGTTGTCAACGCGAACTTCAACACCAGTGGCTTCTGTGAATTTCTTCACATTGGCCATGTAGGCATCGATGTCGCCTTGCACAAATCGGCTCCAGCGCAGAACGCGCAGCTTGGCACCTTTTTCGGGCTTGAAGCTGAGGTTTTGCGCTTGGACTGCCGGGCTGACAGCCATGGCGCCCATGCCAAGGGTGGTGGTAGCTGCCGCAGCGCCGGCCGAGCTTTCCAGAAAGTCGCGTCGATTCAGTTTTGTCATGAAATGTCTCCTGTTGTGAGTGGTTAGCGACGAGAAAGAAACGAGAAATGGTTTGAATTAACCTACCAAACGGATGCCAGTGGCTGCGTCAAAGACGTGGGCCCTCTGCATATCGGGTTGCAAATTGATGGTGCTGCCCAATTGGAATTCGTGACGTTCGCGGAACACGGCCGAAAATTCAACGCCTTGATGACGGCAGGCCACAAAAGTGTCCATGCCCGTGGGTTCCATCACGGCCACTTGGGCGGTAATGCCGCCACTGTCGGCTAAGCTGAGGTGTTCTGGGCGTGTGCCAAACACAACGGGTTGACCGTGTTGACCTTTGACGGGTTGCGGCAAATTGAGTTTGAGCCCATCGTGCAACTCAACTTGGCACTGACCCGCATTGACCAGCAACTTGCCAGGCAAGAAGTTCATGGCAGGCGAGCCAATGAAACCCGCTACAAATTGATTGGCAGGAAAGTCGTAAAGCTCGAGGGGGGAGCCTGTTTGCTCGATACGGCCATCGCGCATGACCACAATTTGATCGCCCATGGTCATGGCTTCAATTTGATCGTGCGTAACGTAAATGGAGGTGGTTTGCAAACGTTGATGCAACTCTTTGATTTCGCTGCGCATGGCAACGCGCAATTTGGCGTCTAGATTGGAAAGTGGTTCGTCAAACAAAAACACTTGAGGATCGCGAACAATGGCGCGGCCCATGGCCACACGCTGTCGCTGGCCACCGGACAACTGGCGAGGGTATCGGTCTAGGAGGGAACCCAAAGCCAAAATGTCGGCTGCACGTGCCACCTTTTTGTCAATCTCTTCTTGGGGGCGCTTGGCCAATGTGAGCGAAAAAGCCATGTTCTCACCCACAGTCATGTGAGGATAGAGCGCATAGTTTTGAAACACCATGGCAATGTCTCGGGCCTTGGGAGGAAGGTCGTTGACGATGTTGTTGCCAATGAGAATTTGACCATCACTGACTTCTTCCAAGCCGGCAATCATGCGCAGCAGTGTGGACTTGCCACAACCTGAAGGTCCAACGAGCACAGTGAATGAGCCGTCTTTGATTTCAATGTCAACGCCGTGAAGGATGGGAACTTCGCCAAAATTCTTTTTGACGGATCGGATCGATACACTGGCCATTAGAAAATCCCTAGAAAATGCATGCTTGCAAACAACTGAAGAGTTACAGTTCACTCAAACTGAATTGCAGTATCACACTCTTGGTGGTAATTTCTTATCCAAGGTAACCCTAATTGGTCAGACCAAATCTTTATCTAACTTTTAACGATTTCTCACAATATGAATGAACAACTTCACGCCGTCCAAACCAGCTTGAGCCTGACCCTGGCCAATGCCATCTTGAACGAGTGCCTGGCTGTCCGTCAGAAGGAGGGGCTTTTGCCATTGGCGGTTGCGGTATTGGATGCTGGTGGCCAATTGGTGGCATTTCAGCGTGAAGACGGCTGTGGCATTTTGCGCTACGACATCGCGTTTGGCAAAGCTTGGGCAGCATTGGGCATGGGCATGTCGACCCGTCTCATTCGCGACAGGTTGGCCAATCGGCCTGCATTTCAAGGAGCCTTGTCTGCAGCCTCAGACGGACGTTTCATTCCAGTGCCTGGCGGCGTCTTGATCTTGAATACACAGTCCGCTGTCATTGGTGCGGTGGGCGTTAGTGGCGATGCATCAGACCGCGATGAGTTCTGCGCCATTCACGCCATTCAACATGTGGGGCTGGGTTGTGAGCCCCCTTCACACCAGTCCGAATGGCGGAACGCTGGCTTGTAAAGGTTTGCCGCGTGGACTTATGATGATTTGAGACCTCCACTTTGTTGGCAATTCTTGCCAACAAAAGAGGCCCCACAATATTTAAAAAAGGGATACAAGGTGTTTCAATTACTTCAAGTCAAACCTCGCGCAGCCATCACGGCGCTGTCTTTACTTGGACTCACAATGGCTGCGCCTTTGAGTCTGCAAGCACAAACCAATTTCCCAACCAAAACCATTCGCCTGATTGTGCCGTTTCCAGCGGGCGGCCCGACGGATATTTTTGCCCGTCAATACGCCATCGGTTTGTCGCGCGTTTTAAATCAGAGCGTCATTGTCGACAACAAAGCCGGCGCCAGTGGTGCCATTGGTTCCTTGGAAGTTAAGCGCAGCCAACCCGATGGACACACCTTGTTGTTTGGTACTGCCTCCAACTTGGCGCTGTACAACTTGATGGCCCTTAAACCCCAATACGATTACCTTAAAGACTTCACCACTGTTGCCGTGGTGGGCGGCTCGGCGGTGGTTTTCATGGCCAACAAAGAGTCACCACAAACGCTGAGAGCCCTGATCGACCAAGCCAAAGCCAACCCTACAAAGTTCCGTTATGGATCACCTGGACAAGGCACTTATCTGCACTTATCAATGGAACGCTTTTTGTTGGAGTCGGGCGCCAAAATTGAACACATTCCTTACAAGGGAAGTGGCCAAGCAAAACCAGCATTGCTGGGTGGACAAACTGAAACCATGGTCGATGCCTTGGGTTCTGCTTTGCCTTTGCATCAGGGCGGACAAGCCAAAATTTTAGCCATCGCATCCAACAAGCGATCGAGCTTGGCACCGGATGTGCCTACAGTGAACGAAGCCTTGGGCATCAAAGGCTTTGAGGCTGTGTTGTGGAATGGCATAGCGGCGCCTGCGGGCACGCCCAAAGCCATCATTGACCTGTTGGCTGCTGCCACTGCCAAAGTTTTGAAAGATCCGGTATTGGTTGATCAGTTGAATAAATTGGCAATGGAGCCCACAGACTCCACACCAGAGTCGGCTACCGAATACATCAAAGAAGAGATGGCGCGTTGGAAGCCTGTCATTGAAAAAACAGGCTTGCGGATTGAATGATGATTGCGCCGCGCATTGCACTGATTCACGCAACCCCATTGGCCATCGAGCCCGTCAATGCGTCATTTCAAAAGCTGTGGCCTCAAGCCAAACTGCAAAATATTTTGGATGACAGTTTGTCACGCGATCTGGCGGCCGATGGTCATTTAACAGCCAACATGATTGAGCGATTCATTGACTTGGCGCAATATGCAAAAAGGGCCGATTGCCAAGGTATTTTGTTCACTTGCTCTGCCTTTGGTGAAGCCATTGAGGCGGCTGGCAATGCAGTGGGTATTCCCACGCTCAAGCCCAACGAGGCCATGTTTCAAGATGCATTGCACCTTGCGTTAAAAGCACGGCCCACATCTTCTGGCGACCTCAACATTGGTTTAGTGGCAACGTTTGCCGCCTCCATCGATTCGATGCGCGAAGAGTTCAACGTCTTGACGCAGGCACTACCTCGCAAGGTCAACTTGCATGGGGTGCATGTGCCGCATGCCATGGACGCATTGGCCAAAGGGCACGCAGAGGATCATCACCAACGCATTGCCAGCGCCATTGAACAAATGCCTGTTTGTGATGTCATCATGTTGGCCCAGTTCTCGATGGCAGCTGCGCAGCCTTTGGCGCAGTCCAAATCGACAGTACCAATTTTGACCAGCCCCGATTGTGCGGTGATGGCCATTCAACAACGGATGAAAAATGTCTGAATTTAGAGTCAGTGCTTCTCAGTTGGCATCTTTTATTGCCAGTGCCATGTCTTCGCTTGGCATTCCCAATCAAGATGCGCAGATCATTGGTGAATTGATGGCCGAAGCAGACATGCAAGGCTCCGATGGTCACGGCGTCATTCGACTTGTCCCTTATGCCAAGCGGATCTTGGCGGGTGGCCTGAACCTTCAACCCAACATCAAAGTGGTGCAAGAGCGTACCGCCATGGCCTTGATCGATGGCGACAATGGCATGGGTCATTTGGTCATGAAGCAGGCCACCGAGTTGGCCATTCAAAAAGCCAAATCTTCAGGCATTGCTTGGGTGGGCAGTCGGCTTAGCAATCATGCTGGTCCTGCATCTCTGTATGCCCGTATGGCGCTCAAGCACGACATGATTGGGTTGTACTTTGCAGTCGGCAATGCCAACCATTTGCCGCCCTGGGGTGGCT
Source organism: Limnohabitans sp. (assembly GCA_049655425.1). Classification (GTDB taxonomy): domain Bacteria; phylum Pseudomonadota; class Gammaproteobacteria; order Burkholderiales; family Burkholderiaceae_C; genus Limnohabitans_A. The sequence continues at coordinate 503,307 of JBASJS010000003.1, read as the reverse complement.
TGGACATGCTGTTGTCAACCAACCCCATTGCGGCTGCTATTCCCAGTTTGAATGAAGCACCTATAGTGTTGGACATGGCCACAACGGTGGCTGCTTATGGCAAAGTCAAAGCCAAAGCGCAACGCGGCGAAATGATGCCCGAGGGCTGGATGATTGATCGTCAAGGCAAGCCCTTGCTAGACCCCACCAAAAGCGACGAAGGGTTTTTGTTGCCCATTGGCGGATACAAAGGTTATGGACTGTCCTTGATTGTCGGCATTTTGGCTGGCACCTTGAATGGTGCGGCCATGGGCAGTCAAGTGATTGATTTCAACAAAGACTTCAGTACCACCACCAACACAGGCCAAGCAATTGCGGTCATCGACCCAGCCGCATTTGGCGACATTCTCGAATTCAAACAAAATGTTGACCGCCTGATTGGTGAGCTTCGCAACGCGGAACGTATGCCTGGTGTTGAGCGCATTTGGCTACCAGGCGAGCAAAGCCACCATAAACGGTTGGCACATGAGAAACAGGGTGTATTGTTGGCGCCAAGTTTGGTCAAGCAATTGCATGAATTGGCGGCACAATTGGGGGTCAGCTCGCTGAGCCCCCTTAACCCACTTAGTCCCCTTTAATCAAAACCGAAAGAGATTGTGATGAGTCAACTTGCTGCATGGACAAAGCCTACGAGCTTGCGTGTTGGTTTGAAGTATTTCAGCGCATTGCTGTTGGGCTTTTCATCACTTGTTGCGATTCCTGCTTTGGCTCAGTCCAGCGGCTATCCACAAAAGCCCATCAAACTCATTGTTCCCTTGGCCGCTGGCAGTGCAGTCGACAATGCAGCCCGTATCGTGATGCAAAAAGTTGCTACCAGTTTGGGCACGGGCATCGCTATTGAAAATCAGGCGGGTGCCGCAGGTTTAATTGGGGCTGACAGAGTCGCCAAGTCAGCCCCCGATGGTTACACCCTCGGTGGATTCAACGACAGCATCATGACCATGCTGCCAAACCTACAAGCCAAAATGCCTTGGGACATTCAAAAAGATTTTGAACCGATCTCTTTGGTGGCCACAGTAGAGTGGGGACTTGTTGTTCCCTCAGATTCTGGCATTCGCACCGCTGCCGATTTGATAGCGGCTGCCAAAAAAGCACCTGGCCAAATTAACTACGGTTCGGGTGGCAATGGCAGTCCGCAGCACATTGCCATGGCATTATTTTCAGCCCAGGCAGGCGTTCAACTGACGCACGTTCCTTATAAGGGCGCTACGCAAGCAGCTGTGGGCGTTGCAGGTCATGAAGTTCAAGTGGCATTCCAAGGCATTGCCACCGTCAGTTCCTTGATCAAGGCAGGCAAACTGCGCCTGATTGCAGTGACCACACCCAAGCGCTTGCCTCAATTTCCCGATGTGCCCACAGTTTCAGAGTCAGGTTTGAGTGGCTTCGAATTCAATTCTTGGTTTGCCATGATGGCGCCCGCTGGCACACCCAAGCCCATCGTGCAAAAGTTACACGCTGAAATTGTCAAAGCGATTTCAGACCCCGCCATTAAGGATCAGTTGTTTAGCTTGGGTTTAAGCCCTAGGGGCACCACACCAGATGAATTGGCAGCCGATTTGAAAACTCAATTTGCCAAATACGGCAACTTGATCAAACAAGCCAACATTTCGGTGGATTGAGCCCAGCCTTAGCCTGTATTGTGCTTACCCGGCTTTGTTGAACAAATGTTGCAAGCGTAACAACTTGGGCGTCACAACCGGAGTGGTCAGCATGGTGCTGCCAATTGCCATCAGCAGCAAAGCCGTGAAAGTGTCTGATGTGATAATGCCTTTGTCGAGCAAGACATTGGCAAAAATGATCATGATCAGGGCTTTGGTTTGAAGCAGCCAGCCAATCAGCGAAGCTTCTCCTGCTTGCCATTTCAGTATCTTGCCAGCCATCTGAATGCCTAGCAACTTGCCGGCCACCGATGCCAATAACAAAAGGGCGGCCGCCAAGATCACAGCCACGCCGCCCATTTCCCAATTGGTTCGCAGGCCAGTGCTTAAGAAAAATATGGGCATCATGACAAGTAAGACATGGTGTCTAAGCATGTCCATTTGTGTTTGATCGAACCATTTCGATTCAAGGACCGCACCTGCCAAGAAAGCGCCCACCATGAAATGCAAGCCGCACCAGTCCGCTCCAAAAGCACACACAATTAGCCAGACAAGTGCCACGTACCAGCGGTCTTGACTGGGCAGACGATCGATGAGTTGCCGCAGTCCATAACTGAGGACAGCAAATGCCGCTAAAAAGATGGCTTGTTTTCCGACTCGGGCCCAGTCCATCAAGATAAGAGCCAGCACTGCCCAAATCGCGATATCGTCCAAGCTGGCGTACCGCAGAATGCGTTGCCCTAGCGGCAAACGCAAAATTTTGAACTGCTCCATGAACAAAATTAGGATGGGAAGCGCAGTCACCGCACACGACATGGCGACGCCCATGGTGAATTGCCATGAAGAAGCTTGAGGTCCAACCCAAGCATTGCCTAAGATGCCCGATAACAACACCAAGGCGGCGCCTGCGCCAAAGACCATCGGCACCCCCAAAGCCAAACCTGCAGTGACGGTGCTTTCCTTTTTGTGACGCCAAGCTTGGCTTAAATCCAGTTCAATGCCTGCAAAGAACACAAACAGCATGACGGCCCACCACGCCAGTCCATTCAATGATTGAACCACTTGTGTGTTGAACACAAATTGGTAGTAGGCTGGAAATAAGTTGCCCAGAATGCCTGGACCCAACATGATGCCCGTGATAATTTGCACCACCACCAAGGGGGCGAAATACTGGGTCTTGCCTAGGCGCCAAATAAGGTAAGGAACCGTGAACACCACGGCCATGGCGATCAGGTAGATTTCGGTGGTGTTCATGCCTTGAAATGCCAAAGACGTTGGCTAAATAGAGGGTCTGAAAAGCCCTATTTTATAAAGATCAAAATTGCTGGCATTGGGCAATACCGTTTTGACATCAGTTTGACTGACGCCAAACCATGCAGCCAACTCTGCTCCCATTTGGTCTACAGATGTACTGGGCAACAAGCGACCGCTGCCAACCTGCTGGTTGTGGGTGAGGCCTATTTCGGGTGCGACACCTAAAAATTGACCACCGGCTACCGCGCCGCCCATCACAAAGTGGTGACTGCCCCATCCATGGTCCGAGCCATCGCCATTGGAGGTAAGGGTTCGCCCAAAATCGGATGCTGTGAAGGTGGTCACCTGCGGACCTCTGCCAAGAGCGGTCATGGCATCGTCAAACTCTTTCATGGCCGTACTGAGTTTTTGCAGAAGAGCAGGGTGCTGCGCGGGTAAAAAGTCGTGCAAGTCAAAGCCGCCCATGCCCACCATGAAAACTTGTCGTTTGATGCCAAAGGTGTCTTGCTGCTCGATCATGCGTGCCACCATTTTGAGCTGTGCTGAAAGGCTGTTGTTGGCAGCACTGGGAAACAGGGCATTCATCGAGGCAGAGGGTGTGGTGCCAATGGCACCCACAATGCCATCGTAGGTTTCTAATGCACGTTTGGCGACAGCGGTGTAGTCGTTGGCCATGGCAAAACTGCTGTTTTGCGTCATCAAGTTTTGCAAGGCCGTGGCGCAAGCCGAAGATCCAAACAAGGACTTGTTTTTGATGGCATTGACCGTGGTGGCCCCTGACGAGCTCATTTGATATGAGATGGCTTGGTGACCCGCCAGAAAGAGTGCGTTGCCGTTGACCGAAATACAGGTCAGGCTGGACCGGTTGTTGTTGTTCATCAACAAATCGGCTGCGCGTCCCCCCCAGCCCGTTGCACCGCCTTCTGCCTGAAAGGACGATTGCCAATAAGCTTGTTGGTCATTGTGCGAAAACAATTTGGGTGGCAATGGCACCGATTTGTTGTCGTATTGCAGACGACTGGTTGGAACAATCAAGGGGCCAACATTGAGCAAGATAGACGCACGCTTGCTTTCAAACAAAGCCTTCAAGGCTGACATCTCGGGGTTGAGCGCCATTTGCCTGCCACCACTCAAGGCGGTGCTAAGCGCTGTCCCAGCGAGGGCATCGCGGCCTATGGCAATGCCATCGTAAATGCTGCCAGCAACAGATGTTCCTTTTCGAATATTGAAGTAGTTGCTGTGCGTTGGCAGGTCGTAAGGGATCACGGTGTTGTAGTGATCGTTTGCGCCAAATAGAAAAATGCACACCAAGGCTTTGTAATCGTTGGCTGTTTGCGCAGCGGCATCGGCCATTAGTCCTAGGCTGGCTGCCATGGGGGCTGCTACGCCTTGCAGCGCCAAGGCTGCGCTGCGCTGGAGCAATGCTCTTCGGTTGAGGTGACTTGTCGTTTTTGTCATGGTCAATCCTTACCTTTGAATGAGGTAGTCGGTGCTGCTCATGACCAACAGAACGGCGGCATAAATTCGGTTGAGAAGCCCGGTTTCGGTGGTGACCGAAATGGTACTGATGGCAGTGACAATGGTATTTTGATTGGCTATTGTCAGAGCGCCCGCGGCCAAGCAAAGATTCAAATGATTGACCAAGGCCATTGCGTCGTTGGCGATCGTTCTTTCGTAGTTGTAGTCGGCTTTGACATTGCGCGCGTTATTAATGGTGCCAGCCATGTAATTGACATAGCTAACCACGGTGGGCTCCGTCAGTATCTGAAATTCTGGTGCAAGTAGATTTTGCGATGCCAACTGCGTGTTGGGCGGTACATATCCCGGCCTGAAATAATTGAACACAGACGGCGAGCGCATGGGCATTTGGCCCAACGTGGTGTCTGAGTCTGTGTAACCCAAACTCCATGCGCTATCCACCGAAGAGGCATGAAATGTATGCCCCCATTGCAGCAAGCGCACCATGGGTTCTGACAATTTGCCAAAGTAGGATGCGTTGTTTGCATGTCGCGCTTCGGTGTCCATCAAGATGGCAGTCCAAACAGACTTCATGTCGCCACGTATGCCTTTGCCGTTGTCCTCAAATGTTTTGGCAACACGTGCAACGTAAGCTGGACTTGGGTTACTGGTCACCAGACGTTGTATCAATTGCTTGGACACAAAAGGAGCTGTGTTGGCATGCTCAAACAAAGTGTCTAACGCAATCTTGAGGCTGGCCACACCAAGTGTTCCAGCAGGGATGGTGACATTTAAGAACTTTTTCTCTTCGGTGCTGTGAAGATTTGCATTGAGTGACATGGGCAAACCATGTCGGTAGGCCGCAGGCGCTAGGTCCCCAGTGGGATCTGAGCCAGATGCATTGTTCCAACCCGTGAAAACTCTCGCCAAGCCTTGTATGTCGGCGTTGTCGTAGGTTTCAATTGGTTTGCCGCTTGCATCTAACTTGTACGTCCCATCTGAATTGAGCTCATAAAGACCAATTGTGAAAAGTTGCATCACTTCCCGAGCGTAGTTTTCATCAGGCGAGCGACCGGTTTTGGCATCGTACTTTTGGTTGCCCTTCATATTGAGGTAGGTGCCCATGGCCGAGGACAAAGTTACGGCTTCCAACAGATTGCGAAAATTGCCCAATGCATGTGTTTCCAGCACTTCCCAATAATTGGCGATGGCAAAGTTACGCCAAGAAAAGGGCAAGCCCAACTGGGACACCACAAATAATTCAGACAAGGCCAAGGTGGCCCTTTGCCTGAAAGGATCGGGTGCGCTGAACAGTTTCCACCAGATGGCTTGAGGCCACCCGCCATCGCCATTGACGTTGCTGCTGACGCTTGTGTCGTTGAACCCTTTATCAATCAGCCAGCGTGTTAAGTTGCCACCCGTTGCTTGTCCCATTTGTTCGTTTAACCAAGTCAAAGGACTGGTCGCAGCAATTTCGTTGATGCGGGTGATATTTCCGCCAAATGCGGCTTGACGCAAAAATCGCGAGGCATCCAATTGGGAAGGCGAAGGGCCAGTGCTGTCGTTTTCACCTGAATTGTTAGAGGGCAGGGATGAGCTTGCACCACTGCCACCTCCGCAAGCCGTTAAGGAGGCTACGGTTGCCATACCTGCCAAACTCACTTGGCTTTTGGCGGCCACATTGACATGTGCCTCGACAATTGAATCGTCTGTCATCCCATTCACCCCCGAAATGTTGGAGAATCTCAGTCTATTTAGATTTCATGACATTACATCAACATGAGCGACACTAACTCACGCCCCGAATTGCCAGACCATTTGTCCATCGATTCACGCAGCCCTTTTTACAAAGCCGAGGTGTTTCAACACGAGATTGGTATCCGCTTTAACGGTAAAAATCGCACCGATGTAGAGGAATATTGCATCAGTGAAGGCTGGGTTAAAGTGCCTGCAGGCAAAACCCTCGACCGTAAGGGTAATCCCTTGCTTATCAAACTTAAGGGCACGGTTGAGGCTTTTTACGCATAATTCACCTCCCGGCTCACAAGGAGATATCCCATGCCTGCTTTACTTTCCAACATTGATCCAGATGGCTTGCTCGAGTTTTCTGTGGTTTACACAGACCGTGCGTTAAACCACATGTCGCAGCGCTTTCAGGGCGTGATGAAAGACATATCTGCCATCTTGAAAGATGTGTACAAAGCGAATTCAGTGGCTTTGGTACCTGGAAGTGGTACGTTTGGCATGGAAGCCGTTGCACGTCAATTTGCGCATGGCCAAAAAGTGATGGTCATTCGCAATGGCTGGTTCAGTTATCGCTGGACGCAAATTTTCGACATGGGATCTATTCCCGCTTCCTCTGTCATCTTGAAAGCCAAGCAACAATCGGCCAATACAAAATCGGCCTGGGGCCCTTGCCCCATTGAGGAAGTGGAAGCTCAAATTGCCCTCGAAAAGCCAGCTGTGGTGTTTGCGCCTCATGTGGAAACTTCTGCTGGCATGATGCTGCCCGATGATTATCTTGCTCGTGTATCCAAAGCCATTCATGCAGTAGGTGGTTTGTTTGTGTTGGACTGCATTGCGTCTGGCGCCATGTGGGTGGACATGAAAGCCACAGGCGTCGATGTCTTGATCAGTGCGCCGCAAAAAGGTTGGAGCGGTTCTCCATGCTGCGCCATGGTGATGCTGAGTGAGCGCGCTCGCAAAGCCATCGATGGTACGCAAAGCTCTAGCTTTGCCTGCGACTTGAAAAAGTGGTTGCAAATCATGGAAGCCTATGAGGCTGGTACGCACATGTACCACACCACCATGCCCACCGATGCGTTGTCCAAGTTGCGCGAAGTGATGCAGGAAACGCAGGCGTATGGTTTTGAGAAAGTGAAGCAAGAGCAACTGGTCCTTGGCAATCAAGTGCGTGATTTGCTCTTGTCACGCGGTTTTCAAAGTGTGGCCGCCACAGGTTTCCAGGCGCCTGGCGTGGTGGTCAGCTACACCCAAGATGCCGACATTCACAACAGCAAAAAGTTCTTGGCCTTGGGCCTTCAAACGGCTGCGGGTGTGCCTTTGCAATGCGATGAACCCAAAGACTTCATGACCTTCCGCATTGGATTGTTCGGTCTTGAAAAGCTCCACAACCCTTCGCGAAGTGTGCAGCACTTGGCAGCTGCCCTGGACGAGATGGGGTACGCTGCGGTTCAAACACCCGAGCCTGCTCTGGCTTAAGTTGTATTGCCTTTTGAAGGTATCTTTATCTTTGTGGTCAAGCCCTGAAGCCTCAGGACATGGGCTTGCCACCTGCTTGTAAAAACAAGCTGGCGTCATCCATCTCCTTGTAGTCCTGTTTGCAAGCTTGTTCGAACTGGTGTGTGGCCAGTTGTCCAAGCTTAGGTTGCGTTACATTCAAATCGTCACAAGCTTGCAAGGCCAAGCGCGTGTCTTTGGCTAATAAACTTGTATGGGCCCTAGGCGCAAAGTCGTTTTGCAGCGCACGTGTCATTCGGTCCATGCCAATCCAACTTTGACCGCTGCTGGCCTGCATTACCGCCAAGGTGGTTTGCGCATTCAATCCCCAAGATTGCGCCATGGCCAAGACTTCGCTGATGCCGGCCAAGTTGATGGCCGCCAACAAGTTGTTGGCCAGTTTGGTTTTGGCTGCATCACCGGGGGTTTCACTGATCACAAAACGATGCGGCGTGATGGCATCTAGCAATGGCGCATGTTGCTGCAAGAGGGGTGCTGCCCCTGCCAACATCAAACTCATTTGTCCTTCTCTGGCTCTAACTGGGCCGCCAGACATCGGTGCGTCGATGACCATCACGCCTTGCGATTGCGCGCGCTGTGCAATATCGACTACATCCAAAGGCCCCAATGTGGGGCACAAATAAATGACATCGCCGTGAAGAGCTGTGCGCATGAAACCAGCAGGTCCCCACAACACGTCATGGACTTGCGCGGCATCGACCACTACCAAAAAACTGATTCTGCATGCGTTGCCAATTTGAGCAGCGTCATCCATTACTTCAGCGCCCGCTTGTTGAGCCTTTTCAATTTGCCGTGGGTCGATGTCATAACACGCGCAAGACCATCCTTGGTCACGCAGCCGCGCCATCATGGCAAACCCCATGTTGCCGATGCCCATAAAACCAATGGGCGATGCATGGCGCGGTTGAGAATTTAAGTCATGCAAGGATTTATTTGTCATGACATGATTCTTCCCTAAAATGAACTCAATTGCCATGACACATTTGCATGTGGCCATGGTGTTGTGCAGTCTAAGTGACGAGAGCCTTGTCTTGAAAATATTGATCACAGGTTTTGAGCCCTTTGGTGGAGAGACTTTGAACCCCTCGTGGGAAGTGGCACAGATGCTTCATGGGCAGCACATCCAAGGTGTTCTTGTTGTGGCCGAAAAGTTACCTTGTGTGTTTTCTAAATCCTTGGATGCACTGAGCAAGGCCATTCATCTTCATCAGCCTGTCGCCGTCATAGCGCTTGGGCAGGCCGATGGTCGAAGCGATTTTTCAATTGAGCGTGTGGCCATCAATGTCTGCGATGCCAGAATTCCAGATAACGACGGTGCTCAACCCGTCGACGAGCCTGTGATTGCGAATGCACCGGCTGCTTACTTTTCAACATTGCCCATTAAAAAAATGGCGGCCCAACTGAGAGCCCATGCGTTTCCCGTTGCCATTTCTCAGACGGCGGGCACCTTTGTTTGCAATCAGGTGTTTTATGGCCTTCAGCACATGCTGGCTCATACCCAGACACCAAGTGGGTTTGTGCATGTGCCTTTGTTACCTGCACAGGTTGCTGCAAGATCAGGTGCGTCATTGGCAAGCATGAGCACAGAGACCTTGTCGCAAGCGCTACTGTGTTCCATTGAAGTATTGGTGCATCATGTGAAATCGGGTGGTACGGATGCCAAAATTGGCATGGGTGCCAACCATTAATTGACGCTCTTCAATCCCATTGTCACGAGGTAATGTTCATGTCTCATTCTGAATTTGATTATGTGGTGGTGGGCGGCGGATCGGCAGGTTGCTGTGTTGCAGGTCGGCTAAGTGAAGACGCACAGCAAACGGTCTGTTTGCTGGAAGCTGGCGGACCCGATGATTCGGTATTTGTACGAGCACCCTTAGGCTTTGCAGCGACAGCATCACTGAACATCAACAGTTGGGGCTACAACACCATTCCGCAAGCGGGGTTCAATGGCCGCTTAGGTTTTCAGCCGCGTGGCAAGGTCATGGGTGGAAGCTCTTCGGTCAATGCCATGGTTTACACCCGCGGCAATGCGCAAGACTACAACACTTGGGCAGCCTTGGGCAATGCAGGCTGGTCTTATCAAGAGGTGCTGCCCTATTTTAAAAAGTCAGAGCACAACGAGTGCTTCGGCGCTGATGCTTACCGTGGTGTGGGTGGGCCTCTGCATGTCAGCTACCTTCGAAGCCCCAGCCCTATCAACCAAGCCTTTGTGAAGGCGTGCAACGAGCAGGGCATTCCTTCCAATCCAGACTACAACGGTGCAAAGCAGTTTGGTGTGTCACCGGGACAAGTTACGCAAAAGGGGGGCGAGCGCTGGAACGCTGCGCGTGCTTACATAGATCCGCACCGTCATCAAGACAATCTGCGCATCATCTCGCATGCGCATGCCACCCAAGTCCTGATGGATGGTAAGCGTGCTGTTGGTGTTCGCTACCTGGTCAATGGGATTGAACACGAAGTTCGCGCTCGTAGAGAAGTGATTTTGTCTGGCGGCGCATTTGGCACACCGCAATTGCTGATGTTGTCTGGTATCGGTCCAGCACTTCATTTGCAAGACATCGGAATTCCTTTGGTACATGAATTGCCTGGTGTGGGGCAAAACTTGCAAGACCACGTCACCACTGTTTTGATTTACAAAACGCACAAAATCAACGATGCCATGGGTTTTTCTCTGAAGGGCACATGGAACATGCTCAAGGCAATGTGGGAGTGGCGAACACAAAGAACGGGCTGGATCACTTCCAATGTGTCTGAAACGCAAGGCTTTGTTTCGACCTACGGCAACACAGACTACCCCAACATTCAACTGGCTTTGTGCACGGGCATTGTCGATGACCATGCTCGAAAAATACACATGGGGCATGGCTACACCCTGCATGTTACCTTGCTGCGCCCCAAGAGTCGTGGCAGCGTCACATTGGCCAGCCGAAATCCAACGGACAAGCCATTGATTGATCCTGCGTTTTTCAAACATAAAGACGATTTGCAAACCATGATGAAGGCCACACAGATGGGCCTACAGATCATGGAGTCCGAAGGCTTGGCAAGTTACCGTGCAGAAATGTTGTATCCCTTGAATGCCCAAGACCCTGGGCAAATTGAATCATTTTTACGCGACCATTCGGACACCGAATACCACCCTGTAGGCACATGCAAAATGGGACCTGCACAAGATCCCTTGGCCGTTGTTGATTCAGAGTTGCGCGTGCATGGATTGCAAGGTTTGCGCGTGATCGATGCTTCGGTCATGCCCAACTTGGTGTCTGGCAACACCAATGCGCCCACCATCATGATTGCAGAGAAGGGGGCCGAATTTATTCGCTTCGGTTCTGCGCAGCACTTGGCTTAAGCCTATACAGCACCCAAGCGCACAAGCTTGATGTGATCACCAGTGCCAAGAATCCGGCACGATAAGTGCCAAATGCAGAAGACAAAGCACCAAACAAAGGTGGCCCAATCACAACGCCTAAAAAGGTGAATGTGAGAGTGCCGCCCGTAGCCACACTGGCCTTGCCTTCTGGGGCTTGTCTGGCCACTTCGGCCAAGTAAACGCCATTCCAACCAATGGCGGAGGCGCCAAACACCAACAAAACTGACCAAATTCCCCAGAGGGGGAGCGTGGGCAGTAAAAGTGCCGTGGCCAAGGCACTGATGGCCATCAGGATGGCTAGCAAAGCCAAAGTTTTTTGTGCGCCCAGCCAACGGTCAGCCACCAAGCCCCAAGCAATGCGGCCGCCAATGCCGCCCATTTGTGTCACTGACAAAAGCAGCCCGGCACTGACCATGCCGTAGGCCAAGTCGTCGTGCAAATAAGTGACCAAATAGGTGGTCAAGGACATTTGCACCATTGAAAACATAAAGGAACAAGCAGCCATGGTGCTGAGTGCACGGTGGCCCAAAACCATGCGCAGTGGGGTGGTCAGTGTGCTCATCTGAAAAGTCAAACTGGCTTGCCGCAAATCGTCCAAGGCTTCACGCAGTGGTTGTGACAAAGCAGCGCTGACGATGCAGGCCATGGCCACAACCACCAGACTCCATTGCCAATCAATGCCCAACATCAAGGAGGGCACGATGGCGCCTGCCATCATGGCGCCCACTGGAACGCCTGTTTGTTTGATAGAGAAAACCAGTGCCATCTGACTGGGTTGAGTGGTTCTGGCCAGAATTTGTGAACTGGCCGGTGTGATGGGACCATACCCTAGGCCGATGAGCAATGCCCCCAAGCCAATGGCTGGCAACCATGGCACAGCGCAAAGGCACAGGCCGATGGCACACAGAATCAAACCCAATTGACTGACGCGAATGGGCCCCAATCTGCTGACCGTGGTGCCGGAGGTGAGGCTGGCAAACATGGCTCCTGCATAGGTAATGGCCACGTAGACGCCTACGAGCGCTGGCGAAACCTCTAAAGCCTTGGCTGCGACAGGCGCCATGACGGGAAGCGTCAGCAAGGCCATGGCCACCATGGCTTGAATGAAAAGGGTTGCGAGGAGGGGAAGCCAATTGGACATGCCTCTGATCCTAACTGCTTGGCGCGTGCCCTCTGACTTGTGACATCGTCAAAATGCACTGTCGTGAACAAATCTCTCATTCAGATTAAACTCACCGATTGTTTTTTAAATTGGATTTTTTCAAATGGATTTGCTGCAAGCCCTGAACTGGCGTTATGCCACCAAGAAAATGGACCCCACCAAGTCTGTGCCAGAAGCCAAAGTGCAACGCATTTTGGAAGCCATTCGTCTAACCGCTACCTCTAGCGGTTTGCAGCCTTACGAAGTGTTTGTGGTCACCAACCCCGAAGTGCGTGCCCAAATTCAAGCCGCAGCCAACAACCAAGCTCAAATCACAGAAGGCTCACACCTGTTGGTGTTTGCAGCTTGGAACGACTACACCGCAGAGCGCATCAACATGATGTTTGACTACAACAATGAAGTGCGCGGCTTTGTGAACGAAGGCGCAGAAAACTATCGCAAGATGTTGTTGGCCAACTATCCCGCCAAAGGCCCTGAAGTGAACTTTCAGCACGCAGCCAAGCAGTCTTACATTGCGTTGGGAACGGCCTTGATTGCAGCGGCAGAGCAAGAAGTGGACGCCACACCCATGGAAGGTTTCAACCCTGCCAAAGTGGACGAAATTTTGGGCTTGGCCGCGCGTGGTCTCCGCAGCACCGTCATTTTGCCTTTGGGCTACCGCGAAGCCGACAAAGACTGGTTGGTCAACATGAAGAAGGTGCGCCGCACCAACGACAAGTTCATCACTGAAGTGAAGTGATGGCGTAAAGATAAAAAAGGTGCTGAGGCACCTTTTTTTAAGACACGTGAATGCCTATTTTGGATGCTGCAGCGCGTGCTCTTTCTAAAGCTTTGTCGCCTTTGGCCAAAGCCACAGCCATGCGTCGGAAGGGGCGAGTGGTGGGCTTGCCAAAGATACGCACATCGACGCCTGGTTCTAGCAAGGCTGCAGACACGCCCGAATAACTGGGGTTGTGGCCTTCACGGTCGGCCAAGACAACCGCACTGGCACCTTCCACACACTCGATAACGGGGATGGGCAAGCCCAAGACAGCCCGGGCATGCAAATCAAACTCACTCAGGTTTTGGCTGATGAGGGTCACCATGCCGGTGTCGTGAGGACGAGGGCTGAGTTCACTGAAGATGACCTCTTTGGCTGTGACAAAAAACTCAACACCAAACAAGCCTGCACCGCCCAAGTCAGCTGTGACTTTTTCGGCCATCTCTTGCGCTGACTTGAGGTAATCTGGCGCCATGGCCTGTGGCTGCCAACTGTATTGATAGTCGCCACGTTCTTGTACGTGACCAATGGGGGGGCAAAAAAGAGTTTGACCATTGCGCTGGCGAATGGTCAGCAAGGTAATTTCAAATTCAAAATTGATGAACTCCTCGACAATGACCTTTTTGCGATCACCGCGCATACCGGCACATGCATAGTCCCAACTTGCCTGAATGTCTGCTTCGGTTTTGGCAACGCTCTGGCCTTTACCAGATGAGCTCATGACAGGCTTGATCACAACAGGGAAACCGATGGCCTTGGCTTGCGACAAAAGTTCTTCGCTAGATTCAGCGTAATTAAATTTGGCAGTTCGAACACCCAAGCCCACAGCCACATCGCGAATTCGATCGCGGTTCATGGTGAGGTTGGCCGCGCGGGCACTTGGAATCACCTCAAAGCCTTCTCTTTCAACTTCTAGCAAAACCTCTGTGCGAATGGCTTCAATTTCAGGCACGATCAAGTCGGGTTTGTGCTTGGCAATGGCAGCGCGCAAGGGCGCTTCATCGAGCATGCTGAACACTTCATTTTGGTCGGCCACTTGCATGGCTGGAGCGCCCGCATAGCTGTCGCAAGCAATGACGTGACAGCCCAATCGTTTGGCGCTGATGACAAATTCTTTGCCAAGCTCGCCCGAGCCTAAAAGTAGTATTTTCTTCATGGTTTCGCCAGTGTCTATGGAAATTTAGCTGCACCAATAATACGCCAGCTTGCTGTAGTTTTATTCAGCTTTGATGCCAGCATAGGCTGCAACGCGAGCCCAGCGCACAATTTCGGAGCGCATGAAATCGGTAGCTTCATCGGCACTTGTGAAGAAGCTCTCAAAGCCCAAAGTGTCTAACTTTTCTTTCATTTTCTGCTCTGTGCCAGCTTGAATAAACGCTGCATTCAGTTTTTTAACAAGGGCGGGTGGCGTGTTGGCAGGCGCGTAGACCGCAAACCAATTGGTGAGCTCTACGCCTTGGTACCCTTGTTCACCAAGTGTAGGAACTTGCGGCATGGCTTTGTGTCTTGTGGCCGACGCCACAGCCAGCGCTTTCAATCGACCTTGCTGAATTTGGGGCAGGGCATTTTGAATAGGGCTGAACATGTACTGCAACTGGCCACCAATTAAATCATTCATGGCCTGCGCTTGTCCCTTGTAGGGAATGTGATTTGATTTGAGGCCCACCAATTGGTTGAAAAACTCTGCCTGTAAGTGTTGTGGGCTGCCCATGCCAGCGGAGCCGTAGTTCATGTCGCCATTTTTCGACTTCATCAAGTCAATGAATTCTTTGAGCGAGTTCACTTTGACTGAGGGGTGAACGACCAAGACCACGCCAGTTTGGCCAATCAAGGTGATGGCTTGAAAGTCTTTGATCAAGTCGTATGGCAATTTGCGATAAACAGCCACATTGGTGGCAATGGTGGCAGGACTGACCAGCAGCGTGTAGCCATCGGGCTTGGACTTCATCACGTATTCCACACCGATGTTGCCACCTGCCCCCAGCTTGTTGTCTACAACCAGGGTTTGACCCAAAATTTCGCTGACGCGCTGGCTCAGGTTTCGGGCCAATAAATCGGTGCCACCGCCTGCAGCGACAGGAACCACAACTTGAATGTTTTTTTGTGGAAAGCTTTGAGCATGGGTGATGGACGTGATGCTTAAGCAAGCCAGCAAAGTCAAACAAGCCAATCCAAACCGATTGATAATTTTCATAAAGGTTCCAAGGAAAATTCGGAAAATGAAGTGAGTGTCTTCATGTTTGCCCTCAGTTTAAGAAGCAGCTTACCTTTGTCAACGGGTACAACCATGAGCACTTAGAACCGTGTGAAAATCTCTCTTTTGATTTGTAGGAAAAGCGTCATGAAGCGTCCCAATATCATTTTCATCGTGGCAGACGATTTAGGCTTTGCCGACTTAGGTTGCTATGGTGGGCGCGATGCCCAGTTTGGCAAAGTCTCGCCCGTGATTGATAGCTTGGCCGCCAATGGCCTCAAATTCAGCGATGGCTATTCCAATTCGCCAGTGTGTTCACCCACTCGATTTGGCTTGATGACTGCGCGCTACCAATACCGTTTAAGGGGCGCCGCAGAAGAGCCGATCAACAGCAAAGCCAAAACCAGTACCACTTTGGGTTTGCCGCCTTCTCATCCCACTTTGCCCTCCTTGTTAAAAGAGCAAGGTTATCGCACGGCCTTGATCGGCAAATGGCATTTGGGTTACCCGCCTGCTTTTGGACCTTTGCGTTCAGGCTATGACGAGTTCTTTGGCCCCATGGCGGGTGGTGTTGATTACTTTACACATTGCGCTTCAACGGGCGATCACGACTTGTGGGTCGGCGAGGAAACGCAGCCGCATGAAGGCTACCTGACCGATCTGATCTCACGCAAGTCAGTGGATTTTATTGAGCGCATGTCGGCGTCACCCGATCAGCCGTTTTTCTTGAGCATGCATTACACAGCGCCACACTGGCCTTGGGAGACGCGCGAGGACCATGCCGTTGCACAAGGTATCAAGGACAATATTTTCCATTTGCAAGGTGGCAACATTCACACGTATCACCGCATGATCCATCACATGGATGAGGGCATTGGTTGGGTGGTTGATGCACTGAAAAAGTCGGGACAACTCGACAACACCCTGATCGTATTCACAAGCGACAACGGGGGTGAACGCTTTAGCGACAACTGGCCTTTGGTGGGCGGCAAGATGGACCTCACAGAGGGCGGTATTCGCGTGCCATGGATTGCCCATTGGCCTCAGGGCATTGCCCAGCCGGGCCGTAGCACAGCTCAGCATTGCATGACCATGGACTGGTCTGCCACCTTGGTGGAATTGGGCGGCGGTCAAGCCCATGCAGACTATCCCTTTGATGGCGTTTCATTGATGCCCATCTTGAAGTCCAACGATGCTTGCTTTGAAAGACCGATGTACTGGCGCATGAACCATCGCAGCCAGCGTGCCTTGCGGGTCGGAGACTGGAAGTATTTACGGGTGGATGGCACCGACTATTTGTTCAACATCGCTCAAGATGCACGAGAGCGTGCCAATTTGGCCAAGCAAGAACCTGACAGGTTGGCCAACATGAAAGCGCAGTGGGAAGCGTGGCAGGCCAGCATGCCGCCTATCCCAGAAGATGCCACTATCAGTCTGGGATTTTCAGTCAAGGACATGCCGCAGCGTTGAGCTTGGCCTTGCGGGTCTTTGATAACCCGCGTTCTTAGGCTACTTGGTGCTTGGCGATGGGAGCTTCTTTGATGGGCAAGTTGACAAGACCGGCCATCAAAGACAAAGCAATGTCGGCCCACCACATCCATTGGTAGTCACCGTTGATGGTGAGCGCCAAGCCGCCGAGGTAGGCACCCAAGAAGCCGCCAATTTGATGCGACAAAAGGGTTAAGCCAAACAAGGTGGCCAAGTAGCGAATGCCAAATAATTTGCCAACCAAGGCAGCTGTGGGCGGCACGGTGGCCAACCAAGTGAAACCTAAGCCCATTGCAAATGCATAGAAGGTCCATTCAGTTTTAGGCGCAAGCAGGTAGATGGTGATCAAGACAGCCCTTGAGGTGTACATGAAGGCCAAGATGTATTTGCTGCGATACGAATTGATGCAAGAACCTGCATAAAGGCTGCCCGCAATGTTGGCCAAGCCAATGATGGCCAAAGACCAACTGGCAACTTCGGGACTCAGGCCGCACAAACCGACTTCGGTGGGCAAATGCGTGACCAAGAATGCGATGTGAAAACCACACGTGAAAAAGCCCAGGTGCAACAACAAATAGCTGGGGTTGTGCACTGCATCGCGCACAGCTTTTTTCAAGCCACCTTCTGGGTCAGGAGTTTTGACAGGCGCATGCGTATCGCTGGTTAAGCGATTTAACAAGGGTATGGCCAGCAAGGCCACTGCAGCCATAGACCACATGGTGCCCATCCAGCCAAACAACTGAATGAATTTTTGAATGATGGGCGCAAACACAAATTGCCCAAACGAGCCGCCAGCATTGATGATGCCGGAGGCAGTGCCGCGTGACTCTGCGGGCATGCGCTGTGCTGCGGCTCCCAATAAAACAGAAAAGCTACAAGCACCAGAGCCAATGGCAGTGAGCACGCCCATTGTCAAAATCAAACCCATGCCGCTGGTGGCAAAGGGGGTGAGGGCAGAGCCAATGACCAAAATGAGCAAGCCATATAGCAACACAGGACGTGGTCCGTATTTGTCGGCAAACGCGCCTGCAACGGGTTGAATGGCACCCCACACAAATTGCCCAACAGCCATGGCCAAGCTGATGGTGACGATGCCAAGGCCTGTGTCAGTGTTAAGGGGGCCAAGATAAAGACCCATGGATTGACGAGTTCCCATGGTGATCATGAGAATGGCTGAGGCCATCAGGGTGGTGATCCACACACCGCGGTGGTTCATGCTGGGAAACAAAGACATACAGTACTGCTCAAAAAAACAATGGGCAATCTTAGTCGATCAGGCCTGTTCTTGCAGAGCGCAATGTCAGTCGAAAAACAGAAGGAACATAAGTTGCAACATCACTTGCAACGTCACTTGCAACATCGGCAGTCCCAATAGAAACAGAGCCCAAATTGAAGTGGGCTCTGTGGAGGTCTCATTGCACATCCGTGCAATGACGTTTCAAACAGTCATTGTTTATTTTTTAACGGTTTCTTTGGCCACTTCTTTGCCTGCTTTGTCTGCCTTCTTGGCTTCAGCTTTAACTTCAGGCTTTACGTCTGCTTTGGCAACAACTTTGGCTTCAGTTTTTGCTTCAACTTTAGCGGCTGCTTTGGCTTCTGTCTTTGCGGGTGCAGCACTTACAGCAGGTGTTGCAGGCGTGGTGGCAAATGCTGCTGCAGAGAATGCGCCAATGATCAATGTTGCGAGAAGTTTAGTCATGATGTTTCCTTCATGTTGTTTGAAAACTCCACCGATCGGGAGTGATCATTCAACGGCAGGGAGGACACCGTTGTTGACCTAAATATTTAATTATTTGTGTCAACTAAACTAGCAGATCAACGTTGATGACGGCTTCATTGATGGCGTCATCAGTCCAGCTTGACACCCGCACTCTTGACCAACTTGACCCAGAATTTTGCGTCTTCAGCCAAGAAGCTTGCAAACTGCTCTGGTGATTTTGAAACATCAACATCGGTGCCTTCGCGTGCCAAAGATGCTTTGACAGAGGGTTGCGCCATGGCCGTTTGAGTAGCTTCAAAAATCTTCTTCACAACAGCTGGCGGAGTACCCACAGGCACAAAAATGCCGTACCAAAATTCAATGGCGTAGTCGGGTACGCCAGCTTCAATGGATCCAGGCAAACCTGGAACCAAACTGGTTCTTTCTTTGGTGCTGACACCCAGGCCCTTCAAGCGGCCGGCCTGCACCATGGGCAACACAGACGGCGGTGTGCCAAATGTGAGTTGGGTATCGCCAGCCACAACGGACTGAATGGCAGGACCACCTCCACGGAACGGAATGTGTGTCATTTCTATGCCGGTCACTTGCGCAAACAAGGCGGCGCCCAAGTGAGGTGCAGAGCCATTGCCAGACGTAGCGTAATTGATAGTGCCAGGTGCTTTCTTGGCTTTTGCAACCAACTCAGTCAAGCTGCCAATGCCTGCATTGGGATTGGCAGCAATGACCAGTGGTGATGTGGTGATTTTGGTCACGGGCATCAAGTCTTTGGGGGCGTAGCCCAACTTTGGATTGAGTGCGGGGTTGACCGAGATGCTGCTGGGACTGGCAATCAAAATGGTGTAGCCGTCGGGTGTAGCCTTAGACACCGCTTCTGCTGCAATGCTGGAGCCAGCACCGGCTTTGTTCTCAACGATGATGGGCTGGCCCAGCGCCTTGCCCATGGCGTCACTCAGTGTGCGAGCCACATAATCGGCTGCACCACCCGGTGCAAATCCGACCACCACTTTGACGGGTTTGATGGGGTATGTGTTGGCAGAACTGGTCGGCGCTTGGGCATGCGCCAATGCGACAAAACTTGAAAAAATGGTCAGTGCAATGATGTGTTTCATGAGGTGACTTTCATAACAATTTTGCCTACGTGGGCGTTGCTTTCCATGAGGGCTTTGGCGGCCGACATGTCTGAAAACTCAAAGATGGTGTCGATGCAAGACTTGATGCGTCCATCGGCAAAGGCCGGCAAAATGTCTTTGACAAAACCTGGTACAGGCTCGGCCCTTTGGGTAGGCGAGCGAAGTTTGTTTGACACGCCAAACAGCGTTAGGCGTTTAGCATGCAAAGCTTCAATATCGAGTGGTGCTTGCAAGACGCCGTCAACATAACCCACCGTGCCTAAGCGGCCTTGAAAGCACAGGCATCGCATGCTTTCAGCAAACACAGAACCACCCACAGTGTTCACCACAAGTTGAACGCCTTTGCCTTCTGTGAGAGTCATCACTTGCGCATGAAAATCGGCTGAACGAGAACAAATGCCAACATCCAAGCCGAGCGGAATGAGTTTGTTGAGTTTGTCTTGCGAACCTGAAGTGCCAATGACTTTAGCGCCCAAGACTTTGGCCATTTGCAGCGAGGCAACGCCGACGCCTGAAGAGATGCCATTCACCAATAGCCAATCCTTGGCTTTGAGCTTGCCTTGTTGCACCAACAAATCGTAGGTCACCAAAAATGTGAGAGGAATACAAGAAGCTTCTTCCCACGAAAGCGCTATTGGAATGGGCATCATTTCCAGGATGTCCATCAGCGCGTATTCTGCAAAAGCGCCGCCGCACCGGGCCATGACACGGTCGCCTATTTTGAAGCTTGTTGCCGTGCTGAGGGTTTCTCCCATTTCTACGATTTCGCCTGCCGCCTCCATGCCAATGGCTTTGGCACCATGACTGCCATGCAAGCCGTGGCCTTTGATGAACTCACCTCGGTTGAGTCCAGCTGCATGAATTTTGACCAAGGCTTGTGTGGGTCCGGGTTTGGGAATGGGCGTATCGCGCAATTCAATCGGATTTGGCATGTCGCCAACGTTGAGCCAATAGGATTTCATGTTAGTTGCCCTTGAAAACAGGTTTTCTTTTTTCCATGAAAGCTTTGCGACCTTCTGCATAATCGGCTGAATCAAAACAATCTCGAATGAGTTGCTGACACATGGCCATGTCTAGTTCGGTGGAAGGCTTTAAGATTTCTCGCGTGATGGCTTTTGCAGCACCAATGGTGATTGGGGCATTGGCTTGCAATGCGCTGGTGTATTCAAGCAACAATTCGGGTAATTTGTCGACATCGCAAACGCGTGTGATCAAGCCCAACTGAAGCGCCTCGTGCGCGTCAATTTTTCTGGCTGTGAAAAATAGATCTTTGGCAGCGCCTGGTCCAATGAGGTCTACCAAATTTTTCATGGCGGAGTAGCGATAGCCCAAACCAAGTTTGGCGGCAGGCACCGAAAACACGGCGTTGCTGGCTGCAATTCGCATGTCGCAACTGATGGCAACATTGACACCACCACCAATGCAATAGCCCTGAATGCAGGCCAAGGTAGGCTTTGGAAAGTTGTAGATGCTCATGAGGGCGGTTTCCGCCATGTGCTCGTATTTCTTCACGGCTTCTTGCGCTGCGCGCATGTCTTCGAATTGAGAAATATCAGCGCCCGATACAAAGGCTTTTTCGCCTGCACCAGAAAAAACGACCAGCCGCACGCGCGCGTCTTTCTCGGCCAGCGCCAACAAACTTGGAACGGCTTCCCACATGTCTACCGACAATGCGTTGTGCCTTGCGACGTTGTTGAAACGGATGTGCAGGGTGGTTTGATCTAACCAGCTCTCGACACGTTCCGTTGGAGATGTGTAATTTACTTCGGCCATTAATAAACTCCTGTTGATTTCAAACGCACCAAGTCTTCAGCTTTCAGGCCAATTTCTGTCAAGATTTCGTCGCTGTGCTCACCCCTGCGTGGTGCTGAGCGAACAATGTTGCTGGGTGTTCTTTCGAGTTGTACAGGTTGGCCAACCATCTTTTGGGGGCCTTGGTGAATCGAGACCACATCCTTGACCATGTTCAGATGCTTGACTTGTGGTTCTTCAAACACTTGATTCATGCTGTTGATCAAGCCGCATGCCACGCCACCTTCGTTGAGCTTTTCAATCCAATAGCTGCAATCTTTTTTGGCCAAGCGTTCGTTGATTTCTTGGTTGAGCGCATCACGATTGACAGAGCGACTTGGTTTGTCGTGGTACCGAGGGTCGGTGACCCATTGCGGCGCTTCTAGGATGTCACAAAAGCGTTCCCAAATTTTCGAGCCAAACACTGCAATGTTCATGTAACCATCTTTGGCTTTGTAAACACCCGTAGGAATGCTGGTGGGGTGGAAGTTGCCGGCTTGCGTTGCAACCTCTTGGTCAATGAGCCAACGCGATGTTTGAAAGTCCATCATGTAAACCATGGACTCCAATAAAGAGGTGTGCAGCCATTGGCCCTGACCAGATTTTTCTCTTTCTAGCAAGGCCACCAAAATACCTTGAGCGGCAAAAATACCGGCGCACAAGTCGGCAATTGGAATGCCCACACGCATTGGCCCTTGATCGGACAGACCTGTGACCGACATCAGGCCGCCCATACCTTGTGCAATTTGATCGAAGCCTGGACGATTGGCCAGAGGACCTGTTTGGCCAAATCCAGAAATGCTGGCATAGACCAATCCTGGATTGCTGACTTTCAAACTTTCATAGTCAATCCCTAAGCGAAACTTGACATCGGGACGGAAGTTTTCAACCACTACATCGGCTTTGTCGATCAGCTGCTTCAAAATTTGAATGCCCTCAGGTTCTTTCAAATTCAAAGTGATTGAACGTTTGTTGCGGTGGGTGTACTGGTAGTCAGAACCTTCTTGACCGCCCAAGGTGTCGTCGCCTCGCATGTGTTCGGGCATTTGAACTTGTACGACATCAGCGCCCCAGTCGGCCAGTTGACGACAGGCTGTCGGCCCCGCTCTGACTTGTGTAAGGTCAATGACTTTGAATCTGGCCAATGCGGCCGAAGCGGGTTGGTGTGGCATGGGGTCGATGGATTGAAGGAAGTTCAAAGATTATGAAGATTTGGCCTAGAGAAAAACTCATGAAGGCCAAACCAAAACACATGGTAATCAAAACTCACAGGGATGGCGTTGGCAAGCCTCAGGCTTGCGCCAACGACTGCGCTACAAGCGTCATGCTTTGCTGGCTTCGATCTTGGGCCGTGATGACCTTGGCTTGGTCGATCAAAAGAAAGTTCCGTTGCATCGACGCAAAGTAGGTGGGGTCGTAGTGTGTTAGTAGCAGGTCACGTACTACTTTTTCAATGTCACCTGTCATGATCAGGCGTTGCCATTCTTCCACCACCTGTTTGCCGCGAATGGCCACCAGGGCATCTAAGCGTTGACTGAAAAAAGACGGGTTCTTCACAAAGAAATCGTAGTCTTCCAGTAGCAGTTTGACGCGCTCATCATCTGACAGCTCAAGCTTGAAACAAGGGCTGGCTCGCATGGCCAAGATCAGGGCTTCGGGTACTGCCAAATTGCCAACTTTGCGACTTTCTGATTCGATGTAGACGGGCTTGCTAGGGTCAAACTGTCGAAGTTCATTCCAGAGCAGGGTGTCAAAGTGTTTTTGACTGGGTTGCGGCAGACCAGGCATGATGCCTAGTACCGAGCTGCGGTGATTGGCCAAGCCTTCTAGATCCAATACTTGGGCGCCTTGCGATTTCAAACAGTGCAAAAGCCTTGTTTTGCCAGCGCCAGTAGGCCCGCAAATGACACGCCAGGACAAGGTCTTGACGAGTGGCGGAATGGCCTCAACAAGCTGACTTCTGAAAGCCTTGTAGCCGCCTTCAATGATGCTCACCTTGAAGCCGATCTGTCCCAAGATCAATGCCAGCGAGCCGCTTCTCTTACCACCACGCCAGCAATACACCAAAGGCTGCCAGTCTTTTGGAAGCGCAAGAACATTGTTTTGGATGTGCTGTGAAATATTGGCCGCAACCAACGCGGCACCGTGTTTCTTGGCTTCAAAAGACCCAACTTGTTTATAGAGGGTGCCAATTAAGATACGTTGTTCGTTGTTGAGTGAAGGCCAGTTGATGGCACCTGGCAAGTGATCTAGCGTGAATTCGTCTTCGGATCGTGCATCGATGATGGCGCTGAACCCACCCGGCGCGCCTGTTTGCGTGCCCATTCGTGTCATTGCTTCTAAGGCACTGACAGCATGAACGTTTGAGCCATAGGCGCTTCCATGCACGGTTTTAGAGCTGGAAGGAGGGCTGGGTTGGATATCGGAGGTCATTCATGCAATCGCGGGTTGGCCCAATCAAATGTCTGGGCATTTCAAGTTGTGATCTTGATTATGGCAAACCCGACTTGGATTTCTGAGATTTTGTGGGAACAATCTCAATGAACTCTTAGGGTAAATGAAATGATGAAAAATGCTCTGATCGCTGGCTTCAAGACCATCTCGCTGACGTTGGCCCTGTTTGTGGCCGGCGTGAGTTATGCCAACGAAAAATTCCCCAATAAGCCCGTCACTTTGGTCGTACCTCAAGCTGCAGGCGGCGCCAATGACGCCATTGCCCGGGTGGTGGCGCAAAAGTTGGCTGAGCAGTGGGGACAGACCGTGCTTGTAGAAAACAGGCCAGGTGCGGGCGGCAATGTCGGAACCGCCTTTGCCGCCAAAGCCAAAAACGATGGTTATACCTTGCTTGTCAATGCGGACAGTGCTCAAGTGATCAATCCCTTCTTGTATGCCAAGACAGGTTTCGATTCGGTCAAAGATTTTGATCCGGTGGCACCCCTTGCCAAGGCGGGTTATGTGCTGGTGGCCAATCCTTCTTTACCTGCCAACAACGTTTCAGAGCTCATCGCTCTTGCCAAGTCAAAGCCGGGCGCTTTGTCTATTGCTTCTGCAGGCAATGGCACCTTGAACCATTTGATTGGAGAGATGCTTCAAAAAGCCACCGATATCCAGCTTCAGCACATTCCCTACAAGGCAGCGGCAGCGGCAGCCACCGACGTGGTCGGGGGTCAGGTTCCTTTGTCTGTTCAAAGCATGCCTTCTTCAATTGCCTTTATTCGGGCGGGCAAGCTTAAGGTCTTGGGTGTCGTGAACGAAAAGCGTTTGGCGGCTTTGCCCGATGCGCCCACCATTGGCGAGACTGTGGTGGGCTTTGGCGCCACGCCTTGGTATGGCATGTTTGCACCAGCGGGCACACCCAAAAACATTCTGTTGCAAATTCAGAACGATGTGGCCAAAGCGCTCGACGCCAAAGATGTACAAGACCGTTTGGCAACCCTTGGTTGCGAACCCTTTAAGGGTACTGGCGATCAATTGGCACAAATTGTGAAGACCGACATGGTTCGTTGGGCCAAGATCGTCAAAGATTCTGGCGCCAAAATTGATTGATTTAGCCTCGATCGAGTTCTAACGCATTGTTCAGACGGCCCCTTGGGGGTGTGTGGGATCAATCCACAAGACTTGTTCTGGCTTCTCAATCGGTTCAATGTCCAAGTTAACCGAGACAGCCTGTCCGTCACTGCGGCACAGGACGCACTCCAATACCTCTGTGGGGCTGGCGTTGATTTCTTGGTGGGGCACAAAGGGCGGCACATAGATGAAGTCGCCCGGTCCTGCCTCAGCTGTGAACTCCAACTTCTCACCCCAGCGCATGCGCGCCCGTCCTTTGATAACGTAAATGACGCTTTCTAGGGGGCCGTGGTGATGAGCGCCTGTTTTGGCATTTGCGTGTATGGTGACCGTGCCTGCCCAAAGTTTTTCCGCGCCAACGCGTGCAAAGTTGATGGCGGCTTTTCTGTCCATGCCTGGCGTAGAGGGCACATTGCCATCCAATTGGTTGCCTGGCACAACTCGAACGCCGTCGTGTTTCCAAGGCTTTGGATTGGAGGATTCTTCTTGAATGTGTGTATTTGACATATGACCACCTGTTTGGTAACTACCTGTTGCGCAACTATAGGTTGAATGGCAAGTTGTTGTGTTGTGAAGAGTGTTATTGCGACTAATTTTGCGCCTGAACGTGAGTGTTTGTACAGCCCTTTTGGCGCGAGACGACCATTTTGAGTTAGTCTGATGTTTTTAGCAGTTTCATTGAGCACTATGACCAGACAGGCAGCACTCCAGCGCGCAACTTCGGTGTTTGACGACGGTACGTTTAAAGACAGTTTGCGTCGAAGAATAGAACGGCCCACCGAAAGCCAAAATCCAGCAAGGGCTGAAGAACTGCCCGCTTATTTAACGCAGGAGCTCAAGCCAGCGCTAGAAGCCATGGGTTTTGAATGTCATTTGATAGAGCATTCCAAGGCCAAAGCCCCGTTTTTGTTTGCGCAACGCCTTGAGTCCCACCAACTGCCAACCGTTTTGGGATATGGCCATGGGGATGTCATCCGAGGTTTAGAGAGCGAGTGGCGAGAAGGCGTGTCGCCTTGGAAGCTCACAGAACTAGAGGGCCGTTGGTACGGCCGAGGTATTGCCGACAACAAAGGTCAGCATTCCGTAAACCTACAAGCCATGGCCTGTGTTTTGGCTGAACGCGGTCACCTCGGTTTCAATGCCAAATTCATCATCGAAATGGGTGAAGAAACTGGCTCACCGGGCCTAAAAGAAGTGTGTCAAGAGCATGCCGAATTGCTCAAAGCAGACTTGCTGATTGCGTCCGATGGACCGCGTTTGCGCGCCGACCGTCCCACCATTTTCTTGGGATCGCGAGGCTGTATCAATTTTGATTTAAGCATTGAAGCTCGCGCAGGCGCACATCATTCGGGCAATTGGGGTGGCTTAATCTCCAATCCTGGCATCCAATTGGCGCATGCCATTTCCTGCTTGGTGTCTGAACATGGCGAGATCAAGGTGCCCGAATGGCGGCCAAAGGTCTTGCCCGATGCCGTCAGAAGGGTGTTGGCCGATTGTGAAGTAGATGGTGGTGCAAACGGCCCGCGCATTGAACCTGAATGGGGTGAGCCCGGTTTGAGCCCCGCAGAACGCGTCTTTGGTTGGTGCTCATTTGAAGTCTTGGCCTTCAAAACAGGCAACCCAGAAAATCCGGTCAACGCCATTCCGCCCAGAGCCAAGGCCACCTGTCAATTGCGTTTTGTGGTGGGCATCGACAGCACAGACATCTTGGACGCATTGCGCCGTCACCTTGACCTGCATGGTTTTGGGTATGTCCAAATTACGGCTGCTAGAGATGAAATTTTCAAAGCCACTCGCATTGACCCCGATGATGCTTGGGTGACTTGGGCAGCCAAATCATTGCAAACCACCACCCAGAAAAAACCGGCCATTTTGCCCAATTTGGGCGGCTCTTTGCCCAACGATATCTTCACTGATGTGTTGGGTCTGAAAACCATTTGGGTACCACATTCGTATCCTGGTTGTTCGCAACACGCACCCAATGAACACCTGCCCCCAGAATTACTTAAAGAAGCACTGCAAGTCATGACTGGCTTGTATTGGGATTTGGGAACGGCCGAAACGCCTTACCTTTCATCTGCAACTTGATCCACCTTCAGACCAAGGTCAATCCATGAATGCTCGATACGATTGTTTTTGCAAACTGTCCGATTTGTTCGGTGCCCAAGAAAGTCTAAGTGAAGCTAGGCGGCACTTACACCGCTTTCCCGAACTTTCTTTTCAAGAAAAATCGACAGCTCAATGGGTGGCAGATCAGTTAGAGGGGTGGGGCTATCAAGTGACGCGCAATGTGGGTGGTCATGGTTTGGTGGCCACTTTGAAAAACGGCGACGGCCGTGGCATTGCGCTGCGCGCAGACATGGACGCGTTGCCCATTCAAGAAGAAACCCAGAAGCCCTATGCCAGCGAACATGCTGGCGCCATGCACGCCTGTGGGCATGATGGCCACACAGCCATGCTGCTGGGTGCTGCCCAGCAGCTGGCCAAAACTAAAAATTTCAAGGGCACTGTTCACTTGGTATTTCAGCCTGCAGAGGAAGCTGGCAAGAACAGTGGCGCGCAGCAAATGATTGCTGACGGACTTTTTGAGCGCTTTCCTTGTGATGCTATTTTTGGCATTCACAATCATCCAGGTGTCGATGTGGGTACGTTCATGTTTGGTGCTGGCGCATTCATGTCGGCATCTGACACGTGTTACATCAAGGTTAAAGGCAAGGGTGGGCATGCGGCAAGGCCCCACCAAACGGTTGACCCCGTGGTCATCATGGGCAGTTTGATCATGGCTTTGCAAACGGTGGTGTCACGCAATATTGACCCGCTGCAAACATCGGTGGTCACCATTGGCACTGCCCATGCAGGCAGCGTGTCGAATGTCATTCCAGACAGTGCCAGCTTGTCACTCAGCATTCGCTCTTTCAGCCCCGAAGTGCGCGAACGTTTGGAGCGTCGAATCACAGACTTGGTGACAGCGCAGGTCGCATCATATGGAGGTGAGGTTGAACTCATTTATGAGCGCGGCTACCCGGTGGTCATCAACAGCCAAGCGGAAACCGAGTTTGCACGCCAAGTGGCAGTGGAGTTGGTAGGCGAAGAAAAAGTGGTTTTCCCATTTGGCCCCGTGACGGGCAGTGAAGATTTTGCCTATTATTTGCAACACAAACCGGGCTGCTTCTTGCGCCTGGGCAATGGCACCGACAGCGCTTTGTTGCACAACCCCAAGTACGATTTCAACGACCAAAACTTGTCGTATGGTGCGGCTTATTGGACGCGTCTTGTCGAGCGTTTCTTAGACGCTGCTTGAATATTTACCTCCATCATTTTTTCAACGGAAACTTTATGACCATTTCGATGTACCAGGCCAGCGTGCCACGTTTGATCAACGGCTTGACCAATTTGTCACATATTTTGGGCAAAGCCCAAGCCCACGCAGAGGCCAAGAAAATTGACCCCGTGGTGTTTGCCACCATGCGCCTTTACCCCGATATGTTTCCACTGAGTCGCCAAGTGCAAATTGCTTGCGATGTTTGCAAAGGCTTGGTGGCGCGCTTGGCGGGCGTTGACATTCCTGCACACGAAGATACCGAAAAAGACCTGAAAGATTTGCAAGCGCGCATTGCCAAAACCATTGCTTTCTTAGAAACTTTCAAGCCCGAGCAAATTGATGGCACTGAGGACAAAGACATTGTGGTGAAACGCGGCGAGAAAGAAACCCACTACAAGGGCATGCAGTTTTTGTTGGGCCATGGCTTGCCTAACCTGTACTTTCACACCACCACGACTTACAGCATGCTGCGTGCTGGTGGCGTCGAACTTGGCAAGGCCGATTACCTCGGAAAAATCTAAGCCTTGCCTTGGGGCCGATCTGCTTAAGATCGGCCTGTTTCAGTCGTCCAAGCCCGACATGCCAATGCGATGCGCCAATGGCTTGGGGCCAGCTATGCGGTACATCACCTGACCTGGCCACGACAAGTAGCCATCTAAGCGACGCGAGAACAAGACGCCGTCCGTGGCGCTGGTATAGGTGGTTCTGGCTTTAGGACCATTGGGGTTTGCGGGATCGATCACATCGCAGATGGCTTGGCCCTTTTTGACTTTGGCGCCAGGCTTGACATGGAACACCAAGAAACCGGTGCCTTTGCTGTAACCCACGTCCATGCCACTGATGGGTGCCGCGGCTGATGGCATTTTCTTAAGTGGCGCCGCCTTGCCTGACACAACACCTTGCCTGACCAACCAACGGTAAAGATTTGCTGCGTCTGATTTGCCCAAGGCATCACTCACGTCGTGTTGGCTGCGCATTTCAACAGTGACAGACATGCAAGCCTGCGGAATGGCTGCATCTGGAAATTTATTTTGAAGTCGGGCCCATAAAGCACTGTTGACGCCAGAGAAGGTGAGGGTGCTGGGGTAGGGGTCGTTGTACATGGTGGCGTCAGCACCTAAGTCTGCGGCCAAGGCTTGAATGGCACCTTCATTGCCCAAAGGACCTGTCGGGCCTTTGACCCAATCGTTGTGAGCTGTAAAGAGGTGCAAGGCCGCGTAAATATCGCAGTGTAAGTCGAGCACGTAATCTGCATCTGTACTGAGCTTTTGCATTTCAACACGCAGGGTTTGCAATTCATTGGCAGGCTTCATCGCATTGAGTGTTTCAAGCGCAGCCTTGCGAATCATTTTGACGTTGGCTTCAGCATTGTTGCCAATTTTTTTCCAAACTTTTTCGGCAACACCTTCAGACAAATCAATCCAATTACGGTTGAAGTTTTCATTGCTCAAATGGTTGTAGCGTCCGGCATGAGAATTGCCTACAAGCTGTGACTGGCCTATCGGATTGACCGTTGGCACCAAAATGATTTCACCTTTGATCAAACCTTTTTTGTCGGCTTCATTCAGCATAGGCATCAAATGATGCAGCGCCATGGTGCCTGGCATTTCGTTGGCATGAATGGCTGCTTGCATGTACACCTTGGGGCGTGCACCAGATTTGCCAAAGCTAAGCACGGAAACGGTGCGACTTGTGCCGGGTGTCATGCTGGGCAATTGGACATTTCGTTTTTTGATGGCCATGGCAATCCTTTGTTGCAAAGAAAATAGTTTATGTCGATTCTGTCTAAAGCAAAACCCTAATGTTGAATTTATCGTTTAGAGTTAACGTGCGGATTGTTTAAAACAATTCATTTTTTCAATTTTCAGGAGAGCATGATGAACGAAAGTGAAATTCGCGGTCTGATTGACCAGGTTCGCGACAACAGTGTCACCCGCAAGCAATTCATTCGCCAAATGGTGGGTGTCGGTTTGACGGTGCCCATGGCGGCTCAAATGCTCTTAACGTCTGGCTTGGCCCAAGCGCAAACACCCGGCAGCTACAAACCCACCAAGCGTGGCGGTGGCGGTCCTCTTAAGCTGTTGTGGTGGCAAGGTGCAACTTTGTTGCAACCACACTTCGCCAGCGGTACCAAAGACCAAGAAGGCTCGCGCATTTTCTACGAGCCACTGGGCGCTTGGGATCACGATGGCAACATGGTGCCAATTTTGGCAGCCGAGGTTCCTACAACAGCCAATGGCGGCGTCTCAAGAGACGGCAAAACCATCACATGGAAGCTCAAAAAGAACGTGCTGTGGCACGATGGCAAACCCTTCACAGCAGACGACGTTGTGTTTACCGCAGCCTATGCAGCAGATGTTGCCACTTCAGCATACACACGTGGCTCTTATGCTGACGTCAAAGTCACTAAAGTTGACTCGCATACGGTCAAAGTTGAATATACCAAGGCATCGCCTTTCTGGGCCGATCCTTTTGTCAGCGCTGCTGGCATGATCATTCCCAAGCACATCTTTGAATCCTTCAAAGGCAGCGCTTCGCGTGATGCGCCCGCTAACTTGAAACCCGTCGGTACCGGTCCCTACAAATTCACCGACTTCAAACCCGGTGACATGCTGCGTGGTGTGATCAACAACGAATACCACGAACCCAATCGTCCTTATTTCGACAGCATCGAGATGAAGGGTGGTGGTGATGCCGTTTCTGCAGCGCGCGCCGTGCTTCAAACCGGCGAGTACGACTACGCTTGGAACTTGCAAGTTGAAGACGAGTTGTTGTTGCGCCTTGAGCAAGGCGGCAAAGGCAGAACCACTATCACACCTGGCGGTAACATCGAATTCATTCAGTTGAACATGGCCGATCCATGGACTGAGATTGAGGGCGAGCGTGCTCACTCAAAGTCCAAGCACCCCATCTTGTCTGAGTTCGCCGTACGCCAAGCCATCAGCTTGGTCGTCGACCGAGCAGGTGTGCAAAAGTACATTTATGGCCGCACAGGCATTGCCACTTCTAACTTCCTCAACAATCCTCAGCGTTTTGTGTCCAAAAATACAAAATTCGAATTCAATGTCGAGAAAGCTGCTCAAGTGTTGGAAGATGCGGGTTGGAAAAAAGGCGCCGATGGCATTCGCGAAAAGGGTGGCAAGAAATTGAAGTTGGTGTTCTCCACCTCCATCAATGGTCCACGTCAAAAGACGCAGCAAATCATCAAGCAAGCCGCTCAAAAAGCCGGTATTGATTTTGAATTGAAATCTGTGCCTGCATCGGTTTACTTCTCTTCCGACCCTGCAAACCCAGACACTTACACCAAGTTCTTTGCAGACGTGCAGATGTTCACCACCACCATGCCACAACCTGATCCTGAAATTTTCATGAATCAGTATTTGACGTCCCAGTTTGCCACCAAGGCCAACAAATGGTTGGGCCGTAACTCTACTCGTTACAGCAACCCCGAGTATGACAAAACTTACCTGGCTGCCCAATCCGAAATGGACCCCGTCAAGCGTGCCGACATGTTTGTCAAAATGAATGACATGCCTGTCAACGACATCGCCATCATTCCGTTGGTCTATCGCCCCAGAACTGCGGGCGTGGTCAAAAACTTGGTGGCACCTTTGTCTGGCTGGGACAATGACTTGTGGCTGTTGAAAGACTGGTACAAATCTTAATCAAGGCCATATGTTTCGTTACATTCTGCGGCGATTGATGATCGCCGTGCCCAGTCTGCTGGGCATTAGTTTGGTGTTGTTCACCGTTTTGGCCATGGCACCGGGTGATCCTTTTGCGGAGTTGGTCTCCAACCCCAACATTCCACCCGAGGTGGCCGAGGCCTTGCGCGAAAAGTTTGGCTTGAACGATCCGCTCTTGGTTCGCTATTGGAACTGGCTCACGGCCATGGTCCAAGGCGACTGGGGCTATTCGTTCATTAGCCGCATCAACGTTGAAACCCTCATCATGCAGCGCATTCCAGTCACCTTGTTGGTGATTGGGTCGTCGCAGATTTTGGCTCTGTGCATTGCCATTCCTGTGGGTGTGTACGCTGCAACTCGGCCTTACTCTTTGTTTGACCAATTTGCCAGCACCTTGGCCTTCATTGGCTTTTCACTGCCTACATTCTTCACCGGCATTTTGCTGATTCTGTTCTTTAGCATTCACTTGGACTGGCTGCCATTTGTTTACCGTGCTGACATCCCTGAAACTGGCGCCAGTTTCTTTTGGGAGCACTTTAAGCAAATGATCATGCCTGTCACGGTGTTGGGCTTGTTTCAGGCTGGTGCATGGACACGCTACGTCAGGTCTGCCGTGCTGGATGTCATTCGTCTTGACTATGTCACCACTGCTCGGTCCAAGGGCTTGGCCGAAAAAGTGGTCATCACCAAGCACGTTTTGCGCAATGCTTTGATACCGGTCGTGACCTTGGTGGCGCTTCAAATGCCTGCCATTTTTGGCGGCGCCATTGTGACCGAGCAAATTTTCAGGATCCCTGGCATTGGCTCTCTCATCATCAGTTCCATGTTGGCCAATGACACGCCTGTTGTCATGGCTGTCACTTTTGTTTTTTCCACGTTGGTGATTGCGTGTAATCTTTTGGCAGATATTTTGTATGGCTGGCTCGACCCTCGCATCTCCTTCAACTGACCCCAAGGCCTCTGTGTCGAAGGCGTCTTCTCATTCGCCAGGCAAAGAAGCTTGGCGTCGTTTCAGGCGCCACAAACTGGCGGTCTTGTGCACGTTCGTTTTGAGCATCATTGTGTTGGCTGTTTTGCTGGGGCCTTGGCTTTGGCAAGTACCCATCAACGCCATCGATTTTGAAGCGCGCATGCAAGGACCCTCTTGGGCACACCCATTGGGCACCGATGACTTAGGCCAAGATCTGTTGGCACGAATGCTTTACGGCGGGCGCATTTCTTTGGCCGTTGGTTTGGCTGCCATGGTCATTGCCATCAGCTTTGGCGTGGTCATTGGCGCCGTTGCAGGGATGTCCAAAGGACCCGTTGATGTTTTTCTAATGTGGGTCACCGACTTGTTCTTGTCTTTGCCTCAGCTGCCTTTGTTGTTGTTGATTTTTTATCTCTTCAATGACACGCTCAAAAAATGGATTGGCCCAGAGGCCGGTGTGTTTGTGCTGGTCGTTGCGGTCATTGGCGGTCTTCGTTGGATGCCTGTGGCGCGTTTGGTGCGGGCGCAATTTCTGACATTGCGTGAAAAAGAATTTGTTGAAGCAGCACGCGCATTGGGTGCAAGCCCATGGCGTCAGGTTACGGTGCATATTTTGCCCAATGCCATGGGGCCGGTCATCGTAGCCGCCACCATTGATGTGGCAGCCGCCATCATTGCAGAGTCCACTTTGTCTTTCTTGGGCTTGGGTTTTCCCCCTGACATTCCCACATGGGGGCGCATTTTGTTTGATGCCAAAGACCACATGGATGTGGCCGTTCATTGGGCTTTGTTTCCTGGTGCTTTGATTTTCATCACGGTGCTCACTATCAATTACATAGGCGACGGTTTGCGTGATGCCTATGATCCACGCCGTGTGCTGTAAAGAGGTTTCTGAATGTCCAACCCCTTGTTGAGAGTTCAAGACCTGAAGGTGCACTTTCACACCGACGACGGCATTTTGCATGCGGTCGATGGCGTCAATTTTCACATTGACCGAAGTGAAACCTTGGGTGTGGTAGGTGAGTCCGGCTGCGGCAAAAGTGTCACGGCCATGACCATCATGAAACTTTTGGCCATGCCGCCTGGGCGCATTGCCGATGGTCAGATTTGGTTCGAAGGGCAAGACCTGGTTAAAGCCGATGCCCAAACCATGCGCAGTTTGCGGGCCAAAGAAATTGCCATGATTTTTCAAGAGCCCATGACATCGCTGAACCCCGTGCTCAGCGTGGGCGAGCAAATTGCAGAGTCTTTGCGTTTGCACGAAGGTCTCACACCTAAGCAAGCCATGACGCAGGCCACCGAAATGCTGCGCTTGGTCAACATTCCAAAGCCCGAGCAGCGGGTCAATGACTACCCGCATCAGTTTTCTGGTGGTATGCGACAGCGTGTCATGATTGCCATGGCGCTCTCTTGCAAACCGAAGTTGCTGATTGCCGATGAACCCACCACTGCGCTAGATGTCACCATTCAAGCGCAAATTTTGGATTTGTTGAACGAGCTCAAATCGCAGATGGGCATGTCCATCATGTTGATCACGCACGCCATGGGCGTGGTTGCAGAAACTGCCCAGCGTGTGGTTGTGATGTATGCCGGTCGCGTGGTTGAAGAGGCCACCGTCGAAAATTTGTTTGCTTCCCCAGCACACCCTTACACGCAAGGCCTGATTCGCTCCATACCACGCATCGATTTTGACAGTGATCACAAGCAAAGGCTGGAGGCCATTCCGGGTTCAGTGCCCAAGTTGATCAATCCACCCAAGGGCTGCCGATTTGCGCCCCGATGTCAGCACGCCACCGATCGATGCAATCAGGAAATGCCTGAGTTGCGCGACATTGCCACGGGTCACAAAGTGGCTTGCCACTTCTCACTCTAAATTACATGTCAGACCTCACAAGCTCCTCCTCTCAAACGCAGCCATTGCTAGAAGTCAATGGCCTGACCAAGCAGTTTCCCATTAAGGGCGGTATTTTTGGGCGTGAAGTTGACCGTGTTCACGCGGTGGATGGCGTGACATTTCACATCAACGCTGGCGAAACATTGGGCATGGTGGGTGAATCGGGTTGCGGCAAGTCCACCACTGGTCGTTGCATATTGCGCTTGATTGAACCTACGGCTGGCGAGGTCAAGTTCAATGGTCAAAACGTCACGACCATGGGCAGTGATGCCTTGCGCGAAGTACGCCGAGACATGCAAATTATTTTTCAAGATCCTTTTGCATCATTGAATCCTCGCATGACGGTCGAGGCCATCATTGGTGAGGCCTTGACCATTCACAAGCTCACCCAGTCCCCCGCTGAATACCGCGATCGCATTGTTTCTCTGCTCGAGACCGTGGGCTTGAATGCCGATCACATGAAACGGTTTCCCCATGAGTTTTCGGGTGGGCAACGTCAGCGCATTGGCATTGCCCGGGCTTTGGCTGTGTCACCCAAACTGATTGTGTGCGATGAGCCTGTGTCGGCTTTGGATGTGTCCATTCAGGCCCAGGTCATTAACTTGCTAGAAGACTTGCAAGCCAAAATGGGCTTGACCTATTTGTTCATTGCCCACGATTTGTCTGTGGTCGAGCACATCAGCAACCGTGTTGCAGTGATGTACTTAGGCCGTGTGGTCGAGATTGCAAGTTCACGTGAGCTGTACACCCAGCCCAAGCACCCTTACACAGAAGCTTTGTTGTCGGCCGTGCCCATTCCCGATCCCACAGCCAAGAAAAAACGCATTGTGTTAACGGGCGATGTCCCCAATCCTGTCAACCGCCCCAGTGGTTGCCACTTTCATCCTCGCTGCCCCAAGGCCACGGAGCGTTGTAAAGTGGAGGAGCCCCAGTTGAAGACAGTGGGCGTAATGCACCAAGCTGCCTGTCACCTTAACGATTGAATTGCTGATGAAGCAAAGCATGCGGTTACCGTTACTTTCTGGCATCTGGAGACGAAAATGTTGAATTGGATTGACCAGCGAGTACCTGTTCGCTTCTTGGCCTTTTTTGTCGTGGTTGCCTTATGGGTGCTGTCTGCGCTTCAATTGGTGGTGGGGCAGGCCAGCTTGGCATGGGTCTTATTGCTCAGCTTTTTAGTGGTGGTGGGTATTCATGATTTGCAGCAAACACGGCACGCCGTTTTGCGAAATTACCCCATCATTGGCCACCTGCGGTTTTTGCTTGAATTCATTCGACCCGAGCTTCGTCAATATTTCATTGAAGGCGATGGCGATGCAGTGCCTTTCTCACGCTCTCAGCGCTCATTGGTCTATGCGCGTGCCAAGGGCGAACCCGACAAGCGTCCCTTTGGTACGCAGATGAATGTGCATGAGGCGGGTTACGAGTGGTTGACACATTCCATCAGCCCCTCGGTCATTGAGTCGTCCAATTTCAAAGTTAATGTGGGTGGGCAAGCATGCCAACAACCCTACAACATCAGCTTGTTCAATGTGTCTGCCATGAGTTTTGGCGCGCTCAGTGGCAATGCCATCATGGCCCTCAATTTGGGTGCGAAGTTGGGTGGTTTTGCACACGACACCGGTGAAGGATCAATCTCACGCTATCACCGAGAGCATGGTGGCGATTTGATTTGGGAAATTGGCTCAGGCTACTTTGGCTGTCGCAACGAAGATGGCACTTTTAACGCAGAACGTTTCAAAGCGAATGCGCAATCTGACCAAGTCAAGATGATAGAGATCAAGCTCAGTCAAGGCGCCAAACCAGGACATGGTGGTGTGTTGCCAGGTCCAAAAGTAACGCCAGAAATCGCTGAGGCAAGAGGTGTTGCGGTGGGTGTTGATTGCGTCTCGCCTGCTGCCCACAGCAGTTTTTCGACACCCTTGGGTTTGATTCATTTTGTTCAAACGCTTCGCGAACTCAGTGGCGGCAAGCCTGTTGGCTTCAAGCTGTGCATTGGCCATCCCTGGGAATGGTTTGGCATCGCCAAGGCCATGCAAGAAACGGGAATTTGTCCCGACTTTATCGTGGTTGACGGGGCCGAAGGGGGCACAGGTGCTGCGCCCTTAGAGTTTACCGACCACATGGGCATGCCCATGATGGAAGGCCTGCGCTTGGTTCATAACACTTTGGTGGGATTGAATTTGCGCGATCAAGTTCGACTGGGCGCCAGTGGCAAAATCATCAGTGGTTACGATGTGATGCGTACTTTGGCGCTGGGTGCTGATTGGTGCAATAGTGCTCGCGGCTTCATGTTTGCATTGGGTTGTATCCAGGCACAAACTTGCCACACCGGCAATTGCCCCACGGGTGTGGCCACCCAAGATCCAAATCGACAAGTGGCACTGGTGGTGCCCACCAAGTCTGAACGCGTGAGAAATTTTCACCGTGAAACCTTGGAGTCTGTTCGCGAGATGCTGCAAGCAACGGGTCTTTCAAGCCCCGCACAGCTCAGGCTTCATCACATCATGCGGCGTGTCAGCGAACACGAGGTACGCAACTTGTCCGAATTGCTGCCCAGCTTGTCACTTAGTGCATTGGTCAATGACACGCCCCTAGAAGGACTGTTTGCCCAGTATTGGCATCAGGCCGGCGCAGAGAGCTTTCAGCTGAAAGCTTGACCCTGCTGAGCTCTGTGTCTTGTGCCTCGGCCTCACACTTGTCTGAAATGCATCAGATAAACTGAAGCTTCGATTTCAGTCACAGAGAAGCTTGCCATGTCACTTTTGAACCTGTCCATTGCCACCACCGATTACGACCATTTTCGAGACATCCGTTTAGGCGTCGTCAAGCCTGAAGGCATTGATTTGAATTGGCTCAATTTGGGCCACCATGAGTGCTTTGCGCGCTTCACTGCCAATCGTGAATTTGACATTTCAGAATTGTCATTCGCCAAGTTCACAACCCAAGTGACACGGCCCGACAGCGACATCATTGGCTTGCCCATTGTGTGCTCACGCTTGTTTCGTTTCAGCTCCTTTTACGTTAACAAAAAGTCTGGCATCAAATCGGCAAAAGACTTGATTGGTAAAAAAGTTGGATCACCTGAATGGGCTCATTCCGCAGCGGTTTACATGCGCGGTTGGTTGCACAACGACATGGGCGTCAAATTGCAAGACGTCCATTGGTACCAAGCCGGCGCCAATGCGCCAGGCCGAGAAGAGAAAGTTGAAATTACGTTGCCTGAAGGTGTCAAGCTGACCCGCGTAGCCGACAAGTCACTCAGTGAAATGCTGGCCTCTGGCGAAATCGACTGCGCCATCATTGCGCGTCCTCCTACTTGTTTTTTAGAAGGCAACCCCGATGTGGTTCGCCTGTTCCCAGATTTCTTGGACATGGAAGATGAGTACTTTGCCAAAACAAAGGTGTGGCCCATCATGCACATCATTGCCATGAAGAAAAGCATCGTAGATGAGAATCCTTGGGTGCCTCGCAATTTGTTCAATGCCTTTGTGGAGTCCAAGCGACGCAGCATCGAGCGCTTGATGGACCCCGCTGT
The DNA here is from genome assembly GCA_049655425.1 of Limnohabitans sp. Classification (GTDB taxonomy): domain Bacteria; phylum Pseudomonadota; class Gammaproteobacteria; order Burkholderiales; family Burkholderiaceae_C; genus Limnohabitans_A. Next base: position 465,105 of record JBASJS010000003.1, on the reverse strand, counting down.
ATCTCGCTATCCATTGCCTTGGCTGGCCACCTATGCTCGCAAGATGCGCGATAAGTTTGAAGGCGACACCTTTCCTTACGGCATTGAAGAAAACCGACCCACATGGGAATTGATGGCGAAGTACACGTTTCAGCAAGGCATTGCTCACAAGGAGTTCACGCCTGAAGAAATTTTCCCGCAAGGCATGATGACCAAAGTGGTGATCTAATTTTTCTTGATGATTCGCACGGGTTTATTCTTTATAAAGTTGACGGCACCATGACAGACACGCTCGCATTGAAACAAGAATTGGTCGATTGCATTCGCATGTTGGAATCGCAAGACATCATTGACTACAACGGTCATGCCAGCATTCGCTTGCCCAACAACCAGATGCTGATCAACATTGGCTCTTGCCAAAGAAGCCAACTCACTGTTGATGACATTTGTACCATCGACATGGAAGGCCAAGTGGTGGAGGGCAGTGGCAAACCGCCCCTTGAATTCCATCTGCATGCTGGCATTTATCGCGCACGTCCTGACTTGAAGGCCGTGGTTCATGCCCATCCCAAATGGTCAACCTACCTCACCATGGCGGGGCAGCCTTATTTGCCTGTGTATGGACAAGGTTCTTTGGTCTATCCCGTGCCTTTGTTGGACTCGCCCAATTCCATCAACAACAAGCCCATGGCCGATCGCTTAGCGGCTACTTTGGGCGACAGGCCGGCAGCCCTCATGAAATCGCACGGCGCGGTGACGGTGGGGCAGACCATTCGTGAAGCATTTGTGCTGGCCAGCTACATGGAAGAGAATGCGCACCGCCAGTACATGGCCATGCAATTGGGCACACCCTATTCATTCAGCGAGCACGAAATTCAAATGTGCCGCGAAAAATTATGGAACGACGCCTTGTTTCAGCGCTGCTGGGACCACTTCAAGGCCAAATTGAATTAATTCAGCCTTTTTGGCATTTGATTTAAGTCAAGCTTTGTTCAAGTAGTTTGCGAAGCTCGGGGGTCACTTTGGGTTCAATCCCGAACCATGCCTTCCACCCCAAGGGACCTTGATGCAGCAACATGCCAAGGCCGTTCAGAGTGCGATTTCCACGCAGTCTGGCTTGTTCTAAGAAGGGTGTTTCTAAGGGTGTGTAGACGATATCTGTGGCCAACGCACTGACCGGAAGTTTGGCCAGATCGATGTCCAAAGGCGTCTGACCCACCATGCCTTGACTGGTGGTGTTGACCACCATGCTTGCGCCCGCCATCAAATCATGGCGATCTGACCAAGCATGCGCTTGTAGGGGCCCGCCCAGTTCGGATTGGATGATTTGAGCTCTTTCCAGATGCCTGTTTACCAAGCGAATTTCGGTGGCGCCTTCTTGAATCAGGCCCTGACACACAGCCCTGGAGCCGCCGCCAGCCCCAATCACCACGACAGGGCCTTGGTCGGCACGCCAGTTGGGTTGGAATTCTTTGATGTTGCGAATGAAGCCTGCTGCATCGTTGTTGCTGCCTACCAAACGACCATCTTCTTTGACCGCGACACAACTGATGGCACCCATCTTTTGTGCAATGGGGTCTATCTCGTCGACAATTTTCAGGGCTTGCTGTTTGTGTGGAATGGTGAGGTTGCAACCTGAAAAACCCAAGTGCTGAAGACTTCGCAAAGCAGCCTCTAAGTTGTCGGGCTGAATGGCCAATGGCACATACACGCCTTTGAGTTTTTCTTGCGCAAACCAATGGTTGTGCATGAGGGGGGAGCGGGAATGCATCACGGGCCAACCCATGACACCGGCCATCAGAAATCGATCTTGGAGGTTCATGGGGGTGTACTATATATTTGTTTCATGTGAGTTTTTTTTCAAAGGATGCTGCTACTCATGTCCCGTTTGTTTGCATTGTTGATTTTTGGGTGGGTGTCATGGCAAGCTGAAGTCTTGGCGCAAAACTCTGGAACTGGTACGCCTGTCAGTGTTTCTGGTTCATCCGCACAACCTGCCAAGCTCAACATTTGGCCTCGAATTCCTTTTACACGGGCAAAGGATTTGTGCCAATACCACGATGCTTATGGCAGAACCAAGAGCGAGCAAATGGGTGAATTGACCCAAACGGTTCGCGGTCTGCTTAGAGAAGGCGTCGATTCACGCAACATGGTGGCTTTGCTCAATACCATGGACCAACAAGTCAACCGACAACGAACAGTGGCGGGCAGCAGCCCTGGCATGGACGTTTTGCTGGCGGGCTCTTTCAAGGCTGCAGTCGACAAGGTGTACCAAGAGCGTCGCCCGCCCAACCGGAATTTTTATTTTTACAACCCAGCCCCTTTGAACGAGTTGCTGAAGCAAATGCTTGACCCTCAGCGCCAAGTCGCATGGGATCCACAGATCATGCGCGGTTTAAACGGTGTGGCCTATGGCACCTATGCTTATGCGCCAACATGTCGTGGTGATTTGGTGGTCACTTTGCACATCGAGTTGACATGTGGCAACACCTATCATTTTCAAGCGCAGGGTTTTCCTGAGCAGGTGATGCGTGTCATTGGACAGCAAGTGTTTGAGACATTCCAGCAAACTCAATTTCCCTCGCAATTGAAAATTGGCCATCGCCGTTTGGAATTGTTAGGTTCGCCAAGCGGTGCTGTGGGACGTGCGCCTTCTCCTAGGTCCGCCGAGTTGGCCTGCAAGGCCATGCACGGTCGTTTGCCGACCGAAGAAGAGTACGAGTACTTGTCTAACTTGGGTGATTGGAACGGCGGTGTGACATGTTCGCGCGGCAAGCTTTGGGCCATGGCCGCCAACATGGTGATGGCCCCCGATTTACCCAATCCCTCTCCTGTTCGATCGGTCTCGGAGTTTCCAGGCCAAGAGTTCAGTTATTACTGCGTACGTTGAATCAAGAGGACACCCGTTACCATGCTTTACAAATTCAAATCCAAAGAGACAGGCGATCTCATCATGTTAGAGCCTGATGCCAAACGCTTGTTAAAAATCATGGGACGTGAGGAACAAGTTAAAGGCATATTCCTTGTGGACCAACTGCAAGCTGCCATTGATGCACTCGACAATGCCATCAAGCAAGAGGAGTCAGATGGGCCGTTAGACCCTAAGCTGGTCAGTTTGCGGCAAAGGTCTCAACCCATGCTGAAAATGCTTCAAACCTGTTTGGCCAAATCAGCAGATGTGATTTGGGGCGTTTGATCAACAAGGCCCAGCCACTCACTTGCCAAACATCGGCCCCGTTAACTTAAAGCCTGCTTGAATATTGCGTTTGGCAAACCAGCCTTGGTTCATTTCCAAGACAAATCGGACCGGTTTTTTGGAGCAGTGCGAGTCGTCGTTCATCGGCTTCATGTCTGCCAAATTGACGATGGTGCCGTCGTCCATCACGAAGGCTGCCGTTAAGGGCAGCAGTGTATTGCGCATCCAAAAGCATTGAACACCGGGCTGTTCAAAAATGAAGAGCATGCCTTCGTTTTGCGGCATCTCCTTGCGCCACATTAGACCGATTTGCCGTTGATCAAAGTCTTGTGCCAACTGAACTTGCAACAGATGCATGCCTGCGTTGAGAGTGGCTCTAGGTAAATTGGTTTGGGGCGTACCTTGCGCATTTGCTGAAAACGAACAAGTTGCCGCTAGCATGAATGCGAAGCTAAGCTTGATCAAGCGATTGAAGGAAATTTGAATCGCTTGTAGAAGGTCAGTTGAAGCCAAAGTCATATGAAGAAAGTGTGGGCTGAATCAAGCAAGGATTGTGACGCATTTGTCGATAGAATGAAACCACGGAGACCCCCTTTCATGTATCGACACATTCAGATTCCCGCGCAAGGCCACCCCATTACCGTCAATGCAGACCATTCACTGAATGTCCCACTAGACCCAATCATTCCCTTCATAGAGGGTGATGGAACAGGTGTCGATATCACGCCAGTCATGATCAATGTCGTCAATGCGGCAGTTCACAAAGCTTATCAAGGACAGCGCAGCATTCATTGGATGGAGGTTTATGCAGGTGACAAAGCGATTGCACTGTATGGCCCCAATGCGTATTTGCCTGCCGAAACGCTGACCGCTCTAAAAGACTATGTAGTTTCTATCAAAGGACCATTGAATCCCCCAACCAGCGGCACCCTGCGATCCTTGAATGTTGCCCTTAGGCAAGAGCTTGACCTTTATGTCTGCTTGCGCCCCTTGCGTTATTTCAAAGGCGTACCATCGCCTGTTCGTGAACCCGAGAAAACCAACATCACGCTGTTTCGTGAAAACTCTGAAGACACTTATGCGGGCATTGAATACGCAGCCAATTCGCCAGAGGCGCAAAAGCTGATTGCATTTCTGAGCAATGAATTGGGTGCCAAAAACATCCGTTTCCCAAGCAGCTCTGGTATTGGCATTAAGCCGGTGTCTAGCGAAGGCACCAAGCGATTGGTGCGCAAAGCCATTCAATACGCCTTAGACCACAACAAACCCAGTGTTACTGTGGTGCACAAAGGCAACATCATGAAATACACCGAAGGTGCGTTTCGCGATTGGGCCTACGAATTGGCACAAGAAGAGTTTGGTGCCAGCTTGATCGATGGCGGACCATGGTGTGCCATTCAGCACCCTAAGACAGGCAAAGTCATCACGGTTAAAGACATTGCCATGGATGCCTTTTTGCAACAGATACTGTTGCGTCCGCAAGAGTTCTCGGTGGTTGCCACCCTGAACCTCAATGGTGACTACATTTCAGATGCAGTGTCTGCGCAGGTGGGCGGTATTGGCATTGCACCGGGTGCCAACATGTCCGACAGCGTGGCTTGTTTTGAAGCCACTGTCGATGCGCTTTCAAAATTTGCTGGCAAAGATTACGTCAACCCTGGCTCTGAAATTCTGTCCGCTGAAATGATGTTGCGTTACATGGGCTGGACAGAAGCGGCCGACATTATCATCCGTGCCATGGAAGAGGCCATTCAAAGCAAGCGTGTCCCCCACGATTTTGCGCGCCTCATGGACGGTGCGTCACAGGTTAGTTGTTCTGGATTTGGTCAGGTCATCATCGATTCGATGTAACGCGCCCTATCAAAAAGTTCTGAACATGTACGAAGAAAATCAAAGTGAGGTGCCAGAATCATTCATGCGGCTTTACGTCCCGCCGCATCAGTACAAACCCACTTTGCCACGCGCTGAGCTAACGCAACGATATGAGTTGTGCGAAGACTTGGCCAATATGTTGATGGACACTGCTAGCACGCAGCAATTTCAGCTGGGCATTACAGAAGATGATGCGCTAGAAAAGTGCTGGCGTGGTTTGCTGGCGCAACCTCATTTGGTCAGCGAAGTCGAATCTTTTTGGGTGGTCTGCAGGCTTGCTGAATTGTTAGCTTGGCCCTTGCCTGAGTCGGTGTGGACCTAATTAGACAACACACACTCTCGGCCACTGCTTGCAGAGCGTATGGCCGCTTCGCAAATTCTTAAATTTTCATAACCCCATTGACCGTCATGCCAATGGGTGCCTTGACCTTGCCAAGTTTGGGCAACTTCTTGCAAAACCAAGTCGCGAGGACTTTGTGCAATGGGCAGCTTGATTTCTCTCTCGCCTTGCGCTGTTGAAAGCAACAAACCTTCGGGTGTTTGCTGCATATCCCCCAGTGAACAACTGACCACCGTAAATCCGAAGTGTGGCTGTAAAGTTGCAGTGCTTGGGATGGCGGATTTAGCCCGTTCTTGTTTGGCTGCCAATTCTTGTGATGGCGTTTCTGGTTTGAGGTTGCGACGGCGCCATGAACGAAGCTCTGCTGGCTGAAAAAGCCCCCACTCAGAGACATTGCGCGTCCAGTCCATGCTGGAGAAACCCGCGTATCCGTTGTAAATGGCAGTGGCTGCGGGTCCATTGGCAAAGTCCAAATAAATGGCATGGGCCCCCATGGTTTGTCGCTGAGGATCGAGGTTAAATACCTTGGCCTTGACGCTGTCGACTTGCGGTCCACAAAGGGCACGCAAGATGTCAATTTGGTGTGCGCCTTGTCGAAAAGTCACGCCGCCGCCCAGAGCTGGGTCTAGTTCTTCTGGTCGTCTGGGACGATAGACCCAATCGGTGTAACACCAGGTGTTGACCATTTGCACGGCACCCAACTCACCAGTTTCAATGATCTGTTTCATGGCCTGAATGGGCGCGTCAAAACTGTGTGAATGACCCACAGTGAGAGACTTGCCATACTGTTTTGAAGCATTCACCATGCGCAGCGCTTCCTCTGCGTTGCTGGCCATCGGTTTTTCGACCAAGACATGCCATCCATGTCGAAGTGATTCTATGGTTTGAGCCTCATGGCAAGGGGTTGGCGTTGCAATATAGACGCCATCTAAATCAGGTATCTGCTGAAGCTCATGCAAATGGCTGAAAACCGGAACGCCTAAAGTCTTAGCGCTACGCTGAACCTCTGCGTTATTTTCAACAATGGCGACCAGATCGAACGCTGAATTGGCCTGAAGGGCGGGCACAAACGCTTGTGCCGCTGCGCCAAAGCCCACAATGGCCAGACGCATGGGGCGTGAAGCAGATGACGCAAATGGTGCGGTCACTTATTTGGCTCGTTTGACAACAGTCTCTTCAAACATCTTGAACCACTTGGCCTGTTGGTCTAGGGCTGTTGCAGGGTCAATGAAATTCAGAGGAACTTTTGGAAAAGGCAACTCGTACTTTTTGCTGGTGGGTACAAATTTCAAATCATGAAGTTGCTTTTGACCTTCCGTCAGCATGTAATCGTAAAACAGCAAAGCCGTGTAAGGGTTGGGCGCTTTTTTCAGCATGGCAATGGTGCTAGGTTGTGCCATCAGCGGTTGCAGTGCCAAGCCTTCAACGGGGGCGCCCTTGATTTTGACTTGTTCAGGGTTCCAGCTGTATACCGTGAGGGCCAAAGGTACCTCACCCGACGACACCATCATGGTAAGCAGGGAGTGACCCTTGCGGTTTGAGATGCCATTGGTGCTGGCAATGTTGGCGAATAATTTCTGACCATCTTCTTCGCCCATTTTGGCCATCAGCGCACCAAACCACGCATGGTTGTTGCCTTCAATGCCCAACTGACCTTTCCACTTGGGGTCAAGAAGGTCTTGGTAGGTTTTAGGCAAATCTTCTTTTTTGATTTTGTCGGTGTTGTAAGCGGCGGTCCAAATGTCCAGCGTGATGCCCGCCCAGTGTTTGTGAGCTGGAACAGCTTGGTTGAGCAAGTCGTTGTGGAAGGGTGACTTCACTTCTTGTAGCAGTTTTTCGCGGTAGGCTGCTTCATTCTCTGGTGCATTGTTTTGAACGATGTCTACGTCAAATTTATTGCCTCGGTTTTCACTGATGACGCGTTGCAGCACAGCCTCAGAACCGGCTCGCCAAGACTTGACCTTGATGCCGTATTTTTTGCCAAACTCATTCATGATGTTGGTGAGGGCAGGGTAGGTGTGATAGACCGCCAGTCCCGATTCTTTTTTGGCGGCTTCAATCAATTTGGCTTGTCTGTCTGGTCCTTGATAAACGGCCATGTCGGCAACAGACAAAGGTGCGGATTGTGCGTGCGCTGCGCCCATCAGGGCAGTCAGCAAACATGTCACGATGGATGATTTGAAATTTGCCATAGAAGGTCCTCTCTTGAGTGTTCAACGAGTCATTTGGCGCATTGCGCGTCTTTTTAAGTAGTCAAAATTAATCACATACTGCTCTGGGCGCGTAATGTCGTGATGGAGTTTGCTTACCTGCTCGGGTGTGAACTTCTCACCGATGCCCCCAGCAGCCATGGTGGCCAGTTGTATCTGACATGCGTTGTCTAGCATGATGGCCAAGATGGTAGCTTCTTCAACATTGGCGCCCACAATGGCGGCGCCGTGATTGCGCAGCAGCACGGCTTTGTGTTGCCCCAAAGCTTTTGCGACTGCGGCACCCAAGTCTTGGCTGCGCACCAAATCGATGGCGCGGGTGAAGTAGGGCAGGCCATCGGCAAAGGCAACAGCAGGCTGGCTAATGGGCTCAAGGGCTTGGCCCGTGGCAGACAATGCCACTGCGTAGGTAGGGTGCGTGTGAATCACGCTGTTGACATCGGGCCTGGCTTTGTAGAGTTCTGAGTGGATGAAAACTTCGCTGTGGCGGCGACCGCCCCCATCAATTTTTTCACCTTCCATGTTGCACACCACGATGTTCTCGAGAGTGATTTCGTCAAAACCATAACTGTGTGGTTTCATGATGAAGATGTTGGGATCTTCGGGCGATCGGATGGACACATGGCCGCGAGTCAGGTCGCCTTGCCCTGCAGCTTCAAGAATATGGCCTGCATCAATCAGGCGCTGTTTGAGTTCGTTCAAAGTCATGTTGTGGCTTTTGTGTGGAGATGGGGTTCAAACAATTGAGACAAATCGTTGGCGATGGGGGAATACTTGGCATGCGTGCGCATCATGAAACTGGTAAAGCCATCGCTGTTGTGGTGCTTTTTCTTTTCGTTGGGCAGGTCGATGCATTTGTTTCTTGAACTGTCGCGGACCAAACCCATCGGGTCAATGCCTGCTGCTACTTTTTCCATTTCGCGTTTGAGCATGCGTCGATACATCACAACGCCTTTGTCGGTAGCGCCCAAGTTTTCTAGGGTGCGGTCTGCGATGGCGCCTTGGCTGATCCAGGCCATCATGTCTTGGCCATCGACATTGTCAACAATGAACTCGCCAGAGTCGTCCTTAAACGGCACTTCGTAGGTATGAACCCGGTCTAACAAATGCTGTGGCACCTCGACGCCTTGAGGTGGAACATAGGCATTGAACCAAAGGTGCATGGTGTGTGTGTCGTCCACAGGCACTCGCATTTGAAACGAGTAGTAGCGCGATTTTTCGTCGCCATTGCCAACGGCCAGCATGTTTGGAAACACAATGGGGTGACCAATTTTCCAGTCGTCGCCATCTTCAGAATGGCCTTCGAGCAGGCGGTGTTTGGTCATGCCATATTCAAATTCTTTGAAATCAATTTTAAGGTGACGTGTGCTGATGGCCACTTTGACACCTTCTTGTTCTTTCAAAAATTCGTAATGGTGGCCATGCAACCATTCGGTGTGAACTGGGTCCAGCGAGTTCTCCATGATCTGGAGCCAATTGATTGGCAAGATGGTGCGACCCATCATGCGGATGGTGCCTTGTGCCACAAAACCATCCCAGCGCGGTAGCAAGGGTTGCGGCTGAGGACCCATGTAGGCAAACAACATGCCGCCCATTTCTTCAACGGGGTAGGCATCGGTGCTCACCTTGTCTCTGAAAGCGCATTTGTCTTGTTCGTTGGGCTGGTTGATGCACTTGCCTTGCGCGTTGTATTCCCAGCCGTGATACGGGCACCGGATGCCCTCTTGGGTGGGAATGCCATGCGCGAATGATGCGCGTCTGTGGGGGCACTGTTCTGCAATCAGGCCCAAGCGACCTTGGCGATCTTTGAACAGCACCAAATCTTCACCCAAAAGGCGAATGCGACGGGTCCATTTGTTGTCCATGTCGACAAAGGCACCAATGGGTTGCCAGTAACGACGCATCAAATTGCCCATGGGTGTGCCTTTGCCCACCTCCGTCAATAGCTTGTTTTGCTTTGCGCTTTCCATGTCACACCTTCTGCGATTACTTTTTAACTGACTTCTTGACCGATGTCTTTGCAGAGGACTTTGCTGTTGTCTTTGCTTTTGTATTTGCTTTTGTATTTGCTTTTGTAGGTGTTTTTGACTGAACCTTGGCTTTTTTTGCTTCTGGCAAGGCTTTTCGACCTTCGTCGTCCATGACGTGCTTGATTTCGGTGTTCATGGCAACGTCTTTGCGACGCATTTTTGCAATTTCTTCACCCGTGATGAAGTAGTCGCCTTTGACAGCGCGCTGTGCCATTTGTTCATTGCGATCGCTCCAGTCCCCCAAGGAATAACCATGCCAAGGTGCCTCGGGTTTGAGTTTGGGCAAGCCCAGTTCTTCCCAGATGGTTTTGGCGTTTTCCATGAACTCTTTTTTGGGCAAGGCAATGGGCGGAAAATTGTCTTTGAGGGTGGCGTCAATAAGCAAAGACGAGTCCATGCCGCCATTTCTTGGGCTGCGAGGGCCGTGACCTGGATCTCTGTTTTGAAGCACTTGCAAATCGAGGGCAAAGTTGGCCCTGTAACTCATGGCCCAGAGCAGTGCATCGGCATTGTCTGGATCAATGTCCTCATTGACGGCGATTACCATTTTGCCGCCAGAGCGCAACAGCGATGCCGCACCGTACAAGGCACGCCAAACCTCTGTTTGCGGCATTTTTCGGTCCACCACAATGGAGATCACTTTGCGAAGATTGGTGAGAGGTTCGTGCATCACAACCTTCTTCACCCCTTTGATGCCCATGGCTTTGCTCAAATGGTTGAGGAAAACGGGCTCTAAGGCAACGCGCTTGATCAGGCTCGACTCCGAGGGCGTGACCTGCGAAATGATTGACGTCAAAATGGCATCCTTGCGACGCGTGATGGCCGTCACTTCCATGTAGGCATTGAACTCTTGCAAGTTGACGTGGCCATGCGACTCACCAAATGGCGCTTCAGGTTCTAGCCATTCGGTGTTGATGTAGCCTTCAATCACAATCTCAGCTTCGGCTGGCACCAACAAGTCAACTGTTTTGCACTTCACGACATTGATGGAAGCACCAGCCAATCCGCCCGCAACATGCAACTCATCGGTGTCTTCTGATAGTTTCTGGGCAGACGTAAATGCAACGCAGGGTGGGCATCCCAAAATAATGGCTGCAGGCAATTTTTCGCCGCGTGCTTTGGCTTTTTCCCAATGGGTGTAGATGCCAGGTTGATTTTCTAGTGAGGGATTCATGCCCAAACGCGTGGGAGACTTTACCTGTCCGCGGTAAATGCCCATGTTCTGGATACCGGTCTCAGGGTCTTTGGTGATGTACTGCGACAGAGTGGTGTAGGGTGCGTTGTCCCAGCCTGGGGTAGAGATGGGAATGGGCAAGCTGTCGACCCCTTTGCCGGGCTTCAAAAGTTCTTTGCCCTGAACCACAATTTCTTGACACGGTGCATCTTTTAAAACCGTGGGTTTGATGGGATTGGCAATGGCATGGCTCCAAGTTTTGCCAATGTCTTCAATTTTGCAACCCATTCCTACGCTGTAAATTTTGCGTGTAGCGGCCAATGCACCCACCACCACGGGGATGTCATATTTTTTGCCTTTGCCGTTGACCACATTGGTAAACAAGAAAGCCTTGCGATCGGGTTCGGCAATGCCACCTCGAAATTGCCAGCGCACCAAGGGATGCAATTCGGTGTCTTTGTTGATGGGACGATCAACGGTGATTAACAAGCCTTGTCTGTCGAGTTCGGCCAAATGCTCATGCAAATCACGATAAGCCCGAGGCGCCGTTTTAGGCTTGGCTTGGCTGCTGGATTTTTGAGGCGCTGGTTTTGTACTTTTTGTCATGAGATGTGGCGATGGTTTATTTGGAGCTTGAGTTTTTGATGACAATCTCGTCAAACGACTTGGTCCACTTGGAGAAGTTGTCCATGGTGCTGACGGGATCAATCACCTCAAGCTTCATGCTGGCATAAGGGTTGACGACTTTGCTGCTGGCTGGATAGTAGTGAAGAGATGCCAGAAGTTTCTGTGTTTCAGGCGAAAGCATGTAGTCATAAAACAAAAGAGCGGCATGAGGATGTGGTGCTTTTTGTGCAATGGACATGTTGAAGCCTTGGGCAACCACAGGGTCCATGACAAACCAGTCAACAGGTTTGCCTGCCCGTTTGTCTTTTTCGGGCAAGTCGATGTAAATGGTCATGGCCAACGGAATTTCACCAGCAATGACCAAGTTGTGTAGCAGTGACGCGCCTTGACGTGCGGACATGCCATTTTTGGCAATCAAATCTCGAAAGTATTTGAGTCCTTTTTCTTCACCCATCACGGACACAACTTTGCTGAACCATTCTTCAGCTTTGGACTCAACCCCTAATTTGCCCTTCCATTTGGGATCGAGTAAATCGTTGTAGGTTTTGGGCAGATCTTCTTTTTTGATGAGCTGAGTGTTGTAAGAATGGACAGTCACATTCATGAACACGGTTGACCAGTTTTTGTGTGCAGGAATAGCGCTTGGAATCAGGTCTTTGGTCAGTGGCGTTGTAACTGCTTGAAGTAGCTTCTCGCGGTAGACCGCCTCCATTTCGCTGGCAGGCATCATGATGACATCTACTTCCGGGCGTTTGCCAGCAGCTTCGCGAATCACGCGCTGTGTCACGTTGTTGCTGCCTGATCGCCAAAATTTCACTTTGATGCCATATTTGGCTTCAAAGGGGCCAATGATCAAAGGCAAATCTTGCGGTCGAAATGCTGTGTAGAGCGTAAGGGTGCCTTCTTTGTTGGCCCCATCAAGAATCTTTTCAGCGCGGTCGGGTTTGTCGTATTGCATCAAAGCAATGCTTGAACTTGGTGCGGCAATGGCCGCTGCATTATTGCTGGGTGCCACGCTTGTTTGCGCGGATGCACTGATGGCCAAGGTGCTTAAAAACAGACAAGCCAGTTGCCGTGGTTTAGCCCATTTGCCTACTTGAAATACTTGTCGCTTGAAATACTGGTTCATATTTAAACTCCTTCAATCGAACGGTAGAAAAATTCAATGCATCCAACGTGCGCCTGCCAACATCAGCGCTGCGCCTAGCAAAGCCGCTGGAAATAACCACCATGCGGGCACCATGCCTGAAGCTGACGCATTGGCCGACCTTGACTCCAAAGGTGAGGGGGCTGTGGAAGTCGATGATTGCGGGCCAGGGGTTTGGCTTGTTTCAATAGCAGTTGTATTGACTTTTTCTTGGGGTGACAATTCATTTTGAAATGCCTTGAAGAAATCGTCCGCCATTTTTTTGGCAACACTGTCAATCAAGCGAGAGCCCACTTGGGCCAACTTGCCTCCAATTTGGGCCTTCGCTTCGTAAGACAACTCGGTGCCCTCTGCAACTTCTTTCAAGACAACACTGGAGTTGCCTTTGCCAAAGCCGACAGCGCCCCCTTGCCCTTCAAATTGCATCACACAAGAGGCGGGTGCTTGGGCTTCTGTGATTTTCAAAGAACCCTGGAAACGAGCCTTGAGCGGACCGATGGCTGTTTTGATGATCACCCGAAATTCTTCAGGTGAAACACGCTCAACCAACTCACAGCCGGGCAAGCATGCCTTCAATGTGTCTGGGTCATTGAGTGCATCCCAGACTCTTTGACGCGGTGCCGCGATGATTTGTTGTCCCAATATTTCCATGATGTTCTTGCCTCAAGTTTTGAGTGTCAGTGCGCTTTTTTCTTCATGGCCGCGGAGGTGTTGACCATGGAGTGCAAGCTGCGTGCATAGTCAATGGCGCCTTGCTCGTCCATGCGCGGTGCTACACGCAAGTACTCTTTCAAGCCTAAGATGGCTGGGCGAGGGCGGCTGAGTAACAAGTCGCAAAAGCGAGTCAGTTCAGCATCCAATTGCGCCTCGGGCACCACGTTGCTCACAATGCCATAAGACTGCGCTTGAGCCGCGCTGATGAAATCTGCAGAGTAAGCCATGTACAAAATGGCATTGCGATTCATGCGATCGTAAATGGCCGACATCACCATGGTAGGCATGACGTTGTGCGCAATTTCTGGAATGTTGAAAGTAGCTTTGTCGCTTGCAAATGAAACATCGCACAAGGCGGCAATGGCCGTGCCAAAGCCCATGCATTTGCCCTCAATGACGCCAATCACGGGCACCAAGCAACTGCGAAGTGCTTTGTAGCTGTTAAATATGGAATCGTATTCGGGGCGACGTGAGTAGGCTTCTGGCGATGGTGGGAAGTCTGCATCGCGCACACGTCCAGTGCAGAAGTCGGGTCCGACGCTGCGCAGCACCACACAGTCTGATGTTTCGTGCGCACTCAGAACAGCTTCTGACAAGGCTGCAGCCATGCTGTCCGATACGCCGTTGCCTTCTGGACGATTGAAGGTGATGCGCAGAATGCGGCCATCTTGTTGAATTTGAATTTGATCGCTCATGCTTGGCTCCATGTAGGGTTTTGAAAAAAGTGACGCATCATTGCGGCGTTGAATAAAACAGATTGGTCGATGTTGGGAAGGTGCCCAGCATCAGGAATCACAACCAGCTGTGAACCTGAGATAAGTTGCTGCATGTCCTTCATGGCTTGCGGCAAGGGACCATCTTTGGCACCCACAATCAGTGTGGTTGGAACTTTGATTTGCGAAAGCTGTTCTAAGTAATCCAGACCTTGGATGGCACGTGCACAACTGACAAATCCGGTTGCGGTGGTACTAGAAATGGTTTGCCGAAAGGCTTGGGCTACAACTTGGTTGGCCTCCAGAAATGGCACGCCAAACCAGCGTTCAGTGGTGGCCACAGCAAGCGACTGACAGCCTTCACTGATGGCGCTAGAAATGCGATCGTTCCAAACATCGCCCATCGGTGAGGGCATGTCGGCTCTGCAATCGCAAAGTACCATGCTGATCAAACGCTTGGCATGTTGAATGCCCAAGCCCACACCGCTCATGCCGCCCAAGGACAAGCCCATGTAATGCGCTTTGTCGATGTTCAGCGCATCCATCACGGCCAATGTATCGGCCACTAAATCGTCCATGCTGCAAGTTACAGATTTGCACTCAGATTGACCATGCCCTCGCGTGTCGATGGCAACCACGCGCCACCCTGTAGAGGACAACAAATAGGCTTGCTCTAGCCACATCATGCTAGATGACAAAATGGAATGTGTTAACAACACAACTGGCCCGTTGTCGGGACCTTGTGTGTGAACTGCAATTTGGCCGGCAGGCCCCTGAACAAAGTGTGTGTGGCTCTTGTGCGTCATGTCATGCTTTCTGTCGTCTTTGAAGTCTGCGCTGCACGCGCAGCATTCAACGCTGTCCAAATAGCTTGAGGTGTCATGGGCAGATGGTCAATCACGGCGCCTTGCGTCGACAATGCATCGTTCACGGCACTTGCGATGGCGGCAGGGCTGCCCAGATAGCCCGCTTCACCAGAGCCTTTTTGACCAAATTCAGTCAGCGGTGAAGGGGTGCAATGGTCGACAATGGTGATGGCTGGAACTTCTGCAGAGGAGGGCAGCAAGTAGTCCATGAATGTGCCCGATAGCAACTGACCCTCAGCAGAGAAAGCAAATTTCTCCATCAATGCCGCACCGAGGCCATGCGCGATGCCGCCATAGGTCATGCCGTGCACCACGTCAGGGCTGATCATGACCCCACAATCGTGACCACATACGTATTTGCGCAGTGTCACTTTGCAAGTTTCGGGATCGATGCTGGTCAAGACCACATGCGATTCAAATGAGTGACACGGATACATTTGCACGCGTCCATCTTCTGTTGGCAACATGCCGCCTGTTGGCACTTCCCAGACAAATTTTTCTTGCAAGCCTGGCTCCATGCCTTCGGGTAATTTGTGGAAATTGCGGTGCGCAATTTCGATCAAGGCATCCCAAGACAACTTCAGCGATGGCTGGCTTTGCGATTGAACATGTCCGCCCTCGTAGATCAAATCTTCCAGGGCCACGCCCAAGTTGTGTGCGGCGATGTGCAGCAGTTTTTGTCGAATTTTTTTGGCCGCACCCGCTGCCGCGCCACCCAACATGATGGCCATGCGACTTCCAACAGGGCTGTTGGAAGGCAGGGCATTGAGAGAATCGGCATGCAGTACCCGAATGCCATCGGGTTCACGGTGCAAGATTTCTCCAACAACAGTAGACACCATGGTTTCGTGCGCTTGGCCTGAAGTTGAGGTGCCCATCATGGCGGTGATGGCGCCAGACAAATCGACGCGAACCAAACACGAGTCCATCCATGTGGTGGTTTGGTTTTTGGGATTGAACAGTGGTTCGAAAGAAGAATTGCCGCCCGATGGCTCTAAGCAAGTAGAGATGCCAATGCCTGCCAGCAATCCTTGTGATCGCAATGCGTCTCTTTCTTTGACCAATTCATCGAAGGAGGCCGTGTTCAAGGCTTTGGTCATGACGGTGTCGTAGTCGCCCGAGTCGTAATGTGTGCCACTGGGAATCAGGTAAGGAAACTCGTCTTTGCCAATCAAATTGACACGTCGCAAAGCGATGCGGTCCATGTTCAAGAAGCGTGCAATTTTGTCTATGCCTGTTTCAATGGCGTAATTGGTGGGCGCCTGACCAAAACCTCGCACGGCTTCTTGGGGTGTTTTGTGCGTCATGACCGCCATGGCATCGTATTCCACACTCTGTATACGGTAGGGCCCCACAATGGCGCCTACTGGCTTGCCGAGCTGCAAGGGTGACCGTCCTGAATAGGCGCCAATGTCATCGATAGCGCGCATTTTCATGGCTTTGACTTCTCCCGATTGCATGAAGCCTAGGGTGACATCAAAAACACGGTCGGGGCCTTGCATGTCGCCGCCTCGCATGTTCTCAAGGCGGTCTTCTACAAACCTCACAGGACGTCCCAGTTTTTTGGCCAAGTAACCCACCAATACTGAGTGTTTGAGGCCGCGCTTGACGCCATAACTGCCTCCCACGTCCACATCAAAGTGAACTCGAACCGCATTGCCAGACAAGCGCAAAGCTTTGGCCACTTGATCGGGAAATTTGGGCATTTGAATTGAAGCCCAAACATCCAAAATGCCTGTGGCATCGTTCCATTGGCAGGCTACTGCAAAGGTTTCAATGGGAACTGTGGCGTTGCGCGCCCAGCTGACGCGATAGCTCAATTGGTGATCGCACTTGGCCAAATCATCTTCAACAGGGCCCCACACAAATTTTCTGTGAAAAATAACGTTGGTGCCATGGGCAGGATGCACCAAGGTGGCATTGGGCAACAAGGCTTCTTGTGGGTCAACCACACAGGGCAATTGTTCATAGTCAACATTGACCAGTTCTGCCGCATCTTCTGCAAGTGCGCGAGTGTCGGCCACAACGGCTGCAACCCATTCACCGGCATAGCGCGTGACATCAAAGGCCAATGGGTAGCGTGTTACTTGAGGTGCATCAACGCCGGGCAACATGGCATCAATGTGCTGACGCAATTCTTCGCCCGTCAAGACCGCATGTACGCCCGGTGTGGCCAAAGCTTCGGTGGCATCGATGTGTTTTATTTTGGCGCTAGCGTAGGGTGATGCCACCAAGGCAATGTGCAGCATGCCGGGCAGTTGAATGTCGGCTGCATACCGGCCTTTGCCAACCACAAATCGTTTGTGCTCGACCGCTCTGCGGTGTTTACCAATGAAGCGAAAGGAGGTCGTGCTCATGGTCAGTTGTTCTCAGGTTTTGTGGCATGCATCACGGCGTCCACAATCTGTTGATACCCTGTGCATCGGCAGATGTTGCTGCTGATGGCGTCGCGAACTTGTTCTTCTGTGGGATGGGGGTTGTCGGCCACCAATGCATGGCAGGCCATCAGCATGCCGGGTGTGCAATAGCCGCATTGAAGAGCGTGTTTTTCGCAGAACGCATCTTGAATTTTGGTCATCACGCCGCGCTCAGGCGCAAGACCTTCCACCGTGGTGATGCGCATGTCTTCAGCCTGTACTGCAAACATACAGCAAGAGCGAACAGGCTCGTCATTCAGCATGACCGTACAGGCGCCGCAGACGCCATGCTCGCAGCCCACATGTGTTCCAGTGAGACCCAAGTCGTCACGTAAAAAATCAACCAAGCTGGTGCGTGGTTCAACCAAGCGACGCTGAATGACGCCATTGACTTGAATTTGAATCGACATTTTGTCGATAGAGGTTGTAGAACTCATCTGCTTCAATCGTTAATGTGCTGTTATGCCCTGAGTTTGACCTTGAGCTTGCCTGTAGGCGCCCCAAAGCGCACGCGTCATCAGTGCTTGTGCTAAATGTTTTCTGTATTCGGCTGACGCGTGCATGTCATTGCCGGGTTGTGTGTTTTGTGCAGCCTCAAATGCAATGTGCTTTGCCAGTTCAGGTGTGAGGTGTTGGTTCACAAGTAAAGCCGCTAATTGTGGGTAAACCAAGGGTGTGCCATCGACTCCGCCCAGACCCAAACTGACGCGTGCAATGCTGCCGTTCTCGTGTGTTTGAATTTGGCAAGCCGCAGAGGCCATGGCGAAATCACCTTTGCGAATGGCTGTTTCTTCAAATGCGGCACCCACGCGATCGCCTTGCCAAACAGGCCATTTGATCTGGGTAAGTGCTTCTGTTTCACCAATCGCTGTAAACATCGGGCCTAAGAAAAACTCGGAGGCGCTTAAATTTCTAACACCATCTGCTTGCGACTCAAGCGTCAAAGTCACATCCAAAATGAGTGCGGCCAAGGCCAGTTCAGCAGAAGGGTCGGCATGTGCCAGGCTGCCCCCCACCGTGCCGCGGTTGCGAGTTTGTTCATGACCCACCCATTTCAAGCCTTGCGCTAACAAAGGCAGGTGGCTGCTCAGTTGGGGGTGGAACTCTAAGTCGCGTTGGCGCACACCGGCGCCTATGTCGACGGTGTCGTCTTTGACGAGGATGTTTTTCAGACTGTCCAAACGGTTGATGTCTACCAACCAGGCAGGTCTTGCCAGTCTCATGGCCATCATGGGGACCAAGCTTTGGCCGCCCGCAATCAGTTTGGCATCCCCGCCATGTTGGTTCAATTTCTCCAAGGCTTGCGCCAAAGAGTCAACTCTAAGGTAGTCAAAGGGTGCTGCTTTCATGCACTCACACTCCCTTCAGACAAAAGCTTTTTCTCACGCAGGACTCCTTTGGATGAATCAGCAGTTTCTGCCCGTTCGTCGGGCTATGCAATTCAGTTTATTTCACTGACTTCGAAGAAAACTCACATCCAAGCAAGAAATCTAAAGCTTATGTAAGATACGGGCATGAGAAAACTTCCTCCATTGAACGCAGTAAGGGCTTTTGAGGCCGCAGCCCGCCATGTGAGCTTTACCAAAGCGGCCAAAGAACTTTTTGTCACGCATGGTGCCGTTAGCAAACAAGTGGCCACGCTCGAAACATGGTTGGGTACAAGCTTGTTCAACCGGTCTCAATCTCAATTGAGCCTGACCGATGCTGGGCGTACATTTTTGGCTGCCGTGACACCAGCCCTCGACCGAATCGCTGTGACGTCGATGCAACTGTTAGAGCAAACGGAACCTACTGCTCTGCGAATCAGTGCACCGCCTACCTTCACCATGCGGTGGCTCATTCCCCGCATTTCCGCATTTCAGAGGCGCCGGGGTGGCGTAGAAGTCAAACTCACCACGTCTACGGCCACGGTCAATTTTGAAGACCGAATCTACGATGTGGCCATCCGCGGCGCCAACCAAGCTTTGCCTGGCATGCTTTCTGTGCCTTTCATGACGGAAACGATTGTGCCCATCTGCCATCCCGATTTGTTGGAGCAGGGCCGCTTGGCTGAACCTCATTTGTTAAAGGATCACACCCTCATCAGTTACGACACAGAACCGATGTCTTGGTCTGAGTGGTTGCCGATGGCGGGGCAGGCAGATTTACGAATCTCTCACAACCTTCAATTTGAGCAGATGTACTTTGCCTTACAAGCTGCCGCTGAGGGTCTGGGCGTGGTCTTGGTGCCGCTATTTTTAGTTGCCGATGACATCATTGCTGGACGCTTGTGCGCACCCTTTGGCTTGTTGGGCGCGCGTCAGCGACGCTACTACGCCAATGCGCCATTGAGCGCGCAAGAAAGCCCAGTAATCGAGGGCTTCTGTGAATGGTTATTGAAAGAAGGTCAAGACACAGAACTGTCAATTGACCAACTGGCGCAGACCATGGGCTGGACGCCACCTGCGGCCTCCGTGTTGTGAGTATTTCTCGGGTTTGGTCTGATGCTTTTGAAAAACAAAGAAGGCATCATCGGCCCTTCACATTGAATGCGTTGTCATGAGTCAAACACAAACTGGATACCCCGATCTTCACGATCATTTAGAGACACTGAAGCAACGTGGTTTGCTTCAAGTCATTGATCATCCCATCGACAAAGATTCTGAACTCCATCCTTTGGTTCGTTGGCAATTTGTAG
Organism: Limnohabitans sp.; assembly: GCA_049655425.1. GTDB lineage: Bacteria > Pseudomonadota > Gammaproteobacteria > Burkholderiales > Burkholderiaceae_C > Limnohabitans_A. The sequence goes on along the minus strand of JBASJS010000003.1, from coordinate 445,143 downwards.
GCGGCATGGACGAGGCCGAACGCAAAGCATTTTTGTTTACCAACATTGTCAATGCGCAAGGCCGGCGCTACCAGATACCCGTGGTGGTGGGCGCCCTGGCAGCCAATCGAGAAATTTACAGTGTGGGCATGGGCTCTTCTGTCGAAGATATTCAATCCAGATGGGATCATGCTTTGGCCAACCCAATAGCACCCATCATGGTCGAGAAGGCCGAGTGCCAAGAAGTGATTCACGAGGGGGCCGATTTGTTGGGTGAGGGAAATGGCCTGGACATGTTGCCGATTCCTATCTCGACCCCAGGTTTTGACAGTGCGCCCACATTAACAGCCACCAACGTGATCACCGTCGATCCCGAGACTGGCGTGCAGAATATGGGCACTTATCGTTGTGCGTTAAAAGCGCCCGATCGAATGGTGGTGCGAATGGCCACTCGGGTTGGTGGTGCTGGCGGATATCTTCACTACCAAGCTTGGAAAAAAGCCGGGCATAAAACCATGCCCTGCGCAGTGGTCTTGGGCTGCCCACCTTTTGTGGCGTTCATGGGCCCTCAAAAACTGCCAATTGGCATGGATGAGTTTGATGTGGCTGGTGGTTTGGCGGGCGCGCCCATTCAAATTACAAATGCGCGTACGGTTGCTCTGAAAGTTCCTGCCCAAGCTGAAATTGTGATCGAAGGCCAAATTGATTTGGACATGCTCGAACCTGAGGCGCCCTTTGGTGAGTCGCATGGTCACGTGGCCCTGGAAGAGTTCAACCTGCCCATGAAAATCACGGCCATCACGCATCGCCTCAAGCCCGTGATTCCTTCTTACATCAGTCAGGTAGCGCCGAGCGAATCCAGTGTGATCAAGCGGGTGGCTTACGAGCCTTTGTTCTTGGCTCATTTGCGCGGTTCTTTGGGCATTCGCGGCGTCAAGAAGGTGTCTTTGCATGAACCCCTCACCGGTTTGCTGCGTGTCACCATTGTCACTTTTGAAAAGACAACGCCCAAAACCGAAATCTGGCGAGCTTTGTACGGCGCTGCTTTCTTCAAAGGCGACTGTGGAAAAATTGTGATTGCTGTCAATGAAGACATCGATCCCGACAATGCCGATGCTTTGCTATGGGCCATGGCTTACCGCATGAACCCAGTGGCCGACGTTCGCACCTTAGATCACAGAGGTCAAGGTCATGGCCCGAAGCGCGAAAACGATGGCGAAGAAGATTCAACTTTGCTGATGGATGCCACCATGAAAGGCGACATGCCGCCTTTGGCATTGCCCACGCAACCCTATATGGAACGCTCTAAAGCCATTTGGGAAAAGTTGGGCTTGCCAAAGTTGCGTCCTCAAGCGCCGTGGTTTGGTTACTCATTGGGTGATTGGTTGCCACAATGGGATGAAGCTGCTGAACGCGCTGCCACGGGTCGATACTTAGAAAATGGCGAGATCAGCTTCAAGCATCAACGTAATGATGTCAAAGCCGAATCTAAATTCAGGCCTGATGAAGTTTAATTTCAACACACAATTCACATTCAAGACGTCATGAGCAACAACGCCAGCACTTCTCCAAAACGCCGCTTGATCGTCGGCATCAGTGGTGCATCCGGCATCGTGTATGGCGTTCGTTTGTTGCAGGTTTTGCAGCATTCCGATGTGGAGACCCATTTGGTCATGAGCGATTCGGCGCGCATGACCTTGGCCACAGAACTTGACATGAGTGTCAAAGAAGTCGAGGCACTGGCCACCGAAGTTCACAGCGCCAAAAACATTGGTGCCACCATTTCTTCGGGTTCTTTTAAAACAATGGGCATGGTGGTTGCGCCTTGTTCTATCAAATCCCTCTCTGAGATTGCCTACGGCATGACAGGTGGATTGCTGTCACGTGCTGCAGATGTGGTTTTAAAAGAGCGCCGCCGTTTGGTCTTACTTGTTCGTGAGACACCGCTGCACACAGGTCATATTAGAACCATGTTGCAGGCGTCAGAAAACGGTGCCATTTTGATGCCACCTGTGCCCGCACTCTATGCGCGTCCCAACTCAATTGATGACATGGTCAACCACACCGTAGGACGGTGTTTGGATTTGTTTGACATCGAAACATCGCTGGTCTCCCGCTGGGCCGGCATGGGTCAACAAAAATAAGGGGCAGCATGCAAACCCTGTTTGTTTATTACAAATTGCCGGTTCAAGAGCACGCATTGTGGCGGCCAAAGGTTGAAGCTTTTCAATTGGCCTTGCAACAAGCTTGGCCCGGTCTCACGGCATCTTTAATGCAAAGACCCGAAGCAACACCAGAGGGAATCGAAACCTGGATGGAAATTTACACCCATGTCCAGGGTGTTTCGCAAAGCATGATGGACAGCATTGCTGTGACAGCGGCCGCCCACGGCTTGCCTCCCAAACGAATGGCTGAGTTTTTCATTCCCTTGCGATAAATCATCTGCCACAATGCCGTGAGTGGTCCTTTTTCCTTGGGCCCCATGTTGGAATTGATGAGCAGTATGCAGCAAGATATTTTGATCAATTGGTCGCCGCAAGAGACCCGCGTCGCTGTTGTTGAGTTGGGCGCTGTTCAAGAACTCCATGTCGAGAGATCTTTAGAACGTGGATTGGTTGGCAACATCTACCTTGGAAAAGTTGCGCGCGTGTTGCCAGGCATGCAATCGGCCTTCATCGACATCGGGCTAGAGCGCGCTGCCTTTTTGCATGTGGCCGATGTGTGGCAAAGACAACCAGAGGGCGAGCCGCCGCAAGTGGCCAGAAGTTCTCAGCCCCTGGTGCCCATCGAAAAGCAAGTCTTTGAAGGCCAAGCCTTGATGGTACAAGTGGTCAAAGACCCCATTGGTACCAAAGGCGCGCGTCTGTCGACCCAGATCAGCATTGCAGGTCGGCATTTGGTGTTCTTGCCGCAAGACGATCACATTGGTGTTTCGCAAAAGATCCCCACCGACCAACGCGATGCCTTGCGCCAACGTTTGCAAAACTTGGTGGGCTCGCAGGGCGGTGGATTTATTTTGCGCACCAATGCAGAAGATTCCAGCGACGCCGAGTTGGGTGAAGACATCGCCTATTTGCGAAAAACATGGGCGCGCATCAAAGACGCTTCCACGCGATTACCAGTCCAGTCACTGTTGCATCAAGATTTGACCTTGCTCCAACGTGTGTTGCGCGATCTGGTTGGCGAATCTACACAAACCATTCGCATCGATTCCAAAGAGCAATTTGAAGGCTTGCTTACGTTTGCCAAAGAATTCATGCCAGCTGCCGCAGCCAGACTTCAACTTTACAAAGGCGAGCGTCCCATCTTTGATCTGTACGCCATTGATGAAGAGGTTGCCAAAGCATTGGGTCGAAGGGTTGAGCTCAAATCGGGCGGGTACTTGATCATTGATCAAACCGAGGCACTGACCACAGTCGATGTCAACACAGGTGGCTATGTGGGCGCTCGAAACTTTGATGACACCATTTTTAAAACCAATTTAGAAGCCGCGCATGCCATTGCACGTCAGTTGCGCTTGCGCAACTTGGGCGGCATCATCATTGTTGACTTTATCGACATGGCCCGTGAAGAGCATCAAGCGGCGGTCTTGGACGAGTTCAAAAAGCAATTGGCGCGCGATCGAGTCAAAACCATGGCGGGTGGATTTTCTCAATTGGGCTTGCTAGAAATGACGCGCAAGCGTACGCGTGAATCTTTGTCGCACATGTTGTGTGAACCGTGCCCAAGCTGCGAAGGTAAGGGCAGCGTTAAAACGACGCGCACTGTGGTCTACGACATTCTGCGAGAAATATTGCGCGAAGCAAGGCAGTTCAATCCGCGTGAATTCAGAGTGGTGGCGGCACCCTCTGTGATTGAGATGTTGCTAGATGAGGAAAGCCAACATTTGGCGGCTTTGTCAGATTTCATTGCCAAGCCCGTGTCACTTCAAAGTGAATCGGCCATGGGTCAAGAGCAATACGACATCGTTTTGCTTTAAGCGCCTGACATCGCCGACGCCCCAAGCTCACCTTTGTGGTGCAGTCTGGCATAGGCGCCGCCTGCTGCAAGTAAATCTGCATGCGTGCCTTGCTCCATGATTTCGCCTTGCGCCATGACCACCACGCGGTCGGCATGTTCGATGGTACTCAAGCGATGTGCAATGATCAACGTGGTACGACCTTTCATAAGGTTTTGAAGTGCCTCTTGTACCAGCCGTTCTGACTCATTGTCTAAGGCTGAGGTGGCTTCATCCAAAATCAAAATGGGCGCGTTTTTGTACAAGGCTCTGGCAATGGCCAAGCGTTGGCGTTGGCCTCCCGAAAGCTGTGTGGCGTTGTGGCCCAATATTGTGTCCATGCCTTGCGGCAGTCGTTCAATGTGCTCTAACAAATTGGCAGCGCTGAGGCTGTCTACAATTCTTTGTCTATTTTGAGTTTGTCCCAATGCAATGTTGGCGGCAACAGTGTCATTGAGCATCACGACATCTTGGCTGACCATTGCAAATTGCGCACGCAATTCGGGCAAGGACCAATGCGCAATGTCTTGGCCGTTGAGCACGATGCGGCCTTGTGATGGCAATACAAATCTTGGCAGTAAATTTACCAAAGTGGTTTTGCCCGAACCCGAGGGGCCAACAAATGCAACAGTCTCACCAGGTTGAACGGTCAAACTGAATTCTTTCAGGGCAGCAGGCGCATCGTTTGCGTATTGAACGCTGACGTTTTCAAACGCTAAGGGCTGTGCGTTTGATGTCCTTGCATCTGTGCTTGCCGAAGGCTTGTGGCTTGGAGGGGGGGCACCTTCTTGCTCGATGGCCACTTCTTCAATCAAGCGTAAACCCCTTTCAAGTGCAGCCAATCCGCGTGTAATGGGGGTTGCAATATCGGCCAATCGTTTGATGGGGGAGACCAGCATCAGCATGGCTGTAATGAACGCAACAAAGCCGCCAACCGTAGCCCCTTGCAGTCCAGAACGGCTTTGAATCAGGGCGATGACCAAAACCGACGACAGTGCAACGGCAGCCATCAATTGCGTGAGGGGCGACATGGCTGCCGAGGCGATGGTCGATTTAAGCGCCAGGCTTCGAAGTTTCTGGCTAAGTTTGCGAAATCGATGTTCTTGCAAATCTTGTGCGCCATGCAGCCGAATGATGCGGTGGGCTAAAACATTTTCTTCCACTACATACGCCAACTGGTCGGTGGCTGTTTGGCTGTCTTTGGTCAAGCTGTAAAGCCTTTTGGACAGTTTTTTCATGATCCAGGCCGAACCAGGTACCACCACAAATACCACCAGCGTGAGTTTCCAATTGAGAAACATCAAATAGCCAATGAGCGCCAACAGAGTGAAACCGTCGCGTGACAAGCCCAGCAGGGCAGAAATCAGTTGAGTGGCACCCGTTTGCACTTCATAAACCAAGGTATTTGACAGGGTGCTGGCAGATTGCTTGCCAAAAATGGACATTTCAGCGTGTATCAAGCGCTGAAACAAGGCCTCTCGCAGGGCCTGCATGCCATCGTTGGCAATTCTGGCCAAGGCGTATTGCGAGATGAAGAAAGCTGCGCCGCGAACGAGAAATATCCCGATGACAGCTGTGGGGACCCACCAAAGGGGCAAAGACTTTTCTGCAAAGCCTTCATCTAGCAGTGGCTTGAAAAGGGCAGGGATGAGGGGTTCGGTGCAGGCTGCAACCAGGGTTGCCATGAGGGCCAGCAACCAAACACCCCGCTGTTTGCCAAAGAAAGGCCATAGACGTTGCATCCTTTTGAGGAATGAAATTTCCTGGGTTGCACTGTCAAAGGCGGTTTGTGTCATTGTTTTGATTTTACCGCGTGTCACAATGCTAAATTATTGGCGTTTTGACAGACTTTTCACATGAAAAAGACCACTTCTTCGACCCATTTCTCTCGTATCAATCGGCGCTTGGGCATGGCTTGCCTTGGCCTACTTTGCGTCAGCACGGCGGCCATGGCCCAGTTCAAAGTGGACGTTTCAGGCGTGGGCATGACCCAACTGCCCATTGCCATTGCCAGCTTCAAGGGCGAAGAAACATCCCCACAAAAGCCAGCCAGCATTGTTCAAGCCGATTTAGAGCGTAGCGGTCAATTCCGTTCAGTGTCTTTGGCAGGCACGGCCATGGACGAACTCACACGCCCTGATTTTGCTCAGATTCGACAGAAAAGTGCCGATGCACTCTTGGCTGGCAGCGCCACGCGACTTGCCGATGGCCGCTATGAAGTTCGTGCCAGACTCTGGGATGTGGTGGCGGGGCAAGAAAAAGGTGATTATCGAGAGACGGTGGCCGCAGCCGATTTGCGCTTGTCTTCGCATCGCATGGCCGACTGGGTTTATGAAAAACTCACCGGCGAGAAAGGGGTGTTTGCAACACGCATTGCTTATGTCACCAAGACAAGCGGTAAGTACAGCCTTTGGATTGCAGACTCTGATGGAGAGAATGCGCAGTCAGCTTTGACCAGTTCCGAGCCGATCATTTCGCCAACTTGGTCACCCAAAGGCACGCAGTTGGCCTACGTGTCTTTTGAATCGCGCAAACCCGTCATTTACGTTCACGAATTGGCCACAGGTAAACGCAAAGTCATGGCCAATTTCAGGGGGTCCAACAGCGCGCCAGCCTGGTCGCCAGACAGCCGTACCTTGCTTGCAACTTTAAGTCGAGACGGTGGGTCGCAGTTGTACCAAATTGATGTGGCCAGTGGCGAAGCCAAGCGGCTGACTCAAACAGCAGGCATTGACACAGAGCCTACCTATGCGCAAGACGGATCTCAAATCTTTTTTGTCTCTGACCGCGGTGGCAGTCCTCAAATTTACAAAATGTCAGCCAATGGGGGCTCGGCCGAAAGGGTCACTTTTGGTGGAAGTTACAATATCTCACCTGCACTAAGCCCTGATGGGCGGTGGTTGACTTACATCAGCCGTGTTGGGGGGCAGTTCAAAGTTCAAATCATGAACTTGAGCACCGGCCAGTCTAGCGCCATCACTGAAACTTCAGCCGATGAGCGCCCTAGCTTTGCACCCAATAGCAAACTGATTGTTTATGCCACTGTGTTTCAAGGTCGCGAGGCCCTCATGACCACCACCCTAGACGGCAAGATCAAAGCCAAGCTGTCTGGACAAAGTGGTGACATTCGTGAGCCCGCCTGGGGTCCTTACCGTTAATTTTTTATTTGGAGTATTTCATGATCAAACGCAGTCTTTGGATTTTGGCACTTACAGCTGTTTTGTCGGCCTGTTCTTCTGGCGTCAAATTAAGCGATGTGCCAGTTGAAGACAAAAACGCATCTGCATCATCTGCAGACGCTGCACAAAGCAGTGTTGCGTCTGTTGTCAGCGGCAAAGCCGGTACGCAAGGTGTTGCACCTGCCGGCGTCAACGTTATTTATTTTGATTACGACAGCTTTGCGTTGAAGCCAGAAGCACGCGCCGTACTCGAGCGCAATGCAGCACATTTGCAGGCTAACAAACAATTCAAGGTTCAACTTGAAGGTCATACCGACGAGCGCGGTGGTCGCGAGTACAACTTGGCATTGGGCCAAAAACGTGCAGAAACAGTTCGTCGCGCCCTGACATTGTTAGGTGTCAGCGATGCCCAACTCGAAGCCGTGAGTTTTGGCAAAGAGAAACCTGCGGCAGCTGGTGCAGACGAGTCTGCGTTTGCCAAAAACCGCCGTGTTGAAATCAAATATTGAGTTTGAACTGAAGCTTAATTTATGAGCCATCGGGTGATGTATCGATCTTTTCAGAGCAGCCTGGTGGTGCTCTTGGCAGCGTTCAGCGTCGTGGCCAATGCGGCCTTGTTCGAAGACGCTGACGCTCGTCGAGCCATTTTGGACTTGCGTCAAAAACTTGAAGCCACGCAGCAAAGCAATAAATCGCAATCGGAAGAAATTTCTGTATTGCGAAAAGCGTTGCTCGAACTTCAAAATCAGATTGATGCCCTAAAGGCGGAGCAGTCTTCACTGCGCGGCGCCAACGAGCAAGTCTTGCGTGCGCTGTCAGACGTTCAGCTGAAACAAAAAGACATTCTCAAAGAGCTCGATTCTTTGCTTGGCAAAGTAGATTCCCGCCTCAGTAAGTTAGAGCCCATCAAGGTGGTTCTAGACGGGTTAGAGTTTCAGGCCGATCCTGCCGAGAAGAGAGACTTTGAGGCAGCGTTAGCCGTTTTCAGAACAGCCGACTTTGCGGCTGCGCAAAACAGTTTGCTCAACTTTTTGCGTCGGTACCCAACCAGTGGTTATGCTTCTTCTAGCTTGTTTTGGTTGGGCAATGCGCAATACGCCACCAAAGATTACAAAGAGTCGATTGTGAATTTTCGCAAGCTGCTCAGCATTGCGCCTCAGCATGCGCGCGCGCCAGAAGCCATGTTGGCCATTTCCAACTGCCTGGTCGAACTCAAAGACCTGAAGGCCGCCCGAAAAGCCATGGAAGATTTGATCAAGACACATCCTGGCACTGAGGCCGCTCAAACCGCCAAAGACCGACTGGCCCGTTTGCGCTAACCCTTTATGACCCTCGATCAACTTGCACAGTTGCATTGGATGGTTTTAGGCGCTTCGGGCCTGGTCTCCATCGGTCTGGGTGCTTTGATGCACCGAACACATTTTTGCACCATGGGCGCTGTCAGTGATGCCGTTGTCATGGAAAGCTTTGATCGCCTTCGTCAGTGGGCGTTGGCCTTGGTTGTGGCCATCTTAGGGTTTGCTGTGTTCACATGGGCAGGCTGGATCACACCGCTTCAAACTGTTTATGCCACGCCCAGCATTTTGTGGTTGTCTACCTCCTTGGGGGGGCTGATGTTTGGCTGGGGCATGGTGCTGGCTTCTGGCTGTGGCGCAAAGTCTTTGGTACGTCTTGGCTCTGGCAACTTGAAGTCTTTCATTGTTTTGCTCGTGATGGGCATGACGGCGTTGATGACCATCAAGGGCATTTTGGCCATACCTCGCGTCAAGTGGCTAGAGACCATGGCTTGGACACCAGTACAGGGTGTTTTTTTGGGGCAATGGGCGGCGGATCTCTTTGAACTGGACATGCCGCAGGGCATGCTTGTGGCTGCCATGATCGTAGCCCTTGCATTGGCCGTATGGATCTTTAAAGACAAAAATTTTATCAATGGCCACAACCTGTTTGCTGGGCTGTCTGTAGGTGCGCTGCTTATTTTGATGTGGCTTATCTCAGGCGTCTTAGGCCATGGGCTAGAACACCCCGAGACCTTAGAAGAGTTTTTTATCGCAACCAGTAGCCGCAAAATGGAAGCCTTCAGTCTGACTGCGCCAGTGGCTTTTGGATTGGATGCATTGATGTACTTCAGTGACGGCACCAAAAGATTAACCTTAGGCATGGTCAGTGTGGTGGGCATTGCTTTGGGTGCTTTCATCAGCGCCCAAGCCGCCGGGCTTCTGAAATGGGAATCCTTTGTCAACCGCGAAGACTTGATTCGTCATATGGCGGGCGGCGCTTTGATGGGCGTGGGTGGGGTGTTGGCCATGGGTTGTTCACTAGGACAAGGCTTGAGTGGCATGTCCACCCTCAGCGTGGCCAGTGTTGTTGCAACGGCGGCGATGGTTCTGGGCGCTTATGCTGCGCTGAAGTTTGAACTTCGTCATCAAGATTGATCGACAAACTAATGTCTGACATAAGTACACTGGCCGATCGTCGGTTTGGCGGTATGGCCAGGCTCTACGGTGTCACGGGCGCTGCACGTATTTCTGAATCTCATGTGATGGTTGTTGGCATAGGTGGCGTGGGTTCTTGGGTGGCAGAGTCTTTGGCCCGCAGTGGCGTCCAAGAACTGACCTTGGTCGATATGGATCACATTTCAGAATCCAACATCAATCGACAAATTCATGCTTTGGAATCTACTGTGGGCATGTCCAAAGTATTGGCCATGAAAGAGAGAATCTCTCAAATTAACCCTGCATGCATGGTTCATGTGATTGACGATTTTGTAACGCCAGACAATTGGACAGATCTTTTGAATCAAGTCCAGACTGAGGCTGTATGTCGTTGGCCCGTTCAGGCCGTGGTTGATGCGTGTGACCAAGTCAAGGCCAAGGTGGCCATGGCCGATTGGGCAATTCGAAACAAAAAGTATTTGGTCACCATGGGGGCCGCAGGCGGTAAACGCGAAGCTCACAAAGTAGAGCAGGGTGATTTATCTGCTGTGACACACGATCCATTGTTGGCCCAATTGCGATACCGTTTGCGAAAAGAAAAAGGTGCACCCAAAGAAGGCAAGAAGATGGGGGTTCATTGTGTCTTCAGTCGTGAAAGCGTTGCACCGCCCGATGCATCGTGCAATATTGAAGGCGATGGCAGCTTGAATTGCCATGGTTATGGCTCTGTTGTCACAGTCACCGCATGCTTTGGCATGGTGGCTTCTTCAATGATCATTAACTTTCTTGCAACTGAGTTTGAAAAAGCCAAAAAATGACGCTATAATTTGAGGCTTGAGTAGGAGGGTCGGTAGCTCAGTCGGTAGAGCAGCGGACTTTTAATCCGTTGGTCGCGAGTTCGAATCTCGCCCGACCCACCAATTACTCAAACCCATACCAAAAACCCCAAGAGGCTTGCGCTTCTTGGGGTTTTTTTCTTGCAAAAATAAAGTCTGTTTTTGGAAGGGTTTGGAATTAAACAGTGTGCTCTATTCTCTCGAGCTCTTCCGACCACGCCAACCACTGAGCTTCCAAATCTTCCAATGCCTTATTGACCGATTTCAACTGTTTTCCAGTTTCTGCAATGTCTGCGGGCAATAGAGCCTGGGTTAGTTTTTCTTCAAGTGCCGCTTTCTCAGACTGAAGTTGCAGCATTTGTCCATCCGCTTTTTCAATTGATTTTTTCAAAGGCTTGGTGAGGGCGGATTTTTGTTGACGCAGCAAGGCGTCTTCCTTTTTTTGCTCCGCTGTACGGTTGGGCGTTGGCACGATGGGTTTGGCTGCAACTTCAAGCACAGCGGCCACAGGAATTGAAGACGCCGCAGCTTCATTGGCCTTGGCCTCTTCTCGCAGTCGCTTTGATTCTTCAAGCAAGTAGCGTTGATAGTCATCAAGATCACCATCAAACGGTTTGATCTCACCACGGCCCACCAGCCAAAACTCATCACAAACTGCACGCAACAAAGCACGGTCGTGGCTGACCAACATGACGGTGCCTTCAAATTCGTTGAGCGCCATCGACAAAGCTTCTCGAGTGGCCAGGTCCAAGTGGTTGGTTGGCTCGTCAAGAAGCAACAGATTGGGGCGTTGCCACACAATCATGGCCAGTACCAATCGGGCTTTTTCTCCGCCACTCATGGAGCCAACACTTTGCTTGACCATGTCGCCCGTGAAGTTGAAGGTCCCTAAAAAGTTTCGCAGGTCTTGTTCACGTGATGATTGGCCGGGAATGCTGCCCAGTTCTTTCACCAATCGAATCATATGTTCAAGGGGGTTGTCTGCGGGGTGCAGCACATCCAGTTCTTGTTGGGCAAAGTACCCAATGTTGAGACCTTTTCCTTCGGTCAATTCGCCAGACAAAGCTTTGATGCTGCGAGCGATGGTTTTGACCAAGGTTGATTTGCCCTGGCCATTGGCCCCCAAAATACCGATGCGCTGGCCCGCAAGAACAGACTTGTTGACTTGGCGAACAATGATCTTTTCTTGCCCTTCAATGGTGTATCCCAAGTTGGCGTCTGTGATGGCCAGCATGGGGTTGGGCAAGTTTTGAGGCTCTTTGAATTCAAACGTGAAATCGGCGTCTGCCAACACAGGCGCAATTTTTTCCATTCGCTCCAGTGCTTTGACTCGGCTTTGGGCTTGCTTGGCTTTGCTGGCCTTGGCTTTGAAGCGGTCAATGAACTTTTGCAAGTGGGCAATTTTGTCTTGTTGCTTTGAAAATGACGCTTGCTGCAACTCGAGCTGTTGCGCGCGAAGCGTTTCAAAGGCACTGTAGTTGCCACCGTAGCGGTTTAATTTGGCATGTTCGATGTGCAGGGTGACATCGGTCACGGCATCTAAAAACTCTCGATCGTGACTGATCACAATCATGGTGCCGTTGTAACGTTTTAACCAAGCCTCGAGCCAAACCAAGGCATCCAAGTCCAAGTGGTTGGTCGGCTCGTCCAAGATCAGCAAATCGGAAGGGCACATCAAGGCACGTGCCAATTGCAAGCGCATGCGCCAACCACCCGAAAAGCTGTTGACGGGATGGTTCAATTCAGAAGTGCGAAAGCCAAGGCCCAAAATGAGTGCCTGCGCGCGAGGCACAGCGTCGTGCTCACCGGCGTCTGCCAAATCAACGTGTGCATGTGCCATGGCCATGCCGTCTTCTGACAGTTCTGCCGCATGAAGAGCCGCTCTGAGCTCTGCCAAACGTGTATCGCCACCCAATACAAAATCTGTGGCGCTTTCTTCTGTCTCAGGCATGTTTTGCGCAACCTGCGCCAAACGCCATTGTTTGGGCATTGAAAAATCGCCACCGTCTTCGTGAAGCGTGCCGTTAAAGAGTGCAAAGAGGGTCGATTTGCCTGCACCATTGCGGCCCACCAAGCCGACTTTTTCGCCAGGGTTCAGAGTGACGGAGGCTGCGTCGAGCAAGACTTTGGCGCTACGACGCAGCGTGACATTTTTCAGTTGAATCATGGAGAGGTTTGAGCATCGGCCGCACTGAGCATGCGTCCAAGAAAGATCAATTCAGAATTGGGATGAGATTTAAAGGAGGGTACAGGCACAAAGCCTAAGGCTTTGTAAAGGGCCAAGCCCGTTGTGTTGTGTTGCCATGTACTGAGAACTGCTTGATCATATCCGCCAGTCTGTGCTAATTGCAAAAGATGCCTAATCAATACTTTTGAGCCGCCTTTGCCGCGCAGATCTGGCTTTATGTAAAGTCGTTTGATTTCACAGGCGCCAGACAAATGCGTCGATGCAATCGCGCCACACCCAATGACTTGTTTGTAATGATGTCTTTGTTCAGTAGTGCTCAACAAAATGGCCGCGCCATGGGGTGGGCCGTAACGGGCCGGCAGGGCTTCTAGGTCATTCCAGATACTGCTTAAATGAGGTTGATCTAAATCGGTTGTAGCATAGGCTCTAAGAAGCGACTCAAAGTGCTGCCAATCTTGGGGGGTCTCTACAAGCTGGGTACCAAATCTTAATGGCGCAAACATTTCCGTCATGACTTGTTGCTGGCTTGGGTCAACGCCTCTTTGGTGAGCAGCAAGACTTGATCTTCGCCTGCACTGGTGTCCAGCCAAATGGCTTCAAGTCGTGGAAATGCCTTCTCAAAGTGCTCGCGTTCATTGCCAATTTCAAGAACCAAAATGGCTTTGTCCTTCATGCGGAATGGCAGGTCGATGAACAGCTGACGAATGAAGTCCATGCCATCTGCACCGCCAGCCAATGCCAACAACGGTTCTGCTTTGTATTCTTGGGGTAAGGCTTGCATGCTGGCTTCACACACATAAGGTGGATTGCAAACGATGCAATCAAACTTTTGCGTCAGTCCTTTGAGCCCATCGCTTTGAACAAGTTGAATGCGATTTGCTAGAAGGTGTTTTTCAACATTGATTTTGGCAACGGCCAAGGCCTCTGTTGAGATGTCTGCACCCGTGACTTCAATGTCGGGGTAAGCCATGGCGCATAAAACGGCCAAGCTTCCATTGCCAGTACAGAGGTCTAAAAAGTCATGCGAGGTTTCGCTCAGCCAACCATCAAAGGCACCGTCTGCAATCAGTTCTGCAATAAAGCTTCGCGGCACAATGCAGCGCTCGTCCACATAAAAGGGAATGCCTTGAAGCCAAGCTTCTTGGGTGAGGTAGGCGGCAGGTTTTCGCGTTTGAATGCGCTTTGAGACTAAAGCTTGGCAAGCATCGACTTGCGCTGCAGAAATTTTGGTGACATCAAAGGCTGGTTGAATTTCTGCCACTTGTTGATTCAACTGAACAGTATCTAGCGTTAAATCTAAATCCAAGGGGAGTTTGAGTTGCCATAAAACAAGCCAAGTCGCTTCATCGATGGCATTCAGCGTGCCGTGGCCATAAGCCACTTTGGCTTGTTCAAGTTGTTCAGCACATGATTGGATGAGTTGTTGTAAGAGCATGGCGATGCGGGCTTAAGCCTTTGGCGGCATGCCTAGCGCGCATGTTTGGTTCAAATTCAACAGCACTTGCTTGTAGATATTCTTCAAGGGCTCGATGTCTGACAAAGCGACATGCTCGTCAATTTTGTGGATGGTGGCATTGGGGGGGCCCAGTTCAATGACCTCTGGGCAAGTTTGTGCAATGAAACGACCATCACTGGTGCCGCCCGTGGTGGACAACTCTGTTTGCAAACCAGTGATTTGATGAATGGCTGTTTGAACAGCCTTGACCAAGGTGCCCGGTGTGGTGAGAAACGGCAATCCGCCCAAGGACCACTCAATGTTAAATTTCAATTGATGCTTGTTCAAAACATCGGTGAGGCGCTGTTTCAGAGTGGTCTCTGTTGACTCTGTGCAAAAGCGGAAATTGAAGTCGATGATCATCTCGCCCGGAATGACATTGGTCGCACCCGTGCCCGCTTGAACATTGCTGATTTGCCAGCTGGTGGGCGGGAAAAATTCATTGCCTTCATCCCACACCATATTGGCCAACTCTGCCAGTGCAGGTGCTGCGCGGTGAACAGGGTTGTCGGCCAGTTGCGGGTAGGCAATGTGACCCTGAATGCCTTTGACAGTCAATTTGCCGCTGAGTGAACCACGTCGGCCATTTTTGATCATGTCACCCGTTTGTTTGACGGAGGTCGGCTCCCCAACAATGCAAAAGTCAGGCGTTTCTTGACGCTGGTGCAGCATTTCACAGACGCGCACGGTACCGTCGAGGGCTGGGCCTTCTTCGTCGCTGGTCAGCAAAAATGCAACCCCCAAAGCTGGATTGGGACATTCTTGATAAAACTCTTGTGTGGCCACCACCATGGCCGCCAAAGAAGTTTTCATGTCGCTTGCGCCTCGGCCAAACAACTTACCGTCTCTGTGAGTTGGGGTAAAAGGGTCACTGGTCCAGTGAACTAACGGACCTGTAGGAACTACATCAACATGGCCAGCAAAGGCCAAGGTCTGACCTGAAGAGCCGGCTCTTTTTGCCCACAGATTGCGCACTCTGAAATTGTCTGGGCCCAAATCAATGACTTCACAGTTGAAACCCAGTGGTTCCAAGTGGGAATTGATCAAAGTGGTGCAACCACCATCTTCTGGCGTGACGGAGGGCAGGGCAATGAGTTGCTCGGCCAAGCGAAGGGTTGCGCTCATGATGTACGTCCTGTGCGAACGAAGCGTGCAATGCGATGGGCAGCTTCCAGGCATTCTTCTGTTTCTGCGACCAAGGCCATGCGCACGCGTCCTTGTCCAGGGTTGTTGCCATTGGCAGTTCGGCCAATGTAGCTGCCAGGTAAAACGGTGACATGCTCGGCGGCATATAACTCGCGGGCAAAGTCCGTGTCGCTGTTGTTCCAGGCCGATGGCACACCAGCCCATAAATAGAAACTGGCATCGGGCAGTTTGACGTCCATGACCTCTGTCAAAACCGGCGTGACTTGTGCAAACTTGGTGCGGTACATGTTGCGGTTTTCAATGACATGTGCTTCGTCGTTCCAAGCTGCAATGCTGGCGGCCTGTACCAATCCACTCATGGCACAACCGTGGTAGGTGCGGTAGAGCAAAAAGTCTTTGATGATGGCTGCATCGCCAGCCACAAAGCCGCTTCTTAAACCTGGCACATTGCTTCGCTTGGAGAGGCTGGTGAAAGAAATCAAGCGTTTGAATTCTTTGTAACCCAGTTGGTGGGCGGCTTCCAAGCCACCCAAGGGCGGCTCGTCGCGGAAATAAATTTCGCTGTAGCACTCATCAGAGGCAATGACGAAGCCATATTTTTCGCTCAATTCAAAAAGTTTTTTCCACTCTTGCAATGGCATGACTTTGCCAGTTGGATTGCCTGGTGAGCAGACAAAGACCAGTTGTGTGTGTTCCCAAACGCTCTCGGGGACAGCATCCCAATCGGCTGAAAAGTCGTTTTCTGGGGCATTGGCCACGTAGAAGGGTTGCGCACTTCCCAAAAGGGTGGCGCCTTCGTAAATTTGGTAAAACGGGTTGGGGCTGACCACATAGGCGCCCGGTTGGGTGGGGTCAAGAACAGCTTGCGCCAAGGCAAACAGGGCTTCGCGCGAACCATTGACCGGCAATATCTGAGTGGCTGGGTTGACGGCTACAGCGTAACGACGCTTCAACCAATTGGCGCAAGCTTCACGCATGCGCAATTCACCCACTGTGGCGGGATAGCCAGACAAGGCTGTGTCCAGAGACTGGATGAGCGCGGTTTTGATGAATTCTGGCGTGGCATGTTTGGGCTCACCAATGCCCAGACTGATGGGCTTGAGTTGGGCTGGCGGGGTGACGCCGGCAAACAGTTGACGAAGACGCTCGAAGGGGTAGGGCTGCAGGGAGGCCAATAAAGGATTCATCCCCCAATTATCCGGGATAGTTGGGCCTAGTTTGAGGCCAATTTCAGCCCAATTTCGGGGGATTTCGGTGGCTGATGCTTGGTTCGGGTGGGTTAACATGGAGGCTTGAGGCACAAGGTGTGCCTTTTGACCTATTTCTGACTGCTGTGCGCCTTAATTCCATCAAATTATCAGGATTCAAATCCTTCGCAGAACCCACCAATTTTGTGCTGCCAGGCCAGTTGGTCGGTGTCGTCGGGCCCAATGGCTGTGGCAAGTCCAACATCATGGACGCTTGCCGTTGGGTTTTGGGCGAGTCAAAAGCCTCTGAGTTGCGTGGCGAGTCCATGCAAGACGTAATTTTCAACGGCACCAACACACGCAAAGCCGCCAGTCGTGCCAGTGTCGAATTGGTGTTCGATAATGCCGACCACCGCGCTGGCGGTCAGTGGGGACAATTTGCAGAGATCGCCGTTAAGCGTGTCCTTACCCGTGATGGCAACAGCAGCTACTTCATCAACAACCAGCCTGTTCGTCGCCGTGACGTACAAGACGTTTTTTTGGGCACAGGCCTTGGACCGCGCGCCTACGCCATCATTGGCCAAGGCACCATCAGCCGAATCATTGAGTCAAGGCCAGAAGAGTTGCGTCTCTTTTTGGAAGAGGCTGCGGGCGTTTCTAAGTACAAAGAGCGTCGCCGCGAAACTGAGAACCGACTGTCGGACACTCGTGAAAATCTGACGCGTGTTGAAGACATTTTGCGCGAACTCAATGCCAACTTGGAGAAGTTGGAAAAGCAGGCCGAGGTGGCCCAGCGCTTCAATGGTTTGAAAGCAGACAGCACCTTAAAACAACAACAGTTGTGGTTTTTCAAACGTGCCGATGCCGAAACGGATCAAGTCAAAATCAAGGCCGATGTAGACAAAGCCATGATTGATCTGGAATCTCGTATCGCCGATTTAAGGCATGTTGAGTCCGATCTTGAAACCGTTCGTCAAGCGCATTACGCCGCGGGCGACCAAGTCAATCAAGCGCAAGGATTACTCTACGAGGCAACAGCAGAAGTAGGGCGCTTAGAGGCCGAAATTCGTTTTGTGGTGGAAGGCCGTCAACGTGCCGAACAACGTTTGACCCAATTGCAATCACAAACGGCAGACTGGTCCGATCGACAAATACAGGCGCAAGCCGAACTTGAGTCATTGGCAGAGCAAGCATTGCAAGCTGAAGACCAAACCCTCACCTTGGCCGCCCAAGTGGAAGAGCAAGCGCAGGCTTTGCCAGACCTGGAAGATGCCTTGCGCCAAGCGCAAGCCAAAGCCAATGAGCAGCGCAGTAGCGTGGTTCAAGTTCAGCAACAAATTCAGGTGTTGGCTGCCGACCAGCGCAACATCGAAGATCAAACGCGTCAGTTGACATTGCGTCGTGAACGCTTGGTGGCAGACCGCAACGCCTTGGATGCGCCAGATGAACAACGGCTTTTGAATTTGCAAGCGCAACTTGCGCAAGCAGAGACACTGTCCAAAGAATCCAGTGCACGCCTGCAAGAGCTAGAAGAGCAGGCGCCCCGTTTAGACCAAGAGCGCCGTGACAAGCAACAAGCGGTGAACGATGAATCTGCCAAACTGGCCGACTTGTCCGCCAAAATTGAAGCCCTCAAGTCCTTGCAAGAAAAGGTCAAGACGGATGGCAAGCTCAAGCCTTGGTTGAACAAGCATGGCTTGGACAACTTACAAGGCTTGTGGAGCAAGATCCACATGGAGACCGGTTGGGAAAATGCCATGGAGGCAGCGCTGCGCGAGCGTTTGTCTTCCCTTGAAGTTTCTCGTCTAGACATGGTCAAGGCTTTTGCCTCAGACACGCCACCTGCCAAGCTCTCGTTTTATTCCCCTCCCAACGGTACGACTACCACAGCCCGCAAAGGCTTGCCAGCAGCATGCCGTCCGCTGTCCGATTTGTTGCGCCTGTCAGATGCAGGCTTGTCTGCCTTGTTGACCGATTGGTTACAAGGCTGCTTCACAGCGCCCTCCCTTGAAGATGCTATGGCATGGCGAGATCAATTGCAGGGCAGTGAATGTTTCGTAGTTCAAGCGGGTCACGCCATTGGCAAACACAGCGTTAGCTTTTATGCGCCAGATTCAGAACAAGCCGGTTTATTGGCGCGAGCGCAAGACATTGAGAATTTTGAAAAGCAATTGCGTGCTCAAACCTTGATCGCAGAAGAGACGCGATCAGCGTCTGTTCGCGCTGAAGCTGCTTATTCCGATGCGTCTCAACGTTTGGTTGCTGTTCGCCAAGAAGCGTCGGAAGCACAGTCGAAAGCCCACGAATTGCAAGTTGAAACTTTGCGTTTGTCACAATGGGCCGAGCAAACACGTGCCCGCAGCGAGCAAATTGCAGGCGACATGGCCGAGGTCGATCTCAGCCTTGAAGATTTGCAAGAGCGCCGCATGACGGCTGAAGGCCGTTTTGAGGAGTTGGACATGCAATTGGCTGACAGCCAAGAGCGACATGCGCAACTCGACGAACGTGTGATTGAATCCGAACGTAAATTGTCAGAGTGCCGCGAGCAACAGCGCACCCTTGAGCGATTGGCTCAAGAGGCAACCTTCTCTCAGCGCAGCTTGGATGCCCGCCGTTCTGAATTGCAACGAGGTCTTGAAACCGCCGCGCAGCAAATTCAGTCGATCGCTGCCGAGCAAGAGCGCGCCAAGGATGAGTTGTCGCGTTTGACGGATGCCGCCGCACAAGCAGGCTTGCAAAATGCACTGGCCATGAAGTTAGAGCGCGAACAAGTTTTGGGTGCCAAGCGCAGTGAATACGATGACTTGACGGCGAGGTTGCGTGCCAATGACGAGCGTCGCATGAGCTTTGAACGTGAACTCGATCCTCTTCGTCAGCGCATCACAGAGCTTCAATTGAAAGAACAAGCCTCTCGTTTGGGCTTAGAGCAATACACCCAATTGTTGACCGATGCAGAAGCCGACCTCGAAGCTTTGGCCAAATCAATTGAAGAAGGAAATGTTCGCCTCACTGGCTTGCAATCTGAGATTGATCGCTTGAACCGCGAAATTGCGGCACTCGGCGCAGT
Source organism: Limnohabitans sp. (assembly GCA_049655425.1). GTDB lineage: Bacteria > Pseudomonadota > Gammaproteobacteria > Burkholderiales > Burkholderiaceae_C > Limnohabitans_A. The sequence goes on along the minus strand of JBASJS010000003.1, from coordinate 425,637 downwards.
CAACTTGGCAGCCCTCGATGAATTGAGCGCAGCAAGTGAACGCAAGGTTTTCTTGGATGCTCAAACTGCCGATTTGACAGAAGCCATGACCACCTTGGAAGACGCCATTAAGAAAATTGACGCCGAAACGCGCGATTTGCTGGGTGGCACTTTCAAAATTGTGAACGAGCATTTTGGCCGTATGTTCCCCGAATTATTTGGCGGTGGCAACGCACGATTGGTGATGACGGGCGACGAAATCTTAGATTCTGGTGTGCAAGTGATGGCCCAACCGCCAGGCAAGAAGAATCAAACCATTCACCTCTTGTCGGGTGGTGAGAAGGCGCTCACCGCCATTGCTTTGGTGTTTGCCATTTTTCAACTCAATCCCGCGCCGTTTTGCTTGCTTGACGAGGTCGATGCGCCGCTCGACGATACCAACACAGAACGCTATGCCAAGCTTGTTAAAAGCATGGGCAAAGAAACCCAATTCTTGTTCATCAGTCACAACAAGATTGCCATGGAAATGGCCGAGCAACTCATCGGCGTTACCATGCAAGAGCAGGGCGTGTCCCGCATTGTGGCGGTTGACATGGAAGCGGCAGTGACAATGGCCGAGTTGGCTTGATTGGATTCATCCTTACACCCTCTGAACACTCATGAGCTCTTTGCAAAACAGTTTGGCCTTGGTTGGGGGTTTAACCCTCGTCGGTGTGGTGCTCTACAACTTTTGGACAGCACGTCAAAACGCGCCGCGTCAAGCCGACCCCGAAAACTTGGCCAAAGAACCTGGTCTGCGAGAAGCTGATGCTTCTCCATCGGGCCCTCAAGACCCTGCGTTTTTTGAAGACGCCCTCGACGCATTGCCCACGCCAGAAAAGAAGCCACCTTTGGATGCCTTGATTGATGTCATTGCACCCATCGAAGTAGACGCGGCGGTGTCGGGCGATGCCGCCTTGGCAGCCTTGCCAGCAACGCGTCGTGTAGGAACCAAGCCTTTTGCCGTTGAGGGCTTGAGTGATATCACCGGTGAGTGGGAAATGCCTGTTGCCGGCCGTCGATACCACTCATTTCAAGCGGGCGTGCAATTGGCCAATCGCGTGGGTCCTTTGAATGAAATTGAATACTCTGAATTTGTCATCAAGGCACAAGCTTTTGCCGATGCCATCAATGGCTCGCCAGAGTTTCCAGACATGTTGGAAGAAGTGGCGCGTGGCCGCGAATTGGATCAGTTTGCCAGCGAGCACGATGCGCAATTAAGTTTCACCATTTGTGCAACAGCCTCAGCTTGGAGCCCTGGCTACATTCAGCAGCATGCTGCGCGGTGGGGATTTGTGGCGGGTGTTATTCCAGGTCGCATGGTTTTGGCGGCACCCGTGCAAGGCTTGCCACCTATTTTGTCTCTCTCGTTTGATTCTCAAGCGGCCATGGCCGATGACCCTGCCTTGTCTGCCATTCGAGAGTTCACGCTGAGCTTGGACGTGCCTCAAGTACCCCGAGAAGAGCAAGCGTTTGCCCGTTTGCGCGAAGCTGCCCGAATCTTGGGCCAAGAAATGGATGGCGTCATCACCGATGGCGCTGGCCATGCGCTGACCGATCTCGATTTGAATGCCATTGCTGCCGATTTAGAACAACTTTATGACGCTTTGGATCAACGTGAACTTTCTGCTGGCTCGCCACAAGCACGTCGTTTGTTTTCTTGATCCGTTTTTAATGTCATTGTGAATCTAGATTTATTTTCAGACGCCAACGACCGACCCGGCGTATCCAACGCCGATCAACTTTCTGCACAGGCGGCTGATTTAAGGCTGCAACTCCATCACCATGCGCATGCTTATTACACGCTCGATGCGCCCGAACTTCCAGATGCAGAATATGACAAACTGTTTCGGGCATTGCAGCTTTTGGAGTCTGAACATCCTCATCTGAAAACTGCAGACTCACCTACACAACGCGTAGGCGGTACGGTATTGCCAGAGTTTCAAACTGTGCGCCATCAGGTGCCTATGCTCAGCATTCGAACCGAAACAGACACGGAGTCGAGTGGGGCAATCGCCTTTGACTCTAGGGTTCGCAAAGAATTGGGCCTAGCCGAATCGGCGCCTGGTGTTGCGTATGTGGCCGAACTCAAATTTGATGGCTTGGCCATGAGTTTGCGCTATGAAAAAGGAACCCTGGTTCAAGCGGCAACTCGGGGCGATGGCGAATTCGGTGAAGATGTGACGCACAACATTCGAACCATTGGACAAATACCGCTTCAATTGCCTGCCGAAGTGCCCGGCATCCTTGAAGTTCGCGGTGAGGTCTACATGGGACGCGCAGACTTCGAAAAGTTGAATGAGCGGCAGCGGCAAAAAATTAGCCAAGGCGCTAAAGGCGAAAAAACATTTGTTAATCCACGCAACGCGGCAGCAGGCGCCGTGCGTCAATTGGACTCCAACATTGCAGCGCAGCGGCCGCTGAGTTTTTTCGCTTATGGCCTAGGCGAAGTGTTAGATTGGCCAGCAAGCACGCCTACGTTTCAAACACACTTTGAATTGCTTCAAACCTTGAAGCGCTGGGGGTTTCCTGTTGCAGAGCAAACCCGTTGCGTTCAGGGTGCTGAAGGTCTAATTCATTTTCACCAACAAGTTGCCGCGCAAAGGGATTCATTGCCCTATGACATTGACGGCGTGGTTTACAAAGTCAACGCCCTCAGTCTTCAAAACCAATTGGGCTTTGTGACCCGTGAACCGCGCTGGGCTGTGGCCCATAAATTTCCCGCTCAAGAAGAGTTGACGCAAGTCTTGGACATCGATGTGCAGGTGGGCCGGACTGGTAAATTGACGCCAGTTGCCAAATTGGCGCCTGTGTTTGTGGGCGGTGTTACCGTGACCAATGCCACGCTGCACAACGAAGACGAAGCGCGACGAAAAGATGTTCGCATCGGCGATACCGTGATTGTTCGTCGTGCTGGCGATGTTATTCCCGAGGTTGTGGGCGTGATCTTGGACAAGCGTCAACCCCATGCGTCGGTTTTCAGCATGCCGCACGTGTGTCCTGTATGCGGCAGTGCTGCCACACGCGATGAAGGTGAAGCCGATTACCGTTGTACCGGTGGTCTGTTTTGCAAGGCCCAACAAAAACAAGCTTTTTTGCACTTTGCGCAGCGACGTGCGGTTGAAGTCGATGGTTTGGGTGAAAAATTAATCGACCAATTGGTTGATGCGGGCATTGTCAATACATTGCCAGATCTTTACAAATTAGGTCTGACAGCGCTGGTGCAATTAGAGCGCATGGCAGAAAAATCGGCCCTGAACATTTTGTCAGCCTTGGAGGCATCCAAGTCAACCACCTTGCCGCGTTTCATTTATGGCTTGGGTATTCGACATGTTGGCGAAGCCACAGCCAAAGAATTTGCCAAGCACTTTGGAACCCTTGATGCCTTCATGGCGGCCTCTGAAGAAGAGCTACTGAGTGTGGCCGATGTGGGCCCTGTGGTAGCCAAAAGCGTCTTGTCATTTTTTGAGCAACCGCATCACCAAGAAATTGTGGCCCAGCTGCGTGCCTGTGGCGTTCACTGGCAAGAAGGCCCGCCTGCAGAAAAACAAGTCCAAATTCTTTCTGGCAAAACCGTGGTGCTCACCGGCACATTGCCAACTTTAAGCCGAGACCAAGCCAAGGAGATGTTGGAAGCTGCAGGCGCCAAAGTAGCGGGTTCGGTGAGTCAAAAAACAAGTTATGTTGTGGCTGGTGCAGAGGCAGGCAGTAAGTTGGACAAAGCCAATTCACTGGGTATTCCTGTGTTGGATGAAGCTGGCTTGCTTAAGTTGTTACAAGGAAATGAAAATGACAGTGCGTGAAATTTTAAAAATGGGCGATGCACGTTTGCTTCGCAAGGCACAGGCCATTGAGCAGTTCAATACCCCAGAACTGCTGCAAGGCATTGCCGATATGAAAGAAACCATGTTGGCGGCCAATGGTGCCGGCTTGGCGGCTCCTCAAATTGGCTGGGATGTTCAGTTGGTGATGTTTGGTACCGGGCAAGTTATTTCTCGCTATCCCGATGCAGCGCCCATTCCCTTCACAGTGTTAATCAACCCCATCATCACGCCTCTAAGTGACGAAGAACAAAACGATTGGGAGGGCTGTTTGTCAGTGCCTGGGTTGCGTGCCGTGGTGCCGCGTTGGCAGCACATTCGTTACACAGGCTTTGATGAAAAGGGCGACGTGATTGACCGAACAGCCGATGGTTTTCATGCAAAAGTGGTTCAGCATGAGTGCGATCATCTGGTGGGAATTTTGTACCCGCACCGCATTCGAGATTTCTCTAAGTTTGGATTCAATTCAATATTGTTTCCAAACTTGGCACCCGAAAAAGCCTCTTAAAGCTTGGCCAATCTTGACAGCGCGGCTTGCAGCGTGCTGTCTTGTTTTGCAAAGCAAAAGCGAATGACGTTTTGATCAAAACCATCGCCATAAAACGCTGACATGGGAATGGCGGCTACGCCAATTTCTTTGGTAAGCCATTGGCAGAACAAAGATTCACCAAGATTCTTCTCGGGCACTGACAAATTTGAAATGTCAACGCACTGAAAATAAGTGCCTTCACCTGGCAACATTTTGAACTGGGTCTTCGACAAGCCTTCTCTGAACAAGTCTCGTTTGCGCTGGTAAAACTGAGGCAGGTCGAGGTACGGGCGTGGGTCTTGCATGTACCTGGCCAACGCATGTTGAACTGGGGTGTTGACCGTAAACACATTGAATTGATGAACCTTGCGAAACTCGGTGGTCAGGGCTGCAGGCGCAAGCACTGTGCCTACCTTCCAGCCAGTCACATGGTATGTTTTTCCAAAACTAGACACCACAAAGGCGCGCGCTGCCAAGCCAGGATAACTTGATGCGCTGTAGTGCTTCAGCGGTGCATAAACCATGTGCTCGTAAACTTCGTCACTGATCAACAACACTTGCGTCGGTGTCAAAATTTCTTGAAGCTTTAGCATGTCTTCGTGGCGCCACACCATGCCACTCGGATTGTGCGGCGAGTTGATCAGAATGGCCCTTGTTTTGGGTGTGATGGCCGCCTGAATTTTGTCGAAGTCGGGCCTGAATGTGCCAGGCGTCAGAGGTACCCTAACAACCACACCACCTGCCATTTCTACATTGGGCACATAACTGTCGTAACAGGGTTCCAACACTATGACTTCATCGCCAGGGTGCACGATGGCCAGCAGAATGGTCAGGATGGCCTGCGTTGCGCCCGCGGTTACGGTGATCTCAGTTTGGGCATCGTAGCGTTTGCCGTACAGCTTTTCAACTTTTTGAGAAACCGCTTCCCTTAAGGGCAATGCGCCTGGCATGGGTGGATATTGGTTGAGCCCTTCTTGCATGGCTTGCGTTACTTTTTGAACCAGTAAGGGGTCGCACTCAAAGTCGGGAAATCCTTGCCCCAAATTAACAGCGCCTGCTTCAGTGGCCAGCGCAGACATCACTGAAAAAATGGTGGTCCCCATTTTGGGGTGCTTGGAGATAAGTTGTGGCGTCATGGCAGCGTGGCTTAGGCGTTTAGAGTTCGTAATCATTGACATGACCTGTCATGGCTTTGGCAACCAAAGCCGCAGACAGGCGATCACTTAGAAGTTCGGCAAATTGATAAACAAAGTTGCGCAAATAGGCGCCACGTTTGAATGCAACACGCGCAACGTTTTTTCCCAACAAGTCTCCCAATGGACGTGCCACCAAGTCGCCGACAGGATCGTCTTTGACTGCCATCTCGGCCACGATGCCAACGCCCAAACCCAAGCGTACGTAAGTTTTGATCACATCTGAGTCGATGGCCTCGAGTGCAATTCGAGGGTGAAGTTTCTTGCTGGCAAAGGCTGCATCAATTCGGGTTCTGCCTGTAAACGAAGGGTGATATGTGATCAAGGGTTCTTTGGCAATGTCTTCTAAATGAAGATGTTTCTTTTTGGCCAATGGATGATCGGCGTTTAAAACCAACATGTGTTGCCATTCGTAGCATGGCAGAGTGACCAAGTCCTCATAGTCGGCCAAAGACTCTGTGGCCATGCCAATTTCGGCGGTATCGTCCATCAACATCCGCGCCACCTGATCGGGCGATCCTTGATGCAAACTGATGTTGACGTGCGGGTATTGTTCTCTCAACTTGGCAACAGGCACCGGCAGTACATAGCGCGCTTGGGTATGTGTGGTTGCAATCGACAAAGTACCGTTGTCTTGTGCGCTGTATTGCTCGCCAATGCGTTTCAAGTTGCCAATTTCACGCATGATCACTTCGATACTTTTGAGCACATGCTGCCCGGGTTCTGTGATGCGCTTTAAGCGTTTGCCATGCCGTGCAAAAATGTCGATGCCCAATTCTTGTTCTAATTCAATGATCGCCTTGGACACGCCCGGCTGCGATGTGTGCAATGCCTTGGCAGCTTCGGTCAAGTTTAGATTTCGCCGCGCAGCCTCTTGCACAAACTTAAATTGGTGTAAGTTCATATCAATAAACCTCAATAGATTGGGTTTATTATGCCTTATAGATCTAAAGAATTGATCGCCTCAAATTATGCAAGCGCAGACAGTGCAATGTTTGCCATGGCTTGTGTCAGTTGAGGTTCTTCACCGATGGCGCGACGAAGGTCAAAGTGAATGTGGGGGTGTTGCACTTTGAGTTCCGTGACCAAACTGGGCAAATCCTCGCGGGCATGTCGACCTACGCCTAAAAACATGGGAACGATGGCGATATGGCGTAGACCCTTTTGAGCCATCAGTTGGGTGGTGGTTTGAAGGTCGGGTTCGGTCAACTCTAAAAAAGCGCAAGCCACATCAACCTGCGGTGACTGTTGTTTAATTTGCAGGGCAACAGCTTCAATGGGCAGGCGCCAGAGTGGGTCGCGCGAACCGTGCGCAAACAAAATAATGCCCTGAAGTTCGGTTTCAATCGTCATGGTGTGTGTCAGTTGTGTCAATCAATGTGGCGGTCATTACTGCCTGATCACCAGCCAACCAAAGGTGGCCAAAGAAACGAGGCTGTAAATGATGGCAGGCGCTGCGGCTGTTAACCATGGCTGCCAATTTTGCAAATTACCCATGAAGCCAAAAACATTGTTCAAAAGATAAAAACTGATGCCGGCCATCACACCACCAAACACATAGCCTGCAATGTTGCCCGATCTAAAGTGCAGATAAGCAAAAGGCAAAGCCAGGGTCAACATCACCCAGCAACTGAGCGGATAAAACACTTTTCGCCAAAACTCAATCTCATACCGCTGCGCACTTTGTCCATTGGCAGCCAAGTGGCGCATGTACTGAAACAAGTCTAAGGTTTTCATGCGATCTGGGCTGAGGAGGGCAGCGCTGATCATCTCTGATGTGATTTCTGTTTGCCATTTCCATTCTGGCATGTTGAGTATTTCAATGCGTGAGTTTTGGCCTTGAATCATGTGAAAGACACGACGGTCGACAGGCTTCAAAAGCCACGCGCCATCGTCGGTGAATTCGGCGTGAGGCGACAAGGTAATGGACTTTAATCTGCCCTCACTGTCAAACTCATTGATGCGGATGTTTTCAGGTTGACCTGTGCTGCTAAGTGCACGCACATTGACGGCAAATTGCGAGTCACCTTGTTTTTCTCGTAACCAAGCACCCGTTTGCCCCACGGTAATTTGACCTTGGTAATGGGCTTTGAGCAACTGCGCTTGTCGATCTGACCAAGGCGAAATGTAATCGCCAAATATGAAGGTGACAAAGACAAAAATCAAGCCCAGCTGAAACAGTGTTTGTAAAGCTCGCCAAGGCCCGAGGCCACCTGTTCTCAAAATGGTGAACTCAGAGCTTTGCGCAAATCGTGCCATGACAAAAATGGACCCGATCAGCACCGATATGGGAAGCAGCTCGTACAAATGATTGGGCATGAGAAGCGCCACATACATCAAGGCATGCTGAAGTTGATAGCCTTGATATTTGTTTTTACTCAGTGTTTGAAGTTGATCGACCAGGTCAAAAAATACAAACAGCGCTAAAAATCCCAGCGCGACAAAGCTGACGGCTTTGATAATTTCGCCGTGTATCAACCTGCGAATGGTTTTCATGTTGCCACTCCTTTGGTTGCACCAGACGTAAACGGCAACAAGCTGCGCCAAGAAACATTGAAGTGCCTCACCATCAGCCAGCAAATGGCGAATACAAAAGCACCGCCATGCAGCATCACCATGAATGAGGGCAAAGAAGAGCGGCCTGACGCAATCCAATTTTGGCCCACATTGACCATGTTGTAGTAACCCACAAAACAAAACAAGGCCACCGCCAAGTGATAACTTTTGCCAACCCTGGGGTTGACGCTTGCCACGGCCAATCCCATGATCATCAGGTTGAATGCTGCGAGGGCCAAGCCTAGTCGCCATGACAACTCGCCCATGTTAAGAGGGCTAGGGTTCTTGATCAGGCCCAAGGTACTGATCATTTTGCTTTGAACATCATTGTTGGCGAGTTTGGACGAGGGGTCGATGAGCAACTGATAATCTTTGAATTCGGTCACCCTGACTTCGCCTGTTTGGTGATTGCGAAGCATTTGTTGCCCTTGCTGAAGGCTCAAATATCGCTCACCTTTGAGCCATTCAATTTGGCCTTGTTGTGCGGTGGTGATGGTTTCAATGGCGCCGTCTAAACTGGACACGAAAACATGTCGGCCCGTTTGATTGTTGGGGCTGTCTTTGTCAATGAAAAACACGCGCTTACCGCCCGCAGACTCTTGAAACTGTCCGGGTGCGACGCGCTCTATGTCGTTGCGTTGCTCGTAGCGGTTGCGCAAGTCTTGAATTTGTTGGTTGCTCCATGGCCAAACCAGCAAGGCCAACAAAGCGATGCCCAATAGGATGGGCCAGGCAAAACGAAGCAAAGGCTTCATGAAAAACATCAAGCCTTGTCCACTGGAAAACCATATCACCATTTCACTGTCTGCATACATGCGAGACAATGTTGAAACCACAGCAATGAACAAACTCAGTGTCAAAATAGTGGTTAGGTGCCCAATCACGGTCAGGCCCATCACCAACATGACTTCTGAGGGATTCACAGACCCTCGGGTGGCTTGACCCAAAGTTCGGATCAAAATAATGGTCATCACGATGGTGGCCAAAACCACGACCGTGGCACCAAAACTTCGTGCCAAATCTTTTCGAATGGAAGAATGGAATAACATTGTTGCGCTGGAAAACCTTAATTATGAACTTCGAACTCAAAACACTTTCACTGGCAGCTGCTGCCAAAACATCTACAGACACCCTCATTGTCCTCATTTCTAAGCACTTTCAGGCGGGTAAAGAACCACTTTCTTTGCTAATAGAAAAAGCCATCAAGGCTAAAGATCTCAGCCACAAGGCTGGCCAGACCCTTCATGCATACGGCCATGCGGGTGTCTCAGCCTCCAAAATTATGCTTGTGAGTACAGGCGGCGGGACACCAGCCGAAGTCAAAACTGCGATGGCAACTGCCGCTGGTGCCCTCAAGGCCGCAAGCACAGCCAAAGCGCTGATTGTGTTTGCTGAATCGGTCTCTTCTCAAAGCTTGAGAGCAGCCCTGCTGGCTTTGGCAGATAACACCTATGTTTACACTGCGACCAAGTCCAAACCGGTTCATCGCCACTTGAGCCAAGTGCAATGGGGCGTGACCGATGCGGATGCAGCCCTGAAGAGCGCTTTTGCCGCTGGCGTTGCCACAATTCAGGGCATCGAGTTTGCCAAGGAGTGGGCCAACCGTCCTGCCAACCACGCCACCCCCGCCATGCTTGGAAAAGCTGCACAAGCCTTGGCCAAATCGCCAGGTTTTTCTTGTGAAGTTTTAGGCCCCAAAGAAGTTGCCAAGCTTGGCATGGGCTCTTTCATGTCTGTGGCCCAAGGCTCGGCCGAACCTTTGCGTTTCATTGTTTTGAAGTACCAAGGTGCTGCTAAATCCACGCCACCCACTGTTTTGGTGGGCAAGGGCATCACTTTCGACACTGGCGGTATCTCTATCAAGCCAGCCCCAGAAATGGATGAAATGAAATTTGACATGGGAGGCGCGGCCAGTGTGCTGGGTGTATTCAAGTCACTGACTGTGTTGAAGCCTTCTGTCAATGTGATCGGCCTTATTCCAGCTTGCGAAAACATGCCTGATGGCATGGCCGTGAAGCCCGGCGATGTGGTGACCAGCATGAGCGGTCAGACCATTGAAATTTTGAACACAGATGCTGAAGGTCGATTGATTTTGTGCGATGCACTGACCTATGCCGAACGTTTCAAGCCACAAGCTGTGATTGACATTGCCACTTTGACGGGTGCCTGCGTCATTGCCTTGGGTGCTGTCCGAACCGGTATGTTTGCCACAGAAGATGGGCTGGCCGATGCCCTGCAGAATGCGGGCAACGAGGCCATGGACCTTTGCTGGCGTTTGCCGTTGGACGATGACTATGCTGACGCTTTGAAAAGTAATTTTGCCGATGTGGCCAATGTCGGCGGCCGCGCCGGCGGCGCCATCACAGCAGCCAAGTTCTTGCACCGTTTTGCGCATCAATACCCATGGGCCCATTTGGACATTGCCGGAACCGCATGGAAGGGTGGCGCGGCCAAAGGCGCCACGGGTCGACCCGTTGGCCTTTTGCTCCAGTATTTGATTGGCCAGCAAGCAGCGACCCAGACCAAGTCGCCATCTAAATCGACTAAACCTGTCAAATCAGCCAAAAAATAAATTTGGCCACTTTGTCAAGATGACCCAAGTCGACTTTCATTTCAATGCCCCTGACAAATGGCTGTACATCAGTCGTTTGTTGCGCAAGGCCAATGCCCAAGGCAAGCGGGTGGGGGTTTGGTGTGATGCGCCTACTTCAGCACAATTGAACCAAAGTTTGTGGCAATTGAGCGCCACCGACTTTGTGTCGCATTGCCTCATGAGCGATACAGCCGAAATGGTCAATCGCTCCAGTGTGGTCATGTCTGATGACTGGTCCGGTTTGTTGCAATGTCGCAAGCTAGATGTTTATTTAAATTTGAACCATGCTTCGCCCATTGACTTGACCAATGTGTCCCGTCTCATTGAAGTGGTGGGCTCGGAGGAAGAAGATAAATCGAGTGCCCGGCAGCGCTGGAAACACTACACGCAGTTGGGTTTCACCATCAACCGTTACGATTTGTCCGCCTCAAACCCTGCTTAAGCCTTGTTTTTGCCAAAAAAAAGACCTGAGCCTGCAAAGGTACTTTCACGGGCTTCAATTTTGCGGTATTGTTACGCCTTGCTTGATTGAAGCAAACTCACAACTATTTCGGAGCTTTGAATGAACTTGTCTTCCCTTAAGACCCCCTTGACAGCTGTCGCCGTGGCCGCTGTTGCCCTGACCCTGGTTGCCTGTGGCAAAAAAGGCGGCGATGACGCTCAAGTCATCAAAATTGGTCACGTTGGCCCTACAAGCGGTGCCATTGCCCACTTGGGTAAAGACAACGAAAACGGCGCCAAAATGGCGATCGAAGAGTTGAATGCTGCTGGTATCAAAATTGGCGACAAAGCTGTCAAATTTGAATTGTTGGCTGAAGACGACGCCGCCGATCCTAAGCAAGGTACTGCCGCTGCTCAAAAATTGGTCGATGCCAAAGTTCAAGGCGTGATTGGTCACCTCAATTCCGGTACCACCATTCCTGCTTCACAGTTGTACAACGCAGCTGGCATTCCCCAAATTTCTCCCTCAGCCACCAATCCTAAGTACACACGCCAAGGTTACGCTGGTGCGTTCCGCGTTGTGGCTGACGACGTGCACTTGGGCGGTACATTGGGCAAATACGCTGTTGAAACACTCAAAGGCAAGAGCATTGCAGTCATTGACGACCGTACAGCTTACGGCCAAGGTGTTGCTGAAGAATTCGAAAAAGCTGTCAAAGCAGCTGGTGGCAATTTGGTTGCACACGAGTTCACAACAGACAAAGCATCTGACTTCAATGCCATCTTGACCACCATCAAAGGCAAGAAGCCTGACGTGGTTTTCTTCGGCGGCATGGACGCTGTTGCTGGCCCAATGCTCAAGCAAATGAAACAACTCGGCATCAGCGCCAAGTTCATGGGTGGCGACGGCATCTGCACATCAGAATTGGTCAAATTGGCCGCTGAAGGCATGGGCGATGAGAACGTGTTCTGCGCCGAAGCCGGTGGTGTTGAAGGCGAACAAAAAGCTGGCATGGACAAGTTCCGTGCTGACTTCAAAGCCAAGTTCAACGCAGACGTCCAAGTGTATGCACCTTATGTTTATGACGCCGTCAAAGTGATGGCACAAGCCATGGTGACTGCTGGTTCTTCTGATCCAGCCAAGTACTTGCCCGCTTTGAAAGCGATCAACTACAAGGGTGTTACAGGCAACATCGCTTTTGACGAAAAAGGCGACATCAAAAATGGCGCTTTGACTTTGTACACATACAAAGGCGGTCAGCGCGAGCAAATCGCTGTGGTGCGTTAATTCAAACCATCAGCCAAAAAAGAAGGCCCCTTGGGGCCTTCTGCAAGCCCCGACTTTATCGGGGTTTTTTTTCGTTTGAAATTTGACAGACTTGGATCAAATTAGGACAAGCCACGCTTGGCAAGCAAGGGCGTGACCGTGGGCGCACGTCCTCTGAATGCAATGTATGCTTGCATTGGTTCTTGTTTGTTACCCGCCGAATAAATGTGCTCGTAAAGTTTTTGTGCGGGCTCTGGGGCGAACAAATCGCCGGCTTCTAAAAACGCGTCAAAGCCGTCGGCGTCCAATACCTCTGCCCACATGTAAACGTAATAGGCGGATGCATAGCTGTTGGAAGAGAACAAATGGGAGAAGTGCGGCAATCGATGTCGCATACCAATGGCAGGTGGCATCTGAATCGACTGTAGGGTCTTGTTTTCAAAGTCTTTGAAATTGATGCCATCAATGTGTGTTGTTTCGTGCAGAGCCAAATCTACCAGCGCAGATGAAACATATTCAACAGTGGAGAAACCTTGGTTGAATGTCTGCGCAGCCAAAATCTTTTCTATCAAAGGGTTGGGCATGGGCTGACCAGTTTCTGCATGCAATGCAAATTGTTTCAAAATTTGCGGCTGCATGAGCCAGTTTTCGTAGACTTGAGAGGGGAACTCAACGAAGTCTCTCAACACGCTGGTACCCGAGAGTCTGGGGTAGCGAACTTGAGACAAGAGGCCGTGCAGACCGTGTCCAAATTCGTGGAACAAAGTTCGGGCATCGTCCAAACTGAGAAGGGTTGCTTGACCTTCGGGCCCCTGTGAAAAATTATTGTTGTTGACCACAATGGGACGCACAGAAGTTTGCAAGTGCATGGGATCTCGGTAGGTACTCATCCAAGCACCCGAGCGTTTGGTGCTGCGCGCAAAATTGTCGCTTAAGAACAAGCCAACATGCTGGCCTTGTGCATTGGTCACTTCCCAGCCCGTGACAGTTTCGTGATATTTGGCGATGTCGTGCACTTGTTTAAAGTGCACACCAAACAATCGATTGGCCACGTAAAACATGGCTTCCATCATTTTGTGCAACTGCAGGTAAGGTTTGATTTCGGCTTCGTTCAAGTCGAACTTTTCTTTTCGAACACGCTCTGTCCAAAAATGCCAATCCCAGGCTTGAAGATCATTCAGGCCCGAGAGCTTTTTCAGGTCTTCACTTTCTTCGATGGCTTTGAGTCTTGCAGGTTCCCAAACACGGGTGAGCAGTTCTCTGGCTTGTTGCGCGCTACCGGCCATGGTGTCGGCCAAGGCATATTCAGAGAAATCTTTGTAGCCTAGCAGCTGCGCTTGTGCCAAACGCAACTTCAAGATTTCTTTCATGACGGGCTCGTTGTGATGGGGGCCCTCATGTTCACCGCGTTGGCACCATGCTTGCCACATTTTCTGTCGCAGATCTCTGCGCTCAGAAAAGGTCATGAACGGGGTAATGGACGAGCGTGAGAGGGTAAATGCGTGTGCATTGGCTTGCGTTAAACCACGGTCGTGTGCCAGTTTTTGTGCAGCTTGTCTGACAAATTCGGGCAGACCTTTCAGCTCTTCTTCTGTGCTGAGGGTGAGGCAAAAGGAAGACTCATCGGCCAACACGTTTTGTGAAAAACGCGTGAAGCAACTTGCGAGTTGCTCTGCATTTTGTGCAAAAGTTTGCCTGTCTTGGTCTTTGAGTCTGGCGCCGGCACGCACAAAATCCAAGTGGTATCGCTCTAGCAATCTGATGCTTTCTGCGTCCAGTTGCAACTGATGTTTTTTCGCTTCGAGCGTTTCAATTCGTTCGAACAAGGCGGCGTTCAAATAAAGCGCTGCACCATGAGCTGCTAACTTGGGAGCAATGTCTCTTTCGATTCGCTGAATGTCTGGGGAACTGTGTGAAGCACTCAGATTGAAAAACACATTTGACGTCTGATTTAACAAGTCACCGCTGGCCTCTAGCGCAAGCAATGTATTGTCAAAAGTGGCGGGGTCGGGGTTTTGCGAAATGGCGACTATTTCGGCCTGATGCTGTGCCAAAGCGGTTTCAAAGGCTGTTTTAAAGTGTGTTGCTTGAATGGCCTCAAAAGGAGGCATGCCAAATGGCGTTTGCCATGTTTGCAGTAATGGATTTGTCATGTCTAAGGGGTCTGATGAATCGGAACGAAGGTTTAACTTTAAGGGCTTAACTTTAAGGGTTTACCTGATGAGGCGACAAATGACCCCAAATAAGCCTCTCAAAAATTTAAAATGTTACAGCAGTATGTCTGATTTAGATTATTCTTCGGGGCTTAAATACTGGGCCCAAAGGGAGTGCTTTGGGTCAGCGTCTTAACCATGTAGAGGATGTTTGTGCAGTTTGCAAAACGATTAGATCTGTTTGATCAAATGGACAAGCCCATTCAGCGCTTTTTCGAAGCCAGTCGAGGTCTCTTTTGTTTGGCCTTGTTGTGCTTTGCGCCGTTGAGTTTTGCCAGTGCGTTACCCGATCCCAAAGCCAATCCCGCCGACCCTGCAAAGGTTTTGCGAATTGCATTTCCCAGCCCTGAAACAGGTTTTGACCCGGTGCGTGTGAATGATTTGTATTCGAACACCATCACAGGCGCCATTTTCCAACCCTTGGTTACATACGACTGGATGGCGATGCCAACCCGCATCGTGCCCCATGCCGCGGAGTCCCTGCCAGAAATTTCTGCTGATGGCAAAACCTACACCTTCAAAGTAAAAAAAGGTTTGTTCTTTACGCCCCATGACGTTTTCAAAGGGCAACGCCGAGAACTGACAGCACAAGATTTTGTGTACACCTTGCTGAGGCACGCAGACCCTAAAAATAGAAGCCCACAAGTATCAGATTTTGACGACAAGATTTTTGGTTTTGCCGATGCCCGAAAAAAAGCTGTGGCCACAGGTAAATTTGATTACGACCAACGCCATCCCGGCATTTACGTCATAGACCGATTCACATTGGCCATTCAACTGAATCAGCCAGACCGCAATTTCTTGTCATTGTTAACCAACCCATTTGCGGGAGCCATGGCACGCGAAGTGGTCGAGAAATTTGGCTTTGAAGAATTGATGGCCAATCCCGTTGGTACGGGTCCTTACATTTTGGAAAAGTGGGTTAGGGGGTCCAAAATTATCCTCAAGGCCAATCCAGAGTTCCAAGCATTTGAGTGGAATTTCCAAGCACCCGCCAACAACCCTGTAGAGCTGCGCATTGCCAACCAAATGCAAGGCCGCAAAATGCCTCAGATTGGCCGGGTCGAGGTGAGCATCATCGAAGAACCTCAATCGATGTGGCTGGCTTTCAGTGGCAAAGAAATTGATGTGGTTGCTGTACCGCCATCCTTTATTGAGAAAGCCTTGACGCCTAAAAATGACTTGCAGCAAACATGGGTGGCACAAGGTGTGAACATGTACCGAAGTGTCGAACCCGATATTCGTTATCAGTTCTTCAACATGCGCGACCCTGTCATCGGTGGTTACACCCCCGAGAAGATTGCTTTGCGCAGAGCCATCATCATGGGGTTTGATGTGGACGAAGAAATTCGAGTCATCCGCAAAGGCCAAGCGGTCAAAGCGCAACAAATGGTCTCGCCAGTCATTGCTGGTCACGACCCCAGTTACAAAAGCTTGGTGAAGTTCAGCCCCTTGTCTGCCAATGCCTTATTGGATGAGTTTGGGTACAAAAAAGATGCAAAGGGTTATCGAACCATGCCCGATGGCAAGCCCTTGGTGTTCACCATTTATTCATCTACTTCGTCCATTGACCGGGAGCGAGACGAACTCTGGAAAAAATCCATGGACCGCATCGGCATTCGCTTGAAAGTCAAAAAAGACAAGTTCCCCGAAATGTTGAAGCAAGGCAAACAGTGCGCCATTCCTTCGTGGGCCCTGGGTTGGACGCGTTCGTCTGAAGCCGAATTTGTGATGAAGTTGCTGTATTCCAAAACCATTGGCCAAAACAACTACGCTTGTTTTGAAAATGAAGAATACGATGCCAACTTTGAAAAACTCAAAAGACTGCCAGATGGTCCAGAGCGTACCAAGGTACTGCACAACTTATATCGCTTGATGGAAGTCAATGGTGTACTCGGACTCAGTTCAACCGGCATTGCCACGCGCTTGAGTCACCAGCGCATAGAGGGCTACCGCAAGCACCCCCTTATTTTGGGTGATTGGATTTACTATGACATTCAAAAACCATAAGAAGGATTTCGCATGAGTGCTTATATCCTTCGACGCCTGTGGCAAATGATCCCAACTTTGGCGGGCGTCATATTGCTGGTATTTTTCTTGTTCAATTGGATTGGTGGCGATCCTGCTTATGTGTTGGCGGGTTTGTTTTCCAACCAAGAGCAAATCGACAGCATTCGTGCCGAGTTGGGTTTGGATCAGCCCCTCTACATTCAGCTGTGGATTTTTGTTCAACAAGTGGTCACCTTCAATTTTGGCAACAGTTGGACAACTGGCGAGTCAGTGTCTGCCATCTTTGCCACGAGACTTCCTGCATCTTTAACCTTGATGGGCCCTTTGCTGCTCATTGAAACCCTGATTGCCTTGGTATTGGCGGTGGGCTTGGCTTGGGTTCGCGGCTCGTCTATTGATCGTGGCACCATGGTGGTCTTCACGGCATTGATGTCTGTCAGCATCTTGGTGTTCATCATCGTGGGCCAATATGTGTTGGCCTATCGCTTGGGATGGTTTCCAGTACAAGGTTGGAGCGACAACTATTGGAAAAACATCACCACCTACGCGCCACTGCCTATTTTGTTGGGTTTGTTGGTCAGCATTGCACCCAATACGCGTTTGTTTAGAAGCTTTGTGCTCGACGAGGTTGACCAAGATTACGTGCGCACTGCGCGTGCCAAAGGTTTGTCCGAGCCTCGGGTGATGTTCATTCATGTGCTGCGAAATGCATTGATCCCTGTTATCACATTTGTCATCTCTAATTTGCCAGGATTGTTGTTAGGCGCTTTTTTGTTGGAGCGGTTTTTTGGCATACCTGGTGTAGGTCGTGAAATTATTTTGGCCGTTGAGCGAAGCGACTTTCCGGTCATCAAAGCGGTCACCATTTATGTCGCCATTGCCACGATGGTTTTCAATTTGATTGGTGATGTTTTGTATCGCCTCACCGATCCGCGCGTTCAGCTGCGTTGATGCACCACCGAGATTCTAGATTTATGCAAACAACTCTCTCAAATTCGGCAGCCATGCCACAAGCGCCCGCAAGTGAAGGCGCTTGGGCCTTGGCCTGGCGCCGTTTCAAATCAGATCGTGTGGGTGTCTGGAGCGGCATCACGGTCATTCTCAGCTTGCTGCTTGTGTTGTCCACCTTGTTGGGTTCTGTGGCCTCCAATTGGGAAAAAGAAGTAGCCATCAGCCATGCGCCGCCTTCATGGGCTTTGGGCGACATGCAAGCAACAACCGATGCCAAGTCATTGCCAGAAGTGGTTTTGTACGAACCAACACCCACCGACATCGCCGATCCCATTGCTGACCAATGGGCGTCCGCGCAAAAAGCGGTCAAACCCAGTGGTGACAAAGTGAATGCCTTGGCCACCAGCTTGCCTATGGGGTCAGACAAGTGGGGGCGTGATGTTTTGTCTAAAACCATCAAGGGTGCAGAAACCAGTATTTTGGTTGGCTTGGCCGCTGCGCTCATGGCCACTTTGCTAGGCTCTGTGTTAGGCGCAGTCTCGGGCTGGTATGGCGGCCTTGTCGACGATTTAAGCAATTGGCTCTACAACGTCTTCCATTCCATTCCAGGCATCTTGTTGATTTTGGCCATCGCGGCCGT
Organism: Limnohabitans sp.; assembly: GCA_049655425.1. GTDB lineage: Bacteria > Pseudomonadota > Gammaproteobacteria > Burkholderiales > Burkholderiaceae_C > Limnohabitans_A. The sequence goes on along the minus strand of JBASJS010000003.1, from coordinate 407,405 downwards.
GCTCAATACCAAGGGCACCATGGCGGTGGTCATTATTTTGGGTACAACGGGTTGGACAGGTACATACCGCCTGATGCGCGGCGAGTACATGAAGCACCGCAACCGTGAGTATGTGCGCGCCGCCGACGCCATTGGCGCTTCAAATAGCCGCCGTATGTTTGTGCACATTTTGCCTAACGTCAGCCACGTTATTTTGGTTCAGTTTTCCCTGCTCACGGTGTCGTGTATCAAAGCCGAGGTCATTCTGTCTTTCTTGGGTTTTGGTGTACCAGTCGACGGCGTCTCTTGGGGAACCATGCTGACCGAGGCGCAAAATGATTTGTTGGTGGGCATTTGGTGGCAGTTGCTGTCTGCAACTTTGGCCATGTCGATTTTTGTCACGGCTTTGTCTTTGCTGACCGATTCATTGCGTGACGCATTGGATCCTAAAGTGATTCATTGAGTTCTTTCATTCCAAAATATTTGAAGCATGGCAACCCGTCGTACACCCCCACCGCTGGCCCACATCTCTGACAATTTGTTGGAGGTTAAAAACCTTACCGTCGATTTCATCAGTGCATCCAAGGCGCCTGTTCGTGCTGTTGAAGAAGTCTCGTTTGTCATTCCACGAGAGCGCACGGTTGCGTTGGTTGGGGAGTCTGGCAGTGGCAAGTCTGTCAGTGCGCTGGCCATCATGGGCCTCTTGCCAACTCAAAATGCCAAAGTTGCGTTGCATTCACGCATTGACTACGACGGCCGGTCTTTGTTGAACCTCAAACGACCCGAGTGGCAATTGATTCGTGGCTCACGGATTGCCATGATCTTCCAAGATCCGATGACCTCACTGAACCCTGTTTACACCGTGGGCTATCAGTTGGCAGAAATGCTTAGCACTCACAAAAGCATCGGTCGCAAAGAAGCCATGCAGCGGGCGTGTGACTTGCTTCAAGAAGTTGGTATTCCTGAACCTCAAAAGCGCATCAAAGCTTATCCACATGAGTTGTCGGGTGGCCAACAACAGCGTGTCATGATTGCCATGGCACTGGCGTGTGAGCCCGAATTGCTGATTGCCGACGAACCTACCACGGCCCTTGATGTCACCGTTCAACGACAAATCATGTTGTTGCTGGCCGAACTGCGTGAGCGCAGACGAATGGCCATGTTGTTCATTACCCATGACTTGGGCTTGGTCAGTGAAGTGGCCGATTATGCGGTGGTCATGCGCAAAGGAACGGTACGAGAGTCAGGGCCCGTCAAAACCATTTTCAGCGCGCCCCAAGACCCTTACACCAAAGCTTTGCTCAGTTGCCGCCCCAGTGTCGAGCGTCAAGGCAAACGTTTGTTGACCATTGACGATTGGATGGCAGCGCAGCCTGCAAACGAAGCGCAAACGACGCCAACATCGTCAATATCGCCATCGTCAGATGCGGTCGTGACCAGCGTCATGCCTGCTGCGGCTGAAATTTCTTTGCTTACAAATACGCCTGCACTGCTTGAAGTTCAAAATTTGCGCAAAGTTTTTCCACGCACTGGACCTTGGTTCAAACGCGATGATTTTGTCGCTGTCGAAGATGTGAGTTTTCAATTGCATCGAGGCCAAACCGTTGGTTTGGTTGGCGAGTCTGGCTCTGGCAAAACCACCGTGGGTTTGTGTTTGCTCAAATTGCACGAAGCAACTTCAGGCAAGGTTTTGTTTGATGGTCAAAACTTGCTCGAAATGCAAAGCACCGAATTTGCAAAATACAAGCGACGTCTTCAAATTGTTTTCCAAAATCCTTATGCGTCTTTAAATCCTCGCTTTACAGTGGGTGAAATTTTGACGGAACCCATGCAGTTGCACGGCATAGGCAAGGGGCCTGCCGATTGGGAAAAAAATGCCTTGGCTTTGCTCGACAAAGTTGGCATGCCGGCCTCCGCTTTGAAACGATATCCCTTCGAGTTTTCAGGGGGTCAACGCCAACGCATTGCCATTGCACGTTCACTGAGTTTGTCGCCCGAAGTGGTTGTATTGGATGAGGCTGTATCGGCGCTCGACGTTTCGGTGCAAGCGCAGGTTCTCAATCTTCTGAAAGATTTACAAAGAGAACTGGGCCTGAGCTATTTGTTCATCAGTCACGACTTGGAGGTGGTGCGCTACATGTCTGATACTTTGTTGGTGATGAACAAAGGTCAAGTGGTAGAGCAGGGGGACGCTGCCAGTATTTATGCAGCACCACAGCACACTTACACACAAACCTTGTTGGCTGCGGTACCCAAGATTCAAGAGGCGGCGGTCCTTTAAGCTGTCTTCACTTCAGGCAGTACTTTGAGGCTTTTTAAATAAGGCCTGGCGTAGGCAATGAGGGCAACCAAAAGTGTGCCAACGCCTGCAGCCCACAAAGAACTACGCATGCCCCAGTGCTCGGCCATCCAACCTCCCAAAACTGCGCCTGGCCCTGCCGGCAACAAGATAAGCCAACGCATGGTGGTGGTCATTCGGCCCAACAAATCTGTCGGTGTGAACGATTGCCGCAGTGACAAAAAGTTAACAAACAACAGGGTGGCGCCCCAACTAAAGCAGAGCAGCATCCAAGAAAACAAAATCAAGTTGGGCAGCAATCCTTCTAGAACCAACAAACTGATCCAGCCCACCGAAGTAATGGCAATACCCAAAATAAGCGCGGGTCCAGGTCCAAAGCGACTGGAGAGTTTGGGGCCGGCCATGCCCCCTAAAACAGAGCCGATGCCCAAAGCCACAAAACTCATGGCAACCAAAGTTTCATCGAGCCCGAGGTCTTTGACCGCAAAAATGATTTGAACTGACAAGGCCAACTGCGCAAAGAATTGCCATGCGCCAACTGTGGCGGCCATTTCGATCAACATTTTTTGAGATTTGACAAAGTTCACGCCCTTCATTAACTCGTCCATGAAAGACCGGTCTTTCCATGTTGACCGCGGCGGAACCTCTTCGTGAATGCGAATACCCCGCAGCATGACCACAGAGCCAATCAGCAAAAATGCATCCATGACCAAGGCCAAAGGGGCGCCAAAGACACGGATCAATAGACCCGCCATGCCAGGGCCCAAAACTTCCGCCATGGAGCCTGCAATTGCATTTTGTGAATAGGCTTCAACCAACTTTTCGCGGCCGACCAATTGGGTCAGCACAATTTGTGATGCAGAACCAGCAATGGTGTAAACCGTGCCCAATGCAAAACTGACTGCATACATCAAGGGCATGGTCAGCAGGTCAATGGCCCAAGCCAGAGGGATGAGGAGCAAGGTGCAACCCATGAAAATTTCGCCAGCAATGTACAGCGGTAACTTGCGCATTCGGTCAATGAGCACACCACCTGGCAAGGACAGCAAGACGAATGGGGCTATCTCCATGGCCGTGAGCAGCCCCATTTGAGTAGGCGTTGCATCAAGCAAGAAGACGGCAGTCAGGGGCAGTGCCAGCATGGTAATTTGGCCGCCCAAATTGCTGAACAAGATGGAGAACCACATTCGCCGGTAGCCGGGAATTTGAAAGAGAGAACTGCGAAAGATATTCAAATGAAAAAACCCCGCTAAAACAAGGTTCCAGCGGGGTTTAGATTTGGCGGAGCAGGCGGGATTCGAACCCGCGGTGGGCTATGAACCCACACACGCTTTCCAGGCGTGCGACTTAAACCACTCATCCACCGCTCCGAAGCCCGCAAGTATAGCAGTTAAGGAGTAGATTCTTCATCAAATTGACTTCTGAAGGGCCGTTTATTCATTACACTTTGCCCCTGTTGTTCAATTCTTGACCCAAGGCAGGTCCCCTATGAAATTCCGTTTCCCGATTGTCATCATTGACGAAGACTACCGGTCTGAGAACACCTCAGGTTTGGGAATTCGCGCCCTGGCGCAAGCCATCGAAACCGAAGGCTTTGAAGTCTTGGGCGTCACAAGCTACGGTGACTTGTCGCAGTTTGCCCAGCAGCAATCGCGCGCCAGTGCATTCATTTTGTCGATTGACGACGAAGAATTTACACCTGGCCCCGATCTCGATCCTGCCGTGCTCAGCTTGCGAGCATTCATTGAAGAAGTTCGTCGCAAGAATGCAGATGTGCCCATCTATATTTATGGTGAAACCAAAACTTCACGCCACATTCCAAATGACATCTTGCGTGAATTGCATGGCTTTATTCACATGTTTGAAGACACGCCTGAGTTTGTGTCGCGTCACATCATCCGTGAAGCCAAGAGTTACTTGGAAGGTGTTCAGCCACCATTTTTCAAAGCCTTGCTCGACTATGCCGAAGATGGCTCTTACTCATGGCATTGCCCGGGTCACTCAGGCGGTGTTGCATTCTTAAAGAGCCCCGTGGGTCAGATGTACCACCAGTTTTATGGTGAAAACATGCTGCGTGCAGACGTTTGCAATGCTGTTGAAGAGTTGGGGCAATTGCTCGATCACAACGGCGCCATTGGTGAGAGCGAGCGCAATGCTGCTCGCATCTTCAATGCAGACCATTGCTTCTTTGTCACCAATGGCACCAGTACTTCCAACAAAATGGTTTGGCACCACACCGTGGCGCCAGGTGATGTGGTGGTGGTCGACCGCAATTGCCACAAGTCTATTTTGCACGCCATCATCATGACGGGTGCCATTCCGGTTTTCTTAAAGCCCACGCGCAATCACTACGGCATCATTGGCCCCATTCCTCAAAGCGAATTTGAAGTGGCCAACATCCAAGCCAAAATCAAAGCCAATCCTTTACTCAAAGGCGTCGATGCCAAGAAGGTCAAGCCTCGCGTGATGACCCTCACGCAATCGACCTACGACGGTGTGTTGTACAACACTGAAACCATCAAGGGCATGCTCGATGGTTATGTCGAGAACTTGCACTTTGACGAAGCTTGGTTGCCCCATGCTGCGTTCCATCCTTTTTATGGCACTTACCATGCTATGGGTAAGAAGCGGGCACGCCCCAAGAATTCGGTGGTTTACGCCACTCAGTCTATTCACAAATTGTTGGCAGGTATCAGTCAGGCCAGCCATGTGTTGATTCAAGATTCACAAAACACCAAATTGGACAGGCACTTGTTCAACGAGGCTTACTTGATGCACACCAGCACCAGCCCTCAATACAGCATCATTGCAAGTTGCGATGTGGCTGCTGCCATGATGGAGCCTCCAGGCGGCACGGCATTGGTCGAAGAAAGCATTGCCGAGGCTTTGGACTTCAGACGTGCCATGCGCAAAGTTGATGCAGAGTACGGCAAAGACTGGTGGTTCAAAGTTTGGGGCCCCGAGAATTTGGTTGAAGAAGGCATCGGCCGCGCAGAAGACTGGATCATTCGCAGCGATTCCCGCAAAAAAGGCAGCAAGTGGCACGGTTTCGGTCAAATGGCCGATGGCTTCAACATGCTGGACCCCATCAAGTCCACCATCGTGACACCTGGTTTGAACCTGGATGGCAAGTTCGACAAGACGGGTATTCCGGCTTCTGTGTTGACCAAGTTCCTCACTGAGCACGGTGTGGTGGTTGAAAAGACCGGCCTTTACAGCTTCTTCATCATGTTTACCATCGGCATTACCAAAGGCCGTTGGAACTCGCTTTTAACGGCATTGCAGCAGTTTAAAGACGACTACGACCGCAACCAACCCATGTGGCGCATCATGCCGGAGTTTTGCCAAAAGCAACCCAAGTACGAGCGCATGGGTTTGCGTGATTTGTGTCAGCACATTCACACGCTGTACGCCAAGTACGACATTGCACGGCTTACTACCGAAATGTATTTGTCCGATTTGACGCCTGCCATGACGCCAGCCGATGCCTATGCACAAATTGCACGTCGCAAAACAGAGCGCGTTTCAATTGATGAATTGGAAGGCCGTATCACCGTTGGATTGGTCACGCCTTATCCACCTGGTATCCCTTTGCTGGTGCCTGGCGAGGTCTTCAACAAGAAGATCGTTGACTACTTGAAGTTCTCTCGCGAGTTCAATCTGCAATGTCCAGGTTTTGAAACCGACATTCACGGTTTGGTCGAAGAAAAGGGTGCAGATGGCGTCAAGCGTTACTACGCTGATTGCGTTCGCGTTTAACTTTGAAACAACGCAGAAGGCTTCCATCGAGAAGTCTTCTGACCCTTCTAGACATTTCCTAAGCAAAAAAAAACCGCTCATTCGAGCGGTTTTTTCATGGTCAATCCCGGCGCTAAACCGGGACCATTGTGATTAGAACTTGTAGTTCGCTTTCACAACCACAGCACGACCCAGGGGGTCTGTGTAACGTGGGTCGTAACCTTGTTGGAAGGTTGCACCTTGGTTAGAGAAAGGTGGCTTCGCATCAAACACGTTGCGCACAACAGCGCCCAATGTCAGGTTCTTCACGCCTGTGTAGCTCACGCCCAGGTCAACCAATGTGTAGGCTTTAACTTCATTGATGTATGAAGGATCAGCATTTTCATCGGTGTAGCCAGACATGTAACGCACGCCAGCACTGTAACGGTAGTTACCTTGTGCCATGGTGGTGCTCAGGTTGTGCTTCCAACGGAAGATGGGGCTTGCGTCTTTGTACTTGCCAGCGTTCTCAATGTACTCGCCATTGATTTCACGTTGGTATTTGTAGCTGTTGACGTAAGTACCGTCGTAGTTGAAGTTGGTCTTCAAACCAGCAATGGTCGTAGAGTAGGCAGCGCTGAAATCCAAGCCATTGGTCTTCACATTGCCCAAGTTGTCGGTCAATGTTTTGATGTAGGCGATGGCGTTAGAGCCTGCAACCACTTGGCAACGTTCCCAGTTGGCAGCTTCCGCAGTACTGATCGTGTTGCAACGAACAATTTTGCTAGCGTACTTTGCTGGATCGTCAAAAATGGTTTGCTCAGGGAACGAGCCAATTTGGCTGTTCACGCGAACGTTCCAGTAGTCAACAGTCATCAACAAGTTTTTAGCAGGTTGGAACGCTGTACCAATGCTGAAAGCCTTGGACTTCTCAGGTTGAACGTCGGGGTTGCCGCCATTCAAAGCTTGAGTTTGCTGACCGCAATCACGTGATGTGATGCCTGCAGATGTAGCGTTGCCACCTGGGCACAAAATCGGATCATCGTATGGATTGCTAGAGAATGTACGTGACTGAGGACCGAACACATCATCCAATGAAGGTGCGCGGAAACCTGTGTTGGCTGAGCCACGAATCACAGCTGTAGGAGACACGGTGTAACGGAAGCCAACTTTAGGATTCACGCTGCTGCCAAAGTCGCTGTAATTGTCGGCACGCAAAGCGGCTTGCAATTCCAACTGCTTGGAAACGGGGAACAAAGCTTCTGCAACTACGGCAGTCACAGTGCGTGATGCATCATCAACGCGGTACGGGCTACGGCCAGCCGATGGAACGCTGGAAACCAATGCGTCATCTGTAGCTGTGGAGTAGCCTTCGCGGCGAGCTTCAGCACCCAAAGAAATGGCTGCATTGCCGCCATCCATCTTGAACCAATCGCGGTTGAAGCGAGCGTCAACGCCAGTGGCTGTACCACGACCTGTTGAGAAAGTGCCACGCGCTTTGGCGGCATCGATGTAGTCCAAAGCAGCTTGTGTGTTGTCGCCAAACGGGTTCAACAAACCGCTTGTGACACCAGCTTGAATTTTGGTCTTGCTAACGTAGCCGTTGGTGGGGCCATCGGACACTGTGCTGGAAGCAGAATAGAAGCCAGTTTTGTAGTCCCATGCGCCTTCAACACCAGACAGATCAACCACAACACGGTTGGCAGATGCGTTCGACGTGTTTTCACGACGACCTGCGGGCACCATGCGCCAGCCAATGCCGATCAAACCCTTGCTGACGTCCAAACCAGACAAGGCTTTTGGATAGAAGGGGCTGGTGGTGGGCATTGTCATGCCGGTCACTGGATCGGGAGCGACGCGTGCAACGTTGGTGTTCTCAGAGTGAACGGCTTCAACTGTCAGCAAACGGCTGTCACTCAAACGGAACGTACCTTTGGCATTGATGTTCAAGTTCTCTGTTTGAGGAATGATGTCAATGGCAGACGTATAGTCATAACGGCAAACTGTACCGCCTTGGTACAAAGAGCCTGGAGGCGCGCAATTGGGCGTTGTGATGTTGCCCGATTTGATGGCGCCAGCGGTGTTGTAGTAATTGAAGTTGGCAGGGAATGTGGTGCCAGAAGTTTTGTTCAAACCATTGGCAGGAATTACACCTGTCGCGCCAAACGCACGGTCTGTGGCTTTTGCAGAAGCTTGTGTCTTGTTGTCCATTGAGAACCACAAGTTGTAGCCGTCTTTAGACAAAGAGCCTTGGCCACCCGAGAAGGTAAAGCGCTTGATCTGACCACCAGACTGTGATGGGAATGTGTTCTCAACAGCCAAGTCAACGCCTTGGTAATCACGCTTGGTGATGAAGTTGATCACACCGCCAACAGCGTCTGTTCCGTAAATGGCTGAAGCGCCATCACGCAAAACTTCAATGCGGTCGAGGGCTGCAAAAGGAATGGCGTTCAAGTCAACAGCACTGGCACCAATGCCGAAGAAAGCCAAGCGACGGCCGTTCAACAAAATCAATGTTTTGTTAGAACCCAAACCACGCAAGCTAGCGTAGGCGCCACCGCCAGTTGCAGAGCCAACTGCCTGGCTTGCGCCGGTACTAGATTGGCTGGCTGTGATGCGCTGAACAATTTCTTCAGTAGACGTGACGCCCACAGATTTCAACTCATCGGCAGAGTAAATGGAGACGGGCAGGGCGCTTTGGTTTTCAATCGAACGTTTGATTGAAGAACCTGTGATGGTCACGGTTTCGACGGCTTGAGCTTGCACAGCTTGCATGCTCGCCATGGTCAAAGCAGTGCCACCGAAAGCCAGCCACAAGTGGCGGTTCAGGGTGCTGATTTTGAATCGAGGCATTTTTTAATCCTTTTGTAACTAAATGAATATGAGAATGAAATGAAAAATGGTCTTTTCAACTGGTCCAAACACACGTGTTTGGCAAAGAAAAGACCAAAAGTTACATTTCAGTTACCCATCCCCTAAATATCTGACAATTTCGTGAAAATTGCTATTCTGATTTTTGGCAATGTTAAAAAAAAACAACGCACCAAGGCGTTGTTTTTTGAAGAAGCTACAAAGCGTGCTTTTTTAGGTTTCTGTGATTCCTCCAACCACATGGCTGAAGCCACCGTCGACATACACAATCTCTGCCGAAATGCCGGCTGACAATGAGCTCAAAAGGAACGCGGCTGTGTTGCCAACATCCTCAATGGTGACGTTGCGCCTAATAGGAGAGCTTGCGGCAACGGCACTTAAAATTTTGCCAAAGTCTTTGATGCCACTGGCCGCCAAAGTTTTGATGGGGCCAGCACTGATGCCGTTGACGCGAATTTTTCTAGAACCAAGCGAGTCGGCCAAATAACGAACGGAAGCTTCCAATGACGCTTTGGCAAGCCCCATGGTGTTGTAGTTTGGAACAACTTTGAGTGCGCCCAAATAGGTCAAGGTTAGCAACGCGGAGTTTTCACGCAAGTACGGCAGGGCTGCTTTTGCCATGGCTGGAAACGAATAGGCACTGATGTCATGTGCAATTTTGAAGCCTTCTCGGCTTAAGCCTTCAATGAAATCGCCAGCAATGGCTTCACGTGGCGCGTAACCAATGCTGTGAACAAAACCATCAAATTGTGGCCAATGAGCCGACAGGTCCTTGAAGAGCTTGTCAATTTGTGCGTCGTCACCGACATCGCAATCAAAAATAAGCTTCGAATTGAAGTCAGCTGCAAACTCTGTGATGCGATCTTTGAATCGCTCACCCACGTAACTGAAAGCCAATTCAGCGCCTTGTTCATGGCAGGCTTTGGCAATGCCGTAAGCAATGGATCGGTTGGACAAAACCCCCGTGATGAGGATTTTTTTACCCTTTAAGAAACTCATGTTGTCGTTCTTTGTGTTCAAAAGCCTATTTTGACATGCTCGGTTTTGACACGTAGCAGCAATTTTGTTGCATTTGCGCAACATTTATTGCCATTGATTAACTGTGATGGGTAATTTAAATAAACTGTCAAATTAATCATTAACTACAAATTTGTCAGAGGTTCACGATGTTCAAGCCATCCAAGATCACCCTTGCTGTCATGGTGCTCATGACCACGGGTTTCAGCCAACTTTCCAGCGCACAGTCCTCGGGATTGGCAGAAGTCACCATTACAGGTTCCAACCTGAAGCGTGCAGACAAAGAAGGCACGTCGCCCATTCAAACCATCACAGCGGAAGAAATTCAACAATCCGGGGCCAGCAATGCACTTCAATTGTTGAAAGCAGTGCCCTCCATGGGGGTCGGCGGCTACAACGACACACCCGATCAAAATGGTTTTTCACGTGGTGTGGCCACAGCCTCATTGCGGGCTTTGGGTTCAACCTCTACATTGATCTTGTTGAACGGCCGTCGCATGACGCCATCGGCTTATGCCAATCCAAACAATGGTCAATCTACTTTGTATGACCTCAACAGCATTCCAATTTCGGCCATTGATCGCATCGAAATTTTCAAAGATGGCGCTTCGGCGGTTTATGGCTCTGACGCCATGGCCGGCGTGATCAACTTCATCACCAAAACAGGCTTTGTAGGTGGTCAGGTTTCGACCAGCATTGGGGCCAATGACAACCAAGAATTTGGTCGTAAAAATATCAACGGTACCATCGGTTTGGGTGATTACAAATCGGATGGCAAAAGCCTGATGTTGTCATTTGATTTGTCAACACAAAATAAGACAACGGTACGTGATGGTTCATTTGACATTCGCGCCTCTGAATATGCAGCGATGAACAATCGCTTGATTCCCTATTACAGCTACGTTACCGACCAGCCATTCTTTTTCAAAGAACGTGCACTCAATTCGAAATCGTTTTTCACGACTGGCAACGCCACGTCGCCCAACATTTTGAACACACTCAAATGCGACCCTTCCAAGCAATTGGTTGGTGGCTCTGCCTACGGTATTGCGGCCTCAAGCTTCTTGTCTGGCCGCACTTTCTGTAACTACGATGGCGATGCCTTTACCGACGTACAAACAGAGGGTGAAGACTTTAGCGTTTTGGGCATTGGTAAGTTCCGAATCAATGAGAACTTGTCGGCATTCAGTGAGTTTGCATTCAACGACACACGTCGTACTTACCGTTCACCAGCGCGAACGATCAGCGGCACTTCGCCAACGACCAACTTCCTAGTTGGCGGCATTGCTGAGCCCTTCCAAGCCATCTTGCCCATTGGCCATCCAGACAATCCGTTCAAGGATGCACGGACTGCAGTGGCTTACCGTTTTGAAAATCTCAAAACCGGCAATGACTTGCTGAATCAAAACGCGCGCGTCTTGGGCGGCTTGAAAGGTGTGCAAGGTGCCTGGGATTGGGAAAGTGCAGTGTTGTGGAATCAATCACGACGCGAAGAAACGGCCTATGGTCTCTTGTACCTGCCCACGCTGCGCAAGTTGGTGACAGAAAACCGTTCTTTGGCTTCTTTGGCGGCTGACCCCGCCATCACCAAAGACTTGACCAATGTGGGTGTGGCTGAAATTGTTCAGTGGGACGCCAAAGCTACCACTGAACTGGGCCAATTGGCTGGCGGCAAAATTGGTTTTGCAGCAGGTGTTGAAGCTCGTCAAGAACGACTGAGCATTGAACCCGATGCTGCCAACGCACGTGGCGATATTTTGGGTTTGTCTACAACGGCCATTCAAAGCAAGCGCGATGTCGTGTCTTCTTTCTTTGAGGTCCGTACGCCATTCACCAAAACTTTTGAAATGGACTTTGCCGGTCGTTTTGACAAGTACCCAAGCTTCAAAACCAACTTTGTGCCCAAAGTGGGCGCCAAGTGGATTGCACAAGAAGGCTTGGCTTTCCGCGGCACTTACTCTGAAGGCTTCCGCGCACCCGCGTTGTCGCAAGTGGCCTCTGGCGGCGCGCAATTCTTTTTGAACGGCACGGTCGATCCAATTCGCTGTCCTGATGGTGTGACACCTGTTGCAGGCGCTGACCAAACAGACTGTTCTAAGAGTGTTTCTGGTGTGGGTGGCTCTAACCCTGAACTGAAGCCAGAGAAGTCAAAGGGCTTCTCTTTGGGCATGATTTATTCACCGACCAAAGACATCGACGTCTTGATTGACACCTACAAAGTGCGTCAAGAAAACGAAGTGGCCTTGGGCAGTGCCACCTACTTGTTGGAGCACCCTGAGCGCTTCCCAGCAGATGCCATCACCCGTGACACCAATCCTTTGAATCAATTGAAAGACGCTAGCGGTAATCCTATTCCAGGCACGGGCCCCTTGATTGCTGTGAAGACACCTTGGGTCAACCAAGGCGCAACCGAGATTACAGGCATTGACTTGGAGTTGAAGTCTCGCAACAACTTGGGCCAGTACGGCCGCTTGACATCTTCTTTCAAGATGACGCATTTGATGTCCTACCTGCGTGCCGAAGCACCTGGCGATTACATGCGCAATGCGGTAGGTACCTACGGTGGTTTGAACGATTGGGCTACTTCTGTGGGCGCAATTCCACGCAACCGTTTCACCTTGTCGACAGCCTTGGAGCAAGGATCACACATCTTCTTGGCTGCTATGAAGATGACCACTTCCATTTCGATGATGCGTCGCTTTGACGGTGCCACAGAATACCCAGTGGCTTATTGCCACTATGGATCAGGTCAACCCAAAACAGCAACCTCCTTGGGTGGCGTGCCTTTGTACAACACCTACTACCCAGATTGCAAAGTGCCGTCTTGGAAAACGTTTGACGTGGGTTACATGTACAACGGTATCAAGAACCTCCAGTTGGGTGTGAACATTGCCAACGTGTTTGACAAACCTGCTCCTTACTACCCAGGCTCTAACACCAGCACCACGGTTCAACAAGGTTACAACTCGGGTCTTTACAACAACACGGGTCGCTACACACGCTTAACAGCCAAATACAGCTTTAACTGATCGCGCTCAGTGGTCCCTCAAAAACGCCTCGACTTCGAGGCGTTTTTCTTTGCCGCTTGAGATAAAGTACGGCATCTTTAGAAATACAACACCATGCTCAGTTCTTTCCATCGCCTTCAGCGCATCGCGGTCATTTGCGGGGTCGTTTTCCTGCTCAATGCTTGCGGCGGCGTCTCTAATGAGCCTGTGCCCAAAGCCCTGTTGGCAGAAAACGTTTTGTTCAGCTCCTATCAAGAGTCTCCCAAGTACTTAGATTCAACGTCTTCTTACAGCAACAACGAGACGCCTTGGACTTATGCAGTTTACGAGCCGCCTCTCAAGTACCATTATTTAAAGCGACCTTACGAGTTAGAGCCCCGCACTTTGAGCGAGCTGCCAACGGTTACTTTCATTGGCAAGGATGGCAAAGAAGTACCTTTGCAAACACCTGCAGATCAAATTACCGAGAGTGTCTTCGAGCTAAAGATTCAGCCTGGCATTCAATACCAACCGCACCCCGCATTTGCCAAAACTCCCGATGGCAAACACCGGTATCTTTCTTTGAAAGAATCTGAATTGGAGGGCAAGCGCCGCCCTTACGATTTTGAACACATGGGAACGCGCGAGCTTTTTGCTGAAGACTACGCTTACGCCATTAAGAGGTTGGCTACACCACGCGTCAAATCTCCCTCATTTGGATTTTTGTCTGAAAAGATTGTGGGCTTGGCCGATTATGGAAAGCAGATCAAAACTTTCAACGAAAAACTCAAAGAAGGTAAATCGGCTCGCGACATTGGCCCCTTTGGACATCTAACATGGTTGGATTTCAGAGAGCATGCTTTATCTGGTGTAGAGGTGATCAATGCCCACACTTTGAAAATTAGAGTGGTGGGCAAGTACCCGCAGTTTAAATATTGGCTGGCCATGACTTTCTTTGCACCTATTCCATGGGAAGTGGATGCGTTTTATGCCCAAGACGGCATGTCACGTCGCAATCTGAATCCAGACACGTGGCCTGTAGGCACCGGCCCCTACATGTTGACGGAGTATGTTCCCAATGCCCGCATGGAATTGGTGCGGAACCCCAATTACCGTGGCGTTCCTTACCCATGTGAAGGCGAGGCGGGTGACAAAGAAAAAGGCTTGTTGAAAGACTGTGGCCAGAAAACGCCCTTCGTCGACAAAGTGGTTTCTGTCATTGAAAAAGAAGGCACCTCAGTCGCCACCAAGTTCATTCAAGGTTATTACGACATTCCGCAGTTGGAGCGTGGCGAACCTGGAATTGGTTATCAAGTTTCTATTCAAGACGGTACGGGTCGTGCCAAAGAACTTTTAGAGCGCAAGATTCAATTGCCCAGCACCATTCAAGTGGGCTTTTGGCATTTTGGGTTTAACTGGTTAGACCCTGTGGTGGGTCTTGGCAAGACGCCTGAAGAAAGAGTCCGCAATAAAAAATTGCGTCAGGCCTTGGCCATCGCTTTTGACTTTGAAGAGTACGTTTCTATCTTTGAAGACGATCGCGCGCAAGTGAATCACAGTGCCGTAGTGCCAGGCTTGTTTGGCAACAATTTGTCCAAACCTAACCCTGTGATTTACGACTTAACCCCTGATGGCAAACACAAGCGCAAATCGATCGAGGTTGCCAAGAAGTTATTGGCTGAAGCGGGATACCCCAACGGACGAGATGCCAAAACAGGACAGGCTTTAATTTTGAACTATGACACGCAAGGCGTCGGTCCTGGTTACAAAGCGCGCCTAGATTGGGTGGCCAAACAATTTGCCAAGTTGAATATTCAAATAGAAATTAGGAACACAGATTACAACCGCTTCCAAGACAAGATGCGCAAAGGCTCTGCGCAGTTTTTCTTTTGGGGTTGGTTGGCAGACTATCCCGATCCCGAGAACTTCTTGTTTTTGTTGTACGGACCCAATTCAAAAGCCAAGTTTGATGGTGAAAACTCCAGTAACTTTGCACACCCTGAATACGATCAACTGTTTGACCGCATGAAGGATTTAGACGATACACCTGAACGTGCTGCCATGATTGGTCGGATGATTGAGATCATGCAAGAGGAGATGCCCATGCTCTATGGCTGGTCTGAAGAGTTTGGGGGTGCTTATCACCAATGGGTCAGCAATGGCAAACCGTCCAACATCATTCGTGACAGCCTGCCTTATTTGAAAATTGACGCTGAACTTCGAACACGCAAAATCAAAGAGTGGAATCAAGCCATCTGGTGGCCTTTGGCTGCGTTGCCTTTGTTGCTTTTGGCCTTGGCTTGGCCGGCATGGAAAGCTTGGCGCAGGCGTCAGTCACAGAGAGCGGTGCAAAGCACCTCATCAACATCGAGGAGCCTGTGATGTTCAGATTTTTAACGCGTAAATTGACATACGGTCTTGCCATTTTGATTGGCATCAACTTGCTGACCTTTGTCTTGTTCTTCAAAGTCAATACACCAGACGACATGGCGCGCATGCAGCTGGGTGGCAAGCGTGTCACGCCTGATGCCATTGAAAAATGGAAAGCTGAAAGGGGTTACGACAGACCTTTGTTTTTCAATGAAAAAGAAAGCGGCTTGGCGCAAATCACAAACACCTTGTTCTTAGACAGCTCTTTGAGAATGTTTGCATTTGATTTTGGCAGAGCCGACAGTGGCCGCGACATCGCTTCCGAAATTGTGCGCCGTGCCGGACCTTCTATTGCCTTGGCCTTGCCAACATTTGTGGTGGGACTTGGTATTTCCATCATCTTGGCATTGGGCTTGGCATTTTTCAGAGCCACCTACTTGGACTTTTGGGGAACTGTTTTGTGTGTGGTCTTCATGTCCATCTCTTCGCTGTTTTTCATTGTGATGGGTCAATTTATTTTTTCCAGAGTTTTGCAGTTGATGCCCGTCTCTGGTTTTGCCCCTGGTGTCGATGCGTGGCGATTTTTGGTCGTGCCCATTGCCGTGGGCATCTTGGCTCGTTTGGGCGGCGAAGTTCGATTTAACCGAACCTTGTTCATGGAAGAGATTGGCAAAGATTATGTTCGAACCGCGCGTTCAAAGGGTTTGTCAGAAGCTCGCGTCTTGTTGGTTCATGTCTTGCGCAATGCCCTTATTCCCATTTTGAGTGCTTCTGTTGCAGTCATCCCTTTGTTGTTCATGGGCAGCCTGATCACAGAATCGTTTTTTGCAATTCCTGGGCTTGGCAGTTATTTGATAGAAGCCATTTCGGGGCAAGACTTTGCCATCGTCAGAGCCATGGTTTTCATTGGTTCATTTTTGTACATCGTCGGTTTGATCTTGACCGATATCAGCTACACCTTGGCTGACCCTCGCATTCGTTTGCAGTAAGCCCATCATGCAACCCGTCTTCTTAATCACCGATTTGTTTGTTTATGGCATTTTGCTGTTTGTACTTTGGTACATGTGGCATGTGCGTTCTGATCGCAATCTCTTGGCCAATTGGCGTTTGGCCATGCGTCGACCTGTGGCCATGGTCAGCAGCATGGTTCTCGGTTTTTTCATGCTCGTGGCTTTGGTAGATTCCGTACATTACCGTGTGGCATTGCCTGACTCACCTGGTCAGACCACCAAGCAATACGCTGCAGAACCACAATCCTTGTTGGACAAAGTTTTGCAACCGCTGTCGTCAGCTCGTGAGCGGAGTTATTCTGAACCTTTGTCGGCTGTCGCATTTCGAAAAGAAACGTTTGAACGAGACGGTGTGTCGGTTCGTGACTATCCTCGTTTGCGTTTTGGCGGCAAGCACTTGGCTGATCCCGCCACAGAACTTTCAACGGATGTGACGACCCAAACAGTCAGTGCATTGGGTATCGGTTTGGCCATTGTTTTGGCGACGCTGCTGTTAGGCCTTTCGATTGCAAAGTTTCAAACCGGTCAATCTTTTGCAACCGTCTTCTCTAAGTTCAAAGCAGGTCATACCGAGTGGCCTTGGCGGTCCATGGCCATCACTTTCACCTTGATGGTGCTTGTCATCTGCTGGGTGGTGGTGCTGTCTCAGGGCTACCACGTGTTTGGTACAGACCGTACAGGCAATTCCGTGTTGGTCTTTGCCTTAAAAAGCGTTCGCACAGCCTTGGTCATTGGCGGCCTTACCACACTGGTGGTTTTGCCACTTGCCTTGCTCTTGGGCGTTACTGCGGGATATTTGCGTGGTTGGGTCGATGAGGCCATTCAATACATTTACACCTTGTTGGCATCCATTCCCGATGTGTTGTTGATTGCAGCATCTGTGTTGTTGTTGCAAGTCTTTATTGACAAAAACCAAGGCGTGTTTGAGACAGCGCTTGAACGAGCAGACGCGCGTTTGTTTTTCTTGTGTTTAATTTTGGGAATTACTTCTTTCACGGGCTTGTGCCGTTTGGTACGAGGCGAAACATTGAAGTTGAGAGAACTTGAGTACATTCAGTCTGCACGCGCTTTTGGTGTTTCGACGCCTCGCGTTTTGTGGCGCCACATTGTTCCCAATTTGATGCATTTGGTGTTGATCAATACGGTTATGCAGTTTTCTAGTTTTGTCTTGGCTGAAGCGGTTTTGTCTTATGTGGGGGTGGGTGTCGACCCCAAAACTGCAAGCTTTGGCGTGATGATCAACACGGCACGAGCGGAGTTGGCTGCCACGCCTTTGGTCTGGTGGTCCTTGGCAACTGCCTTTGGCTTTATGTTCTTGATCGTGCTCAGCGCCAACTTGTTGGCTGATGCCGTCCGCGATGCTTTTGATCCGCGAACCCGTTTGCGCAGTGCAAGCCCTGCGGCTTCTCAACCACAAGAGGTGGCCGCATGAGTCAGCAATTGAATGTTCAAAATTTGGTGGTCGACCTTCAAACCGAGGTGGGCATGGCCCGAGCTGTTGACGCCCTCAACATCACTTTGCAAAAAGGACAAACTTTTGCATTGGTCGGCGAGTCGGGTTGTGGTAAGTCGATGACAGCTTTGTCTTTGTTGCGATTGTTGCCAGACAATGCAGTGATTCAAAACGGCAAAGTTAACTTGAGCGATTTGGATGTTTTTCAACTTAGTGAAAATCAAATGCGCACCATTCGGGGTCGCCGCATTTCGATCATTTTTCAAGAGCCCTCAACCAGCCTGAATCCTGTCATGACGGTGGGTGACCAGATCTTGGAGGTGATCCACCAACATACCGAATTGCGAGCTGAGGATGCGCGTTCGCGTGCCATTGACTGGTTAAAGAAAGTAGGTTTGCCTGAGCCCGAAAGGCGTATGGGCAGCTATCCTTTTGAAATGTCGGGTGGTCAATTGCAACGTGTGATGATTGCCATTGCATTGGCCGCAGAACCCGATTTATTGATTGCGGACGAACCCACGACCGCTTTGGATGTCACCATTCAAGCGCAGATTTTGGACTTGCTCAAAAGCCTTCAACAAGAGCGCGGCATGGCCATGCTGTTGATCACACATGATTTGGCCGTTGTCAGTGGCATGGCCGATCAAGTGGCTTTGATGTATGCAGGACAAATTGTCGAAGTTGCTTCTGCTGCCGATTTCTTTGTACGACCTTCTCATCCTTACGCCAAGTTGCTGCTGCAAGCGCTTCCCGGCGAAGACTTAAGGGGGCGTCAGTTGGCTGCCATTCATGGTACGGTGCCGCCTTTGACTCAAGCCTTCAAGGGCTGTCGATT
Source organism: Limnohabitans sp. (assembly GCA_049655425.1). Taxonomy (GTDB): domain Bacteria; phylum Pseudomonadota; class Gammaproteobacteria; order Burkholderiales; family Burkholderiaceae_C; genus Limnohabitans_A. The sequence continues at coordinate 388,867 of JBASJS010000003.1, read as the reverse complement.
TGCGCCACGTTGCCCTTACAAAACAGACGCGTGTACCGAAAAAGCCGTTGTGATGACTGCCTTGTCCGAGTCTCACAATGTTCGTTGTGTTCGTGTCAACGACGTCACTCTTCAATCACTGAGCCTGCCACCACTTTTGGAGCGTTTGCCTGAAAGTGCCCATGATCATTCTGTGTTGTTATCGGTCAAAGACTTGTCTGTCACCTATTCCATGGGCGGCGGTGTTTTAGGGGGCAAAAAGACGTTCCAAGCCGTCAAGAATGTCAGTTTTGAGATTCAAAAAGGTCAAACTTTGGCCTTGGTAGGCGAATCAGGTTGCGGCAAAACCACCATCGGAAAGGCCTTGCTGCAACTGCTCACGCCGCAAACCAAGGTGAGTGGTCAAGCCATGTTGCAAGGGCAAGATCTTTTCCAGTTGCAAGGTCAAGCACTGCAAGCGTCTCGCAAGCAGATGCAAATTATTTTCCAAAACCCCTTTGCATCCTTGAATCCACGCATGCGCGTTCAAGAAATTTTGGAGGAGGGCATGAAAAGCCTACACCCAGAGTGGTCTGCTCAGCAACGTCAAGCCGACTTAAAAGTCCTCATGGACCAGGTGGGCTTGCGCACTGATGCTTTAGATCGCTACCCCCACGAGTTTTCGGGTGGTCAGCGACAACGCATTGCGATTGCTCGCGCCTTGGCCGTTAAACCAAGCCTCATTGTGTGTGACGAACCAACCTCGGCGCTAGATGTGTCGGTTCAGGCCCAGATATTGAACTTACTGCGCGAACTGCAAGACAACCTGGGTGTCAGCTACTTGTTTGTGACCCACAACATTGGGGTGGTGGCTTATTTGGCCGACAAAGTGGCGGTGATGCATGCCGGTGAAATGGTCGAAATGGGCGATGCTTCTCAAATTTTGAACAATCCCCAAGACCCTTACACAAAATCGCTGCTGTCCGCGGTTCCCAAACTGAACCAAGCACTGGCTTAATTTGGCGCTTTTTTCCAACAAATCCGTTCCAAATCAAGGATTTATGGATTAGAATCCGAGCTTCACGACCAAACGGGCGGGTTTTCACCGCCCGTTTTTTTTGGTCGATCGATTAATGAGCAGGGTTTGTACCTGCCATTGATCTCGTTCTGAAACCTCATTGAGAAGACCTATTTCGCGTGGCATTGCAGCAGATCGTTGAAGAAACCGTGGCCGGTTTGGGCTATGAACTGGTAGAGATTGAACGCTCTGCCGGTGGACTTATGCGCATCACCATTGACAACCCATGGCAGGAGGGTGTCGACCGGTTTGACATTCCATTTGTCACCGTTGAAGACTGCGAAAAGGTCAACCGTCAGTTGATGTTTGCTTTGGAAGTCGATGGCGTTGAGTACCGCCGCCTTGAAGTTTCTTCGCCCGGCATCGATCGTCCACTGCGCAATGAACGTGATTTGGCGCGCTTTGAAGGTGAGTTGATCGACATCACGCTCAAAGCCCCTATGGGGGAGGCTGCGGCTGGATTGGTCAATGCCTTGCGTAAGAAATTTCGCGGCACGCTTGAAAAAGCCGATGCCGACAACACGTGGCAAATTGTTTGGTCCGATGCCCCCGAGCCAAAGCCGGGTGCGCGTGTTAGCAAAAAAAGACCTCCTGTGCCCATGCAAGTTTTGGGTTTCAGGTTGGATGAATTAAGAGAGGCGCGTTTAGCGCCTGTGGTTGATTTCAAGGGCCGCAAGCCCAAAATAGACTTAGGAGAGAATTAACATGAATCGCGAACTGTTGATGTTGGTTGAAGCCATCTCACGTGAAAAAAACGTGGAACGTGACATCGTGTTTGGTGCCGTTGAATCTGCACTGGCTCAAGCCACCAAAAAGATCTATGAAGGCGATGTGGACATTCGCGTGGCCATCGACCGCGACAGCGGCAACTACGAAACTTTCCGTCGTTGGCACGTTGTGCCCGATGAAGCCGGTCTGCAATTGCCCGATCAAGAAATTTTGTTGTTCGAAGCACTCGAGCAAATTCCAGACATCGAAGTCGATGAGTACATCGAAGAAGCCGTCGAGTCTTTGCCAATTGGCCGCATCGGCGCCATGGCTGCCAAACAAGTTATCTTGCAAAAGATTCGTGATGCAGAGCGCGAAATGTTGCTCAACGAATTCATGGCACGTGGCGAGAAAATCTTGGTGGGCACGGTTAAGCGCATGGACAAGGGCGACATCATTGTCGAATCGGGCCGTGTAGAAGGCCGTCTGCGTCGCAGCGAAATGATTCCCAAAGAGAACTTGCGCAACGGCGACCGAGTTCGCGCCATGATCATGGAAGTTGATCTCACTTTGCGCGGTGCACCCATCATTTTGTCCCGTTCAGCACCCGACTTCATGGTCGAGTTGTTCCGTCAAGAAGTGCCAGAAATTGAACAAGGCTTGTTGGAAATTAAATCGTGCGCTCGTGATGCAGGCTCGCGCGCCAAAATTGCCGTTCTGTCGCATGACAAACGTGTAGATCCCATCGGTACATGTGTTGGTGTGCGCGGCACACGTGTCAATGCTGTCACCAATGAGTTGGCGGGTGAGCGCGTTGACATTGTGTTGTGGAGCGAAGACCCCGCCCAGTTCGTCATCGGCGCCTTGGCCCCTGCCAACGTTCAATCGATTGTGGTGGACGAAGAAAAGCACGCCATGGACGTGGTTGTCGACGAAGAGAATTTGGCCATTGCCATTGGCCGTGGCGGTCAAAACGTGCGCTTGGCTTCCGACCTGACCGGTTGGAAAATCAACATCATGGATGCAGCCGAGTCTGCACAAAAGCAAGCCGAAGAAACCACTGGCATCCGTGCATTGTTCATGGACAAGCTCGATGTCGATCAAGAAATTGCCGACATTTTGATCGAAGAAGGTTTCACCAGCTTGGAAGAAGTGGCCTATGTGCCCATCCAAGAAATGCTTGAAATTGAAAGTTTCGACGAAGACACGGTCAATGAACTTCGCACCCGTGCCAAGGATGCCTTGTTGACCCTTGAAATTGCACGTGAAGAAAGTGTGGAAGATGTTTCACAAGATCTGCGTGACCTTGAAGGTTTGACACCCGAGTTGATTGCCAAATTGGCTGCAGCCGGCGTCAATACCCGTGACGACTTGGCCGATCTGGCCACAGATGAATTGACCGACATCACCGGACAAACCGATGGTGAAGCCACCGCCCTGATCATGAAAGCCCGTGAACATTGGTTCACTGGTCAGGCCTAAATTGAAGGAGGCAAGAACCCCATATGTCCAGTAACACCGTCGCCGAGTTCGCTAGCGAACTCAAAAAATCATCTGACACTCTGCTTGAGCAATTGCGCTCGGCAGGGGTTGAAAAGTCTGCGGCATCCGATGCCTTGACAGAGACTGACAAACAAAAGCTTTTAAGCTATTTGCAAGCAAGCCACGGCACCGCTTCGGCCGAACGCAAAAAAATCACGCTGGTTAAAAAATCAACCAGCGAAATCAAACAAGCTGACTCATCAGGCAAAGCGCGCACCATCCAGGTTGAGGTGCGTAAAAAGCGCACCTTCATCAAGCGCGATGATGAAGTTGAAGGCACTGTGCCTGTTGCCGCGTCAGAACCTTCAGCGCCTCTGATTGACCACGCCGAGTTGGCAAGACGCGAAGAAGAAGCGCGCAGCCAAGCAGAATTGTTGCGTCGTCAAGAAGAAGCCCTGACAGAGAAGCGTCTTGAGCGTGAAGCCAAAGAACGGGCTAAGCTAGAAGAAGCCAAAGCGCAAGAGGCTGCTGAAGTTGCAGCCAATGCAGTTCACAAGACACCTGAAGAAATCGCTGCCGATGCAGCGGCCATTCGCAGTGCCAAAGCTGCCGCTGCGCAACAAGAAGCCGACAGCATCAATGCGGCTTCAAAGCCAGTAGATCCCAATATTGCCATATCCGCAGAAGCCGAACGCGCCAACATCGAATCTGCAAAAGTTGCTGAAAAAGTAGCGCTCAAGAAGGCCGCCGAAGAGCAGGCCGATCAAGAAGCCAAAGCCATTGTTGCTGATGAAGCTGCACGCGAACGCGATCTGAATTTGCGTCGCAACAAGGCCTTGGCTGAAGCAGAGGCCATTCGTGCCATGATGAGCGGACCCGCCAAAAAAGCACCGCCCAAAGAAGCACCCAAGCCCGATCCCAAAGCTGCAAAAGGTACGCTTCACAAACCAGCGCAAGCTGCCGGTACTGCCGCCAAACGTCCTCCTGCAGCGACAGATGCCAAAGATGCTACGCCTGGTGGCAACAAAGAAGTCAAGTCGGCCAAGCTGTCTTCAAGCTGGGCAGGCGATCCTGCTACTAAAAAGAAAGCCATTCCAACGCGTGGCGACACCAGCGGTGGTGTAGGCCGCAACAATTGGCGCGGTGGTCCCAAAAACCGTCGTGGCAACGATCGCGACCGTGAAGATCATGTTCAAGCAGCGCCCGTTGAAGCCCGCGTTATTGAAGTGCACGTGCCGGAAACCATCACCGTGGCCGAGTTGGCACACAAGATGGCTGTTAAGGCATCAGAGGTTATCAAGCAGTTGATGAAGTTGGGCCAAATGGTCACCATCAATCAGCCATTGGACCAAGACACTGCCATGATTTTGGTGGAAGAATTGGGTCACAAAGCGGTCATTGCTGCTTTGGACGATCCTGAGGCCTTCACAGACGACGAAGTGTCGCAAAGCGACGCGCCGCTCATGCCCCGTGCCCCTGTGGTGACGGTCATGGGTCACGTTGACCACGGTAAAACCTCTTTGCTTGACTACATTCGCCGTGCCAAAGTGGCCTCTGGCGAAGCCGGTGGCATTACCCAGCACATTGGTGCTTATCACGTTGAAACAGCACGCGGCATGGTGTCCTTCTTGGACACGCCAGGTCACGAGGCCTTCACGGCCATGCGTGCCCGTGGTGCTCAAGCCACCGACATCGTCATCTTGGTGGTGGCTGCCGACGACGGTGTCATGCCCCAAACCAAAGAAGCTATCAAGCACGCCAAGGCAGCGGGCGTTCCAATTGTTGTGGCCATTAACAAGATCGACAAGCCCGATGCCAACCTCGACCGCGTCAAAGGCGAGCTGGTGGCCGAAGAAGTGGTGCCTGAAGAGTTTGGTGGTGATTCACCGTTCGTGGGCGTGTCCGCTAAAACCGGTGCCGGCATTGACGACTTGCTAGAGCAAGTTTTGTTGCAAGCTGAAGTGTTAGAACTGAAGGCGCCTGTTGATGCAGCTGCCAAAGGCTTGGTCATTGAAGCGCGTTTGGACAAAGGTCGTGGTCCTGTGGCCACCATTTTGGTTCAATCGGGTACTTTGTCGACAGGCGATGTGGTGTTGGCGGGTCAAACATTTGGCCGCGTTCGTGCCATGTTGGACGAAAACGGCAAGCCGATCAAATCAGCAGGTCCTTCTATCCCTGTTGAAATTCAGGGTCTGACCGAAGTACCGCAAGCCGGTGATGAGTTCATGGTGCTCAGCGACGAACGCCGTGCCCGTGAAATTGCCACCTACCGTGCAGGCAAGTTCCGCAATACCAAGCTGGCCAAGCAACAAGCCGCCAAGTTGGAAAACATGTTCAGCGACATGGGTGCTGGCGAAGTCAAAACTTTGCCAATCATTGTCAAAGCCGACGTACAAGGTTCGCAAGAAGCCTTGGCGGCATCCTTGCTCAAATTGTCTACCGACGAGATCAAAGTTCAATTGGTCTACGCAGCGGTGGGCGGTATCAGCGAGTCCGACATCAATTTGGCCATTGCGTCCAAAGCGGTGGTCATTGGCTTTAATGTGCGTGCCGATGCCGGTGCGCGCAAACAAGCCGAAGGCAATGGCGTCAGCATCAATTACTACAATATCATTTATGACGCTGTAGACGAATTGAAAGCTGCGATGTCTGGCATGTTGGCGCCCGAGCAGAAGGAAGAAGTCATTGGTATGGCCGAAATCCGAACTGTGTTTGTGGCTTCCAAAATTGGTACGGTTGCGGGTTGTATGGTTACCAACGGCCAGGTTACGCGCTCTTCCAAATTCCGTTTGCTCCGCGACAACGTGGTCATTTACACCGGCGACATCGACTCACTCAAACGCCTCAAAGACGACGTTCGCGAAGTCAAAGAAGGTTTCGAGTGCGGTATCAAACTCAAAAACTACAACGACATTGCAGTGGGCGACCAACTGGAATTCTTTGAAGTCAAAGAGATTGCACGTTCGCTGTAAACGCAGAACCAGGCTCACACCATCATGGCTCGCAAACCAACCAGTTCAGCACACCGCGGATTCCGCGTGGCCGACCAGATCCAACGGGATCTGTCGGAGCTGATTGCGCGCGAGCTTAAAGATCCTCGTGTAGGCATGGTCACCTTGAATGCTGTTGAAGTCACACCCGACTATGCGCATGCCAAGATTTTCTTTAGTTTGATTACTGGCAAACCAGAAGAGGCCACTATCGGTTTAAATGCCGCTGCTGGCTTCCTTCGAAACGGCTTGTTCAAGCGCTTGCAAATTCACACCGTTCCCACGCTTCATTTCATCTTTGATCGCACCACAGAGCGCGCATCCGATATGAACGCCTTGATATCCAAGGCTGTTGCGTCACGTTCCAAAGACGAGGCCTGACATGAACGCGCCACGCACCAGGGTGCAACGGCGCCCTGTGCATGGGGTGCTGTTGTTAGACAAACCATACGGTATGTCCAGTAACGATGCTTTGCAAAAAGCCAAGTGGTTATTGCGCGCCGAAAAAGCCGGGCATACGGGTACTTTGGATCCATTGGCCACAGGTGTGCTGCCTTTGTGTTTTGGCGCAGCTACCAAGTTCAGCCAGTTGCACTTGGATGCTGATAAATCTTACGAAGCCATTGTTGTTTTGGGTGTCCAAACCAGCACGGGTGATTTGGAAGGTGAAGTAATTGCTGAAAAGCCTGCGAGCTTTACTGCCGATCTATTGCAACAAGTGCAAGCCAAGTTCACGGGCCCCATTGATCAAATTCCGCCTATGTACAGCGCCTTGAAAAAGGACGGCAAAGCTTTGTACGACTACGCGCGTGCTGGCATTGAAGTAGAACGTGAAGCACGTCACATCGTGATTCATGCTTTGGCACTGGAAGAAATTGCACCCGAAAACGATCACCGCCGTCTCAAAGTCACGGTCACGTGCAGCAAAGGCACTTACATCCGTACATTGGGTGAAGACATTGCCATTGCCTTGGGTACTTGTGGTCATTTGAGTGCCTTGCGTCGCATTCAAACGGGTCCATTCGTAGAAGCCGAATGCCTCAGCATTCAAGAATTAGAAGCTTTGCCTGAAGCAGAGCGAGAAATGAAATTGTTGACTGTCGATGCTTTGCTCGATGGTCATACCCCTGTCACCTTGCCCCCAGATGATGCGGGCAGATTCTTAAGCGGCGTGCGCCGTCGTGGCGACTGGCCCGACAACCTGCATGTCGCTGTGTACGGCGATTCACCGCGCGCGCTCTTGGGCACCGCGCATGTGAAAGCTGGTGAACTTATTCCGGGGCGCTTATTAAGCCCCCTAGAGATTCAATCAATTTTGGAGAAGGCCTTAGCATGAGTAGACAAATTCGTAACATCGCGATCATCGCCCACGTTGACCACGGTAAAACCACCATGGTTGACCAACTGCTGCGTCAGTCTGGCACATTTGCCGAACACGAAAAAGTGGTCGACACCGTCATGGACAACAACGCCATTGAGCGTGAACGTGGCATTACCATCTTGGCCAAAAACTGTGCCGTGAGCTGGGAAGGTACGCACATCAACATCGTTGACACCCCAGGCCACGCCGACTTCGGCGGTGAAGTGGAGCGCGCATTGTCCATGGTGGACGGTGTGGTGTTGTTGATTGATGCGCAAGAGGGCCCAATGCCCCAAACGCGTTTTGTGACCAAGAAGGCTTTGGCCTTGGGCCTCAAGCCCATCGTGGTTGTCAACAAAGTGGACAAGCCCGGCGCGAATCCAGACAAAGTGGTCAATCAAGCTTTCGACTTGTTCGACAAATTGGGCGCGACAGACGAACAGCTCGACTTCCCCGTGGTGTATGCCTCTGGCATCAACGGCTGGACGTCTTTGGAAGAGGGCGCTCCTGGTGAACAGTGGGGCCCAGACATGTCTGCACTTTTCAACACCGTGTTGAAGCATGTGCCAGCGCAAGCCGGTGATCCAGACGCACCTTTGCAATTGCAAATTTCAGCGCTTGATTTCTCTACCTTCGTGGGCCGCATTGGTGTGGGCCGTATTAGCCAAGGCACCATCAAGCCCATGATGGATGTGTTGGTCATGGAAGGCCCTGATGGTTCCTCCATCAAAGGACGTATCAACCAAGTGTTGACCTTCCGTGGTTTGGACCGCGTTCAAGTGACCGAAGCCGGTCCTGGCGACATTGTGTTGATCAACGGTATTGCCGACTTGAACATTGGCGTCACCGTAACGGATCCCGCCAATCCAGCCCCTCTGCCCATGCTCAAAATTGACGAGCCAACATTGACGATGAACTTCTGCGTGAACACCAGCCCCTTGGCCGGTCGTGAAGGCAAGTACGTCACCAGCCGTCAAATCTGGGATCGCTTGCAAAAAGAATTGCAACACAACGTGGCCTTGCGCGTTAAAGAAACAGACGAAGAAGGCGTGTTTGACGTTGCAGGTCGCGGTGAATTGCACTTGACCATTTTGTTGGAAAACATGCGCCGTGAAGGTTACGAAATGGCCGTGTCCAAGCCTCGCGTGGTGTATCGCGATGTGAATGGCGAACGTCATGAACCTATCGAGTTGGTCACTGCCGACATTGAGGAAGGCCATCAAGGCGGCGTGATGCAAGCCTTGGGTGAGCGCAAAGGCGAATTGGTCAACATGGAACCCGATGGCCGTGGCCGTGTCCGTTTGGAATACCGCATTCCTGCGCGTGGCTTGATTGGTTTCACCAACGAGTTCTTGAACTTGACACGTGGCTCTGGCCTGATTTCCAATATCTTTGACAGCTACGAAGCGCACAAAGGTGAAATTGGTGGCCGCAAAAACGGCGTTTTGATTTCCATGGACGACGGTGAAATCTTCACCTACGCCTTGGGCAAGTTGGACGACCGTGGCCGCATGTTTGTGAAGGCCAATGACCCTGTGTACGAAGGCATGATTGTGGGTATCCACAGCCGTGACAACGACCTGGTGGTGAATGCCACACGTACCAAACAGCTGACCAACTTCCGTGTGTCTGGCAAAGAAGATGCCATCAAGATCACACCGCCAATCGACCTCACGCTGGAATACGGTGTGGAGTTTATTGACGATGATGAGTTGGTGGAAATCACGCCTAAGAGCGTTCGTCTGCGCAAGCGCTTCTTGAAAGAGCACGAGCGTAAGCGTGCTGGTCGCGCTTAAGGCGCTCATTTAAAAGCACAGCAAAGTGCTGAAGCTCAGACACGGTCACGCAGTTGCCTTGATGGTGCTCGTGACCGCGATGTGGTCTATTGCGGGCGTGGTCTCGCGCCATCTTGAAAGCGCTCGTGGCTTTGAAGTCACGTTTTGGCGCAGCGCCTTCACGGTGTTGGGCTTGGTCGTGATCATGACGGTTTGGCAAGGGCCTTCGGTCTGGCGCAAACTCCCTTGGCGAAGTCCATATTTTTGGCTTTCCGGTGTGTGCTGGAGCATCATGTTCACTGCCTTCATGATGGCTCTGACCCTTACCGCAGTAGCCAATGTATTGATCACCATGGCCTGTGGTCCCTTGCTAACAGCCTTGGGGGCGTGGTTGTTTATTTCTCATCGCTTGCTCCTTAGAACTTGGTTGGCCATTGCCTTTGCGGGTGCTGGCATTGCCTTGATGTTTGTCAGTCAATTGCAGTTGGGTGACCCGAATTTTTTGCTGGGTGCTGCCGTTGCTTTGTGCGTGCCCATTGCGGGTGCAACGCAATGGAATTTGACTCAAAAAAGCCAATCGTTTGGCGTCGCCATTGACTTGGTGCCCTCTGTATTGTTGGGTGCTGTGCTTTCATCGCTGATCACATTGCCTTTGGCATGGCCTCTACAAACCAGCTTGCATGACATGAGTTTGTTGGCGCTCTTGGGTGTTTTTCAATTGGCCATTCCTTGTACCTTGTCGGTGATCTGCGCCAGATCTTTGAAGGCGCCTGAGGTGTCACTGCTCGCTTTGTTGGAAGTTATTTTTGGCATCGCTTTAGCTTGGTGGGGTGCCAATGAAGAACCGCATCTCAGTGTATTGATCGGGGGCAGCATGGTGATCTTCGCTTTGTTTGCCAATGAATGGTTTGGATGGAGGCAACGCAATGTCTGAAGTAAACACAGTCAATTCTGATTCAGAAGCATCATTCGTGGTGCATGAAATCAGTGGGCGGGTAGGGTGCATCACCCTTAATCGTCCCAAGGCGCTGAATGCCTTGACGCTGAGCATGGTGCGCCAATTGACGCAAGCCTTGTTGGACTTTCAGAGCAACCCGCAAGTGCTGGCTGTTTTGGTCAAAGGTCAAGGCAAAGAGAGTCCTTTTGGACATTTTTGTGCGGGTGGTGATATTCGTTTCTTTCATCAAGCCGCTTTGTCTGGCGATACGCAGCTTGCAGACTTCTTTACCGAAGAATACGCACTCAATCATTTGATTCACACCTATACCAAGCCTTACATTGCCTTTATGGACGGTGTGGTGATGGGGGGTGGGATGGGTATCAGCCAGGGTGCCAGCGTGCGCGTTGTGACAGACAAAACACAAATGGCCATGCCTGAAACCCACATTGGATTGTTTCCAGACGTTGGAGGTGGCTACTTTTTAAGTCGATGTCCAGGTCGCATCGGTGAATATTTAGGCCTGACCGGTCAAAAAATCAATGGCCAAGAAGCGGTTCAAGCGGGCCTTGCCGATGGCTTGATTGAAGCCCACCGTTTGCCCACACTTTGGAAAACCTTGCTCAGCACCCCGTTTGAAAGTGGTGAAGCTGTTGAGCGTTGGGTTCAGAGTCAGTTCAGCAAACTTGAGCCTGCAGCTTTCCCAAACAAAGCCGAGATCGATCAATGCTTTGCTTTGTCTTCGCCCTTGGAAATCAGCCTTGCCTTGGCGCAAAGTAAATCGGCGTGGGCCACGCAAACCTTGGCCAGCTTAACCAAGGGCTCACCTTTGATGGTTCATGTGGTTTTGGCCCAAATACGAAAAGCACGCAACATGGGCTTGGCCGACGACTTGCGGATGGAGCGTGATTTGGTGCATCATTGTTTCCACCTGCGCGAACGAAGCGAAACGGTTGAAGGTATTCGTGCCTTGGCAGTGGACAAAGATCATCAACCCAAATGGGCGCATGGACAACTGTCAGATGTAGCTGATACCGAATGGCCAGCCTTTTTTGAGAGCCCGTGGTCTGCAGAAACGCACCCTTTGCGTCACCTCAGTTAAGTTGAAACCTTGCCGCAGCCCTGACTTTAGCGGTTGCGGCTTTTCATGGCGCGTTCAACTTCGCGCTTGCCTTCGCGGTCTTTGATGGTGTCACGTTTGTCGTGTTCGGCCTTGCCCTTGGCCAGCGCCACTTCACATTTGATGAAGCCAGCTTTCCAGTGCAAATTGATGGGCACCAAGGTAAAACCTTTTTGCTCCACTTTGCTGGTCAGTCGATCGATTTCATCTCGTTTTAAAAGCAACTTTCGTGTGCGCGCCGCTTCGGGATTGACGTGTGTCGAAGCTGTTTTGAGTGGGTTGATCAAACACCCAATGATGAACATTTCTTTGTTTCTAATGACGACGTAGCCGTCGGTCAACTGAACTTTGCCTTCACGGACAGCTTTAACTTCCCAGCCTTCTAGCACCATGCCGCACTCGTGCCTTTCCTCAAAAAAGTAGTCGAAGGCTGCTTTTTTGTTTTCGGCAATGAGGCCTGTCTTACCAGAGCCTTTGTTTTTTTTGGGTGGCGTTGCCATGAAAATGTTAAAGAAGAGGGCGTTAGAAACGCTTAAAGGGCGCCTGCGTTTGCAGGGAGCGCCTTGGAGAAATTACAATCAATGCAACAAGTCTTATTGTATGAAGAAACTGATCAAATCTGTTCTGATCTGGTACAGCCCAGAGGAAATGTTTCGACTGGTCACTGATGTCGACCAATACATGCATTTTCTACCATGGTGCAACCACTCCAAAGTACTGCATGCCAGTGGCACCGAAATGGACGCCGAGGTGGGCATTGGCATGGCAGGCATCAAACAGGTATTTGTGACGCACAACACCCACATTGAAAACTGTGAGGTTCACATGAAGTTGGTCAAAGGGCCTTTCTCTGATCTCGATGGAACTTGGCGTTTTGAGCCGGTGGGCGACAACTCTCAACGAGCTTGCAAGGTGACCCTGACTCTGGAATATGGTTTTTCCAGTGCCACATTGGCCGCAGTGGTAGGGCCTGTGTTTGACAAGATTGCAGCCAGTTTGGTCGACGCCTTTGTTAAACGGGCTGAGCATGTTTATGGTGCCGAAACTGCATGATCCAAGTTCTCTGTGCATTCAGTCCGCAACCAAGGCAAGTGGTTACCATCAAGCTGTCGCTTCCATTGGGCAGCATGGTTCAAGATGCGCTTTGTATGCTCCATCTTTCACCTGAGTGGCTGGCCAATTCACAGTATTTTTCCTTAGCGCAGAATTTGCCAAATAAACAAGGCATTTGGGGCCGACTGGTCAATGTTGACCAACTTTTAAAAGACGGCGATCGATTGGAAATCTACCGAACGCTTCAAGTTGACCCCAAATTGGCCCGAAAACAGCGTTTTAAAAGGCAAGGCAAGGGCAGAACAGGTTTGTTTGCCCGACGCAGAAAAGGGGCCGTAGCAGGCTATTGACGCCTTTTGGGGAAGGGTAAACAGGGCTTTGACAAGGGTACAATCCTTTTTTTGGAGCCCTCCCTTATGCGCCTGCTCGGTAAAGCCCTCACCTTCGACGACGTGTTGTTGGTGCCAGCCTACTCTCAAGTCCTGCCAAAGGACACTTCCCTCTCCACGCAATTCACTCGCAATCTTCGCTTGAATTTGCCCTTGGTCTCAGCCGCCATGGACACCGTCACCGAAGCAAGACTGGCCATTGCCATTGCCCAAGAAGGCGGCATTGGCATCGTGCACAAAAACCTCACCCCTCAAGAGCAGGCCGCACAAGTGGCCAAAGTCAAACGTTATGAGTCTGGCGTGTTGCGCGATCCTGTTGTGATTACCCCCGACACCAAAGTTCGCCAAGTGATGGCTTTGTCAGATGAGCTGGGTGTCTCTGGCTTTCCTGTTTGTGAAGGCGGCAAAGTTGTAGGCATTGTGACGGGACGTGACATGCGTTTCGAAACCCGCTATGACCAACCTGTCAGCGAAATCATGACCAAGCGTGACCGCTTGATCACGGTGCCCGAAGGCACCACGCCTGAAGAAGCCAAAGCGCTGTTGAACAAGTACAAGCTCGAGCGATTGTTGGTGGTCAATGAAGCTTTTGAGCTTAAAGGCTTGATCACTGTTAAAGACATTACCAAGCAACTCAATTTTCCTTTGGCTGCACGAGATGCAGCGGGCCGTTTGTTGGTGGGAGCCGCAGTGGGTGTAGGCGAAGGCACCGAGGCGCGAGTTGAGGCTTTGGTGAAAGCAGGCGTCGATGCCATTGTGGTGGACACTGCCCATGGACACAGTCAAGGCGTGATTGACCGCGTTCGTTGGGTCAAGAAAAACTATCCACACATTGAAGTCATTGGCGGCAACATTGCCACCGGTGCTGCCGCTTTGGCTTTGGCCGAAGCAGGTGCCGATGCCGTGAAGGTGGGCATTGGCCCTGGCTCTATCTGCACCACCCGAATCGTGGCAGGTGTAGGTGTGCCTCAAGTGATGGCCATCGACAACGTTGCCACTGCACTTCAAGGCACAGGTGTTCCCCTGATTGCCGACGGCGGTATTCGGTATAGCGGTGACATTGCCAAAGCCATTGCAGCAGGTGCCAGCACCGTCATGATGGGCGGCATGTTTGCAGGCACTGAAGAAGCGCCAGGCGAAGTTATTTTGTACCAAGGCCGCAGCTACAAAAGTTACCGCGGCATGGGCAGCATTGGCGCCATGCAACAAGGAAGCGCAGACCGTTACTTCCAAGAGTCCAGCACAGGCAACCCCAATGCCGACAAGTTGGTACCCGAAGGCATTGAAGGTCGTGTGCCTTACAAAGGTTCGGTTGTGGCCATTTTGTTTCAGATGGCGGGTGGCTTGCGAGCCAGCATGGGTTACTGTGGGTGCCCCACCATTGAAGACATGCGCAACAAGGCCGAATTTGTTGAAATTACATCTGCGGGTATTCGCGAAAGCCACGTCCACGATGTACAAATTACCAAAGAAGCGCCCAACTACCGCGCTGACTGAAGTCGTTTGAATTCAGTTATTTTTACTTTTTAATATTTGACCGTTCATGCAGCATTCCAAAATTCTGATTCTTGACTTTGGTTCACAAGTCACCCAACTTATTGCACGCCGGGTACGTGAAGCGCATGTCTTTTGTGAAGTCCATCCATGTGACGTTACAAGCGATTGGGTGCGTGAGTATGCCAAGGACGGCAATTTAAAAGGCATTATCTTGTCTGGTTCGCATGCAAGCGTCTACGAGGTAGACGATCGTGCGCCCGATGCCGTTTTCTCGCTGGGCATTCCAGTGTTGGGCATTTGTTATGGCATGCAAACCATGGCAGAGCAATTGGGCGGCAAGGTAGAAGCCGGCACAACACGCGAATTTGGTTACGCCGAAGTACGCGCTCATGGCCATACAGAATTGCTCAAAGGCATCGAAGACTTCGCCACGGCAGAAGGACACGGCATGCTCAAGGTATGGATGAGCCATGGCGACAAAGTTACGCAGTTGCCCGAAGGTTTCAAAGTGATGGCATCAACGCCTGCTTGTCCCATTGCGGGCATGGCAGATGAGTCACGCGGTTTCTATGCGGTTCAATTTCACCCTGAAGTGACTCACACGGTTCAAGGTCAAGCCTTGTTGAACCGTTTTGTTTTAGACATTTGCAAAGCCAGTCCTGATTGGATCATGGGCAACTACATTGAGGAAGCGGTTGCCAAAATTCGTGAACAAGTAGGCGACGAAGAAGTCATTTTGGGTCTGTCGGGGGGCGTTGACTCATCCGTCGCTGCAGCCCTGATTCATCGTGCCATTGGTGATCAACTCACCTGTGTTTTTGTCGACCACGGCCTGTTGCGCTTGAACGAAGGCGACATGGTGATGGAAATGTTTGAAGGCAAGTTGCATGCGCGAGTCATTCGTGTCAATGCCAGCGATTTGTTCTTGGGCAAATTGGCAGGCGTCAGTGAACCAGAACAAAAACGCAAAATCATTGGTGGCTTGTTTGTCGATGTGTTCAAAGATGAAGCGGCCAAATTGAAAGCCGGAACAGGTGGCCACAAAGGCGCTAGCTTCTTGGCGCAAGGCACCATTTACCCAGACGTGATTGAGTCCGGCGGTGCCAAGAGCAAGAAGGCTGTCACCATCAAGAGTCATCACAATGTGGGTGGTTTGCCTGAGCAATTGGGCCTGAAATTGTTAGAGCCTTTGCGCGAATTGTTCAAAGACGAGGTGCGTGAACTGGGTGTGGCACTGGGCCTGCCCCGCGAGATGGTTTACCGCCACCCGTTCCCAGGCCCTGGCTTGGGTGTGCGCATATTGGGTGAAGTGAAAAAAGAATACGCCGATTTACTGCGCCGCGCCGATGCCATCTTTATTGAAGAACTGCGCAATTTCACCGACGATACAGGCAAGTCTTGGTATGACCTCACAAGCCAAGCATTTACAGTGTTCTTGCCTGTGAAGAGTGTGGGTGTGATGGGCGATGGCCGCACTTATGACTATGTGGTGGCACTGCGTGCAGTGCAAACGTCTGACTTTATGACTGCCGACTGGGCTGAGTTGCCCTACGCACTGCTGAAGAAAGTGTCTGGTCGCATCATCAACGAAGTGCGCGGTATCAACCGCGTCACCTACGACGTTAGCAGCAAACCACCTGCAACCATTGAGTGGGAATGAACCGGTAGTTAGACATTTCAAGACTTTGGACGCAAGGAATGATTGAATGAAATTTGAAATTTATCGATCACTTCTCATCATCTTGATGTGCATGTCTTGCCATCTCTCATGGGCTCAGGACAGACAGCAGCTGATCCATTCTGAAAAGCATTCCTTTCGTATCGTGCCTCTGTTGGCAGGTCTTGAGAATCCTTGGTCCATTGCGTTTTTGCCAGACGGTCGCATGCTGGTCACAGAGCGGGCAGGGCGTCTGCGTTTGGTGACTCAAGATTTCAAATTGGACCCTAAGCCCATTGACGGATTGCCGGAGGTCATTGCAAACGGCCAAGGCGGCCTGTTTGATGTGGTTTTGCATCCTCAGCATGCCCAAAACGGCTGGATCTATTGGGCTTACAACGCACCAGGCACTGGCGGCTGGGGCACAGCTTTGGCCAGGGGCAAACTACAAGGCCAACGCATGACGGAGGTACAAGTCCTTTTTAGCATGCAGCCCAAAACGCGTTCAGCACATCATTTCGGTGGCCGGATTGTGTTTGACGCAGCTGGCATGGTTTATCTCACCTTAGGCGATCGAGGCGACAAAGACAGAGCCCAAAAACTAAACGACCATGCGGGCTCGGTCATTCGCCTTCACGACGATGGCCGAGTGCCCAACGACAACCCTTTTGTAGAGCGGGCAGGTGCCTTACCAGAAAAATGGACCTTGGGTCATCGCAACATGCAAGGTGCCGCCATCAACCCCCAAACCGGAGAATTGTGGACTCACGAACATGGTCCGCAGGGGGGTGACGAGGTCAACGTGATACGGCCCGGTTTGAATTACGGTTGGCCTGTCGTTACCTATGGTGTGAATTATGGTTTGGGGACCAAAATTGGCGAAGGCCAGTCCAAGCCTGGCATGGTTCAGCCCTTGCAAGTTTGGGTTCCATCCATTGCACCATCGGGTATGGCTTTTGTCAGTGGTTCGCAGTTTTCTCAGTGGCGGGGCAGTATGTTGGTGGGCGCTTTGCGTGGCCAAATGTTGGTTCGCCTAACTCTCGAAGGTGATAAGGTCCTGAGTGAAGAACGCTTGTTTCAAGGACGGCCTGGGCGGATTCGAGATGTGCGCATGGGGCCTGATGGTTTGGTGTACCTGTTGACAGACGACCCACAAGGGGCTTTACTCAGACTAGAGCCAGCCAAGCCCTGAAAATATTAACGCTGAACTACCATGAAGCCAAACTTTCAACTCAAACAATGTTTGCTGCATGTGTTGGTCGTTTTTTTACTCTTCGGAATTGTGGGGTGCGTTCAGCAGCCATTAATGGCCCCAAGTGCAGCATTGCCTGCAAGTTCAATGAGCATTCAAGGTGCCGCCTCTGAATGGCGTGCCATCAACCGACTGACCTACGGTCCTACCCCCGCTTTGCTGGCAGACGTCAAAACCAATGGTCAGCCTTTAATTTGGGCTTTGACACAGCTGGATGCTGCGCGAAAAGCCAGCTTAGAAGCGCCCAAGCTGCCACCCGATTTGGCATCCATCAACAACTCATTGCCGGCGATTTTTGACGGCGTTCGAAAAGAGCGTGAAGCACGGGCGTCAGTTCCAGCGGGAACGCGTATCAATGAAAACGTGGCCAACGAAAAACGTTTTCATTTTCAGGAAGATATTGAGCCCATCTTTTTTAACCGTACCCAGGTCAATAAAGCCGTTGCATGGCGTTTGGCCAGCTGCAGCAACGATGATGTGGAGCAACCCTTGCTGGCACGCATGACAGAGTTTTGGTTTAACCATTTCAATGTCTACCAACAAAAGGGTACCGTTCGAGCTTTTGCAGGTCACTATGCCATACATGTGGCACGTGCGCATGCCTTGGGTAAGTTTGAGGAGTTGGTGCTGGCCAGCGCCAAACATCCCGCCATGCTTTACTACTTAGACCAGTGGTTAAGTGTGAGCCCTCAACCCGCGCGATCAGGGCAAAGTAGCAGAGGACTCAATGAGAACTATGCGCGCGAATTGATGGAACTTCACACCTTGGGCGTGCAAGGTGGCTACAACCAAAATGATGTCAAAGAACTTGCCCGAATTCTGACGGGATGGACCGTCTCTGCACGATCAGACACTGGGTTTCAATTTGTCATGCGCCTTCATGAATCGGGTCGCAAAACGCTCATGGGTCAAAGCATTCCCGAATCTGCGCAATTTATCGGTGAGAAGGAAGGTGACCAAGCCATTCGATTTTTGGCCAATCATCCTTCAACAGCAAAAAGAATTTCTCGGCGACTTGCCGAATATTTTGTTGCAGACGTGCCCCCTCAAACTTTGATTGATGAAATGTCATCCACCTTTATGGCAACTGGCGGCGACATTTACCAAGTGATGAAAGTCATGTTGAATCACAGCGCTTTTTGGGACCCTGAGAACAAGCTGTACAGAACACCCTACGATTTTGCTTGTGCCAGTTTGCGTGTCCTCAATGTTGGGCAAGATCGCACCAAATGGCTGCAAGCGTTCGGTTACGCCGCAGTTGCTGGCAATGGCATTCAAAATTGGCAAACACCCGACGGTTATGCTTTCAATGCAAACACCTGGTTCACCCCAGAAGCCTTAACGCGTCGCATCGACTTTGCTCTGAACATTGCACGCAACACTTCCGAGCGAAATGATTTGTACGCTTACCTTGGTGACAAAACTCAAAAAGCAGTCATGCAGCAACCATCAGCACAAAGAATGGGTTTTGTGTTGGGCAGTTCTGAATTGGTGTTCAAGTAATGACATTGAAAGCACCTCACATGTTGAATCGTCGCCAAGCTGTTTTAAAAACCCTCAGTATGGGTGCTTTTGCAATGCCTGCAGCAAGCGTGTTGGCCGAAGCGTCCGCAAAATCTGGACGAATGGTCCTGGTTTTTTTGCGCGGTGCCTACGACGGTCTGTCGATGTTGGCCCCTCATGGCGATGCCATGTATGCACAGATACGTCCCAACATTGCCATTCCAAAACCAGATGGCACTCTCAAAACGGCACTGGCACTCGATACCACTTTTGGCCTTCACCCCGCCTGTGCGGCCTTGTTGCCGCTTTGGCAACAAGGTGTGTTGGCCGCTATTCCTTGTGCAGGTTCGCCAGATTCAAGTCGCTCGCATTTTGATGCGCAATACCACTGGGAAACAGGCAAACCTGGCGCTAGCTCACCGGCGCCTGGGTGGCTTAACGTCTTGTCTGGTTTGATTGGCAAGGGTGTGGGCGTGCATGCGTTAGGCGTAGGGGAGAGCAGCCCCCGCATTTTGTCTGGCCCCAGTCCCGTTCAGTTGGTGGGCAATGGCCTGTTGGCCACACGACCTGGAACACTTGCAGAAACCAAAACGCGTGAGGCTGTTTTGCAGTTGTATGCTGATCACGAAAAGATGGCCACTGCCATGCTGGAAGGTGCTAACAACCGAATGTCGACCGCTGCAATTTTGAAAGCACCCAACATGGCTGCGAGTACAGAGCTACAGGCTGCCAACAATGGTGCGGGTTCGCCCCAGGGCCTAGCTTTAGATGCCAAACATTTGGGCTTGCTGATGCAACAAAATCGCCAGCTGCGTCTTGGCTTCTTGTCTTCAGGCGGCTGGGACACCCACATCAATCAAGGCAACGTGACAGGCTTGTTGGCCAATAATCTGACGAACCTGACCAACGCACTTGTCCAACTTCGTGCATCTTTCAATGAACCCGATGATGTGATTGTTGTGGCCAGTGAATTTGGACGAACCTGCGCCGAAAATGGCACCCGCGGTACAGACCATGGTCGAGGCAACGTGATGTGGTTGATGGGGCAACGCGTTCAGGGCGGGAAATGGCACGGTCGATGGGATGGTTTGTCCAAAGATCGGCTCAATGAAGGCCGAGACTTGCCTGTGCACCACGACTTTAGGGAGGTTTTTTCACAAGTTTTGGCCAACAGTTTTGGATTGCCTAAAGCATCAGCTGCTGAAATTTTTCCTGGCTTCCGCATGGACCACAGCCTTGATGGACTTTTTAAAGTCTAGTGCCAAGTTCATTGAAAATAGCACCACAATCCGTAACACTTTCCCGAAAACCATTCGATGGCAATGTCTAGAAGCACCGTGAATAAGAAAAATGGCAAGCCAAAATACACTGCTGCCCAAAACCCAGCCAACCAGGTGGGGCGTGGCTCTTTGAGCTTGTAACCCATGACTGTTTGGGTTTGTCTTTTTTCAAGGAATTTTTTCAGCATGCGTTTACACCTTACATTAGCCTTCCAAAGGTTTTGCCAATGATAGTGCATTGGAATGGCCACGAGCTTGCGCAATGGGATGCTGTGCACCAAGCTGCAGCGGGTGCGTTGCAACAAGCTTGGGACTACGGCTCGACTTTGAAGTTGTTGGGCGTGCCGGTGTTGCGTGCTCGCGTTTTGGATCAAGGCCAACAAGTGGCCCAAGTGCAGTTCATCGTTAGAAAATGGGGCAAGTTTGGCGCCGTTGCGCTTTGTACACGCGGCCCCATCTGGTCAAAACCGCTAACCCCCGAGGCGGAATCCGAGGTTTACAAAGCCCTGAAAAAAACATTGCCGCTCAAAGGCATTCGCTTCATGGCTGTTACGCCTGAGGTGCCAGAAGGCCAAGTTCATGGCCTTCATCCCATGAGAAGAATCATGTCGGGCATGTCAACGGTCATGCTCGACATCAGTCGACCTGTGACAGAACTCCGCGCGCAATTTGAAGGACGGTGGCGATCGAGTTTGGTCAGTGCCGAAGCAAGTGACTTGACGGTGCACCGCGTCGGCACCAATGAAGGTCAGTACAGATGGCTGCTAGACCATGAGGCGCAGCAAAGGGTTGACAAACACCTTGAGGGACTCCCGATTCCTTTTTTTGACCTCTATGTTCAATCTCGCAAACAACCTGCCAAAAATATTTTGACCCTGAGAAGTGATTTGGGTCGAGATCGACTTGCTGCCATGATGTTTTTAATTCATGGCGACGCAGCGACTTATCAAGTGGGCTGGACATCTGATCAAGGGCGTGATCTACATGCGCACCATCTCATTTTGTGGCACGCCATTCAAGAGCTTCAAAGCAAAGGCATTCGCGTTTTAGATTTGGGCGGTGTCAACACGGTTCGCAGTGCAGGTGTGGCCCGCTTCAAATTACGAACGGGTGGGCAGGTCTTGACTTTGGCCGGAACCTACATTTAACTAAGCTTCAATGGACGCAAAAGCCGCATGTATTTGCCCAAACAATTCAATCACCCCGAGCATGCGCGAACCATCATTCGCGAAAATCCATTTGCCAGTTTGGTGTCCAACGACGATGAAGGTTTTCCTTTTATCAGTCACATACCCGTTAAATTGCTGCCCCATGTCAATGATGTACAAAAAGACATGTTGTTGGGACATGTTGCCAAAGGCAATCCGCATGCAGCATTCTTGGCCAAACGTCCTGAGGTTTTGTTAACTTTTATGGGGCCTCAAGCTTACATGTCGCCTGCTGTGTACCCAGACTTGATCAGAGTGCCTACTTGGAGTTATGTTGCTGTTCACGTCAAAGCGAAGGTTCGATTGCTAGAAGGCGAAGAAGCCAAAGATGCCATTTTGAAACAACTGATTGCCGACCATGAACCGCCCTATGCGCAGCAATGGCGAGGCCTTCCAGACACCTACACGCAACCCATGTTGAATGCCATCGTAGCCTTTGAAATGCAAGTGCAAAACATTCAAACCAAAGTCAAACTCAACCAGCATCGTCCAGAGTCACACGTTGCCATGCATGCAGCTTACGAGTCTGGGGGCGAGTCTGAAAAGGGCTTGGCACTTTGGATGAGGCGCCTTGGAATGGTGTCATGACAACTGATTCGGAATGGATGGCTTTTGCCCTTGAACTTGCCAAACAAGCAGGCGACTTGGGTGAAGTTCCCGTTGGGGCAGTGCTTGTACGCGATGGCGTTGCAATTGGAACAGGGTGCAATGGACCCGTGAGCCAAAAAGACCCAACAGCCCATGCTGAGCTGTTGGCCATACGTGATGCTGCCCACAACATTGGCAACTACAGGCTGGAAAACTGCACGCTTTACGTCACTTTGGAGCCCTGTACCATGTGTGCAGGGGCCATCTTGAATTCGAGAATTTCTCGAGTTGTGTATGGCGCCTCAGAGCCTAGAACTGGTGCGGCAGGCTCAGTCCACAACGTCTTTGAACATGCGGCAATTAACCATCACACAAGCATCCAAGGTGGTTTGATGGCTGATCAATCCAGTCAACTCTTACAAGACTTTTTCAAGCCTAAACGCGTGAACTCTCAACCCCTGCGTGAAGACGCCCTCAGACCCCAGGACGAATGGTTTGAGGATTTGACCGACTACCCTTGGCGCGCCCATTACATTTCTGATTTGCCAACGCTCAATGGCTTGCGCTTGCATTACCTCGATGAAGGCGCGGATGCCAACAACCCAGATCAGCTGACCTATTTGTGTTTGCACGGCAATCCAGCCTGGAGTTATCTGTATCGAAAAATGATTCCTGGCTTTATGGCCAAAGGGCATCGTGTGGTAGCGCCCGACCTCATTGGATTTGGAAAAAGTGACAAGTTCAAAAAACCCCATCAACACAGCTTTGACTTTCACCGACAAGTCTTGTTGGAATTCATCGAGCGTTTGAATTTAAAACACGTGGTGTTGGTGGTTCAAGATTGGGGCGGTATTTTGGGCTTAACCTTGCCCATGGCCATGCCCCATCGGTATGTGGGTTTGCTGGTCATGAACACCACTTTAACCACGGGCGAAGTGCCTTTGTCCGATGGCTTTTTGAAGTGGCGGTCTTGGTGCAAAGACAACCCCGACTTTGATGTTGGCAAGTTGTTTGCTCGCGGCAACAAACACATGTCGCCTACAGAAACCCAAGCGTACAACCGCCCATTTACAGACAAAGGTCACCGCGCTGCGCTTCATGCATTCCCGCCCATGGTGCCCGAGCATTCAAACAGTCCGGGGGCAGAAACTGCACGACAAGCTGCTGCATTCTGGCGTCATGATTGGCAGGGGCAAACGCTTATGGCCATCGGTTTGCAAGATCCTGTGCTGGGAGAGCCCGTGATGCGAGCACTTCAAAAAAGCATTCGAAATTGCACAGAACCTATGATGTTGCCTGACGCTGGGCATTTCGTGCAAGAACACGGACAATCCATCGCTGAAGCTGCTGTTCAGTTTTTCAAAGTACCCAATTCATGAGCCACATTTATATTTTTTCACCGTCCAGTGCGGTTCGCGACAAAGCCGCTTTCAAACGCGGCATCAAGCGCCTTCAAGCGCAAGGCCATCAGGTTGAAGTTGACGCAGATGCACTTAGCAGCAGCATGCGATTTGCTGGTACCGATGAAACACGACTGAACGCCATTGCTCGTGCATCTGCCAGTGGCGCCGACATTGCCATGATTTCACGCGGCGGCTATGGCTTGACCAGACTGCTGACGCAACTTCCCTACAAAGCCATTGCCAAAGCCATCGACAAGGGAACGCAATTTGTAGGCTTGAGTGACTTCACAGCATTTCAGTTGGCGGTCTACGCCAAAACGTCTCGCATCACATGGCAAGGTCCTGCTTTGGGTGAAGATTTTGGATCTGAATCAGAGCCTGATGACATCATGCAAGCTTGTTTTGAGGATTTGTGTTTAGAGCAAGGGGAGGGCACTGGTTGGCGAATGCCTGCCGATGAGCTTGCAAAGCCCGTAAAGCTTAACAATGCTGTCTTGTGGGGGGGTAACTTGGCTGTGCTGACCTCATTGTTGGGCACGCCTTATTTCCCATCTGTCAAAGGCGGTGTCTTGTTTTTGGAAGATGTCGGTGAGCACCCGTACAAAATTGAGCGCATGCTGACGCAATTGTTCAATGCCGGTGTGTTGCAGCAACAAAAAGCCATTGTGTTTGGACAATTCACATCCTTCAAATTGGTGCCACACGACAAAGGTTTCAAATTGAAAACTGTGATTGAACGCCTGCGGTCTCAACTCAAAATACCGGTGCTGACAGGTTTGCCATTTGGGCATGTGCCCACCAAAGTTCTTTTGCCCATTGGGGCCAAAGTTGATTTAGCCACCGAAGGACGCGACGCCTTCTTAGTTTGGGGACACATTTAATGGCTCAGAAATCTGTTCGTTGGAGCCAATGGTTTCTGCGCGGTGTATTGGCACTTGTTCTTCTGGCACTCACTGCCTTTGGTGTCTTTCAAATTTACTTGCTAAGGTCCATGGCACCCTTGGCAGGAGAGGCCACACTAAAGGGTTTATCTGCTGGCGTTGAAATTAAGCGGGATGCCACAGATGTAACGCACATACACGCTCAATCGCCCATGGATGCATGGCGTGCCATTGGCTATGTTCACGCACAAGAGCGAGGCTGGCAGATGGCGTTCAATCGCCAAGTGATGCACGGTGAGTTGTCTGAATGGTTGGGTGCGCCCACCTTAGAAACAGACAAACTGATGCGCACGCTTGGCATCATGAAAGCGGCGCAAGCACAGTTTGACAAGCTGCCACCCAATACGCAAAAGGCACTCGAAGCTTATGCAGAAGGTGTTCAGGCAGGCTTTGCAAGTTCGCAATGGCGCGCGCCAGAATTTGTGATTTTGGGCATCAACCCAGCAAAAACCATGAAGCCATGGACTGCCGTTGACAGCGTCGGCTGGGCACTCATGATGGCGCTTGATTTGGGCGGCAACTGGGGCAATGAATTTGCACGTCTGATGGCATTGCAAACATTGAATACCGAGGACTTGTGGAAACTTTTGCCACCCTATCCTGGTGAGGCACGCGGCACCAGTGTTGACATTGCAGCGCTTTACAAGAGCCTAGGCGTCTATGCGCCAGAAAAATCTTCACAAACACAAGCAGAGGCAACCCAGCAATTATTGGCGTCAACCACATTAGACATTGGTGTATTAGAAGGCAAGGGCAGTAACAACTGGGTATTGCCTGGAAGCAATACAAAATCAGGTTCTCCTTTGTTAGCCAATGATCCTCACTTAGGTTTAAGTGCACCCGCTGTTTGGTATTTTGCAGGCTTGCATGCGCCCGCAGGCAAATTTGCGGATGGTCAAGCACACCCTGCACTCGATGTGGTCGGAGCAACCTTGCCAGGTTTGCCTTTTGTCGTTTTAGGGCGCACTCAGAAGGCTGCTTGGGGCTTTACCAACACAGGTCCAGATGTACAAGATCTGTATTTAGAAGCCCTTGAAGGCAAAGACAGTTATCGCACGCCTACCGGTCAAGAAGCTTTTGTGACCCGTGATGAAGTGATCAAAGTTAAAGGGCAGGGCGATGTGAACATTCAAGTTCGCACGACGCGGCATGGTCCTGTGATTTCTGACGTTCAACCAGCCTACGCCCAATTTTTGAACAAAGACAAATTTGCGATTGCGCTGCGTTGGACCGCGTTGGATGTTGACAATCAAACCATCGTGGCAGGAATGGAAGCCAATTTTGCGAATTCCGTTGTCGAATTGCGTCAGGCATTCTCAAAAAATCATTCGCCCATGCAAAGTGTGGTGATGGCAGATCAGGGTGGTCATGTATTGTTCAAGGCTGCAGGCAAAGTGCCTGTGCGATCTGCCGCACACGATTTGAAAGGCATGGTGCCAGCGCCTGGTTGGCTTGCACAATACGATTGGCAGTCATGGATTCCCTACGATCAAACGCCAGAAGTGTCTCAAGCCGACATTGAAAAGCGCGGTTGGCATGCAACTGCCAATCAAAAGATATTGCCACCGGGTTATGCGCAGTTCTTGACGAACGATTGGACAGGGCCCGAACGTTTTGATCGGATTGCGCAGCTTTTAAATTCGGGTACAAAGCTCGATGCCAACAGCATGAAAACGATTCAGGCCGATGTGCATTCTCTGGCGGCCGATCGTTTGTTGCCCTATTTGCAAACATTGACTTCGCAACACGCAAAAGCTCCTGAAGCTTTAACGCTCTTGAAGTCCTTCAAAGGCGAAATGACGAAAGATTCAGCAGGCGCCTTGATTTATGCCGTTTGGATTGACGAAGTCACCCGCGCCATACTCATTCCCAAGTTGGGTGAAGCACGATTCAAAGCATTGTTTGGCAAACGCGCATTTCGTCCTGCTGTAGAGGGTGTGTTGGCCAATCAAGACAAAGCTTGGTGTGGCGACGCAGGTTGCCAAGCTTTGATGAACAAATCCTTAGATATCGCATTGGACAAAATCGTGGCCATGCAGGGTGACAAAGTGGGTGCATGGAACTGGGGGCGTGCGCACCCAGCTTTAAGCGCTCACAAACCCTTTGGCAATGTCAAAGTTTTGGCCCCGTTTTTTGATGTTTCCGGACCTAGCGCGGGCGATTCATTCACAGTCAATGTGGGTCAGTACTGGTCGAATAGCGCTACGGTGCCATTTGCCACGCGTCACGCAGCATCCATGCGGGCAGTTTACGATTTGGCTAACTTAGACGAATCTGGCTTCATTTATCAAACGGGCCAAAGTGGTCATCCGTTTTCTCCTCGTTACCGAGATATGAAAGATGAATGGGGACAAGTGAAGTACAGGCCCTTGAGAATGTCCACTTCAGGACCTACCCAGATCTTGAAACTCCAAACTCAATAAGAAGAAGGCCCTTAAGAGGGCCTTTTTTGTATGACGCTATCGGCTTGATGACCAACAGCTTGACCTGAATGTTTAACCCGATACTTTACTTAACATAATATACATCGTATGAAGTTAATAGGATGTGTATTAAGCTTTAGGTTGGTATTCAAACTGACCTCGTTCTGACCTTAGGGCTTAGCCACAGCGTTCGAAGGCTTTGCTGCAACTAACTTGTTTATAGCGCCTTCAAGCGCGGCAACAGTATCAGATCGATTGCCTTGCTTCGCAAAATCAAGTGCGCTAAGACCCAACTGATTTTTGATCAACACATCGGCACCTTCATCAATCAACAATTGAACCGATTTGAGATTGCCATAGCGCGCCGCCATCATCAATGGCGTAGAACCATTGGGCGATTCAGCATCAATGTATGCACTTTGGTCCAATAACAGCTGAATAATGTCTGCATGACCGCCAGTGGCTGCGTAATGCAAAGCTGTCCAACCTGGGTGGTTGATGTCTGCCTCGCGGCTGATCAGCAGTTTTGCCAAAGGCAATTGACCTTTTAGACTGAGCAACATCAAGGCTGATTCGCCATGCGCATTTCGAACATTCAGATTGACTTTTGGATGCTTGGCCAAAACTTCAAAACTTTTGAGAGATCCTTCCCGTAAGGTCGCTAGCAAGGCAGGCTCTGCATTCAAATTAACCGTATTGGGATCAAAACCGCGACTTAGTAAACTCGAAATTACTTTAACTTCATCAGTTTGCGTGGCTTTGAAAAAATCTTCGTAAGAACCGGCATGGCCAGTATTTACAATGGATAAAAATCCAATAAAAACAATGTACTTTATTGGTAATGTAAAGTTAAACTTCAGCATTTTTAATGGAGGGCTACTCACTAATTTTGGCAAAAAGACGGTCGAAATTTCGGCTGGTCAGCTCTCCCATGGCCTCTGGTGTCATGCCGCGCAATTCGGCAATCAATTTTGCAACATAAGGAACGTAGGACGGATTGTTGGTCTTGCCGCGATAAGGTACAGGCGCTAGATAAGGACTGTCTGTCTCAATCAAAATTTTATCGAGTGGCATCCATGCGGCAACGTCTCGTAGATCTTGCGCCGTTTTGAAAGTCAAAATGCCAGAAAATGAAATGTAAAAGCCCAAATCCAGTGCGGCTTTGGCCACCGCCTGAGTCTCTGTAAAACAGTGAAACACACCGCCAACACTGCCTGAGTCCCCTACTTCGCCCTCTTCTTTCAAAATTCGAAGGGTGTCTTCGGAGGAAGCGCGGGTGTGTATCACCATGGGCAATCTGACTTGCCGAGCCGCTCGAATATGCGTTCTAAAGCGCTCACGCTGCCAATCCATGTCGTCAATGCTTCGACCGCCCTTGCGTTCTTCCATCTGGTAATAGTCCAGACCAGTTTCGCCCACAGCGACCACCCTCGGCAGGCTGGCTTTTTGAACCAAATCGTCTACGGATGGCTCGTAAATGTCTTCGTTGTCTGGGTGCACACCCACCGTGCTCCAGAAGTTGTCGTAAGTCTTGGCCAAAGCATGCACATCATCAAACTCTTCCATGGTTGTGCAAATGCAAAGCGCTCGGCTGACGTCTGCATCAGCCATTTTCTGACGTATGTCTGGCAACTGCGAATGCAGTTCGGGAAAAGAAAGGTGGCAATGGGAATCGGTGTACATGTTAGGCGGGACTGTTCAGAATTTCACGCGCTTCGGTGCAGAGAGCTTCTAGCATCAGGCCAGCATTGAAAGGATGCGCCGATGTTTTGGCGGCTTGCGAAAGGCGTTTAAACCAGGCGGTCAATTGTGCCGACGAAACCTTGATGTTGGGCAAATCAGTGTCATTGAAATAACGCAAAGGGGTTTGAGTTTGTTGCATCAGCAAGTCGTGGCAAAGCTTTTGTAGCGCGTCAATCACTTCTGCCGCTGGCAATTCTGAACAATAACTGGCATCACCCGCCAACATGGCCTTGGGAAAATGAGCCCACCATTGCATCGACTGGCCTAAGCTGCGTTGCTTCAATACTTCGTCGGGACGGCCACCTGCAGCCTTGAGCAATGACTGTGCATCCACCGCCGAAAGACCTTGTGACAGCAGCCATGTAACCGCTTCAGGCTCTGTAGGCCAAGCCATGGTGTGAATCAAACATCGGCTGCGCAAAGTGGGCAACAGCTGGTGGGCCGCTGCAGTGGCCAATACAAACTTGACATCGCCAGGCGGTTCTTCCAATGTTTTCAACAAAGCATTGGCCGTAACGTGGTTCATGCGTTCGGCTGGAAAAACCAGGACCGCTTTGCCTTTTCCGCGTGCATTGGTGCGCTGCGAAAACTCGATGGCATCGCGCATGGCTTCAATTCGAATTTCTTTGCTGGGTTTACGCGACTTATTGTCAATCTCTGCTTGGGCCTTTTCATTCAAAGGCCAGCCCAAAGACAGCAAAATGGTTTCTGGCATGAGCACAAACAAATCGGCATGGGTATGAACGCTTAAGGCGTGACAACTGCCGCATTGACCGCACGCACCCTTAGAAGATGCTGTTTCAGATTCGCACAACCATGCACTGACCATGGCGGTGGCCAAATCATATTGACCAAGCCCAGACGGGCCCTGCAGCATCCAAGCATGCCCTTGTTGTGACAACAAAGCCCCACGCTGCCTTTCAATCCATGGCGCTAATTCGGTCATGTTTGATAGCCCGTTTCAACAGCATGCAAGACATCTGACCACACCACTTCTCGCGCTTGATTTGCATCAATTTGCGCAAAACGAGAGGGGTTTTCTTGCATGCGCTTTGCATAACCGTCGCGTACAGCTTGAAAAAAAGATTGAGGCTGAGATTCAAACTTGTCAGGTATCCGAGCAGTGCTGAGCCGTTCTGCGGCCACTGCTGGAGGCAAGTCAAACCAAACAGTGAGATCGGGTTGACGCAGTTCCGTTGCAGGGACGTTTTGGACCATTTGCTCGAGTGTTTTCAAGACACCCCAATCAAAGTTACGCCCACCACCTTGGTAGGCAAACGTGGCATCTGTAAAGCGATCGCACAGAACCACTTCGCCACGAGCAAGGGCAGGCTCAATGACATGGATCAGGTGTTCGCGCCGTGCGGCAAACATGATCAAGGCCTCCGTTAAGGGGTCCATGACTTCATGCAAAGCCAAGGCCCGAAATTTTTCAGCCAAGGGTGTGCCACCCGGCTCTCTGGTCAGGGTAACCACATGGCCACGATCTTTAAACCATTGGGCCAGGCCTTCAATGTGAGTGGACTTGCCGGCACCATCAATGCCTTCAAAACTGATAAACCAAGCTTTGCGCATGAATCATGGATCCTGTTTAGACAAACCGCGTTGATATTTGTTCACAGCGTTATTGTGCTCGTTCAGTGATTGACTGAAATGGCTGCTGCCATCTCCTTTTGCCACAAAGTAGAGGGCATTGGTGGGTGCAGGCGAGATGGCGGCCATCAAGGCGGCTTTGCCAGGCATGGCAATGGGGGTGGGCGGTAAGCCTGCGCGAGTGTAGGTGTTGTAAGGTGTATCTGTTCGCAAATCAACACGGCGCAAATTGCCATCAAAAGTATCTCCGAGGCCATAAATGACCGTGGGATCGGTTTGCAGACGCATGCCAATGTTGAGGCGATTGTGAAAAACGGCTGAGATCAGTGGTCGATCACTGGCTCGTCCGGTTTCTTTTTCCACTATGCTGGCCAAAATCAGCAGGTCATCGGGCGTGACCAGTTTGAGTTGCGGCGGTTTTTGGCCCCAAGTTTTCTCGAGATGACGGTCCATGGCCTTGAGTGCGCGCTGCATCAGTGCAAGGTCGGTTGAACCTTTTGAATAGGTGTAAGTGTCGGGGTAAAAACGTCCTTCCGGATGCACATTGGGACGCCCCAGTTGCGCCATGATGTCTGCATCTGACAGGCTCTGAGTCGTGACTTTCAAATTTTCTGCCTTGGCCAAAGCCTGCTTGAATTGCCTGAATGTCCAGCCCTCTACCAACGTGAGTGACTTGAGGCTTTCTTCACCTCGAACCAACATGTTGAGCACACCTTTGGGGGACATGTCCGCTGTAACTTCATAACTTCCCGCCTTGATGGCGCGATCCTGCCCCGACAATCGGAACCAAACACGCAGCAATAACGGTGAAACATCGGCTCCGGCATCGGCAATGGCCTGTGCCACACCTTTGGGAGTGGTTCCCGGTTCAACAGCCAAGTCCAATGCCTGAATTTTGACAAGGTCCTGAGCAATTGAATTGCCAGCTGTTTTGTTGCTTGAAGAGGGTGATTTAAATCCCATTGGGCTTTCCACCCAATAAACAGCACCCGACAAAACCACCAAAACAGACAAAGTAATCAGGCTCAGAAAAGCCCTCCACGAACCTTGAGTTTGTGGTGTCTTCCTTTTTGGGGCTTTGTGGTTGGGGCGACTCAAACCTTGAATCCTTTGGGTTTTTCAGAGGAGATCATAATTCAGCCATGGACCTGATTGAACCTGATTTGAAATTCTCGCCTTCTGGCATGGTGACTCCCCCTGACTGGGGCCTCATTTTGGCAGAAGGTACTGATGTTGGCACTTTTTTACAAGGCCAATTGACCAACGATGTCTTGCTGTTACCCGTGGGGCAAGCACGCTTTTCTGGCTATTGCTCCGCCAAGGGGCGCCTGATGGCCAGTTTCATCGTTCAGAAATTTAGCAACGAAAAATACTTACTGATTTGCCACAAAGATTTGCTGCAAGTCATCGTCAAGCGTTTGTCGATGTTTGTTATGCGCGCCAAAGTCAAGCTAACAGATGCTACATCGCTTTACGAGATGAGAGGTTTCTTAGGCGCCGCAGCAGACCTGGCCTGTCCTGACTTAAAAGCTGAAGGCCCGTGGCGCGCCATTTTTGAATGTGAAACTGGCTTTATCAAACTTTACAGCGCTCAAAGCGCTCAAGCTTCGACAACCCGCTTGCTTTGGCTCGGCCTCAAAGACAGCCTCGTTGCACAGTCTTTTTTGAATAACAACTTTGACAGTGGCAGTGCCACTGCCACTGCCACCGTCAACGACTGGCAGCTGGCCGAAGTTTTGTCTGGCGTCAGCATGGTTCAAACCGCAAGCTCTGAGGCATTTGTGCCTCAAATGTTGAACTACGAATCGGTTGAAGGCGTGAGTTTTAAGAAGGGATGTTATCCCGGTCAAGAAGTGGTGGCCAGAAGCCAATTTCGTGGCACCCTCAAACGCCGCGCCTACATTGTCTCCTCGCAAGAGGTCTTGCAAGTGGGACAAGAAGTATTTGCTGCAGACGATGCAGAGCAAGCGTGTGGCTCGGTGGCCAGCGCAGCCAAATTTGATCTCGCTGCTGGGCAAAGCATGGACAGCTATTGGGGCATCGTTTCAATGCAAGTCAGTGCCACCGCGAAGTCCCTGCATTTGGGCAACGCCAACGGGCCAGTTTTGCGGGTTCTGGCGCTACCCTACCCCTTGCTAGAAGACATTTAATTGAATTTCAAACTCATTTCAATGTGATCGATGCCGGCGTCTTGAAAGACGTCACCTTGGGCTTTGAATCCCAAACGTCGATAAAAGCCCTCGGCACTGCATTGTGCGTGCAAGATAACTTCTTGATCGCCTCTTAAGCTTGCCGCATCAAGCAGTGCGTTGATGACCATTCGACCTAAGTTGCCGCCGCGCAAGGGTTTGGCGACTGCCATGCGGCCTATTTGGGCCAGTCGTGGTTTGGGTTGAAGCAAACGCCCTGTTGCAACCGGTTGACCTAATTTGTTGTAGACCACTGCGTGCAGCGCTTTTAAATCGTGTTCATCCCATTCGAGTTCTTGGGGAATTTCTTGCTCGTTCACAAAGACTTCTGTGCGCAAAGCAGATGCACCGTCTTTCATGGCAGCCCAGTCGCCAAGTTTTAAATCGACGACCGACTCACCTGCTTCAAAAATCAACAAGATGTTTCGCAAGGCTTCAGGAATGGGTTTGGAAGTTTGGGTTTTGGGATCGGCAAAGACATAAATCAATTCGCCGCTGATGAGCAACTTGTCACCCCGAAAAATACCTGCCTCAAACACCATCGAAGAATTGCCTAAGCGACTACACTTCATGCCGACGCTCAAGTCATCGTCCATGACGGCCGATGCGTGGTATTCGAGGGTGGCTTTTTTAACGTACAACTCACCGCCCAATAGGTGAAAGGCAGTTTCGTAAGGCAATGCCACACGTCCCCAATAAGCCGTCACAGCCGTGTCAATGTAGGTGAGGTAATGACCATTGAAGACAATTTTTTGCATGTCAATTTCGGCCCACCGCACGCGCAGGCGGTGGAAAAATCGGAAGTCACTGCGTTTCATGAATCAAATTCTTTCTGACAATTGAAGGTCTGGGCTCAAAGCGTGGCACTGAATGCACGCTTTAACGCGTGCCCGGCGTCATTGTGAGCGCGTCTTGCTTCTGGAATGACACGGCCCATGTTGACGAAGCCATGCACAACACCCTGGTAGATCTCAAGTTCAACTTGAACCCTGGCCATTCGGAGCAAATCAGCATATGCAATTCCCTCGTCTACCAATGGATCACATTCTGCCAAACCTATCCAAGCGGGTGCAAGCCCATCGTGACGCTCTGCCAGCATAGGCGCAAAACGCCAATCGTCGCGGTCCTTGGCATCAATGTAATGGTCAAAAAACCAATCGACGGTAGCCTTGTCCAGCATAAAACCGTCTTCGTAAGTGTGATGCGACGCTGTTTCTTGTCTAGCAGCAGTTCCAGGGTAAATGAGCAACTGCAAGGCTAAGTGCAGCCCAGCGTCTCGAGCGTGCAAAGCGCACACAGCAGCCAGGGTGCCTCCTGCACTGTCGCCGCCCACAGCCAATGCATTGGCTTGCAAGCCCAGCTGGGCAGTTGATGCAGCCACCCACTGCAGCGCATCCCATGCGTCGTTGGTGGCAACTGGAAAGCGGTGCTCTGGCGCCAAGCGGTAGTCAACTGAGATGACGGCGCAGTGAGCGATGCGTGCCAATTCTCGGCACAACACATTGTGAGTTTGAATGCTGCCGATGGTGAAACCACCGCCATGAAAATAGACCAATGTAGGCAATGCAGCACCTTCTGATTTCAAAGCGGGTGCAAACAAGCGGGCTTTGACAAGATGACCATCCCGCATAGGTATTTGCAAGTCCTCTACACGTGCCATTCGAGGTTCAGGCAGGTCCAAAATGCTGGCCGACATTTCGTAAAACAAACGCGCCTGTTGGACTGTCAACAGAGACATCGGTGGGCGCCCTGCCCGCTCTATGTTGCGCAGCACCAAACGCATGGCATCGGTCAGTCGGCTGTGAGGATTGTGGTGTGAGCTCATGGAGACTTATTTATCGCCAAAGTGACTTTTTTCAGGGTTATGGAGGCTGACTTCAAGCGCGGCATGCATTAGAGTTGATCGTAACGCATTGAAATTAAAAACCATGGCATTCATCAATTACGTCACTCAAATTCAAATCGACTTCGGCGCCATTCAACTCTTGAAACAAGAGTGCGAGCGGGTTGGCATTCGAAAGCCCTTGATCGTCACCGACCAAGGTGTCAAAGCTGCGGGTATTTTGCAAAAAGCCTTGGATGCCTTGCCCGGACTGCAAGTTGCCGTCTTTGACCAAACGCCTTCAAATCCTACTGAAGCGGCTGTTCGTGCTGCAAGCGATGTCTATACAGCACAAGCGTGCGATGGCTTGATCGCTGTGGGGGGCGGCTCCTCCATTGATTGCGCCAAATGCGTGGCCATTGCAGTTACCCATGAAGGCCCTCTTAAAACCTACGCCACCATCGAAGGCGGCTCACTCAAAATTACCGATCGCGTCGCGCCACTCATTGCCGTACCTACCACCAGCGGCACAGGCAGTGAAGTTGCTCGTGGCGCCATTTTGATTGTGGACGATGGCCGCAAATTGGGATTCCATTCGTGGTTCATTGTTCCCAAGGCCGCCATTTGCGATCCCGAATTGACCTTTGGTTTGCCCCCCATGCTCACAGCCGCTACCGGCATGGATGCCATTGCGCATTGCATGGAAACTTTCATGGCAGCAGCTTTCAACCCACCCGCCGATGGCATCGGCCTGGATGGTTTACAACGTGCTTGGGCGCACATTGAACGTGCCACAACAAATGGCCAAGACAAAGAAGCCCGCATGCACCTGATGAGTGCTTCCATGCAAGGTGCCATGGCCTTCCAAAAGGGCTTGGGTTGCGTGCACTCCCTGAGCCACAGTTTGGGAGGCGTTAATCCGCGTCTTCACCATGGCACTTTGAATGCGATGTTTTTGCCAGCCGTTGTTCAATTCAATTCAGCGGCCGAATCTGTGCAAAAAGAAAATCGTTTAAATCGCATGGCTCAAGTGATGGGGCTGGCGTCTGGTTCAGACATCCCTCAAGCCATAAAAGAAATGAGTGCACGTTTGGGACTGCCCACCGGACTGAAAGCAATGGGTGTCACTGAATCTCAATTTGATGCAGTCATTCAGGGTGCCATGGCCGATCATTGCCACAAGACCAACCCTCGCATTTCGACACCCGATGAATACCGCGAGATGCTCACGGCGTCCATGTAATCAGAGGTTTTGTACGCAAGCCATGTCAGGCTTTTGCAACCAAGCTGCAAACTCATCGGCCAGCTGTTGACTGGCCGATGTTGCAGCTTGCCAAACCTTGACTCTTGCTTTTAAATCTTGGCCATAAGTGGCAAAGTCCGTTCGATCTGGCAGCTTTCTGTTGGGCAAGGTTTTCACCCAATCAGGATTGGGGGCCAACACCACTGTGTTGTTCAAAAATGAAGTGGCTTTGTGGCGCCACTTCAAACTCTTATCTAGCCATCCTGGGACGACTGCTTTTTGAAAATGTGGATAAACCACAAGCCCTTCTTGTGCCTTGGCGATTAATTGAGGTTTCCAGTCTAGATGCAAGTGGTAATCAGTGATGCCACCATCCCAATAGGCGCCATGGGGTGCACCCTCAATGTCATGAACCGCTTTCAAGACAAAGGGAATGGCGCAGCTGGCTTGCAAGACATCCATGAAGTTGGAAGGCGTCAAGGGCAGATGCCGTGTGGCGTAATCGCTGGTGCCAAATGGCAGCGAACCTGCCGATGAAAACACCACACGCTCTAAAGATGCGCCCATGGCCTTGCGGCTGATGAGATTGCTTAGAAATGCACCGCCGTAGCCCAAGGGGCTAAGGACGGGATGCTCACGTTTAAGTAAACCCTTGCCGCGTGAAGCCAACACATGCAAACGATAGCGCGGATGGGACAACAAACGTTCGACCAAGCCGCCGTAAAACAGGTCTAAGTTTTCGCGAAACGAATCACTGACTTGCTTTGCACTGGGAAATTTTTCGCCAGGCTTTAGCTCGTAGTGTTGATGAATGTAGTCGTGCTCTAGCCTTAACAGCCCTGCCCTGCTGTCTGGCAAGCATGCTGTCGCCATTCGCCACGCGCCAATCGAAGCGCCAACCAGGTCAATGGATTGATCACTGGTTGGCAACCACTCGTTGAACATGAAGCGATCTAGTGCTCCCAATATCAATCCCTTGGGGCCTCCTGCTGCAGCAGGAATCACACCGACATCGGAAGCACTGAGCCCGTGCAGAGCAAGATGCTCCTTGGCTTTAGGTCCGGCATAGATGGCGAGTGCTTTCATGTAAGAGGTCAGCCTTTGTTTTGTAATTTGGCGAAAGCCGACGCCATGGCACCTTGTCCTATGCTGCCAGATTGTGACGCGCCTTGTGAGCCATGCGACCGTTGCTGCTGATGTCCTTGACGAGGCCCACCTTCAAATTTATTTTCACGACCGCGTTGCGCACCAGAGGGTGCGGCATCGCTCAGCTTCATGGTAAGACCAATGCGCTTTCGTGCCACATCAACCTCGGTCACTTTGACTTTGACAATGTCACCCGTCTTGACCACCTCACGGGCATCTGTAATGAACTTGTTGCTCAATTGACTGACGTGCACCAAGCCATCTTGGTGAACGCCCAAATCGACGAACGCACCAAAAGCAGCCACGTTGCTCACGGTGCCTTCCAAAATCATGCCTTCTTTCAAATCTCGAATGTCGTCGACACCGTCATTGAAGCGTGCAACTTTGAAATCAGGGCGAGGATCGCGGCCTGGTTTTTCCAATTCGACCAAAATGTCTTTGACTGTGATCACACCAAACTTGTCATTGGCAAACAACTCAGGGCGCAAAGTTTTGAGCATGTCCGCTCGGCCCATGACGTTTTCAACAGGCTGCGCCACCTTGGCCATGATGGCTTCCACCACAGGATATGTTTCAGGGTGAACACCGGTCATGTCCAATGGATTATCGCCACCGCGAATGCGCAAGAACCCGGCGCTTTGCTCGAAGGTTTTGGCACCCAGCCCCGTCACTTTTAACAAGTCTTGGCGGTTCTTAAAGGCACCATTGGCCTCACGCCAACGAACCACTGACTTGGCAACGCCGCCAGACAAACCAGAAACGCGTGACAGCAAGGGCACACTGGCTGTGTTCAGGTCAACGCCCACGGCGTTCACACAATCTTCTACCACGGCTTCCAAAGTGCGTGCCAATTCGGTTTGATTGACGTCGTGCTGGTACTGACCCACACCGATTGATTTGGGATCGATCTTGACCAACTCGGCCAAGGGGTCTTGCAAACGTCGCGCAATGCTGGCTGCACCGCGCAAGCTCACATCGACATCGGGCATTTCTTGGCTGGCAAATTCACTGGCGGAGTAAACGGATGCACCCGCCTCACTCACCACCACTTTTTGAATTTCGGGGCTATCGGGCTTTTTGAGTTGCTTGATGAGGTCTGCTGCCAATTTGTCGGTTTCACGGCTGGCCGTGCCGTTGCCAATGGCAATCAAATTCACACCATGTTTTTGACAAAGTTTGTTCAAGGTGTGCAAAGCGCCATCCCAATCACGTCGAGGCTCGTGCGGATAGACCGTCGATGTTTCTACCAATTTACCTGTTTGATCGACCACTGCCACTTTGACACCGGTTCGAATGCCAGGGTCTAAGCCCAGCACCACCCGAGGTCCGGCTGGTGCGGCCAGCAACAAATCGCGCAGGTTGTCAGCAAAGACTTTGATGGCCACTTTTTCTGCGTCCTCACGAAGACGTGCAAAGAGGTCGCGCTCCAAAGACAGGCTAAGCTTGACGCGCCATGTCCACAAAACAGTTTTGCGGATGAGGTCGTCAGAGGGTCTGGCGCTGTGCGACCAACGAAGGTGCAAGGCGATGCGACCTTCAGCCAAAGCACTGGCAGCTTGGGCCGCAGCTGTCGCCGTTAAAGGTACTGCCGTAGCGTTCAAGGACTCTGGTTCTGGCAAGGACAACTTGGCATCCAAAAATTCTAAGGCGCGACCACGAAATACCGCCAATGCACGGTGCGAAGGAACTCGGCCAATTGGCTCACTGTAGTCAAAGTAGTCTCGGAACTTGGCCACCTCGGCTTGGTTCTCATCCTTGCCCGAGGCCAAATGACTGGTAAACAGGCCTTCTTTCCAAAACCACTCACGCAAGGCTTGAATGAGGGAGGCATCTTCTGCCCAGCGTTCAGACAAGATGTCGCGAACGCCATCGAGCACAGCCCCGACTGTTGAAAAATCAGCACCTTCAATGGCATCTGCTGGTTTCAAATAGGCTTGTGCTTCGGCTTGAGGATCTAGTGAAGGGTTGGCCCACAAAGCTTCGGCCAAAGGCTCTATGCCCGCTTCTTTGGCAATCATGCCCTTGGTGCGGCGCTTGGGTTTGAAAGGTAAGTACAGGTCTTCTAAGTCTTGCTTGGTAGCGGCCTGGTCTATGGCCATTTGAAGCTCGGGGGTGAGCTTGCCCTGATCGGCAATGCTTTTGAGGATGGTGGCGCGGCGCTCTTCCATCTCACGCAAGTAGCCTAGGCGATATTCAAGCTCTCGCAATTGAATGTCGTCCAAACCACCCGTCACTTCTTTGCGGTAGCGGGCAATGAACGGCACGGTAGCGCCGCCATCTAACAAATTCACGGCCGCCTGAACCTGCTCAGGACGGATTTTGATTTCAGTGGCCAGTTGGCCCAATATTTTCTGCATCTCGTCGGCTATTTTCTATAGATTTCTATAACAAAGCCGACGAGTTTGCCACACTCCGGTGGCTGTTTTTTAAGTGCGCAGTTCGGCTTTGAGTTTTTCGCCAATATCGGGGCGAGCAGCAAAAGGATTGGGCGGATTTTGCTGTTGAACAATGGCTTCCATGCGGGTTTGGACATTGCCCAAGGCCTGAGGGTGGCTGTAAATGTAGAACTGATCGTTGGCAATCGATTCAAACACCATTTCTGCCATTTGGGCGGCAGACACCTTGCCGCTGCTAACCGCTTTGTCGCTCATGGCTTGGCCAATCAATTGGCTCTTGGTGGCCTTTTGATGGGGCAAATCGGCTGGACGGTTGCGATGACTTTGGCTGATGCCAGTGGGCACAAAGTAAGGACACAAAACACTGGCGCTGACTTGGTCGGTGACCAATTTCAAATCTTGGTACAAGGTTTCGGTCAACGCCACAACAGCGTGTTTGCTGACGTTGTAAACGCCCATGTTGGGGGCGGTGAGCAAACCGGCCATGCTGGCGGTGTTCACAATGTGGCCTTCGTAGGACGGGTCTTTTTTGGCAGCCTCCAGCATCATGGGGGTGAACAAGCGCACACCATGCACCACGCCCCACACATTGACACCCAACACCCATTGCCAATCTGCAACGGTATTTTCCCAAACCAAACCGCCAGAACCCACACCTGCGTTGTTGAAGACAAAATGCGGCGCACCAAATTGTGCTTGAACGTCTTTTGCCAAGGCGTCCATTTGTTCTGCGTTTGACACGTCAACGCGCTTGGCAAAAACTTTGACGCCCATGGCCTTGATTTCTGCTTCTGCTTTGTCGAGGGCGTCTTGTTGCACATCGACCAACACCACATTCATTTTGAGACGTGCAGCAATGCGTGCGCACTCTAAACCAAAGCCAGAGCCACCGCCAGTTAAGACGGCTGTTTTGTTTTCAAAATTGCGAATCATGATTTGACCTTCTTCAAAATGAATCCGTTACGGGGGAAATGAACATGAACCGTGCCCGCACGGTCATCTTCGCGGCGCAATGTAAGGCGTGTTTTGGTGGCAGCCACCAAAATACCAGGCGTAGGTTCTAAACCAAAGTTGTCTGCAG
The DNA here is from genome assembly GCA_049655425.1 of Limnohabitans sp. GTDB lineage: Bacteria > Pseudomonadota > Gammaproteobacteria > Burkholderiales > Burkholderiaceae_C > Limnohabitans_A. The sequence continues at coordinate 349,052 of JBASJS010000003.1, read as the reverse complement.
TGATGGTGACATCAGAACCTAAAGCAATGCCATGATCATCCACAAATGCGAGTTGCGAGACATCTTCGGGGGATGCATTCTTGGCCGCTTCGACGGCTTGATCAGACTTCATCTTTTCGTGATGGCCATGACCGATGGCTTTCATGCGAGCCATCCAGTCTTTGAGCAAAGGCGTCGCGTCCAATATGCCGGCAACGCTGGGTGTGCGCTCTAGCGTAAACCACATAGGGTGATAAGCAGAAAAGTCGGCAATGGTGGGAACAGAGCCCATCAAAAAGGGGTGCTCTGTGAGCATGTCTGACAAGCGGCGCAGTTGGCTCTTGTAAGTGCTGGTGCCCTCGCCAAGGGACATTCTGGGTGCACCGCCGCGCATGGCAGCTCGGTCGGCCACAAAAGCTTGAACCGCTGCCTCTGGGGCACCAGCAAACACATCGGCTACGCCTGAGGGTTGAAAGTTATAGGCCATGGCGGCCGGAAACACTTGGCTGTCTGCCCACTGCGCCACAATTCTGGACGCACCATTGACGGGTGATGGATAGAGACTTGGGGTGGGCGCCATTTTTTCCAACACATCTGCAATCAGTGCGGTGTCGCAATAAATGTCTGCGCCAATTTGCAAGACGGGTGTGCGTCTGTAGCCGCCGGTCAATGCAGTGAGGTCTGGCTTGGGCATGATCATGGGGATGACCACGCTTTGCCAGGCCAACTTTTTGTACCCCAATATCAAACGAATTTTTTCGGCAAACGGTGACGTAGGGTAATGGTGAAGAATCAGTTGGCTCATGGCTAGGCTTTCTTGATTGAGTTCAATTTAAACCAGTTTCACCAATTGTTTGCCAAAGTTTTGTCCTTTGAGCAAGCCCAAGAAAGCCTCTGGTGCTGAAGCAATGCCTTGCGCAATGGTCTGACGTGGGTTGAACTTGCCGCTGGCAATCAGTTCGGCCAATTCTGCCAAGGCCTCAGGCCAGACTTCCATGTGCTCACTCACAATAAAACCTTCGATGGTCATGCGGCTCTTCAAAATCAAAGTCGGATTGGTCATGGGCAAAGGCTCACCGTTGTAACCCGCAATCATGCCGCACACGGCAATGCGCGAGAAATCATTGGCGCGCAACATCACGGCATCTAGCACCATGCCACCCACATTTTCAAAGTGACCGTCAATGCCATTGGGGCAAGCATCTCTGAGTGCTTTGGACAAGGAGATGTAATCGGCGTGTTCTTTGTAATCAACGCAGGCATCAAAGCCCAACTCGTTGACCACGTAATCGCATTTGGCTTTGCCACCTGCAATACCCACCACACGGAAACCACGTGCTTTGGCCAAGGCACCAAACGCGCTACCAACTGCACCGCTTGCGGCACTCACTGTGACGGTGGCACCAGGTTTGGCCTGAATGATTTTGACCAAGCCGTACCAAGCAGTGACACCGGGCATACCGACAGCACCTAGGTAATGGCTGATGGAAATTTTCTCTGCATTGACATGCTTCAGTGCACCCATCGCATCTGCATTGATCACGCTGTACTCTTGCCAACCGCCCATGCACAAAACTGTTTGTCCCACTGTGAACTTGGCGTGCTTGCTTTCAACCACTTCACCCACTGTGCCGCCAATCATGGCTTCGCCCAAGGGTTGTGGTTGAGCGTAGTTTTTACCGCCGTTCATACGGCCTCGCATGTAAGGATCAAGGCTTAAGTAGTGGTGCTTGACCAAAACTTGCCCCTCTTGCAATGCAGGTGTTTCTGCTGTGATTAATTTGAAATTAGAAGCTGAGGCCTCGCCTTCTGGGCGATTGTCTAAAACGATGATGTGATTGGTAGGCATGTTTGTCTCTTCTTTGAATAAATTTAGTCTGTTGAAATAGGCGATGTGATCGAAGGTGTTCGCTTAACGTATTTGAAAGTGCCCGTGGCGTGCGCACACAGCTGGCCTGCAGCGTCATAAACCTTGCCATCCGTGAAGGCCATGGTTTTGGTGCGGTGAAGTAATAAACCTTTGGCCACCAAATGTTCATCACCTGTGGTTTTGGCGGGTCGCATGAAACTGGTTTTCATTTCAATGGTGACCACGCCCATTTCTTGTTCTACGCTTCGTGCAGCTGTGGCCATGACAACGTCGAGCAAAGTCATCACAGCCCCGCCATGGGTAATGGCGAAAGAGTTGTGATGTTCGGCGCGAGGACTGTAATGTAGCTCCGAGGTGCCGTCTTCGAACTTCTCTAATGTGAAGCCGAGGTTGTCCACAAAAGGAATGTGGACGCCAAATGGAATGCTCATGAGATCGCTTAGCCACCAATGATGGCGCTCACGCCACCGTCAACTGCCAACCATTGGCCCGTGATGTGCTTGCCGGCTTCACTTGCATACAACAATGTCAAGCCTTTTAAGTCTTCGTCATCGCCCAAGCGGCGCAGCGGTGCGTGGCTGGCCATGCGCTCGGCGCCCATTTTTTCGAGCAAGCCATAGGTCATCTTACTTGGGAAGAAGCCTGGGCAAATGGCATTCACGGTAATGCCATGCTGTCCCCACTCGGCTGCCAAAGCTTTGGTGAAATTGACCACAGCACCTTTAGAGGTGTTGTAGGCGATGGTTTGCATCTCGGGGGGATTGCCAGCCAAACCAGCGATGGATGCCACATTCAAAATGCGACCACGACCGTTAGGAATCATGGACAAGTTGGCCACTTCTTGCGCCAAAATAAAATAGCCACGTACATTCAAATTCATGACCTTGTCCCAAGCGGCAACAGGGTGAACCTCAGCAGCCGCGCCCCAGGTAGCACCCGCGTTGTTGATCAGAATGTCGATGCGTCCCATTTTTTTGACAGTCTCTTGAGCCAGTCGTCGAATGTCTTCTTCCTTACCGCAGTCTGCGGCAATGTAGTCTGCTTCAATGCCAGCCGCTTTAAGTTCGGCCACGGCTTCTTGCAAATCATCTGCTTTGCGTGAGCTCAACATGACGCGGGCACCTGCTTCGCCCAGTGCATGGGCCATTTGCAAACCTAGGCCGCGAGAGCCACCGGTAACCAAGGCTGTTTGGCCCGTTAAGTCGAAAAGTTGTTTGACGGTACGTGTCATGTTCAATCCTTTGTAAAAAATTAATTCCAAAAATCCATGCACTGTCGCTGCGCAACAATGGCTTTCATGAAAGGCTTGATGGCATGGTGATTTGGGTGATTTTGATAAGCAGTCAGGGCTGCCTCATCTTTGAAAAGAGAATTCAAAATGACATCACAAGTGCAATCGAGACCATCGGTCTTGAGACCTACCTCAAAGTGCTCGATACCAGGCACAAGGCTTGAGCAGCCCATCAGCAAATCACGTGCTTTCTGCATGTTTTGCGCTTTGGACTGTCCTTCAGCTTCGTCCTTCAAAGTCCACATCACAATGTGACGCAAACTTTTTGCAGCAGGGTTAGGCTCGCTCATCAGAAGGCCTCTTCAGACAAATTGGCACAGGTCATGTCGCGACCACCAACGACATTCAGCCAAGCATCAATTTTGGGCAATTCGTAGCGGTAAAAATATTTAGCTGCAGCTTGTCTGCCTGTTTGTTTGGGAGAAGATTCACCTCTGCAAGAGGCGCTCACGTCCAACCAAATCCAAGCCAAGACCAAATGACCAAATGCCTGCAAATACGGCACCGCATTTGCCAACGCTTCTTGAGGCTGTCCTGTAGACCATGCCATTTGTGTGGCCTGTGTTACTTTTTGAAGCGCCGTTGTCAGCGCTTTGGCGTCTTCCGCCAAATCAGGGAAGGCTTGTGCTTTTTGAGCGGTATTCAACATGCGAGCAGCCAAAAGCTTAACGCCTCTACCCTCTTCCATCAAAACTTTGCGACCCAACAAGTCCATGCCTTGAATGCCGTGGGTGCCTTCATGAATCATGTTCAATCGGTTGTCGCGCCAGTACTGCTCTACTGGAAAATCTCGGGTGTAACCATAGCCACCATGAATCTGGATGGCCAAGCTGTTGGCTTCAAGACACCACTCGCTGGGCCAACTCTTAGCAATGGGTGTTAGAACTTCAAGCAACAAGCGTGCTTCATCAGCGTTCTCGGTAGAACCGGTGTGCTGCTCGTCAACCAACTTGGCGCAATACAGCTCAAGTGCTAAAGCACCTTCGCAATAAGATTTTTGAGCCAACAACATTCGTTTGATATCGGCGTGTTCAATGATGCGAACCTGCGCTTGCGCAGCATCCTTCACCACCTTCTGTGTGCCGCCGGCAACGGGACGACCTTGTGGACGGTTTTTAGCGTATTCCAAGCTGGCCTCATAACCTGCCATTCCCAACATGGTGGCTGCCAGGCCCACGCCAATGCGCGCTTCGTTCATCATGTGGAACATGTAACCCAAACCACGGCCAGGCTCGCCCACCAAGTAACCGACGGCACCCGAGCCATCGGAATCTGTGTTGTCAGTTGAGACTTTGAATTTGCCTTCGCCAAAATTGAGCAGTGTATTGGTGGTACCACGCCAGCCACATTTGTGATTCAAACCCGCCAAGGCCACATCGTTGCGCACGCCTGTCAATTGGCCTTCGGTGTTCACCATTTTCTTGGGCACGATGAACAAAGAAATGCCTTTTACACCCGGGATCAGTTTGCCATCGGGTCCTGGAATTTTGGCCAAGACCAAATGAATGATGTTTTCGGTGAGTTCATGCTCACCTGCCGAAATCCACATCTTGTTGCCTTTGAGGCGATAGCGCGCACCTAATGGATCTTGCTGAAAGGCTGCGCCGTCTGGCGTAGCGCGCGTCATCACATCGCTCAACGAAGAGCCAGCTTGGGGTTCTGACAGGCACATGGTGCCCGACCAACGTCCGGAAAACTCATTGAGTGCAAACACCTGTTTTTGCAATTCAGAGCCGTGGGCCATGAGCAAATTGGCATTGCCAACGGTTAGCAAGCCAGAGCCCATGCTGACGGAGGCCATGGCAAAAAATGTATTGGCGGCGGCCTCTACGGTGTAAGGCAATTGCATGCCACCAATTTCGTAATCTTGTGCTGCGCTCAGCATGCCTGATTCTGCATAGGCCTTCTGTGCATCGTGTGTTGCTTGCGGCAAGATCACTTTGTCGCCATCAAAGCGTGGCTCTTCGGTGTCCACGAGGCGATTAAATGGTGCGTATTTTTCGCGCGCAATTCGCTCGCAAGTGTCGAGCACCGCATCAAAAGTTTCTTGGCTGTGGTCGGCAAAACGCCCGCGTTGCTGGAGTTGGTTCACGTCCAACCATTCGTACAACAAAAAATCCAGAGTAGTCCGAAGGCTCATGTTAAGTAGGTCTCAGTGAAAATAAAAACGGGCGGCCTGCATGGTTAGCGGGACGCCCGTGGAAGTTCAGTAAGTGCTCGGCTTGAGCGTTTAGAGCACTTCAAAAATACCGCAAGCGCCCATGCCACCACCAATGCACATGGTGACAGCAACACGCTTAGCACCGCGGCGTTTGCCCTCGATGAGAGCGTGACCTGTGAGGCGCTGACCGCTAACACCGTAAGGGTGACCCACCGCAATGGCACCGCCATTGACATTCAGGCGATCGGGCGGAATGCCCAATGTATCGCGGCAATACAAAACTTGCACGGCGAAAGCTTCGTTCAGTTCCCACAAATCGATGTCGGAAACTTTGAGGCCCAAACGAGCCAATGCTTTGGGCACTGCGTAAACAGGACCAATGCCCATTTCGTCGGGTTCGCATCCAGCAACGGCAAAGCCCAAGAAGCGACCTAGGGGTTTCAAACCACGTTGCTCTGCCAACTTTTCGTCCATCAATACGCAAGCGCCTGCGCCGTCAGAGAACTGACTGGCGTTACCAGCAGAAATCAAACCACCAGGCAAGGCTGAACGCAAACCGGCGATGGCTTCGACGGTGGTGCCTTCACGTAAACCTTCGTCCGCGCTGACGGTGACTTGTTTGGTCATGAGACCCATGACTTTGTCAATCACACCCGCAGACACGGTGATGGGTGCAATTTCGTCATTGAACAAACCAGCGGCTTGGGCTGCACAGGCTTTTTGTTGGCTGGCAGCGCCGTACTCGTCCATGCGATCGCGACCAATTTTGTAGCGCTTTGCCACTTGCTCAGCCGTTTGCAGCATGTTCCAGTAAATTTCTGGCTTCATCTTGGCCAAAGCCAAATCTTGCAGCATGTGTTGGTTGGCTTCTTGTTGAACACAAGAAATGCTTTCGACACCACCGGCCACATAGACCTGGCCTTCGCCAGCGATGATGCGCTGGGCTGCCAACGCAATGGTCTGCAATCCGGAAGAGCAGAAACGGTTAACGGTCATGCCAGACACAGAAATGGGCATGCCAGCCTTCAATGCAATTTGACGTGCAATGTTGGCGCCAGTTGCGCCTTCCGGTGTGGCGCAACCCATGATGACGTCTTCAACTTCTGCGGCATCAATGCCTGCACGTTGAACAGCGTGTTGTACCGCATGGCCACCCAATGTGGCGCCATGGGTCATGTTGAAAGCACCTTTCCAGCTCTTGGCCAGAGGTGTGCGTGCGGTCGAAACAATGACGGCGTTGGTCATATTGAATACCTCTGATCAGTTGAATGTTTTGCCGTCTGCCACTAAACGGGCAAGCAGCGGTGCGGGTTGCCAGAAAGCGGCATCGTCGCGTGGATTTTTGGCAAAGCGTTTCATGGCTTCGGCGACGTTGAACAAACCAACTTGGTCGGCGTACAACATGGGGCCGCCGCGGAAGATGGGGAAACCATAACCAGTCAGGTAGACCATGTCGATGTCGCTGGCTTTGCTGGCAATGCCCTCTTCCAAAATGTGAGCAGCTTCGTTGACCAAGGAGAACACCAAGCGTTGCACGATTTCTTCATCAGAAATTTTGCGTGGGGTGATGCCTTCAGCGGCGCGGTGTTTTTCAATCATGTCCACCACCAAAGTGCTTGGGATGGCATCGCGCTTGCCGGCCTGGTAGTCGTACCAGCCTGCGCCAGTCTTTTGACCGTAGCGACCCATCTCGCACAACAGGTCGGCTGTTTTGCTGTACTTCATGCCTGGTCGTTCAACATTGCGACGCTTGCGAATGGCCCAACCAATGTCGTTACCGGCTAAGTCGCCCATGCGGAAGGGTCCCATGGCAAAACCAAATTTTTCAACGGCCTTGTCTACTTGAGCAGGTGTGCAACCTTCCTCAATGAGGAAGCCTGCTTGGCGGCTGTATTGTTCAATCATGCGATTGCCGATGAAGCCATCGCAGACGCCAGACACCACAGAAGTTTTCTTGATCTTTTTGCCCAAAGCCATGACGGTGGCCAGAACTTCTTTGCTGGTTTTGGCGCCGCGAATCACTTCCAACAACTTCATCACGTTGGCAGGGCTGAAAAAGTGCATGCCCACCACGTCTTCTGGACGCTTGGTGAAAGAAGCAATTTTGTTGACGTCCAAAGTAGATGTGTTGGAGGCCAAGATAGCACCGGACTTCATGACTTCGTCGAGTTTCTTGAAGACGGTTTCTTTAACGCCCATCTCTTCGAACACAGCTTCAATGACCAGGTCGGCGCTGCCAATGTCGTCATAGCTCAAAGTGGTGGTGAGCAAAGCCATACGTTGTTCGTATTTGTCTTGCTTCAACTTACCCTTTTTAACTTGAGCTTCGTAATTTTTACGAATGGTGGCCACACCACGGTCCAAAGCGTCTTGCTTCATTTCGAGCATCTTGACAGGAATGCCTGCGTTCAAGAAGTTCATGGAAATGCCGCCACCCATGGTGCCAGCACCAATGACAGCAACGGAAGCAATGGTGCGCTTTGGCGTATCGCTTGGCACATCTGGAATTTTGGAAGCAGCGCGGTCGGCCATGAAAATGTGACGCAAGGCGCGGCACTCAGGCGTCCACATGAGGTTGGTGAAAATTTCACGCTCAAAGACCATGCCGTCTTCGAATTTTTTCTTGGTGGCGGCTTCAACCGCATCCACACACTTGGGCGGTGCGGGATAGTTCTTGGCCATGCCTTTGACCATGTTGCGAGCGAATTGGAAGTAAGCGTCGCCTTGTGGGTGTTTGCAAGGCAAATTGCGAACCAATGGCAGCGCAGAACCGTCAGCGTGTTGTGCAGCCAATTCTTTAGCGTAGGCCATTGCTTCAGCGGCCAAGGACTCGGCAGAAGTGGCCATGCGATCAAACAACTTTTGACCTGGCAACATGGCCAGCATTTCGCTATTGATAGGTTCGCCACTGACAATCATGTTCAGCGCTGGCTCAACACCAAGTACACGTGGCAAACGCTGTGTACCACCTGCGCCGGGAATCAAACCTAGCTTAACTTCAGGCAATGCCACTTTGCAGCCTGGTGCAGCCATTCTGTAATGGCAACCCAGGGCCAACTCCAGTCCACCGCCCATGGCAACAGAATGAACTGCTGCTAACACGGGTTTGGCCGAGTTCTCGCAAGCACGAATGACACTTAACAAGTTGGGTTCTTGGATGGCCTTGGGCGATCCAAATTCATTGATGTCGGCACCGCCAGAAAAGGCATTGCCAGCACCCGTGATGATGATGGATTTGACGGCAGCGTCATTGTTGGCTTGTGTCAAGCCATTCGTGATGCCAACGCGGGTTGCAAGTCCTAGCCCATTGACGGGAGGGTTGCTCATGGTAATCACGGCCACATCGCCTATGACTTTGTATTCAGCTGTCATGCTGGTTTTCCTCTAAAGGTGGTGTCAATCCCAAAATAGAACGGGCGTTCTATTTTGGACGATTCTAGGATGTTTCCAAGGGCGTGTGTAGGGGGCCTGTCGCTCATGGGACGATTATTTTCGCCCCTGCAAGCGCCTTAGACCTCCAACCACTCCTTGCGGATATATGTGTTGGCATTGAGTTCGTCGGGCGTTCCCTCAAACACAATGCTGCCATGGCCCATGACCAAAGCACGGTCTGAAATTTTCATGGCAATGGTCAGCTTTTGCTCAATGAGCAACACCGAAATGCCGCGATCTTTGAGCGTTTTGAGGTATTGACCTACCAACTCGACAATTTTGGGCGCCAATCCCTCAGTTGGCTCATCAATGATGATGAGATCGGGGTCTCCCATAAGGGTACGGCAGAGGGTCAGCATTTGTTGCTCACCGCCAGACAAAACGCCAGCCTCTGTGTGTTGACGTTCCAACAAACGCGGAAACATTTGGTACATGTCGTCAAAAGTCCAACGACTGCCCTTGCCTTTGCCTTTTTGCCCCAAAAGTAAATTTTGATGAACGGTCAGTTTAGGAAAAATGTCGCGATTTTCGGGCACATAACCAATGCCCAAATGGGCAATTTCAAAGGCTTTTTTACCTACCACATTTTGACTTTTCCAGTCGATTTGACCCTGGCAATCGACCAAACCCATGATGGCTTTGGCCGTTGTGGATCGGCCGGAACCATTGCGGCCCAACAGCGCCACAATTTCGCCTGGCTTGACGTCGAAGCTAACGCCATGCAAAACATGGCTTTTGCCATAAAAGGCGTGAAGATTCTCTACTTGCAACATGTCAGTGGCCTCCTGCTTGTTCGTCGGCCACGTGGGATCCCAGATAGGCTTCTTGGACACGTGCATTGGAGCGCACTGCCTCTGGTGTATCAAAGGCAATCACCTCACCATAAACCACAACCGCAATTTTGTCGGCCAGGCCAAATACAACCCCCATGTCGTGCTCTACAGTAAGTAAAGTTTTGCCCACGGTGACTTCTTTGATCAAACTGATAAAGCGGGTGGTTTCGCTTTTGCTCATACCTGCTGTAGGCTCGTCAAGCAAAATAACATTTGAACCACCGGCAATGGTGATTCCGATTTCTAAAGCACGTTGCTCTGCATAGGTGAGGTTCATGGCCAACAAATCTCGTTTTTTGTCGAGTCGAATCATCTCCATGTACTTTTCAGCCAACTCGTTGGCATCTTTCAAACCAGACAAAAACTTCAAGAAGGTGTATTTGTAGCCAAGGCTCCAAAGTACGGCGCATCTTAGGTTTTCAAACACACTGAGTTTGGGAAAGATGTTGGTGATTTGAAAGCTGCGAGACAAACCCATGCGATTGATTTCGTAGGGGGCTTTGTGATCGATGCGTTGACCATTGAGCAAAATTTCGCCACTTGTGGGGCCAAAACGACCACTGATCAAATTGAACAAGGTTGACTTGCCAGCACCGTTGGGGCCGATGATGGCCACACGTTCACCGGCATTCACTGCCAAATTGGCACCACGAATGATTTCAGTTTTTCCGAAATTTTTTCGGAGATCTTTGAGTTCTAGCGCATAAGACATCACGCTGTCTCCCGACGTTTAATTTCTTTTTCAATGTCGACTTGAATGTCGCCCCACTCAATCATGAAATGACGTCGGGCAATTTCAAACAAGCCCAAGCCAGTGATCATGACAAAAATGGACCCAACCCAACTGTCGATGCCTTTGGCATTCAAAGTGACGCCCATGAATTTCAAGGTGTCACCCAAAGCTGAGTTCAATTGAAGGTGGTAAACCATTTCAATCATGGCACCCGCGCCAATGAGTGCAACAAAGGCCGTTACAAAAAGACCTAAGTAACTGACCCATATTTGTTTGAGCTTGCCAAACGCCGCAACACGCAAGTTCATCATGATCAAGCTGGCAATGCCGCCAGGCGCATACATCACCATGAACAAGAACAGTAAGCCCAAATACAGCAGCCAAGCTTTGGTGAGTTCGGACAGCAACACGAAGGCCAAAACCATCAGGATGCCGCCGATGATCGGGCCAAAGAAAAATGTAGCGCCGCCCAAAAAGGTGAAAAGCAAGTAACCACCTGAACGGCCGGCGCCCACCACCTCAGCCGTGACAATTTCAAAATTGAGCGCACCGAGACCGCCTGAAATGCCTGCAAAAAAACCTGCGATGATGAACGCCAAATAACGCACACGTTGGGTGTTGTACCCAATGAACTCAACACGCTCTGGGTTGTCGCGTACAGCATTCAAAATGCGGCCCAAGGGTGTTTGGGTAAAGGCATACATCAGTGCCACGCACACAAATGTGTAAATGGCGATCAAATAATAAATTTGAATCTGAGGACCAAAGGTAATGCCCATGAAGGCTTGACCTGCAACGCGATTTCCGGAGATGCCAGCTTCGCCGCCAAAGAACTCAGAGAACATCAAGGACATGGCGAACACAAGTTCGGCTACACCCAAGGTAATCATGGCAAACGGCGTGCCCGCTTTTTTGGTGGTGACATAACCAAAGAGCACGGCAAATCCAATGCCTGCTACGCCGCCGACCAATGGAATCAGACTGACAGGGATGTTGGACTGACCTCCGGTGATTGAATTCAAAGCATGGATGGCGACAAAGGAGCCAAGGCCGGTATACACCGCATGGCCAAAACTCAACATACCGCCCTGCCCCAGCAACATGTTGTAGGACAAACACGCAATGATGGCGATGCCCATTTGAGCCAACATGGTGCCAGACAAATTGCTGGTGAACACCAAAGGCGCAAATGTCAGGATGATGGCAAACAGGCTCCAGATGACCCATCTGCCAACGTTATAAGGTTTGAATTTAAAGGTACTGCTCATGACATCATCCTTCTCGGGTACCCAAAAGTCCCTTTGGACGGAAAATCAAAATCAAGACCAAGAACAAGTAAGGCAAGATCGGCGCGACTTGTGAAATGGTCAGCTTTAAAACTGAGTTGTTTTTCAGGGCATCAGATAAGTTGAGTCCCATGTCTTTGGCAACACTGACAAAAGAATAATCAAAGGCAATGGCAAATGTTTGGATGACACCAATCAAGACAGATGCCAAGAAGGCGCCTGACAAAGATCCCATGCCACCCACCACCACCACCACGAAAATAACGGAACCCACCGTTGCAGCCATGGCCGGTTCTGTGACATAAGTGCTGCCACCAATCACGCCTGCCAAACCTGCCAATCCAGTCCCTGCACCAAACACAAGCATGAACACACGCGGCACGTTGTGACCCAGTGCCTCTACGGTCTCGGGATGCGTGAGGGCGGCTTGAATGACCAAGCCAATGCGTGTTTTGGTTAAGAGCAGCCAAAGTGAAAACAACATCAACAAGGCCACAATCATCATGAAGCCTCGGGTTGCAGGAAAAGGTGTGCAAACCAGTCGAATGCTGGCATCTGCTGCTTTGCACATTTCAGCAGGTGCTGCGCCCCAAATCATTTGCAAACCATTGACAGAATGATTGACCAAGGTGAAGGCAGCACCCCGAAGAATTTCGGGGGGTGTGAAGTCAACAGCTGTTCGGCCCCAAATGAGCTGAACCAACTCGTAAACAATGTAGGACAAGCCAAATGTGACCAGCAATTCTGGGACATGCCCAAACTTGTGCACTTTGCGCAAAGACAAGCGTTCAAACAGAACGCCTGTGGCGCCCACCAGAATGGGGGCAATGATCAAAGAAGGCCAAAACCCAATGACACTGGTCAGGGTGTAACCAAAATAGGCACCGATCATGTAGAACGATGCGTGGGCAAAATTCAAGACCCCCATCATGCTGAAAATCAGGGTCAAGCCTGAACTGAGCATGAATAACAACAGCCCATAGCTCAACCCATTGAGCATGGAGATGATGAAGAACTCCATAAAACTACTTTCCGCCAGCCTTGGCAAGTCACAAAAAACAAGAAGGGCCCGACCCCCTGAGGAGCGGGCCCTTCCGAAGACTCACATGAATTAAGCAGGACGCTTCATCTGGCAGCTGGTGGGTGTGCTGGAAATGTAGGATGGGAATTCCTTCACAGGCACCAAGGTCATGCCAGTGTTCTCAACACTGTAGTTGTACTTCTTGTCGACCTTGCTCCAAACTGTCAGGAACAGAGGTTGTTGCAACTGGTGGTCGCTCTTGCGCATCTCAACATCACCATTGAACACGCTGGTCGTCTTGATGCCTGACATGGCAGCAGCTACTTTGACAGGGTCAGTTGATTTGGCTTTGGCCATGGCATCGCCCAAAACGGCGAAGATGCTATGTACTGAACCCGTGTAGAAGTCGTCGTTGAACTTGGCCTTGAACTCGTCTTGCCATTTGTCCATCTGGCCGCCCATTTTGTAGTGACCGTAGGCAATTTGGAAGACTCGGCCTTCACCACTCTTACCCAAGGCTGTGGGTGTACCCGTAACGCCTGTGTAGTAAGTGTAGAAGTTGCCGGTGTAACCACCTTCATTGGCAGCTTTAACCAACAAAGCCAAGTCGGAGCCCCAGTTGCCCGTAACCACTGAGTCGGCGCCAGATGCTTTGATCTTGGCGATGTATGGTGCAAAGTCGCGAACTTGAGCCAAGGGGTGCAAGTCTTCGCCAACGATTTGTACGTCAGGACGCTTGCGGTTGATGCCTTCTTTGAAGAATTTGGCCACTTGGTGACCATGTGAATAGTTTTGGTTCAGCAAGAAAACTTTTTTGGTCTCTGGACGGTCTTTCATAAAAGTCGTCAAGGCTTCCATCTTCATGGAAGTATCTGCATCAAAACGGAAGTGCCAGTAGCTGCACTTGCTGTTGGTGAAATCTGGGTCGACAGCAGAGTGATTCAAGAAAATAATTTCTTTACCTGGGTTGCGCTCATTGTGCTTGTTGACTGCTTCAATCAAGGCGCCGGCCACGCCAGAACCGTTGCCTTGTGTGATGTAGCGAATACCTTGATCGGTAGCGGCCTTCAAAACGTTCAAGCTCTCAGCGGGGCTGAGTTTGTTGTCGAAGCCAACCACTTCAAATTTGACGCCGGCTGCGTTGATCTTGCTGTATTTTTCAGCAAAGAATTGAAAGCTCTTGAGTTGATTGTTGCCCACAGGCGCCATCAGGCCAGACAAGGGGTCAATCCATGCGATTTTGACGGTTTCGCCTTTTTGAGCGAAGGCACCAAAAGCACACATTGCCAATGAGGCAACAGCGATAGAACGAATTGCAAATTTCATGTTTAGCTCCAACTGTTATGAAAAAAACTCTAACGGTGTTCAGCGTAACTGTTTTGTAAGTTTTCTTGTTCGGGGTTTGCCCTAGGCGGTATCGCGCAAGTGACTGCGCTTCAAAGTTTGGCTCTGACGAAAGCTCAACTTCCTGGAAGTTTGTAGCCCGCCAGCTGCTCACGAAGCTTTGTTTTGAGCATTTTCCCTGTGGCGCCTAAGGGTATGGCTTCCACAAAAATAACGTCATCGGGAATTTGCCATTTGGCTGTTTTACCCTCATAAAACTTCAGCAAATCTGGCGCGGTCACAAGACTGCCAGGTTTTTTGACCACACACACCACTGGGCGCTCATCCCACTTGGGATGCGGCATGCCAACGCAAGCGGCCATTGCAACATCGGGATGCGCCATGGCAATGTTTTCAATGTCGATGGAGCTGATCCATTCGCCACCTGACTTGATCACATCTTTGCTGCGGTCGGTAATTTGCATGAAGCCATCTTCATCAATGGTGGCCACGTCACCCGTTGGAAACCACCCATCGACCAAGGGCGCCGGTCCTTCTTGTTTGAAATACTCGCGGATGATCCAAGGCCCTTTGACCAACAAATCACCGTATGTTTTGCCATCATGTGGCAAGGCCTCACCGGCATCGTTCACAATTTTGATGTCAACGCCAAAGATGCTGCGACCTTGCTTTAAACGCAATTTCATTTGAGCCTCAGCGGGCAAATTCAAATGTTTATTTTTGAGCGTGCACAAAGTGCCTAGGGGGCTCATTTCGGTCATGCCCCAGGCGTGCAAAACGTCGACGCCGTAGTTGTCTCTGAACGCATCAATCATGGCGGGTGGACACGCTGACCCACCAATGACCGTTCTTTTGAGGCTGCTAAACCTTAGGTTGGCTGGCTTCATGTGACTTAACAACATTTGCCACACTGTGGGCACACCCGCCGCAAATGTAACCTTCTCAGCCTCAATGAGGTCGTAAACAGATTTGCCATCCAATGCGGGGCCTGGAAATACCAACTTGGCACCCGTCATGGCAGCGCTGTAAGGAATGCCCCAAGCGTTCACATGAAACATGGGCACCACCGGCAGAATGGCATCTCTTGCAGAAATGCACATCACATCGGGCAATGCTGCCGCATAGGCATGCAACAAAGTTGATCGATGACTGTAAAGCGCTGCTTTGGGGTTGCCTGTGGTGCCGCTTGTGTAACACATGCTGGAGGCTGTGTTTTCGTCCAAATCTGGCCATGTGTAGCGCGCTTCATGCTGTCCAATGAGCGCCTCATAGCTGATTAAATTGGGAATGCCTGTGTCAGTGGGTAATTTGTCTGCATCGCACAGCGCAACCCAATGCTTGACAGTTGTGCAGCGGGCATGAACTGCTTGCACCAAGGGCAAAAAAGACATGTCGAAACACAGCACTTGGTCTTCGGCATGGTTGGCAATCCAAACCACTTGATCAGGATGCAAGCGCGGATTCAAGGTGTGCAGCACCCGCCCCGAACCGCTGACACCAAAGTACAACTCCAAATGGCGGTAACCATTCCAAGCCAAAGTGGCCACACGATCGCCCAAACTCAGCTTCAAGGCATCCAATGCATTGGCCACTTGCCGGGACCGATTGGCCACATCAGACCACGCGTATCGATGGACATCTCCTTCGACACGCCTTGAAACCACTTCACCATCACCATGGTGACGGTCTGCAAATTCGATCAAGGAAGAAATCAGCAATGACTGCTGTTGCATAAGTCCGAGCATGGGCGCCTTTTCAATTTCAGTTGCATGAACAAACCACTTTTTAGCATGAGAGCCACGAGGTCGGTGTAAACCCTGTGTTCTGATAGGTCCATCCAAAGCCATCGACAATGTCGTTATGACCTGGATCAATCGTTATGCCGCACTTGGCCCTGCATTTTCTGCAGAAGTTCTCCCCTCACCCATGCCAGAACCGCATTGGGTGGCCCAAAATCAGGCCTTGCAAAAGGCCCTTGACTTGCCGCTGCAATGGCTAGACACCCCTGAAGCTTTGTCGGTTTTCAGTGGCAATGGATTGTGGGATGGCATGGCGTCTCGCGCCACCGTTTACAGCGGTCACCAATTTGGCCATTGGGCTGGACAATTGGGTGACGGTCGTGCGTTGGCCCTGGGTGAATATCAAACCGACCAAGCTTGCTTCGAAGTTCAGCTCAAGGGCGCAGGCAAAACACCTTTCTCGCGCATGGGAGATGGTAGAGCGGTGCTGCGCTCAAGCATTCGGGAGTATTTGTGCAGCGAAGCCATGGCAGCGCTCAACATTCCCACAACACGCGCACTGTGCCTGACGGGGTCGACCCTTCCTGTGTTGCGTGAAGAACTTGAAACGGCCGCGGTGGTCACCCGACTGGCGCCAAGTTTCATTCGATTCGGTCATTTTGAGCATTTTGCCAATCAATCAGCAGACCCTCTTGCCCTGCAAAAATTAGCTGACTTTGTAATGTCGCATTGCCTCTCCAATTTGCCTCACAATTTGGGAAATCCTTATGCTGACTTGTTGCTAGAGGTAAGTTTGAGAACT
Organism: Limnohabitans sp.; assembly: GCA_049655425.1. Classification (GTDB taxonomy): domain Bacteria; phylum Pseudomonadota; class Gammaproteobacteria; order Burkholderiales; family Burkholderiaceae_C; genus Limnohabitans_A. Next base: position 332,561 of record JBASJS010000003.1, on the reverse strand, counting down.
GCGCAGTTGATTGCGCAATGGCAAGCCGTTGGCTTTTGCCATGGTGTGATGAACACCGACAACATGAGTATTTTGGGCCTGACGCTCGACTATGGACCCTTCCAATTCATGGATGGATTTAACCCACATCACATTTGCAATCATTCTGACAACCAAGGCCGCTATGCCTACGACAAACAGCCCCAAGTAGCCTATTGGAATTTGTTTTGTTTGGGTCAAGCCCTGATGCCCTTAATCGAAGATCAGGAACTCGCCATGAAAGCCTTAGAGCCCTTCAAAGCAGCCTACACAGCGAATTGGACCCATCAATTTTCGATGAAGTTGGGGTTGTCTGAAAAAAACGAGTCAGACGCGTCCACCAACATGAGCTTGGTTCAAGACTTGCTCAAAATCATGACCGCCGAGCGCACAGACTTTACGCTGCTCTGGCGGCGGTTAAGTCATGCAGCCAAAGAGTCCAATCAAAGCAGCCAAGCATGGCAGTTGGTTCGAGACTTGTTCATCGATCAGGCGGCCTTTGGGGCATGGCAGTCCAACTACATGATGCAATTGCAAACTCAAGAAGCAGACGATGCTGTCTCGGGCATGTTGTCAGTCAATCCAAAGTTTGTTTTGCGCAATCATTTGGTCGAAGTGGCCATTCAAAAATCGAAAAATGGCGATCATTCAGAGGTCGATACACTCTTCAAATTGTTACAGTCGCCTTTTGACGAACAGCCTGCATTTGAAAGCTACGCCCAACTCCCCCCTGCTTGGGCTTCTGAAATTGAAATCAGCTGCTCCTCTTAAGTTTTTCAAGAATTGATTTTTATGTCTACAAACAACTTGCCTCAAACAGACGAAGAATGGCGTGAATGGTTGCGCGCAAAAGAGGCAGAGCCCTTGGCTTTTGAAGTCACGCGGCGGGCTGCCACCGAACGCCCATTTACGGGCAAATATGAAACCCATTGGGAGCCTGGCCAGTACAAGTGCATTTGTTGCGACGCCGTCCTGTTTGACTCAAATACCAAGTTTGACGCGGGATGTGGTTGGCCGTCTTTTTATCAAGCAGCCAACGAGAATGCAGTGGCCCAAAAAGTCGATCGAAGCCACGGCATGGTGCGCGTTGAAAGTGTCTGTGCGCAGTGTGGCTCACATTTGGGCCATGTTTTTGAAGATGGGCCAGCACCGACTGGCTTGCGCTATTGCATGAACTCGGCTTCTTTGAATTTCAACCCCACTTCAAAATGAAAATTGCGCTCGACTTATTTCCAATTCTGCTGTTTTTTGCAGCCTACAAGTTTGACACCATCTACACCGCCACGGCTGTTTTGATGGCTGCAACCGTAGTGCAAAGTTTGTGGATGTACAAGCTCGAAGGCAAATTGGCCACCATGCAAAAAGCCACATTGGCTTTGATTTTGGTTTTTGGCAGCCTCACACTTTTTCTTCAAGACGACCGTTTCATCAAATTCAAACCCACCCTTCTTTACTTTTGCATGGGGCTTGGCTTGGCTGTGGCACAGCTGCTGTTCAAAAAGAATGTCTTGAAATCCATGTTGGGCTCGCAGGTCAATTTACCCACACACAACTGGAACACATTAGGTTTGTCGTGGATGGTCTATTGCTTTTTCATGGCGGCACTCAACGCTTATGTTGCAACTTATTACAGTACCGAAGAGTGGGTCAATTTTAAAATCTGGGGCTACGTTTTCCCCTTGACATTCATTGTGGGTACGGGCATTTACATTGCCAAACATGTGCCCCCTGAAGTCGATGCCAACACCCATCAAAACTCAGAGCCACCTAAGTAAACATGACTTCTAATTTGACTTTGCCAGTGAACCAGTCTTGGCAACCCCTCATGCTGGCAGCCTTGCAACAGCAATTTAAACCCAGCTTTTTAGAGGTCATCGACGAAAGCGCCGAACACGCTGGCCATTCTGGCGCCAGTGAAAGTGGCATGAACAGCCATTTCAGGGTTCGAATAGCTTCTGTGCAATTTGAAGGCCTGAGCCGCGTTCAACGCCATCGGCTTGTGTATGATTCGCTCCAAGAATTCTTAGACAACGGCCTTCACGCTTTGGCCATAGAGTTTCGACCCTAATTTTCTGACTTGTAATTGAGGAACCCGATGAAATTTTCCAAATTGGCCCTTAGCTTGGTGGCAGCACTTAGCTTTTCTGCTTTGGCCCAAAATCTAGCCGTCGTGAACGGCAAGCCTGTCCCTAGCTCACGTGTCGAAGCCCTGAAGCAGCAAGTCGAGCGCTCAGGTCGCCCCGTCACCCCCGAAATTTTGGCGCAAATCAAAGAAGAATTGATTGCCCGTGAAATTTTCATGCAAGAAGCTCGCAAACGCGGCTTGGATGCCAGCGAAGACTACAAAGCGCAACTCGAATTGGCACGTCAAAGTTTGCTGATTCGTGAGTTGTTCGCCAACTTTCAAAAGAAGAACCCTGTCACGGATGCCGAAATCAAAGCTGAATACGACAAATTTGTGGCAGCCAATGGCGGCAAAGAATACCGCGCTCGCCACATCTTGGTAGAGAAAGAAGACGAAGCCAAAGCCCTGATTGCTGACATCAAAAAGGGTGGCAAGTTTGAAGACCTGGCCAAGAAAGCTTCCAAAGATCCTGGTTCTGGTGCCAATGGCGGTGACCTGGATTGGGCCCCTGCTGCCAGCTATGTGCCCGAGTTTTCTAATGCCATGGTCAAACTTGAAAAAGGCCAAATGACCGATGCACCTGTCAAAAGTCAATTTGGCTTTCACGTCATTCGCGTAGACGATGTGCGTGATGCTCAGTTGCCTAAGTTGGACGAAGTTAAACCCCAAATTACACAACAATTGACGCAATCTAAGCTGGGCAAGTTCCAAGAAGATTTGCGCGCCAAAGCAAAAGTCCAGTAATTTACTGGCACTACAACAACGTGCCGCGGCACGTTGTTCAAAAGCACTGACACCCTATGGTGTGCAGTGCTTTTTTATTTCACCCAGCGGCGCGCATTTTGAAACATGCGCAGCCACGGACTGTGGGCAGACACATCGCCCGTGGTGAAACTCATTTGAATGTTGCGAAAGACCCGTTCTGGATGCGGCATCATGGCGGTAAATCGGCCATCGGCTGTTGTGACGGCGGTCAGACCTGCTGGGCTGCCATTGGGGTTGGCTGGATAGGCTTCTGTCACTTGCCCCCAATTGTCCACAAACTGCATGGCTGCAATGGCTTTGTTTGCATCACCCCGGTATTTGAAATTGGCAAAACCTTCTCCATGGGCAACTGCAATAGGCATGCGACTGCCGGCCATGTCTTGGAAAAACAAGCTGGGCGATGGCAATACTTCTACCATCGACAAACGCGCTTCAAAGCGCTCACTTTGGTTGGTGGTAAAACGAGGCCAATCTTGTGCGCCTGGAATGATATCGGCCAACTCAGCAAACATCTGACAGCCGTTACAGACACCCAAACCAAAGGTGTCGGCGCGGTCAAAGTAGGCTTTGAATGCATCGGACAAGGCTGAATTGAACGTGATGCTGCGAGCCCAGCCAATGCCAGCACCCAGGGTGTCACCGTAGCTGAATCCGCCGCAAGCAACCAAGCCTTGAAAATCGTTCAAGCGCACACGACCACTTTGCAAATCGGTCATGTGAACATCGTGGGACTCAAAACCAGACTCTGCAAAAGCATAGGCCATTTCGACATGAGAATTGACGCCCTGCTCCCTCAAAATAGCCACTTTGGGCTTGGACAGATTAAGCCAAGGGGCGGCGACATTTTCTTCTGGCTTGAAACTGAGCGCCACATGCAAACCAGGATTGTCAGGGCTGCCGACAGCAGCGTGCTCGCTGTCTGCGCATGCGGGGTTGTCGCGCTGCTGGCAAATTTTCCAACTGACGCTGTCCCACACTTGGTGAAGATCTTCCAACTTAGCTGTGAAGATTTCTTGTGTATCTCGCCATACGCTTAAAGCGCCCACACCCTTTTGTACGCTGGATTGTGCAGGACGCGTTTTGCCAATGACATGACTGTGCTTTGACAGACCATGGTCGCGCAAGGCTTGCATCACATCAGAACGGTCTTGGGTATTGACTTGAATGATCACACCCAACTCTTCGTTGAACAAAGCTTTCAGGGTGAGTTCGTTACGCCGAGCGCTAACTTGTTGAGCCCAGTTTTTGGCATCGCCATGGTCCGCTCTGCTGTCAGAGATGCCATCGCCTTCAGTGACCAATAAATCCAAGTTGAGTGCAACGCCCACTTGGCCTGCAAAGCACATTTCTGCAACAGCGCAAAACAGGCCGCCATCGCTTCGATCGTGATAGGCCAAGAGTTTGCCTTGGCTGCGTAAACTGTTGATGACCTTGACAAGATTGATCAAGTTGGCCGGCGATTCCAAATCTGGCACATGATCGCCCGATTGCTGAAGCACCTGGCTCAAAATGCTGCCACCCATGCGTGACTGACCATTGCTGAGGTCAATCAAGATGAGCGAGGTGTCATCTAGCGTGGCGTTCAATTGAGGGGTTAAGGTGCCTCGCACATCTTGCAAACTGGCAAACGCACTGACGATCAAACTGACGGGTGATGTGACTTTTCTCGTTTGCTCCTCAACTGACCATTGCGTTTTCATAGACAAGCTGTCTTTGCCGACGGGAATGGAAATACCCAAAGCAGGACACAACTCAAGACCAACGGCTTTGACGGTTTCGTAGAGCGCTGCGTCCTCGCCTGGCTCACCGCAGGCGGCCATCCAATTGGCACTGAGCTTGACGCGGTCGAGTTCAATGGGTGCTGCTAATAAATTGGTAATGGCTTCTGCAACGGCCATGCGACCAGACGCGGCCGCATTGACACTGGCCAAGGGCGTGCGTTCACCCATGCTCATGGCCTCGCCTTTAAAGCCCCGGAAGTCTGCCAAGGTGACCGCACAATCGGCCACCGGCACTTGCCATGGGCCTACCATTTGATCTCTGTGCGTCAAGCCACCCACGGTGCGATCACCGATGGTGACAAGGAATCGTTTGGAGGCGACAGTAGGATGACTGAGTACTTGCAAAACCGCGTCTTGCAAATCAACTTGGCTTAAATCAATGGGCGTGATATTGCGCTTCAAAGAAGTCACATCGCGGTGCATCTTGGGCGGCTTTCCCAGCAACACGTTCATGGGCATGTCGACGGGTGTTTGTAATGCCTTTGACTGTGCTTCATCGTCTACCAACAACAATTGACGTTCATCTGTGGCAACCCCCACAACAGCAAAGGGGCAGCGTTCGCGTTCACAAAATGCCTTGAAAGTCTCGAGTGATTCCGGCGCGATGGCCAGCACATAACGCTCTTGACTTTCGTTGGACCAGATCTCTTTGGGCGACAGGCCAGAAGCTTCTAAGGGAACAGAGCGCAAATCGAAACGAGCGCCGCGACCGGCATCGTTGGTCAGTTCTGGGAAGGCGTTAGACAAACCACCTGCGCCAACATCGTGGATGGCCAAAATTGGATTGGCTTGTCCCATGACCCAACATTGGTTGATAACTTCTTGCGCTCGTCGCTCAATTTCGGGGTTGCCACGCTGCACAGAGTCAAAATCGAGATTGGCCGCATTGGTGCCAGAAGCCATGGAACTGGCCGCACTGCCGCCCATGCCGATGAGCATGCCGGGGCCACCCAATTGAATAAGCAAGGTGCCCGCAGGAAATTGGATCTTCTGGGTTTGGATGTCATCAATGACGCCTAAACCGCCGGCAATCATGATGGGCTTGTGATAGCCCCGCAACACACCATCGACCACTTGCTCATATTCACGAAAGTAACCCAACAAATTAGGACGGCCAAATTCATTGTTGAACGCAGCACCGCCCAAGGGACCCTCGGTCATGATTTGCAATGGGCTGGCCATGTGATCCGGTTTGCCATGCTTGCCTTCCCACAATTTGGAAACGGTAAAGCCTGTCATGCCCGCTTTGGGTTTAGAGCCGCGACCTGTTGCACCCTCATCGCGTATTTCACCGCCGGCACCCGTTGATGCGCCAGGGAATGGCGAAATGGCCGTGGGATGATTGTGCGTTTCAACCTTCATGAGCACATGGTGCAGGGCTGCTTCTTTGAGGTAGGCGCCACCTTGTTTTGCAACAAAGCGCTCAACCTCATGACCCGCCATGATGGATGCATTGTCTGAGTATGCAACCACGGTATGCTGAGGGTTTTGCTGGTGCGTATGGCGAATCATGCCAAACAAACTGTGCTCTTGCGCTTGGCCATCGATGGTGAATTGCGCGTTGAAAATCTTGTGACGACAGTGCTCACTGTTGGCCTGCGCAAACATCATCAATTCAACGTCGGAAGGGTTGCGGCCTAACTGCTGAAATGAACTTAGCAAATAATCGATTTCATCTTCTGCCAACGCCAAACCAAATTCTTGGTTGGCATTGGCCAAGGCCTTGCGCCCACCCTGAAGCACATCGACATGCAACAAGGGTTGCGCTTCTAATTCGTTGAACAATGCCAGCGCATCAGACGCTTGCGACAAAATAGATTCGGTCATGCGATCGTGCAGCAAATCGGCCAAAGCAAGTTTGACATCGGCACTGAGTTGGGTCACATGCAAGTCTGCTGCAAATTTCAATCGGTAAGACACCAAACGCTCAATTCGACGAACGGACAAACCGCAGTTGTGCGCGATGTCTGTGGCTTTAGAGGCCCAAGGTGAAACCGTGCCCAAGCGAGGTGAGACATAAAGGGTCCATGAAGCTGCGGCGTTGGCTTCGCTGGGCGCTGGGTCGCCATAGGTCAGGAGTTGCTTGAGGGTCTGTTGAACAGCATCTTCTAGCGATGTGACACTGGCCACGAGATGTAAATACTGACCAGACAAGCCCACAACATCAGGGCATATCGCCTGCAATCGGGGAACAAGTTGCTGGATGCGGAAATCGCTGAGGGCGTTGCCGCCTTCCAAGATGAGAGTTTGCAGGGTCACTGGGTGGCCTTGATGGCTAGAGGGAAAGTGTCTCAAATACCGCTGACTGGGGCATTGAACGAAGCACTATTTTAACTGCTGGGCAGCCAACTTTTCACAAAATACGGCGATGAATGGGATAATCAGCCCCCATGACAATTACCCTTAAAGACGCCCAAGGCGCACAAGGCATGCGTGTTGCTGGTCGCCTCGCATCCGAAGTTTTAGACTACCTCACCCCGTTCGTGGTGCCAGGCGTTACCACCAACGAGTTGGACAAGCTGGCCCATGACTACATGGTCAATATTCAGGGCACCATTCCCGCCCCGTTGAATTACCAACCTTCTGGTTATTCGCCCTACCCCAAATCGATCTGCACCTCCATCAACCACCAGGTGTGTCACGGCATTCCCAATGAAAAAGCCCTCAAAAAAGGTGACATTGTGAACATTGACATTACCGTCATCAAAGACGGTTGGCATGGCGATACCAGCCGTATGTTTTTGGTAGGAGAAGCCTCCATTGCTGCAAAGCGATTGTGTGCCGTGACCTATGACGCCATGTGGCATGGCATTGCACAGGTCAAACCAGGCGCTCGCTTGGGAGACATTGGCTGGGCAATTCAAAAATTTGCCGAAAACTTGGGCTTCTCTATTGTTCGTGAATTCTGTGGCCACGGCATTGGCAAAGTTTTCCACGAAGAACCACAAGTTTTACATTACGGAAAACCTGGCACTTTGGATGAGCTCAAAGCCGGCATGACCTTTACCATCGAGCCCATGATCAACGCAGGAAAGCGCGACATCAAAGAAATGGGCGATGGTTGGACCATCGTGACCAAAGATCGCTCACTGTCTGCGCAGTGGGAGCACACCATTTTGGTCACCGAGACAGGCTACGAAGTACTCACCTTGTCGGCAGGCAGCCCACCCGTGCCCGAATTTATCAAAGGATAAGGCATGGCTGACTTGTCGGTATACAGAGAGCAATATCGTCAAGAAAAGCAAGCGCTTTGGACGCACATTACCAACAGTGCAGCCAACGGCCGGGGCATGAAGCGTGCCCTGATGCGCTTGGCGCTACTGGCCGACAAATTACTCATTCAACTTTGGAATCAAGCAGGCTTCAAACAAGGTGAAGCCTTGATTGCAGTGGGTGGTTTTGGCAGAGGTGAGTTGTTTCCCTCATCCGATGTCGATGTGCTGGTGTTGTTGTCTGATGGGGTTAATCCTGAAGACTCGCCTGAGCTTAAAGCACGCTTAGAAACCTTCATTGGCAGTTGCTGGGACAGTGGTCTCGAAATTGGGTCTAGCGTTAGAAATCTGCACGATTGTTTGGAAGAGTCTGCCAAGGACATCACCGTTCAAACCTCCTTGTTAGAGAGTCGCCTGATCACAGGCAGTCAAGTCTTGTTTGACAAGTTCCAAGACAGCTACCAAGCTGCCATGGACCCCCATGCTTTCTTTGTTGCCAAGTCTTTGGAGATGCAACAACGACACAACAAATTTGAAAATACGCCCTATTCACTAGAGCCCAATTGCAAAGAATCGCCAGGCGGTTTACGTGATTTGCAAATTATTTTATGGGTGTCTCGCGCCGCAGGTTTAGGTCGAACTTGGGACGACTTGGCAAACAAAGGATTGGCCACGCCTTTGGAAGTCAAACAAATCAAACGCAATGAAGCTGTTTTGAGCTTAATTCGGGCAAGGCTTCATTTGCTCGCCAAACGACGCGAAGACCGTTTGGTGTTTGACCTACAACATGTCTTGGCCGAGAGTTTTGGCTACCAAGCAAAAAGCACCTCCGAAGGCAAACACACCCAACGGGCCAGCGAAGTGCTGATGCGTCAGTACTATTGGTCCGCCAAAGCCGTGACGCAGTTGAATCAAATTCTGATGCTCAACATTGAAGAGCATCTGCAAGCACTTCGCGGCAACTTGCGCATTGAAAAGCGTCGTCTGAACGATCATTTCGATGAAAAAAATGGTTTGCTAGAAGTCGTTCGTGATGACCTCTATCAAACGCACCCACACGCCATTCTTGAAACATTTTTGCTTTTTCAGCAGACCCATGGCGTCAAAGGTTTGTCCGCCAAAACGCTTCGCGCGCTCTACAACGTTCGCAACGTGATGGATGCCAGGTTCAGACGTGACCCCGTCAATCGCAAAACTTTTCTAGAAATTTTGCAGCAAAACCAAGGCATCACTCATGCCTTCAGGTTGATGAATCAAACCTCTGTATTGGGTCGATATTTGTGGGTGTTCAGAAACATTGTGGGTCAGATGCAGCATGACCTGTTTCATGTCTACACCGTCGATCAGCACATCATGATGGTGTTGCGCAATGTCAGGCGTTTTTTCATTGCAGACCATGCCCACGAATACCCTTTTTGCTCGCAGTTGGCTGCAGGTTGGGACAAGCCTCATATCTTGTACATCGCCGCGTTGTTTCATGACATTGCAAAAGGACGTGGTGGCGATCACTCCAAACTTGGCGTTGTGGAGGTCAATCAATTTTGTCGTCAACATGCAGTGCCCAAAGAGGATGCCAAACTGATTGCATTTTTGGTCAGCGAACACCTCACCATGAGCCATGTTGCGCAAAAAGAAGACTTGAGCGATCCGGATGTCATTGCTGCGTTTGCCAAACGTGTTGGTAACGAGCGCCATCTCACGGCTTTGTACCTGCTGACTGTGGCAGACATTCGCGGCACCAGTCCTAAAGTATGGAATGCCTGGAAGGCCAAACTTTTAGAGGATTTGTACAAGTACACCTTGCGCGTTTTGGGCGGACGTGCACCCGATGCAGATGCCGTCATTGAAGCGCGCAAACGTGAAGCCCTGATTGAATTGGCCAGACATTCACAACCTCACGATGGTCAAAAAGCATTTTGGGACACCCTGAACGTGGGTTATTTCATGCGCCACGACGCCAGCGAAATAGCATGGCACGCAAGGCAGTTGTCTCGCTATGTGGCCAAACCAGGTGAAACCGCCGTGGCCAACTTGGCAGGCAAAAGCATTGTCAGAGCCCGCATTTCGCCCATTGGCGAGGGATTGCAGATTTTGGTTTACACCGCCGACCAGACCGATCTGTTTGCGCGAATTTGTGGCTATTTTGACCAAGCTGGTTTTAGCATTTTGGACGCCAAAATTCACACTGCCAACAACGGCTATGCATTGGACACGTTCCAAGTGGTGACGTCGCTGTTGCCTGAGCACTACCGAGAACTGATCACCATGGTCGAGTCTGGCCTGAGCACCACCATCGATCGCAAAGGTACCTTGCCAGCGCCCACCAAAGGACGTGTTTCAAGGCGAGTCCGGAACTTTCCCATTGCACCCCGCATCACGTTGCACCCCGATGAAAAAGCTCAAAGTTGGTTGTTGAGTATTTCAGCCAGCGATCGTTTGGGTTTGCTTTACAGCGTTGCCACAGTGTTGGCAAATCATGGTGTCAGCCTGAAGTTGGCCAAAATCAGTACCTTGGGTGAACGTGTAGAAGACACGTTCCTCATTGAAGGTTCTGCGCTTCAACACAATCGTGAGCAAATTGAAATTGAAACTGAACTGCTCAACGTTTTACAGGCTTAAACTTTTTAAAACGTGTATGCCTGTCAAAACGCTGTCGCATTAAGCCTTTTTGCGGGGTGGTAGTCCGGTGTGCTGGGTCAAAATTTGACCCTTGCGCGCTGTGCCAGCAGGTGTGCTGTTTTTGCGTCGGGCACTTTGATAATCATCAGACAGCGGTTGCCATGTTGGAATGAGGTGGTGTTTGCCATTGCCAATCAAATCGGCACGGCCCATGGCCTTTAGCGCTTCACGCAGCAAAGGCCAATGTTTGGCGTCGTGATATCGCAAGAAGGCCTTGTGCAAACGGCGGCGTTTTTCACCTTTCACCACATCTACTTTTTCGCTGTCGCGCGTTACTTTGCGCAGCGGATTTCGAGTGGTGTGGTACATCGCTGTGGCACTGGCCATGGGGCTTGGATAAAAGGTTTGCACCTGATCGGCGCGGAAACCGTTTTTCTTAAGCCAAATGGCCAAGTTCATCATGTCTTCGTCACTGGTGCCAGGGTGCGCAGCAATGAAATAAGGCACCAAGAACTGCTTTTTGCCAGCCTCAGCACTGAACTTATCGAACATGCTTTTGAATCGATCGTAGGTACCGATGCCGGGCTTCATCATTTTTGACAAGGGCCCCATTTCGGTGTGTTCTGGGGCAATTTTCAAATACCCGCCAACGTGGTGTGTCACCAACTCTTTGACGTACTCGGGACTTTGCACAGCCAAGTCGTAACGCAAGCCTGAACCAATCAAAATCTTTTTAACACCCTTCAAACTGCGCGCCTTGCGGTACATCTGAATCAAGGGACCATGGTCGGTGGTGAGGTTGCTGCAAATGCCGGGAAACACGCAACTGGGTTTGCGACATGCGGCTTCAATTTCGGGGCTCTTGCATCCCAAACGGTACATGTTGGCAGTGGGACCACCCAAATCGGAAATGACGCCTGTAAAGCCTTTCACCTTGTCGCGGATGTCTTCAATTTCGCGAAGCACGGAGGCTTCACTGCGACTTTGAATGATGCGGCCTTCGTGCTCTGTGATCGAGCAAAAAGTGCAGCCTCCAAAACAGCCGCGCATGATGTTGACTGAAAAGCGAATCATCTCCCAGGCCGGGATTTTGGTAGCACCATCGTGAGAACCATTTTCGTCGGCGTAGCTGGGATGTGGACTGCGCGCATAAGGCAGATCGAAAACCGCATCCATCTCTGCCGTGGTTAAGGGTATGGGCGGAGGCGTCATCCAGACATCGCGCGCCGTATGGTCTTCACCGTGGGCTTGCACAAGGCAACGGGCATTGCCTGGATTGGTTTCAAGGTGCAACACACGGTTGGCGTGCGCATACAAAACGGGGTCACTCTTGACCTGTTCGTAACTGGGCAAACGAATCACGCTTCGATCTCTTGGCGGCACCTTGTGCAAACCTTTGCCCTTCAAGGCTGGCATGAGCGGGTTGGAGACAAACTGCAAGGGCTGTTCAGCTTTGAGCGCCAGAACAGGCGTGCTGGCATTTTGTTGATCGGCCACGGCTTGTGCTTCGTCTTCGCGAGCACAAGTTGCGCCATTGCTCTTGGCCTGCTCAGAGATCATCAAATAAGGATTGACGTGAGCTTCCACATGACCCGGTGTGTCGACAGAGGATGAGTCAATTTCAAACCAACCCTCTGGCGTATGGCGCCTGACAAAAGCCGTTCCCCGTACATCGGTGATGTCTTGCACAGGAACTTTGGCTGCCAGGCGATGGGCTATTTCTACAACCGCACGCTCGGCGTTGCCATACAAAAGCAAATCGCATTTGCTGTCCACCACAATGGAGCGGCGCACTTTGTCGGACCAATAATCGTAATGGGCAATGCGGCGCAAAGATCCCTCGATACCGCCCAAGACAATGGGCACATCGGGAAACGCCTCACGGCAGCGTTGGCTGTAAACAATGGCGGCACGGTCGGGCCTTTTGCCTCCGACATCGCCAGGCGTGTAGGCGTCATCCGAGCGAATTTTTCGATCAGCCGTGTAACGGTTGATCATGGAGTCCATGTTGCCTGCCGTGACGCCCCAAAACAAATTGGGCTTGCCCAGCGCTTTGAAGGGGTCGGCGCTTTGCCAATCGGGTTGCGCAATGATGCCAACCCTGAAGCCTTGTGCTTCCAACATACGACCAATGACGGCCATGCCAAAGCTGGGATGGTCCACATAAGCGTCACCTGTCACCAAAACGATGTCGCAACTGTCCCAGCCCAATTGCGTCATCTCTTCACGACTCATGGGCAAGAATGGGGCCGTGCCAAAGCGAGACGCCCAGAACTTGCGATAACTGTTCAGGGGTTTGGCTTCACGCGGAAAAAAAGAGACGTCGACGAAGGCGTTCATGGACCTAGATAGAAAGGGAATACCCCCGAGTTTAGGGCCTCAGAGGGGGTTGCGTCACTTGAAAGGTCTTTCTAAGCCCCTAATAAGCGCTTGCCGTTAACTTTGAAGGCTGAACTCAGCTTGTCTCCAAAGCTCACAACGGCGGCTCAAGAGACCTTTGTGGCGTCGGCCTCAGCGATAATGCCGCCATGTCTGAAGAAGCCACCGATCTCCGTCAACCCCAGTCGAAAACTGAATTGTTCATTGTGTTTACCTTGCTGGCCCTCCAAGGTGTGGGGGGCGTGCTGGTGGTCGTACAAAGAGAGTTGGTCGAGCGCAGAAAATGGCTTACCCATGCGCAGTTTGTCGAAGAGTGGTCAGTGGCCCAAGTGATGCCCGGGCCCAATGTGGTCAACTTGTGTTTGATGCTGGGTGGCAAGTACTTTGGTCTGCAGGGTGCTTTGGCGGCAGTGGCCGGACTCATATGCGGACCGTTGGTATTGGTTTTGGGATTGGCCATCTTGTTTGGCGGCGTGTCTGACAGCCCAGTTGCACAAGGTGCCCTAAAGGGCATGGGGGCCGTGTCTGCGGGCTTGATCATTGCATCAGGCTTAAAGCTCAGCACAACCCTGCCCCAAAACCCCATGGGTTTGTGGCTGGCAATTGCCTTTGCAACAATGTCATTTGTGGCGGTTGGCGTCTTGAGAATTCCCTTAACTTGGGTCTTGCCTTGCTTGGGCATTGTGGCTTGCCTATTGGCCTATCGCTCACTGAAGCTTGTCGCAGAATCTGCCATCAAAGCCAAGGTCAAGGATCAAGCATGAACCCCATGTTGAATTTAAGCCCTCAAGATTGGTTTGATTTGTTCGTTCATTTTGGATTGCTTTCGCTGTTGGGAATTGGCGGAGCCATTACCACCGCACCAGAAATGCACCGTTATTTGGTTGATGAGAAACAGTGGCTCACTGAGGCATCCTTTTCTTCCTCCATCGCTTTGGCGCAGTCTGCACCAGGCCCAAATGTTCTGTTTGTCGCCTTGATGGGCTGGAACGTGGGCTTGAACGCTGGTGGGGGTTTATCAGCAGGCCCTCATGCCTGGAGCCTAGGTTTTTTGGGTATCCTTGCAACCATGGCTGGCATCATGTTGCCCTCCTCCATCCTGACCTACAAAGCCACGCAATGGGCACACACCAACAGAAACTTGCTGTCGGTGCGCGCGTTTAAAACGGGCATGGCGCCCATCGTGATTGGCTTGTTGGTTTCAACGGGTTGGCTATTATCAGCAGCGCACCGGGACCTTCAGCAAGACTGGAAATTGTGGCTGGTGACCGCTGCAGCCACTATCTTGATGTTGAAAACCAACATCCATTTACTTTGGATGGTGGCGGCTGGCGGCGTACTGGGCGCAGCGGGGCTGCTTTAAAGCAAACGCTGCCTGACCGCTTCAAACAAACACACGCCGCTGGCCACAGACACATTGAGACTTTCAACAGCGCCCTGCATGGGAATGCTGACCAGTTGATCGCACGTTTTGCGAGTCAATTGACGCATACCAGGCCCTTCGGCCCCAAGCACCAAGGCAACAGGCGCCTTGAGGTCGGCTTGGTAAATGGTGTGCGAAGCGTCGCCACTGGTACCGATAACCCAAATGGAACGTTCTTTCAATTCACCCAGCGTGCGGGCCAAATTGGTCACCATGAAATAAGGAACAGTTTCGGCTGCCCCACTGGCCACTTTGGCCACAGTGGCGTTGATGCCTGCCGCGTGGTCTTTGGGTGCAATGACCGCGTGTGCACCGGCACCATCTGCAACCCGCAAACATGCGCCCAAGTTGTGCGGATCGGTGACGCCGTCTAACACCAGCAGCAAAGGTGGGCCTTGCACTTGGTCCAATAAGTCGTCAAGGGAATGCGCTTGTGGCAAAGTTTCGACGCGGGCCGCAACACCCTGATGGCCGTGGCTGCCAGCCAATTTTGCCAAACGCATGCTGTCGGCTTCGATCAAGCGAACGCCAGCCTCTTGTGCGCGCTCGATGAATTGACGCATGCGCGCATCGCGGCGTGTGACTTCAAAATATATTTCAACAATTGACTGCGGTGCCGTTTTCAAACGCACACCTACGGCATGGAAACCGAATAAAACTTTGGGAGATGACATCCCTTGATTATCCTTGGGATATGAGCTGTCCGGCCCTTAATGTCAGTGTTCTGTTGCAACGTTGCGCCAATTTTTGATCGTGCGTGACCAAAATGAGTGTGGTTCCGCGCGCCTGATTCAGCGACAACATCAAATCCATGATGCTCTCGCCTGTTTGTGCATCGAGGCTGCCTGTCGGTTCATCGGCCAAGAGCAACTTGGGTTGAACCACAAAGGCCCGGGCCAAGGCCACACGCTGCTGTTCACCACCACTGAGCACTTTGGGGAAATGCTGCAAGCGCTCGGACAGACCCACTTGCGTCAAGATGTCTTTGGCAAGTCGGGCTGCATCGCGTTGGCCATTCAACTCCAATGGCAGCATGACATTTTCAAGCGCAGTGAGGTGGCCCATCAATTGAAAGTTTTGGAACACAAAGCCAAGTTGCTGACCACGCCATGCGGCTCGTTCGTCTTCACTCATGTCAAACAAAGTTCGACCCGCCAAGATCACCTGACCCGAGCTTGGCGTGTCCAAGCCAGCCATCAAGGAGAGCAAGGTACTTTTGCCGGAGCCAGAGGCGCCCAAAATGGCCACAGTTTCCCCAGCTTCTACAGAGAAATCAATATCACGCAAAATAGCCAGTGTTCCACTGACATCCTGCACTGATTTGCTGACGTGCTGAATTGAAATGATTGTTTCTGACATGCACCAACCTCTATTGCGACTTCGACACTTTAACCGCCTTGTGGTGGGCTTGTTACTTGCGGGTATTTACTTCTTGGTACCTTCGGTGCAAGCCAGTGACGCCAACACACGCGGTCAAGAGAAAACAGTGCTGATTGTGGGCGACTCACTCAGCGCAGAGTACGGCTTGACGCGGGGCACAGGCTGGGTAGATTTAATGGCACAGCAAGCCAAAAAAGAATCAATCGACGTGAAATGGGTCAATGCCAGCATCAGTGGCGACACCACCTCAGGCGGCGTCACACGCCTGCCATCGCTTTTGAGATTACACCAACCCTCGCTTGTGGTCATTGAGTTGGGTGGCAACGATGCGCTCAGAGGCTTGGACATGGGCATGACCCAGACCAACTTGTTGAGCATGGTTAAGGCCAGCCAAACGGCGGGGGCCAAAGTGCTTGTGATTGCGATGCAAGTTCCGCCCAATTACGGCGCGAATTATTTGAAGCAAATGTCGGCAGCTTATGAGAAAGTAAGCCAAAACAGTGGCGCGCAACTGAATCAGAAGTTTTTGAAAGGCGTCGCTGATGATCCCGATCCGCTGAAATGGTTTCAAGCAGACAGGATCCATCCCAACGAAAAAGCGCAACCCATGATGATGCGCAATGTATGGCCGCAGCTGAAAAAGATGCTGCTTACCAAAAAATAATGAGGGCTTAGAGGCGGTGCCGTTAAGGCATGGGCTGGGTGGGCTCAGTTGCAGTTGCAGTTGCAGTTGTACCTGCGTCGCTTTCTGAATCGGTGTTTGGACCGTCATCTGAAGAAATGTCGTCAGGCGAGTCTGATTTTCTCTCGGCTTTGGCCTTGAGCTTGTCTTCTTTCTTGCGCTTCTTCGCCAATTCTTTTTGACGTTTTTCGTAACCGTAATTGGGAGTTGCCAAGATGTTTCTTTCTATTGAATGGCATCCACTGTATCAGCTTGCCATCCAACTCTTGGCAATCTGCTTAAATATTCAGGCAACTGCTGACCGCTTGCGTTAAATCGTCAATCAAATCCTTGCTGGATTCAAATCCAGTAGAAAAACGTACCAAATGCCCAGGCTTCAAATGTGAAGGCCAGTTGCTGCGCATGCTGGCAATGTTGTAAGGCACCACCAGGCTCACCGGCCCGCCCCAGCTGTAACCGATCTTGAAGAGTTGGAGCTGGTCGCAAAAAGCGTCGACTTGGTCTTGCGAAAACTTGGGATGGAGCATGATGCTGAAAAGACCTGCGGCAAGACCCGCATCGACCGTTGGCGCGCACAAAGCTTTCCAATGGTCATGGCCCGGCGAATCTTTTAAAGCGGGGTGCATCACTTGAACACAAGCCGCTTGAGTTTGCCACCAAGCCGCCAAGTGGCGCGCTGTGCGGTCTTGTGCTTCATAACGCAAGCAAATGGTGGGCAATGATCGCAAAATAGATTCAGCGTCATTGGGGCCTACGCAAATGCCCAAACGCATCATGGTGAGTTTTAATTTAAGCGCCAAATCGTCATTCGACGTCATGACACTCCCCATCAGCACATCACCGCCGCCGCTCGGGTATTTGGTCAGTGCGTGCGCAGTGAGGTCGACAGACAAGCTGCCATCTCCCAGCAAATCGAAGGGCTTGAAGGCAAGACCCGCGCCCCAGGTGTTGTCCAAGGCAGTAATTACAGGATGGGCCTTGCACGTTTTTACCAGTTGCACCAAGTCTGGAAATTCCATACTCACCGAACCAGGTGCCTCTAACCAAACCAGCTTGGTGTTGGTTTGAATTTTTGATGCCAAGTCTTGAGGATTCATGGCATCGTAGTAAGTGTGCGATACCCCAAAAGATTGCAACTCTCCTTCGGCCAATGTTTTGTTGGGGCCGTAAGAATTGTCTGGCAACAGCACATGATCGCCTGTTTTTAAAACCGCAAAAGCCGCAACGGCCAAAGCCGACAGCCCACTTGGGGTAAGGACGCAATGCTTGCCACCTTCTAGAGTGCACAAGCGCTCTTCTAATGTGAATGTGGTGGGGGTGCCGTGAGTGCCGTAGGTGTAGGCTGATTTGTCTTTCCATTCTCGTTGGCGCATGGCGGCCACATTGGGAAAGAAAATCGTAGAGGCTTTGAAGACGCCCGGCTGAGGGGCTTGAAACTCGGCCGGTGGCGTGTAGCCGTGGTGAATGAGTTGGGTAGAAGGATGGGATGATTTTTTGTCAGTCATCCCAACATACTACCTTCAGACTTTCCACTTTTCCATTAATTTTTGAGGATTGAGGCTGTCATAGCCTTCGAAAGGTTGGTGAATCCAAGGATTGGTGGGCAAGTAGTCCACAGAATAGTCTGGCTGGAAACCTGAAACACCCTTGGTCCAAATGACCGCCGAGCGCAATTCGGTGATGGGTTTGTAGTTGGTTTTGAGCATGTTGACCACCGCATTCAAGGTGTGGCCGGAATCGGCCAAATCATCCACCAACAAAACGCGACCTGCAATTTCACCCTTGGGTGTGGTGATAAAACGCGCAATGTCCAAATGACCTTGAACCGTGCCAGCATCTGCGCGGTATGAACTGGTCGACATGATGGCCAAAGGCTTGTCAAAAATACGCGACAAGATGTCGCCTGGGCGCATGCCTCCTCGGGCAAGACACAGGATGGTGTCAAACTCCCAACCCGATTGGTGAACCTTGATGGCCAACTTTTCAATCAGGTTGTGGTATTCGTCGTAGCTCACATACAGGTGTTTGCCGTCTTCAGTCAGCATGCGTTTTCTCCAGAGGTTTGTTCAATGTACACAGGGTGACACTGAGGTGATGAAATTGAATTAGAGGGGCGCCAAAAATGGATGGTGCATCAAAATGGTGTGGTCGCGATCTGGGCTGGTGGAGACCATGTGAATGGGCACACCTGTTACGTGCTCAATGCGCTGCAAATACAAGCGCGCATTGATAGGCAACTTATCAAATTGCGTCACACCCACCGTGCTGTCTGTCCAACCTTCAATGGTCTCGTAAATAGGTGTGCAACGTGCAATGTCGTCAGCGCCCATGGGCAAAATGTCGACCACTTCACCATCGAGCTCGTAGCCAGTACAAAGTTTCAATTCTTTCAGACCGTCGAGCACATCCAATTTGGTAATGCAAAGACCCGACAAGCCATTAACTTGGGCACTGCGTTTGAGCAATGCCGCATCAAACCATCCGCAGCGACGGCTGCGACCTGTGGTCACGCCTTTTTCTGCACCGATTGTGCTCATGTGCCAACCGGGTGTACCTTCTTTTTCCCACTCAAGTTCTGTTGGGAAAGGGCCGCCGCCAACGCGTGTGCAATAAGCTTTTGTAATGCCCAACACATAGTGGAGCATGCCAGGACCAACGCCTGAACCTGCCGCTGCATTGCCGGCCACGCAGTTGCTAGATGTGACGTAGGGATAGGTGCCGTGATCAACATCCAACAAGGTACCTTGCGCGCCCTCAAACAGCAAGTTGGCGCCCAAGCGGTGTGCGTCGTTGAGTTCTCGTGACACATCGGCCATCATGGGCTTGAGCAATTCGGCATGTTCCATGGCTTCTTTGAAAACCACGTCGAACTGCACTTGACCATTTTTGACATACGGCTTGAGCATGTCACCAAAGACAAACTTTTCTGAACCCAAATAAGTGGTCAGCACATGGTTGTGCAAGTCCAACAGTTCTTTGAGTTTTGAAGCAAAACGCTCTGGGTATTTGAGGTCTTGTACGCGCAATGCACGACGTGCAATTTTGTCTTCGTAGGCGGGGCCAATGCCACGACCCGTGGTGCCAATTTTCTCGGTGCCGCCTTGTTCGCGTGCAGCTTCACGTGCAACATCGAGAGCTGCGTGGAAGGGCAAAATAAGTGGGCAAGCTTCGCTGATGCGAAGACGTGAACGAACTTCAACGCCAGCTTTTTCTAAACCAGCAATTTCTTCAAACAGCTTGCCTGCGGACAACACCACACCATTGCCGATGTAGCATTTGACACCCGGGCGCATGATGCCGCTTGGAATGAGGTGGAGCGCTGTTTTAACGCCATTGATGACCAAGGTGTGGCCTGCATTGTGGCCCCCTTGAAAACGCACAACACCTTGTGCACTTTCGGTAAGCCAATCAACTAATTTGCCCTTGCCTTCGTCGCCCCACTGGGTGCCTACAACGACAACGTTACGTCCTTTGGTCATGTTCATTTTGCTTTATTTTCAAGAGCTGTTACCACCCACTGCCCCGCCACTTCCATGAGTTGGCGGTCGCATTGGAATTCATCAATTTCGCTGTCGTGCCCGGGTAAATTGCAGACAACTGTTTCGCCCATGTGGCGAAGTTTGGAAATGGCCGAACGCAGATCGGCCGATGTTCCCCAAGGCGCACGAATGGCCGCCTTAAGAGAAAGCTGAGGCACCACACTGACCCACTGCTTCAGATCTAAGCTGAAGCCCACGGCGGGCCGGTCGCGGCTGATTTCGTGGCCAAACACGGCCCCCACACCATCGTAGCGTCCGCCTCGTACCACGGCGTCACTGGCGCCTTTGGCGTAAATGGCAAAGCGCAAGCCGCTGTAATAAGCATAGCCGCGGGCATCTGCCAAATCAAATTTAAATTGAACCTGAGGCAGTTGTTCACTGAGCCATTTCAGTTGCTCAATGGCCAAGCTGATCTGAGGTTTGGCAGGAAGTTTCTGCAGGGCACGGCCTAACACCGATGCATCGCCGTACAGATCGATCAAATTCATCAAGCCAGATTGAATGTCAGCAGGAAATTGCTGCGACAACTCGGCCAATGCCGATGCGTTTTTGGAAGCCAATGCCGCATAAACCTCACCGCGCATAGCTTCTGTTAAAGACAAACCTTCAAGCAAACTGCTGACAATGCGCGCGTCAGCCAAGTCGACCAACACTTCGCCCATTTGAGTCGCTTGCAGGCAATCCAGTGCCAACTGCAAAACTTCTAAGTCGGCTTCTAATCCCGCATGACCAAATATCTCGCCGCCCAATTGAAGAGGCTCGCGCGTAGCATGAGGACGGTCGGGTTGGGTGTGCAGCACGGGACCGCAATAGCACAGTCGGGTGACACCTTGGCGGTTGAGCAAGTGCGCATCAATGCGCGCAACTTGGGGGGTTGTGTCGGCCCGCAGACCCATCATGCGACCTGAGAGTTGGTCGACCAGTTTGAAGGTTTGCAAATCGAGGGCCTTGCCAGTGCCTGTGAGCAATGACTCGATGTGCTCAAGCAAAGGAGGCGACACCAATTCAAAGCCATAGCTTCGGGCAGTGTCTAGTAGCAATCTTCGGAGTTCTTCGATGTGTCTGGCTTCTGAGGGCAAGACATCGGCGATGTGATCCGGCAGGACCCAAGCGGACATGGCAAATAAGGTGGGCTGTTAAAACAGGGATTTTACCGGTTCAAACAGGGTCTAAAGGAGCCAAATTAAAAGAAACAGCCCCAAGAGAACAATGCCAAGTCCAAAAAACCGAATTTGACCATCTTGCAACTGCAAAATTTGAGCAAACATGTCGCGCCATTTGCTTGGGGAAATGAGGGGCAAAAGCCCCTCAAATATCAAAACCAAGGCGATGGCCGCCAAGATTGAGGTGCCCCAATCCAATTATTTCTTAGCGGGCGCAGGCGCAGCGTTGCCACGCATGGTTTTGAAAAAGTCAGAGCTGCTTGGGTCAAGCACCATGACATCGCTCTTCTTAGCAAAGCTGGCTTTGTAAGCATCTAAGCTGCGGTAAAACTGGGCAAATTGCGGATCGCGTCCAAAGGACTCGTTGTAAATGCGCGCAGCTTGTGAGTCACCTTGACCCTTGATTTTTTGGGCTTCGCGATACGCATTGGCAATGGTAACTTCGCGTTGACGATCGGCATCAGCACGAATTTTTTCGCCTTCAGCGCCACCGGTAGAACGCAATTCATTGGCAACGCGTTTGCGCTCAGCTTCCATTCGGCGGTAAACAGACTCGGTAATGGCATCAACGTAATCTGCGCGCGTGATACGCACATCGACCACGTCCACACCCCAAGGCTTTTCGCCACGGACTTTTTCCAAAACCTCGCGCTTGACGTCGTTCATCAAGACGTCACGGCTCAGCGACAACAAGTCTTTCACGGTGCGTTTGTTGATTTCTTCCTGGAATGCATTGCGCACCACACGGTTCAGTTGGTTAGCGCCCGATTTTTCGTCCAAGCCCACGTTGCGAATGTAGGCCATGGGGTCGGTGATGCGCCAACGCACATACCAATCGATGACCACACGCTGCTTTTCTGCGGTCAGCATGGGCTCTGTGTCGGGGCTGTCTAATGTCAGCAGACGCTTGTCGATGTAGGTGACATTTTGCAGAGGGGGTGGCAACTTGATGTTGAGGCCAGGCTCTGTGATCACCTCTTTGATTTGTCCCAAGGCATAGACCACGCCAAACTGACGTTGATCGACGACGAACAACATTGAACTGGCCAAAGCCAAGACCAGCAACAGGGAAGAAACCCAGATTCCAATACGATTCATTTTGCTGAGTCCTTAACGAATTTCACGGTCACGAGAGCGAAGGCTTTCTCGGGATCTGGGATCGGTGGATGCCGCTGCCGGTGCAGGGGCCGAAGCATTGTTGCCATTGGCAGAACCGTCTGAAGCCGCCGCAGGTGCCAGAGGGGAGCTTGTGGCTTGCATCAACTTGTCCAAGGGCAAATACATGAGGTTGGAACCTTGCTTGCTGTCAATGACCACCTTGGTGACGTTGGAGTAAATTTGTTGCATGGCGTCAAGGTACATGCGGTCACGTGTTACTTGAGGTGCATTTTGATACTCGGGCAAGATGGCCTTGAAGCGTTGCGCGTCACCTTCAGCTTGCGCCACGATGCGCTCGCGATAGGCTTGAGACTCTTCCTTCAAACGTGATGCGGCACCCACCGCACGAGGAATCACGTCATTGGCATAAGCCTGGGCTTCGTTTTTGGCGCGTTCGCGCTCTTGACCTGCTTTGAGCACATCGTCAAAAGCCGCCTGCACTTGTTCTGGTGGCCTAACGCCGCCTTGTTGCAAATTGATACCCACCACCTCGATACCTACTTTGTAACGGTCGAGAATGTTTTGCATGAGCGTTCTGACACGTGGCGCAATTTGATCGCGCTCTTCTGCCAAAGCAGAGTCCATTTTCATTTTGCCAACCACCTCACGCACAGCGGTTTCGGCAGCTTGCACAACCGCTTCTGTGGGGTTTTTGCTTTCGAACAAATAAGCGCGCGCATCGTTCAGACGATATTGCACAGCAAACTTGATTTCAACGATGTTTTCATCTTCTGTCAGCATGGCCGACTCACGCAAGCCTGTGGCCTTGATGACATTGTCGCGGCCAATGTCAACCGAGCGAATTTGCGTGACAAACACCAACTCGTGTTTTTGAATGGGGTACGGCAGACGCCAGTTAAAACCAGCGCCCACGGTGGCCTTGTATTTGCCAAACTGTGTAATGACAGCTTGTTGACCCTCTTGCACAATGAAAAACCCTGTGCCCATCCAGATGAGGACGAAGGCGCCCAAAATGACGCCTACGCCCAGATTCCGGAAAAATGGCGGCATGCCATTGGAGGGGGATCCATTGGGCGAACCTTTGTGCGGAGGACCACCGTTTTTACCACCTAAAAACTGTGAAAGCTTGCGATTGAGATCGCGCCACAATTCGTCCAGATCAGGTGGCCCAGCGTTTTGGCTTGGTTTGTTGGAAGATGGGCCAGTCGAATTGGAAGGCGCACCAGACTGTGAGCCAGGGGGCGGCACAGACTCTTGACCTTCTTGGGAGGGCTTGTCGTCACCTCTTCCCCAGCGCGGATCGTTCAAATTGAACATGCCGCGAAGGCGTTGTGGAAGGACTGACCAGCCTAATGCACGAGGATTGAAGTTCATTCGTTTTTCTAAGGTATTTAACTGTCTGCACCCATTGTGCCCAATCCCAGGATCGATTATGGGATCTCGTCTGAATTTTCCCCGAAATTATCAAGGGCAAAACGTGGATCTTGAAGCAGCGCTGGCTCAGAGGTGTTTTTCATCACCTCTTCTGCAAGCAATTGACGCAGCAATGGCAAGCCCTCCCCGGTTTGTGCACTGACAAACAATCGGTTCAAGGCCAAGCCGTCAACTTCATATTGGTCATGAAATACCAACGGACGTCTCTCAGGAGGCAACATGTCTATTTTGTTGAATACCAACCACTGCGGCACAAGGCCTGCGCCAATTTCGTGCAAGACGCGTTTGACTTCGGCCATTTGCTCTGGGAAATTGGGGTTGGACGCATCGACCACGTGAATCAGCAAATCTGCGTCTGCGGCTTCTTGCAATGTGGCCTGAAAAGCATCGATCAAGCCGTGAGGCAAATCGCGGATAAATCCCACCGTATCAGATACAGAAGCACTGCGCCCTGCTTCGCCCAAGTACAGCTGACGGGTGGTGGTGTCGAGCGTGGCAAACAGCTGATCTGCCGCATAAGCGCGAGCTTTCACCATGGCATTGAACAAAGTCGATTTGCCAGCATTGGTGTAGCCTACCAAAGACACATTGAAAGCGTTGCGCCGGTCTCTTTGACGGCGCTGTGTTGAGCGCTGCTTCTTGACTTTGGTCAAGCGCTCTTTGGTTCGCTTGATGGCATCACTGATCATGCGCCTGTCGAGCTCGATTTGTGTTTCTCCGGGACCCCCTCGAGTACCAATGCCGCCGCGCTGCCGTTCTAGGTGAGACCACCGCCGCACCAAACGAGTACTGAGGTATTGCAGCCTGGCCAACTCGACTTGCAACTTGCCGTCATGACTTCGGGCTCGTTGCGCAAAAATTTCCAAAATGAGCAAGGTTCTGTCGTTGACAGGCAAGCCTAGGTGGCGCTCAAGGTTTCTCTGCTGCGCTGGGCTGAGAGATTGGTCAAACAAAACCTCGCGTGCGCCCGTCTGCTCTGCCATGAATTTGATTTCATCGGCCTTGCCCGAACCTACAAACAAAGCCGCATCAGGGGCCTTGCGTTTGCAAGTAATTTTGGCCACAGGGTGCATCCCTGCGGTAAGCGCAAGTTGGCTGAGTTCATCCAGTTCGCCATCGAAATGAGGCAAACCAAAATCAACCCCCACCAGCAAGGCGGGTGTTGAATCTTCCAAATCTTTGCTCAAAAGAGAAAATTAGGCGGGTGTGTCGTCGGGAGCGTCTGAACCATTGAGGTTGACTGCGCGTCCGGGAACGATGGTTGAAATGGCGTGCTTGTAGACCATTTGTGTGACTGTGTTGCGAAGCAACACAACATACTGGTCGAAGGACTCAATTTGGCCCTGAAGCTTGATGCCGTTGACCAAATAAATGGAAACAGGCACATGCTCGCGACGCAATGCGTTGAGGAAGGGATCTTGCAAAAGTTGCCCTTTGTTGTTCACGATATTCTCCGTGTTCTGAATTGAATTAAGGGTTTTACCTTAACACATGCTGAGCTGAAGGTAAAAAGAAAAAACTGCAAAACCTTACAAATTAGTCCGAATCTTTGTCGGCATAAGGATTTTGAGAGGTTTTCATCTCAATGCGCAAAGGTGTGCCAGAGAGGTCAAAGGCTTTTCTGAAACGCCCCTCTAAGTACCGTTTGTAGGTCTCGGTGACGTGTTCTAGAGAGTTGCCATGAATCACAATCACGGGCGGATTCATACCCCCTTGGTGGGCATAGCGTAATTTGGGCCGGAACATGCCACCACGTTGCGGGCTCTGGAATTGAACTGACTCTAACAGCAAGCGCGTTAAGACAGGGGTGGTCATCTTCACCATTGCCGACTTGTGCGCCTGCGTAATGGACTTCCAGACAGGACCCAGACCCTGCCGTTTTTTGGCGGAAATGGTGTGCAAATTGGCAAACTTCAAGAAAGGCAAACGGCTTTCAATGGAGCGATGCACCAAGTCGCGTTGGTATTCGTCTACGGCATCCCATTTGTTGACCGCCAAAACCACCGCGCGGCCACTGTCCAAGACGAAGCCTGCAATGTGGGCATCTTGCTCGGTAACCCCTTGCGTTGCGTCAAGCAAGAGCAAGACCACGTTGGCAGATTCAATGGCTTGCAAGGTTTTAACCACTGAGAATTTTTCAATGGCTTCAAAAACTTTGCCTTTGCGGCGCAATCCAGCTGTGTCGATGAGTTCAAACATTTGACCATCACGCTCAAACGGAACTGTGATGGCATCGCGGGTGGTACCCGGCATGTCAAAGGCAACCAGGCGCTCCTCGCCAAGCCACGTGTTGATGAGGGTTGATTTGCCAACATTGGGCCGGCCAGCCACAGCCAACTTCACAATGCTGGTGTCGACCTCTGCGTCTTCATCTTCCTCTGGCAACATGAGGGGGTCTAAGGCCAGCTCTACTAAACCGCGAATGCCTTGTCCGTGGGCCGCAGAAACAGGGATGACTTCACCCAAGCCAAGTTCATAGAACTCACTGATTTGAACGCCTTCGCGCATGCCCTCGGCTTTGTTGGCCACCAACAAACAAGGCTTGCCAATGCGTCGCAAATATTTGGCAATGTCGTGGTCTTGTGCAGACACACCGGCGCGAGCATCGACCACAAACACAACCACATCGGCTTCGGCAACAGCTTGTTGAGTTTGCTTGGCCATTTCTTTGTAGATGCCCGTGCTGGCATCTGGCTCAAAACCACCGGTGTCAATGACGATGTACTCGTATCTGCCTTGACGGCCTTGACCATAGTGACGATCGCGCGTGAGGCCTGCATAGTCTGCGACGATGGCGTCACGACTTTTGGTGAGACGGTTAAAGAGCGTGGACTTGCCTACATTGGGGCGTCCTACCAAAGCCAGTACGGGTTTCAAATCAATCTTTCTGTTGGGATTTAGTCAGCACGGAGGGCTTGAACCAAGCCGTTTTTTGTGACAACAACCCAAGTTTTTTCTGAGCGCAACAAGGGCATGGCAATGCCAGATGCGTCAATTTGCATGCGCGCAACGGTTTGACCGTTGCTGGCATCAAGCCAATGGACCCAGCCCAAATCATCGCCGACCAACAACTGGCCTGCGGCGGCAACTGGCGCGGTCAAGCCTCTGAAACGAAGCGCCTCAGATTGCCAAAGCACTTGACCATTGGAACGGTTCCATGCGTTTACTCTGCCATCTGACTCGGTGCCAAAAACGGCAGACTCTGTGCCTGCAAGGCCCACATGGCCCTGGGCTGCGCGAGTCCAGAGATTGCTACCTTTGAGCGCATCGACACATGTCACTGACGTTTGAAAGGCTCGCGCACAAACGGTATTGTTCACACGCGATACGCCTGCAACCAAGTCGACCAAGCGTTCGACCTCATTGGTGCCGCGTGAAGATCCAATGGTGACTTCCCATTTGGAAACGCCATTGGCAGGGTTGAGGGCAACCAAACGCCCCGAGAGACCTACCAATAAATTGTCTTGAAAGCTGGTCAAGATGCCAGCTTGCTTTAACACCAAGGCATCCCCTGAACGTTGTTGACGCCAGAGCACTTGGCCTGAACCGCCATCAAAAGCTGTCACGGTACGATCAGCGGTAAGCGCAAAAACTCGGCCTCCCGCAACGAATGGTGCCGTCAAAGCCAATGCGGGCAGCTTAACCTTCCAAAGTACTTGCCCCTTTGACAAAGCCATCAGTTCGTTGGATTTGGTAATGACGGCAAGTCGAGTGCCATCAGAGCCAATGCCGGCTGCCACTGGCGTGTTCAATGCCAAGCGCCAAATCTCAGCGCCAGTGTCGGCATTGAGCACGGTTACCAAACCATTGGTACCCACCACGGCCACTTGATCTTGGCTGATGTGCGCTGTCAGGGGTGCTGCAACAGGACTCAACTGGGTTGCCCAAGCCTTGGTGACGGTCAGAGACGGCTTGAATTCAGACAGCGCCGTGGGCGCAGGTTTGTCTGGTGTGCTTGAACAAGCACTCAGCAACAAAGCCAAGCCAATGCAATTGGCAAGGGCTAAAAGGGATGAGCTTCGGCCAACCAGAAAACGTGCGCTCATTTTGAGGCACCTTTGGCTTGAGTTGGGTCAGCGCCCAAGGCGTTCAATTTGGCAGCAACCAAGGGCCGGTATTCGGCGTTGTCTGCCAATTGCGTCCAAGCCTCGGTGTAAGCTTTGACTGCTTCAGCAGATTTATTTTGCGAAACCAACACATCACCCTGAATGTCGGCTGCAAGTCCTGCAAACGCTGGCTGAAAAGGCTTTGCCAAGGTTTTCAAAGCTTCGTCGTAAGCCTTCATTTGAGATTGCAAATTGGCCAAGCGAATGCGAGCCAATTGAGAACCGGCTTCGTCGGAGGCGTTGTCGCTGGCCCATTTCAAGGCTGTTAATGCCGCGTCGGGTTTTTCCGATTGCTGAAAAACTCTGGCAGCCAACAAGGCCGATTGAGTTGCGAATGTGGTGCGTGGAAAACGCTCTTTCATGTCGTTCCATGCGCGTTCAAGTTTGGCGGCATCGTTGGCAGCAGCAGACCGTTCAACTTCGTCAAAGAGCGCAGACGCTTTGGTCGATTGTTGACGCTCCCAATATTGAAAACCATTCCAGGCAACATAGGCGCC
Organism: Limnohabitans sp.; assembly: GCA_049655425.1. GTDB lineage: Bacteria > Pseudomonadota > Gammaproteobacteria > Burkholderiales > Burkholderiaceae_C > Limnohabitans_A. The sequence goes on along the minus strand of JBASJS010000003.1, from coordinate 304,319 downwards.
CATGACAACGATCAAAAACCAAGTGATGGCGTTGCCGTACTTTTTCCAAAAATGCTTGAGTTCGTCAAGTTGTTCTTGTTCTTCGAGATTCAGATGTGAGGACATATTCAGCTTTGTTTCAAGATGTCAATTGTAGGCTGAGAGCCCAAGCACCGAGGTTTTCCAATGATTCTGTTCTTTGCGCACCACCACCATCACGGAGTGATTTGACGGAGACGGCATTTTGAGCCAATTCGTCGGCACCAAAAATTAAGGCAAATTGAGCGCCGCTGCTATCGGCTTTTTTGAACTGACTTTTCATGCTGCCGATGCCCTCGCCCGAACCTGCATGCATTTGAACATTGACACCCAATTCACGCAATTGACGCAGGTGTTTCAAAACAGCGGGCAAGCTCTGCGCATCGGGCACGATGGCGTAAGCGTGTGGCACTGAATCGGGCAATACCGCCCTCTGCTCTTCTAGCAAAGCCAGAACACGTTCGATACCCAGGGCCCAACCCACCGCTGGCGCAGGCTTGCCACCCACTTGTTCGATCAGATAGTCGTAGCGCCCGCCGCCACACACAGTGCCTTGAGAACCAAGTTGATCTGTGATGAACTCAAACACGGTGAGGTTGTAATAGTCCATGCCCCTCACAAGGCGGGGGTTTAAAGTGTATGTCACGCCATTGGCATCCAAAATTTGACGCAAGGCATTGAAATGCGCCAAAGATTGCGCTCCCAAAAAGTCCATGAGCTTGGGTGCAGACTCGACCACCTCTTTCATGGCTGGATTTTTGGTGTCCAAAATTCGAAGTGGATTGGTGTAGAGACGACGTTTGGCATCTTCATCGAGCACATCTTGGTGCTTTTCAAGGTGCGCAATGAGAGCTGCCCGGTGGGCCAATCGCTCTGGCGGTTGCCCCAAGCTGTTGAGTTCGAGTCGAACCTCTTTGAGGCCAATGGCTTTCCATAAATCGTGCGCTAGCAAAATGACTTCTGCGTCAATTTCGGGGCCCTGAAATCCCAACACCTCTGCGCCAATTTGATGGAATTGACGATAACGCCCACGCTGCGGACGTTCGTGTCGAAACATGGGTCCCATGTAATAAAGACGCTTGCCGCCCTCATAAAGCATGTTGTGCTCGACCACTGCGCGAACCACACCAGCGGTGCTCTCTGGTCGCAGGGTTAGGGCTTCGCCATTTAACCTGTCCTCAAAAGAGTACATTTCTTTTTCAACAATGTCGGTCACCTCGCCCAAGCCCCTCACAAACAAAGCGGTAGGCTCCACAATGGGCGTGCGAATATTGCGATAGGCATAACGAGACATCAGGCTGCGTACGGTGGCCTCTAACCACTCCCACTTGGCTGATTCGCCGGGCAAAATATCGTTCATGCCTTTGACGGCTGTCAGCTTTTTAAAGGCAGCCGACTTCGGACTCGATTCAATAGGATTCATTTCAACAACAATCAATTACGGTGCGTTGTTGGCAGTGCTGCCAAAACGTTGCTCAATGTACTTGGCGACCAAGTCTTGAAACTCTTGGGCAATGTTGTCGCCTCGCAAGGTCAGTTTCTTTTCACCATCGATGAAGACAGGTGCAGCAGGCGCCTCACCAGTACCAGGCAAGCTGATGCCAATGTCGGCATGCTTGCTTTCCCCGGGGCCGTTCACAATACAACCCATCACGGCCAATTTTAAGTTCTCTACGCCTGGATACCGTTGACGCCAAACAGGCATTTGTGCACGCAAGTAATCGTCAATCTGTTTGGCCAATTCTTGGAAAGTGCTGCTGGTGGTTCTGCCACAGCCTGGGCATGCCGTGACGCTGGGCACAAAAATACGCAAACCCAAAGACTGCAAGATTTCGGAAGCAATGACCACCTCTTGGGTTCTGGCCTCGCCTGGCTGAGGCGTAAGCGACACCCGAATGGTGTCGCCAATGCCTTCTTGCAACAAAATGGCCAAGGCAGTTGCCGAGGCAACCGTGCCTTTGGTGCCCATGCCGGCCTCAGTCAAGCCCAAGTGCAAGGGGTAATCTGTGCGACGTCCTAACTCACGGTACACAGCAATGAGGTCTTGCACGCCAGACACTTTGCAAGACAACATGATTTGAGCGCGGGACATGCCCATCTGATGCGCTTTGTCTGCCGAACTGATGGCAGAGGTGATCAAGGCTTCGTACATCACTTGCCTGGCTTCCCAGGGTGTTGCGCGCTGGCTGTTTTGGTCCATCAAATTGGCCAACAGTTCTTGGTCTAAGCTGCCCCAATTGACACCGATGCGAACCGGCTTGTTCCACTTCATGGCAGCTTCAATCATTTGGCCAAACTGCACATCGTGTTTGTCACCTTTACCCACATTACCGGGATTGATTCGGTATTTGGAAAGGGCTTCGGCACAGGCAGGATGGTCACTCAAAAGGCGATGGCCGTTGTAATGAAAGTCGCCAATGAGGGGCACGTCCACACCCATTTTGTCGAGTTGATCTCGAATGTGCGGCACTGCTTCTGCAGCCTCTGGCGTGTTGACCGTTAAGCGAACCATTTCAGAACCAGCGATGGCAAGCTCTTTAATTTGAATGGCAGAACCAATGACATCAACAGTGTCTGTGTTGGTCATGGATTGGACGCGAACAGGCGCATTGCCGCCTACCGTGACGATGCGTTGGCCCCATTGGACCTGGGCTTGCAGGCTGCGTCGAGGCAGGGGTGATGCAGAGGGAATGGCAACTGGATTTGTCATTTCAGGTTCTCCGTCGAAACATTGACTGGGGCTGGCACATTGCTTGTAGCCGGTGCTGACGCGGTATTGGGACTTTCAAACACCATGGCTTTGGGCAATTCGGCTTGTGCTGCATCTGGCAAAACAGGCTCTTGAACGGGTGGCATGGTAGGAACCACTTCTGCGGCTTGTGTTGCAGATTCCATTTGGATGACCTGAACAATCCAATCGCCACCCAATGCAAATGTGAGCAAGCCAATGAGCAAAATCAGCAGCCAGAGCTTGAGGCCACGACCCATTCCTGAACGCCGTTGGGCCGTGCGGTGAGACGCGTACGAAGGGGCTTGTTCGGCGTCGATGATGTTCAGTGGTTTGAGGCCGTTGCTGTTGACGGGCATTAAGCTCAAGACGGGTTGCGGGTCCATGTTGAGGAAGCGGCACACTTTGGCCGCTAGCGCACGTGAGAACACCGTGCCCGACAAAAGGTCAAAACGATCTGACTCTAGTGCTTCAAGCTGTTTGATGCTGACTTTCATGTTGACAGACAAGATGGCCAAATGCACGCCAGCCTTCATGCGCCCTGCTTTGATCATCTGGCCGGGGGATGCGGGCATGAGAGGCGTCGCGGCTTCGTTGATCAATTCAGTCATGGGATCTCTTTGTATGCATTGTTGAGAATTTTCTCAGCTTCTGTGCGGTTGTCAAAACTCTGGTTTGCCAGCAGTTGTAGAAGGGGGTTTTTCGAGCCATTGAACTGGCACAGCGCGCTGTTGCGCAATGCGGTGGGCCACATCGGTTCGATCTTTGACATCACCTGCCAATTGGCCGCAAGCAGCATCGATGTCGTCACCACGAGTTTTGCGTACCGTGGTGACAAAACCCGCTTGAATCAGGGTTTCCGCAAACTTGGCCACAGTAGCATCATCAGACCTCAACAAACCAGATTCTTTGAAAGGGTTGAAAGGGATCAGGTTGAATTTACAGCGAAGGCCTTGGGCCGCATGTCGCCTGATCAACTGGACCAATTGCTGTGCGTGCTCGGGCTGATCGTTGACACCCTGCAGCATGCAATATTCGAAGGTGATGAAGTCGCGCGGTGCCTTGGCTAAGTAGTGCGTGCACTCGGCAAGGAGTTCATCGAGGGGGTATTTGCGATTCAGGGGTACCAAGTTGTCGCGCAGTGCATCATTTGGGGCATGCAAAGACACCGCCAAAGCCACTGGACAATCTTGAGACAAGCGGGTCATCATGGGCACAACGCCAGACGTTGAAACCGTGACGCGCCTGCGGGACAAGCCATAACCGTGGTCATCCAACATGGCTTTTAGCGCTGGAACCAGCGCGTTGTAATTTTGCAGGGGTTCACCCATGCCCATCATGACCACGTTGGAAATGACACGCTCGGATTGATTCAGGTACTTGCGCAAAAAATGTTCAGCAAACCACAATTGGGCCAGAATTTCTGCCGTGGTGAGGTTGCGGCTAAAGCCTTGGTGACCCGTAGAGCAAAAACGACAGCCAACGGCACAGCCAGCTTGCGATGAAACGCACAAGGTGCCGCGATCGTCTTCTGGAATGAAGACCGTTTCTACCGCGTCACCGCCGCCTACATCAAATAACCACTTGATGGTGCCGTCTTTGGAAATTTGTTGAGAAATGATGGGCAAAGCAGCCACTTGGGCATGTACTTTGAGTTTTTCTCGAAGCGATTTGGCGAGGTCTGACATGTCATCAAACTGAGCCATACCGCGCTGGTGAATCCAGCGAAACAGCTGAGTTGCGCGGAAGCGCTTTTCGCCTAGCCCCTCACAAAAAACGGCCAAGCCTTCAAGGTCAAAATCGAGAAGGTTGGCCGTCATGGCGGTAGAAAATGTGTTCTAGGCCGCTTGGAAGGGGCTGAAAAGAATCAGCAGGAATTAACGTGAGTAAACGTTCATGCCGGGGAAGAAAAAGCTGATTTCAACTGCAGCAGTTTCTGCGGCGTCAGAACCGTGCACAGCGTTGGCATCGATGCTGTCAGCGAAATCAGCACGGATGGTACCGGGGGCTGCTTTCTTAGGATCGGTAGCGCCCATGAGGTCACGGTTTTTCAAGATGGCGCCTTCGCCTTGCAAGGCTTGAATCATGACAGGACCAGAAATCATGAAGTCGACCAAGTCTTTGAAGAAAGGACGCTCTTTGTGCACCGCGTAAAAAGCTTCAGCTTCGCCACGTGAAAGGTGTGCCATTTTGGCAGCCACAACTTTGAGGCCTGCAGCTTCGAAACGTGCGTAAATTTGACCGATGACGTTTTTAGCGACTGCGTCAGGCTTGATGATGGACAGTGTGCGTTCGATAGCCATGATGAGATTCCTCAGTTTTATTTAAAAATTTAGATCTTAAAAACGTTGTTTTTAATGCGGCGTTGCACTTAAGCAAGCCTGCTATTCTAACCTGACATAGGGGTTACCCCAGAGGCAAAAAGGAATTGTCTAAGCCAATTTCTGCCGATGGCAAAGCGCGACGCGGCTTACAAAATCCTATCGACTTCTGCCACCATTGCGACGTGGACCACCCGAACGTCCGCCAGGGCCCTGCTCTTTGCGCTGACGGCTAAAACTGTCAGCGCCAATGTAGCCGACCGACGTTTTCATGGGGTCTGGCTGGCCACCATCAGATTTGCCACGACGTTGTGATGCAGCGCCTTGGGCGGGTTTATTGGCGCCAAAAGCACGATTTCGGGGGTTCTGTGTGCGCCGCTCGGGGGGACGACCAGGCTTGGCAGCCACTGAGTCGCCCTCTTCGCGCGCCTCGCCTGCCTTGTTGGCGGCATGCGTCAAAGCGCGAATGTCGGCTTCATCCAGTTCCATGAAAGTACTGCGGCGAAGCCCATGAGGCAACACCATGGCGCCGTACCGAATTCGAATGAGACGACTCACGGCGTGGCCTACGGCCTCCATCATGCGTCGCACTTCGCGGTTGCGACCTTCGGAGATGGTGACGCGATACCAACAGTTGGAGCCTTCACCCCCGCCATTTTCGATGCTGCCAAACTGGGCCATGCCATCATCGAGCATGACGCCATCGAGCAGTTTTTGTTTTTCTTCATTGCTCAATGCACCCAACACGCGCACCGCGTATTCGCGCTCTAAACCAAAACGCGGGTGCATTAACCGGTTGGCCAGTTCACCTGAATTGGTGAACAGCAACAAACCTTCGGTGTTCAAGTCTAGGCGCCCGACAGACTGCCACTTGCCTTGCTGAAGGCGTGGAAGTTTGCGAAAAACTGTGGGCCGGTTTTTAGGGTCATCGTGCGAGACGATTTCGCCCGCAGGCTTGTGATACGCAATAACTCTAGGGGGCGGCGGATCGATTCGTACCCGAATAGGACGGCCGTTAACCTTGACCTGATCACCATATTGAATGCGCTGACCAATGTGTGCAGGTTCGTTGTTGACCGAGATGCGGCCTTCCACAATGAGCTGCTCCATTTCAAGCCGTGAACCCAAGCCAGCCTGTGCCAAAACTTTGTGCAATTTAGGCGATTCGGCCTGAGGGAGCAATACACGCTTAGTTAACAGCGGCGAAATTGCACCCTCAGCCTCTTGGTCAAATTGACCAGAAACGACGTCTTCGATGGCAATCGGCTTGAAGATGTCGTGATCTGTTTCGGGCTGATTTGAAGTGGGTTCCGGTGCCTGGGGCATCTCAGTCATGGGGAGGGCTTTCTGATGCTTGCGCGGGTGGTTCGTCGGGTAAGGGTTCTTCGACCGAAGATTCGTTGGCTTGGTCAGGGGCCAACAGGTTTGCATCTGGTGCGGGCGTATCGAGCTCTGTCAAGGCAACTTCTAGAGAAAGTGTGGCCTGATTTGCGTCTTCCTCTGGCGAATTAAGACTGGCCAAGACAGCCGCTTGCCCCTCAACACTTGCCAGCAAGGGCAATTGATCCAATGAAGCCAACCCCAAGTCGTCTAAAAAATGACGGGTGGTGGCATACAAACCAGGACGGCCGACCGACTCGCGGTGGCCAATGACCTCAACCCAACCGCGGTCTTCCAACTGCTTCAGAATTTGTGTATTGATGGTCACGCCGCGAATGTCTTCCATGTCGCCACGCGTTACCGGCTGACGGTAGGCAATGATGGCCAAAGTTTCCATCACTGCGCGTGTGTACTTTGGTGGCTTCTCTGGATTGAGTCGGTCCAAATAACTGCGCAGTTCGGGGCGACTCTGAAAGCGCCAACCGGTGGCCACAGACACAAGTTCTAAGCCTCGTTCGGCCCAGTCAAGTTGCAGCTCTTCCAAAAGAACTTTGAGGGTATCGGCGCCTAGAGCGTCATCAAACAACACCCGCATGTCACGCACTGTGACGGGCTGTGTTGAACAGAGCAACGCTGTTTCAAGGACACGCTTGGCCTGGGCCGTATTCATGGTGTCAATCTTCCGGGATAAATGCGCCTAAGCGCGAACTGAAACACACACAGGGGGGATGGCAAGAAGCCATCAAGCACATAAAGCGCCTTGGTGTGAAGCATCAAAAGAATTCGAGGCCATCATTTGACAGGCTCGGGCCTGTAAATTAGGCCTTTTCATTGTAACTGAGCGACCAAGCCTTCAGCAAATTTTGAAAATCTTCTGGCAAGTTGGACCTGAATGCCAAGGCTTGCCCTGTCATGGGATGTTCAAAAGCCAGCTGCTCGGCATGCAATGCCTGACGTGCCATCAAGGGGTGCGCAGAGCCGCCATAGACAGCGTCTCCCACCAATGGCAGTTTCAAGGAAGCCATGTGAACCCGAATTTGATGGGTACGACCCGTCTCTAAAATGCAACGCACCAAAACACCCTGCTCACTTTGTGCCAGTGCATGGAAGTGCGTTGTTGCGGTTTTTCCGGAATTTTTGGCCAAATCAACGACCGCCATGCGCAGCCGCTGAGCAGGATCCCTGCCTATGGGCAAATCCACTGTTTTTTGTTTGCTACCCGTCCAAGGCTTGTCACTGATGGCCAAATACTGACGCTTGACCTCGCGGGCAGCAATTTGTTTAACCAACGCATCCATGCTTTGACGGTTGCGCGCCACCACCATCAGGCCGCTGGTATCTTTGTCTAAACGGTGAACAATGCCTGCCCTTGGCAGATCCATCAGTTGGGGATCAAGGCCCAATAGGCCGTTCATCAAGGTTCCAGACCAATTGCCAGGGGCAGGATGAACAACCATGCCCACCGGTTTGTCTATGATCCGCAGGTGTGCGTCTTCATAGACAATTGACAAGTCCATTTGCTCTGGCTTGAAGGCTTGAGATTGCGGTGTTGCACGGAGCGAAATGCGCCAAGATTCGCCGGCTTTGACCTTGTGAGAAGATTTCAAAACGGCCAAGCCGCCCCGGGTCACTGCGCCATCTTCCAAGAGTTGCTGCAAGTAACTTCTAGAAAACTCGGGGACTGCGGCTACCAACATGCGATCAAGTCGTTGGCCATGGAATTCAGGCCCCGCCACGATGTCCCGAACTTCGACCGCCAAAGCACTGCCGGCCTCTTGTAAGCCGGAATCCTCCGAAAGATCATCTGTCTCGTCTAAATCTGAGGGGCTCGATATAATCAATTTGCTTTATTTCCAAGGTTGCCAGATGTTGAAGATCAGATTATCGGTGCTTGCGCTTACGCTTGTTGGCTTTGCCGCCACAATCCTTTCGGGTTGTTCAAGCACCCCATCCGATCCCACCGCAGCTTGGGCCCCTGAAAAAATCTACAGCGAAGCGCGTGACGAAGTCAACGCAGGTGCATGGGATCGCGCGGCCATGCTGTTCGACAAATTAGAGGGGCGCGCGGCTGGCACGCCCTTAGCCCAACAGGCACAAATCGAAAAAGCATATGCGCAGTATCGCGCTACTGAAAAGATTCAAGCCGTTGCCACCCTCGACCGTTTTCTCAAACTGCACCCTTCCAGCCCCGCAGTTGATTACGCCCTCTACCTCAAAGGCTTGGTCAACTTCAATGACAACTTAGGTCTTTTCTCGTTCATCACCAAACAAGATTTATCTGAACGCGATCAGAAAGCTGCCAAAGACTCGTTTGAAGCGTTCAAAGAGCTGATCACCCGATTCCCCGATTCAAAGTACAGCCCAGATGCACGTCAGCGCATGACTTACATCGTCAACTCCTTGGCATCCTACGAAGTTCATGTGGCACGTTTTTATTACAGCAAGGGTGCCTATGTGGCCGCAGTCAACCGCGCGCAATTGGCCATTACCGATTACCCAGGCGTGCCGGCCATTCAAGAAGCCTTGGAAATTTTGATCAAGTCTTACGATGCACTCGGCATGAAGAATTTGAAAGACGATGCACAACGCGTGTTGAGCACCAATTTTCCAGCAGCCACAATGCCCGCTAATCAGAAGCCGGCTAGCTGGTGGAAGTTTTGGTGAGCTGAGACAAAGCCAACTCAAATTCGCTTGCGTTGGTCAGTTTGCGCATAGGGGGCAAGCTTGCCAACAGCCGTTTGCCGTAAGCCATACTTGTGAGGCGCGGATCACAAACCACCAAAACACCAGTGTCTGTCTCGCTTCGAATGAGGCGACCTGCGCCCTGCTTCAAAGCCACCGCAGCCTCTGGCACGCTGTATTCTGAGAACGAACTCTTTCCCATTAGTTCTAGCCGTTGTGATCTGGCTTCTACCAAAGGGTCGTTGGGTGGCGGAAATGGCAGTTTGTCGATGACCACCAACTGCAATGCATCACCTGGCACATCAAAGCCTTCCCAAAAAGACGCCGATGCCACCAACACACAACCTAAACCGCCATGGTTGCTGCCTTCTCTGAATCGTTCCATAAGTCGACGCTTGGGCCCTTGGCCCTGCACCAAGACTTCTAACTCGCCGCTCTGACCCAAGGCCGCCGTGAGGGCCTCGCCAATGTTGCGCATGGCGTTGAGTGTGGTGGTCAGGACCAAAGTACGACCTCCCAATTGTCTGGCGTATTTTTCGACCCAAGCAGCCACCTGGCGTGTGTGCCCAAAATCGTTGGGCTTGGGCATACCCGGCGGCACATATATGGCCGACATGAGTTCGTAGTCAAAGGGACTGGCCACCCGAAGCTTTCGGGCCTCACTCAAACCACACGGCTCAGTAAACCAACGCATTTGCGCATCTTCGCCTAAGGTGGCGGAGGTAAAAACCCAAGCACGACGCATCGTGACGGCTTGAACTGATTCAGCCGCATGATTTGCTTCAGGGGGCAACCCGGCATCGGCGTCTGTTGCTGGTGACAATTGGGGTTGACGCTGAATCATGTGCGTTTGCACCGCGCGCGAAATATCGAGTGGAGACTCGACCATGCGCATTTGAGCACCCACCTCTACCCATCGAACTGAACCTTCTGCACAAGGGTCTTGAAAGTCGTGCAAGGTGCTAAGTTGAAGGCTGACTCGCTCGTACAAACGAACAAAATCAGGTGCCATTTCGCTAACCGTATCGAGCCCAGCTTGTGCGGCTTTGAGTGCAACTTCTAGTTGAGCCATGGCCGTGAGCCAATCGGCCGTGTCAATTTCATCTGGCACAGGTTCAGCCCATCTGAGGCGAGAGCCAGGGCGCGCATGCTGTGCTGTCAGCCTTAAATCACGCGTTGACTTTTCTAAGACGCCGCAGATCAGCGTCCAATCGACCAGCCCTCTGGCCAGTTGAACACCCGCGCCAAGAATATCTCGGGTCAACTCTAGCAATTGGCTGGTGCTGAGATGACGTCCTAGAAAATTAATGCCTATTTCATTGAGTTGGTGAGCCTCATCAAACACCACGGTTTGAACTGAAGGCAAAAGCTCTGCCATGCCAGTTTCGCGAACATTCAAATCGGCAAAAAACAAATGATGGTTAATTACCACCACATCGGCTGACATGGCTTCTTTGCGGGCCAGATTGACATGGCAAGACTTGAATTGCGGACAAGGTGATCCCAAGCAATTGTCGCGATTGGATGTGACCAGGGGAATCACGGGCGAGCGATCGTCGAGACCCGACAGCTCTGACAAATCGCCGGTTCGGGTGGACTGTGCCCACGTCTCAATTTTGCTTAAGGCATGGGCGTGTATGCGCAGCGAAGCATCGTGACTTTGACGGGCTTGCGACAAACGTTGTGTGCACAAATAACTGCCACGACCTTTGAGCAGCGCGACGCGAATGGGCAGGTTCAAAGCATCAATCAGTTTGGGAATATCACGCGAAAAAAGCTGATCCTGCAAAGCTTTGGTGGCGGTCGATACCAGGGCGCGTTGCCCGCTTAACAAAACGGGTACCAGGTAAGCGTATGTTTTGCCAACCCCCGTACCCGCTTCAACCACCAATTCACCACCACTGGCAATGGTTTCTGCAACGGCCATGGCCATGTCGGTTTGACCCGTGCGTGGTTTGAATTGTGGATTGCCGCCAGCCAGCACGCCCTCAGCGGTGAAGGCATTGGCAACGGTATCAAAATAGGAACTCAAGGACTGCCTTTGCCAGTTGCTTTGTCTGAAAGACGTTGCTGTCTTTCGAATTCTTTAAGCTCACGTTGTCGGGCATTGAGTTCAATTTCTCTTGCATCCAAAAGCGCCAGTTGTTGGTACTTCTCTCGCCTCGCGTTTGCCAGGCAATCGTTAACTGCAAATTTCTGCCAGCAGAGTTTAGAAGCTGTTTGAAACTGATCAAAAATGATCTTTTTATCTTGCGCAAGAACCTGTCTTTGCGCTTCGATGGTGGTCAATGTCTCAAGCGAAGAAGCGTGTGATGTTGTATGCCACAACAGTGGCGCACACGTAAGCATAATGGTCAGGCAAATACGCTTGAGGAAAGTTTGGCTCATGTGATGTGGGTATCAACGGTGCGATGTTCTAACGCCAAAAACTCGGATGATTGCATCTCGTGCAAACGCGATATGGTTCGAGGAAACTCGTGCGACAAAGGACCCTCGACGTAGAGTGCCTCAGGCGCCACTTCGGCTGAAAGAATCAATTTAACACGGCGATCGTAAAGAACATCTATCAACCAAGTAAATCGCCTTGCTTCTGATGCCAAGCGGGGCGGCATCAGAGGTACATTGCTCAAAAGCACAGTGTGAAACTGCGTGGCAATTTCTAAATAATCGTTTTGAGAGCGGGGGCCACCACACAAAGCCCTGAAGTCAAACCACACCACGCCGCCTGCCCTTCGTTTGCTTTTGATCTCACGTGCTTCAATGTGCAAGATAGGATCTTCGTCCTGACCACTGGCCAAGCGATTGAAGGCATCTGCCATTTCTGTATCTGCAGACTCACCCAAGGGGCAGTGATACAACTTCACCATCTCTAAAGTGCGACGGCGATAGTCAGTGCCGTTGTCCACGTTCAGCACTTCCATGCGCTGATTCAACAAAGCAATGGCTGGCAACAAACGATCGCGGTGCAAACCATCGGGGTACAAGTTGTCGGGTTTGAAATTGGAGGTGGTGACAAAGCTCACGCCATTTTCAAACAGCGACACCAGCAATCGATGCAGGATCATGGCATCTGTGATGTCAGCCACGTGAAATTCGTCAAAGCAAATGAGTTGGTAGCGTTTAGCCATGCGCCGACCCAATTCGTCCAAAGGATTGACCGTGCCTTGCATCAAGGCCAATTCGCGGTGCACTTCGCGCATGAACTCATGGAAATGCAAACGCGTTTTATCTTGAACAGGCACGGCGTTGTAAAAACAATCCATCAAGAAACTCTTGCCGCGCCCCACCCCACCAAACATGTAGACGCCGCGGGGCAGCTCAGGTTTTTTCTTTAAGAATCTGAAGGGACTCTTGATGCTCTCTTGATAAGCGGCCCATTCTTGCGCACAACGCTCCAATGCCTCTACCGCACGCAATTGGGCAGGGTCAGCCTGATAGCCTCTGTTCAGAAGTTCTTGGTCATAGGCTGAACGAACGGACATGTGAAGGTGCTTTAAAAGAAAGGTTCTTTGGAATGAGAAAACCCGGGACTGGCCCGGGCTTCATAGTTTAACGAGACTTCAGAAACTTAGAAGTTCAGAGTCCGTTTGTCCACTGCCAGAGCAGCTTCTTTGGTGGCTTCACTCAAAGAGGGGTGAGCATGGCAAATACGGGCAATGTCTTCGGCACTGGCACGAAATTCCATGGCCACAACGGCTTCAGAAATCAACTCGCTGGCCATCGGACCTACGATGTGAACGCCCAAGATTTCGTCTGTCTTAGCATCAGCCAAGAACTTGACCATGCCAGTGGTGTCACCCAAGGCACGTGCACGACCATTGGCCAAGAAGGGGAACGTACCGGCCTTGTAAGCCACGCCATCGGCCTTAAGTTGTTGCTCAGTGCGGCCCACCCACGCAATTTCGGGGCTGGTGTAAATCACCCAAGGAACGGTGTTGAAGTTCACGTGTCCGTGCTGGCCGGCAATGCGCTCGGCCACGGCAACGCCCTCTTCTTCTGCTTTGTGTGCCAACATAGGACCACGAACCACATCGCCCACCGCCCAAACGCCTGGCAGGTTGGTTTTGCATTCGGCGTCAACCACAATGGCACCGCGCTCGTCCAATTGGAGGCCCACGGCTTCGGTGTTCAAACCAATGGTATTGGGCACACGGCCAATCGAGACGATCAATTTGTCTGCATCGATGCTAAGGGCTTCGCCCTTGGCATTGGTGTAGGCCACTTTGACGCCCTTTTTGCCGTTTTGAATCTCGCCGACTTTGACGCCGAGTTCAATCTTCAAACCTTGCTTGTCAAAAGCCTTTTTGGCTTCTTTGGCAATCTGCTCGTCCACTGCGCCCAGGAAGGTTGGCAGACCTTCGAGGATGGTAACTTCAGAGCCCAGACGGCGCCAGACAGATCCCATTTCCAAGCCAATGACGCCGGAACCAATCAGCACCAATTTCTTGGGGACTGCGCCAACGTTCAAGGCGCCGTCGTTAGACAACACATTGACTTCATCAAAAGGTGTACCGGGCAAAGCGCGCGCATTGGAGCCAGTGGCCACAATGATGTTTTTGCCCACCAAAGTTTCGTTGGCTGTGCCAGTCACGTTCACTTCGTAGCCACCTTCAACGGCTTTGCTGAACGCAGCACGCCCGTGGAAGAAAGACACTTTGTTCTTTTTGAACAAGTACAAAATGCCGTCGTTGTTTTGCTTCACAACGGTGTCTTTGCGTGCAATCATTTTGGCCACATCCATGCTGACACCTTTCATCTCAATGCCGTGATCGGCAAAGTGATGGTTGGCTTGCTCGAAGTGCTCAGAAGACTGGAGCAATGCTTTGGAAGGAATGCAACCGACGTTGGTGCACGTACCGCCAGGGGCTGGGCCCCCTGCGGCGTTTTTCCACTCGTCAACGCAAGCCACTTGGAAACCCAATTGGGCTGCACGAATGGCGGCAATATAACCGCCGGGGCCGCCACCAATGACGACCACATCAAATTGTTTGCTCATGCTAATTCCTAATGTGATTTAGATGTCAAACAACAAGCGTGATGGATCTTCCAACGCTTCTTTCATGGCCACCAAGCCCAAGACAGCTTCACGGCCGTCAATGATGCGGTGGTCGTAAGACATGGCGAAATAGTTCATGGGGCGAACCACCACTTGGCCGTTTTCAACCATGGCGCGATCTTTGGTAGCGTGCACGCCCAAGATAGCTGACTGAGGTGGGTTGATGATGGGCGTAGACATCATGGAGCCGAAGGTGCCGCCATTGGAGATGGAGAACGTACCGCCGGTCATGTCTTCGATACCCAACTTACCGTCTTTGGCTTTGGCGCCAAATTCAGCAATTTTCTTTTCGATGTCGGCAAAGCTCATTTGGTCGGCGTTGCGCAAAATGGGCACCACCAAACCGCGAGGGGAACCCACGGCAATACCAATGTCGAAGTAACCGTGATAAACGATGTCATTGCCATCCACGGAAGCGTTGAGCACAGGGAATTTCTTCAATGCGTGCACAGCGGCTTTCACGAAGAAGCTCATAAAGCCCAGCTTGATGCCATGTTCTTTTTCGAACTTGTCTTGGAAGCGCTTGCGCATGTCCATGACCGGCGCCATGTTGATTTCGTTGAAGGTGGTCAAGATGGCATTGGTCGATTGCGATTGCAACAAACGCTCGGCCACACGGGCGCGCAAACGTGTCATGGGCACGCGTTGCTCAGGACGATCACCCAAGTTGACGGCTGGTGCAGCCACTTGCGGCAATGACGATGTGGGCACGCCAGTAGGAATAGACACTTGCGCAGCAGGCTTGGCACCACCCGCAACAGCAGACAACACATCACCCTTGATAACGCGACCATCTTTACCAGAACCAGCCACTGAGCCAGCAGCCAAGTTGTTGTCGGCCATCAGCTTGGCAGCGGCAGGCATGGCCACACCAGCCATGCTCGTGCTTTGTGCAGCAGGCGCTGCAGCAGGCGCGCTGGCAGCAGGTGCTGGTGCAGCAACGGCTGCAGGCGCAGCGGCAGCCACTTTACCGTCTGTGTCAATGCGTGCAATGAGTTGCTCTGCAGTGACGGTACCGCCGTCGCCCACCAAGATTTCAGACAACACACCAGCAGACGGTGCAGGTACTTCCAACACCACTTTGTCGGTTTCAATTTCGATCAAGATTTCGTCGGCTGCAACGCTGTCGCCCACTTTCTTTTTCCATTGCAACATGGTGGCTTCTGCCACGGACTCAGACAGCTGAGGAACTTTAACTTCTACGATAGCCATTTCAATTCTTTCTAAATAGGTTCTATGGATGTTTGCGCTAGACCTTACTTGGTCAACACAAAGCCTTTGATCTTGCCAAACGCGCCGTCGACCAAGGCTTTTTGTTGCTCTTGGTGGAGGTGTGAGTAACCCACAGCAGGCGATGCAGAAGCAGCACGGCCGGAGTAACCCAGACGCTGACCTTCCGTCATGTTCTCGTGGATGTAATGCTGAACAAAGAACCATGCGCCTTGGTTTTGTGGCTCGTCTTGCGTCCACACCAACTCGGTGGCGTTGGGGTACTTTTTCAATTCGGTTGCGAAAGCTTTGTGTGGGAATGGGTACAGCTGTTCGACACGCAAAATGGCGGTGTCGTCTGCGCCCAGTTCTTCACGCTTTTTGACCAAGTCGTAATAGACCTTGCCTGAACACACCAAAACACGTTTGACCTTGTCGGCCTTGAGTGCTTTGTTTTCAGGGATCACGGTTTGGAAGCCACCTTTGGTGAACTCAGACAAAGGTGATGTGGCATCTTTGTTGCGCAGCAAAGACTTCGGTGTGAAGATGATCAATGGCTTGCGCAAATTGCGAACCATTTGACGGCGCAACACGTGGAAGATTTGGCTGGCGGTGGTGGGCTGAACAATTTGCATGTTGGTGTCTGCAGCCAACTGCATGAAACGCTCCAAACGTGCTGAGCTGTGTTCTGGGCCCTGGCCTTCGTAGCCGTGTGGCAACATGAGTGTCAGGCCATTCACACGGCCCCACTTCACTTCGCCAGAGGCAATGAACTGGTCAATCACCACTTGAGCGCCGTTGGCGAAGTCGCCAAACTGAGCTTCCCAGATCACCAAGGTGTTGGGATCGTTAGAGGCGTAGCCGTATTCAAAACCAAGCACCGCTTCTTCTGACAAGATCGAATCGATCACTACAAAAGGTGCTTGATTGTCGGCAACATTTTGCAAAGGCACGTAAGTACCTGTGTCCCACTTTTCACGGTTTTGATCGTGAATGACAGCGTGACGGTGTGTGAAGGTGCCGCGGCCGCAATCTTCGCCTGACAAGCGCACTGGGTAGCCACTTGCAACCAAGGAGGCGAATGCCATGTGTTCGCCCATGCCCCAATCAACGGGAATATCGCCACGCGCCATGGCAGCACGGTTGTCGTATACGTTTTTCACCAATTGGTGAGGCGCGACTGTGCTGGGCAATGTGGTGATTTTTTCTGAAATGCGTTTCCACTCGGCCATGGGCAATGCGGTGCTACCGGCATCGGTCCACTTTTGATTCAGGAAAGGTGCCCAATCAACGGTGAATTGCGTTTTGAAATTGGTCAAGACCACTTCTTCATCGGTGTGCTTGCCAGCATCCAATGCAGCGCGGCAAGCTTTGACCATGTCATCGCCCAGCGTGTCGCCTAAACCTTGAGATGCCAAGCGATCGGCGTACAACTTGCGGGTACCAGGATGGGCCGCAATTTTCTTGTACATCAAAGGCTGTGTGAGGCTAGGTGTGTCTTGCTCGTTGTGACCCAATTTGCGGAAGCAAATGATGTCGAGCACCACGTCTTTTTTGAAGGTCATGCGGTACTCAAGTGCAATTTGAGTGGCCAACACAACTGTTTCTGGATCGTCTGCATTGACGTGCAGCACAGGCGCTTCCACCATCTTCACGATGTCTGTGCAATACACAGTAGAGCGCATGTCACGTGGGTCAGACGTGGTGAAACCAATTTGGTTGTTGATGATGATGTGCACTGTGCCGCCTGTGGAATAACCACGAGTTTGGGCCAATGCCAGCGTTTCTTGGTTCACGCCTTGGCCAGCAAAAGCGGCATCGCCGTGCACCAACACAGGCAATACTTGCTTGCCATGAGGATCTGCACGACGGTCCATACGCGCACGCACAGAACCTTCCACCACGGGGTTCACAATTTCAAGGTGTGAAGGGTTAAAAGCCAAAGACAAGTGAACAGGACCACCACGGGTGCTGATGTCGGAGCTAAAACCTTGGTGGTATTTAACGTCGCCAGAAGGCAAATCTTCAGGGGCTGTGTGATCGAATTCGGCAAACAAGTCTTTGGGCAATTTACCCAAAGAGTTGACCAACACGTTCAGACGACCGCGGTGCGCCATACCAATCACGATTTCCTGAACGCCTTTTTCGCCAGCGGACTGGATCAGTTCGTCCATGGCAGCAATGAAGGTTTCACCGCCTTCCAATGAAAAACGTTTTTGACCCACGTACTTGGTGTGGAGGAAACGCTCCAAGCCTTCGGCTGCGGTTAAGCGGTCGAGAATGTGTTTTTTCTGATCTGCGTTGAAGTTTGGTTTGCTGCGAATGCTTTCCAACTTTTGTTGCCACCAACGCTTTTCGTCTTGTTCGGTGGTGTACATGTACTCGGCACCCAAGGTGCCGCAATACGTTTCGCGCAATGCGTTGAGCAATTCGCGCAAAGGCATTGATTTTTTACCGAAGAATGTGTTGCTGGTGTCAAACACTGTTTCTTGGTCGGCATCAGAGAAGCCGTAAAAAGCGGGGTCGAGATCCGGAATGTTAGGACGCTCGGTGCGCTTCAAGGGATCGAGGTCGGCCCAACGTTGGCCCACATTGCGGTAAGCCGCAATCAATTGCTGGGCAGCGGTACGCTTGCGACCCATTTCGGCGTCGTCACTGGCCATGACCACTTTGGTGCCACCTTGTTTTGCGCGCTCGGCAAAAGCATTGATGACAGGCAAATGGGGAACGTCTTTGGCGGATGAGCCATCAACTGCAGGGACGTGTTGCAAGGCGTCGAAGTACTCGCGCCAGCTGTCGGGAACGCTGCCTGGATTGGCCAGGTAGTTCTCGTACATTTCCTCGACGTAAGGCGCATTGCCTCCGAAGAGATAGGTGTTGCCTTGGTAGGCGGTGTAGACGGACTTTGTCTCACTCATATTTCGCTGACCTTCGCTCCCCTTCAGGGAACATTAGTTGGTGGATTTACCTTCCGCGACACGGCTGAACCGGTTGGCGGATGCGACTGTGGCATAGGAAGGGCCTAGTTACCGGCGAATTATCACATTGATTAAGACTTCGCGGGAGGTTTTTATAGCAAAACGGGGAGAAATTACTTTCTCCCCGTCAGGCAATCGTCAGAAGTGGCCCATTCAGGCTTTGACCAAATCAGAGATTTGGAGCAAAGCTGAGGGGTCGTCCATGGTGGTCAAGTCACCAGGGTCGCGACCTTCACAGACCGCTTGAATGGCACGACGCAGCAATTTGCCGCTGCGAGTTTTGGGCAAAACGGATACAAAGCGAACGCGAGCGGGTCGGGCAACTGCACCGAGTGAGGTGTCAACCACCTTCATGATTTCGCCTTCAAGCCTTAACAAGGCCTGAGGGTCGTCAAGCAAAGCGCCATCTTTGAGTACGGCAAACGCCATGGCCACCTGACCTTTGAGATTGTCTGCCACACCCACCACGGCCACTTCAGCCACAGCAGCATGGCCAGAAATACTCTCTTCAATTTCGCGTGTGCCCAAGCGGTGACCGGCCACGTTGATCACGTCATCTGTGCGGCCCAAAATAAAGAAGTAACCGTCTTCGTCTTTGATGCCCCAATCGAAAGTGGAGTAAACCATCTTGCCCGGCACGGTGGTCCAGTAAGTTTTGACAAAACGATCGTCATCTCCCCAGACAGTTTGCAAACAACCTGGTGGCAAGGGACCCTCGATGGCAACAACACCCTTTTGATTGGGTTGCGTCAGCTCTTCACCGGTTTGATCGTCCAACAACTTGACGTCATAGCCATAAACGGCCTTGCCTGGTGAGCCAAACTTGCTGGGCGTTTTTTCAATGCCGTTGCATACCGTCAAAATGGGCCAGCCAGTTTCGGTTTGCCAGTAGTTGTCGATGATGGGCTTGCCCAAACCTTCAGAAATCCACTTGGCCGTAGGCTCGTCCAAAGGCTCTCCTGCTAAAAACAAAGCCTTCAAACTGGACAAGTCGTATTTGCTAAGCAAAGCGGGATCTTGTTTTTTCAATACCCGAATGGCCGTGGGGGCGCTGAACATCACCGTTACTTTGTACTTCTCGACCAAGCTCCACCAAATGCCGCCGTCTGGCCGTGTGGGCAAGCCTTCGTACATGATGGTGGCCATGCCGCCAATCAGCGGGCCATAGATGATGTAACTGTGTCCAACCACCCAACCGATGTCGCTGGTACAAAAAAAAGTTTCGCCGGGTTTGCCGCAGAAAATATTGGGAATGCTTGAAGCCAAGGCAACGGTGTAACCGCCAGTGTCACGTTGCACGCCCTTTGGCTTGCCTGTGGTGCCGGAGGTGTACAAGGTGTAACTGGGGTGCGTGGCATCCACCCATTCGCAGGGCACTACATCGTTCAGGTGTTTGTCTCTGAGGGTGGACCACAAAATGTCACGGCCTTCCGTCATTGCCATTTTGGCAAGGCCACGGTTCACCAAAATCACTGAATCGGGTTTGTAAGCTGACAAGCGAATGGCTTCATCCAACAAGGGCTTGTATTCAACCACTTTGCCACCGCGCGAACCGGCATCGGCACTGACAATGACTTTAGGGCTAGCGTCTTCAATGCGCGAAGCCAAGGAACCAGAGGCAAAGCCACCAAACACCACCGAGTGGATGGCGCCAATGCGTGCGCAAGCCAACATGGCAAATGAAGCCTCTGCAATCATGGGCATGTAGATCAAGACACGATCGCCTTTTTTGACGCCCAAGGAAAGAAGAGAGGCAGCCATGCGCTGCACCTCAGCGTGCAACTGCTTGTAGGTGTAAATAATTTCTTGATCGGTTTCTGTGGAAACAAAAATCAATGCAGCCTGGTCGCCACGGTCTTTCAAATGACGGTCAATGGCGTTGTGGCACAAATTGGTTTCGCCGCCCTTGAACCACTTGGCAAAAGGAGGATTGCTGTAATCGCAAATTTCTGTTGGCGCTTTGTGCCACTCAATTTGTTTGGCCTGCTCAGCCCAAAACGCGTCACGCTCTTGGATAGAGCGTTGGTGAAAATCTGCATATTGACCCATGGTGTCTCCTAAATCACGTCAGCCGGTCTAGCCTTCTGAATTCATAATTATTCATGAGGGACTTGCGGCAAACTGACTTTAGACCAATGCCTTGACCCAAGACTGCACTTCTTTGAAGTCTGGATTCTCTGCTGAACGGAGCCATTCAAAAATCACCATCTCTGTGGTTAGGAGTTCGGCACCAGCGCCGGCCAAGCGGTCAAATGCAGCATCACGATCACGATCAGACCTGGAGGCACAAGCATCAGTGACCACCCAAACATCAAACTCGTCCTCCAACAAATCTAAAGCCGTTTGGAGCAAACAAATGTGCGTTTCGCAACCCGCAATGACAACTGAAGGGCCCACTTCTGGTTCTACAGGTTTTTGCAAATGTCGCGGCAAACTTCTGGCGTTGCCTTTGGGTGCAGAAGGCGCTGGCGGACTCAGCCATTCGCCAAGCCCTTCTTCAACGGCACTGAAAGCCATCTTGGACAGCACTCTTTGGCAGTGTTGGCGAATTTCTGGTGCTGTTTCGCCCAAACCAGAGGGGTTTTGCTCCGTAGCCCAAACAGGAACTTGCAATAGCTTTGCCGTTTTGGCCAATACTTCTGCGCGCATCCAAACGGCAGATGCATCCTTCATCGCGGGCTTTAGTTTTTCTTGGTAATCAACGAGGACCAATTGGGAGGATTCAACTTCTAGCAACATGCACAACTTTCAGGCAAATTTAAATTTGTTCTCAGATTCATAAGCTCTTGGACAAGAACTGACCAAATGCTTGTGAAGGCATTAAACTGAGAGTCTATGAGATGGATTCTATGTGGACTGGTTTTTTGCACAACCGTGGCTGTTTCGGCTCCGGTTGAGGACGACCTTGACCGCATGCTCAAAGAACGCGGTCTGATCAATCAAATTACCGATCAACTGTCTCAACAAATCTCCAATCAACTGAGCGGCCCTCTTCAAACAGCCAGAAACACTTTTGGCGGCAAAGCCTCCGAATTGGTCATTCAAGCCATGGGACTTTTGGGTGTGCCCTACAAACGTGGCGGCATTTCTGAAGAAAAAGGATTTGATTGCAGTGGCTTTGTTCGCTACATGTTTGAAAAGTCGGTTGGCTTGGTTTTGCCCCGCAGGGCTGAAGACCAAGCCAAAGTCACAGAAGAAATCAATCGAAGCGAGCTCAAACCAGGCGACTTGGTGTTTTTCAACACCATGAAGCGTACCTTCAGCCATGTGGGCATTTATGTCGGCGATGGTAAGTTCATTCATGCGCCTCGTCCTGGAAAGTCTGTCCGGGTGGACGACATGCGAGAGGCCTATTGGCAAAAACGTTTCAATGGTGCAAGGCGCGTTCAATCTGACAAGTTGCAAGCCGAACCCAACCCTAACTAAATCTCTGCATTCATCAAGCTGCCGGCCAGTCGTCATTCAGCCCAGTTTTTGCATTCCCAAGAAAAAACCGCCTGAAGGCGGTTTCTTCCTAGCAGCCAAAGAAAAGTTACTTCTTTGAGGGCGGCAAATCGGTACAACTGCCGTGCGCTACTTCCGCGGCCATTCCTATGCTTTCACCCAAAGTGGGGTGTGGGTGAATCGTCTTACCGATGTCCACAGCATCCGCACCCATTTCAATGGCCAATGCAATTTCACCAATCATGTCGCCAGCATGCGTTCCCACCATGCCGCCGCCCAAGATCTTGCCGTGGCCATGCGCCTCGGGTGAATCGTCGAACAACAACTTGGTGACACCTTCATCACGACCATTGGCAATGGCACGGCCAGAAGCCGTCCAGGGGAATAAGCCCTTCTTGACTTTGATCCCTTGTGCTTTGGCTTGGTCTTCAGTCAAACCTACCCAAGCCACTTCGGGATCGGTGTAGGCCACACTCGGAATGACACGTGCATTGAAAGCACTGGCCGCCAATTCTTTGTTACCTTGAATTTCACCCGCAATCACCTCGGCTGCCACATGCGCTTCGTGCACAGCCTTGTGGGCCAACATGGGTTGACCCACGATGTCGCCAATGGCAAAGATGTGCGGCACGTTGGTGCGCATTTGAATGTCGACGGGAATGAAGCCCCGATCGGTCACGCTCACGCCCGCTTTGTCTGCGGCAATCTTCTTGCCATTGGGTGTACGGCCAACCGCTTGCAAGACCAAGTCATAGACCTGGGGAGCAGGTGCTGCAACGCCCTCCTCCGCAGATTCAAACGAGACTTCAATGCCATCCTTGGTCGCTTTAGCACCAACTGTTTTCGTTTTGAGCATGATGTTGTCAAAACGATGCGCATTCATTTTTTGCCAGACTTTGACCAAATCGCGGTCAGCGCCTTGCATCAAACCGTCCATCATTTCCACCACATCGAGGCGTGCGCCCAGCGTGCTGTACACGGTGCCCATTTCCAAACCAATGATGCCGCCGCCCAAAATGAGCATGCGCTTGGGAACTTCTTTCAAAGCCAAGGCACCGGTGCTGTCGACAACGCGCGGATCGTTGGGCATAAAAGGCAAACGAACCGCTTGGCTGCCTGCTGCAATGATGCAGTTCTTGAATGACACGACTTTTTTGACACCGGTTTTTTCTTGACCTGTGCCGGTGGTTTCTTCAACGACCACATGATGGGCGCTGACGAATTCACCCACGCCACGAACTGTGGTCACCTTGCGCATCTTGGCCATGGCAGCCAAACCGCCAGTCAATTTGCCAATGACTTTTTCTTTGTGTGTACGAAGTTTCGCGATGTCTACTTTGGGAGCGCCAAAGTCAACACCAAGATCGGCCATGTGGCTCACTTCGTCCATGACGGCCGCCACGTGCAACAAAGCCTTGGAAGGTATGCAACCCACGTTCAAGCACACACCACCCAAGGTGGCGTAGCGCTCCACAATGACCACCTTAAGGCCTAAGTCGGCTGCGCGGAATGCAGCGGAATAGCCACCAGGGCCAGCACCCAAGACCAACAAGTCGCATTCAATGTCAACGGTGCCGCTGTATGACGATGCGTTGGGAATACTGACGTCAACGGGTGCAGGCGCTGCTGCTTTAGCTGCAGGAGCGCTGGCTTGAGCAGGTGCCGCAACCGGCGCATCGCTTGCACCAGAAGCTTCGCCTTCTAAAACCAAAACGACAGAGCCCTGCTTGACCTTGTCGCCCAACTTCACTTTAAGTTCTTTGACCACGCCCGCTTGTGAGCAAGGAATTTCCATGGAGGCTTTGTCAGACTCAACGGTGATCAAACTTTGTTCGGCCTTCACCACGTCGCCTACTTTCACCAGCAACTCAATGACTGCCACTTCGTCGAAGTCACCAATGTCCGGAACTTTGATATCAACTAATGCCATGGTTCAGCCTCTCAAAGTAGAACACGGCGGAAGTCGCCAAGGATTTGACCCAAGTACGCATTGAAGCGAGCGGCAGCTGCACCGTCAATCACGCGGTGATCCCATGTCAATGACAAAGGCAACATGAGGCGCGGTACAAATTGCTTGCCGTCCCAAACAGGTTCGTGCGTGCTTTTGCAAACACCCAAAATAGCCACTTCAGGCGCATTGATAATGGGCGTGAAATACTTGCCACCAATGCCACCCAAGCTAGAGATGGTGAAGGTCGCGCCCGTCATTTCTGCGGGGCTCAACTTGCCATCACGTGCCTTTTTGGCCAACTCACCCATTTCTTGGCTGATTTGCAAGATGCCTTTTTTGTCGGCATCTCTAATGACTGGAACCATCAAACCATTGGGTGTATCAGCTGCAAAGCCAATGTGCCAATAGTTTTTGTAGACCAAGGCATCACCATCCAATGAGCTGTTGAACTCTGGGTATTTCTTGAGTGCAGCCACACAAGCTTTGATCAAGAAAGCCAGCATGGTCACTTTGACGCCAGACTTTTCGTTTTCTTTGTTGGTCGACACACGGAAGGCTTCCAGCTCCGTAATGTCGGCATCGTCATGGTTGGTCACCGCGGGAATCATGATGGCGTTGCGCAACAAGTTGGCGCCGCTGATCTTCTTGATGCGGCCCATTTCTTTGCGCTCAATGGGACCAAACTTGGCGAAGTCAACCTTAGGCCATGGGATCAATCCCAATGCGGCACCATCGCCACCGGCAGGCGCTTTGGCCGCTTGCGCTTTGGTTTGCGTAGCGCCGGCCATCACCGCTTTGGTGAAGGACTGGACGTCATCTTGGGTAATGCGACCTTTGGGGCCATTGCCTTTGACTTCTTCCAAAGGCACGCCCAACTCGCGTGCAAACTTGCGCACTGAAGGCGATGCGTGAGGCAAACCTAAAGTGGATGCGCCAGGGTTGTGAGCAGGCGCAGTCGTTGCGACAACAGCTGTTGCAGTCACAACTGCAGGCGCGGAGGCTGCTGCAGGCGCAGGCGAAGGCGCACTAGCAGCAACTGCTACAGGTGCAGTAGCAGCAACGCTGCCTTCCAAAATGGCAAGCAAGTCACCGATGTTGACCTTGTCGCCAATCTTGACTTTCAGCTCTTTCAAAACGCCTGCTGCGGAAGATGGAATCTCCATCGCCGCTTTGTCCGATTCCACCGTGATGAGCGACTGCTCCATCTTGATGGCGTCACCGGGTTTGACGAAAATTTCAATGACGGCAACGTCTTTGAAATCACCTATATCAGGGATGTGAACTTCGATAGGGCCGATGGCTGCAGGTGCCGAAGCAGCAGGCGCAGCAACGGGTGCTGCTGCAGTTGCTAAGGCTGGTGCGCTAGCAGGTGCAGCCGGGGCAGCAGCAACTTCGCCACTGGCCTCCACCATCAATACCACCGAGCCTTGTTTGACTTTATCGCCCAACTTCACGCGCAGTTCTTTCACCACGCCAGCTGTTGAGGACGGAATTTCCATCGATGCTTTGTCAGATTCGACGGTAATCAATGACTGCTCGGCCTTCACGGTGTCACCCACCTTGACTAACAGCTCAATGACAGCCACTTCATCGAAATCACCGATGTCTGGAACTTTGACTTCTACCAATGCCATGTGTGTCTCCAAATCTTTTTGATCAAGCGTACAAAGGATTGACCTTGTCGGTCTTGATGCCGTATTGCTTCAAAGCTTCTGCAACTTTGGCAACTGGCACTGCGCCCTCTTCGCTCAAGGCTTTGAGTGCGGCCACAACGATGTAGTGGCGGTTGATTTCAAAGTGCTCGCGCAATTTGCTGCGGAAATCGCTGCGACCAAAACCATCGGTGCCCAGCACTTTGTAAGTGCGGCCCTTTGGAATGAAGGAGCGAATTTGCTCGGCGTAGTTTTTCATGTAGTCGGTGGAAGCAATGACGGGGCCGTCGTGCTTGGCCAACTGTTGTGCCACAAATGGCACACGCGGTGTTTCCAGCGGGTGAAGCATGTTGAAACGATCGGCATCTTGGCCATCACGCGTCAATTCGTTGAAGCTTGGGCAGCTCCACACGTCAGCGGCAATGCCCCAGTCTTTGGCCAGCAACTCTTGCGCAGCCAATGACTCACGCAAAATAGTGCCAGAGCCCATCAGCTGAACGCGTGTTTTGTTCTTGCCACCAGCTTTGCACAAGTACATGCCTTTGATGATTTGCTCTTCCGTACCCGCAGTCAGGCCAGGCATGGCGTAGTTTTCGTTCAACAAAGTGAGGTAGTAGAAAACGTTGTCTTGCTTTTCCACCATGCGCTTGAGGCCATGGTGCAAGATGACGCCGACTTCGTGTGCGAAGGTGGGGTCGTAGCTGATGCAGTTAGGGATGGTGCCTGCCAAGATGTGGCTGTGACCGTCTTCGTGCTGCAAACCTTCGCCGTTCAATGTGGTACGGCCTGATGTGCCACCCAACAAGAAACCACGTGCTTGCATGTCGCCCGCAGCCCAAGCCAAGTCGCCAATGCGCTGGAAGCCAAACATCGAGTAGTACACGTAGAACGGCACCATGATGCGGTTGCTGGTGGAGTAGCTGGTGGCCGCTGCAATCCAGCTCGACATACCGCCCGCTTCGTTAATGCCCTCTTGCAAAATTTGCCCGGCTTTGTCTTCCTTGTAGTACATCACTTGGTCTTTATCGACCGGCGTGTACTGCTGACCTGCAGGGTTGTAAATACCGACCTGGCGGAACAAACCTTCCATACCAAAGGTACGGGCTTCGTCTACCAAAATAGGAACAATGCGTGGGCCTAAGGCTTGATCGCGCAAGAGTTGCGTGAGGAAGCGCACATAAGCTTGTGTAGTAGAAATTTCACGGCCTTCTGGCGTGGGTTCCATCACTGACTTGAACACATCCAATGAAGGCACGGTGAAACTTTCATCGGCTTTGGTACGGCGATGTGGCAAGTAACCGCCCAAGGCTTTGCGGCGCTCGTGCAGGTAACGCATTTCAGGCGTGTCATCAGCAGGTTTGTAAAACGGCACTTTGGCCAATTCACTGTCGGGCACTGGAATGTTGAAACGATCGCGCATGTAGCGGATGTCTTCGTCAGTGAGTTTCTTCGTTTGGTGAACGTTGTTTTTGCCTTCACCGGCTTTGCCCATGCCAAAACCTTTCACGGTTTTGATCAGCAGCACAGTTGGTTGGCCTTTGGTGTTCACAGCTTGGTGATAAGCGGCATAGACTTTTTGAGGATCGTGACCACCACGCTTCAATGACCAAATTTCGTCGTCGCTCATGTGCGCCACCATCTCTAAGGTGCGTGGATCGCGACCGAAGAAATGCTTGCGGACATAAGCGCCATCGTTGGCTTTGAAAGCCTGGAAATCGCCGTCCAAAGTGTCCATCATGATCTTGCGCAGCGCACCGTCTTTGTCGCGTGCCAAGAGTTTGTCCCACTCGCTGCCCCACAAGAGCTTGATCACGTTCCAGCCAGAACCGCGGAACTCGCCTTCGAGTTCTTGAACAATCTTGCCGTTGCCGCGAACAGGGCCGTCCAGACGTTGCAAGTTGCAATTGACCACAAAAATCAAGTTGTCGAGGTTTTCGCGCGCTGCCAAACCAATGGCACCCAAAGACTCGACTTCGTCCATCTCGCCGTCACCACAGAACACCCACACTTTGCGGTTTTCTGTATTGGCAATGCCGCGCGCGTGCAAGTACTTCAAGAAGCGCGCTTGATAGATGGCCATCAAGGGGCCAAGGCCCATGGACACCGTGGGGAACTGCCAAAATTCAGGCATCAATTTGGGGTGTGGGTAGCTGGACAAACCTTTGCCATCCACTTCTTGGCGGAAGTTGAGCAACTGCTCTTCTGTTAAGCGACCTTCTAAATAAGCACGGGCATACACACCAGGCGATACGTGACCTTGGATGTACAAGCAATCGCCGCCATGGTTTTCGCTTTCAGCGTGCCAGAAGTGGTTGAAGCCCGCGCCAAACATGTGGGCCAGTGAAGCAAAGGAGCCAATGTGACCACCCAAATCACCACCATCTTCTGGGTTGTGGCGGTTGGCCTTGACCACCATGGCCATGGCGTTCCAGCGCATGTATGCGCGCAGTCGTTCTTCAATTTCAATGTTGCCTGGGCAATGCGCTTCTTGATCGGGTTCAATGGTGTTCACATAGCCTGTATTGGCAGAGAACGGCATGTCGATGCTGTTCTCGCGGGCATGTTCGAGGAGTTGCTCTAATAAGAAGTGAGCGCGTTCGCCGCCTTCTTTTTCAATCACGGCGGACAGTGCGTCCATCCATTCACGGGTTTCAATGGCGTCCAAGTCTGAGAGGACGTTATTTGGCTGAACGGCTGACATGTTTGTCTCCTTTGTAGGCCGTGGTTGAACTATTTTTTTTGAATTCTCTCACAAAGCTTAAAAAATTTCAAATGGTGCTTTTATATTTTGTATTGTGAAATTTAGATAAAGGGGATTCCCCTAAACTTAAGGGTATGAAGACGCAAAGTGTTAGCAACTCTCTAAAGGCCATCAAGCCCATGGCTTGGTGGCGCCGTTGGTGGAAACGTCAAAACCCTGTCAAGCAAGACCGTTTTGCAACATTGGCCCCTATTGCTTCTGTGTTGCTGTTTTTCAGTGCCATTGTTTTCTCCTTTTGGTACCTGCGCGTTGAAGAAATTGAGCGAGAGCAAGAAGCCGTCAAGCGTGATGTGGAGTACAGCCAACAAAGATTAAGGCTTCGCCTCTTAGAACGTCAAGAGCAAATCATGCGCTTGGCCAGAGACACCTCCAACAAAGACGTCGACCTCAAAGAGTTCAGCAGACGCGCCGAATCCTTGGTGATGAAAAACCCAGAATTGCAAACGGTGGCTTGGGTCGATGAAAAACGCAAAATTGTGGCCAGTCAAACGGCCCCCAGCGTGTTGGTCAGTCAAAAGTGGCGGGTGGGGGAAGTTTTGAAATGGGGCGAGTCCGAAAACAGTTACAGCCTTGCCCGAGACTTGATGCAACCAATCTACTCGCAAGAAGACGATGGCAGCTTGTCAATTGGCAGCATTGGCGCAGGACAAGAAAACTTTTCTCGCAATGTGGTGTTGCAGCTGCACACACCGCTCACCAATTCACAAGGCCGATTCAACGGTGTGGTGATGGCTGAGTACGCCGTAGAGAGCCTACTTAGATATGGTGTGCCCACCGAAATATTGGCAAAGTACGCAGTCTCTCTGTTGGACAGTGATGGCAATTTGATTGCAGGTCAATCCATTCCCAAGCGGATGAGTTTTTGGAGTTTTTTGCCAGGTATTACAGGTCAAAACAATGAGTTTGAAGTGCCTGTATCACCTGTTGGAAATGGCTTGATTTTGCGTGCACAGGCATGGCGGACCTCACAAGACTTGGTCGGAAGCGGTCTGTTTTGGATGGTGGGTTCTTTGAGCCTTTTGACAGCATGGATGCTGATTGGCAATTGGCGACATACCCGCAAAAGACAACAGACCCAAAAAGAATTGATGGCAGAAACCAACTTTCGCCGTGCCATGGAAAACTCCATGCTGACGGGCATGCGCGCTTTGGACATGGAAGGCCGCATCACCTATGTCAATTTGGCGTTTTGCCAGATGACCGGTTGGCAAGAAAATGAGTTGATTGGCGGCGTAGCACCCTTTCCCTATTGGCCAGATGAAGATCGCGATCATTTGATGAGCCGTCTTGAAGAAGAGCTCAGTGGCAAGCAAACAGCTGGCGGGTTTCAAGTTCGCGTCAAACGGAAAAACGGCAGCATTTTTGACGCGCGTTTGTATGTGTCTCCCCTGATTGATGCCATGGGACATCAAACAGGCTGGATGACTTCGATGACAGACATCACCGAACCCAATCGCGTACGAGAA
The DNA here is from genome assembly GCA_049655425.1 of Limnohabitans sp. Classification (GTDB taxonomy): domain Bacteria; phylum Pseudomonadota; class Gammaproteobacteria; order Burkholderiales; family Burkholderiaceae_C; genus Limnohabitans_A. The sequence continues at coordinate 274,673 of JBASJS010000003.1, read as the reverse complement.
CAATTGGCAGCGTCTTACGAGCGCTTCACGATCGTGCTTGAAGCCTTGGATGCTTCTGTTTCGGTGGCGCCCTTGGGCAGTGCTGAGCTGCTCTTTGCTAACAAGCTTTATCGTCAGTGGTTTGGTACCGACACCAACGGACATTTGAGTTTGGTCGAAAAAGCAGGCATGTTGGACATTCGCAATGCCGAACTTGAATTGGACGATGTCGATGCCTTGGCCGGATTGCCCACCGAAAGCCTCACTGTGGCCCCTGCAGAGCGCGCCGAGATTTATGTCAAGCACTTAGACAAGTGGCTAGAAATCAGAACGCGATATATCCATTGGGCCGATGGTCGCCTTGCCCAATTGGTCATTGCCACAGACATCACAGCCAGAAGGCAAGCAGAAGAATTGGCAGCCCAACAAGCTGAGCGAGCACAAAATGCCAGCCGCCTGATTACCATGGGTGAAATGGCCTCTAGTGTTGCGCACGAGTTGAATCAACCCCTAACAGCCATTACCAACTACTGCAACGGCATGTTGTCGCGCATCAAGGGCCAACAGATTGAAGAAAAAGACCTGATCTGGGCATTGGAAAAAACAGCCCACCAAGCCCAGCGCGCAGGTCAAATCATTCAACGCATCCGCTCATTTGTAAAACGCAGTGAGCCCAATCGGGCAGATGCCGATGTTTTGAACATGGTCAATGAAGCCGTCGAACTGGCCGAAATTGAACTGCGCCGACGCAATGTCAGACTGTCTCACTATGTTGCATCGCGCCTTCCGCAACTACGTGTCGATCCTATTTTGATTGAGCAAGTCTTGGTCAATTTGATGAAGAATGCAGCCGAGTCCATCGACAATGCCGAACGGCCTGTCGGCCAAAGGCATGTCGAATTGCGGGTGGTGCCCAAAGTGGTCGAAAACCAGAATACCGTGCATTTTTCAGTCACTGACACAGGGCGAGGCTTGCCACCTGAGGTGATGGAACGGCTTTATGAGGCCTTCTTTTCCACAAAAGCAGAGGGCATGGGCATTGGCCTTAATTTGTGCCGGACCATTGTGGAATCGCATCAAGGCCGAATTGTGGCCGAGAACCTCTACAATGCCGACGTTGTGGTCGGATGTTGCTTCTCCTTCTGGATACCCTCCGACGGCCATACGCTGACTTAAATTAGAAAAACCGGGACCCCACATGAGTTTGATACCCAAAAAAGGCACTGTTTACGTTGTTGACGACGACGAGGCCGTTCGCGATTCACTGCAGTGGCTCCTAGAAGGCAAAGACTATCGCGTTCGGTGTTTTGATTCAGCAGAGTCTTTTCTCAGCCGCTATGACCCCCGCGAAGTGGCCTGTCTCATTGTGGACATCCGCATGGGCGGCATGACGGGTCTCGAACTGCAAGACAAGTTGGTCGAGCGCCGATCACCCTTGCCCATCGTGTTTATCACGGGTCATGGAGATGTGCCTATGGCAGTGAACACCATGAAAAAAGGCGCCATGGATTTCATCCAAAAACCATTCAAAGAAGAAGAATTGGTTAGCTTGGTTGAACGTATGCTAGACAGCGCACGCGAGTCATTTTCAGATTATCAAAATGCCGCCAATCGAGATGCCTTGTTGTCCAAACTCACTGGCCGTGAAGCCCAAGTACTGGAGCGCATTGTGGCGGGTCGTTTGAACAAACAAATTGCCGACGATTTGGGCATCAGCATCAAAACCGTTGAAGCGCACCGTGCCAACATCATGGAAAAGTTAAACGCCAACACAGTGGCCGATTTGCTCAAAATTGCTTTGGGACAAAACGCCCCAAAATCTTGAACGCATAAGACCTCTTCCAACGCCCGTGATCGATCAGCTCGCGGGCGTTTTTACTTGAAGTCATCCTTTTTTCTATTGCACAACACCCTATGACCGCTCAACGCATCGATGGCATCGCCCTCTCACAACAACTGCGCACTGACGTTGCAAGTCGCACGGCAGTTCTTAAATCCAAAGGCATCACACCCGGCTTGGCTGTGGTTTTGGTCGGTGACAATTCGGCCAGCCAAGTCTATGTACGCAACAAAGTTAAGGCCTGCCAAGACAGTGGCTTGCATTCGGTCTTGGAAAAATATCCAGAGACCCTGACCGAAACCGAATTGTTGGCGCGCGTACATGCCCTGAACTTGGACGCCAGCATTCACGGCATCTTGGTACAACTGCCCTTGCCCGCGCACATCGATGCTCAAAAAGTGATTGAAGCCATCTCGCCCGCAAAAGATGTCGATGGCTTTCACATCGCGAGTGCTGGCGCCCTGATGACAGGCATGCCCGGCTTCTGGCCTTGCACGCCTTACGGCTGTATGAAAATGCTGGAGAGCATTGGCTACGACCTCAAAGGCAAACACGCTGTGGTCATTGGCCGAAGCAACATTGTGGGCAAGCCGATGGCCATGATGTTGTTGCAAAAAAATGCCACTGTCACGATTTGTCACAGCGCCACACAAAATCTCAAAGCTTTGACGCTTCAAGCCGACGTCATTGTGGCGGCGGTGGGCAAACGAAATGTCTTGACGGCCGACATGGTCAAACCCGGTGCGGTGGTCCTTGACGTAGGCATGAACCGCAACGACGAAGGCAAACTGTGTGGTGACGTCGACTTTGCCGGTGTCGAACAAGTTGCCAGTTACATCACGCCAGTGCCTGGCGGCGTTGGGCCCATGACCATCACCATGTTGCTGGTCAATACATTAGAGGCTGCAGAACGCGCAGCAAACTGATTCACGCTAAATACGATTACCCCATATGACCAACGCATTCAACCCACACAATCCGTTGCTTCAACACAGCGACCTGCCCCTGTTTGACCAAATCAAACCTGAACATGTCAATGAAGCCGTCGATGCCCTTTTGACTGATGCGGCAAAAGCACTCGATACCGTCACCGATTCTGCCTTCCCCAGCGAGTGGCAAGCCATTGCCAAAGTACTCGATATCAACACCGAGCGGCTGAGCCGCGCATGGGGCGCTGTGAGCCACTTAAACAGTGTTGCAGACACACCCGAACTGCGCGCAGCTTACAACGATGCCTTGCCCAAGGTCACAGAATTCTGGACCCGATTGGGTGCCGATGAACGTTTGTACGCCAAGTACAAGGCTGTGCAAACTGATGCCTTGGACACTGCGCAACAACAGGCGCTGAAAAATGCCTTGCGTAACTTTGTATTGGGTGGTGCAGAACTGCAAGGCGATGCCAAGACACGCTATGCCGCCATCCAAGAGCGTATGGCCGAGCTAAGCCAAAAATTCAGTGAAAACGCTTTGGATGCCACTGATCGTTTTGCACTCTACGTCGAAAAAGAAACCTTAGAAGGCGTTCCAGATGATGTGATCAATACAGCACGTGCAGCCGCCGAAAAGGAAGGCAAAGATGGTTTCAAACTGACCCTCAAAATGCCGTGCTATCTGCCAGTCATGCAATTCGCCAAAAGCAGCGACTTGCGCCATCAGTTGTACCGCGCTTATGTCACACGTGCTTCTGACCAAGCCAGCAATGAGTTTGCAGCCCTCGACAACAGTGCGCTCATCAAAGAAATTTTGCAACTGCGTGAAGAAGAAGCCAAACTCTTGGGTTTCCAAAACTATGCAGAGGTGTCCGTTACAACCAAAATGGCAGACTCGCCCGCCAAAGTTATTTCGTTCTTGCGCGACTTGGCACAACGTGCGCGTCCTTTTGCAGAAAAAGACTTGGCAGACATGCGCCAGTTTGCAACTGCCCATTTAGATTTGCAAAATCCTCAAGCTTGGGACTGGCCTTATATTGGCGAAAAGCTCAAGGAAGCGCGCTACAGTTTCAGCGAACAAGAGGTCAAGCAGTACTTCACTGCGCCCAAGGTTTTGCAGGGCTTGTTCAAGATCATCGAAACTTTGTTTGAAGTCCACATCCATGAAGACAAAGCGCCTGTTTGGCACCCTGCTGTAGGGTTCTACCGCATCGAGCGCAAGGGACAATTGGTCGGTCAGTTTTACCTCGATCCACCTGCCCGCGCGGGCAAACGGGGTGGTGCATGGATGGACGATGTGCGAGCCCGTTGGCTTCGCCCCGATACGCAAGCGCTACAAACACCTGTGGCCCATTTGGTGTGCAACTTTGCAGAAGGTGTTGAGGGTCAACCACCGCTGTTAACGCATGACGATGTCATCACTTTGTTCCATGAATTTGGTCACGGTTTGCACCACATGCTGACTCAAGTCAACGAGCGAGATGTGTCAGGCATAAGCGGTGTTGAATGGGACGCTGTTGAGTTGCCCAGCCAATTCATGGAAAACTTTTGTTGGGAATGGTCTGTGCTCAAACACATGACAGCCCATGTCAAAACAGGAGAAGCATTACCGCGCGAACTGTTTGACAAAATGGTCGAAGCCAAAAACTTCCAAAGTGGTCTCCAAACCTTGCGTCAAATTGAATTTGCATTGCTCGACATGTTGCTGCACAGCGAACACAAGCCCACTGACGACTTCATGCCCATCTTGAAAAAAGTACGTGAAGAAGTCGCTGTCATTCAGGCACCCGAATTCAACCGCATGGCGCACACTTTTAGCCACATCTTTGCAGGTGGGTATGCAGCCGGTTATTACAGCTACAAATGGGCTGAAGTTTTGTCTGCCGATGCTTATGCGGCGTTTGAAGAAACGGCACTGCCCGATGGATCGCCCAACTTGGAAACAGGCCGACGTTACCGAGAAGCCATCTTAGAAGCGGGCGGCAGCCGTCCTGCCTTGGACTCGTTTGTGGCCTTTAGAGGACGGGAACCCTCATTGAATGCCCTGCTTCGCCATCAGGGCATGACAGCGCCTCAAGCTTAAAACCTGAAGGTCTTAAAACTTCAGCGTTTTCACACCGTCAGAAGTGCCCAACAAACACACTTGGGCCTTCTGATAGGCAAACACACCGACGGTCACCACGCCAGGCCATTGGCTCACCTCAGCCTCAAACGCCACGGGGTCGGCAATGCTTAAGCCTTTGACATCAATGATGTGCTGACCATTGTCAGTAACCAAAGGTCGACCCTCTTTGATGCGCACTTGTGCTTGGCCGCCCATTTTTTCAAATTGCGCCATGATGCGCGCGCTGGCCATGGGGATCACCTCTACCGGCAATGGAAAAACACCCAACTGCTTGACCATCTTAGATTCATCGGCAATGCAAACAAACATTTTGGACTGAGCCGCCACAATTTTTTCTCGAGTGAGGGCCGCACCGCCGCCTTTGACCATGTGCCCCTGGGCATTGATTTCATCTGCGCCATCGATGTAAACGGCCAACTCGGTCACGTCGTTGCTGTCGAACACAGGAATACCCAAAGCTTTTAGGCGCAGTGTTGAGGCTTCAGAGCTAGACACAGCACCTTTGATTTGATCTTTGACCGATGCCAAAGCGTCAATGAACTTGTTGACTGTCGAGCCCGTGCCCACGCCCACAATTTGCCCTGGCACTACGTATTGCAAGGCAGCTTGTCCTACCAATGCTTTCAATTCGTCTTGATTCATAAACTTTTTTGCGACAATGCTTGTATTGAACGAGATTATCCAATGTCCCTGAACCTTTACGCCCTCGCCCGCCCAATTTTATTCAGCCTCGACCCCGAAGCTGCTCACGACCTCACCCTCCAACAATTGGCCAACACCCAAAATACTTTTTTGGACCGCGCTTATCGCCAACCATGGGTTGCCGACCCCGTCCAATTGGCAGGCCTTACGTTTCCAAACCGCGTGGGCATGGCCGCAGGTCTCGACAAAAATGCCCGCTGCATTGATGGTCTAGGCGCCATGGGCTTTGGGTTTGTCGAAGTGGGCACTGTTACGCCGCTGCCCCAACCCGGCAACGACAAACCGCGCATGTTTCGCTTGCCCGATGCCAAAGCCCTCATCAACCGTCTTGGCTTTAACAACCAGGGCTTAGACGCGTTTGTGGCCAATGTTAAAAAATCCAAGTTTCGCAGCCAAGGTCGCTTGCTAGGCTTGAACATTGGCAAGAATGCCGCCACCCCCATTGAGCGCGCCACAGACGACTACCTCATCGGTTTAAGCGGTGTCTATGAACACGCAGACTACGTCACTGTCAACATCTCCAGCCCCAACACCAAAAACTTGCGTGCCTTGCAAACCGATGAGGCCCTAGACCAGTTGTTGTCGGCTTTGAACGAACGCAAACAAGCCCTGGCAGACAAGCATCAAAAACGCGTGCCTGTGTTTCTCAAAATCGCCCCCGATTTAGACGACGATCAAGTGGCGGTCATTGCCAGCAGCCTCCTAAAACATCAAATGGACGGCGTCATTGCCACCAACACCACCTTGTCGCGCGAGGCGGTCAAAGGCATGCCCCACTGCGACGAAATGGGCGGGCTTTCGGGTGCCCCGGTACTGGCCGGCAGCAATCGCGTCATTCGTCTGCTTAGGCAGCATTTGGGCCCTCAATTCCCCATCATTGGTGTGGGCGGCATTCTCAGTGGCTACGATGCGGTTAGCAAAATTGAAGCAGGAGCCGATGTGGTCCAAATTTACACCGGCCTGATTTACAAAGGTCCAGCCCTTGTTCACGAGGTTGCCAAAGCCTTAAAGCAACTGAACAAGGCCTAATGCAGCCTAAACTTTGATGCACTAGTCCAACATGGACAACACCACATCAGCAATGGCCAGTGAACTGGTCAAGCCGGGCGATTCAATGCCCAACAAATGCACCAAGCCCGGTACCCCCAAGACTTGGGATCCCAAGATACAAAAATCGGCAGCCGCTTCGTGCGGCGCATTGATCTTGGGCCGAATTCCGGCATACGAAGCTTGAAGCGCACCATCGGCCAAGTCTGGCCAATACTTGCGAACCTCGGCATAAAAAGCATCGCCACGACGAGGGTCCACCGACAACTGATCGGGCGAGTCAACCCACTCCACATCTGGCCCAAACTTGGCCTGGCCCGCCATGTCGAGGGTTAAATGCACGCCCAGACCAGCAGCTTCGGGTACTGGATATATCAACCGCGAAAAAGGCGACTTGCCAGACAAACTGAAGTAGTTGCCCTTGGCGTAATAGGCTCTGGGCAATGTTTGCGTGTCCATGCCTTCAAATTTTTGTGCCACATTGGGTGCTGTCAGGCCTGTGGCATTGATCACCTGATTCGCCAGCAACTCAGTGCCATCTCGGGTACGAATTACAAACTTTGTAGTGCCTGCTTCGTGCACCACTTGCGCAGATTCAAAATGGGAGTTGAGGGCCAGCAAACCGCCGGCATTTTCAAAATCACCGAGGTAACTCAACATGAGCGCGTGGCTGTCTACGATGCCCGTACAGGGAGACCACAAAGCCGCTTCACAGCTTAAGGCTGGCTCCATGGCTTGGGCTTGCGACTGGCTCAACATGACCAGCGCATCTTCTGCTACCAAACCATTGGCCGTAGCTTTGGCTTGAATGCCCGACAACTGCGCCACCTGCTCGGGCGATGTGGCAACGATCAATTTGCCGCACTGTTTGTGAGCAATGCTGCGTTCACGGCAATAGGCATACAACTGCTTGCGACCTTGCACACACAATTGCGCTTTGAGGGAGCCCGCTGCATAGTAAATGCCCGCGTGAATCACTTCACTGTTGCGAGAGCTGGTGCCAGTGCCAAAAGCGTCTGCAGACTCAAGCAACAAGACCTCTTGACCTGCAAGCGCTAAGCGACGCGCAACTGCCAGCCCCACTACGCCCGCGCCCAAAACCACCGTCTGAATTTGATCCATCATTTCACGCAAAGTCCACTCTGTTCTAGACAAGCAAAATCCAAGACAGCATTGTCGCTGACACGCGCACGACAGTTCAATGGCAAGATTAAAGGCACACTTTTGAATTTAGGCCCGTCCCGTTCATTACCAAGGAGACTCATGAAACTCTTCAACCTCACCGGCAAAGTCGCCATCGTTACTGGCGCAAGTCGCGGCATTGGTCGCTCCATTGCCTTTCAATTGGCCCGCGCAGGTGCCAAAGTGGTGGTTTCCAGCCGCAAATTGGACGCGTGTGAAGCCGTCGTCAAAGAAATCCAGGCCGAAGGCGGAACAGCCATGGCCATTAGCGCAAGCATCGCTGTCAAAGAGCAATTGCAGGCCATGGTGCAAAAAACAAAAGACACATGGGGCCCGATCGACATTTTGGTGTGCAATGCTGCCAGCAACCCCTACTATGGCCCAGCCACAGGCATGAGTGACGAAATTTTCAACAAAGTCATGCACAACAACGTGCTGTCCAGTGCATGGCTTTGCAACATGGTTTACCCAGACATGAAAGCGCGAAAAGATGGCGCCATTGTGCTGGTGTCCTCGGTGGGTGGCCTGCATGGCTCGTCTGTCATCGGCGCCTACAACATCTCCAAAGCAGCAGACATGCAACTGGCGCGTAACTTGGCGGTGGAATGGGGCCCAGACAACATTCGCATCAACTGCATTGCGCCTGGATTAATTCGCACCGACTTTGCCAAGGCACTGACAGACGATCCAGTCAAAGCAGGCATGGTCGAAAACGAAACACCCTTGCGACGCATTGGCGAACCTGATGACATTGGCGGCATTGCCGTTCTATTGGCCAGTGCGGCAGGAAAATACATCACGGGTCAAACCATCGTCGCCGACGGTGGCATGATGATTCGATAAATTTCAGAAGAAATGTACAGACGAAAAAAACAGCCCCGAAGGGCTGTTTTTCTGGAGACTTGCTAGATTAAGCGAAGTTGGCTTCTGCAAACGACCAGTTGACCAATTTGTCCAAGAATGTTTCGACAAACTTAGGACGCATGTTGCGGTAATCGATGTAGTAAGCATGCTCCCACACGTCGACTGTCAACAAAGCTTTGTCAGCGGTTGTGAGGGGGGTGCCAGCGGCGCCCATGTTGACGATGTCAACACTGCCGTCGGCTTTTTTAACCAACCATGTCCAGCCTGAACCGAAGTTGCCTACGGCGCTTTTGACGAAGGCTTCTTTGAATGCGGCATAAGAACCGTACTTGGCATTGATGGCTGCGGCCAAAGCGCCAGTGGGTTCGCCACCACCGTTGGGCTTCATGCAGTTCCAGAAGAAGGTGTGGTTCCAGATTTGTGCGGAGTTGTTGTAAACGCCACCACTGGATTTTTTGATGATTTCTTCCAAAGACATTGCTTCAAATTCAGTGCCTTTTTGCAAATTGTTCAAATTCACAACATAAGCATTGTGGTGCTTGCCGTGGTGAAACTCCAATGTTTCTTGGCTGTAATGAGGTGCCAATGCGTCGATGGCATAAGGCAGTGCTGGCAGGGTATGTTCCATGTGATCCTCGTAAAAGTGCAATAAAAAAGCAAAAAGCTATTGTAGGTTGATCGGGGGCATTTGTCAGATGCCCATTGTCAATAGGCGCAGAGCTTTGAGGGTTGAGGTCCAAAAGGGCTTAGCGAGGTCCATTGACCTGCAAGTCAACCTGGCCATCTGCCAAGGTGGCCGTTACCGCCTGAAGCGCCTGAAAATCAGCCACCTTGGTAAGGGCTTGACCCGACTCATTCGTTAACCACGCATAGCCTCGGTCCAGGACCAAATGCGGGTCTAAAAGACCAAGTCGCGTTTCCAAATTCAGCAAGCCCTGCTGACGTTCTTGCAGATTTTTTTGACGTGCCCGAGGCAGGGCTTCAGACAGTCGCAACAGTTTTTGTTCGTTGCGCTGCGCTTGCGTTTTCAAGCCAAAGTGCAGGGATTGAGACAATCGGTTGAGGCGACTGGTTTGATCACTCAATCGAGACGACGGACGACCAAGACGGCCAGCAATCCAATCAAGGCGCTGGCTCATGCGGTCGACCGTTGATTGCAGGGCATCATCCAGGGCTTCCTTGACGGCGCCCAATTCAGCCAACATGTTGGCTCGTTCTGAGGCCACCATTTCGGCCGCAGCAGTGGGTGTGGGGGCACGCAAATCGGCCGCAAAATCGGTCAGCGTAAAGTCGGTTTCATGGCCAACACCCGAGACGATCGGAATGGGGCATGAGGCCACAGCGCGCACCAAGGCTTCATCGTTAAAAGCCCACAAATCCTCCATGGCGCCACCGCCACGGACCATCAAGATCACGTCTACCGCTAAGCCTTGAGGCGAGCTTGATGTGGGCGCCGCTTGCCAACCCACCAACTGATGAAGACTGCGCAGCAGTTCGCCTGGGGCATTGGCGCCTTGAACCGATGCAGGCGCCAAAATCACGGGAATGTGCGGTACGCGACGCTGTAGTGCCGTTGCCACATCATGCAATGCGGCCGCGCCCAAGGATGTAATCAAGCCAATGGCCCTTGGCTGTTCGGGAATGGCCTGTTTGCGATGGGCGTCAAACAAACCTTCAGCTTCTAAGCTGGCTTTTAACTTGAGAAACTGGGCAAACAAATCGCCTTGACCCGCCCTTTGCATGCTGTCCACAATGAGTTGCAAATCGCCCCGGGCTTCATAGACACCTAATTTGCCGCGCACCTCGACCAACTCACCATCTCTGGGCACAAAGCCCACAGCACCGGCGGCCCTTTTGAACATGGCGCACCGGATTTGACCGCTGTCATCCTTGAGGGTGAAATAACAATGACCGCTGGCCGCGCGCGAAAAGCCTGAAATCTCGCCCTTGACCGCAACAGGGTTGAATCGTGCATTCAGAGTGTCAGCAATTGCAAGGCACAAAGCACCAACCGACCAGACACGCGGCTCAGAATTTAGACGGGACATGTAAGAGCCTTATTTTTTGCGGGTTTTGGCAACATTTTGAGGGCAAAGCCTGTATTTTTAAAGACAAAGAGTCCACAGCTTCGATGCTGCGTGGAGCTCAAGCCGATGACCCTGCTTGCAAGCGCATGCACAGTTGTAAGCTGTTGAATTCATTGAATAAATTGTTGGTCAAAAAAATAGCACTGAGACAATCGACAGGATTCATGCGGTCTGCAGCGATGTTGGCGCTGGGTTCTTCACAAAGTTATCCACAGAATTCGAGAACAATTCCATCAGCCATAATCAAATCTGATTCAGATCTAGAAAGATTGATTTTGTTAAGCATCATACAAGCCGCTGGCTGGCCCATTTGGCCCTTGATTCTCTGCTCCATTGTGGCAGTGGCCATTATTCTTGAGCGCTTGTATGCCTTGAGATCTGCCAAGGTATTGCCCGACGACGCTCTTGCCAAGGCCATTGACAGCACGCGTCAAGGCTTTCCTTCGGACGCAACCATTCAAGAGTTGGCACTGATGGGTGCTGTCGGGCCCGTCTTTGCCGCAGGCCTCCAAACCCTTTCCATCAACCCTGCAGCCAGCCATCAAGACGTTCGAGAAAGCATGGAAATGGAGGGGCGCATGGCGGCCCAAGGACTGGAGCGTTACCTCACGGCTTTGGCCACGCTGGCATCTGCTGCACCTTTGTTGGGTTTGTTGGGTACGGTCATCGGCATGATTGAATTGTTTGGCATTCAAGCGCCGGGGCAACAACAACCTGTTGAGTTGGCCAACGGCATCTCCATCGCTTTGTACAACACTGCTTTAGGCTTACTGGTGGCCATTCCATGCCTCATGGCATGGCGTTTTTTCAAGTCCAAGGTAGACCGCTTGGTGCTCCAAATGGAATGGGCTGCAGAGCGATTTGCCAGACACTTGGCAGCCATGCGCGATTGAAAACACAGAGGCCTATTTTGAAATTCAAAACCAATGCCCCTGCCGAGCCAGACATCAACCTGATTCCATTCATTGATGTTTTGTTGGTGATCCTTATTTTCCTGATGCTGACCACCACTTGGTCAAAGTTCAATGAGTTGAATTTAAGCTTGCCAACGGCCAACGCCGAACAGTCGCCCCCCGAGTCACAAACGTGGGTCGTGTCGGTCAATGCCCAAGGTCTGTACGCGGTCAACGGCAACAAAATTGAAGGCCGTACGGCACAAGATTTGGTGATGGCGCTTAACAGCATGAACAAAACGCAAGCCACATTGCTCATCAAAGCCGATGCGTCCGCCACGCACCAAACCGTGGTCAATGTTTTGGAGGCAGCCCGAACGCAAGGTATTTCAAAAATTGCGTTTGCAACGCAAAACAACGCCAACCAAAATTCAGCGGCACCTAAGCAGCCCTGATAAATCTTTGGGCATCAGCACACCATGCATTGGCTCCATCAATTGCCACGCCATTGGCAACAAAAATCAGCCGTTACTTTGGCCTTGTGGCCGCTGGAAACGTTGTACCGATTGGCTTGGCGTATCAGACGCAGTTTGTATGCGCTGGGTTTACGCCCTTCACAAGCTGTCAATGCAACTGTCATCGTGGTGGGCAACGTGGTGGCAGGCGGCGGCGGAAAAACACCCCTGACCATTGCCTTGGTACATCACTTAAAACAGCAGGGCTACAAAGTGGGCGTGGTTTCAAGGGGCTATGGACGTACCCATCTTGGCGTGCAAATGGTTCAAGCCCACAGCAGCCCAGGGCAAGTAGGCGATGAACCACTTCTTATTTTCAACAAGTGCCAAGTGCCGGTTGCAGTAGGGGCCAAAAGGGTCGAGGCAGCGCGCCACTTGCTCCATCAACATCCAGAGGTCAATGTCCTTGTATGTGACGATGGTTTGCAACATTGGGCCCTGAAACGCGACATCGAAATTTGCGTCATGGACAGCATGGGCGTTGGCAACGGTCATATGTTGCCAGCCGGTCCCTTGCGCGAACCATGGCCACGCCAAGTCGATCTGTTGTTGCACACGCACCATAGAACGCTGCCAGAAGGTTTCGAGTCAACGCGTCAACTGAGCCCAGTGGCCATCAATGGTTTGGGCCAAGAAGTGACCCTGAGTTCTCTGCAAAATGAGCCTGTTGAAGTCGTATGCGGTATTGCCAAGCCAGAAGCATTTACCGACATGCTTAAAGCATCCAAAATTCAAATTTCACACCTGACGGCTTTACCAGATCACGACGATTTCTCTAATTGGCAACCCACACAGGCTCATTTGAAGTTGTTGTGCACCGAAAAAGATGCTGTCAAACTTTGGCCGAAACAAGTACAGGCCTTGTCAGTGCCCTTGTTATTTGAGCCAGAAAAAAAGTTTTGGCAAGCTTTCGATGCACTCGTGAAGGCCCGTCACCGTTATCATTGATACCATGGACACCAAATTACTTGAACTGCTGGTATGCCCCGTGACCAAAGGCCCGCTAGACCTTCAACGCGACTCGCAAGAATTGTGGTCGCGTAGTGCTCGCTTGGCCTATTCCATCCGAAACGGCATACCCATCTTGCTTGAAAACGAAGCACGCACCTTAAGCGACGAAGAATTAGAGTCGCTCAAGCCAAGAACACCTTTGGTCTAACTTGGCCACTGACTCTGACATGACGCCCTCCTTCACTGTTTTGGTTCCAGCCCGACTGGCTTCCACACGATTGCCCAACAAACCTTTGGCGGAAATTGCAGGATTGCCCATGGTGGTGCGGGTCGCGCAGCGTGCGGCATTGTCCAAGGCGGCACAAGTTGTGGTGGCGGCAGACAGTCCCGAAATTGTGTTGGCATGCGAGAAGCACGGCGTACGCGCACTGCTCACGCAGATCGACCACCCCAGCGGCAGCGATCGGTTGGCAGAAGCCAGCGCTTTGCTCGGGTTGAAAGATGACGACATGGTCGTCAACGTGCAGGGCGATGAGCCACTCATCGATCCTGCGTTAATTGATCAGGTGGCCAGTTTGCTGAGCCAGCGTCCTGCGGCCAGCATGAGCACGGCAGCACACACCCTGACCCAGGTGGCCGAATTCACCAACCCCAATGTTGTCAAAGTGGTCATTGACCACATGCAACTGGCCTTGTACTTTAGCCGAGCACCCATTCCTTGGTGGCGAGACGGCAACACCCAAGGCATCCAACAATTGCCTTCACCAGCACCTTTAAGGCATATCGGCATCTATGGTTACAGGGTTGGATTTTTAAAAACCTTTCCTACATTGCCACCAGCACCCATTGAGACATGTGAAGCGCTGGAGCAACTTCGGGCCATGTGGTTCGGTCACAAAATTGCGGTTCATGTCACAAATAAGGTGCCCGGCCCAGGCGTCGACACGCCAGAAGATTTAGCACGCGTAAGGGCGCTGTTCAATGCCTGACTGGCGCAAGGCGCTGCCGTCAGGAAAATTATGGATTCCCGTGCTATTCTCCAATGAGAGCCATGCAGGCTGTGGCGAAAGATTTAACAACTATTCGGAACTTTCATGAGACTGATTCTTCTAGGTGCTCCCGGAGCAGGCAAAGGTACCCAAGCCGCCTTCATTTGCGAGAAATTTTCAATTCCGCAAATTTCCACTGGCGACATGCTGCGCGCTGCAGTCAAAGCTGGTACCCCACTGGGCCTTCAAGCCAAAGCGGTCATGGAATCAGGCGGTTTGGTCAGCGATGACCTCATCATCAATCTTGTTAAAGAACGCATTGCACAAGCCGACTGTGCCAATGGCTTCTTGTTTGATGGCTTTCCCCGTACCATTCCCCAAGCCGATGCCATGAAAGCTGCTGGCGTCAAACTCGACTACGTGCTCGAAATTGATGTGCCATTTGAGGCCATCATCGAACGCATGAGCGGTCGTCGTTCACACCCTGCTTCTGGCCGCACTTACCATGTGAAGTTCAATGCCCCTAAAGTAGAAGGCAAAGACGATGTCACTGGCGAGCCCTTGGTGCAGCGCGAAGATGACAAAGAAGAAACGGTCAAAAAGCGTTTAGACGTTTACAGCCAACAAACTCGTCCTTTGGTGGCCTACTACTCAGAATGGTCACAGAGCGAGCCGCAAGCAGCGCCGCAGTACCGCGCCATCAGCGGCATGGGTTCTGTCGAAGACATTACACAGCGAGCCATGAAGGCTTTGGGCGTAGCCTAATTCACACGCTGTAGCAACCTCTAGTGGCTTTGTTGCTTGGACATCCAGTCCAGCATCAAGGCCACTCTTGTTTTGACAGGATTCAATCCGTCAGACACCTTAAAAGCATGCGATTCAGTTGCAATCACTGGCCCCTGATTGCATCGGCTTGCCACACGAATTTGAACGCCCGCTGTCTCAGCTCGGCGCAGTCCTTCTTTCAAATCGGTACTCATCGATCCGTTTCCCGTGCCGGCAATGACCAAGCCTTGAACGCCCGCCGCCACCAACAGGTCCACACACTTTGCGTTGGCTTGAACGTGGTTCATCACAATCTCGACCCATGGCCAATTGGCAGGCTCGGGCAGATTAAAAGCAGCGTCGATTTTGTCGAAGGATGGCGTTTTGAATGTGGCAGACCATGCCACTTGATCCTGCTGTACCGTGCCGGCTGCACCCGTTTCGCCTGAGTCAAATGCGTTCAAACGGGTTGGGTGGACCTTTTGAAGATATTGACTGTGGTGAATTTCACCTGCCGACACCAACCAAACACCCGCCCCGTTGGCCGTGGCTGCAACCGTCAAAGCATCTCGCAAATTTTGAGGGCCATCGGCATCTTTGAAGTTGGCGGGACGCATCGCACAGGTCAACACAATGGGCTTGTCAATGGCAATGACGCGAGACAAGAAATAGGCGGTTTCCTCTAGCGTGTCTGTGCCATGGGTGATCACCAAAGCCTTGATTTCATCTTGAGAAAGCCATGCATGGCAGCGCTGTGCAAGGTGGTGCCAAATTGCAAAACTCATGTCCTTGCTGTCTACCTGCGCCACTTGCTCTGATTCAAACTGAAAGGCTGACAAGGCTTTTGGCATGCCTTGTCCGATTTCTGCAACAGACTGAAGCAAAACATCGATTCCCCTCTGTGCCGCCTTGTAGCTGAGGCCTTCAGAAGCAGAACTGGACTCACCGGCAATGGTGCCGCCTGTGCCCAAAACAACAATTTTTTGATTTTTTGCTTGCATTTCAAAAAAGACTGGTTAAAAATACAGTTACTGGATAAGAAAACAGTTCCCTGTGAATTCAGCCACCTTTCAAGGACGTCACCATGATCGATCAACCCAAACTCACAGCCCGTCAGCAAGAAATTTTGGAACTCATTCAAAAAACCATTGCTGAAACCGGTGCCCCGCCTACACGTGCCGAAATTGCACAGGTCCTGGGTTTCAAATCTGCCAACGCTGCCGAAGAACACCTACAGGCATTGGCCCGAAAAGGCGCCATCGATTTGGTCAGTGGCACCTCACGCGGCATTCGCCTCAAAGGCTCATCCCGCGACCACATGCGCAACTCTTCCGACTTGTTCAGCATGCCACTACCCGGTTTCGCCCAATTGGCGCTCCCGCTCATTGGCCGAGTTGCTGCAGGCTCGCCTATTTTGGCGCAAGAACACGTCGATCGCACTTACCACGTAGAAACTCATCTGTTTCAAGAGCAACCCGATTACTTGCTTCGCGTTCGCGGCATGTCCATGCGAGATGCCGGCATCATGGATGGCGACCTGCTGGCCGTCAAAGCCACCAAAGATGTTCGCAACGGCCAAATTGTGGTGGCCCGCTTGGGCGACGAAGTAACCGTTAAGCGCCTTCGCAGACAGCCCGACCGCATTGAGTTGCTCCCCGAAAACCCCGACTACCCCATCATTTTGGTTCACCCAGGAGAGCCATTCGACATTGAAGGATTGGCTGTCGGACTCATTCGCAACACCTTGCTCATGTAAAGCTTTTTGCTTCACCTACAAGCCCAAGCATCCTCTTCAAGACTCAATTTTCTATTCTATTCAAAGAGTATTCCCATGACCATCGCACTTTTAGGCATTGCCAACATTTACAACGGCTTTCAAAAATTCATGGCCACCGCCCTGCACTTCGAAAACGAAGACGTCGGCCAGCCATCTCACTCGGCTTCAGCGTCTGTTTCAATTTCCATTCAGCCTACAGCCTTCAAACCCAGCTCACGCGCACTTCGGGTTTTGCGTGTTTCTGAGCAAGGCGAAGCCTCCTCTTGCGCTGGTCGCATGGTCATTTCCGGAAAGATGGCCGATGTTTGTGCAGAATTAGACCGTTTGGTTGCTTTAGAAAGCCAAAACAAGCCTTCATTGCCCCACTGATTTTT
This sequence comes from Limnohabitans sp., assembly GCA_049655425.1. Classification (GTDB taxonomy): domain Bacteria; phylum Pseudomonadota; class Gammaproteobacteria; order Burkholderiales; family Burkholderiaceae_C; genus Limnohabitans_A. Next base: position 257,654 of record JBASJS010000003.1, on the reverse strand, counting down.
CTCGAAATCAAAGCCAGGCCCCAGCACTTTGGTGCTCAAAATTTGAAAGGTCGCCTTAGCAGGGGCCTTCTGGCAAGGCACAATAGTGCCTATGAACATTGTGATCCTTGACGACTACCAAGATGTCGTCCGAAAACTAGACTGTGCATCCAAACTCGATGCCTACAGCGCCAAGGTCTACACCAACACCGTGAAGGGTTTGGGACAACTTTCAGTTCGTCTAAAAGATGCAGACATTTTGGTGCTCATTCGTGAACGCACCCACCTCAATCGTCAGTTGATTGAAAAGCTTCCGCGCCTCAAACTCATCTCTCAAACTGGGGGAGCTGGGTCTCACATCGATTTAGAGGCTTGCACCGAGCGAGGCATTGCAGTGGCACAAGGTACCGGTTCGCCATACGCACCTGCAGAACTCACGTGGGCCTTGGTCATGGCTGCTTCGCGTCGATTGCCACAATACATCGGCAATCTCAAGCATGGTGCATGGCAACAATCGGGCCTAAAAGCTGCATCCATGCCTGCCAACTTTGGTCTGGGAACGGTCTTGCGCGGTCGCACCATGGGCATTTGGGGCTTCGGCAAAATTGGCCAACTGGTGGCAGGTTATGCAAAAGCGTTTGGCATGCAAGTGGTGGTTTGGGGCAGCGAATCTTCACGCGAAAAAGCAGTCGAACAGGGCTGCATTCCTGCAACAACACGCGAAGCTTTTTTCGAGCAATGCGATGTGATCTCCGTGCATTTGCGCTTGAATGATGCAACTCGCGGCATTGTGACTTTAGAAGATTTGTCACGCATGAAAACCAGCGCCATGTTTGTCAACACGTCACGCGCCGAACTCCTCGAACCCGACGCCCTCATCAGCGCCCTCAATCGTGGGCGTCCTGGCTTGGCTGCCATTGATGTGTTCGAGCACGAGCCCATTTTGCAAGGCCACGCATTGCTCCGCTTGGAAAATTGCATCTGCACGCCTCACATTGGCTATGTCGAACAAGACAACTACGAACTTTATTTTGGTGCAGCCTTTGACAACGTGGTCAACTTCATCAAAGGCACCCCCACCAACATCGTTAACCCTGGCGCCCTTCAAGTTCGCCGTTAAAGTAATTCAAGCATGACACTCGCTTTCAATCATGTTGCAGTCATTGGCGCAGGCGCCATGGGCCGCGGCATTGCACAAATTGCAGCCCAAGCTGGCAGCCAAGTTTGGCTGTACGACACACAATCTGAAGCCATTCAAAAAGCCAAGGATGCCGTCTTTCAAGTCTGGGACACATTGGCAAGCAAAGGACGCTTAGATGCTGAGACTGTCAGCGCTTACAAATCACGTTTACACAGCGCCAACTCACTGAACGACTTGCAGTCATGCGAGTTGGTTGTTGAGGCCATTGTCGAGCGTCTGGACATCAAAAAATCATTGTTCGTTGACCTTGAAAACTTGCTGCCTGAATCAGCCGTTTTGGTCACCAACACGTCCTCTTTGTCGGTCACGGCCATTGCTGCGGCACTCAAGCGACCTGCCAACTTTGCGGGCTATCACTTTTTCAATCCAGTGCCGCTCATGAAAGTGGTCGAAGTCATTGCGGGTTTAAAAACCAATGCCGCGGTTTGTGAACGCCTGACCACCTTCGCCACACAGATGGGCCACACACCTGTTCAAGCCAATGACACCCCTGGTTTCATTGTTAATCATGCGGGCCGTGGCTACGGCACCGAAGCACTGCGCATTGTCTCGGAGGGTGTGGCCGATTTCGCCACCATCGATCGCATTTTGAAAGACCAAGTCGGCTTCAAGTTGGGCCCCTTCGAATTGTTTGACCTCACGGCCTTGGATGTTTCACACCCCGTGATGGAATCCATTTACAACCAGTACTACCAAGAACCTCGCTACCGTCCCAGTGTCATCACAGCTCAACGTTTGGCTGGCGGCGTGGTTGGCAAAAAAGCAGGCGAAGGTTTCTACACTTATGTCGAGGGCAAAGCGGTGGTCATGCCAGAACCACCCGTGCCAGATGTCAAAGACTTTCCACCCGTTTGGGTGTCTCCTCGTGCTTCAAGAAGGCTCGAGTTGTTGCAGTTACTCAAAGACCTGGGCGCCACCATCGAATCGGGCGCCTCGCCTTCCCCACAAGCCCTCACCATCGTGGCGCCTTTAGGATTTGACGTCACCACAGTAGCAGTGGTCGAGCGCTTGGATCCTGCGCGCACAGTTGGCATCGACATGTTGTTTGACGACGCCGCCACCAAACGGCGCGTTCTGGCCACTAACCCCGCCACCCGCAGCGACATGCGCGATGCAGCGCATGCCCTGTTTGCCAAAGATGGCAAAGCTGTTAGCGTGGTCCGCGACAGTGGCGGCTTCGTCACACAGCGCGTAGTGGCCAACATTGTGAACATTGCAGCCGACATGTGCCAACAGCGCGTGTGTTCGCCGTCCGACTTGGACGTGGCCGTCACCTTGGGTCTGGGCTATCCTGTTGGCCCCCTGGCATTGGGCAACAAATTAGGCCCCACCAATGTTTTGGAAGTCCTCTTCAATTTACAAACGGTGTATGGCGATCCGCGTTATCGCCCTAGCCCTTGGCTGCGTCGCCGCGGAGCCATTGGTTTGTCACTGCTGCAAACTGAGGACTGAACAGATGTCGGCACAACTGCTCAGCACCAGCGAAGGTGCCACCCTCATCTTGACCTTGAGCAATCCTGAACACAGGAATGCGCTTGGGCCAGAAATGTATGCGGCTGGCGTGGAGGCGCTCAGCGTTGCAGAATCAAGCGCTGAGGTTAAGAGCGTCGTCATCACTGGCGATGGCGGCTTGTTCAGCGCGGGCGGCAATCTGCAAAGGCTCAATGACAACCGTCAAAAACCGCCAGCGCACCAAGCTCAAAGCATTGAAGGCTTGCACAATTGGATCGAAGCCATTCGTACTTTTCCTAAACCCGTGATCGCTGCCGTTGAAGGCCCAGCCGCGGGTGCAGGTTTTTCGTTGGCCTTGGCCTGCGACCTGATTGTGTCTGCACGCAACAGCATTTTTGTCATGGCCTACAGCAACATTGCTTTGTCACCCGATGGCGGGGGCACATGGAGTTTGTCGCGTGTTGTGCCACGCCAATTGGCCACCGAGCTCTTGATGTTGGGAGACCGTGTGGGCGCCGAGCGCTTGCACGCACTGGGCGTGGTCAACACCTTGTGCGAGCCAGGCCAAGCCCTCGGAACAGCGCTCACAATGGCCAGCAAATTGAACCAGCGTGCGCCCAACGCATTGGCCAGCATCAAAGAACTCCTCAACGAAGCCGATGGCGCAACCTTGCATCAACAACTCAGCCAAGAACGTGATCACTTTGTCAAAAACCTGCATCACACCAATGCAGGCATTGGCATTTCAGCTTTTTTGAACAAAGAAACACCGCGCTACGAATAAGACCGGGTCTCTCAGGCGACATTTTTCAGCAACCCAGTCACTCAAAAGACAGACTATGGACGAACCCATTCTTACGATGGAGGAAAGAGAATCGATCAACGCAGGTCGATGGTTCTCAACCCTTTCACCCTCACTACGACACGACATTCTTCGATGTGCCTACGTCAAGCGATACAAAGACGGCGAACTGATTGCAGCCCGCGGCGAGCCGCCGGAGCAGTGGATCGCCTGCGCCAAGGGTGCCGTGCGGGTCAGCTCCACCTCGGTATCGGGCAAACTTATCACCCTCACCTACGTCGAACCGGGCATTTGGTTTGGCGACGTCTCCATCTTCGATGGCGACAGGCGGACGCACGATGCCTACGCACACGGCGAAACCACCACGCTCAATGTGGCCAAAGCAGATTTCAAAAAAATCCTGTCTTCCCACGTGGAGCTGTACGACGCCATGTTGCGCTTGCACGCCCGTCGCATTCGGCAGTTGTTTGGCTTGGTCGAAGACCTGAACACCTTGCCCTTGCGCGCAAGGTTGGCCAAGCAACTCAATCACTTGCTGCGCAGTTATGGCGTGCCAAGTCTTTCGGATGCCAAAGCCATTCGCATCAGTTTGCAATTGGCACAAGAGGAACTGGCACAGTTGCTGGGTGCTTCGCGTCAACGCGTCAACCAAGAGTTGAAGCAAATGGAGCGCGAGCATGTCATCAAAATCGAGCCCGGTGGACTCACAGTTCTCGACAGAGAAGCTCTTCTGAAAATTGTGGATTCGGACGACTGACCCCCCCACTCACACCCATCAGTTTGTTAATTTACGGCGGTACTCCCACATGAGCCAGTTTGATCATTTCGTGGGCACCCGCCCTGTCACGGGCACACATGCCTTTGATGTCCAAGCCCTCGAGGCTTGGTTGCATGCCCATATGCCCGGCTTCAAAGGCCCCTTAAGCGTCGAAATGTTCAAGGGCGGCCAATCCAATCCCACCTACAAATTGATCACCCCCGCATGTTCGTATGTCATGCGCGCAAAACCGGGTCCCGTGGCCAAACTGCTGCCTTCTGCACACGCCATTGAACGCGAGTTTGCAGTCATGAAGGGACTTGCGGGCACGGCAGTTCCCGTTGCAAAAATGCATGTCTTGTGCGAAGACGAAGCCATCATCGGCCGAGCCTTTTACGTCATGGAATTTGTGGCGGGCCGCGTTTTGTGGGACCAGTCTTTGCCCGGTATGACCAATGCCCAACGTGGCGACATTTACGATGAAATGAACCGCGTCATCGCAGCCCTTCACTGCGTCAAGTTTGCAGATCAAGGCTTGGCCAACTACGGCAAACCCGGCAGTTACATCGAACGTCAAATTGGTCGTTGGAGCAAGCAATACGTAGCCTCTGTGACGCAAGACATTCCAGAAATGGACAAGCTGATGGCCTGGTTGCCCGCCAACATTCCCAGCAGCGCCAAAGACGAATCTTTGGTCAGCATTGTTCATGGCGATTTCCGCTTAGACAACCTCATGTTCCACCCCACAGAGCCCAAAGTATTGGCTGTTTTAGATTGGGAACTGTCTACCTTAGGGCACCCCTTGGCCGACTTCAGCTACCACTGCATGGCCTGGCACATCAAGCCCGGCTCATTCAGAGGCATTGGCGGCTTGGATCACAAAGCCTTGGGCATTCCGGATGAAGCCGAGTACATCAAGCGTTACTGCGAACGCACGGGCTTCACGACCCCCGAGAAATTGGCCATCGACTGGAACTTCTACATGGCCTACAACCTCTTCCGCATCGCTGCTATTTTGCAGGGCATTGCCAAACGCGTCGAAGACGGCACAGCCTCAAGCGAGCAAGCTAAATCATCAGGCGCTGGCGCCAAACCCATGGCAGAGATGGCATGGCAATTCGCCAGCAAAGTTTGAACTCAACTCATTAATATTTAACAGGAGACCTTCAATGCAATTCGAATATTCAGACAAAGTCAAAACCATGCAAGCGCGCTTGCTGGCTTTCATGGACGAGCACATCTATCCCAACGAAGCACGCTTTTTCCAAGAGATTGCAGACAATCGCGCCAAGGGCAATGCGTGGATTCCTACCAAAATCGTAGAAGAACTCAAACCCAAAGCGCAAGCTGCTGGCTTGTGGAATTTGTTCTTGCCCAAATCGCCACGTGCACCCCAAGGCCTGTCCAATTTGGAATACGCGCCCTTGTGCGAAATCATGGGCCGCGTGCCATTTGCTGCAGAAATTTTCAACTGCTCAGCACCCGACACAGGCAACATGGAAACCTTTGAGCGCTACGCCAGCGAGTCACTCAAAGACAAGTGGCTCGAGCCTTTGCTCAAGGGCGAAATTCGTTCTGCCTTTCTCATGACAGAACCGGATGTTGCGTCCTCCGATGCAACAAACATTCAATGTGAAATTCGCCGCGACGGCGACGAGTACGTCATCAATGGCCGCAAGTGGTGGTCTTCTGGTGCTGGCGATCCACGTTGCGCGGTTTACATCGTCATGGGCAAAACCAATCCAGACGCCGGTCGTCACGAGCAACAGTCGATGATCATCGTGCCAGCCAACACACCCGGTATCACGGTGCTTCGCGCATTGTCAGTTTTTGGCTACGACGATGCCCCTCACGGTCACATGGAAGTGCTGTTAGAAAATGTTCGTGTTCCTGCTGCCAACTTGTTGTTGGGCGAAGGCCGTGGTTTTGAAATTGCACAAGGCCGCTTAGGCCCAGGACGCATTCACCATTGCATGCGCACCATCGGTGTCGCAGAACGTGCATTGGAGTTGATGTGCAAACGCCTCAACACGCGCGTGGCCTTTGGCCGCGAAGTGGCACGTCAAACTGTTTGGCAAGAACGCATCGCCGAATCGCGTTGCATGATTGAACAAGCGCGCTTGCTGACACTCAAAGCCGCCTACATGATGGACACTGTTGGCAACAAAGTGGCCAAGGCAGAAATTGCCATGATCAAAATCGTGGCACCTCAAATGGCTTGCCAAATCATTGATTGGGCCATTCAAGCGCACGGCGGCGGCGGTGTGTCGCAAGACTTCCCATTGGCTTATGCCTATGCACATCAACGCACTCTGCGTTTGGCCGACGGTCCTGACGAAGTTCACCGCAACTCTTTGGCCAAACTGGAATTGGCCAAGCATTTGCTCATGCCAGGTGAAGTAGAAATGCCGGTCACGCGAGGCAGCTGATCACGGTCATCGGGTGAAACTTGAAAAAATGAAAGAACTTTTTCATCCAGTTTCAAGAATTCCCCCGATCCCGCATTAGAATATGAGGCTTGTCGGAGCGTAGCGCAGTCTGGTAGCGCATCTGGTTTGGGACCAGAGGGTCGAAGGTTCGAATCCTTTCGCTCCGACCATTCAATTCAAAATAAGGCCCTACCTTCTTGGTTCCAGGGCCTTTTTTATCTGCCCGTAGCTCAACTGGATAGAGCAACGGCCTTCTAAGCCGTAGGTCGGGGGTTCGAGTCCCTCCGGGCAGGCCACCTACATTCCCCTTGTTCCTAGCTCAACCGTCATTTAATTGCACGGCTAAGGGTTTTGCCTAGCTTTTTTGCCTGCGGATATGCAACATAATGCATCTTCAAAGGAGATTCCCATGACAACTTCACCCTCACGTCGACTGGTTTTGTCACGCAGTGCCGCTTTGGTTGGCGCCGCAAGCTCAGGCTTGTTGTTGCCTGAATTAGCGCTTGCACAGTCCGGCAAAATTCGCGTCGGCTTGATGCTCCCCTACTCTGGCGCTTTCGCCCCCTTGGGTGTGGCCATTGAAAACGGTGTCCGCATGGCCATCAATGAGCAAGGCGGCAAACTGGGCGGTCGTGACATTGAGTGGTTCAAAGTTGACGACGAATCAGATCCTTCCAAAGGCATTGAAAACGCAAACAAATTGGTGCAGCGCGACAAGGTCGATGTGCTCATTGGCACCGTGCACTCGGGTGTTCAAATGGGCATCCAAAAAGTGGCACGTGACTCGGGTGTGCTCTCCCTCATTCCTAACGCAGGTGTGCACGCTGCCACCCGCGCTTTGTGCGCTCCCAACGTATTCCGCACCAGCTTTTCCAACAGCCAACCCACCTTGGCCTTGGGTCAAGCCATGGTGGCCAAAGGTCACAAAAAGGCTGTTTGGATCACTTGGAAATACGCTGCCGGTGACGAAGCCTACGAAGGCTTTAAAGAGAGCTATACCAAAGCAGGCGGCACCATTGTCAAAGAGTTGGGCTTGCCCTTCCCCAACGTTGAGTTCCAAGCCTTGCTCACCGAAATTGCAGCCCTCAAACCCGATGCAGTTGCCTGTTTCTTTGCAGGCCCTTCTGGTGCCAAGTTCATGAAAGACTTCGCAGCTGCAGGCCTCAAAGGCAAGATTGCATTGTATGGCTCTGGCTTCTTAACCGAAGGCGTGTTGGAAGCTGCAGGCCCTGCGGCTGATGGCGTCATGACCACTTTGCACTACAGTGATTCTTTGGACACACCGCGCAACAAAAGCTTCCGCTTGGAATACGCCAAGGCATTCAAAATGCAACCCGATGTGTACGCCGTTCAAGGCTACGACACGGGCTTGCTGCTCGTTCAAGGCGCCAACGCAGTCAAAGGCGATTTGTCTAAAAAGCCAGAACTTTACAGAGCGATGGAAGGCGCTGTGATTGACAGCCCTCGTGGCAAGTGGACCATGAGCAAATCGCACAATCCTGTGCAAGACATCTATTTGCGAGTGGCCGAAAAAGGCGAAAACAAAGTCATTGGTGTAGCTGCAAAAGGCTTGTCCGATCCGGGCACAGGTTGCCGCATGGGCTAATTGCAGCCTGTGATGCCGAAGCGGTGAAGAAATTCGCCGCTTTTTTTCTGCCCAATGGGCTAACCCCGCCCATCGCATCCGTTTGAACATTCCACTATGGATTTCGTTAATTTCCTCATCCAGTTGCTGAACAGTGTTCAGTATGGCTTGCTGTTGTTCATGCTGGCTGCAGGCTTGACCTTGATCTTTGGCATCATGGGCGTGGTCAATTTGGCCCATGGCAGTTTTTATATGTTGGGGGCTTACCTTGCATGGTCGTTGGCCGCCATGACCCAAAGCTTCACGCTGGCCATCATCTTGGGAACTGCGCTTTCTGTGCTGTTTGGCTTGTTGCTAGAGTGGCTTTTGTTCCGACACTTTTACAAACGTGACCACCTCGATCAAGTGTTGCTCACGTTTGGTCTGATTTATGTCTTTGAAGAAATGCGGTCCATCTTGTGGGGAGACGATGTGCATGGCGTCACCATTCCCGATGTCCTGAGCGCTTCAATTCCTCTTACCGAAACTCTTTCTTACCCCGTGTATCGCTTGTTCATGTCGGGCGTTTGTTTGGTCTTGGCCTTGGGCCTTTACTTGCTAATTTCTAAAACGCGCCTGGGCATGAAAATTCGGGCCGGTGCGTTCAATCACGAAATGACAGAGGCCTTAGGCGTCAACATCAAATTGATTCATGCTTTGGTGTTTGCATTGGGCGTGGGCTTGGCCACCATTGCGGGCATGGTGGCAGCGCCAGTTTCTAGCGTTTATCCCAACATGGGATCGCAAGTGCTCATCATGTGTTTTGTGGTGGTTGTGATTGGCGGCATTGGCTCCGTCAAAGGCGCACTCATTGCGGCATTGCTGGTGGGCTTGGTCGACACCTTTGGAAAAGTGTTGTTGCCACAAGTCTCTGGCATGTTGGTCTATGTGCTTATGGCCATTGTTTTACTTTACAAGCCTGAAGGCTTGTTCAAAAACTAAGGGGAATGGCATGAGCGACGCACACGCCCCAATCGAAACACTGCCACGCAGTTTGAATATTTTGCTTGGCACTGCGCTTTTAGCGCTTGCAGCCTTTCCCTTTGTAGGCACAGACTATTACCTTCAAATGGTCACCCGCATGATGATCTTGGCCATCTTTGCCATGAGCCTCGATTTGCTGCAAGGTGTCACCGGTTTGGTCTCTTTAGGGCATGCCGCCTACTTCGGCGTGGCCGGTTATGCATTGGCCTTCATCACACCACCAGGTGAGCCCATCTCTTTGTGGTGGTCCATGCCTTTGGCCATTGGCGCGTCAGCCTTGCTGGCCTTGGTGATTGGTTTTTTGGTGGTTAGAACGCACGGCATCTATTTCATCATGGTCACCATGGCGTTTGCCCAAATGGTGTTTTATGCATTCTTTGACAACAAGGCGCTAGGGGGTTCAGATGGCATTTACATCAACTTCAAACCCGACGCGTTGCTGTTTGATTTAGAGAACAAAAAAGTTTTCTACTTCTTCACCTTGTCGCTCATGGTGTTGGTCTATTTGTTTTTAAGGCGCTTGTTGTGGAGCCCATTTGGCCGGGCACTTGCTGGCATTCGTGTCAACGAACATCGCATGCGCGCTTTGGGGTATGGCACTTTCAGTCACAAACTCGCCGCCTTTACCTTGGCGGGTGCGTTGGCCGGATTGGCGGGCTTTTTGTGGGGCGCTCAATCGGGTTACGTCAATCCTGAACTGATGGGCTTTCACATGAGCGCTCACGTCATCATGATGGTGATCTTAGGGGGCATGGGCAATTTTGCAGGGGCCATTGTGGGCGCTTTCTCGTTTGAGTATTTGCTGCATTTGTTCAAAGACCTGCCGCAAATTGCAGGATTCAACTTAGGCAAACATTGGCAATTGTGGATGGGCTTGTTCATTGTGGCCTTGGTCATTTTGGCCCCGCGCGGCATCTTGGGCTTGTTTGCAAACTTGTTCAAAGCCAAGGAGCAAGGCCATGACTGAAGCGCATTCAATGCACAATTTGTTGTTGCGAGCAAACAAAGTCACCAAAAAATTTGGTGGCCTGACAGCGGTCAATGATGTGTCTGTTGATTTGCGAAAAGGTGAAATTCATGCCGTCATTGGCCCCAATGGTGCTGGCAAATCGACGCTGACCAATTTGCTCACAGGCGACTTGCCGACCAGCTCGGGGCATGTGGCTTTGAACGGGCAAGACATCACAGGCTGGACGCCCGAGAAGATCTCGCGCCATGGCTTAGGCAGAAGTTATCAAAAGACCAATATTTTCAAAAGCTTTACGGTTTGGGACAACGTTCGTTTGTCGGCGCAATCGCGCAGTCAACCCCTGCCTTTCAATCCCTTGGCTTGGTTGCAACAAGCCCATCGCATGAACGATGTCAATCAACGCGCTGAGCGCGCCATTGAACTGTCCGGTTTGCAAAATAGACGCCATGCCTTGGCCGGTGCAGCCAGCCATGGTGAACAACGTCAACTAGAAATTGCCATGACCTTGGCCACCGAGCCGCAAGTGCTATTGCTCGATGAACCTTTGGCGGGCATGGGCGTGGCCGAAGCAGAAAGCATGGTGCAGTTGCTGCTGCGCCTCAAGCCGTCACACGCCATGATGCTGGTTGAACACGACATCGATGCCATCTTTACTTTGGCTGATCAACTGACGGTGATGGTCAATGGCACCGTGATTGCCAGCGGTCTGCCCGCCACAGTTCGCGCTGATGCAGGCGTTCAAGCCGCCTATTTGGGTGAGGATCACTGACATGAACGACACCTTAATTCAAGTCAAAGGGCTCAACAGCTTCTACGGGGCCAGCCACATTCTTCGCAACATTGACTTTGAAGTGAAGCGCGGTGAAACCATTGGCTTGATGGGCCGCAATGGCATGGGCAAAAGCACCTTGCTCAAATCCATCATGGGCATCGTCACACCGCGTTCTGGCGATGTGCACATCAAGGGTGAGCGCATGAACGACCGCGCTATTTTTGAGGTGTCACAACAAGGCATTGCCTATGTCCCCGAAGGGCGCGGCATCTTTGGCAACCTCAGCGTGGTTGAAAACCTGAAGATGGCGGCGCGCCCTGGTACGCAAGGCCAAAACGATTGGACCTACGACCGCGTACTAGAAACATTCCCTCGTTTAAAAGAACGACTGGGGCATGGCGGTCAACAACTCTCTGGCGGCGAGCAGCAAATGCTGACCATTGGCCGCGCCTTGATGACCAATCCCGATGTGCTGATTTTGGATGAAGCCACAGAAGGTTTAGCGCCGCTCATCGCACGAGAAATTTGGCGCATTTGCAGCGTCATCAAAGAAAGCGGCATCAGCAGCATCATCGTTGACAAAAACTGGAAGCACGTCACCCAAATTACCGATCGCAATGTGATCTTGGTCAAAGGCGAAGTAGTATTTGAAGGCAGTTCAGAATTGCTGCAATCTCAACCCGAGATCATGGCCCAACATTTGGGTGTGTAATTTAAACAGCATCATTCATTAAAGCCATGGCCAAAGATTCCACCTTGCGCGGTGTGCGCGTTGTCAGTTTGGCACTGAACCTGCCAGGGCCTGCCGCTTTAATGCGCTTGGCTCAAATGGGCGCCTCGTGCACCAAAGTCAATCCGCCAGCCGGCGACCCGATGGCGCATTACACACCGGGTGGCTACGACACCTTGCACAAAGGTGTGAAGCAAATCACATGCGATTTAAAGGACGCCAAAGGGCAGCAAGCACTGCATGCTTTGTTGGCCAAAACCGATGTGTTGCTCACTTCCTTCAGACCTTCTGCACTGAACAAGCTGGGCCTTGGCTGGAAAGTGTTGCACAAGCAATACCCACACCTTAACTGCGTCAGCGTGGTGGGTGCACCGGGCGCTTTGGCAGAAATTCCAGGTCACGATTTAACCTATCAAGCCGAAGTCGATTTGGTGCCCGGCATGGACCTACCCGCCAGTTTGTTTGCAGACATGGGCGGTGCCATGATGGCCAGCGAAGCGGTACTCAAAGCCACGTTGATGCAGCGCACTTCTGGCAAAGGCAGCTTTCACGAAGTGGCCTTGAGCGATGCAGCCGCTTGGTTAGCGCTGCCCAGACACTGGGGCATGACACTGCCCAAAGGCGCTGTGGGCGGGGCGCATGCCGGTTACAAAATATACGCCTGCAAAAATGGCCGAGTGGCCGTAGCTGCACTGGAGCCGCACTTTGCCAAGTCTTTGTGCGATGCGGCAGGCATTGAAGTGAAAGACGTCAAGGCCTTATTTGCCAAATCAACCCATGCAAGCATTGCGGCATTTTTAGCCAGTCAAACACGTCAACAATTGGACAAGCTGGCAGCCGCCAAAGACATTCCTTTGATGACTTTGCCTAAATTGAAGTAAGCGCTCTAAGCGCTCTCAGCGCCCTGAACCCTCTAAGCTCTGTAAGTTCAAAGAGCTTAGTGATTCAACTGAGCCCAAGCTTTGTCTAAGCGCTTCACACTCACAGGCTGAGGCGTGCGCAACTCTTGCGCAAAGAAGCTCACCCGCAGCTCTTCTAGCAGCCATCTAAACTCCAACATCCGGTCATCCACTGCGCCTTTGCGCTCGGCCACCAAGCGCCAATAGCGTTGCTCTTGTGGCTTGAGCTCTAACAGCTTGGCGGCGTCGCGCGCAGGATCGGCGCGGTATTTGTCCAAACGCAACACGATGGCTTTTAAGTAGCGCGCATAGTGCTGCAATTGGGTCCAAGGTGTAAGCGCTAAGAATCGCTTGTTCACCAAACGTTGCAACTGCTGCGCGCAATCGGCAGTGGCGTCGGGTGCGTTCTTGGTGTCTTTGATTTTGCGTGTGGCTGCCGCAAATTCAAGCAGAATGATGCCGGCCAAACGAGCCACTTCATTGGCAATGAGCGTGAGGCGCCCTCTTCCTTCGTCAATGCGTTTCTTGAAGCTGAACTCATCCGCAGGTAGAGGGTCCATCAGGAAAGCACGGTCCAAGGCCACTTCAATGATTTGCTGACGCAATTCATCGGCGGTGCCCAAAGGCATGTATGCCACGGCCATCTTTTGCAAATCGGGAATGTTCTTTTCTAAATACTTCAACGCGTCTTTAATTTGCAAAGCAAACAAACGACGCAAACCTTCGCGGTGCTTTTGCGCAGCCACTTCGGGTTCGTCAAACACCTCGATTTGGACAGCATCGTTCAAGTCGACCAAGGCCGGAAAACCAATCAGGCTTTGACCGCCTTTGTTGATCTCCATCAGTTCAGGTAAGTCACCAAAGGTCCAAGCGGTGTAACGCTGTTGCGAAACGGCTGGGGCTTTTTGCGATGGCGTCCCAGAAGGCGAAGTACCGGTCTTGGCAACCTGCTCTGCTGTGCCCGACGCATTTTGTTTGGCGTTGGCATCCTTTGAATGGGTTACTGTCGCAGGGCCTGTACTAGGTTGCACCTTGAGTTGCGCCAAGGCCTGAAACGCACCCCGCGCCTGGGAGCCCCAATCGGCTTTGAGTGCCCCCAAGTTGCGGCCCATGCCCAGTTGCCGCCCATGCTCATCGACCACGCGCAAGTTCATGAACAGGTGCGGGCTGAGCATGTCCAATTTAAAGTCTGCGCGCTTCACATCCAAACTGGTGAAATCGCGAACTTTCTTAAGGAGTGCATCCGTTAAGGAACCCGCCCCAAAGGCTTCTGGCGTCCCTAACGCTTCGGCCAACTTAGAGGCCGACTCTGGCAAAGGCACAAACCGTGACCTTGGCTTTTGCGGCAAGCTTTTGAGCAAGGCGTGAATTTTGTCTTTGAGCAATCCTGGCACCAACCACTCGCAACGCTCTTCGCTCACTTGGTTCAGCACAAACAAAGGTACCGTCACCGTCACGCCATCTCGAGCGTCACCTGGTTCGTGCAGATAGGTGGCATTGCAGTCGGTACCGCCCAAGCGAATGGTTTTGGGAAAAGCCTGCGTGGTGATGCCTGCCGCCTCGTGCCGCATCAACTCTTCACGGCTCAGCAACAACAAGTTGGCCTGACGCTTCACCTCTTGGCGATACCAAGCTTCTAACAATCGGCCCGAGCAAACATCGGCGGGAATTTGTTGATCGTAAAAAGCAAAGATCAGTTCATCGTCCACCAGCACGTCTTGTCGCCGTGACTTGTGCTCTAGCTCTTCCACCTTGGCAATCATCTTGTGATTGGCAGCCAAGAAAGGCAATGATGTTTCCCACTGGCCTTGCACCAAAGCTTCACGAATGAAAATTTCACGCGCAGTTTGTGGATCGACTTTGCCAAACGGCACACGCCTGCCGCTGTAGACCACCAGGCCATACAGCGTGGCACGTTCCAGGGCGATCACCTCACCCGACTTCTTTTCCCAATGCGGATCTAAAAGTTGTTTGCGCAGCAAATGGCCGCCCACTTGCTCGAGCCATGTGGGCTCTATGTTGGCAATGCCACGGCCAAACAAGCGCGTGGTTTCAACCAACTCCGACACCACCGTCCAGCGGCCAGGCTTCTTAGACAAGTGTGCGCCGGGGTGGCGATAAAACTTGATGCCGCGAGCCCCTAGATACACGTCTTCGTCGTCTTGCTTGTAACCCACGTTGCCCAGCAAACCCGCCAACATCGACAAGTGAATTTGCTCATATGTGGCTGGCAAACTGTTCAGGTGCCAACGGTGCTCTGCCACCGTGGTGTGCAACTGAGTGTGCGTGTCACGCCACTCGCGCACACGCCGAATGTTGACAAAGTTTTGACGCAGCAGTTGCTCGTACTGCCGGTTGCTCAGCTTGTGCTCAGAACCGGCAGCAGATTTTCCGCCACGTGCTTCTGACAACCATTTCCACAATTTTAAATAGCCTGTGAATTCGCTTTTCTCATCGTCAAACTTCACGTGCGCTTGGTCGGCTTGTGCTTGTGCCTCCATGGGCCTGTCTCGCACATCTTGAACGGACATGGCACTGGCAATGATCAATACTTCGTCTAAGGCCTGCCGGTCGCGTGCTTCCAAAATCATGCGCCCCACACGCGGGTCCAAGGGCAACTTGGCCAACTCCACACCCGTGCGCGTTAACTCATTGGCATCGTTCACGGCGCCCAGTTCTGCCAGCAATTGATAGCCATCGGTGATGGCGCGCTTGGACGGTGCTTCAATGAACGGAAAGTCGTCCACCACGCCCAGGTGCAAAGACTTCATGCGCAAAATCACACCCGCCAAAGAGGAGCGCAAAATTTCTGGATCGGTAAAACGCGGCCTGCCGTTGAAATCTTTCTCGTCATACAAACGAATGCAGATGCCGTTGGCCACACGACCACATCGACCTGCCCGCTGATTGGCAGCCGCTTGGCTAATGGGCTCCACCATCAGTTGCTCAACTTTGCTGCGCAAGCTGTAGCGCTTCACGCGGGCGGTTCCCACATCGATCACATAACGAATGCCAGGCACAGTCAGGGATGTTTCGGCCACGTTGGTGGCCAGCACAATGCGGCGCCCGTTGTGACTTTCAAACACGCGCTCTTGATCAGATTGAGACAGACGTGCAAACAGCGGCAATACCTCTGCACCACGCGTGACGGCACTGTGCGTCAAATGTTTGCGCAGATGGTCGTTGGCCTCCCTGATCTCCCGCTCGCCTGGCAAAAATACCAAGATGTCGCCCGATGCGTGGCCGGTCCAAAGTTCGTCCACGGCCTCTGCAATGGCATCGTTCAAGTCGTGTTCACGCGATTCTTCAAAGGGACGCCACCGCATTTCAACGGGAAAGGTACGTCCCGACACCATGATGACGGGGGCAGGCCCTTTGCTCGAAGCAAAGTGTTGTGCAAAGCGATCGGCATCGATGGTGGCCGAGGTCACCACCACTTTGAGGTCTGGCCTGCGGGGCAAAATTTGGCGAATGTAGCCCAGCAAGAAGTCAATGTTCAGGCTGCGTTCGTGGGCCTCGTCAATGATGATCGTGTCGTAGGCTTCAAGCAGCGGGTCGTTTTGGGTCTCGGCCAGCAAAATGCCGTCGGTCATCAGCTTGACCGATGCATCCTTGGACAAGCGGTCTTGAAAACGCACCTTGTAGCCCACCACATCGCCCAAGGGCGTTTTGAGCTCTTCGGCAATCCGTTTGGCAACACTGCTGGCTGCAATGCGCCTAGGCTGGGTATGGCCAATCCACTTGCCACGTTGTCCTGGCGCTGCATTGAGCTTGCCTCGTCCCAAGGCCAAGGCAATCTTGGGCAACTGAGTGGTTTTGCCCGAACCGGTCTCGCCACAGACGATGATGACCTGGTGATCTGCCATGGCCTGCGCAATTTCGTCGCGCTTTGCCGACACTGGCAAAGACTCAGGAAACTCGATTTTCAAGGGGGTGGCGGACAATGGCAAAACTTCTGTAAAAATCAGGGATGGCGTAAGGCCTGAATTATCCGCTGTCTTGGCCCCCTTTCGAGAGACCCCCTAGCCCATGTCCACTGTCTTCAACTTCACCTTCGTACCCTGGTTTCGCTCGGTGGCGCCCTACATTCACATGCACCGTGGCAAAACCTTTGTGGTGGGCATTGCAGGCGAGGCCATTGCGGCGGGCAAATTGCAACATTTGGCACAAGACTTGGCCCTGATTCAAAGCATGGGCGTCAAAATTGTGCTGGTTCACGGTTTTCGTCCTCAGGTCAACGATCAATTATTGGCCAAGGGCCACGAGCCCAAGTATTCACACGGCATCCGAATTACCGATGAAGTGGCCCTCGATTGCGCCCAAGAAGCGGCGGGCCAATTGCGCTATGAAATCGAAGCCGCCTTCAGCCAAGGCTTGCCCAACACGCCCATGGCTGGCTCGACGGTGCGCGTCATCAGCGGCAACTTCTTAACGGCACGTCCAGTGGGCATTGTGGACGGTGTTGATTTCAAACATTCCGGCTTGGTCCGCAAAGTCGACGTGGCCGGCATCACCCAAACCTTGGACATGGGTGCCATGGTGTTGCTGTCGCCCTTTGGTTTCTCACCCACAGGCGAAGCTTTCAATTTATCGATGGAAGAAGTGGCCACCAGTGTGGCCATCGAAATGCAAGCCGACAAACTCATCTTCTTGACCGAAATTCCAGGCTTGCGCATCAACCCGGAAGCACCCGAGTCCGAAGACAATCCCATTGACACCGAGTTGCCTCTGGCCACAGCAGAGAGATGGCTCAGCGAATTACCGCCTGCGTTGCTGCCCACCGACCATGCTTTCTACTTGCAGCACTGCGTCAAGGCCTGCAAAGAAGGCGTCGAGCGCAGTCATATCTTGCCCTTTGCGGTCGATGGCGCCCTGCTACTAGAAATTTATGTACACGACGGCATCGGCACCATGGTGATCGATGAAAAACTGGAAGAACTGCGCGAAGCTACACACGACGATGTTGGCGGTATCTTGCAACTGATCGAACCCTTTGAAAACGACGGCACCTTGGTCAAACGCGATCGCACCGAAATTGAACGTGACGTTGACCACTACACAATCATTGAACACGATGGCGTCATTTTCGCGTGTGCAGCGCTCTACCCTTACCCCGAAGCCAAAACTGCGGAGATGGCGGCTTTAACAGTGTCACCGCAGTCGCAAGGCCAAGGAGATGGCGAGAAGATTTTGAAACGCATTGAACAACGTGCGCGCGCCATGGGACTGCAAAGTATTTTTGTGCTCACCACGCGCACCATGCATTGGTTCATCAAGCGCGGTTTTGTTCAGATGGATCCCGACTGGCTGCCCGAAGCTCGCAAGCGTAAGTACAACTGGGACAGACGCAGCCAAGTGCTGATGAAAAAACTGAGTTAATCAGCTTTGACCTTGGCGAATTCAAGGCCAAGATATTTGGGAATTTAGGCCAACGGCTGAGGCGTAGCCGCTTTAAACCAGCCATCGCGCCAACGAATGGCCAGCATCAACAAAAGTATGCTGGTAAACGCCACAAACGACCAATTGGCGATGGTGCCGCCTAAAAACGTCCAATCGACTTTGGTGCAGTCGCCACTGCCCTTGAAAATCATGGGAACAAAGCGCTGCATGGGAAAGTTTTCAATCATGCCGTAAAAGTCGCGGCCACAAGACACCACTTCGGGTGGGTACCATTGCAACCACGATTGACGAGCCGCCACAAAAGCGCCAAAGCCAGCGGTTAAAAATACCAACCAAGAAATGATCTTGGTCAGCAAGGGGCCGCCTCCCAAGGCGCCAAGCGTACTCAACACAATGACGCCAATCAAGGCGTAACGTTGCACGATGCACATGGGGCATGGCACCAAACCCAGAAAATTTTGCAAATACACAATGCCAAAGACCAACATGGCGATGCTGCCCAGCGCAACAAGGCCCAAGCATGCACGTGCTGGCAATTGCTTCAAGGTATCAAGGTTGATGGGCATCAGTACTTTCGGGTTTTAAGCATGCAGTTTCAAAAATTAACTTTCAACAAAAGCACGCTCAATGACAAACTGGCCGGGCGTGCTGGTATTGCCCTCAACAAAGCCGCGCTTCTCGCACAAGGCTTTGAGGTCACGCAGCATTTCGGGGCTGCCGCAAATCATGACGCGATCTTCTGCGGCATTGAGGGCTGGAATGCCTAAGTCTGCGCTGATCTTGCCATTCTCTAGCAAATCAGTGACGCGGCCTTGGTGCTCAAACGCTTCACGGGTCACGGTGGGGTAATACAACAATTGCTTGCTGACCATCTCGCCCAAAAATTCGTTCTGGGGCAACTCTTGCGTGATGTAGTCGCGGTAAGCCAATTCTTTCACTTCGCGCACGCCATGCAACAAAATCACTTGCTCAAAACGCTCGTAGGTTTCGGGATCGCGGATGATGCTCATGAACGGTGCCAAGCCAGTGCCCGTACCTATGAGGTACAAACGTTTGGCGGGCGTGAGGTAATCAATGAGCAAAGTGCCTGTGGGTTTGCGGCCCACCACAATGGTGTCACCCACTTGAATGTGCTGCAACTTAGAAGTCAAGGGACCGTCTTGAACTTTGATGCTTAAAAATTCCAAGTGCTCTTCGTAGTTGGCACTGGCAATGCTGTAGGCGCGCAGCAAGGGCTTGCCGTTGTCGCCACGCAAGCCAATCATGGTGAAATGACCATTCGAAAAACGCAGGGCTTGATCTCGCGTGGTGGTGAAACTGAACAAGCGATCGGTCCAATGGTGAACACTCAGGACTTTTTCTTCTAAAAATGCACTCATAAAACCTAGGGGAATTGAAACAAAACAAGCTATTTTCAGGCTTATTCGTTGGTATTGGAAATACAATAATTTTATATCTGTATAGACAGACGATCTTAAGCTTCATCAAGGAACACCATGGCGCGTACCGTTAATTGCATCAAATTGGAAAAAGAAGCCGAAGGTTTGGACTTTCCGCCCTATCCAGGCGATTTGGGCAAACGCATTTGGGAAAGTGTCAGCAAAGAAGCCTGGGCTGCATGGCTCAAACACCAAACCATGTTGGTCAACGAAAACCGGTTGAACTTGGCTGATGCACGTGCTCGTCAGTATTTGGCCCGTCAAATGGAAAACCATTTCTTTGGTTCTGGCGCCGATGCAGCCCAAGGTTATGTCCCGCCCACCAACCCCTGATTTTCACGCGGGTCACTGGCAACATCGAGCAGCGTGGCAACTCAGTTGGCACGCATTTGAAACATCCTTTGGGAGTGGCGATTCTTTTGTCCACACCCTTCAAGCTTGGCAACAAGATGCCAATGCACCTCATCGGCTGTTTTTTACGGCCTTGACCCCTGACACACCCAGCCACATCCACCCCCTGATTGCGGCTGAATGCTTTGGCTTGTTGCCAGGTGTACACCGCATTGTTTTTGAGCAAGGCAGGGTTCAACTGACCCTGTGCATTGGCCCCTTGCCAAGCATTGCACGAGACATCGACATTGCAGCAGACAGCATGCGCATTGAAGCCTCCAACACTTTTGGAGCCAAACAAGCAGCCCGACTCTGCAAACGAGGTACAGCCATCGCCTGGGCAGAGACCATGACCACGCAAAGCGACGAATGGTTGCAAGCTGGTGTCCAAATGAGCTCATCTACAACAGGCACGTTTGATCCCGCATGGACACCAAAATCTTCTTTGCGATCCGATTTAGCGCAAGCCTCGTCTGACGCCCAACACGCCGTGGTCATTGGTGCAGGCTTGTCGGGTGCAGCCGCAGCGTACAGTTTGGCCATCAGGGGTTGGCGAGTAGACGTCTTGGACCAAGGCCCTGAATTGGGTGCAGGTGCCTCTGGTTTGCCTGCGGGTATTTTTGCCACCCATGTATCTCCCGACAACAACGTGCTTTCACGCATCACTCGTGATGGCGTGCGTGCAACCCTGCACCGAGCCAAGCTGTTGCTCCAAGAAGGCAAGCACTGGCAATTGTCGCAATTGCTTGAGCATCGCTATGCAGGCAAACGTGAACTTCCCAGTGGTCAGCAATGGCCCGCTGCAGGTCATGAGTGGAGCACGCATGCCAGTACAACGCAAAAATTGGCCGGTGGTCTTGACGAAGACGCCAAAGCGCTTTGGCACCCCTTGGCAGGTTGGATTCAGACGCCTGCATTTGTGAAGGCACAACTCTCTCACCCCAACATCACGTGGCGAGGCAACTGCCATGTTGCCCAACTTCAAAAGGCCAATTCTCAGTGGCTGGCGCTAGACGAAAAAGGCCAATGCATGGCGCAGTCGGAACTGTTGGTTCTGGCCAATGCGCATGCATGTCAAAACTTGCTTAACAGCGTTGAGTGCTCAAACAATGACATCGCTGCAACGCGCCCTCACCTGCCCGCTACAGCACTGCGCGGACAAGTTACGTGGGGCTCAATGAACGCATTGCCAGAAAAACTTCGTCATGCCATGCCAACATTTCCAGTCAATGGGCACGGCAGTTACATTGGACATTTGACATTGCCACAAGCCGATCTAAAAGAACAAAAAGATCAACAATGGCTAGTGGGGTCAAGTTTTCAACGCAACGATTTTGACCTGACAACACGCACAGAAGATCTGCACAGCAACCTGCAGCAATGGGCAGAGCTGATGCCTGCGTTGCAAGATGATATTCTTCACAAAGTAGACGCGCGTGCGACTCACTCTTGGGCTGCCATTCGATCGGCACTGCCAGACAGAGTGCCCGCTGTAGGCGAATTTTCGCATCCAGACTTCAAAGGTTTGCACGTGTGCACGGGCATGGGCGCCAGAGGTATCAGCTGGTCTGTGCTGTGTGGCGAGTTGCTGGCCGCGCACATTGCGCATGAGCCGCTGCCCATGGCCGCAACGCTGGCCAAGCGCATGGCCGCGTCGCGCTTTGGCTAACTTACTGCATTGCTGCGGCGGGTCTGCGTGACTTGACGTACGCATCGGTGGGCTGGTAGTTTTTGCCATCGGCATAACGCCACTGCGTCATGGTGCCTTGGTTGCCCCGCAAATCGAGTTTGCCTACAAAGGCACCCATCGTAGATTGCTGGTCAATACCGCGAAACTCGGCAGGACCAAAGGGTGTGCTGAATTTCAAACCGCGCATGGCCAAGACCAGCTTCTCGTTGTCGGTGCTGCCTGCTTTTTTGATGGCTGCAAAAATAGCCTGCATGGTGGCATAGCCCACCACAGATCCCACCTTGGGGTTCTCTTTGAATTTGCGGTAGTAGTTGGCAGCAAAGGCTGCGTGTTCTTTGGTATCCACCTGATCCCAAGGGTAGCCCGTCACAATCCAGCCTTTGGGTGTTTCGTCTTTCAAGACTTCCAAGTACTCGGGCTCACCAGACAACAAGGACACCACCGGTACTTTCGGAAAAATGCCGCGCTGATTGCCTTCTCGCACCAGCTTGGCCAAGTCAGCGCCAAAGGTCACGTTGAAAATGGCATCGGGCTTGCTTTGCATGAGCGCACTCAAACTGCTGCCTGCATCAATCTTGCCAAGGGCGGGCCATTGCTCGCCCACAAATTCCACATCGGGACGTTTGGCTTTGAGCAACTCTTTGAAACTTGCAACTGCGCTTTGACCATATTCATAATTGGGCGCCAAGGTAGCCCAGCGTTTGGCGGGCAGCTTGGCGGCTTCTTCTACCAGCATGGCAGATTGCATGTATGTGCTGGGGCGTAAACGGAAGGTATAGCGATTGCCTTTGTCCCAGACCAAGGCGTCGGTTAGGGGCTCGCTAGCCACAAACAAGCGTTTGTTTTTAGCAGCATGATCGGCCAATGCCAAACCGACGTTGGACAAGAAGCCACCCGCCAACACATCGACTTTTTCTTGGCTGCTCAACTCAATGGCGTGTCGCAAGGCGTCTTCAGGTTTGCCTGCGTCGTCACGGGCAATTACTTCAACTTTGCGGCCCAACAGGCCACCCGCCGCATTGATTTCTTCAACCGCCAGTTGCCAACCTTGCTTGTAGGGCTGGGTGAATTGCGGAATGGCGGAATAACTGTTGATTTCGCCAATTCGAATTGGCGTTTGGGCGCTTGTCGACAAAGCAGCCAACGCTGAAACCAACGAAACACCAATGCGAACCCAAGACTTCATGCCAATCTCCTAAAAATGAAACTGTATCAGCATGACAAAAGACCAGTCACTTACGGGACATTTAGTCCCAAAACGACACATGCTTATGATCAAAAAGAATATATGTACAACGAATAAATAGTTTGTTTGGTCATAAAGAGTCGATAAAGTTCGGGCCTTCATCGGCGTCTTCCGAAGCTTTTTCACCCTATTAAAGATGTACCAATACACAGAATTTGACCGCCAATTTGTCAAACAGCGCGCAGCACAACACCGCGATCAGCTTGAGCGATGGCAAAAGGGGCAATTGGCAGACGACGAATTTCGTCCTTTGCGCCTGCAAAACGGCTGGTACGTACAACGCTACGCCCCAATGCTGCGCGTGGCTGTGCCCTATGGCGAAATCTCCAGTAAGCAATTGAGCGTCTTGGCTCAAATTGCCAAAGAGTACGACCAACCCGATGCCGAACTCTTTGCCAAAGCGCAAGCCCAACAAGACGTGCTGCCAGGCAAGTCCCCTCGCCTTATGAAGGGCTACGGCCACTTCACAACCCGCCAAAACGTCCAATTCAACTGGATTCCTTTGGACAAGTCGGCCGATGTGATGGACCTCTTGGCCACTGTCGACATGCACGGCATTCAAACCAGTGGCAATTGCATTCGCAACATCACAACCGATGAATTGGCTGGTGTGGCCGTTGACGAAGTGGTCGATCCCCGCCCCTATGCAGAAATTTTGCGTCAGTGGAGCACCCTGCATCCCGAGTTTGCGTTCCTGCCCCGCAAATTCAAGATTGCCATTACTGGCGCCACCGAAGACCGCGCGGCCATTGGCTGGCACGATGTCGGTTTGCAACTTGTTAAGAATGCTGCAGGCGAAGTCGGCTTCAAAGTTTGGGTGGGCGGTGGCATGGGCCGCACCCCCATCATTGGTACTTTGGTTCGCGAGTTCTTGCCTTGGCAGCAGATCATGAATTACCTAGAAGCTGTTGTGCGCGTGTACAACCGCTGGGGTCGTCGCGACAATTTGTACAAAGCCCGTATCAAAATTTTGGTCAAAGCCGAAGGCCAACGTTATATCGACGAAGTAGAAGCTGAGTTCGATGACGTCGTCAACAAAGATGGCGGCCCGCACACCATCACGCAAGCTGAGTTCGACCGTGTGGCCGCATGCTTTGTAGAACCCAAAGCGCCTGCTAGCATCACAGCATCTGCCAACAGCAACACACAAGACCCAGCATTCCAGCGCTGGTTGAATCAAAACGTTGTCGCTCACAAGAACCCTGCACTGCGCGCCGTCACGCTGTCCTTCAAGCGTTTGGGATTGGCACCCGGTGATGCTACGGCAGAACAACTAGAAGCCTCAGCGCAATTGGTCGCGAAGTACTCCCGCGGAGAAGCTCGTGTGACGCACTCACAAAACTTGGTACTGCCTTGGGTGCCCGAAACCCAACTGTATGACTTGTGGCAAGACGCCAAAGCCTTGGGCTTGGCCAGCCCCAACATTGGCTTGCTCAACGACATGATTGCGTGCCCAGGCGGCGACTACTGCGCCTTGGCCAATGCACGGGCCATTCCTGTGGCCGCGGCTATTTCTGAGCGTTACCAAGACCTCGACGAGTTGGATGACCTGGGTCCCATCGACCTGCACATCAGCGGTTGCATCAACTCCTGCGGCCATCATCACAGTGGTCACATTGGTATCTTGGGCGTCGATAAAGACGGCAAAGAATGGTACCAAGTGACCTTGGGCGGCTCCGATGGTTCAGCCTTGTCTGGCGCTGCTGGCGCGGGCAAGGTGGTAGGTCCCTCTTTCTCAGCGGCCGAAGTGCCTGAAGTGATTGAAGCGGTGATCAGTAAGTACCTTGAATTAAGAGCACCTGCTGAAAACGGCCGTGCTGAATATTTCATCGAGACACTGCGCCGTGTGGGCCAAGATGCTTTCAAGGCGGCCGCCAACGGCGCACGTCACCCCGAGCCCGAGCTCGCTTGATATCCATTCGTACCCGATTGCTACCCATGAAAATTTTGTCATTCAACGAGCACACTCCCAGCGCTGACAGTGGTGTGATCAGCATTGCCAACGACGCTGATCCTCGCGACGTATCACTCGACGGCGTGAAGCGCATCGACTTGCACTTTCCTAAATTTACGGATGGACGTGCCTACAGCCAAGCCTTCTTGCTGCGTCGCCGCTTAGGTTTCAAAGGTGAAATTCGCGCTACAGGCGATGTGCTCATCGACCAGCTGGTGTCCATGGCGCGCACAGGCTTTGATGTGGCTGTATTGCGCGAAGGCTTAGATGCCAGCGCGGCTCAGCGGCAGTTCGATCGCTTTCCCGCCTTCTACCAAGGTTCGGCCATCGACACGCAGCCCTTGTTTGCAAAGGCCACCGCATGAGCGTGTCGTCATTGAGCCTTGGCGTTAAAGGCAACTTGCCCAGCGCCATTGCTTTGCATGCCAATCCCAGCGCCAATTTTGCGGACAAGGTGGCTGAAACAGTGGCTTTGCTCAAGCAAGCAGCTGACGAATTCAGCCCTGTGACACAAGCCTCTAGCTTAGGCGCTGAAGATGTGGTCATCACCCATCTGATCAATCACAACGCATTGAACATCCCCGTGTTTGTGTTGGAAACAGGTGCCTTGCATCGCGAAACTTTGGCCTTGCTAGAACGCACGCAAGCCAATTCAGTTGCACCTGTGAAGGTCTATCGGCCGTCCACTGAAAAAGTCATTGCGTTTGTCAAAACACATGGCCAAGACGCCATGTACGAAAGTCTTGAACTTCGCAAAGCCTGCTGCCAAGTTCGCAAGCTAGCGCCCTTGGCCGAAGCGCTTAAAGGCCAACGCGCCTGGGTCACAGGTTTGCGCCGTGAGCAATCAAGCAACCGCGCTGAAGTGCCCTTGATAGACCGTGCCGACGAAGCCACCAAAGGCCAGATCAAACTCAACCCCTTGGCCAATTGGACTTGGGGCGATGTGTGGCACTACATCTCAATCCACCAAGTGGACTACAACCCGCTGCACGATCAGTTTTTCCCCAGCATTGGTTGCGCACCGTGCACACGCGCCATCAGCTTGGGCGAAGAATTTCGCGCAGGTCGCTGGTGGTGGGAAGACGAAGCCGCGAAAGAGTGCGGTTTGCACGCCAAGAAATAAGTCAGAGAAAATTATGAACGCACGCACTGAACCCGAACTGTTGCATCACCTTAGCAACGCCCACCTTGATGCACTGGAAGAAGAAACCATCTTCATCCTGCGCGAAGTGGCTGCCGCCTTTGAGCGCCCCACCCTTTTGTTCTCGGGTGGCAAAGACTCTTTGGTGATGCTCAAGTGCGCCGAAAAAGCCTTTGTCGACACACAAAAAGGCGGCCGCATTCCCTACCCCTTGCTGATGATCGACACCGGCCACAACTTCAAAGAAGTGACCGACTTTAGAGATTTTCGCGCCAACGAATTGGGCGCCAAGCTCATTGTTCGCAGCGTAGAAGATTCCATGAAACGTGGCACCGTGCGCTTGGCCCATCCTGGCGAATCACGCAACGTGCATCAGTCGGTGACTTTGCTCGAAGCCATTGAAGAATTCAAGTTTGACGCCCTCATTGGCGGCGCACGTCGCGATGAAGAAAAAGCCCGCGCCAAAGAACGCATCTTCAGCCACCGCGACAGCTTTGGCCAATGGCAACCCAAGTCACAACGCCCCGAATTGTGGTCCTTGTTCAACACCAAGTTGCAACCCGGCGAACACTTCCGCGTGTTCCCCATTTCCAACTGGACCGAGCTCGATGTATGGCAATACATTGCCCGCGAAAACATTGCGTTGCCATCTATTTACTACACCCACAAACGCAAAGTGGTTGACCGCCGTGGTTTGCTGGTGCCTGTCACAGAACTCACACCGCCCAAAGATGGCGAGCAAGTTGAAGTGCGCGATGTGCGCTTCCGCACTGTGGGCGACATTACCTGCACCTGCCCCGTAGAAAGTACAGCCGCCACCCCCGAGGAAATTGTGATTGAAACATTGGCGGCCGAAGTAAGCGAACGCGGCGCCACGCGCATGGACGACAAGACCTCTGACGCCTCCATGGAAAAACGCAAAAAAGACGGATATTTCTAATGACCACGATTGCCAACTTAGACGCTGCCCTCAACGCAGCCCCCCTATTCGCGCCCAATGCCAACGCCTTGAAATTCATCACTTGCGGCTCGGTAGACGATGGCAAGAGCACCCTCATTGGCCGCTTGCTGGTGGACACCAAAGCGGTATTGCAAGACCACTTGGCTGGTGTTCAACGCCAAGGCGAAACCGATTTGGCCTTGCTCACCGATGGCTTGTCAGCAGAACGCGAACAAGGCATCACCATCGATGTGGCCTACCGTTACTTCAGCACCGAAACGCGCAAGTTCATCATTGGCGATGCGCCCGGTCATGAACAATACACCCGCAACATGGTGACGGCAGCTTCTAGCGCCGATGCAGCCGTGGTGTTGGTCGATGCCACCAAGCTCGATTGGCAAGATGCGCAGCTCAGCCTGTTGCCTCAAACCCGCCGTCACAGCCTGCTCTTGAAGTTGCTGCGCGTTCCCTCTGTGGTGTTTGCCATCAACAAGCTAGATGCTGTTGCAGACGCTACTGTCGCCTATCAAAACATTCAAGGCGCATTGGTCAAATTTGCCGCCGAAGCCGGCATCAACGTCAAAGCATGGGTGCCCGTGTCTGCGCTCAAGGGCTGGAACGTAGTGGACAGCCATGCCAACTGGTGTGGTTACACCGGACCCAACTTATTACAAATTTTGGAAACATTGCCCAACACCCCTGCGGAAGCCGATATAGCCATGAGCTTTCCGGTGCAATGGGTTGAAAAATTCCACGACTCCAATGTCACCCACCAAGGCCGCCGCGTGTTCTGGGGTCGTGTGGCCACCGGCACTTTGAGTGTTGGCCAGAGCGTCAAAGTTTTCCCAAGTGGCCAAACCGCTACCGTGGCGCAGGTGCTGTCTGCCACTCGCCATGACAAATCTCATGTCACAGGGCAAAGCGCTGGCTTGGTCCTCGACCGCGAAGTCGATGTGTCTCGGGGCGATTGGGTGGTGGCCGCAGACGCAGGTCTTCAAGGCCAACGTCAAATGGACGCTACCGTCGCCTGGATGGACGACGAGCCCTTGGTGGCTGGCCGCCTTTACTGGGCTTTGCACGGTCACCGTTGGGTCAAGGCCAAAGTGCAGCGCGTGGTGCACCGTCTGAACATCAACACCTTGGCCGAAGAAGAAGCCACAGAATTGCCCGCCAACGCCGTTGGCCACGTCACTTTGGCCTTTCAAGAGCCCCTGTTGACCTTGCCTTTTGAGCAGTCGCGCATCTTGGGCGCCCTCATTTTGGTCGACACGGCCAGCCATAAGACCTCAGGCGCAGTGTTGGTGAATTGAGACAAGCCCCCTCAACTGCCTTAAAATGCCCACTTTCGGACGCCATTCGCATGGCGTCCATTAACGTCCTAGCCACTTCAAACTGTCATGACCCACGTTGTTTCTGAATCCTGTATCCGCTGCAAATACACCGACTGCGTGGATGTCTGCCCAGTCGATTGCTTCCGCGAAGGCCCCAACTTTTTGACCATTGACCCTGACGAGTGCATCGACTGCGCCGTGTGCATTCCAGAATGCCCCGTCAATGCCATCTATGCAGAAGAAGACCTGCCAGCCGACCAAGCACACATGACCAAGCTCAACGCCGAGCTAGCCCTTTTGCCCACTTGGAAAAGCATCACCAAGCGCAAAGCACCCATGCCTGATGCTGACGACTGGAAAGACAAGACAGGCAAGCTCAGCGAGTTGCAACGTTGATTCAAACCGAAGCCTTGATCATTGGGGCAGGTCCGGTGGGCCTGTTTCAAGCGTTTCAGCTAGGGCTTCAAGACATCCGCTGCCACGTGGTGGATGCATTGTCGCAAGTGGGCGGCCAGTGCGTAGAGCTTTACGCCAACAAACCCATTTACGACATTCCAGGGACTCCGTATTGCACGGGTCAACAACTGATTGACCAACTGCAACAGCAAGTTAAACCCTTTGCACCGCAGTTTCACCTCCAAGAATTGGTGAGTGAACTCAAGGCCACAGAAGATGGCCAATGGCACGTTCAAACTGACAAAGGCACCCACTTCAAAGCAGCTACCGTGTTCATTGCGGCAGGTGTTGGCGCTTTCGTCAAACGCGGTCTCAGCTTGGCTGGTTTCGACCAACTACTGGGGCAGTCTATTTTTAATGGCGCTCCCAACTCGAGTTCATTTCAAGGCAAACACTTAATAGTTCTTGGCGACAGTGATGCGGCATTAGAAGCCTGTGCACTATGGCGTCAAGGCGCCAATGCTGCCGCCAGCGTCACCTTGGTTCACAGACGTGACCAGTTTCAAGCTGAACCCCAAGCCATTGAAGACATGCGTCAAGCATGCGCAAGCAAGCGCATGCGCTTTGTGGCCGGACAACCTACGGGTTTGGTTCAAGCCGATGGTCAACTCAGCGGGCTTGAAATACTGAACGCACAAGGTGAGACAGAAGTTTTATCCGCCGATGCCATGCTCTTGTGCCTAGGCGTTTCACCAAAGTTGGGCCCTATTAGCGATTGGGGCTTGGCCATGGAACGCAAACAGCTGCCTGTGAACACCGAGACCTATGCCACAGAAGCAAAAGGCATCTTTGCAGTAGGCGACATCAACACCTACCCCGGCAAAAAGAAGCTCATTTTGTGCGGCTTCCACGAAGCCACTTTGGCCGCCTTTGGTGCCTCAGCGCTGTTGCATCCAGACCAAAAAACCCTGCTGCAATACACCACAACCTCCACACACCTGCACAAACTCTTGGGCGTGTCGTAGAATCCAACCCGTGGCTGCAAACGCTGTTTGCAACCACATCCGCTAGGGGTGTTTTGGCTAAATGGCCAAGACTGAGAAAGTCCCTTTGAACCTGATTGAGGTAATCCTCGCGCAGGGAAGCTTGTCTAAACAACGAGGCAAAGACTCAATTGCCATCATTCGTTGAATGACCCAGCCGACCTGCCATTTCGTTGAAGGAAAACGCAATGGCACACCATTTGCCAAAACTAACTTGCCACGCGCTGCTACTTGCCAGTGCTTCCGCAATTGCCCAAAACAATACTGTTTTGGTGACCAGTCCTGCTGCGCAACAAGTGAGTGGTTTTGAAAACCTCAGCTTGCGTGAAGCGCCCTTTAGCGCCGTCAACATTGACAACGCCACACTGCGCGACCTGGGTGCACAAAGAATTTCAGAGGCCTTGCGCCTCGACTCCTCCGTGACCGACAGCTACAACTCACCCGCCTATTGGGACATGCTGAGTGTGCGTGGTTTCATGTTGGACAACCGATACAACTACCGCCGAGAAGGCTTGCCCATCAACGCTGAAACCATGATTGCCATGGACAACAAAGAGCGCATCGAACTCTTCAAAGGCACCAGTGGCATTCAAGCCGGCACCAGTGCGCCCGGTGGCTTGGCCAACTACGTGGTCAAGCGTCCCCCCAATTCAGTTGAAACAAGCGTGCGAAGCCTGACCCTCAGTTATGGCAACGGCAACAACAGCTCCGTGGCCTTAGACGTAGGTGGCCGTTTTGGCGAAAACAACGCGGTGGGCTATCGCGTCAATGCCGCCTATGAAGACCTCAACCCTTTCATACAAAACGCAAAAGGTCACCGTCAATTGTTGGCCTTGGCCATGGACTGGCGCCTCAATGCCAACACCCGTTTGGAGTGGGAAGTTGAAAGCAGCAGCCGTCAACAAATGGGGGTGAATGCAGCCAGCATCGCTGGGAACACACTGCCCTCTCCTGCCTATGCACAAAACAATTTCTCCAAACAAAGCTGGTCTGTGCCAGGTGTATTTGACGGACTCACAGGCAGCTTGCGCTTAAAGCAGCGTTTGGAAAACGGTTGGCTATGGACCACCCAAGTGGGCGCACAGCGCCTCAAAACAGACGACCGCCTGAGCTACGCCTACGGCTGTTATGCAGAAGGCAATTACGACCGATTCTGCACCGACAAAACCTTCGATTTGTACGACTACCGTAGTGACAACGAACGCCGCATCAACGATGCGTTGCAAACTGAATTGACAGGCCAAGTTCAGTTGGCAGGCCTTCAACACGACGTCACTTTTTCTTGGTTACGCCAGAGACAAATTGACAAGCTTTCACCCATGCAAGCCTACAACTGGGCGGGTACGGGCAGCTTGTCTGGCATCAGCGACAGCGCCGCAGCGCCCGAACCGCTTGAACTGAACACCAACCGTCAAGAGTACTCAACCGAATTCGGTGTCAAAGATCGCATCAAAGTTCATCGCTTTGGAGACCTGTGGCTGGGCTTGCGCGCAAGCCAAATTCAACGTGACAGTCAACGCACCGACGGCAGTCGCGCGACACGTGACGATCGCACCCTCACCACACCTTGGGTGGCTTTCAGCCACAAGCTGCCCTACAACGCCACGGGCTACGCAAGCTACGGTCAAGGTGTGGAAGCGCAAGTCACGCCCAACCGCAGTCGCTATACCAACGCTGGCGAAGCCTTGCCATCGGCAAAGAGCACTCAAAAAGAGTTGGGCTTTAAAGGCGCTCAAGGTGCATGGCTTTGGAACGCTGCCTTGTTTGACATCACACGACCCGCGTGGGGCGATCAAGGCGCATGCGAAGAAGACAACTCATGCACCCGCAAATTGGATGGCAATGCAAAACACAAAGGTGTCGAATTGGGCGTTGGCTATCGGAGCAGCCAATGGAAAATAGACGCTGCAGCGACAAGCATCCATGCAAAACGCGCAGATGCCCTGATTGACCCCAGCCAAATCGGTCAACGTCCTTTGAATGTGCCTTCACTGATCGTGCGTGCAGCAGCAGAATACCGTTGGCAGCAACTGCCTGGTTTGCGCACCTCTGTACGTTTGAGTCATGAAGGTCAACGCGACCTGCTTGAGGGCGGCGCTATGACACTTCCAGCTTGGACAACGGTCGACCTGGCAGCGCACTACAGCACCAAGGTGGCAGGTCAAGACACAGACTTGACTTTGGCTTTAGAAAACGCAGCCAACCTCTCATACTGGAGAGAGTCGCCAAAGCAGTTTGGACATTACTATTTGTATGCTGGTGCGCCTAGAAACATTCGACTCACCGCTCGATGGCTTTTTTGATTAAGCCAAGTAATCGGCCACCCGTTGTGCTTCAACAGAGGACTTTCGCCAGACCAACGACACTGGCATGGGTTCCTGACTGATCAGAATGGGCAGAATGCTGGTGGCATGATTGCTTTGCAGCGCAGCCGACTGCGCGCAACACGTCAAAAGATCTGTTTGAGCCACCACAGACAAACTGTAGAAGAACGAAGGCGACTCAACAGCTGGCGTGGGTGGCGTCAGACCTCTTCTTAGAAACGCCTCCATCAAGCCAACCCTTGTGGTCGATTGCATATTGGGCAAGATCCATTTGCAATTTGCAAGATCAGAAAAGTCAATTTTTTTCTTGCTGGCCAAAGCATGTTTGCTTGAAGAGACAACAGACAAGGGCGCCTCATAAAGCACCCGTTGAGATAAATCTTCAAAATAAGGTGCGTCTGCAACATGGCTGGGCAATCGGCCAAGCAAGATGTCAATATCGCCCTGAAGCAGCATTTGCAATAAATGATCGGCTCTTCCGTCCACAATCTTGGGCCGCCAGACGGTGGGCCCAGCGATTAATTTTTTGATAATTTCAGGCAGCACAGTGGCTGCAGTGTGGGGAAATGCGCCAATCCGCACAGCAGGTTGAACCGTGCCTTGCAACGCAGATCCCATTGCCCCCACTTCACCCAAAACTGTTTGACATCTGGGCATGAGCGCCCGGCCTTCATGGGTCATGGCCATGCCTCGGCCCTGCCTGCGAAACAATTTGACATCAAACAAAGATTCGATGTCTTTCAGCATCATGCTGGCCGCAGACTGCGTCATGGACAACTGCTCAGCGGTTGCCGACAAGGAACCACTGGCCGCCAAAAGGCTGATAAATCGAAGTTGTTTGACGCGCAACTGGTCTAAGCGTGGATGAATCATTCAAGCAACTTCATAGTTCAGAATTTTCTGATGTTACAGGCAAAATAACTGATGATTCACTGATGTATCAACTTTAAACTGACACAGCTATTAATGAATCAAAACACCTATGCCCGACATCTCAAAAAGACAGTTCAACCAACGTTTGCTTTGGACAGCATTGGTGGCAGCACTTGCGCCCTCTGGCGTTTGGGCGCAGGAGTGGCCAACCAAATCGATTAGCTTGGTGGTGCCCTTCCCGGCTGGTGGCTCGAACGATGTTGTGGCCCGTTTGGTCGGAGAAAGCGTCCGAAAACGACTGGGACAACCTGTACTGGTTGACAACAAACCCGGCGCCAATGGCTCACTGGGTGTAGAGACAACACTTCGCGGCGCCAAAGATCAGCATACATTTTTGGTCGCATCAGATTCAGTATCGTTGTTGCCCCTGTTCCGAAGCATGCCCTGGGACTTAACCAAGACATTCACACCCATTGCTGTTTTGTCGTTTCAGCCCATCGTGATTGTGACGGCCCCCTCCTCCGGCATCAAAACCATTCAAGATTTACAGGCACGCGCCAAAGGCAAACCCGATCAAGTCTCTTACGCAAGCTCTGGCCAAGGGTCCATTCAACATTTGGTAGGTGAGTTGTTTTCTCAAAACTTAGGCATCAACTTGCTGCACATACCCTACAAGGGTGGCGGACAGGCTGTGAATGATGTTATCTCGGGCCAGGTGTCGCTTGCTGTGCTGGGCGCAGCCGCTGTGTTGCCACACATCAAATCTGGAAAACTCGTTGCGTTGGCCGTCAGCACAAAACGACGGTCAACTATTTTGCCCGACACCCCTACCCTGAGCGAGGGTGGCGCTGGCGACATTGATGTGCCGCAATGGTCTGCTATGTTTGCAGTTGAGGGCACACCAGCGCCTGTTGTTTCACAACTGCGCAAAGCTGTTGATGAGTCTTTGGCCGATACAGGGCTCAAACAACAATTGCTTGGACTTGCCATGGAAACCGTGGCCTTAAGCCCTGATGCATTTCAACAGCGCATGATTCAAGATCGTGAACGCTGGGCCAAACTCATCAAAGATCGCAAGATCGCCTTGGAATGAGCATGTCAAAGTTGCAAAAACGGCCCAACATTGTTCTGATATTGGCAGACAACTTAGGTTGGGGTGAACTAGGCTGCTATGGCGGTGGCGCACTTCGCGGCGCTCCCACCCCCCGCATTGACGCGCTTGCAGAAGAAGGCCTGAAGTGCTTGAACTTCAATGTCGAAAGTGATTGTGTGCCCACGCGATCAGCGCTCATGACTGGGCGCCATCCTATTCGCACAGGCGCCTTACAGTCGGTACCTGCGGGTCTACCGCAAGGCATTCATCCTTGGGAAAAGACCTTGCCCCAGGTGCTCAAAGAATCAGGCTATGCCACAGGCATGTTTGGCAAATGGCATTTGGGCGACCGCGATGGACGGTATCCTCATCAGCGAGGATTTGACGAGTGGTATGGCATTCCCCGAACCACCAACGAAACGCTTTTTACCCAATCGCCGGGCTTCGACCAAAGCGTTGTCGACATACCCCAAGTGATGGAAGGATTTGTGGGGCAACCCGCCAAAGATGTTGCGGAATATGACCTTGCCAAGCGCCGTCTGATTGACAGTGAATTGACCGACAAATCGATCGATTTCATGCGCCGCAACGCCGATGGACAAGCGCCCTTCTTCCTGTATGTTCCTCTCACGCATTTGCATTTCCCCACATTGGCTCACCCAGATTTCGCTGGCAAAAGCGGTGTAGGTGATTTTGCCGACGCCATGATGGAGATGGACCACAGGGTTGGCCAATTAATTGATGCCGTCAACAACTTAGGCATTCGTGACAACACACTGTTCATCTTTGCAAGTGACAACGGACCCGAGTTTCGTCGTCCATGGCGAGGCACAGCGGGTCCATGGTCTGGCACTTACCATACTGCCATGGAAGGTGGACTTCGGGTGCCCTTGATCGTCAGATGGCCCGGCCATGTTGAGAAAGAAGGCGTCAGTGATGAGATTGTGCACGTCACTGATCTTTTCACCACCCTCATTGAAGCAGCAGGTGCAGAGCTGCCCGCAGACCGCCCTATCGACGGCGTTAACCAATTGAATTGGTGGACTGGACAAACTTCAAAATCTGCACGTGAAGGTTTTCTCTTTTATATCAAGACAGAATTGCGTGCCGTTAAATGGCGTCATTGGAAATTGCACTTTGTTTTTGAAAGCGAACCCAACACAGGCACAAATCACCTTGAGACACCTTGGCTTTTCAACATCAAGCGCGATCCCAAGGAAGAAACAGATGTTGCAATGGAAGACGGCTGGGTTCGTGGTCCCATGCGAAAAATGATGATGGCCTTTGACAAAACTTTAAAAGCAAATCCACCTATTGCGCCAGGCGCACCAGACGAATTCAAACCCGTTTGTACCGACACAAAGTCTCTTTAAACGTTTCGATTCAACCCACCCTTAAAGGAAAATTTCATGCAAATTAAAACCAAATTGACATTGCTTGCAGGCGCCTGCTTGGCGGCTGTTGGCACACAGAGCTTGGCGCAAAGCGTCACAATTTATGGTCGCTCGGTCATGTCGGTCAACCAAGTTGAAACTGGTAGCACAAACAAAGTAACTGAATTACGTGACAACGCATCACGCCTTGGCTTTCGCGGCGTTGAAGATTTAGGCGGCGGCATGTCTGCATTGTTTGGCCTTGAAATGGGCATCAGCTCAGATTCAGGTGCGACAACTTCACCTGTATTTCGAAACAGTTATGTTGGTTTGCGTGGAAACTGGGGCACTTTGGCTTTGGGCCGACTAGATTCCGCCAATCCAACTGGGTCGCCAATTTATTCCCAAATCACATCACTTAGCCAGTTCGCACCCAATGATGCAGGCGCTACAGCGTCCAGCACGACGATGCAAAATGCACGTAATCGTACATCTGACAGCATCGGCTACGCCAGCCCCAAAATTGGCGGTATGACCGTAAGAGCCCGCATGTACTTTCGAGGTGCTGGCACAGCCACCCAACCAGAAGACGCAGCCAAAGCCACTGACTTAGGACTTGAATACCAAACAGGTCAACTCAAAGCTGCCATTGCTTACGCCAAAGATACTCGCACTGGCGGTTTGAACAACAATGAATTCAGTGACAAGTGGCAAGTCGGTGTTAACTACCAAGTTCAAAAAGAGTGGGATGTTTATCTTTTAGGTGGTTTGGACACTTACAAAAATACAAGCACAACGCGCCAAGATGTTGAATACACACTGCTGGGTACCTCCTACACAATGGGTCAGCACAAGGTAGTTTTGAACACAATGAAGCGTGATGTGCAATCGTCACTCACTGGCGTTCGTACCAAAAATCAATTGAGCTACCAGTACTTCCTAAGCAAGCGTACAGATCTGCAAGCATTTATTGACAACGACAGCGTCGATTCAAGTCGCAGCAATGTCAAAGTACGTGCCATTGGTTTGGGCGTCCGTCACAACTTCTAAGGTAGAAAAATGAAATTCTTTGGATCAATATGTGCGGCAGCATTGCTGACACTTGTTACATCTGCCCATGCACAATTTGATCCATCGAAGGTTCTGGTTGAACCGGCGGTAATTTCTCGCCATTTCACCGCACCTGCTACCCCCTTCTCGACCCCTGCTTTTGCAGCGGGTCGAGAAAACTTCACCTCATTTGCAGAGGCAGTCGGATTTTTAAATAGCATTGCACAGCGTCACAACAACGTACGCATTGAAAAAGTTGGCGCTTCCCAGCAAGGACGCGACATACTGATGGTCATGATGACAAGCCCACGCGGCTTCAATGCCAGCTTGCCCACTGTGATGTTCATGGCGCAACAACATGGCAATGAACCCGCCGGTGGCGAAGCAGCTCTGGCAATCGCTCAAAAACTAGCTGTAGAGCGCGCCGCAATCTTGGAGCGAATCAACGTACTGATCATGCCCAACACCAACCCCGATGCTACGGAAAGGTTTAGGCGCGAAACCATCAATGGCACAGACATTAACCGAGATCATTTGCTGCTAAGAACACCTGAGGCGCAGGCCATTGCAAATGCCCTCAAGCGCTATTCGCCCCACTTGGTTCTGGATTTGCATGAGTTTACGGTTGCGGGACGCTGGGTCGACAAGTTTGGCGCAGTCATGCACAGCGATGCATTGTTACAAGCAGCAACAGTTGGAAATTTGAATCCGCTCGTTCAATCTGTGCAAGCTCGCTACTTGGCTGCTGCACGCAGCGCGCTTGAATCAAAGGGACACCGCGTAGACGATTACCACACCTCCTCTGCGAGTGCCAAAGATCTCACCATTTCAATGGGTGGGGTTAATGTTGATACCGGCCGTAACGTGGGCGGTTTGCGAAATGCGGTGAGCTTACTGCTTGAAACCCGTGGCATTGGAATTGGTCGTGCTAACTTTGCACGACGTGTAGAGTCACACGTGGTTGCAGCCACTGCAGTGCTTGAAATGGCTGCACAAGAGGGCTCTGCATTGGTCAAAATGCAAGCAGACGCCGGCCGTAGCACTGCCGATATTGCTTGCAAGGGCAATGTGTCAGTGGTGGTTAAGCACACAGCCCAACGCCGAAACTTGAGCTTTTTAGATGCCAAAACAGGTGAACCTAAAGTCATCGATGTCGACTGGCGATCGGCCCATCAGTTGAGCATAGAACGCGAGCGAGCTAGGCCATGCGGCTATTTGATTACAGCCGATCAAAGCTTGGCTGTTCAACGCCTGCAAGACCTTGGTGTTCAAGTGACCCGCTTAGATGCAAAGGTTCCAAATCAAACTTGGGAGACCGAAGCCTACGTCATCGTGAGTGAAGACAGCGGCAGCCGTCAAGATGCTCGCGGCGCTATTTCAGATTCTCAAAGTCAAATTAGAAAACTCAACGTGACAACGCAAGCTGTCAAATCTACGCCGGCCCTGGGCACATACTACGTAAGCTTGAACCAGCCCTTGGCGGGTCTTGTCATTGCTGCGCTAGAGCCAGACTCACAAAATAGTTTTGTTGCAAACCGACTCATGGCAGTAGAAGACAACAAACTGATGCGTGTCATGAAATCACCCACCTTTTAAAAACACCCTATGTTCCAAAACAATTTCTCGAGCAAGCGTTTAGTCTTGTCCAGTTTGGCTTGTATTGGCTTGTCTGCCTGCGTCAGCACAAGTCCTTTAGCCCCTGAAGTTGCGCCCACAGCCCAGGCATGCCCTGCAGGTGTGCCTACAGGCGCAACTTGCCTTCGTGGTCAAGATTCTGCCTCAGCACATTACCTCATTGTGATGCCTGCCAAATGGACAGGCGTTTTGGTTGTCCACGCACATGGCGGGCCCAGTTATGGCCCCCCAAAAACGACTAGAGCTGACGAGGACATCAAACGCTGGTCAATTACCGTGCGCGAAGGACACGCTTGGGCAGGCTCCGTTTTTCGGCAAGGTGGTTTTGCTGTAACAACTGCAGCAGAAGACACAGAACGTGTTCGACGCATCTTTGTTGAACATGTTGCAAAACCCAAAACAACGCTGCTTCATGGTCAATCGTGGGGCGCCATGGTTGCCACGCGCGCTGGTGAAATGTTCCCAAAGTCTTGGGACGGAATTCTTTTGACCAGTGGTGTGGTAGCAGGACCTACAACATACGATTTCAGACTTGATCTTCGTGCGCTTTATCAGCACCTGTGCAATAACCATCCACGCCCAAGCGAACAGCCTTACCCCTTGTCGATTGGCTTACCCGTTGACAGCAAACTCACCAATGCTGACCTAGCGCAAAGGGCAAATGAGTGCCTCGGAACGGGTA
This sequence comes from Limnohabitans sp., assembly GCA_049655425.1. GTDB lineage: Bacteria > Pseudomonadota > Gammaproteobacteria > Burkholderiales > Burkholderiaceae_C > Limnohabitans_A. The sequence goes on along the minus strand of JBASJS010000003.1, from coordinate 219,055 downwards.
CACCTGCAGCACAAAGAACTCCTGAGCAAGCACAAAAACTCAAAATAATTGTGGACGTTCTCAAAATGCCGCCAAACGCTGTTTTGGGTCATCTGAACTGGGGCACCTTTGCACTGCAAGATGTGGTGTCTAAAAATGGCGGCACCAGTCCATTTGGCAACGCCAATGTGAAGTACGCAGGTTCATCAGACGATGCTAAATTGAACGCCACCATTGCACGCTTTACAGCAGACCCTAAAGCAGTCGCTAAATTCTCTGCCGATGTCAATCACGAAGGTCGCTTCGCAGTACCCGTCATCAGCAGCCACGCTATCAATGACTCAACAGTTTTTGTAGAAGGGCAAGAATTGCTTCGCCAAAAAATGGCAGCTGCCGGAAAAAGTCAGCAATTGGTTCAGACCTTTGTTGACTCCAGTGAACACAGCTACTGGGGAGATGCACACTATCCCCCACTTTTTAACTCACTGCTGCAGTGGGTCGAAAAAGGACAGAAACCAAGCGCAGCATCTATTGATGCGCAATGCAAACAGCTGAGTTCTGCAAAACCTGCTGACTGTCGCTTTGTGCCAAACTACGCAGTTAAACCAATTTCTTCAAGAATTTATCCACGGTAGTCAGTTGAAATAACTGACAACTTGACGAAGCATCAAGGCCGCGAGCAACCACATGGTGAGGCCAATGATGCCATCTAACACTTGCCATGCCCTTGGATGTGCAAACCAGGGTGCTAACCAGCGGGCTCCGAAACCCAGCAAACTAAACCATGTGGCGCTGGCAACACTGGCGCCCGCTACAAACCATATTTGAAGCGCCTCTGGTTGCTGCGCACCCATACTGCCCACCAACACCACCGTGTCTAAATAGACATGAGGGTTGAGCAAGGTAAACGCGGCGGCTTGGACAATGGCATGCCGGCGGCTCAAATTTTCGCCGCCCTCTGAAGCCTGCAACTGAGCAGGATTGCGCATGCGCTGAAGCGCCTTCCAGCCGTACCAGGCAAGGAATAAGGCGCCCAACAAAGCCAGCGCCTGCGCCCATTGGGGCCTGTCGTTGAGGGCCTCGGCCATGCCAAAGACACCTGCGGCGATTAAAACTGCATCGGCTAGCGCGCAAAAAAACACCACACTGCCAACATGCTCACGACGCAGACCTTGTCTTAAAACAAAGGCGTTTTGGGCGCCGATGGCCACGATAAGGCCGAAGCTAATGGCCAAGCCTTGAAGGAAGACGGGCCAAATCAATGTGTTTGAAGAGATCATAGCGCCCACCCCACAAAGAGTTCTGGATGGGTTGTTGACAAAACATTCATTTGAAAAGCTTAACATTCAACGCGTGTCAATTTAAGAGAAAATTGCAACATGAATGATCCGACGTCCCATCAAGAGCAACCTAAAAATCCTCTGCATGGCCTCACTTTAGAGGTCATCGTTCGTGAGCTTGAAACGTATTACGGCTGGACAGAACTTGGTGACCGAATCCCTGTACGTTGCTTCACTCATGACCCCAGCGTCAATTCAAGTTTGAAGTTTTTGCGCAAAACCCCGTGGGCCCGAGAAAAAGTCGAAGGACTTTATATGTTCATGCTTCGTGAAAAAAAGCGCTATGAAAACCGCTCAGCATGAGTGAGATACAAATTTCATCAGGCTATCGCCCTAGCCTCATCGGGCAAATTACCCACATGCACATGGCGTATTACGCACCCTTTGCAGGTTTTGGACAACGCTTTGAGTCGGTCGTTGCTGGTGGTTTGGCATCCTTTTGTGATCGACTTCATCACCCCAACAATCAGATATGGCTGGCCATCCAAGACCAACAAATAGTGGGCTCAGTTGCCATTGATGGTGAAGATTTGGGAAACAACACGGCGCACCTACGTTGGTTCATCATGGACGACAGGGTTCGCGGCCAAGGTGTTGGTGGTCAATTGCTGACCCAAGCCCTTCAATTTGTCGATGCCAAGGGGTTTGAAGAAACCCAGTTGTGGACCTTCAATGGGCTTCACGCTGCACGGCATTTGTATGAGTCGCATGGATTCAAGTTAGCTGGAGAGAACCTAGGGAATCAATGGGGTACCAAAATTCTGGAACAGCGGTTTTGTCGCGCCCCTCAGCGGCCTTGAAATAAATAGTTAGGCCATCTCATGAGCTTGACTCTTTTTTTCGTCCCCGCCCTAAAAATCTGAAGACTCTTGAAAACTCCCAATATTTTTTGCTACAATGCGAGGCTTAGCGAAACAGCACAGTCGCTCTTAGTCCTAAAGACTCTGAATTTTTGTGTACTTTTTGCTAGCAACCGAATATTCCTCGATAGCTCAGTCGGTAGAGCGCCGGACTGTTAATCCACATTAGAGCCTTTTCAAGAAATTTGAAGAGGCTTTTTTTCGTTTAAAAACAATAGCTTATGACGTTTTATTGATGCAGAATCTCAATTACACATATATTACACAGTTTTATTTACAGGTCGCTTGAATTAATCATTAATTTACTCTGGACGCTTTGAATTTTATTCATTATTTAGATTGCCAACATTATCAATTAACTGATTATTAATTAAATTAAATCTCTTTTCGGTATTAATTTTTACATCAAAATTAATCGAAATATAGATTAATTTTTAATGCGACAAGTGCTCTGTACGCCCCACTACCGTCCAGCTCTGGACACCCCACTACCGTCCAGACTCTGGACGCTCATGTTGCCTGACTCAAGTCCTTCCAATGCATCGGGTCACCAAATCGCGGTTGCCCAAGCCTGCGGTCTGAAACTAAATTTGCGTCACAAGAACTCATTGCTGCGATTGCTTAGGCTCAGCAACTTTTTATCAAACAAATGACACATGAAATCCAGATTGCTCAAAGCACGTACCTGAGCACAAACATCAAAAAACGCATTTCTGTTGGAGGTATCGATGTTGACGAAGACTTCATCAAAGAACTGCTCATCAAACATTTGAAAGCGACTGACAGCAAGCACCGCCCCACTCTCACTGACGCCTTTGAAATCTAAATGACAGAGAACACTTCCGCTCACCGCCGAAAGTTCAAGCTCAATGCCAATCAATACTTCAACAGGTTTACCGCAATATTTGGCGACCTCTTTTTGGACGAACTTAAGCATTGGCATATCACTCAATACCGTGACACGCTTCTGGCGCAGGGACTGCATCCAAATAGCATTCGGAAACACAACAACATCCTGAATGCCATGATCAATATGGCATTCAAGCATTTGGACATTGACAGGCTTAGCCCCTTCAGGGGACTGAAGATAAAGGGTGAAGGCGAAAACATTCGCCCTATTCCACCAATCACGCCAGATAAGCTTGAACTGGTTAAAAACCGATTAGTGAGGCTCAATACATCAGCAAGTCTTGTCGGGCTCATCCAACTCAATACAGGTACCGGAGTCGAACTAATCTTTACCTTCAAAATTGCATTCACTCTGGGCACCACTTATTCATCCAGAGCTGGCTGGTATAGAAAGAAAATCTGCTCCCTTGAGTTCGAAAGAATTCAAAATTTCGTTATAGAGGTTGCCTACAAAATTTGGGAACTTCGGTGGACCTTAGGCGGTAACTTTGAACCCCACTTTTTATTGCAAATCAAATTAATTTGACCAAGCAAAGAAGATTAAGTAATCAATGAATATGCGCTCCACCATTCACATCTAAAGTTACACCTGTAACGAAACTGGATAAATCACTTGCAAGGTATAAACATGCCCCTGCAACATCTGCAGGCTGACCAATTCTTCGGAGTGGAAAAGTTTTAGCAAGCTCCAATTTTGCTGACTCAGGATTTGCCCCGCGCGAAAAATCAGTATTGATAAGGCCAGGCGTAATGACATTTACTCTAATTCCGTCTGGTCCCAATTCTTTAGCCATTGCTTTGGATAAACCCAACACACCGGCTTTAGCAGCGCAGTAATGCGTACCGCCAAATACGCCGCCACCTTGTTGAGCCGACATAGATGAAATTGAAATAATTGAACCACTTCTTTGTTTGCGCATTTGTGGAATTACAGCTTGTGACATTTGCAAGGTACCCCGCAGAACAACACTAGTAACCAGATCGTAATCCTCCGCCGTGACTTCCATGACACCTCTGCGTTGAGTAATACCTGCATTGTTCACCAAAATATCAACAGTGCCCCACCTCTCAAGGCACAGATTAACGGCCGCAGCGCAAGCTGCAGAATTGGTTACATCACATTCAACACCCATATGCAATGGGCCCAGTAATGAGGCAGCATCTCTTGCATCTTTCGCGTCTAAATCCAGCAGGGCAACAAAAGCCCCATATTGAGCAAATAATTTACCTATCGCAAGACCTATCCCTCGTTCACGAGATGCACCAGTGATCAGAGCCACTCGGTTTTTCAAAAGCATTTAACTTACCCCACTCTTCTTATTGGATTTGATCCATTCCAGTCGATTGCAGCAGTTGCAATTTCTTTGAAGAACTCAGCCTTGCCACCAGACTGCTCCGATATTTCAACAACATTGCCAGGCAATTCGGAGTGAACGAAATATGTGAATCTTCCTCTTTGTCCTACGCGTCCTGAATGCCCTTGTGTATAGCCTTTAGATAATAGTTTTTCCGACGTCTGATCAAAATGACTAGTCCAAAATGCAATATGCTGCATACCATCGCCACAACGACTAAGAAAATCTGTGTACATAGACGGAGCCAAATTGCGTTGTTGGATTAGTTCTAGTTGAAGAGATCCGGAATTAGCAAATGCAATTGAAAGCAGAAGTGGTGTTGACTTAACGCCTTTGTACCAAAATTCCGTAACCTCAATTTTTTCCTTGTAAAACCATGGTCCTACTCCAAGAACTGAATGCCAATGCTGCATAGCAGCTTCAATATCTTTGACAACCCATGCGATTTGACGTACCTCTCCCAATTTCAGCGTATCCAATTCACTCATTAGAAATTCCGGCTTGTTTGGCGACTTGTTTCCAGGCTTCAATATCATTCATGGTCATTTCATTCAACTCCGTGCCTCCGATAAATGCTGCGCTGATTCCTAAGTCAAGTAACTTGTTTTTTACATCAGGCATTTCCAGAGTAGCCTTCAATGCAAGCGCTAGTTTCTCCACAATAGGTTTAGGCGTTTTAGCGGGCGCATAAAGAGCCCAACGCAAAGCCCCCATCCTCTTACCACTGAAATCGATACCTGCGTCTTCGTAACTAGTCACCCCAGGTAAGCTCGGAGAGCGAGATGTACATGTCGCGATTGCCTTTATTCGACCAGCTTTGACGTGAGGTGTTGCTGAAGCCATATCAATCATTCCGAGTTTGATATGCCCGCCGAGCATATCGGTTTGAATTTGAGCAACCGATTTGTAAGGGACATGCTCTAACTTGGCTTGTGTCTTAAGGTTAAGTAGTTCCCCACAAAAATGGCCAGTTGATCCATTCCCCCAACTTGCGTACTGGAGACCAGGTTGTTTTTTTGCTAATTCGACAAAATCTTGCAAATTGCTCGCAGGAAAGTCGTTTGTTGCTACCAATGCAATTGCTGCAGTTCCTATTTGGCCAATTGGAGAAAAGTCCTTCACTGAGTTGTAAGGCAGCTTGGGATTACTCGCGGGAAGTAACACATGCGTAGTCGCGCCGCCAATAGAAATTGTGTAACCATCAGGCGGAGCCTTTGCTGCCATATCTGTTGCGAGCGCTCCACCGGCTCCAGGTTTGTTATCTACGATCAAGCTCGTTTTTAATAGAGGTCCCATCTTGTCAGCTAACAATCGGCCTAGGGTGTCACCGCCGCTACCCGCGGCAGAAATTAAAATAAAGCGAATGGGTTTATTGGGGTAGTCATTTATATTTTGTGAAAATGAGCTGTTAGTCAATGCAGCAAGGAACAGACCTAAGAAATATTTATACATTTGATAATCTCCTAGTTAATTTTTTCAGTGAAGTTAAAGGGATAAGCCACCATCTACGATCATTTCTAATCCAGTGACATACATTGATTCATCAGAGGCAAGAAACAGAGCGGCATTTGCCACATCCCAGGGGCTACCTTGTCGCCCCATAGGACATCTAGCATTTCGAATCTCTCTACCTTTGGCTTGTTCTTCTTCAGTTTTATACAGAGCTGCCGCGTGTGGCGAATCAATCAAACCAGGCAATATGACATTGCAGCGCACTTGCTGAGATGCGTATTGCCGAGCCACAACTCGAGCCATGTGATTTAAAGCAGCCTTTGAAGTGCTGTAGGATAAAAACTGCATTGGGCTCCACTTACGACTGGCAATTGACGAAATATGGATGATTGAGCCTCCACCTTGACTGATCATGTACGGAACGACTTCACGAGAGGTCAACATCGCCCCTTTAAGATTGATGGCATGAACACGGTCCCAAGATTCTTCCGTTAATTCAATCAATTCTCCGAATTCTTCGATGCCTACGTTGTGATGCAATATGTCGATTCGGCTGTAGCGTTGGATGCAGGCAGTTGCCATCTCTTTAATTTGGAGTGCAGATTGAACATCCGCTTTAAAAAAACTTGCCTCTCCGCCTGCCCTTTTAATTTCCAGCACAGTTTTTTCCCCTGCCTCTTCAGACTTGTCAACACACAGCACTTTTGCACCATGTCTCGCATACAAAATAGCTGAAGCCGAACCGTTACTGATATCAGAACCAATCGAGCCAGCTCCCACAACGATTGCAATCTTATTTTCTAATCTAAGGGTCATAAATTTGCCTTTTTGCCAATATTTTTCCGGGAGCTTTTGGAATTTGTAATTAAAGGCGCGCAGGATTCACGCAATACAAGTTCAGTAGTAATCACCAAACGCTCTGCCTCTACCTCTGCTACAGAATCAATTCTTTTTATTAGTAACTCAGCCAATGCTGTACCTACAGCATCAAGATCCCACGTTAGGGAGGTGATACTTGGTAAAAATAATTTTGATAGGTCTGTATCGCCAATGCTGATAACACTTACGTCATCTGGAATTGATCGACCTGAGTGTCGAAGTCCTTGTAAAACTCCTGACAATATTCTTGTTCCTAAACACAAAAATGCTGTTGGTGGGTCTTTAGAAGACAGTAGAGCCAAAGATTCACTGAAAGCAAACTCTATAGATGAACGTTTAGATCGAATTAACTTCTGATCAGGCTTTAAACCTCTTTCCGCGAAGGCATCTGTAAATCCGGCGATTCGCTCACGACCTGGTCGCAGTGAACTACCTGAAGTAAGGATTGCAATTTTTTTATGCCCTAAATTCAGTAAATATCTCGTCGCGTTCAATGCGCCGCTGTAATGATCAACATGAACCCCGCTACAACTTTCTCCAAAGTCACGATCCAAAGCTATAGCGGGTAAACGCTCACGGAAGAGCCCCTCAATGAGTTGAGTAGTTTCACTTTCGCAAGGGCCAAGAATCAATCCATCTATCCGGCGGCGCTTGAATAAATCAATCATCGCCCTCTCTCGTTTTGAATCGTTATGAGTGTTTGCAAGCAACAAGGCATAACCTGTAGCCTGTAAACGCACTTCTACCGCGTTAATTATTTTTGCATACAGAGGGTTTGCAAACTCGGAAACAAGCAAACCAATAACCCCAGTAGATTTTTTGCGCATGCTTTGTGCAATAGCATCTGGCTGATATGACAAGTTTTTTGCAGCCTTGTTGACCGCAGCGATGGCCTCTTGGCTCACGCGCCCTGTGAGATTCACTGCACGAGAAGCAGTACCCAGAGAAACCCCTGCCAACTGGGCCACATCTTTCAAGGTCGCACGTTTTTTAGATTTCATGGCATCTAAGGGGCAAATGCTTGTTCCAGGCTATTGGGAAAACGTTCCGCCCCCACCTCCAAAGGTACGGCTGTTGCATTCAAGAAAAAAGCCGCCATATGGTAAAAACTTGATGAAAAAATCAACTCAATCACTTGCTCTTGAGGCCAGTCTCTATTCAATAGCAGCCAAGTCTCATCGCTGACTGTTGAGTGTGAATGTATTTCGTCCACCATACGAACAATCAACCTCTCCTTGGGCGACCAAATCACATTTGACAATTCAGTCCAGTTAGAGCATGTGGTCAATTCGACCACCGAAGCTGAATCCAGCTTGCACTTTTCAGCGTAAATGCTAACGTGCATTCCCCATTCATACTCCGAACGGGTTAGGGCACCGGTGCGAATGATGGCAATTTCGCGATCGCGCTCAGGTAATTCACATTGAAAAAGTACGACATGTGCCATTGACTGAAATGCAGTGGCCAACTTGGGGTGATGGGCTAAGGCCAGTCGAAGATTAATTGGGCTAAGTCCCTTGAATGCTGTATTTCCAATATTTTCAGCAACCTGTGCAGGGTACGGTGGCTCACGAAGTTTCAACCTCTTTGAATGGGCCAAAGTTTTATGTATTGATTCGAGAGAATCATTCTGGTGATTTTTCATTCAACAATAGTAGATCAGCGTGGAAACGTTTCTACTAGGTTATTCCCTAACTTGCGACTGATCTATGAAACTGAGGTATTTTGGTGTTAATTCTTCGCCTAAGTCTTGCTCTAGGGCGCGGGAAAACTCGGCTAAAACAGCTTGTGAAATAGGACCTGCTGATTTAAGTTTCTTTGATAGTTCACTGTAATATTTAACATCTTTATGAGCCGTCGATATACTCACTATCGAGCGCGAAGGTCCAATAGAAGTAATTGTGGGAACCAGTCCATCTAAAACGCGACTTTGCCCGCCACTCACAGCAATTACCGCCATCAATTGCCGTAAATCTAGGTTGGCTTGTTTCGCTGTTGCCATTGCTTCTCCAATGGCAGCAAGGTTACTAAATGCAAGAAAATTATTAATGAGTTTTGCTGCATAAGCTTGCCCTAAAGAACCAACCTCAAAGATGCCCTCGCAAAAACTCGTGAGCACAGGTCTTGCTTTTGAAATTGAATCTGGCGAGCCAGCTAAAATGGCATTGAGTTTTCCGAGCTCCGCTTCACGCGGTCCGCGCGTGACTGGAGCATCTACAAAAGAGATTTGGGAGCGTCCCAATGCATCGCTGAATTCGATAGCATTGTGGGGCATCAATGTTGAACATTCAATGACCAAGATATCGGTCCTTGTGGAATGAACAATACCTTGATTTCCCAACAGAACTTGACGACAAGCCTCCTCCGATGGGAGGCAAGTCACAATGAAATCATAATTCATTGCCAAATCTACTGGGCTTTTAAATTCAACAGCACCCAGATTTAACAACTCCTCTGTTGTAGCGCGTTTTTGATGAGCCACAATACCCAGAACATGGCCATCGCGTAGCAATGAAAGTCCTATGCCGCGCCCCATTAGCCCTAAACCGATCAAACCAACGCGCAATGAAATGCTCATAATTTGGCCAATACATTTTGTAGAAACGATTCCATTTTGCTCGTTTATTTAAATTGTTTCAACTCGTCGAAATAAATTGCACCTAGCAAAGGATCGTATTAGAGAATTCAACGATGCTATTTTTCTATTGAATGCAGTTGATGCAATAAGAAAGCGAATTACTTAGATTAAAAAAAGTGAAGGTGAAAGTCCGCTAATTTCGGACACCCTTATTTTTCCCGCATCACAAGCGAAAAACTCAGACTGATTCATTCTGGACACACCTTGACCGTCCAGAGCAACACAAGCGTCCAGAGCACCCGTACCGTCCAGAGCAACTCAACCGTCCAGACTCTGGACACCCCTTGACCGTCCAGGGCAACTAAAGCGTCAAGTTTCTGGACGCTTTTTTTCGTCTTATTGCAGTTGTCCAGATGATTAATCAATGCCCAAACGAGCTCATGCCAAAAAAACTGTCACCCCTCGAAAAACTGCTTTTTTTTTGCTACAATGCGAGGCTTAGCGAAACAGCACAGTCGCTCTAAGTCCTAAAGACTCTGAATTTTTGTGTACTTTTTGCTAGCAACCGAATATTCCTCGATAGCTCAGTCGGTAGAGCGCCGGACTGTTAATCCGTAGGTCCCTGGTTCGAGCCCAGGTCGAGGAGCCAAAACCCCTTTAAAAACAACGACTTAAATCGTTGTTTTTATTTGCTTTATTAATTACACGGTTATTACACGAATATTAAGCCGGCCACTAGTTGATTTTTTCTAAAAGTGACAGTAAAGTATTGTCATGCGAGTACCAGCAAGCCAAACCGTCGTAGTCAAGCCTGAATTGATTAGGCTTGTGCGCCGTGACGACAGTAAAAAATGGCAAGCCCATTACAAGCTGGAGAATCTCAAGACTTGGTTCCGTCGCAGCACTGATACAGCCAATGTCAAAGAAGCTTCAAAGATAGCAGAACGCATGTGGATGAAGGCTACTTTTGACTTCGAAGAAGGTCGGCCCGTCACCAGCAAAAAGTTCAAGCCAGTTGCTGAAATCGTCCTTCACCGACTGGAAGCTGAGATTACCGCAGGTACCGCCAAACCTAGCTTTCGGGACTATGTTTCAGCTATTAAGTTGTACTTGATTCCCTTCTACGGTCTGTACAACGTGGATGGCATCAAGCCCTCCGTAATTTCAGAATTCCATGTGTGGCGTCGTGACAAGGTGGGACGTGAGCTTTCGGGTAGTGCTCAGAATAATCACAACGCTGCGCTGAACCTCATCTTTGATGAAGCCATTGAGCGTGGCTACATGACAGCCTATGAGCGCCCTCTTACCAAGAACACTGGGGTTGAGAGTGACCGCCGTGCTGAGTTCAGCCACGAAGAGCTGGAAGCCATGATGAAGTACTCAGCTAAGTTCATATCTGATGGGCGCACTGCTCGTACCAAAATCATTCGTGAACTTCTGGGGATCTACGTGCCCTTCATGGCCGCTACTGGCATGCGCCCAGGTACTGAGGCGGAGTTTCTTGAGTGGCGGCACATTGATGTTGAAATTCGTGACGGGCAGCCCGTGCTGCATTTCCGTCTACAACGCGGCAAACGCGGCGCACGTAACTTTGTAGCCCACAACAGCTGTTGGCTGCTGCTAGAGCGCCTACGCCAGCTTAGCCCGGACTTGTCCAGCATGACCCTTGAGGAAGTTTTAAAGAAAAAGGTCCCCAAGCTGCTGTTCCGTCTAAGTGATGGCTCTGTGCCTGACAACTGGAATAAACCATTCCGTCAGTGGCTTGAGGACTCAGAGCTACTCAGCTGCCCAGTTACGGGCAAGGAACGTAGCTTGTACAGCTTGCGCCACTACTACGCCACCCAGCGACTGCTAGAAGGCATCCCCATTCACGATTTGGCGGAGCAGATGGGAACATCGGTTTTGATGATCACCAAGCACTACAGCCACTTGACGCCATTGATGAAGGCCAAGCAATTCGCTGGCGTTATAGATCCCAATGCCACCAGTAGTGAAGCTGCACAGATCAGGGCCATCATGACTGCGCAGATGGCCAACAACAACATCATGAATTTGGTGCAGATGGGTACAGGACTTGTCATGCCCCTCATCGCACAGAACTCTGAACTGACAGACGACTTTGAGAGTCGCCTCAAAGGTCAGCGTAAGAAGTCCACCTAATCCCCTGAAATGAATTACCAACCTCGACCTACCCTCACGACTGAATAATCAACTCATCCAGCTATAAACTTGATCTGATGAAACTCGTACCCAAGCCCACCACGCCCATCAATGCATTGCATGCTGATGTACGTCGCTTGCTGAAAAAATACAAGTGTGAATATGAATTGCATGAAGTCAGAGCGCTGTTCATGGGTGCCATTGCCAGTCCCATGGACCAGGTAAATCCCATGCAAGAACTGAAATCTCTGTGGAAAGGTGAACTGCCGCCCTTTAAAAACATGGATGCTGTCAATGAACTCATGCAGGTGTTTGCCATGGGTCTTTGGAACCAGCTATCTGTTCACAGCGATCCAGAGCATCCATTTGAGCTCACCGCATTCAGTGGTGTCAACACTGACAAAGAACTCAAGCACTTCGCTCAGGTCAAACGTGATGAGATTGAGTGCTTTATCGCAGGCTTCTTTCAAGGTGAAGACAAGATCAAATTGCCGCCAGAGATTGGCGAGAGCTTGGATGTGCTCGAAGACTTGGTTGGCATGTTTGCTGGTGTGGTTGCTATTCCCAAAAAAACCCACGAAGGCGAAGTTGAAATCTTGGGCTTGATGAATGAGCTACAAAAAGTTGCAGACATTGCCCAAAAAGAAATCAACATCATCATCATCAGTTCTGCTCAAGCTAGAAGGCAAGGCGGTACACCTTCTCGCGTACTGCATTAAAAGGCACACATGCACATCAACATCGACAACATGACCGAAGATGAGTTGCTGGCGCTCAATCGTCGGGTTATCGCACGACTTAAATTGATCCAGCAACACAACACCTTGAACGCCATGATCAAGTTCGAAGTGGGTCAGCGTGTGAGTTTTGATCCAGATGGCCGCATGCGCACCGGTATCTTGATCAAGTTCAATCCCAAGACCGTTGTGGTGCTCACCGATGATGGGCAGCGCTGGAAGGTCTCGCCCCAATTGATACGCCACCTCATCGACAGTGGGAACAGTGGCACCAACAACAAAGTCACCACCCTGCGCCGATTGGACAAGGACTGAAAATGAGCGCCCTCCTCACCCAGTACTTCGAACGCTACGCAGAAGAAGCCATCACCAAGATGAAGGCGGCTTTGATTGCGGTCGATTACTACGAGCGAATCAGATTGCGATTGGTGAAAAAAGAAGACCTGAGCGGCGAGCTCGCCATCATTGCCAAAGTTGGGCCTGCTGTAACTATGACCGTAGTCAAAGAAGCCATAGCCGACTACAAGGGCCAAGTTGCTGGCGCTTGGGCTTTAAACCAGCGCCTGCAAGAGATCGGCAAACACCGGGTTAGTTTGATTGTTAATGAACGTGAACATCTACCCCGGGCAGATGTTTCCTACCAATTTAAAAGTAAAGCCGGCACTGTGAAAATTCACATCACTACTGCAGGCGAGACTTTTAAATTGGAGATCAATGCAGGCAAAAACCCTATGGCTGCACAAATAGCCTGCATTGAACTCGAGAAGCAACTGACATTTATTGCTCTAACCGGGTAAGGGGATGGTTTGCTCTTGCTTGTGCAGATTCAAGGCATACCTGCTGAGTCTTCGCCATATCGAGTAGGCGATTCAAGGTAGCGGTGTTTTCGTGGAACCCGTCACCGTTCAACTTTGGGCTACCAAGGTGTGCAGCGGATACTTGATACCGTCCAGCTTTCTCGACTCAGGCATAAGTGTCTGAAACGTGTGTAAGCATATAGCTTAGGCCATGAAAACGGCAATAAAGGCTAGCATTAAAATCAAAACGCCACCAACAATAGGAATCACGACAGGTATAAATGGGACGATGGACTCGACGATGTCTTGTTGGCCGTCATGTGAATGTTCGTTTGCTTGGGACATGGAGAAATCCTAATAGTTAAAAAATGTTGCTTTGCAGCAATTAAACTGAGTTTAGGGTTATCCCGATGTTTTGTAGCGCTTTGAATGAGGCTTGTGGTCGCTTTAGAGGTGCGAGCCTAAATCTGGGCTTTTCGGATTCAATTCACGACTTGAATGATCAGTGTCCCAACGTTTGCCGATAGGCCTCACGTAACTCAATGTTTTATTTGAATAAATCCAACTTCTCCCACGTCCACGATTTGAATTGTTTTTGGGACTTGTGGGGCATGCTTGGCAGAGCTCACCTGCAGGCGAGACTTTTAAATTGGAGATCAACGCAGGCACAAACCCCATGGCCGCGCAAATGGCCTGCATTGAACTCGAGAAGCAACTGACGTTTATTGCGTTTACTGGTTAACGCCACCTTGCGGGCGCGAAATGATGGGCTTGTTTTTGTGGTGTGAAAAGTCATACGCCTTTTCCAAAAATTCACACGCCATGTCAATATCGTAGTTCTCGATATTCACAATCTGCACACTTTTGTTCAATGCCAAGTACTCCCCAAAACACTTAGGCCGAGAGTTCTTGGGTAGATCGTCATATCGCGGAAATACAAATCGCCACTCCAAACCATTCATATCGTGATTTAAGTGAAAGCAAGATGCCAGAGTCATAGGTGACAGTCGCATGGATATGTAGATATCGAAAGTTTGACTTTTCTCATCTAGTGACTGCCACATGTCCTCGATTTGTACTGCGTCAATGATGTGTCTTGTCCGAGCGGCCATGTCCAACTTGTACAGGGAAGCTTCAATCGTTTCATCGTAATCAATGAACGAAGCGATCTCATCTAAGCTCATGTCGAACAAATGTTTGAAAAGTTGTGCCTGTTCCATATTGATCACCTTTAAGCCGTCTGACGCCTGAGCACTTGAAATTTATACATCTCATGCAAAGCTCGCTGAAATGAGTATTCGAGATCATTGGCACCCATTTCCTCTAGTGCACCATAAACGCTGATGTCATCACTTGGGATATAGCCTTGAAAGCCAGTGCTGTTTTCATAAGCCTCATCCAAATCTGCCAAGGCACGATCAAGAACATTTTCCGCATGATCTTTGGCCGACTGAAATGAATTGATCGCATCTTGGATATTTGTCACATCATTGCGCCATGTTTCTAGAGATTTTTTTGTAACCTCGATTGAACACAATGCATCATCTTTGACAAGTGCAAATGTTGCAATTTTGGTATCTGCTGGTATTGCCATCAAATAATCTGTTGGCCCAGGAAAACGCAACAAATTCTTAGCAATCTCACAAATGGTCTCCTCCGTACTGCCACCTGCATGGGTCATAGGTGAATCAGCACGACGGGGAATAACGAGGTATTTAGACATGGTCATCTCCTTTCACGCGTGATGATGTTCAAAGGATTCGACTGAGAATATTTCTTCAACCTTGGTTGAGACTTCGTAGGACGATTCCGCTTCAAAGTATTCAAACGCACGATCTAGAGCTTTTGTACTCAAACTAGTCAAATCTTTGAAATTATTGCTGCCTTCAATCGCATTGTTGTATTCCATCATTGCTTGATAAATGGAACCGATCGCCTCACCTATTGCATCATCAACATTGTGAGATTTTTTAACCATCTCTTGAATTTCATTGGCCCAAAGTGCAGCAGTTTCGTCATTAATTTCAACAGTGAACTTAGCTAATTCTTTCAGTGACTCAAAAGAAACTTTTGGATTTTCAATTGGATAAGCAATGTAGTAATTAGGTGGCATACGATCTTGCGAAACGACATTTGCTATCTCACTTGCCATCTCCTCCCTGCTGCCTGGCTCATTTACTTGCCCACTATCGGGTTGATTCCTAAAAACCAAGTATTTCGTCATTTTGATTTCTCCTGTTTGATTTGTATTCCTATTGAAAGATGATCAGCCAAGGCTCAGTTATTGCTCTGTGCCTCGACCAGATCAAGGCTTGGTTTTAAAGAGGTGCGTCGTCACTGGTGTCCATCTCAATGACCTCGTTCTGCTTGTATTTCATGGGTATGGCCAATTGACGTTCCATCTCCTTGCGCAGACTTTCGGGCTGAGTGGTATCCATGGAAATGCTGCGCTTGTAGTTGCGAATTCCACGCTCAAGCAGGTACAAGTTGCTGGGCATGCTTTTACCCAAGTACTTGACCAAGTTGTCTTCCCAAGATTTGCCCAAGTCGTTGGCAGAAATCATCTTGTACTGATCGCCAGATACGTGGTGCGCGACAAATACGCAAAAACTCGAGGTTTCTGTTTCGTTTTCTTTTGGCTCTGAATGCACATTCACATCTCCACTGAACTGGAAATTGTTCTTGGATGTCTCACCCATCAATTTAAAAAACTCACGAATTAAGACAGTTCGTTCCTTGGAACTCTTGTCACCTGTTTTTTTAGCCAAGGCCAATGACTCCAACTCTTGAGCTTGGCTGACACCGCCGCGGCGGGTGATGTAAGGCGGCAAATCCACAACAGATATGTTTTCCTCTCTTGCCACATTTAGGACTTTGACGTATCTACTGGCTGCAGAGCTATCGGTCCGGATCACGTACTTGACCATGACGTTGATGGGCGTGCTGTTGCTCTTGACAATGATGGCGTGGTTATCCTTCAAGTCTTTGCGAATTGCTTCCAAGATCTTGTCCTTTTGGGGGCTTTCTTCAATTCGAAGCGCCAGGCCGTAAACGGATGCCAAGAGTTCGTAAAGAGACTGGTGGCCGCGCTGTACGACTTCTAGCTCGAACTTCTCACCCAGCTTGAACAGCTCCTCGCTTTCCTTTACAAAGTTCATGACTTCGGGTGCCAGCACGGCTACGGCATTCTTGTCCTTGGTCTTGCCAGTTGATACGAAAGCACTCAGATCAAAGGTTTCCAGATCTACGCCCTCGAGCTCGTCGGCAGGCAGTTTGCTCATCAGGGCGGGTGGTGGTGCGCTAGTTTTGATAGCGCCGTTGGATAGTTGCATGGTTTTCTCCTAGGGTTTTCAGGGTTAACACGGGTTTGGCAGGCGGGATGCACTGCTGACGCAAGGCTAGGAGAAATACCGATTAAGTAACGCTGATTTGGACTTGGCTTAACACTTTATTTTTGGAATTATTAACTGCCGAAATCGTCAAATTTGGATCTGTTATGAAGCCACCGTCCGCCGTAGCTTTTCCCTCAGCAAGGGAGATGCGGTCAACACTTTATTTTTGGTGGCTGGTCTACTTAAGATCGAGCCTGGACTATTGGTGGATATGCCAAGAAAAAGGTAAATGTAATGATCCACGACTGGTTAAAGTGTGGAAAGATTTTGGGAATCTATTTCAATACAACTCAGCATTAGATTGGTGGAATGATCGAGGTGCCGGGGTATTTGATAATCCACAAAAAGAAATAGATCTCCTTACACCGCTGGGTTCAGGAATTCAAGTTCTGCGTGATAAAGATCTCATAGCACCACAACAAGGTATGTTGTGCCTGGCTGTGCCATTCCCAATGGATCTTGATCAAGTAAATGCGTATTTTTCAGAAACATGGAAAAACGCCTTACTACTTGGCAATTTTTCTCCAAAGAGCGCGAAGTATCAGATAAAAAAATTTGACGGCAAGAGTAAGAAAACCATCATTACTGCTTTTCAAGCTATTGCCTTAGAGCGTTGCAAGTTACAAGCAGCGGTTGGAGAAAAAATCAATCACTGGGGTTGCTACGAAATGGGGTCATATTTAAAACTAGGTTCACAAAGAAAAAGGCCGGAAAAAAGTCAAGATTCGCCAAGAGCCTTAGTGAAGAAACAAAAATCAATCCGTTCATTATTCTGTCAGAACAAGGAATCTGCTGCGAAATACATTTCCAACGTTGAGATTGGAGTATTTCCTTCAACTAAAGAAGTTGAGATGATTCCCCGGTGGTCCAGTAGCCAACAAAGCAGACTTGATCAAGCAAAAATTAACGGATCTTGGCAAAGCAGTGGATGGCTAGGTAAAGAATTAGATTTCATGCTTCCAGACACTTTACTGGTAGTGCCGATCAACGAGTCTGAATCAGAGGCTGTTTTATCGAAAATTACTGCGTTCGGGGACTTGAGGAGTGATTTTTAAAGTTTATCTTTGATGTCACCAGCACTGAAAGTGACCATGCTTCTTGGGGCTGTCACAGGTTCTGAAAAAACTTATTCCCTTGTGGGTATCTTTAAAATGTTGACTATATTAAAAGCAAGCGCTCTAATTGAGGGACAGTTAAGTCGTATCAATTAATTTTGGAGTTCGATATGAACGGTAAATTTCTCTCTGTTGCCCTTTCATTTGTAATGGGGTTTTCCTGCTTAAGCGCTGAAGCAGCAAAACGCCTTGGTTCTGGTAATTCTGTTGGCCAGCAGTCAAACAATGTGTCTCAAACGCAAGGGGCTTCTAAGCCTACGCAAAACGCAACTCCCGCCACCCCGGCTACACCACCTCCAGCGGCTGCACCTCAAAAACGCCCCTGGGGTGCTATGTTGGGTGGGCTTGCAGCAGGATTAGGCTTAGCTTGGTTGGCAAGTTCATTGGGTTTGGGAGAAGCGTTTGGACAAATCATTATGTTCGGTCTCATTGCTTTAGGCATCATGATGGTTGTGGGCTACTTTATGCGCCGTAGAGCATCTGCCAGCAACACAGATACGAGCTCAAGTCCTCTTGCATTTCAAGGCGCTGGAGCAACACCAGCGCAACAGCCTCAAGATACCCAATTTAATGTAAATCCAGGGGCTCCCTCTGCCTCCTCTGCTTCCTCTTCTTCTACTGGCAGCATGATTGGTTCATCTGTGAGTGGATTTCAGCCTAATTGGTCTATTCCCACAGGATTTGACGCTGATGGCTTTGTCAACAAAGCCAAAGAAAACTTTATCGTCATGCAAGATGCTTGGGATCGCTCAGACACCAAGAGCCTTCGTGATCTGATGACAGACAACATGTTGAAAGAGATCACAGCCCAAATTGCTGAGCGCGATGCCACAGCCTCTGTAGGTCAAATAACTAAGACTGAGGTCATCAGTTTAGAAGCCAAATTACTTGGCATAGAGGAATCCGTTGACGGCTACCTTGCTAGCGTTGAGTTCTCTGGAATGATTCGTGAAGACGCAGGCGCACAGCCTGAGGCATTTAAAGAGGTCTGGAATATGTCGCTTAATAAAACCAACCATAGTGGCTGGCTGGTAGCCGGTATACAGGCCATCTAAGCGGTTTGTAATATGGCGCGCTTTGACAAGTTCTTATTTGCGAGCGCGTTTTTTTTAATCATTCAAACGGCAGCCGCTCTTTCTTTGAGCATTCCTAAGCCATTAATTGACTTGGCTGTGGCTAAGAAATTCCCAAAAGAAAAGTTAACCATCACATTAGATCAACCTGTAACCAAATTCAGCAAAGAACGCCAAAAGATTGAGCTGTGTGGAACTTGGGCTAGTAAATTACCCCCGCGCAAAGGAGAATTTTGCGTAGATACTCAGCCAGTCTGGAACAAGGATAAGGGCGATATTGAAATTTCAAAAGTCAATATTTTGAAGCTCACAACTTCCGATGGCAAAGAGTTGTCAAGCAGCATCGCTGGAACTTTAAACAGCACCTTACTCACGGTGTTAGATGGAACTTCTGTTTATCACGTGCCCGACATGATTGGAAAAAAACTCGATTCGATTGAGGTGCAAGAAAACAGTTTCAAGCTGATTTTTTAGAACTATTGGGCCGGTGGCATGGCAATATTACAAAATTATGTCGGTCGATATTTTTCTTTGGTGGGCGTTCCTGTGTGGCGTCAGCGGCCTCAACATCCTTGCCTGGTCCATTTCGGCGACGACGTTGGGACGCCGTCAGGCCTTGCTCTCGCCGGAGGTTTACGCGTCGCGCCGCCTGCAACTGCGGCTGTCGGCCGGCTATGTGTTCGGCTGTGCCTTCAGGTCGGCGCTGCCCGTCTGCGACGTGCCGCGCATCGCCCTTTTCGATGTCTGGCTTTCCAGCGTGATTGTCGGCCGCAGCGTGGCCACCTTTGCCGAACTGTGTTTTGTTGCGCAGTGGGCGCTGTTGCTGCGAGAAATTGCGTGTGCCACGGGCAGTAACGTCGGCAAATCTGCCTCACTTGCCTTGCTGCCGCTGATCTTGGTGGCCGAAGCCTGCTCGTGGTATTCCGTACTCACCACCTCGAATATCGGCCATGTCGCCGAGGAGTCGCTGTGGGGGCTTAGCGCCGCACTCTTGGTGGTGAGCCTTGTTTCCATCTGGCCGCGCTGCGAGGCGGCTTTCCGTCCGCTGCTGTCGGTGTGGTGCGCCGTGGGCGTCGCCTATGCTGCGTTCATGTTCCTCGTTGATGTGCCGATGTACTGGACGCGCTGGATCAGCGATGAGGCAAGCGGGCGCCTCTATCTCAGCGTTTCCGAGGGCATGCTCGACGCGTCTCAGCGGCTGGTGGTTTCGCATCGCTGGGAAGACTGGCAAAATGAAGTCATTTGGATGTCGCTGTATTTCAGTGTGGCGGTCTGGTTCAGCATCGCGCTGGTACACGCCCCCGTCTTTAAACGCCTCCACGTTCCCCATATCCATATGGTTGCAAATTAGGGAGCTACTGAAACTGCAGTAGTTTTGGGCTGCAAGGCGCTGTCCGTTTGAAACCATTTTTACTATGCCTTTCATCCCCATGACCATGAAATTTAAAAACACAGTATTTCTCGTCATAAATCCACGGTTTTAAGCCATTAGAAGGGTTTTTGTGCCGAATAGGATTGCCCTGCACCCTGAGCCTGCTGCTGCATGCCATGCAAATCAGCCTGGCTAAAACTACTTGAATGGGTAGGCCTGAGCACAGGTTGTGAGCTGGGTAATGGTGAGGGCCTGCTGGGGGCCACCGATCTTTGCTGTGGGGGTACTGGACTTTTAGCTGGGGGTGGCTTGGGGGGTAGTGGTTTTGGGGCTGGGGGTGGTTTAGGTATAGCCTTCTTGGGCTTGAACTTTTTCGGCTTGGGGCTAGCTGCGGCCTGCGCTTTTTCTGCTGCAGCTTGTTTGGCCTGTGTCATCACAGCAGACCAAACATTGTCAGATACCAGCCTCCAAAGTGCTACCTGATCTTCGGCATTGGCAATTTCCATAAATCTCATCTTTGGTCTCCTTTTCCTACATTTATTTATCCGTTGCCATAAATAAATGCATGCGAATATTCGAGCTTGAGAAATCAAAAACACCAGAGCAATTAAGACTAGATCAACTACGCGTTACCAGCAAACGCGCAAGTGATGCATTGAAAACTGAACGTGAAAGACAAAAGGCACAACGTGCTCGACAGGCCCTGCAAAAGCTGCGAATGCCAACCAAGCCCAAGACAGCTACTGTCAAACCCATAAAGCCAATTAAGGCCATTTAGTCAAAACAAAAAATCAGTCTTCGTCTTTGGCAGCAATTGATTGTTGTAAAAACAAAGAACTCTGTGGGTGGGTGGGTGCAGAATTCTTTTTATGCTCACGGACTTGGCGGATGTATGCCATTGGCGTTTGCTGTTTAGTAAGTTGAAATAGGACAATTAACTCTTTGTGGGTAAAACCACTTTGCTTGGACAGTTGATCCCACCCCAAATTACCATCGCTATTTTCAGAAATCCAAACGCACAAAGCCTCAATCTTTTCAGAATTAGAGGCTGTCAAAATTGTTTGAACTTTGAACACACGGCTCATTACTATGGCGACAAAAAAGTAAAGTTGCACCATTTTGGGGCAATCATGAACTTTTAACGCATGGGAAAACCCGAGCCAAATAACGGGTTTTCAATTTAAATTGTCATCAAATAGAAAGAACCAGCAAGCGTTTAACCTGCTGGTTCTAAGTTGGCATTGGATTAAGACTTGGCAGGCAACTTCAATGTTGGGCGACTACTGGCCGCAGAGTCTTTGGTAAATCCTGCTTTGACTTGTCCCATTACTGCATCAATACGTTTGTCCAATTCCCCTGAATCAACTGCAGTTCGTATCACTTGTAGCGAGGTGATCACATCGGCAATGCTGTCAGTCTCGATGGCATTCTTACCTTCGACTATTTCCAATGTGCGTGCCCCGTAGCGTACTGTGATGCACAGCTTGCCTGTGTCATCTGTCCACCACCAAGGCTTTAACTTCTTGGGCACTTCAACCTTGCGGCTCAGCCCTGTTGCCTCGTCCTTGACTGTGCGAACTCTTACTGGGAAAAACTCAGTGCCCGACTGCTGCGCCTTTGCTAACTGGATTTGCTCAGCCAACTTGGTACTGAGCTTTTGACGCCTAGCATGCTGTGGGCTCGAGCCCTTTTCACGCTTGGCCTGTACTAATTTCAACGCGTTTAAACCTGACATAGCTACTCCTTGTGTTTGTTGCAGGAATAGCTAATTTATTGTCGAACCATGACGCTGAGCAACCGAAATGACTGTTAACCCGACAACTTGATGGGACTCAATCTATCGGTTGACAAATCAGATCTTTGAATTGATCAAAAGTTCAATCAACAGACAGGTTTGAATAGTGCTCTTGGGCACGAATTGTCTCTAGACGTATGCGCTCTTTATGAGCATCTTCATCCATTTTCAGATCCAAGTAACGAGGCTCGTAACGCTCCAACTGTTTGTGACTCAAGCGCCAATAGGGGTTTTTTGTGCGCTCTTGCATGGTCATCTCGAATTCATGGCGCAGGTCAACGTTGATTTTTCGTTTGAAAAATATAGCATCATGCACACGGGCGATGGGTTCGCGGCCATGCTGCGCAGCTACTGCGCAAACGATGTCCATGACTTCGGTTTCATCATGCTGGTAAAGGTACGCAAGAATCTTGGACTTGCTGGGTCTGCCACTTGGCGTTTGTAGAAATGATTTGCTGAGTAAATCCCTGCGCTTCATTTTGACTAATTCATAAAGGTGCGTATCCAAGATACTTTGTTCATTGATGTAGGCCTGTACTGTGGAGTCAGCAAGGAATCGCTCTCTGTCGTTGACGTTTCTAATAATGTCAACCAGTGCGGGATTTGTCCAGCCACCTGATTCGTTTTGCCAGCCCGTAGTGTTTTGACGGGCACCAAAACTGATGGCCGTAAACGCCTGCTTGAGCAATTTTGGGCGCAACTCTTTGGGTACTGGGCTGTCATCTCTAAAAGTGAAGTACTGTACGGTGCCCATGAAGTCTGCTTTGTCTTCCAAAAAATTCAGCGTGGCACTGAAGGCCTTGCGTAAATCCTCGCCCTGCCCTCTGGCATCAATGTATTGCTTGGCCCAGCCCATCTTCCAAGCCACAACGCTTGAGCGGATGTCGTATTCCCAGCAATCACCAAGAACTGCTCGACGTAGTTCCTTGTTGATGTTTTGTACGCTGGTGCCCTCGTAGTACATGCGACCGAAATCACTGGGCTTTTTGCGCTGTAGATAATGGCCATTCATGACACTGGCTATCGCCAAAATAATTCGGGCTTGTCGCAGGGCTTGGTTTTTCTTTTGAAGTGTGATCAGCTCAGCTTCCGTGGTTAGCCAGCAGATATAGCTTTTAACGCTTTCCTTGTCCACGGGCACCAAGTCAAATAACTCTTCAATTTCTGCATCACTTGCCCTGCGCTTTAGCTCAGGGTACAGCAGGTTAACCAATTGGTAGCTGCTAAATTCATCCCCACTAAGGTACTGGTCTAACTCTCGGTCACTGCTTATAGATGTCAATATCTTGTCCTCAATAGCCAGCGTATCCACCATGGTCACAAGACTGGTCAATCGGCACTGGCTAACTTCCTTGCTTTGGCTTGTGCCAAGGATCACAGGCTCTACCAGGTTCAGGTTGTTCTCACGCAACCACCTGTGCAGCACCATCTTTTTAGGACCAATTTGTCCGCCCTCGTTGGCAAGTTTTTTGAGAGATATCGTGAATAGGTTCAACTTGCGCTGCAAGGGAGTGGCTTCAAAGTGCAGGCTTTTGAACAGCATTGCTTCCAGTACGCTGATGTATTTAGCCAAGGCTCTGTGCGCTGAGTTGGCAGGCTTGGGAAAAGCCAGGCTCAAAGCCTCATAAATCTTTGCGTCAATTGTGATCTTGATCAAGTGCCACCCCATGTAGTCAGGACTAAGAAATCCTGAAATTCACACTTATTTAGCTGGAATATACAGATTACCTGACAAAAAGTAAAAAGTCATGCGCTTATAGTATTTCAAGTCATTTCGTAGCTAACACATATGCCCAAATGACCCATAAATAGGTCACTTGGATCGATTGAAGTCAAATCAAGCAAGTCCTTGTTTGTCTGGCATTGGGGTCCGAAATTGATCCGCATTTCAGGAAATCAAAAGACAAAAAAACTGGTCAAAAAAGTCACACGCTTATAGTAATTGCAGATATAAATTGGTTGGCGCATGTGCCCAATTGATACCTCAGTAGATATCCGACTTGATGCCAAATCAAGCAAGTCCTTGATTCAAGGGCATTTGTCAATTGAATTTAGTCGAAACTTCAATAGACTTCTATGAATGTCTGATTTTTAACCGAGGTCATCATGTGCAGATGGGTTGCTTATGCGGGTCCAGAGATTTACCTTGAAGACTTGATCTTCCATCAAGAGCATTCCATTGTGAGCCAAAGCCTTGCTGCGAATCAATCTGCATGGGTCACAAATGGTGATGGGTTTGGCGTTGCTTGGTACAACAACCGCACCACACCCGGTCTATTCAAAGACATCCTGCCAGCTTGGAACGACAGTAACCTGCGCTCTCTTGCAGCCCATATTCGAACAAGACTATTTTTTGCCCATGTTCGCGCCACTACGGGCACTGCGGTCAACAGAAGCAACTGCCATCCGTTTACATGGCAAAACTGGACCTTTATGCACAACGGCAAAATTGGCAATTGGCATGGCTGCCGCAAAGATGTTGAAGACCTCATTGATCATGTGCACTATCCACATAGAGAAGGCACCACAGACAGTGAAGCATTGTTTTTAGTTGCACTGAGCAAGGGTTTGATACACGACCCAATCACAGCCATGCAAGCAACCCTGCGCGATGTCACCAAAATCATGGAGCGCCATCAAGCAGACGAACCCATGCGAATTTCCTGTGCTTTGACCAACGGCCGAGATATCTGGGCCTTTAGGTACTCAAGTGACGACCAATCTCCCAGTATGTACTTTGGATCTCCCCATACACGTGCCAGCGAAAACGGCTCGCACGCCATAACCACTATTGCTTCGGAACCATCAGATTCAGATGCCGCTCACTGGTTCAAAGTTGAAGAGCGCAATGGCGTGCATTGGACTGAGCGTGGGCTAGAGCATTTCAAAATCACAATTTAAAGAAATAATAAGCCCTAAATAGACTTGGACTGAATTATGCTGAGTACCGAAAAAATAAATGGATACGCTGTATGAATAAAGTCGCAGGTTCAATCGGTAAATCGTTGGCCATTTATCTCAGTAAAGAGCTCGAAATCAACGGTACAGCGCCACCGTCCAACCCCTTGCATCTGCAGGCTACATTGCGACCAGGTGATGTGCTACTGGTTGAAGGTAATACCCGAATAAGTGCTGCAATCAAATACCTAACCCAGTCCACGTGGTCTCATGCCGCACTTTATGTAGGTATGAATTTCAGCCCAGATGCACCCAAAGACCACTGCCTCATAGATGCCGATACAGTGCATGGCGTACGTAGCACTGGACTTGATAGATTTATGAATCTGCACACCAGAATCTGCAGACCCATTGGACTTAGTGAGCAAGAATGCGCCGTTGTTACACAAGCAGCTATTGACAAAATCGGACATCAGTACGATTTGCGAAACGTTCTTGATCTTGCAAGGTACTTGTTTCCAACGCCACCGGTACCGACTCGATTCAGAAGACGGCTCTTGTCTTTGGGCAGTGGCGACCCAACGCGGGCAATCTGCTCAACATTAATTGCTCAGGCATTTGAAGGCATTCACTATCCCATTATTGCCTTTGAGCCCAAAAGCCCTAGTACATCAGCTAATGAAAATGACTTTGCGCCTCGACAATTTCAACCAAAACAGTTTAAGCCCAAGCATCACTCGCTCCTTACACCCAGAGACTTTGACGTTTCACCCTACTTTGCCATCATCAAACCAACAGTTGAGTGTGGGTTTGATTTTCATAATCTTGAATGGGTTGAATAAATAATGCATGCATACATATCAAGCATCAGTTCGCGCACAAGTCAAAGGCCGCAGCCAAGTAATCAAAACAGAAGTACGGGCCTTGAACGCACAGGAGGCGCGTTGGTTGCTATGGGCTCAGTTCGGATTTCACAGCATCCAGTCTGGGCCGTCAAAATTAAACGTCAATTAATGCGTGATCAGATTGCTAATCCGTTGATTTAGGAAAGTCCTTTAAACAGCAACGCCCTGACGGATTACTGGTATCGCAAGAACACAAACCATCCTTTGTCTTAGCTATGACGAATTCTTTAATTAAGGGGTTGCTCTGAAAATCGTTCAAGCTGACACCAAAGCAATAGCAAAGCAGCTTATCGCCAGAATCTTCCTTGGCCACTACCTTAGTCCGAAGCTGGGAATTCAGAATGGTTGAGCCGTCTTCACCAAAATACACAACATCGCAGGCAGCATCGTCACAAAAGAAATAGCGATCGGAAGTTGGTGACCATTCCCATGAGCCCTTAATATGATGCGAGATTGTTCTAGTTGATACTTCCGCGTATTCCAACCCATTTGCCGGGCAAAGATGCTTTTTGGGATGGGAGGTTTTGTTCTCAACCGAGGAACAGCATTCGCTCATTGGGATCTCCAGCAATATTAAAAATTGAATAATTATCTACTTTTCCATGCTCGTATGGATAGATTATTGTTGATCAAAAACAGCAAACTCAGTATTCGCTAGGCAGCATGATTACCCAGTGCTCGCCATCCCAGCAGGCGTAAAGCGTGATGCTAGGCAAGGGAAAGTCTGTATAAGGAATTTCCTGTCTGGCGTGTTCACGACCATTACCGTCCTCATAGATCATTACAGCCCTGCCCTCCGTCACTTCAACGCGGACCAATACAAACCAATCCCTTGTGCCAATCTCACACAAGTGGCTGGCAATGGCATCCATCAACCAGAAGCACTCAGCCTCTTCTGCCAAGTACTTGGTGCCATCGGTTAACAAGTGTCTTCGGCTGATTCGGTAGTACTTCTCAGTGCCGGTGAAATAGCTCAGTTGTGCGGGATCGAATTTTTTCATTGCTGCGTCTTTCTTTTGTTGAATGACTACAGTTTTGTTTCAGACTCACAAATGGACAACCGACATTTGATAACCCAATAACTTGGCGGGATACCGAGTAAAAATCACCATGGTCTTTTAATAAGTACTTCACCTAAAAAATCCGCAGCGCAGAAATTAAGACCTGCAGGACCCATTCGGGCTGCAGATACAAACCGCACTACTCGCACAAATTTCAGTCAATGCCAGCAAAATGCAGCGCGTTTAAAAGCCCTATAGCGTATCGATTTACCCACCCGAATACTTTGAGTGCTGAGAACCCAGATCAGCGCTTGTAGGGCTTGCTATTCAATCTGTTCTGGTTATCCACAGAGCACGTGAGTTATCCACAAAAAATCACGAGAAATATTACTTTTCCACGATTTCTAGGTTTCAGCGTTGAAATCATTAAAGAAAAAAACCGCTAAAAAGTTATCCACAGCCAGTTCATTTCTGCTAGCTCAAGTTCAGAAACCCGACAGTTTGGCAGGACTCAGGTTGTCCAGATAAATATATGAAAACACAATGCAATTAACGCAAACAAATGATTTAGGAGATAACACCATGGCACAAGCAAAGACACTCTCAACTGCAGAAATTGAACGCTTGTTAGCGCACATCAATACACGCAAGTACGCAGCTCGTAACAGATCAATGATGCTGCTCACACACTGGGCAGGTTTAAGAATTGGCGAAGTGGCCTGCTTACGCTGGAGCGATGTCACAACCACAGATGGCCAGATTAAAGATGAGATCCGCTTGCTGCCCGACATGACCAAAGGCCGTCATGCTCGTACAGTGTTTGTCAGCGCTAAGCTACGAGCAGAATTGCAAGCCTACGCCAAGCAAGCCAAGTGCGCGGATCGCAGCTATCCATTCTTTGCAAGCCAAAAGAGCATCAAGTCAGGCTTCAACGCTAACAGCTTGGCCCAGACGTTTGCTCTGCTTTACGAAAGCGCTGGACTTGAAGGCGCTAGCAGCCACAGCGGACGTAGAACGTTCTTAACAAACCTGGCGAACAAAGGCACTGCAATTCACATTTTGAAAACGCTTGCTGGCCACCGAAGCATCAGCACTACTGCTGCTTATCTCTACAGCAGCCCCAGCCAGTTAAAAGCAGCTGTTGAATTAGTTTGAATGAGGAGCGCATTGCACTCTTGGTAGATCGCGAGGTGCACCACCGCAATGACAAAAGGCAGACACGCTTGCTCAAGGATGCGAAGCTGAAGTACCCCCAAGCTTGCATTGAAGATTTGGACGCAAGAGCGGGCCGTGGACTTGAAAGGCGTGCGGTGATGAGTTTGGCCTTGGGCGATTGGATTGCTTCGGGGCACAGCGTCTTGATCACCGGTGCCACTGGCTCGGGTAAATCGTGGCTTGCGTGTGCGCTGGCACAGTACGCCGCCAGAAAGGGCCACACAGCGCTTTACCAAAGAGTGCCTCGCTTGGGAGAGGAGCTACGTATTCGTCACGGCAATGGCACGTTTGGAAAGTGGCTGATTCAATTGGCCAAGACCGATGTGTTGGTGCTGGATGACTGGGGCATGACGGGGCTAGATGCTCAGACCCGGGCGGATTTGCTTGAGATTATTGACGACCGGTCATCGAGCAAAGCCACGGTGATCACAT
Source organism: Limnohabitans sp. (assembly GCA_049655425.1). Classification (GTDB taxonomy): domain Bacteria; phylum Pseudomonadota; class Gammaproteobacteria; order Burkholderiales; family Burkholderiaceae_C; genus Limnohabitans_A. The sequence goes on along the minus strand of JBASJS010000003.1, from coordinate 190,811 downwards.
CGCAATTACCGATTGAGCACTGGCACGCTTGGATTGGAGACACCACCATTGCGGACGCCATGCTGGACCGCATCATGCAAAGAAACCATCGCTTTGTACTGACGGGTGACTCGCTCCGTCAGAAACCAAAAGTTCAGAAAAAGGAGGCAGATAAAGACACATCGTGACCATCTAGTCTAAAATCTAACCACGCAATGACACGGGCCAAGCTACTGGTCACGATCTGTCAAATTGAGTGGTCACGATCGCTGGAATACGCAGTACCGCTACCGTCCAGACTCTGGACGCTATGATACCGGCTAGTGCAATTCAAGCGCCCAGAGCTGGACACTTCAGTAAAAGTATGCGAAAAACCCAATTACACAGTTTATTGCACATGAATGTTTTATGGCTTTTACCCGCATAAAACAAGCATATTTTAAAGAAGCTGTTTTCTGTTAATCAGGGGTTCTCTGGATCAATTTAGGTAAACGTGCATGCCTATTTTCAATCATTCAGGGTGGCAATGAGCAAAAAGCCATCTAATGCAACCAGCATTTCAGAATCGGTAGTGCAGTCAGCACATGCATGCGGTGATAACCCGCGGGCTCAAGGTCGAACGGATGGATCGAATCGCATGCCAAGCTCAGCGGCTTGACGGGCGTCAAACGCGATGCAGCTGTCGTCGTACTGGAATCCATGCACGCCGCCGCGTACCATGCCGGCCGAGGTGCTGCCGAAGAAGCCCGCCCACGAATCTGGCAGTGCCGGTGCATCGGGCATGGCAAGCCACAAGCGAAACAGCATGCGTTTCCTGGCGGAGTCTTCGTCGTCTTGGAACTGCGTGCGAGAGTGCAAGGCCGTGTAGTTGCTCAGGATCTGCAGGTCGCCTGGCTCAAGGCGCATCAAATACATCACTTGCGGCCGACGCAAGATCGCATCGAGAAGGTCGATCGCCTCATCTTGGCGCGCGGTTAAAGGCGGAGCATCTGCCAGTTTGGTCGCATTTAACACCCGATTACGGTTCCAGAAGCAGAACAGATTGCCGCCGTGTTCGGCGTAAACCGGGTTCACGTGCACCGGCGGCTTGCCTTCGCCCTGCTCGCCCACAGCATCTCGAGCGCAAAGATTGAACTCAGCTCCTTTGAGTTCGAGGGATGTAAAACTTTGTTATGAAGAGTGTCTAAAATTGGGGGAATACCAGTTTGGTATGGCATAGAGAGGGTATGCTAACCAACGACAGCCGACTTTAAGGCCCTCATTATTACAAGGACGTTCCTCATGGACTTAAATAAGCAAATTATCAGTATATTGATTGCCTTAGCTTGCAGTGCCTCTTTGGCCCAGGAGGGAACGTTCACAAGCCGCTCACTGACCACCGAGACAGCTCTTGCTGCTGCGACTGCAGCGCTACAAAGTTGTCGAAAACAGGGCTATCAAGTAGCTGTTGCGGTTGTTGATCGATCTGGACTTACTCAGGTACTTTTGCGCGATCGTTTTGCTGGAGCACACACAATTGAAGTTGCCATGAACAAAGCTTGGACTGCTGCAAGCTTCAAAACTTCAACAGCAGATCTGGCTCGTGAAACCCAGCCTGGAATGCCAATGAGTGGCCTGCGAAATCTGCCGCGATTTCTCGCCGCTGGAGGGGGCCTTGTCATCGAGGGTGGCGGAAGTGGACTTGGCGCTATCGGCGTGTCTGGAGCGCCTGGGGGTGAAGCAGACGATGGCTGCGCTAAAGCGGGAATTGCAGCAATACGTGACAACATTGATTTCTAGAAGTGCATTCGTCAAGGCAATTTCAAGCCGCGATTTATCATTACTGAGCGCACCCTGTCTGGGCAATCTGTCATGACTCCCAATATATCGCCACAAATGTCTTAGATTGTCAATTTCAGTTCAGCGTAAATAAACCTTTTTGCTGATTGACCTAAAAGTAATGTTTTTCACGCCTAACTCTCTTGCTTCAAACCTAGGCACTAAGCCAAGGCTGTATAAAAGAGAACCAGCCCCCAATGAAATAGATTAAAACGCTGGCCGCATACAGCTTGCTGGCGGTGCTGCGCGTCTTCAAGCAGGCGTCACGCAGTACAAGATCGGTTGGGCATGGCGCGCTACGATTGCGCCACTGCAATGCGCCGCTGCCAATCATCATCAAGCCCGCTAAGCCGAACATTTCCGCATTGTGCTCGCTAAGCCAGACCACTTGCGGGAACATAGACACAAAGGACGACAGTGCCGCTCCCGCCCCAAGGGCCACAAGCAGAGCGGGAATCGCGCAGCACACCAACGTGCTTGAACTTGCAAACAGGCTGGCCAAAGAGGACAACAGACCGCCTCGGGATTCGGTCATGCCGTCTGCACTCATTTGCGACTCTTCAACTCAGCCTTGATCTCGGCCACTGATTGCAGCACCAGCTCAATCTTGATCACATCGTAGCCCGCGTCAACGATCTCTGCGGAGATGGCCTTGGCATCAAGCACTTGGCCGTCCTTTGCCTCTACGGCGACAGTCTTCTTTTTTAGGTCTACGAAGACGTCTTTGGTTGCACCCATCTTGGAGATACGCTTCTCTATGCCTTGCGCGCAAAACGAGCAAACCATACCGTTGACGGTGACTTTGACCGTATTTGCGGCCATGGATGAAGTCGCTGAGATGCCCATTACAAGAGCGATAATAATTTTCTTCATCGGGATACTCCTAATCAAAGATATACATGAAATTCATCCGGGCTTGGGATGCGTTATTCACCCCTAACTCGACGAAATAGCGATTGTGGATCAGGCGCAACATAGGCGTGACTTCGGTCTTATCCGTGAGCCCTCGCATGCGCCTGACCTCTAAGATGAACCAAGGCTGCGTTTGGTCGTAGTCCACCTCGAAGAAAGAAAACCCAGCTCGCGCCGAAGCGAAGTCGTGATTAAGCCCTTCAGCGCGGTAGAGTCTGGCTGTAGCCGAAGCATAGACGCGGGTAGTCTCATAATCGACCTGTACTCCCGGGGAGGCCAGTGTCTTTGATCCGGAAAAGTCGTTGCCTGTTATGTTCCCGATGCCGCCGATAAACCAGATGTTGGCCTGTGCCTCAGGCATGTTCCAACGTCGTGCCAGTCTCGTGTAGGTGGCTTCAGTGACTTGGCGCGTCTTGGTGCCGTTGTCTGAGCGCATGGCAAGCGATGTGGCCCCCGCGGCTTCGCGCGCAGTCAATGCATAGTTAACAAAGACCTCCTGCCAGTTAGGGCTGATGTCGCCCATCGCCATCCAACTGTCCTTGAAACCCATCGGCCCGCAAAGCGCCGAAAGTGATGCCAATGAGCCGAGAACACCCAAAGCAATCTTGACAAGTTGCTGCCTCATCTGTCAGCCTTTATAGCGGCTACAAACAGGTCATCATTTATCTCGGTCATGGTAAGTACATACCCATACTGCATATTTATCTCCACAAAGTGAGGTAGCTGACTTGCCTTGAAAAAGACGCAACAACCACCCTTAAGAACTACTTCGTCAAGTGCATACCTGTGACGACAAAGCCGCCGTCTAATTTTTCCGCAACAAATTTGACCTTATCGCCTGCTTTAAATGTCTCCAGTAAAGAGATATCGCGAATTTGAAAAACCATGGTCATGCCAGGCATGTCCAAATTTTTAATCTCGCCGTGTTTGATTGTCATCTTTTTGTTTTCCTTGTCGATCTTGCGGACTTCTCCGTCAGCCATGTCGGCTGTTGTTGATGGCGTATGCAATGGCGCTAAGGACTCTTTCTTGACCGCATCTTTTCCCATGGTTATGCCAGCATGTGATGACGCCAATACTGATGCTGTAGTCAACAGCAGCGTAGAAATAGTGACAACTGATTGAATGATTTTCATGATGATTCTTTCAGGTTGCCAGCACGGTAACTTTGCCGACCATACCGGCCGTGTAGTGGCCTGCGATCAGACAAGCAAAATCAAATGAGCCAGCTTTGTTGAAGTTCCAAACAATCTGTCCCGTTTTGCCAGGGCCAACATGCGCCATGTAGGGTTCGTCGTGCTCCATGGTCGGAAATTTCACCATCAAAGCGGCGTGCTCGTCGAGCTCTTTTTTTGTACCCAACACGAATTCATGCATCACTTTGCCGTTGTTTTTGATAACAAACTTCACGGTTTCGCCTTGCTTGAACTCCAACTTATCCGGGGTAAAACGCATGTTATCGGTCATGGTCATTGTGATGGTGCGCTTGACTGCTTTGTCATCACCAGCAATTCCCCAGGATTTCTGTTCTTTTTTGACAGGATCTGTTTTTTTGGCGTGCGGCTCATTACTGTGTGCAAAAACAGTAGAGGTGGTTGCTGCGCTCAGTGCAGAAGCAATGAGCAATGTGCGTCGTGTTGTCATAAGTTACCTGTGAGAGTTAAAAAATCAATTGTTTCAGGAGACATGTTTGGGTTTTTCAAAATCAATGCTTCATGCCTTCGTGGCCGCTTGTAGCTTTGTGGTTCAAAACTGGCTTGCGCACTTGCACCTCAACCTCCTTAGCTGGCATGTTTTGCGCTTTCATGCTTTGCCCACCTTCTGAGGCAAAGCGTGAGGGGTTGGGCAGTGCACCCGTCCATTCAAATGCCACAGTGCCCGCCGGATGCTTGTACCAGCCCGGGTCTTTGTAGTCGCCCGGTTTCTGGTCTTTGCGTACTTTGAGCATGCTGAACATTCCGCCCATCTCGACACTGCCAAACGGGCCTTCGCCGGTCATCATCTTGGCGGTGTTGTCCGGCAGCGGCATGTCCATCTCCGCCATGTCAGCCATGCCGCGCTCGCCCATCACCATGTAATCGGGGATGACGTTGGTGATTTTTTTCACGATATCGCGATGGTCAACGCCTATCAAGGTCGGCACATCATGGCCCATGGCGTTCATGGTGTGGTGGCTCTTGTGGCAATGAAATGCCCAGTCGCCTTCTTCGTCGGCTAAAAAGTCAATTTGACGCATTTGCCCTACGGCAACGTCAGTGGTCACTTCATACTGGCGTGATGTTTTAGGTGTTGGCCCACCGTCAGTACCCGTCACTAAAAACTCATGACCATGCAAGTGAATTGGGTGGTTCGTCATGGTCAGGTTGCCAAAGCGAATGCGCACCTTATCGTTTTTGCGTACGACCAATGGGTCAATGCCCGGGAAGACGCGGCTGTTCCAGCTCCAGATGTTGAAGTCCAGCATGGTCATTATTTTAGGTGTGTACGCGCCGGGGTCTATGTCATAGGCATTGAGCAAAAACACAAAGTCCCTGTCCACTTCATCAATTAACGGGTGCTTGTCCTTGGGATGGGTGATCCAAAAACCCATCATGCCCATCGCCATTTGCGTCATCTCATCGGCGTGCGGGTGGTACATGAAGGTGCCCGGGCGGCGCGCTACAAACTCGTAAACAAAGGTTTTACCCACGGGAATGGCGGGCTGGTTCAAACCCGCTACGCCGTCCATGCCGTTAGGCAAGCGCTGGCCGTGCCAATGAATGCTGGTGTGTTCGGGCAACTTATTCGTGACAAAAATGCGTACCCGGTCGCCCTCCACGACTTCAATCGTCGGGCCAGGTGATTGGCCGTTGTAGCCCCACAAGTGGCCTTTGAAACCCGGTGCAAACTCTCGAACCACAGGTTCAGCCACCAAATGGAATTCTTTGACGCCGTTGTTCATACGCCAGGGTAGTGTCCATCCATTCAAGGTGACCACCGGGTTGTAGGGGCGGCCGGTGTTAGGTATCAACGGCGCCATGGTGTCGGGCTTGGTTTGCATGACCGGTTCGGGCAGAGCGGCCATGGCCACTCGGCTGACGGCAGCAGCGCTAACGGCAGCGGTGATAACGCCTGCGCCTGCTAAAAAGTTTCTTCTGTTGTTCATGATGTTTCTTGAATCTGTCAGTAATTTAATGGCCGGGTTTTTCACCGCCACCTGCAGCAGGTGCGGACATTTGCAGCCCAGTGGGTTTGCCAATCATGGAGGCGCTCAGAGCAGCGTCGGCCAGCCAGAACTGCTGGTAGGCGTTGATGGCGGTCACCACGCTGCGGATTTGGTCGCGTGTGTCGGCCAGCAGTTCGAACACGCCGATCAGCATGCCGTTGTAGCGCAGCACGTTTTCTTCAGCCATGATCTTGCGCAGCGGCACGACTTCATCGCGGTAGTGGCGAGCCACGTCGTAGGCCGTACGGTACGCGGAATAGCTCTCGCGCAGCTGCGATGTCGCGCTGCGCACCGTGCTTTCATAGCGATTTGCAGCTGCAAGCGACTGGGCGTTCATCGCATCGCGTTTGTCGTTGCCCCAGTCAAAAATAGGTAGCCTTATGCCCAGCTCGTAACCACGTTTGGCAAATGCCCTGCCTACACCGCTATCATTTTCAAAAGTGGTGCTACGAAGGATGTCCAATTCAACATCGACCAGGCTGGTCAGAAGGTTCAAGTTTTGCGCTTTGCCTGCTGCATCAAGCTGGCTGCGTGCCAGCTGCACATCCAGACGCTGATCGGTGGCCGTGCTGTTGACCTGACTCGTCGCACGCGCGTCTTTGGGTAAATCAGGTAGCCGCTCTGGCAGCTTGAGCTGTGTTGCCTGCGCATCTGTCAATCCTAGCAGCCGAACCAATTCCTCCCGTGCAGCCAGCGCGCCATGCTGCGCCGAAGCCAGGCCAGCGGTGCTGTCGGCATAAAAAACTTGCTGGCGTGCCCGCTGCAGTTTGTTAAAGTTGCCGACCTGCTGCATGCGCTTTGCCAGCTCGGCACTGGCCTCGGCGGCGGTGTTGATTTGCTCTGCGTATTGCAATACCTGGCTGGCTGCGACTGCCCTTACCCATGCCTGGCGAACCTGTGTGACTTGCTCCACCACGTTTGCCGAAAGCTGTACCTTAGCCTGCTCTATTTGGCTTTGCGCCATGGCCTGGCGACGCGGTAATGTCAGCAAGTCCAGCAGGCCAAACGACAAAATACGCCCCAGCTCCAGCTCATCTTTGGAGGTGACGCGTTCAAACTTAAAGATAGGGTTGCTTATGCGCCCCGCCTGGCTGGCGACAGACATATCAGCCCAGCTTTGTGCCAGCAGGTTTTGCAGTGCCGGACTGTTGGCCAGGGCCAGTTGTATGGCGTCGTCAGAACTCAAGGGTTTTGACAGCAAATCGGATGCGAGCTTACTTCTGGCGGCGTTTTGTGCAGCCGTTTGACTCAAAGCCAGCTGACCGCTGGTAAAAGCGCTTGCGATTTGGTTTGTCTCGCTGAGAGCTTGGTCAAAATTGACTGAGGCGCAACCTGCCAGCACCAAAGCAGTAACCCCACTCGCAGTCAATTTAAAAAGTCTGGGTTTCATGGCTTGGCCTTCTTGATGGGTTCAGGCATGGTTTCCCCGCCCTTGGTGACAGGGGTGGGCATGTTTTTAGGCTTACTTTCCACCCCTTGTGCCTGCTTGGCGTACTCGCGCCAGCCGCCTATGCGTGCCGCGGTGTCGTTGGCCGATTTCCAGTTGCCAATCGGTTCATCGGTATAGGGCTTGTAGCTTTCAAAGGCTGATACAGGAGGCGCTGCGGTTTGCGCATGCGCCACGCTGGCCAGCAATGCGGTTGACGCCCATGCCACCAGCAAACGACGCCTTATTAAAGTAGAAAAAACCATGAAAATTTCCTGAAGTTGTTGCGAGCGATTTTTAAAATCACGGTGTTTTAGCCAGCGCCTGAGCAGACGCGTGCCAAACGGCAAAGTACAGGCCCAGCTTGGGCCTGAGTATCAGGAAATCGGTGGTTTTTGACCCAACGCAGCGGCTGCGCTGGTAAATGCTACTGCGCGCGTTGGGTGCAGCGAGGGGGATGTGAAAGACGCGGTTACTTCAAGCGGCGAGGACAATACCGCTACCGAGTGGCAAGCTTGACAGGCTTGACAAGTACCGCAGTGATCGTTGCTTGCGGTTTTGTCAGCTTCTTGGTGGCTGGCAACTTGCTCATGGCAATCAAGCTTGGCTGGGGCTGCTGCCGAAGTCTGATTTTGATCGTCAAAAGAGGTTCTATCCAGCATTTGATGGGCGTGGGAAGCTCCTGTTTGTATAGCAATTTCTGCGCTCGCCATCTGCGTAACCATCGCGTCCCCCGCCCAGCCGCGCAGTGGCAGCAGAACAATCATGAGGGCGAGAACTAAATGGCGCATAGGTTAATTATATTGGCATGCTAAAAAAGTTCAAGTTCAGAGTGAAAAAATGTCAGAGTGAAAAAACCAGCATCACTGCCGCCATTGCAACCATGCCCACATCTTCAACAATCGTCACCGTGCTCATTGGAAGTTTGAACACGGTGCCCAGGCAGGCACACTGAATTTGCGTTTTGCTAGCCACTGCGAGAATCACACCAATCGCTGAGAACCCCATCACGATGATGGTGACCCAATGCGTCAGTAGCGGGTTGAAGTGCGCCAAATAAGCCATCCCTAACGCCAGCTCTACAAACGGATACAACATACCCCAGCCATGCCAGCGGCGCGCCAGCAGGTCGTACGCTGAGTAGGCGTTGGCAAAAGCACCGATATCCAGCAGTTTGAAAAATGAGAACACCAAAAAAAAGCCTGCCATAAAGTAGCGCATGGTGTCTGCAGTTGTAACGCCAGCCATACCGTCCATTCCAATTTGCACCAGCAAGCTCGCCCCGAGTATGTAGGCAAGGATCAACATCAGCGGGCTGTAGGTGGCCAGCCAGCTCGATACAGAGTTTTCGTCAGCTAAGTTAAAAGGGGCTTTTTGCGTCCGTACCGATTGGTCTGGCGCCATATTCGACAACTGAATCGGCTCTGAATGAGGCATCAGGGCATACTTTCCAGCGTTCTCTACGGCTGCTTTCAAAGCTTCAAAATCCGCTGTCGTCTCAGTCAGGGTGACCTGCATGGGCTGCAGGCTCACCTCAACCCCAGCAGCAAGTGGCGCTAACGCCTGGGTTACTTTGTTCACACAGGCGCCGCAATGCAGGCCAGTGAGTGCGTAGGTGGTCGTGTGTTTGATATTGGTCATACCATTAGCTTAAACCTTGCGGGCATTACTAACAACTTTAATCTATACAAGTGTCCCCCAGAAGCTAATTCCCTACCCCTTGCTAGGGACAAATTTAGCTGCCAATGCCTTCGTTGTGGACTGCTGAAATAAGATTGATTTTCAACTTCTGGAGACCCCCATGAAACAACTTCTTATTGGTTCACTTGTTATGTTTTTTGCAGCCACAGCCTCAGCGCATGGTTGCCCTGGTGAGATGCGTACTATCGACGCAAAATTGCCAACTGCGAATTTGCCTGCAGCAGAAATGTCCAAAGTCAAAGCCTTGCGCGAAGAAGGTGAAAAGTTGCATAAAGAAGGCAAGCATACTGAATCGATGAAAGCGCTGGCAGACGCCAAGAAGCTGCTAGGCGTCTGAGCTAAAGCCGATAACGCAACAGCAACTATCACCTCACCCTGTCAGAAGAAAATCGACCAACTACATCAGTGAGGTGGTTATCCGGATTTGCTCCAGCTGTTGCTTAGTTGGCGTAAGCATGAGTGGCATCACATGCCTTGCATTTCAACCTATTTCGGTTAGGTGCTTAATTCGAGGAAGGATCCGTCCATGCTAATGAAAGCCACAGCCGCACAAAGGCACACTGACCATACCAATACAAATGCGCCAATTGCATTGGTAATTGGCAGCGGTTTTGGTGGTCTAGCGGCCGCAGTTCGGCTTGCGGCCAAGGGCTGGCGGGTTCAGGTTCTTGAAAAGCTGGATGTGCCCGGAGGTCGGGCGCGGGTGCACCATGTAGACGGTTATACCTTTGATGCAGGGCCAACCATCATCACTGTTCCGTTCCTATTGGAAGAGTTGTGGGCACTGGCCGGACGAAATTTGTCTGATGATATAGATCTTCGTCTGATAGATCCCTTCTACCGAGTCCGATTTGCAGATGGGGATCACTTTGATTACAGTGGCGACCCCGAGCGAATGCGCTCTGAGGTGCTGCGAATTGATCCTACGGCTGGACCTGGCTACACCGCGTTCATGGAGGAGGCAGACACTTGCTACAAATTAGGCTTTGAATCTCTGGGTTGCCATGCATTTGACAGCACCGCAGACCTACTCAAAGCAATTCCTTCCATGGCCCGCATGAAAGGTTGGCGAAGCTTGCATGCGATGGTTGCCAATCATCTTAAGCACCCCAAACTGCGCCAGGCCATGAGCCTACAGTCGCTTCTGATTGGCGGTAATCCTTTTTCTGTGACCTGCGTGTACTCTCTCATCAACGCACTTGAGCGGCGTTATGGCGTGCATTGGGCTATGGGCGGTACAGGAACTTTGGTCAACGGCTTAGTTGGTTTGATTGAGGGTATGGGGGGCAGTCTGCGAACTGGCGCTGAAGTACGCCGAATAGAAGTTACAGATGGCCGTGCCTCAGGCGTAACACTGGCAAATGGTGAGACATTGCCCGCAGACATTGTGGTCTGTAATGCCGATACTGCCTGGACTTACAAAAACCTAATTGATGCCAAACATCGCAAGGTCTGGAGCAACGCCAAAGTTGAGGCTGGCAAATATTCGATGAGTTTGTTCGTTTGGTACTTCGGCACAAACAAGCGGTATGAGTATGTACCCCACCACATGATGCTGCTTGGGCCACGTTACGAGGGCTTGTTGAAAGACATTTTCAAGCGCCACAAACTTGCCGACGATTTCAGCCTTTACCTACACCGCCCCACAGCGACAGATCCTGCTATGGCACCTGCTGGTTGCGATACGTTTTATGTTCTTTCACCGGTTCCCCACCTGCAAAGCGGCACCAACTGGGCCGAGCAAGCTGAGCCCTACCGAGTGGCAATTGCCGAAGCGTTGGAAAAAACCGTACTGCCTGGTTTGCGCGAGCACTTAACAGTTTCTTTTGTGACGACACCGCAAGACTTTCAAGATAATTTGTTGTCTTACAAAGGCGCAGCATTTGGTCTAGAGCCACTGCTACTGCAGAGCGCCTGGTTTAGACCGCACAACAGAAGCGAAGATGTCAAAGATCTGTTCATGGTGGGCGCGAGTACCCATCCGGGTGCTGGCATTCCGGGTGTACTGATGTCTGCTAAAGCGCTAGAAACAGTACTTCCAGATTTAGCTACTTTCAGGCAATGAACGGATGAGCCCTCATGGTTTGTTGTTAGATCAAACGCTTGCCGTCTCTCAGCGGTTACTCCTTGAGCAATGGCGCCAACGCCGGGGCTTGATATTTTGGGCCGTTTTTCCCGCAGCCATGATGCTGCTTTTCGGCTTGGTCTACGCGCATAACGCCAACATGCGCGCAGGATTAGATGCTGCTGCTGCAGGCATTTTGATGGGTGCAGCACTTTTCTTTAGCTGCCTTGGTGGTACGGTCTCAATCATTGCCGCAGAGCGCGAGCGCAAAACTCTGCGACGACTGCTTGCTTCACCACTGCACCCTGCGGCGTATTTTTTGGGCGTGGTACTTGCACAGATGGTGTTGGCAGCCGTGCAAGTGCTGATGCTTTACAGCATCGCCTGGTTCATCGGTGCGCGATACCACGGCAGTCTGATGTTGGGGGGCTTTATTTTGCTATTGTCTGTTTTTGCCTATGTCGGCATGGGTTTCTTTTTGGGCGCTCGTTTCGCTCGACGCAGTGAAGAGGTGGTTGTGGCATTGTCGGCTATCGGTGTACCTTTGTTGGTGCTAGGTGGCACCTTTTTCCCACTTGAAATCATGCCTGCTGCCATGCAAACAGTGGCGCAGCTAAATCCCATGCTGCACATGAATCAAGCTTTCAAAGGCGTTGCTGCATACAACTTAGGTATCGCCGAACTGCGATTCGAGCTTATCTTTCTATTTGTATTTTGTGCTATTTCACTAGCGCTTGGCTTGAGATCCTATCGGCATTTGTTAGTAGCAGATCAAAAAGTATGACTGTTGCTTTACAGATTGATGGCTTGTTCAAGCGGTTCGGCGAACAGCAGGTGCTTGACGGCTTTAGCCTGCAGGTAGCGCGTGGTGAAGTTGTAGGTCTGCTGGGACCTAACGGTTGCGGTAAGTCCACGGTGCTCAACATTATTTGCCAACTTCTAAAAGCCGATGCTGGGCAGGTCCAGCTGATGGGTCATTCAATGAGTGAGCAAAGCGCAAATGTACGTGCGCGTATTGGCTACTGCGCGCAAGAAAGTGCGCTATACCCTGACTTATTTCCCCAAGAAAACATTCAATTTTTCGCTCGACTTTATGGCGTGCCCTCAGCGGAGCGCAATGCACGGGTGGCTGAGCTCATGGAAAGATTTGGCCTAGTTCCTTACGCAGGCACTCGCGCCGGGATGTTATCGGGCGGCTGGCAGCAGCGGCTTAGCCTTGCTGTCGCCCTGGTACATCGTCCCAAACTGCTGGTACTCGATGAACCAACAGTCGCAGTAGACGTAGAGGCGCGAATGGATCTGTGGCGTCTCATCGAAGGTTTGCGTGATAGCGGTACAACCATTTTATTAACCAGTCATCATCTCGCCGAGGCACAAAGGCTGTGCAATCGAGTAGCGCTGATGCGCAGCGGAAAAGTTGTGGCTAAGGGAAGCGTGCCTGAATTAATTTCTCGCGTACCAGGACAAGCTGTGGTCAAGGTGCAATCTGAGGACAATCAAGCAGTCATCCAAAGGGCATCTGAATTGGGCTGGGCAGTTCGCCAACATGGCGGGAAGCTTAGTCTTTTGCTTCCCCAAAACTTGAACTTGCGAGAGGTCGTTGACGCCCTAGACGGAACAAAGGTCAGCGCAGTCAGTATTGATCCAGTCACATTAGAAGATGCCTATCTTGAGCTAGTCGGCGATGGTTTATTGATTTAACCTGTGGCTTTTAAAAGTACGTTCGTAAAATTCATCGGGCTTTGATCTGACCCACTTGATAAAGGGCTGAAGCTCCTCACTAGCTCTTAAAGATTCAACACTGTTCAGACGGCGCGCTAGCTCTGTTTCGTTGAACAGTGCATGGATCTGTCGGTGACAAATCCGGTGCAGAACAACAGTATGTTTGCCACCATGAGATTTGGGCACAAGGTGGTGGGCATCTCTTTGAGAAGGTGGAATACTTCGCTCGCACAAAGGACAGTCAACATCCTTGTCTACTTGTTCACCAAGCGTTGTCAGCTTGGCTTGCATTTGCGCTCTCTTGATACGTCCGTACACGATTTAGTAGCCTTAGTTTTCTTGCTGCTGTAGCTGTGTCAACGTGATCATTTCCAATGCTTTAGAGTGAGTTGCTTCTAAATCAACAGGTGGAGCAAGCCCCGCATGAAAAGCTTCTAACCAGCGTTTTGCACACAAACACCATTTATCACCTGGTTGCAAACCTGGAAAATTACTGCCCGGGCGCGGCGTCATCAAGTCGTTACCACGAGACTTGGAGAATTCAAGAAACTCAGCAGTAACCATGGCACAGACAACATGCGTTCCCAGGTCAAGTTCATTGGTTCGGCAGCACCCATCGCGGAAATAACCTGTGATGGGGTCATGCGAACAGGCTACAAGCGGAGTACCTAAAACATTCAATGGCATCATTTTTAAACTTTGGAAAAATCTGAAATGTTCATTAAGCGAATTTCCGCCCGACTCAAGTGATGACTCGTTTCTAACTCTATATCCGCTGAATTCATAGACTTCATGCCTTAGCCTTTTGCATAATGAGTATGGGTCAGATATGACAGTGACTTAAGCCAGTAAATTTAACGAGTGATCATGACTATCTGGTCAGCACTCACCTGTACCTTTAACTCTACCAACTCACCACCAATTTGAAGCTTTGGGAATCCTAGGCCAATGACGTTATGTCGACCAGGCTTTGCAGCAGGAACAGGAGCTTTATCGGTTATTGCATCAGCGCCACGAGTCAATGCTCGATCACCTTCGCACCCAGACAAAAGAGCAGGCTCCAAAAGTTCAACGCCGCGCACTAGTGCTAACTCAGATTTAAGCTTGACAGATAAGCCTCGGCCTGCATCGTCTAATAATTTGACAGATTGAAACTGTGGCGACCACTTTCCGTCAGCGTTGAATCTCCCTGCGGTGATACAAGATGCCTCTGAAGCATTTGCAGATTGCAAAAATAACGCAGTTCCAGTAAGTACGAGGCTTACTTTTAAAATTGAAAAAAAATTTTTAAAAGAAAAATTGACGGTCATTAGCAACTCCAGTTTCGTAAGTCATATGGCAATATTAAATCTATTTATAAAACCGTTAACGTCCTTAGCTTATCAGTGGATCAATTGCAAAACCCTAGGAAGCAGTCATGCTAGGTAGCTAAGATGTCATCAGAGCAGGTTAACCAAAACGACTGCCGCCAAAACAATATGCCCAAGCGTAAGAAGAACAGAGAAGCTGTGTAACCATAAAAAGCGCTTTTTGTTTCCTGAATCGGTAGCACGATTGATCGCAGGCATTAACAACTGGCGAGCTGCAACCGTAGTCAACATCACAAAAGCCATCCACAAAGCATTGGAGGGATTTGATAGCGAAGACAGCACCATGGCTAAACCCGACGAAATAATCACAAACAGGTAGAAAGGTGGAAATGCTTTTCGAATCAGCATGCGAGCGTCTTCTGGTGGGAGGTACCGAAACAGGAACGCTGCAAAGCCTCCAGAAAACAGTAGCATTCCTCCGAATAACAACGCTGTAACTAATAGATTTGCCGCGTTTATATAGCTGTCAAACATTGGCAAATCTTTCTAAAAGGTAGGCTTAGCTTGGTCATATCGAAATTTGCTTGAATCGTTTTCTACATGCGTAGAGATGGTTCTTGCTACAGGAATGAACTCGTCGTATACGACAGGATCTTTGAATGATTTGCAAGCCAAGTTTAAAAAATCATCAGATGAGCACAGTTGATCAATTTCGAGGTTTATAAGTGTCAGTTTGTTATCGGCAATTTTTTTCTTGAGATTTTCAACGATCAAATAAATTTCAATTTTGTCTTCAATGTGAAGAATCCATTTCCAAGCTTGTCCCTTAGGAATTTCGCTATCTACGCCGTTTTGATTCAACAACATATAAGAAATTTTCATCACTGCCCTTACTTTGGTTGTAACTTTAACTAGCTCGTTTAATTGAAATCGTGTTAGCTTGTGCAATGCATCCAATCTATCACTTTGTAATAAACTCACCATTCAATTACTCAATTTAAGGTAATTGTTCTGAAGATACTTACTCAATATCTATTCAAATAAAGAATGGCTTCGCTAACCCACAGCTTCAAAGAAACATGACCGTCCTACATCCAAGCTATACAACATCATTCGGTGTTAATTCTTCGCTTCAGAGCCGTGGTTTTTGTGTTTTAGATACTTTCAGTGTTGCAACATGGCTCAATTGCACAATCAAGGACTTGGTTGCTTTATCCCCTTCTTGGGACGACTTACCTCATGACAACTACTTAAAAGATGGAGGGCGCTATCGCCGCCGGCGTCACAGTAGCTTTATTTTTGAAAATAATGTTTGCAAGCAGATTCCTCACCGAGCACATTGGCAGCCTCTCGACTACAACGCTCTTCATGGTGGCATGGAACGATGGTTCGAACGCATACTAGACACCACAATCACCCAACCAACTTGGTCGAAAATACTAACAAAATTAGCAACGACTGCCTCTGAATTGAATGAGGTCAAAGAGAAAAGATGGTGCATTGAAGCGCATCAATTCCGCATTGATACAACGGATGGAATTGGCAGACCTACACCAGAAGGTGCCCACCGAGATGGTGTCGATTGGGTCGCTGTATTTTTGGTGAATAGAAATGGCGTAAAGGGTGGCGAAACCCGTGTCTTTGAAGCCGATGGCCCACACGGTGAAAGATTCATTCTATCTGAACCATGGTCCTTATTGCTGCTGAATGATGCACGGATGATTCACGAAAGTACACCGATACAACCTTTAGCAGAATCGGGCTATCGTGATACTCTTGTTGTAACCTTGCGTGCAAACTATTTTCAAAATCCGGTTAGCTCAATCCCTAAATCCAGTTAAAAATATTCGAAGCTCTATGACCGCTGAATTCATAGATTTCATTTCTTAGCCTTTTGCATAATGAATTTAATGAGGCCTTCGCTAGCCTCTTCTATCAAATCCAGTACGTGTTCGAATCCCTGATCTCCACCATAGTAAGGATCAGGTATGACTGAAGCCTGAGTTGTTTGTAAAAATTCAGCCAAACTCCGAATTTTGTGAATGTGTTTTGCTGGGCATCTATCCTCCAGCAAAGCTCGGTTATCCCAGTCCATGGTCAACAGCAAATCGAATTCCTCAAAATCACTTTCAACAACGGGTCGGGCCCTTAAATTTGACAAGTCATAGCCACGATTGAGCGCATGCGCTTGACTGCGCTCATCCGGTGGCGCGTCGGGATGGAAGTTGTGTGTCCCCGCCGAATCAATTTTGACAATTTGCAAGAGTTTTTGGTCGGCAAGCCTTTTGTGTAAGACAGCTTCTGCTGTGGGACTTCTGCAAATATTGCCCATGCAAACAAAAAGAATTTTGTATTCTGAATCGATCATTTTTTTTAATTAGTTGTAATCTGTTTTTAAAAAACTGTTGCTACTTCTCGCATGCTCAAAATAGCCTCCCATGCGCTTGACATAAGCTAACAACTCCACAAAAAAAGGATGGCAACACAGCGTGGACGAATCGCCTACCAGCAGCAATTTGCGCCGTGCGCGGGTCATTCCCACGTTCATACGGCGAATGTCAGATAGGAATCCAATCTCTCCTTGGTTGTTGCTGCGTGTCAATGTGATAGCAATGATGTCGCGCTCCTGGCCCTGAAACGAATCGACGGTGCCTACACTTAACCTGCGCTGAAGCAACAAATCATTCAGTACGGGGCTGTCTTCGATGGCGTCTTTCAAATAATTGATTTGTGCTCGGTATGGTGCAATCACGCCGATGGTCAGCGGGCGCTGGTCTTGTTCGGTGGGGTCGCAGGGCGCGAGCAATTGAGCAAGGCGCTCTAACAACAAATGTGCTTCCTCGGGGTTGGCAGTTGAACGACTCTCGGGAATGGCTACTTCATGATATTCGCAGCCTGCCGTGTCGATGAATTCCACTGGCAAGTCGAATGCAAAGCGCTGGTCGTAAGCAGCCAAGTCGGCGTGGCGCACGCTAGGATGCGGCACCAGTTGGCCGCCATAAAACTTCTCTGAGCTAAAGCCCATGATGTGCGCGTGCATGCGGTATTGCATCGTAAGCATGCGGGCTGTGTCTGGCTGCCGCTGGATGCACTTTTCAAACAGGGTAACGCGCAGTCCTTCTCGAGCCGCTTTTTCGCTTTTCACTGTTGGCGGCAGTTGGTGGTGGTCGCCCGCCAACACTAGGCGCTGGCCCTTGGAAATCGGAATCCAGCAACCCGGCTCCAAGGCCTGTGCTGCTTCGTCGATGAAGACGGTCTCAAAGCTCAAGTGGCGAATGTGACGGTGGCTAGCACCCACCAGCGTACAGGTGATGACTTGCACCGATTCGAGCACCTCCTCGGTCATGAAGCGCTCCAAGTCGTCGGCAGCTTGGCGCAGCGTGCGCGCTTCTTCCCTCAACCATTGGCGGTGCTGTCGCTCCTCAAAACCAAAGTTGCGAACATGCTCGCTGGCCGTGTCTCGATGCTGCTCAGCGGTTTGGCGCATCGCATGCATCTTGGCGTAACTGGCGTGGGCCATCACCCCAGCGTCGAGCGTGTGCTTGAGCAGCAAGTCAGAAACGCGGCTGGGATTGCCCAGGCGGATCACGTTGACACCGCGCTCGGCCAGCTTTTCAGTCAGAAGGTCAACGGCAGTGTTGGAGGGGGCACAAACCAGCACGCGCCGCTCACGCCGAATGGTTTCTAAAATAGCCTGCACCAGCGTGGTGGTTTTGCCCGTGCCAGGCGGGCCGTGGATGATGGCCACGTCTTGCGCCGAGACTACATGGCGCACAGCTGCCAGCTGCGAGTCGTTGAGCGGGCTGGGGTAAAACAAGACGTCGGCTTTTTGCTCGCGAAAGCTGGCCCGCTGGGCACCTAGCAGCACGTCGCGCAGCTCGGCCAAGCGGTTGCCGTGTGCGCCGATGACTGCACTTAGGGATTGGCTCATCTCGCGGTAGCTCACCTCGTCGAACGTCAGGTCAATGCCCAGCGCGCTGCGGTCCATCACCCAGTCGGGCAGCGTGTCTTTGGTGATGGCCAGCAACAGTTTGTTGCGCCGCACGCTGGTCACCACGCCGCTGATCACGGGCCGGTCAGGTCCTGAGTAGCCGGGCGCGTTGCTAAACACCGCAGCACTCGCTCCCACCTGAAACAAATGCAGGTCTTGCCGATGCGCAGGGCGCTCCAACTCCAGCACCACCTTGCCACCAAAACCAATGTCTTCTTGGGTGATGTTAACGGGGTACCAGGTCAGGCCGCGCCGACGTCGCTCCTTGATGCTGGCACTGGCATTTTTTAGCTTGAATTGCGCTTGCTCTTCCTTTTGCTCAAGTTGCAATAGTGCACGCACATGGCGCAGCTCATCTTGAACAGCACATGCATTGATTAGAGATAGAACAGGTTCAGACATTGAAAAAATTATGCTGTCTAGTCGAACGAGACTGCCGTGCTTTGAGGACAAGAAAGCTTAACTACGCTGGCTTTGTGAGAACCAGCCATGGCTTTTTTCACAATTTTGTAAATGTCAAGGTCAAAATCCAAGTCTTCTGATTGGGCGATATCACTTAGCTCATCATGGTCGTTGGCAATGCCTAAGTAACACCATCTGTTGATTACAAGCATGTTGTTGCCGTCCTTGATTGCAATCGCACCCTCATAGGGCCACACTGGTACCTTGTAAAGCTGAAGTGCTGTTTGTAACTTCAGGTTATGTACCGCCAATGAAACTTTACCAATGCACGCACCTTGGCATTGTTTGACTTGGTAACCAAAGCAAGGTTTGCCCTCCTCCACTTTTTCCAAGCCCAGCAAAGCTTCACACAGTTGGTACTTTTTAACGACGGCGCCCAAGTAACCCAGCGCTTCTTTCTTGTTGTAAAAAAGTCCGTACAGATTATCTTGAAAGCCAGGCTGTAAATGCTTGTGCGTGATGAGCGTGGGCCTGTGAAGGCCCGAGGGTTCTTGGCTCAATTGCCATGCGCACAGGTCTTGGGAGCGGCGAAGCTTGACGTTCATGCTGGGCATGCGCTCTTTGATGAGCTTAGCCTCCAAAATCAAAGCACTCAATTCGCCACTTGTTTCGATCCACTCGATGTGATGAACCTGTTGTGACAGTTTCATTTCTTTGCGCACAGTCAGTGCACTTTGAAAATGACTCATCACGCGGCTGCGCATCGTGATACTTTTACCTATGTACAAAGGGGCGTGGTGCTCACCGTAAAATATATAGCACCCCGGCGTGTCTGGAATCGCGTCGATGACGGATTGGTTGATATTGGGCGGAAGACTCACACTGCCCAGCAATTGATTCATCGCTTCAAGCAAGCGCGCTGGGCCAAAAGTCTTTTCACACACCCGCCAAAATTGGAGCAGTAAATCGGCGTCGCCCAAGGCCCGATGCCTCGAACTGACCGTCAAGCCATGCGCTGCGATGATGGTGTCTAGGTTATGCCGAGTTTGCTGCGGAAAAAGTAGTCGAGAGAGTTTGACGGTGCAAAGTACCTTGGGCCGAAAATCTAGCCCTAGGCGTTTGAATGAGGCTTTGATGAAGCCATAGTCAAAGCGGGCGTTGTGAGCGACAAAGATCTTACCTTCCAGCTCTTTTTTAATTTGCAGCGCGAGTTCGTCAAATGGGGGTTGGCCCGCCACCATTTCCGGTGTGATGCCCGTCAGTCTTTGAATATTTTGAGGAATGAAGGTTTGGGGATCTATCAGACACTCCCAGGCAGTTTGTTGCCCATTAGCGAGTGTCTTGATACCGATTTCAGTGATGCGGTCACGTTCGGAATTACCGCCTGTGGTTTCGATGTCGACAAAGGCAAGAACAGGAAATTCGATATCAGGGGGGGTCATTTAAAAAGTAGCGCTTTGAAAACTGCGTTGATCTCAAAGCTAAAATTTAATTCTTAAATTCTTTAACTTTCTCTAATCTTTGCTCTTCAGACATCTCATCACAGCGACTGCTCCGATCTGGCATGCGAAGCCATTCCTGTGTACCTTCCCTCGGCCCATAAATTCGATTGACTTGTTTGAATACAGCCCAAGTCACGAACGCCATACTGATGACAGCTGCGTGCCCCATCATGTTGTAGCCAACTGCTTGGAAATCTCCAAAGTACGTCCCAAAAGCCAGACACCAAAAGCAAGCCAGAATCACGGTTGCAAGGTACCTCACAAAAACTGGTGCATGCCTCAGAGGATTGAGGTTTGGGTCTAAAAGACTTTGCAATTTTTGAAACAGAAAATTGATAAAATTTAAAACTGTAGACATGTAAATTTCCGAGGATTTTTAGTTGATGTGTTGGTGTGCGAAGCTCTGATGAAAAATTACAAAGCTCTTTAAACTGAGGAGGCTGTTGGAACCACCGGAAGGGGCAGGCCTTCGGCGATGGCAACTTGCTCGAGCGCTTTTTCGAAAAGCATGCGCGCTGTACCAGCGACTTGCTGCAAGTATGCATGCAATTGCGCGTCGACTGCGCTCCTATTGGCGCAATCACCGCTGTATTTTTCAAAATAGGAAACTTGCAACAGTAGCTCTGCCAAATGACTAGGACACTCACAAGCTATTTCAGAAGAAAGTCCAGCAAATTGTGTCAATTCAGTATCGCCAAACCTAGGCGGAAGTATGGGTTGTTTTGAAAGGCTTTCTGCATTTGAAATCGTCAGGTCTTTTGCTGGAGAAATCTCATCCGCCTGAGTCTTGGCGCTGTTCAAAGATAACAGCCACTGCCCCAATGATTTGTCATCAACAGGTTCATACAAGACTGCTGCACCAGAGCCAGTCAATTCGGCTCGCCCTGCGGCACTGGAAAAACGGTAAACCACAGCAACCGCAGGTGCTTGCCATGCGCCTTGAGCCATAAGCAGTTCTTGCCTAGCACCAGGCTGCAAACTTGTAGACTGCCAGAGCAATAAGTCGACGGGGGTCTTTACAGAATGCTGCGCAGCCTCGGTTGCTTCGAGCAATGTGTCAAAAACCGCGACCATCTGGAGTGCTAACCCCAATGGCTGACGTTCGGTTAAGCGTTGTAGACGGCTCGACAAGGACTGCCCCACCACGACAACCCTCATCGCTGATTGCTTCTCCGCTACTGGACTATTGGCTGGACTAGTTATTTCAAGCGCGTGCAATATCTCGCGCATCTGCTCAGTTTCTAATGTTGCTAGCAAGCCAATTGCATGACCCTGGGCGGTTAGTCGGCGCAGCAAGGTTGCTCGCTCAACATCTGAAGACGAGTAGAGCCGGTGACCCGAAGCTGCGGTGACGGGACGAACAGCTTGGTAGCGCTGCTCCCAAATTCGCAAAGTTGCCACTGGCATGCCCGCAATGCGTGCAACCGCACCACTTCTAAAGCTTGGCCGCGGCATGTTTGCCTGCGCAGCCTCTTGTTCAAAGACACCCTTAGCGAAAGTCATTCGTTAGTAATTGAGTTGATAATGAGTTGGATTATGCCCTTATTTTTATAGGAAATTGACCTTTATCAAATATTCTGACGCTAACATAACGACTCAATCACGATTCAACTTCACACATAGGATTTACCATGATTAACAACCGTCGCACATTTTTCATGACCCTAGCCGCTGGCACATCGCTTTTGGCAATTTCTGCTCACAGCCAAGCAAAGGCTGACGAAAAAGACCCACAGTCTGTGGCCCTGGGCTACGTAGCAGATGCCACTAAGACGGACACTAAAAAATATCCCAAATACGCTGCGGGTCAGGTTTGCACCAACTGCGCCCTCTACCAAGGCAAGGCCAGCGATCCATGGGGTGGTTGTCCCCTGTTCGCCGGTAAGCAAGTTGCAGGCAAGGGCTGGTGCAGTGCTTGGGCTAAAAAAGGCTAATGTTGGACAGCTCGGCCATTGCGCCTTTATCAATCGGCCGAAATCAATTCGATAACTTCAATAGCGTGGTCCTCGCCCCGGGAAATATTCTTCCGGCCGAGGTATTTGCTGATCTGCGCACCGACCACGCTGGAGAGGTAGGCGCAGTCTATATTTACCAAGGGGTGCTGCAATTTGCACGCGATCCGATGTTGCGGGCCTTTGCCGAGCATCACTTGGTCACAGAGCAAAAACACCTGCTTCTCATTGCTGGCTGGTTACCTAAGGCTGAATACAGTCGCTTGCTGCCTCTTTGGAAATTGGCTGGGTTTCTAACTGGTGCCCTGCCCGCGCTGTTTAGCTCCAAGGCAGTCTACGCAACGATCGAGGCAGTCGAGACCTTTGTCAACCAACAATACGAGGATCAGATACGTACGCTGGACTCACAGCCGGAACTCAGTGATCTTCGACAGACCCTGCTCGATTGCCAGGCTGACGAAGTTGCTCACCGGGACGAGGCTGCGGCAGCACTTGGTTCAACTCGACCTAATTTGGTGCTTCGTGTCTGGTGTGCAATGGTGGGCACAGGCTCCAAGGCAGCGGTGTCCTTGATCCGCCATATTTGAAAGTGACTAATTAATTCATTTAAATACCCAAGCGTTCACAATGTTACTGAGCCGTATTTAAACTTGTATTGCCACATTTTTGGCGTATCAGGTCATCCTGACAATTCGGAGCTTTTTATGAAAAAGACTTTAATCGCTGCAGTATTAACTCTTAGCGCAGCATTCACTGCGCAAGCCAAGGACATCGTTGACACAGCTGTTGGCGCTGGTAACTTCAAAACGCTTGCAGCCGCTTTAACAGCTGCTGGGCTAATTGACACATTAAAAGGTAAAGGACCTTTCACGGTTTTTGCGCCTACTGATGAAGCATTTGCCAAAATTCCAAAGGCTGACCTTGATGCACTTCTCAAAGACAAAGCAAAACTGACAGCCGTCCTGACTTACCACGTTGTACCTGGCAAAGTAATGGCTAAAGATGTCAAAGCAGGCAAGGTGAAAACCGTGCAAGGCTCAGAACTCACGATCAGCACGACTTCTGGCGTGAAAGTCGACAATGCAACTGTGGTTAAAACAGACATCGGAGCTGACAATGGCGTGATCCACGTCATCGATTCAGTCATCATGCCTAAATAATTGATTTAGCATGTTCGAACTAGGCCCAAAAGGCCTAGTTCGTAACTAAGTTTTTCCCTAGATAAAATCAATCGATCCACTTGCCGTAGCACAGGAAATCCCTGACTGCAGACATTGCAACGTCTTCAGCTTGCAATGCTTGATTTGCTAAGTTTAAGAAACGCTGCTCATCAACTTCTATTGATGCCATCGACCAATCACTAAAGTCACGGGTCTCAATAGCATTGAATCTTAAAAGAAGAAAATCTGAATGCCTCGGGTCATTTTCAATGACTTTGAAAAGTGAATTGACATTCACGGCAGAGCCTTCAAGCACCTGAAGAAACCAGCCTGAATGAGAGATAAGAACCCCCGTGATTCCGCGACTAGGATTATTGCGCAGACATGTGGCCATTAGTTTGTCGTACTCAGCTCCCTCAATCAGTGATCGGCTTCGATACACCAATTGAATGAGTTGTTGATCAAGGGCTTGTATTGAATCGGTGAAAGAGGAAGTCATTTCTCAAACCTTTTATGTCAAGTCAATCATGAAGGTAGCTGAACAGATACAGCGTGTCAGTTACGTTTTCGAAAAATCACTACGTGCTGCCAGGGCAAGTTACTAACCGTTCGCTCCCAATCCAGTGCAAAGACTTCAGCTTCTTTTCGAATTTGCGCTTCGCTCATCTTGTGCAGCGGCTTGATGGGGACCTTAGGGTCTTCCGCTTTGTACTCCACAAAAACCATACGGCCGCCCGGCTTTAAAGCTTTCATCACACTGGTCATTACCTCGTAGGGAAAGGCCAATTCGTGATACACGTCCACCATCACTGCGAGATCCACAGAGCTAGCAGGTAACTTGACGTCGTCAACAGCACTTAGCCTTGCCTCAATATGTGTTTGCCCTGTGCTTTTGATAATGTTTTCTAGCATACGCACCATCTCTGGCTGCACATCAACCGCCAATATCTTTCCGCCAGGCAAAACGGCTGGTGCCATGCGCCGGGTTAAGTAGCCCGTACCAGCGCCAATGTCAGCAACTACCATTCCGGGCTTCAGAGCAAGTGCTTTTAGCAATAAGTCTGTTCGCTCCTCACGCTCACGTTCTTGACGCTCGAGCCAAGGGGCACCTTGCCACCCCATCACGCCAGAGATCTCGCGGTCCATGTAGCGTTTGCCAATGCCGTCTGGACTTGAAGGAGACGCGGTGTAGCGAGAACTCGTGCTAGCGGTCTGAGCAAGCGACAAACCTGCAGCCAAAGATGCTGTGAACAAAATCACTATTAAACGCAATGATTGAATAGAGTTCATTGTTTTATGTGCCTTGCCAATTCGGCGCATTGACATTTAATTAGGTTAGGAAATTTTTGTAAGTTTAGATCAGCCTTAAAACCTTTTGGATTCATGGACAACGAGTTCGCCCCTTACTTGTTCAGGCGCTAGGGCTTGAGCCTAACTTTTCGCGTGCGCTATGACAGCGCCGAGTGCAAAATCTACGAAATTGCTGGGAAAACTGTAATTTACAGTTTTCGTTAAATTACACGAAATATTACACGTCGGCTATTCTCTTCTATAAATTGTTGATTTATATAGGTTTTTCACGAGCCTGGATTTCTGTTAATCAGGGGTTATGTGGATCAATTTAGGTTAACTTGTATGACTATTTTTTATCAGTCATGGCACGTTTTATCAATTGGTCGGTGGCAGAAAGCAAGTGGCAAAAATCGATCAGGATCTCGCACTTCACCCACCAGTATTCGGTAGTTGTTACCGACAAGGGGGCATGCAACTTTTAGGAAGTCCCGCGTAAAGAGTCTTTGCACAGCGACAACAATTCTGCCAACGAGTTGACTTCCATCTTCGCCATGATGTGGGCGCGATGTTTTTTCACTGTATCAGCCATCACATTTTTTTCAATTCCAATGGCTTTGTTGCCATGCCCCAGTAGCATCAGTGACAAAATTTCCTGCTCTTTAGCGCTCAAGCTTTGTTTAAGAGCTGCCACGCGCTTTAATCGCAATTGATCTTCATGACGCTGGGTATCCAATTTCAAACCCTTGTTAATAACTTGTATCAGTTGAGTATGGGAAATTGGTTTCCATAAAAAATCAACCGCACCCAGCTTCATCGCATCGATGATTTCTTGACTCTGACTGTCGCCACTCATATAAATGATTGGAATAGGCCAGTCTTTTTCAATCAATACTTTTTGCAAATCCAAACCCGTCATTCTTGGCATCCGCATGTCCAATACCAAAACTGCGGGTGAGCAACGCAGGGCTTGCTGCAGAAAAGAAGCAGCACTGTCAAAGTCATTGACGCCATAGCCCAGATGAATCAATACATCAGCTACTGACAATCGAACGTCTTGGTCATCGTCAACTAAAAAAACATGGCCTTTGGTTGTCATGGTTTGATCTGCTTTGTCACATCACATTGTGGCTCATGAACAGCTGGCTTGAAAAGCCTAAGAATTGGCTGTCAATTGAGTAATTTAACGGCATTACAGATCCCGATATCCCCAATTAGGGATAGGCAACAAGTTGAATCCATGAAATATTGGCAATGTGACCACTAGTCTAAATGCCTAGAAATGACACATCCTCCAATAAACGATCCCAATATGCCGCTTGAAGTAGGTCGACTTTTAAAACTAGAAAGAATCAGACAGGGTCTTTCTATAGAAGACCTGTGCAAAAAAATGGGGACACGAGTTCAACAAATTGAAGCTGTTGAAAGTGGAAGTGAAGTATATTTTCAAAAACATTCAAATCCTTTTATCTGGTTTGCCCGTTTGTACGCCAAGAAACTTGGTATCAATTTATCGGACTTGATGCTTGGTAGCAAAACAGACGCCAACACCTCACAGAAACCACCCCTGTATTTAATCAAAAACAAAGACGCTTCAAGTGGTTAAGCACTCGTTTGTGCTACTTTGCACAAGCATATTTCTAGTGTTGAATACAAGTAACCGTATATTTTGTATGCAATGAATCTAGATACTCAGACCACCATTTTCATGACTTGCTTCGTGTACTTGATCTTGCACGGGGCCATCTGGCTGGCTCTGCAAGAGTACAGAAGTTTTCAGGTTAAATTGTGGTGTGCATCAGGCATGCTCAGCGGTATGGCAGTGGTCTTACTGTCTATGCGAGGTTTGGTTTCTGAATTCTTGTTTTTGTATGTAGCACAGTTGTTAATGTTAGCTGGCAACGGGGGCCGGATGGTAGCTTTGAGAATGTACTTGTTGCCCGAATCTCAGAACCGTGTCTACTGGACGTACGGCCTGGCCTGCATTACCTATTTCATCTTGTTTGTCTATCTCATGGCTGTATTGAATGCCGATTGGGAGGCATTGATTTTGTTCAATGCTTTTTATGCGGTGCTGTGCATTGACTACTTTCGCATCGGCCTTCAGCTTCACCGAAAGCGTAAATCTTTGGGCGCTAATTTGCTGATGTGGGGTGGCTTGATTCTGAGTTTTAGTTTGGCAATGCGCACCATCGGGGTAGCGCTTGGTGGCTCGATCGATGAGCTCTATCAACCGAGTTGGCATCAAGCCATTATGGTGGTCGGCCAATTCATCACCATCACACTTTGTAATGTTGCTTTTTTGCGTATCTTTTTAGAGATAGCTGAACAGAAAAAAATGGCTGTAGCGCATGAAATGACGCTGACAAACGAGCGAGCAGATGAGATTCAACGCACCAGCTTGATTCTGAAGCAACTGCTTGAGGAGCGCGAAGAAATTATCAGGCAACTGACGCTGTTCAATAAAACTGCAGGTATGGGGGCCTTGGTAGCCAGTTTGGCCCATGAGCTTAATCAACCGCTAAGCGTTATTCAAACGAACGCTGGCATGATTGAATTGGTTCTGAACGACCACGAGTCTAAACTGGATCAAGACCCCAGAATTGACAGGGCAATGACTGGCTTGCGCAATGCAAACCAACGGGCCGCCACCATCATTTCGACATTGCGAAACATGTTTGGTCAGGGTCCAAAAACCATTTCGTCGTTTGACTTCAATGAACTTGTCAAAGACGTTATTCTCTTATGCCAGCCCACCTTCAGTCGACACGGGATTCAAGTTCAGATCCAATTGCACTCCGAGGCTTTAAATTTCACAGGCGACAAATCGCAATTGCAGCAAGTTTTATTGAACCTGATCACCAATGCCATCGAAGCATTCCCAGCCACCTTTGAGGGATTGAAAAATATCACGATTCAAACGAACATAGAAAGCAATCGAATTGTGATGTCAGTCGCAGACAATGGGGTTGGTATTTCTCCAGAAATTGAAGCGGTTGTTTTTGAACTGCTGCGCACGAACAAAGAAAGCGGTATGGGTATAGGACTGTGGCTTTCAAAAACCATCATTGATTCACATCAGGGCAATATCAGTTTCACTACCCAGGTCAACCAAGGCACAAGATTCGTTGTTACCCTGCCCTTAACAACCGAGAAAATGTTTTTTTGAATTCATTCAGTCAATGCCACGTATCAAATTAAACTTCTCACAAGTAAGCTAAGGATATCCAATGTCTCGCTATGGCATTGATACTCACAATTAGACAATGATTGGAACAAAACCATGCGGTCCACAGTCAAGACCCGTTCATCTCTGAGTGCTTCCAATGCCAAGAAGCTAGAGGAATTGTGCGCTTGGATTTCTGAAAACTCTCAGCAAGCACTTGGGTTTTCACAATTGATTCAACAGAGTGGATTCACAAAAGAACAGTTGGTCGAACTTTTTCAGTTATACAAACAAATGACGCCTTTAGCCTTTGTAAGAAAAGTACGCCAGCAGCACAAAAGAAGCAATTCGTTGAATTCACAACCCCAACTTTTTGACCACATTGGGAATTCAGTCAATGACAGTGATGGCCTAACTTTAAAATAATATTGAATTCGACTTAGAAGAAATTCAACGCATCAAAAAATGATTTTGGTCTACTGACCTGCCCCACCCTGCTCTACCAAAGTAATGGAATAAAGTCCGTAAATTTTGAAAAAGCGCCAAGGTCCCCTTCATCATCAGTGCAGAGTTCAGACTAGTTCACTCTGGACACTCTCTACCTGTCCAGCCTTTGGGCTCGAAATTGATTAACGTCCCAAAGATGGCTCCTACTTTTTTTAAAAACTAGTTTTACCGCCAAGCCAAGCTTCTAACTTTTCGCGTGCATAGTGACAGCGCTGAGTGCAAAATCTACGAAATTACTGGCCAAATTGTAATTTACAGTTTTCGTTCAATTACACGAAATATTACACGTTGGTTATTTTCGTATATAAGTCATTGATTTATATAGATTTTTGAGGAGCCTGGATTTCTGTTAATCAGGGGTTCCATGCACTTCCTATTCATTCAAACGCACGCGCAGGAACTGGCGGAAATAGACCATCGCCGGCGCTTCGGTGCGCCCAGCAAGCGTCACGTAGGCAAAGCGCGCCGTGGCCTTTAAGCGGGGTTTGATGGGGAGCTCTACCAGCCTTCCATCCTTGAGACGGTCACGTGCCGCTGCAATCACCCCCAGATAGATCGCGTCTGTCTGCACAACAGTGGCAAGCAGGCCGTTGATATCGTCGGAACGCAGGGCTACCATTTCAGATGGGTTAGCCTGAAGGCCGTATTGGTCCACAAGTAAACGTGCCACCTCATCCGAAAGCGGAATGCAGGCTACTGGAAAGCGCAACACGTCTGACAGGCTGACTGACTTCTTGCCGGCCAGAGGATGCTTGTCACGAACCACAAAGCCGGCCTTGAGTTCGACCAGGGATTCGATGTTGAGGTCAGCGCTCGGTATCACGCGGTGCATGTCCACCACCATGGCATCGATCTGGCGGCTGCGCAGCTGCTGAATCTGCAGCTCCACTGGCCCTTGCGTGACGGCTACCCGCATCCCTGGCTGGGTGGCGGCTGCGCACATCAGGGGCACCATCAACAAGGCAGCGGGGCCGGCGGCGGATCCCAAAGTGCCACATGTAGCCAGTGCCAGAGTGTTGACTGATCTGATTTAAGTAGGGGTCGAAAGTGGAGCATGAAATTTTGTGTTGTCTTCTAGAGTCACATCAATTCGTTTTGACTTTGTACACTAAATTGTGACGTCACCCAGTGCCCACTGTCGAGGCAAAGACGAAGTGCCTAAAAACATCCTTCTAGACCCCAAACTTTATTCAAAAGTTCTGAGAATCAACTTTTCATCACTTAACTGATATCGTCATTCCTGATATCTGATTCAATAGTTTGCAGTCACCGGCTTGGACACCTGTCAAAAAGTCACGAATGACCTGCGAAGTCAATGTCTCCGTTTTTTTTGATATGCCTCGCCCAGCAAAGTTCACATGCGCTGCACCACCAATGACGCCAAGCCACTTGCATCCTGATTTCATATTATTAAATGGCTCGGTTCTTGTTTCCCAAGATAACCCACCCAATTCCTTGTCTTGAGTACCCGTCAGCATCAAAACAGGTGGATTGATATCGCTCCACGCCATTTCAGGAAATATCAATCCAGAACCTTGTGGAGAAATAGCGATGTAAGCCGTGAACTTAGAAACTTCAGCAATATTTAATTTGTTGCGTGCACCTGCAGCCATCATCACAGTCGCTGCACCCATTGAGTGACCAATCAAAACAGCCACTTTTGAATTGCACTGACTTTGAGCCCATTCTTTCGCAACAGCAATGTCCATAAATCTAGCTTGGTAAGCCTTTGGGTCTGTAATAAGTTTGGCTAAGCCTTCGCTTAGTGTTGTTCCGCTGGTTTGCTCTTTAACAGCTTGAAGCCCACTTTCTTGATGACCAACAGTTACTGCAAGATAACCAAAATCAGACATCGCAGATCCAAGATATGTATAGCCTTTTTCAGATCCACCTGCTCCGTGCGAAATAATTGCAACGCCTTTGCATTCACTTGCAATGGGCTTGTAGACCATTGCCGAGACTGTCTTTGAATCTTTGCGTTGTAAGCTAATTAAATCTTGTCCAATCGCGGCTGTACTAGTTAATTGAATTAAAAAAAGTATTGCCAATGAAGGTAAAAATGTTTTCATTTTTGAATTTAACTATGCATTTCTTACTTTTGCAATCGTCACCACATCCTTCTAGACCCCAAACTTTGTTCAAAAGCTGTAACAGCTAATATATATCCCTCAACCAAGGGAAAGTTATGCCAACAATCCGCCAATATGAAGATGCAACTGACCGAATTCAAGTCGTTGAGCTATGGAGAAATGTATTTGGCTATG
Organism: Limnohabitans sp.; assembly: GCA_049655425.1. Lineage (GTDB taxonomy): Bacteria > Pseudomonadota > Gammaproteobacteria > Burkholderiales > Burkholderiaceae_C > Limnohabitans_A. The sequence continues at coordinate 160,439 of JBASJS010000003.1, read as the reverse complement.
AGACTGCTCACAACGAACCGAACTTGGCTATTTCAAAAAAGATATCTACTAAAGATGGCTTGTTTTTTGTCGCAGTTGAAAATACAGACATCGTTGGCACGATTATGGCGGGCTACGATGGACATCGTGGTTGGTTATATTCTGTCGCCGTAGATCCAAACAAACGACTCAGTGGTCTGGGCAGTTCACTCGTTCATCACGCTGAGAAAGCACTTGCTGATTTGGGATGTATGAAAGTCAAGCTCCAACTGCTTTCTACAAATGAAGCGACTGCCGCTTTCTGGAAATCTCTTGGTTATTCAGTTGAGCCTAATATTAGTTTGGGCAAAGTTTTGTAAGAAGCAATCCAATGTAGAGATACAGCATTCAACATCCTTCTAGACCCCAAACTTAGTTCAAAAGTTCTGAGGATCTGCACACCAATCACTGATGAAAGCGCGTAATGAAACGATTCAATAATTAAATCATTGAATCAAAAGAGATCTCAAGCGAAGTTCTAATTCGATGATGTCGGAGGTAACACTAGTGGCATTGTGATCCGCCAAAATGAGGCGATTAATTAAATTACTGGCATTTGAAGCGTGAGGAAGAACTGGGCCCCAAAAGTAAACTTGCCCTGGCTTCGCAATCAAGAGTGTTGGAAAATTTTCGACATCAATATCGTCAAGTATGTCAGCTTGGTCTTCGATATCGATCCACAAAAATTCCACCCTGCCTGAGTATTCCGCCTTCAATCCATCAAATATATTTTTATAGTCGTCACAAGTTCTACACCATGCTGCGCAAAAGCATGCGGCAAGTAAACTCGAGGATGATTTAACCACTCACAGATCCAGTGTATTCACCACGCGCTGGATAGTTTTTGGCTAAAGCAAAATCAATCGCGCCTAATAGATCAGCGAAATTGGGGCGTGCAAACGGCATGGTTTGGACGGCGCCATAATAAAGTGTGGTGTCGGGTCTGACGATGTAGACTGCTGGCTCTGAAAATAAGGCGGGCTCTTCAATGCCGATCGACGTTAGACCGCGTGAGGTGCTGATATACAAGCCCCATTGGCGTGCCACATCTAAATTCAATCCATATCCAATCCGCAACGCAGGGGCGTTGAGTTTTTCAGCCATTTGGTCTGTGCGCTCTTTAGTGTCGCTAGAGATAGCAATCACTTTAACGCCACGTTTTTCAAAATCGGGAACTAAGCGGGCCAACTCTAGTAGGTACTTCATGCATATCGGACAATGAAGGCCGCGGTAAAAAATGATTAATGTGAAATGATCAGCAGCATCGGTAGCCAGATCAAAGGTTCCGTGATTCAAGGTAGGAACGCTTAATGCTGGTGAGATTTGGCGTGGAATAAGCATATAAAAGCCTTTCTATTTATTTCTAAAGTTTGAGCATTCGCTTCGCATTTTTCACTTCAGCTAAGCATTGCCGTTCATTTCCGCGTCGCAATTGCATGTAAGCAATATTACGGTATGAGCTAATTTCTTTAATTTGTGTTTTAGTCACAATAGCATCTTTTTTTAATTCACTCCCAAGGCAGACAGGACAAGATAACCAAGTCCACCATTTCGAATAATCTCCACCATACTGAGCTCGGATCTTTGAATCCACTGCAGATATGTCTGATTGACATCCAGCTGCCCATGCTGGGGATGCAGCTCCCAATAATAGACATGCCAATGAAAAAAAGCTAAAATATTTTCTTATTAAATTGTTCATGCGCGCCTCAAAATTTAGTAGTTAGCTCTGAAAGCCATGTTGGTGAAATGTCGACCAACCATTTTTCGAATAATTTATCGCTGCCGGTGTAAACCGCTAAAGCAATTAGAAGCATTGACAACCCTAAAAACACTTTGCCTGTTTGCCCAGCCTGCATTATTTGATTGCGCCATCGGCCCATAGCCGCTTTCGATGCGTGACCAAGAATGATAATTGGTAGTGCTGCACCCAAACCAAAAATGCCCATCAAAGTTGCAGCATGTACCAGTTGAGAGCCTTCGCTGGCTAATACAATCGCTGCGCCTAATGTAGGGCCAACGCACGGACTCCAAACAATACCAAGAATTAAACCAATTGCAAATTGGCCCCACAGTCCATCAAAGGTCCATCTGTATAGTAACGAATTACCTGCATTGCTAATTCCAGAAGCTGCACTGGCGAATTTCTGCTGCATTGTGCTGGATAGTAATAAAAGACCCATCAAAGCGAGAGCAACTGCCCCTAGATTTCTGAACGTGGATGTATCTAATCCCAAATTACTTCCGAGCCATGCAACAGTTGTGCCGATAATTGCGTAGGAGATTGCCAAGCCACCAGCCAAAGCCAAGGGTGCTCTTGGATGAGCATTGATGGCTGTACCCAAAAGAATGGGTACGATGGGAAGGACACATGGCGAAAGGGTAGACAAAACGCCTGCCAAGAACCCTAACCCATAACTGGCGAAGCTGAAGTCCATAGCTTTTCTATCAGTTCAATGTTTTTTTGTATAAGGCTTCAATGCCATTACGGGTTGAATCTCCAACTGAGCGACCAACTTCTTTACCCCCTTTGAATGAAATGATTGTGCTTTGCATGGTTACTTTGAAGTTTTTTAGTAAGTCTTTCTGTGAATCAAAATCAATTGTCATCATTGTCACGTCTTTGAATGCAGGAGATAACATCAGTTCGTTTTGAATTGGTAATTGAACTTTACAAGTTGGGCACCAAGGTGCGTGAACTGCTATCACGACACCCTTACCAGCTGCATTTAATTTTTCAAATTCTGCTTGGGCGAATGGCTTATTTTCACCTGCAAAACTGAATGCAGAAAAAACAGCGAAATATACAAATAAGATGGACTTGATTAGTTTCATAGTGAACTCCTTGGGTTAAAGTTAAGCAACCGTGTAGGCAGCAAAGCGCTCATCCACCTCAGTGGCGAATGCGTGGTTTGAAAAATTGCTGAGCGTTTTTACAGCAACTGCCAAGACAATGTAGAGCAAGTCACGCTCTTGATAACCTGCATCAATAAATGCTTTAACAATGGTAGGGGCTGGCTTGCCTTGTGTCTTCACCATCTCAGTTGATACGGCATAAAGAGCTGCCAATTGCGCATCTGGAATAGATTTATGCGAGCGGATGGCTTGCAACACATCAGTAGGTACGCCCGACATTTTTTCGGCAATCATGCTGTGCGCTGCTGTGCAGTAGTTGCAACCATTGACTTGGCTGACAGCCAAGAACACCACTTCTTGCTCCGCTGGCTTGAGTCCTGACTCATTGCGGAACAAACCATAGCCATGCAAATAGGTGCTCAACACAGCAGGCGCGTTCGCCATGTTGGCGTACATATTGGGAATGAAGCCAACTTGCTTCAGTGCGATATCAAGGATTTCTTTTTGTGGGCCTTGCGCTTTGGCGTAGTCAACAGATTTCAAATTCTGTATAAATGCATGGTTAGACATAAAAACGAGCTTTCAAGGTTGTTGTTTGACCTTGAATGCTAGGGTTTATTCAGCATCAAGAGTTGTCCCAGCGTCTCGTCTTGATGTTTAGAAATCTCAACCTACTGATTTTCTGGCGCTACTGTTTGATTCTTAAGCCACTCAATTGGCGAACATCCCAGCTTGCGAACGAAAGCCCGCGTCAATGCACTTGAGCTGGCATAGCCCACCTCATCGACCACGTGCTTAAGTCGTTTACCTTTTTGTAGCATTTTTTGTGCAAGCATGATGCGCCATGAAGCCAGAAACTCAATAGGCGTTTCACCAACTACGTCACGAAAACGCACGGCAAACCTTGCTCGTGACATACCAGCAGTCTCAGCTAATTCATTAAGGTCCCAACTTTTCGCTGGGTCAGCTTGAATAGCCAGTAAAGCCTTTGAGAGCTTAGCATCCCCTAGACCAGCTAGCACACCGCCCGCAGTAACACCTTGCGCGATGCAATGTCTAAGCAAGCGAATGATAAGCACTTCGCACAAGCGATCAAGCAAGGCTTGTCTACCGTCTTCACTCGAAAATGCTTCAATAAACATGTGATCGAGAATTGAATCGATGCCCGTGATTTCAGAAATTTTGATTTCAATAAGACTGGGCAGTGAGTCCGTGATTGGGTTCTTACCGCCCCCACCGAATTGAACTGTACCGCACACCACATCTGCACCTTTGGATTCATCTGCAATAAGTCGGTGCTTGTCTGGCCTAGGTAAGAACACAAGCGTTGGCTCGTTAACCTCAATCGTGCGCTGTTCAATGCCCGTAATTTGAACGGGACCACGACGGATGAGATGAAGGTGGCCGAGTAACTCATCTTTCTCAAACTCATGACCACCGCAGATGTTTCCTGCAAAGAAAACACCAGCTTGTATAGAGAAGTTACTAACTAAAGAGCTTAATTTGTCCACGACCTAATGATACTATCAGTAAAGAAATAATGAATTTAATTACTCTAAGTCTCAAATTTACAGTTTCTATTGATATAGAGTATTTCGAAGATTTGCACAGCATATGTCGTATTGGTGAACATCGATGCAAAACAACTCAAAGATCCAAGAGGTATACATGAAGAAGTTCAAGAATATTTTTGTAATGATTTTGACTTGTCTGTTGACAGCCACGTCCGCACAGTCAGCAACTGTGCGTGTTGCTAATCAAGGCGATGTACTTACCCTAGACCCACATTCGCTGAATGAGGCGGTACAGCTTTCCTTCCTCAATAATATTTTTGAGTCCTTGGTAACCCGTGGCAAAGATCTAAAGCTAATGCCTTCGCTAGCTGTCGCTTGGCGACTCAAAAGTCCAACTGTTTGGCAGTTTGATCTTAGAAAAGATGTCGTGTTTCACGACGGGGCATCTTTTTCTGCTGACGATGTGGTGTTTTCATTGGATCGAGCGCGGGGTGAAGGTTCTGATGTGCGCTCGCAACTTGGAACCGTCAAGGCTATTCGAAAGACGGGCAACTTGCAAATAGAAATCGATACGACTGTTCCTAATCCTATTTTGCCCGACGTGATCACTAACATTTTGATCATGAGCAAGAAATGGGCTGAAGACAATAACGCCACTCGACCGGTAGATCGACGTCGAGGTATTGAAAACGCGGCCTCTTTTAGAGCCAATGGCACAGGTCCCTTTCGTGTCAGAGAGCGGCAACCTGGGGTGCGAACCGTTATCAGCGTTCATGCTCCTTGGTGGGGTAAACGAGAAAGTAACCTCGATCAAATCGAGTTTATTCCCATTTCTAATGACGCAACACGTGTTGCAGCTTTGCTAACGGGTGAGGTAGATGTCATTGATCCTGTACCGTTACAAGACATGGCCAGAGTTCAAGCTACGAGTGGTCTTTTAGTGCGTCAAACACCCGAATCGCGAATAGTATTTCTTGGATTTGATCAAAAGCGCGACGAACTTTTGGTTTCTAACGTTAAAGGCAAAAATCCGTTCAAGGACCAACGTGTACGACAAGCCATCTATCAGGCGATTGACATCGAGACAATCACCAGCAGGGTGATGCGTGGCATAGCCAAACCAACTGGTTCTATGATTACGGACAGCATTCGTGGCTATGCCAACTCTATGGCACCCAGACTTGAATTCAACATTGAAGCTGCGCGCAGATTATTGTCCGATGCGGGATATCCAGATGGCTTTGAAGTTGGATTCAATTGTCCAAATGACAGGTATGTGAATGATGTGGAAATTTGTCAGGCAGTCACATCAAATTTGGCTCGGATCGGTATCAAGCTCAAGCTTCAAGCTGAAGGCAAATCGACCTATTTTCCTAGGGCACTCAAGCGTGAAGTTTCTATGTTTATGCTTGGCTGGTCACCCGCAGGGTATGACGCTCACAACCTCCTTTACACCGTTTTAGCTACGCCATCTGGGTCCCAGGGACAGTGGAACTTCGGTGCGTACAGTAATCCAAAATTGGACGCACTAACACTTCGCATTCAAACTGAAACTGACGATAACCTTCGTAACAGACTAATTTTAGAAGCTTTGTCCATCCACGCCAATGACATCGGCCATGTACCCTTGCACCAACAAATGGTGACTTGGGGTATGAAGTCAAAAGTCAACGCGTATCAGAGGGCTGATGGATTTATGCTTTTTAAATGGATGAACGTCGAGCAGCGCTGATTTTTTATCCGACTAACTCAACTTTTCAGGAATATTTCCATCTTTTTACTTCATTTCTGGCTAGCAGTCATTTAGTTTTTTAATTAATAAACTCAAGGAGACCTATATGATTAAGTTTTATTTCCACCCCTCACCCAATCCTTTGAAGATTGCTCTTTACCTTGAAGAGACTGGAGAGCCCTACGAGATCATTCCAGTGGATACGCGCAAAGGCGAACAGCACTCTGATGCATTCAAGGCCATCAATCCCAATGCAAAGACACCTGCCATGCTGGACGACGATATTCGGGTATTTGACAGCAATGCCATGCTGATTTACTTGGCCGAAAAGATTGGTAAGTTTGTTCCATCAAACACACCAAAAAACAAAGCTGAAATGTATTCATGGCTGATGTTTGTGGCTACGGGCATTGGTCCATACTGTGGTCAAGCCGTTCACTTCAAACACTTTGCACCAGAGCCCAAAGAATACGCTGTAAATCGTTACGACTTTGAAGCATGGCGTCATTGGCACCTTATCAATGACCACTTGGCAAATCAGCCCTACATGATGGGCAATGAGTACACCCTTGTGGACATGTCGGTTTGGGGCTGGGCTCGCGTAGCGCCCTTCGTGTTGGGTGCTGATGCATGGGAAAAACTGCCACATGTGAAGCGTTTGCTTGATGAAATCAACGCGCGTCCAGCAGCTCAACGAGCAGAAGCCTTGAAGACGAAGTTTGCCTTCAAAACTGAGATGGATGAAGATGCTCGCAAAAAGCTCTTTCCATCTAACGAGCGCCTTAAAGCTGCAGGGGCTTGAGCAATGAAAATCAAAGCCGTTGTTTTTGATGCCTATGGCACCTTATTTGATGTTTACTCAATCCAAGTCTTGGCTGAATCGCTCTATCCAAGTCAAGGTGCTGATATAGCCATTAAGTGGCGCGACAAGCAAATTGAGTACACAAGATTGATTACGCAGTCAGATCCACACAACGTCTCTGGTAGCCAATACTTCCGCCCATTTTGGGAGCTTACTCGCTTGTCATTGGAGTACACATTGGACCGACTCAAGCTAGACCGTCAATCTGGACAGGTTGAAAAACTGATGCAGCAATACGCTCACCTGACGCCATTTGCTGAAAACTTGGCGGTTCTCCAAAAGATTAAAGCCAAAGGCCTCACCACTGCGATTCTTTCAAATGGCAGTATGGATATGCTAGCTTCAGCCGTCAAAAGTGCAGGTATGGAAGATGTTTTAGACCATGTCATTTCAGTCGATCCGATTCGCCTATTTAAGACTTCTCCAGAAAGTTACGGACTGGTTCAACAAACTATTTCTGTCAATAAAGATGAAGTTCTTTTTGTATCCAGCAACGCATGGGATGTATTGGGTGCCACTTGGTTTGGATTTACAACGCACTGGGTCAATCGACAAGGCTTGCCTTTTGAAGCGCTAACACCCAAGCCGCATTTTTCTGGCGCTGACCTCAATTCAGTATTGAGTTCATTAAGCCTTTGAGAAACCCACGAACTGCAAACCAATCGCACGAGGTATTCCACGATTTTCAATTCCTGGGTTGCTCAAAGTATCAAGTTCGACTTCCGGATGAAGATCCAAACTTTCGCCATCATCCGTTTGAGTGCCAAGCCAACCCTCTAACTTTTCGCGTGCTCGGTGACTGCACTGAGTGCAAAATCTACGAAATTACTGGCCAAACTGTAATTTACAGTTTTCGGTCAATTACACGAAATATTGCACGTTGGTTATTTTTGTCTATAAGTCATTGATTTATATAGGTTTTTGACGAGCCTGGATTTCTGTTAATCAGGGGTTCTTTGAAGCAATTAAGGATAACGTGTTGTTTGGTTTAGACTAACCTTGTTGGTGCTCGCGAAGCCGGTTAACGGTTCGCAGTTCAACGGGAAGCAGGAGGGAAAAGCCACCAAGGCCGACCTAACCTGCGCTGCCCCCGCAACGGTAAGCAGACGGGTCTTTATTAGCTTAAAGACCCAGCTTTCATCTTAAACCACTGGACACCCCTGAAACAGGTGACCGGGAAGGTGATGAAGGCAGATCTGTCAGCCCGGATACCGGCCAACAAGGTGGAGGTGCGTCGCAAAACGCACTTCTAAATCGCTCATGCACTGTCGGGGAAGGCGGTGAGAGCAAATAACTGTTGGTTTTAAATCATGAAGAAATCTTTTTCCCTTCGTTCGGGTGCGCTTGCGCCTGTGCTTTCTGTTCTGTCTTTGGCGGTTGCAGCTAGCGTTCATGCACAAGATGCAATTAACAATGTTGTGATCAGCGCATCACGCACTGAACAGCGCATTCAAGATGCGTTGCCCGCTACAACACTAATCACTCGCGCAGATATTGATCGAGCACAAGCGGTAGACCTTCCTAGCCTAATTCGGAATGTCACTGGTATTGAAATTGTTCAAAATGGTGGCTTAGGCACTGTATCTAGTGCATTTATTAGAGGTGCTGAATCACGCCATACCCTAGTTCTTGTTGATGGTGTTCCAATTAATAATTTGAACTTCAGCTTGGGAGCCTTAGAGCATATTCCACTTGTCAACGTTGAGCGCATTGAAGTGGTGCGTGGAAACGTTTCTAGCTTGTACGGCAGCAATGCACTGGGTGGCGTGATACAAATATTCACGCGCGATGCAGGAACATTGCCCTGGACAAGTTTGACAGCCCAAGTTGGTTCGCGTGGGCTAGTCGATGTCAGTGGTAGCACCGGAGTTAAGATGGCATCTGGTTTAGCGCTTACGGCCAGTGCGCAAACATTACATTCCCAAGGATTCAACGCTACCAATCAAAAAGAACTTACAGGCACTAATCCTGATCGTGATGGATATTCGCGACGAGTGCTTTCAGCTGGTGTATCGCAAGATTTAAGTCAACTTGGACGTATTGGTCTTAAATTGAGTGAATCAAAAGGTGTGACTGAATATGACAGTCAGTTTGGGCCCGCAACACAAACAGATAAATCTAACTTTGCTCTGACAAACGCATCACTGTATGGTCAGTTCAAATTAGCTTCGAATATGCAGCTTGATGCAAATATGGGGCAAACATCGGATAATTTGGACGCTTCTGTAACAGCCTATCCATACCGTATCAAATCTTCATCCCAAAATTCAAGTTTAGGATTAACTTGGCGTGCTTTACAGGGGCATATAGTAACTGCAGGGTATGAGACAACTACACAACGTCTAGAGAGCAATACGGTTTATAAGAAAACCGAAAGAACTCTAAATGCGTCTCGGCTCGGTTATCTCATTGACCAAGGCGATCACCAGCTTCAGATCAACCTACGGCAAGATGATTACAGTGATTTTGGGATGGCAACGACTGGCCTCTTTGGCTATGGTTATCGTTTGACGCCAACCTTGAGAGTCAGCGCAAATACGTCCACAGGCTTTATGGCACCAACATTTAACGATCTATATTACCCCTATGGCGGTAATCCAGCCCTGCGCCCCGAGCATCTTCGCTCTAACGAAATTGCTGCCCAATACGCATCTGGGGGACACGACTTGCGTGTGACTTACTTTGATAATCAATTTACAGATTTGATTGGTAACAATTCAAGTTTTGTCCGGACAAACATTGCTAAGGCACAAAACAAAGGTGTTGAATTAATTTACCTCGGGAAATTTGCAAACAGCACAATCAATGCAGGCTTTACCTCTCAAGATCCTCTTAACTCTATTACACAGAAACAATTAGATCGCCGCGCAAAAATTCTTGCAAATTTCGGACTTAATCAAGACCTAGGTGCTTGGAGTGTTGGAGCACAAACTCGCTATAGCGGAGAGCGTCCAGATGCAGGCCAGACAAAAACCTTGGGTGCTTATTTCGTGTCCGATTTGACAGCAAGCTATCAATGGAGCAGGGATCTAAAATTAAACGGCCGTATTAACAATGTCTTTGATCGTAAGTTTGAGACTGCATACGGGTACAACCAAGTAAGACGAGGCATTTTTGCTGGGTTGAATTGGCAAATGAAGTAAATGAACCGCAAACTTCTCCCATAGCATTGTCCGCCTTACAGATAAAACACAACTGTGGCTGACATGCTGGGGGAAGTTCTATTCTTTAATTTAGATAAGAGTGCCTAAATGACGGTTATCCAGGAGCTACATAGGACCGCCTGTGAAATAGGCGCTGAGACCTATAAAGACCCAGTAAGTGGTTATCAGGTATTTACAGAGTACGCCTTGTTAAAGAAAGGCGACTGCTGTGGTAACGCATGCCGTCATTGCCCATACGGGCATATCAAGGTGAACAAGCCGGGACATGAGCCAAAAGTTAAAAAGCCTGTTTTACTAGGTTCGATCGAAGGCATGTGGGATGGTTTTGATGTGCTTTTTTGGTCTGGCGGCAAAGACAGTTTTCTATGCCTGTCACACCTGCTTGAACGCAATACGAAAGTTGTGTTGTTGACAACCTTTGAGACCGAGACCAATCGTGTTCCATTACAGAATATTCACATCAAAGAAATTGTTGAGCAGGCAAATCATTTCAATGTCCCAGTGTGCTTGGTACCGTTGTCTGCGAAGGCTGACTACCGCGATGCTATATCAACTGGTTTTCAGGTCATTGAAGAGAAAATATGTAGCCCTGTAACTCGGATTTGTTTTGGAGATTTACACCTTCACGATCTACGTAACTGGCGGATTCAGACTTGGCCTGAGTACGAAGTTTTTACTCCACTGTTTAATCAACCTTACAAAGAGTTGTTAGCCACATTGTGGAAAGCTGCAAGTCGTTACGGTGTATCCATTAACTTGTCTACCGAGGTTCAATTACCTGATGATGTATTACCCATTGGGACGCCTTATAACCAAGCTTTGGTTGAGCGCTTGCAACGCTCAGGACTGGACGCCATGTTAGAGTTTGGCGAAGGACATACATACGTTATGCCGAAGCGAATTACAGAACTTCAACCGAGTATCTGGTCTTACAAATTCTTCAAATGAAGTCCTTAGTCCCACAACGTATTATCTGTATGACCGAGGAAACCACTGAGTGGTTGTACCTGCTAGGTCAGTCAGCGCGCATAGTAGGCATTTCAGGTTATACGGTGCGGCCCGAAATCGCGCGTGCTGAAAAGCCGCGTATCAGTGCCTTTACCAGTGCCAAGATTGATAAAATTTTGGCACTAGAACCCGATTGCGTATTTGGCTTTTCTGATTTACAGGCGGATATTGCAGCCACATTGATACGTCATGGTGTTCAGGTAACTATTTTTAATCAACGCAGCGTAGATGAAATATTCACCATGCTGTACCAAGTGGCAGCCATGGTGGGGGAAGCTGAGCAGGGTTTGCAACGCATACAACAAATGCAACTTCATCTGCAAACTATCCAAACTGCAGCCAAATCTTTGCCGCGCCGTCCTCGTATCTATTTCGAAGAATGGGATGAGCCACCAATTAGTGCGATACGTTGGGTCTCAGAATTGACAGCGATAGCTGGAGGCGACGATTGCTTTCCTGAGTTAGCTCTGCAGTCACTGGGCAAAAACCGCATCATTGTCGACCCAATGGAGATTGTGAGTAGACAACCAGACATCATCATCGGTTCTTGGTGCGGAAAAAAATTCAATTCTCAACGAGTTGCTACGCGTCCTGGTTGGCAAGATGTACCTGCTGTGAAAAACGAGCAATTATTTGAAATCAAGTCTGCTGACATATTGCAACCAGGTCCTGCTGCTTTGACCGATGGTGTCGATCAATTGCATCGCATCATCCTGCAATGGGCCGCTAAGTATGGATAAGCTAATAATTAAATGCGAGCCCTAAGCCAAGCGTCTAACTTTTCCAAAAACAAGCGCGAGTCCCAAAATCGGGACTACTGAATAGTTGTTACCTAATTTCTTATTGAGATAAAGAGAGAAGCCCCAGACCACGTTTATACAGACTTGAAGTCTGCACAAAAATCGTTCTTATGATCAATTTACACATATATGTAGAACGAATAAGTAGTTGGGTTTGTGATGAGTGGGTATTAAAGTTCAACACTTATTTGGCTTGGTCAAAACCTTCAAACCCAATTTCAGAGATGCACAAACACACAAACATTGCCTCGCGCGCTACCGCCTTTTGTGCTGAGACTGCATCATGAGCAGTAACCCAAATGCCATAGCGCTGCACGCTAACCCCAGTCCCAACCATACTCAAAAAATAAATGAGGCTTTGACCTTGCTGCATCAAGCAGTTGCCGAATTCTGCCCTGTCACACAGGCATCTAGTTTGGGGGCAGAAGACGTTGTCATTACGCACCTGATTAACCACAATGCCTTGAACATTCCAATATTTGTATTGGAAACAGGTGCACTGCACCGTGAAACTTTAGCACTGCTCGAGCGAACGCAAGCGCATTCTCAAGCACCAGTGAATGTCTATCGTCCCGTCACAGATAAAGTCATTGCTTTCGTTAAAACGCACGGCCAAGATGCGATGTACGAAAGCCTTGAGCTTCGCAAAGCCTGCTGCCAAGTGCGCAAGCTTGCACCTTTGGCAAAGGCTTTGAAAGGCCAAAGGGCATGGGTGACTGGATTGCGACGTGAGCAATCAAGCAATCGGGCTGAAGTGCCCTTGATTGACCGTACCGACGAGGCTACCAAAAACCAAATCAAACTTAACCCTTTGGCCAACTGGACATGGGGTGATGTGTGGCACTACATCGCAGTGAACCAGGTGGACTACAACCCCCTACACGACCAGTTTTTCCCAAGCATTGGCTGCGCGCCTTGCACGCGCGCCATCAGTCTAGGCGAAGAGTTTCGCGCTGGCCGCTGGTGGTGGGAAGACGAAGCTGCCAAAGAGTGCGGCCTGCACGCAAAGAATGAAAGACAATCATGAACGCACGCACTGAACCTGAACTGCTCCATCACCTGAGCAACTCACACCTTGACGCGCTTGAAGAGGAAACCATTTTCATCCTGCGCGAAGTTGCCGCCGCCTTTGAACGCCCTACTTTGCTTTTTTCTGGTGGCAAAGACTCATTGGTGATGCTCAAGTGTGCAGAAAAAGCCTTTGTCGATAAACAAAAAGGCGGCCACATTCCTTTCCCCTTGCTCATGATTGACACGGGTCACAACTTCAAAGAAGTGACCGACTTCCGAGATTTTCGCGCAAATGAATTAGGTGCAGAACTTATCGTCCGCGGTGTGGAAGATTCCATGAAGCGCGGCACTGTGCGCTTGGCCCATCCGGGTGAATCACGCAATGTGCACCAATCGGTTACCCTGCTCGAAGCCATTGAAGAATTCAAGTTCGATGCCCTTATTGGCGGAGCTCGTCGCGATGAAGAAAAAGCCCGCGCCAAAGAACGCATCTTTAGCCACCGAGACAGCTTTGGTCAATGGCAGCCCAAGTCACAACGACCCGAGCTGTGGTCTTTGTTCAACACCAAATTGCAGCTAGGCGAGCACTTTCGTGTGTTCCCCATTTCAAATTGGACCGAGCTCGATGTGTGGCAATACATAGCGCGCGAAAACATTGCACTGCCTTCTCTCTACTACTCGCACAAACGGGAAGTGGTTGATCGCCGAGGTTTACTGGTGCCGGTAACAGAACTCACGCCAGCCAAAGATAGCGAGACCATTCAAGTTCGCGACGTGCGCTTTCGAACTTTGGGTGATGTCACCTGCACCTGCCCCGTAGAAAGCACCGCTGCCACACCTGAAGAAATTGTGATTGAAACATTGGCCGCCGATGTAAGCGAACGAGGCGCCACGCGCATGGACGACAAAACATCTGAAGCTTCCATGGAAAAACGCAAAAAAGACGGGTATTTTTAATGACCAACGCCCTCAAATTCATCACCTGCGGCTCGGTAGACGACGGTAAAAGCACCCTGATAGGTCGCTTGCTGGTCGATATCAAAGCCGTGCTTCAGGACCATTTAGCTGGCGTGCAACGTCATGGCGAAACCGATTTGGCATTGCTCACAGATGGCTTGTCGGCTGAACGCGAGCAAGGCATTACCATTGACGTGGCTTACCGCTACTTCAACACCGAAGCACGCAAGTTCATCATTGGCGATGCGCCTGGTCATGAGCAATACACGCGCAACATGGTCACTGCGGCTTCAAGCGCCGATGCCGCCGTGGTGTTGGTCGATGCCACCAAACTAGATTGGAAAGACGCCCATCTGAATTTGCTACCGCAAACACGGCGCCACAGTTTGCTTTTAAAACTGTTGCGTGTTCCTTCTGTGGTGTTTGCCATCAACAAACTCGATGCCGTTGAAAACGCCACATTGGCCTATCAAAACATACAAGGCGCCTTGGCTAAATTTACCATTGAAGCTGGCATCAACGTTAAAGATTGGGTACCTATTTCTGCCCTCAAAGGCTGGAACGTGGTGGACACCCAAGAAAACTGGTGCAGCTACACCGGCCCCAGCCTTTTACAAATATTAGAAACATTGCCAAGCACACCAGCCGAGGCCGATGCAGCAATGAGCTTCCCCGTTCAGTGGGTAGAAAAATTCCATGACTCCAACGTCACACATCAAGGCCGCCGTGTGTTCTGGGGCCGTGTTGCCACAGGTTCATTGCGCTTGGGCCAGAGTGTCAAAGTATTCCCAAGCGGTCAAACGGCCAAAGTAGCGCAGGTTTTATCAGCCACTCGCCAAGAAAAAACAAACATCACAGGACAGAGCGCTGGTTTGGTTCTGGACAGGGAAGTTGATGTATCCCGAGGCGATTGGATCGTGGCACCCGATTCAGGCTTAGAAGGCCAACGTCAAGTTGACGCCATGGTGGCTTGGATGGACGACGAACCCTTGGTGGCGGGTCGGCTTTATTGGGCCCTCCATGGCCACCGCTGGGTCAAAGCCAAAGTGCAGCGAATTGTGCACCGCTTGAACATCGATACCCTGGTCGAAGAAGATGCCACTGAACTGCCCGCCAATGCCGTGGGTCAAGTGACTTTGGCCTTCCTAGAGCCACTGATTGCCTTGCCTTTTGCCAAATCCCGCGTGTTGGGCGCCCTGATTTTGGTCGATACGGCCAGCCATAAGACCTCAGGCGCAGTGTTGGTGAATTAAACCCCACACCTCACTTGCTCAGAACTTTCACCATAGCTGGTTCTAGCCCTAAGCGTGGCGTCTAACTATTCTAAAAACTAGTTTTACCGCCAAGCGAAGCGTCTAACTTTTTCGCGCGTAAAGTAACAGCGCCGAGTGCAAAATCTACGAAATCGCTGGCCAAACTGTAAATTACAGTTTTTGGTCAATTACACGAAATATTACACGTTTGGAATTTATGGCTATAAGTTATTGATTTATATAGTATTTTGACGAGCCTGGATTTCTGTTAATCCGTAGGTCCCTGGTTCGAGCCCAGGTCGAGGAGCCAAAATTAAGAACCCCTTCAGCAGCAATGCTCAAGGGGTTTTTCTTTGGGCTAAGAGATCAAGCACCCAATGCTCTCGGTGCAATTTTGGAGTTACTCTTGAACTTCATCTCGGCAGCCCAAAGATCCAAGGCTTTTTGCATACAAAGCCAGCTCTCTGGTGTACCGCCAACAGCACGCGCAATGCAAATAGTGCTTGACGCCAACCGGACACGATTATTGTCGTCAAACAATTGAGCCAATTGACCGATAAATGGATCATGGAACATAAAATCTACGAAACGCGAGCTAAATTTGAAAAAAATCATCATCATTGCAGGACCCAACGGCGCTGGCAAAACCACTTTTGCTCGTGACTTTTTGCCGGCTGAAGCCCAAACGCTAAGGTTCATCAACGCAGACTTGATCGCTGCGGGCTTGGCTCCGTTCAATCCTGAATCAGCAGCCTTCAAGGCTGGCCGCCTGATGTTGGAAGAAATTGATGAGTGCGTGGATGCTGGTCACAGCTTTGCATTTGAAACCACGCTGTCAGGTTTGACCTACTTGAAAAAGATAGCCTTGTGGCAGGCCCACGGCTACCAAGTTAAACTTTGGTTCTTGTCATTGCCTAATGAGGACATTGCAGTTTCAAGGGTTGCCCGCCGTGTTCTGCAAGGCGGTCACAACATCCCTGAAGACGTCATACGCAGACGTTTCAAGGCAGGCCTCGATAACTTCCATGAGCGATACAGCAAGGTTGTGAACTCATGGGCTTTTTATGACAGCTCAGGCATGCATCCTAAACTAATTGACTGGAGTAACAAATGAACACCAAAGACATTCGCACCTCCTCTGATCCAGATTTGGCAGGCTCATACGCGGCCATGGAACGAGCAGCCCGTTCAGCTCAAGATCTTGCTATCAAAACAAACACCGGAATTGTTGTTGCTGTTGATGGCAAGAACGTTGAATTGACTGCAGCTGATTTGATCAAGATGCGTGACCAAGAAGCACAGCAGTCACACCATTGAGCTAAGTTCGAGCTCAGGTCGAGGAGCCAAAATTAAGAACCCCTTCAGCAGCAATGCTCAAGGGGTTTATCTTTGAGCAAGTTCTTTCAGGACTTACTGATTTGCAGCTGCTTAAAGGAATCTAACCACGCCAATGCAGGCGTATTTTGAATGGGCTCACCATGGTTGTAACCATAGGTCATGAGGACCACAGGGCATCCTGCCGCATCAGCCGCTTGCGCGTCGTTACTGGAATCTCCCACCATCAAGGTTTGCGCGGGCAGGCTCTTCAAGGCCTCACACGTTTTGAGCAAAGGCAATGGGTCTGGTTTTTTTCGCTCAAAACTGTCGCCACCAAATACTTTTGAAAAGTAAGGTGCCAGTCCTTTGTCTCTGATGAGAGGCAAGGTAAATGACACGGGCTTGTTTGTGAGGCAGGCCATGGGCAAGCCCAATGCTTTGATTTGTTCTAAGCCTTCCATAACGCCAGGAAATACATTGGAGAACTCGCCGTTGATGCTGAGGTAATGGTGTTCGTAGCGCTCCCACACTGGCGTGAACAATTGCTCAACCTCGCGCGCATTGCCAGCCACTTCAGGCAATGCCAGTTGGTGTTTGAGCACCGTGCGAATGAGGTGTTCAGAGCCTTTGCCAATACTGCGCTCTATGAGCGTGCGGTTTGCTGTGGGAACTTGTACGTCTGCAAGGGCACGGTTTAAGGCAACCTCAAAGTCACCGATGGTGTCGACCATGGTACCGTCTAGGTCAATCATGACGGCTTGTAAATTAAGTTGTTTCATGGGGTGTACTGCAATGAAAATCAAAAAATCAAACTGCAAACAGTCTGACTTGGGATGGCGGCAAGCTTAAATTCAAGGGTGTGCCCACAGCCAGTTTAGGCAAGCCAGCATAGTGTGCTTGGTCTACAGACAAAGACTGCTGCCCCACCCGCACGCGATAACGCGTCGACTCGCCCATGAATTCGCTGGCCTCAACCGTGCCTTGAATGCGAATGGCGTTCTGATCAGAAGTCGACGTGTTCACGTCCAATTTCACGGCGTGTGGCCTAAAGCTCAGTTGAACAGACTGACCGTTGGCAAACTTTTTAGAGTCTACGGCAACTTCGGAGGCCACGGGCAGCGTAACCTGCCCAACACCCATGACATCCAGTTCCAAGTGGTCTGCGTGTTGGCTAATAACTTTGGCATCCAGCATGTTCATGGTGCCTACAAAGTTGGCCACGAAAGCATTCACGGGTTCATCGTAGAGTTCGACGGGAGAGCCCACTTGCTGCACCACACCTTGGTCAAGCACAGCCATGCGATCGGCGGTGGTCATGGCCTCTTCTTGGTCGTGCGTCACGAAAATGGTGGTGATGCCCAAGCGACGTTGCAGGGCCAAGAGCTCTTGGCGCATTTGTACCCGCAATGTTTTGTCGAGGTTAGACAAGGGCTCGTCTAGCAGCAAAACCTGCGGTTCAATCACAATGGTGCGTGCCAATGCCACGCGCTGCTGTTGCCCGCCCGAGAGTTGGTTGGGTTTGCGCTGACCAAAGGCCGACAAGCCGACCAACTCGAGTGCTGCAGCCACTTTGCTTTGGAGAGTGGCTTTGTCTACTTTTCGCTCCACCAAACCAAAAGCCACGTTGTCCCACACCGACAAATGAGGCCACAAGGCATAGCTTTGAAACACCATGCCAATGTTGCGATCCCATGGTTCTTGTTGGCCAATGTCGCGACCATCTACCAATAACTCGCCGTGTTGGTGTTTGTTGAAACCTGCAATCAAGCGAAGCAAGGTACTTTTGCCAGAACCTGAAGGACCCAGCAATGCAAAAAATTCACCAGGTTGAATGTCGAGGTTGACGTTTTTGAGCACTTCCGTGCTGCCGTAAGCCAATCGGATGTTGCGGCATTGAACGCTGACTTTTTTCATGATGAATGTTCCTTGCGAGGGGCCAAGCGGCTTGCCGTCCGTTCAACCACGCGGTGTGACAAATAGGTGCCAATTGCCACCACCAAGATGGCCAGTACACCGAGAGCCGCGCCGGGTCCACGACCCGCCACACTTTGCATGTACAAGTAAATACCGTAGCTCATAGGCGCTTGCGAGTCTGCCGATACCAGCATGATGGTGGCCGACAACTCGACGGCGGCTGTGATGAAGCTTGTGACAAACCCGGCCAAGATACCACCCGTCATCAGTGGCACCAGTACCCTTCGAATGCTGCGCATTTTGTTGGCACCCACACTTTCGGCGGCTTCCTCTAGGGAGATGTGAACTTGTTGCAAAGCAGCCATGCAACTGCGCAAGGCATAAGGCAATCGGCGTACCGCATAGGCCAACATGATGGCCACCCAAGTACCCGTGAGCAAGACATCGGTGCCAGGCACCGTGACACCTTTGAACATGCGCAAGAAACCAATGGCCAACACAATACCAGGCACCGCCAGCGATGCAGTAGCAATCCAATCAAGCCATTGGCGAGCAGGCAGTTGGGTGCGCAAGATCAAATAAGCAATGGTGACGCCCAGCAACACGTCCAACCCTGCAGCCAGTCCGCAGTAAATCAAGGTGTTTTGAATCATGCCGCTGGCATCCTGAAACACCGTGGCGTAGTGTTCCAGTGTGTAGGCGTCGGGCAAAGGTGAGAAGCTCCAAACTTTTGCAAACGACAACAACAAAACTCCCAAATGAGGTGACAAGGTGATGAGCAAGATCACACCAATCCAAAGGTAAGCCAGTGCACTTTCGAAGGGTGAAAGTTGACGGCGCTGAATGCTAGCGCCCCCTTTTTGCAAGGTGGAAAAATCGCGACCCTTCAGTGCTCTGGCAGAAATGACCATGGCGCCAATTGAGAACACAATCATGAGCACACTGATGACGTAGCCCATCGGGTCTTCTAGGCCCACTTGTGTGATGCGCAAGTAGGCTTGAGGTGCCAGCATGTTGGTTTGCCCCATCACCAAGGGCGTGCCCAAATCATCAAACACTTTGACAAATACCAAAGAAGCACCCGCCACAAAGCCTGGCAGTCCGAGCGGAAAAATAACGCGCCAAAACAAGCGCCAACCTTTGCATCCCAGATTCATAGCAGCCTCTTCCATGGCGCCGTCAATGTTGCGCAGGGCAACGGTGAGGTTCATGAGAATGAAGGGGAAGTAATGAATGGCCTCCACAAAGATGACGCCATTGAGACCTTCCATGATGGGCAGCGTAAAACCAAACGCATCGTTCAGCAACAAGTTCAAGGTGCCCGAGCGTCCAAAAATAAGTTGCAGTGCCACAGCGCCCACAAAGGGCGGCATGATGAGTGGCAACACCCCCAAGGTTTGAATGAGAAGCGCGCCTCTAAAATCAAACCGAACTGTGAAGTAGGCCAAAGGAACTGCGATCAGCGCGGCAAAAATGGCCGACATGACAGCCACATACAAGCTGTTCAAGAACGACTCGCGCATCAAGTCTTGCGAAAAGAATGCGCTGAAATGTCCGAGTGTGAAACTGTTGTCGCCGTCTAAGAAGGCCGTGATAAAAACCCGCGCGACGGGCAATGCAAAAAACAGCAGCAAGAACACCAACACCAAGCCACCGGCCAGCCAAACACCTGGGCGCACATCAGCCCACCCAGTTTGAGGCCGTGCTGTTCCTTGCGGCTGCATGGCCGCCTGCCCATTCATCGACATGGTGTAGACCTAGGGCTTACTTGACGGCGGCCAAGGCTTGATCTGCCAAGCTCTTTGCTCGCTCGTAGTTTTGGCGTGCACTGTTGTTCCAGTAGTTTTCCAAACCCGTCACGCTTTTGCTGACGGCAGCATCTTTTTTGTTGGCTGCAAACAAAGCCAAAAACTCTTTGTCGGCGGCTTTCTGTACATTGACCACGGGGCTGAAAGCCGCTTCACGGGCTTGCTTGATGAGATCTGCTGCATTGGCGTTGGGCTTTTTGGCCAAGGCAGCTTCAGCGGCATGAATGGCCTTGGTTGCGGCTTGCAGTTCTTTCAATCGGAAGGTGATGGTTTGGTCAAACAAGGCAGAGACCACGTTGTAGCGGGCTTCAGACAAGTCGGAGTTGAACTGAACCTTGGCGCGTTTGGCAATTTCAAAAGGATTGGGATAGCCGGCAGGTGTTTTGCCGCCCATGGCTTCGGGTGGCAAGATGGGCAAGCGAGAAATTTTGGGGTTGTAGAGCAACTCTTGCCCTTGTTGAGACACGGTGTAGCTGATGAACTTGCGTGCCTCGGCCGCATTTTTACTGCCAGCAACCAAGGCAATGTTGGCAGGTACGACCGCTGTTACGTCGGGGTAGATAAATTCCACGGGGAAGCCAGAATACTTGCCAGCCAAGCCAAAGAAATCAATCACCAAGCCAATGCCAAACTGGCCATTGTTGACACCATCGGGCACACCAAAACTGCGCTCGGTGATGGCCGCACTGTTGCCAGAAATTTGCAGCAATTGACGCCAGCCTTTTTCCCAACCTTCACCTTGCAAAAGTGTTTCGACGGTTAAATGGGTGGTGCCAGAACGTGAGGGTGAGCTCATGGCCACGTGGCCAAAATACTCGGGCTTGATTAGATCGGCCCACTGCTTTGGCGCGGGCACTTTGTTGGCCGCCATGTAACGCGTGTTCCACATCAAGCCATAACCGGCCAAGGCTTGGCCTAGGTACATGTTGTCGGGCGCATTGATTGGATAGGCGCCTACTTTGGCGGGAGTTGCTTTGTTGGCCAGATCGCCAATGGGTTCGAGCAACTTGAGGCCAGACATCACCTCAAAGGCATCGGGTGCGGAGGCCCAGAACACATCGGGGCGTTGGCCTACAGGCAACTCACGCACATACGAAATACCCTGCACTGTGTTCTTGTTCAAGATCTCGATCTTGATGTCGGGGTTGGCTTTTTCAAAGGCAGATTTGTAAATTTGTGTCAGTTCCTTTGGAAAGGAAGTGATAACTGTCACTGTTCCGGCGGTTGCTAACTGAGCGCCAGAACCCAAGAGTGTCAGTGCTGCGGCCAAAATAGTTTGCGAGATTAAATTTGAATTCATTGGCTAGCCTAATAAAGAGTGGCGGTAAAAAATCTGATGTTACTGAAATAGCCATTGCATGACAATTCAGGATTACGATGATCAACTGAGAAATGAAATCTGCATATTTTCTAAATTATTAAGATCCGACAATACCGCCATCGATTTTGCGAATGGCCACCAAAGCTGATCGTGGACGTCCATTGCGCGCATAGTCGGGCCAATTGGAGTATTGCGAAGGGTTGGCCGAATCGCTTCGATCCGATGGCGTCTCCCCGGGGTGTTGAATGCTGACAAACATGGTGGTGCTGTCTGGGGTAAAAGCTACGCCCGTCACCTCGCAGTTGGTTGGGCCTGTTAAAAATCGCCGGGTTTCGCCCGTAGCAGTGTCACAAGCCAACATTTGATTGTTACCAATCCGCGCCAACTCACCTTTGTACATTTGTGTTGCATGAGCATCGGTTTGAATCCACAGAACACCTTGCTTGTCAAATGTAATGCCATCTGGACATGCGTAAATGTCGCCATTGATATTACCTTTTGCGTCGGCGCGTTGGTTGTTAGGGTCACCAGCCAACACCAAATGGTTCCATTCAAATGTGCGACCGTCAAAATCATTCTCGTCCTTCCATCGAATGATCTGCCCCATCACGTTATTTGCCCTAGGGTTTGCTGCATCGACACCTGGTTTGCCAGGGGTACCGCGTTGGCTGTTGTTGGTCAGGGTGCAATAGACCCAGCCAGATTGCGGATCGATGGTAAGCCACTCAGGACGGTCCATTTTGGTAGCGCCCAACAAATCACTGGCCTGTCTCGATTTAATGAGTACTTCACCTTGATCTGCAAATCCGTTAGCAGCAGTGAGAGGGCCTTGGCCATGCACCATTGGAATCCATTGGCCTTTGCCATTGGCATCAAACCTTGCGACATGCAACACGCCATGGTCTAGCAAATCTTTGTTGGCCTGCGCCTGTGTCAGGCCATTTCCAGCTTGCTTAATTTTGTCACGGCTGACAAATTTATAAATGTACTCAAAGCGCGCATCTTCACCTGAATAAACAACGGCTCTACCATCTTTTGTAACACCCACCCAAGCACCTTCGTGCGCAGCGCGACCCAATGCCGTCCGTTTTACAGGTGTGCTGTTTGGATCCATAGGGTCCAATTCAACCACCCATCCGAATCGGTGCAACTCATTTGGATTTTTTTGCAAATCGAATCTTGGGTCATGCTTGTCCCAAGCGTAAAAACCCGACTTGGGTGCCCCCCAGCGTTGTTGATCCTTGGTCGGCTTGTCTCCTGCTCCAAAATAAAAAGCAAAGTTTTCTTCACCTGACAGATAAGTGCCCCAGGGCGTTTTGCTGCTAGCGCAATTGTTCAAAGTTCCTAAAACCGTAACGCCTTGTGGATCGGCCGATGTGCGCATCAAGGGATGTCCTGCCGCGGGTCCAGCCACTCTAAAGGGTGTGCTCAACGTCACGCGACGCGCATAGGGCGATGGGCGAACCATGTCCCAACGACCGTTTTTCATTTCAACTTCAATGACCGATAAACCATGCGCGTTTTGGGCTTTGCGCACCTTCTCTGGATTCATCTGGTTGAAACCGCCGACATGCAACAAGCCGTCGTCGGTGTACTCATGATTGATCGCCAGCAAGCCGCGGCTCGAACCTTGCAAAGGAAAAAACGCCAAACCATCGTGGTGCATGCCCATTTGCACAGCCTGATCTTCTGCCGTGTTGCTGCCATCCATTTTGAAGGCAGGCATACGACCTGCTATGCCCACTGGCTCACCCCAAGGGGCCAAAGGCATCGCCGTGTAGCCTTCTGGCACGACCAACGTATCGCCCATACCGACTGGAATGGGCTTGAATCCAAGTTTCTTTTGGGGTCCGGAAAGAACTGCGCACCCAGCCAAAGGCGCCATGACCGAGGCCAATGAAACAACTACGCCGCTTTTTAGAAAAGCCCTTTTGGAAGTTTTAATCACCTCATGAATACTTTGATTGGAAGAGCAGTTACTGTCTTCCATCTCACTAAAGTCTTTGGCCATGATTTATCAAGTTGAAGTAAATATTCCTAACCTTAACATTTGAAGAAGTACTTTGGATCAGATACTAGGGTTTGTATCAATGCGCGCACTATGTATTGGCATCAAAACTTTTAGCAGCAACTGATTCATGCTAAGTCCACAATTCGTGCCAGAACACATTAACGAAGACCCACGCCTGTTTGATTTGTTTAGACGTACTTTAAAATCAAGGTTTAACTAACATTTAAATAGTTTTAACCGGCCCTTTAAGCTCGCAATGAAACGACTCTATACCTCTTTAATCCTCGCAGGCTTTTTGTGTCACACCGGTTTATGCGTGGCGCAAAGTTTCGCATCAAGTCAACCTGCACCACGTGTTGAGCACTGGCAAAAACGACAACTTGAAATCAACACTTACCTTCAGCAATCTCGTAATCTAGACGCGGTTAAGTTACTTTTTGTAGGCGATTCCATTACTGATTTTTGGTTGTTCGACGACAACCCTTGGGTCAGTGGTCAGAAGTACGGCCGCAAAATTTGGGACGAAAGCTTTGCCACACCAGGAACAGAAAATTTTGCCCTGAACATTGGCATTTCAGGCGACAGGCTAGAACATGTGCTCTACCGTATCTTGCCTAAGTCTGATGGGGGTATGGGACAACTCGACTCACCCGCACTGAATCCTGAATTCATGATTGTGATGCTGGGCATCAACAACAGCTGGGCCGCAGAACAACCTGTGGTGGAAAGTATTTATCAAGGCGCACTGACCAATTTACGTGCTCTGCATGCGCGTAAGCCCAACGCACGGATTGTGGTTCAATCGCTTTTACCAACCAACGATGCCGTCAAAAACAAAGACGTGGTGCTGCAGGTGAATCAACGACTAGAAACTTTGGTTAGAACCAGTGAATTTTCAAAATTTACCGTCTATTTAAATCTGTACCCGTCCTTTGTAGACACCTCCGGTGTACAAATTTCAAACTACTTTACCGATGGATTACACCCCAATGATTCAGGCTATCGAATTTGGCGTGATCGCTTGATTGCATTTTTAAAACAGACGCGTTAAACCTTAAAGCACATCGTTGGCAATTGATTTTCGGTCCCAAATAGCCTCTCGCCAATAGACTGTCATCGCAATGGTCAACAATAAACCTAAAGCCGAATAAATCGCTGCTGTTGCAACGTAGCCAATGCTTTCAACAAATGGCCCACTGACCAAGAGCCCAATGGGCAAGCCCCATATGGCCAACATGCGCATGCCCATCACGCGGCCATGGTAGTCGGGCGTTGTGGCCCGCAACATGACGGCCGCCAGAGGCGTCATGCACAAGCTTTGAACAAATCCAGCAAAAAGCAAAATACCCATGCCCATGTAAAGGTGTGTACTGAATGCAAATGCCAAATCAAGTAAAAACCAAGCGCCTGCTGCAATCAGCATAGTTTGAGCTGCCCTGAATTTGATCCTGTGCGTGCTCAATAACATAGAAGCTAGCAAACCACCCATGGCAAAACTAGCGCCTAAAAAACCCAGACCCGTTTGATCAGTCAGAAAAATATTTTTTGCGACATAAGGCAACAAACCCAATGAAAAAGGAAATGCAAGTAAGTTGACTAAAAATGCCAGGGCCATGGCGCCCATCAAAATTGGCTTGTGCCAGACATACACAAAAGCCATTTTGAGATCTCTAACTGGACTTGTTGTTGACACGCCTGTTTGAGAAGATGGCTTCACATCGTGAACACCGCGCGACAATACAAAACTGATGGTGTACAAAATAGCAACCGCCACATAAGCCGACGTCATGCCTAAGAAAGCCACAATTCCCGCGCCTGCCAATGCACCCGCAATACGTGCTGAATCGGAAGTCATTCTAGAAATGCCCAATGCACCCATGAGTTGATCAGCAGGCAAAGTTCGTGCAATGAGGGCATTGCGCATCATTTGATCAGATGGCCGCAAACAACCCACAACCGCAGCAAAGCAAAGCACTCTTTCTGGCGTAAGTGCTTGCAGATAGGAAAGCGTCATTAACAACAACGCCATGAAAGCATATACAGCGCGGGTAGCCCACAACATTTGTCTGTAACCCATGCGATCACAAACGACACCCAATACGGGCGAAAACAAGGACCCTAAAAACTGCAGTGACCCAAATGCGACCAACATCAAGACCGAACCCGATTCAGTCAAGATGTACCACCCCAAAATAATCGTCTCCATTTCAAAGGCCCAAGACGTAGCCAAGTCGGCAGACCATTGAAATCGGAAGCTCTTAACTCGAAATGGGGCTCGCCAATTTAAGCTGTGCGTTAAGGGCTTGAGGGGTGTTGAAGTCATTGCAATTTATTTTTAGGCAAGACGCACCGAAACAGCTTATTTTTTAGTGTTGTGCAAAGCCTTGTACGGATAAATCTGTACAGCTTCCAATGAGTAACCAGACACCCCCGACGCCGTGGTGGTTCGTGCGTCTTTGAGCTCGCCCTCCACCCAAATCACGTCCATCGATTCCAGTGTTTTAGGCAAATTCAATTTGGGGTGCGGTGTGACCAATACAATTTGATTGGCCGGTGGCGGTGGCGTATGAATGCAAGCACCAAAATACGGCACCAACAAAAATTCTCGTTGGCCATTTCGCACAGCATCTAGCGGCACAACAAAACCAGGCATGCGAATTTTTTGATTGACGTATTTGGGGGCAATGGGGGCTTCGTCTAGCTTCTTGCGCATGCTGGCCATTAATTTTTCTGCTTCTTCTGAGCCATCTTTTAAAAAAGCCATGCGACCATAACTGGCCATTTCTTTTTTCATTTGCTGGTACCACTCTTCGTTGAGCAGGTCGTCCCAGGTAATTTTTTGATAGCCAGGTGTTTGCGCGAACACAGCAGCAGCAAACAACAAATGACAAAGTGCAAGACACAGCTTAATCAAATGGATTTTGAAAAATTGCACTTGCATGATTGATATCGAAATACGGTAAGGATCAGTTGGGTGGATTAAGACCATCGGACAAAGACATGCGATAGGCTCGCCATGCTGGCAACAAACTGGCCACCAAGGCTGCACACATCAAAGAAGCAATGCTATACCAAGCTTCAAAGCCAGGCAAAGTATTCTGCGTCTGAATGCCATAACTCAAAAGCAAATGATCTTGAAATACAAAGATCAGCAATTGCGCGCCAAGCACACCTGCACCAATGGCCAAGCCGCAAATGAGAAAAGACTCCCACGCAACCACCATGAATATGGCCATAGGACCCGCACCAAGTGAACGGTAGATGGCCAATTCTTTGCGGCGAGCAGACAAGCCTACTAACAGAACAGAGACCACCCCCAGCAATGAACAGATGGCCACTAAAGCGCCCATCACGATGAGTGCGTTTTCAACCACACGCACAATTTGCCATAACTCATCAAGGGCAACGCCAGGCAGTACCGCCATGAGCGGCACAGAGGCTGCATTTGGCTTCAAGCTTTCAATGGCTTTGCGCGCCGAAAATACTGTTGCGCGAGAATGCAGCCCTACCCACACCGCGGTTAGCTCGGTAGGCTTTAGCTCTGCAATATTGGGCAGGTCTTTGAGAAGTTCGGGTTTGGCATCAAACGCAGAGGGTCTTAGGCCAAAGCCCCACCCCACATGCAGTGCCTCAAATGCTTCAAGGCTAATCAGCACAGATCTGTCGAGTGGTGTACCCGTAGGTTTGAGGATGCCAATCAACTTGAATGGATGGTCAGCATGCACCGTTTCTTCAATGGCTTGATAGCCATGCGTCAATGCCATGGCGTCATTGAGTTTTAATTTTTTTGCCTGCGCCACCTCAGAACCAACAACCACCTGCATGAGGGTTTCGGGGTTGACATGAGGATCTTGAAAAGCTTGTCCCACTTGAAAAGACAAAGCTTGACTTGACGATTGGTAATGCTTGAAAAAATCGACGGCAGTACCCATGACAGGAAAGCCATCAAACGAGTCACCCAGCTGAATGGGAATGGTCCAAGCCACAGCGGGCATGTCCTTAATGCGTTGCAAATCTGAATAGGGTATGTTTTGGGTGGGCGTACCAAGTTGAAACACGCTGTACAACAGCAAATCGGTTTGACTACCCCTTGGACCAACCACCAAATCAACGCCGCTAAGCGCATTGGAGAAACTGCGCTTGGCATCGGTGCGAATTTGTTGAACACCCAACAAAACTATGACCGACAAACACACAGACACCGCAACGAGACTTAGTGCATATTTGCGCGACCATGCACTCTTCCAAGCCAAACTAAGCCACAACATGTTGCGACTCCCTGCGTGGCATCGAAAAAGTCTGATCGAACATGGCGGCAATTCGCAGGTCGTGGCTGACCGTGACCACGCTGGTGTTTTGCGCAATGGCCGTCGACAGCAAGAGTTTGAGAAAATCGAGTTTATTGTCTTCGTCCAATGCTGACGTTGGCTCATCAGCCACAATCAATGCAGGGCAACCCAACAGAGCTCTTGCAGCGGCCACCCTTTGCTGCTCTCCTACAGACAAAAGATTGGCCTGCCGGTGCTGCAGGGCTGGCTCCAAATGGAGGGCGTCACACAAGTGCTTGAGATGGGCCTGAACGCTGCCAAAAAGTTGAACTGATTTTTGATGACGGCTGTTAAACAATTTGCTGGGTAGCTCAATGTTTTCCTGCACTGTTAAAAAGGGCAATAAATTGAATTGCTGAAAAATCAAACCTAAATGTTCACCCCTAAAACGGTCTCGCGCAGAAGGCGACAGTTGAGTCAAGTCAGTGCCTAAAACTCGGCAAGTTCCCTGCCCTGCAACCTGAATTGCTGTTATCAAACTGAGCAAACTTGTTTTGCCAGAGCCACTGGGGCCACCAATGAACAAGGTCTGACCTTGTTGCAACGTCAGCTCTGGAATAGCAAACAGTGGCTTACTTTGTTGTGGCCACGAAAACTCAATGTTGCGCAGTTCAAGAGCGGCAACTGTCATGGCGAAAATGCAGGTTTGCTGGAGCGTACTGTTGCAGATTTTTGAGTGCCTGCAGAGACCCACTCTAGTTTCAGTTGGTTTGACCGAATGTGTGACTTGAAGAAAGGAAATCCAAATTTGGTCAAGGCTTGCGGATTGGCACATTTAAATTTGAAAGCAAAGTTCAAATCGCTGTGGCCTTTGCCTTTAATTCCTTGAAACATGTCAGATTCGGCCTTGGCTTCTAGCTGCTGACACTTTGCTTCAGCGGGTACTTCAATGAAATAGCTTGCATTTTCCAAAGATTTTTGCAGCTTGCTCATGGACTCCGTTTGGGCAGGCGTTTTGGGCAAGTGCTCAAAACCGAGCAAGGCTTCCATGGGCATGGTCCATTGACCTTGCAAAACATCGCCATTCAAACTGAGTTGCAGAGTTCCCTTGCCATGAGAATGCTGCGCCAAAGCCGGCATAGCAAAAAAGAGGCTGAAGCAAATGGCTGAGAAGCGATTAAAGGTATGCATCAATTTAAGTTTGTTGGAGGGTAGTCCAGAGATTTTATGACTGACGTCTTAAAGTCATTCCCAAATTTGCTGCTTGGCGAGACTCGTAAACCAAAAATTCATCTGTAATTTGACTCCCTCGAACGCCCCCTCTGACCGAGCCAGCTTCTATGTCACCAAAATACTCTTTCCAAAGTGACGGCAAGCGTTGGCCTTGGGGAATGCTGAGCCACAAGCGTAGTAAATGTCGTTTTTTTTCTGGCTCTTCAAAATCTTCAAAATTGGTGCGTGAATGAATCACCACATAGTTGTTTAGAAGCTGTAAATCACCACGGTCTAACTGCATGGAATAGCAAAATCGATCGTCTGGCAGGAGTTCGTCCAGCAAATCCAACAACTCTTCTTGCTGAGGGCTTAGCCGCGGAACTTCTGGAAAATCACGTTGCGCAGCCGTTACGTTTTTGCGGTTGGCTCGCAAGGAAAAGAATTCTGGGTCATCACCCAAAATGGGGCATTTGTAAAACGGCGGTTGGGTAGCATCGTTGGTGCCCTGATAGCTGTAATAAAAGGGTTGCTGCATGACAGGGATCAAGTCTGGCCTTAAACGCTTGACTTCATCGACCACGGCAATGGAGCTGGTCACTTTGCTGGTTCCCCCAGACTTTGCAGTTTGCAAGCACATCAAGGCCACCACGTCACATGAGTCGACATGAAAGTCTAGGCCTGCGTTGGTGTTGTAGCCACGGCCATTTTTGACTTTGTAGCTGCCCCCCTCATCTCTTACATCGTTCATCACTTGGCTGGCACGGTTTTGAGTTCTGGCAACGCCCACGTTCAAGCCTATGCCCCAATGGACCAGACGCGCATCTTCTACAGACCAGCGGTCTACCGGAAATCCCTTGATCAAACACATGCCATAGCCTGTTTGAGTGGCTGCAAAGGCTTGATCGATGGCGTCCTTGGCATGCCGCTTAAGAGGAAAGTCGTTCGCGGTCATTTCGAGCCACGATTTGCCCTTCATCTTGGCGTGTTGAAGGGCCTCTTCAATTTCACCAATAGCCTCACGACTTAAATGGTGAATCCATGAGAAATCGGCACCAAGTTCTTGAGGAAGCCAAGCTCTGGGTTTGGCAAGATTGGGAGGGATGAAATGACTCATAAATGGGGCTCCAATGCGGTACTGCTGCGACGCGGTGTTAACAGGGAAAGACATGCGTCTTCGCACTAGGACTTCCATCTTACTGAAAAATTAGTCTTCTCCAAATAACTTAGGGACAACACCAATACGCTGAACTGGCTATTTGTCATCAAGTGTCCCTACACTTCACTACTATTTTTTAAGCATTCAACAGGTTTCATATGAAATTAATTTGGGCTCTGGTACTTTCTGTTCTGCCTTTTGCTGCTCATGCACAAGAAGCCGCTTATCCCGTCAAACCGATTCGTATCTTGGTGGGTTATGCCCCGGGTGGCGCCACCGACATCGTGGCTCGAAGTGTTGCCATCAAAATGCAAGAAACACTGGGCCAGCCTGTCATTGTCGAAAACCGTGCCGGTGCCAGCAGCAACATCGCCTCCGAATTTGTAGCACGCAGTACGCCCGATGGCTACACATTGCTTCTGGGCACCATTGCCAACGCCACCAACATGACCGCTTACAAAAACATGGGCTACGACACGATGCGTGACTTTGTGCACATCACCCAATTCATGACAGCACCCTCGGTTTTGACAACTCACCCCTCTGTACCCGCCAAAAATCTGAAGGACCTCATTGCAGTCGCAAAACAAAATCCTGGCAAGCTTGCTTTTTCTTCAAGTGGCAATGGTGGCTCTCCTCACCTTGCAGGCGAAATGCTCAAGATGCGCGCCAACATTGATCTGATTCATGTGCCTTACAAAGGTGCTGCACCCGCTATTGCCGACTTGTTGGGCGGTCAAGTACAGATGAGTTTTCAAACTGCGCTCTCTGCCATCCCACATTTAAAGAGCGGCAAACTGAACGTCATTGCCGTCGCCAGTAAAAAACGCATGAGCACGCTGCCCAATGTACCGACCATGGCTGAGGCAGGATTGTCCGACTTTGAGGTGTCGAGCTGGAACGGCTTGTTTGCACCGGCCAAAACACCACCTCACATTGTGGCCGCACTTTATAACGCAGCCAGCAAGGCGCTTCAAACACAAGACATCAAGGAAAAAATGGAAGCCCAAGGCGCAGAACCTGTAGGCAGCAATCCTGAAGAGTTCAAAGCATTTGTGAAAGCAGAAATTGACAAATGGGAACAGGTCATCGTCAAATCTGGCGCCAAATTTGACTGAGCTTTTTGAAAGCCGACATGATTGAGCCATCGCTGCATCAGCAAATTCACAACTTACCCTTGTGGCAGCTGGACGAATCCAAGGGCGCTCTTTCAAGGGCGTTTGTATTCAAAGACTTTGAAAATGCCTTTGAATTCATGTCCCAAATAGCAAAGGCAGCTGAGCAGCACAAGCACCATCCCGAATGGCGCAATGTTTACAACAAGGTCTGGATCACCTGGACCACGCACGACGTCAATGGCTTAAGTATCAAAGACATCCAACTGGCTCAAATCTGCGATCAGTTGTTTTTGCAACATACCTAAACGTTACTTAAAGTACTGAGCCCTTGGCTCGTAGCAGTCGAGCAGGCTTTTGGGCATGTCAGGCAACTTAGAAGCCATGTAATTTCGAATGAATGGGGCTGCCTTCCAAGGCTTGGTAAGCCCACTCCAGATACCTTGGGTGACAATGATGGGCACACCATTTTCAAATTGCACAGGCACCACAGCGGGCTGTAACTCGTCAAACTCGAGTTCAACCACGGCCCAGTCATTCTGAAACCAAAATCCAAGAATTCGAGCATTGCTAGAACTGGGTGGGCTGAAGTTTTTAATCACAAGCTCTGCCGAACGGTAGACATTTGAAGACTTGTCCAATTCGCTGGATTGACAATTTCGGGTGTAGGTCGTCCACTTGTCTTGAACAAAACCGACAACATCGACGTCTCGACCATCGATTTCCAGAAGATAACTCGCATCAAAAGGCTTGATGCGAATGTGCGATGCCGTAATGCCGATGACGATGGCCAGCAACAAAGGCAAAGCAACTTTCTTTTTCATGCGTTCCAAATAAATTGGGGTCAGATCACAATTAATTAAAGGCCATTGCTTTCGATCAGTTCTTATCAAAACCTTGACTTGCATCAAGTATAGATGAAGGAAAAACAGTAGATTGAAGTGGCTCATCAATTGACTGTTTGACTTACTAACTTATGACCAAGGCTGCTATGAAAACAAACCATCAACTGGGTCTGATTGCGCTCTTCAAACGATCTAGGCCCATCAACCTCATCACTGGGCCCATCATTTACAGCATGGTGTTTCCCATCATGTTGCTCGATGCTTGTGTGTCGTTTTATCAATGGACATGCTTTCCCATATACGGCATTCCAAAATTTTCACGCAAAGACTTCATCATTTTTGACAGACAAGAACTCAAATACTTAGATTGGATCTCAAAATTTCATTGCACCTATTGCGCATATGGTGTGGGCGTTTCGGCTTATGTCTATGAAATCATCAAGGCCACTGAGTCGTATTTTTGTCCGATCAAACACAAAGATAAAAGACTGAATGAATCAAAAAGGCATTGGCAAGCACTGGCATTTGAACAAGGCCCAGACTTTGATTTTGCGGCATACCTAGAAGAGGTTAGGAGTTCAATGGCTCAGCCTTGCCCCAAACCACTGGACACCAAAAGCGATTGACAGTTGCACAGCCAATCTGATTATCAAACAGCCGATCTGGGTGCAGCCTCGGCATACAAGGCGGGCATTTGTTGCCAAGACATGAATGTAGCGGCCTCCTGTGGCGTTGCTGCTAACCAAGCTTTGTGCAGTTCGGGTGGAACTATTACGGGCGTTCGCTTTTCATCACCCTCTTTATGAAACTGTTTCATGACCGGATGCTCATCGGCATTGACGGTCAGCATCGAAAAGCTCACAACCAACTCACCGGTGCCAGGATCTGTCCAGCGGTCCCAAAGGCAGGCGATACCAAATGGGTCACCAGAAGCAAGGCCTATTTTCCAACGCACGGCTTTGCCCGATTGGTAGCTGGGTTCAAAGAAATTTTCTAAAAGTACCAGACCATATTGACGCTGACGCCATGCTGTTCTGTAGCTGGGTTTTTCAGAAGCTGTTTCGCTCCGTGCGTTGTAAGTATGGCGACTGATTTTTTCGTCTTTGGCCCAGCCGGGAATCAAGCCAAATTTAGCCAAGCCACAAGCCACCCGGGCTGTTTGATGGCTTTGAACCACAATGGGGGCCACAAACCCAGGATAGGTTTCAAGCGGAAAGCTGGACGGCAGGTCGACACCAAACGCATCCTTGACCCATTGAGGCTTTTGAATGGGGGTGAAATTGGTGCACATTTAATTAAATAGGTCGCGTCGGAGCAATAACGCTTGAATAAGTTTAATCATACAAGCCTCCATTAAACTGATGAAATTAAACACTGGCCTCTTTCACTATGAAAATATTCAGCAATCAACATCACCATTTGCATCACGGCCAACAAGAAATGTTTCGTGGCCGCTTGGTAGATTGCCATGAAGTTCCCCAGCGCTTGGAACATGTTCTAAGCGAATTGGCCAAACGCCCTGTGGGTCAATTGCTAACGCCCCCCGCCCACCTCAACTTAGACGCAGCGTTAAGTAGCGTACACACAGCCGATTACCTGACATTTCTGGCCACCGCATGGGACGAATGGGTCAAGTTAAGCCCAGACAATGCAAGCCGTGATGCCCTGCCCTCTGTTTGGCCCTTGCCAGGTCAGCATGCTTTTCGAATGGACAAACCACCCCTCAACTTTGCGGCCAAACTGGGCCAATACGCCTTTGATTCTGGAACACCCTTAATGTCGGGCACTTGGACGGCAGCCCGTGAAGGTGCGGCATGTGCGGTTGCTGCAGCGCAGGCCATTCTTGCGGGTGAAATGGCAACGCTCGCTTTAACGCGCCCGCCAGGACACCATGCAGGATCGGCTTATATGGGTGGTTATTGTTTTCTCAACAACGCTGCCATTGCTGCCCAGTACTTAAGAACCCATGGCTTACAACGCGTGGCTGTTTTAGACATTGACTATCACCACGGCAACGGTACGCAAGCCATCTTTGATGATCGAGCAGATGTCTACACAGTTTCAATCCATGGTGATCCTCAAACAGAGTACCCCTTCTATTTAGGACATGCCGACGAACGCGGTACTGACAATGGCGAAGGCTTTAACCTGAACTTACCTCTGCCCAAAGGATCCTCATTTGAAACTTGGTATGCCACTTTGCATAAAGCACTACAGGTCGTCACTGACTTTGCACCGCAAGCCTTGGTTGTGCCATTGGGATTGGACACATATGAAGGCGATCCCATCAGCGGTTTCAAATTAAAGTCAGCCGATTACCTTAAAGTCGGTCGCGTAATTGCAGAGTTGAAATTGCCAACCTTGTTTACCTTGGAGGGTGGCTACGCAGTGGCAGACTTTGGAATTAACACTGTCAATGTGCTTGAAGGGTTTCAAGCCTGATCGGCGGGATCCTACTTAAATCCAACCCGGTCCAACATTTGTTGTACCTTGATTTGGTTCATGCCTACCGCACTGATGGGCAGCACTTCACTTTTAAAACTGCCACCCGACATGGCTTTGAGCGCCGGATTGTCAAAGCTCATTCCCTTAGCAGCCGGCCATTCATTGTTGCCATTGGCAAAGTGGTTTTGAGCCGATGCACTTGCCAAGTACTCTAAAAACTTGACTGCGTTTTCTGTATTTTTTGAATTTTTGGCAACAGCACCGCCGGCAATGTTCAGATGCGTTCCCCAACTAGATTGATTCGGAAAAACGACTCCAATTTTTTCCACCAAAGCTTTGTCCGATGGGTTGCTCGAGCGCATCAGGCGAGCCAAGTAGTAGGTGTTGGTTACGGCCACCGCACACTCACCTGAAGCAACCCCTTTGATTTGATCTGTATCGCCACCCGCTGGGTTGCGTGCAAAATTTGCCACCAAACCCTTCAACCAAATCTCGGTTTGTTGCGGCCCCAGGTGCTCTGTCATAGCGCCAAACAAACTGAGGTTGTAAGGGTGAGAGCCCGAACGGATGCACAGCTTGCCTTTGAACTGCGGATTGGCCAATTTCTCGTAAGTGTCGACCTCTGAACTTTTAACTTTCACTTTGTCATAAACAATCACGCGGGCACGTGTCGACAAACCAAACCATGCAATGCCGCCGTTGTCTGAACGCTTGGCCCTTAAGTTTTCTGGAATCGCTGCCTCTAAGACTTTTGACTTGATGGGCATGAACAAACCATCTACTTCGGCGCGCCATAACCTGGCCGCATCGACCAGCAAAATCACGTCAGCAGGAGATGCTGCCCCTTCAGCCTTTAACCTAGTCAGCACACCAGCATCGTCTGCATCTACACGGTTAATTTTGATGCCCGTGCTTTTTGTGAAATCGCTGTACAAAGCCTCGTCTGTTGGGTAGTGACGTGCCGAATAAATGTTGATGGACGCGGCAGCCGCCTGGCTTTGCGTTTGGGCCTGGACATGACCCTGCGTTGCAAAAACCGCCATGGCCGATAGGCACATGAAGACCGCACACTTTGAATACCCAGAATTGTTTGATTGAATGCTCATGAAGACCCTAACGAGTGCTTGAATGAGCAAATTCTACATCAAATAAGAATGATTCGCATTTGCGATTGAAGGATTTTTAGACAAAAGTAACCACGTGGTCTACCTCAGCCCTGATGCCAATCCACTCTCCCAGCTTGTGATCGTGGTGGCTGGGCACATGGGCCAAAACAATATCGCCAGACTGCAGACGCAAGGTGTACAAAAACTCCGACCCGCGAAATGCCTTTCTGACAATTTCTGCTTTGACACTTGCATGGTCATCGTGAACGATGTCGTCTGCTCGCAACAGCACATCGCAATTGACAGTGTCACCGCTTGTTTGGGTCAAAGTTGAATCTGTGGTGTCTATTTCATCGCTTAACAAGCCCAAGACCGTTTGTACCTCGACACGACCATTTGCCACCGAGCGACGACCCGGAATAAATACACCGTGACCAATAAACTCAGCCACAAAGCGTGACGCAGGCCGGTGATACAAGTGATAAGCATCATCCCACTGGGCCAAGTGGCCATCTTGAATGACACCAATGACATCACCAATGGCAAAAGCCTCCATTTGGTCATGCGTGACAAAAAGAGCTGTGGCATTGGCGGCCTTCAAAATAGCCCGAATTTCTAGCGCAAGCCTTTCTCGCAGATCGACATCCAAGTTAGAAAAAGGCTCGTCCAATAAAAGCAAATCAGGTTTAGGTGCCAAGGCTCGTGCCAACGCCACCCTTTGTTGCTGCCCCCCAGAAAGCTCGTGGGGATACCGGTTTTGCACTTCGGACAGACCCACCAATTGCAACACCTCGTCAATGCGCTGCGCTTTGGCCGAGGCACTTTGACCATGCAAACCAAATGCAATGTTGCCCGCAACGCTAAGGTGCGGAAACAAAGCGTAGTCTTGAAAAACCATGCCCATTCGTCGATTTTCGGGGGCCGCAGTAGTGCCAGGCTGGCTCACAATGCGGTCAGACAATTGAATGAACCCAGCAGAAACAGGCTCTAAGCCCGCAATGGCGCGCAACAAACTGGTTTTGCCACAGCCCGATGGGCCAATGAGAACCCCAATTTGACCAGCCTTAAGACTTAGGGTCACACCCTTGACCGCCGGCGTCTGTTGGCCAGCGTAGCGCACATCAACTTGTTGAAGGGTCAAAAACATAATGCCCATTGTAAGGAATGCCAGACCGTCAAAAAGTCCCCCCTTGAACAACATCCTTACAATTCTCAGGTTGGTACTCCTGAACGCTCGTGTTGCTGTACTGAACACTCATTGGAATTTGCTCATGTTTGCACCCCGAATTCGTTCGGTTCTTTTTAGCCTGATTGCTTTGGTCATCTGCCTTCCCGTGGTGGCTTTGATCCTGTCATGGCTGGAATGGAATGCAACATCGTCGCAAGTGCTGCAAGAAATGGCACAAACCGTCTTGCCAGACTATGCCGTCACCAGTCTGTTGTTGTGTTTGGGCGTGGCTGCAGGGGTCACCGTTTTAGGCACCAGCACGGCAGCAGCGGTCACCTTGTTTAAGTTTCCTGGGCACAGTTTTTTTGAATGGGC
This sequence comes from Limnohabitans sp., assembly GCA_049655425.1. Classification (GTDB taxonomy): domain Bacteria; phylum Pseudomonadota; class Gammaproteobacteria; order Burkholderiales; family Burkholderiaceae_C; genus Limnohabitans_A. The sequence goes on along the minus strand of JBASJS010000003.1, from coordinate 123,200 downwards.
ACTGTTACTTCCCATGGCCATTCCTGCCTATGTGGTTGCTTATGCCTACACAGATTTTTTGCAGTTCAGTGGCCCTTTGCAAAACTTCATCCGTCTGCAGACTGGCGCAGAGGGACGGGTATTGCCCGAAATCCGAAGTCTGGGCGGCGCCATCCTGGTTTTCTCTTTGGCACTTTACCCCTACGTTTATTTGCTTGCCAGAACCGCCTTGAGTGAACGCGCCTCCCAATTGATGGAAGCCGCACGCATGCTGGGCGCGCCTTTGCACAGGCGCATCATGGAAGTTGCCATTCCCTTAGCTCGGCCTGCTGTTGCAGCCGGCATTGCACTTGCCCTGATGGAAACCTTGGCAGACTTTGGCGTGTCAAGTTACTTCGGCATTCAAACCTTCACCGCTGGCATCTACAAAGCGTGGCTGATCATGGACAACCGCATCGCCGCAGCACAGTTGGCCACACTGCTGCTTGGCACAGTCTTGTTGTTGTTGCAACTTGAAAAAATAGCGCAAGCCCGTATGCGATTTAGCAGCATGCGTGCTGGCGTTTCATCTTCTTCCGATGCGCAACCGACTTTACTCAAGGGTGTGAAGGGTCTAGCCTTGATGGCCTGGTGTACCCTCCCCTTGTTTTTGGGTTTTGCGCTGCCGGTACTCCTGATGCTGAAGCCATTGATCGCATCTGACATCGACATTCCTTGGGACCGCTTCTTCAATTGGTCATTTAACAGCTTGCAATTGGGGCTTGTGACTTCCGTCTTGGCAGTGATTGCGGCCTTGGCATTGAGTTTCAATTCAAGAAACAAGCCTGATGCTTTCTCGCGCACCGCTACCATTTTGGTGGGCTTGGGCTATGCAATTCCCGGCGCAGTGGTGGTGGTCGGACTGCTACTCCCCGTTACTTGGCTGCAATCTTACTGGCCAAATTCGCAGATTGGTTTTTGGTTAACGGCAACCACCCTCGGACTTATTTGGGCGTACTTGGTTAGATTTTGCGCGGTTGCACTTCAATCGGTGCAAAGCGGCTATGCCCGTATTCCAGTGAGCTTGGACGATTCTTCGCGCATGTTGGGAGTCTCAGGCTTTAAGCTGCTGACACGAGTTCACACGCCCTTGTTAAAACGCTCTATTTTTGCTGCCGCGTTGTTGGTGTTTGTCGATGTCATGAAAGAACTGCCAGCCACTTTGGTTTTGCGGCCGTTCAATACAGACACATTGGCGGTCATGGCTTATCAATTGGCCAGAGACGAGCGACTGGGCGAAGCAGCCCTGCCCAGCTTGGCGTTGGTCTTGGTAGGCTTAATTCCAGTTATTTTGCTAAGCCGTGCGATGAAAAAATCGACACGCACTTAGCTCTTCAAAATTCATCCATTCAAATTGGAACCGTGACGATCTTGCCGGCCACGTAATTTTTGAGCCGTCGCAATGGTTGCGTCTGTCGCATTTGGATTGACGACATGCCCCCCCAAAGGCAGACGTTCTTGAGCCAAACACATAGGCCTAGCCCTGGCACCACTTGCCACATAGTCTTGAAGCAAGCAAGCTCTGACCTCTTCAACTGGCAGACCCCGAGTTTCAGTTAAGTGCATGAACACAGCATCTACAAGTGCTTCAGGCGTTAAGCCATAGGTTTTTGAAGTGCGTTGCCAAAGCTCATCTGCAAAATTCATGAATGACCAAAACGAGGAGTTTTGTGGTGATGCAGGCTTTAACAACAAGGGTAGGCTTAATTTAAATCGACCAGAGTTGGCCACCAAATCCCAGTATTTGGCCATTCGCGTAAAGCGCTGCAATGTTTCGGCATCCAGGTCTTTGGTTTGACGCACAACGTAGGGAGGCTGATCGTCATAGATCATTTCAAATGAAGTCGTATGCCTGGCAATGGGCGTGCCTCGCAATCGCTTCAATATGCCAAGTTGAATTTCTTGAGGGCCAATGGCCAACAGTCGATCAAAGCCAGCAGCAAAACTGTCTAAAGTTTCACCGGGCAATCCAAAGATCAAATCAGTGTGCAAATGGGCATTGGACTCGCTGATCAGCCATCTCAAATTGGCTTCGGTTTGAACGTTGTCTTGACGCCTGGAAATGAGTTTTTGAACTGTTTCATTGAAGCTTTGAATGCCAACCTCAAACTGCAAAACCCCCGGGGGATATAGCGCAATCAGTGCCTTGAGCTTGTCTGGCAAGTGATCTGGAATCACTTCAAAGTGAACCAACAAACCATCTGCATCAGGCTCGGTCAGCCTGTTTAAAAAGAACTGAAGAATTTGCACAGATGCTTCAATTTTCAAATTGAACGTGCGGTCTACAAATTTAAAGTTTCGGGCACCGCGTTGATAGAGGGTTTGAAGCTCATTCAAAAATGGTGCCAATTCAAAAGCCCAAGCTGTTTTGTCAAGTGAACTTAAGCAAAATTCACATTTAAACGGGCAACCTCTGGATGCCTCAACATACAGCAATCGGTTGGCCAGATCAGCGTCCGAAAAGTGCTGATAAGGCAACTCTATTTGGTCTAGCGGTGGCTGCTCACCCTGGATCACTTTCATCAAGGGCTGGGGTCCATCAAGCAATTGCATGCAGAGTTTGGGAAAACTCACATCACCCCACCCTGTGATGACGTGATCTGAAATTTGCACAATTTCTTGTTGATCTGTTTCGTGGCTAACTTCGGGTCCACCCAAAACAATTTTGAGGCCTGGGCGCTGCGCTTTTAAAAGACGAATCAACTCAGTTGTTTGAACCACGTTCCAGATGTAGACGCCAAAACCAATGATTTGTACTTGTCCACGAAGCGGCTCACCCAAGGTGCTCAGCAATTGAGACACCATGTCGGGTAAGGGTTTGGCGAGGGTGAACTCGATCAAAGAAGTTCGGCCAGCCAGATCCGTACTTCCATGACGCGCCATGTTGGCCATGAGGTAGCGCAAGCCCAAAGAAGCATGGATGTACTTGGCGTTTAAAGTACAAAGGACGATGGAGGGCCTTGAAGGCTCTGTATAAGACATGGCCCTATTATCGCGTTAGCCCGGATATTTCACGGTAGTAGAGCCACAAACGAGGACGGCATTGCCCTTGTGTGCCCGAAAATCCAGGTGTCGAATCTTGATCAACGAGCGGGCAATGCCGAAACCAAACTGTACCGAAAAAATTGACGTTGGGACCATGGACTTTGGCCGGTTGGGCCGACGCGTGGTGGAGGGGCGCTTCGACGGCGGCAGCATGACCAGCGATGGTGGCGTCATGCTGCTTGGCCAGCTCGATCGCAAGCTGGGCTTGATGGATGCGGCGGCGCGCTGCATCGCCGATCCGCGCAATCCGCTGCTGATCACGCATGACGTGCGCGACATGTTGCGCCAGCGGGTGTACGGCCTGGCGCTGGGCTGGGAAGACCTCAACGACCACGGTGCTCTGCGCTGTGACGTGGCCGTGCAGACGGCTGTTGGCGTGGACCGCGAGATTGCCAGCGCCCCCACGCTGTGCCGACTGGAGAAGTGGGCCGATCGGGCCACGGCGTGGCGGCTGCATGAGGTGTTGGTCAATCAGTTCATCGCCAGCTTCGAGAGCGCGCCCGAAGAGTTGGTGCTGGACTTTGATGCCACCGACAACCCGTTGCACGGCCAGCAGGAGGCTCGCTTCTTCCATGGTTACTACGACAGCTATTGCTACCTGCCGCTGTACGTGTTCTGCGGCCAGCAACTGCTGTGCGCCTACCTGCGGCCCAGCAACATCGATGCGGCGCAGCACGCTGCGGCCATCCTCAAGCTGCTGGTGCGCCGGCTGCGCCAGAGTTGGCCGCAGGTGCGCATCGTGTTTCGGGCCGACTCCGGGTTCTGCCGCCAACGCATCCTGAACTGGTGCGAGCGCGCCGGCGTGCACTACATCGTGGGTCTGGCGCGCAATGCACGGCTGCAGGCGCGCGTGGCGTTTGCCGAACTCTCGATGAAAGACGAATACGAGCGCAGCGGGGCCAAACAGCGCATGGTCGATGAATTCGACTACGCCGCACAGAGCTGGCCCCACGAGCGGCGCGTGATCACCCGGCTCGAATGGGGAGCGCAAGGCTGCAACCCGCGCTTCATCGTGACAAACCTTGCCGGTGATCCCCAGGCGCTGTACGACGGCGTGTACTGCCAGCGCGGCGAGGCGGAGAACCGGATCAAGGAAGCGCAGGTAGGGCTGTTCGCCACGCGCACGAGCTGCCATGTGCTGCGCTCGAACCAACTGCGCATGCTGCTGGCCGCGCTGGGCTACGTGCTGGTAGAGAGGCTGCGCGCGCTGGCCTTGCAGGGCACCGAGCTGGCCACGGCGCAGATCGACACGCTGCGCATCAAGCTGCTCAAGGTGGCGGCGGTGGTGACGCGTAACACGCGGCGCATCCGGCTGTACCTGGCGTCGCACTGGCCCAGTGCACCGGTCTTCGCGCACGCCATGAGCCAGCTGCGCTCACCCTGAACCCCACAGCAGCGCCTGGCCGGCGCAATGACACAAAAACGGCCCGCAACCCAAGCCGGGGTGGGGGCACTGTGTCCGGCCACCACAACAGGCAGCGTTTGTAGCCTCGTGCAGCTTGTCGTGTTGTGTGATGCGACGTGAATCCAGCCTTGCAACGCTTGTGACGCGCCCTCGACGGACTACCGTGAAATATCCGGGTTAGCACCCTCAAACTGCACAATTTGAATGCTCCCAACGCAAACCGAGGCTAAACTCTCTTAACTACTCTGAAATTGCCTGCCATGAGCACCATGCTTCTATGTTGAGGGACGTATGAATGGACAATGACATCAGCCAGCTGAGACGTATTTTGCGATCAGCCAAAACCATCGCAGTCGTCGGTTTATCTGCGCAATGGAATCGCCCCAGTTTTTTTGCTGCCAAGTACATGCAAGCTCATGGCTACACCATCATTCCAGTCAATCCAAGGTACGCTGAAACAGCCAATTCGCCAGGCGAAAACATCCTGAATGAAAAGTGCTATGCCAGCCTGCTGGACATACCGGTACAAGTTGACATTGTTGATGTCTTTAGAAAAACAGATGATGTTTTACCCTTTGCCCAAGAAGCGCTTCAAATAGGCGCGCAGTGTTTCTGGCAACAATTAGGCGTTGAAAACGCGCAGGCACACGCTATGGTTCGGATGGCTGGACTTCAATCAGTGACCAACCGCTGCGTCAAAATTGAACATGCGCGTCTTTTTGGCGGTCTCAACTGGGTTGGAGTCAATACAGGCATCATTTCAGCAAAAAGACCCATTTAGGCACGGACCATGAGCGACCATCTCTTCAAACCCGAAACCTTGGCCATTCATGCAGGCCAAATTCCGGATGCAGCCACTGGCGCACGCGCCCTACCCATCTACCAAACCAGCAGTTTTGTGTTTGACAGCGCAGATCATGCCGCATCACTTTTCAACCTTCAAACCTTTGGCAATATTTATTCACGGCTAAGCAATCCTACCGTGGCTGTTTTGGAAGAGCGCGTCGCGGCCCTTGAGGGAGGTCGAGCTGCTGTGGCATCCGCATCGGGCATGGCCGCAGAATCAATGGCCTTGATGACACTTTTGCAAGCAGGTGACCATGTGGTCGCTGCAGGTGCGCTTTACGGCGGCTCCGTCACTTTACTGTCTGTCAATTTAAGGAAGTTTGGCATCTCCTGCACATTTGTCGATGGCAGTTCTACAGATGCATTTGCCGCAGCTGTCCAGCCCAATACACGAGCCATTTACGCTGAGAGCCTCGGCAACCCAAGCATGTTGGTTTTGGACATAGCAGCCATTGCCGAAGTTGCGCATGCACATGGCTTGCCATTGATCATTGACAACACAGTACCTAGCCCATTTCTATGCAACCCGATTGCGCATGGGGCCGACATCGTGGTTCACTCTGCCACAAAATACTTGGCCGGCCATGGCACCACCCTAGGCGGGGTCATTGTGGAAAGTGGCAAATTTCCCTGGGACAACGGCAAATTTCCAGGCATGACCGAGCCCTCACTCGGCTACCACGGTGTTAAGTTTTTTGAAACGTTTGGCGACTTTGGATTCACCATGAGATGCCGCATGGAAAATTTGCGCGTTTATGGCGCTTCACTGAGCCCAACCAATGCGTGGCAAATTTTGCAAGGTGTAGAAACCTTGCCCTTGCGAATGGAAAGACATTGCGCCAACGCCATGGCCGTCGCACAGTTTTTAAAACATGATGCTCGGATTGCTTGGGTCAATTACCCTGGACTTGACGACCATCCGCAACACGCTTTGATGAAAAAACAAATGCGAGGCGCTTCAGGGCTATTGGCGTTTGGCGTTAAGGGCGGCTTAGACCAGGGCGTTAAGTTCATCGAGTCTGCCAAATTCATGAGTCACCTGGTGAACATTGGAGATACGCGAACCCTCATCAGCCACCCTGCAAGCACCACACACCGTCAACTCGATGAAGCCCAACAATTGGCCGCTGGCGTAGGTCCGGACATGATTCGAATTTCAGTCGGGCTTGAGCACATTGATGACATTTTGTGGGACATTGATCAAGCCCTCAACGTCGCCACTCGTTAATTCCTCCAGAGGATGACCCATGACCAACATTTTTGATCAAGACTTAGACAAAAATCCTGCCAATTACACGCCCTTGTCGCCCGTTAGTTTTATTGAAAGAAGTGCAGAAATTTTTGGTGATCTACCTTCTGTAGTTCACGGCAACAGGCGTTATACATGGGCTCAAACAAGAGAGCGTTCTGCGCGTTTAGCGGCTGCATTGAAAAGCCTAGGCATTGGACGAGGCACAACCGTCAGCGCCATGCTTCCCAACACCCCCGAAATGGTTGAAGCGCACTATGCAGTACCCGCTTTGAATGCCGTGCTCAACACTTTGAATACGCGCCTAGACGCAGCCTTGATTGCGTGGCAATTGAACCACTGTGAATGTCGTGTACTTTTAACCGACCGTGAGTTTTCAAGCGTTATTCGAGATGCGCTTGCAATTTTAAAAACTGAGCACGACAAGGAAATCGTGGTCATTGATGTTTGCGACAGCGAATACACGGGCCCTGGAGAAACTTTGGGTCACTTCGAATACGAAGCATGGATTGACAGCCATGCACCTATTGCCACTTTACAAGGACCTGAGGATGAGTGGGATGCCATTGCTGTGAGCTATACCAGCGGCACCACAGGCGACCCCAAGGGGGTGGTCACACACCACCGCGGCGCATATTTGAACGCTGTGAGCAATGTGGCCACTTGGACCATGCCGCACTTTCCAATTTATCTATGGACGCTGCCCATGTTCCATTGCAATGGTTGGTGTTTCCCATGGACCATTGCCATGCAAGCTGGAACGCATGTCTGCCTGCGCAAGGTAGAGGCCAAACCGATTTTAGATGCCATGCGGAACCACAAAGTGGACCACTATTGCGCAGCACCTATTGTTCACAGCCTGATTTACAACGCCTCTGAGGAAATGCGTGCAGGCATTTCGCAAAAAGTACGGGGCATGGTTGCTGGTGCCGCGCCACCCGCCGCCATGATTGAAGGCATGGCCAACATAGGCTTTGAAATCACACATGTGTATGGCTTAACAGAGGTCTATGGGCCTGCCAGTGTTGCGGTAAAGCGATCTGCTTGGGCAGCAGAAAGTTTGTCCGAGCAAACCCGGCTCAATGGCCGACAAGGCGTTCGTTATCCTCTTCAAGAAGGCATGACAGTTCTAGATCCAGAAACCATGCAGGAATGCCCGGCCGATGGCCATACCATGGGGGAGATCATGTTCAAGGGCAACATTGTCATGAAGGGTTACCTTAAAAATGCGCGAGCAACCCAAGAAGCATTTGCAGGTGGTTGGTTTCATACAGGTGATTTAGCTGTCATGGAGCCCGATCGATATGTCAAGATCAAAGATCGCAGCAAGGACATCATCATTTCTGGTGGTGAAAACATCAGTTCACTGGAAGTTGAAGATGCCTTGTATCGACACCCAGCCGTCATGGCCTGTGCTGTTGTGGCAAAGCCCGATGCCAAATGGGGTGAAACACCCTTGGCATTTGTAGAAGTTAAACCTGGCGCTCTGGTAACGCAAGAAGAACTTATTTCACACTGCAAATCTTTGTTGGCTGGCTATAAAGTGCCCCGCGACATTCGATTTGAAGAGATTCCTAAAACCTCCACAGGCAAGATCCAAAAGTTTCAATTGCGGGCACGCGCCAAGCAATCGCTTCAATAATTCAAGGAAAAATTCATGACTGAAAATGGCATGCCATTGGTTTTGCGAAATGACGACGAGCGTGGCGTCACCACCCTCACACTCAACCGCCCCAATGCATTCAATGCGTTGAGCGAGTCTTTGCTCATTGCATTGCAACAAGAAATTGATGCGCTTTCTAAATGCAGCAAAGTACGTGTCGTGATCATTTCAGCGCTAGGCAAAGCTTTTTGTGCAGGGCACGACCTCAGAGAAATGCGCGCAGAACCATCCCTGGCCTATTACCAAAACTTGTTTGCAAAGTGCGGACAAATGATGATGAGTTTGCAGAAACTTCAAGTACCCGTCATTGCCAAAGTACAAGGCATTGCCACTGCAGCGGGTTGTCAATTGGTGGCCCAATGTGATTTGGCAGTTGCCTCCAATGATTCTAAATTCGCAGTCAGCGGCGTCAATTTGGGTTTGTTTTGCGCAACACCCAGTGTGGCGCTGTCTCGCAATTTGTCCCGAAAAGCCGCCTTTGAAATGCTTGTCACTGGCGACTTCATCAGTGCAACCGAAGCGTTGAACAAAGGTCTGATCAACAAAGTCGCAGAGGCCGACGATCTTGACATTACTGTTGAATCACTTGTCAGCAAAATAGTTTCCAAACCTCAGGTTGCTTTGGCCATGGGCAAAGCGCTTTTTTACAAACAACTTGAAACTGGGATGGCGCAAGCCTATGAGAATGCGTCTCAAACCATGGCTTGCAACATGATGGATGCCTCCGCGTTGGAAGGTGTTCAAGCTTTTCTTGAGAAACGCAAGCCCAACTGGTGAGGCTTGTCTATCAATGGGCGCCCACCACCACTTGTCGCTGATAGTAGGGGTCGTGAAGCAAGACCCAACAGGAAGCTACCCAGAATCAACGGGTGTCACTGAAACCAAAGATCGACTCTATGTACAAAGCCTTCACGCCAAAGGCTTGGGCTGGCTGGGCAAGTGAATTAACCGTTTTATTTTGACCAGTTCCCATGCGTCCTCTATCCATTCACAAAGAATGGCTCTCGACTCTCTTGGATCGATGATGTCAAGGATTCCGAATTTTTCTGCCGTCTTAAAAGGGGACGTCATATTCAGATAAAACTTCTCTAATTCGAGTCGTTTTGCTTGAGGATCATCCGAAGATTCAATTTCAGTTTTGTGAGCGGCCATCACACCGCCTTCGATGGGAATCGAACCCCAGCGTGCCGAAGGCCATGCATAGCGGTGATTCAAAGCTTCACCGTACTTAGGTGCATGCATTCCACCTGCCATTCCAAAGCAACGACGAATAATGATTGAAACCCATGGTGATTCGCAATCATGAACAGCTTGACCCACGCGCGTTGCACCGAGCAGTGTGCCAGCTAACTCCGCCTCTAGGCCAGTGGCATTACCTGGCTGATCTACCAAATTTACAATTGGCAAGCCAAACTGACTACACATCTTGACGTGCCGCTCCATTTTGTACGCTGCTTGCACCGTCATGGCGCCACCTTGAACTTTAGGGTCATTGATGATGACACCAACAGGGTAACCATTGAGCCTAGCCAAAGCAGTGATCACAGATCCACCTTGGTAACGGCCAATTTCAAAGACAGAGTCCAAATCAAATACGCTCTTTAAAATTTTTCGTGGATCGAAAATTTGGCGGCGATCTTTTGGAATGGCATCTTTCAACCAATCATCTGCACGACTAGGCGAATCAGTACAAGTAGTCACTGGTGCCAAATGGTAGATGCTACGGGGCATGTAGGACAAAAATTTTTGTACCTGCATTAAGGCATCGGCTTCATCTTTTGCCTCGTTGTGCACTACCGCATTTTTTCGCTGAACCTTATGCCCACCTAAATCATTTTTGTCGATTTCAACCCCGTAGGCTTGTCGAACCACATGAGGACCTGCAGCCATCACTTGGGCCTGGTCATTGACCAACACTGAGAAATGCGATGAGACCACTTTGATGGCCCCCAAACCTACACAAGATCCTAAGGCCACACCAACCACGGGGACGGTTTTAAGCAACTCATTGGCTGGCCATGTGGGATAACCAGGAATTTTGGTTCCACCTAGCTGCATTAACAACTTGACACTGCCACCTGCAGAGTCAACCAAGCGCACCAAAGGGATATGCATTTGGTGCGCATAGCGTTCGATGTAAATCCATTTTTCTGCGACGGTGGCCTCTGACGAGCCAGCGCGAATACTGAAATCGTCTGCATGAATAGCCACTTTTTGACCATTTACGCGACCTGTCCCCGTTACAGTATTGGTGGGTTCTAATTGAACAAACTGGCCGTCTTTGTCTTGATGACCCTTACCCGCAATACATCCCATTTCTTGAAACGTATGCGCATCCAATAGGCTTTGTATTCTCTGCCTAACATCCATTCTACCGGCACTGTGCAATTTGGCCAGCGCTTGGGCACCGCCCATGGCAAGAGCTTGATTTCTGCGACTTTCTAGCTCTCTTAATTCTTCTTGCCATTCCCCTTCAGGAGAGAAACGAATGGGATGCTGAATTTTGCTCACTTTGAGGCCAATCCTAAATCTAGTACCAAATCATTGATCGATTTTTGTTCCGACAACATGTATTTCATGGACTCAGCGTGATCTCTGTAGACAGGTCTTCCGCCATTTTTCTCGACCAGAGCCAACCATGCAGGATGTTGCGAGACTTTACGCAGAGCGTCTTCCCAGAATGCAATTTGCGCAGCAGACATATTGGGCGGCAGTAGCAGCCCGTTATAGGTCACAAAATCGGCTGCGATACCCTGCTCGCGCCAAGTAGGTACTTGCGACAAAGAACCTATTCCACGTGTTGGCGAGGCACTGGCCAAAACACGTACTTTGCCTGCTGCCACCTGCGGCATGATGACTGGCGCAGTAGCTGAGATGACGTCTATGTGACCTCCAAGCAAAGATCCCATTGTTTCACTTGAGGCTTTAAAGGGGGCAATGGTTAAATTTTTAATGTCGACACCGGCGACCTTCAAAGGTTTCGCGATGGACAAATGTGTACCAGAACCAAGAGCGGGAGCCACTCCAATTTTGAGCGCAGTGGCATCCTTTCTCAAAGCCGCTACCAACTCAATTCCGGTTTTGATATTTGAGTCTGCACGGACGGCCACCATTTGCGTTTCCTCAACCATCATCGCGATTGGCGGATAGTCTTTTAAATCTGCTTTCAACATGCCAGCCGCAATGGCCACCATGGTACTGGTATGAAAAGTACCTAGCCAATGCGCATTACCTGCATTGCGTTGCAATTGCTGCAAAGAAATGATGCCTGCACCACCAGGCTTATAGTCGATCAACATGGTTTGACCCTGAATCAAATTCAATTGGGTCAGCGCATCTTGGATACCGCGGGCATATATATCGACAGAACCACCTGGCGTCACGCCCAGCACGTAAGTAATACGATCTGTCGGTTTCCAAGTACTGTTCTGCGCTGACACTGGTAGTCCCATACTGCCGAGAGTCATCGCCAATGCAAATTCACGTCGTTTCAGGTTCATGGTTTGTCTCCGTTTGAGTCAGTTAGATTGCTTAAATGTCGCCAATACATCTGTGGTGTCCTGCCCCAGTTCGTGCCCTGTATGACGGATAGAACCTGGTGTACGTGAGAGGCGGGGTACCACGCCCATTTGTGTGGTGTGTCCAATTTTTGGATGTGGCACCTTCACCAACATATTTCGCTCTAAAAAGTGAGGATCTTGGTAAATATCAGCGATGGTGTAAACGCGTGTATTTGGCACACCCACTGCCTCAAGTATGTTGGCCAAGTCTGTGCACAAATGCTGTCGTGTCCATTCAGCAATGATTTGATCCAGTGCTCGCGCATTGGCGTGCTCACCTCTTGCACGGATACTTGCGAATTCTGGTACTTGCATCAGATCTAGTCGCCCCATCGCTTGCATTAGTCGCTCACAGGTTGGGTTGCTATTGGCTGCAATCAAGATGTAGCTGTCGTCCTTTGTAGGGTACAAACTATTAGGTGCCATGCGTGGCAAATTGGGCCCCTCTCTTTTGGGAACGGTGCCGTGCTTTTCGTAAGCGGGCACGATGGGCTCCATTTGGGTAAATGCCGTTTCGTACAGAGCGACATCCACCACTTGACCCAATCCAGTTTTATCTTTTTCTCGTAGCGCTGCCAACGCACCAAATGCTGCATAGGTAGAAGTCAAGTAGTCTGTCGTGGCCAATGCTACGCGAGCGGGTGGGCGATCAGGGTCGCCAGTCATGTGACGAACGCCACCTACCGCTTCACAAATGGCACCATAGCCGGGTCTGGGGGCATAAGGCCCAGTTTGACCAAAGCCGCTGATACGAACCATGACCAGACCTGGATTGGTTTTTGAAAGTTCGTCATAGCCCAGACCAAGGCGTTCCATGACACCTGGCCGATTGTTCTCAACCAATATGTCAGCACGTTCAATCATGGTTTTGGCGACAATTAAATCTTCAGGATTTTTCAGATCCAACACCACTGATTTTTTATTTCGAAGAAGTGATGCCGCATATAGAGATACATCAGCAACATGCTGCCCCATCTGCCTGACTGGATCGCCTTCTGGTGGTTCAATCTTGATCACATCAGCACCAAAATCGCCCATCAAACGAGTACATGCTGGTCCTGCTATGGTGGAGCAAATTTCAATCACGAGCAGACCGCGCAAAGGGCCAGTGGTCTCAGTTACATTGGAATTGCTCATTTCAAATTTCCTGCATTAATTGTCAAAAGAGCCTTCATTTGTCGTGTTGATTCTTGACTCGATTCATAGATGCGAGTTCGCGCCAAGGAAACCAAACTTTCCACATCTCCATTAATTTGAGAATCCAAAGCCTTCCGCCATAAACTGGCTGAACGTTTTCGACGCTCCACTGTGGCCAAACCTAATTTGCTGTAACGAAGCGTTTGCAACGACAAGCCTGTGAGCAATCGGTGCAGCTTTTGATTGCCAGCCAAACGGGCGCACAAAATAATGAGTCTGTAGGTGGTTTCGGCGTATTCATCACCACCTAGCGGATCGTCCGCTAACATTTCAAGTCGCGTTGTACCTGCAGATAATATTTGGAGCCATTCCGCAGGTGGTTTGCTACCAATTCTTCGAATCACGACCTCAAACAAACCAGCCCGTATTTCCATCAATTCATCGAGCTCAGATACAGACAGTGCAGTCACAATAGCGCCTCGCCTGGGCAGCAAAGTCACCAAGCCCTCCCGCTCCAAGATTCTGAGCGCGTCCCGAATAGGACCGCGGCTCACTTTGAATTCTTCGCTGAGCTCTACCTCACCAATTCGACTGCCTGCTGGCATCAAAGCAGACAAAATACGGTCGCCCAATTTGGCTGCTATTTGTTCAGGAACCGTTAGAGTTGGTATGTCTTGGTCTGCAAACAATCTGAATGCCACCGTGCTTTCGGCTGCGCTGTAGGCGTCTTCTGGCAGATCTTTAGCAAACATCGCTTACGCCAACTGAATCACAACTTGATCTTCTGCAACAGAGTCTCCTTCTGTCACAAAGACTTCAACCACTTGGCCCGCACGCTCTGCAGCGATTGGAATCTCCATCTTCATGGACTCCACGATGACAAGAACTTCATCAGCTTGCACACTTTGCCCTGCATTGACCAATACTTTCCAAACGGTTCCGGTGACTTCAGATTTCATTTTTAACATATGTCAATTTAAAGATTGTTAACAATATTATGAAATCAAAAAATGTCCTGCATACCCTCGATAACCCTAATTGGTAGAGATTGCTCTACGCCGTAATTTGTAAAAAGACCCTGCCATTTTCAATCTTAACGGGCCAAGACTTCACCGCCTCTGTGGCTGGACCACACTGCACTGAACCATCTCGCACATCAAACATCGCTTGATGAAACGGACATTCCACAAAGTTGCCTTCTACAAAGCCGTCGCACAGCTTGGCATTGCCATGGCTGCAGTCGTTGTTAATGGCAAAAACACCATCGTCAACTTTGAAAATGGCGATGTCTTGGTTTTGAGGTGTGACGGCAATGCCAGCGCCTTCAAACAAATCGGCCTCGGCGGCCACGTCAATCCAGTTGCTCATAGTTAGATGGGGTAAATCACAGAATTGGGAATCATCTCGCTGTCGTAAATGCACAAACGTTCAGCAAACTTAAGGCCGTCGTCAGTGCTCACAATGATGTCAAGGTATCGGCCCACATTGAAAACTGTGCTTTCTTTGTCGAGCTTGGTTCGAAACACAGCGTAATTGGCTTCACTGTAAATTCGCCCTGCTTCAACTTTTCGAACCATGGGCGCCCCCACCACATGTCGCTGATAGTAGGGATCGTGAAAGATGGTTTCGCTAATGCCATACACACGGTCTTTCAGCATGCCTTTGCTGGTTAAAGACAAGGTTGCCAATGGGAAACCGCGCTCGTGGTTTTCACGTGGCTGGAGTTTATAAACGCATTGCTCTGTGAAAAATTCTGGCCATAAATTCCATTGACCGCTGTCTACGGCACTGGCGTAATCGGCATACAGTTGCTGAATGCCAAACCAAGTTTGCATGTCAACCATGATCAATCCTCCATCACATTTCGCCAATATTCATACATTCCCCTGATCAGAGTTTCGGTCACCATGTGATCTGTGTCGCCCACCTCTTTGCCACCCAACTCGGCAAGTGCTCGATGCTGAGGTTTGGACTCAAAGGCGTCTTGCGAAAACTCAATCACTTCACCATCGTCAGCAGACACAAAGCCCGCAGGCCCAAACAAATTGGCCTGCCTTAGACGACGCTCTGTCATTTCGGGCGTGTCATCTTCAAAACCAAAGTGCGTCCAAACAAAATCAAAGGCGCCATGGCCATCTGGTTGAATGTGACGTGTCGACACGCTATTCACCTGCTGCTGAAAAATGACACTTGGAAAAAGCGTCATCATGACTGCAGTGGGGCCACCCCACCAAGCTTCTGGCACGATGTCCAAAAAGCTCGGATCGTTGAGTTCCATGCTGGCTTTGAAACTGCTGACCTGCGTCACATCCGAAGCGCCCCCCGTGGCTTGCCCGGCCGATCCTCGCGTTGAAATCATGGCGGCATGGCGATGTTTGTCGTCCATGCGCAGCTCACTCTTGTTGTCTGCACGCCATAGTCCAAAGGTGACAAACCACGTGTGCAACAAGCCAGGGTGATAGGGATCTTTGATGTTCTCTTGCATCAGCTTCCAGTTGCCAGGAATGCGCTGACGGTTGTAGCCCAAAATTTTGAGCTGTCGGCCATTGAACAGTCGGTCAAAGTAATTCAGGATGGCCGGGCCCATGTAGTCTTCGAGCGATTCAACATGGTGATCAAAAGAAGCGAACACCACACCACCGCGTGTTGCAACCTTCAGCGCTGTCAAACCATGGTCCTTCGGATCAAAATCTGCAGGCATGCCGCCATTGACTTTGCCATCTTGACGAACACCGCGTCTAAACGGAACGCCTTGAAGCTTGCCATCCAAGGCATAACTCCACTGGTGATACGGGCACACCAATTCTTTTTTGTTGCCGTGGCGCTCACGACAAAAGGCCATACCGCGGTGGGCACATACGTTTTCAACCACATGGATTTGGCCATCTTGTGCGCGCGTCATGATGACTGAGCGCTCGCCAATGACAGTGCGTTTGAAATCGCCTAGGTTGGGAATTTCTGCTTCAAGGCCGACATAGCTCCAATGCGCTTTGTAGAAAAAGCGATCGAGTTCTTTTTTGTGATTGTCTTGATTGGCATAGACAGCGAAGGGAATGCGACTGGTGCCAGGCGTTTCCCAATGAATTGGATGTTCTTGCATGTGTGTTTGTCTCCACAAGATTCTTGACAAGCATCATGCCACTCACTCAAACTAAGTAAATCTTAATTTACATATAATCATTATTTGATTATCAAATAATAGAGCGCCTTATGGAATTGGCCAAACTGGACCTCAATTTGCTTTTGGTTTTTCACCATTTGCTCATTCTGAAACGAGTTTCAGCAGTGGCAGAGCTGTTGAACATGAGCCAACCCGCCGTCAGCAGTGCACTGGGCCGACTCAGGTCAAGTTTGGATGACGAGTTATTTATTCGCACGCAAGCCGGCATGACGCCAACGCCCTACGCGCTTGAACTGGCAGCACCGGTGGCCATGGCCATGGACGCCATACAGCAAGCATTGAATGTGCGAGGCGCTTTCGACCCCAAGACCAGCACTCGAAACTTCACCATCGCCCTGACCGATGTTGGAGAAATGTATTTTTTGCCCGTCTTGATGGATGCGCTTGCCCATGCTGCCCCGGGCGTAACCTTGCAAGTGGTCAGCGTTGCGCAGTCTTCTCTTAAAGAGGACATGTCGAACGGACAAATTGATTTGGCCATGGGCTTGTTGCCACAACTTCAAGCCGGGTTTTTCCAGCAATCCTTGTTCAAACAAAAATACGTTTGTTTGATGCGGCAAAAACACCCTTTGGCGCAGCTAAAGTCACTGACCGTTTCCGCCCTCTTTGCTGCCGAGCATGTGCGTGTTTTGGCCACAGGCACAGGACATGGTCGAGTCGATCTTGCGTTGGACAAACAAAAGCATCAGCGTAAAGTCAGGCTGACCGTTCCGCATTACGTGGCGCTTGGGGATGTACTCCAACATTCCAATTTAATTGCGACGGTGCCCGAGCGATTTGCGCTGCGCATTGTCAAGCCCTTCGACCTGACAATGCGCGACTTGCCCATCAAACTAGACAACAGCGCCATTCATCAGTGTTGGCACGGTCGGCTTCACCGCGACCCAGGTCACCAGTGGCTGCGTCAGCTGATGCGCAAACTGTTTGGTGACCAGGCTGCAGGTGCCGAAGAAAAATCCAGTGGGTAAATCAAAAAGGCAAACTCAAAAAGGCAAACCGACGTAGTTTTCAGCAAGCGAGCTTTGGGCTGCGTCTGATGAGAACAAGTAAGACATTTCGATCTCTTGCAGCTTTTGATCGTATTCGCTCGAATCGGGAAAGGTGTGCAGCAAAGTGGTCAGCCACCAAGAGAAGCGCTGCGCTTTCCAAACTCGGCCTAAGGCCTTTTGTGAATAATTGTCCAAGCCGGCGCTGTCACCTTTTAAGTAGTGGTCCATAAAGCCGTGATAGAGGTAATAAATGTCAGAGCCTGCCGTGTTCAGTCCACGGGCTCCCGTGGGCGGCACGATGTGCGCAGCGTCACCCGCCAAGAACAAATTGCCATATCGCATGGGTTCGGCCACAAAAGAACGCAAAGGTGCGATGGACTTTTCAATGGTGGGGCCAGTGATCAATTTTGCTGACACCTCGGCAGGCAAACGGCGTTTCAACTCATCCCAGAATGCCTCATCAGACCAGTCTTCTACTTTGTCAGTCAGCGGCACTTGAATGTAATAACGGCTTAAAACCTGTGAGCGCAGCGAGCACAAAGCAAAACCTCTGGTGTGCTTGGCATAGATCAATTCGGGTGACACGGGTTTGGTCCGCGACAACACGCCTAACCAGCCAAAGGGATAGACCTTCTCGTACTCTTTGATCACATCACTTGGAATGGACTTGCGGCTAACGCCGTGAAAGCCATCGGCACCAATGATGAAATCACAATCAATGCGCTTGGCCTCTCCACCCACCGTGTATGTAACGTAGGGCTTGTCTGACTTTAAATCGCGAGGTTGAACATCTTCGGCGCTGTGAATCACGATGCCATTCATGCGGTCACGTGCTTCGTACAAGTCACGGGTCAATTCAGTTTGACCATAAACCATGACCGAACGGCCGTTGCTGTATTTGTGCAAATCAACCCTGTTCAATTGTTCGCCATGCGACAAAAAGAAGCCATCGTGAATTTCGCCTTCTCGGTCCATACGCTCGCCGCACTGTGCTTCGCGCATCAATTGGGAAAAACCATTTTCCAAGACGCCTGCGCGAATACGGCTCAGAACATAGTCACGCGTTTGACGCTCCAGCACCACGGTCTCGATGCCCTTGAGGTGCAGCAACTGGGACAGCAAGAGCCCAGAAGGACCGCCACCGATAATGCAAACTTGAGTTTTCATATTGAGTCTCCGTTGATCTTGACTTGGGTCAATTAAATCGAAAGATGTGAAAGATACGCCTTTAGCAGCTAGACAGGAATGGCTGAAACAGCCAAAAACTTGTACATTTCGAACATGAAAATACGTCATTCAAATGTACAGAGCTACAGCCTATTTGGAGAATCTACACATTTACCAGACGTGCTGCACTGCGAAACCATTGCCGACCGCTCGGTCTTGCACGATTGGGAATTGGCACCCCACAGGCACGCGCGACTGCATCAGATTTTGTTGGTTGAAAAAGGGGGAGGCTCAGTCACATTGGATGGCAAGTCCCACCCACTGTCGCAAGGCTCATTGGTCAATGTGCCACCCAACCATGTTCACTCCTTTAGATTTGAAAAAGACACACGGGGTTGGGTCACCACCTTAGCAGACGAGTTGATGGACGAATTGTTGGTGGGTGTGGGTACGCAAAGATCGGAAATCAATCAAGCAACAGTTTTGCAGTCTGACGCATTCATCGCCAAAACCGTGCAACAAATTTGGCTTGAATTTTCATCCCAAGAAAAAGCACGAGCCTTGATGCTGAGGGGGCTCAGTGGCGTACTGCTAGCCTGGGTTGCAAGGCAACTTGCAGCAGCCTCCATCGGTGATGCCCAAGCCAACGACTCGGTCTTGGTGCAACGCTTTAAAGCCTTGATTGAGCAAAACTTTGCTTCGCATTGGAAGGTGAGCCAATACGCCAAAGCCTTGTCGATCTCGCCCACCCATTTGAGCAGGCTGACCCGTGCAGCCAATGGCATGAGTGCATTGCGCATGATTGAAGCACGCCTGATGCGTGAGGCACGCCGAAATTTAGCTTATACAAATCTGAGCATTTCTAGCATTGCTTACACATTGGGCTTTTCGGATCCCGCCTATTTTTCGAGGGTATTTACTAGGGACGCTGGCATATCGCCTAAGGCCTTTCGATCGCAAATTTAATTTGGTAATCCAAAAGAATCTCAGTGCGCTCCCGTGGTGGCAAATGACACAGATAATTAACAAAAAAATCTCTGCTAATTTTTACATGCACACATCTCTTCTCTTGCGCATTGCAGCAGTTTTGCTCGCGGCTAACATTATGGCAAGCCAAGCCGCGCCCGTCATTCCAGACGCAAAAGTTTTTGAAGCACGCGAGAAAGACTGGCGCAACGGTGCCATCGTCTATCAAATTCTGGTCGATCGTTTTGTGCCCTCTGCAAATTTAGCAGCCAAGAAACACCTCTACCCTGCGCCCAAAATCTTGCGTGAATGGCATGAATTGCCTAAACGTGGCTTGGAACTCGAAGACCAAAAACTCAATAGCCAAGAACTTGAATTCTGGGGTGGTGACATCCAGAGCGCGCAAACCAAACTGGACCATGTGAAGCAATTGGGCGCAACCGCCATCTATCTGAATCCTATCCACTTGGCATGGACCAATCACAAATACGACGCTTTTGATTACAAAGCCATCTCGCCAGAATTTGGGACCCGAGAAGACTTCAAACGATTCGCATCACAAGCCCATCAACTGGGTCTGCGGGTGGTACTCGATGGCGTGTTCAATCACATGGGACGCAACTCACCGCAGTTCAAAGATGCAATGGCCAACCCCAAAAGTCCTTGGCGCAATTGGTTTGCCATTGGCTCGCAATACAAAGGTGGCGCCCGTGTTTGGACGGGGTTTCAAAATTTACCTGAGTTGAATTTAGAAAACCCAGCCGTGCGTCAATACCTTTACGAAGCGCCAGATTCGGTAGTTAGAGGTTATTTGCGCGACGGCGCAGATGGCTGGCGTTTAGACACGGCTTACGAACTTGGCCTGCCCTATATGCGCGCTCTGACGCAAGCTGCCCGCAAAGAAAAGAAAGATGCTGTCGTCATTGGCGAGATTGTCAATTACCCTGATCAATGGCTAAAAGCCATGGATGGTGTGATGAACTTTACGTTGCGGCAAATTATTCTGAGTTCCGCACAAGGCGAATTGAACCCAGCCGTTGCAGCACGCATGACAGAGCGCATGATTCAAGACGCTGGCATCGAGCCCATGCTGAAATCTTGGAACGTCATCGACAACCATGACATTCCCAGAATTGCCACCCAAGTCCCTGAAGAAAAACAACGTCGACTGGTGCAAGTTTTGCAATTCACCTTGCCAGGCTCCCCTAATGTTTATTACGGCAGTGAAATCGGAATGACGGGCGGTGGTGACCCTGAAAATCGAAACACCATGAGATGGGATTGGGTCAATGCGCAAAACCCAGAAATGATCTGGATGAAGAAACTCATCGGCATCCACCAGCAAAATCGTGCATTGCGGATTGGCAACTATCGCCGCATTGAAAGTGATCGCCTGTTTGCATTTGAACGCTTCACGGACAAAACCCTTGAGACACGTTTGGTGCTTGCAAATCCAGGACGAACTGACATCACAGAAAGAATCATGGTCGCCAATGCGGGCCTGATGGATGACACGCCCATGGTAGACCTTTTGGGTGTAGACCCACAAAAGCATGTGACCACCATGGGGCCAGGCCTGATCAGCATCACAGTACCGGCTCAAACCGTGATGATTCTTAAACCTGTCGAACGCGATTTAGGTGGCTACAGCCGGTACAAAAGATACCCTTGAAGTGAACATGCAGGCTCAATCAATCTAAGCACAGACGGCCAGGTGCTAAAGTTCAAGGCTGTTGTAACTCCTTGTCCTGACTCATGACCTTGCCCAACTGCCCCAAATGCCAATCTGTATTGACATACGAAGATGGCGATAATTTTGTCTGTCCTGAGTGCGCTCATGAGTGGCCGCAACAAGTTCAGATCGAAGTTGAAGCAACTAAAGTTTTCAAAGACGCCTCGGGGAACATCCTTCAAGACGGCGACACCGTCACTTTGATCAAGGACCTCAAGCTCAAAGGATCATCGAGTGTGATCAAGGTGGGTACCAAAGTTAAAAACATTCGTTTGATCGATGGTGACCACGACATCGACTGCAAAATTGACGGTTTCGGCGCTATGCAACTCAAAACTGAGTTTGTGCGAAAAGCTTGATCAACATCACTTTCTAAATCAGAGCCTCATGATGACAAAACTCCTCTTCAGCATTACTTTAGTTTTAGCGACTTTGCTCTCTGCCTGTGGTGGCGGCAGTGACAACACACCAGCGGGTCCCACACAATTACAAATAACAGACAGCATCATTGGTACCGGCGCTACCGCGATTGCAGGCAACACCCTCACCGTCAACTACACAGGTTGGCTTTACGATGCAGCGGCTGCGCAGAACCATGGCAAGCAGTTTGATACATCGACTGGTAGAGCCCCCTTCAGCTTCAAGCTAGGCGCCGGTCAGGTTATTGCAGGATGGGACCAAGGCATGGTGGGTATGAAAGTTGGCGGCAAACGAACTTTGATCATTCCAAGCGCCTTGGGTTATGGCAGTTCCAGTGTGGGCGGCGGCCTGATACCACCCAACTCTGCCTTGGTCTTTGAGGTCGAACTGCTGTCGGTTCAATAAGCATTCGCTTACCTCCATATTTCACCTTGCGAAATGACCCCTGAAAATATGGAATTTCTCTCACATCAGCGAAGCGTCAGGCACCGGTTTTAAGATCTAATACTGGGTTGCACGAATAAGAGTTGCACTACAAAAACGAGGAAGAAAATGGCCAACGAAAAATCAAAAATCATTTACACACTGACCGATGAAGCCCCTTTGCTGGCTACAGCGGCCTTTTTGCCTGTCATTCGTACCTTCGCATCGCCTGCTGGCGTTGAAGTAGAAGCCAGCGACATTTCACTTGCGGCACGTATTTTGGGCGAATTCTCTGACATGTTGCCAGAGGCACAGCGCATTCCCAACAACTTGGCCATTTTGGGCAAATTAACCCTCCGCCCCGAAGCCAACATCATCAAATTGCCCAACATCAGCGCTTCAGTGGGCCAATTGAACCTTGCTATCAAAGAGTTGCAGTCCAAAGGCTATGCCTTGCCCGACTACCCAGACAGTCCAAAGAACGATCAAGAAAAAGAGATCAAAGCCCGCTACTCCAAGTGCACCGGCTCAGCGGTCAACCCTGTTTTGCGTGAAGGCAACTCCGATCGCCGCGCGCCTCGCGCTGTGAAAGAGTTCGCGCGTAAAAATCCTCACAGCATGGCAGAGTGGAGCCAAGCCTCTCGCTCGCATGTGTCGCACATGCACCATGGCGACTTCTACCATGGCGAAAAATCCATGACGGTTGAACGTGCTCGCGATGTCAAGATGGAATTGATCACCAAGAGTGGCAAGACCATCATCCTCAAGCCAAAGGTTTCTTTGGTTGACCGCGAAGTCATTGACAGCATGTTCATGAGCAAGAAAGCTTTGGAAGCTTTCTACGAAAAAGAAATTGAAGACGCGCACAAAACAGGCGTGATGTTCTCTTTGCACGTCAAAGCCACCATGATGAAGGTGTCACACCCCATCGTGTTTGGTCACTGCGTCAAGATCTTCTACAAAGATGCCTTCAAAAAGCACAAGGAACTCTTTGACAGCTTGGGCGTCAACGTCAACAACGGCATGGTCGACCTGTACAACAAGATTGGTACCTTGCCCGATTCCAAGCGCGAAGAAATCATGCGCGACTTGCACGCTTGCCATGAGCATCGTCCTGGTTTGGCCATGGTCGATTCTGCAAAAGGTATCACCAATTTCCATTCACCCAACGACGTGATCGTCGATGCGTCCATGCCCGCCATGATTCGCAATGGCGGCAAAATGTGGGACGCCGCAGGTCGATTGCAAGATGTGAAGGCTGTCATGCCCGAGTCCACCTTCGCTCGCATCTACCAAGAGATGATCAACTTCTGCAAATGGCATGGCGCGTTCGATCCCAAAACAATGGGTACTGTGCCCAACGTGGGTTTGATGGCTCAACAAGCCGAAGAATACGGTTCGCACGACAAGACTTTTGAAATTTCTGAAGACGGTGTGGCAAACATCACAGACCTTGAAACGGGTGAAGTGTTGCTGAGCCAAAACGTTGAAGCCGGCGACATCTGGCGCATGTGTGAGGTCAAAGACGCCCCCATTCGTGACTGGGTCAAGTTGGCCGTCAATCGCGCTCGCAACTCTGGCATGCCTGTGGTGTTCTGGTTGGATGCATACCGTCCTCACGAAGCCCAACTGATCCGCAAAGTGAAGATGTATCTGCACGAGCACGACATCACTGGTTTGGACATCCAAATCATGAGCCAAGTGCGCGCCATGCGTTACACCCTCGAGCGCGTCGTCCGCGGCTTGGACACCATCAGCGCCACTGGCAATATTTTGCGCGACTACCTGACCGACTTGTTCCCCATCATGGAACTGGGCACCAGCGCCAAAATGCTCTCTATCGTGCCCTTGATGGCTGGTGGCGGCATGTACGAAACAGGTGCTGGCGGTTCTGCACCCAAGCACGTTCAGCAACTGGTTGAAGAAAACCATTTGCGCTGGGATTCATTGGGAGAGTTCATGGCTTTGGCCGTGTCTTTCGAAGACTTGGGCATTAAAAACGGCAATGAAAAAGCCAAGTTGCTTTCCAAGACTTTGGATGCAGCCACTGGCACATTGTTGGCCAACAACAAAAATCCATCACCCAAAACGGGCGAATTGGACAACCGTGGCAGCCAATTTTATTTGGCGATGTACTGGGCACAAGAACTGGCTGCTCAAACCTCCGACAAAGAGTTGCAAGCCAAATTTGCGCCTCTGGCCAAAGCACTGACCGACAACGAAAAGAAAATCGTTGAGGAATTGAAAGCAGTTCAAGGCAAGCCTGTCGACATCGGCGGCTACTTTATGCCTTCGCGCGAGTTGTTGGACAAGGCCATGTGCCCCAGCCCTACTTTCAACAGCATCATTCAAGCTGCCAAAGCCTAAGTTGTTATCTGGGGGGCCGACAAGCCCCTCTGTGGTCAACCCAAAAAGCCGCGCAAGCGGCTTTTTTTTGTTCAATTCGAACCGTCGAAAAGATCGGTTTGTTGCTTGTTCTCAGCTCGCAACTTGGAATTATTTTTGGTCTTTTGAGTCGCCTCTGTTTTGGGAGCCCCTTTGATTGGAGACAACTCCAAAATGGCTGGCACTGTTTCGCGCTTAGTCTTGATTGTTACTGCGGGCTCTGGCGCTTTCTCGGTGAGGCCAGGTGGCCAACGCTTAAGCCTTTTTAACTCGCCTCTGTTCATACAACGGTATACAGCCATGAGTTGATGGGATGCATCATCTTCTAACAAGACATAGGCTTTTCCAAGCCATTCTTTCTCGATGCCTCGCACACTCACGCTTGCGTTGTCGGAGGATTTCATGTCAGTGCGTGAGTAAGCGGTAATGGCACGCAAAATGACTTTGTTCATTTAAACCTCTAGTTAATCAACTTTATGTTGCAAAACAATATGCTATCAAACTAATGGTTAATTAACAACTATCGGCTCAAAATTCAAATAAAAACATCAGCTTAGCCAAAGATCGCATCATGAATTAACTTGATCGACAGCAAGAAAAGCCCAACTTGGACCAACTTGAAAAACCAAGCATCGGCAATGCGCTTCGTGAGGTAAGCACCTAAAAATGT
The DNA here is from genome assembly GCA_049655425.1 of Limnohabitans sp. Lineage (GTDB taxonomy): Bacteria > Pseudomonadota > Gammaproteobacteria > Burkholderiales > Burkholderiaceae_C > Limnohabitans_A. The sequence goes on along the minus strand of JBASJS010000003.1, from coordinate 98,344 downwards.
GCCCAAAAGTGCGAACGGCACCAAGACAGCAATCTTCCAAAAATCTTCTTCACTGTAGGGGCTCAGGTTTTGATAGGGACCTATTTTGGCCACATTGATAATGGCAAACAAAATGGTGGCAGTACCCGCAAATTCGGCTTTGGGCAACTTTTGTGGCAACACAAAAATTTGAAAAGGCGGCCCACCAGCGTGCGCAATGAAACTGGTGAAGCCTGCGGCACCACCCCAAAAAAGTCCCTTGGGCCACGAAGCCGTCTTGGGTGCATGGTCTTGACCGCGCTTGAACCAAGTCTGTAAACAAAAACTCACACCCACCAAACCGATCAAAAACTTGATGGTTTGCTCCGAAATCATGGCGGCCGTTAACCAACCAAACAGCACACCCGCAATGCCCGCTGGAATCAAGATTTTTAAATTCACCAAACTGAATTGCTTGCGATAAAGCCAAACACCTACCGCATCAGAAATCACAAAGAGTGGCAAGAGCAACACCGCAGCCTTGACGGGCGACATGACCAAAGACAGCACAGGCACCGACATCATGCCCACCAAAGGCAAGCCCCCTTTGGACATGCCAATGAGCACAGCCGCCAAACTGGCCAACACCACATACTGATTCAATTCCATCATGACCTAGGAAAAATAACCGCAAGAAACGGATTAATAAGATTGTTGCGGATATTTCAAGATGCGCCAGCAGCTGAAAGTGGCAACCGTGGCAATGCCCAAAGTGATCCAAATAACCCAGGTGTACTGCCCTGACACATCAAAGACTTTGCCCGCCAACACTGGGCCCAATAAATTTCCCAATGCGGCGCCCGTGTAGAGCGTTCCAATGATGGCGGCTACTGCTTTGCCACCAAATAAATCCATGCAAATAGCGGGCAGAAGAGAAACAATGCTGCCGTAACTCAGGCCAAACCAGATGGCAAACAATGCAAATGCCAAACGGTCTTCGGCCACTGCCCAAATAAGATACGACAGCCCCATCAAAGACTGCATCAACATCAAGGTTCTGACTCGCCCTAGCCTGTCTGCCAACCAACCAATGGCAAACCGCCCCACCAGGCTGCCAATGCCAATCAGGCCAACCAATCCAACCGCTTGAGCCTCTGGCACACCCGCATCGCGGGCCGCCGCAGAAATGTGCGCAAAGGGTATAAACATGACAGGGGCCCCAAACAAAGTCCCCATGTAAAGCCAGCGAAAAGTCGGGGTTTGCAGGGCTTCTTTGAGCGTCAATCCTGGCACTGACCCTTGTGAGCCATGACCGGCATGAGGTGCACGCTCCAGCAAAAAAGCGGCCATCAGGCCAAGCACGACAACACCCAAGGACAAGGCTTGCAGCGCTTCACGCCAAGTCATTTGCGTCATCAAATAGCTCACCACCAAGGGCAATACCAAGGTGCCTGCGCCCACACCCGAGCTTGCAATGCCAGAGGCCAAGCCTCGTCGCTTCTGAAACCAAGGTTGAACAGCAGCAATGGACGGTGTGTAGACCAGCGCAATGCCCAAGCCCACCAACAGGCCATAGCTGATGTAAAGCGTGAAAAGAGATTGCGCCAGGCTGGTGAGGTACAAACCACTGGCCATAAAAGCCATGCCCGCCATGCAAACGATTCGAGGGCCCCAGCGATCGGCCAACATGCCGCCAAAAGCACCCAGAACAAAATAAACCAAACCACAAATGCCGAAGATCCAAGACACATCGGCACGCTTCGCATCAAACTCTGTGGCAAAGTTTTCAAAAAAAGCCGCAAATGAGTAAGACACACCAAAGATGATCGACAGACAAACAAATGTTGCCCAAACCACTACCCAAGCTTTGCGAGATTCCATTTTCAAATCATAACGCCTCATGAACATGTCGACCCAAAAAACAGCTACGATGGCGCCAGCAAACAGAAAGCACTACGCATGAGTTCCCTCATTACACCTCGCCTGCCTGGCATTCGCTTTGTTCACTCGCCAGGCCCCACCCACGTGCCCGATGAAGTCATGCATGCCATGCAGCGTCCCATGACCGATTTGGCCGATCCACGTGTTGGTGCCCTCATTGCGGCTTGCGAAAAGGGCATGAAAGACTTGCTGAAGTCGCCTCAATCAGATGTTTACTTTTACGCCAGCAATGGCCACGGCGTGTGGGAGGCCGTCGCCGCCAACTTGGCTTCAGATCAGCACAGCTTACTCATTGCAGGCTCAGGACATTTCTCAGATCAATGGGCCATTCAAACAGAGGCTTTAGGCTTGTCGGTGGTCCGCACGCCCCATCAAGACGGACAACGCATCGATGTTGCCGCCATTGAGGCGGCCTTGCAAGCAGACACACAACACCGCATTGCTGCTGTCATGGCTGTTCAAACGGACACCGCCAGTGGCATGACCAGTGACATGGCGGCCATTCGTCAAGCCATCAACCGCGTAGGACATCCTGCATTGTTTGTGGTCGATGTCGTAGCGTCTTTGGCGGCCACCCCCTTCGACATGGATGCACTGGGCGTCGACGTTTGCTTGGGCAGCTCACAAAAAGGGCTCATGATGCCGCCTGGTTTGGGCTTTGTGGCAGCCAATGCCAAAGCCTTCGAATGGTCAAAACAGCATGCCAAGCCACGCTTCTACTGGAGCTGGTTAGAGCGCAAAACAGACAATCAGTCCGCCAAATTTTGCGGCACACCGCCACTTGCGCACCTTGCTGGGTTGGAGGTGTCACTGGGCCTGCTAAAGGCCGAGGGCTTGGACGCTGTTTTTGCCAGACACCACCGCTTGGGTCAAGCCGTGCAAGCCGCTGTGCGAAGCTGGTCTACGGCTGGCGCCGTCAAACTTCATTGCAAAGACCCATTGGGATTTTCTTCGTCCGTTACAGCCGTTGAAGTAACACCAGGCATAGACCCCGAGGCCCTGCGTGTTGTAGCGCGCGAAAAATTCCAAGTTGCCATGGCCGGTGGTCTGGGGCCACTTGCAGGCCGCGTTTTTAGAATTGGCCACTTGGGCGATATGAACGAGCCCATGATTTTGGGCGCACTGGCTGGCATTGAAGCAGCCATGACGGTTCAAAAAATTCCATATGGACCCAATGGCATGGCCGCTGCCATTGCCTACCTGGCCCAGCACACGCCCTAATCGTGCGGAGGTATTTCCATGGCTTCGTACAAAGGCAATATGTCTTGGCGAATGCGCTGAAAGAAATGGGCGTAAACCAAGCTTGCCACTAAGGCGAGCATACCCAAAAGTGCCAGCGCATAAGGGCTACCGATGAAGCTGGCCAACCAGCCAGAGGCCAGAGACCCAACAGGCGACATGCCCAAAAAGGACATCACATAGAGGGCTGCCACACGGCCACGCAGTTCATCGGGCACGATGCTTTGCAGCACCGTATTGGTAGAGGCAGCTGTCAACATCATGCTAAGCGCAGACACAAACAGCATCGGTAGCGCCAGCCATAAAGTAGGCGCAAATGAAAAAGCCACCAAAGTGACGCTGGCCACGCCCGCGCTCCAGCCAATGATTTTGAAAAGACCTCGAATGGTGTTACGAGAGGCCAAATAAAGCATGCCACACACGGCCCCCAGTCCGGCAGCGCTGTAGAGCAGCCCCAAGGTTCGAGAATCGCCCTGAAATCTTTCGCTTGCAAACCAGGGCATCAAGGAGGCATAGGATTGCAAACAAAAACTACTGAAAGCCAACAGCACCAAGGCGCAGCGGCTTGGAAAGAAACCGTAGGCGTATTCAAGCCCCGCCATCAGTTGCCTCAGAATGCCAGCCTGACTTTTAGGAGCCATGTGCCGTGCTATTTGGGTGGCATTCAAAGCAAACAACACCGCCAAACGCATCACACAATTGACCGCAAAACTCCATACCTCACCAAAGCTGGCTGTGACCAAGCCCCCCAACATGGGACCAATGAAGCGTGCGCCGTTCATGACCGTTGAATTAAGGGCGATGGCATTTGTCAGCTCTTGACGGTTGGGCAGCAATTTTGAAATCAAGGCTTGTCTTGCAGGTGCATCAAAGGCATTGCCCAAGCCCAGCACAAGGTTGCCAGCAATGACATGCCAGGCCTCAATTTGGCCACTGACCATGAGTGCCAACATCACCAAAGACTGCAACATGGCCAGCGAGTTGGTGGCAAACAAAAGACGACGAACATCTAATCGATCGATCAGCACGCCTGCAAACGGGGTGATGACAAGCATGGGAATTTGCAAGCAAAAGGCCGACAAACCCAGCATCAGGGTCGACTCTGACAAGCGGTAAACCAACCAACTGGTGGCGATCAATTGAACCCAATTGCCAATTTGAGATGTACCCTGCCCCACAATGAACAAGCGAAAGTTGCGGTGCTGGAGTGCACGCAGACTGTTCGGCAGTTTCATGGGGTGGCTTTCAAAGCAATATGGAATGGAAGTTCAGATCATTTTAGTGTGTCAGGAATGGCAAAATGAGTTCCATTCCGAAACCTCTCACAAACCTCACAAACTTCACCAACAGGCTTAGCTCCATGATTCAAAGATTTGATGTCGGCACGCGTTTGTCCGAAATGGCCATTCATAACGGCGTGGTCTATTTGGCAGGTCAAATTCCAGAAGATCCCCATCTGGGCATTGAAGGACAAACCCAACAAGTTTTAGATGCCATCGACAAACTGCTGGCGCGCGCTGGCAGCGATAAAAGTAAATTGTTGATGGTGCAAATTTTCTTGGTCGATTTGCAAGACTTTGAGGGCATGAACAAAGTCTGGGATGCTTGGGTTGTGCCGGGGCATACACCGCCACGCGCGACGGTTCAAGCCAACCTGGCCTCTCCCAAATGGCGTTTGGAAGTGGTGGCCACTGCGGCTATTTAAGCCGCTGATTGCTTCATTTGAGTTTCACTGGGCAAAAACAAAACGATGCATGCGCCCAATGCCGCCACACACGAGGCGGCTACCATCAGAAGCGTAAAGCCCGAAGCTTTTACAAATGGCCCCAGCATGTAAACAGCCATAGAGCTGATGCCAAACGAGATGGCAATGCGTGTGCCGCTGACTCGGGAACGCATGGTGTCGTCTATGTAACGCACCACCATGGTGTCGCTGAAGGGAATGGCGGCAAAGACCATCACCATGTAGCCAATGGCCGCTGCATACCAAGCCCAGCCTGTCGACTGTGAAGCAATGGCAAAACTCACAATTTGTAAAAACAACACACTGAAAAACAACGGCTTCACGGGCAGCCAATCTAGCAAGCGCCCCACCACCAACTGAGCCAACGACGCCACGGCATAAATCAGCGCCAACAGCACACCAAGGCGCGATGGATCAGATACCAAACCATCCAAACGCTCGGCCAACAACTGCGTGTTGCCATTGGTGGTGATGTTAAAAAGCAAGCTGGTAGTGGTGGAAGTGGCCACCATGACGATAAAGGTTCTCCAAGCAAGGTGCTTGGGCAATTGAAGCACGCTTGATTTTTTCTTGGCAGGCGCTGACGATTCACTTGGGGCATACCACGCAAACAAAATGCCACAAACGATGGCGACCACGCCCGGCACCAGGAATGCCACTCGCCAACCCTGCCAAGCCACCAAGAAGCCCGTCGACAAGGCCGCCATGGCAATGCCCAAGTTGCCCGCCAAGCCATTCACGCCAATGGTCAGTCCGGGGCGTAGGGACTTTTGCACCAGCATGGGAATTCCCACAGGGTGATAGATGGCCGAAAAAACGCCCAAAACAGTGAGCGCAATGGCCATCTGAATGGGTGTTTGCGTCATGGCCACCGCCATGGCAGACAAGCCCATCCCAAAAAAGAACACCAACATCATTTGGCGGCGACCCCACAAATCGCCCAAACGGCCTGCTGGAATGGACCCCAAACCAAACATCACAAAGGCCCCAACGGTGTAAGGCATCATGTCCTCCCAACGGCCTACACCAAACTCCGTGGCAATGGCGCTGACCGCCGTAGCAAAGATCAACAAAAACAAATGATCGAGTGCGTGGGCGATGTTCAATAACAGTGAAGCAATTTTTGGCATGCGGTCTAGATTGAAAAAGTCAAGTGGCATTAAACCCCGATTTTCTGGCACCTCGGTGACCTTCTCTCACAGAAACAAGGGAATATCCTGTGAAAAAAATTTGAAAACTCTCATAGTCTATGGCTTCAATTTTGAATGTGGAGATATCAATGACTTCTTCTCGCTTACCCAATGCAAAACGCCGTCAGGCTTTGAACGGCCTTTCTGCACTTGCAATTTCTTTGGGCTTTTCTGGCATGCTCATGTCGGCGCCCGCCGCCATGGCACAAAGTTTTCCCAACAAGCCCATTCGCTTGGTTTGCCCCTTCCCCCCTGGCGGCGCGGTTGACATTGCATCGCGCGCCATTGCGCAAGAATTGTCGAAAAACCTGGGCCAACCTGTCACTGTTGACAACAAACCCGGCGCAGGCGGCAACATCGGTGGCGCCGAAGTGTCTCGCGCCAACCCCGATGGCTACACAATCTTCATGACCACCAGCGGTATTCAAGCCATCAACCCTGCGCTGTATGCCAAGATGCCCTTCGACCCCAACAAAGACCTGACGCCCGTCACGGCCTTGGTGTCGCTGAACAACGTGTTGGTTTTGCACCCTTCTGTCAAAGCCAACTCTGTGCCTGAAGTCATTGCCATGGCCAAATCTCAGCCAGGCGCTATGAATTACGCGTCCAGCGGTAGCGGCACCAGCATCCACATGTCGGGCGAAATGTTCAAGTCGCTGACCAATGTCAACATCACGCACATCCCCTACAAAGGCAGTGCCCCCGCAGTCAATGATTTGCTGGGCGGCCAAGTCATGATGATGTTTGACAACATTCCTTCCGCCATTCCCCACATCAAATCGGGCAAGCTCAGAGCACTGGCCACCACAGGCGCTAAGCGCGACCCCTTGTTGCCCGATCTGCCCACCATGGCAGAGGCCGGTGTGGCAGGCTATGAGTCTGGCGTGTGGTTTGGCTTGTCTGTACCTGCCAACACGCCACGAGAAGTGATCATGAAACTCAACGCTGAGGCCAACAAGGGCACAAAGTCTCCCGAGTTTGTCAAACGCATGACTGATTTAGGCTACATCATCATGGGCACCAGCCCCGAAACCATGGCAGAAATGAACAAGGCCGAAGTACAACGCTGGGGACCCATTGTGAAAGCCTCAGGCGCCAAGGCTGACTGATTCTGTTCATTCGCCACCTGATCGCAAAGGCCCCATGCAATCTGTTTTGAAAATAGTCTTCCACGGCAACAACTCCGCCAATTTTCGAACAGACATCGAGGGGCTTTTGCATCACCCTCACCAAATTGTCATGGTCTCCCAAGGTCTCGACCAAGCCGGTGAAAAAGAGCATTTTGAATCTGCCGACGTGGTGGTCGGGGTCAGCTTGAACGCAAGCATGCCCCGCCCCCTGTCCATCAAATTGTTGCAAGCACCTGCTGCCGGGACTGACGGCATCGACCGCGCTTGTTTGCCGCCTCATGCACAGTTGGCCAATTGCTTTGGTCATGAAAATGCCATCTCGGAATATGTCATGGCTGCGCTGCTGGCCCGCCATGTGCCGCTTCTTAAAGCCGATCAAGCACTGCGTCAGGGCGAGTGGCCTTATTTTGCAGGCCGGCCTGGCGCCTTGCGAACCGAGTTAGGTTCTCAAACCATAGGCCTGCTGGGTTTTGGCCACATTGCAAAAACCGTGGCACAGCGCGCCAAAGCCTTTGGCATGCATGTGGTGGTGGCCAACAGAAGCCCTGTGCACAGCGACGATGTCGATCAAAGCTTCAAGTTAAGCGACTTGCATGCATTCATGGCAGCGTGTGATGCCGTAGTGGTTACTCTGCCCTTGGCCGACAGCACGCGCAGTTTGGTTGATGCCAATGCCTTGGCTTGCATGCGGCCTCACGCACTCATCATCAACGTAGGCCGTGGTGCCGTGATCGATGAAGCCGCCCTGTTTGAAAGCTTAAAACACCAACGCATTGGTGGCGCCATCATTGACACTTGGTACCAATACCCCGATTCAGAGCATGCCACGTGCTCGCCCTCGCAATTTGACTTTGCCAGTTTGCAAAACGTCTTAATGACACCGCACATGTCGGGTTGGACCGAAGGCACGGTGAATCGACGCAAACAAAGCATTGCAGACAACATCAATCGTTTGAGTGCAGGCCAGCCCTTGCGCAATGTGCTGGCTTAATGCAAAGCCTAAGCACTCTGCCGCTGAACGATCTCAAAACCCAAGTCAAGTTGCGGCTGCTCAGGGGTTTCACCCTGAATCAGTTGCAACAACATGCGGGCAGCGGCCTCCCCTACCTGTGCCCGCGGCGTTCTGACCGTGGTCAAGGGTGGCCACATTTGATCGCTGCCTGTTAAGTCGTTGAAGCCTGCAATGGCCACTTGTGCTGGCACCTTGATGCCCAAACGCATGGCAGCCAACAAGGCACCTTGCGCCAAGTCGTCATTGCAAAAGAAAATGGCATCGACGGCAGGACTTTGCTTGATGATTTGCTCAAACATCAAACCACCCAAGGCCAATGATGATGCCGCTGGGTTGAGCCACTCCAATGTTGGGTCGTAGAGCTGGCTGTCTTTGAGGGCGATGCGCCAACCCTTTAAGCGTTGCATTACCCGCGGGTCTAGCTGCGCGGCTGCAAAGACAATTCGTTTTTTGCCTTGCGCAATGAGATGCCGCGTCATGGCTTGACCCGCATCGGTCTGTCTAAATCCAACACAGTAAGGGCCTGCCATGGTTTCTTGGCTGTCCTTGCTGACGGGATGCGCTGGTTGAAGTTCATCGGGCAAGTCCATCAAATGCACACAAGGTACATTGCTGCGCATCATCAGTTTTTGGGTAGCTGTGCTGTGATCGAGTCCGGTGATTAACATGCCTGCGGGCCGATGATGCAGTTGCTCTCTGAGGAGTTGCTCTTCTTCGCTTGCGTTGTAATGCGTGACACCCATCAGCGTTTGGAAGCCAGCCGCCCGCAGCGTTCTTTGTGCCGCCTCAAGCAAGTCCACAAACAAGGTATTGGACAACAAGGGAATCAAGATGGTCACGTGATCACTGCGCTGAGAGGCCAAAGCGCGCGCGGCTGGATCGGGCACATAACCCAACTTGTCTGACACTTCCAAAACTCTGGCAACCAGGTCGGGGTCAACAGCACGCTCACCCCGCAACGCACGCGATACCGTGCTAGGACTGACACTCGCAGCCATGGCCACATCGTTCAGGGTAATTCGCCCTGTTGAACGATGGTTTTTGGCTCGCGTGGCAGTTGTTTTCAAGGGTTTGTCCTTAGCAAAAATGACATCCATTTCGTTAGGATAGCGCTATCCGAAGAATTTAACCTGAAAATTTCAAGCCCATAAGGCATCGATTTCCCTAATGAAAATTTGAAATTCGGTTTTTCTCTTTTTTTATAGTTTTGGACAGCGCTGTCCTAATTCAAATTTACAAGCCCAACATTCAGACATGCAGCCAGAAGATCTTCCATTGAGAATCGTTGTCATGGGTGTGTCTGGCTCTGGCAAGTCTACGTTGGCACAAAACCTCAGTGAAACCCTTCAATTGCGCATGAAAGACGGTGATGCACTTCACTTGCCCGAAAGCGTGGCCAAGATGAGTGCAGGCATTGCGCTGCAAGATGAAGACCGCTGGCCTTGGCTCGACCGCATTGCGCATTACCTGACCAACGACGAAGCCGAAAACGCACAGGGCGGCATTGTGGCGTGCTCTGCTCTGAAGCGAATTTACCGAGATCGCATTCGTCAGCAGGCTGGGCCGGTGGTGTTTTTGTTTTTAGACGGCCACCCCGATCTGATTCGCCAACGCATGCAGCAACGCATCGGCCATTACATGCAACCCGGTTTGCTAGACAGCCAATTGCAAACCCTGGAAAAACCCAGCACCGACGAATACGATGTCATCACCTTGTCCATCGATCAACCGGTCGCGCAGATTCTTCAGCAAGCCCTGACGGCCTTAAAAGCCTCGGCACTCAACGCCCTCCCCTGATTTAGAAAACCATAGGAATTTCATGTTCATACGCTGCGCATTTTTTCAAGGCAATGTCAAACCTGGCAAAGAACAAGCCTTCAACGATTACATCCGCAAAGAGCTGGTGCCTTTGTGGACACGCTTTCCTGGCGCACAAGAAGTTCGCGTACTCAGGCAAGTCGAAAGCGATGTGGCAGATCCTCACTTTGGCATGGTGTTGTCTGTACGCTATCCCACACGCGAATCCATTGAAATTGCATTGGCTTCCGAAGTTCGCTTAAAGAGCCGCGAAGTTTCTAAAGACCTCATCGCCATGTTTGATGGCACCGTGTTCCATACCGTGTTCAGTGCCGACGAATATGCACTGCCCACCGATTGATTTTTTTCACCCACGTTAAAACCACAGGAGACTCATCCATGAAAATTTCTCGCATTCTCGTTGCTTGCTTGATCGCCAGCATGGGCTCGGCCGCTTTTGCTGCCAAGTTCAACCTCAAAATGGGCCACGCGGTTAACACCACCGACGGACAACACGCAGCCGCCATGAAATTGGCCGAGTTGGTCAAACAACGCACCAACGGTGATGTTGAAATCACTATCTTCCCCGCCAACCAATTGGGCAACGATGCCGCCATGATCAATGGCGTGCGCGGTGGCACGATTGACATCGTGTCTAGCGGTGCTTCTAACTTCAACGGCATTGTGCCCAACACAGCAGCCATGGAATTGCCCTTTGTGTTCCGTAGCGCACAGCACGCCTACACAGTGCTTGACGGCGCTGTGGGCACCGGCGTGTTGAACGAGTTGGCACCCCACGGCATGAAGGGCTTGGCCTACTGGGAAAACGGCTGGCGCGCATTCACCAACAACAAGCGTCCTGTTAACAAGCCTGAAGACTTGAAGGGCTTGAAGATTCGCTCTACACCCAACCCTTATCACATTCAAGCCTTCAAACTGTTGGGCATGAACCCATCACCCATGCCTATCGCCGAGCTGTACACCGCTTTGGAAACTGGCACCTTTGATGCGCAAGAGCACCCCATCAACGTCACTTGGTCTTCTAAGTTTTATGAAGTTCAAAAGCACTTGACCGTGAGTAACCACGTTTACTCACCTTTGGTGGTGGCCATGAACAAAGGCAAGTTTGACTCATTGCCTGCCAACTACCAAACCATTGTGGTGGAAGCTGCGCGTGAAGCTGCTAAGTACCAACGTGGTTTGAACGCTTCCAATGCTGGCAAAGTTGTCGCTGACCTGAAGAAGTCTGGCATGCAAGTGATCGAGAATGTCGACATGGCACCTTTCCAGAAAATTGTGTCTGCTGAAATTGCCAAAACTTTTGGTGAAAAGAACGGCCCTGCTTTGTTGCAAGCCATCGAAAACACCAAGTAATCTGTGCTCCAAAAGCCCTCTTCTGACGAAGAGGGCTTTTTAATGTGTGTGTCCTATGAAAAAAATCAACGACTTGTTTTTTCGCTTGGCTGAGTTCACTTTGGTGATCATGTTGTCGGCCATGGTCATCATGGTTTTTGGCAATGTTGTTTTGCGATATGGCTTTAACGACGGCATCATCAGCTCGGAAGAGTTGTCAAGATTCTTGTTCATCTGGATCACATTTTTAGGCGCCATTGTCACCATGCGTGACAATGCGCATTTGGGTCTTGATTCTGTCGTGCGCAAACTCAGTTTGAACGGCAAAAAAATTGCATTTGGCATTTCTAATTTATTGATGCTCGGGTGCTGCGTCCTCATGTTCTACGGCACTTTGAAACAGCACGGCATTAACGCCACCACCCGATCAGGCGTCACTGAACTCCCCATGAGTTGGGTCTACGGTGTGGGTTATGTCACCAGCATTGCCATGGGCCTCATGATCATTGGCAAATTGGTCCGACTGGCCAGGGGTGAATTCAACGAAGCCGATCTCATTCAAGTCACAGACTCTGAAGAAGACGCCAAACCCCACATGCAAGAGGCCGCCAAATGACCGTCTTTATTTTCATTGCTTCTTTGTTGGGTGCCATGGCCTTGGGCATGCCCTTGGCTTTTTCGCTCATTGTCTCGGGTGTGGCGCTCATGCTGCACCTCGACAACTTCGACACACAAATTGTGTCCCAAAATTTAATCAATGGTGCTGACAACTTTCCATTGATGGCAGTGCCCTTCTTTATGTTGGCGGGCGAACTCATGAATGCAGGTGGGATGAGTCGCCGGATTGTTAACTCAGCATTGGTTTGGGTGGGGCACTTCCGCGGTGGCTTGGGTTATGTGGCGGTGTTTGCAGCCCTTATCATGGCCAGCCTTTCCGGCTCTGCAGTGGCCGACACCGCTGCATTGGCTGCGGTGCTCATGCCCATGATGCGCGATGCGGGTTATCGCATGGACCGATCAGCAGGATTGATTGCCGCAGGCGGCATCATTGCCCCGGTGATTCCGCCCTCCATCGGCTTCATTTTGTTTGGCGTGATTGGCGGTGTGTCTATTTCCAAACTGTTCATGGCTGGCATTTTTCCAGGCATTTTGATGGGCGTTGCTTTGCTGATTACTTGGTGGATTGTGGCGCGCAAAGACAACGTCAAAGTTTCACCGCGCGTTCCCATGAAAGAGAAAATCCGTGTCACAGTCGATGCTTTCTGGTGCTACCTTTTGGCCTTCACCATCATTGGTGGTATGAAAATGGGCGTCTTCACGCCCACAGAAGCAGCGGTTGTGGCGGTGGTTTATGCCCTGGTCATTGGCATGTTTGTTTACCGCGAAATCAAAGTCAAAGATTTGTACCGCATTATTTTGGCAGCTGCCAAAATCTCCTCAGTAGTCATGTTTTTGGTTGCTGCAGCTTTGGTCTCAGCTTGGCTCATCACCATTGCCAACATCCCAGCCCAGGTGGTTGAGATGATGCGCCCCTTCATCGACAACCCCATGCTTTTGATGATCATGTTGATGCTATTGGTATTGATTGTGGGGACGGCCCTTGACTTTGCTCCAACGGTTTTGATTCTGACACCTGTACTCATGCCATTGGTTAGGGAAGCTGGCATCAACCCCGTCTACTTTGGTGTCTTGTTTATTATCAACAATGCAATTGGATTGCTCACACCTCCTGTTGGCACTGTGTTGAACGTGGTGTGCGGTGTGGGTCGCATTCCCATGCACGATGTCATTCGAGGCGTCATGCCCTTTTTGATCTCGCAAGTGGTGGTCATGGGCTTCCTTATCGCATTCCCAATCTTGGTATTGGGCCCTCTTAAATGGTTATCTAGTTAAGTCGAGTTAAACAATGACAGTTCTCAGCTCCTTTCAATTGAATGGCAAATTAGCCCTGATTACGGGCTCTTCTGCAGGCATCGGCTTTGCCTTAGCGCGCGCTTTGGGTCAAGCTGGCGCCCATGTGGTCATCAATGGCCGCAATGCGCAAAAAGTTTCTGCTGCAGCACAAACTCTGAAAGACGAAGGCTTAACGGTCAGTGAGTCCGTCTTTGATGTGACCAACGCCAAATCGGTTTCAGAAGCGGTTCAGCAAATTGAAACCCAAGTGGGTGCGATTGATATTTTGGTCAACAACGCTGGCATGCAAATTCGAGGTCCCTTGCATGAATACAAGGACGAAGATTGGCACACGCTCATGCGAACCAATTTGGACAGCGTTTACTTCGTTGGCAAAACAGTGGCCCAACAAATGATTCCTCGCGGCCGCGGCAAGATCATCAACATTTGTTCCGTTCAAAGCGAATTGGGCCGTCCTGGCATTGCGCCTTACACAGCCTCCAAAGGCGCGGTCAAAATGTTCACCAAAGGCATGGCCATCGATTGGGGTCAATTTGGCATTCAAGTCAACGGCATTGGTCCTGGCTATTTCAAAACCGAACTCAACCAAAAATTGGTAGATGACCCTCAGTTTTCATCCTGGTTGGTAGGCCGCACGCCCAGCAGACGCTGGGGCGATGTTGAGGATTTAGGCGGCGCGGCGGTCTTTTTGGCCAGTGATGCGTCCAAGTTTGTCAATGGCCACATCCTGTACGTGGATGGCGGCGTCACGGCTACACTCTAAGCATTGCAACGAATTTTTCCTAGAAGGTTCACTCATGCGCGCTCTTATCTGTCACGCGGCCAAAGATTTACGAATAGAAACCACTGAATTGCCAGCCATGGGACCGGACCAAGTTCGTGTCAAAGTTGCCTTTGGCGGCATTTGTGGCTCGGATTTGCATTACTACCAACACGGTGGTTTTGGCACGGTTCGCATCAAGCAGCCAATGGCCTTGGGACACGAAATTTCGGGTGTGGTCGATGGCTTGGGTGCCAATGTCAAACACTTGGCGGTGGGCCAGCGCATTGCCATTTCGCCTTCACGCCCTTGCGGCTCATGCCGCTTTTGCCAACTGGGCCAGCAAAACCATTGCTTGAACATGCGTTTCTTTGGCAGTGCCATGCCTTTCCCGCACATTCAAGGCGCGTTTGCCGAACAACTCATCATTGAGGGCTACCAGGCTCACCTCATTGGTGCGCACCTGAGCCTCTCAGAAGCGGCCCTGGCCGAACCTTTGTCTGTAGGCTTGCACGCCATCCAACGTGCTGGCGGTGTGTTGGGCAAGAACGTGTTTGTGACGGGTTGCGGCCCTATTGGCTCTTTGCTAATTGGTGCTTTGCGACGCGCGGGGGCCGCCCGCATTGTGGCCGCCGACATTGCCGACCTGCCCCTTCAATGTGCCAAAGAAATGGGCGCAGACGAAACCATCAACCTCAAAACTGAGGCAGCTTTACTCGACAAATACAAAATCGACAAAGGCCAATTTGAAGCCGTCTTTGAAGCCTCAGGCAGCGAACCCGCATTGCGAGCTGGTTTGGATGTCATCATGCCAAGAGGCGTCTTGGTATCGGTGGGCATGGGAGGCGACATGAGCATCCCCATGACGCAACTGGTGGCCAAAGAAGTCGACCTGCGCGGCACCTTCCGCTTCCATGCCGAGTTTGCCAACGCGGTCCAATTCCTCAACTCTGGGTTAATCAATGGCAAGCCCGTCATTACTGGCGTCTTGCCCATGGACAAAGCTGTCGACGCCTTTGAACTGGCTTGCGACAAGTCGCAGTCCCTTAAAGTTCAAATTGACTTTGAAGCCGCTTGATGAAAAGTCAAGTTGACCATTTGGTCGTTGCGGCCCATAGCCTGCAACAAGGTGTCAAATGGTGTGAGTCTGTCTTAGGCATCACACCTGCAGCGGGAGGCGAACACGAAAAATACGGCACCCACAATCGACTGTTCAAAATTGCGACACCTGCTTTTCCGGTGGCCTATTTGGAAATCATTGCCATCAACCCAGAGGCCGTGATTGAAAAGAAACCGCCACCCACGCGTTGGTTCGATCTAGACAGCAAAGTACTTCAGGCCGAGCTCATCAAATCACCCCGTTTGATTCACTTTGTGGCCAACACCGAGAGCATTCAAGACGCGCGCCATGCGTGGAAGGCTCAAAGCATCGACCGTGGCCCCATCATTCATGCCAGCCGTAAAACGCCCAAGGGTTTGTTGCAGTGGCAGATCACGGTTCGTCCAGATGGCGAGCGCCTGTTCAATGGCACCTTGCCCACACTGATTCAATGGGGCAAGCCAGAAGCCGCCGAGCCTATGAAGTTGCATCCACGCAATCATTTGCCGCGATCTGGTATTTCTCTTAAAAGCTTGTCGGTAAGCCACGCCAGCGCTACCAAACTACAAGAAGCCTACAACGCAATTGGCTTGGCCAATGTAGGCGTGAGCGAAGGCCCTGCCAACCTCATTGCCACATTGCAAACACCCAAAGGCTTGGTCACTTTAGAAAGCCTGGGCGTTTAATCCCATGACCGCCTCGCAACAGCAAACCTCTGAGCGCGATTCTTCCCTGTTAGATGTCCTCATTGTGGGGGCAGGTTTGTCGGGCATTGGCGCAGCCAGACATTTGCAAATGCATTGTCCACAAACCAGCTGGTGCATTTTGGAAGCGCGCGAGGCCATCGGCGGCACCTGGGATTTGTTCAAGTACCCAGGCATTCGCTCTGACTCCGACATGTACACATTGGGTTACGCCTTTAAACCCTGGGTCGATCACAAATCGATTGCCGATGGCAAAACCATTCGCCAATACATCCAAGACACGGCAGACGAAAACGGCATCACAGCCCACATCAAACACGGCCATGCCGTGACCCATGCAAGCTGGTCCACAGCAGATGCATGCTGGACCGTCACCGCTTTCGACAAGCAAGGGGCGGCGCCTGTTGTTCTTAAAGCCCGTTTTTTGTATTTTTGCTGTGGTTATTACAGCTACCAAAGCGGCCATCAGCCCGACTTTCCTCATCAAGAATCGTTTAAGGGACGATGGGTTCATCCGCAGTTTTGGCCCGCAGATTTGAAATACGACAATCAAAAAGTGGTGGTCATTGGGAGCGGTGCAACGGCAGTCACATTGGTCCCCGAAATGGCCAAAACCGCGGCACACGTCACCATGCTGCAAAGGTCCCCCACCTATGTAATTGCAAGGCCAGGCGAAGACAAGTTCTCATTGCGATTGCAGAAATATTTGCCCATGAAGTGGGCTTATCAAATCACGCGGACAAAAAATGTATTGATGGGCATGCTGACCTATCAGTTGGCCAGAAGACAACCCGAATTCGTCAAGCGTTTGTTGGTAAAAATGGCGGCGCAACAACTGCGGTCTGCGCAAACTGCGCAACATTTCTCACCCAACTACAAGCCTTGGGATGAGCGTTTGTGCGTGGTACCCGATGGCGATCTGTTCAGGCAAATTCGTCATGGCAAAGCCAGTGTGGTAACCGACACCATCCAACGCATTGTGCCCAATGGCATTCAATTGAGCAGTGGCCAAACCCTAGAAGCCGACATCATTGTGTCTGCCACCGGATTGAAACTCAACATGCTGGGCGACATTGCGGTTGAGGTAGACGGAGAAGCATTCAAGCCTTCTTCACAAATGGCATACCGCGGCATGTGGTTGTCTGGCCTGCCCAATGCCATCATGACCTTTGGCTACACCAATGCCTCATGGACTTTAAAGGCCGATCTCACGGCTTTGTACACCTGCCGACTTCTCAATTACATGCAAAAGCATGGCTACAAAAAAGCCATCCCCATCAAAGACCCCAGTGTGCAGGAAGCCGACTATCTATCATTCACATCGGGTTATGTACAACGCGCAAATCACATTCTGCCCAAACAAGGCAAGCAAGCCCCTTGGCAAGTCAACCAAAATTATTTAAAAGACATTTTTCTGATTAAATACGGACGTCTGAACGATGGCGTCATGCAATTCAGTTAATTATTTCTGCATTCGAGGTACCTTAAATGCTAGCCCTGTGGGTCTTGTTTTTGCTCTTCATGGGCGCTCTTGGTTTGATTTTGTTTGCCAGTTTTTCAAACAAAAAAGCCGAGCAATATTTACCACCTGCGGGTCAGTTTGCAAAGTTGCACCACGCACGTCTGCATTACGTCGACCAAGGTCAAGGACCCGTCATTGTTTTGGTGCACGGCCTGGCTGGCAACTTGCACAACTTCACCTACGGTGTGTCCAAGCCCCTGTCCGAAAACTACCGCGTCATCAGCGTCGATCGCCCTGGCTGTGGTTACTCCACCAGAGACTCACAGGCCGATGCCAGCTTAGAAGCACAGGCAGACACCTTGATAGAACTGTTAGATTTCTTGAACATTGAGTCGGCGGTATTTGTGGGCCACTCCCTAGGCGGTGCTATCTCTTTGGCTGCGGCACAACGCCACCCTACACGCGTTAAAGCGTTGGCCCTCATTGCCCCCCTTACTCGTTTGCCTGAGGGGGGGCCATCCCCTGTTTTCAAGGCGCTCGACATCGCGTCGCCAGGCCTTCGCAAACTGATTGGATGGACCGTTGCCATTCCAGGTACGCTGTATCGCATGTCTGCAAGTTTGAAAATCATTTTTGGACCCGAAAAAGCACCTTCAGACTTTGCCATTCGGGGCGGCGGCATCATGGCGCTCAAACCTCAGACCTTCATCACGGCCTCGAGTGACCTACAACACGTGAGTTGGAGCATGCCCGAAATTGAAGCAGCTTACAGCAGCATGAACACGCCAGTTCATGTTTTGTACGGCCGTGAAGATCGCATTCTCAGTGCCAAGCTCAATGGTGAAGATTTACCACAGCGCATTCCTGGCACGCAATTGACACTGGTCAGCGGTGGTCACATGCTGCCTGTGACGCAGGCCGCACTCACAACTCAGTTCATTGCAGGTGTGGCTGGAAATGCCACGGGTTTGGCGCCCTGATGCCATACTTTGAATTTGTGCATCACTTCTAAATAGGCGGGCGACTGCTCAAAGTTTTCCAACCAAACTTTGAGGGCCTGCCAAGTTTGGGCATCAAACCATTCGCGATCGGTTCTGGCAAACTGACGCACAAAGGGCGCAAGGGCAGCGTCCACCCAAGTCCATTGTTCACCCATCGTGTAAGTTGATTGGCTCAATTGCGTGTTCAATTGCTGCAGAAAAATTGCACCCTTTTCGCGATGCGCTAAGCCATCCTGAAGGTCGTAGCGATTTGGATATTTGTAGCGATCTAAATTTTTCTTAAAGTCATCGTCACACAAACGCACCCACTCGTGCGCCTTTGCATCGTTGGCCTGACCAGTTGTTAACCAATGCGCAGGATCGTGTTGCCCCAGCGCCCAATGCATAATGTCCAAACTCTGCTCCAACACCCGGTCTTTCAACACGAGCACTGGTACGGTGCCTTTAGGTGATACCGACAGCATGCTCTCTGGTTTTTGTGACAAGGCTATTTCACGCATTTCACATCGAATGCCACTGGCCAACAAAGCCAAGCGGGCCCGCATGGCATAGGGGCATCTGCGGAAGGAATACAAAACAGGTGCATCTTGAGGCAACAAAGCAGCCACCCTTTCTTGTCGTTGAGGCGTACCAATGTGATTGATCTGACGCGCTTTGGCAATTTCCCATTGCTTCTGGCGCTCGCGGGCGCTGTTCTTTTGAACCTCGGAGGTATGGCCATGACACCTGGGGCAACTGACACCCAACTCAAACAAGGGCGACGAGTGTGCTTCGTTGGGCAAAGGCTCTCGGCAACACCTGCACAGTTCATGCGGCCCGGGCTTAAGGCCATGGCCCACAGAGACGCGTTCATCAAACACAAAGCATTCGCCTTCCCACAAACTTTGCGCAGGTAGCACTTCTTCGAGGTATTTCAAAATACCGCCTTGCAAATGGAAGACCTCGTCAAAGCCGTGCTCAAGCATCAGTGAGGTTGACTTTTCACAGCGAATACCGCCGGTGCAAAACATGGCGACGCGAGGTTTTTTACCATCACGTGCTTCTAAAGCTTTGGCCTGCTTGACCCAGTCTGGTAATTGAGAAAAGCTTTGGATGTTGGGATCGAGCGCGCCTTTGAAGGTGCCAATTTCTACTTCGTAATCGTTGCGAGTATCGATCACCACCACATCTGGCGATGAAATCAAAGCATTCCAGTCCTTGGGTTTGACATATTGACCGACACGGTGCGTGGGGCTGATGCCTGGTATACCCAAGGTCACGATTTCTTTTTTAAGCCGAACCTTCATGCGATGAAAAGGTGGCTTGCTGGCAAAAGATTCTTTGTGCTCTAAATCTGACAGCAATGGATCAGCACGCAAATAGGCCAAAACCGCATGAACATCTTCTGCTGCCCCTGCAATGGTGCTGTTGATGCCCTCACGCGCAAGCAAAATCAAACCCTTGACATTGTGAGCTTCGCAAAAGGCCAATAAAGGCGCACGTCGATCTGCGTAGTCTGGCAAATCGACAAATTTGTAGAAAGCAGCCGTGAGATAACTGGCATGAACGGAAGCGTGGCTCATTACTGTATTTGGTACTCTGTAGAAATCCCGATAGCCATCTTGTGGCGGATGGTCCAGAATGGTCAAGTTTATCTCAGCACGCAACCAGCAAACTTCGCAGTATGAAACGTCAACATCCAACGTGGCACAGCCTTTTTGTGCAAGCAAGCATCGGCATTGGATTGGCGTTTGCCAGCATCAGCCTTGCTGCACAAAATACCTACCTTGACCTGACCCAAAACAATGCAAAAGTTGCCGTCACTACTGCGCACCCCTTGGCTACAGAGGCGGCCCTCAAAATTCTGAAGCAAGGCGGCAGTGCTGCAGATGCGGCCATTGCGGCGCAACTGATGCTAGGTCTTGTAGAGCCACAATCTTCTGGCTTGGGCGGCGGCAGTTTTTTGATGCACTGGCATGCAGAACACAAAGCAATTACCAGCTTTGATGGTTTGGCAACTGCCCCAAAGAAGGTCACCGAAACACTCACCACCGATATTGACGGTAGCAAACTGCCGCCTCTCCAAATGTCTCGTGGCGGCAGAAGTGTGGGCGTTCCAGGCACACTGCCGCTTTTGGCCCATGTGCATGCTCGTTTTGGAAAACTGGCTTGGCCCGAGTTGTTCAAGCCTGCCCTTGACGCGGCGCTTCGGGGCTTCCCAATGCCCGCTTACATGCATCAAATTTTGGCCGCACCTGGCGCGGCAGAAGCCCATCCAGAGCTGTTGCATTTGTATTTTGACGAGAACCAAAAAGTCAAAGCAATCGGTACGCCTGTTGTCAATTTGGCTTACGCACAAATCCTCCACAAAATCGCCTTGCAAGGCCCGTCTGCGGTCTGGACGGCCGATCAAGGAACAGCTTTCATGGCCAGCCTTCAAAAAGGCTACAAACCTTCACTCATGAATTTGGAAGACCTGCAAAACTACAAAGTAGAAGAACGGCAGGCCTTGTGTGCCCCTTACCTTCGCTACAAGGTATGCGTCATGGCACCCCCTTCATTTGGTGGCGTGGTGGTGTTGCAAGTGCTGCAAATGATCGAAGCCAAAGCCAACATATCGAATGCAGGCTCCTTGTTCAATCAAGTCGAGTTGGCACATGTCTTTGCTGAAGCTGGCAAGCTTGCACAAAGCGATCGACAGTACTACGTGGCCGACCCTAGCTTCCACCAAGTACCGGCCCAAGCCTTGGTGGCCAGCCCTTACCTCAAGCAGCGCGCGCAGCTCATTCAAGAACAAGCATTGCAAACTTACACGGCTGGTCAGCCACTGCCAACAGGGCAAACTGCATTGACACAGCAAGTGACGCTTGCCGCGCCTAGCTCCGATGCCACCTCTCAATTGGCCGTGGTCGATGCGGCAGGCAATGCGGTCACCATGACCACCACCAACAACCTCAACTTCGGTTCGCGCTTGATGTCGCACGGCTACATTCTCAACAACGCCTTGACCAACTTTGCCAGCAACCCCAAACCCGGTGAAGTGTCTCCTAACAAAATGGCGCCAGGCAAACGACCTGTCACGTCCATGGCGCCCACCATGGTGTTTGATGAACAAGGTCAATTGGTCACGCTGGGTGGCTCTGCTGGCGGTGGCCAAATTGTGGACTATGTGTCGGCCAATTTAATTCGCATGTTGGCTTTGGATCAATCCCCCATAGAGGCGCTGTCTCAAGGCCATATTTCTACTGCGGTTGCGCAACGTGTCCAATTGGAAAAAGGAACTGCAGCTGCCCAGTTGGCCGAGTCCTTGCAAGCCAAAGGGCACAAGGTAGATGTGGTGCCCATGAACAGTGGCATGGGATTTCTCAAGCGCTCTGCCAATGGCTGGACAGGTGCGGCCGATCCTCGCCGCGATGGGGCGGCTTGGGGCTTTAACCCCACACCCTAGGAAACAAATCGTCGCTCATTTCGGCGCCATCTGGCAATCGCAAAGCCAAGCCTTCAAATGGCGGTGATGTGCGCCATTGACGAATTGCATGACGCGCGTCGTCGCCCAAATAACGCGCAGAAAAAACTCTGCGACGTTGGCTGGGGCCAACACCACTGGAGGCATGCAAAGCCAGCATCTGAAATGCCACGCAATCACCCGGCTCTAGTGCCCAGGCCAACTGCGGGTAGTTTTGCGGTTCAGTATCAATCGGTGGCAACTCAGCCAAACTGCCCTCAGGAAACCACTTGGCTTGCTGGTCTCTAAATGTTCTAGGCATGTACCAAGTGCCTTGGTGTGACTTGGCCACAAATCGGAGCGTACTGACCTCTGACACAGGATCGACCGGAATCCAAAAGCTCACATTTTGGCGACCGCTGACGTTGTAATACGGTTGATCTTGGTGCCAAGGTGTGGGCTGTTGGGTTCCCGGCTCTTTGACCAACAAGTGGTCGTGATAGATGCGTGCTGTGTTCGACTGCATCAACTGTGCGGCGATATGCGGCAAGCTTGATTCACGCAGAATTTGTTCATAGGCGGCGTTTGATTGCCATGTGCAAAAGTCTTCGATGAAACGCCCCGGATCGTCTGCGCGGCTGGCCACTTGCGCCAAAGAACTGAGGTTTGACAAGTTGTGTTCGATGCCCTGCTCTAGTGTGCAAAGCTCCTCCGCATTGAGCACACCTCGCAGTACCACCGCACCCCAATGCGCATAATCTTGAACTGTTTGAGAAGAAAGCGTCAAAGTACGCGGCATATGCCAGAACCTCAAATTTGTTTTAACAAGTCTGCTGTTTCAAACAAAGGCAAACCCATGATGCCCGTGTATGAACCCTTGATGACCGCAATGTGGGCCGCTGCCAAGCCTTGCACACCATAGGCACCTGCTTTGCCCATGGGCTCGCCGCTGGCCACATAAGCTTTCATTTCAGCAGACGTCATGCTTGCAAACGTTACGCTAGAAATAGACACACTGGAAACTCGGCGCTTGCCCTCTCCAATGGCCACTGCAGTCAAGACACGGTGTGTGTTGCCCGAGAGTTTTTTCAAGATGCGCAAAGCATCTTGCGCGTTGTCGGGCTTTCCCAAAATTTCGCGGCCCAAGGCCACGGTGGTATCGGCGCACAACACGGGCCCCTTGGGCAAGTTCCGCATCTTCAAACGCAGCATGGCCGCTTCCAGTTTGAGCTGGGTGACGCGCTTCACATAAGACAAGGGCGCTTCACCTGGCAACACCATTTCCAAGGCCTCTGCATCTTCATCGGGTGTAGGCAGCAGCAGCTCATAACGCACACCTATTTGCTCGAGCAGTTGCCTGCGCCGAGGACTTTGAGAAGCCAAATACACAAAATTTTTCATACCAACTTACTCGCGGTGATAAGGGTGATTGGCATTGACGGACCATGCGCGGTAAAGCTGCTCGATCAGCAACACACGCGCCATGGCGTGCGGCAGGGTAAGGTCAGACAAACGAATGCGCTCATGTGCAGCATCTCGAAAGGCAGGCTCCAAACCATCTGGCCCACCAATGATGAGGGCCACATCGTCACCGCTCAATTGCCAATCTTTGAGGCGTTGTGCCAAGGCCATGGTGCGAAGGGAAGTGCCGCGTTCGTCAAGCACCACGATGCGTGTACCGCGGGGAATGACTGCTTCAATTCGCTGACGCTCTGCAGCCACCAAGGTCTCATATGTCTTAGAGCCGCGGGGTTCGGTTTTAACGGCTTTGAGTTCCACCTTGAGTTCGGGTGGAAAACGCTTTGCGTAATCGTCCCAAGCCGTTTGAGCCCAATCGGGGACGCGCTGCCCCACTGCCACAATCAGCAGCTTCATGGGGTTTAGGCTTTGGAACTGGCCTTGGAATTGGCCTTAGGCTTAGCCTTGCTGGTGGCTTTGGCTGCTGGTTTGCTTGCCGTCTTGGCTGCTGACTTTGTAGCAGGCTTGATTGTTTTGGTAGCGGGTTTGGGCGCAGATTTTGATGCAGTTTTAGGCGCAGTTTTGGCCCCTGCTTTTGCCGTTGGCTTGGTACCCGATGTTGCGGGTGCTTTGCGCGTAGGCTTCAAGGCTTCTGAGCCCATAGGGCCCACTGGCACGGAATCGCGACGTGTGGGTGTACGACCCGCACTGACATTGGCTTTTTTCTTGGCAACTGGCTTGCGCACGGGCTCTGCTGGCTTGGGTGCACCCAGTTTCAAGCGAACGGGCTTGTCGCCCCAAATTTCTTCGAGGTTGTAATAAGAGCGAATGGTGGGTTGCATGATGTGTGCAACGGCGCTGCCGCAATCCACAATGATCCACTCGCCATTGTCTTCACCTTCAATGCGGGGCTTGGGATATCCGGCTTCACGCACTTTGTCGCGCACACTGGCGGCCAGGGCCTTGGTTTGACGATTAGAAGTACCAGAGGCAATGATGACGCGCTCAAAAAGTGCAGACATTTCTTCAGTGTCAAACACCACAATTTCTTGTGCTTTCACATCTTCCAGGGCGTCCACAATGGCGCGTTGGAGTTTTTGGGTGTCTTTTTTTGCAGAAGTGTCGGTCATCGTGAAGGCTGGTAAAGGTGATGGCGTTGAATATACAGCGCAACGGTCTTGGGAACCAGTGCGTCAATGGGTTGGCCCTGTGCTACCCGCGCTCGAACTTCGGTTGCACTGTGAGGCAATTGAGGTAATTTCAAGGCTTGTGTAGGGATGTTATGGCTAGGAACGACAGAAACTGGCGGCTTAATGGCACCAGACATATCTCGTTCAGCGACGCAAATTATAGCCCGCTCAGCAATTTCCTTGATTTCGCGCCATGTTGCCAAGGCTTTGCCCTGATCTTCCCCTACAAATAAGAAAAATTGAGCACCGGGAAATTGCAAATCAAGGCCTCGAAGGGTGTCGATGGTGTAACTTGGCCCTTGACGTTGTAATTCCACCTCATTGACTGTCACGCCAGCCAAATGGCCAAAAGCCAAGCGTGCCATTTGTGCACGATGCGTGGCGCTGCTTAAAGCTCGAGGTTTGTGCCATGCATCCCCGGTTGGAACGATGTGCAAGTGGTCCAGCTGAAATTGCACCAAGGCCGCTTCTGCCATGGCCACATGGGCATTGTGGGGCGGATCGAAAGCCCCACCCAAGATGCCAATGCGCTGTTGTGTCAAACCCAATCCCTTGGTTCTAAAAAGTGCTTGGTCAATAAGGCTTCCGCAGAATCGGGGGCATCCACGCGGTTGTAGGACCAACTGACCAAGGCTGGCATGGACAACAAAATAGACTCGGTGCGACCGCCAGATTGCAATCCAAAATGGGTGCCCCGATCCCAGACCAAATTGAATTCAACATATCGCCCACGGCGATACAACTGAAAGTCTCTTTCGCGTTCGCCATACGGCGTGTCTTTGCGACGCATCACCAGCGGCATATAAGCTTTGAGCAAACCGTTGCCAACGTCTTGCATCATGGCAAAACCTTTGTCAAAACCCAACTCAGAAAAGTCGTCGTAAAAAATACCACCGACGCCGCGAGCTTCATTGCGGTGTTTTAAAAAGAAATACTCGTCGCACCATTTTTTAAAGCGTGGATGCAATTCAGCGCCATAGGGCGAGACGGCATCTTTGCATACTTGGTGAAAATGCACAGCATCTTCTTCAAAGCCATAGTAAGGCGTTAAGTCCATGCCCCCCCCAAACCAAGCCACAGGGTCTTTGCCCTCAGGTTTGGCCACAATCATTCGCACATTCATGTGCACTGTGGGCACATAAGGATTGCGGGGATGAAAAACCAAGGACACGCCCATGGCTTCAAAAGGTGCACCCGATAATTCGGGACGATGCTGCGTAGCCGATGGTGGCAACTTGGGGCCACTCACATGCGAGAAGCCACAACCGGCTCTTTCAAAGACAGGACCACCTTCTAAAATTTGCGTGATGCCATCACCTTGAAGAATTTCGCCCTCAGGCTTGCGCCAAGGGTCCACCACAAAATCGGTACCATCCAAAGCATGCAGAGATTGGGTGATGTTGGCTTGCAACTGAATCAAATAGTCGCGAACTGTCTGGGCCTGTTGCAGGTTCATGCGTAGACTTTCTCTTCATGCCTAGGGCATGGATTATTTTTGTACATCTCTGGCTGGCAAGGGCTTAATGGGGGCTGCATTGTCAATGTGAAAGCCTTCGACACCCTCGTACATTTTTTGCAAATATGCATAGTCAACGTCGACATTGCCAGTGAGTTTGACGAAGCATTCAAACTTCAACACTTTTTGTCCGTAATCGAAGCGCACAATGGCCAAGGGCAATTGAGTGGCCATGGCCAATTGGTAGAAGCCACTGCGCCATCCATCGGTTCGCTTTCGTGTGCCTTCTGGCGACAGTCCTAGCCATAAAAATGTGCCAGCCCGCTGATGTTCTGCAAAAACTTCGGTCATGGCACCCACAACGCCGCGAGGAGACGATCGGTCAATGGGCACGCCACCAATCCACTTCAGCCAACGTCCAAACAAGGGCACTTTGACCAAAGAGTCTTTGCACCAAAAATGCACTGGCAAACCCATGGTCCACTTGCACAGCATGGCCGTTAGAAAATCCCAATTGCTGGTGTGTGGATAAACAATGGCGATCCCTTGCAAGCCAGGCAGCCCCTGAAAATCGACTTTCCAACCAATCAGTTTTAACAACACAGCGGCCCAAGCGTGGCCTTTGAATTGAATCGGATAAGGACCAGGAATCACCTTCGGTTGCGGCGGTGTCGGGGACTGCACTTGAGTTTGGATTTGG
Organism: Limnohabitans sp.; assembly: GCA_049655425.1. Classification (GTDB taxonomy): domain Bacteria; phylum Pseudomonadota; class Gammaproteobacteria; order Burkholderiales; family Burkholderiaceae_C; genus Limnohabitans_A. The sequence continues at coordinate 71,812 of JBASJS010000003.1, read as the reverse complement.
GGCATTGAATCACTCACGATTTGATGGCCCTGTAACCGATGTCCTTTCGGAACTGTTGACCATCGAAGTGAATGCCCTTGGCCACTTCGTAGGCTTTTTGCTGCGCTTGCTTGACTGAATCGGCCAGCACCGTGACGCACAAAACACGACCGCCAGAGGTCACGGTTTGACCGTTGACTGCAGTTGTGCCCGCATGAAACACCATGGCGTCGAGTTCGTCTTTGGGCAGACCGGTGATGACATCACCTTTGCGAGGGTTCATGGGGTAGCCTGCGGCAGCCATGACGACGCCCAAAGCGGGACGTCGGTCCCACTCCAGTTCCAAGGTGTCGAGCTTGCCGGTGGTGGCAGCCAACATCACTTCCACCAGATCGGTTTTCAAGCGCATCATGATGGGTTGCGTTTCTGGATCGCCCATTCTGCAATTGAACTCCAGTGTTTTGGGCATGCCCTGCGCATCAATCATCAAGCCAGCATACAAAAAGCCCGTGTAGGGAATGCCGTCTTTTTCCATGCCCTTGATGGTGGGCATGATGACCTCGCGCATGGCACGAGCGTGAACTTGCGCCGTAACCACTGGGGCTGGCGAGTAGGCACCCATGCCACCGGTGTTGGGGCCTTCATCGTGGTCCAGCAAACGTTTGTGGTCTTGACTGGTGGCCAAGGCCACCACATTTTGGCCATCGCACAACACGATGAAGCTGGCTTCTTCGCCTTGCAAGAATTCTTCTATGACCACGCGCGGCACGGCAGCGCCATCTGCGCCTGCGTTGTGCACCACGCCCAGTTGATTGTCGAGCAACATAAAGTCAATGGCTTCGTGGGCTTCAGACGCAGTCATGGCCACTACCACGCCCTTGCCTGCCGCCAAGCCATCGGCTTTGACCACGATGGGTGCGCCCATTTTGTCAATGTAGGCGTGGGCTTGAACGGGGTCGGTGAAGGTTTCGTAAATGGCAGTTGGAATGCCATGGCGTTGCATGAAAGCTTTGGAAAATGCTTTAGAGCTTTCAAGTTGCGCAGCGGCTTGCGTCGGGCCAAAAATTCGCATGCCGTGCGCGCGAAACTCGTCGACCACACCTGCTGCCAAAGGGGCTTCGGGACCTACCACCGTCAGTTCAATTTTTTCTTGCTGCGCCCACTCCCGCAACGCCTTCACATCGGTGATGGGGACATCCACCAAATTAGGGTCACGGGCTGTGCCCCCATTGCCAGGTGCTACATAAACTTTTTGAATGCGCTCTGATTGCGACAACTTCCAGGCCAGGGCGTGTTCTCGACCGCCACCGCCAATTACCAATACTTTCATCGATCAAGCCTTATTCAGAAATGGTTGCGTTGTGGAAAACGTTTTGCACATCGTCCAGATCTTCCAAGATATCCAAGAGTTTTTGCATTTTGGCAGCATCGTCGCCCACCATGTCAATGGTGTTCTCGGCGCGCATGGTGACTTCGGCCATCTCAGCTGTTAGGCCTGCAGCTTCTAATGCATTTTTAACCACTTCAAAATCCGCAGGGGCCGTCAACACTTCGATAGCGCCCTCCTCGTCCGTGATCACATCTTCTGCACCAGCCTCCAAAGCAACTTCCATCACTTTGTCTTCTGAGGTACCTGGTGCAAAAATCAATTGACCGCAATGCTTGAACTGAAAGGCCACAGAGCCTTCAGTGCCCATGTTGCCGCCGTGTTTGCTAAAGGCATGGCGTACCTCAGCCACAGTGCGCACACGGTTGTCGGTCATGGTGTCCACAATGATGGCGGCGCCGCCAATGCCGTAGCCTTCGTAACGAATCTCTTCGTAGGTCACACCTTCCAAATTACCGGTGGCCTTGTCGATGTTTCGTTTCACGGTATCGGCCGGCATGTTGGCCGCCTTGGCTTTTTCAATGGCCAAGCGCAAACGCGGATTGGCGGTGGGATCACCCCCACCCGTTCTGGCTGCCACCATGATTTCGCGAACCACTCGGGTCCAAATTCGCTGGCGTTTTTCGTCTTGTCTGCCCTTGCGGTGCTGAATATTTGCCCATTTACTGTGGCCAGCCATCTGAAATTCCTTGATGTTGATTTAATCTACTGTCTGAGATTTTACTTTTCTAGTTGGGGGTACCTTTTTTCATGCCAAATCAGCTCTTGATTGCTCGCAATAAAACCACAGATTGCCACATTCTGATGGGCATGGCCAACCGTCACGGCCTCATTACCGGCGCCACAGGCACTGGTAAAACGGTCAGTTTGCAGACTTTGGCCGAGAATTTCTCCAACCATGGGGTGCCCGTTTTCATGGCCGATGTCAAAGGCGATCTGGTGGGCATCAGCCAAGCTGGGCAACTGAGCGACAAAATCAAAGGCATCCTGAAAGATCGTCAACTGGACGCGCCAAGCCCACAAAGCTGCCCCACCACTTTGTGGGATGTTTTTGGCAAGCAAGGTCACCCCGTCAGGGCCACGGTGTCTGACATGGGTCCCTTGCTATTGGGACGCATGCTTAATCTGAACGACACACAGGCGGGTGTCCTCAACTTGGTCTTCAAAATTGCCGATGACCAAGGCCTGTTGCTGCTAGACCTCAAAGATTTGCGTGCCATGTTGCAACACGTGGGCGAAAACGCCAGCCAATTCACCACCGAATACGGCAATGTGAGCGCTGCCAGCGTGGGCGCTATTCAACGCGGCTTGCTTGAAATTGAAACACAAGGCGCTGACAAATTCTTTGGCGAGCCCATGCTCAACATCCAAGATTTTTTGCAAACGGATGCCAAAGGCAAAGGCGTGATCAATTTGCTGTGTGCCAGCGAATTGATGAATGCACCTCGCCTTTATGGCACCTTTTTGCTGTGGCTGCTGTCCGAGTTGTTCGAGCAACTGCCTGAAATTGGCGACCCCGAAAAACCCAAGTTGGTGTTCTTTTTTGACGAAGCACACTTGTTGTTCAATGAGGCCCCCAAGGTACTCATTGAACGCATGGAACTCTTGGTCCGCCTCATTCGGTCCAAAGGAGTGGGCGTTTATTTCGTCACCCAAAACCCACTGGATGTGCCCGAAACAGTTCTGGGCCAATTGGGGAACCGTGTTCAGCATGCCCTGCGTGCGTTCACACCGCGCGATCAAAAGGCAGTCAAAGCCAGTGCGCAAACCATGCGCCCCAATCCCAACTTGGACATTGAAAAAGCCATCACAGAGTTGGGCGTGGGCGAAGCCTTGGTTAGCTTCTTAGACGAGAAGGGTCGGCCAGGCATCACCGAGCAAGCTTTTGTGTTGATGCCTGGCAGCCAATTGGGACCCATTACGCCAGAACAACGCAAAGCCTTGCTCGACAACTCACTGGTGGCGGGAGTTTACGAAAAAGCCATCGACCGAGAGTCCGCTTATGAAAAGCTCAAGGGCGCTCATGCTGCTTCAGTTAAGGGTACAGAGGCCCGTCCATCAGGCAACGCTGGTGAGAACCAGTCTTCCTCTAATGAGACGCAAGGCAGTAACGCACTTTTAACCGGCCTTGGCGATGTTTTATTTGGTCGCACAGGGCCTAGGGGCGCGAAGCACGATGGCTTGGCTCAGGCGATGGTGAAGTCTGCCGTTCGCACCATTGGTTCGAGTGTGGGACGCGAAATAGTTAGAGGTGTGTTGGGCGGTATTTTGGGCGGCAGAAGACGATAAAAAAAAGCCGGAACAAGTCCGGCTTTTTTGTTGAAGGAACTGCGACAGGTCCTTAGTTGGTTGCGGCCTCTTCGGGCTCATGCGGCTCCGACTTTGAGTTACGGCCTTCTTTTTTAGGCAATGGTGTGATGTCCAACAACACTTCATCTTTGTCGTCTAAGTCGACGCTCAAGCGACCACCGTCGATCAATCGGCCAAACAACAATTCGTCGGCCAAGGCCTTGCGAATGGTGTCTTGAATCAAACGCTGCATGGGTCTTGCACCCATGAGCGGGTCGAAACCTTTTTTGGCCAAGAACTTGCGCAAATTGTCGCTGAACGTGACGTCCACTTTCTTTTCTGACAACTGTGTTTCCAGTTGCAACAAGAACTTGTCAACCACGCGAATGATGATTTGCTCGTCAAGGGCTTTGAAGCTAACCATGGCGTCCAAACGATTGCGAAACTCAGGCGTGAACAAACGCTTGATGTCGCCCATTTCATCACCTGCTTGACGCGGGTTGGTAAAGCCAATGGTGGCCTTGTTCATGGTCTCGGCACCCGCATTGGTGGTCATGATGATGATCACATTACGGAAGTCGGCTTTGCGGCCATTGTTGTCAGTCAAAGTGCCATGGTCCATGACCTGCAGCAACACGTTGAAAATGTCGGGGTGTGCCTTTTCAATTTCATCGAGCAGCAACACGCAGTGCGGTTTCTTGGTGACGGCTTCAGTGAGTAGACCGCCTTGGTCAAAGCCCACGTAGCCTGGAGGCGCACCAATCAAGCGACTGACAGCATGACGCTCCATGTACTCCGACATGTCGAAGCGAATGAGCTCAATGCCCATGATGTAGGCCAACTGTTTGGCCGCTTCTGTTTTGCCAACGCCTGTAGGGCCGCTGAACAAGAATGCGCCAATCGGCTTGTCTGTTTTGCCCAAACCAGAGCGCGCCATTTTGACGGCCGAGGCCAACACCTCAAGGGCCTTGTCTTGACCAAACACCACGCTCTTCAGATCGCGTTCAATAGTTTGCAATTTGCTGCGATCGTCGTTAGACACGTTGGCTGGCGGAATGCGCGCAATCTTGGCCACGATGTCTTCAATCTCGGCTTTGCCAATGGTCTTCTTGCGCTTGGAAGGCGGCAAGATGCGCTGGGCAGCGCCGGCTTCGTCAATCACGTCAATGGCTTTGTCGGGCAACTGACGATCGTTGATGAACTTAGCAGACAACTCGGCTGCAGCTTGCAGCGCCGCATTGGCGTACTTCACACTGTGGTGCTCTTCGAAGCGAGACTTCAGGCCCTTCAAAATGTCCACAGTTTCGGACACTGTCGGCTCCACCACATCGACCTTTTGGAAGCGACGTGACAGGGCTGCGTCTTTTTCGAAGATGCCGCGGTATTCCGTGAAGGTGGTGGCGCCAATGCATTTCAACTGACCACTCGACAGCGCAGGCTTGAGCAAGTTGGAAGCATCCAGCGTACCGCCAGAAGCAGCACCTGCACCAATCAAGGTGTGAATTTCGTCAATGAACAAAACGGCGTGTGGCTTGTCTTTCAAGGCCTTCAAAACACCTTTGAGACGCTGTTCAAAATCACCACGGTATTTGGTGCCAGCCAAGAGAGCGCCCATGTCGAGTGAATAGACCACAGCCTCGGTCAAAATTTCGGGCACGCTGCCTTGCGTGATGCGCCATGCCAAACCTTCGGCAATGGCGGTTTTGCCCACGCCAGCTTCGCCGACCAACAAGGGGTTGTTCTTGCGGCGACGGCACAAAATTTGAATGGTGCGCTCGACTTCGTACTCACGACCAATGAGAGGATCGATCTTGCCCTCTTTGGCCATTTGGTTGAGGTTCTGCGTGAACTGCTCCAAGGGGGAGGCTTTTTCGTTGCGCTCACCACCACCAGCACCTTCTTCACTGTCGGGCGCGGGTGCAGCGTCGCTGCCTTTGTTGGTTTCTGGGGGATCGCTTTTGCGAATACCGTGCGCAATGAAATTGACCACATCCAGACGCGTAATGCCTTGCTGGTGCAAATAGTAAACAGCGTGCGAGTCTTTTTCACCAAAAATCGCCACCAGAACGTTGGCGCCGGTCACTTCTTTTTTGCCACTGCCCGTAGATTGCACATGCATGATGGCACGTTGAATGACACGTTGAAAACCCAAGGTGGGTTGCGTGTCAACTTCTTCAGTGCCCGCCACTTGGGGCGTGTTGTCTTTGATGAATGACGAGAGCGATTGACGCAAATCGTCAACTTGCGCTGAACATGCGCGCAACACTTCTGCTGCGCTTGGATTGTCTAACAATGCCAGCAACAAATGCTCTACGGTAATGAACTCGTGACGCTGCTGACGCGCCTCAACGAAGGCCATGTGCAAACTGACTTCCAATTCTTGGGCAATCATGTGATTTCCTTAAATGCCTTGCGGAGGTTAAAAATAATAGGTTGGGCAAATTTGTTGAATTTCAACTGCTTTATGCCACATTCTTGCAATAACTTTGAAGTACTCATGCGACAGGCTCACTGACGCATTGAAGTGGATGACCGGCCTGATTGGCTGCATCCAAAACTTGATCGACTTTGGTGGCTGCGACATCGCGCGTAAAAACGCCACAAACGCCTTTGCCATCCAAATGGATTTTCAACATGATTTGGGTCGCTGCTTCGCGGTCTTTGTTGAAGAACTCTTGCAACACCAACACCACAAATTCCATGGGTGTGTAGTCATCGTTCAACATCACGACTTGGTACATCTGGGGCGGACCAACTTTGGCCGGGCGTCTTTCTAAAACCACAGAATCGCCATTTCCTGGCGAACGAGTAGGCTCCCCTACCGATCCTGGGTTTTTTGGTTGAAATGGTTGATTTGGTTTCTCAGTTGCCATGATTTCATTCTATCGATGCCAGAGCCGCTTCTGCGTGCAAGTTGAAGAAAGTCCTTATGTGGCACTGCAACATTCGTCATCAGTCGGGTAAACCTTGAATTGACAAGCGTCAATTACGTGCTTTAAATGTTCTATACAGCTAAAAAAGATGGAGACAGGCATGCCCAATGGAACAGTCAAATGGTTCAACGACGCTAAAGGATTTGGGTTCATTCAGCCCGATGGCGGAGGTCCAGATGCATTTGCGCACTTCTCTGCCATCACCATGGAGGGCTTCAAAAGCCTGAAAGAAGGTGCCAGGGTGTCGTTTGATTTGGCCGATGGACCCAAGGGCCCAATGGCCGTCAACATTCAATCTGAAGGGGCCACTCAAACTGCAGACAGCTCAGAAAAAAGCCCTTGAGAACAAGTTCTCAAGGGCTTTGGTCTTTGTGAATGGTCGGCGTGGCGGGATTCGAACTCGCGACCCCTTGCACCCCATGCAAGTGCGCTACCAGGCTGCGCTACACGCCGACAAGCTTTAAATTATAGCTTGAGAATGCGCTCAGATTGAGAGCAAATCTCGAATATCCATTAATTCGCGCCGAAGGCTTGGCAAGCTGCTTGTGGCATTGAGCGAGCCCGCCCTCTGCGCACTCTCCAATGCGACCTTTGTCGATGAGCCTTCGTCTTCTTGCGATTCGAAGTCGGCTTCGAAATCTTCTGACAGTTCGACATCAAAATCTTCTGCAGTGAGTTGCTCTTTGCGAAGACCTTTTTGTGACTGCGCAAGTTCCTGCATTTTGTTGCGCGCACCACTGATGGTGAAACCTTGCTCATAAAGCAAATCGCGAATGCGACGAATCATGAGCACTTCATGGTGCTGGTAATAACGGCGATTGCCACGTCTTTTGACAGGGCGAAGCTGTGTAAATTCCTGCTCCCAATAACGAAGCACATGCGGCTTGACGCCACAAAGCTCACCCACTTCACCAATGGTGAAGTAGCGCTTGGCGGGAATAGATGGGAGGGAGTTCTCCATTGAAATCACAAACTTGCTAGGGGAACCTACTAGCTTACTCTAAGCGATGGGGCTGCGTAAAGCCCTCTTTTGATTAAATTTAAGAATGTCTCGGTGCAAGGCGTAAGCAGCGCTTAAGACTTCTCGGTTTCATCACCTTGAATCACGTCTTTGAGCTTGTGACTGGCGTGAAAAGTGGTCACGCGGCGAGCGTCAATGGGAATCAATTCGCCCGTACGTGGATTGCGACCTGGACGAGGTGCTTTTTCACGGATTTGAAAATTGCCGAATCCAGAAATTTTGACGTCTGTTCCTTGAACCAATTGCGTGGCAATCAAATCAAAGAAGGAGTCCACCATGTCTTTGGACTCGCGCTTGTTCAAGCCAATTTGTTCAAACAACAAATCGGCCAGATGCGCTTTGGTCAGCGCTGGCGTTTCAAGACTTTCAACAGAGAAATCCATAAGTACTTTCTGCTTTGAATTAAGAACGCAAACGCGCAGACAACTTAGAAGCCAAATGATCTAGCACTGCTTTGACAGTGCTCTCAATTTGTACGTCCGTCAATGTTGCTTCGTCGCTGTTCAAAGTCAGGCGCACCGCCAAACTTTTTTCCACGCCTTGAGTGGCCTGAGGACGGAACACGTCAAACAACACAGCATTCTTTAACAAGCCTGATGTAGGCGCCTCGTGAATGGCACGCATGAGTTCGGCATGTGTCACTTTTTCTGCCACGATGACGGCAATGTCGCGCTCGACAGCTTGGAATCGGGCCACACCTTGAGCCACCGGAACGTCGCGTTGGAGCACAGCGTCCAAATCCAATTCGAACAGGATGGGTGCCAACTGCAAATCCCAAGATTGGCGCCAACGGGGATGCAACTCGCCCACATGGCCAATCACTTGGTCATTGAGCTTAACTTGCGCGCAACGACCTGGGTGCATGGCAGGGTGTTCCGCAGCTTCAAACACAGGCTTGGCGGGTGCCAATAAAGCCTCCACTTCGCCTTTGACATCAAAGAAGTCGACATTGCGAACTTTACCGCCCCAAGTGGTGGTGGTCACTGGACCATACGCTACACCTGAGACGCGCATGGGCTGGTTCAAGCCCTCAACCGTGGTGTCGCTGTTTTGCACAGCAGCATCGCGCAAAAACACGCGGCCCAATTCGAACACACGCACACGGTCAGCTTTGCGATCGGTGTTGAACTTCACTACTTGCAACAAAGAGCCCAGCAAACTGGTGCGCATCACACTCATTTGGCTGGCGATGGGGTTGAGCAACTTGATGGGGTTGGCATTGCCTGCCAATTCATGTTCCCAGCGCTCTTCGACAAAACTGAAGTTAATGGTTTCTTGATAACCCAAAGCGGCAATGCTGCGGCGTACGGCAAAGGGGCCTCGCACATTTTCTTTGCGAATCTTGGCTGTGATGGGGGCCAAAGGCGGTGTGGTGGGCAGTTGGGTGTAGCCCACCATGCGCGCCACTTCTTCAATGAGGTCTTCTTCGATCTCTAAGTCGAAACGCCAGCTGGGGGGATTGACGGTGACAAAGCCTTCGGCTTCAGTGACCTCAAAACCCAAACCACGCAAGGCATCAGCGCATTGCTTTTGCGTCAGCGGCATACCAATCACTTTGACGGCACGTGCGACACGTAGCGTGACAGGCTTGCGCACTGGCATGTTCAGTTGTTGGTCATCAACAGGGCCAATTTGCGTGGCCGCTGTACCGCAAATGTCGATGACCAATTGCGTAATGCGCTCGATGTGCTCAACCGTACTTTCTGGGTCGACACCGCGCTCAAAGCGATGTCCGGCATCGGTAGAAAAGTTGTAACGACGTGAACGGCCGGCAATGGCTTTAGGCCACCAAAACGCAGCTTCGATGTAAATGTTTTGGGTGTCATCAGACACGGCTGTAGCGTCGCCACCCATGATGCCCGCCAATGACTCTACTTGTGAGTCGTCGGCAATGACACCCACTTTGTCATCCACGGTGACCGTGTTGCCATTGAGCAACTTCAAAGATTCGTCTGCACGGCCCCAGCGAACTTGAAGTCCGCCATGAATTTTATCGAGGTCAAAAATGTGTGACGGACGGCCAAATTCAAACATCACATAGTTGGAAATGTCCACCAGCGGGCTGACACTGCGCTGTCCGCAGCGTGCCAAGCGGTCGACCATCCATGCGGGTGTTTGCGCTTTTGGATTAACGCCCTTCACCACACGGCCACTGAAGCGACCGCACAAATCGGTGGCTTCTACTTTCACAACCAATTTGTCTTGCACTTGCGCTGTCAAGGCTTTGAAGACTGGCGCCTTCAAAGGTGTACCCGTAAGAGCTGACACTTCACGTGCAATGCCATACACGCTTAAGCAATGCGCCAAATTGGGCGTGAGCTTGAGCGTGAGCAAGGTGTCATCTAAATTCAAATAGGTGCGAATGCTTTGACCCAAAGGTGCATCGGCGGGTAGCTCTAGCAAGCCGCCATGGTCGTCCGCAATTTTCAACTCTTTGGCAGAGCACAACATGCCTTGGCTTTCAACGCCGCGCAATTTGCCCACCTTGATGAGGAAGGGTTTGCCGTCTTCGCCAGGGGGCAACTCTGCGCCCACCATGGCGCAGGGGATGCGAATGCCAACGCGTGCATTGGGTGCGCCGCAAACAATGTTGAGCAATGTGGGTTGGCCCACATCCACTTGACAGACACGCAAGCGATCGGCATTGGGGTGCTGCTCTGCGCTTTTGATTTCGCCAATCACCACATTTGTAAAAGGTGGCGCTACAGGTTGAAGTTCTTCAACCTCCAGGCCCGCCATGGTGAGTGTTTCGGCGAGTTGTTCTGTGTTGAGGGGTGGGTTGCAAAACTCACGCAGCCAGGATTCAGGAAATTGCATGGTCTTTAATTATTGAAATTGACTCAAGAAGCGAACGTCGCCGTCGAAGAACAAGCGCAAATCATTCACGCCATATCGGAGCATGGTGAGACGGTCGGGGCCCATGCCGAAGGCAAAGCCAATGAATTTTTCGGGGTCGAGCCCCATGTTGCGAACCACATTGGGATGCACTTGACCCGAGCCCGCCACTTCCAACCAACGTCCTGCCAAAGGACCTGTTTGAAACTGGATGTCTACTTCGGCACTGGGTTCGGTGAAGGGGAAAAAGCTAGGACGGAAGCGCAAGACCAAGTCGTCGCTTTCAAAAAACGTACGGCAAAAATCAGTGAACACCACCTTCAAGTCTTTGAAGCTGACGTTCTCGCCAATCCACAAGCCTTCGCATTGGTGGAACATGGGCGAGTGAGTGGCATCACTGTCAACGCGGTAAGTGCGTCCAGGCGCAATGACACGAATTTCTGGCATGCCCTGCCCTGCATCCAATTGCGCTTTGTAACGCTTGACGTGCTGAACCGCATGGCGAATTTGCATGGGGCTGGTGTGTGTGCGAAGCAGATGACCGCCTTCTACATAGAAGGTGTCGTGCATCGAGCGTGCGGGGTGATCTTCGGGCGTGTTGAGCGCTGTGAAGTTGAACCAGTCGGTTTCAATTTCGGGGCCTTGTGCCACTTCAAAACCCATGGAGCCAAAAATTTGCTCAATGCGCTCTAAGGTGAGTGACACAGGGTGCAAGCCGCCTTGCGTGAGGGGGCGGCCCGGTAATGTGACGTCAAAAGCTTCCGCTTTGAGTTGAACGGCCAACTCGGCATCGGCCAAAGCTTGGCGGCGCGCGTTCAGCGCGGCTTCAATGCCCTGCTTGGCCACGTTGACCGCGGCACCGAATGTTTTTTTCTCTTCAACGCTCAATGCGGCCATGCCCTTCATCATCTCCGTGATGCGGCCTGACTTGCCTAAATACAGGGCTTTGGCATTTTCAAGATCGGCGGGGGTTTGGGCCTGCGCAAAACTGCCGCGGGCCGCTTCAACCAAACTGTCCAACTCGGTCATGGTGGAAACTTTAAAAGGAACTTAAATTCAAAATGAAAAAAGGATTGAAGCCTTCGCAAGCTTCAACCCCTTAGATCGATTGCGATCGATAACGATCGATTGTGATCGACTGCGTGAGTACTTAAGCTGCGGCCAACTTGGCCTTAACTTGGTTCACGATGCCAGCAAAAGCGGCCTTGTCGTGCACGGCAATATCAGCCAACACTTTACGGTCGATTTCAATGGCAGCCTTTTTGAGGCCGTTGGCGAATTGGCTGTATGTCAGACCGCATTCACGGGCTGCAGCGTTGATACGCGCAATCCACAACTGACGGAACACACGTTTTTTGGCACGACGGTCGCGGTATGCGTACTGTCCAGCCTTCATCACCGCTTGTTTAGCGATGCGGAAGACATTACCGCGGCGACCGCGGAAACCTTTGGCCAGGGCCAATACTTTTTTGTGACGGGCTCGTGCCGTAACACCACGTTTTACGCGAGGCATATTTTCTCCTTGTTCGTCAGTGAATTACAGGCCAGCCGAAGGCAGCATTTGTGCCATGTGACCCATGTTGGTCTCATGCACGCCTACTGCACCGCGGAGGTGACGTTTGTTCTTGGTTGTCTTCTTCGTCAAGATGTGACGCTTGAAGGCTTGACCGCGTTTAACGGTACCACCAGGACGAACACGGAAGCGCTTTTTGGCGCTGCTTTTGGTCTTCATTTTGGGCATTTGACTGCTCCTTATTTTGTGCTCGTGAGGCGTCTGCAAACTCCTTGCAGCCTTGTTGGCCCCGAGCCACTTTTAATCAGCAACACACCGAAGTGTTTTGCTGTTTGAGGTTGGTGACAACCTCATTTGTAAGAGCTCCCGAAGGAACTCTTCAAACTCACTCTGAAGCTGCCGGAGCGGCTTCGTTGGCTGATTTACCAGCCGGTTTTTTGCGACCGGGTGCAATCATCATGATCATTTGGCGGCCTTCCAACTTTGGAAATTGCTCGACCACAATCAGATCGCCCAAGTCATCGCGAATACGCTGCAACAGTGCCATGCCCAGCTCTTGGTGGGTAATTTCGCGACCGCGAAAACGCAGGGTCACTTTGCACTTGTCACCATCGGCCAAAAAGCGGCGGATGTTGCGCATCTTGATGTTGTAGTCACCGTCATCGGTACCGGGGCGGAATTTGATTTCCTTGATCTCAATGACCGTCTGCTTGGCTTTGGCTTCGGCAGCACGTTTTTGTTCTTGGTATTTGAACTTGCCGTAGTCCATCAAACGACAAACCGGGGGTGTGGCCGTGGCTGCAATTTCAACCAAGTCAACATCCAACTCTCCCGCCATGCGCAAGGCATCTGCTAAAGAAACAATGCCCAATGGCTCGTTCTCGGGTCCGGACAAACGGACTTCGGGGAAAGTGATTTCACGGTTCAGGCGATGCTTACGCTCTTCGCGCTGACGGCGGTCACGAAATTCGGTGGTAGCGATGGTTCAAATCCTTTAATAAATAACTGCACAAGGCAGCACAAACCGACGAGCAAGCGTCAAGCTAAAGCAATCGGAAAAATTCTTCAAACTTTAGAATCAATGTCTGATTGGATGAGTTCAATGAACGCATCAACAGACAAGACACCGAGGTCTTTGTTACCTCGGGCGCGTACTGCGACAGTACCCGCAGCCTTTTCTTTGTCGCCAGCGACAAGGATGTAAGGCGGCTTCTGCAATGAATGCTCGCGTATTTTATACGTGATTTTCTCGTTCCGGAGGTCTAAATCGACCCTAAGGCCTTGATTTCCCGCCAGTTTTTGCATTTTTTGGGCAATTTCACGACAGTAATCGGCCTGAGAATCGGTAATGTTGCACACCACCACTTGAATTGGGGCCAGCCAAACAGGCAAGGCGCCAGCGTGTTGTTCGATCAAAATACCGATGAATCGCTCCATGCTACCCACAATGGCGCGGTGCAACATGACGGGGCGATGGCGGTTGCCGTCCTCCCCTACGTACTCTGCATCTAGGCGCTCAGCCATAGAGAAGTCAACCTGAATGGTGCCGCACTGCCATTGACGTCCAATGGCGTCTTTCAGGGTGTATTCAATTTTGGGGCCATAAAAAGCACCGTCACCTGGGGCAATTTCGAAATCACAGTTGGACGCACGCAGGCTTTCCATCAAGGCGTGTTCGGCCTTGTCCCAAATTTCATCGGAGCCAATGCGCTGTGCCGGACGGGTGGCCACTTTGTAAATGATGTCGGTAAATCCAAAATCTTTGTAGACCTTTTGCAAAAGCGTAGTGAAGTTGACGCTTTCATCCAAGATTTGGTCTTCGGTACAGAAAATGTGGCCATCGTCTTGTGTGAAGCCGCGCACGCGCATGATGCCGTGCAAGCCGCCTGTAGGCTCGTTGCGGTGACACTGACCAAACTCACCATAGCGCAGTGGCAAATCGCGATAGCTCTTCATGCCCTGCTTAAAAATCAAGATGTGACCCGGGCAGTTCATGGGCTTCAAAGCGTAATCGCGCTTTTCAGACTCTGTGGTGAACATGTTGTCGCGGTACTTGTCCCAGTGGCCTGTTTTTTCCCACAAAGACTTGTCAATGATTTGAGGGCCTTTAACTTCTTGATAACCGTTGTCTTGGTACACAGCACGCATGTACTGCTCAACCTTCTGCCATACAGACCAGCCCTTGGGGTGCCAGAAGACCAAGCCAGGTGCGTGCTCGTCAATGTGAAAGAGGTCCAGCTCACGACCTAGTTTGCGGTGATCTCGCTTTTCCGCCTCTTCCAATTGGGTAAGGTAGTTTTGCAAATCTTCTTTGCTGGTCCAGGCAGTACCGTAAATGCGTTGCAGCATTTCATTTTTGCTGTCGCCACGCCAATAAGCACCGGCCACCTTCATGAGTTTGAAGTGCTTGAGTTTGCCAGTGCTGGGCACGTGGGGGCCGCGACACAAGTCTTCGAACGCACCCTCTTTGTACAAACTCACGTCTTCGTTGGAAGGAATGCTGCCAATGATTTCGGCCTTGTAGTGCTCGCCCATGCCTTTGAAATAAGCCACAGCCTCATCACGCGGCAACACACGACGAACCACAGGCTCGTCTTTGTTGGCCAATTCGGTCATGCGCTTTTCGATGGCGGCCAAGTCGTCCAAGTCGAATGGACGGCTGTATGAAAAGTCGTAGTAAAAGCCGTTTTCAATCACGGGGCCAATGGTGACTTGGGCGTCCGGATACAAATCCTTCACGGCATAGGCCAGCAAGTGCGCCGTTGAATGACGAACCACTTCCAAGCCATCGGCATCTTTGCCCGTGATGATGGCCAGCTGTGAATTGACACTGATGGTGTGACTTGTGTCCACCACTTTGCCATCGACTTTGCCAGCCAACGCCGCTTTGGCCAAGCCTGCGCCAATGGAGGCGGCAACCTCTGCCACGGTGACGGGACCGGGAAACTCACGCAATGAACCGTCTGGAAGTGTGATCTGAACCATGTTCGAACTGAAAAAAGGAAAGGCGCCCTTTTGGCGCCAGAAATGAAAAACGCGGCATTTGCCGCGCTTTCAAACGCTCAGGCCAGATTTTACGCTGTGCCCGAGGTCTTTTTCGATCAGTGGAACTGTTCTTCTTCAGTAGAACCGGTCAAAGCCGTGACGCTAGAGCGGCCGCCTTGAATCACGGTGGTCACTTCGTCGAAGTAACCGGTGCCCACTTCTTGCTGGTGCGACACGAAGGAATAGCCACGATCGCGCGCTGCGAACTCGGGTTCTTGCACCTTCTCGACGTAGGCAGACATGCCGCGCTGAACATAGGCTTGTGCCAAGTCGAACATGTTGTACCACATGGAGTGAATACCGGCCAAAGTGATGAACTGGTACTTGTAACCCATGGCGCCCAGTTCTTTCTGGAATTTGGCGATGGTGGCATCGTCCAAGTTTTTCTTCCAGTTGAAAGAAGGTGAGCAGTTGTAGGCCAACAATTTGCCAGGGTGCTTCTTGTGGACAGCTTCAGCAAACTTGCGGGCAAATTCCAAATCGGGGGTACCAGTTTCACACCACACCAAGTCGGCGTATTCCGCATAGGCCACGGCGCGGCTAATGGCTTGCTCCATGCCCTTCTTGGTTTTGTAGAAACCTTCTGCAGTGCGCTCGCCAGTCAAGAAAGGCTTGTCGTTTTCGTCGTAGTCGCTGGTCAGCAAGTCAGCAGCTTCTGCATCGGTACGTGCAATGACCAATGTAGGCACGCCGCAAACGTCAGCAGCCATGCGGGCTGCGATGAGTTTTTGGCAAGCTTCAGTGGTAGGCACCAACACTTTGCCGCCCATGTGACCGCACTTTTTGACAGAAGCCAATTGGTCTTCAAAGTGAACGCCACCAGCACCCGACGTGATCATGGCTTTCATCAACTCGAAGGCGTTCAACACACCACCAAAGCCGGCTTCGGCATCGGCCACGATAGGCGCAAAGTAATCTGTGTAATCTTTGTCGCCAGGGTTGGTGCCTTTAGACCATTGAATTTCGTCGGCACGGCGGAAGCTGTTGTTAATGCGCTCGACAACCTTTGGCACGGAGTCCACTGGATACAGAGATTGGTCGGGGTACATGGAAGCGTAAGAGTTGTTGTCGGCAGCAACTTGCCAGCCAGACAAATAGATGGCCTTGATGCCAGCCTTCACTTGTTGCATGGCTTGACCACCGGTCAGTGCGCCCAAACAATTGACGTAGTCTTCTGTGTGCAACAGATCCCATAACTTTTCTGCACCACGGCGAGCCAAGGTGTGCTCAATGGGGAAAGAACCGCGCAAACGGACCACGTCTGCAGCTGAATAACCGCGCTTGATGCCTTTCCAACGGGGGTTGGTGGCCCAATCTTTTTCCAAAGCGGCAATTTGTTGTTCACGGCTGAGTTGTTCAACGAGATTTTGTGGCATGACGATTTCCCTTTAGTGTGGTTGATGTTGAGGCCAAGCTTTTGTTTGGCGCTGATGGAAATTCTAAGTCTTATAGAAGAGTATGAAAATATCTTATGTCTTATACAAGACAAATATTTACTTTATAAAAATCAACAACTTATGAAGTCAATTTCTCATAGCAAAATATCATCTCTCATATTGAGAAAATTTATTGCATCGCAACACGATTGTTTTTCACATTACAAAATTAAATTTCCAAAATTTGCAACACAGGTTGACGCCCCTCGCGGCATCAAAGTCAAAGTCTGTGCAAAACATGAATTTGTCTCGAGAGGGTTATCTGCAACAACACGCTAAAAAAACTCATCTTCCCCTTGGAAACCAGCACTTTCTCCAGTAGCATGCGCTCAGCCGGATAAATAAGTTTCCGGCTGCGAACCAACTTCCGACTTAAGGAATTTCAAAATGGCAACTGCAAAAAAAACCCCGGCAAAAAAAGCTGCTCCTGCAAAGAAGGCAGCACCCGCCAAAAAACCTGTAGCTAAAAAAGCGGCTCCTGCTAAAAAAGCAGCGCCCGCCAAAAAAGCTGCGCCTGCTAAGAAAGCTGCACCAGCCAAAAAGCCCGCAGCCAAAAAAGCACCCGCTAAAAAGCGCACTCCCAACGCAGCCTTCATGAAGGCTTTGACACCTAGCGCCGCTTTGGCCGCTGTGGTGGGTGCAGCCCCTCTGCCACGTACAGAAGTCGTGAGCAAGTTGTGGGTTTACATCAAGAAAAACAACCTGCAAGACAAAGTCAACAAGCGCAACATCAACGCCGATGACAAACTCAAGGCAGTCTTTGGCAAAGCCCAAGTCAGCATGTTCGAGATGGCCGGCCTGATCGGCAAGCACTTGAAGTAATTCTTTGCTTCTCGAATGAAAAAAGCCGGGTCACCCCGGCTTTTTTTATGCTCGCTCAACTCACTTAGACTTCAATGCGTTTTGTGTAATAGATGACAAAGTACCGCGCGTGGTAATGACCTCAGGGTCGAGCATGATTTCAATCAGCGTGCCCTGCTCTCGCTTCATGGCTTCCATCAAGGCAGGCTCAAACTCTTCGGTTTTGGTAATTCGAATGCCCTCATAACCATACGCTTTGGCCAAGTTGGCAAAGTGAGGGTTGTTCAAGTGAGAGCCCATGTTGTGGGTTGGAAAATCACGTTCTTGATGCATGCGAATGGTGCCGTACATGCCATTGTTCAACAAGACCACAATCGATTTAGCACCATGCTGAGAAGCGGTGGCCAACTCTTGACCGTTCATCAAGAAGTCGCCATCGCCCGCAATGGTAAACGCCACACGCTTAGACAGAATGGCGGCCGCAATGCCAGCAGGCACGCCATAACCCATGGCACCCACTGTTGGCGCCAATTGTGTTTTGAATCCTTTGCTAAGGCCATGGTGCTGGTAGTAGCGGTGAACCCAACTTGCAAAGTTGCCAGCGCCATTGGTGAGCACGGCATCTGTGGGCAAATGACGCTGCAACGCAGCCACCACTTCAGGCATGTTGACCAAGCCCTTGGCTGTGTCTTGGGGCAAACCAGCCAAGGCTTGCGGCTGAATGTTGGCTTGGTAATCGGCATTGGCCTGAGCGGCCCAATCGGCCCAAGGCACAGAAGCTGGCGCGGTCAATACTTCGAGGCTGCGTGCCGCAGCGTTCATGGTGGCACAGATGGCCAAGTCTGCTGAATAAACACGATTGAGTTCTTCGGCACTGGCATGAATGTGAACCAACTTTTGTTTTGGCTTGGGAACTTCCAGCAAGGTATAGCCGCTGGTGGTCATTTCACCCAAGCGAGGGCCGATGGCCAAAATCAAATCGCTGTCTTTGACGCGTTGTGCCAGTTTGGGATTGATGCCAATGCCCACATCCCCTGCGTAGAGCGGATGAAAGTTGTCAAAGGTGTCTTGAAAACGGAAGGCGTTGCCTACGGGCAATTGCCAATTTTCTGCAAATCTTTGCAGCGCTTGTGCAGACTGCGGTGTCCAACCGCCGCCGCCCGCAATCACGAAGGGGCGCTTGGCAGCCAACAGCATTTCACGCAGTTGACGCAAGCTGCCAGGGTCGCTCCAAGCCTCAACAGGTTCCAACTTTGGCAAGGGCTTGGCACTGACCTCATGCGTCAACATGTCTTCAGGCAAGACCAGCACCACAGGACCCGGCCGGCCATTCATGGCTGTAGCAAAAGCACGTGTCACGTATTCAGGAATGCGCTTGGCATCGTCAATGCGCTCAACACGCTTGGCCATGCCTTTGGTGCTGGGGCCAAAGAAAGAACAAAAGTCGACTTCTTGAAAAGCTTCGCGATCTCGCGTCTCGGTGGCCACATCGCCCACAAACAAAACCATGGGGGTAGAGTCTTGGAACGCCGTATGAACGCCAATAGAGGCATTGGTAGCGCCAGGTCCACGTGTTACAAAACAAACGCCTGGACGGCCCGTTAAACGGCCTTGGGCATCGGCCATGAAGGCTGCTCCACCTTCTTGGCGGCAGGTGACAAATTGAATTTGGTCTTGGTATTTGTGAAAGCCGTCCAAAACAGCCAAATAACTTTCACCCGGCACACCAAAGGCATGCGTCACACCTTGCGCCACCAGGCACTCCACCAAGAGATGCCCGCCCATTTGGGTTTTGGCATCCGTTTCAGTCAGTTTGTCAATTTGATTGCTCATACGGCCTCTTTTGGTCAAGGCCGCATGATACTTTCAAAGCGAATTCAGCAGGCGCTGTTGAGTCACCTTAATTCACTGCGCGGTCGAATTTAAAGACACCGGGCTCCTTGACGGGATCGACGTCTACAGGAATGACCGACTTGGGCAAGAACTTGCCCTCTAGCAAAAGCTTGGAGAGCGGATTCTCGATGCGTTGCTGGACAGCACGTTTGAGCGGCCTTGCGCCAAAGACAGGATCAAAGCCAACTTTGGCCAACTCGGCCAGGGCCGCTGTTGAAACCTCCAGGTGCAAGTCCATTTTGGCCAAGCGTGCTTCCAAAATTTGCAATTGAATTTTGGCAATCGACTCAATGTGCTTGGCATCCAAACTGTGAAACACCACAGTTTCGTCAATGCGGTTTAAAAACTCAGGGCGGAAATGGTTTTTCAATTCACCCCATACCGCTTCTTTGATGTCTTCGTTGGGCTCACCCACCATGCTTTGAATGAGGTGCGAGCCAATGTTGGAGGTCATCACAATGACGGTGTTCTTAAAGTCGACCGTGCGGCCTTGACCGTCCGTCAATCGACCATCGTCCAAAACTTGCAGCAGCACATTGAACACATCAGGGTGTGCTTTCTCTACCTCATCCAACAACAAGACTGAGTAAGGTTTTCTGCGAACGGCTTCCGTCAAATAGCCACCCTCCTCGTAACCCACATAACCGGGCGGTGCGCCAATGAGTCGGGCTACCGAGTGTTTCTCCATGAACTCACTCATGTCGATGCGAATGAGGTGATCTTCGCTGTCAAACAAGAAGCCCGCCAAGGCTTTGCAAAGCTCCGTTTTGCCCACCCCTGTAGGGCCTAAAAACAAGAAGGAACCTGTGGGCCGTTGCGGGTCGGACAAGCCTGAACGTGAGCGACGAATGGCGTGCGAGACAGCGGCAATGGCTTCATCTTGACCCACCACGCGCTCATGCAATTTAACTTCCATTTGAAGTAATTTTTCTCGCTCGCCTTGCATCATCTTTGACACGGGAATGCCGGTGGCACGGCTAACCACCTCGGCAATTTCTTCGGCACCCACCTGCGTTCGCAGCAGACGAGGCGCAGAACCAGCCGCAGGGTTTAGTTCTTTGGCTTGGGTTTCAGACAACAGCTTTTCGAGTTCGGGCAATTTGCCATATTGCAACTCGGCCACTTTGTTGAAGTCACCTTTGCGTGTCAGCTCTTCAATTTGCTGACGCAGTTGGTCAATTTTTTCGCGAACGTTTTGACTGCCTTGCGCTTGTGCTTTTTCGGTCTTCCAAATTTCTTCCAAATCGGCGGCTTCTTTTTTCAAGCTCACAATTTCTTCTTCGATCAGGCCCAAGCGTTTTTGCGATGCTTCATCGGCTTCTTTTTTCACCGCCTCACGTTCAATTTGCAATTGAATCAAACGGCGGTCCAACTTATCGATGACTTCAGGCTTGGAGTCGATTTCAATTTTGATTTTGGAAGCTGCTTCATCAATCAGGTCAATGGCCTTGTCTGGCAAAAATCGATCGGTGATGTAGCGATGGCTAAGCTCTGCCGCTGCCACGATGGCAGGATCGGTAATGTCAACGCCATGGTGAATTTCGTACTTTTCTTGTAAGCCACGCAAAATGGCAATGGTGGCCTCCACACTGGGCTCGCCCACCAAGATCTTTTGAAAACGACGCTCTAGGGCGGCATCTTTTTCGATGTACTTTCGGTATTCGTCCAAGGTGGTGGCACCCACACAGTGCAACTCACCTCGCGCCAATGCAGGCTTGAGCATGTTGCCCGCATCCATGGCACCTTCCGCCTTGCCAGCGCCCACCATGGTGTGCAACTCATCAATGAACACAATGGTTTGACCTTCATCTTTGGCCAACTCGTTCAAGACCGATTTAAGGCGCTCTTCGAATTCACCGCGAAACTTTGCGCCGGCAAGCAAGGAAGCCATGTCCAAAGAAAGAACACGCTTGCCTTTCAAGGAGTCGGGCACTTCACCGGCCACGATGCGTTGCGCCAAGCCTTCAACAATGGCAGTCTTGCCAACGCCTGGCTCACCGATCAAAACCGGATTGTTTTTGGTCCGACGCTGAAGCACCTGAATGGCTCTTCGAATTTCGTCGTCTCGGCCAATGACCGGGTCGAGTTTGCCCATTCGCGCACGTTCCGTGAGGTCGAGGCAATATTTTTTCAAGGACTCGCGTTGTCCTTCGGCTTCTGCACTGTTCACGTTTTGTCCTCCACGCACTGCTTCTACAGCAGTTTCTAAACTTTGACGACTGAGGCCTGCGGCCTTTGCACTGCGCGCCAATTCGGACTTGCCGTCGGCCAAGGCCAACAAAAAAAGCTCGCTGGCCACAAATGAGTCGCCGCGTTTGAGTGACTCTTTTTCTGCGGCCTGCAGCAGTTTGACCAAATCGGGGCCGACTTGTACTTGGTCTTGCCCAGTCACTTGAGGCAAACGTTCAACAGCGGCAGTGGCAGCCGATAGCAAGCTGTTGATGTTGACACCCGCTCTTTGCAACAGGGCTTTGGGGCCATCTTGTTGTTGCAGCATGGCCAGCAAAACGTGTGCGGGGTCGATGTAGGCGTGGTCTTTGCCCAAAGCCAAACTCTGAGCGTCGCCCAAGGCTTCTTGGAACTTAGTGGTTAGTTTGTCAATTCGCATGTGAATCTCCTATTGACATCTATTTGGGGTCGACAAGCCTAATTTTCAAGAGGCGTGACGCCAGATGCCAATTCGAGCACCTGAGCCTCTAGAATGTCAACATGAACATTCACCAAATGTCAGTGCAATATGACGAACGTCAAGATCGCTTGGCCCTGCGGGTTAGCAATCAAGACAGTCAAGAGTTCCGTTTGTGGCTTACACGGGCCATGACCTTGCGCTTGCTGCCTCATTTACAAGCATCTGTGGTTCAACTAGAAGCCAGAGACCCACAAGTCATGGCTGCCGACACCACGGCGCAGCAAATGCTGGCCGAACTGAAGCGCGAAAACTTTTTGTCACAAGCCGATTTTTCAACGCCCTTTGTTTCACAAAACCTCAACTTGCCCCTCGGCGCTACGCCTTTGCTGGTCACCGATGTGCAATTGAACTTGCACAACAGCGGCAGTTTGAATTTGTTATTCAAGGACAAGAGTGGCGAGAATGCCAGCGGTGCTTCGTGTGAATTTAACCTACAAGCCTCTTTGCTTCATGGCTTGCTGCACCTCATTGAACAAGCGCTCAAAAAAGCGCAATGGCAACAACCCGATTTTTCACAGCGCGCCGACAATGTCGACACCGCCAGCCTAGAGCGTCCGGCCTACCAACACTGAGCACGGTCAATCTGTTGGGGTAGAACGCACCCGCAGTTCAAGCGTTGCGCGATTGAATGCCCCATCGGGCCATGGCTTCGTCGTCACTCACGCGCGCATCCACCCATTTGGCCCCTTCTGGTGTTTCTTCTTTTTTCCAAAAGGGTGCTTGAGTTTTCAAGTAGTCCATCAAAAACTCGCAAGCTTTGAAACTTTCGCCGCGGTGTGCTGAGGTGACTGCGACCAGCACGATTTGATCTGCTGGCCGGAGTTCACCCACACGGTGAATCACCTTGGCTTGGTAAAAATCAAACCGCTGGTGTGCTTCGTCAATCATGGCTTCAATGGAAGACTCGGTCATGCCGGGATAGTGCTCCAAAGCCATTGACACCACTTCATCTGCCGCCTGCCCCGTCAACATGCGCGTGTCACGCACGGTACCCACGAATGAGCACACAGCGCCCACTCGCAAGTCTTGGGCGCGAAGTTGGGTCAGAACTTCTGCCACATTGAAATCTTCCGTCTGAATGACGACACGTGCCTGCATGATCAGCCCCCTGTAACAGGCGGGAAAAATGCCAATTCAGCGTTGTCGGTCAGGGCAGCATCTTCTTGCACCATGACCTGGTTCAAGGCCATTCTGACGGCCTTGCCTCGCTCTAGGCAAAGGTACGCGCCACCTTGGGTAAGCAATTGATTGCGCAATTCACCCACCGTGTTGGCTGTTGTCTCGACTTCCTCTTGCGATTTACCCAGGGTCTCGCGCAAAGAGGCAAAGTAACGAATGCGCAATTTCATTGCAACCACTCTGAAAAGGGATAAAACAGAACCCAGTCACCCGTTTGAATGACTTGCGAGCCTGGGTTGTCCACAACACCATCGCCCCACACCACCGACGTCAATACGCCCGAGCTTTGATTGGGGAATAAATCGAGTCCGCCTTGCGCATTGCGTTTGACACGCAAAAACTCTCTGCGTTTGTCAGGCTTTGGCAGGTCAAAATGGGCTTGAAGCTTGTAAGGTGCTGTGCGAGGTGCAGTGACACCTTGAAGGGCCATCAAAAAGGGTCGGACGAGCAACTGGTATGTGACGAAACTTGAAACAGGATTGCCTGGAAGGCCCATGAAATAGGCTTTCTTGCCGTCGGCAACAGAACCTGAGTAAACGTTGCCAAACGCAAAAGGCTTGCCCGGCTTCATTGAAATTTGCCACAAGTTCAAATGACCCAAGGCCTGAACTGCTGGCTTAACATGGTCCTCTTCGCCAACGGATACACCCCCGCTGGTCAAAATCAAATCGTGGTTTGAAGCGGCTTGCTGCAGCACCGTGAGGGTGGCGTTGAGATTGTCGGGCACGATGCCTAAATCTGTCACATCGCAACCTGCTCGGATCAGTAAAGCGCGAAGAAAAAACCGATTGGAGTTGTAAATGGCGCCAGGGCGCATGTTTTCTGGTGCCACGTCGCCAGGCATGACCAACTCATCACCCGTAGAAAACAAGGCCACACGTGGCTTGCGAACCACCTGGACCTGAGCGACGCCAATGCTTGCCGCCAAGCCCAGAGCCGCTGGGTCGAGGCGTGTGCCCTTTTGCAAAACCACAGCACCCCGGGTAACGTCTTCGCCACTTTTGCGGATCCATTGGCCCAAGCTAGGCACCACATTGACAGCCACTTGAGACACCGACGCGGTGGTATCCACTTGCGTGTCTTCTTGCATCACCACAGCGTTGGCGCCAGGTGGAATGGGCGCACCCGTGAAAATTCGCGCAGCTTCCCCTGCGTGCAAGGGCTGCCCGTTGTGACCCGCCGGAATACGCTGCGTGACCTTCAAGATTGCGCCTGTTGTCGCAACGTCTTCAACTCGCAGGGTATAGCCATCCATTGACGAATTGTCTTGCGGTGGAACTTGCAATTGCGACACCAGAGATTCGGCCAACACACGGCCATCGGCCTCAAATGTGGGAACGCTTTCATGCGTAGTCAGTAAGGCAACATCTTTGAGCACGAAGTCCAAAGCCTCGTCTAAAGACATCAATGGCGGACGCTTCGGTGGGGTGTCAGCAGCCATGGTGATCAATCGCAGTGCTGGGCGATATAAGCTTTGACGGCATCCACCGACTTGCCCATGACTTTGACGCGCTTGGGCAAGGCTTCAATGCCTTCAAACTTAGGTGGCCGGTCGGGTTCGCGTCCGAGCGCTTCAACCAAAGTGGCCGCAAATTTAATGGGCAACGCTGTCTCTAGAACCAGCATTGGAATGCCAGGTTTGGCCAAGGGCACTGCAACCTTCAAACCATCAGCGGTGTGGGTGTCAATCATGATGTGATTGTCTGCAAACACAGCCTGAATGGTTTTGAGGCGATCGGCGTGCGTGCTCTTGCCGCTGACAAAACCATACTTGGTGGCCGCTTCTGCAAACAGAGGATCGCTTCCAAGGTCAAACTTGCCTTGCTGGTTGAGCTGGTCGTAGAAAAGATTTTTGGTTCGGGCCGCATCGCGTTGCAGCAAGTCAAACACAAAACGCTCAAAGTTACTGGCCTTTGAGATGTCCATGGAGGGACTAGAGGTTTCGTGCGTATCGGCTGTGCCGCGAACACGGTAAATGCCGGTTCTGAAAAACTCGTCCAAGACGTCGTTTTCGTTGGTGGCCACAACCAATTGGTCAATGGGCAGTCCCATCATGCGTGCGACATGACCTGCACACACATTGCCAAAGTTGCCACTCGGAACGCTAAAGCTGACTTTTTGAGAATTGGTTTGAGTGGCTTGGAAGTAACCCGCAAAGTAGTACACCACCTGCGCCAACAATCGCGCCCAATTGATGGAATTGACCGTGCCAATTTTGTATTTGCGCTTGAACTCTAAATCGTTGCTAACGGCTTTGACAATGTCTTGGCAATCGTCAAATACCCCTTCAATGGCAATGTTGTGAATGTTTTCGTCCAGCAAGCTGAACATTTGTGCCTGCTGAAAAGGGCTCATGCGACCCAGCGGGCTGGTCATGAAAACACGCACCCCTTTTTTGCCGCGCATGGCGTACTCGGCTGCGCTGCCTGTGTCGCCAGAGGTAGCGCCGAAGATGTTCAACTCTGCATTGCGTCTTGCCAATTCGTATTCAAACAAATTACCGAGCAACTGCATGGCCATGTCTTTGAAGGCCAAAGTGGGGCCATTGGACAGCGCTTCCAAACTGACCTGAGCACCAGCAAGCGCTTGGGTCTTGAGGGTCTTGAGGGGCACAATTTGGGGAGTGCCAAAAGTGGCTTCAGTGTAAGTCTTTTGGCACAAGGCGCGAAGGTCATCGGCTGGAATGTCGTCGATGTACAAGGACAACACTTCAAAGGCCAACGCTGCATAGCCCTGAGTCTGCCAAACTTGTCGCAAGTTTGTGAGGGCTTCTTGCGAAATTTGCGGATAGCTTTCTGGCAAATACAGACCGCCATCGGGCGCCAAGCCTTCTAGCAAGATTTCACAAAAACGTTTGCGATCGGCATGACCGCGAGTTGACAAGTAGCGCATCAGTTCAACTCTTCCTTGCGAATTTTTGTAATGGGCGCCATCACAGTGGGCAATGCTTGCATTTGCGCCAACACGGCATTCATCTTGCCTTCCACGGTATCGTGCGTGAGGATGATGACGTCCGTTTGATTCTCACCCGCTTGGCTCACTTGATCGGCTTCACGTTGCAGTACTGCGTCGATGCTGATGTTGGCTTCGGCCAACAAGCCTGTGAGCTTGGCCAATACGCCTGCCTCATCGGCCACGCGCAAGCGCAGGTAGTAACTGGTGACAACTTCAGACATGGGCAATATCTTCAAATTGCTCATGGCATTGGGCTGGAAGGCCAAATGCGGCACGCGGTTGAGCGGATCTGCCGTGTGCAAACGCGTGATGTCAACCAGGTCGGCAATGACGGCGCTGGCCGTAGGCTCTGAGCCCGCGCCCTTGCCGTAATAAAGTGTGGTGCCTACCGCATCGCCCTGCACCATCACGGCATTCATGGCGCCTTCAACGTTGGCAATTAAACGCGACGTAGGAACCAAGCTGGGGTGCACGCGCAGTTCAATGCCAGCATCAGTGCGCTTGGTAATGCCCAACAACTTGATGCGATAACCCAATTGTTCGGCGTACTTGATGTCGGCCGCGCCCAATTTGGTAATGCCCTCTGTGTAGGCTTTGTCAAACTGAACAGGAATGCCAAAAGCCAAAGCACTCATGAGTGTGGCTTTGTGCGCAGCGTCTACACCTTCGATGTCGAATGTAGGGTCTGCTTCTGCATAGCCCAAACGTTGTGCCTCTTTGAGCACCACCTCAAAGTCCAAACCTTTTTCACGCATCTCTGACAAGATGAAATTGGTGGTGCCATTGATGATGCCCGCCACCCACTGAATGCTGTTGGCTGTGAGGCCCTCGCGCAATGCTTTGATGATGGGAATGCCACCCGCCACTGCGGCTTCAAACGCCACCATCACACCTTTGGCATGTGCTGCTGCAAAAATTTCGGTACCGTGTACAGCCAACAAAGCTTTGTTGGCTGTGACAACGTGCTTACCCGCGGCAATGGCCTCTAGCACCAGTGCTTTGGCGATGCCATAACCACCGATGAGTTCGACCACGATGTCGATGTCGGGGTTGGCAATGACCTGCCGCGCATCGTTCACAACTTTGACTGAATCGCCGCACAAGGCTTGCGCTTTGGCAACATCTAAATCTGCCACCATGGCGATTTCAATGCCGCGTCCTGCACGACGTTTGATTTCTTCTTGATTGCGCCTCAACACATTGAATGTGCCGCTGCCCACTGTGCCCATGCCCAAAAGGCCAACTTGAATCGGTTTCATTTTTTCTCTCTTAGACCGCTGTACCAAAACGCTGACGCGCTTTTTCTAAAAACTTTGCCATGCGTTCGATGGCTTCACGCAAATCATCGACATGTGGCAAGAACACAATTCGGAAATGGTCGGGCGATGGCCAGTTGAAACCGGTTCCTTGCACCAACATCACTTTGGTTTCTTGCAACATTTCCAAAAAGAATTGTTGGTCGTCTTGGATGGGATAAATTTGGGGATCGAGCTTGGGGAACATGTAAAGCGCAGCAGTAGGCTTGACGCAAGACACACCCGGTATGGCATTGATCAACTCGTAAGCCAAGTCTCTTTGCTTGCGCAAACGGCCGCCGGGATTGACCAACTCATTGATGCTTTGGTGTCCCCCCAATGCCGTTTGAATGGCCCACTGCCCGGGCACATTGGCACACAGGCGCATGTTGGACAACATGTTCAAACCTTCGATGTAATCTTTGGCAGGACGCTTGTCGCCTGTGAGAAACATCCAACCAGCGCGGTAGCCACACGACCGATAGCTTTTGGACAAAGAATTGAAAGTGATGGTGAGCACATCTTGACTGAGGCTGGCAATGGGCGTGTGCTTCACACCATCGTACAAAACTTTGTCGTACACCTCATCGGCAAAAATTACCAGACCATGCTCGCGCGCAATGTCCACAATGCTCTGCAGCGTTGCATCGGAGTACAAAGCACCCGTAGGATTGTTGGGGTTGATGACCACAATGCCTTTGGTCTTGGGGGTGATCTTGGCGCGGATATCGTCGATGTCGGGCATCCATCCCTTGGTCTCATCGCACATGTAGTGAACAGGTGTGCCGCCCGACAAACTGGCAGCAGCAGTCCACAGCGGATAGTCGGGGGCTGGCAATAACAACTCATCGCCGTTGTCGAGCAAGGCATTGGTGGCCATCACAATCAACTCGCTGGCACCGTTGCCCAGATAAATGTCATCGAGCGTGACGCCTTTGATGCCCTGCTTTTGGGTTTCGTGCATGACCGCTTTGCGCGCGCCAAAAATACCTTTGCTATCCGAATAACCCGCCGAATTGGGCAGGTTGCGAATCATGTCTTGCTGGATTTCTTCAGGCGCATCAAAACCAAACACGGCCAAGTTGCCAATGTTCAGCTTGATGATCTTGTGGCCCTCTTCTTCCATTTGTCGGGCGCGGTCCATGATGGGTCCGCGAATGTCATAACAAACGTTGGCAAGCTTGGCTGATTTCTGGATAGTTTTCAAAATCCCTCCGAGGGGTGTTGTCGCTGGGGAAAACCTATAATTTGACCACAGAACTGGCCCTTTTTAAGAAACAACTCCACATGAAACTCCATCCCGACGCTAGCAACGCATATTCCATCCAGAGCTACAGCGAAGAAGGCGTGGTGGTCAATGGCAAACTGCAGACGGGCCCCATGATCTTGTGTGCCATCAAAGGCCCCCAAGCTTGGTCGGCATCGCGCTTCAGCGAATTGTCTCAAGCCTGTTTTGATGAAATTTTGAACTTCAAACCTGAATTGGTCATTTTTGGGAGTGGTCAACGCCTGCGTTTCCCTGCGCCCCGGGTGTTACAAGGCTTGATCAAACAAGGAATTGGCGTAGAAACCATGGACAGCGGTGCGGCCTGCCGTACTTTCAACGTTTTGGCAGGCGAAGGAAGGCACGTGGTTTTGGCCCTGCTGCCTCTGGGAGAGGCCTGAATTGCGAGTTTTGCGCAATTTTGCAAATACCCCTTTGGTTTCAGGATAAAATACCGAATTCCCGTCCGGTGATGTTGCCCCTCAGCACCTGATCGGTTATGCGGTTCATTCCTGTCACGTGAGATTAGTTCTATGGCGATCGTTGTTAACAAACCCCTTCCCGAATTTGAAGCAAACGCAACGGGCGGCCTGAAGGTTTCAAACACATCTCACAACGGCAAAATCATGATTTTGTACTTCTACCCGAAGGACAACACGCCTGGTTGCACCACCGAGGCCATGCAGTTTCGCGACAAATTCAAAGACTTTACCAAGGCAGGTGCTACCGTGTTTGGCGTCTCTCGCGACAACATGAAGTCGCACGACGACTTCAAAGCCAAATTGGAACTCCCATTTGAACTCATTGCCGACACGGAAGAAAAAATGTGTCACATGTTTGGCGTGGTCAAAAACAAGATCATGTACGGCAAAAAAGTCAAAGGCATCGAGCGCAGCACTTTCTTGATCGGCCCAGATGGCTTGGTCAAGGAAGAATGGCGTGGCTTGAAGGTGCCAGGTCACGTTGAAGATGTTCTGAAAGCCGTGAAGGCCCTGAAAAAAGCCGCATAATGGCGACATGCCGCTGAAATTACAGCCCCATTCAGAGATTCTCATAAAGCAAAGCCGCCTTGGTCTCCAGGCGGCTTTTTCTTTGCGCATTTGATTTTCAACATTTCAACAGAGGCCACGATTCATGCCATTGCCACCTGCACCGACCCAGCGCGCTTCATTGCTGTCTGCGCAAGCCATTGCCAACGCTGAAAAAGCAGCCATTGCACCAGTCCCCTCACAACGTGAAAGCGTGGCCAAAAAAACAAACAGCAAAAAAACAGCACCTGACGCACTTGAAGTCGTCAAGCCTGCCGTGAAACAAGTTGCGGCACCCGCTTCAGCACCCGCCCCTAAGAAAACCAAATCTGCCAAAAAGAACAACGGCCCCACCAAGCTGTTTGTGTTGGACACCAATGTGCTGATGCACGACCCCATGTGCCTCTTTCAATTTGAAGAGCATGACGTCTACCTGCCTATGATTGTTCTGGAAGAACTCGACAGTCATAAGAAAGGCATGACGGAAGTTGCGCGCAATGCACGTCAAACCAGCCGATCACTTGATGCCCTTGCCGCTGCCCCCGACTCGGACATGAAGCAAGGCTTGCCGCTGAGCACCACCGGGCACATTGAGGCTGGTGGCAAATTATTCTTTCAAACCCAAATCATGGATGTCAGCCTGCCCATGAGCTTGCCTCAGGGCAAAGCCGACAACCAAATTTTGGGGGTTGTGCAGGCATTGGGCAAATTGCACGCGCCGCGCGAAGTTGTGCTGGTGTCCAAAGACATCAACATGCGGGTCAAAGCGCGCGCATTGGGACTGGCCGCAGAGGACTACCAAAATGACAAGGTCTTGGAAGACGGCGACCTTTTGTACTCTGGTGCTTTGGCTCTGCCCCATGATTTTTGGAACCAACACGGCAAGGCCATCGAGAGCTGGCAGCAAGGCAGCCACACCTTTTACAGGTTCAGTGGACCCTTGGTGCCAAGCCTTCTCATCAATCAGTTTGTCTATCTGGAAGCGCCAGGCGAACCCAGCCTGTACGCCCGCGTCACAGAAATTCGCGGCAAAACAGCCGTCTTGAAAACACTCAAGGATTTTGGCCATGCCAAAAATGCCATCTGGGGTGTGACCACCAGAAACCGTGAGCAAAACTTTGCCATGAACATGCTGACCGACCCCGACGTTGACTTTGTCACTTTGGCAGGTACGGCAGGTACCGGTAAAACGCTGATGGCCTTGGCAGCAGGCCTCACGCAAGTCTTGGACGATCGCCGCTACACAGAAATCATCATGACGCGTGCAACCGTTAGTGTTGGTGAGGACATTGGTTTCTTGCCTGGCACTGAAGAAGAAAAAATGGGTCCCTGGATGGGCGCCTTAGACGACAACTTAGAGTTTTTGGCCAAAGGCGACGGCGGCAATGCAGGCGAATGGGGACGCGCAGCCACCAACGAGTTGATCAGGAGCCGCATCAAAATCAAGAGCATGAATTTCATGCGCGGCCGTACCTTCTTGAACAAATACGTGATCATCGACGAGGCGCAAAACTTAACGCCCAAACAGATGAAGACTTTGATCACGCGCGCAGGCCCAGGCACCAAAATCATTTGCATGGGCAACTTGGCGCAAATTGACACGCCCTACCTCACCGAAGGCTCTTCGGGCCTTACCTATGCGGTAGACCGATTCAAGGGATGGGCACATGGGGGTCACATCACCTTGGCACGCGGCGAACGTTCACGACTGGCCGACTTTGCCAGTGAAGTGCTTTAAAGCATGAAATCAATAGTCGCCACTGTCGCCACTTGAAGCCAAGCTTTCAAAGCGCGTAAGGGGTTTCAAGAAGGTTAACTTCACGGCACCTGTAGGGCCGTTACGTTGCTTGCCAATGATGATTTCGGCTACACCAGGCTCTTTGGAGTCTTTGTTGTAGTAATCGTCTCGGTAAATGAACATGATGATGTCGGCATCTTGCTCGATGGCGCCTGATTCGCGCAAGTCACTCATCATGGGACGCTTGTCTGTTCTTTGCTCGACGCCCCGATTGAGCTGCGACAAAGCAATGACAGGACACTGGAGTTCTTTGGCCAACATCTTGAGGCCTCGAGAAATTTCGCCAAGTTCTGTGGCACGGTTGTCGCCATCGCCGCCAGAAGATCCGCTCATCAGCTGCAAGTAGTCGACCACAATCAAACCCAGCTTGCCGCATTTGCGCGCCAAGCGCCTCGCATTGGCACGCAGTTCACTGGGCGTTAAACCAGGCGTCTCATCAATGTGCAATGACACCGTTCGCAAACGCTCAATGGCATCGGTCAAACGTGGCCATTCTTCATCGGTAAGCTTGCCGGTGCGCAAGTGACCTTGGTCAATGCGGCCAATGGAGCCCACCACACGAACCGCCAATTGGGCTGCACCCATCTCCATCGAGAACACAGCAACAGGCAAGCCTTCGTTCAAGGCCACATGCTCTGCAATGTTGATGGCGAAGGCGGTTTTGCCCATGGAGGGTCGAGCGGCCAACACCACCAAATCACCCGCTTGCAAACCCGACGTCATGCGGTCTAAGTCGTAGAAACCGGTTGGCACACCTGTGATGTCGTTGGGGTTGTCGGCCATTTCCTGGACACGGTCCATCAGATCGACCACCAGCGTGTCCATCGACTGAAAGCCCTGCTTCATGCGCGAGCCTTCCTCGCCAATGTTGAAGATTTTTTGCTCGGCCTCGTCTAAGATTTTTTCGACGGCTCTGCCCTGTGGGCTGAAGGCGTTGGTGGCAATTTCATCGCTGGCTGTGACCAATTTGCGCAGGATAGAACGCTCTCGCACAATTTCCGCATAACGGCGGATGTTGCTAGAGCTGGGCACATATTGCGCCAAGGAGTTGAGGTAGCCCAGACCCCCCATGCCCTCCGCTTTGCCCTGATTTTGCAATTGTTCAAACACCGTGATCACGTCTGCAGGTTTGGAACCATTGATCAGGGTAGAGATGGCTGAGAAGATCAGCTTGTGTTCGTGGCGGTAAAAGTCGTTATCGGTGAGCAAATCGCCCATGCGATCCCAGGCACTGTTGTCGAGCAACAGGCCACCCAGCACACTGGACTCTGCTTCAATGGAGTGAGGCGGAACACGCAACTGCGCAATTTGCTGATCTTGGCTGACGGCAGAAAATCCGAGTTCAGATTCTGAGTGTGACTGTGGAGAGAAAAGTGCTGACATGGACGTTCTAAATTGAATGCTCGATCTTACGCACGGATCGGCATTTGGTCATGGGACAAGCCTGTGGATAAGTCGTTGGTAAGTAGAGAAAGTCTTGTGTATAAACAAGATAGCCTGGCAGAAACAAAAAAGCCGCCAGTCTTGCGACGGGCGGCTTTTGAAATGGCTTGAAAATTAAGCTGTTTCGCCGTAAACAGAAACAGTGACTTCGACCACCACGTCTGTGTGCAATGCCACAGCAACAGTTGATTCGCTCACAGTTTTGATAGGACCGTTGGGCATGCGGATTTGCGCTTTGGCCAAACCGTAACCCGATTTGTTCAACTCTTCAGCGATGTCGTGGTTGGTGACGGAACCGAACAAACGGCCATCAACGCCAGCTTTCTGAGTGATCTTAACCACTGCGCCAGCCAATTTTTCGCCTTGGGCTTGTGCTTCAACCAATTTGGCTGCTGCTGCTTTTTCGAGTTCGGCACGGCGTGCTTCGAACTCGGCTTTGTTGGCTTCAGTGGCGCGACGTGCACGACCGCTGGGGATCAAGAAGTTGCGAGCGTAGCCGTCTTTAACTTTAACGATTTCACCCAAATTGCCAAGGTTCACAACCTTATCGAGCAGAATGATTTGCATGGTTGTTCTCCTTAAACTTTGTGCTGGTCGCTGTAAGGCAACATGGCCAAGAAGCGAGCGCGCTTGATGGCAGTGTTCAATTGGCGCTGATAAATAGCGCGTGTGCCTGTCAAACGTGCGGGGATGATTTTGCCGTTTTCGGCGATGAAGTCGCGCAATGTGTCGACGTCTTTGTAATCAATCTCTTCCACGCCTGTGACTGTGAAGCGGCAGAAACGCTTGCGCTTGAACAGCAATGACTGGGTGTTGCGCTTAGGGCGCTTGTCTTTGTTAAATTTTTTGAAAGTGGCCATGGGGCCTCCTGAAAATTAAAGTGTCTTGAATTCTTGAATGTGCAGAATTACATTTTTTCCGTTTTTGGGTGTGGCTAAAAAACCGCTGAATTTCCAAACGCTGCCAATTGGCTGAGTTTGAATTCTCTCTGCAACAGATCCGATGGCAACAGCTTTGACTGTGGCATTGACCTGTCTGAGAACTCCCGCTTCTTGCATGCTAGAGCTGTGCTCTAGAACCAAGTCGATGACTGGTAATCCAG
Source organism: Limnohabitans sp. (assembly GCA_049655425.1). Lineage (GTDB taxonomy): Bacteria > Pseudomonadota > Gammaproteobacteria > Burkholderiales > Burkholderiaceae_C > Limnohabitans_A. The sequence goes on along the minus strand of JBASJS010000003.1, from coordinate 37,927 downwards.
CCGGTGTGTATCGAATTGCTTTTTGCTCTGCGATACCAGCGGTTAATTCAAGGTGGTTTTGTTCGGTCACTCCCGCAAACAAATGTAATTAGCCTGCAAACTCGGCTTGTTGGGCTTTACGAGCTTCTTCGCGCTCGACTTGTTTCATCATGGAAGATGGGCCTGTTTCGGCTTTCTTCTTGAGAACAGTCATGTGACGCAAAACGGCATCGTTGAACTTGAAGGCGTGTTCGAGTTCGGCCATCACAGCCTGATCAGCTTCAATGTTCACGCACAAGTAGTGGGCTTTGCCCAACTTGTTAATTTGGTAGGCCAACTGGCGGCGACCCCAGTCTTCGACACGGTGGATCTTGCCACCGCCGGCAACGATCATGCCTTTGTAACGCTCCAGCATGGCTGGAACTTGTTCGCTCTGATCCGGATGGATCAGCAAAATGATTTCGTAATGACGCATTGAGACTCCTTTGGGTTTTTACCTTTGAAGGTATTGAAAAAAAGCTACCCCCAGCGTCGGACGGGGTGCAGCAAGGTCAGCCCGCGATTATAGCCCAGGAATTAGAGGCCCGGAAAGGGGTTCTCAGGCGCAAGCACAGGGGCATCGGCTGGCGTGGGTCTTTGGGGCCATACCCAACTGCCGAGCCAAATGGCCAGAAAGCCAACCGGAACCCCCAAAATACCAGCAGAAATAGGTTGAATACCGCCAATCATGCCGCCTGTAGCGTCCAATCCAAAGGCCAGCCTGACAGAAGACGCGTTCAACACCATGTAGGCCAAAGTGACCCCCAAACCAGCCAACATGCCCAAAACAACGGCTTGTCGACTGGCACGTTTCCAAAATATGCCCATGACCATGCCTGGGAAAAACGCAGAAGCGGCCAAGGAAAAAGAGGCCGACACCAAGGCCAAAATTTCTGCGGGCTTCCACGCCGCCACCAAAGCTGCGCACATCGCAACCGCCAGCAGCGCAAATTTAGAAAGAATCACCCTGCCCTCAGCCGTTTCAAGACCATTTTTGTTGCCCAAGCGCATGTCGTGAACAAAAGCGTTGCTGATGGTCAAAAGCAAACCATCGGCCGTCGACAGCGCTGCAGCAAATCCACCCGCCGCAACCAGGCCAGAAATGACATAAGGCAAGCCTGCCAATTCGGGGCTGGCCAGCATCACCATGTCGGCTCCCAACTTCAATTCGCCAAATTGCAAAATACCGTCTAAATTGATGTCTGAAACTTCGACCAAGGCGCTGTCAACGCGCGACCATTGCGCCAGCCATGACGGAAGCTCGGCAAACTGACTTCCCACCAGATTGTTCATGACCTCAAATTTCACGAGAACAGCCAAAGCGGGCGCGCTCAAATACAAGATGGCAATGAACAGCAAAGACCAGGCCACCGACAGCCGGGCTTCTGATTCATTGGGCACGGTATAAAACCGCGTCAGCAAATGGGGCAAGCCCGCAGTGCCCGCCATCAAGCAAAAAATCAGGGCTACAAAGTTAAGCCTAGATTGATTGAACAGGGCTTGTTCCTCAGCGGTGCCTTGGGGGTCGCCTTGAAACGCGGTGCCGTGCGCTGGCATGCCGCCAAGCGGTTTTGCGCGTTCATAGTTTTCTATCATGGCGCGTTGCCAAATATCTTTGGCCGCCAATTCATTTTTTGGCAAGGCTTGCAATTCTCGGCGGGCCTTGGCGATCAATGAGAAGTCTGCGTTTTGTGACTTTAAATCTCTCACTTTTTGGTCGAGTTTGAATCGCTCTTCTTGCAACGACACGCCAACGTTGGCCAGCTTTTGTTTGTAGGCGTCTGCCCGGCGCAGAAATTCTTGACGAACCTCCAACTCGGCTGGGTCTGAAATTAGCTGTTGCTCTAAAACTGAAATTTTAGAAAGCTGCGCGCTATAAGCAATGGGCGCCCACGGTGTGCCCAATTGCTTGTAGGCCAACCAAGACACGGGGATCAAAAATGCCAACAACAAAATGATGTACTGCGCCACTTGCGTCCATGTGATGGCGCGCATGCCCCCCAAAAACGAACACAGCAGCACGCCACCCAGGCCCAGCAAAATGCCAATTTCAAACTGAACACCCGTAAGACGAGATGCGATCAAGCCAATGCCGTAAATTTGCGCCACCACATAAGTGAACGAGCACAGAATGGCCGACCAAGCCGCCAACAAACGAGGCCAACGCCCGCCATAACGCTGGCTGAAGAAATCGGGCAAGGTGTACAAGTTCATGGCCCGCAAGTGCGGTGCAATCAACAACGCAACCAAGCAAAAACCACCCGTCCAGCCCATGACATAAGCCAAACCACCGGCTTGCCCACCACTGCCCGAAAAACCTTGCAAATACAAAGCTCCCGCCAAGCTAATGAACGAGGCGGCGCTCATCCAATCGGCTGCAGTGGCCATGCCGTTGTAAAAAGCAGGAATGCGGCGACCAGCGACGTAATACTCGTCTGCGTTGGTGGTGCGACCTGCCACACCAATCAGCGCATAGAGCATGACGGTAGAAAACAAAAAGATGGGGCCAATCAAATTGCGAGACAGCCCCTCATGCTCAGCCCACCCCATCAGCGCAATCAAACTGAAAAGCACCACCACAAAGATCAAGACATTGCGGTGTAAACGCCTCTTGTAAGAGGCGTATTTTTGCTGAAATGGGGTTTGAGAACTCAATCGAGTTTCCCGAGCTGCGTCCAAGTCTCTACAACAGTGTCTGGATTCAAAGAGATTGAACTGATGCCCTGCGCCATTAACCACTTGGCAAAGTCAGGATGGTCGCTGGGGCCCTGACCACAGATACCAACGTATTTGCCTTGGCTTAAACATGCTTTGATCGCTTGCGCAATCAAAGTTTGAACGGCCAAATCACGTTCGTCAAAATCAAGTGCCAACAACTCTAAACCTGAGTCACGATCGAGGCCCAATGTCAGTTGCGTTAAGTCGTTGGAGCCAATCGAGAAGCCATCGAAATACTCGAGGAATTTGTCAGCCAAGATGGCGTTGCTAGGAACTTCACACATCATGATGATTTTCAAATCATCTTGACCGCGCTTCAAGCCGTGCTTGGCCAACAATTGCGTGACGCGATCGGCTTGGCCCAAAGTACGCACAAAGGGCACCATGACCTGCACATTGGTCAGGCCCATGTCGCCGCGCACGCGCTTGATGGCTTCGCATTCCATGGCAAAAGCTTCACCAAAATCTTCACTGATGTAGCGCGCAGCGCCACGGAAGCCCAACATGGGGTTTTCTTCTTCTGGCTCGTAACGGCTGCCACCAATGAGTTTGCGGTACTCGTTGCTTTTGAAATCGGACAATCGAACAATAACAGGCTTGGGCCAAAATGCGGCTGCAATGCTGGCCACGCCTTCGGTCACTTTGTCGATGTAAAACGCTTTGGGCGAAGCGTGACCGCGGGCCACAGACTCGACAGCTTTTTTCAGATCGGCATCGATGTTGGGGTAATCCAAAATGGCTTTGGGATGCACCCCAATGTTGTTGTTGATGATGAACTCCAAGCGGGCCAAGCCGACGCCTTGGTTGGGCAATTGCGCAAAGTCAAATGCCAGCTGTGGATTGCCCACATTCATCATGATTTTGGTGGCAATCTCTGGCATGGTGCCGCGTGTCACTTCGGTCACTTCGGTTTCTAACAAACCGTCGTAGATGTGACCTGTGTCGCCTTCTGCGCAACTGACGGTGACCAAGGTGCCATCCTTCAATTGAGAAGTTGCGTTGCCGCATCCCACTACCGCAGGAATGCCCAATTCACGGGCAATGATGGCGGCGTGACAAGTGCGGCCCCCGCGGTTGGTCACAATGGCACTGGCCCGCTTCATCACGGGCTCCCAGTTGGGGTCGGTCATGTCGGTGACCAGCACATCACCGGCTTGCACTTGGTCCATCTCAGCAATGCTGTGCACCAAGCGAACGGGGCCTGTGCCAATCTTTTGACCAATGGCACGCCCCTCGGCCAATACGGTGCCCTTGCCTTTGAGTTTGTAGCGCAGCTCGGCGGTGCCTTTGGACTGACTCTTGACTGTCTCGGGCCTAGCTTGCAAGATGTACAGCAAGCCATCGGTGCCATCCTTGCCCCATTCAATGTCCATGGGGCGGCCATAGTGCTTTTCAATCACCATGGCGTATTGCGCCAACTGCGTAATGTCTGCGTCGCTCAGTGAATAACGGTTGCGCAACTCCATGCCCACTTCTACCGTTTTGACCAGCTTGCAAGATGCCGCTTTTTCTTCGGGTGTTGAAAACACCATCTGAATCAATTTAGAGCCGAGGTTGCGTCGAATGACGGCGTTTTTGCCTGCAGCCAACATCGGCTTGTGAACATAAAACTCGTCGGGATTGACTGCGCCCTGCACTACCGTCTCGCCCAGGCCATAGCTTGAGGTAATGAACACCACATCTTCAAAACCCGTTTCGGTGTCAATGGTGAACATCACGCCCGCAGCGCCCAAATCGGAGCGCACCATGCGCTGAACACCGGCCGACAAGGCCACGTCTGCGTGCGCAAAACCCTTGTGAACCCGGTAGCTGATGGCGCGGTCGTTGTACAGAGACGCAAACACCTCTTTCATTTTGTGCAGCACGTCTTCGATGCCCACCACGTTGAGGAATGTTTCTTGTTGACCGGCAAACGATGCATCTGGCAGGTCTTCAGCTGTGGCAGAGGAACGAACCGCAAATGAAGCTTGTGCATTGCCAGCACTCAAGACAGCAAATTGCGCACGAATGGCTTTTTCCAAATCTGCAGGAAATGGCTGGGCTTCGACCATGGTTCTGATTTCCAAGCCCACGCTGGCCAAAGTACGGACGTCCTCAACATCCAGGGCATCCAATTTTTGGTTGATGCGATCGACCAAGCCGTCGTGCTTCAAAAATGCGCGAAAGGCATGAGCGGTGGTAGCGAAGCCTGTTGGCACGCGAACACCGTTGGGCAGTTGAGAAATCATCTCGCCCAAGCTGGCGTTTTTGCCGCCAACCGACTCGACGTCGTCCATTCGAAGTTGTTCAAAGGGAACGACCAAAGCGTCCTTTGCAAAAAGGTTAGACATAAAAGCTCCAAAGTTAAAAAACGGGTCGCGCGGCCCGAACCAACGCTCAGAATCTTGCTTGTTTTTAGATTTGACTCTTGAGTGCCAGCAGGCGGTAGATAATGAGTGTGATTTTAGGACCCAAACCCTTTCGCCAAACTTAGAATTTCAACAATGCCACATCGAACCGTTTTTTTCATCTCAGACGGCACCGGAATTACGGCCGAAACCTTTGGCAATGCCATCCTGGCCCAGTTTGAGATGAAAACAAGGCACATTCGGCTGCCTTTTGTCGACAGCGCCGACAAGGCGCACCAGGCCGTCAGGCAAATCAATCACACCGCTGAAGTCGAAAACATCAAACCCATTGTGTTCACCACGCTGGTCAACATGGAGGTTTTGGAGGTTATTCGTGCGGGTTGTAAAGGCATGTTGCTGGACATGTTTGGCACCTTCGTGAACCCCCTAGAGCAAGAGCTGGGCTTGAAGTCACACCACCGCGTGGGGCGTTTCTCCGACGTCAGCAAAAGCAAGGAATATCACGACCGGATTGAAGCCATCAACTTCTCTTTGGCCCATGACGACGGTCAGTCCAACCGCGATCTTGAGTCGGCCGAGGTTATTTTGGTGGGGGTCAGCCGAAGTGGCAAAACACCCACAAGCCTTTACTTGGCCATGCAACACGGCCTGAAGGCGGCCAACTACCCGCTCATTCCTGAAGATTTTGATCGCAAGCAACTGCCACCGGCTTTGGTGCCCCATCGCAAGAAGATTTTTGGTCTAACAATTCACCCCGAACGCTTGTCTGAGATTCGAAGCGAACGACGTCCCAACTCCAAATATGCCAGCTTGGACAACTGCCGGCACGAAGTGGCTGAAGCAGAATCGATGATGCGTCGATCGGGTATTCGGTGGCTGTCTACCACCACCAAATCGATCGAAGAAATAGCCACCACCATCTTGCAAGAAATCAAGCCAGAGCGCTTGATTTACTGACGCAAAGTGGCTGCTATTTTTTCTGCGTAAGACTGAGCCAAGACGGGGTCTTGGGCTTCCACCATCACGCGAACCAGTGGCTCGGTGCCACTGGCGCGAATTAACACACGGCCCGTGTCGGCAAGCTGCAGTTCGACTTCTTGAATGGCACTGGCCAGTTGTGGGTTGTCTTGCCACTTTTGGTCTTTGGCAATTCGAACATTGATCAGCACTTGTGGAAACAACTGCACCTCTGACAGCAATTGGGCCATGGTCTGGCCCGTGGCCACGCAGGCTTGCAAAACTTGCAAAGCACTGATGAGGCCGTCGCCAGTGGTGTGCTTGTCTAGGGCGAGCAAGTGGCCAGAGCCCTCGCCCCCCAGAAGCCAAGCGTTTTCTTGCAAGGCTTCTAAAACATAACGATCGCCCACTTTGCTGCGAATGAACGCAACGCCTTTGCGCTTCAGGGCCACTTCAACGGCCATGTTGGTCATGAGGGTGCCCACCACGCCGGGCACCACTTCATCGCGCGCAATGCGATCGCTGACCATCAAATAAAGCAATTCATCGCCGTTGTACAAACGGCCAGAGCTGTCGACCACTTGCAGTCGGTCGGCATCTCCGTCTAGGGCAATGCCGTAGTCGGCCTTGTGCAATTTGACAGCTTCAACCAAAGCCTCTGGATGAGTGGCACCAACACCCTTGTTGATGTTCAAACCATCGGGCGAGCAACCAATGGCCACAACATCGGCGCCCAGTTCATGAAAGACTTTGGGGGCAATTTGATAGGCCGCGCCGTGGGCTGCGTCCACCACAATTTTCATCCCCTTTAAGGTGAAGTCATTGCTGAAAGTGCTTTTGCAAAATTCAATGTAGCGGCCTGCCGCATCGTCTAGGCGTTTGGCTTTGCCAAGTTCAGCGGATGAGGCCCATACCGGGGCTTCATCGACCATGCTTTCTACCGCCGTTTCCCATTCGTCAGACAGCTTGGTGCCCTTGGCACTGAAGAACTTGATGCCGTTGTCCTCGTAAGGGTTGTGACTGGCGCTGATCACCACGCCCAAAGATGCGCGCTGTGCACGGGTGAGGTAAGCCACCGCAGGTGTGGGCACTGGGCCAAGCAACACCACATCGACACCGGCCGAGTTGAAACCCGACTCGAGGGCGCTCTCTAGCATGTAACCTGAAATGCGGGTGTCTTTGCCAATTAACACCACCGGATGCTTTTCGGATTGACGCAAAACGCGGCCCACAGCGTGCGCCAAGCGCATGACAAAATCTGGGGTGATGGGTGCCTGCCCAACTGTGCCGCGAATGCCGTCTGTCCCAAAATATCTTCTAGTCATGTTTTTCTTTGTGGAGGGTTGGCGCCTTTTGCGCTCTCAATGCCTCATTTTAGGGCTTTGCGGCTTGCCAAAAGCGCAAAGCCTGCACGGTCTCTTGCACATCATGAACCCGCACCAGAGAGGCGCCGTTTTGAACCGACATGAGCGCTGCAGCCACACTGGCCCCAACGCGCTGGTGAGGCTCTGGCACAAGGCCCTTGACGGCAGTCAATTTGCCCAAGGAACCTTTGCGAGACCACCCTGCCAAGATTGGACACTGTAGCGCCAACAGTTCTTGCTGGTGTTTGAGCAAGCTCAAATTTTGATCAATGGTCTTGCCAAATCCAATGCCAGGGTCAAGCACCACGCGGTCTTTGGAAATCCCAGCTGCATTCAAGGCCAACAAGCGTTCGGACAAAAATGCTTTGACCAACGCAAGCGCATCGCCCTGCATCGGTTGCTCAAACATGGTCTGCGGCTCACGGTGCATGTGCATCAGGCAAACACCACATTGGGCATGTTGCGCAACAACCGCCAAGGCCCCTGGCTGACGCAAAGCCCAAATGTCATTGACGATGTCTACCCCCAAATCTAAGACCACCTTCATCACTTCGGGCTTTGCGGTGTCGACGGAGATGGGCACATTCCAAGCGAGGGCTTGTTTTAAGAAGGGCAAGATGCGGCTTAACTCTTCCTGCACACTGACGGCTTGCGCGCCAGGTCTAGAAGACTCACCCCCAATGTCCAAAATATCGGCACCCTGCTGAAGTGCTTTTTCGGCATGCGTCAGTGATTGACTCAACGTGGCCAGTTGCCCCCCATCGGAAAACGAATCGGGGGTTAAATTCACAATGGCCATTACTTTGGGCTGAGCCAGGTCAATTTTGAACCGGCTGGTTTGCCAAACTTTAGAAGACATGTTGCGCAATGCCCCTTCAAAATAACAACGGGGCCGAAGCCCCGTAGAAGATCAAATCTGATCAGGCCGCGTTGGGCTCTGGATCTGTTTTGACAGCAGGCGTACCGCCCGCATCGTCATTGCCCGAGGGTGGAATGCGAGGCGTCCAGTCTTTGGGAGCTGTAGGCTCGCGGCCGGCCATGATGTCGTCGAGCTGCGTGACATCAATGGTTTCCCACTCGAGCAAGGCCTTGGCCATGGCGTGCATCTTGTCGCTGTTTTCTTCAATCAGGCGACGCGCCAAGTTGTATTGCTCGTCGATGATGCGGCGAACTTCAGAATCGACCTTTTGCATGGTGGACTCAGACATGTTGGTGGTTTTGGTGACCGAGCGACCCAAGAACACTTCGCCTTCGTTTTCGGCGTAGACCATGGGGCCCAAGGCAGTGGTCATGCCGTATCGCATGACCATGTCACGGGCAATTTGGGTGGCACGTTCAAAGTCGTTGCTGGCACCGGTGGTCATTTGTTTCATGAACACTTCTTCGGCAATACGGCCACCAAACAACATGCTGATTTGGTTCAACATGTATTCGCTGTCGTAGCTGTAACGGTCTTTTTCGGGCAGGCTCATGGTGACACCCAAGGCACGGCCGCGAGGAATGATGGTGACCTTGTGCACGGGGTCGCACTTGGGCAACAGCTTGCCTATGAGGGCATGGCCCGACTCGTGATAAGCCGTATTGCGACGCTCTTCTTCGGGCATGACCATGCTCTTGCGCTCAGGACCCATCAGAATTTTGTCTTTGGCTTTTTCGAAGTCTTGCATTTCCACAACGCGGGCGTTGCGGCGTGCAGCCATGAGGGCCGCTTCGTTGCACAAGTTGGCCAAATCGGCGCCGCTCATGCCCGGTGTTCCGCGGGCAATGACGCCGGGGTTCATGTCTTGGCCAATGGGAATTTTGCGCATGTGCACAGCCAAGATTTGTTCGCGGCCGCGAATGTCGGGCAATGTGACGTACACCTGGCGGTCAAAACGACCTGGGCGCAGCAAAGCAGCGTCCAAAATGTCGGGACGGTTGGTGGCAGCCACCACGATGACGCCCAAATTGGTTTCAAAGCCGTCCATCTCAACCAGCATCTGGTTGAGGGTTTGTTCGCGCTCGTCGTTGCCACCGCCCAAGCCAGCACCACGCTGACGGCCAACGGCGTCAATTTCGTCCACAAAAATAATGCAAGGTGCATTTTTCTTGGCGTTCTCGAACATGTCGCGAACACGCGCTGCACCCACACCCACAAACATCTCGACAAAGTCGGAGCCCGAGATGCTGAAGAAAGGTACTTTGGCCTCACCCGCAATGCTCTTGGCCAGCAAGGTTTTACCGGTACCTGGAGGGCCAACCAGCAACAAGCCACGTGGAATTCGTCCGCCCAGCTTTTGAAAGCGTTGTGGATCCTTCAAGAAGTCAACGACTTCTTTCACTTCCTCTTTGGCTTCGTCGCAACCAGCGACATCGGCGAAGGTAACTTGATTGGCGTTTTCGTCGAGCATGCGCGCTTTGCTTTTGCCAAAGCTAAAGGCACCGCCTTTGCCGCCACCTTGCATTTGGCGCATGAAATAAACCCACACACCAATGAGCAACAACATGGGGCCCCAGCTGACAAGCAGGCTCATAAGCAAAGAGCCTTCTTCACGCGGCTTGACGTCGAACTTGACGCCGTTGGCGATGAGGTCGCCCACCAAGCCGCGGTCCAAATAAGTGGCCGTGGTTTTGATGCGGCGGTCGTCGGTGGTAACAGCCGCGATTTCGGTGCCGCCCTGACCTTCTTGGATGGTGGCCGTTTTGATGCGGTTGCCTCTGACTTCTTCTAGGAAGTCGGAATAGCCCATGTAGCCCGACCCGACGCCAGAGCGGTTGTCAAATTGTTTGAATACAGTGAAAAGCACCATGCCAATCACAAGCCATACGGCGATCTTGGAAAACCAGGGGTTGTTCAAGAAGAGCTCCCATCAAAAAACGTCTAATTGGTGTTCATTCTAGGCTTTTGAAAGCGCAGAACACGTGGTTTCCCTTGACTAAGCCTTAAAAGTAGAGGGAAATTTAATGGAAAGACCCATCCTTACAACATTTAATCTGCCGACGGCCTGTTTTTGGGCTCGATGCCAACCAAAAACTGCTCTGACGATTTGTCGCGGGAAGCCTTGGGTTTGATGGGTTTCACCACCTTGAATGAATCTTTGAACAGCTTCACCAATTGGCTGTAACCACTGCCGTGAAACACCTTGACCACCAAGGCACCCTGCGGCTTGAGGTGCATTTGTGCAAATTCAACCGCAAGCTCAATGAGGTGCGTGATGCGCGCAGCATCGACCGAGTCGATGCCAGACAAGTTGGGCGCCATGTCGGAGACCACCACATCGACAGGACGGTCACCCACAATGGCTTGCAATTGGGCCAAGACATCGGCTTCCGTGAAGTCACCCTGAATGAAGTGCACACCCTCTACAGGCTCCATGGGCAGGAGGTCAACGGCCAAGATGGTGCCGTTCAAATCGCCCGCGGCAGCGCCTTGCGGCGATAACCTGCGGCGCACGTACTGGCTCCAAGCGCCAGGCGCAGAGCCCAAGTCGACCACCAAATTGCCAGGCTTGATCAAACCAAAGGTTTCGTCAATTTCCTTCAATTTGTAGGCGGCCCTCGCCCGGTAGCCCTCTTTTTTGGCCAATTTGACGTAGGGGTCATTGACGTGGTCGTTCAACCACGACTTATTGACTTTTTTACTTTTGGTTTTTACTTTCATGTTCTTCCGTTCAAGCAGGGATAATAGCGCCATGCCTCAAATTCAATTGACTCCCGCCCAACGCAAGGTTCACAGAGCCGAAGCGCACCACCTCGATCCCGTTGTCATGATTGGCAACGATGGCCTCACGCCTGCCGTTGTCAAAGAAACCGACGCGGCCCTCAAGGCGCACGGCTTGATCAAAATTCGTGTTCTGGGAGACGACCGTGTCGCCCGTGAAGCCATGTTCAACCAGCTGGCCGAAGACCTTAGCGCTGCGCCCATTCAGCACATCGGCAAATTGCTGGTGCTCTGGCGCCCTGTGCCCGAAAAGGAAAAAACCGTTTCAGAAGATCGCATGGCCGGACCCCGCGATTTTAAGGTCTTGAAGTACAGCAGCCGCGGCGGCCAACGACCCGAGGTCAAAACATTGCGTGTGTTGGGCAACCAGCGCCTCACTTCTGGCGGTCAGGTCAAGCGCGCCAAGGTCAAACAAAAATCGATCAAGAAGCGCAACCAAGCCTAAGCCATGTCTTTGCAGTCCGCTCAACGCCACATCATTTGCATGAAATGGGGCACCAAGTACGGCCCCGAATATGTCAATCGCTTGTATGCCATGGTGCGCAGGCACCTGAGCGGCGATTTCAACATGGTGTGCCTGACCGACGACAGTTCAGGCATCAGGAGCGAAGTTCAATGCTTGCCCATTCCGCCTTTGGATTTGCCGCCTGGCATTCCTGAGCGAGGCTGGACCAAGCTGGCCTCTTTTGCGCAAGACCTGCATGGCTTGCGTGGTACCGCGTTGTTTCTGGATGTCGACGTGGTCATTGTGGGCAGCATGGATGGCTTCTTTGAAGTGCCAGGCGATTTCATGATCATTCATGACTACAAGCGGCCCTGGCGCATCACGGGCAACTCTTCTGTGTACCGATACGAGTTGGGTGCCCACCCCGATGTGCTTGAGTACTTCCGTCACAACTTTGACAGCATTCGTCAACAGTTCAGAAACGAGCAGGCCTATCTGTCTGACTTCTTGCACAAGCAAGGCAAGCTGGCATATTGGCCTTCATCGTGGTGCCCTAGTTTCAAGTACCACAGCATTCCAAGTTGGCCTACAAATTATTGGACAGCGCCTCAAATTCCAGACGATGCGCGCATTGTGATTTTTCATGGCGAGTGCAATCCACCCGATGCATTGGCAGGCAAACGCAACCGAAAATTCAGATTCATCAAGCCCGCGCTTTGGGTGGCGGAGCACTGGAAAGAATAAAAAAAGGCGTTCAACAGAACGCCTTTTTCTTGGAAGCCTTCTGGGGCTTTAATTTCTGAGGCTTCAGATATAAGAAACAGCCACAATTTCGTAGCGCTTCTCACCACCTGGTGCTTGCACCACGGCCACATCGCCCTCTTCCTTGCCAATGAGTGCGCGCGCAATGGGGCTGCTGATGTTGATCAAACCCAACTTGAGATCGGCTTCATCTTCGCCCACAATTTGGTACTTGACCACTTCGCCCGTGCTTTCCTCTTCCAACTCGACGGTGGTGCCAAACACCACTTTGCCACCGGCATCTACTGAGGCGGGATCGATGATTTGCGCTGCAGAAAGTTTGCCTTCCACTTCTTGAATACGACCTTCCACAAAACCTTGACGGTCTTTGGCGGCTTCGTATTCAGCGTTCTCACTCAAGTCGCCTTGTGCGCGTGCTTCAGCAATTGCGTTGATCACTGAAGGACGCTCCACCGTTTTTAACTGGTGAAGTTCGGCCTTCAGCTTTTCAGCACCGCGAAGGGTAATGGGAATAGTAGCCAAGAGATGTCTCCGATTTTTTTATTAAGCAGTCAACATGGCGTGCATTTCTTGAACAGAAATGACATCCAGTTTGTCCATGTATTTCATGCCTTCAACCGCCGCTTCAGCGCCTGCAATGGTGGTAAAGGTTGTGACCCTGGCCAGCAAAGCAGAGGTGCGAATGACGCGCGAGTCTGCAATGGCATTGCGGCGCTCTTCGACCGTGTTGATGACCAAGGCAATTTCATTGTTCTTGATCATGTCCACAATGTGCGGGCGGCCTTCTGTGACCTTGTTGACCGCTTGAACGGCAACACCCTCGGCAGCAATGGCAGCAGCGGTTCCCTTGGTTGCAAAAATTTGGAAGCCCAAGGCCACCAAATCGCGCGCAACTTTGACAGCACGAGGCTTGTCACCATTCTTAACGGTCAAGAACACTTTGCCTTCACGGGGCAACTTGGTGCCCGCGCCCATTTGGCTCTTCACAAATGCTTCGCCAAATGTTTTGCCCACACCCATCACTTCGCCGGTGGACTTCATTTCTGGGCCCAAAATAGTGTCGACGCCTGGGAACTTCACAAACGGGAACACGGCTTCTTTGACGCTGAAATAAGGCGGCGTCACTTCTTTGGTGATGCCCTGTGATGCCAGCGTTTGACCGGCCATGCAACGTGCGGCCACCTTGGCCAACTGAATGCCAGTGGCTTTAGAAACGTAAGGCACGGTGCGTGAAGCACGTGGGTTCACTTCGAGCACAAAAATCACATCTTTGCCATCGACATGCTGAATGGCAAACTGCACGTTCATCAAACCCACCACATTCAATGCACCCGCCATGGCAGCTGATTGACGTTTGAGTTCATCCACTGTGGCTGCGCTCAAGCTGTAAGGGGGCAATGAGCAAGCTGAGTCACCGCTGTGCACGCCCGCTTGTTCGATGTGCTCCATCACGCCACCAATGAAGGTCTTGCCTTCGGGGTCGCGCAGGCAATCGACGTCACACTCAATGGCATCATTCAAGAAGCGATCGAGCAGCACGGGGGAATCGTTGCTGACCTTGACCGCTTCGCGCATGTAACGCTCGAGGTCGCGTTGTTCGTGAACGATTTCCATGGCACGGCCACCCAACACGTAGCTGGGGCGAACCACCAAGGGGTAACCCAAGGCGGCGGCTTTTTCCAAAGCTTCTGGCTCTGTGCGGGCTGTGGCATTGGGCGGCTGACGCAAGCCCAATTCGTGCAACAACTTTTGGAAACGCTCGCGGTCTTCTGCAGCGTCAATCATGTCGGGGCTGGTGCCAATGATGGGCACGCCAGCCGCTTCCAAACCGAGGGCTAATTTCAAAGGTGTTTGACCACCGTATTGAACGATGACGCCTGTTGGCTTTTCTTTGTCCACAATTTCAAGCACGTCTTCTAGGGTCAGCGGCTCGAAGTACAAGCGGTCTGACGTGTCGTAGTCGGTTGAAACCGTTTCGGGGTTGCAGTTGACCATGATGGTTTCGTAACCATCTTCGCGCATGGCCAAAGCGGCGTGCACGCAGCAGTAGTCAAATTCAATACCCTGGCCAATTCGGTTGGGACCGCCACCCAAGACCATGATCTTTTTGTTGGTGGTGGGCTCTGCTTCGCACTCATCTTCATAAGTGGAATACATGTAAGCCGTGTCGGTCGAGAACTCGGCTGCGCAAGTGTCTACGCGTTTGTAAACGGGGCGTACATTCATGGCGTGGCGCTGCGCACGCACTTCGTGTTCGGTTGTTTTGAGCAACTTGGCCAAGCGGCGATCGGAGAAACCCTTTTTCTTCAAAGCACGTAGCTCGTCGGCTGTGATGGCTTTGAGGTTGGTGGTTTCGAGTTCAAGTTCAATCTTGACGATGTCTTCAATTTGAACCAAGAACCAAGGGTCAATTTTGGTGAGGTTGAACACTTCGTCCACGCTCAGGCCCATGGCGAAAGCATCGCCCACGTACCAAATGCGGTCGGGTCCTGGCTCGCCCAGTTCTTTCTCGAGAACTTCGCGGTCTTGAGTTTTTTCGTTCAAGCCATCGACGCCCACTTCCAAACCGCGCAAGGCTTTCTGGAAGGATTCTTGGAACGTACGGCCCATGGCCATCACCTCGCCCACCGACTTCATCTGAGTGGTGAGGCGACTGTCGGCTGTGGGGAATTTTTCGAAGGCAAAACGTGGAATCTTGGTGACCACGTAATCGATGCTGGGCTCGAAACTGGCCGGTGTGGCACCGCCCGTAATTTCATTGCGCAATTCATCAAGCGTATAACCCACGGCCAATTTGGCGGCCACTTTGGCAATGGGGAAACCTGTGGCTTTGGAAGCCAAAGCAGAGGAACGAGACACACGTGGGTTCATCTCAATGACCACCATGCGGCCGTCTTTGGGATTGATCGAAAACTGAACGTTAGAGCCACCGGTATCGACACCAATTTCACGCAACACAGCCAAGCTGGCATTGCGCATGATTTGGTATTCTTTGTCCGTCAATGTTTGGGCAGGCGCTACCGTGATGGAGTCGCCTGTGTGCACACCCATCGGGTCTAAGTTTTCGATGGAGCAAATGAT
This sequence comes from Limnohabitans sp., assembly GCA_049655425.1. Lineage (GTDB taxonomy): Bacteria > Pseudomonadota > Gammaproteobacteria > Burkholderiales > Burkholderiaceae_C > Limnohabitans_A. The sequence continues at coordinate 22,534 of JBASJS010000003.1, read as the reverse complement.
GATGCAGTTGTCCGCCTTGTCGCGCACCACTTCCATCTCGTACTCTTTCCAACCCAACAGCGACTCTTCAATGAGGAGTTCGTTGGTAGGAGACGCTTCCAAACCGCGCTTGCAGATGGTCTCGAATTCTTCGGGGTTGTAGGCAATACCGCCGCCTGTGCCGCCCAAGGTAAAGCTGGGGCGAATGACGGTAGGGAAACCCATTTCACGCTGAACTGTCCAAGCCTCTTCCATGCTGTGTGCAATGCCAGAGCGCGCAGAGCCCAAACCAATTTTGGTCATGGCATCTTTAAACTTGAGGCGGTCTTCGGCTTTGTCGATGGCTTCAGGTGTGGCGCCAATGAGCTCGACTTTGTACTTGTCAAGCACGCCGTGGTGCCACAAATCGAGCGCACAGTTGAGTGCTGTTTGGCCGCCCATAGTGGGCAGGATGGCATCGGGACGTTCTTTGGCAATGATCTTCTCAACCGTTTGCCAAGTAATGGGCTCGATGTAAGTGACGTCCGCGGTGGCGGGGTCGGTCATGATCGTGGCAGGGTTGCTGTTGATCAAGATGACTTTGTAGCCCTCTTCGCGCAAAGCTTTACAAGCTTGCACGCCAGAGTAGTCGAACTCACAGGCCTGGCCAATGATGATGGGGCCAGCGCCAATGATGAGAATGCTTTTTAGGTCGGTCCGCTTTGGCATGTTATTTGGTCTCCATCAGGTTGATGAAGCGATCGAAGAGATAGGCAATGTCGTGAGGACCTGGAGAGGCCTCGGGGTGACCTTGGAAACAGAACGCAGGTTTGTCCGTGCGGGCCAAGCCTTGCAAAGTGCCGTCAAACAAAGACACGTGCGTGGCGCGCAAGTTGGCGGGCAAAGATTTTTCGTCGACCGCAAAGCCGTGATTTTGGCTGGTGATGGACACACGACCCGAGTCGAGGTCTTTGACGGGGTGGTTGGCACCGTGGTGACCAAACTTCATTTTGAAAGTTTTGGCGCCGCTGGCCAAGGCCATGATTTGGTGACCCAAGCAAATACCAAAAGTAGGAATGCCGGTTTCGATCAACTCTTTGGCGGCAGCAATGGCGTAGTCGCAAGGCTGCGGATCGCCTGGGCCGTTGGACAAAAAGATGCCATCGGGCTTGTGCTTGAGCACTTCGGCAGCGGGCGTTTTGGCCGGCACCACCGTAACTTTGCAGCCGCGCTCGGCCAGCATGCGCAAGATGTTTTTCTTCACGCCAAAGTCGTAAGCCACGACATGAAAGCGAGGGGCGGTTTGTTGACCATAACCACTGCCCAATTTCCACTCGGACTCGGTCCAAGCGTAGGAAGCTGACACGGTGACCTTTTGGGCCAAGTCCAAGCCGGCCATGGCAGGTGCTGCTTTGGCCGCTTGAACTGCTTGAGCCGTGAGCTCGGGCGTGACCGCCTGACCAGCAGCCAAGGCCACAATGGCGCCGTTTTGGGCACCCTTGGTGCGCAACAGGCGTGTGAGTTTGCGGGTGTCGATGTTGGCAATGGCCACGGTGCCACTGCGTGACAAGTAGGCCGAGAGCGTTTCGGTTGAGCGGAAATTGCTTGCAACCATGGGCAGATCTTTGATGATCAGGCCAGCAGCATGGACTTTGTCGGATTCGACATCCTCGGGGTTGACGCCGTAATTGCCAATGTGCGGATACGTGAGGGTCACGATTTGCTGGCAGTAGCTGGGGTCTGTGAGGATTTCTTGATAGCCGGTGAGAGAGGTATTGAAAACCACCTCACCCACTGTGGAGCCAGGGGCTCCAATGGAATTGCCGACAAAGACTGTGCCGTCTGCAAGCGCCAAAATGGCTAAGGGGAAGGTTCCCTGAAGAGACAAAAGCACTGGGTTCTCCGGTATGGTTCGGGTACGCCCCAGCACGCGCAAGCTTCACCTAGAAAGGTTGGCTTTTTGGCTGCTTTTGAAGGGAAATGGCTTGTTGTGAGCGGGTGCGTACAGGTTGATGCGGGAAAGCCTCTCATTATAGCCGCGAGTATTCCCTAACCCAAGCTTAAAGCCGCTGATTTTTTCAAATCAACAGGCTGGAATGAACTCAGGCGTTCAGGCCAGCTGTGGCGCTGGCGTGCAAGCAAATGGCCGCTGCCGTCGCCACGTTCAAAGATTCCTCGCCACCTGGCTGCGCAATGCGAACCTTTTGTTGAACCAGCGCCATCAGCTCAGACGAAACGCCCTGCCCTTCGTGGCCCATGACCCAAGCGCAGCGTGACGGCAACTGAGCGCGCCGAACCAACTCGTGCAAAAACGGGCCCTCATGAACATCCGTTCCGAGCAAAGGCACCTGAAGGATCTGAAAGTCTTCTAAGCTGGCCGACTCGATCAGGCGCATACCGAAATGTGCGCCCATGCCTGCGCGCAAAACCTTGGGTGACCAAAGCCCTGCGGTTCCCTTGATGGCCACCACTTGCTTAAAGCCAAAGGCGGACGCACTGCGCAAAATGGCGCCCACATTGCCAGCATCTTGCAGACGGTCCAATACGACGGTAGCCGCATGCGGGTCTAGCTCTGGCGCCAAAGGCAGTGTCATTAAGAAACCCATTTTGGCCGGCGACTCAAGTCCACTCAAACCTGCAAACAAATCATCTGGCACCGTCCACACTTCTGAAGCACATTGCGCCCATTCAAATTCCGAGGCTTGCCAAATGGACTCTGAAAAGATGGCCAGTTCGGGTTTGATGCCACGGGCCAGTGCAGCCCGGCAAAGGTGATCGCCCTCCAGCCACACCAAGCCCAACTTGCGATAAGCCTGTGAGTCTTGTGCCAAACGGCGAATGGTTTTGAGCCGCGGATTGTCTTTGGAGGTAATCAACTTCATGATTTTTGAAACGCCAGAATGGCCTGCGTCACAGGGGCAAAGGTTTTGCGGTGATACGGTGTGGCACCCAATGTTTGCAGCGCCTTCAGGTGCACCGCAGTGCCATAACCTTTGTGGGCATCAAAGCCATAGTCGGGATACTGGCGGTGCATTTCCTCGCACATGCGGTCGCGGTGTACTTTGGCCAATATGGAAGCCGCCGAAATTTCTTGTACTTTTTCGTCGCCCTTCACGATGGCTTCTGCGCGCACATCCAAGATGGGCAATCGATTGCCATCGACATAGACCAGGGTCGGCTTGAGTCGCAAAGCTTCCACTGCCCTTTGCATGGCCAACATCGTGGCTTGCAAAATGTTCAAAGTGTCGATCTCTTCGACACTGGCCTCCGCAATGGCAAAACACAATGCCTTGGCGCGAATTTCGTCAAACAAACGGTCACGGGTTTTGGCAGTCAGCTTTTTGGAATCGGCCAAACCCTTGATGGGTTTGAGTTCGTCCAAAATAACTGCGGCTGCCACCACGGGGCCCGCCAATGGGCCACGCCCAGCCTCGTCCACCCCGGCCAACAAACCAGGCGCGTCCCAAGCCAAGCTCACTTGCTCAGGCTTTGACAATCGTTTGGATCGCATGGGCGGCCAATGTCGGTGTGTCACGCAGCAAAGACGCGTGCATGGTTTCAAAACGCCCTACCAAGGCTTGCGCCTTTTCGGGTGAGCGCAACCAGTCCAACACGGCGGCGGACAGGTTGGATGGTGTGGCTTGGTCTTGCAACAATTCGGGCACACAAAACTCTTGTGCCAATATATTGGGTAAACCCACCCATGGCTGCAGTTTTTTGCGCTTCATCATTTGCCAACTGAGCCAGTTCATGTTGTAGGCAATGACCATCGGTTTTTTAAACAAGGCTGCCTCTAAGGTGGCCGTGCCACTGGCAATGAGGGTGACATCACAAGCCGCCAAAGCGGTGTGCGACTGCCCCTTCAAAATTTGTACCTGCGAAGCGCCTACTTTGTCGCGAATGCTTTCAATGCGCGAGATCATAGAGGGCATGGCCGGCAGTACAAACTGCAAGTTGGGTTGCTGCTGACTCAGCAAGTTGGCTGTTTGAAAAAACCGCTCTGCCAAATACGTGATTTCAGATTCGCGACTACCTGGTAGCAAAGCCACGACAGGTTGGTCTGGGTCTAGCTTCAAGTCATGGCGTGCCTTGCGCGTGTCAACATGCATCGGAATGGCTTGCGCCAAGGGATGACCCACATACGTGGCAGGTATGCCATGCGCACTCAAGAGTTGCGTTTCAAAGGGGAAAATACACAAAACATGGTCGACGCTTTGCTTGATTTTTTCAATGCGATCGGCACGCCACGCCCAAATGGAAGGACACACAAAGTGCACGGTGGGAATGCCTGCTTGTTTTAAATCGCGTTCTAAGTCGAGGTTGAAATCGGGCGCGTCTACACCCACAAATACATCGGGAGGGTTTGCCAACAGCTTCTCTTTAAGCTGCTTGCGAATGCCCACAATTTCTCGGTAGTGCCGCAAGACTTCGACATAGCCCCGCACCGCCAACTTGTCTGAGGGCCACAAAGCGTTGAATCCTTGCGCTTGCATTCGCGGCCCGCCAATGCCATACAACTGGGCATCTGGCCATTGCGCTCGAATGCCCTGCATCATCAAGCCTGCCAACAAATCGCCCGAGGTTTCGCCGGCCACCATGGCCATGGAAAAAGCCCCATCAGGGGCTTTTGAGGGCGAAGACGCAGACACGTTTTGCACAGCTTATCTGACAATGCCGCGGTCGGGCGATGTGCCTTGCAAAAAGCCAAGCATCATGTCGACATCGGCTTTGGCCTCTGGGTACTTTTGAGTGATCAACTCAATCTCTGCTTGGGCTTGAACCAAGGTGAGTTTCTGACGGTACAAACTCTTGTGCATGGCCTTGACAGCTGCAATTCTTTCGGCAGAAAAACCGCGACGGCGCAAGCCTTCAAAGTTCATAGAGCGTGCTTGCGCAGGCTGACCTTGTGCCATGACAAAAGGGGGCAAATCGGCAAACAACAAAGAATGCATGGCCGTAAAGCTGTGCGCACCCAAGCGGCAAAATTGATGGACCACGGTAAAGCCGCCCAAAATAACCCAATCGTCGACATGCACGTGACCGGCCAATTGCGAGCTGTTGGCAAAGATGGTGTGGTTGCCCACCACGCAGTCGTGTGCCAAATGCACATAAGCCATGATCCAGTTGTCATTGCCCAACTTGGTAACGCCGGTATCGCCTGGCGAGCCAATGTTGAAGGTACAAAACTCGCGAATGGTGTTGCGATCGCCAATGATCAATTCACACGGCTCGCCCGCATATTTTTTGTCTTGCGGTACGGCACCCAATGAATTGAATTGGAAAATTTTGTTGTCTTTGCCAATGGTGGTGTGGCCTTCAATCACACAATGGCTGGCCACAGTGGTGCCCGCGTCAATGCGAACATTGGGGCCAATGACAGTGTAAGGACCCACCGTGACACTGCTGTCGAGCTGAGCTGCAGGGTCAACAAGGGCCGAGGGATGAATGCGAGGCACGGTGCTCATAGACTTCAGGACTTAAGCAACCTTGCGCATGGTGCACATCAATTCGGCTTCGACGGCAATTTCGTCACCCACCTTGGCGCGGGCTTTGAACTTGAAAATACCAGCCTTCATGCGGTCCAGTTCAACTTCCAAAATGAGCTGGTCACCTGGCTCGACAGGACGCTTAAAACGCGCACCGTCAATGCCTGCAAAGTAATACACCGTGTTTTCGTCAGGCGTTTCGCCCATGGTGTCAAAGGCCAACAAGGCAGCCGCTTGGGCCAATGCTTCGAGCATCAAAACACCTGGCATGACAGGACGCGACGGAAAGTGGCCCGTGAAATAAGGCTCGTTGACCGAGACATTTTTCAAAGCCTTGATGCGAACGCCCTTCTCAATTTCCAGAACACGGTCGACCAACAAGATGGGGAAACGGTGCGGCAGTTGTTTGAGAATTTGATAAATGTCCATCATGATGATTTTTCCTGTAATGGTGCTTGAGGGCGCAGGGCCTCCAAGGCTTTGATGCGATCTCGAAGTTGATGGAGCTGCTTGAGGCTGGCTGCATTCTTTTCCCATGCTGAATTGTCATCGATGGGAAACAGGCCCGTATATTGGCCAGGTTGTTTGATGCTGCGCGTAACCACGGAGGCAGCAGAAATGTGCACACCATCGGCCAAGCTGAGGTGTCCCAAAATGATGGCCCCGCCGCCCACGGTGCAATGCGCACCAATGCGTGCACTGCCCGCCACGCCAACGCATCCTGCCATGGCGGTGTGTTGACCAATGTGCACGTTGTGGCCAATTTGAATGAGGTTGTCTAACTTGACGCCATCTTCAATGACGGTGTCTTGCAGCGCACCCCGGTCAATGCATGTGTTGGCGCCAATTTCAACATCGTTGCCAATGCGCACCGCGCCCAACTGTTCAATTTTTTCCCAAGTACCTTGGTGCAGTGCAAAGCCAAAACCATCGGCGCCAATGACCACGCCAGCATGCACAATGCAGCGCTCGCCAATGTGGCAGTTTTCGCCAAGAGTGACTCTGGATTTGAGTTGGCTGAAGGCCCCTACTTTGGCACCTCTTTCGACAACACACAAAGGTCCGATGAGTGCGGTTTCGTGCACATCGGCTTCGGGGTCGATGACAGCGCTAGGGTGAATTCGTGCGGCAGTATGGACTGCCGTTTTTTTCTTCCACAGTTGTGTCAGGCGCGCAAAGTAAAAATAAGGATCGTCACTGACGATGCACGCGCCACGCTCTAAGGCCAACTCTTTGAATTGAGGCGTGACAATGACACAAGCCGCTTGCGACTGTTTTAACTGCGGTTGGTATTTGGGGTGGCTGAGAAAACTCAGCGCTGTGGGACCCGCTGTTTCAAGCGGGGCCAGTTTTTCGATGGGTGTTTGTGGACTGCCGTGAAGGCTGCCGCCTAAAGCTTCAACAATTTCGCCAAGCTGCAGCACAACACAGGTCCAATCCGCTTAGCAATTACTTGCCAGCCGTCGCGTTGAGTGACTTGATGACTTTTTCGGTAATGTCGTGCTTGGGGTTGATGTAAACGGCTTCCTGAAAAATCACATCGTATTTTTCAGTTTCGGCCACTTGCTTCACGGCACGGTTGGCACGCTCGATGACGATTTGTTGCTCTTCGTTTTTGCGTGTGTTCAGGTCTTCTTGAAACTCACGGCGCTTGCGTTGAAACTCACGGTCTTGGTCCATGAGTTGCTTTTGACGCGTGTTGCGCTGAGATTCAGACAGCGTTGGCGCTTCGCGTTCAAATTTGTCGGACGCTGTTTTGATGGTGTTACCCAAGTCAACCAAATCTTTTTCGCGTTTTGAAAATTCTTGCTCCAACTTGGCTTGCGCTGATTTGGCCGTGGCAGCTTCGCGGAAGATTCGATCGGTGTTGACAAAACCAATTTTAAATTCTTGCGCACTGACCACATTGGCAGCCAAGGCGCCAACGGCTAACAAGCAAACTTGTGAAAAATGACGAAGTGTTTTCATTAAAAAGAAGTTCCGATTTGGAATTGCAATCTCTGGATTTTATCCGCAACCTGACGACGCATTGGCATGGCGTAAGAAAAGCGCAAAGGACCCATAGGAGAAATCCAGCTTAAACCGATGCCGTAAGAGGAACGGAGTTCGGAAAAGCTGATTTTTTCGTTTTCACCGAAAGCGCGGCCCACGTCTGTAAAGGCAAACAAGCGCAGTGTGCGATCGTTGCCAGCCCCCGGAAACGGCGCCAGCATCTCGGCATTCAGGACAATTTTCTTGGGGCCTCCCAAGTAAAGGGTGTTGGTGCTGTCTGAAGGGCCCAAAGTGGATTGCTGGAAGCCACGGACGCTGCCCAATCCGCCTACAAAGTAGTTTTTGAACAAGGGATAAGGCCTGTCAGACAAACCTTGGCCCCAGCCCAAATCGGCATTGAGTGCCAAAGTATACTTTTTGGTGAGCGGTGTGTACTGCTGAATTTGATAATTGGTGCGGACATAACGGGCATCACCCGCCATGCTCAAGTCGGCGTTGAAGCGCTGCAACATGCCGCGGGTTGGCACCAAGGCACTGTCGCGGCCATCGCGCGCCCAGCCCACGGTCAGTGGCAAAGAGTTGCTGGTGTAACCAAATTGCTGCATGTACTCGACATAGGCATTGGGCAAGTTGTTGCCAGGGCGAATGGAGGTTTGCTCGAGGTTGGCACCAAAATAGACCGTGTCAATTTCGCTGAAAGGCACGCCAAAACGCATGCCTGCACCAGAGCTGACCAGGCTGTAGGCATTCAAGTCGCCCAAATACGGACGTGTGGTGCGGTGAAACACATCGATGGTTCGAGAGATGCCATCGGCCGTGTAATAAGGATCGGTGGTACTGACCACGATGGTGCGGTTGTAACGGCTGGTATTGATCTCGGTGGCCAAGTAATTGCCAGAACCAAATGCATTTTCTTGACGAATGCCAAAGCTCAAGGCTACTTTTTCAGTAGACGAGAAACCCGCGCCGAGCGACACGCTGCCCGTTGGCTTTTCGGCGACAGTGACGGTGAGGTCGACTTGGTCGGTGGTGGACGGCACCTCTTGTGTGTCAATGTTGACTTCGGTGAAAAATCCCAAACGGTCGACACGGTCACGTGAGAGCTTGATTTTGTCGCCGTCGTACCAAGCAGATTCCAATTGACGGAACTCGCGGCGAATGACTTCATCGCGGGTTCGGTTGTTGCCGGCCACATTGATGCGGCGCACATAGGCGCGGCGTGAGGGCTCGGCCAGCAAGACAAAATTAACGCGGTTGTTGAGGCGATCGATGTCGGGACGTACATCGACTCGGGCAAATGCAAAGCCAAACTTGCCAAAATAATCGGTAAATGCTTTGGTGGTTTCGGCCACGGTTTCGGCGTTGTAGGGTTGGCCCAAACCAATTTTGACCAAGGCCTTGAACTCGTCGTCTTTGCCCAAGTAATTGCCTTCAAGCTTAACGCCCGCCACCACAAAGCGTTCGCCTTCGGTGATGTTGATGGCAATCGAGATGTCTTGCTTGTCGGGCGAAATGGCAACTTGCGTGGAGTCAATTCGAAACTCTAAAAAGCCGCGGCTGAGGTAATAAGAGCGCAGTGCTTCTAAATCGGCATTGAGTTTGGTGCGTGAATAACGGTCAGACTTGGTGTACCAACTGAGCCAGCCCCCCACATCCAAATTGAACTGATCTTTGAGGGTGTCTTCAGAGAAAGTCTGACTGCCCGTGATTCTGATTTCTTTGATTTTGGAGGGGCCGCCCTCGGTCACGGTGAAGGTCAGTTTGACGCGGTTGCGCTCTACGGGCGTTACGGTGGTGACCACTTCTGCGCCATACAAACTGCGTGTGATGTACTGGCGTTTGAGTTCTTGCTCGGCTTTGTCTGCCAGGGCTTTGTCAAAAGGCCGGCCTTCGGCAATGCCCACTTCTTTAAGGGCCTTGATCAGCACGTCTTTGTCGAATTCCTTGAGCCCAACCCACTCTACTTCTGAGATGGAGGGACGCTCTTCCACAATGACCACCAAGACATCGCCCTGCGCATCGAGGCGCACGTCTTTGAACAGACCCAAAGCAAACAAAGCGCGAATGGCAGCAGATCCCGATTCGTCGTTGTACATGTCGCCCACACGAAATGGCAGTGAGGCAAAGACAGTACCCGACTCAATGCGCTGCAAACCTTCAACGCGAATGTCTTTCAACTTGAAGGGCTCAATGGCCCAAGCTGAAAGGCTGCTGAGTGCTGCCGCAATGAGGACGCACAAGGGCTTTAAGCGAAACTGATGAGGGAGAAAGTTCATGCGTGTGAATTAGGTAAAGAGTCGTGTCAGATCATTGAAAAACGCCAAGCTCATGATGAAAATCAACAAAGCCAAACCGACTTTTTGCAAACCCCGTTGCCAAGCAACGGAAACCGGCTTGCCAGTCAATGACTCCCAAAGATAATACATCAGGTGCCCCCCATCCAACATCGGCAAAGGCAGGAGATTCAATAGACCTAAACTGACGCTGATCAGGCCTAAAAATGCAATGTAGGTGGGCAATCCCCTCTGAGCAGATTGCCCAGCCTGTTCTGCAATGGTGAGGGGGCCGCTGAGATTCTGAGAGGACGCCTCACCTGTGAGCATTTGTCCAATCAATTGGCCCGTCATCAGGGTCAACTGCTGCACTTGGCCATAACCGGCCGCCAGCCCCTGCCAAAAGCCCGCCCTGACCCACTCCGAGTCGGAGGGAACGCCAACGACAGCGCCAATTCGCCGGGTGGCGCTGGATTCAGGTTGACCCGGCAGCGCTTTGAGCACTGGCTTGACCGCCAGCATGAGGCGTTGGCCTTGACGGTCAATTTCCCACACAGCGCCTTTTTCAGAGTTTGCTGCTGAATCTGCTGCTGCGTCGGACGTGGCCTCTTCTGCAGATATCTCGCCGCGAATCAAGGCACGCAAATGCTTGGCATCTCTTACCTCAAGATTGCCCACTCTTAACACCAGATCGCCTGGCTTCAAGCCTGCTTGGTCTGCTGCGGCACCGGCCTCTAGTTTGCCAATTACAGGTAGCACCTTGGGCTGCCCCCACCAAGACAACCCGGAGAACAACACAATGGCCAGCAGCAAATTGGCCAAGGGGCCAGCCGCCACAATGCTGGCACGTGCCTTCAAACTTTGATGGTCAAAGGCCAATGGCAATTGTTCGGGGGGCACACTGCCTTCGCGACTGTCCAACATTTGCACAAAGCCGCCCAATGGCAAAGCGCAAATCCGAAATTCGGTGTTTTGACCTGGGTGCTGCTTGCGAGGGCGCCATTTGAAAATGGTTTTGCCAAAGCCAATGGAGAATACCAACACGGGCACCCCAAATGCCACGGCCACGCGGTAGTGCCCATACTCATGCACAGCAATGAGCACAGTCAGCGCGAATAAAAAAGCAAGGAGCGTTAACACAAGCGCAGTGGTTTCTGATCAGACATCAAGGTGCTGAGAATCTTCGCACGATGTCTGAAGCTTGTGCACGGCTAAGGGCATCGAGTGCCAAAAGATCGGACAAGCTTTGCGGCGATTGAGGTACGACTTGGGTCAGTGTTTCGGTGTTGACATGGTGAATTTGGTCAAACCGAATTTGCTTGTTCAAAAATGCTTCAACCGCAATTTCGTTGGCCGCATTGAGAACGGCGCAGGTACCTGGTGCCGCTTTCAGAGACTGCCATGCCAACTTCAAACCCGGAAAACGTGCTTCGTGGCCATGGTCGTCGATGGCTTCAAAGGTCATGGGCTTGAGATTGTGAAAATCGAGGCTGGGTGCACCCGAGCTAATTCGCTCTGGCCAGCTCAGACCGTAAGCAATGGGCACGCGCATGTCGGGCGTACCCAGCTGCGCCACCACAGACGTGTCTTTGTACTTCACCATGGAGTGAATGATGCTTTGCGGATGAATCACCACACTTAGCTGGTCTGGCGACACACCAAACAAATAACGCGCCTCGATGACTTCTAGCGCTTTGTTCATCATGGTGGCAGAGTCGACCGAAATTTTGCGGCCCATGACCCAGTTGGGGTGCGCGCAGGCTTCTTCTGGGGTGACATCGCGCAAGCTTTCAATGGCGCGCGTTCTAAAGGGTCCACCCGATGCGGTGAGGATAATTTGTTCGATGCGATCGGCCCAAGTAGAAGGCTCTTCTGGCAAAGATTGAAAGACGGCAGAGTGCTCGCTGTCAATGGGCAACAACACGGCCCCGCCTTTTTTGACGGCGTTTAAAAAAACATCGCCGCCAACAACCAAGGCCTCTTTGTTGGCCAAGAGCAATCGTTTGCCGCTGTGCGCTGCGGCCAAACAGGGGGACAAGCCAGCTGCGCCCACAATGGCGGCCATGACCGCCTGAACATCGGGATGCGATGCCACAGTGTCTAGCGCTTGGGCGCCCCACAAAACCTCTACAGCCAAGCCCTCGGCCTTAACGCGCTCGGCCAGCAAGCGGCCCGCATTTTCTTGCGCCATGACGGCATAGCGTGGCTTGAATTTAACGCACTGCGCCAAGATGGCTTCGACCTGCACAGATGCCGTTAGCGCAAAGACTTGGTAACGATCGAGATGGCGCGACAACACATCCAACGTGTTGGTGCCAATAGAACCGGTAGAACCCAAGATGGTGATGTTTTGTTTCATGGCAAAACGCTTAAGAAGGAATGGGCCAATTGAGCAACATCAGAGCGATGGGCAAGCTTGGCAACAATGCATCCAGACGATCAAGAACACCACCGTGACCTGGCAACAAGTTGGAGCTGTCTTTGACACCCGCGCTTCGCTTGACCAAAGACTCGACCAAATCGCCGACCACGCTCATGGTGGTGAGAAAAACCAAACTGAGCGTCCAGAGAAAAATGCCATGCGACATCATCTGGGTAAACAAACTTTGACCTGGCCACTGATAAGTTTGCTCGAGTTGCATCCAAACCCAAGACAAAAGAAAGACGCCCAGCATGCCGCCGATGGCACCCTCCCAGCTTTTGCCAGGGCTGACGGCAGGCGCCAGCTTGCGACGAATGATGCGCCCGCCCAGTGCCTTGCCACAGAAATAGGCAAACACATCGGCAGCCCACACCACACAAAAAATAGACAGCAACAATTGAACGCTTTGCGTGCGTGCTTGCGCCATGGCCAACCAAGCCAACCACAGCATGAAAAGGCCCACAATCCAGCGCAAGTCTCTGGGCCAACGTGACCACCCCTCGACACCACGTTGAAGCATCCAAGCCGTGAGGCCAACCCAGCTTGCACCCGCCAACCACCAAACCCAAGCGTCGGTGTGCGTGGTCCAACCGGCCCACCAAGCAAAGGCGCAGAGGTCAATGCAAATGACGCCTGAAAGAATGGATTGCCGAGGCGACATGCCATTCATGTTGCCCCACTCCCACGCGCCAGCCCCAATCATGAGAATGGACAGAATTAAAAAGGGGTGCGGTGAATCGGCAAACAGGGCTGGCAATAAGACAGCCAGCAAGGCAAGCGCAGTGATGATGCGTTGTTTGAGCATCGAATCAGCCGGTCAGCTTGGAGAGGGACTTGATTCGATGCATGACTTCAAGTTCAAGACCTTAAACGGCCATGATCTCTTGTTCTTTGGCGGCCACCAACTGATCGATTTCGGCAATGTGCTTGTCTGTGGCTTTTTGCACTTCTGCTTCGGAACGCTTTTGCTCGTCCTCAGAAGCCAGTTTGTCTTTGACCAACTTCTTGACAGACTCGTTGGCATCGCGGCGCAAGTTGCGCACAGCAATTTTGGCGTTTTCGCCTTCGGTGCGAACCAGCTTGGTCATTTCTTTGCGGCGCTCTTCGCTCATGGGCGGCATGGGCACGCGAATCAAATCCCCCATGGAGGCGGGGTTCAAACCCAAGTCGCTTTCGCGAATGGCCTTTTCAATTTTGGCAGCCATGTTTTTTTCCCAAGGCTGAACACTGATGGTGCGTGAGTCAATGAGAGACACGTTGGCCACTTGAGACAGCGGCATCATGGAGCCGTAGTAGTCCACTTGAATGGTGTCCAAGATGGCGGGGTTGGCACGGCCTGTGCGAATTTTGGTGAGGTTGTTTTTGAAAGCCGCAATGGACTGGTCCATTTTGGTTTGTGTGGTTTTCTTGATGTCTTCTAAGCTCATGAGATTCTCCGGGGCCTAATGATTCAGTTTCAGTGGCGGGTTCAAGAATTAGGCATACACCAAAGTGCCCTCGTCCTCGCCCATGACCACTCGTTTGAGGGCCCCATGCTTGAAAATCGAAAACACTTTGACAGGCAACTTTTGGTCTCGGCACAACGCAAATGCCGTGGCGTCCATGATGCCGAGATTTTGAGAAATGGCTTCGTCAAACGAAATTTTGCTGTAACGCGTGGCGGCGGGGTCCTTTTTGGGATCGGCCGTGTAAACACCGTCAACTTTGGTGGCCTTGAGCACCAGCTCGGCGCCAATTTCGGCACCGCGCAAGGCCGCAGCCGTATCAGTTGTGAAGAAGGGGTTGCCAGTGCCGGCAGCAAATATGACGACCTTGCCTTCTTCCAAATACTGGAGCGCTTTGGGACGCACATAGGGCTCGACGACTTGCTCAATGGCAATGGCCGACATGACGCGGGCTGTGAGGCCCGCTTTGTCCATGGTATCGGCCAGCGCCAGGGCATTCATGACCGTGGCCAACATGCCCATGTAGTCTGCAGTGGCTCGGTCCATGCCCACTGAGCCGCCCGCCACACCTCTGAAAATGTTGCCGCCACCAATGACGACAGCCACTTCAACACCTAGGCGCGTGACTTCGGCTATTTCTTCAACCATGCGCACGATGGTGGCGCGGTTGATACCAAACTGATCGTCACCCATCAAGGCCTCACCTGACAGCTTGAGCAAAATACGCTTGTGGGCTGGTTTGGCGATGGTCATGGTGGGCTCCTCGTAAAGACAGATTTAAGTTTAGCGTTGAATCGCCCTTTCGGGCGACCCTTTTTACCCGGGTTTTAACCCTGATAGAGGCAAATTAGCCAGCGTTTTGAGCGGCAGCCACTTGGGCTGCCACTTCGGCTGCAAAGTCGTCGACCTTCTTCTCAATGCCCTCGCCCACCACGTACAAAGTGAAGGCTTTGACTTGGGTGGCTTCGGCTTTGAGCATTTGCTCAACGGTTTGCTTGTCGTTTTTCACGAATGTTTGGTTGTTCAAAGACACTTCTTTGAGGTACTTCTGAACAGAACCTTCGATCATTTTGGCAGCGATGTCGGCAGGCTTGCCAGACTCCGCAGCCTTGGCTGTGGCCACTGAACGCTCTTTCTCGATCAGGTCGGCAGGCACATCGTTGCTGGTCAAAGCAACAGGCTTCATGGCGGCAACGTGCATGGCAACGTCTTTGGCCGCTGTTTCTTTGCCTTCGTACTCAACCAACACACCAATGCGGGTGCCGTGCAAGTAAGTAGCGATTTGGGCGCCACCGGCCACGCGCTTGAAGCGGCGGAAGCTCATGTTTTCGCCGATCTTGCCAATCAGGCCTTTGCGAACTTCTTCCAATGTAGGACCGAAGCCGTCTTGTGTGTAAGGCAGTTCGCCCAAAGCAGCGACGTCGGCTGGGTTGTGCAATGCAGCCAATTTGGCAGCGGCGTTGGCCAAGCCCAAGAAGCTGTCGTTTTTGGTCACGAAGTCTGTTTCGCAGTTGACTTCGAGCATGGCGCCAGTGTTGCCTTCTGTGTAGGCAACGATAACGCCTTCGGCTGTAACGCGGGAAGCGGCCTTGCCAGCTTTTGTACCCAATTTAACGCGCAGCAACTCTTCTGCTTTGGCCATGTCGCCTTCGGCTTCGGTCAGAGCTTTTTTGCATTCCATCATGGGGGCATCGGTTTTAGCGCGCAGTTCAGCGACCATGCTTGCGGTAATAGCAGCCATTTGATTTCTCCGTTTCGTCTTCGAATTAAGGTTCGAACTAATTAAAAATTGATAAAAACTCAGTGCGACTCAGGTTAAAAAAAAGGGGCAAGAAGCCCCTTTTCTCTGGTTGAGCGGGCATTAAGCAGAAGCTTCTTGCACTTCAACGAATTCGTCTGCGCCTTCTGCGGCCACAGCGTTGACCACGTCTTGAACGGCGTTTGCACGGCCTTCAATGATGGCGTCGGCAATGCCGCGAGCGTACAAAGTAACGGCTTTAGAAGAGTCGTCGTTACCTGGAATGATGTAGTCGATGCCTTCGGGTGAGTGGTTGGAGTCAACCACGCCGATCAATGGAATACCCAATTTCTTGGCTTCCAAGATGGCAATCTTGTGGTAACCCACGTCGATCACGAAAATAGCATCAGGCAATGTGGCCATGTCTTGAATGCCACCGATGTCTTTTTCAAGCTTCTCGATTTCACGTTTGAACATGAGTTGTTCTTTTTTGCTCAAAGTGTCGAGACCGACTTCTTGTTGAGCTTTCATGTCCTTCAAGCGCTTGATGGAAGTCTTGACGGTTTTGAAGTTGGTGAGCATGCCGCCCAACCAGCGCTGGTCGACGTAAGGCACGCCAGCGCGCTGAGCTTCAGCGGCCACGGTTTCACGGGCTTGGCGCTTGGTGCCAACCATGAGGATGTTGCCGCGGTTTGCAGAGAGTTGTTTGACGAACTTCAATGCGTCTTGGAACATCGGCAAAGATTTTTCCAAGTTGATGATGTGGATTTTGTTGCGGTGACCGAAGATGAAGGGGGACATCTTGGGGTTCCAGAAGCGAGTTTGGTGACCAAAGTGGACACCGGCTTCCAGCATTTCGCGCATGGTAACGGACATATTGTTTCTCCGAAGGTTGGGTCTAAAATCGGCTCACACATCGGTTGCTGGCGTTAGCCCCTTAAAGGGCTTTGCACAACAACCAACACCTTGAAGGAGCCGGTTTGCGATTTACTTGCAGGGAAATTCCTGCTAAGCCTGTCGAGTATAGCATCCCAAAACGCACTTTTTCCAAACCAGCACTCTCTCCCCATACTCTTTACACACCCACCCTCGCCATGCGCCAAGACCTCATTGCCACCCTCCAAGCCCTCTCTGCCCAGCAAACAACGCCTACGGCCGAATGGGAAAAAAGCCAGGCCTTGGCCAGAAGCGCCGCTTGCGACAAAGTCTTTTTAGACTTAGAGCCCGCCCAAACACCAGCCCTTTTGCATGAACCCAGCCTGCTCAATGCCCCACTCAAAGGCTTGGCTTTCTCGGTTAAAGACCTGTTTGACGTGGCGGGCAGCCCCACCTTGGCCGGTTCTACGGTGCTTCAAGGGGCGGCAGTCGCTCAAGCCAACTGCCCCGCAGTGGCCCGACTCAATCAAGCCGGCGGTGCATTTTTAGGCAGAACCAACATGGTCGAGTTTGCCTTTTCGGGGGTGGGCAACAACCCGCACCACGGCACCCCTGCCGCTTGGGATGCCACAACGGACCAAGCCGTTGTGAGCAACGGCCAAGGCCACGTGCCTGGCGGATCTTCATCGGGTGCAGCCGTCTCTGTGGCCACAGGTGCCGCCTTCATTGGCCTTGGGTCGGACACAGGGGGCTCTATTCGCATTCCGGCGGCTCTCAATGGCATTGTCGGATTTAAAAACACAGCCCGCCTTGTACCCACGCAGGGCGCCGTGCCTTTGTCGACCACCATGGACACCGTGTGCGCCATGACGCGCAGCGTGCGTGATGCCATCTTGGCGCATGAAATTTTGGCGTCGCGCAAAGTGGCGCGGTCTTCGCGCAGCCTGTCGCAGTATCGCTTGGCGGTGCCTACCAGCCTCATGCTGGATGGCCTCGAAGCGGGCATCCAAACCGCATGGGAGAGAAGCCTCAGCCAACTGTCTAAAGCGGGTGCACAGATCGTTGAAATCCCTTTGCTTGAAATCAATGCCTTGCCCGGCCTCTTGGCCACAGGCGGCTTCAGTGCCGCAGAAAGCTACACATGGCACCGACACTTGTTGGCAAAAGGCGAATCAAAGTACGACCCGCGTGTGGCGGCCCGTATTTTGAAAGGCGCCAACATGAAGGCCTTTGAGTATTTGGACTTGCAAACTGGCCGCGCCGAATGGACAGCTCGGATGCAATCGGCATTGCTTGGGTTTGATGCAGCGCTCTCCCCCACCTTGCCCATTCATGGCCCTACATTGGCCAGCGTGGCACCAGGCGCAGAAAGAGACGACGCCTTCTTTGCCGCCAATGGCTTGTTGCTTCGCAATACCAGTGTGGTCAACATGCTAGACGGCTGCGCGCTGTCATTGCCAATGCATCAAGCGGGCGAACTGCCCAGCAGCATGATGGTGTGGCAAGGCCCCATGAAAGACGATGATGTCTTGAACATTTCTTTGGTGATTGAGTCTGCATTGAGGTCTGCTTGAAAAAACTCAGCTGGCAAGAACCCCTCGCGCTGTTCGATGTGGCGCAAACTCGCCAGCTCGAGCACGTGGCCAGTGCGCGCATTCAAAACGGCCCCACCTTGATGTCGCAAGCAGGTTTGTCCGTGGCCAAATTGGCCATGGCGATCAAGCCCTTTGCGCCCCGCCATTGGATCTTTTGTGGGCCCGGCAACAACGGAGGCGACGGCTTAGAAGCCGCCACGCATTTGCACCAATGGGGTCAAGAGGTTCGGATTGTGCTTTGGCAGCCTTTGTCCAAGCGCCCATCCGATGCAGCCAATGCTTTGAACAAAGCCAAAGCGCTGGGCCTGTCAATTCAAGAAACACTGCCAACGCAGTCTGAGGTCGGTCCACAAGACTTGTGCATCGATGCCATGCTGGGCATTGGCTTGCGTGCGGGAACAGCTGAAGCCTCTGAGCGTTCAGCATCTGAGCGTTCAGCTTCAGATGCAGCGCAAGACATGCAAACTTGGATTCACAGCCTCTACCAATTTGGTGCAGATGTTTTGGCTGTCGACATTCCATCTGGTTTGAATGCCAACACGGGGCAATTTCAAAACAAGTCCGCAACGCTTGCCAACATCCAAGCGCAACATACTTTGCAACTTCTCACCGCCAAGCCAGGCTGCATCACAGCGCATGGCCGAGACGCATGCGGCACGCTTTGGCTAGACACATTGAACAGCGACGATTTGCAGCAAAACCTGACAGCTTCTGCCCAATTAAACAGCCGTTTTCAAAACGTCCTAAAGCGTCAACATGCAAGTCACAAAGGCAGCTTTGGCGACGTAACCGTGATTGGCGGCGAAGCCGTGCAAATTCGCGGCATGGGCATGACGGGTGCCGTCGATTTGGCCGCTTCCGCAGCGCTGCACGCAGGTGCGGGCCGTGTCATGGCTTGTTATTTAGAAGCTGAGCACAAAACAGCTGCAAATTTTCCAGCCGTGGCGCCTGCGCCTCGTTTGGCAGAAATCATGCAGCGCCAATTTTCTGCAGTGCAGTTGCAAAATGGCGTCATCGTTTGCGGGTGTGGCGGTGGCATGGCTGTGGTCAAAGTTTTGCCGCAAGTGCTTCAACAAAGCGTGAGCTTGGTCTTAGATGCAGATGCGCTCAACGCCATATCACGAGACCCATGGCTGCGTGATTTGCTGCGCCAACGCGCCACTCGCAACATGCGTACTGTCATCACGCCACATCCACTTGAAGCCGCCAGATTGCTGGGCTCAGACAGTGCCACGGTTCAACACGATCGGCTCAGTGCGGCACAAATTTTGGCCAAGGACCTGAATTGCACGGTGGTGCTAAAGGGCTCTGGCACCGTGATTGCCAAATCAGGTGCAGTGCCTGCCGTCAATTTCACGGGCAATGCACGCTTGGCAACGGGTGGCACGGGCGATGTGCTGGCGGGTTTGCTAGGCGCACGAATGGCCCAAGGCATGGGCGAATTTGAAGCTGCTTGCACCGCTGTGTTTGAACACGGGCTGGCGGCAGATGAATACAGCTTGCCCAGCTTTACAGCGGGCAAGCTGGCAGCGCTTATCCGCGGCCCGCAAATGGCATCTTTGTAGCCATCACAGTGTGGAACATCACGTTGGCTTCTAAGGGCAAGCTGGCCATGTACACCACAGAGCTGCCCACCAAAGCCACATCCATGAGGGGCTCGGCTTTAATTTCAAGGTTGGCCTGAGGCACACCTTTGGCCATCTTCATGGCCATCGGTGTTGCGGCATTGCCCACATCAATTTGGCCCACAGCAATGTCGTACTGACGACCATCGAGTGATGCGGTTTTGGTCAAGCCAGACACCGCATGCTTGGTGGATGTGTAAGCAATCGAAAACGGACGCGGTGTGGTGGCCGAGATAGAACCGTTGTTGATGATGCGACCGCCCATTGGCTTTTGATCTTTCATGACACGGAAGGCTTCACGAATGCACAAGAACATGCCGGTGAGGTTGGTGTCGACCACCCCTTTCCACATTTCCAAACTGAGTTCGGGCAATGGAATGGCGGGCGTGCTGACGCCTGCGTTGTTGAACAACAAATCGACACGGCCAAAGGTTTTAACGCACTGCGCAAACAAGTTGGCCACGGAGTCCTCTTGCGTTACGTCGGTGGGCACAGCCAAGACTTGGTAATTGGCATTCAAGGCTTTGGCCTCTGCCGCAACTTCTTCCAAATTGGCCAAGCGGCGGCCAGCCAACACAACAGACCAGCCGTCTTTGAGCAGGGCCATTGCCGTTGCTTTGCCAATGCCAGAACCAGCGCCTGTGACGATGGCAATTTTTGATGTGCTTGTCATGAATTTTGTCTCCTGCTTAAATCTTCAAATGAAAAAACTGTGTAGATAGATCTTGCAAAGCTGTCGGCTTCAACGACGACTCTTGCGTGCTTGACTTGATTTTTTTGAACCCGCCGACTTGGAAGGCGCACCTTTGGGGCTGACCTTGCCATGCCGGGTGGCTGGTTTGCCACCTTCTGCTTTGCGAGCATTGAACGGGCGAGATTTGGACTTGGGACCTTCAGCGCCAGACACAGCGCCACGCGCCATACCGCCGTCATTGCGACTGCCGCCTTGTTTGCCTGGCCCTTTTTCGCGCATTTGGCGGGGACTGAACTCCTCCGCTGGGTTGACCAAACGGAAGTCAATTTTGCGACCGTCCAAATCGACGCGGCTAACCTGAATTTGCACGCGGGTGCCAATGGCATAGCGAATGCCAGTGCGTTCACCGCGTAACTCTTGGCGAGCCTCGTCAAAACGGAAATACTCGCCGCCTAGTTCGGTGATGTGCACCAAGCCTTCTACGTACAAGTTGTCCAAGGTGACAAAGATGCCGAAGCTGGTGGCCGAGGTGACCACGCCCGAATATTCCTCGCCCAAATGCTCGCGCATGTATTTGCATTTAAGCCAAGCCTCTACATCGCGGCTGGCTTCATCGGCGCGGCGCTCGTTGGCGCTGCAGTGCAAGCCAGCGGCTTCCCAAGCCTGTTGCTCGGCGGGCGACATTTTGATGCGGGGTGCATCGTCCATTTGTGCGCCAGATTTGTTTTTCTGCAAACGCTTGGCCAATTTGGCATGCGCCTCACCGGGCAATGGCAAGGCAGGCAGCTGGTATTTCTTGTGCGCCAAGATGGCCTTGATGACACGGTGCACCAACAAATCGGGATAACGTCGAATGGGGCTGGTGAAGTGTGTGTAGGCCTCGTAGGCCAAGCCAAAGTGACCGCTGTTGATGGGCGTGTAAATGGCTTGCTGCATTGAGCGCAACAGCATGGTGTGAATTTGCTGAGCGTCGGGCCGCTCTTTGGTGGCCTGTGCAATGTGCTGAAACTCGCTGGGCTTGGGCTCGTCACTGACGGTGTAAGGCAGACCCAAAGACTTCAGGTAATTGCGCAGCAAATCTTTTTTCTCGGGCGTGGGGCCTTCGTGCACGCGGAACAAACCAGGGTGCTTGCTGCTTTGAATAAAGTCAGCACTGCACACGTTGGCAGCCAACATGGCCTCTTCAATGAGGCGGTGTGCTTCGGTGCGCGTGCGCGGCACAATTTTCTCAATGCGGCCGTTGTCGTCACAAATGATTTGTGTTTCGGTGGTTTCAAAATCGACCGCGCCACGCACAGCACGTGAAGACAACAAGGCGCGATACACATCGTGCAAGTTGAGCAAATCGTTGACGCGCGCTTTGCGCTTGATGGCCTCAGGGCCGCGCGTGTTGGCCAAAATGGCGGCCACTTCGGTGTAGGTAAAGCGCGCATGGCTGAACATCACGGCGGGGTAAAACTGGTACGCATGAATCTCGCCTTTGGCCGTGATCAACATGTCGCACACCATGCACAAGCGCTCTACTTCGGGGTTGAGTGAACACAAACCGTTGGAGAGTTTTTCGGGCAACATGGGAATGACACGGCGCGGAAAATACACGCTGGTGGCACGGTCGTATGCATCGATGTCAATGGCGCTGCCGGTTTCAACGTAGTTGCTAACGTCGGCAATGGCCACCAACAAACGCCAACCTTTGGCCTTGCCAATTTTGGCTGGCTCGCAATACACAGCATCGTCAAAGTCGCGCGCGTCCTCACCATCGATAGTGACCAGCGGTACGTCGGTCAGGTCAATGCGGTCTTTTGAATCTTGAGGGCGCACTTTATCGGGCAACTCGCGCGCCAAGTTCAAGCACGCGGCAGAAAATTCGTGCGGCACGCTGTACTTGCGAACCGCAATGTCAATCTCCATGCCGGGGTCGTCAATCTCGCCCAGCACTTCTTTGACGCGGCCCACAGGCTGACCAAACAATGCAGGCGGCTCTGTCAGTTCAACCACCACCACTTGGCCAGGCTTGCCTGCACCAATGCCAACTTTGGGAATGAGAATGTCTTGACCGTAGCGCTTGTCTTCTGGCGCCACAATCCAAATGCCACCTTCATTGAGCAATCGTCCAATGATGGGTTGTGCAGGGCGTTCAATGATTTCAACCACGCGACCTTCGGGTCTGCCCTTGCGGTCTTGCCTGACGATGCGAACCTTGACACGGTCTTTGTGCAGCACCGCTCGCATTTCGTTGGGCGACAAAAAGATATCGCCATCACCATCGTCACGTATCAGGAACCCATGTCCATCGCGATGGCCTTGCACGCTGCCTTCGATCTCATCGAGCAGTCCTGAGGGGTGGCTAATTTTTTTGATATACAATCCTTTTTTTCCTGAAAGCCCAGGTGGCGGAATTGGTAGACGCACTAGTTTCAGGTACTAGCG
>JBASJS010000002.1:0-684965 GCA_049655425.1 Limnohabitans sp. | reverse complement strand
CTTGCACGCTGCCTTCGATCTCATCGAGCAGTCCTGAGGGGTGGCTAATTTTTTTGATATACAATCCTTTTTTTCCTGAAAGCCCAGGTGGCGGAATTGGTAGACGCACTAGTTTCAGGTACTAGCGAGTAACTTCGTGGGGGTTCGAGTCCCTTCCTGGGCACCAAGTTTAAACAAAGCTGCACACGATGCAGCTTTTTTTATGCGCTGAATTTGCAAATTCAGACGGCACATCACATCTTGCAGAGATTTCATGGCGTTTCAATGACTTTCATTGACCTTGAAGTACTGAAAAGTGTTTTTAAATGGGCACAGCAATCAGGTCATGGCCCTCAACGCCCACAATGCGTGCACGCGTAAATTCACCGACCTTGTAGGTTTTGCTGAGCTTTTCGGGGGGCAACAACTTCACCAAGCCATCAATTTCGGGCGCATCGGCATACGAGCGGCCAATGCCACCCTTTTTGCCCATGGCTGTGGCCGAATCGACCAAAACCTGCATAGTGGCGCCAACACGCTGCTGCAAGCGTTGAATGGACACCTCTTCTGCCACCGCCATGAAACGCGAACGGCGCTCTTCGCGCACTGCTTCGGGCAACATGCCTGGCAAGTCATTGGCAGTGGCGCCTTTGACGGGGCTGTAGGCAAAGCAGCCGGCCCGGTCAATTTGGGCTTCGCGCACAAAGTTGAGCAAATGCTCAAACTCTTCTTCGGTTTCGCCCGGAAAGCCAGCAATGAAGGTGCTGCGAATGACCAACTGAGGGCACATCTCGCGCCACTTTTGTATGCGCTCTAAATTTTTCTCGCCACTGGCTGGGCGCTTCATGCGCTTCAAAACATCGGGGTGGCTGTGCTGCAAAGGCACATCCAAATACGGCAAGACCAAGCCCGAGGCCATCAACGGCACGATGTCGTCGACGCTGGGGTATGGGTAAACATAGTGCAAGCGCACCCAAGCGCCGTGCTTTTGCGCCATCTCGCCCAAGGTTTGAACCAACTCCAGCATGCGCGTTTTAACCGGACGGCCTTCCCAAAAACCAGTGCGGTATTTGGTGTCTACACCATACGCCGACGTGTCTTGGCTAATGACCAGCAACTCTTTAACGCCACCTTCAAACAAGGCCTGCGCTTCTTTGAGCACATCGCCAATGGGCCGAGAAACCAAATCGCCACGCATCGAGGGAATGATGCAAAAGGTACAGCGGTGGTTGCAGCCTTCGCTGATTTTCAAATACGCGTAGTGACGCGGCGTGAGCTTGAGGCCCGCTTCGCCAAAGGCATTGGGCACCAAGTCTAAAAACGGATCGTGCGGTTTGGGCAAATGGGCATGCACCGCGTCCATCACTTCTTGTGTGGCGTGGGGGCCTGTGACAGCCAGCACACTGGGGTGCATTTGTTGCACCATGTTGCCGCCGCCCTCTGCCTCTTTGGCGCCCAAGCAACCGGTCACAATGACTTTGCCATTGACGTTGAGGGCTTCAGAAATGGTGTCCAAACTTTCCTTCACGGCATCGTCAATGAAGCCGCAGGTGTTGACGATGACCAGGTCGGCACCTTCAAAGGTTTTAGATGTTTGATAGCCCTCGGCACTGAGTTGCGTCAGGATCAATTCGGAGTCGGTCAGGGCCTTGGGGCAGCCCAAGCTGACAAAGCCCACCTTGGGGGCCACGGATGCGGCCGCTACAGGGCCAGCGCTTGCAATGTCGTTCATGGGGCTATTGTCCCAGTAAATGGATCACCTCTGGCTGCCTGTGGGTCAGAGAATCAGGATTTCAAGCCAAAAGCAGACAGAAATTGGGCGGTTTGCTTTTGCATTTGATCTTGCATTTGGCTCATGATGTTTTGTGGGGACGAGCCCATTTGAGTCTGCATCAGCATCAAAGACTGCAAATTGCTCTCTAAATAAGAGCCCATGTAGCCTTGCATGGCGTGGCCATAAAAGCGAATGATGTTGGCCAGTACCGCCTCGGTGAACATGGGTGCGCCGGCAGATTCTTCTTCCAAAATGATTTGCAACAAAATGCTACGCGTCAGGTCGTCGCCCGATTTGGCATCCCTCACGGCAAAGCTTTGACCGTCCATGACCAAGTGCTTGATTTCAGTCAAGGTGACATAGCTGGAAGTGGTGGTGTCGTAGAGCCTGCGATTGGGGTACTTTTTGATCACGCGCTGGGGTGTGACCTTTGGGGCGTCTGCGCTTGCACTGCTGGATGCGTTGGCGGTGGCCGATTTGTGGGTGGCTGACTTGGCAGATTTGGCAGATTTGGCTGATGGACGGGCCATGATTTAAACTCTTCACAAAAGGTACAGTGCAAATTGGCGGATGCAACAATGAACCGCAATATGTTGCACTGCAACAGATTTTAAAGTTATCTCTTTGACGGCTACTACGGGGAGTTACCCTCAATCATGCTCAACGCCAATCACGCAATTGGGGGCAAACAATTGGGGTCAGATCAACATTAATTTAAAAACTTATTGCGAGACAATCTGAATCATGAAAACAATTAAGTTTTTGCCCTGCGGTCTGATAGCCGCATCAGCTCTGATCCTCAGTGCATGCACCAGCTTGGTCTCCACATCGCAGTCTATGTACCAACCCATCGTCTTCGTCCACGGCAACGGCGACTCTGCTGCGCTTTGGCAAACCACACTTTGGCGATTTGAATCCAATGCTTGGCCGCGTCATCTTTTGCATGCTGTCGATGTGCCCTACCCACTTGCACGCGATGCCAATGACAAACCGCAAGCTGGCCGCTCTTCTACCGACGAGCACATGCAGGCATTGCGTGACAAAGTCGAAGCCGTCAAAAAACAAACAGGCGCCACGCAAGTCATTTTGATAGGCAACTCGCGCGGCGCTTTTGCCATTCGCAACTACGTTTGCAATGGCGGTGGCTCGCAATCGGTTAGCCACGCCATCCTTGGCGGTGGTCCCAATCATGGGGTTCAGGCCATACCAGGTTTAAACGATGCCAACGAATTTTCGGGCGCTGGTCCATTTCTGAAACAACTGAACGCGCCCAAAAACGACAAGGGCGATGAAGTCTGCGGTTCCACAAAATGGATGACCATTCGCTCCGACAACAACGACAAATTTGCGCAGCCCGATGGTCTTTGGCTGGGCATGAAAGGACGCTCCACCTTGGTCGGTTTTGATGGCCCTGAACTCAAAGGTGCACGCAATGTTGTAATTCCCAAAATTGACCATCGCGAAACTTCTTTTTCGGCTGCGGCATTTGAGGCCAGCTTTCAATTCATCACGGACAAGGCACCTGCGCACAACATCGTGGCGCACGAACAGATTGAGCTCAACGGCAAAGTCGTTGGATTGGGCGTAGACCCACTGCAGGCTGGCAGCGGCAACTTCGTCAACAACCTGCCTTTAAAAGGCGCCAAACTCGCGGTTTATGCAATTGACTTGCGGACGGGTCAGCGCAAGGGTGCTGCTGAGCACACCAGCACCATTCAAGCGGATGGTCATTGGGGGCCCTTCAAAGCCAACTCACGAACAGCTTATGAATTTGAATTGACAGCAGATGGCTATGCCACCACGCACATTTACCGCAGCCCTTTTGCCAGATCAAGCAACATCGTTCACATGCGACCAGAACGCTTGGCAGCAGCAGACCGCTCTACACAAGCCATGGTGCTTTGGACTCGGCCCAGGGGTTACTTTGATGCCTCACGCGACCAAATGATGCTGGATGGAAAAACCGACATACCCGGCGTGGTCAAAGGCGTGAGTGCAGGCAATTCCAGCGCCAGAATTCGAATGGCTGAAACGCCTCAACGGTCTGTTTCAGCTGAGTTCAATGGCGAAAAAATCACAGGTTTAACTTGGCCCGCGTCGCAGGGTCATGTTACTGTCTTAGAAATTACCTACTGAAACAATGAACCTTCGAACTTTATTTCTGCTAATTGCTTTCACGATGGGGCAACCTGCTATGGCCATTGAAGAACCTGCGTTCAAAATTGTTCTCAAGGCTGAGGCTTTTGAAGTGCGTCAGTATTCGCCCTTTCTCATTGCCGAAACTGTGGTCGAGGGCGATATGGACGAAGCTTCAAACAAAGGGTTTAGAAAAATTGCCGACTATATTTTTGGCAACAACCGCGCTGTCCCAACTGGAAACGCCGGCAAGATTGCCATGACTGCACCTGTCACAATAGAGCCGCAATCGGAAAAAATCGCCATGACGGCGCCAGTCACTTTGAGCACCGCTGGCACAGATATCAGCAAGGCCAATCAGTGGCGTGTTCACTTTGTGATGCCCTCGCAGTACACGTTAAGCACTATTCCGCAACCCAACAACGCCGATGTCAAACTGAAAGAAGTGCCGGCTAAATTGTTTGCTGTTCACAGCTATACAGGTTTCAACACCATGGCCAAGGTTCAAAGCAAAACAGACGAACTTTTAGCTTGGGTTCAGCAAAAGAACCTGAAGCCATTGGGCACCGCCCAACTCTCTCGCTACGACCCACCCTGGACCCTGCCCATGTTCAGGCGCAACGAAATCATGATCGAAGTGGCAAATTAATTGGGGTCAGATCAACATTAATTTAGTCAATCAGTGAGGGCAGAGGCTAAGGGGGGCTTGCAATAATTGGGGTCAGATCAACATTAATTTTGTCAATTCAAGGTTGGAGAGGCTAAGGGGGGCTTCCTCATACTGGAGTACCAGAAATCCTTCAGCCCCCCTTAGCCTCTCCAACCTTGGATTGGGAATTAATGTTGATCTGACCCCATTTATTGAGCCCCCCTTAGCCTCTGCCCTCACCGATTAGAAATTAATGTTGATCTGACCCCAATTTGAATTCGCGCCACAAGAGGTACAGGCCACTCAGCACCACAATGCCGGCGCCCAGTACCACGGCGGCGTCTGGAATTTGGCCAAAGATGAGCCAACCCCCAAAGCTCATGTAAATGATTTGCTGGTACAGAAAAGGACCAAGCACTGCGGCTGTGGCGTAGCGATGGGCCAGCGCAGATGCAGTGTGACCCAGCCCACCGGTTAAGCCCGCCAGCACCAAGACACACCACACCTGCCATGAATCAGGTGTTTGCCAATACCAAATTGCAAACGGGGCCAACACCACGGTGGGCACCATGGCCGATGCCAGTTGTGTCGAAATGGGATGGTCACTGCCCGCCAAGCGGCGCGTCATTAAATTGAAAGCAGCGTAAAGCAAAGCATTCATGATGCTCAGCAAAATGGCAGGATGGAAGCCATTGCTGCCAGGCCGAATGATGACCAGCACACCGGCAAAACCCATGCAAATGGCGAGCCATTTTTTGAGGTCCAATTTTTCGTGCAACCACAAGGCCGAAATGAGGGCAATCAAAATAGGCACAGAAAATTGAACTGCGCCTGTTTCGGCCAACTGTAAATACTGCAAGGCAAAAAAGTTAAGACCCGTCATGAGGGCCAACATGACACCGCGAAGCAATTGCAAACGAGGGTTGTGAATTTTGAACAAACCCACACCCATGCTGGGCATGAAAATGGCCGTGGTTAACAGCGCATGAAAAACAAAACGCAACCACACCACCTGTAACACCGGCACCGTTTGCACCAACCACTTGGCGCTGGTGTCTAGCACCGCAAACATCAAGGTGGTGGCTGTGACCAGCGCAATGCCGATTTGTCGATTGCGCGAGGTGTCGCTAAGAAGTTGAGACATAAGTTGGGTTTACTTTACAACCCGTTTGATGGTGTTTTCAAAATGTGCCTCAACTGCCTTCTTCATTTTCTTCGCATCGCGTTGCCCCAGAGCTTGCGCAATCAACTCATGATCGTCTAAAGCGCCCCGCCAATGGTCTGGCGTACTGTTGCCGCTGTAACGCAAACTGCGCATGCGTTTGCTCAAGGTGTTGTGAACCATGGAGAGAGATTCGTTGTCGGCCATGTCGACCAAAGCATCGTGAATTTTTTGATTCAATTCAAAATACTCAGGGCGCTTGCCTTTGGTGTACAAGACCTTCATTTTTTCGTGCATGGCCAATACGTGATCGATGCGTTTTTGCTCTGCCTGACATGCTTTTTGAGCGGCAAAACTTTCTAGCATGCCCATCACTTCAAGCATGTCAGCCGCATCTTTGGCGCTGAAAGATTTGACCACGGCGCCTCTTAAGGGCAGCAATTCAACCAAGCCTTCAGACGCCAAAACCTTCAAGGCTTCTCGAATGGGCGTGCGCGAGACACCCATGTCTTTGCTGATCTCCAACTCTGGCACCCTCTGCCCGGGTTTGATGAACGACTCCACAATCAAACTGCGCAAGCGCGCGGTGACCTCTGCATGCAAAGAGGTTCTGGCGATCGGGTCCTTGGGATTCATTGAAAGAAACAGGGGTGAACTGAGGGTATTAACGGATGTTGTGCATTCTACGAGTTTCAATATACTGCAATCCGTAATTACAGATTACAAAAAACTTGGACCCTTCATGACCCTACCCACCATTGCACTTTTCACTGGCGACCCAGCAGGCATCGGCCCGGAGCTGGTGCAAAAACTCCTGCTCAGCCCCATTGCCCAAAAAGCTGCCAAGATCATCTTGATTGGCCAAGAAGGCAGCATACAAAGCACGCCTCAAGTTCATTGGCACCAGTGGGCAGGATTCAAATCAGCCCCCTTCCCCAAAGCCGTCTCCAACGCCGACAACGGCGCGTACATGATTGACGCCCTTGCACAGGGTGTGTCACTGGTGCGAGACGGCCAGGCCGATGCCTTTTGCTTCGCGCCTCTCAACAAAAGCGCCTTGCGCATGGGCGGCATGCATCAAGAAGACGAGTTGCGCTGGTTTGCAGAATTCCTCAACTTCAATGGCGTTTGCGGCGAACTCAATGTGCTGCAAGATCTTTGGACATCCCGCGTCACCTCGCATGTTGCGCTCAAAGAAGTAAGCAGTTTGCTCAGCAGTCAAAAAGTGTTTGAGTCGATCGAGATGATTTCGAAGGCGCTCAAAGCTTCTGGCAAATCATCCCCTCGCTTGGCGGTGTGCGGCCTCAACCCTCACAATGGAGACAACGGCAACTATGGTGACGAAGAGCTCAGCATCATTGCGCCTGGTGTAGAAATGGCGCACAAAGCCGGCATACCCGCCGATGGCCCTTTCCCCGCCGACACTGCATTTGTGCGCGCCATTCGCAAAGAAGGCGGGTACGACGGCGTGGTCACCATGTACCACGACCAAGGTCAAATTGCCATGAAGCTCATGGGATTTGAAAAAGGCGTCACGGTGCATGGCGGCTTGCCCATCCCTATTTGCACGCCCGCACACGGCACAGCCTACGACATTGCCGGCCAAAACATCGCCAATCCTCAAGCCATGTGCAATGCCTTTGAATTGGCAATTCGCATGGGCCAACACCATCGTCAATCAACCACTTCTGCTGCTTAACATCAAGGACCTCGGTATGAAAAAACAACTCGCCCTCTTTGCAGTTTCAGCCTTCTGTGCCATGAGCGCCATCAGCGCGCTGGCTCAAACGGCCTACCCCACAAAGCCTGTCAAGCTAATGGTTGGCGCAGGTGCAGGTGGCGGCACAGACATCATTGCGCGCATGCTGGCCGAGAAAATGACGGAGTCGCTCAAAGGCAACTTCATTGTTGAAAATAAACCTGGCGCCTCTAACACCATTGCTGCCGACCTCACCGCCAAAGCCGCCCCCGATGGCCACACCTTGCTGGTGGCCACCAACACAGGCCAAGCCATTGCGCCGCATTTGATCAAGCTAGCGTTTGATCCCATCAAAGATTTGACGCCCATTGGCTTGGTAGTCACTGTGCCCAATGTGCTGGTGGTTGGAAGCCAAGTGCCTGCCAACAACGTCAAAGAACTTGTAACCCTGATGAAGGCCAAACCCGAAGATTTCAAATACGCATCTTCGGGCGTGGGCAGCACGCAGCACATTGCGGGCGAAGGCTTTGACATTGCCGCGGGTGTCAAAAGCGTGCACGTTCCCTACAAAGGCAGCGCGCAAGCTCACTTAGACATCATTGCAGGCAATGTGCAAATCATGTTTGACACCACCTCGTCTGCCATGGGGCAAATCAAAGCGGGCAAGTTCAAACCCTTGGCCGTCACCACGGCACAACGCTCTGCCGAATTGCCCAACGTACCCACGTTGGCAGAGGCAGGTGTAACTGGCTTTGAAATGAGTACTTGGTACGGCGTGTTTGTAACCGCCGGCACACCACCCGATGTGGTGGCCAAGCTTCAAACTGAATTGGCACGCATCATCAAGTTGCCCGATGTTCAGGCCAAGCTCAAGGGTTTGGGCGGTGAGCCAGGCAACATTTCACCTGAAGAATTTAGCAAGCTCAACCGCCAAGAATTTGAGCGATTTGGCAAACTGATCAAGCAAGCCAACATCAAGATGTAAATTCAATCAAGGCTGAGGCCAATTTTGCGGGCCACCGTGCCCCACTTGGCAAAGTCTTTGTTGACCTTTGCAACGGCCTCCTCTGGCGTGCTGCCAATCACAATTTGGTCGGTGGCTTTAAGGCGATCGCTTGCTTCGGGCGTGCGCAAGGCTTCCACCACGGCTTGCCTAAACTTGTTGACCAATTCATCGGGCACTTGCTTTGGCGCCAACAAAATCAGGCTGAAATCGGCTTCGTAACCCTTGACGCCCGCCTCGGCAATGGTGGGCACATCGGGCAAGGTGGGTGAACGGCCTTGGCCCGACACAGCCAAGGCTGTCAATTTGCCAGATCGCACATGCGGCAACACGGTGGGCCCTGCCAACAAACCACAAGGCACCTGACCGGCCAACACGTCTTGCATGGCAGGTGCGGGGCCTTTGTAGGGAATGTGCGTCATTTGCATGCCCGTCATGTTCAACAGCAACTCAGTCGACAAATGACCTGGAACACCAGCGCCGCCAGACGCATAACTGAGTGACGTCGTTTTTGACTTGGCAATGAGTTCGTTCAAATTTTTGACGCCCAGCGATGGGTTGCACACCAAGGTCTGGCTGAACGAAGACAAGACACTGATCGGTTTCAAATCGTCCAATTTGAAAGGCATGGATTTGTACACATGCGGGTTGACAGTCAGCAAAGTGTCGGTGGCTATCAAAAACGTGTACCCATCTGGGGCAGCACGCGCCACGGCCGCTGCACCAATGTTGCCACCCGCGCCGGGCTGGTTTTCAATCACGATGGGTTGCTTCAAGATGGCTTGAATTTTTTCGGCCGCAGTTCGCATCACCAAGTCGCTGGGGCCCCCGGGTGGGTAAGGTGCAATCACTTTGATGGGCTTGACGGGCCAACTTTGGGCCATGGCAGTGGCGCCAAACAGACACAAAGATGACACAGCCAATACACAAGAACGACGCAATGCGGACTTCAAAATCATGAGCAAATCTCCTCTAACGGGCTTGTATCCTATCCAAACCCCTGCCGCCAACCAACGCTGTAAACCCCAATAGCCTGGGTGCCTTTGAAATATTCTTCATAATGGCACATTACCGCCTGGGGCCACCCTCACAAACTGCCCGCACAAGCCGCAGTGCTGACACCATTCACTAAAGTCCAATCTTATGAAATGCCCCTCTCCTTTCAACGCCAGGCAACGTGCATTTCCGATGCGTCCAACCGCACAAGCCGCACTGCTGCTAAGTTTGTGCGCCCCCCTGTTTGCCATCGGCCAAGATGCTGTTGGCGTTCAGACTGAGCCTGGCACTGGCAACCAGCCGAGCGTCATTCAACGCGTTGAAATTGTGGCCAAACAAGGCTCTACCGAACTGCGCCGTGCAGCCAGCGTGGCCAAACAAATTTATGGCCGCGAAGAACTCGACCGTTATGGCGACACCAACACCCTCGATGTGTTGCGCCGCCTGCCCGGTGTCAATGTAGATTCTGGCGGCCCCCGCATGCGGGGTTTGGGCGCGGGCTACACCCAAATTTTGATCAACGGCGACCCCGCACCTCAAGGCTTTAATTTAGATCAATTGAGCCCCACTCAAATTGAACGCATTGAAGTGATCAAGGCGGCTACGGCCGATCAAAGCACGCAAGCCATTGCCGGCACCATCAATGTCATTTTGAAAGAAACTTCACGCCGCGCCTTGAGCAGTTTGCGTGTGGGCGTGTCCAATGGTCGCGACAGGCCAACGGGCAATCTCAACTATTCGATCAGCGAGTCACGCGGGCCCTTCAACCTGTCGCTGCCTGTTTCGGTGTTTGAGTGGGACCGTCAGGTTCGCAATTTGGTTGATCGAAAAATGGCGGGCACCGACGGTCAACCCGCGCTGTCTGAGCAGTTGGGTACCAACACATCTTGGGGTTGGGGGTACAACGTGGCGCCCCGTTTCAATTACAAAATCAGTGACGAACAAACATTGTCATTGGCCACATTTTTCCAAAAAGGCTACTGGAACTACAGCACCGATTACGTCAATCGCGCAGTCTCGGGCAACCCCGTGTTTGACGACAACGCCATTCAAGGTGGCTATTGGGAAAACCGGCGCGGCAACCTGACTTGGATCCATCGCTTTAGCGAAGACCAGCGCATTGAAATCAAAGCGGGTGTGCAGCAGTTTCGTGGCGGCTTCGATTTGAACAACTTGCGCTCTAACGTGACGCAACTCAAAACCAACGGCAACAACCGCGACGATGCCATTACACAAGCGGGTAAATACAGCCAACTCTTGGGCGACCAACACACACTTACCGCAGGCTGGGATCTCGAAACCCGTGAGCGCCAAGAGCGCCGCACCACCACCGACGGTGCAGGCCTTGCGTTGTTGTCTGCCTTTGAAGGCCAGGCCTTCGAGGCCAAGATGAACCGCCAAGCTTTCTACATTCAAGACGAATGGGAAATTTCACCAAAGTGGCAACTTTATTTGGGCTTGCGCAACGAACGCATCGTGTCAGAAAGCACCAACACCACGTCGCCTTTGGTCAATGTCAGCAGCGTCACGTCGCCTTTGGCGCATGTCACGTACAAGTTTGATCCCAAGAGCAAGGACATGGTTCGCGCCAGTCTCACGCGCAGCTACAAGGCGCCTGGCCTCAACACCATGTTGGCTCGTCCTGTGATCAATGGGGCTTACACCAACACCAATGTCACCAACACCTATTTGTCACCCGACCGCATCGGCAATCCGGGTCTGGCCCCCGAGTTGGCAACCGGTTTGGACATTGCTTACGAAAATTATCTTAGCAACGACGGCATTTTGAGTGTGGGCTTGTTTCACCGCAACCTGACCAATGTGGTCAGGAACTTGACTGTGTTGCGTCAAGTGAGTTGGGCCAACGCGCCGCGCTGGATTACGCAGCCGCAAAACTTTTCTGATGCGGTCACGCAAGGCGTTGAGTTTGAATTGCGCGGACGTGCATCAGACCTTCTGCCGCAGCTGCTCAGTGATGCCAAGGGTTTGAACATCAGAACTTCTGTGAACTTTTATCGCTCTAGCATTGACGCTTTGATGGGGCCCAACAATCGCCTAGATGGTCAGCAACCTTGGTCGGCCAATTTGGGGTTTGACCAGCGCATCAACAGTCTGCGCATGACAGTCGGCGGCAACCTAAGCTTGACGCCGGGCTACGACACGCGCCAAACGGCTGAGCAGGTTTTGAAGCGTTCTATTACGCGCGGCATTGATGTATTTGCCATGATGCCTCTCAGCCCCACCATGTCTTTCAGGGCGGCTGCTAGCGCAGGCGTGCAACAGTTCGGCCCGCCCAACGGCATCACCCTGACCCAGTTGTCCAATGGCGACTACGTTCGCACAGACCGCTACGCCAAACCCCAGCTGAACCTCTCCCTCGACATGCGCCTCTAAATAATTGGGGTCAGATCAACATTAATTTTGTTAATCAGTGAGGGCAGACGCTAAGGGGGGCTTGCAATAATTGGGGTCAGATCAACATTAATTTTGTCAATCCAAGGTTGGAGAGGCTAAGGGGGGCTTCCTCATACTGGAGTACCAGAAATCGTTCAGCCCCCCTTAGCCTCTCCAACCTTGGATTGGGAATTAATGTTGATCTGACCCCATTTATTGAGCCCCCCTTAGCCTCTGCCCTCACTGATTAGAAATTAATGTTGATCTGACCCCAATTATTTGCTGTGAGCACAACTCACTACTTCCCAGCTTGAATGGCCAAAAAATTTCAGATGGCGTTACTTTCTGACTATGATGATTCATCATCATTTAGAAATTCTCAGGGAGCAACTATGAGCGGCAAGCAACGACGAATTTTTACACTCTTCATAGTGACTTGTGCCACTGTTTTGGCTTTGCCAAACGCTGTTTTTGCGCAACCCGTCAAGCCTCTGAAACTGATCGTCCCATTTCCTGCTGGTGGTACAGCCGATGTACTACCGCGTTTATTGGCTGAGAAAATGCGTGCGCAGTTTCCTGCTGGCGTCTTGGTAGAAAACAAAGTGGGTGCAGGTGGCAACATTGGCGCAGACTTTGTTTTTAAGTCCGAGCCAGATGGCAGCACATTGTTGGCATCTCCACCTGGCCCAGTAGCCATTAACCATCACCTTTATAAAAAACTGAGTTTCGATCCAACGCGTTGGCAGCCAGTCACAGTCATGGCAACCGTGCCCAATGTACTGGCTGTCAGCCCCAAAGTGCCTGCTAAAAACTTGACGGAGCTGATTGCTTACTTAAAGGCCAACCCAGGCAAAGTAAGCTATGCATCTCAGGGCAATGGTTCGACATCGCACCTCACCGCCAGCATGTTTATGCAGTTGACGGGAACAGAAATGATTCATGTGCCCTACAAAGGAACAGCTCCTGCGCTGGTTGATTTGATGGCAGGCACGGTGGATATTTTCTTTGACAACCTTAGTTCGTCCATGCAGTTTCATCAAACTGGAAAAATTAGAATTTTTGCAGTTGCCGATGATCAACGTTCAAAAGCTTTGCCTCAAATTCCAACCTTTGCAGAGCAAAAACTGCCTGGCATGCAAGCAGTTACCTTCTTCTCAATCATGGCGCCACCTGGTACGCCGGCTGCAGCCATGGGCAACATCTACAAGTCTGTGTCCGAAGCGCTTTCCAATGCAGAAATTAAGCAGAAATTTTTAGAACAAGGTGCGGAACCCAGAGGTTGGAGCCCCGAGCAAACGGCTAAGTTTGTCCGCGATGAATCGGAAAAATGGCAAGTGGTCATCAAAAACACCAACGTTTCTTTGGATTGAGTTTTGGCAATGGAAGAAACTCAATCTCATTGGAAAAGTGAATCACTGACTCGGGTTCCTTATTCACTGTATGGCGATGAAGGCATTGCTGCCAAAGAAAAAATTGATATTTTTCACGGCAACACTTGGAACTTTTTGTGCCTAGCAGCAGACCTGCAAGATGCTGGCGACTACCGCACCACACATGTAGGAGAAACGCCCGTTGTGGTGGTCAAAGACCAAGATCAGCAGATTTATGCATTTGAAAACAGATGCGCCCACCGAGGTGCATTGATCGCTTTGGAGAAGGCTGGTAAAAATGCCAATTTTCAATGTGTTTATCACGCATGGAGTTACAGCCGTCAAGGCGACCTAACAGGCGTTGCATTTGCCAAAGGCGTAAAGGGACAAGGCGGTATGCCAGCTTCCTTTTGCAAAGAAGAACACGGCCCCAGAAAATTGCGTATCACTGTCTATTGCGGTTTGGTATTTGGCACCTTCTCGACAGACACCCCCGACATTGAAACTTATTTAGGTCCCGAAATTTGTGCGCGAATTCAACGTGTGCTTCACAAACCAATTGAAGTCATTGGACGCTTCACGCAAGCCCTGCCCAACAACTGGAAGCTTTATGTTGAGAATGTGAAAGACAGCTACCACGCCAGTCTGCTCCACATGTTTTTCACCACCTTCAAACTTAACCGTTTGTCTCAAAAAGGTGGTGTCATCGTCGATCCTACAGGCGGGCATCATGTCAGTTATTCCATCGTCGAGAACGATGCAGCAGACAACTCATACAAAGACCAAGCCATTCGTGCCGACAACGATCAGTATTTATTGAAAGACCGCTCTTTGCTGACTGGTTTTAAAGAATACGACGATGGCATCACTTTGCAAATTTTGTCTGTGTTTCCTGGCTTCGTTTTGCAGCAAATACAAAACTGCTTGGCCGTTCGACAAGTCCTGCCCAAAGGTGTCGATCGCACCGAATTAAATTGGACCTATTTTGGCTATGCCGACGACACCTCAGAACAGCGCAAAGTTCGCCTCAAGCAATCCAACCTCATAGGGCCAGCAGGCTTTATCTCGATGGAAGACGGTGCAGTAGGTGGATTTGTGCAGCGAGGCATTCATGGCGCGCAAGGCTATGAAGCCGTAGTGGAAATGGGTGGCGATCACACTGGCTCAAGTGAAGGTCGTGCCACAGAAACTTCCGTCAGAGGTTTTTGGAAAGCCTATCGCACGCACATGAAAATTTGATCGACAGAAAGCCACCATGATTGATTTAATGACCCTGTGCGCTTTCAATGCCGCCTACGCCTTTTCGATCGACAGCGACTCGCTTGAAACGTGGCCGCAGTTTTTCACGGAAGATGCGCTTTATCGCATCACTCACATTGAAAATGAAAACGAGAACTTAGCGGCTGGCATTGTTTACGCAGACTCGCGCAACATGCTAATTGACCGCATTGCAGCCCTGCGTTTGGCAAATATTTATGAGCGCCAAAGGTACCGTCACATTTTGGGCATCCCTGCCATCGTGAAACAAAACTCTGAAGCCACCTATGCTCATACGCCCTTTCTGGTGGCGCGCATCATGGCCACGGGGCAAACAGATGTCTTTGCAACAGGTTTTTACAAAGACAAATTTGTAGCAAGCAGTGACGCAGCAATTAACGGTCATTCATTCGGTATTTTGTTACAAGAAAGAATTGCCGTTTGCGACAGCACCGTCACAGACACCCTTCTGGCTTTGCCTTTATGACGCAAGCTGTTAGAAAAATTGGTCTCAGCCTAGGCGATCCCAATGGTATCGGCCCTGAAATTGCGCTCAAGGCATTGACGCAATTACCTGTCTCAGCACTTCAGTCCATCACTGTTTTTGGATCGGAATTGGTCTGGCACAAAACAGCTGTTTCCTTAGGCCTAAATCAGTTGGCCCAACAAGTACAAATCAAAAACAGTGGTCCTATTTCTGAGTCAGAATTCAA
The DNA here is from genome assembly GCA_049655425.1 of Limnohabitans sp. Classification (GTDB taxonomy): domain Bacteria; phylum Pseudomonadota; class Gammaproteobacteria; order Burkholderiales; family Burkholderiaceae_C; genus Limnohabitans_A. Next base: position 669,833 of record JBASJS010000002.1, on the reverse strand, counting down.
TCCTGGCCTTGTTTCGGCAGCGGCTGGTAGGTCTGCAGTCGACAGCGCAACGGCAGCCATTCAAGCCTGCCAAACTGGCCACTTAGATGCAGTTATCGCATGTCCGCATCACGAAACCGCCATTCATCAAGCAGGCATTGCCTTCAGTGGTTATCCATCCTTGGTGGCCAAGGTTTGCGGTTTGAATGAGGACGATGTATTTCTGATGCTGGTGGGTGGTGGTTTGAGAATTGTGCATGTGACGCTTCATGAAAGTGTTCAAACAGCATTGAACCGCCTTAACCCAGAGCTGATAGAAAAGGCATGCATTGCTGGTATTCAAGCCTGCGTTCGCTTGGGCATAAAGAATCCCAAAGTGGCCATGTTTGGCATCAACCCTCACGCATCTGAGGGCAGCCTTTTTGGACCAGAAGATTTGGCCAAGACGGTGCCCGCAGTCAAATCGCTTCAAGCCGCTGGTTACAGCATCAGCGGACCTCAAGGTGGTGACGTTTTCTTGGCTCAAAGGCAACACGATTTGTATGTCGCCATCTTTCACGACCAAGGACACATTCCGGTCAAGCTCTTGGCGCCTCACGCTTCGAGCGCACTAAGCATAGGTGCGAAAGTGCTCTTGTCCAGTGTGGGACATGGCTGCGCCATGGACATTGCCGGCAAAAACTTGGCCGACCCGCAAGGCTTGCTAAGAACAATTGACCTTATCGCACCCCATTTGGCCAAGACACCAAATGACAACTGAAAATGAGGGTTAAGCCTGTTGATTTCTAATCCGCTTGGCGTAATCTCGCTAGATCTTTACTCTTTCTATTGAAGTCAATCATGTCTGTCCACGCACTCCACACTTCAAGCACGCAAGACGCGGTTCAACAAGTCAAAGTTCATCTGGCCGCAGCATTGCGCATGGCCGTTTTGGATGGATTTGAAGAAGGCATTGACAACCATTTCACGGCCTGCGTGCCTGGTCGCACCGATCAATACTTTGTGTTGCCGTTTGGGCTTCATTGGTCCGAAGCTCGTGCCAGCGACATGATGATTTTCAATGAAGCCGGTCAAACCTTAGAAGGCCGTGGCGTGGTCGAGCTGTCAGCACAAAGCATTCATGCGCCATTGCACCGCTTAACTGGCGCAAAAGTAGTTTTGCACACGCATCAACCGTGGGCCACTGCGCTCAACATGCTGCAAGACAATCGCTTGCTGCCCGCCACGCAAACGGCTGCCTTCTTCCACGGCCGCATTGCTTACGACGACACCTATACAGGGCTGGCTTCTTCAAACGATGAAGGTGAACGACTGGCTGCGTTGATGGGCGACAAAACTGTGTTGTTCATGAAAAATCATGGTGTGGTCACCATTGGCGATACTGTGGCACAAGCCTATCGCCGTTTGTACAAGCTTGAAAAAGCTTGCCAAACACAAGTCTTGGCCATGAGCACGGGCAAGGCTCTCAACATTTTGAGCGAGGAAGTTATTCAACGGGTTCTAACGCCATCAGGCTCAGACCGTCACCCCAGAGGCGATCGCGAGCGCCTCTACTTCGAAGCCAACATGCGCATCCTAGACCGCACCAATCCAGGCTACGCCGACTGAGACAAATAATTGGGGTCAGATCAACATTAATTTTGTCAATTAAAGGGCGTAAAGGCCAAGGGGGGCTTCCTCATACTGGAGTACCAGAAATCGTTCAGCCCCCCTTGGCCTTTACGCCCTTTAATTAGAAATTAATGTTGATCTGACCCCAATTATTTGACCCCAATTATTTTTTCTGGCTAAGCTGATTGGAGCCGAATTCTTTCTGATGGCTGTATGTTCATGGTCATTTGGAACAAGCCTGCAGCCAGGCCAATGGCCACGGCCAGTTTCCAGGCGAGGTCGTAGTTGCCAAACACGTTGAAGATATAACCGCCACCCCATGCGCCCAAAAACGAGCCCACCTGGTGGCTCATGAAAGCAATGCCAGACAAGGTGGCCATAAAGCGCAAGCCAAACAAGTGAACAATGAGGCCCGAGACCAAGGGCACCACGCCTAACCAAAGTGTGCCCATGGCGGCGCCAAAGACCAAGGTTGAAATGGGTGTGGGCGGCACAGCAAAGAACATCAGCAAAGCCAGCGATCGCAACACGTAAATACCGCCCAACAACATGCGCTTGGAATATCGATCGCCCAGCCAGCCAAACAGGTAAGAACCAATCACATTGAACAAACCGATCAATGCCAGTGTGGTGCTACCCACAGATGGGTCAATGCCGCAAATGTCAAGGTAAGCAGGCAAATGTGTGGTGATGAAAACCAATTGCAAGCCACACACAAAGAAAGCAATGGCCAACACGCGATAACCTTTGTGGCCCAGCGCTTCCACAATGGCTTCTTTGGCGGATTGCGGTTTGCCCACAATAGCCTCTGGCTCAATTCGATCGGCCCGCGTGCCAATGAAAGCCGCTGGCAACATCACGCAAGCCAAACCCAAAAATCCAACCACCGCCATTTGCCAATTCACATTGGTAATGAGCGACTGCGTCATGGGCGATGCAATGGTCAAGCCCAAAGAGCCAATGGCCGACACTGCGCCCATTGCTGCGCCTCGCTTGGTGGCACTGACAGTGCGCGCCGTAATGTTCATGGCAATGTTGGATGCGGTGCATGACAGCGCTATGCCCACGCAAAATCCTACGCCCATGGTGACCATCCAAGTAGCGTCTGCAAATCTTAAAAAGACCAAACCGATGATGTAGACCACCACCCCCAAGAGTGCCACAGGTCGGGTGCCGTATTTATCGGCCCAAATGCCGACGATGGGTTGGGTGGCACCCCACACGATATTTTGCAAAGCCACGGCCAACGAAAAATCGGCGGCGGTAATGCCAATGTCGCGAATCATGTGAGGCTGCAGCAAGCCAAAGCTCTGACGCATGCCCATGGCCAGACTCAACATGATGGCAGCACCCCCCAAGATGCTCCAAACTTGAACTGGCGTTAAATCTGTTTTTTTCATATCTAGATTCTGCAGAGAAATAATTGGGGTCAGATCAACATTAATTTTGTCAATCCAAGGTTGGAGAGGCTAAGGGGGGCTTGCAATAAATGGGGTCAGATCAACATTAATTTTCTGTGATTCAAAGATGCCTATGCTCCTAGTAAATTAATGTTGATCTGACCCCATTTATTGAGCCCCTCTTAGCCTCTCCAAACTTAGATTGGGAATTAATGTTGATCTGACCCCAATTATTTTTTCACCGGCGAAAGCTCGCTGCGATGTGGGTTGAAGGAAGTTTATCTCGGCCAAACAATTTGTTGCGGAAGGTGCCAGGGGTGTACTGGGTTTTGTAGGCACCTTGTTCTTGCAATCTGGGTACAACCAAGGCGATGAAATCGTCAAAGCATTCAGGCACCACCGTGCGAGACAAATTGAAACCATCGACATCGGCCTCTGTGCACCATTGAATCATCTGCTGAGCAATGGCGTCGGCCGAGCCTACCCAAGGCGCTTGGCGGCTGCCCAAAATCATTTGCGACAACAATTTGCGGCGCGTCCACTGCGGGCCAGCTGCACGCGTCATGGCCTCCACGTTGGACACAATGGCCTGGCTCTTGCCAGTCTCTATGGGCTCGTCAATGTCGTACTTCGAAAAGTCGATGCCCATCGAGGCTGCAGCGTGCACCAACGCACCTTCGGAGCTGGCATAGCGCTTGTACTCTTCAAACTTCTCTTGCGCTTGGCTGTCGGTGGCGGCGGTAATGATGGTGGCGCCCATCCACACTTGAATGTCGCTGGCCAATCGACCTTGCGCCACCGCTTGGCCACGAATGCCTTCCACAATGGCTTTAACGCCGGGCATGCTTTGGCCATTTAAAAACACGCATTCGGCATGCGTGGCTGCAAAGCGAGAACCCCGCGCGGACGAACCCGCTTGATACAACAAAGGCGTGCGCTGCGGGGAAGGCTCGGCTAAATGCATGGCCTGCACTTGGTACTGCGGGCCCTTGTGCTTAACCAAATGAACTTTGGAAGCGTCGGCATACACCCCACTTTGCCGATTGGCCAACACTGCGCCCTCCTCCCAACTGCCTTCCCACAACTGATACACCAAGGCCATGTACTCATCGGCCAAATCGTAACGATCGTCGTGCGCAGTTTGGCCAGACAGGCCAGCAGCCCGCGCAGCACTGTCGAGGTAGCCCGTGACAATGTTCCAACCAATGCGACCTTTGGTCAGATGGTCTAAGGTGCTCATGCGGCGAGAAAACAAATAGGGCGACTCGTAAGTGAGGTTGGCCGTCACGCCAAAACCCAGATGCTCGGTAACACTGGCCATGGCAGGAATCAGCATCATGGGATCGTTAACGGGCACTTGCACCGCGCCCTGCACCGCCGCATTGGGACTGGCACCCAGCACGTCGTACACCCCCACCACATCGGCAAAGAAAATGCCATCAAACAAGCCCGCTTCCAAACGCTTGGCGTAATCGGTCCAATAATTCAAATCGAGGTAACGCGTAGATTGATCGCGCGGGTGCGTCCATAGGCCTTGTTGAATATGGCCCACGCAGTTCATGTCGAAAGCATTGAGTTTGATGTGTTTGGACATAGGCGCAGAGGTGTAAGCTCAAATAGAATCAGAAAACGACTTACATCTAACCATAAAACAAAGTGATCGTGTGTCAACTTAAGTGACAGCGTTCAATTTCTTTCACAAGCACCCCAGCAATGACTCATACGCCCCGACATGTGCTGCCCGTCATTGTGCTAGCCCAATTTGCCGGCACCTCTCTTTGGTTTGCCATCAACGCGGTCATGCCCGACCTGCAGCGTCAAATGGGCTGGCCCGCCTCAGACATTGGCAGGCTGACCTCGGCATTGCAACTGGGCTTTATAGCGGGCACTTTGGTGTTTGCCATTTTGACCATTGCAGACAAGTATTCTTCTAGGCTGGTGTTTCTGATCTGCTCATCGGCGGGTGCTTTATGCACCTTGGGCGCGTTGTTGCAAGTCGAATCGTTTTCTGCACTGCTGCTTTGGCGAGCCTGCACTGGATTTTTTCTGGCCGGCATTTACCCTGTGGGTATGAAGATCGCGGCTCAGTGGTTTCCCAAAGGCTTGGGCGTAGCACTGGGTTGGTTGGTGGGCGCATTGGTGCTGGGCTCGGCCAGTGCGCATGGTATTCGGGCAGTGTCCAGCGAATTGCCTTGGTCCACCGTGATGCTGAGTGTGGCTGGCTGGGCTGCATCGGGGGGGCTGATGCTTTATGCATTGATTCCAGAGCCTGCGCATAAACCTGCACAAGCCAAACACCTGCAATACTTGCAATGGCAGGCCTTGGCCACCATCTGGACAGATCGACGCGTGCGGTCTTCGGTGCTGGGTTATTTTGGTCACATGTGGGAGCTCTACACCCTGTGGGTTTTGGTGCCCCTGATTTTGGCCACGCAATTTGAAGGCTCCGCGCTTTCAATGGCGGCATTTGCTGTCATTGGTGTGGGCGCCTTGGGCTGTATCGTGGGCGGCATGATGGCCCAACGCTGGGGCAGCGCCAAGGTGGCAAGCCTGCAACTTTGTATCAGCGGCATTTGCTGCGTGTTGGCACCTTGGTTGCTCAATGCACCTGCCGAATGGATGATGGCGTGGTTAGTCGTTTGGGGAATTACAGTTGCTGGCGATTCGCCACAATTCTCTACATTGACGGCCAGCAACGCCCCGCCTCAAGCAGTTGGAAGTGTATTGACTTTGACCAACTGCATTGGCTTTGGTATTTCAATTGTCAGCATTGAACTATTTACGTCGCTCTCGGCAACGGTAGCCCTGTCAGCGCTATTGCCTTGGCTAAGCATTGGCCCCTTGCTGGGCCTACTGGCCATGCGGCCACTTTTGAAAAATTAATTGGGGTCAGATCAACATTAATTTCAAGGTTTGGTAGATCTTCTTAATGCGCGATCAAAGGGGTTGATTTTTGGACTTAGCAGTGCGGCTTCTTTCTTTAGCAAGTCCACTACAACCAACAACCTGTCGCCGCTCAATCTGGTGGACAGTGTTGCCACGCTCAAGGCGCCAATCACCTGGCCTGCTGCATCCCACACGGGCACAGCAACGGCGGCCACCCCTTCAATGACGCCCGTATCTTCTGCTGAATAGCCTTGTTGTTTGGTTCTTAAAATGGAGGCTCGCAACTGCACGCCATCCAAAGTACCCAAGCCCATCAGGCGTGGCACGTTGTAGCGCAAAATTTCTTCGCACTCATCGGGCGCAAGATGTGCAAGGATGGCCATGGCACCTTGACCGCCACCCAGCGGCACTCTACCGCCCACATCGCCTGTGAGAGTTCGAATAGGAAACTGCCCCTCCCACCGATCGAGGCAGACAGCGTCAAACCCTGAACGCACAAAAAAGAAAACACTTTCACCCAATGCTGCGCCCAATCGAGCCAGTACAGGCCGACAAAGTGATTTAAGTCCCCCTGAACCCTGCCCCCCATGACTCACTTGTTCAACGGCGTGCGTTGCAAGCGTGGCCAATCCCAAGCCAAGCGCATAACGTTTGTCTTCTGGAAACTGAGACACCAACTCGCCTTCGGTCAGTTGTTGTAAAAGTCGATGGGTGGTGGCTTGTGTGTAGCCCAGGTGGCGCGACAGATCGCTGATGCGACTAGGTCCTAATTCACTTAAGGCTTGCAGAAGTTCGAGGGCACGCTTGAGACTTGTGACACTGCTTTCAGATTTTTTCTGCAATTTGATTCCACATGTTGGACTTAATTTAATGGAAAGCCACTTTATTTCCAAATGATGGAACTAACCATGGGTGTTTTCCCTTTTTTGGAATCGCATCTATTGACCCTGAATTCATTCGTGCAATACGATGGGCGAGCACTATGACAAATCAAGCATTCCCCATTTACACGCAAGCCTGTGGTTGGAATGCATTGCTACCCCACCGAGAAGCGCACCCTGTTGCAACAGGACAGCTGGATGTTCAGTACGTTGTTGTGGGCGCTGGGTTTACAGGCATGGCAGCGGCCAGACGACTTAGCAAACTGAACCCCAATGCAGACATTCTTTTGCTGGAAGCCAGCACTGTCGGAGAAGGATCATCTGCACGCAACTCAGGCTTTTTAACGCGCGAAGAGTATCCCAGCAGTAACTCTGCACAGTCCATCGAACAAAACAAGGTCTTGAATGTCTTCAACACTGAAGCCTTTGATGATTTGAAGCAAATCATTCAAGAACATCACATTGAATGCGACTTTCACTCAAGCGGACGAATCAGGGCTGCCGCGACACCAGAAGGTGCGAACACATTGCGCAAAGTCCAACAGGCACTTGAATCAACGGGACACTCAACGCAAACTCTAGATGCCGCATCGCTCAACCAACTGATCGGTACAAGCTATTACAAATTTGGCGTTCAAACAGAGACAGGCCACCTGGTTCAACCTGCAGCCTTGATCAGAGGCCTCTTAAGCGCCCTACCCCAACAAATCCAAGTTCATGAAAACTCGCCTGTGCTTGATTTAAAACGGCACGGCAAGCGCTGGGTGTTGAAAACAAGTTCAGCCCAAATCACAGCAGACCATGTCATCATGGCCACCAACCCGTCAGTTAAATTTTTTGGATACCTTCAAGACAAAATCGTCACCATTCACACCTACGCCGCTCTGACCGAGCGACTGAAGCCATCTGAAATGGCAAGCTTAGGCTCTTTGCAAAGTTGGGGCGTCCTACCCGCACACAGACTGGGTACCACTGTGCGGCGGGTGGGCGCAGATCGTTTGTTGGTCCGGTCACTTTACGCCTATGAACACAGTCTGAGCGAAACAGAAGTACACGAGGCACTTCGCCGACGTTTCCACAACCGATACCCCGCGTTGTCACACATTCATCTAGAACATGTCTGGGGTGGCGTGACCGCTTTGACCCTGAACGGATCACCCTACGTCGGTTCCTTAGAGCCAGGCCTTTATGCCTCGGCAGGTTGCAACGGCTCTGGCATTGTGAAAGGAACTGCGTTGGGAAGTTATTTGGCTGAACTTGCGCATTCCAACAAACCGGATCCGCAAATCCTCGAAGCCTACGGCACAGCCAACAAAATTCTGCCCGACCCCTTCAGAGCCATTGGGTTCAAAGTGATTTCTGCTTGGGAAAGTCGAAAAGCAGGCCTTGAATCCTAACAGTGCCAACATCGTTTCAATTGATCAAAACCGCTGACAGCCCACCGTGAACCACACCGACTATTTATCACTGCAAGGTTTGAGCAAGTCCTACGGCAAAGTAAACGCGTTGAATGACTTTAATTTGACGATTGCGCAAGGCGAGTTCATCAGCCTGCTGGGGCCGTCTGGCTGCGGCAAGACCACCACGCTTCAATTGTTAGCGGGCTTTGTACAACCCTCAGCAGGTGATATTTTGCTCAACGGCAAAAGCATCACTCACCTGCCCCCTAACGAGAGAGGCTTGGGCATCGTCTTCCAAAGTTACGCCTTGTTTCCGCACATGACGGTCCAAGAAAACGTCAGTTTTGGACTTGAAATGCGCAAAATGGATGTCCTAGAACGAACCGACAGAGTGAATCGAATTTTGGCCATGGTTCAACTGGCTGACTATGCAACTAGGTACCCCAGAGACCTTTCAGGTGGGCAGAGGCAACGCGTGGCGCTGGCCAGAGCCATCGTCATCGAACCCCCAGTTTTGTTATTGGACGAACCTTTGTCCAACCTCGATGCCAAGTTGCGAGAAGCCATGCAGTTTGAACTGCGCAGAATTCAACGCAAACTGGGCACCACCACATTGATGGTGACACACGATCAGGCCGAAGCCTTGTCCATCAGCGACCGCGTAGTGGTGATGGACAACGGTCGAATTCAGCAAATTGACACGCCCCACGCTATTTACGAATCCTCTGGCAGCAGGTTTGTTTCAACGTTTGTCGGAAAAACCAACTTCTTAAAGGCCACTGTGCGTGGTGCAAAGTTGCAACTTGGATCCAACATTCTTGTGCAAACTCAAGAAACCCATCCCCCTCAGGGCAGCGAAGTCACTTTGAGTATTCGCCCTGAAAAACTGAAATTCGCAACGACCTCTGACACCCAAAAACTGAAAGTTCAAATTAAAGAACGTTTTTTTCTTGGCAACCTGTGGCTCTACCGCGTAGACAGCGAACTGGGCGAGTTGGAACTAAGTTGCATCAATGACGGCACGGCCCCAAAACATGAATCGGAAGTCGAGCACCTGACATGGGATGACGCACACTTTAAAGTGATGTCAGCCTCGAGGACTTGAAGTGATCAACAACACGAGAACCCCCTATTTCCTGAGCGCGCCCGCATTGGGCTTGTTCGGCTTGATGGTTCTGTTTCCGTTTTTCTTAACTTTCTTTTTATCTTTTCAGCGCTTTGACCATCAAGTAGGCATTGTTCCTGGCTTCACTTTCGATGTGTACACGCACATCGTGAATGATCCTTTTTACTGGGAGGTTTTTGGCAGAACCGCTTGGGTGTCACTCACCACCACTTTGCTGTGCGTGCTGATTGGCGCCCCCGAAGCCTATGTCTTAAGCAGAATGCGAGCCCCATGGCGATCGTTCTTCTTAGTCATCATTCTCTCCCCTCTGCTAATTTCCGTCGTGGTCAGGGCATTTGGATGGAGTCTTGTATTGGGCCCCGCAGGATTATTGAACAGTTTTTTACAAAGTGTAGGTTTCGATCGCGTTCGCATTCTTTACACACCCACAGCCGTCGTCATTGCGTTGGTGCATGTGATGTTGCCCTTCATGGTCATTCCTGTTTGGACCTCATTGCAAAAACTCGATCCGCAAATTGAGAATGCAGCGCTTTCACTGGGCGCATCCAAGTTTCAAGTTTGGCGACGTGTCATTCTGCCGCAAATCACACCAGGATTGTTGTCGGGTGCTTTGATTGTTTTTGCACTCAGTGCCAGCGCCTTTGCCATTCCAGGCCTGGTCGGCGGCCGAAGGGTCAAAATGGTCGCCACCTTGATCTACGACGAGTACTTGCATGAACTCAACTGGCCGTTGGGCGCCGCCATTGCTTTGATTTTGCTGTTGGTCAATTTGCTGGTCATGTATGTTACGCAAACCTTGGTGGAGGGACGCTACGCGCGTCGCATGGGATCATGAAAAACGGCCCTCTCGCTATTCTCTTTCACACCCTTGTGCTCGCCTTCATGATGGCGCCGCTAGTGGTCATTTGTCTGGTGGCATTTACGCCGTCGAACACATTGCAAATTCCTTGGGGCAGCTATTCATTGCGCTGGTTCTCTGCAGTTTTTGAGCACAGCGATTTGTTGCAATCGTTTTGGAACAGTTTGATTCTGGCAGGGCTGGCGGCCACAATTTCCGTGGTGATGACGGTACCTGTGGCCATTGCTATTACTCGCTACAACTTTACTGGCAAGCAACTGGTGCAAGGCCTCTTGATGAGCCCTTTGATCGTGCCCCATTTGGTTCTAGGTGTCGCCATGCTCCGACTATTTACCTTGATGGGCGCAAAAGGTTCATTTGAATGGCTAACAATGGCCCACGTGATCATTGTGACGCCCTATGCACTTCGACTCATGATCACGGCGCTGGTGGGCGCAGAACAAAACGTCGAGCAAGCCGCAGCCTCCTTGGGCGCAAAGCCTTGGGTGGTTTTCAAGCGCATCACCTTACCACTCATGTTACCCGGCATTGCGGGCGGCTGGATTTTGGCATTCATCAACAGCTTTGACGAAGTCACCATGTCGGTCTTCATCACATCGCCGCAAACCATTACCTTGCCTGTCCGCATGTACATGCTGGCCACCGAATCGATTGACCCCATGATGGCGGCTGTCTCGGCGCTCATCATTGCACTCACGGCTGTGACCATGTTTGTACTGGACCGCTTATATGGGTTGGACAAAGTGCTGGTCGGTCAAAAATAACCAGTCCATAAGCAAACGGAGATCACACATGGCCCCATGAAGATTCACTTGCAAATTCAAGCCTTTTTTCTAAAACCACCCCCACCTTTGACAATTAAATCGCCACGGCGATCAAGGAGAAGACAATGAACATTCAAAAAATCGGATTGCTCAGCGCTGCATTGCTAACGGCATTTGGCGCCAGTGCGCAAGTTAAAACGCTCTACATCGGCATGAACGGCGGCACCACAGAGCAAGCCTACGTTAAACACGTATTTCCAGAATTTGAGAAAAAATTCAACGCCAAAGTTGTGGTGGTACCAGGTACCTCTTCAGACATTTTGGCCAAAGTACAAGCCAGTAAAGAAAAACCACCTGTTCATGTGATGCATTTGGACGACGGTGTCATGATCCGCGCCGTTCGCATGGGACTGTGTCAAAAATTGACCGACACGCCTGTGCTGAAGGATCTGTATTCAACCGCCATTTTGGCTGGCGGCATGGCTGCAGGTGTCAGCGTGACCACCACCGGCATTGGCTACAACAAGAAATTGTTTGATGAAAAGAAATGGGCTGCGCCAACGTCTTGGATGGATTTTGCAGATGCTAAATACAAAGGCAAAGTTGTCTTTCAGTCTGCGCCATCCAGCAGTTATGGTTTGCACGGTTTCTTGATGATCAACCGCGCCATGGGCGGCAATGAAAAAAATGTTGAGCCTGGCTTTACCAAATGGGCTAGCACCGTGGGCCCCAACGTGCTCGAATACATTCCAAGTTCTGCCAAACTCAGCGAGATGGTGCAAACTGGCGATGCAGCCATTTTCCCATTAACACCTACCGCTGTAGAGGGCCAAAAAGCCAAAGGCATTCCCATGGAGTATGCACAACCCAAAGATGGCTCTGTTGTGTTGATGGTTGCCCAGTGCGTTACAGCCAACAACGACGCACCCGAGTTGGCTCAAAAACTCTCTGAATTTATGTTGCAACCCTTTGCACAAGCCGCAATGATGGAAAATGCAACGCAAATTCCAACCAATCCTAAAACTCAATTAACTTCAGCGCCTGCCATCAAAATGATGGACCAGTTTCGCGGTTATATGAAAAACGCAGTGTCATTAGATTGGGACACAATCAATGCAGTTCGTCCTGAATGGAACAGCCGTTGGAGCAGAACCATTGAAAAATAAGCGGGGGTAAGACTCTGCTCGCGTGTCGGGCTTTCGAGAATCGAATCCTCTTTTGCAGAGGGTTCGATTTTTTTTACCTAGCAGGCGGCGCCAAGAGGCTTACTCACAAACGGTGATCAAGTTTGCACACTACGGCCCCACATCTGACCCCAATTAAATAACCCCGATTAAATGACCCCAATTAAACGGGCAACAAAAAAGCACCTCAAGAGGTGCTTTTAATATGAAGAATGTTGGTAGGCGCGATTGGACTCGAACCAACGACCCCCACCATGTCAAGGTGGTGCTCTAACCAGCTGAGCTACGCGCCTACAAATTCAGCCCGCATTGTAGCATCAAAAATTAGCCCCTTTTGAGGCTCGTCCAACAAAGTCCAAACTAAGACCTAATTTCGCCTCACCTGCCCCACGCCAGACACCGACTTGACGCTCTGCATCACCCGCTTTAAAAGCGACGCATCGGCCACCTCCACCGTAAAGGTCATCCAAGCCGTGCCCTTCACAGACTGAGTTTTCACCCCCACCACGTTCATCTTCTCCTTGGCAAAGACCTCAGAAATATCGCGCAGCAGGCCCTGCCTGTCGGACGCCTCTACCGACACCTCCACGGGGTACAACAAGGTTTGGCCAGGTTTTTGAATGCCCCAGCGCACCTCGATCACCCGCTCGCCGTGCCTAGACAGCAAAGACTGAAAGTTGTGGCAATCGTCGCGGTGAATGCTGACCCCCTTGCCGCGCGTTACAAAACCACTGATGGCATCGGGCGGCGCTGGCCGGCAGCATTTGGACAATTGCGTCAGCAACGAATCGACGCCCACCACCAACACACCCGACTGTGACTTTGGCGGCACCGCCTTCGATTTTTTGAGCAACACAAAATCATCGGGCTGCATCACGGGCTCGGGCGGCCTTAAGAACACCTCAATGTTGCGCAAGGAAAACTCATCCTTGCCCACAGTTTCAAACAAGGCTTCGGACGACTTGAACCCCAAATCGGAAGCCAAGTCTTCTAACTTGATAGACGTCTTGCCTTCACGCTGCAAAATTTTCTCAACGGCTTCGCGGCCTTTTGCAATGCTCTCATGCGTAATTTGCGCATTGAACCAAGCGCGTACTTTGGAGCGTGCCCGGTGACTGGCCAAGAAGCCAAGTTCGGCGTTCATCCAATCGCGCGAGGGACCGCCCTCCTTCACGGTGGTAATTTCTACCGTTTGGCCGTTCTGCAAAGGCGTGTTCAATGGAATCATCACACCATCGGCTTTGGCACCTCGGCACCTGTGACCCAAATTGGTGTGCACGGTGTAGGCAAAGTCGATGGGCGTCGCGCCTTTAGGCAATTCAACAATGGCCGCGTTGGGTGTTAGCACATAAATGCGGTCATCAAAAAGCGCAGTCTCGTCTGCCGCAACAGAAGCAGGCCCCGAAGCCTCCGACGACATCTCGCGCTCCCATGCCAACAACTGACGCAGCACCGCAATCTTGGCGTCGTAATCGCTGTTGGCACTGACGCCCGCATAGCCTTTGGCACCAGCCTCTTTGTAAGCCCAGTGCGCCGCCACACCGTTCTCGGCATGGTCGTGCATGGCTTGCGTGCGAATTTGAATTTCGATCGGCCGCCCACTTTCATCTCGCACCACGGTGTGCAAAGACTGATAGCCATTGGGTTTGGGCTTGGCAATGTAATCGTCAAACTCTGAGGCAATGGGCACAAAGCGCGAATGCACCCAACTGAGCGCCTCATAACAATCGGCCACATTGGACACAATGACGCGCATGGCGCGAATGTCAAACACTTGCGAAAAGTCGAGCGACTTGCCGCGCATTTTTTTAACAATGCTGTAGATGTGTTTGGGCCGGCCTTGCACAGAGGCTTTGATGTTTTGCGATGCCAATTCTGTTTGCACTTGTTCGCGCAAATGCTGCATGTTGCTCTCGCGCTCTACGCGTTTTTCGTCTAGCAGTTTGGCAATTTGTTTGTAGGTATCGGGCTCTAAGAATCGAAAAGACAAATCTTCCAATTCCCATTTGATTTCCCAAATACCCAGCCGATTGGCCAGGGGCGCAAACACCTGCAACGACTCTTTGGCCAAACTGGCAGGCACCGCTTGTTTGCTGCTTGCAAAGTAGCGCAGTGTTTGCAAACGCGATGCCAAGCGCAGCATGATGACGCGCAAATCTTTGCTAAAGGCCAGCAACATTTTGCGCACGTTTTCAGTTTGTGCACGCGGGTCGTCTTGCAGCTGCGCAGCCGAAGTGGCGGTACGCGACAAGCGCTGCACTTCTACCAACTTGGTGGTTTCTACGGCAAGCGATGCAAACTCATCGCCAAAGGTTTTGGCAATGACCTCGTGCGGGCGGCTGAGGTGCGGGCATGTGTAGACCAAATAGCTGGCCGCTTTGACATCGTTGCCACTGTTCATGGTGTCCAAAATGGCCACCACGGCATCGGCATGGGCGAGCATGTTCTCGCCGGTGTCTAGCAACTCACCGGACAAAAATGGTTCGGCAAATGTTCTTGCCCGAACCAGAATGTCTTCGACCTCCAACCTCATGCACGCAATTCCAAAAATGCCAACACGATGTCAATTTGATCTTGGTGCGTGAGAGTGGGCGCATGGCCTACACCCTCTACGGTGGCCACTTGCACGCGCGGCCCGCGCTGGGTCATGGCCTTAACCGCATCCACGCTTAAGAGCTCAGATTGAGCGCCATGAATTAACAAAGTCTTGCAACGCACAGCATCGTAGATTTGCCACAAGGTGGCCTCACCGGCTTTGGCGGCATCTTCCGTAACGGCTCTGATGGGCACGCGCAATTGGGGGTCGTAGTGCAAACAATAGGCGCCATCGTCCAAGCGCTTTACCATGTGCTGCGACAAGGCCAGCCACTCGGCCGGTGTATGGGGGCCAAACGACTTTGAAACTTCCCACATGGCATTGGCGGCATCTTGCACAGAGGCAAAGCGCCCTACTTCGCCCACATAGGTTTGCATAAACTGAATGGACTTCCACGACACCGGTGGCCCAATGTCATTGAGGACCAAATTGCGAATGGGCACAGGCAAGTCTTGCGCAGCCAACAACATGCCAATGACGCCGCCCATGCTGGTGCCCACCCAATCTAAACGCTCAATAGGGTGCTGGCTGTTCAAGCTTTGAATGAGTACCGCCATGTCGCTGGCGTATTGCGGAAATTGATAACCCATGGGGTCTGGCAACCAATCGCTAAGGCCGCGCCCCACCACATCGGGGCAGATGACACGAATGGGCGGCAATTGCGCTGCTTCGGCAGCGGCCACCAAGGCCTGCGCCAAGATGTCAAAGTCACGCCCTTGCCTGGTTAATCCATGCACGCAAAACACCACATGCGCAGCATTGGCAGGCCCCCAAGAGGCATAGGCCATGCGGTGTGATCCCTCTGGATGAGGGCAATTGACGTATTCAAGGACAGGTTCAGACATGCAATTTCACTTCATTCAAGCGCAACTGTCAGGCCCATGTGGCCTAGTCGCGCCATAATCAACTTTTCCACATCGTAAATCATTCGGAGATCAGCATGCTGAAAGGCAAAACCGCACTCGTGACAGGCTCAACCAGTGGCATTGGCTTGGGCATTGCCAAAGCCTTGGCCAAACAAGGTGCCAACATCGTTTTAAACGGCTTTGGTGACCATGCCGGCCCCGAGGCAGAAGTGGCGGCCTTAGGCGCAAAAGTGGCCTACCACGGCGCCGACATGACCAAGCCCGCCGAAATTGAAGCCATGGTGAAGTTTGCCGAAGAAAAGTTTGGCCGCGTCGACATTTTGGTCAACAACGCTGGCATTCAGCACGTGTCACGCATCGAAAACTTTCCAGTTGAGCGTTGGGATGCCGTGATAGCCATCAACTTGTCGAGTGCCTTTCACGCCACACGCGCTGTGTTGCCAGCCATGCAAAAGGCCAACTGGGGACGCATCATCAACGTGGCCTCGGTCCATGGCTTGGTGGGCTCGGCCGAAAAATCGGCCTATGTGGCCGCCAAGCACGGCATTGTGGGTTTGACCAAAGTCACGGCCCTCGAAAACGCCACCTCTGGCGTCACTTGCAATGCCATCTGCCCAGGCTGGGTGCTCACACCCCTGGTCCAAAAACAGGTAGACGCAAAGGCCGAAGCCTTGGGCTTGAGCAACCAAGCCGCTACCGAATTGTTGTTGGGCGAAAAAGAACCTTCTAAACAATTCACCACCCCCGAAGAATTGGGCGAGTTGGCTGTGTTTTTCTGCTCGGCTGCAGGCAACAACATTCGCGGTGTGGCTTGGAACATGGACGGTGGTTGGGCGGCACAATAAGCAGCCTTTACCAATTTAAATGCCACCTTCAAGGTGGCATTTTTTTTCAGGGCTTGTGAATCAACACCACAGCCCTGGCTTCCATGCTGAGGCCCTCGCCCACGGGTCCCATTTTTTCGGCTGTTTTGGCTTTGACATTGACTTGCGATTCGGTCACGCCTAAAGCCTTTGCAATGGAAGAGCGAATGTCAGAACGGTGCGGCGACAACTTGGGCGCTTGGGCCACGATGGTGCAATCGACATTGCCCAATTGCCAGCCCAACTGCTTGACATGGTCGTACGCTTTTTTCAAAAGCACCACAGAGTTGGCACCTTTATAAGTGGCATCGGTATCGGGAAAGTGCTGACCGATGTCTCCCAATCCAGCGGCACCTAAGAGTGCATCGGTAATGGCGTGCAACAACACGTCGGCATCGGAGTGGCCTAACAAACCTTTTTCGAAAGGTATTTGCACGCCGCCCAACATGAGGGGACGACCTGCTACCAAGGCATGCGTGTCCCAACCTTCACCAACTCGAATGTTCATGTTCTGCTCCCCAGCAAATCTTCCGCAAAAGCGAAATCGGGTTGATAAGTGACTTTGAAATTGTACGGACTGCCCACCACCAATTTGGGCGCAAAACCAGCCATCTCCATGGCACTGGCCTCGTCAGTGATGCCCTCAAAATTCTCTGACACCTTGGCTTGCAGTGCGGCATGCAAGGCCCCAGCCCTGAACATCTGCGGCGTTTGGGCCAACCATTTGTCTTGGCGCGGCAAGGTTTGGGTAACGCGGCCATTGCTTGCAGACTTTAAGGTGTCGGGCAAAGGCAAAGCCAACAAGCCGCCTACATCATCGTCTTGGCATGCGTCGATCAAGCGGTTAATTTCGATGGGCGTAATGAGGCAACGCGCGGCGTCGTGCACCAAAATCCAATCGTGGGATTGCACACCTTTTGGGTTGTGCTGGCCTTCTTTGAGCAAAGCAGACAAGCCATTGAAAACAGAATTGGCACGCGTAGCGCCACCACAGGCCATGCGCTGAAAATGGCCGGGCCATTCTGGTGCTTGGGGCCAAGGGTGCGCATCGTCTGGCGACACCACCACCACCACTTGCTGCAAACGCTCTACAGAACCCAAGGCCGCCAAGGTGTGCATGACCATGCTTTTGCCTGCAATCAATTCGTATTGTTTTGGCTTGACGGTGCCTGCACGCGAGCCCGAACCAGCGCAAGGCACCAACGCAAAACAGCGCGAAGCCGCTGCATCGGGTGCGGCATGAACCTTGTCTGGAAGGCTTGCGGGAGGTAGTGGATTCACGGTGCTTGGATAGGGAGGGCCATTACGCCAACTATACTATCGCACTTCATGCAATTACCCGCGCTTAGCCTAGGAAAACGCTTCACCCTGCCCCGTCCCATGGGATCGGCAGATGCTGTGCTATTGGCCCAATTGGCCGAGCGAGAAAAAGCGCAAGGCAGGCTAACCGCCGTTGTAACGTCAGATGCCGCAGACACCCAGCGCTTGATGGACGAAGTGGCCTTCTTTGCACCCAGTCTGCGCTGCGCCATTTTTCCAGACTGGGAAACGCTGCCATACGACACGTTTTCTCCCCATCAAGACCTGATCAGCGAGCGCTTGGCCACTTTGTGGCGCATCAGCCAACGCGACAAAGCCGAAGGCGCCGACCTGGTGTTCATTCCCGCCACCACAGCTTTGTACCGTTTGGCGCCGCCTGCTTTTTTGGCGGGCTACACCTTTCAGTTCAAGACCAAACAAAAACTAGACGAGGCCAAGCTCAAGGCTCAGTTGACATTGGCCGGTTACAGCCACGTCAGCCAAGTGGTCAGCCCTGGCGAGTATGCAGTGCGCGGTGGCCTGATTGATTTGTTCCCAATGGGCTCGCAGGTGCCCTATCGCGTCGATTTGTTTGACAACGAAATTGACTCTATTCGCACCTTCGACCCCGACACGCAGCGCAGTTTGTACCCCGTGCCCGAAGTGCGCTTGCTGCCCGGCCGCGAATTCCCAATGGACGAAGCGGCGCGCAGCAAGTTCAGAGGTCGCTGGCGTGAATTGTTAGAGGGCGATCCCACCAAGAGCCGCATTTACAAAGACATGGGCAATGGCGTGGCCACTGCGGGCATTGAGTACTACCTGCCTTTGTTCTTTGAAGAAACCGCCACGGTGTTTGACTACTTGGGTGCAGGCACCGACGCGCCCGCCACCTTGGTGTTGCACGGGGATTTAGAACCCGCCTTTCAGCGCTTCTGGCAAGACACCAAAGACCGTTACCGCTTGGTGCAAGGCGACCCCGAGCGCCCAGCTTTGCCGCCCGAAGCTTTGTTCTTGTCGGCTGAGCAGTTTTACACCGGCACCAACCAACATGCGCAATTGGCACTGCGACAAAATGCCGATGCAAGTGCAGACAACACCCTTGCACAAGCCCTGCCCGACCTCACGGTGGTGCGCGGCGCCGAAGAGCCTCTGGCCAAACTGCAATCGCACATTCGCAGCACAAGCAACCGTGTCTTGATTTTGGCCGAGAGCTCTGGCCGACGCGAAAGCTTGCTTGATTTCTTGCGTGCCAGTGGCCTCAACCCACCGGCCTTTGATGACTTGCAAGAGTTTCAGGCCAGCGACGAAAAAGTGGGCATTGCCACGGCGGCTTTGAACGCAGGCTTCCATTGGTTTGAAGCTGGCATCGATTTGGTCACCGAGACCGAATTGTTTGCAGCCGGCGTCACCACACGCAGACGCAAAAAACAAGAACAAGTCAGCGACGTTGAAGCGCTCATCAAAGATTTGTCCGAGCTCAATGTAGGCGACCCTGTGGTGCACAACGCGCACGGCATTGGCCGTTACCGCGGTTTGGTCAACATGGACCTGGGTGAAAAGAACCCAGACGGCACGCCTGCGCTGCAAGAGTTTTTGCATTTGGAATATGCCGACAAGGCCACGTTGTATGTGCCCGTTAGCCAACTGCAATTGATTGGCCGCTACACCGGTGTCAGTGCCGACGAAGCGCCCTTGCACCGCTTGGGCAGTGGCCAATGGGAAAAAGCCAAACGCAAAGCGGCCGAGCAAGTGCGCGATTCTGCAGCCGAGTTGCTGAACATTTATGCAAGGCGTGCTGCGCGCGAAGGCCACCCCTTTAGATACAGCCCGCAAGATTACGAAGTCTTTGCCAACGACTTTGGCTTCCAAGAAACCGCCGATCAAAACGCGGCCATTCATGCCGTCATTCAAGACATGATCAGCCCGCGCCCCATGGACCGCTTGGTGTGCGGCGATGTGGGCTTTGGCAAAACCGAAGTGGCTTTGCGTGCCGCCTTTGTGGCGGTCACGGGTGGCAAGCAAGTGGCCATCTTGGCGCCCACCACCTTGCTGGCAGAGCAGCACTTTCAAACCTTGAAAGATCGCTTCTCTAAATGGCCCGTCAAGGTGGCCGAAGTGTCGCGCTTCCGCTCGGGCAAAGAAGTAACTGAAGCGCTCAAGGGTTTGGCCGATGGCACCGTGGACATTGTGGTGGGCACGCACAAATTGTTGAGCGAGTCCACCAAGTTTAAAAACTTGGGCCTCTTGGTGATTGATGAAGAACACCGCTTTGGTGTGCGCCACAAAGAAGCCATGAAGGCCATGCGCGCCGAAGTGGATGTGCTGACCCTAACGGCCACCCCCATTCCGCGCACCTTGGGCATGGCGCTTGAAGGCATTCGCGATTTGAGCGTCATTGCCACAGCACCGCAGCGCCGCTTGGCCATCAAAACCTTTGTGCGCAATGAAGGCACAGGCGTGATTCGCGAAGCCGTGCTGCGCGAACTCAAACGCGGCGGCCAGGTTTACTTCTTGCACAACGAAGTAGAGACCATCGAAAACCGTCGCCAAAAGCTAGAAGAGATATTGCCTGAAGCGCGCATTGCAGTGGCCCATGGCCAAATGCCCGAGCGCGATTTGGAAAAAGTGATGCGCGATTTTGTGGCGCAGCGCTACAACATCTTGTTGTGCTCTACCATCATTGAAACCGGCATTGACGTGCCCACGGCCAACACCATTGTGATTTCGCGCGCCGACAAATTTGGCTTGGCGCAGTTGCACCAATTGCGCGGCCGCGTGGGGCGCAGCCATCACCAAGCTTATGCTTATTTGATGGTGCCAGAAATAGATGGCCTGACCAAACAAGCTTCACAGCGTTTGGACGCCATTCAGCAAATGGAAGAACTGGGCAGTGGCTTTTATTTGGCCATGCACGATTTGGAAATTCGCGGCGCGGGCGAAGTGTTGGGCGAAAACCAAAGCGGCAACATGCTAGAGATTGGTTTTCAGCTTTACAACGAGATGTTGAACGAAGCGGTGCGCTGCTTAAAAGCCGGCAAAGAGCCCGACTTGCTCAGCCCCTTGTCTGCGGCCACCGACATCAATTTGCATTCGCCTGCCTTGTTGCCCAACGATTATTGCGGCGACGTGCACCTGCGATTGTCGTTCTACAAAAAATTGGCCACCGCCAAAACATCAGACCAAATTGACAGCCTGCTAGAAGAAATTGTGGACCGGTTTGGCAAGCTGCCAGCGCAAGCGCAAACCCTATTGGATGTGCACCGCCTGCGCGTATTGAGCGTGCCTTATGGTGTGGTTAAAGTGGATGCATCGCCTGGTGTCATTGTGATCAGCTTCAAGCCCAATCCGCCCATCGAGCCTATGCGCATCATTGAGCTGATTCAAAAGAACAAGCACATTCAATTGGCAGGCAACGACAAGTTGCGCATTGAGCGTGAACTGCCCGACCCCAAAGCCCGTGCCCAAATGGTGCGCGATATTTTGCGGTCTTTGGGGCAACCCAAAGTTGAGAAAGTGGAAGGATAAATCATGAGCACACCCCAAACCTTTCAAGGCATGACGCTGAAGGGCTTCACAGCGCCTTTGCAATTGAGCCAATTCAAGCTGATCGCTTTTGACATGGACTCCACCCTGATCAACATTGAATGCGTGGACGAAATAGCCGATGCTGCAGGCCGCAAAGCCGAAGTGGCCGCCATCACAGAAGCCGCCATGCGCGGCGAAATTACCGACTACAAAGACAGCTTGCGCAAACGCGTGGCCTTGCTCAAAGGCGTGACGGTGGCGCACATGGAAGAAGTCTTAAACAACCGACTGCAACTGAACCCCGGCGCAGAAAAATTGGTCAAAGCCTGCCAAGCAGCGGGCATGAAAGTCTTGTTGGTGTCGGGCGGCTTTACGTTTTTCACAGACCATGTGCGCGATCGCTTGGGCATCGATTGGACTCGCTCCAACGTGCTGGAAGTGGTCAATGGCCAACTGACAGGCCGCATGGTGGACCAAGACTGGGGCGACATTTGCGACGGTGAAGAGAAACGCAAAATGCTGTTGCACATTTGCGAACAGATGGGCATTGCGCCTTCACAAGCCATTGCCATGGGCGATGGCGCCAACGACTTGCCCATGATGGGCGTAGCGGGTTTGTCGGTGGCCTACCACGCCAAGCCCAAAGTGCGCGAGCAAGCCATGGTGGCCATTGAAGAAGGCGGCCTCGATCGGCTGTTGGAAGTGTTTGCAACGGCGCACTAAAGCTGCACCTTAAGCCTTGCGATGTACTTGAGGCCTGCCCGCCTCCACCTCAAATTTGGCCAAGGTTTCAATCTTGGTTTGTGGCTGACGCACATCGTCCACCACGCGCAACTCTGTTTGAATTTGCTTGGCCGTGAACTCCACCACGCCGTAGCCTTTTCGCTCGCTGTCGGCAAAAATAAAGTGCGGGTTTTCTGCCAAGCGTGTGGGCAACTTTGAATTGCCTGCAGAGCGCGCAGTAATGCCGGCACCACAAAACTCAACGCCCACCTTGGCGCTGTCGTCTTGATACGCATCGGCCATGACATGGCCCACCCAGTTTTCGTGCACATCGCCGCCTAACAAAACCGGGTTGCGAAGCGCGTTGTGTTGCATGGCCTGCGTCATGCGCTGACGCGCTGCCGAGTAACCGTCCCAGCCATCGTTCCAAAGCGAATGCCCTGCGCCAATTTTGTAATCGCGCCGGCCAAAAATGGTTTGCTGCGCCACCACATTCCACACACGTGAATTGTTGCGCGCATTGGCAAAGGACTGATTCAACCACTGCTCTTGCTGCGCACCCAACAAGGATCTTTGAGGATTGAGCCATTCTTCACATTGATCTGGATCGACCCAACCCGACCCGTAGTTCAAACCTTTGTTGCACACCTGACGATCGCGGTATTGACGGTCGTCTAGCAAATAGAAATTGGCCAGTTTGCCAAAGGCCACCTCACCATAGATTCGCAATTCTGCGCCGCGTGCCAAGCCCTCTAAGGAGCGCGTCAAGGCACTGGCGCGCAATGGCATGTGCTCGTAAAAAGCTTGGTAGGCCCGCGCACGCTGCGCTTCAAAATCTAAGGTGATGTTGCCGCTAAAGCCGCGCACCAAACCCGCATAGTCATTGGACACTTCGTGATCGTCCCAAGTGACCAGCCAAGGGCACTGCGCATGCATGGCTTGCAAAGATTTTTCGGTTCTTTGCAAAGCATACCGATTGCGATAATCGGACAAACTGGTGACCCACCCGCCAGGCGGTAAGCGCACAAAATTGGCTGCACCTGCGTACTCGTAAATGTAATCGCCCAAGAACAAGACCATGTCGAGGTTTTCTTGGGCCATGTGCTCGTAGGCACTGAAGTAGCCATGCTCCCAGCGCTGGCAAGAGGCATAGGCAATGCGAAGTTTTTGCACCATCGCTTGCGGGTGCGGTGTGGTGCGCGTGCGCCCAATGGTGCTTTGCGCATCTCCTAATTGAAAGCGATAGAAATACCAACGATCGCTTTGAAGCCCTTCTAGCTCTAAGTGCACCGAATGCGCCAAGCTGGCCATGGCCATGACCTGGCCCGACCGGCGATTAACTTTAAAGTGCTCGTCGTCTGCCACTTCCCATGTCAACGACACATCGTTTGAGGCAAAGGCATCTTGGCCACTGGCTGCATCGGGCATGAGCCGTGTCCACAGCACCACCGAATGGTGATTGGGCGACCCACTGGCCACGCCAATGCTAAAGGGGTTGTGCTTTAAAGAGGTTTGTGCAGACGATACCGAATACGTCAGCGGCACTGCAGCCGCCGCAGTCCACTTGAGCCAATCTCGCCGGGTATGAAGCGTTGGCGCTTGTGAGCTGGCAATGGTGTTTTTCAAAATCAAACCAACCATTCTTTGAGCAAGGCATTGAACTGCTCGGGCTTGTTGCTCATGACCCAATGCCCGGTGTCAAAGCCTTCAACCCTAGAGCCCGGGTGCGCTGCAATTTTTTCGAGCCAACGATCGGAATGAAACATGAAAGGTTTGCGTTTGCCGTAGATGTACAACATGGGACGCGCTGTAGGCAAAATTTTGAGCACATTGCAGGCCAACTCAAAGCCCTCTAAGGTGCCCATCCACTTCATGGCGTAGGGCACGTTCATACCGACATGCATGTCGGCAAATGCACTGGGGCAACGCAAAGCCTTGGCCATGTAGCGCGTCATGCGATTGGCCAAAGGACGAGCGACGTTGCCAAACACATTGACCAATTGCCATGCAATGGCCAACCAAATTTGATAACTGAACACACCCCATTTGGCTTTGGTTTGCCAAGATGCGTACAGCGCTCTGGAGTTGTGGTCTCCTACATCGACCGCCACCATGCGGGCCACGCGATGCGGGTGAACCGCCGCATACTCGTAACCAAAGATGCAACCCCAATCGTGCAACACCAACGTAATGGGTTGATCGGGACTGACTTGCTGCACCACTTCATCGATGAAGGCCACCATTTCTAAAAGTGACTTGGGGGGCAGCGGTGCGTTGGCGTCAAAGGCGGGCAATGTGAAGCGCACACACCGATGGGTAGTGCGCAATGCTTGGACGGTGTCGTTCCAAAGCGCCAGCGTATCGGGCCAGCCATGCAACATGAGCAAGGTTTCTGTGCCCTGCCCCTCAATTTGAACCTCAACGCCTTGAACGTTAAGGCGTTGAATGGGTGGCAATGCCACCGCGTTAGGCATGAAGGCCCTGTTTCAAGCGCTCTACGCCTTCTAAAATTTTGTCTTCGCCAACGGTGGCAAAACTCAAACGCAAAGTGCTGTGGTCTGGGTTTTGGCAATAAAACGGCGCGCCCGGCACAAAGGCCACGCCTTTGTCGATGGCCATTTTGGCAAAGGCATTGCCGTCTTTGACTTTGCCATTGGCGCCCGTTAGATTGGCCCACACAAACAAGCCCCCTTGCGGCTGCACAAAAGAAATGGCGTTGCCCAAATCTTTGCGCAGTGCATCGCACATGGTTTGTGCACGGCCTGCATAAACCTTGCGAACATTGTCGAGGGTGGCAGGCATGCGGCCCGCTTTGAGGTAATGCGCGGCCGTGGCTTGTGCAAAGGTGCTGGTGTGTGCGTCGCTGAATTGTTTGCACATAACAGCGCGACTCAGTAACTCGGAAGGTGCAATCATCCAGCCCACACGCAAGCCAGGGCTGAGCACTTTGGACAATGAGCCGCAATGCACCAACCAGTCGCGGCTGCCTGGCACTTGCGAACTGAGGGCCAACAAACTGGGCGGCGGTGCTTCATTGAAATACAAATCGCCATAGGGATCGTCTTCCACCATCAGGGTTTGGTATTTGACGGCCAACTCGAGCAATTTTTTGCGGCGCTCTAAGCTGAGCAAAGCCCCGGTGGGGTTGCCAAAAGTGGGGATGACGTAGACAAACTTGGGGCGATGTTCGGCGATCAACTTTTCTAAGGCCTCGGTGTCAACACCCTGGCCATCGACGGGCGCAGAAATGAGCTGGGCGCCATACAAACGGAAACATTGAATGGTGGCTAAGAAGGTGGGGCCCTCAACAATGACCTTGTCGCCAGGGCTGATCATGGTTTTGCCAATGAGGTCGAGCGCTTGTTGGCTGCCGGTGGTCACAATGAGCTGGTCTGCCGCCAAACCCGTCACGCCTTTTTGGCCCATGAAGTGAGTCAATTGCTCGCGCAGTGGGCCGTAGCCTTCGGTGGCACCGTATTGCAAGGCAGCGCCTGGCTCTTGGCTTAAGGCTTGCGACGAGGCTTCGCGGATGCCTTCCACGTCAAACATGGCGCTGTCGGGGAAGCCGCCGGCAAAGCTGATGATGCCGGGTTTGCCCAGAAGTTTGAACAACTCCCGAATGGCTGAGGTCTCGACATTGTTCAAACGATCGGCAAATTGCAAGGACATGGTGTATCTTCCACAAAACTCTGGGGTTCTAAACGTCTATTCTGACTTGAATTGACAGGGCTCATTTGCCAATTTGCTGATATTTTCTCTCATGAACGCTCACAACATCGAACTCTTTTTTCACACCTTGCAAGCCGCCAACCCGATGCCCAACACCGAACTGGCCTACACCTCGGTGTTTGAATTGCTGACGGCGGTCTTGTTGTCTGCGCAGGCCACCGATGTGAGCGTGAACAAAGCCACGCGCAAACTTTTTCCGGTGGCCAATACGCCCGAAACCATTTTGGCCTTGGGTCAAGACGGCTTAGAGCGCTACCTCAAGACCATCGGTCTGTACCGCAACAAGGCCAGCAACTTGCTCAAAACCTGCCAAATCCTGATTGAGCAACATGGCGGCCAAGTGCCCAGGTCTCGCGAGGCCTTGGAAGCTTTGCCTGGCGTGGGACGCAAAACAGCCAACGTAGTGCTCAACGTGGCTTTTGGCGAGCCCACCATGGCGGTTGACACGCACATTTTTCGAATGGGCAACCGCACGGGCTTGGCGCCCGGCAAGACGCCCTTGGCCGTTGAATTGAAACTGCTCAAGCGCATTCCCCCAAAGTACTTGGTCGATGCGCACCATTGGCTCATCTTGCATGGCCGCTATGTGTGCCAAGCGCGCAAGCCTTTGTGCCCGCAATGCGCAGTGTCGGCCTATTGCAGTTTCAAACCCAAAACGGTTTAAAAACTACTTGGGCAGCGCCACCCAACGCGTCTCACCACCCTCTTGCCATTCACGCCACTGCAGTCGATTTTGAAAAACGTCTGACAAGGCCTGATGCGTGTCGCTTGAATGGGGCGCACCCGAGTGCACCATGCGGCCCGCCGACATGACCCACACGCGGTCGGCCTGCAATGCCAAATTGAGTTCGTGCAGCACACTGACCACGGCAGCACCTTGTTCGGTGAGGCAACGCACCCACTCCAACCAATCGGCTTGGTGCGGCACATCGACACCCGCCAGGGGTTCGTCCATCAAATACACATCGGCCTGCACAGCCAATGCACGCGCCAGCAACACGCGCTGACGCTCGCCCCCCGAGAGTTGCCCCAAACTGCGCGTGCGCCAATCCCAAGCCTGCACTGTTTTGAGGGCCACCTCGACCACTGCACGGTCTTGCGCACTGGGCGACGCCAACCATGTTTGATGCGGCAAGCGACCCAACATGGCCACGTCGTAAACCGTCAAATCGTCTTGCCCGGCTTCTGCCTGACCCAGCCAGGCCAATGTTTGAGCCCTGTCTCGTCGTTGCCAATGGTCCCAAGCTTTGCCCAACAACTCAACCTGGCCATCGGCCGGCGTTAAGCCCGCTAAGGCTTTGAGCAAGCTGGACTTGCCAGCGCCATTGGGGCCCACCAGTGCAACCCACTCTCCCGAATTCAAGGCCAGCGACACTTGGTCAACGGCTTTGAATGAGCCATGCCTCACAGAAACCTTGTCGGCTTTCAAGACAATTTTTGTGGGGGTGTTCATGATCGACCACCTCCGCGCGCAGCATTAGGTACAGCAATGCCGCGCATCAAGTACAGCATGTAGCCGCCGCCCAAGATGGCCGTCAAAACACCCACCGGCAATTCGGTGGGCGCCATCAAACCCCGCGCCAGCAAATCGGCACTGCCAAGCAGCACTGCCCCCATGAGGCAAGACAAGCTTAGGGTTTTGCCATGCACCGCTTTGACCCTGGCCCGAACCAAATGAGGCGCGGCCAAGCCCACAAAAGCAATCAGGCCAGTCTGTGCAACGGCCGCTGCCGTGCACAAGGCCAGCACGGCCAGCAAAAGCCAGCGCAAAGACTTAACTGGCAATCCCAAACTTAGGGCGGTCGACTCGCCCAGGGCCAAACCATCGAGCAAAGGACTGGCTGCCACAGACACCACCCACGACACCAGCAGCACACCCAGCATCAAGGCACAAGCCGACCAACTGACATAAGCCGTAGAGCCCAGCATGAAAGATTGCACCGAGCCTTGAATTTGCGGAAACATGACCAACAACAAAGAAGCCAAGGCGCCAAAAACCACACCCACCACCACACCCGCCAGCAACAAACGCAGCGTGTGCTGTACCCCCCAAGACAAAACCAAAGACAAAGCTACGGCCAACCAAGCACCCAAGAAGGCCATGCCAGTAATGCCCATGCGCATGAACCATGGCGACATGTTGAGTTGCGTGAGCATCACCATGCCAAGCGCCACCCCCAAACTGGCACCCGATGCGCTGCCCAGCAAATATGGGTCGGCCAATGGATTTCTAAACAAGCCCTGGGCCAAGGCACCGGCCAGTCCTAGCAAGGCACCTGCCAAACAAGCACCCAAAGTTCGGGGCAACCGAATGTCTGCAATCAAACCGGCATCTGCTTGAACTTGCGACCACGCCAATCCTTCGCTGCCCACCAAAGCACCTAAGCCGACAAGCAGCAACAGCAGCAAGGACAACTGAATGGCCAAACGCTGAGCAGATTGAACTTTGCGCGCGTTCATTCTGGAAACAATCTTTTCAAGCAAGCCACCATCAAGTCGGCGGCTTCTGGAATTCGCGGGCCTGAGCGCACAATGATGTCCGATTGGGCGGGCGGAAAAGCGCAAATTCTTTGCTGTGCAATGGCGTCAATGCGCTGCCAACCCGGACGATTCTTTAAATCGGTGGCGGTGCGTTCGCCCATGAAAATAATTTGCGGATTGGACTTCACCACAAATTCAGGATTGACTTGCGGAAACGCACCCATGCCAGGCGTGACCACATTGACCAAGCCCAAACGCTTGAGTGTTTCGCCAATGTAAGACACCTCACCTGCCGCAAAATAACCACTGCCAGCTTCAAAGTAAATGCGCATGCCTTTGGCTTTGGCAGGTACTCGAAGCGCAGCAGCATCGAGTTTTTGTTGAATGCTTTGCCACAGGGCTTGTGCGCGATCTTGAGATTGCGGCAAATGCAAAGCGCCCGCAATCAATTGAATCACGCGGCGCATGTCTTCTTGGTTTTGCGGCTCCAAAGCCACCACCTTGATGCCCATCGATTCGAGGCGCTGCATGACGCGCGAAGAGCGCGCCAGCAAGACCAAGTCGGGTTTGAGTTTGACCAAGGCTTCAAGTTGGGTGTCGTCAATGCCGCCCAATTGAGGCAATGACCTGACCCGTTCTGGCCAGTTGCTGTAACGGTCTACACCCACCAAACGCTCGCACGCCTGCAGTTCGCAAACAATTTCACCCAAGGAAGGCAGCAAGCTAACGATTCGCTGAGGGGCCTTGTCAACAATAACCACTCGGCCGCGGTCATCGGTCAAACTGAAGGGCACAGAAGTTTGTGGGGCGGCAGTTTGTGCCATCGAGATCGACGGCAACATACAAGCCCACAGTGCCAAACTCATGACCCAACGCATAGGCATTTGGCTTAACGCGCAGGCGCCCAGTTCAAGCCCACAAACAAACCACGCTGGGGCATGTTGTAACCGTAGATGCTTTGGTAGGTTTGGTTGGTGGCGTTTTCAAGACGCAAGTTCAATCGAAGCGCTGCTGTCAGCGCCCGGCTGGCGGTCAGGTCTAACAAAGTGTAGGCGGGCAATACCTTGGATGCGTCATTGCGCGCGCCGCTGTAACGCACTTGAAGGCCTGCATCCCACTGACCCAGACTTTGCGTCCACCCTGCTTGCGCCAATGATTTGGCCCTGCGCGCCAATGCTTGCTGCGTGATGTGGTTTTGCGGGTCTTGCGAGGTGAGGCTCAAACGCCACTGCTGCAAGCCCCAACCGGGCATCTGCAACTGGCCATTGAGGGCCAATTCAAGGCCTTTGTTGTTTGCTTTGGCAATGTTGGTGCGGTTCCACTCTGCGTCGTTGTCAATCAAATCGGTGTAACGATTTTCAAACGCTGTGAGGCGAGCTTGCCATTGCGCTTGGTTGTACTGCAGTCCCACTTCCTTGGACTTGGCTTTTTCGGGGCGCAACAAGGGGTTACCGCCCCATGGATAGTAAAGATCATTGAAGGTCGGGGCCATGAAACCCGTGGACGCACTGGCCTTTAAGCGCAGGGCTGGGGTTAGGAAATAAGCATACCCTGCATACCAGGTGTTGGCATCGCCAAAATCGGAATACTGGTCACGGCGCACATTCAGTTGCCATTGCTGATTGTCGAGCTTGCCTTGATAACCCAAGCGCCAAGAATCAAGGGCGCGATCGGTGGGCTTGTATTCGGTATCGCTGGCAATTTTTTGGCGCGTGCTTTCGTAGCCAGACGTGAGCGAGTGCTGAGGCCACAAGGTCCAGACCGCCCCCACCGACGATGTTTGAGACTGCGAATTGACGAAATAGGGATAGGCCGTCAGGGCCGCATTCAGCTTGTCCTCTTGCTGTCCAACAGAGAAGTCCCATTGCAACGTGGGTGAAGCTTTGTAGCTGCCATTGAGCATTGCATTGCGCAGCACACTTTTGGATTCGTCGGCCTGATTGGCAGGGCCCCATTGGCTGTCGTATTGCACATTGGCATGGGTTTCGCGCAGCATCAGGCCCACGCGGCCCGCCTCAAAAACTTGCGAAAAATTGACCGCATTGGACTGTCGGCTGTAGCCATCGCGATCAGGATTGGTATCGGGCCTTTGCAAAGGGTTGATGGCATTGAAGCCCTGCGTGTTGACTTTTTCTACAGACGCATTCACACCGAAACCAGAGGCCCAGTTTTGTCCGGCACTCACCTGGGCGCTTTTGAAATTGTTGGCGCCGGCTTGGCCATTGGCTTCAAGCCAAGGGCCTTTGGATGCTTCGGCCGCACCGACTGCATTTTGTCTTGTGAAAATTTGAACCACACCGCCCAATGCGGCGCTGCCATACAAACTCGAAACATTGCCACGGACCACTTCAATGCGCTCAATGCCGCTCAGGGGCAGATGCTCGAGTGCAGCCAAATTGAAGTTCAAATTGTTCATGGGCAAGCCGTCTACCAGCACCAGCGCATGGCGCGATTCGGCGCCGCGCATGAACAAGGAGGCAACACCGCCCATGCCGCCCGATTGACTGATTTCCATGCCCGCCAAGTTTTGCAACAGTGTGGGCACGTCTCGCGCCTGTGAGCGCTCAATGTCGGCCCGGGTAATGAGCGACACATCGGGCAAGGCGTCTTGCGCGCGTTGCAAAACCCGACTGGCAGAAATGACCATGTTGGGCTGAAAGCTTTGCGAATGGGCGACTGGCGATGCACACAAGGCAGAAGCCAAGGTGCCTAGGGCCAAACCAAGGCGTTGAGAGACGGGCGCAGAAATGCCCAAAGAAGCGGAAAGCTTCGCACTAGGAAACACTGAATTTTTCATGATGACACCGACAAAAGAGTTCTCACCGCCTTCCCCGACAGTGCATGAACGTTCGGCTCACTCTAAACTTAACCCTGAACTTAACCCGAGAGTTAACCCGTGAGTGAACCACCTAGTTGGCCGGTATCCGGGCTAAGCAGAGCAACCTTCATCACCTTCCCAAGTGCCTGTTTCAGGGCGCTCAGTGGTTTTGGATGAAAGCGGGGCTTGTTAAAGGCCCGTCTGCTGACCGTTGCGGGGGCAGCGCAGGTGAAGTTGACCCCGTAAGGGCCTTCTCTCCTGCTTCCCGTTGAACTGAGGTTTGTGAACCAAACCTCGAGCACCAACAAACTTGATTGTAAGATCAGACCTTGCACCAAGCCTACAATGTTTGAAATTACAATGGCTCTGACATGACGAACCTCACCACCGTCGACCAGATTGCAGACCGCGTCGAGCACCTGTTGCTCAGGCACGAAGAACTGCAAAAAACAAATGCACTGCTCAAGCAGCAGGTGCTGGCCATCTCGCACGAGCGCGATCTGCTCAAATCCAAATTGGCCGCGGCTCGCTCGCGCGTCGACGCCCTGATAGAGCGTCTTCCTCAAAATTCTTCCTCTGAAGCCGACTCATGAGCACCAAGCAGCTAGAAGTTCAAATCATGGGCCAAAGCTATTTGCTGGGTTGCCCTGTGGGGGGCGAAGCGCGTTTGTTGGCAGCCGTCGACAAGGTCGACCAGGCCATGTGCAAGGTACGCGATGCTGGCAAGATCAAAGCCCGCGATCGCATTGCGGTTTTGGCCGCCCTCAACTTGGCCTTTGAGCAAGACCAGCAGACAGGGCAAACAGAAAATACCGCCGCTACGCCCAGTGAAGATACAAGCGCATCAAGCAGCCCACCTGCCGATGCGGCTGCTCTCAATGGCACAGACCACGAGCGCTTGAGTCAACTCCTGCAAAAGCTAGACCAAGCGCTGCACCAAGACGGTCAATTAATCTAAAGCAGTAACTAGGGCACTGTCTAAGACAGTGTCAATGCCCCAATGAGGGGATCTCACAACTTGCCCCTTTTGAGCGCCTACAATGGCGATGTCTGCAGTGCATGCTGGGCTTTATATTTCCTTGAACCAATGCTCTTAGAGCCCGGGCTTGGTACATTGTCTGGTGAGCGTGATCGTCTCGCGTCAGATGAACCCAACGCCAGTCTGCCCTCGCCCACCTGAACCCCGGTTCAGGATGCCGGTCCAGTGGCACTTGCAGACACCTTTTACAAACCATTTCAAAGCCGCTTCCTATGTTTTTAGAACCCACCCTCATTGCTGAATTGGGCGTATTGGGCCTGCTCACAGGTTTTCTAGCAGGCCTATTGGGCATTGGCGGTGGCATGGTCATGGTGCCCTTCTTAACTTTGATTTTGGGCGACCGCGGCGTATCCCCCGACCTGGCCGTCAAGATGGCCATTGCCACTTCCATGGCCACCATCATCTTTACCTCGGTTTCCAGCGTTCGGGCACACCACAAAAAGAAGGCCGTGCGATGGGACTTGGTCAAAGGATTGGCCCCGGGCATCATCATGGGCAGCTTCATTGCCAGCATGGGCGCTTTCTCCGCATTGAAGGGCTCTTATCTGGCGCTGTTTTTTGCCTTGTTCGTAGGTTTTTCTGCCACGCAAATGTTCTTGGACAAAAAACCAGCACCCAACCGCGAGGTACCAGGTACCCCTGGCCTCTTGGGTGCGGGTGGCGTGATCGGCTTCTTGTCTGGCATGGTGGGTGCCGGTGGTGGTTTTGTGAGTGTGCCTTTCATGGCTTGGTGCAATGTGGCCATTCACAATGCCGTGGCAACCAGTGCAGCCTTGGGCTTCCCCATTGCATTGGCCAACGTCATTGGTTATGTGGTGGCCGGACAAAATGTCGAAAACCTTCCCGCAAACAGCGTGGGCTATTTGTGGATTCCTGGTTTGGTCGTCATTGCAAGTTGCAGTGTGTTCATGGCACCTTTAGGCGCCAGTGCCGCACACAAACTGCCTGTGAAGCAACTCAAGCGCGCCTTTGCCAGTGTGCTGTATGTGCTGGCCGCTTACATGCTGTACAAAGGTTTTACGGCTTAAGCTTTTTGCAGTAGATGGTGCACACTAGGTGATACACACTAGGTGATGCACCAAGGGGCTTGGTTGTGTACCAAGCCCAGCCACAGGCCCCAACCCGAGGTTACGGCCAGTGCCAAGCCAGCCAGGCGTATGCCCCATGCGCCATCACCTAGGGTTTTGAGTTTTAACAACAACCAGGGCGCAAAGCCCAAACTGACCCCGCTGCCCAACGCAAAGCAGGCCATGGTAAGGGCGCCTTCCCATATATTTCCGGTTAACGCGGCCACCATCAGGGCAGAATAAAGCAAGCCACAAGGCATGAGTGCCCACAGGGTGCCCACCGCAACAGGCGCCGCTTTGCCCCAAGTGGCATTCAGTTTGCGTACCCTACCCCAAAGGCGTTGTGCACTTTGGTCAAGCCACACCGGTTGTTTGGCTTGCCAAACCAGCAGCAGGCCCAACACCACGGCAGCCACATGCAACATGCTCCAAACAGGCCTTAAGGCCGCAGACTCAACCGTTAACCAACCCAGTGCTTGCACACTGAAAGCGGCCAAAGCACCCATGAGGGTGTAGCCCAACCAACGACCGGCTTGGAAGGACAAGAGTGCGCGATTTTGCTGCTGACCGGCCATTTGGCCAATGCCAGCGCAGGCGGCGCCGCACATGGCGACGCAGTGGGGCCCACCGGCCAAGCCCATGATCAAAGCCGTGAGGGCCAATGAGGTCTGCATGCAGCGTTAGATGATTTTTGAAAATCGAGTTCGGTTGCGATCGGCTTGCAGGTATTTGTCAAACACCATGGCCACACCTCGAACAAAAAACCAACCCATCGGTGTGACTTGCAAGCTATTGTCTTTCAACTCTACCAAACCTTGTGCTTGCATGCTTTCCAATTGAGCCAATTCAACTGCAAAATATTGTTTGGCATCGATTAACCAAGCTTCATTGAAGTCAGCATATTGCACTTGACCTTGGCACATGAGGGCCATGATCCAGGCACGGCGAATCAAATCATCTCGGGTCAAGGCAAGACCCTTGACGATGGGCAATTGGTGGTTGTCGAGCATGTCCACGTACTCGTCCATTGTTTTGGCATTTTGGCTGTAGGTACCGCCCATGCGCCCAATGGCCGAGACGCCTAAACCAATGAGGTCGCAATCGGGCTGCGTGCTGTAGCCCTGAAAATTGCGGTGCAAACGGCCTTGGCGTTTGGCCACCGCCAACGCATCGTCTGGCAATGCAAAGTGGTCCATGCCCACATACACATAACCAGCGCCCATCAGGGCATCCATCGATCTGGACAACATGTCTAGCTTGCTGGAGGCCACGGGCAAATCGGCTGCCAAAATACGCCTTTGTGGTTTGAAACGTTCTGGCAAGTGCGCATAGGCATACAGCGCAATGCGATCGGGACGCAACGCGTTCACTTGCTTCAAGGTGCGGTCAAATGATTCTGCTGTTTGTTTGGGCAAGCCGTAAATCAAATCGACATTGATCGATTCAAAACCAATTTGTCTTGCCGCGGCAACCAAGTCAAAAACTTGTTCTGCGGGTTGGATGCGGTGAACTGCTTTTTGTACTTCGGGATCAAAATCTTGCACCCCAAAACTCAAGCGGTTAAAGCCCAACTCAAACAAAACAGCCAAACGCGCCTTGTTGACCGTGCGCGGATCGACCTCAACCGAGTATTCGCCACCCGGCACAAAACTGAAACTGCGCTTGAGCACAGTCATCAACTTGATCAATTCTGCATCACTTAAAAAAGTGGGGGTGCCACCCCCCAAGTGCAATTGGCTGACCGATTGACCCTCGCCAATGGCAGCCGAATACATGGCCACTTCTTTCTCTAAGTAAGCCAAGTAGGGCTCGGCGTTCTCGTGGTGCTTGGTGATGATTTTGTTGCAAGCACAGTAGTAGCAAAGCGATTCACAAAATGGAATATGAACGTAAATTGACAGGCTTCGGTTTTTTTGTCCCAGACCCTGATTGCGCAAGTTCAGCGCTGCATGAAGGTCGGCTTGAGAAAAAGCCTCCACAAAACGGTCTGCTGTAGGGTAGGACGTATAACGGGGCCCTGGCACATCGAAACGTGTCAGTAATTCAGGCGTCAGAACGGACATACGGAAATTCCCAAGGCTGTCATATTTATAGGTTTTGATTAATGTGCCTGTTGTCGAGGGGCTTAAACTTGACCTAAATCAACTTTTTGGCAAACAAGGTCGGAAATAGAGATTTAAGAAAGCTTGAGATGTGTCAAATGCTTCAAGTAGGTATAAGCTAAAGACTTGACTTGTCGCAATGTCAATTTTTCTAA
This sequence comes from Limnohabitans sp., assembly GCA_049655425.1. Lineage (GTDB taxonomy): Bacteria > Pseudomonadota > Gammaproteobacteria > Burkholderiales > Burkholderiaceae_C > Limnohabitans_A. The sequence continues at coordinate 634,480 of JBASJS010000002.1, read as the reverse complement.
ATCGAGAACGCCATGAAACCTGAAACGATCAAAGTCGCATGTTCCAACTGCAACTTGCGCGAACTCTGCATGCCCATGGGCTTGTCCAACCACGACCTAGAACGATTAGACGAAGTCGTTGCAACGCGCCGCAAAATTAAGCGCGGCAGCACCTTGTTCAGCAACGGCGAAAAGTTCACGTCGCTCTACGCCATTCGCACAGGATTTTTTAAAACATGCCTGGCCTCTGAAGACGGCCGCGATCAAGTCACTGGTTTTCAAATGGCTGGCGAAATCATCGGCCTCGACGGTATCGTCAACGACCACCACACCTGCGATGCCGTGGCCCTAGAAGATGCCGAAGTGTGTGTCATGCCCTTTGACCGCATTGAAGAAATTTCCAGGGAAGTCACGGCCCTGCAACACCATGTGCACAAAATCATGAGCCGCGAAATTGTGCGAGAGCACGGCGTCATGTTGCTCTTGGGCAGCATGCGCGCAGAAGAACGTTTGGCCGCCTTTTTATTGAACTTGGTACAGCGTTTGCATTCACGCGGATTTTCTCAATCCGAGTTGGTCCTGCGCATGACCCGCGAAGAAATTGGCAGCTACTTGGGCCTCAAGCTCGAAACTGTGAGCCGAACTTTTTCTAAGTTTGTAGAAGATGGCATTGTTGAAGTAAAACAGCGTCACGTCAAAATTTTAGACCCCGAAGCTCTTCAGCGCATGGTCAATGCCCAACCGCAATGCCACTGATCAGCAGCAGCCGCTTCCATCCTTAGAACCCTGAGTGCAGTTGGGTGGGCGCTGGTCGGCTGCCACTGGGCAGCGGTTAACCTCAAAGGGCGATATCGAAAGCAGCGTGGTGAGGCTGCTAGACACAATGGTCAAGGCCCAAAAAACAAAGAACGACACGGTGTAAACACCTTGCCGCGACAGCGTCATTTCTAGGCCAAACCAGTGCATGTCATCGGGATCAAACATGCCAAACACCACCAATTCAAGCAAACCCGCCACCAAAAAGGCGGGCCACACAATCCACATCAGTCTTTGCGTCAGCATTTTTGTCTCCTGTTAGGATTTTCTTCAGTCAAAACGACCTTGAATTGATTAGATTATTTTTGTTTGGCTGGCACCACGCCCGTGGCCGCATGGTTTCGCGCCTGAATGGCAGGCGCCATGGCGGCGTCTAGCTTTTGCTGATTCTCGATGGCGTTTCGAGGATTCAATGCTTCTGTGGGCAGTACAGGATCGGGAATGGTGATGGCCAAATACAGCGTTGCAAAACCGGCCACCACAACCACCGCAGGCCCTGCAATGATCATCCAGACCATACCAAAAGACCACCAAGGTTTGGCTTGATTCAATTCACGATTTGACAATGTTTGAGTATTCATGGTTGATCAATATTCATCGAGGTATTAAGAACACAGACTTCTCTTCCAGTTTTTCTTGTACTGTTTCATCGTCGTCTGACGCTTGGATGGTGAAGCGCACCGGATAAGAACCAGGCATGGCCGCATCGTATGGCACTTGAAGGCGAACCGAAACCCAGCGAGATTGCGTAGATTCCACAATCAAATCGTCGGAGTCGGTGAGTACTTTTAAATCGTGCATGCCTTCTGCTGTGACTTTGAAATGCTGGCGTTTTTCTGCCGCATTCATAATTTGTAAACGGTACACGTTTTCGATATTGCCACCGCTGACAATGCGTGCCAAAGAGGCACGGTCGCGCACCACATCCACTTTGAAGGTCTTGCGGGTGAGCAAACTGCCAAACAACAAGGCCACGACCAACAACAAAATGCCGGTGTAGATGAGAACCCTTGGCCTGAAAATATGCTTGATGGTTTGGGCCGAAGTCCAATGATTTTCCATGGCGTGTTGGGTGGAATACTTCACCAAGCCACGTGGATAGCCTACTTTGTCCATCACGGTGTCGCAAACATCGGCGCATGCGCCGCAGCCAATGCACTCGTATTGCAAGCCCTTGCGAATGTCGATGCCTGTTGGGCAGACCTGAACACACAAACTGCAATCGACACAAGCGCCTAAGTTCAAAGTGGCCAAATCGGCTTTCTTGGAACGTGACCCCCGGGGCTCGCCACGTTCTGAGTCGTACGTAACGATGAGCGTGTCTTTGTCAAACATGGCACTTTGGAAGCGTGCATAAGGGCACATGTACTTGCACACTTGCTCGCGCATGAAACCGGCATTGCCGTACGTGGCAAAGCCGTAGAAGAAGACCCAAAACACTTCCCAGGACGACATGTTGCCCAAGAAAAATTCCATGCCTAAATCACGGATGGGCGTGAAGTAGCCGACAAACGTAAAACCTGTCCAAATGGAAAACCCAATCCAGATTAAATGTTTGTAGCATTTCTTGACCAGTTTCTCGAGCGACATGTCTTGCGAATCTAGGCGCATGCGCGCTGTACGATCGCCTTCAACTTTGCGCTCGATCCACATGAAGATTTCGCTGTAAACCGTTTGGGGGCATGCATAGCCACACCACAAACGGCCCGCAATGGCGGTAAACAAGAACAGCGAAAAGGCGGAAATAACCAGCAAGCCCGTGAGGTAAATGAAGTCTTGCGGATACAGAACAATGCCAAAAATATAGAAACGCCGCGCCCCCAAATCAAACAACACGGCCTGCCGTTGGCCCCACTCCAGCCAAGGCAAACAGTAAAAAATGATTTGCGTTAAAAACACAAACCCCCAGCGCCATTTGGCAAAAATGCCTTGAACACTGCGGGGGTAAATTTTTTGATGGGCCGCGTAAAGTTCACCCCAGGCGCCCTCTTCTGAGGTGTCGATCGCGCCTTGTGGCAAAGGCACGATGGGGATCACTTGACGTGTTGGCTTGTCTGAAGGTTCCAAAACAGCTCTCTTGTTTACTTAGCAGCAGGCTGGTTGGAGAGGCCCCAAACGTAAGATGCCAAAACATGCAATTGCGCATCGGTCAGTTTGCCCGCTTGTGCAGGCATTTGATTGACCTTGCCGTTGGTGACCATGGCGATGATGGCGTTTTCGCCCCAACCATGCAGCCAGATGTCATCGGTCAAATTGGGCGCGCCGATGGTTTGATTGCCTCTGCCATCGGGGCCGTGGCAAGCCGCGCAGGCCACAAATTTGGGCTTACCCAAGGAGGCACGCAAGGCATCGTGGGGGCTTTTTGACAAGCTCAACACATAGTGCGCAAGGTTTCGCACATCTTCAGGCGAACCGACTGCAGCGGCCATGGGCGGCATGTTGCCTAAACGACCATTGACCAAAGTTTCTTTGATTTTGTCGTGCGTACCGCCATACAACCAGTCGCTGTCTGACAAGTTGGGGAATCCCTTGGTACCGCGGGCGTCCGAGCCATGGCACTGCGCGCAGTTGTTCATGAACAAGCGATCGCCAATGGCCATGGCCTGAGGATCTTTGGCCACTTCTTCGGGTGGCATGCCAGAAAACTTGGCGTACAAAGGCGCCAGTTCTTGGTTGGCCTTGGCCACTTCGGCTTCGTATTGGCCTGCAGACGACCAGCCCAATTTGCCAGCACTGTTGCCCAAGCCTGGGTACAAGGCCAAATAGCCCAAGGCAAAAACGATGGTGATCAAAAACAAACCCACCCACCAACGCGGCAATGGGTTGTTCATCTCACGCAAATCGCCATCCCAAACGTGCCCAGTGGTGTTGTCGTGGGCTGTCATGGCCTTGGCTTTGCCGCTGAAGTACAACAGCAGCAAGCAAGCCACAATGCCGACCAATGCAATGCCGGCCACGTACAAAGACCAGAAATTGCTTGTGAAGTCACTCATGTCAGTTTCTCTTTCTATTCGTTGATCTGTCGGCTTCAGTCGTCTTGACCGAAGGGCAGCTGGGCAGCCTCTTCAAAGTCGGCTGAGCGACGCTTTGACAGGGCCCACACCACTATTCCAAGGAACAAGATGAAGGTGACCACCGTCACTGCAGATCGAAGTGTGTTGATGTCCATGGTGCGCACTCCTTTTATTTGCGATGAATGCCCATGCCTTGCAGGTAGGCAATGAGCGCGTCCAATTCGGTCTTGCCCTTGACGTCTTCGGTCGCTTTGGCAATTTCTTCATCGGTATAAGGCGCACCCAATGTACGCAGACCACTCATGTGGGCTGGCAAGCTGGCACCATCGACTGGCGTTTTTTCCAACCATGCGTACGCAGGCATGTTGGATTCAGGCACCACATCGCGGGGGTTGATCAAGTGAATGCGATGCCAGTCGTCTGAGTATTTACCGCCGACGCGCGCCAGGTCGGGACCTGTGCGCTTGCTGCCCCACTGGAAGGGGTGGTCATAAACGAATTCACCCGCCACAGAGTAAGGGCCGTAACGCAAAGTTTCGGCACGGAAGGGGCGAATCATTTGTGAGTGGCAGTTGTAGCAACCTTCACGCACATACACATCGCGACCTGCCACTTGCAAAGCCGTGTAAGGCTTGAGGCCTGGCACGGGCTCAGTGGTGGATTTTTGGAAAAACAACGGGACGATTTCGACCATGCCGCCAAACAGCAAGACCACCAAGATCAAAACGATCATGAGGAAATTGTTGGTTTCAACTTTCTCGTGGGACAAACCGCCGCCAGAATTTGAAGGATTAGACATCTTATTTTTCTCCTGATGCTTTAGGCGTGAGCCACAGCGGCTGTTGTCATGTGCTGATCAACCACTGGGATTTGCACATCGACTGCGCGGCCGTTGGTGGCTGTTTTCAGGGTGTTCCACAACATGATCAACATGCCGCCCAGGTACAACAAGCCGCCCAACAATCGCAACATGTAGAAGGGATAAGTGGCTTTGACAGACTCGACGAAGGTGTAAGTCAATGTGCCGTCGGCATTGACAGAACGCCACATCAAACCTTGCATGACACCGGCAATCCACATGGCCGCGATGTAAATCACGATGCCGATGGTGGCAATCCAGAAGTGCGCTTCAATGGCTTTGACGCTGTACATCTTTTTCTGACCAAACAAACGGGGAATGAGGTAGTACATGGTGCCCATGGTGACCAAGCCCACCCAACCCAAAGCGCCAGAGTGCACGTGGCCCACAGTCCAGTCGGTGTAGTGCGACAAAGCATTGACTGTTTTGATGGACATCATGGGGCCTTCGAAGGTAGACATACCGTAGAAAGACAAGGACACAATGAGGAAACGCAGCACGGGGTCGTCGCGCAACTTGTGCCATGCGCCAGACAAGGTCATGACACCATTGATCATGCCGCCCCAGCTAGGTGCCAACAAAATGAGGGAGAACACCATGCCGATGGACTGTGTCCAGTCAGGCAATGCGGTGTAGTGCAAGTGGTGAGGGCCCGCCCACATGTAGGTAAAGATGAGTGCCCAAAAGTGAACAATGGACAAGCGGTAGCTGTAAACAGGACGCTCTGCTTGCTTAGGAATGAAGTAATACATCATGCCCAAGAAGCCCGCCGTCAAGAAGAAGCCCACCGCATTGTGGCCATACCACCACTGCACCATGGCGTCTTGCACACCCGCATAAGCAGAGTAAGACTTCATGAGGCCCACCGGCATGGCAGCGCTGTTGACCAAGTGAAGCAAGGCCACCGCAATGATGAAGGCGCCAAAGAACCAGTTGGCCACATAAATGTGGCGAACCTTGCGCGTGCCCACCGTGCCAAAAAACACAACGGCAAATGACACCCAGACCAAGGTGATCAGGATGTCAATGGGCCACTCGAGTTCGGCATATTCTTTGCCGCTGGTATAACCCAAGGGCAAGGAGATGGCTGCAGCCACAATGACCAACTGCCAACCCCAAAAGGTGAAGGAAGCCAGCTTTTCGGCAAACAAGCGAACATGGCAGGTTCGTTGAACCACGTAGTAGGCTGATGCGAACAAGCCGCAACCGCCGAACGCAAAAATCACGGCATTGGTGTGCAAAGGACGCAAACGACCGTAACTGAGCCATGGAATGCCAAAGTTGAGCTCTGGCCAGGTTAATTGAGCGGCAATGATCACGCCAACCAGCATGCCCACCACACCCCAAACCACCGTCATGATGGCAAATTGTCTGACAACGGTGTCGCTGTAGACGCTTGCCTGTTGGTTGGCAAATTTCATTTTCACCTCTTCTTAAATTACAAATCTAGTGTCGCAGTTAGGGCAAACGCTTAGGTTGACTTAAGTCAATCATTTCTAAGAATTCGCTCGCCTTCTGCCTCTATGTCTTCAAATTGCCCGCGGTTCACGGCCCACCAAAGCCCAGCCAAGATGAAAAACACCAAAGCCACAGACAAAGGAATCAACAAATAAAGGATGTCCATCACGCGTTCCCCACAACATCAATGTCAGGTTCAAGCCCAGATTCAAATTGAATGGTTTTAGACAGGCGCATGGCATTGAAGACCACACCCAAGGAGCTGCAAGCCATGCCCAAACCAGCCAACCAAGCGGGCAAGTAGCCCAACATGGCAAGTGGCACACAGGAAAAGTTGTAAATCGCCGCCCACATCAAGTTTTGGCGAACAATTTGCATGGTTTTGTGACTCAATTTCAGGGTGGCGACCAGCGGTTTTAAATTGCTGGCCATGAACACAAAATCGGCCTTCGATTGCGCCAAAGGCAAGGCTTGACCTAAAGCAAAAGACACATCGGCCCCTGCCAAAACAGGACCATCGTTAAGACCGTCGCCGACCATGGCCACAACATGCCCCTGAGACTGTTCCAACTTGACTTGTTTGAGTTTTTCCTCGGGTGAGCAAGATCCCATGGCTTCGGCGATGTTCAAACGAGTTGCCAGTTGCGAGACAGAAGCTTGACCATCGCCCGACAAAATACGAATTCGCAAACCCATGGTTTGGAGCTCGCGCAAAATGGTGGTAGCTTCTTCGCGCGGTGTTTCTGCAAATTCAAAAGTAGCCAGCCAACCCTCTTGATCGCTCAGGTGAGCCTCTAAAACATCGTTGTGCTTGGGTGATATGCCGCAAAAAACAGCTGCGCCCAAACGCAATTCTTTTCGAATTTCAATGCCTGTTGAAGCCACGACCTCACGCAAGGTGGCCTGAACCCCCTGCCCCGCAAACTCTTTGAGATTGTCTAACTGCACTGATGAATTGGCATGGCCAGCGTTACTGTCTTTGTTGTCTTTGCCGTTTTGTGCCCGCACCAAAGAACGTGAGACGGGATGCAAAGAATGTTGCGCCAACGCCGAGGCCCACGCCAAAGCTTGCGCAGGCTCTACACCCTCGCGGCTTGCGATGTGCTGCAAACTGAAGTCTTCGTTGGTGAGGGTTCCAGTTTTGTCAAAAATGATGGTGTCAACCTTGGACAAACTTTGCAAAGCCTGCAGGCTTCTGAGCATTACGCCCGCTTTGGCCAACGCACCAGCGGCCGACAACATGGCGGCAGGTGTGGCCAGCGACAAGGCGCAGGGGCACGTCACAATGAGCACCGAAACGGCCACCATCAGTGCATGGGATGGGCTGTACTGCCAACCCCAAGCAGCCGCCAAGGCGGCCATGATCAAGACGCCCCACAAGAAGGGTTTGGCCACCCGGTCGGCCAACAAAGCCATGCCAGGCTTGGACACCGAGGCGCTCTCCATCAGGGCCACCATTTGTCCAAATCGAGTTTGTTTGCCAAGCGACACCACCTGTACTTGAACGGTGGCGGTGAGGTTCAAACTGCCTGCTAAAACTTTGTCACCCAAGGCCCTCGCCAAGGGCCTAGACTCACCCGTCAGCAATGCTTCGTCGACCTGCGTTGTACCCACCACAATTTGTGCGTCGGCGGCAAACGCTTCACCGGGGCGAACTTGAATGACATCTTGCAATTGCAAATGCCGAAGTGTGATGGCTTCCCAGGCACCTGCACGTGTTTTTCTGTGAATTGCATCGGGCAAGCGATTCATGACAGCTTCCAACGCGCCAGCTGTTTTGTCTCTAAGCCTGAGCTCAAGCCACCTGCCCGTGAGCAAGAAGAACACAAACATGGTGAACGAATCGAAATACACTTCGGCACCAAAAGGGCCTTGAGGCTCAAAGGTGCCCAAGGTGCTGACCACAAAGGTGACCCACATGCCGATGGCCACCGGCAAGTCCATGCTGATTTTTCTTTGTTTCAAATCGAACCAAGCCGTTTTGAAAAAAGGCATGCACGAAAAAAACAAAACGGGCAAAGACAAAACCCAAGAAGCCCAACGCAGCAACTGCACCATGTCGGGGGCAATGTCTTGTGGCTCGCTCATGTAAACCGGCGTGGCATACATCATGACTTGCATCATGCACAGGCCAGCCACACCCAAACGCCACAACATTTTGCGAGCGTCTTCTCGGCGCACTTCGTTGGCCAAGGCATCGTTGGCAGGCAAAGTGCGATAACCTAATTTGGCAACCGCCTTCATCCAGTCGGATGGGCGCGTTTGAGCCGACGACCAAACCACCCTGCCTCTGTGACTGGCCGCGCTAATTTGTGCCGACTTGACACCGGGCACCGACATCAAGGCGTCTTCAATGTTGATGGCGCAGGCCGTGCAATGCATGCCTTCAAACACCACACTCGAAGTCCATTGATGGGCTTGCGGGTCGCTTTCTTGACTGAAGTCTGACCACTCCTGCGCTTGATCTAGCAATGACCATTGAGAGGCCAAAGCCTCTATATCTGGAAGTGCTGCTGGATTTGACATGCCTTGAAGATAAGCCAACAAGCTTGCATGAAACTTGATCCAGATCAAGACGCTGGGTTTTCAGAGTTTTAAGCTTGATTCACCGATTTAACAAAGGAGCACACCATGTACAAACGAATTCTTGTTGCCACCGACGGCTCTGCACTTTCTAAAAAAGCCGTGGTTGACGCCATTGGTTTGGCCGCCACCTGCGGCGCAGAGCTCATTGCCTTGAAAGTTGTGCCACGCTACCCACAGGCTTACTTTGAGGGCAGCATTCCCTTAAATGCCAAAGATGTGGCGCGCATTGAAGCTCAATGGGCAGAAGAAGCCCAAGCAGCCGTCGATGCAGTCACCAAATTGGCAACGGCCAAAGGTGTCAAAGCCAAGGGGGTGGTCAGCCGCTCAGACATCGTGTCCGATGCCATCATTGCAGCGGCCAAAAAGCAAAAGGCCGATTTGGTGGTCATGGCCTCGCATGGCCGCAAAGGCATCAAGCGATTGCTGTTGGGCAGTGAGACACAACAAGTGCTGACGCACTGTCATGTCCCGGTGCTGGTTTTACGCTAAGAACAAATTTTTGTGCTGATCGCGCAATAAATTTTTCTGCACTTTGCCCATGGTGTTTCGTGGCAGCTCTGGCACCACGAAACACTTTTTGGGTATTTTGAAGTTGGCCAATTGCGACTTTAAAGTAGCAATGATTTTGTCGGCATCCAAAGTTGCGCCAGGCTTGGCAATGACCACCGCCACGCCTACTTCGCCAAAATCGGGATGGGGCACACCCACCAAGGCACTCTCTGCCACACCTGGCATTTCGTTGATGTAGCCCTCAATCTCGGCTGGGTACACGTTGTAGCCGCCACTGATGATGAGGTCTTTGCTACGCCCCACAATGGTCACATAACCACGCTCGTCAAACTTGCCCACATCGCCGGTTTTGAAAAAACCATCCGCGGTAAATTCTTCTTTGGTTTTTTCGGGCATGCGCCAGTAGGCTTGAAATACATTGGGGCCTTTGACCTGAATGTTGCCAATTTCGCCCACAGGCAAAGCTTTGCCATCATCGCCTTGAACGCGCAGTTTGACGCCTGGCAACGGAAAGCCCACCGTGCCGCCGCGGCGCTCAGTCTGTCCGCCATGTCGCTTGTCTGCAGCATAGGGGTTGGAGGTGAGCATGACAGTTTCACTCATGCCATAGCGTTCCAAAATGGTGTGCCCTGTGCGCTGTTGCCACTCTGTGAAGGTTTCAATTAGCAAAGGTGCAGAACCAGCAATGAACAAACGCATGTTGCGGGTTGCATCTTTGTTGAGTGACGGCTCTTGCAGCATGCGAACATACAGCGTGGGCACGCCCATGAACACGGTGGCCTCTGGCATTTTGGCAATGACAAACTTGGGATCAAATTTGGCCAGCCAAATCATTTTGCTGCCATTGATGAGCGCCCCATGAATGGCCACAAACAAACCATGCACATGAAAAATGGGCAAGGCGTGAATCAGCACATCGTTCTTTTTCCAACCCCAATAGGTTTGGAGGGTTTGGGCATTGCTCAACATGTTGCCGTGGGTCAGCATGGCGCCTTTGCTGCGCCCAGTGGTACCACTGGTGTACAAAATTGCAGCCAAGTCGTCGGCTTTTTGAACCGCAATTTTGTGCTGATCTTTGTGATGCGCAGCACGCTCGAGCAAGGTGCCTGTGCGATCGTCATTTAAGGTAAACACATACTGTGTGCCTGCCTTGAATGCAATTTTGCTAACCCACCCAAAATTAGCGCCCGAACAAACCACCACCGCCGGCTCGGCATTGCCAATGAAGTACTCAATCTCGGCACTTTGGTAGGCGGTGTTCAAAGGCAAGAACACATAGCCTGCGCGCAAGGTGGCCAAGTAAAGCATCATGGCTTCCACTGACTTTTCGACTTGAACAGCAATGCGACTGCCCTTGGGCAATTTCAAGCTGTATAACAAGTTGGCCATCATGGCACTTGCACGGTCCAAATCTCGCCATGAGTAATTCAGGCCTTGGTCAGTTTCAACGGCAACCGCATCTAAGTTTTTAGGAAATGCAGCATGCAGGGCTGCGAACAAATTCTCTTGCGACATCTTCAATCCAGTTTTGCGCCAGAGGCTTTCACCACTTGGCTCCATTTGCGTAATTCCGATTTGATGAAGGCATCAAATTGTGCGCCCGTTAAATTGGGGAACTCTGCGCCTTGCGCCGACCACACCGCTTTGGCTTCATCGGTTTGACACGCTTTGCGAATCTCTTCGATGGCACGCGCTTGCGCTTCTGCTGGTGTGTTCTTTGGTGCCCACACGCCGTACCAAGTACTGACGGTGTAATCGGGCAAGCCAACCTCAGCAGAACATGGCACATCTGGAAATGCCGGATTGCGTTTGCTGCCAGACACCATCAAAGCTTTGATTCGACCACCCTTGATGTGCGCTGCAGACGAGCCCAAACCATCAAACATCATGTCGACATTGCCCGCAATCAAATCTTGCAGCGCTGGGCCAGCACCGCGGTAAGGAATGTGCGTGATAAAGGTTTGAGTTTGCAGCTTGAACAATTCACCCGCCAAGTGGTGAGAGGTACCGCCACCCGCTGAGCCGTAGTTCAGCTTGCCTGGATTTTTTTTCACAAAATCCAAAAACTCTTTAACGTTGTTGGCCTGCACTTTTTTGGGATTGACCACCAGCACTTGAGGCACAGCCGCAACCAATATCAAGGGCAACAAATCGCGCTCTAAATCGTAGTCAAGTCTGGGGTACATGCTGGGGGCAATGGTGTGATGCACCGCACCCATGAAATAGTTGTAACCGTCTGGCGCAGATTTGGCAGCTACACCGGCGCCCAAGGTACCGCCTGCGCCGCCGCGGTTGTCAATGATGAGCTGCTTGCCCGTTTGCTTCGAAAAAATGGCCGAGAGGGGGCGTGCAAATGCATCTGTGCCACCGCCCGCAGGAAAGGGCACCACCATGTTGACAGGTTTGGTGGGCCAGTTGGCCTGCGCCCAAGCGGGCACCACAGAGGCCACCGACGAAGCGGCAGTCCACTGCAGCAACGAACGACGTTGAATTCCCAATTTTGAAAATTGCATGCTTGTCTCCTTTTTGTTTAAACCAAACTTTTGCGCTTGTTCACCGTGACATACAAGACGATGCCTAGCAACACCATGGGTACACACAACCACTGCCCCATGCTGAGCCCCATCGACAACAAGCCAAGGTGCGCATCAGGCTCTCTGAAATACTCGGCGACAAATCGCAGGCTGCCATAGCCCATCAAAAACACAGCTGACACTTGACCCAGAGGCCTGTCTTTGCGGGCAAACCACCACATCACAACAAACAGCAGCAGGCCTTCTAAAAGGAATTGGTAAATTTGGGAGGGATGCCTGGGAAAATCGCCCGCACCTCGAAAAACCATGCCCCAAGGCAAATCGGGGTCGGCTTGGCGTCCCCAAAGTTCGCCATTGATGAAGTTGCCAATTCGGCCTGCGGCTAGGCCTGTTGGCACACAGGGTGCAACAAAGTCCATGACTTGAAAGAACGGCCTTTGCCTCGACTTGGCAAACCACACCATGGCAGCCATCACACCCAACAAACCCCCATGAAAACTCATGCCGCCTTGCCACACATAGGCAATTTCGAGGGGGTGTGCAAAATAGTAGGCTGGTTGATAAAACAAACAATAGCCAACTCGGCCGCCCAGAACCACGCCCAAGACGCCCGCAAACAAGATGTCTTCAATGTCCTTGACCTGCCAATGCGTCAATCGAGCAAAGGGCAGGTGCGTCAGCCTTCGGGTGGCCAAAAAGTAAAACAAGCCAAATGCTGCCAAGTAAGTCAGGCCATACCAATGAACAGCGACAGGCCCGAGTTGCAGGGCTACGGGGTTAATTTGCGGGTGAATCAACATGGGGTCAGATTGTGCCCTTTTACTGGGCCAGGTGTACCCCTATATGCCCTAAGTTCTAGGGGTTCTACCTGACTCTCCCTTAGAATGGCCGCCTTGAGCTTAAATTCCTCTCAATTTCACCTTCATTTCCTGTTCAGTTGACCCCAACCCACGACCAACACCATGAGCGAAAAAATCATCCCCATTCAACCCGCTACCCCCAGTAACCGCCGTAGCGCCAACATCACCCAAGGCAAATCACGGGCGCCCAACCGCTCGATGTACTACGCCATGGGCTACGAAGAAGGTGATTTTGTCAAACCCATGGTGGGCGTGGCCAACGGTCACAGCACCATCACCCCTTGCAACAGTGGTTTGCAAAAACTGGCCGATGCCGCTGTGGCTGGCATTGAAGAAGCCGGTGGCAATGCTCAAATTTTTGGCACCCCCACCATTTCCGACGGCATGGCCATGGGTACCGAAGGCATGAAGTACTCCTTGGTGAGCCGAGAAGTCATTTCTGATTGCATCGAAACCTGCGTGCAAGGTCAGTGGATGGACGGCGTGTTGGTGGTGGGCGGTTGCGACAAAAACATGCCCGGCGGCATGATGGGCATCTTGCGCGCCAATGTGCCTGCTATCTATGTGTATGGCGGCACCATTCTGCCAGGCCGCTATCAAAACAAAGACCTCAACATCGTGAGCGTGTTTGAAGCCGTGGGTCAAAACGCTGCTGGCAATTTGAGTGACTTCGATTTGAAAGAAATTGAAAAGCGCGCCATTCCAGGCACGGGCTCATGCGGCGGCATGTACACGGCCAACACCATGTCTTCTGCATTTGAAGCGCTGGGCATGTCACTGCCCTACTCTTCCACCATGGCCAACCCCCATGACGAAACCAAAAACTCGGCCAAAGAATCGGCCAAGGTTTTGCTCGAAGCCATCAAGCACAACTTGAAGCCCCGCGACATCGTCACCAAAGAAGCCATTGAAAACGCCGTGGCGGTCATCATGGCCACCGGCGGTTCTACCAATGCCGTGCTGCACTTCTTGGCCATTGCCCACACCGCCGGTGTTGAGTGGACCATTGACGACTTCGAGCGCATGCGCAAAAAGATTCCCGTCATTTGCGACTTGAAGCCTAGCGGTCAGTACTTGGCCGTTGATTTGCACCGCGCTGGTGGCATTCCGCAAGTCATGAAAGTTTTGTTGAAGGCAGGTTTGTTGCACGGCGATTGCATGACGATCACTGGCAAAACCGTGGCTGAAAACTTGAAAGACATTCCCGACGCACCTCGCGCCGACCAAGACGTTATTCGCCCCATCGACAAGCCCATGTATGCAGAAGGCCACTTGGCCATTCTGAAAGGCAACCTGTCACCCGAAGGCGCTGTGGCCAAAATTACCGGCTTGAAGAACCCCGTCATCACGGGCCCAGCGCGTGTATTTGACGACGAGCAATCTGCTTTGCAGGCCATTTTGGACGGCAAGATCAAAGCCGGCGACGTGATGGTCTTGCGTTACCTTGGCCCCAAAGGCGGCCCAGGCATGCCCGAAATGTTGGCCCCCACGGGCGCCCTCATTGGCGCCGGTTTGGGCGAAAGCGTAGGCCTCATTACCGATGGCCGATTCTCTGGCGGCACCTGGGGCATGGTGGTGGGTCACGTGGCCCCCGAAGCCGCTGCTGGCGGCACCATTGCGTTTGTGAACGAAGGCGATTCCATCACCATCGATGCGCACAAGCTCATTTTGGAATTGAACGTGCCTGAGGCTGAAATTGCCAAACGACGCGCCGGCTGGACAGCACCTGCACCTCGCTACACACGCGGTGTACAAGCCAAGTTTGCCTTCAATGCCTCTAGCGCCAGCAAAGGTGCTGTGCTGGATTTGTATTGATCCAAACTGAGTGCACTTTGCAATGAAACTTTTTCAAAGTGTGCGGTGGGGGCTGTTGGCAGCCCTCGCCTTGTCATGCAGCTTAGCTGCCATGGCCGATCAAGCTTTGGCCACCAAGAAGAATTGCATGGGCTGTCATGCGATGGATCGCAAAATGGTAGGCCCGTCTTACAAAGACGTGGCCAAAAAGTATGCGGCCGACTCAGGTGCAGTCGACAAGCTGGCACTCAAAATTCAAAAAGGTGGCGCGGGTGTGTGGGGCCCAGTGTCTATGCCCAGCAACCCGCAGGTCAATGAAAAAGAGGCCAAAACTTTGGCCTCTTGGGTTCTCAGCTTGAAGTGAGCTTCAAAGGCCAATGGCCGCAATGCCGGCCTTGGCAATTTGTGCATCTTCGGTGGACTTCACACCGCTGACGCCCACGGCGCCCAAGCAAAAGCCGTCTTTCATGATAGGTACGCCGCCTTCGAGCATGCCTTCCACTTCGGGGGCAGACAAGAAGGACACACGGCCACCATTGATGATTTCTTCGTAAATTTTGCTTTCGCGACGACCCAAAGCAGCTGTTTTAGCTTTGGCAGGTGCAATGTGTGCAGAAATAGGGGCTGCGCCATCCAAACGTTGGAAATGCAACAAATGACCGCCTGCATCCACAATGGCAATGCTGACAGCCCAGTTGTTCTTTTGGGCTTCAGCTTGTGCGGCTGCAGCAATGGTTTGAATGTCTGAAAGTTCGAGGCTAGATTGAGTTTTCATGGTTCTAAGAGAATGACAAAAAATGACTGCCAAGCATAACGCAGCCTCCGAAAGCCATTGCATGCACCCAAGTCACTACACAAAAGACCTTGGAAACTTTGGTAAATAGGGTATTTTGGGTTACAAGCCCTACAATTTGCCTACCCGATAACGGGTGTTATTTCAGGAGTTCACACATGAGCGATCTTCAAAACATCGAACAACCCAGCTGGGGCGGCGTTGCCAGTACCCCCGCTGAACGCAACAAGGTTATGCGCAACACTTATTGGTTGTTGGCACTCAGCCTGTTGCCTACCGTTTTAGGCGCTTGGTTAGGCGTTGCGACGGGCATCACACAGTCTTTGGGCGGTGGCCTTGGCTTGGTCCTGTTCATTGGCGGCGCCATTGGCTTTATGTTTGCCATCGAAAAGACCAAACACTCTTCAACAGGTGTGTTGGTTCTGCTCGCCTTTACCTTCTTCATGGGCCTCATGCTGTCACGCATGATTGCCATGGTGTTGGGCTTTAAAAATGGTGCCGACCTCATCATGACGGCCTTTGCCGGTACCGCAGGTGTGTTTGCTGTCATGGCCAGCCTGGCCAGCGTCATCAAGCGCGACTTGTCAGGCATGGGCAAGTGGTTGTTTGTGGGCGCCTTGGTTCTGATGGTGGGCGGCATCGTCAACGTGTTTGTAGGCTCTACAGCCGGCATGATGGCTTTGTCAGTCGCGGCCATCGGTATCTTCAGTGCTTACATGCTTTACGACCTGAAGCAAATTTTGGATGGCGGCGAAACCAACTACATCAGTGCCACACTGATGCTGTACATGGACATGTTCAATGTGTTCCAAAGCCTCTTGGCTTTGCTGGGCATCATGGGCGGCGAGCGCGATTAATCTGAGCCAATCTGAGCCAATCTGATTCAGACTAAGCCAAAGCACCTGAGTTGCAAAACTCAGGTGCTTTTTTTATGCCGATTCAATGCGTTCAAACACCGCCATGCTTTCGACGTGGGCGGTGTGCGCAAACATGTTGACCACGCCCGCACTGATGCAACGATAGCCTGCTCTGTGCACCAGCAAGCCAGCATCGCGCGCCAAGGTGGCGGGGTTGCAACTGACATACACAATGCGTTTGGGGAATTGCCAAGTGCCGCGCAACTCGGCGCTTTCATTCAATTCGGCCATGGCCTTGGCCAAGGCAAACGCACCTTCACGCGGTGGGTCAATGAGCCACTTGTCGGCTATGCCATCGGCCATCAGCATGTCGGGCGTCATCTCAAACAAATTGCGCGCAATAAAGGTGGTTGGCGCCAATCGCTTGCCGTCACCTCGCATGCTTTGATTGCGCGCAAAGTTGTCTCGAGATCGGGCCACCAAAGCTTCTGAACCTTCAATGCCCACCACTTCTTTGGCGGTGGTGGCAATGGGCAGTGTGAAGTTGCCCAGCCCACAAAACCAATCGATGACTCGTTCATGCGCTTCGGGCTTGAGCAAGCGCAAAGCACGTGTGACCAACACGCGGTTGATGTGCGGATTGACCTGTGTGAAATCGGTCGGCTTGAAGGGCATGTGAACCCCAAAGTCGGGCAAATCGTAAGAGAGCTCTGGGCCACCCTCGTCCATCAGTTTGACGGTGTCGGGGCCCTTGATTTGCAACCACCACTGCACGGCATGCTGTTGTGCAAAAGCACGCAAGCGCGCTTCGTCGGCTGTGCTTAAAGGCTCGAGATGGCGCAGCACCAAGGCTGTTACGGTGTCGCCTTGCGCCAATTCAATTTGAGGAATGGTTTCGCGGGCATCCATGCCATAAATCAATTCGCGCAGAGACAGTAGCATGGCGCTGATGTTGGGCGGCAACACGCGGCAGGTTTTGATGTCGGCCACATAGCGACTTTTTCGTTCGTGAAAACCAATCAGAACTTCGCCCTTTTTGTGCACATAGCGAACCGACATGCGCGCGCGATAACGGTACCCCCAACTGGGGCCTTCCATGGGACGCAATAAATTTTCAGGTTTGACTTTGCCCAAATGCCACAGGTTGTCTTCGAGCACACGTTGCTTAATGGCCACCTGCGCACTGGCTTCTAGGTGTTGCATTTTGCAACCGCCACAAGCACCGGCATGCAAACCAAAATGAGGACAGCCCGGCTTGACGCGCTGAGAAGATTCACGGTGAATGGCGGTGACCACGCCCGCTTCCCAATTGTTTTTCTTACGATGTACGTTGACGGACACCATCTCGAAGGGCAATGCGCCTTCGACGAAGACCACCTTGCCATCGGGGCGGCGGGCAATGCCTTGCGCCTCCATGTCGAGCGCATCGATGTGCAACCAGCCTTCGGGCAGATCAGATCGACCTGGAATGATTTCTTGTGTTTGTTCTTCTCGAGAAGAATCGCTTTTTTGGCTCATGGACGTGAAGGCAAATATTTGGTGGGATCGACAGGTTTGCCTTGTTTGCGAATTTCGAAGTGCAACTTCACACGATCTGCGTCGGTGCTGCCCATTTCGGCAATGCGCTGGCCTTTTTGCACGGCTTGGTCTTCTTTGACCAGCAATGTTTGGTTGTGCGCGTAGGCAGTGAGGTAGGTGTTGTTGTGCTTCAGAATGACCAAGTTGCCGTAGCCTCTGAGGCCAGAGCCGGCATAGACCACTTTGCCATCGGCCGCCGCCATGACGGGGTCACCAGCCTTGCCTGCAAAGTCGAGGCCTTTGTTTTTGGCTTCGTCAAAACCCGCCAACACAGCACCTTGATGAGGCCACGCAAAGGCCAGACCATCGTCTGTGGTGTTGGCAGGGCTGGCGGCCTGAGGTGCAGTTTGTTGTGCAGTTTGTGCCTGAGCAACCTGAGGGGTGCTGGCCTGTCTTTGAGTGGCAGGCGCTTTGGCCTCTGCAGACACTGGCGGCACCACTCGCAACACTTGATCGACTTCAATCACATTGGGGTTGTCGAGCCCATTCCACTTGGCAATGTCGCGCCAAGCTTGGCCATGGTCTAGGGCAATTTTGGTGAGGGTGTCGCCAGAGCGCACACTGTAATAGCCCGGCTTACCTGCGTTTTCTGAACCCGGCATGGCGGGACCCATCGAGATGGGCGTGCTAACAGCGCCGCCTGCCGCATTGGCGGGTGAGCTGGCAACTGGGGCTTTGGCTTGGCGCGCTGCGCCCTGACCTGCCAAGCGGTCTTCTACGGGCACAGGGCCGCGAGGCTTGGAGCCACAAGCCACCAACGTGCTTAGCGCCACACAACAAAGTACCGTCAATGCTTGACGGCCACACATCAATTTCATGCCAAATCCTTCAGGAGACACCCGATTTTAGAGGGACAAAGTGCACTGCTTCCAGCACGTTTTGCTTAAATCCCTGCGCCGTTTTGTCAACCACCATCAAAGCTTGCTGACCATTGGCCGTCACGGTAGGAGCCACCAAACGTCCGCCAACAGCCAGCTGGTCTAGCCAGGCTTGGGGAACCGACTCGCCACCCGCTGCAGAAATGATGGCGGCATAAGGCGCACCTTTGGGATAACCCAACATGCCATCGCCAAACAGCAAATGAACATTGGCCAATCTGAAATGTCGTAAATTGGCACGCGCTTTTTCATGCAGGCCCTTTAAGCGCTCGATGCTGTAAACCTCGGTGGCCACATGACTCAAGACCGCCGCTTGGTAACCACAGCCAGTGCCAATTTCTAGCACGCGGCCCAATTTGTCTTCTTTGCCTTCAAGCAGCAACTCAATCATGCGTGCCACCACATTGGGCTTGGAAATGGTTTGGCCCAGACCAATGGGCAAACTGGTGTCTTCGTAGGCTTGCGTGACCAAAGCGCTTTCTACAAAACGATGGCGCTCGACATTGCCCATGGCTTGCAGCACCTTAGGATCTTTAAGACCTTGGGCTGCCAATTTTTGGACCATGCGTTGTCTGACCGCACTCGAATCTAAACCCAGACCCTGGGTTGTGCCGATGGCTGAAGTTGCAGGCAAAGGCTTGGCACTAGCAACGACCGCGGGCTTGGCACTGACCACGCGCTTTTCGGGCGAGGTCTTGTCGAGCTTGATTGGAAATCCGGGGCGTTGCGCCATCAGGCTCCCCAGACTTTGAGCTTTGACAAGTTTTGAGACCAAAGACCAGCGTTGTCGTGGTCGGTTAAATCGACCTTCAAAGGTGTGATGGTGACATGGCCATTTTTGGCGGCATGAAAATCGGTGCCTTCACCATCGTCCATGGCTTCACCTGCATTGCCAATCCAGTACATGGTTTCGCCGCGGGGGCTGAGTTGGGTAATGACGGGCTCGGCAGCATGCCTTCTGCCCAAACGGCACAGCTTGGCGTTTTTCCATTGGGCCGTGGCATTGGGAATGTTGACATTCAACAGCCAAGGCGATTTGCCAATCAGTTGTGCCGCCTCAAATTGACCCACCATGTTTTTGGCAAATTCTGCCGCTTGGTCTAAATGTGCCCAGCCTTTTTCTGTTTGAGAAAAAGCCAGCGCAGGAATGCCAAACAAGTAGCCTTCCATGGCCGCACCCACGGTGCCCGAGTAAAGTGTGTCGTCGCCCATGTTGGCGCCGTTGTTGATGCCAGACACCACCAAATCGGGCCGGTAGCCTAACAAACCCGTGAGGGCGATGTGAACACAATCGGCAGGTGTGCCGTTGACATATCGAAAACCATTTTCGCCTTGACGAACATACAGAGGCGAATGCAAGGTGAGTGCATTGGACTTGGCACTGTTGTTGTGCTCTGGTGCCACCACTTCAACATCGGCAACTTGCTTGAGGGCATGATAAAGCGCCACAATGCCTTCAGCACGGTAGCCATCGTCGTTGGAAATGAGAATTTTCATGGGTGTGTCCTAGCCCCCAATTGTAGGTCGCTACCGAGACAAGCTGAAGGTCATATTGACCTTTATATTCAGGCAATTGTGTCATTTTTGAGGAGAATTTCTGTGCACGCTTGGCTCTGTGAAAACCCCGTCGGTGTTGAGGCTTTGTCTTGGAAAGAATTGCCCACGCCTGTGCCGCAAGCTGGGCAAGTTTTGATCCGCATCGAAGCGGCCAGTCTCAACTTCCCCGACCTGCTCATTGTTCAAAACAAATACCAAATGAAACCCGACCTGCCCTTTGTGCCAGGTTCGGAATATGCCGGTGTCATTGAAGCCGTTGGCGAAGGCGTGACGCATCTCAAAGTAGGCCAGTCGGTGGCCTGTTTGTCGGGCACGGGTGGCTTTGGTACGCACACCGTGGCGCCCGCCAAGTTGTGCATGCCCTTGCCGGCAGGATTTCCTGCAGTCGATGCAGCCGCCTTCATCATGATCTACGCCACCTCTCACCACGCCCTGATCGACCGCGCCGCTTTGAAGGCCGGCGAAACTGTTTTGGTATTGGGCGCAGCGGGCGGTGTGGGCACGGCTGCCATTCAAATTGCAAAAGCGGCTGGTGCACGCGTCATTGCGGCTGCATCGACCGATGAAAAATGTGCGCTTTGCAAATCATTGGGGGCAGACGAAACCATCAACTACACCACGCAAAACATGCGTGAGGTTTTGAAAGCCCTCACCGAAGGCAAAGGCCCCGACGTCATTTATGACCCTGTGGGCGGCGACTTTGCAGAGCCTGCTTTCCGCTCCATTGCCTGGCGTGGCCGTTACTTGGTGGTGGGCTTTGCGGCAGGCCCCATTCCCGCCCTGCCCTTCAATTTGGCGCTGCTCAAGGGTGCCTCCATTGTGGGCGTGTTCTGGGGCGATTTTTCTCGCCGCGAACCTCAAGCCAATGCCGCCATGATGGCTGAGTTGGCGCAGTGGTATGCGCAGGGCAAAGTCAAACCCGTCATTGACCGCACCATGCCCATGAGCGACCTGAAAGCCGCCTATGCGCACATGGGTTCACGCGGTGTGATGGGCAAGCTGGTGATGGTCAACTAAAGCATCCCCCCCCAACTGGCTCAGCCCTGCTTTTTCTTTTGAAAAGCAGGGTCGTAGCGGCGTATCCAATTGAAGAACTCGTGGTACCACACCACGTTGTTGGCGGGCTTCAAAATCCAATGGTTTTCGTCGGGGTACCAAAGCAGCCGTGCATCCACGCCCTTGGCCTTGAGGGTGTTGTAGTAGGCCAAGCCTTGCGCATCGGGCACGCGGTAATCTTTGGCACCATGAATCACCAGCGTGGGTGTTTTCATGGTGGCTGCAAATGCATGCGGACTTTGCGCATGAATCTTCTTCATGTTGTCCCAATACGATGCACCCAACTCTTGGGGATGCCAACCGTAGGCATCGTCTGAGAACATGCCCACCCAATCGAAACATCCTGCATGACACACATACGCTTGATAGCGGCCAGGCTTGACGTGTGCATTCATCCACGCCACCATGTAGCCACCATAACTGCCGCCTGTGGCAAACACGCGCTCCTTGGCAATCCAAGGTTTTTTGCGAAGCCAATCGGTGCAAGCCTCCATGTCTTGCAACTCCAGTTGTCCCCACTTGTGGCTGATGGAATCTAGAAACTTGAGACCAAAACCCGATGAGCCGTGGTAGTTGACATTGGCCACCACATAGCCCTGTGCGGCAAACACATGGTAGTTCCAACGCCAGTGCCAAATATCACCCGGGCCTGTGTGCGGACCACCATGGATGGTGTGCAGCAATGGGTATTTTTTGTCTTTGTTGAAGCCTGGTGGAAAATGCAACCACACTTGCACATCATCGCCCTGAGCACCTTTGAACCAGTGCGCTTCTGTTGCGCCCAAAGCGATGCCTTCCAAGAGTTGGTCGTTGAACGACTCCATTCTGCTAACTGCTGGCAATGACGCATGGCCAGATTCATCAACGCCTTGAACTTGAATGCGCCCTGGGTGAACGACTTTGTCGATCAAACTGACCAAGCGTCCTGCGGCCATGTCAAAGGCATGCACTGTACCGCCTTCAATGACTTGGCTCACTTGGTGGGTGGCCATGTCAAATCGCCACACATGTTGGCGCCCTTGGTCTTCTGCTTTGCAAAGCAAGGCGCTGTCATCTTCACTCCACATCAATGGCGCTTGGGGTTCGCGATCCCATTTGTCGCTGAGTATTTTCCAGGCGAGTTTGCGTGAGGCAATTTGCGTGCGGGTGGCAGCAGGCAAGCTCAAGCATGCCAATCGATTGGGCTGTGTGTTGCTGATCTGTTGGTGCGATGCCAAGAAGGCCAGTTGCGCGCCATCTGCACTGTAGACGGGCGCCGAGAAATCCCAGGCACGGTCATTCAGCAAATTGCGAATGCTTTGTACTTTTGCGCCGCGCAATTCAATCTGCGCCAAGGCCATGCGAGGTGCAGGATTTTGACCGCGATCGGGATCGTGCACAAAGCTGATGCTTTTGCCGTTGGGTGCAATGGCAAAGTCATGTGCACCAGGTTCGCGGCGTTGCAACTCAAAATCAGTGCCTTCCAACAAATCGTGAACACGACCTGTGGCCACCTCCATGACACACAAGTGCGGCACGCGGTTCATGGGCAAGTTGTGATCCCAATGTCTGTAGACCGCATCTTCGGTGGCAAACGCCGAGTCTTTGACCGCCTGCACTTCTTTGAGTTTGTCGGCTTGTGCTTTTACGCCCTTTAACTGCGGCCAAACCCAGGTCACAAAGGCAATGCGCTGACCATCTGGAAACCATTTGAAATCGTCAACACCTGTGGGCACTTCACCTGCACGGCGCGCCTCGCCGCCATCGGGTGGGATGAGGTAGATTTGTGGCGCTTGGTCCTTTTTGCCGTTTTGCTCTCGCTTGGCCACAAACGCAATCCAGTCACCATTGGGTGAAAACTGAGGGCGTCCATCTTTGTCGCCACATTGTGTGAGTTGCCGGGCTTGACCGCCCAAAGTTGAGAGCAACCAAATGGCGCTTTGAATGTTGTTGTCTTTGACAGAGGGCTGTGCCACCGCGCAGACCGCTTGCGCACCGTCTGGGCTGATGCTGGGTGCGCCCAGTCGTTGCAGTTGCCACATCAACTCGACGGTGAGTTGTTTTTTCTTTGCGTTGGCCATGTGCGTTTCCTTGTCACATCGAATGACTTTTTAATTGGCGTGAATTATGGCGTGATAAAACAAAAAGGCCTGCAAGAAAACTTGCAAGCCTTTGAATTTTTGGGGTGGCTGATGGGGCTCGAACCCACGACAACAGGAATCACAATCCTGGACTCTACCAACTGAGCTACAGCCACCGTAGAAGCGAAATTATAGCCGAAAGATTTTCAAATTCAGGCGCCTTTGGCCTCTGATTTGGCTTTTTCGGGCGATGGTTTGGCAACCAAAATCTCTGCCTTCAGCATGGCTTTGAGTTGGGCCAAATAAGCTTGTGTTTCGGCAGAGCCCCAAAGTTGTGTGAATTGCTGCTGCGCCTGTTTCATCAACTCTTTGTTCTCAGCCTCGGGGGGCAAGACTTTGGTGACACGAATGACGGCATAACCCATGGCGCCCAAATCGACACCTTCTGTGGCGGGCAACTTAACGGGGTCGGCCTTCAACACAGCATCAACCACTTGAGGCAATTGGCGTTGAGATTTTTCGCGCGACAAGACGATGGCATTGGGCAAGCCATCCGCATTGGCGCTGGCCTTGAGTGCCGCCAAACGTTGCTCGCCCTGAGCCTTGGCCAATGCGGCGGCTTTGTCTTGTGTCACGTTGCGTTTGACGATGTCTTTGACTGCGGCCAATGGCAGAGAAGCAGCTGGGTAGTACTTGACCACACGAGCGGCTACCATGGTGTTTGAGGCCACCTCGATGGCTTCTGTGTTGCGCTGCTTTTGCAATGAGGCTTCACTGAACAAGGCCTGCAACAAACCTGGATGGTTGAGAGGATTTTTAGTTTGCGCAGTTTGCGGTGCAGGGTTGCGCCCCACTTGTGTTGCTTTTTGAATGTTCAGCTTGAGTTTTTCAGCAACGGGTTTGAGGCTGTCGGATTGCTCATAAACCATGTTTGAAAATGTCTCGGCCAGCTCTGCATATTTGCGCTGTGCTTGCTGCTTCTTCAATTCGGCTTCAAGCGAAGGACGCATTGATTCAAAGCTTTGTGCTTTGGGTGCCTTGATGTCTGTCACTTGAATGATGTGATAGCCAAACTCTGATTCGACCACATCGCTGATGTCTGATTTCTTCATGCTGAAAGCAGCATCTTCGAATGCTTTGACCATGGCACCACGACCGAAGAAATCTAAATCACCACCTTTGACGGCAGAGCCGGGGTCTTGGGAGTTTTTGCGCGCCAGCTCTGCAAAACTGGCAGGCTTGGCTTTGACGGCTTTCAATAAGTCTTCAGCTTTGGCGCGGGCTGCCTTTTTCTCGGCATCGGGTGCATCTTTGGCTGCTGTGATCAAAATATGACTGGCGCGTCGTTCCTCTTGGCTCGACAAGCGTTGCAAATTTTGCTCGTAGTAGGTTTTTAAATCTTGCTCGTTGACTGACACTGCATTTTTCAAGCTGTCGGTGTCCAACATGACGTATTCAACGTCAGCCGTTTCGGGTGACTGGAACTTGTCTGTATTTTTGTCGTAATAGTCTTTTAAGTCTGCATCGCTGACCGTGACCTTGCTCAGAAAGTCGGCCGCTGGAAAATTCAAAATTTGCACTTCACGTCGCTGCAAAAACGCATTCAAAGCAGTTTGAGTTTGTGAAGTTGTGGCGTAGGCAGAAGCTTGCACACCCTGAATGACTTGACGGTTGGACAAATCTGAGCGAACTTGCATTTCAAACATCTCGGGCGTCATGCCTTGCGATGCCGCCAATTGTTTGTAGCGTTCCATGTCGAGCTTGCCATCGGGGCCGCGCAATGCCGCAATCGAGGGGCTTTGTTGCAACTCACGGGCTAAGCGCGTATCGCTGGCCACCAATTGGAGCTTTTGTGCTGCAGCGGCAATGACCTGCTCGCGAACCAAGCGTTCGAGCGTGGCGTACTTGGCTTCTGGTGTGTCAAACATTTTGATGTCGATGCTAGGCATCGAAGCCCGAATGCGATCGACTTCACGCTTGTGCGCGGCGTCCCACTCTGACTGAACAATTTTGTTGCCGTTGACTTTGGCAACCACGGCACCACCGTCGTTAAAACGGGTGTAGCCCTCAATGCCAAACATCACGAAGGACGGGATGATGAGCAAGAACAACAAGCCCATCATGATCTTGGTGTTGTTGCGGACAAAATCAAACATGTGAGAACTCTCAGTAAGGTTGCGCGGTCAAAGTCTTGAAAAGACAAAAGGCGAACAACTTGTTCGCCTTTGCTTAGGGGTGGTGGGTGATGACGGGCTCGAACCGCCGACCTACGCCTTGTAAGGGCGCCGCTCTACCAACTGAGCTAATCACCCCCTTGATCAAAGATTAATTCAAGGCGTCTTTCAGTGCCTTACCTGGACGGAACTTAGGCACCTTGGCAGATTTGATTTTGATGGCAGCGCCTGTACGTGGGTTGCGGCCTGTGCGAGCAGCGCGCTTGGTTACAGCGAATGTACCGAAACCGACCAAAGCGACAGTGCCGCCCTTTTTCAATGTGGTGCGAACGGCGCCAATGGTGGCTTCCAATGCGCGGCCAGCAGCAGCTTTAGAGATGTCTGCTTGTTTAGCAATGTGCTCGATCAATTCTGTCTTGTTCATACAAAGAGCCTTAGAAAAAAATTTGAGCACCCGTAAACGGGTGACTCATCATTATCGAAAAAATTTTGTTTGAAGTTTGAAACAAACTTCTGAGACAAAGCCTTGTCTTCGCAGGGCGTTTCGTCAACTTCAATTTAGCCAGACAAACAGCGTCTGTCAAATGGTTTTAAGTCTAGAAACCGCAGTGCGACACGAATTCTAGACGCAAACTGAATGACTGCGAGGACTTGACTTAAAAAAAAATTTTCAAATCTATAAACTTGTCAAAAAAGTTCTCATAACGCAGCTGCAATGGCTTTGCCAACATCTTGCGTATTAGCAGTTCCCCCAATATCCGCAGTGCGAGGTGCACCGCTGTTGGGCGCCAATACTTTTTCAATGGCCGCCAACACCGCATCGTGCGCAGGTTTGCAACCTAAGAACTCGAGCATCATGGCACCACACCAAATTTGTCCAATAGGATTGGCAATGTTTTTGCCTGCAATGTCTGGCGCTGATCCATGTACGGGTTCAAACAAAGAGGGATGCGTGCGATCTGGATTTAAATTGGCACTGGGTGCAATGCCAATGGTGCCGGTGCAAGCAGGTCCTAAATCAGACAAGATGTCGCCAAACAAATTGCTGGCCACCACCACATCAAAGAAATCAGGGCGTTGTACGAAGTGAGCCGTCAAAATGTCAATGTGAAATTTATCAACGTTGACACCAGGATAATTTTTGGCCATTTCAACCACGCGCTCATCCCAGTAAGGCATGGTGATGGCAATGCCATTGGATTTGGTGGCACTGGTCAAATGTTTTTTGGGCCTTGACTGCGCCAGCTCAAATGCAAATTTCAAAACGCGGTCAACCCCCACGCGCGACATCACCGTCTCTTGCATCACAATTTCACGCGCAGTGCCGGGGAACATGCGGCCGCCAATGCTGGAGTACTCGCCTTCTGTGTTCTCGCGCACGATGCACATGTCGATCTCGCCAGGCTGCCTCGGTGAACCATCGCGGCGCACCACAGGGGCAATGATGCCAGGCATGAGGCGCGCAGGACGCAGATTGATGTACTGATCAAACTCACGGCGAAACAACAACAAAGAACCCCACAGCGAAACGTGGTCGGCAATTTTGTCGGGCCAACCCACGGCGCCAAAGTAAATGGCATCGTGGCCACCAATTTGGTCTTTCCAATTGTCGGGCAGCATCTTGCCGTGCTTTTCAAAGTAATCCCAGCTTGAAAAGTCGTAATGGTCAAATTTCAAATCGAGGTCGAATTTGCTGGCCGCTGCTTCCATAACGCGCAAGCCTTCGGGCATGACTTCTTTGCCAATGCCGTCGCCTGCAATCACAGCAATTCTTTTTTGACTCATGATTTCTCTCCTTCAGGTAATTTTGCGGGACGGACCACCCAACTCACGCCCCATGCGGTCAGGGCGATGCCCATCAGGGTGACCATGGTAATAGGCTCATCAAACAAGATCCAAGCCATGATGGCTGTACTGGGTGGCACCAAATACATCAAACTAGTCACCGATGCCGCTGCGCCTTTTTGAATTAGCAAGTACAGCAAAGAACTACCGCCCAAGGTCAGGCCCAATACCGACCAAGCCATGGCCCCCACAAGCTCTGCATTCCATTGCACAGGCTCCGATTCCAACAGGGCCAACGGTGTGGTCACCAGCATGGCCGCCATCAATTGAACGGTGTTGGCCGTTCGCACATCACAGGGTTTGACAAATCTCTTTTGGTACAAGGTGCCCAATGTGATGGAGAACAAAGCCATCACGGCAAATCCAAGGTTAACAAGTGTGACGTGGTCTAAAGCACTGCCCTGCGTGAGCTTGCGCCACACCACCAGCAACAAACCGCACAAGCCCAGCATCAAGCCCATCCACTGGCGGCGGCTGACTGCATTTTGAGTGGTGTTGCCGTGGGTTGATAACCAAATGGCTGTGAGCACAGGCTGCAAGCCCACAATCAAGGCCGACAAGCCAGAGCCCATGCCCGCTTTGACTGCCGCCCAAACGCCGCCCAAATACCCCGCATGCATGAGTACACCCGTAACCGACAAGTGCAGCCACTCTCGCTGCCCCTGAGGCCAGCGCACGCGAGCCCATTGAATCCAGATCAAAAAGCAGGCAATGGAAAATGCGTAACGAAACCACAAGAATGAAAAAGGCGGGGCGTGGGGCATGCCAAAACGCGCCACAATGAACCCGGTACTCCAGATGAGCACGAACACCGCCGGCATGTGCTTCACCCAGGAAGCCGTTGATTCAGTTGAATTCATGAACGCTTATTGGGACGCGATGCAGCTCACTTCACGCGTGCACGAATTTCTGGCAAAGCCTTTTGCATGTAGTAAATCATGGACCAAATGGTCAAGATGGCGGCAACCCAAATGAGCACGGTGCCCCATGCGTGGGTGTCAATGACGCCAAACAATTGGCCATTGAACAACAGGAAAGGAATGGCCACCATTTGAACCGTGGTTTTGAGCTTGCCTACAAAATGAACCGCCACACTTTTGCTCGCGCCAATTTGGGCCATCCATTCGCGCAAAGCAGAAATGGCAATTTCTCGCCCAATGATGACCAACGCAATGAGCACAGGCACACGGTGCAAGTGCACCAAGATCAACAAGGCAGCGCAGACCAAGAACTTGTCTGCCACTGGGTCGAGGAAGGCGCCAAAAGAAGAAGTTTGGTTGAGCTTGCGGGCCAAGTAACCGTCTAGCCAATCGGTGATGGCGAAGACCACAAACATGGTGGTGGCCCAAAAGTTACGCGATTCAACGGGCAAGTCTGAATAAAAAACCCACACAATGAAAGGGATCGCGACAATGCGCGTCCAAGTCATCAGGGTGGGAATGGTGAAAAACATGGTGCTTATTGTGTCATGCCTTCGTGACTTTTCGCTGACGCAACAGTGCAAACGGCTTCATAAGCCTAGGCCTTGTGTGCCTAAGCGGTCAGTGCAAGGCCTGGTAAATGCTTTCTGCTAGCTCTCGGGAGATGCCATCCACAGACATCAGGTCTTCCACGCTGGCGTCTTCTACACCTCGCACGCCGCCAAATCGCTGCAACAATTTGGCGCGTTTCTTGGGACCAATGCCACCGATTTCTTCTAGCCGGCCGCCGCCCATGCGCACCTTGGCCCTTTGAGCCCGCATGCCGGTAATGGCAAAGCGATGGGCTTCGTCTCGTATTTGCGCAACCAGCATCAGCGCGGCCGAATCTTTGCCCAAATAGACTTTTTCTCGGCCATCTGCAAAGACCAACTCTTCCAAGCCCACCTTTCGGCCCTCGCCTTTTTCCACGCCGACAATTAAGGACAGATCGAGACCCAGCGTTTCAAAAACTTCTCGCGCCATGGACACCTGACCCTTGCCGCCATCGATCAAGACCACATCGGGCATTTTGATTTTGAGGTCGGGTTCGCCAGACTTCATGGCTTCTGCCACTTTGCCATACCGACGCAAAAGCACCTGGCGCATGGCCGCGTAATCGTCTCCTGGCGTGATGCCGTCAATTTTGTAACGGCGGTATTCGCTGTTTTGCATTTTGTGATTTTGAAAAACCACACAAGAGGCCTGCGTCGCTTCTCCAGAGGTATGCGAGATGTCAAAGCACTCCATGCGCAACTGATCAATGTCATCGGGCGCTAAATCGAGTGATTCGACCAAAGCCCTTGTGCGGGCCTGCTGCGAGCCCTCTTCAGCCAACAAACGGGCCAGTTGAATGGCGGCATTTTTCTCTGCCATTTCTAACCAAGCGCGGCGCTGCTCTCTGGGATTGTGCACAGCAGACACCTTCATGCCAGACTGCAAGGAGATGGCCTCAATCACTTTGGCGTCGACCTTTTCACTGGTGATCAGGGCGGGCGGGACTGGAATGCTAAGGTAATGCTGGGCAATGAAGGCTTCCAAAACCTTAACTTCTAAGCTTTGCTGATCGGCGGTGACATCGTCTTCCAAAGCCCGGCCGCCAATGGCATGACCATCTTCTACATGTGATGGAAAATAAGGTCGATCGCCCAAGTGGCGACCACCGCGCACCATGGCCAAGTTGACACAGGCACGTCCGCCCTGCACTTTGACCGCCAAAATATCCACATCCGTGTCGGTCACCGTATCGACCGATTGTTGGTGCAAGACGCGCGACAAGGCCGTCATTTGATTGCGAACTTCGGCCGCCAGTTCAAATTCCAATTTGTCTGAGTGCGCCATCATACGGGCTTCCATCGATTTGAGGACCGATTGGGTTTCACCGCGCAAAAAAGCCTCAGCTTGCGCCACATCGTTGGCGTATTGATCGACATCAATCACACCGACACAAGGCCCCGAGCAACGCTTGATTTGGTACAGCAAACAAGGCCGCGTGCGATTGGCAAATACGGTGTCTTCGCAAGTTCGAAGACGGAAAACTTTTTGCAGCAGTTGGATGGTTTCTTTAACCGCCCAAGCACTGGGATAAGGGCCAAAGTACCTGTGCTTTTTTTCAACGCCACCTCGGTAGTAGGCAATGCGCGAGTAGGCATCTGGCTTGACGCCCTCTTCCACTTTGCCTGCCCGCGGGCTGCCCGTGCCAGACACCTTCAGGTAGGGGTAGCTCTTGTCGTCCCTGAACAAAATATTGAACTTGGGACTCAGGCTTTTGATCAGGTTGTTTTCAAGCAGCAAGGCCTCAGCCTCTGAGCGCACCACCGTGGTTTGCATGCGCCGAATTTTGCTAACCATGTGGCCAATGCGTGTGCCACCATGGTCTTTTTGGAAATAGCTGCTGACGCGCTTTTTCAAATTGCGGGCCTTGCCCACATAAAGCACTTGGTCATCGGCATCGAAATAGCGATACACCCCCGGCAAACTGGGGAGTGCTGCCACTTCGGCCAACAAAGATTCTGGGTGAACGCTGGACATGCTCGCTATTGTGTCTTGAAGCGCGCGACAATATCACGCATGCTTTGGGACATATTTTGCCGCGTCATCGACAACCATGGAGATTTGGGGGTCTGTTGGCGCTTGAGCGCCGATCTGGCCTCGCGCGGTCATCGCATCAGATTGTGGGTGGACAATGCCAGTGCCCTCACATGGATGGCGCCTCAAGCCAACTTGAACAGTAAGGGTTGGGCACAGCAACAATTTGAGCTAGGCCATGTAGAGGTGAGGCCCTGGAATGCGGCATTAACCCGCGCAGATTTGCCTTCAGCGGTTTGGATAGAAGCCTTTGGCTGTGAACTGCCCGATCACTTTTTGCAATGGGCGGTCGATCTTTCTGAGTTGGCAACGCCTGCGCAAACACCTGTTTGGCTCAATCTGGAATATTTGAGTGCAGAGTCGTATGTAGAGCGCAGCCACAAGCTGCCTTCGCCCGTGATGAGCGGCCCCTTGAAAGGACGCACCAAATGGTTTTTTTATCCTGGCTTTACAGCACACACAGGGGGGCTGATACGCGAAGCGCACATCCCACATCTGGCTGAAGCCAGCCAGGCCAAATCCTTGGCTGCAGCCCCTACCCCCCTACAGACCAGTTTGTTTTGTTATGAACCTGACGCCCTCAAAGAGGCATTGCAACTCAAGTCGCTAAACTCGCCCACCCACGTCTGGCACGTAGCCCATGGCAGAGGCGCTGCGGCTTTTGACCTGGCCATTGAACAAGCTTGTGGGCAAACACCCGCCACAATCAAGCCGCAATTTAAAAAATTACCGCCCCTCACCCAAAGCCAATTTGATGCACTTTTGCTGGGCAGCGACTTGAATTTTGTGCGGGGAGAAGATTCATTGGTAAGGGCTCTGTGGGCCGGAAAAGCCTTCATTTGGCACATTTATCCCCAAGACGATGGCGCCCATGGCCCCAAACTCCACGCCTTCTTAGACTGGCTCCAAGCGCCTGACAGCCTTCGGCTTTTTCACTTGCGTTGGAACGGCCTGACCAATGCCCCGCTGCCCGAGATTGACTTGCCGCTTTGGCAGACTTGCGTGCAGGCAGCCAAGGCACGATTGCAAGAACAAAGTGACTTGGTGAGTCAGCTTCTTCAATTCGTGGCCGAAAAGCGCTAAAATCTTGGGCTTTGGGCCAGCTTTATGCCGCCGCCCTTAATCAAACAAGCACATTAAAACCACTAAACGCCTGTAGCAGGCACCACTGGACACCTATGAAAATCGCTCAAGAAATCCGCGTTGGCAACGTCATCATGCAAGGCAAAGATCCCATGATCGTTTTGCGCACTGAATACAGCCGCGGCGGCCGCGGTGCAGCCACCGTACGCATGAAACTTAAAGCTTTGTTGAGCAACATGGGCACCGAGTCTGTGTTCAAGGCCGACGACAAAATGGACCAAGTGATCTTGGACCAAAAAGAATGCACTTATTCTTACTTTGCCGATCCGATGTACGTTTTCATGGACAGCGAATTCAACCAGTACGAAGTCGAGTCAGAAAACATGGGCGATGCCATGAACTACCTCGAAGACGGCATGGCTGTTGAAGTGGTGTTCTACGACGGCAAGGCCATCTCTGTTGAGTTGCCTACCAGCGTTGAGCGCGAAATTACTTGGACAGAACCTGCAGTCAAGGGCGACACATCTGGCAAGGTGCTCAAGCCTGCCAAAATTGCAACAGGCTTTGAAGTGCCTGTGCCTTTGTTTGTCAACCAAGGCGACAAAATCGAAATCGACACACGCACTGGCGAATACCGCAAGCGCGTCTAATCTGCCAAGCGCAGCGAGGGCCCAGCCCTTCAGACCATCAAGACCTCTTCGGAGGTCTTTTTTTTTGCAACGTCGCTGTCATGGGCCACAATGACCCCATGAAATCAAATCCAGATCTCCATGTTTCCAAAGAAATGGCCGACGCCTACCGATTGGCTTTCAATGACCCAGAGTTTTTGAACAGACCCGAAACACGAGGCATTCGATTCCAACTTGAACTGCTCAAACCTGAGTTGGTTCAATCGGAAGCAGGCATCAAACAGACCATTGTGGTGTTTGGCAGTGCGCGGTTCAAAGAAGACAATGCTTATTACGAAGCCGCCAGAAAATTTGCACGCATGGTCTCAGAAGGCTGCAACAGCCTTCCCAAATTAGATCGCCTCACCATCTGCACCGGCGGCGGCCCTGGCATCATGGAAGCCGCCAACCGCGGTGCGATGGATGCGGGCGCACCTTCAGTGGCTTTGAACATTTCGTTGCCTCACGAGCAAAAACCCAACCCTTATGTCACGCCTGAGTTGAGTTTTCAGTTTCACTACTTTGCCCTTCGCAAAATGCATTTCGCCATGCGCGCCAAAGCACTGATTGCATTTCCGGGTGGCTTTGGCACGCTGGATGAATTGTTTGAAATGTTGACCTTGGTTCAAACGCGCAAAGTCAAACCCACACCCGTCTTGCTCTACGGCTCCGATTACTGGAAACGTCTGATTGATTTTGAATGGATGGTGACCTCGGGCACCATATCCAAAGAGGATTTGGCGTGCTTCAAGTACGTCGACTCACCAGCAGAGGCTTGGGCAGAAATACAAAGGCTGTTGCCCTGCTAAGCCGTCACACTAAGCGGAGAGGCTATGTAGCAAAAAAGTTTATGAATGGCTTTTAGTGGCAGGCCTGAGGCGCCAAGCCTGCGGCGTGCCAGAGGCCACACACGCCCCCACCACCCAAAAAACCACAGACACGCCCGCCACCGCGCCGGCAGCACCAAACATGAGAGGCATCACCACACTGGACGCATTGACGGTCATGATGCGCAAACCCAAGGCTTCACCTTGCCGGTGCTGAGGTGTGATTTGATGCAAGGTGCTCATGATCATGGGTTGCACCACGCCCAGCACCACCCCTAAACAAATTGAGCAAATGGCCATGGCCATGGCCGAATCAAAAAAGGGATAGGCCGCAAAAATCAAGCTGGCACAGACCATGGCGCCCGACAACAATCGGTATTCT
Source organism: Limnohabitans sp. (assembly GCA_049655425.1). Lineage (GTDB taxonomy): Bacteria > Pseudomonadota > Gammaproteobacteria > Burkholderiales > Burkholderiaceae_C > Limnohabitans_A. Next base: position 600,767 of record JBASJS010000002.1, on the reverse strand, counting down.
TGAAGACGACGCGCAATCCAAGGCAACACCACCCGAATGGCGGCAGACGCTACGGCAAATGAGCCCAAGATAGAACCAACAACTGAAGCACTTAAACCTCGCTCGTGCCCCAACACCGGCACCACAAAGGTATGCACATCCCAGCACGATGACAACAGCCAATTGACCAGCAACAAACGGCGCATCATGGGGTCTTTGAGCAAATCCCAAACGCGATTGTTGGCATGCTCGGGCAACACAGGCGCAACGGGCTGCTCTTTCACTTTGCGAATCCAAAACCAAGCGACCAGTGGCATCAGGGTCAGCATGATGAAGGCCGCACGAAAACCGCCTTCATCTGCAGGCATAGCCCCCGCATGGTCAATCAGAACGCCCGCAAAAAAGGGGCCCATGAAATTGGAGACGGCGGGCCCGATGGCCAACCAGCTAAAGGTTTCCTTGAGTTGGTTCGCATCGCTGGCCATGCGGCCCACGTGGCGCTGCAGTGCAATGACCGTAATGCCGGTGGCGCCGCCCGTGGTTAAAGCACCAATGCAGAGCACCGGAAAAATGGGCCACACAACGGCCAAACCTGCGCCGGCGCAGGCAATGAGCACACTAAACCGAACTGGTTTTTTCAAGCCATGACGGTCTGTGAACTTGCCTGCAGGAATGGCCATGAACACCTGCGTAACCGAAAAAAGAGCCAACAAAACGCCCACCGCCATGGCGCTGTAGCCTTGCTGCAGAGCCAAGAGTGGCGTGGCCAAACGCATGCCTGTCATGCAAGCGTGCAGAAAAATTTGTCCGCTGATTAGCCTGAGGAGTTCACTTTTCACGCAGTCTCGCCGTCACTTTCATCGGCCGCTTGTGCCAACAGATTGGGTACTTGGGCTTCGGGCAAGGCCTCTACTTGCCGCAATGCTCTGTGCATCACATTGCTGCGAGTTTGCGCTTTGTCGAGGGTGTTCAAAACAGTCTGCGTTTGCTCTTTGACTTTGGCCAGCACATCGCCAAATTTGCCGAACTCTGTTTTGACGGCACCTAACACTTGCCAAACTTCGCTTGAGCGTTTTTCTAATGCGAGGGTTCTGAAACCCATCTGCAATGAATTCAACATGGCCATCAAGGTGGTGGGGCCCGCTAGCGTGACACGATAGTCGCGTTGCAAAGACTCAATCAGACCAGGACGGCGCAACACCTCTGCATACAAGCCCTCGGTCGGCAAAAACAAAATAGCGAAGTCGGTGGTGTATGGCGGCTCAATGTATTTTTCGGTGATGGATTTGGCTTCTAAGCGCACGCGGGCCTCTAAAGCTTTGCTGCACAACTCTGCCTGGACGGCATCGGCACGCGATTGGGCATCTAGCAAACGCTCGTAATCTTCATTGGGAAACTTGGCATCGATGGGCAGCCAAACGGGTTGGCCATCTTCAGAACGACCGGGCAATCGGATGGCAAAGTCGACACGGTTTTTACTGCCAGGAATGGTGGCATGTTGGGCCGCATACTGATCGGGCGCCATGGCCTGTTCTAGCAACGAAGCCAGTTGCGCTTCACCAAACATGCCACGTGTTTTGACGTTGGTGAGCAAATGCTTCAGATCGCCCACACCTTGCGCCAGCGTGTTCATCTCGCCCAAGCCTTTGTGCACTTGCTCCAACCTGTCTGCCACTTGTTTGAAACTTTCTCCCAAACGAGCCTGCAAAGTGGTTTGCAATTTTTCGTCGACTGTTTGGCGCATCTCGTCCAGTTTGGCCGCATTGTTGATTTGCAACTGTGCCAATTGGTTTTCTAAGGTGCCACGCATTTCAGACAGACGACGCGCATTGGCTTCTGAGAGTTGCTGCACTTGCAAAGTGAGGGTGTCAGACAAAGTTTTTTGCAGCAAGGCCAATTGCTGTGCAAACGCATCCATCTGACTGTTTTGCGTTCGCGTGGCTTCGGCACTTTGTTGCACCAAACTTTGCTGAAAGGTGCCAAGTGTTTGCGTTAACTCTTGCCGTCCGCCCCTTGCCGATTCAAGGATGGCGTTGCGCAGTTCGCGCTCTAAACGTTCGTTGGCTGACTGAAGCGTAGCCGCCAATTGCGCAATGTCTTGCTTGTCCTGAGCTTGCGACGTGAGCTGCCTGAAAATTAAAAAGAGTCCGGCCAGCACGGCACCTAGCCCGGCAAACAACACCCAAAGTTGGACAGCAACTTCCATTGAATTAAGCCGCTTTTGTAACTGCGTTGAGCGGCGTCAGTGCACGGCCCTGCGTCAGGTAGGCGATCAAATTGTCTGCTGCCAATTGCGCCATGGCCAAACGAGTTTGAACCGTTGAGCTGGCAATGTGAGGCGTCAGGACCACATTGGGAACTTTCAAAAGTTCAGGATTCAAGGCTGGCTCGCCCTCAAAAACATCCAAGCCAGCTGCCGCAATTTGCCCAGCAGCCAGCGCTTTGGCCAAAGCCGCATCGTCGACAATGCCGCCGCGCGCTATGTTGACCAACGTAGCCGTAGGCTTCATCAAACCTATTTCTTTGGCACCAATGGTGTGATGCGACTCTGCACTGTAGGGCACCACCAGCACCACGTGATCGGCTGTTTTCAACAGCTCGTCTTTAGAGACGTATTGCGCCTTGCACTCTGCTTCGAGTTGTGCCGAGAGTTGTGAACGATTGTGATAAATGACGCGCATGCCAAAGCCCAATGCACCGCGCCGCGCAATGCCCTGGCCAATGCGTCCCATGCCAATGATACCCAGGGTGCTGCCGTGAACTTCGGCGCCTGCAAACATGTCGTAGCTCCACTTTGTCCATTTGCCTGCGCGCAAATAGTGTTCGCTTTCGGTCACGCGGCGCGCAGTTGCCATGAGCAATGCAAAGCCAAAATCGGCTGTGGTTTCGGTCAAGACGTCTGGGGTGTTGCTGGCCAGAACGCCCGCTGCTGTCATGGCAGGCACGTCAAAATTATTGAAACCGACAGCCATGTTGGCCACAATTTTCAATTGTGGGTTGGCTTGAAGTAATGCGCCGTCAATTCGTTCACTCCCCGTGGTCAAAGCACCCACTTTGCCTTGGAGACGTCGCGTTAATACGGCAGGGCTTAAAACCTCATCGGCCTGATTGCTTTCAACTTCAAAGTGCTGCGACAAATGTGCCAATGTTTCGGGGAAGATGGCGCGGGCTACCAAAATTGCGGGTTTTTTCATGGGCGGAACCAAATAAAAGTCATGATGACGAACAAGGGAATGAGCACGCACAGCGACCACGCCATGTAACCAAAGAAGCTGGGCATTTTGATGCCGCGGTCTTCTGCAATGGCTTTGACCATGAGGTTAGGTGCATTGCCAATATAGCTGTTGGCACCCATGAACACGGCACCTGCAGAAATTGCGGCCAAGGTGCTGGCCAGGGTGGTCATCAAAACTTGCGCATCGCCACCCGCTGTATTGAAAAACACCAAGTAGGTAGGCGCGTTGTCTAAGAAGGAACTTAACAAGCCCGTGATCCAGAAATACATCACCACATCGGGCGTGCCATCGGGCTGCGTAACCGCAGCCACCACCGGACCAAAGGGCCCATTGACACCCGCCTTCAACATGGCAATGACAGGGATGATGGTGAGGAAAATACCTGCAAACAATTTAGCAACCTCTTGAATGGGCCCCCAGCTGAACTGGTTGTCTGCGTGCACTTGAGAGGGTGTGAGCTTGAGTGACAACAAGGTGATGGCAATCAAACCAAGGTCACGAAGAATGCTTTGCATTGCCACTTCAGTGCCTGCAATGTCAAACACCACAGTAGATTTCCAGAGGCCACTCATAAGCACCAAGCAAACCACAGCGCCCAACAAAATAAAATTGACCTTGCCATCAAAACCAATTTGACGTGAATCGGGCGTAGGGTCGACGAGCATCAACTCTTCGCGCTTGTGATAGAACCACGAGTCGAGCAAAAAGAAAATCAACAACAAAGAGCCCACCAGGAAAAGCGTCTCAGGGAAAAGTGTTTTGACTGTCCAGAAAAAATCAACACCCTTCAAGAATCCCAAGAAAAGCGGTGGGTCTCCTAATGGCGTTAAAGAACCGCCAGCATTGGCCACAATGAAAATAAAGAACACCACCACGTGAGCAACATGCTTACGGTTGTCATTGGCGCGAATGAGCGGCCTGATCATTAGCATGGAAGCACCCGTGGTACCCATGAAGCTGGCCAAAACAGCACCGATGGCCAAGATGCTGGTATTGAGGCCCGGGCTGCCATGAAGATTGCCCCGAATGAAAATACCACCCGACACCGTGAACAAGGCCGTTATCAAAATAATGAACGGAATGTACTCTGCAAACAAAGCATGAACCAGGTTAGCGCCTGCCAGACCCACACCATAAAGAGCCGCAAATGGCAATAAAAATGCCAGGGACCAAGCCACTGTCACTTTTCCAAAATGATGGTGCCAGAACTGGGGCACCATCAATGGCATGAGCGCAATGGACAACAAAATGCCCGCAAAAGGGATGCCCCACAGTGGACTGAGATCGGCACCATTGATGTCGGCGGCGAAGGTCGCACCTGGCAACATCAACAAGCTTGCAAGCAAAAAGGTCATGGACTTGTGGCAGTTTTGTTTCATGGCATGTTGACTTGAAAAAATAAGGGTCTGATTCATTGAACAACTCAGCTTGGCGTTAATTGAGGGGCGTAATTTCAAAAACCTGCGCCAAATAGGCCAAGTATTTTTCGTCATCGCACATGCCCTTGCCAGGCGTGTCTGAAAGTTTTGCAACCGGCTGGCCGTTGCAGCGTGTCATCTTGATCACAATTTGCAAGGGCTCATAGCCTAAGTCGTTGGTGAGGTTGGTGCCAATGCCAAATGCCAACAAACAGCGGCCATTGAACTGCCTGAACAGCTCGATGGTTTTGGGCACGGTCAGGCCATCGCTGAAAATAAGCGTTTTGGTTAAGGGGTCGACTCGGTTGGCGCGGTAGTGCGCAATCATGCGCTCACCCCAAACAAACGGATCGCCACTGTCGTGTCTTGCGCCATCGAACAATTTGCAAAAGTACATGTCAAAGTCGCGCAGGAAGGCATTGAAGCCATAGACATCGCTTAAGGCAATGCCCAAGTCACCACGGTACTCTTTGGCCCACGATTCAAAGGCAAACACCTGACTGTCTCGAAGGCGAGGCCCCAAAGCCTGACAGGCCTGCAAATACTCATGCGCCATGGTGCCCAAGGGCGTGAGGCCCAGCATGTAGGCAAAGTGAACATTGCTGGTGCCGGCAAATTGTTCTGTGGGGCCTGAACCCAATCGACCAATGAGGACGCGCAAAACTTCTTCGTGCCAAGCGCGCGAAAATCTTCGGCGCGTGCCGTAATCGGCAATCTTCAAAGACTTCAAGTCTTCAGTTTGCAGCTGCTTGATTTTGGTGTCGAGACGGCTGCGGCCCTCCATCAGGTCTGGCAAGCGTTGGGTATTTCTAAAGTACACCTCATTCACAATGGCCAGCACAGGAATTTCAAACAGGATGGTGTGCAGCCACGGACCCTGAATGACGATGTCAATTTCACCGGTCAAATTGGGGGTCACTTGAATGTATTTTTCGTTCAGTCTGAATAGACCTAAAAAATCGACAAAGTCACTTTTGATAAAGCGCAATGAACGCAGATAAGCCAGCTCGTCTTCTTTGAAATGCAGACTGCAAAGCGATTTGATTTCGCTGCGAATTTCTTCGACGTAAGGTGCCAAATCGACGCCCGGATTTCGACACTTGAAGCGATACTCAACCTGCGCACCCGGAAATTGATGCAAGACCACTTGCATCATGGTGAACTTGTAAAGGTCAGTGTCCAGCAAACTGGTAATGATCATGTCGAAAAGTGGCCAAAAAAGTTGAACCTGCAGTGTAAGTGAAGCCAGTCACTTTCACCGGAACGTGGGCCGAGGATTACTCAGGATAAACGCGGTGATGGCGTCACTTTTAGGAAACTTTGAACTGAGTTGAAGCAGGCACTGGTTGCACAACACCGCCCGCCAAATTCAAGACTTGGTCAGCCAAGGCATGCAGTGTCTTATTTTGCTCAGCAATCAGCAAGGTGTAGCCACCTTGTTTGAGTTTTGCCAGTGCCTGCGCAATGGACTGCACCAGGACCGGCGAAATGCCCTCACAGGGCTCGTCCAAAAGCAACATTTGAGGCTGCGTCATCAGGGTACGCCCCAAAGCCAGCATTTGCTGCTCGCCGCCACTCATTTGCGAAGCGGGCCGATTCAACATGCTGGCCAGAGCGGGAAACAGGCTTAGCACATCCTCCAAGTGAACTGGCGCAAGCCCGGCACCGCGTTGCTGGGCGACACTGGGCATGGCAATTTCTAAATTTTGACGGACCGTGAGCGCCGAAAACAGCCTGCGGTCTTCAGGCACATAGCCCAAACCAGCTTGAGCACGCTGGTGAGGTGCTAAGTCAAGCAAACTTTGACCTTTCCAAAGCGTCTCGCCTTGAACCGAGTCCATTAAACCCATGAGAGATTTCAGCAAGGTCGACTTACCTGCCCCATTCAAGCCTTGAACCAAGACCAAGCTGCCCAAGGGCACTTGAAAACTCACATCAAACAATGCCTGTGCTTGACCGTAAAAAGCATTCAATCGACGAACTTCAAGCATGGGGTTCACTTTCCTTCAGCTCAAAGTGATGTCCCAAATAGCGCTCGCGCACCAAGGGGTTTGCAACCACCTCCTGAGGCAAACCTTGCGCCACCAACTTGCCTTCCATCAGAACCAAGACCCGATCGGCCACGCCAAACACGGCATCCATGTTGTGCTCTGTGTAGAGCACCGTTGTACCTTGTGCCGCCAAATTTTTAATGCGTGACATCATGTCAAGCCGCTCTTCTGGTGACAATCCAGCAGCAGGCTCGTCCAACAACAAGAGCCCTTGGTTTGGCTGGGGCAAACCTGCCATGGCCATGGCCAGTTCCAATCTTTTTTGATTGCCATAAGACAAATGCGCGGCAGAAGCGTTCAGGGCGGCCTTGCCTAAGTTTTGTAAGCCCATGGCCTCTAACCAAAATGAGGCCGCTTCGTTTTGGCAATGATCGAGTACATCAAAAGCAGAGACGCCCTTGGCTGCTTGCAAAACCAACTGCAAATTTTGATAAACGCTCAAAGCTTCAAACACCTGAGCGACTTGGAAGGTACGGCCAATGCCAAGCGCCCGCCGATCCTTCGCTGAGATGCGTGATAAGTCTTGTTGATGCCAATGAACTTTGCCATGGGCTGCAGTTTGCTGACCTGCAACACATGCAAAGCAAGTTGATTTGCCAGCGCCATTGGGGCCAATCAAGGCAACGCACTCACCTGCTTGCAACTCAAAGTCGACACCTTGCAGCGCCCAAACACCGCCATAGTGGTGTTGCAAATTTTCGACCTTCAAAACCGCTGTCATGTCCGCGCTCCTTGCCGCGTGACTTGTTTGGAACGCCAGCCCAAAGCGCCTTCTGGCGCAAACACCATGAGCAGCATGATGAGCAAGCCCAAAAAGCCTCGCCAATATTCAAAGTGCCGACCCATTTCTGCGCCAAGTCCTACCAAAAATGAACTGCCAGCCAGCGCACCCCAAAGGTGATGCACGCCGCCCAACAAAACCACCAACAAGGCATCGACAGAATTGGCCACAGAGGCAACAGATGGAAATACAGCACCCTTGCTGATGGCCCACAAACTGCCCGCCAAACCAGCCACCGTGGCACTGATTAAAAAGACCTGTTTGTTCAAACTGGTGACAGGCAAGCCACTGGCCAAAGCACGCAGAGGCGCGTCTCGACCTGCTTGCAGCGCCGCCCCCATGCTGGAGCGCGTTAGACGGGCAAAACCAAAAATAGCGCAAGCACACACGCTGATCAAGGTCAGTTGAAAGAGCGTTCGCGATGCTGTGTCCATGAGCGCCAGGCCAATCAAACCATTGTCGCCACCCGTGACCGCAATCCACTGGCTGGCACTGGCCCACACCATCTGTGCAAAAGCCAAAGACAACATGGCCAAGTACACACCGGCACTGCGCTGCAATAACTGAGACATGGCAAACGCCGCCAAGCCGGCCAACAACATGCCACTGCAAGCTGCTTGCAATGCATTGAAACCCCAATGCAAATGACTTAAAGCTGCGGCATAGGCGCCCAAACCAAAATAGGCTGCATGACCAAAACTGACCCAGCCAGACAAAGCCATCATGGCTTGCAAACTGAGGCCAAACAACATCATGATGAGGACATCTTCCAAAACATGTTGCGTGTAGGGCGTAACCACCAGCAACATCAATGACACGAGGAACCAAAGTGCAAGAGATGACCACAACAACGTGCGTTGAGAGTTCCAGCCTTTGAACGCGGGTACTTTTTCGCGTTGTGCAGCGCCGGGCAGCTCACCCATCAAACCTTGCGGACGCCAGGCCAACACCACTGCCATTGTGAAAAAGATCAAAATCAAGGTGGCTTGAGGAAAGAAATAAATGCCAAACGCATGTACACAACCGATGATAAGCGAGGCAAAAAAAGCACCCGAGATGCTGCCCAAACCGCCCATCACCACCACCACAAAAGTTTCCACCACCATTTGCAAATCCATCTGCAAATTGGCAGGCTCTCGCGGCAATTGAAGCGCACCAGCCAAACCTGCCAGTCCACAGCCCAATACCACCACCCCCATCATCAAGGGCGCAGGATTGACACCCAAGGCGTCTAGCATTTGCCGGTCTTGAGTGGCCGCGCGCACTTGCCGTCCCCAAAGCGTCTTTGTGAGCAGCAAATGCAAGCCCCACCAAACCAAGGGGCCCAATAGCAAAGTCAGCAATTGCCATTGCGGGAAAAAATCTTCTCCCACTTGGACAGAGCCTTTGAGCCCTGGAAATCTGGGTGCAAATATTTCGGCGGGCCCCATCCAAGCCAACAGCACATCATGGATGACCAAGCTCAAACCAAACGTTGCCACCAACGGATACAGAGGAGGCGAGTGTCTAAGCGGCCTGAACAGGCACCACTCTGCAGCAGCACCGAGCAGTGCTGCGCAAAGCGCTCCCAACAACATGGCGGCCAAATAAATGGCAGCTTGATCTGACCCACTGCCCCACACCTGGGTGATGAGGTATCCAGCCACCATGGCGCCCAACATGTAAAAACTGCCGTGCGCAAAGTTAACGATACGCGTCACACCAAAGACCAGCGTGAGGCCTGCCGCCATCATGAAGAGCGTGCTTGCATGGCTGAGGCCATTCAAGCATTGAATGACCCAAAAACTCATTCAACCCAATGCGTAAAGTCACGTGCATCGACACGTGTCGTTTTGAAAGTGTTGACGACAGCGGCCTCGTCGGCATAACCCAACGACATGCCGCAGACCATCATTTCGTTGTCGCTTGCACCAACGTGCTTGTAGATAATCTTCGAAAAATTATTCCAAGCAGCTTGTGGGCATGTGTGCAAACCACGAGCACGTGCAGCCACCATCACGCTTTGCAAGAACATGCCGTAATCGAGCAAACTACCTCGGCCCATCACTTTGTCGACGGTAAAAATCAAGCCTACGGGTGCATCAAAGAAACGATAGTTTTGTTGGTGCTGCAAGTGCATTTTGTCTTTGTCACCTTTGCCAATGCCCAACACACCATACAAACCGAAGCCACACTCGCGGCGGCGATCGATGAAGGGGCTGACCCATTTGCTGGGGTAGTAGTCGTATTCCTCTGCGTACTCTGCAGCAAGTGCTGGGTTGGCCGCCATGGCATTGTGTGCATCGCACACCTCGTTGACCAATTTGTCTTTGGTGGCGCCCTGCAATACATAAACCTTCCAAGGCTGCGTGTTGGTGCCACTGGGGGCACGTGCTGCAACTTGCAATAAATCTTCGAGCACGGATTTTTCAACAGGCTTGTTCAAATAAGCACGCGCCGAAAAGCGGCTCAAGATGGCTGCGTCGACGCTGTTTGCATCGGCGACCACAGTGCTAACTTGTGAAGTTGAGAGTTCTTTCATGAGAGGGTCTCCAGGACTTTGATAAATGATTCAGGTAAAGCATGCGGACGACGCGAAGCTTTGTTGACGTAGACGTGAACAAAGTGTCCCCGTGCAGCAGTCAGTGGCTCGCCTTGCGCAAACAATCCGACCTCGTAACGCACACTGGACGATCCGCGATGCGCGACACGGATGCCGGCTTCTATGGTTTGCGGAAATGCCAAAGGCGCAAAATAATTGCACTGCGTTTCAACCACCAAGCCGATGGTATCGCCTTGGTGAATGTCCAACACGCCCTGCTCTATTAAATGCGCATTGACGGCTGTGTCGAACCAACTGTAATAAATGACATTGTTGACGTGGCCGTAGGCATCGTTGTCCATCCATCGGGTGGTGATGGGACGGAACACGCGGTAGGCACTTCGGGGCAAAGGCGCCGGCTTGGCATCGGCTTTTTGCGACGGTGGGTTGTTAGAAGTCATAAGCCCCGATTTTGCCAGTGATGCCAATGCTGCACCGCCAGTTGCCATGTGTTCATTTGAACTTGAACAGTTTGGGTTAAGTCACGACCATACCCACCCCCCATGCAGATGATCATAGGCAGACCGTGCAACCGGACCCATTCAAAAACCCGCAAATCACGGGCTTTCATACCCTCTTCCGTCAGCTTAAGCCGCCCTAATCGGTCACCTTCGTGGGCATCGGCACCCGCCAAATAAATCACAAACTGGGGCTGAAACCGCCTCAAGACTTGGGCCAAGGCAGTGTCTAAAGCCGTCAAATAGGCGTCATCTGGACAGCCATCGGGCAAACCAACGTCTAAATCACTGCTCACTTTGCGAAAGGGAAAGTTCTTTTCACCGTGCAAGGAAAGGGTAAACACACTGGGATCGTCGCCAAATATATGAGCTGTGCCGTTGCCTTGGTGCACATCCAAGTCGATCACCAAGACCTGAAAAACCTGCTTGGTCGCCCGGAAATGCTCCATTTGGAGCACTCTGGCCGTTACGGCGATGTCATTGAAAACACAAAATCCGCCCCCTTGGTCGGCGCTGGCGTGGTGGGTACCGCCGGCTAAATTGCCGGCAATGCCCTCCCGCATGGCCAGCCTGCCAGCCGCAACAGATGCGCCAGCAGACCTGACCGAACGCTCGGCCATGGCGGGCGTCCAATGAAAGCCAATCTCGCGCTGAGCCTGGGGGCTGAGCCCGCCCGATTTCACGGCTTGCACATAGGCTGGGGTGTGCGCCAAGGCCAGTTCCCCATCGGTTGCCGCTGGGGCTTCCAACATCACGACATCGGGCAACTCGCCCGCAACGCGCTCTCTCAGCATGCTGTACTTGGCCATCGGAAAGCGATGCCCCTCTGGCAAAGGAAGCACAAAATGGTCTGAATAGAAGGCTTTCATGACCCGATTGTGACCAATTTCAATTTCTAGAACGCCGACTCTAAAATGCTGCGTTGCAACAAAAACCCCTTGTAATTGGCTTCAGAGTGCCTAAAATCCAACCCATGCTGCACTGCAACAAGATGTTAGGCCAAGCGTCAAGCAAAGCCGGTTCGGAGCAGTCCCTTGAAACTTTTTTAAATTAATGGAGAAATCATGATGACTACTGAACAAATCGTTGCATCCCACAAAGCCAATGTCGAAACCCTCTTCGGTTTGACACACAAAGCCTTCGAAGGCATGGAAAAATTGGTCGAATTGAACTTGACAGCAACCAAAGCTGCTTTGAGCGAGTCTGCACAAAGCACCAAAGCCGCTTTAAGCGTGAAAGACGCACAAGAACTGATGGCTTTGCAAGCCAACATGTTCCAGCCTTTGGCTGAGAAGACAGCTGCTTACAGCCGTCACCTCTATGACATCGCTTCTGGTACTTCTAACGAATTCACCAAAGCTTTGGAAGCCCAAACAGCTGCTGCTCAAAAGCAATTCTCTAACTTGGTTGACTCTGCAACTTCTAACGCACCTGCTGGCTCAGAGACAGCCGTTGCCGTGATGAAGAGCGCCGTTTCTGCCGCTAACAACGCTTACGAATCAGTTCAAAAAGCTGTGAAGCAAGCCACTGACATGGCTGAAGCCAACATGGCAGCTGTGACCAACACAGCCGTTTCTGCTGCTAAGACAACTGCTAAAAAGCGTTAATCAGCAATGATCCGAAAGTAACTTGCACGCCAAGTCACTTTCAAATGAAAAAAGCCGGTGGTTCACCGGCTTTTTTTTCGTCAATTGCATTGAACTTGATTTTCTATCAGGGCTTGACGGCATAGCCAGCCAAAATTTCTTTCAAGCGTGGCAGTTGTTTCAGCATGGCCTCTCGACCCGCTTCAATCGACCGACGTCTTGCGGCAAAATCTGCGCTTTTGACGCCCATCAAGGCAGGCTTAACCACCACATCGGCATCCTTCAGCACCAGTGTGTTCAGGCTTTTGCCCATGATGTTGAAGGTTTGCATCAAAATTTGAAACGTGTCTGATGCAGGACTGCCCTCAGGGTCGGTTGAGATGTCGACAGCAATGACCACATTGGCACCCATGTCGCGCGCTTGCCTCACAGGCACCGGCGACACCAAACCTCCGTCTACATACTCTCGCGATCCAATCTTGACAGGCTGAAAAACTGCGGGCACTGCGCTTGATGCACGAACAGCCGCACCCGTGTTGCCGCGCCGAAACAGCACAGGTTCGCCGCTGTGCAAGTCTGTGGCCACAATGCCCAAAGGCAATTTCATTTGCTCAATTAAGCGACCATTCACTTGGGTGTTGACATAGCGAGCCAAGGCCTCACCGCGCAAAGCACCGCGATTCAAAATGGGCATCATCCAATCGGTAATTTCGGCCTCTTCCATGGTCTCGGCGACGCGTTTGAGTTGGGCACTGTTTTTACCGCTGGCATACAAAGCCGCAACCAAGCTGCCAGCAGAAGTGCCCACCACCAACTCGGGTTGAATGCCGGCTTCCTCCAAAACTTGAATGACCCCCACATGCGCAAAACCGCGCGCAGCGCCGCCACCTAGCGCAAGCCCCAGGTGTAAAACCTTAAGGGGTGGCACGGGCTCTGAAACAGGCGGGCTAGCGGGCGCTGTGCCGAGTGTTGGCGATTCAAGAGAGGACGGTGGTTTTAAAACAGTTGTGTCGGGCGTTTTGACACTGGCACAGCCTGACAACACCAAAGCGCTGACCACACTTAAGCGGCACAAACCGAGTTTGAAAAGTCTCAGCCCATCACGACTTGGCAACAAGGGCCATAACTTCACTTGCATAATGTTGAATCTAAATTGAAAAGTATGGGTTGATATGGAACAGCTTGTAGCAAACACCGTGCGGCAATGGCCAACCCGATTCATTGCCTTGGGTGCATTTTTGGCGGCCTTGTCTGTCATTGCTTCGGCCTACGCAACACATGGCAACAGTTTAAACGGCACTTCCCCCCTGATGGTTCAAGCCAGCTTGCAGTTGCTGCAATTTCATGCCCTTGGACTCATTTTGGTAGGCATCTTGGGACAATCGAGGCCCAACGAGAAACGCCTGCAACTAGCAGGCGCTCTGTTCATCATTGGCTGTTTATTTTTCTCAGCCAACATTTTGCTTCGTGCATGGCATGACATCCAAACTTTCAGAGCCCTGGTGCCCTGGGGGGGCACCAGTTTTATCCTAGGCTGGCTGGCCTTTGCATTGGCTTATGTGCGCAAGGTCAAGCAGCCACAGGCGTCCGAATCAGGTGATCAAACGCACTGAGTGCCGCTTTGGCGCCCTCGCCGGCCGCAATCACAATTTGTTTGTAGGGCACGGTAGTGCAATCGCCGGCCGCGAACACGCCTGGCACATTGGTGTGGCCTTTGGCATCCACCATGATTTCACCAAACTTGCTCAACTCAAAAGTGCCCTTCAAAAACTCGGTGTTCGGAATCAAACCGATTTGAACAAACACGCCTTCTAAAGCCACGTGGTGTTCTTCACCCGACGCGCGATCTTTGAAGCGAATGCCGTTCACCACACTGCCGTCGCCCGTAATTTCGGTCGTTTGCGCATTGGTGTGAATGGTCACGTTGTTCAAGCTCTTCAATTTGTTCACCAACACCGCATCAGCTTTCAGTTGATCGGCAAATTCAATGACCGTGACGTGCGCCACAATGCCGGCCAAGTCGATGGCGGCTTCAATGCCAGAGTTGCCACCGCCAATCACGGCCGTGCGCTTGCCCTTGAACAAAGGTCCATCGCAATGCGGGCAGTACGCCACGCCTTTGTTTTTGTACTCTTGCTCGCCTGGCACGTTGACATTGCGCCAGCGCGCGCCGGTTGAGAGAATCACGGTACGTGCATTCAGGGCGCCGCCGTTGTCCATCTGAACTTGAATCAGGCCACCTGGTTCTGTGGCAGGCACAACCTTGGCGGCCTTCTGCAAATTCATGATGTCGACCCCGTAATGACGCACTTGCTGCTCTAAAGCCGCGCCAAATTTAGGACCATCTGTTTCCAACACAGAGATGTAGTTTTCAATGGCCATGGTGTCGTTCACTTGGCCACCAAAACGCTCTGCGGCCACACCCACGCGAATGCCTTTGCGTGCCGCATAGACCGCAGCAGCAGCGCCAGCTGGACCACCGCCCACAATCAAAACATCGAAGGTTTCTTTGGCATTGATCTTGGCAGCTTCGCGATCGGCAGCGCCCGTGTCAATCTTGGCCACAATTTCTTCAACCGACATGCGGCCAGAACCAAATACTTTGCCGTTCAAGAACACCATAGGCACAGCCATGATTTCGCGCTCGGTCACCTCTTGTTGGAAGGCCCCGCCTTCAATCACCACGGTCTTGACCTTGGGGTTGAAGATGGCCATGAGCGACAAAGCCTGAACCACGTCTGGGCAGTTGTGGCAAGACAAAGACATGTAGACCTCAAAGTTGAAGTCACCGTCCAAGGCTTTGATGGCATCGATCACATCTGACTCAACTTTGGGGGGGTGACCGCCAGTCCAGAGCAAAGCCAAGACCAAGGAGGTGAACTCGTGTCCCAAGGGCAAACCAGCAAAGCGAACGCCCTGTGTTTCGCCTTCACGTGCCACCACAAAAGAAGGCTTGCGGGAATCGTCTCCAGATGTGTCGAGGCTTACTTTGTCAGACAAGCTCACAATGGTTTCGAGCAGGCTGCGCATTTCCACGCCGGTCTCGCTGTCGTCTAAGGATGCGATTAAGCGGATGGGTGCGCGCAGCATACCTAAGTAGGTTTGCAATTGCGATTTGAGTGTGTCGTCTAACATGTTTCTCTCCTAATGCGTGGTCAGTTTAAAGTCGATGCGCTGCCAGACCCACGCTAAAACGTAGGCCTTTAAGCTGCGACTTAAAGTGGGAAGTGGTTGAGGGTAAGACACACAGCCATGGCTGGCCAGATGTCTTTCCCACAACGCCCTGTTGCCAGGGCATTGATGGTTTTGAAATTAGATCTTGCCGACCAAATCCAAAGAAGGTGTCAAAGTCTTAGCGCCTTCTTTCCACTTGGCGGGGCAAACTTGACCTGGGTTAGCAGCTGTGTACTGAGCAGCAGTCAACTTGCGCAGTGTTTCAGACACGTCACGTGCGATTTCGTTGGAGTGCACTTCCATGGTCTTGATGATGCCGTCTGGATTGATCACGAAGGTACCGCGCAAGGCCAGGCCGTCTTCTTCAATGTGCACGCCAAAAGCGCGTGTCAACTTGTGTGTAGGGTCGCCGATCAATGGGAACTTGGCTTTGCCCACTGCAGGTGATGTCTCGTGCCACACTTTGTGTGAGAAATGTGTGTCGGTTGTGACAATGTACACCTCTGCACCAGCCTTTTGGAAAGCTGCATAGTTTTCAGCTGCGTCTTCGATTTCTGTAGGGCAGTTGAAGGTGAAAGCGGCTGGCATGAAAATGAAAACGTTCCACTTGCCTTTGAGGCTGGCTTCTGTAACTTCAATGAACTTGCCATTGTGGAAAGCTTGGTTTTTGAAGGGCTGAACTTGTGTGTTGATGAGTAACATGGTTTTTACTTAAGGTTGGTTAAACAAAGAGGGTTAATGAGAAAACTCATTGGGCTCAATGCTAAACGCGAATGATGGCTAGCATGATTGGTAGTTTTTATGACCCCGATAGCCTGAGGTTACATACGCCCTGGAAATGCACCCCAAAAATCAGCGGCCAACCGAGTCAAATGCTTCCGTCCAAGAGGGCAAAGGTGCATAATTGACGTTTACGTAACGTCAACTAAACAGGAGAAGAAAATGGACATCCAAGGCAAGGTTTTCATTGTGACCGGCGGCGCATCCGGTTTGGGCGAAGGAACCGCTCGCATGTTGGCCGCCAACGGCGGCAAAGTGGTCATTGCAGACATGCAAGCTGAAAAAGGCGAAGCCATTGCCAAAGAATTGGGTGGCGCTTTTGTCAAGTGCGACGTCAGCAACGAGGCCGATGGCATGGCTGTGGTGGCCAAGGCGGTGTCCATGGGCAAATTGGTAGGTTTGGTCAACTGTGCAGGCATTGCCCCCGCCGAAAAAACAGTGGGCAAAAATGGCGCCCATTCGCTGGCCGTGTTCAGCAAAACCATCACCGTCAATTTGATCGGCAGCTTCAACATGATTCGCTTGGCGGCCGAAGCTATGAGCCATAACGAACCCGAAGCCACTGGCGAGCGTGGCGTGATGATTTCTACAGCCTCTGTGGCGGCTTACGATGGCCAAATTGGCCAAGCCGCTTATTCAGCGTCTAAGGGCGGCGTGGTGGGCATGACTTTGCCCATCGCCCGCGATTTGGCCCGCAACGGCATTCGCAACATGACCATTGCCCCAGGTATTTTTGGCACCCCCATGATGTTTGGCATGCCCCAAGAAGTACAGGATGCTTTGGCCGCATCGGTCCCCTTCCCTAGCCGCTTGGGCACGCCCAACGACTATGCCAAATTGGTCAAGCACATCTTGGACAATGACATGCTCAATGGCGAAGTGATTCGCTTGGATGGTGCCATTCGACTCGCACCGAAGTAAGGCATACACTTGGCATTCCTCACCATGGAGTGCCTTATGAAGTATTTCAGTTACAACAGCAGCCTTCGGGTTGCTGTTGCCGTTTTGGCCAGCAGCTTAGGTGCTTGTGCGCTTCAACCGACAGCCTTCCATTACGCCACGCCCGATCAACCCAACGACCCTGTGGGTTATCAAGAAAAACCAGGTTGGGCTACCCAAAACTTTGCGGTGGCTGCGGCCAACCCATTGGCCACAGATGCTGGCTACCAAGTTTTGAAGGCCGGTGGCTCTGCCATCGATGCAGCCATTGCAGTTCAAATGGTGCTGACCTTGGTTGAGCCGCAATCTAGCGGCATAGGTGGCGGTGCTTTTGTGTTGCACCATGATGGTAAAAAAGTGGAAGCCTATGATGGCCGCGAAACAGCGCCAGTAGCAGCAACAGACAAGTTGTTTTTAGATGCGCAAGGCAAACCACTGCCCTTCATTGAAGGCGTGGTGAGTGGTTTATCTGTGGGCGTGCCCGGTACCTTAAGTGTGCTGGAAGCAGCCCACAAAGCCCATGGAAAATTAGCCTGGGCCACGCTCATGCAACCCGCCATCCAATTGGCCGAGCAAGGGTTCAAACTCAGTCCACATTTGCACAGAGCCTTGATGGCTGAAAAGTTTTTGATGAATGACCCCGTCGCGGCCAGTTACTTTTACGATGCGCAGGGCAAGCCTTTTCCCGTAGGCCATGTGCTCAAAAATCCTGAGCTAGCAGCGGTACTCAAAGACATTGCAAAACGTGGATCACAAGCGCTGAAACAAGGCCCTGTGGCCGAAGCCATTGTGCAAAAAGTTCGGAGCCACCCTCAACGCCCAGGCACCATGACGCAGCAAGATTTGGCCAACTACCAAGTCAAGAAACGCGAGCCCTTGTGCTTTGATCACGCGGTGCAAACCACAGGCAAAACTTACCAGCTGTGCGGCTTTCCACCGCCCAGCTCGGGCGCCTTGGCCATTGGCCAAATGTTGGGCATTTTGAACAACACGCCCGCTGGCAAGATGCCGCTGGAACAAGGACTGCCCTCCCCGGATTGGTTGCACTTCTACACAGAGGCCGCACGATTGGCATTTGCCGACCGTGGTCAATTTGTAGGCGACCCCGACTTTGTTCAAGCGCCTGGCGGCGATTGGAAAACCATGTTGCATCCAGCTTACCTAAAGCAACGCAGCAGCCTCATTGGCAGCCAAAGCATGAAGGTGGCGCAACCTGGCAATCCTGCAGGCACCAAGACAGCCTATGCCCCTATGCCTTCTCAAGAAGAATACGGCACCAGTCACATCAGCGTGATTGACAAAGACGGCAACGCTGTGGCCATGACCACCACCATTGAGGCGGTGTTTGGCTCTAGGCTCATGGTCAATTCAGGTCAAGGGCGCCATGGCGGTTTCTTGCTCAACAATGAATTGACTGACTTTAGTTTTGCCCCCACCGATGCAAAAGGTCTGCCCATTGCCAATCGGGTGGAAGGCGGTAAGCGTCCCCGCTCTTCCATGTCGCCCACCCTGGTGTTTGAAAAGGACTCTGGCAAATTGAAAATGACGGGTGGCAGCCCAGGCGGTGCCGTCATCATTCACTACACCGGCAAGCTGCTCATTGGCACGTTGCAATGGGGATTGAACACGCAGCAAGCCATTAGCTTGCCCAACTTCAGCTCGCTCAATGGCCCCACCATCTTGGAAGAAAAACGCTTTCCAAACAGCACCATCAAAGCGCTTCAAGGCAAGGGCCACGAAGTGCGCGAAACACCTTTGCCCAGTGGTCTTCAAGCCATCGAAGTGACCCCCACAGGCTTCTTCGGCGGCGCGGATCCTAGGCGTGAAGGCGTGGTGATGGGCCCCAAGCCCTAGACCCTTTTAGCAAGCACTCAAAAAAAAGAGTCCACCCGCAAGGGTTGGACTCTTTTTCACAAGCGAGTGGCGTACGTTAAATCAATACGCTTGACCCAATTGACCCAGAATAGCTGGGTTTTCCAAGGTGCTGATGTCTTGGGTAATTTCTTCACCTTTGGCCAAGCTGCGCAGCAAACGGCGCATGATTTTGCCGGAACGGGTCTTGGGCAAGTTCTCGCCAAAGCGAATGTCTTTGGGCTTGGCAATGGGACCAATTTCTTTGGCAATGTGATCGCGCAATTGCTTGGCAATGGCCTTGCCTTCGTCGCCTGTGGGCAACGGACGCTTGAGCACCACGAAGGCGCAAATAGCCTCACCCGTGGTGTCGTCAGGACGGCCCACCACAGCGGCTTCAGCCACCAACTCGGTGCAGCTGACCAAAGCAGATTCAATTTCCATGGTGCCCATGCGGTGACCCGACACGTTCAACACATCGTCAATACGACCGGTAATGGTGAAGTAGCCTGTTTCGGCATCGCGAATGGCACCGTCGCCAGCCAAGTAGTACTTGCCCTTGAAGTCGTCTGGGTAGTAGCTCTTGACGAAGCGATCGGGGTCACCCCAGATGGTGCGAATCATGGAAGGCCAGGGGCGCTTGACCACCAAGATGCCGCCTTGGCCATTGGGCATGTCTTTACCGGTTTCGTCCACGATGGCAGCTTGAATACCAGGGAAAGGCAGTGTGCAAGAACCCGGCACCATGGGTGTGACGCCAGGCAAGGGGGTGATCATGTGACCACCGGTTTCGGTTTGCCAGAACGTGTCCACAATGGGGCAATTGCCGCCGCCCACATGCTTGTGATACCACTCCCACGCCGCTGGGTTGATAGGCTCGCCCACAGAGCCTAGCAAACGCAGGCTACTCAGGTTGTAGCTCTTTGGATGCACTGCATCATTGGCTTCAGCTGCTTTGATGAGTGAACGAATGGCGGTTGGCGCTGTGTAGAAAATAGAGACCTTGTGGTCTTGAATCATTTTCCAGAAACGGCCTGCGTCTGGGAAAGTGGGCACGCCTTCAAACACAATTTCGGTGCCGCCCAAGGCCAAGGGGCCATAGGTGATGTAGGTGTGACCTGTGACCCAACCGATGTCGGCGGTACACCAGAACACGTCGTCTTGCTTCAAGTCGAAGGTCCACTTGGTGGTGAGGGCCGCGTGCAATAAGTAGCCACCGGTTGAGTGCTGAACACCCTTAGGTTTGCCTGTAGAGCCTGAGGTGTAAAGCAAGAACAAAGGATGCTCTGCGCTCACCCACTCTGGCTCGCAGGTCGTGGCTTGTTTGGCAACCAAGTCGTGCATCCAAGTGTCGCGACCGGCGGTCATGGCCACTTCTGCGCCACTGCGCTTGACCACCAAGACGTTCTTGATGCTGTCACAGCCACCCAATGCCAACGCTTCGTCGACAATGGATTTGAGGGGCAATTGCTTGCCACCGCGAATTTGGTGGTCGGCCGTGATGACGGCTTTGGCGCCTGTGTCTTCAATGCGATCGCGCAGGGACTGTGCAGAGAAACCACCAAACACCACAGAGTGCGTGGCACCAATGCGTGCGCAAGCTTGCATGGCGGCCACGCCGTCGATGGACATGGAAATGTAGATGACGACACGGTCGCCTTTTTGAATGCCGATGGACTTTAGGCCATTGGCAATTTGGCAAGTTTTGGCAAGCAATTCGCTGTAGGTGATGCGGGTGACTTCGCCGCCATCGGCTTCAAAAATAAGCGCTGTTTTGTTGCCCAGGCCTTTTTCAATGTTGCGGTCTAAGCAGTTGTAAGAGGCATTCAGCGTGCCGTCTTCGAACCATTTGAAGAAAGGCGCTTTGGACTCGTCCAAGACTTTGGTGAACGGGGTTTTCCAGGAAATCAGTTCCTTGGCCAAGCGAGCCCAGTAGCCTTCGTAATCGGTTTCAGCCTCTTTGCAGAGCGCCTGATAGGCGGGCATGCCAGAAACGTGGGCATTTTTGACGAAGTCAGCGCTGGGCTGATAAATGGTGGCGCTCATTCTGTGTCTCCTGAAGGAACAAGTTCTAAATATTGCCCATGAATGTCGTTCTTAGCTCTTACAGACCCCTGACTGACGCCATTCTTTCATTTGGGCAATGGGGCCGTCAACAGGGGGCATCCGTACGGCTTTAAAATGCTCTCTTTAAGATCAGTTTTACTTTAAAGCACCCTATGGCCGAACAAAAACCACGTCACCCAGAAGCAGCATCCTTGAGACCGCTTCCCAAACTGATCTTTGCCAGTCGCTGGCTGCAGTTGCCTTTGTACTTAGGCCTGATTGCCGCGCAAGCGGTCTATGTGTATCACTTTTGGGTGGAGTTGGTGCATTTGCTAGAAGCGGTGTTTGGCAATCAAGCCGCCCTTCAGGCT
The DNA here is from genome assembly GCA_049655425.1 of Limnohabitans sp. Lineage (GTDB taxonomy): Bacteria > Pseudomonadota > Gammaproteobacteria > Burkholderiales > Burkholderiaceae_C > Limnohabitans_A. The sequence goes on along the minus strand of JBASJS010000002.1, from coordinate 579,516 downwards.
TTAATCACCGGCATTGGCTACAAAGTTGACACCCCCATCACAAGCTTGAATGAAACCATCATCATGCTGGTGGTGCTGGCATTGATCGACGTGGTCATGATTTCCAATTTGCTGATCATGGTCATTGTGGGTGGCTATGAAACTTTTGTGTCTCGCATGAACTTAGAGAGTCACCCCGATCAACCCGAGTGGTTGGACCATGTCAATGCGTCGGTGCTTAAAGTCAAGTTAGGTACTGCCATCATTGGCATCAGCTCCATCCATTTGCTCAAAACTTTCATCAATGCTGCCAACTACACAGAGCAGGTTTTGATGTGGCAAACCATCATTCATGTGACTTTCTTGCTGAGTGCATTGGCCATTGCCTACACCGACAAGTTGATGTCGCACCATGGTCACAGCACGAAACACTGAATAGAAACGAATACCCCTTGTGAAAGCTCATCATGACCACACTGATTAAACAAGAAGACCTGATTGAATCCGTTGCAGCTGCCCTGCAATACATCAGCTACTACCACCCTGCCGATTTCATTTCACATTTGGCCAGCGCCTATCACCGCGAGCAAAGTCCTGCGGCCAAAGACGCCATTGCGCAAATTTTGACGAATAGCAAAATGAGCGCCATTGGTCATCGCCCTATTTGCCAAGACACCGGCATCGTCAATGTGTTCTTGAAAATTGGCATGGACGTCAAGTTAGAGAACTTTACAGGCAGCTTAGAAGACGCCATCAACGAAGGTGTTCGCCGTGGTTACAACTACGCCGACAACATGCTGCGTGCCTCTGTGGTAGCCGACCCCGAGTTTGCTCGCAAGAACACGCAAGACAACTCCCCCGCTGTCATCTTCACGCAAATTGTGCCTGGCAACAAATTGGACATCACAGTGGCAGCCAAAGGTGGCGGCAGTGAAAACAAATCCAAAATGGTCATGCTCAACCCCAGCGACAGCGTGATCGACTGGGTCTTGAAAACAGTGCCCACCATGGGTGCAGGCTGGTGCCCTCCCGGCATGCTGGGCATTGGCATTGGCGGTACAGCCGAAAAAGCCGTGCTCATGGCCAAAGAAAGTTTGATGGACGACTTGGACATGTACCAGTTGCTCGAAAAATCAAGCAAGGGCGAAAAGCTGACGCAAGTTGAAAACATGCGTTTGGAGATCTACGAAAAGGTCAATGCCTTGGGCATTGGCGCTCAAGGTTTGGGCGGCCTCACCACCGTGCTCGACATCAAAATCAAGATGTATCCAACGCACGCCGCCAGCAAGCCTGTGGCCATGATTCCCAATTGCGCCGCCACGCGTCACGCCCACTTTGTGATGGACGGCTCTGGCCCTGTTTACTTAGATGTGCCATCGCTCGATTTGTGGCCCGATGTCAACTGGACACCCGACACCGAGAAGAGCAAGCGCGTCGATTTGAACGCACTCACGCCGGCCGAAGTGGCCAGCTGGAAACCCGGCCAAACTTTGTTGCTGAATGGCAAGATGCTGACCGGTCGCGATGCTGCCCACAAACGCATTCAAGACATGTTGGCCAAAGGCGAGAAGTTGCCAGTCGACTTCACCAACCGCGTCATTTACTATGTGGGCCCTGTTGATCCCATCAAGGGTGAAGCCGTAGGCCCTGCAGGCCCCACCACGGCCACGCGCATGGACAAGTTCACCGACATGATGTTGGCCCAAACTGGCCTCATTGCCATGGTTGGCAAAGCCGAGCGCGGCCCGGTTGCCATTGAAGCCATTCAAAAGCACAAGTCTGCCTATTTGATGGCCGTGGGTGGTGCCGCTTACTTGGTGTCCAAGGCCATCAAGCAATCCAAAGTGGTGGGCTTTGCCGACCTGGGCATGGAAGCCATCTATGAGTTTGATGTGGTCGACATGCCCGTCACGGTGGCCGTAGACTCCGGTGGCACCAGCGCGCACATCACAGGCCCTGCGGAATGGCAAAAACGCATAGCCACAGGCGAGTTCAAAGGCATCAAAGTTGCCAGCAACTGATCCCAGCACGTCAGGCTTCATTGGCGTTTTTGACAGTGGCATTGGTGGCCTGAGTGTGTTGCAGGCCTTGCGTGCAGAAATGCCGCAAGCGCGCTTTGTTTATTGGGCAGACAGTGGGTTTGCCCCCTATGGCGAACGCAGCGATGCGTTTGTCATCGACCGTTGCCACTTCATCACGCAAAAGTTGCAGGCCCTCGGGCACCTGAAGGCCATGGTGGTGGCATGCAATACGGCCACCGCTGTTGCCATTGAAGACTTGCGCGCTACCTTCCCTGCCCTTCCCTTCATTGGGGTTGAACCTGCACTGAGACCCGCACTGGCACAAACGAAAACTTTGCGCGTCGGTGTGATGGGCACTCAGGGTACGCTGCGCAGCCTTCGTTTTGAAAAACTTCGCCAATCGGTTTTGGCCGATGGCTTACCCAAGTCATGTGAATTTGTTTTGCAAGCCTGCAAAGGTTTGGCATTGGCCATTGAGCAGCAAACCGACAAAGCCGTGGCCGATACCCATGCCTTGGAAGAATTGTGCGCGCAACTTGTTCAAGGCATGGGCGAATTTGGACAGCAAGTCGGCCAGATGGACACATTGGTTTTGGGCTGTACACACTATGTGTTTGTGCAAGACATTTTGCAAAAACTGGTAGGGCCAGGCGTCAATGTTATTTCGACGGGTGAAGCGGTGGCCAAGCAAACCCAGCGCTTAATTTCTGCGCATGGCTCGATACTGCCATCCCCCCAAACGAAAGCAGATGTGCAACTCTGGACCACGGGTTCGTTGCATGCACTTCAAGCTGCCGCCAGCCGATGGCTAGATCTTTCTGCTGAACACTGTCACCAAGCTTCGGGTGACTAGGTTTTAGGCGCTAGCCCACAAGCGCTCTCCGCCTGCGTCTAGGTGTGTGAGGTACACCCTGAGCTCAAACTCTGATTGCGCGTAATCTGGCGCCATGTGGTGGCACAGTTTGTAAAAGGCTTTGTCGTGCTCACGTACTTTTAAATGTGCCAATTCGTGCACAGCAATCATTTGCAAAAAAGCCAAAGGGGTGTCTTTGAACAAGGCCGCCACTTTGATGTCACGCTTAGATTTGAGCTTGCTGCCCTGAATGCGTGACGTGGTGGTGTGCAAACCAAGCGCATGCTGAATGATGTGAAGTTTGCTGTCAAAGCTCACTTTGTTTACAGGATCGGCTTGCCTTAAAAACTCATTCTTCAAATCCATGACATAAGCGTACAACGCACTGTCGGTGCGCACACCATGCGCCTGTGGATGACGTGACAAAAGCCAAGCCCCTAAGCCAGGGCCTTCACTGAGTTTTTGAACTTGCTGCAACAAGTTGTCAGGGTAAGCCTGCAAATACTTGAAGGAAGCCGTCACGAGAGATGGGCCGCTTGACGCTGGCCTCTTTGAACATTGACAGGCAAAAGCAATAGCCAACCCACCACAAACAAAAGCGTGGTGGACGCAATGGCCAGACGTTGGTTGCCATCGGTCAACCAAGTGATCAAGCCATAGCCCAAGGGACCCACAATGCTGGCCAAACGAATGGCAAAGGTCCACAAGCCAAAGAATTCTGCCAAACGATTTGTTGGAATGAGCAAGCCCGCCATGGCTCGACCTGTTGATTGACTGGAGCCCATACAGACACCTGCCAAAGCCGCCGCCCACCAAAAGACTTCTTTGCTGCTGGTAAGCGCTGCCAGCACACACGTGATGCCCCAGCCGACCAAGGTCAAAGACAAAGCCAACTTGTGTCCAATTCGATCTTGCGCATAGCCAAACACCAGGGCCCCCACAAATGCGGCAATGTTGAGCACAAAAATGAGCACCATGGTTTCTTGCGGTTGAAAGCCAATCACCTGTTCTGCATAAATGGCTGCCAAGGTGATGGCCACAGCCACGCCCCCTTGGTATGCCACAGCACAGGCCATCAATTGCATGAAGTCTTTGTAGGGTTTGGCTGCATGGTAGGTCTGCTTCAATTGCTGCCACTGGCTGATGGCAGGCACCCTAGACACTTGCGGCAGTGAATGCTCCTTCATGAGCACGAACGTGACGCTGGCCGCCAAGGCATACAGGCCTGCTGTAACCCACATGGTGACGGGCACGAATTGCCCTGCCGATTGCCCCTGCCCCTGAGCCCACAACACATAAGCAAGGCAAATACCCAAAGTGAGCATGCCGCCCAAATAGCCCCAGGCCCAGCCCCAAGCGCTGATGCGCCCCATGGCTTCTGGCTTGGCCAACTCGGGCAGGAACGCTGCCGTCAATGACTCGCCATAGGAATAAAAAGTATTGGAAATGACAATGCACACGATGGCCAAAGCAACTTGTCCAGGCCCCACAAAAGACAGGGCAGCCGTACTGATCACGCAAGCTGATGTGACGATCATCAACAGTTTTTTCTTGGCAGCGTGTCGATCGGCCCACTCACCCAAAGCGGGCATAGACAGCATGACGATGGCGTAAGACAAACTCAAAGCGCTGGTCCACGCCAAGGTGGCCCACTCTGCCTTGTCGGCTACAGCGCCCACAAAGTAGGCCGCAAAGACAGCCGTGATGACCACAGTGGTGTAGCCTGAATTGGCGAAGTCGTACATGGCCCAGCCAAAGACTTCTCTGCGTTTGACACCTGGATTCAGCATGACTCTGACTCTGAGGCAGATGTTCTGATAATTGCAGACTTAGTGCAAATGACGGGGTCTGCGTCCGCCACCGTGGCCACCAGAGGGGCCTCCGTTGTTGCCTTTGGGCGGTTTGCCCAGCTCGAGAGAGCTGACCAAGTTGTCAAATCGTTCTGAAAACAACTTGTCAATTTCGTGGACAACGCCGCCCAACTCTGCGCCATCAAAGTGGCGCTCCATCAGGCCTACAACGTCTTGAACGAGCAGGTCGCGCTGCGCTTGCATGATGGCTGCAGGATCGGGGCCAACGAACAAAATGACGAAATCGTCGCGTGACTCGGTACCACGTGATTCTTCTTCATCGTCAAATTCGGTGTCGTAAAAAGTAATTTCAAGCTGCGCACCGGCAGCCGAAACTTCGTTGATGTTCATGCAAAGGTCATCAAGCACTTGGCGAAAGTCGTCATCGCCCTTGACCGTCCAGCAGATTTGCAATTTGTGGTCGGCGGCTTCAAAACGAAGACCGGGCTCTTCATCGTAAAGGCTTTGAGCACCCTCAGTGAGCGACCTGGCGCCAGCGTATTTCCAGAGAGGCTTTGTAGCTTCTTGAAGCGCCTTGAAGTCCACGTCATCGCGTAACAAGACTTCACCATGAACATGAATTTCAAAAGGTGCGTTGTAGGATGTCATGGCAATTTACTTTGTCAGTGGTGCCCCGGGCCGGAATCGAACCGGCACGCCCGCTATTAACGAAGCGGCGGATTTTAAGTCCGATGTGTCTACCAATTTCACCACCGGGGCTAAAGCTCTATTGTGCCTTCAAGTTGAACTTGATTGACATTAAAAAGCCCTCTGGTGAGGGCTTTTGTTGATGCCAGACAAGTTGCCTGACATCAAGTGTGCAGTGTTCAACCGCCCTTTTTAGCGCGCTTACCAGGGTTCTTTTTGCTACGAGTAGCAACGCCACGCTCGAGGCTGACGCGCTGGCCACGGCCGCTGGTAGGCAAAGTAACACCTGGCAGTGGTGTCAAGGGAGGTGTAAATTTACGGTCTGCTTCGGTAACAATCTTATTGCCCATCAATGGCTCCAGAAAAAAAGTTCAAGGCGATATTAAGCCACAAATTTGGCGCTGCTTATTTATAAAGCACTTCTGGCAGCCAAAGTCCAATGGCTGGGAAGTTGTAAAGCAAGATGATTGCAAACACTTGGATGGCCATGAATGGCAACATGCCGGCAAAAATCTGGTTCAAAGTGACATGCGGTGGGCTCACACCTTTCAGGTAGAAAGCAGCCATGGCCACGGGTGGGCTCAAAAATGCGGTTTGCAAATTCAGAGCAACCAACAGTCCGAAGAACAAGGGGTCAATGCCAAAGTGCGGCAAAAGCGGCACAAAAATCGGCATGAAAATCACGATAATTTCGGTCCACTCCAAGGGCCAACCCAACAGGAAAATAACCACTTGGGCCAAAATCATGAATTCAACAGGCGTGAGGTCCATGGACAACACCCAGCTGTTGATCAACTCTTGACCACCCAACAGTGCAAAGGCGGCAGAGAAAATACTCGAACCCACAAACAACCAGCACACCATGGCGCTGGTCTTGGCCGTCAAGTACACAGACTCTTTCATGACTGTAAAGTTCAAGCGCCTGTAGGCTGCTGCCAACAGCAAACCACCCAAAGAACCAATGGCGGCGGCTTCAGTCGGTGTGGCCAAGCCAAACACAATGGTGCCCAGAACCGCCAAAATCATGATGGCCAAGGGGAAGAATGAACCCAGCAACATCTTGAAAATTTCTAAGCGTACAAAACTAAAGTAGGCATAGAAAATAAACAGTGCAACGCCCACAACCACCATGGTGATCCAGAAGGCTCTAGGCGCGTCTTGCCTTTCTTGTGTTTCTGTTTCTGCAGCAGGTTTGTCTGCAGCAACTGATTCCGCAGAAACGGGAGCACTAGCGCTTGCAAGCTCGGTTTTGGCTGTTGTCTCTGCAGCCACAGGGGGTTCAGAAACACCGCCACCTAAAGCCTGAGGGGCTTCTTCCTTTGGCGGTGTCTTCAGATCGCCCATGGCTTCTGGTTCTTGGAGTCCTGAAATACTGGATTCAGTTTCGGTTGATTCGCTGGACTCAAAACCACCACCCATGGCGACAACACCTTCGTTGGCCTCAACAACCAACGGCGCTGTTAGTTTGAAGTAAACCAAACCAGACAACAGAACCACTGTCATCAGTGGCAGCAAAGTAATTCCGAGCTGCTTCAAAATTTCTTGCGTGCTGACATTTGCATTGCGCTTGCCTTTGAGCGCAGACACAAGGCCCACAACTGCTTTGTCACTGATAGATTCAGCAATTTGCTGATTCATGGGTGGCAGAGGAACGAAACGATCTTCTGCTGACATGGGAGGTGCCAGGTGGGGCTTCCACTTGGCAATCACGATGACATACAGCACGTACAAGGAAGCCAACATCACACCAGGTAAAAACGCACCTGCGTAAAGCTTGACAACAGACACACCTGCAGTAGCACCATAAACAATGAGCATCACAGAAGGTGGAATCAAAATACCCAAACAACCACCAGCTGTAATGGCGCCTGCAGACAACTGGACGCTGTAGCCAGCGCGCAACATGGCAGGCAAAGCCAGCAAACCCATCAAGGTAACCACGGCACCGACAATGCCAGTGGCAGTAGCAAAAATGGCGCACGTAATGATGGTGGCCACAGCCAGAGAACCGGGCACACGCGCAGTGGCCAAGTGCATGCTCTTGAACAATTTTTCAATCAAATTGGCACGTTCAATGAGGTAACCCATGAACACAAACAAAGGGATTGAAATCAGCACGTCGTTGGACATGACTGAATAGGTTCGTTGAACCATCAAGTCGAGTGTTTGATCAACGGCCAAACTGGGGTTTTGACTTCGATAGGCGATCCAGGCAAAGATCATTCCCATGCCCATCAAGGTAAACGCCGTGGGAAAGCCCAACATGATGGCCACAACCACCAAGGCCAACATCAACAGGCCCAAATGGCCGTTGGTCATCTCGTTCACAGGCGGCAACAAAACGAAGGCCGCTAAAACCACCATGGCCATAATGGAAAGGCCAAACCAAATTTCTTTTTTCATTTTTGGCCACCCTGACCTGCTGCCACATATTGATCTAATTTTGCGATGTCAGCGTCTTTGACGTTGACCATCTCTTTCAGTTTTTCGACGTCTACTTCTTCCACGTCTTCAATCCGTGAAGGCCATTCGCCGTTTTGCAAACAAATGACACATCGAACAATTTCAACGAGACCTTGAAGCAACAGAATACCGCCGGCAATAGGGATGACTGTTTTAAAGGGATACACCGGTGGGCCGTTGGCCGTGACGTTGGAATATTCGCGAATGGCCCATGAATCGGCCGCATAGTTGTAGCCGGCCCAAGCCATGGCCACAACGCCTGGAATAAAGAATACCAAGTAGAGCAAGAGGTCTAAACCAGCCTGTAAACGGGGTGGGAAAAAACCATACAAAACATCACCACGCACATGACCATTCTTGGACAAAGTATAGGCACCTGCCATCATGAACAGGGTGCCGTACATCATGCTCATGACGTCAAACGCCCAAGGATGCGGGTTGTTAAGGACATAGCGGGAAAAAACTTCCCAACTGATCATGAGGGTCAAGGAGAAAATAAGCCAAGCAAAGAATTGTCCAATCCAAGTGCTTATTTTGTCGATGGTAAGAAGAATGTTTTGCATAAGTACCAATCAAAAAAATCAGCCAATCACCAAACGGTGAATGGCTGATTTGGAGACCGCTGGAAAATTAGGCTTTGCCAGCAGGCTTTTTCTTGTCACTGAAGAAGTGACCCACGGCCATACGACGGTTTACGTAAGTGTCTTGGTCCCATTTTACAGCGCGCTCAGCGAAGGCTTTTTGCGATGCCACGATTTCTTTGAACAGTGGGTTTTCGGCAGACTTCTTCTCCAGAATAGCATCCCACAATTTCAACTGATCTTGCAACACGGCGTCAGGTGTCTTGTAGAACTTGACTTTGTCTTTGGTCTGCAACTCGATGTAGTCCTTAGAGTAGCGATCAATGGCTTTCCAAGACATGTCGGCAGAAGCCGCTTCTGTGGCGCCCGCAATGATGGCCTTCATTTTGGCTGGCAATGCATCGTATTTGGTCTTGTTGAACATGATCTCAAATGTTTCAGCGCTCTGGTGATAGCTTTGCAACATGCAAACTTTAGAAACATCGGGGAATCCCAAGATACGGTCTGATGTTGCATTGTTGAACTCGGCACCATCCAACAAACCACGGTCCATGGCTGGCACAATTTCGCCGCCTGGCAAGGCGTTCACGGCAGCACCCATGGCTGTAAACAAGTCAATGGCCAAACCATTGGTACGGAATTTCAAACCTTTGAAGTCTGCAGACTTGGTGATGGGCTTCTTGAACCAACCCAAAGGCTGTGTGGCCATAGGGCCGTACAAGAATGATTGAACATTGGCGCCAATGGAAGCGTACAGCTTGGCAAGCAGTTCTGCTCCACCGCCGTATTTGTGCCAAGACAAAATCATGTTGGCATCCATACCGAATGCGGGGCCAGAGTTCCACAAGGCCAAAGCGTTTTGCTTGCCATAGTGATAACCCAACACGCCGTGACCACCGTCCAAGGTGCCTTTGGTCACTGCTTCCAACAAACCGAATGCAGGAACCACGGCACCTGCTGGCAACACTTCAATCTTCAAGTCGCCACCGGTCATGTCATTGACCTTCTTGGCAAAATCCAAGGCGTATTCATGGAAGATGTCCTTGGAGGGCCAAGTGCTCTGCCAACGCATGTTGATAGGGCCAGTTTGCGCGCTTGCAATCATGGGCGCTGAAACAGCGCCTGCTGCAACTGCGGCAGTCTTTAAAAGACCGCGGCGGCGTGTGTTTGTTTTGTCAGTCATGAAGAGTCTCCTTGTAAAAAATTTGTAAGAATTCTAAAAAGAATTTCGTCGATTTAGGGTTTTCCAAAGAGAGGGTAACTACCTATACCCCTTCTATTTATTGTGACTGATTTGGAAAAATTGAAGTCACTTTGATCATTTTCAGAGCGAAAACCGAATCAAGGGCTTTGATCAGGCCCGTCACAAAAACAACAACAACCCCACACGAACAGTGGATTCCTTTCGCGCTTAGGGGGCCTTTGAAGCGCTTGTCATGGCTTGAGCTTCATGCAAGGACTTCAGACTTCTGACCTTGGAGAAGGTAATCACAAAGGCTTGAATGGCAAATCCAAGAACCACGACCAACAAGCTGACAAAGTCTGAGCTGATTTCCCCAACAAATCCCCCCAACAAGGCGCCGATTGGTCTGGCACCTGTGCCCGCAACTATGTTGATGGCCGTCACACGCCCCATCATGTTGTTAGGCGTCACACTTTGGCGCAAAGTCGTGGAGGTGATGGTCCAGATGATGGGGCCAAAACCGAAAAGAAAATAAGCCAAAGCGACCACCCCTACCGAAGGGAACCACAGGCTGAGGGCCATCACACTGGCTGCCAGCACAGAGAAAAAAGGCCCCAACAAAATAGCGATGCCAAAAGGCATCATCGAAACCACGCGAGAAGCCATCAAGGAACCCGCGATCATGCCAACCCCATAACAAGCCAAGGTGAGCCCCACCTGACTAGAACTCATGCCCAGGGTGCGAATAGCATATGGCACATAAATGGCTTGAAGCACAAACCAAGAAATATTCCAAGCCACAGATGTCAACAAAATAGGCCGCATCAAGGCGTGCGCCCAAACAAAATGTGCGCCGTCTTTGATCTCCAACCAAGGATGGCGATCAGGTGCGGCTTGACGAACAGGCTCTTGAATTTGTCTGAGAAGTCCAACGGCAGCCAGCGACAACATCAGTGAGAGCACGAAAGATGTTGACCCGCCCAACCATGCAATCAAAGCCCCCGCCAAAGCAGGCCCCCCGGCAAAGGCCATGCTGCGGGCCAACTCAAGTCGTCCATTGGCTTTGGCCAAATGTTGACTGTCAACCAAGGCGGGTACCAAGGAAGGCGCACTGACACTGAAACCCACAGTACCGACAGCCGCCAAGAAACCTACACATGCCAACAAAGGCACGCTGATGAAATCGAGCAGCATGGCGCCAATGAGCACGAGCAGCGCACACACGCGCAGCAGCTCTGACATCAGCATGAGTTGCTTGCGCGACATTCGGTCTGCAAGCAAACCCAAAGGAATGGACAGCAATAAAAACGGCAAGGATTGCACTGCGGCAATGATGCCGATCTCACCCGGCCCAGCCTTCAACATGAGCACCGCAACGATGGGCACTGCCGCCAACGTGAGTTGCTCGGCAGACTGCGCCATCAAGTTGGAAAACGCCAGCTTGTGAAATGCTGGTGGCAATGCATTTGTGTTCGAACTCATGAAGGCTTCAGCAATTTGATTGGTTCTGGTAAGAAAGTCTGCTATGTTAAGCCTTTAGCCTTCAATCTGTTCGCGAATTGCCTCAAATCGAAATCGCACTCAGCACGTTCTAATTCAAAAAAGATTCCAATATGACAAATGCCATCAACGACGTCATTGAGTTCATCCAAACATGTGAAACACCCTGGTCTCGTGATACCTCGCCGCCATGGGGCATTCACGACCTTGACCCCGCCCCTTACAACCGTTTGTACGGACCTGTTCACGCACGTGGCCCTGTATCTGGTGTCATTTTTCACAAGCACCACATGTTGGCCGCTTGGGGTGAGTCGCACAAAGCGGATCTGACATTCAGCGTCGCCAAAACCTATTTGGCTTTGTTGGCTGGCATTGCCTTTGATCAAGGATTACTGACCGATGTTCACGAACCCGTTGTGCTGAAGTGTCCGGGCATTGGCTTTGAAGGCGAGCGCTTGTCTCTCATCACATGGCACCACTTATTTCAGCAAACCAGCGAATGGGAAGGTACCTGCCTTGGCATACCCGAACAAGTCGATCGATACCGTTGGTTAGCCTACCAAACGGGCCAGGCTGATGGCAAAAAAGGAGATCCAAGGCCACTTGGTCAACCCGGCTCGCGTTTTGAATACAACGACGTTCGCATCAACCAGTTGTCCTTGGCCTTGCTTCATTTGTTCAAACGTCCATTGCCAGAAGTGTTTGAAGAGTTCATCCGGCAACCTGTGGGCTGCAGCGACCCCTTCCAATGGCAAGGCTATGAGCAAGGCTGGACGATGGTCAATGGCCAACGCATGATGTCTGTGCCTGGCGGCAGTCACTGGGGGGGTGGCGTGTCTATTTCAGCCATGGACCAAGCCAAGATTGGCCTGATGTTGATGGGCAATGGTCAGTTCAAAGGAAAACAAGTTTTGTCGAAGCAATGGCTTCAAATGATGCAACAAGCCTGCGATGTTGCGCCCTACTACGGCTACCTCATTTGGCTGAACCACGACGGTGCCTTGTTCAAGGATGCACCACGAACCTCATGGTTTGCCATTGGGGCGGGGTCTTCAATTACCTGGGTCGATCCCGTGCTTGAATTGGTTTGCATCATGCGCTGGATTGACTCTGCAAAAACAAACGACTGCATCGCCAAGGTGATGCAGTCGTTGCAGAATCAATAGCGCTCAAGGCTTTGTTTATTTAGCAAATAAATTGGCAGGATTTGCAAACGCTTTGAACTCGACCGCGTTGCCGCAGGGGTCCAAGAAAAACATGGTGGCCTGCTCGCCTACTTGGCCTTTGAAGCGAATGTGGGGCTCGATCACAAACTTGGTGCCTGCTTTTTTCAGCTTGTCTGCCAAAGCTTCCCACTGGCCCATTTCCATGACCAACCCGAAATGGCGCACGGGCACGTTGTCGCCATCGACCGCACTGGTGTTGTGATGACCCGCTTCATCGGGCGACAAATGCGCCACGATTTGGTGGCCATAAAAATTGAAGTCGACCCACTCATCGCTAGAGCGGCCTTCGGGGCAGCCCAGCAAATCGCCATAAAAAGAACGCGCAGTGGCCAATGAAGTAACGGGAAAGGCAAGGTGGAAGGGTTGCATGGTGTGTTGTTCTGGTTCAAAAATAACATTCTGCCTCATGCCAACGAGTGCATGCAGGCAGTCGATTGAAGAATTTTCACAAGCCTAAGATTTAAGGGTTCGCTCGAACAAGGCCAATGTTCGGCTCCAAGACAAATCTGCTGCAGCCTGCTGAAACCTAGGCGTTGAATTGTTGTGAAACCCATGCTGTGTGCCCGGGTATGTAAATGCTTGAAAAACACGCCCTTGGGCCTTCAAGCCGGCTTCAAAAGCAGGCCAAGTGGCATTGATGCGAGGATCGGTTTCAGCAAAATGCAAGACCAACTCGGCTTTGATGCCGGCCACTTTTTCTGTTGAAGGCGATACGCCATAGTAAGGCGCACCGGCCCTCACTTCATCACCTAGCGTTGCGGCAATGTCGCTGGTCATGCCACCGCCCCAACAGAAGCCCGTTACACCCAACTTACCGGAAGACAGTGCATGGTTTTTTAAGAACTTGGCGCTGTTAAGCATGTCGGCTCGCAACTGGGCAGGATTCAGTTTGTCCTGCAGGAGTTTTCCTTCTTCGTCGTTGCCAGGATACCCACCGACTGGGTACAGCCCATCGGGCGCCAATGCCAAATATCCAGCCGCGGCCAATCGCCTAGCGACATCTTCAATGTAGGGGTTCAAACCACGATTTTCATGGATCACCAAGACCGCAGGGAATTGAGTCGCTGTGGTCGAGGTGGGTTGCACCAAATACCCTTTCATCTCGCCAGAAGTGCCCCCTGGTGATGCATATTTCACATACCTGCCTTTGATGCGGGCATCTGTGAAAGAGATCGTTTGTGCATTGGCGTACCGAGGAAACAAAGCTTGCGCCATGGCCATGCCCCCCACCGTCAATGCGGCAGCTTTGGCAAGGAATTCACGTCGGTCCATGGCGCCATGACAGTACTCGTCGTACAAAGCATAAATGCGGGGATCGATGTCAATTTGAGATTCAATTTGAGATTCTGGCTTCATGGTCCGTCCTTCACTTGAGAATGAGCGAATGTTAAGTCAAGCCTCAGAAATTTGCAGATTTAAATAGACTGCACAAGCATTGAGCCTTTTTTCTTTATGATCCATTTGTAAAGCACAACAGCCCCATCATGGTGACCACACCCTCTTCTCTTGGACAAGTTAATTGTTGGAAGTGCAAGCACTTCGCCACCAGCTGGGACCCCAAAATGCCCTACAGCTGCAAGCTACTAGGCTTCAAGTCACAAATTTTGCCCTGCATTCAAGTATTGAACTCAGACGGACGCCCTTGCTTTGGATTTGATGCCAAACCAGCTCCCCAAAAATCATGAGCAATCCAACAAGCACTCAAGTGAGCAATGCACCTCAAATTATCGTTTTAGGCGCGGGGTCAATCGGTGGCTACATCGGTGGCTGGCTGACCGGCACGGGCGCTAAGGTAACGCTGTTAGGACGACAGAGGGCACTTGATGCCGTCCAGGTGCATGGCTATACCCTGACGGATTTGCATCAAAGAAAATTGATGCTCAAACCTGAGCAAATTCAATTTGTTACCGACCCCTCCGTACTGCAATTGGCAGACCTGGTATTGGTCACGGTAAAAGGCAAAGACACGCACACCGCTGCAGAGTTGATTCTTAAGCATGCCAAGCCCAACGTAACCGTGGTCAGTTTTCAAAACGGCGTAGACAACGCCAAAAAACTTGCACATCGATTACCCCATCTCAATGTGATTGCAGGCATGGTGCCCTTCAATGTGGTGACCTTGGAGAATGGTCATTTGCATTGCGGCACTGATGGACACTTGTGGGCAGCAAGCCATGAAGCATGGGCGCCTTTCTTGCCCATCTTTGAACAAGCTGGGCTTGCTGTGACACAAGCTGCAAAATTTGAGGAAGTGCAATGGGGTAAGTTGATATTGAACCTCAACAATGCGGTCAATGCACTGTCCAATTTACCGCTCAAACAAGAGTTGTCAGACCGCGCATACCGTCAGTGTTTGGCATGCCTGATGGATGAAACCTTACATGTCCTCAAGCTCGCTGGCATCACCCCTGCCAAAGTCTCTAAAGTATCGCCTTCATTGCTGCCAAGCGTTTTGCGCTTGCCCAATTTCATCTTCAAAAGATTAGCGGCCAGCATGCTGCAAATGGATGACAAAGCCAGATCTTCAATGTGGGAAGACTTGCAACACAATCGCACCACAGAAGTTGATGATCTGAATGGCGCCGTGGTCGACCTGGCCAAGTCCTTAGGAAGTACGGCACCATGCAACGCGCGCATTGTGAGCTTGGTGCGTCAAGCCGAACAAGGAAAGCTTCAAGGTATTCTGGGTAAAGACCTGCTGCACGCTTTGACCAAACCACAAAAGTGATTAATGGCAGAGTGATTTAGGTTTTGATCGAAATAGTTGACTTACATCAAGCAGCAGACAGGCTCAGGCTTGAAAATCTGCACGATCAATCCTGAAAAAGTGCAATCATGCCCCACCCAGCGCCCAAGCCCGCACACAGCCCACACAAGCCCAACATACTGTCACTGACTTATCAATGGCTGTTTGATGGCCAATTTTCTGAGGGGTATCAAAGAAAACTTGAAAACGGTATTGCTTGGCTCATCATCATCAGCGTGATGGCCATCGTTGCCGAAAACATTGGGCCCATCTACGCTGGACGCGAATGGGCCTTTCATGTTTTCGATGTGATGGTTGTCGCTCTTTTCACCCTCGAATACTTGATGCGATTGGCCACGGCCCCCTACGATCCTGAGTTTTCTGGCAAGCGATTCCCTCGTTTGCGGTACGCCTTCAGTTTCTATGCCTTGATTGATTTGTTGGCCATTGCACCGTTTTATTTTACAGGCTTTGTCAGTGCAGATGTCGAGATGATGCGGGCATTGCGCTTGCTGCGTTTGATGCGAATTTTCAAGTTGACGCGCTATGTGGTTCCTGCCTGGCAAGAATTCAAAACACTCAACAAAGGCCGTGGTTTTAGATACAAGTTGTTTGCTTTGCTCGAAGCCACGGGTCATTCTGGCCGCTTGCATGTGTATGTTGACAACTTCATCATGTTTTGGGTTTTGTTGTCCATTGTGTGTGTGGTTTTGGAGTCGGTGCAATCTGTGCACCAGCATTTGTCGGCTGAGTTTTTCATCATTGATGCCATGGCCTTTTCCATCTTCACTTTGGAATACATTGCACGGCTTTACACCGCGCCAGAAAACCCAAAATACAAGAAAAACTTTTCTCCGCATTTTTCGCACTTTAAAGCGGGCCAAAGCATCATTGATTTGTTGGCCATCTTGCCGTTCTTGCTTGAACACTTTGTGTCAACTGCGCTAGACCTGCGCTTTCTTCGGGTGTTCAGGTTGTTGCGATTGCTCAAACTTACGCGCTACACATCTGCCGTCGAAACACTCTACAAAGTCGTGCGTCGCGAATGGCAAGTAATTTTTGCGTCTATTTTTGTCATGCTGCTGTTGGTCGTTTTAACAGCAAGTTTGGGCTTTTTATTCGAACACGATGCCCAACCCGATAAGTTCGAAAACATTCCACAATCAATCTATTGGGCCGTGGTCACTTTGGCATCTGTGGGCTATGGCGATATCTCCCCCATCACCCCCATGGGGCGAGCACTCACCGTGGTTTTGGCTTTGGTTGGCATCGGTATTTTTGCAATTCCAGCGGGTCTTCTGGCGTCAGCTTTCACCGACCAGCTGCGCATCGACAGAGAAAACTTCAAACATAAGTTGTTGCATGCCTTTGAGCATGGCGAGTTAGACCCGAAGGCACGGGCTATGGTTGCCCAAGAAACTGAGCGCTTGCACCTGTCTCAAGAAGATATACAAAGACTAACGCGTGAGGCGCGCGAAGCCATTCAGGAAAAGAAAAAAGAGGAGCGTCGACAAAGCTCGGCCGTAGTCTTAGACCCCAGAGTGCACCCAGATTTGGCTGCATACCAATGGCGCTTGCTGGTTTCTCAGTTGCAGGTCTTGACTTTGGCCGCTGGCCCTGGGGTCATTGAAAGCCAGATGAAACCTGAAGACATTGACAACGAACTTCACCAACGCATCTTGGCAGCCATCAACGCAAAGGGCAAACTATCCCTTTAAATTTGCTGTGCAGCCTGCAAGGTCTCTTTTTGAAAGTACAAAACGACCGACATGGCGGCCAAGAAAACGCAAATGACGATGGCAAAGCCTGCGGTGAGGCGCGATCCAATTTTGAGATGGGTCAAGCCTTTAGAACATCCATTTCAAACCGAAGGTGACAACATTTTGTTTGTTGGTGCGACCCACGCTGGTGTCCAGTTGAAGGTCTTCCATCACGTTAAAGCGCAGACCTGTGGCCACTGTGGGCTTCTCGTGTTGCATGCCAAATTTTTCAATGTGAACCGTCACGTCACCGTAGGCGCGTTCCCAAGCCACACCCCACGTGCGAACCCTTTGCGAGCTAGAAACATCAAGGGCTCCAACATTGGTATGCAAGCTGCCCAGTGTTGCACTGTTGCATGAGAACAAAGCATTGACATAGGGCTTAGATGAATCGCCCTCGACACGGGCATAACCTGCAACTGCGCCAAAGTTACAACCATTGTCTTGCGTTGGTGTGATTCTGAATTTGGCTTGAATGTTTTGCGTTTGAATGCCTGTGCCAATTTCGCGTGAAATGCCCGCGCCCAACTCAATGTTATCGACTGGCGCGTAAGCAGGTGCAACGGTCCAAGAGCGAGTACCACCAGGCGCGCGTGTCCACCACATTTCAACATGGCCATCGCCTGTGTCGTTGACGCTGGCGTCGTCAACTGTGAGGGGGCGACCGGCTTGGGCGGGCAGACTGGCTGACAATGCCGCTAACAAAACAAAACAAGAACTCAAAACAGCAGTGGTTGAAGGCATAAGTTTGGAAATCATGAAAGATAGGCTCTACTGACGAACAGTTATTCATTAGCCTAAGCCAATTTTGGCTTTATTATGAATGCGATAGACACAAAAAAGCCCCTTGCGGGGCTGTCTTGATAATTTCTGAATAGAAATTTGGAGGCGCGGGCCGGAGTCGAACCGACCTACACGGATTTGCAATCCGGTGCATAACCGCTTTGCTACCGCGCCGTTTTTTTCGACAAAAAAGGGAAGCTGTTGCTTCCCTATTTGCTGAAAGACCTTGGTTAGGCTTTCAATGTTTGGAGCGGGATAAGAGGCTCGAACTCTCGACCTATACCTTGGCAAGGTATCGCTCTACCAACTGAGCTAATCCCGCATTTGCAATCAACTCGGCATTGTATGCTGATTCGTTTGCGTTGGGTGAATTGTAGCGCAATTTTTAGGAATTTTTAAAGTCCCTGCAAAAAATCTATCAATGTTTGATGGCGCCTTCTTTGCTTGCAGTTTTGGCATCGGCCGAAACAGATGGCGCCACGGCTTCGGGCTCTTCTTCGGGCAAGGCTTGTGGCATTTTTTCCAAAGCCACTTCAAGCACTTTGTCGATCCATTTGACGGGCACAATTTCTAGACCATTTTTGACGTTCTCGGGAATGTCTTGCAGGTCTTTGACGTTGTCTTCCGGAATTAGAACGGTCTTGATGCCACCACGCAAAGCAGCCAACAACTTCTCTTTCAAGCCGCCAATGGCTGTGACCTCTCCGCGCAAAGTAATTTCGCCGGTCATGGCCACATCGGCTCGCACGGGTATGCCTGTCATGGCCGAAACCATGGCCGTGGTCATGGCAGCGCCAGCACTGGGGCCGTCTTTGGGCGTTGCGCCATCGGGCACGTGAATGTGCAAGTCTTTTTTCTCAAAGACATCGTCTTTGATGCCCAACATGCGCGAACGGCTGCGAACCACGGTACGCGCTGCTTCGACAGACTCTTTCATGACGTCGCCCAGAGAACCGGTGCGCGTAATGACACCCTTGCCAGGCATGAGGGCCGCTTCGATGGTGAGCAAGTCGCCGCCGACTTCGGTCCAAGCCAAGCCCACCACTTGACCAACTTGGTTGGCAGCTTCGGCGCGGCCATAGGTGTACTTCTGCACGCCCAAGAAGTCGTTCAGGTTGTCGGGTGTGACCAGCACTGGGGCCGTCATTTGTTTGAGCAACAAACTTTTAACCACTTTGCGGCAAATTTTGGAAAGCTCTCGCTCGAGTGAACGCACGCCCGCTTCGCGGGTGTAGTAACGCACCACATCGCGTACAGCGGCGTCGCTGATGCTTAACTCTTCGTTTTTAACGCCATTGTTTTTCATTTGTTTAGGCAACAAATATTTGATGGCAATGCTGGTTTTTTCGTCTTCAGTGTAGCCCGACAAACGAATGACTTCCATGCGGTCTAAGAGCGCGGAAGGAATGTTCATGGAATTTGAAGTGGCCACAAACATGACGTCGCTCAAATCGAAATCGACTTCGACGTAATGATCACCAAAGGTGTGATTTTGTTCGGGGTCTAAGACTTCGAGCAATGCGCTGGAAGGGTCGCCGCGAAAGTCGGTGCCCAGCTTGTCAATTTCGTCTAGCAAGAACAAAGGATTGCGTGTGCCGACCTTGTTCAAACTTTGGAGCACCTTGCCAGGCATGGCACCAATGTAGGTGCGGCGGTGACCGCGAATTTCGGCTTCGTCGCGCATACCGCCCAAGGCCATGCGCACGTATTTGCGGCCTGTGGCTTTGGCAATGGATTGACCCAATGAAGTTTTGCCCACGCCAGGGGGGCCGACCAAACACAAGATAGGCGCTTTGACTTTGTCAACGCGCTGCTGCACCGCCAGGTATTCCATGATGCGGTCTTTGACTTTTTCAAGACCGTAGTGGTCTTCGTTGAGCACGCCTTCGGCATTGCCCAAGTCGTGCTTGATTTTGGTCTTCTTGCTCCAAGGCAGGCCCGTCAGTACTTCGATGTAGTTGCGCACCACAGACGCTTCGGCCGACATGGGCGACATGAGCTTGAGTTTTTTGAGCTCGGCATCGGCCTTTTTGCGTGCCTCTGCAGGCATTTTGGCTGCCTTGATTTTCTTTTCGATCTCTTCGATGTCAGCGCCCTCTTCACCTTCACCGAGTTCTTTTTGAATGGCCTTGACTTGCTCGTTCAAATAAAAATCGCGCTGGTTCTTTTCCATTTGGCGCTTGACACGGCCACGGATTTTTTTGTCCACATTCAAGATGTCGACTTCGCGCTCGAGTTGCGTAAAAAGGTTTTCCAATCGATCTCGGATGCTGGCCAAGTCGAGCACCACTTGCTTGTTCTCTAACTTGAGGGGCAAGTGCGCAGCAATGGTGTCAGCCAAACGACCGGGCTCATCAATGCTAGAAATTGATGTGAGAATTTCGGGCGGAATTTTTTTGTTGAGTTTGACGTACTGGTCGAACTGCTGCATGACCGCGCGGCGCAGCGCTTCAATTTCGCTGCTTTGCTCGGCTTTTTCGGCGGCAACTTCAATGGGCATGACGGTGGCGACAAAATGCGCTTCGCCATCTGCAATGGTTTGAACCTTGGCGCGTTGCTGCCCTTCAACCAAAACCTTAACGGTGCCGTCGGGCAACTTCAGCATTTGCAAAATGGTTGAAACGCAACCGACTTCGAACATGTCGGTGGCTTCAGGCTCATCTTTGGCCGCTGTTTTTTGCGCCACCAACATGATGCGGCGATCGGTGAGCATGGCGCTCTCTAGGGCCTTGATGCTTTTGGGGCGTCCCACAAAAAGTGGAATGACCATGTGCGGAAAGACCACGACATCGCGCAAAGGCAACATCGGCAAGTCGAGCAGTTCAGCGGGCAGAGGTGTGTGTCCAGACATTTGATTCCCTTGGGTTTGGGGGATAGATGGCCCCTGTTTTACCGATTTCAAGCCTTGAGTTCATAGGGTTAATGATCGGGTTCAGGGGGTGGGCTGGAAAAAATTCAAGCTTGCTTGGCCGACTCTCGGTAGACCAGCAGGGGTACGTGGTTATCCTCGATGGTGGACGCGTCCACCACCACTTTTTCGACGTTGCTTGCATTGGGCAGCTCAAACATGGTGTCGATGAGCGCTTGCTCCAAAATGGATCGCAAACCGCGCGCACCCGTTTTACGGTTGAGTGCTTTTTTAGCAATGGCATGCAAGGCTTCGGGACGAATTTCGAGCTCGACGCCTTCCATGTTGAGCAGCTGACCAAATTGTTTGACCAAGGCATTTTTGGGTTCGGTCAAAATTTGAACCAAAGCCTCTTCTGTGAGTTCGGCCAAAGTAGCCACCACAGGCATACGGCCTACCAACTCGGGGATGAGGCCAAACTTGATCAAATCTTCGGGCTC
This sequence comes from Limnohabitans sp., assembly GCA_049655425.1. Classification (GTDB taxonomy): domain Bacteria; phylum Pseudomonadota; class Gammaproteobacteria; order Burkholderiales; family Burkholderiaceae_C; genus Limnohabitans_A. Next base: position 558,575 of record JBASJS010000002.1, on the reverse strand, counting down.
AACTTCGGTGAAGACTTCTGTCAGTGAGCGCTGTTTTTTGCTTTTGACAACGGCACCAAAACCAATGCCAGATGCTTCCGTGCGGTTTTCGATGACTTTTTCTAAGCCTGCAAATGCGCCACCGCAAATGAACAAAATATTGGTGGTGTCAATTTGCAAGAAGTCTTGATTGGGATGCTTGCGGCCGCCTTGCGGTGGCACGCTGGCCATGGTGCCTTCAATGAGCTTTAGCAAGGCTTGCTGAACGCCCTCACCCGACACGTCGCGCGTGATGGAGGGGTTGTCAGACTTGCGTGTAATTTTGTCGATCTCGTCGATGTACACAATGCCACGCTGGGCACGTTCAACGTCGTAGTTGCAACTTTGCAGCAACTTAGACACGATGTTCTCGACGTCTTCACCCACATAACCTGCTTCGGTGAGGGTGGTGGCGTCGGCCATGACAAAAGGCACATCCAGCATGCGCGCCAAAGTTTGGGCCAGCAAAGTTTTGCCAGAGCCAGTAGGTCCAATGAGCAAGATGTTGCTCTTGGCCAATTCGACGTCTTCTTTTTTGGCGCCTTCTTTGTGCTTCAAGCGTTTGTAGTGGTTGTACACAGCCACCGCCAAAGTGCGCTTGGCTTTTTCTTGACCAATGACGTAGTTGTCCAAATTGGTTTTGATGTCCAGAGGGGTTGGCAAACCATTTTTGGTGTCTTTGGCAATTTCTGTCGCTGGCAATTCGTCACGAATGATGTCGTTGCACAAATCAATGCACTCGTCGCAAATGAAGACCGAGGGTCCTGCGATGAGTTTCTTCACTTCGTGCTGGCTTTTGCCGCAGAAGGAGCAATACAAATTCTTTTCGGTAACCGAGCCTTTTTTATCGGCCATAAACGACGCCTTGTGGTTCTATTTTCCCAATGATAACGAAAGAAAAACGGCGCTCTCCCAGAAAGGGGGCGCCGTCTTCAAAAAACAGGGCTGAAACCTCAATTTCTGCCCTGTTGTGTTGCGTCTCAGGGACGTTTTGCGATCACTTGATCAATCAGGCCATATTCTTTTGCCTCATCGGCGGACAAATAATAGTCACGCTCGGTGTCCAATTGGATCTTTTCGAGGGGTTGACCCGTGTTTTCGGCCAAGATGCGGTTCAATTGCTCACGGGTTTTGAGGATTTCACGGGCGTGAATCTCAATTTCTGTGGCTTGACCCCGCGTACCGCCCAAAGGCTGGTGAATCATGACCTTGGAGTTGGGCAAAGAAAAACGCTTGCCTTTGGTACCAGCAGACAACAAAAACGCACCCATGCTGGCCGCCATGCCGGTGCACAACGTAGACACATCGGGTTTGATGAAGTTCATGGTGTCGTAGATGGCCATGCCAGCGCTGACGGAGCCGCCAGGTGAGTTGATGTAAAAAGAAATGTCCTTTTCAGGATTTTCGCTTTCCAAAAACAACAACTGGGCTACCACGGAATTGGCGGTGTAGTCATTGACCTCGCCCACCAAGAAAATCACTCGCTCCTTGAGCAAACGTGAGTAAATGTCGTAGGCGCGCTCGCCGCGGCCTGACGTTTCGATCACCATAGGCACATTGCCCAAGGCTTGAATGTCGAGTGAGTTCATGGTTTTTCCAAACTGCAAAGGGTTCAATTGATTAGGCTTGCTGACCCATCAATTCGTCGAACGTGATGGCTTTTTCAGTCACTTTGGCTTTAGACATGATGAAGTCGGACACATTGGTTTCAATGACCACGGCTTCAACTTCGGCCAAGCGCTGTTGGTCGCCATAGTACCAACGTGAGACGTCTTCGGGACGCTCGTAGCTGGAAGCCAGTTCTTCGATGTGGGCTTTGATTTGCGCTTCTGTGGCATTCAAAGCATTGGCCTTGACCAACTCGGCCACCACCAAGCCCAAGCGCACACGGCTTTCGGCTTGAGGACGGAAGATGTCGTCGGGGATAGGCGCTTTGTCGGCGTCTTTGATACCGCGCTGCTTGAGGTCGGCACGTGCGCCGTCTTTCAAACGCTCAATTTCGTTTTGCACCACTGACTGGGGCAAGTCGAGTTCGGCTTTTTCGACCAACGCATTCATGGCGGCTTGCTTGTTGCGGCCTTGCAAGCGGAATTTCACTTCGCGCTCGAGGTTTTTACGAATGTCTGTGCGCAGACCGTCAACAGATGCGTCGGCAATGCCCAATGACTTGGCCAAGGCTTCGTTGACTTCTGGCAAGTGCGCCGCTTCAATTTTCTTCACTGTGACCAAGAAGTCGGCTGTTTTGCCAGCGACGTCTTGACCGTGATAGTCGGCTGGAAATGCCAATGGGAAAGTTTTACTTTCGCCATTCTTCATGCCGCGAACCGCTTCTTCAAATTCTTTCAACATTTGGCCTTCGCCAACCAAGAATTGGAAGTCGGCAGCTTTGCCACCGGAGAATACTTCGCCGTCGATCTTGCCTTCGAAGTCAACCGTAACGCGGTCGCCGTCAATGGCAGCCTCTGTTGCAGGACGCTGGGAGAACGTACGACGCTGCTTACGCAAAATATCAACCGTTTTGTCGATGGCTTCTTCGGTCACTTCGGCGTTGAGTTTTTCAACGGTGGCTGAACTCAGGTCGCCCAATTTAACTTCTGGATAAACCTCGAAAATGGCTTCAAAAGACAACTCACCTTCGGGTGCGCCTTCTTTTTCAGAAATGCGGGGCTGGCCGGCAACACGCACTTTGGCTTCGTTTGCGGCAATGGCAAAAGCCTCGCCCACTTTGTCGTTCATCACTTCGTATTGAACTGAATAACCGTAGCGCTGGGCCACCACGTTCATGGGCACTTTGCCTGGACGGAAACCGTCCATCTTGACGGTGCGTGCCAATTTCTTCAAACGGGCATCGACTTCAGATTGAATCGCTGTCACAGGCAGTGACAAGGTAATTTTGCGTTCCAATTTTTCCAATGTTTCTACAGTAACTGCCATGTTTTTCTCTAGTTGTGTCTAAATAAGTGGTGCGCGGGGCGGGACTCGAACCCGCACAGTATTGCTACCGTCAGGACCTAAACCTGGTGCGTCTACCAATTTCGCCACCCGCGCGGGTCCCATCCATATGGGTTGAATCGGTCAACCTTCTATTTTAACCATGGAAGTGGAGACTTCTGAGAAGAAGTCTCCATATCCTTGAGGAGGCCTTGAAGACCCCATGGCTTGAAGGCTTTCAAGCAGATTAATGAGCTTTTGCCGGCGGCGACACCTTGAACCATGCCGCGTACATGGCGGGCAATGCCAGAAGTGTCAGTGCCGTTGCCACAATCAAGCCGCCCATGATGGCCACCGCCATGGGTCCCCAAAACACGCTTCGTGACAAGGGAATCATGGCCAAAACGGCGGCAGCGGCTGTCAGTACGATGGGGCGCAACCGCCTGACGGCAGACTCGACAATGGCCTCCCATGCAGGCACGCCAGCAGCCCTGTCTTGCTCAATTTGGTCAATCAGAATGACCGAGTTGCGCTGAATCATGCCCATTAATGCAATAACGCCCAACAAGGCGACAAACCCAAAGGGCCGGTCAAGAATCAGCAAAGCGCCAGCCACACCGGCCATGCCCAAGGGGCCAGTGAGGAACACCAACATGGCACGGCTAAAGCTTTGCAGCTGCAACATCAACAAAGTGAAGGTCACAAACAACATGAGTGGCATGCCGGCAGCAATCGACGCAGAACCTTTGGAACTTTCTTCCACGGCACCCGCCACTTCGATGCGATAGGCGCCATCGCCCGCCGTCTTCCAAGAAGCTTCCAACTTTTTCAATTCGGGCAGCAACTGGGTGGTCACGGTGGCGCCTTGGACGCCTTCAATCAAATCTGCGTTGACTGTGATGGCGTAGTCACGCCCTTCACGCCACATCACGCCAGGCTCCCAATTGAACACAGGCTTGGCAATTTGCAACAAAGGAATTGACTTGCCCGATGCGGTGGGCACATAAGCGCCAGCCAAATCGGTAATGGCATCGCGTTCTGACTGCGGTTGACGAAACACGATGTCGATCAATTTATCGCCATCGCGGTACTGACCCACCGTAGAGCCAGAAGCCATGGTGCGTGAGGCCTGAGCAATTGATTGGCTGGTCACACCCAATGCGCGTGCCTTTGCCTGATCAACTTCTAGTCGAATGACTTTGATCGATTCATTCCAGTTGTCGTTGACGCCACGCGTTTTGCTGTTGGCGCGCATGGCCGCTTTGACTTCATCGGCTTTTAAACGCAAAGCTGCAGGGTCATCTCCCACCACACGAAACTGCACAGGATAAGGAACAGGCGGGCCATTGGGCAGCAGCTTAACGCGCCCTCGCACCTCCGGAAATTCAGTGGCCAGCAATTCTGGCAATTTGATGCGCAGCGACTCACGAACCTTCAAATCTTTTGGGATCACGATCAATTGCGATACGTTGGTTTGTGGAAATACCTGATCGAGTGGCAGATAGAAACGCGGCACACCCGAACCCACCCAAGTGCTGACAGATTTGACGCCCTCTTCTGCCATCAAGCGCTTTTCAATTCGCTTAGCCACCTCGTCACTGGCCGCAAAACTAGACCCTTCAGGCAGCCAAACATCGACCATGATTTCTGGACGACTTGAGTCCGGGAAGAACTGCTGCTGCACCTTTCCCATGCCCACAATGCCCAAGGCGAACAAGAACAAGGTAATGGCAATAGTTTTCCATTTATTGAACACACACCACGTCACGGCACGACGGAAAGCGTTGTAAAACGGGGTGTCAAACATTTCATGAATGACTGCATCGTCTGACGCAACAACATGGGGTGGCACTTTTAAGAGCAAGGTGCCGAGATAAGGCACAAAATACACCGACGCCACCCAACTGATAAGCAACGCAATGACGGTCACTGCAAAGATGGCAAAGGTGTATTCGCCCGTCATGGACTTGGCCAAACCAATCGGCAAAAATCCAGCCGCAGTGATCAAGGTGCCCGTCAACATGGGCATGGCCGTGAGTTCGTAAGCAAAGGTGGCGGCACGCACTTTGTCGTAGCCCTCTTCCATTTTGCGAACCATCATTTCAACCGCAATGATGGCGTCGTCTACCAGCAAGCCGAGCGCAATGATGAGCGAACCCAGCGAAATTTTGTGCAGACCAATGTGAAAGTAATCCATGGCCAAAAACGTGACGGCCAAGACCAATGGAATGGTGATGCCCACCACCAAACCTGGACGAATGTCCAAGGTCCAACGCCGCCACAAGGGGTGAACGCCAGGTCGTTTGTGCAAACCCAATGCGAGAAAACTCACAGCCAACACAATGGCAACCGCTTCAACCAAGGTCTGGAGAAATTCGTTCACAGATTTCGAAACAGCCTGCGGCTGATCTTGAACTTGGATTAACTTCATGCCAGCAGGCAAACCCGCCTCAATGTCTTGCGCACTCAACTTGAGAGCCTTGCCCAATTGAATGATGTCGCCTCCCTTGGCCATAGAAACACCCAAGCCAATCACTTGCTCACCGTTGTGCCGAACCTTGACCAAAGGTGGATCGATGTAGTCTTGTTTGATGTTGCCTAAATCACCCAACTTAAGTTGTTGACCAGAAGCGCCGCGTATGGGCATTTGCCGGAGAGACTCTAGGCTGTTGAACTGGCCATTGACGCGAAGCTGAATGGCGTCCTTGGGTAAGTTCAATGTGCCTGCAGATTCGACTGCATTTTGTTGTCCCAACTGCGCAATCACAGCGCCCATGTCGATGCCCATGGCCGCCAATTTCTTTTGAGAAATTTCAACAAAGACTTTTTCGTCTTGGACACCAAACAACTCAACCTTGGCGACGTCTTGAACCCGCAGAATCTTTTGACGTACTTCGTCTGCAAACTTTTTCACCTCTGCCGGTGTGAAGCCATCGGCTTGCAAGGCGTAGATCACACCGTAAACATCGCCAAAATCGTCCACAAAGAAGGGCCCCACCACACCCGCAGGCAAGGTGCCACGCATGTCGCCAATTTTCTTGCGCACGGTGTACCAAACATTGGCCACTTCGGCAGGTTTGGAGTAGTCTTTGATTTGGAAAATGATTTGTGCTTCGCCAGGCTTGGAGTAGCTTCGAATCTTGTCTGCGTAAGGCACTTCTTGAAGCGTACGCTCTAACTTATCAGTCACTTGCTCAGCGACTTGCTGGGCAGTTGCACCTGGCCAGTAGGCACGTACCACCATGACGCGAAATGTGAAGGGTGGATCTTCATCTTGACCTAAGTTGAAGAAAGCAAAGACGCCTAAGAGCATCAAGACCAGCATCAAGTATCGGGTTAGCGCAGGATGGTCCAGCGCCCATTTGGACAGGTTAAAGCCTGCTTTAGGTTCGGTGCGCATGGTTTATTTTCCGGCTGCAGGCGCGCTGGCGTCAGGCTTGTAAATGGTAACTTTTTGACCTGGCGACAAAACATGCACACCCGCGCTAACAATTTGCTGGCCAGGTTTTAAACCTGAAGCAATGACCACGTCGTTGCCGTCTGCTGTGGCAACTTCCACCACTTGCGAAACAACTGTGCTGGTCGCAGCATCAAACACCCACACAGCCGTTTTTTGGCCGTCTTGCCTCAAAGCACTGGTAGGCACTTTGATGACGTTGGGTTGGCTGCCCGCAAGTTGAGGGGCATTCACATTCAGCGTGACGCCAAGCGGCAAGGCTTCGGCTTTTTCCAAACCAAGCTTGACTGTGAACGTGCGTGTGAGGGGGTCGGCACTGGCACCGACTTCTCGAACTTGACCTTGCAAAGTTTGCTGTCCGTTGCCCAAAGTTGCGGTCATTTTTTGACCTATTTTGATTCGACTCACCACTTGCTCGGGCACTGCAAAGACGGCATCTCGGGGGCCAACATGGGCCAAACGCACCACTGGCTGCCCGGCAGACACCACTTGGCCAATTTCTGCTTCGGCGCTGGTAATGACGCCCGAAGTGGTGGCCACTAACTTGGCATAGGAGGCTTGATTGTTTTGTGATTGCGCTAAGGCTAAGGCTTGATCAAGGGTGGCTTGCGCTGCCTTGAGGGTGGCCGAGCGACGCTCTAGTTCAGCTGCGCTGATGAAGTTTTGCGCCAGCAATGCTTCATAGCGCTTGTAATCTGCTGCCGCTAAATCGCGCTGGGAACGCGCGCCGATTACTTGTGCTTGTGCAGCTTGAGCTGCCAATGCATAGTCTTGAACATCGATTTCGGCCAAGACTTGCCCCGCTTGAACTCGTTGACCTGGCTCCGCTTGCCTTTGGACAATTTTGCCGCCGACTCGAAATCCCAAACGGCTTTCTACACGCGCCTTTACCTCTGCGGCATATTGCCCTTGAACGTTCAAATCAGATGCACCCACTGTGGTCAACTTGACGGAGCGAACTGGTTCGGGCGCGTCTTTTTTGGCACTGCAGGCAGTCAACAGCATCACTGAAGACATGGCGCAAACAAGCCACAAGGAAGGACCACTGTTGAAATTGTTTGGGATCATGGCTGGCCTCAGTTGGCGCAGATCGTGAGTTGACATGGGTAAATCCAAATTAATGACTGACTGGTTAGTAATCTAGGGTAATCCATGATGAATGTCAAGCGAAAATGCAGTGATTGATGTCGACACACTCTACAAATTCAACAGGGCTCAACCCATTGCCCGTGACCCACCCAGAAAATTTTCCGGTGGCCTCTTGGCTTTGCCCTCCAGCCTTGCGGCCTGCCATTGCCGCCATCTATGCCTTTGCCAGGGCAGCAGACGACATTGCCGACGAAGGCGAATTGACAGCAGATGAACGGCTGAGCCAACTTCAGGCCTTTAGAGAAGCGCTTCACAACTCAGAAGCAGGCTTGAATTTTCATGCAGACATATTTGTCCCCTTGCATCGCATCATTTTGGAAAAAGCTTTGCCCCTTGCATTGCTCGATGATTTGCTCAAAGCCTTCGAGCAAGATGTCGCAGCCAGTGCCCATGGCAAGACTTACCCCAGCACAGCGGCTTTGCTTGAATATTGCAATTTGTCTGCCAATCCAGTGGGTCGATTGCTCCTGCATCTGTATGGCGTTAACAACGCGGCTGCTCTGACGCAGAGTGATGCCATTTGCAGCGCGCTCCAGCTGATCAATTTTTGGCAGGATCTTAGCGAGGACATTCCCCGCGGCAGGTTCTACTTACCGCAAGATTTGTTGGAACAACTGCCACGCGACACTTTGATTGAAACGCTCTGCCTGCATGCCCATGGCTTGATGATGTCTGGTGCACCCTTGGTTCATCAAGTGCCTGGTCGCGCAGGCTGGGAGCTGCGCTTGGTCGTGCAAGGCGGCTTGCGTATTTTGGAAAAAGTTCGCAACTTAGGACCTCAAGCCCTGCAAGTCAGGCCACGTTTGCGCGCATGGGATGTACCCATCATGTTGTGGCGCTGCCTTTGGATGAGTCCCAGACAGTGGGAGAATGGCGCCCTATGACACCCCAAGAATACGTTCAACAAAAGGCCGCCAGTTCTGGCAGTAGCTTTTATTACGCCTTTTTGTTTTTGCCTGCCGAGCGCCGTGCAGCCATCACTGCCTTCTATGCGTTTTGCCGAGAAGTTGACGATGTGGTCGACGAAATATCCGACCCCAGTGTGGCGCAAAGCACATTGGCTTGGTGGCAAAAAGAAGTGCAGCAAGCCTTTGCAGGCCATCCCACTCACCCCGTCATGCATGCGTTGATGCCGCATGTGAAGGTTTATGACATTGAGGCGCATCACCTGTTGTCTGTGATTGAAGGATGTCAGATGGACCTGACACAGACACGCTACTTGGACTTTGCCGGTTTGCAACGCTATTGCCACTTGGTTGCCGGCGTGGTGGGCGAAGTCGCTGCCAAAATTTTTGGGCAAACAGACACCGCCACCACCCTTTATGCGCACAAATTGGGGCTCGCTTTTCAATTGACCAACATTTTGCGCGACGTGGGCGAGGACGCCATGCGAGGCCGTATTTACTTGCCCATCGATGAACTCAAGCAATTTGATGTCAAAGCACAAGACCTGATGCAAAGACAGTATTCAGATCGCTTTACAGCCCTCATGAAGTTTCAAGCGGCACGAGCGCATAGCCTGTATGACGAAGCAATGTCCTTGCTGCCTGCTGCCGACAAACGCACCCAAAAACCCGGCCTCATGATGGCCAGCATTTACAGAACCCTGCTGCGCGAAATTGAGGCTGACAATTTTCAAGTACTGCACCAACGCGTCTCCCTCACGCCACTGCGCAAGCTATGGCTGGCATGGAAAGTTCAAGCGCTGGGGCGGCTTTGACGCAAGCCCTCAAAATTGCAGTGGTCGGTGGTGGATGGGCAGGCTTGGCTGCCGCCATCACCGCCGTTGAACAGGGGCACAAAGTCACTTTGTTGGAGGCCAGCCGCCATTGGGGAGGACGCGCACGGTCGTTTTCTTTGCCTGCCCAACAGCTACCGGCGCTCGACAATGGCCAACACATTCTGATTGGCGCGTACCGACAAAGCCTGGCCTTGATGCGCACGGTTGGGGTTGACGTCAACAAAGCGCTGTGGCGCTTGCCATTGAATTTAAAAGATGCAAAGGGTGAAGGACTGGCCCTGCCGCCCCTGCCCTTCCCATTCAATTTGTTGGGCGGCGTTGCATTTGCCAAGGGCTGGCAAATTCGCGACAAATGGTCATTGCTTGCAACAGCATTCAAGTGGCAACGCATGCACTTCGAATGCGATGGTGCAAGCACTGTCCATGACCTGTGCCAAGGCCTCTCCCACCGCGTCTTGCGCGATTTGATTGAACCGCTTTGCGTCTCAGCTTTGAACACGCCGGCACATCAAGCCAGTGGCGCTGTTTTTTTGCGAGTTTTGAAAGACGCTGTCTTTGGCCCCCACGGTAGCGCGGATCTTTTATTGCCAAGGCAAGACTTGGGAGAAATCTTTCCGCATGCGGCTGTTCGTTGGCTTGAAAACCATCATGCCGTTTGCAAATTAGGCGTACGCGTTGAGCAGTTGACTTTGAGCCCAAATGGACCAACACGTTGGCAGCTTGCAGAAAGTACTTTTGACCATGTTGTGTTGGCCACGCCGGCCTGGGAGGCGGCAACTTTGATTGCGCCCTTTAACCCAGCTTGGTCTGCTCTCGCAACAGCCTTGGTGCACGAGCCTATTGCAACAATCTATGTTCAGGCAAGTGCGGCGTTTCAATTGCCTCAGCCCATGTTGGCACTGCAATCCAACATCAACGCACCTGCTCAATTTGTATTTGACCGCGGCCAAATGATGACGACTCACAAAACACCAGGCCTGCTGGCCTTTGTGGTCAGCGCCGCACAAGATGGTAAGCAAGCGCTGGAAGCCAAAGTGCTTCAGCAAGCACACGATTTGATGCGTACCTTGAATTCTGAATTAAGCGCCAGCACTGATTTGAAATTGGTCCAAACAGTGATTGAAAAGCGTGCCACTTTTGCATGCACACCCCATTTGAATCGGCCCAGTGCAAATCCTTTTGCAGGCCTTTCTGTCTGTGGCGACTATGTGGCTGGCCCCTATCCCGCCACCTTAGAAGGTGCTGTGATGTCTGGCTGTGAAGCAGTTAGCATGATTTGATACACGGCTGCTCTCACAGGCCAGCCAGCGTGCATCTGTTTTTTTTAAGCCAACTTGCGAGATGCCGCGAAGCCAGGACGACTGACGCAAGCGTCAAGCCACTTTTGCACAGCTGGAAACTCCGCCATCAACACTGACGAAGATTTGGCCCACACCAGGACACTGGCCACACAGACATCGGCTACGGTAAATCGCTGCCCTGCCAAATACGCAGCGTCTTTTGTCGCTTGCGCATCAAGGTGTGCTTGAAGCACGCGACAAGGCACGCGCAATCTTTGCTCTGCCGCATCGGCCAACTCAGGCTTGCGCTGATCTACGGGCATCACCAGGCGGTGCATCAAAACGGTCAAGGCGTCTTTCTCAACTTCTGTGACGGTCCAAAAACTCCAGCGCAGTGCATCCGCTTCTTCTTGCGCATTGGCAGGTGCAATCGATTGGCCATCGGGCCTGCCGTGAACCTTGGCCAGATACAGCGCACATGCCATGCTTTCCCAAACAGTGACGGTGCCTTCTGGGCGATGATCCTCAATGACGGGAATATGGCCGTTGGGGTTGAGGGCCAAAAATTCGGGGGTGCGTGTTGCACCACCTTGATACGGCACCGGGATGTGCTCAAAATTCAAACCCAACTCTGCAGCAACCCAAAGGGGCCTGACAGCGCGAGATGCGCCGATGCCATAAATTTTTAAGCTCATGTAGTTCTCCGTTGGTATCAATGGGGCCAAGACTCACACAATTCTTTTAAGCTGATCACGGTGAACGGTGCCGGATGCACGTCGTGAGTCCACAGTTTTTCTTCACGATTGACCCAGACCGCTTGCAGGCCAGCGCGTTGGGCGGCCAAAACGTCTAAATGAGGGTCATCGCCAATGTGCAGCACTTCTTCTGGCAAAACCCCCAGAGCGTCTGCACCCGCATAAAACATTTTGGGATCGGGTTTGCCAACACCTAAATTGATGGGGTTAAAGGCCGCCTCGAAGTAAGCCTCAAGACCCACCTTGCGAATGTCCGCATTGCCATTGGACAAGGCCACCAAGGGGTACTTGGCTTTCAAAAACTGCAGGGCTGGCAAGGCGTCTTCAAAAAAAACAACCTTTTGTCTGGCTTCAAAAAAAACCTCAAATGCCGGTTCGGCCAAATTAGGGTCCTCCCCAGCTCTTTGCAGCAGCACTCGAATGGCCTCCCGCCGCAAGGCAGACAGGTCATTACCAAGGTCTGGCCGCAAGGCGGGCATTTCTTCCCGAATTTTCCTTTGATACCCTGGAATGGCACATAAAGGGATGGTGAGGGGGGCTTTTTCAGCCAGCCATTGGGCCAAAGTCTCCTCGGCACGGCCTATGGTGGGCCAAACGGGCCATAAAGTGTCATCTAAATCTAGGGAGATGGCTTTAATTTTTGAAAAGTCGATCATGGTGCGAGAGAATAACGCATGGCTTTTCAAAAAGAACCCCCTTTTCAACACGGTCAAGCTGCAAAAACAGCTGTTCTGTACTGCAACCTCGGCACGCCTGCTGAACCTTCTGCACCTGCGCTGCGTCAATATTTGGCTCAGTTTTTGGGTGATGCGCGTGTCGTCGAAATTCCCAAAGCCATTTGGTGGCTCATTTTGCACGGCATCATTTTGCGGGTGCGCCCAGCCAAATCGGCTGCCAAATACGCCAGCATCTGGACCACAGAAGGCTCACCGCTTCGCGTCTGGACCGACAAGCAAGCGCAAGGTTTGGCTGAAAAACTCAAGCAACGCGGACACCATGTCTTGGTGAAATATGCCATGACCTATGGTCAGCCCAGCATTGCCTCGCAAATTGACACCCTCAGACAAGAAGGCGCTACCCGCATTTTGTTGGTACCCGCTTACCCTCAATACAGTGGTACCACCACAGCGCCCGTCTTTGATTCGGTCTATCGTTGGGGCCTGAAAACACGCAATCTGCCAGAGTTTCGATTTGTCAATCGCTACCACGATGACGATGGCTACATTCAAGCATTGGCCAACCGCATTCAGAGCCATTGGGCTGCCAACGGCAAAGCCGAACAATTGGTCATGAGCTTTCACGGTGTGCCCGAGCGCACATTGCAATTGGGCGACCCCTACCACTGCGAATGCTACAAAACGGGTCGCTTGTTGGCTGAGAAATTGGGCCTAGACAAAACCCAATACAAAGTCACCTTCCAATCGCGTTTTGGCAAAGCCAAGTGGCTTGAACCCTACACAGAGCCAACCCTCATTACCATGGCGCAAGCCGGTACGCAAAGTGTCGATGTGGTGTGCCCAGGGTTTACGGGCGATTGTTTAGAAACGCTTGAAGAAATTAGCATGGAAGCGCGTGAAGCCTTCTTGCACGCAGGCGGTAAAACCTTCAGCTACATTCCATGCTTAAACGATGAGCCCACATGGATCGATGCATTGGCCAACATCTGTGAACAGCATCTACAGGGTTGGCCCACGCTGGCCAAAGATGTGAATGCACAAGCTGTAGCGAGTCCCCAAACAAGAGAGCTGGCTTTGGCTTTAGGCGCAAAAGAGTAAGCTCAAGCGGCGGCTTTTAAGAGGCCCAGCTTGACCAGATCGCGTCTGACCTGCGTTGGCTCATCAAAACGGATGCCTGTCCAACCATGCACATGGGCGGCATCGATGTTGTGCTGCACATCGTCAATGAAAATGGTGTCTTTACCCGACACCCTAAAGCGCTGGTTTGCACTTTGAAAAATAGGCAACTGTGGCTTAATTTGTTGAACACGCGCAGAAAAAATTCCATCTGAAAAATGGCGAAAAAATTCGTGAGCGCGTTCAAGATGATCTGCATAGCCCGCTGGCATATTGGACAAGAAGTAAAGCGGATGCCCTTCGGCTTTCAATTCTGAAATGATGTCGACCGTGCCACTTTGGGGCACCATGTGAGGTGGGATGCTGGCAATCAGCAAATGCATATCGGCCTCTGAAATACCAACGCGCTTTGAAATTTTGGCAGCCAGCGCATCGGGCTCAATCAGGCCTAAATCAAACTGTGCCCAGTCACTCAAAGGATTAAAACTTTCAAAAATTTGATCTGACCATTTTTGGGCAGCGACTACATTGGGTGCGCGCTCTGGAAAAATATCTTGCAACAACTCCAACGGTTTCCATTTAAAAACCACCCCACCTAAATCAAACACAATGGCCATGAATTACTTTCAACAATTAAGAACGTGAAACGACAGATACGCCGCGTCCAGAGAGCGACAAGCCTAGCGTCATACCTAAACACCAATCTTGCGATAAATCTGAAGTCACGACAAATAATGGACCCAGCATTGTGTCAAACGTCAGCTCAAGGGTGCTGCCCAAATACGCTTTCTTCTGTAAGACACCGGTGAGTGATGCACCTAGCGCAGGCAACACCGTCCAGGCTTCTGGCCGAATGGCTGCGGTCACTGCACCGGCCTTCACTTGTTGCTGCGCTTGAAAATCCAAAGGGCCTACACGCACCCGCCCTTGCGCATTGGCCTCCCCCTGGAACAACATGGCTTCGCCCATGAAACCCGCCACAAATTCTGACACGGGTCGTTCGTACAAATCTTCAGGGCTGCCGGCTTGCGCAATGGTGCCAGCTTCCATCACGATGATTTGATCGCTGACTGCCAAGGCTTCGCTTTGGTCGTGCGTGACGTAGGCAACCGTAAGACCCAAGCGTTGCTGCAAACTGCGAATTTCGTCGCGCATCGAACGCCGCAAGCGCGCGTCCAAATTGGACAAAGGCTCATCAAACAACAACACCGAAGGTTCGAGCACCAAGGCCCGAGCCACGGCCACACGCTGTTGCTGCCCCCCAGACAATTCGCTGGGCAGCCGATTGTCGAAGTCTTTCAATCCGACGTTTGACAGCGCTACATGTGCACGCTCTGTGGCCTCTGTTGCAGACACACCGCTGACCTTGAGGCCATAACGCACATTGTCGATCACCGACATGTGCGGAAACAAGGCATAGCTTTGAAACACCATGCTGACATTGCGCTCGGCTGGGCCCAATTGCGTGACGTCTTGGCCATCTATCAAAATTTGACCACTGCTGACCGTTTCCAATCCTGCGATCATACGCAAGGTGGTGGTCTTGCCACAGCCGGAGGGACCCAGCAAAGTGGTGAGCGTGCCCTTGGGCACCACAAAATTGATGCCTTTAACCACCAAGGGTGCCTTGCCTTCACCATAACGCTTGGTCACTTGACGAAACTCGATGCCTGCAAATGCGGGTTTTGAAACAGTGGTCATGTTGATACTTTCATTTCTCTGCGACCCAGCTCGCGCTGACCGACCCAACGTTGAATCACCACAGTCATGAAGCCCATGAGGACCATCAACACGGTGCAATAAGCCAGGGCAACACCATAGTCGCCATTGCCTACTCGACCAATGATGTAGGTGGTGGCCAGTTCGTACTTGGCAGTGACCAAGAAAATCACAGCAGAAACGGTGGTCATGGACCTGACAAAGCTGTAAATGAGCGCCGCCACCAAAGCGGGTTTCAGCAAGGGCAAGATAACCTCTCGAATGGTCGTGAGGGTGCTTGCGCGCAACATCACAGAGGCCTCATCAAGCGAGCGATCGAGTTGTTTGAAGGCCGCCGTGCCCGCTCGCACACCGACTGGTAAGTTGCGAAAAATAAAACAAAGCACAATGACCAAGCCTGTACCAGTGAGCTCGACAGGCGGCACATTAAAAGCCAAGATATAACTCACACCAAGCACCGTACCTGGTATGGCGAAGGTGAGCAGTGCTGCAAATTCAAATGCATTTTTGCCTTTGAACTCGGTGCGCGCCAGCAACCATGCCATGAGCAAACCTAGGCCTGCACATACGGGCGCTGCCATGGCCGACAAACTCAAAGTGTTGAACAACGAGTTCCATGCAGTACCTGCCCAAACCCAACCAAACTCGCCCCACTGCACATCGAAAGCAGTTTTAAAGTGATTCAAGGTGAAGGTGTAATCGCGCCCCCATGTTTGAACAAAACCACCGGCAAAAGCAAACACATAAACCACCAAGGTGAAGGCCAACCATGGCCCTGCAATGCCGCGGCAAACATTGAGAACAGCGGGAGGTAAATGAAGAGGAATACCCGCATCACCTTTTCCAGAAACAGTGGTGAACTGCGCGCCGCTCAAAACTTGGCGTTGAATGACAAAGACAGCCAATGCAAAAATTGTGAGCACCAATGACAGAGCAGCAGCCATGCCTGGATCTATGGCGGCACCAACAATGGCGAAGAAAATTTCAGTAGAAAGAACTGAGAACTGACCTCCCAAAATGATGGGGTTGCCAAAGTCCGCCATGCTTTCGATGAAGCCCACCAAAAAGGCGTTGGCCAGCCCTGGTTTTAAGAGTGGCAAGGTAATGTGCCAAAAGGTTTGCATGCGCGTAGCACGCAATGTTTGTGAAGCCTCTTCTAAGGAAGGACTCACGCCCTGAACCACCCCTCGCATGATCATGAACGCGATAGGTGTGAAGGCAAACATTTGGGCCAGCCAAATGCCAAATGCGCCATAAAACCACCGCGTAGGCGGAATTCCAAATGCCCATTCCAGAGCTTGATTCACCAGACCTGAACGGCCAAACAACAAGATCAATCCCAAGCCCACCACAAAGGGAGGTGTGATGATGGGCATGAGTGCCAAGGCGTTTAGGGGTTTGCCAAGACGAGTGCCACTGCGCTCCGCCCATAGCGCAATGAGTGTGCCTAGCACTGTGGTACCGGCTGCTGTGGCCAAAGCCAACCCAAGGGTGTTCCACGCAACACCGCAATGCTTGCCACCACTGAAGCAACTCAGACTCCAAATGCGCGGGGTGCCAATGCGGTCCCACAGGGCCGACAAGCTGAGATCACCCGCCTCTGAATAAAAGCCAGAAACCAAGGATCGGCTAACCGGGTAGACCACAAACAAAATGAGCAAGACCACGCTCACCACCACAGCGCTGGCGATAAACACGTCTCCTCTGCAATAACCCCAGCGAGCCAAGCCAGCGCCCAACAAGATGGTGAGCGATAACAAAACCCCAGCAGCGCCCCACCCCATGCCGTACTGACCTTGGGCCAAGGGGCCTGCCCATTGTTCCAAAAACTCAAATGCCCAACCAACGGCGCCAATGGCAAAACCACTGACCGCCAAACCCAACAAACCCAATAAAGCGCCCACAACCAAAAAGAATCCTTGCCGCTTAGGGTGTTGAGCGACTGGCGTGATGATTCCAATCAGGCAAACCATGAGCCCAGCAAAACCAAACCACAACCAAGGGCGACCATGATGCAGCGTCTGAATCAGGGCACTGGCGGTTTCAGGCGCACCCCACACAAGCGGAAGCGCTTGCACCAGAGTGCTTTGCTGAAGGAAATACCACGGCAATAAGCCAAAACTCAGAAGGCCCAAAAGGGCCCACAAAGTTAAAGCTCGCTGCGTGCGCAGCTCAGCATTCATTATTGCGGCAAGCTGTTAACTTCTTTTTCCCAACGCTGAATCAAGCGCCGGCGTTCAGCGGTTTGACCATACTTGGCATAGTCATAGCTGATAAGCTTGATTTTTTTGAAATCGGGCACACGTGGATCCACTTTGGTTTCTTTGTGTGAAGGCAGTTGGAATTGCAGGGTGGCAGCGCCCAAGGCCTGGGCTGATGGCGTCAGAGCCCACTCATAAAACTGTTTGGCAGCAGTCATGTTGCGCGCACCTTTGACAATCGACATCGAGCCGATTTCTGCACCAGTACCATCTGCAGGTGTGATGGTTTCAATGGGAAAACCTTGCGCTTTTTCACCAGGGCCATCGTGTACAAAACTGATAGAGACAGTGGTTTCACCGCGCGCAACAGCTTTGATAGGGCCTGTGCCCGAACGTGTGTAGGCACCAATGTTTTTATGCAACTTTTTCAAATAATCAAAGGCTTGATCTTCGCCCATCAATTGCACCAAGGTGGCAATCATGGTGTAAGCCGTGCCACTAGAAGCGGGATTGGCCGATTGGATCTCACCTTTGTATTCGGGCTTGAGCAAGTCATTCCAAGTTTTAGGAATGCCTAATTTTTTCTTGGCCAACAACTCGGTGTTGTAGCCAAAACCCAAAGGGCCCGAATAAATGCCCACTGTTTTGTAGCCCGATTGCTTGGCTTGCTGTTGGGCCCAATCATGCAACTTGGGCAAGGTGGGAGACTTGTACTCGAGCGTGAGATTTTGCTCGGCAGCTTGCAAATGAGGATCGCCCGTGCCACCAAACCAGACATCGGTTTTAGGATTGGCTTTTTCAGCCATGATTTGAGCAATGGCTTCGCCAGAGCCTTTCATGGTCATGTTGACCTTCACGCCTTGGCTCTTTTCGAAGGTGACGGCAATCATGCTGCACCATGCCGCTTGGGCCGAACAAATGACATTGACTTCGTTGCTTTGGGCAATGGCTGCAGTGCTGGCCATCAAACCAGAGGCAGACAAAGCCACAGCCAGTTGGGTGACCCGATTAAGTTGTAATTTTTTCATGATGAAACTCTCAAAATTAAGTGGGGAAATGATGCGTAAATTTAATAAAGACGGCAAGAGGGAAAATCCTCATTGGAACCAATTTGGACTTGCCGATTATCAGGATGCGCGTTGAGCCTTGGCGCGCAAACGGCCAACGATGCCAGTTGGAAAGTAATAAACCGACAAGACAAACAACAAGCCAAGCCATAGCAACCACCGATCGGGCGACAAGAGCGATGCCAACAAGGGCCAATTGGCCACGGCCTCGCTTGCTAATCGGAGTAAATCTTGCAAATAACTTTGGGCCCAAAGAAATAAGACAGCACCTAAGGCTGAACCGTAAATGGTGCCCATGCCGCCAATCACCACAATCAGCAAAACGTCCATCATGATTTCGAAGCTGAGCGAAGTATCCGGGCCGTTGTATCGCAGCCAAATGGCCAGCATCACACCGGCCATACAAGCAAACAAAGCAGACAACACGCTAGACAGCGTACGGTAAACCACCACCCGGTAGCCAATGGCTTCTGCCCTGAACTCGTTCTCACGAATGGCTTGGAGCACTCGGCCAAAAGGTGAGTTCACAATGCGCAGAAGCATCAAAAATTGAATCAAGGCTGCCGCAAACAACAGGTAGTAGCACAACAGACGGCCATCTAAATGAACGCCCCAGAAAGGCGTGTCGCTGAACTCGGTACTGGGTGACAGTAAAGCGGGCAATTTGAAACTCAAACCGTCTTCGCCACCGGTCCATTCAGATAATTGCGAAGCCAAGGTTTGAAACGCAGCGGCCACGGCCAAAGTGATCATGGCAAAAAAGATTGCTCGAACGCGCAAAGAAAACAGACCGATGAGCAAAGCTAAGAGCAAGGTGAGAAGCAAGGCCAATGCAATGCCCAAGCCAAGTGAGTTCCAAGATGCGCCCCAATGATTGGATGACATGGCGACACAATAGGCACCTATGCCAAAAAACATGGTGTGGGCAAAACTGACGATGCCGGTATATCCCAATAACAAATCAAAACTGGCCACCAACACAATAAAGACCAATATTTTGGCCGCCACGGACAAAGCCTTCACACCTGGAAACAAAAATGGCGCAAAGGCCAAACCCAATAGCAAGGCAGCCAACATCCAGGCCAGCCAGGTACTGCGAGGCAGATCATTCGACAACAAGCGTTTCAACATAAGTGAATGTTTTCTTTGAGCTCAACGATTGGCCACGGGATATACACCTTGAGGCCGCCACAACAAAACAGCCGCCATGAGGGCGATGTTGGAAAACAAGGCCAGTTTGGGCAACAAGAAGCCGGTGTAATTTGCCATCAAGCCAACCAACAAAGCGCCAATCAGTGCGCCGCCCGTAGAGCCTAAGCCGCCCATGATGATCACAATGAAAATGAGCACATTCACTTGTGCGCCAATTTGTGGCACCACATTTTGCTGATACAGGCCCCACATCACACCGCCCAACCCCGCCAAGCCACTGCCCACCACAAAGACACCCACAAAAAGCCTGCGGATTTTGTAACCCAGCGACTCGACCATTTCGCGGTCTTGCACACCCGCGCGAATAAGCAAACCGACCTTGGTGCGGCTCAAGGTCCATGCTTGCAATCCAAACACCAGCAAACCGACCACAACCGCCATCAATCGGTACTTTTCAAGGGAGGCGTCACCCCACAACAATGAACCGCGCATGGCTTCAGGCAAGGGCAATGCAATTTGCAGCGGCCCCCAAATCACTTTGATGATTTCCTCACCAATGATCATGCCGCCCATGGTGATCAAAATTTGTTTGAGATGTTGACCATACACCGGACGAACGATGTAGCGCTCGAAAGCCAAGCCAATGGCAGCGGCTGCCATCATGGCCACTGTCATGGCTACCCCTACTGCGACCAAGTTGCGCCAAAGTTCTTGTGATTGCGTCCAGTCGGCCATACCAGCCAACACACTGGTGGCCACAAACGCCCCCAAGGCGATGAACACACCATGGCCAAAATTGAGCACGTCCATCAAACCAAACACCAACGTAAGGCCCGAGGCCATGATGAAAATGATCATGCCCATGGCCAAACCCGCCACACTCAAGGTGAGCCATGTGTCAAAAGAGCCCACAAAGGGCAATGCCGCAAAGGCCAAGACCGGCACCAACAACAAGGGCTTGATGTCCAAATTACTTTTGAAATTGATCATCACAATGACAAGCCCAACAAAGATTGCTGCAGCGCAGAGTTGGCACTGAGTGCCGCCATGCTGCCCGCATGAATGATGCGACCGTTGTCCATCACGGCCACACTGTCACCCAAAGCTTGGGCAAAATGAATGTTTTGTTCTACCAACAAAATGGTCACGCCACTGGCTTTCATTTTTTGAAATGCATCAATCATGTTTTGAACGATGGCAGGCGCCAGGCCTTTGCTGGGTTCATCCACAATGAGCAAGTCGCGCGGCTCGACCATGGCACGCGCCACTGCCAACATTTGTTTTTGGCCGCCAGACAGCTTGCCGGCCGGGTGATGCCAAAATTTTTCGACGGCAGGAAACATGGCGTAAATCCATGTCAAGCGGTCTGAATCCATTTGTTGCGCACGGGATGCATTGCGCGCTGCTAACAGCATGTTTTCTTCGACGGTCAGGTCGGCAAAGATACCCATGTTCTCTGGCACATAGGCAATGTTAAGTGCCGCAATGTCGGGGGTACGCAACTGCGTGATGTCGCGGCCGTTGAAGTGAATCTGTCCTTGCGAGGCTTGCCACAAACCCATGATGGTTCTGAGCGTGGTGGTTTTGCCTGCGCCATTGCGCCCAAGCAACAACGTCAGTTCACCGCGGGGTATTTGCAAATCGACACCGTGCAAGATGTGATAGGCACCAATGTGCGTGTGCACGTCTTTCATCTCGAGCAAAACCGAGCCAGGCAACATTAAATGCCCTCCTCAGTGGTTTGCGAAATTGACTCTTTTTGAGATGAAGGCTTGGCACCCAAATAGGCTTCTTGCACGACGGATGAGGCCATGACTTCGGAAGGTTCCCCATCGGCCACCAACTGGCCGTTGTGCAACACAATGATGCGATCTGCCAACTCGCGAACCACATCCATTTTGTGTTCAACCAACAGAATGGTTTTGGTTTTATCGCTTTTCAATTGTCGAATGAGGTTCAAGATAACTGGCGCTTCGTCATGACTCATGCCGGCAGTTGGTTCGTCAAACATGTAAACCGAGGGCTTGAGTGCCATCAGCAGTGCCACTTCTAGTTTTCTTTGGTCACCATGGGGCAAGCTGGCCACTGGGGCTTCGGCTTGGGACAACATGGCCACTTGCGCCAAGATGTCTTGGGCTTGTGTTGTGAGCTTGGTGTGATCTTGCCAAATTGACCATAGATTGAGGCCACGCATGTGCGCGCCTGATTCTGTGGCTTGAACAGCAAGTCGTACGTTTTCAAGTACCGTTAAGTTGGGAAACAAGTTGGTCAACTGAAACGCACGGCCCAAGCCAGCACGTGTTCTTGCTGAAGCACTTAAACCCGTCAGTTCACGACCGTGCAAGAGCACGCGGCCTTCGCTGGCCGGTAGTTGACCAGAGATCAGGTTGAAATAGGTTGTTTTGCCAGCACCATTGGGGCCCACAATGGCCGTCAAGGTGCCTGGCTCAAAACGACAAGAAACCGCATTGACCGCCACATGCCCGCCGAAGCGGACTGTGAGCTCATGCGTTTGTAAAACGCCCAACTGACGTCACCTTAGCGCTTGTTGCGAATAGGGACATTCATTTCTTCAGGTTTGATTTCGCGAATCAACTCTGGCACACCCCACGCAAATGCAGGGTCTACTTTAATTTTGAAGTGGTACATGCTTTGCATAGCTTGGTGATCTTCTTTTCGGAAAGTCATCTTGCCTTTGGGGGTGTCAAAGCTCATGCCTTCCATGGCGGTGATCAATGTGTTGGCATCGGTATTGCCATTGGTTTTCTTCAAAGCAGTGACCAAGGCCATGGCAGATGCAAAGCCACCTGCCGTGAAAAAATCAGGCGGTGATTTGAACTGCGTGTAGTGGCGTGCCACCATAGCGTCGTTGACTGTATTTTTGGGCATGCCAAAGTAATAGTAAGCAGCACCTTCCATGCCTGGGAATTGCTTGTAGGCAACCATGGCTGGCAGAATGTTGCCGCCCGTGGCAATTTCAATGCCATAACGCTTCAAGTCCATGTCGGCAATTTTGAAAGGATTGCCGCCTGCCCAGATGATGAAAATGATTTTGCGACCAGGCTGTGATTTGAGCTTGTCAATCAAGCGCTGCGCACCTGCCGTGAAATCGGTGGTGGCTGGCGGCAGGTATTCTTCGTGAACCAGCTTGGCTGTTTTTAAAGACTCACGAAACGCCTTGACGCCATCACGGCCAAATGCAGAATCTTGCGCCAAAGTGGCAATGGTGTAGCCTGCTTTGTCCAAAGCCACGGCATTGGAAATAGCGTCTTGGCTGCTGTTGCGTCCAGTGCGGAAGATGTATTTGTTCCACTTATCGCCCGTGATGGAATCGGCCACGGCGGGCTCGACCAACAAAATCTTTTTGTACTCTTCGGCCACTGGCAACATGGCCAATGCCACGGGTGAAGCCGTAGGACCCACAGCAATGTCAACTTTGTCATCGCCATAAGCGGCGGCCAACAAATTCTTGCCTAAATCGGGCTTGCCTTGGTCATCTTTCTCGATCACCACCAACTTGCGGCCGCCTACTTGCATGGTGCCACCTGTTGCGTAATCCAAACCCATTATCAAACCCACTTGCGTTTGCTTGCCGTAGGCCTCTAAAGGACCGGTCTTGCTGTATATGTGTGCAATTTTCAAATCCTTGGCCTGGGCCATGGCCAGAGGCGCAGCAGTAAAAGCGGCGACACCCGTCACAGCAGAAACCAGGATGGGAAGAACAAAACGACGTTGCATCAGCATCTCCAAAAAGTTGGCATAAAATCCTCAAATTGAATACTTAAATATTCACATTTGAACTACAAAATGCCCTGCAAATTACAGGGGTAATTTCTATCATAACCCTCTTAGAAGTCCAAACAACAAAAACAAAGCTGAAAGGGATGTTCGCTTGCAAATAGACGGTGCAACCACACAACAAGCGCTTGAGCACATGCTAATATTGAATACAACTTACAGTTTTATTGAATAATTTTTACAAATACAAAAGAATATATAGGGTTCCCCTGCTATGTATTTTTGTGTTGATAAGTGCACAGTCGCTTTATTCCAACGCAAAAGATCCTGAATTTGGCCTGGTTGCACAGCCGTCCGTTTTTTCTGTCGTATCACCCCTGCTACCCCTTCTTTTGCAGAAGGTCACAGCCGAACATCCCCAGGTCCAAAGTCAAATCCAGAACTTACAAGCGGCTGGCATGGACATCAAGGTCACGCAGCAAGCGTATTGGCCAACACCCTCCATCTCAATGGAACGCGTGCAAACGCAATCGCTTGATCCCGCCTACACAGGCACACCTCAGGTTCTAAGCTTCAGGCTCCAACAGCCCCTTTGGACAGGCGGCCGACTCACGGCGCAGTCCAACAAGGCGATCGCCACACAAGCCATCGAACATGCACGCCTGATCGAAATTCAACAAGGCTTGGCTTTGAAAACGCTTCAAGCCTGGACAGAGGTGGTCATGGCGCAGCGCCAGCAACAAGTCTTGGAAAAAAGTGAAACAGTGCAAACGCAACTGCTTCAGAAAATAACGCGCCGCGCAGAACAAGGCCTGTCGCCCCTGAACGAAGTCAACTATGCCAACTTGCGCTTGGTGCAAGTCCGTCAAGATCGGTTCAATGCCTTGCAGCAAGAAAACCAAGCGTGGATTCGGTTGACGCAATGGGTGCCAGAGGCCAAAAACTTGGGTCAAACGCTGATCCATCCAAACATCCATCTAAAAGCAGTGAATGAATTTGCCTTGACGCAAGCTTTGCCGCACTGGGAAGCCATCAGCCTAGACAACTCGCCTTTGATACGTCGACTTGAACGCGTTGCACAACTGCATTTGGCCGAGGTGGCCGAAAAACGCTCAGCCTTGCAGCCAGAAGTTTATGTTCGTGCAGAACACCAACGCGGCAACTTCACCTACGCCAACATGCCCAACACCAACCGGGTCTTTGTAGGCCTCAGTGCCAGCACGGGTGCAGGCCTTGGTTTGGCCTATCAGCTGGCCGCTTTGCAAAACAAGCACGATGGCACCTTGCAAGAAATTGTGGCTGCTCGCAGAAGTGTGTTGGAAGCCGTTCAAACCGATTTTTTGAATGTCAATGCAAGGCAAAGCAAGGCGGAAATGCTGCTTCTCAATCTAGAGTCTTCCCAAGAAATTCAAGCCGCTTGGGAGCGTCAATTTATCAATGGCAAGAAAACTTGGATCGATGTGATGAATGCTGCCCGAGAAACTTTGCAGGCTGAACTGGCCATCATCGAAAACGAGATGGCTTGGCTGCAAAGCATTGGACGATTGCACCTTCAAGCGTATGGCACCACTTCGAGAGCTGGGCAGTCTGCGCCATGAATTCATTGCAAGCTGCTCTGCAACGCTTGGCGCAACTGCAACGCCAAAGTTTGGACAAGCATGCGTTGATCGCTTGCATCGACAAGGCACAGACTCCGTCAGCGCAAAAAACTTTGCAACTTTTAAAGTCGCAAATGAATTGGAAATCTGTGCAATGGCTGAACAACGCCAGCATCGACCCCTCTCAGCTGCCCTGCCTCGCCGTCGACCATGAAGGCACTTGGCGTGTTCTCAAAAGCTACAACAGTCAATCGCAATGGGTACTGGAGTCGGCAGAGGGCGAATCAACTCAACATCACTTAAGTTCTTTGGCTTTGGTCAAAGTCGATTTCAGAATACCCTTTGAGCGATCCAACAGCCCCGTCTGGCACTTGATCAAACTGGAAATTCAAAAGCATCAAAGCACCCTGATCGATGCTAGCCTGAACGGCGTCATGTTGAATTTTGTAGCGCTGGGCATTTCCTTTTACAGCATGCAAATTTACGACCGCGTGGTGCCCACAGGCGCCAGCGCCACCTTATGGGTTTTGAGTTTGGGCGTGCTAGGTGCCATTGCGTTTGAGTGGTTGGCGCGGCGATTGCGATCCGATTTGAACGAAAAAATCATCGAAGCGGTCGATCAGCGTTTGGGACGTGACGTTTTCATGCGACTGCTTCAAATTCGCATGGACAAATTGCCCACCAGCGTGGGTAGTCTGGCAGGCCAAATCAAGGCCTATGAAAGTGTGCGCGCATTTTTAACGGGGTCTGCCACGCAAATGCTGATCGACGCTCCTTTTGCCTTGGTGTTCACCTTCGCCTTGTGGATGATGGCGGGCTGGCTGGCCTTGATCCCTGCAGTGTTTTTGTTGATATCTCTGATGGTCGGTTTGCAAGGTCTGCGTGAAATAGAAAAGCGCAGTCACCAAGTGGCGTTGGCCAATATGAGAAAAACAGGCCTGCTGGTAGAGGCCATTGAAGGCGCAGAAACCTTGAAGTCTGGGCAAGGCGGGTGGCGTCAACTCAGTTTGTGGCAGAACATTTCGGACACAGCGCGCGGCGAAGAAATGCGCTTGCGCAAAATCAGCGAATCAGCCCAACACCACCTGCAAGCCCTGCAGCAAATTGCCTATGTGGTGTTGGTGGCGTCTGGTGCACTGATGATATCCAGAGGATAGCTCAGCATGGGCAGCCTCATTGCCTGCTCCATTTTGTCCAACCGCATCCTGCAGCCTATTGCGGCCTTGCCTTCTCAACTCATTCAATGGGGACATTGCCAATCGGCACTTCAAGGCCTCGACCAAATCTGGCAACTGCCTAACGACCATCATGGTCAAACACCCGTGGTTTTGGATGCGGTGCAAGGCAATTACACCCTTAAAGAGGTGATGTATGGGTACGGGCAGCAAGCCGCCCTGAAAGTGAACACGCTACACATCCGCAACGGAGAAAAAATTGGTGTCTTAGGACCGATCGGTGCGGGCAAAACGACCTTGTTGCGTTTGCTCAGCGGCATGTACAAACCGCAAGTGGGTGGCATCACCCTCGATGGCGTCGATTTGGCGTTCATTGCCAAACCATTGCTGGCAGAACAACTGGGCTATCTGCAGCAAGAGGGCCGCTTGTTTGAAGGCACGCTACGCGACAACTTGTTGGTAGGCATGACAGATCCAGGTGACGACATTCTGAATGGCGTGGCACATCAAACAGGACTTCATCATGCTGTATTGGCCAACCACCCCATGGGCTTTGACTTGCCGATACAAGAAGGTGGCCATGGCTTGTCGGGCGGACAGCGCCAGTTGGTTAATTTAACGCGCGTGTTTTTAAGGCGTCCGCGCATTTGGTTGATGGACGAGCCCACAGCTGCCATGGACCGTCAACTGGCCGATCACGTGACACGGGCTCTTCAACAAGCCCTTCGACCTCAAGACACCTTGGTTTTGGTCACCCACAAACCGGAAATGCTGACCCTGGTCGATCGCTTGGTCGTCATTGCCAAACACGAGGTATTGCTGGATGGCCCCAAAGAGCAAGTGCTCAGACAACTTCAAGCATGAACACACAAAATTCCAAGTCTGACCGGCCCTTCTTTGAAAGATGGCTCACGCGTTGGCAACCACAACTCACAGGCACGCGATTGCTCCTCTTAGGTTTGCTTAGCTTTTTAGCGTGGGCCAGCTTGTCGCACATGGACCAAACTGTGCGAAGTAACGGGCAAGTGATTGCCGTCTCGCGCAATCAAATTATCCAAGCGGCTGATGGTGGGGTGTTGACCAAATTACTGGTGACAGAAGGTCAGCAAGTGCATGCAGGTCAAGCACTTGCCTTGCTTGAAACCACGCGCGCTGAAGCCAGTTACCAAGAAGTCAAATCCAAGCTGAGCGCATTGAACGCTGCCTTGGCCAGGGCTAACGCAGAGTCCTCAGGTCAGGCGCTGGCATTTAACAAAAATGACGCTGCAAGTAGCGCCTTTCAATCAAGCCAAACTCAAGTCTTTGCACAAAAAAAACAAGGCCACTTGGATGAATTGAAACTTCTAAAGGCCAGCTTAGCAATTTCAGAAGACGAATTGCGCATGAGCCAATCGCTTTTAAAAACTGGCGATGTCAGCCAATTGGAGTTGATGCGAGCACAACGTCAGGTGCATGAAACGCAAGGCCGCATCGCAGGCGTCCAAAATAAATATCTGCAAGACGCCAAGCAAGATGTGATTCGCTTGCAGGAAGACATATCTGCCAACCAATTCAAGCTGAACGAACGCCAAAGTTTGTTGGACCACAGCGTGCTCACAACGCCGGTGGATGGCATTGTCAAATTCATGCGCATTAACACAGTGGGGGGCGTTTTGCGCGCAGGCGATGAGTTGATGCACATTTCACCCAGCACGGGTGGCTACATTGTCGAAGCCAAAATCAACCCGAGCGACATTGGTGAATTGCGCATCGGTCAGCCCGTGAGTTTGAAGTTGGATGCCTTCGATTACAGCGTGTATGGCATGCTGAATGGCACCCTCAGCTACATCAGTTCGGATACTTTAACCGACAGCAATGCCTCTGGTGCCACACAAGCCTTTTACCGTGTGCAGGTTCAAATAGACCCCAACATGCCTTCTGAGTCGGTTCACACGCTTGGCAGTGCGGCATTTTTGTCGAACCAAGCCTCTCATCCCTTGCGCCTGAGTGACCTCAAGCCTGGCATGACAACCACTCTTGACATTCGAACTCGCTCCAGGTCGGTCCTTCAGTACCTTGCCAAACCTGTCCAAAAAGCATTCTCCGGCGCACTGCATGAGCGGTAAATTAGCATGATCAACGACTTTCAACTTCAAGCTACCACGCCCGATGGTCGCGTACAAACCATTCAACTGGCCAAGTTGAACACGGTCCCTGATGCACCCTCTCCGGTCATCAAGCCTCTGCTTGTGAAAACACAGCCAGGCTATGAATACAAACTCATCGACAAAGAAGCAGGCGGTCACCTCAAAGGGCAAAAGCTGCTTCGCTCCCAAAAGAATCTACAAGTTTTGGTGGACGATCAATTGGCACTGGAGCTGCAAGATTATTTTGTAGCGAGCAACTCCCCTGTACCCAACGCACCGGTTTACAAACTGCAAAATCAAGCATGCGAAGAAGTTCAGGTCACAGCGCATTTGCCCAAGGAAGCACTAGACGTCCCAGAAAGTTTGGTTTGGACCGAGCGCGATGATGCGCTCGATTGCAAGGTGGCCTTGCTCAATCCTGGTCATGCATTGGTCTTTTTTCCAGCAGCACCGGCTGTCGCCAGCATTGGTTTCACAGAGATTTCAGGGGCTGTACTGGGCGTGATTGCCTTGAGTGGCGGCGGCAAAGACACGCCTGTCACACCCACCCCAACCCCACCACCTCCTGCACCACCGCCAGTGATCCCCCCGACCACCATCACGTCCATGGCGCTGACCAGCGCCACGGGTGAGATGAACCATCGATTGAACGCTGGTGACACGCTCACAGCCACTGTCTCGTTCAGCGGGGTTGTGAACTTAGACACACGCAGTGGCAGTCCTACACTTCATTTAGTCGTTGGCACACAAACTGTGGAGGCACGTTATGTTTCGGGATCGGGCACCAACGCGCTGGTATTTGTCACCAGCATCGTGAACGGCCAGACCGACCTGGACGGTGTGGCCATTGCAAGCAACGCACTGCAGTTGAATGGCACAAGCCTTCAAGACGCCCTAGGCAGAGCCACCCTCAACTCGGCAAGTGCAGTTCTGAGCAACCTTTTGCACTTGGTGGACACCACGGCCCCTATCGCCAAACTAGAGGCAGGCTCGCTTACCCTGACGCAAACACAGTCAGGTACCCTGCAGGTTCAAAGCAATGAACTGGGCAAAGCCTATGTGGTGCCTAGCACCAGCATCATTCTCAACTTGAGTGATTTGGAAAATCTCAGCCCGCTTGTTTCCAAAAGTGTGGCCATTGACATCGTCCAAAGCAACACACCCCTTTCTTTGAGCGGCCTGCCTGCAGCTGTCTACCATCTCTATGCCGTTGACTTGGCGGGCAATGTGTCGGTGCGCAGCGCTGAATCCTTTGAGGTCACAGCAGATCCACCACCACCACCACCACCACCACCACCTCCTCCTCCTCCTCCTCCTCCTCCTCCTCCTCCTCCACCACCACCTCCACTACCGGATCCGGATCCTGATCCAGCACCACCACCGCCTCCGCCGCCACCAACACCGCCTTCAGATACCACGCCGCCCAATCTCACGGCCATTGTTCTAAGCAGCGCCACAGGTGCTGTGAACCGCAGCTTGAATGCCGGCGACACACTCAGCGCCACCGTCAGCTTCGACGATGTGGTCACACTCAATGCTGCGGGTGGCTCACCGACCCTCGCTTTGCAAATTGGCAGCAGCGTAGTACAGGCCACCTACGTATCGGGCACAGGCACCAACACTTGGATTTTCACAGCCAACATCGTGGCAGGCCTCAACGACACCGACGGCGTGTCATTGCCACTCAATGCCTTGACCCTCAACGGCGCCATCTTGTCCGATGCCGCCGGCAATGCTTGTGTCATCACCAGTGCGGTGGTTCTCTCCAACCCGCTTTTTTTAGTGGACACCAACGTTCCCACTGTGGCGATCACTTCCGACATCAGCGTGTTGAAAGCGGGCGACACTGCCAACATCACATTCACATTGTCAGAAGAAACTGGCAGCAGTTTTGCATGGGATGGCAGCGCCGGCGATGTCGCTGTGACCGGCGGCACCTTGAGCGCTCTCACAGGCACAGGTCTCACGCGCACGGCCGTGTTCACACCCGATGCCAATTTGGCCAGCGGCAGTGCCAGCATCACCGTCACATCACAAAGTTACGAAGACGCAGCGGGCAATTTGGGGGCTGCGGGCGCATCGCCTTCGTTCAGCCTAGACACCGTTGCGCCCAGTTTGACGAACGTGTTGTTGAGCAGCGCCATTGGCGCCATTCTCAGCCCCAGTGATGTCACTGTGTCATTGCTCAATGCAGGTGACACGCTGCTTGCAACGGTGACCTTCAGCGAAGTGATTGTGTTGAACATCACCGCGGGCTCACCCACCCTCGAATTGACTGTGGGAAGCAGCACTGTGCAGGCCACGTATGTCTCGGGCTCAGGCACCAACGCATTGGTGTTCAGTACGGCCATTGTCAATGGCCAAACCGACAACGATGGTGTGGCCATTGCACTGAATGCTCTGCACTTGAACGGCGCCAGCTTGAAAGATGCTGCAGGCAATGCAGCGACCATCACATCCTCTGCGGTGGCCAGCAATCCTGTCTATTTGGTGGACACGACAGCGCCAAGCGTCATCATCACGTCCGATGTGGCCACCCTTAAGTCGGGTGAAACTGCCAACATCAGCTTCACATTTTCTGAAGCGCCTGAGGCCAGTTTTGCATGGGATGGCAGCGCGGGTGACTTGTCAGTCACAGGTGGCACTTTGAGCGCCATCAGCGGCACAGGTCTCACGCGCACAGCGGTGTTCACCCCCACCCCCAATCTGGCCAGTGGCACGGGCAGCATCACCGTCACCGCCAACAGCTACCAAGATGCTGCTGGCAACAACGGCAGCACCGGCGTCTCACCAAACCTCAGCCTTGACACCCTTGCACCCAGCATAGCAAGTCTTGCTCTCAGCAGTGCCACTAGCGCTGTGGCCAGCCCGCTGGATGCCACCGTCAAACTGCTCAATACCGCCGACACCCTCAGCGCCACCGTCACCTTCAATGAAGCGGTTACGCTCAACACCACCGCAGGCTCGCCCACGCTGGCCTTGGTGATTGGCAGCAGCACGGTGCAAGCCACTTATGTGTCGGGCTCAGGCACAAGTGCTTTGGTGTTCAGCACCACCATTGCCAGCGGCCAAACCGACACCGATGGTGTGGCAATTGCCATCAACGCGCTCAGCTTGAATGGCGCCACCTTGAAAGACAGTGCGGGCAACACCAGCGGCATCACGTCTATCGCTGTGGCCAACAACCCGCTGTATTTGGTCGACACCACAGAACCCAGCGTCAGCATCACCTCGGATGTGGCCACCTTGAAATCGGGTGAAACCGCAAGCATCACCTTCACCTTCAGCGAAGATCCTGGCAGCAGTTTTGTCTGGGCATCCAATTCGGGAGACGTGGTGGTCAGTGGCGGCACACTAGGCAACATCAGCGGTACCGGCTTAACGCGTACAGCTACGTTCACGCCCACCGCCAATGTTGTATCAGGCACAGCCAGCCTATCGGTCAACGCAGGCACTTACACCGATGCCGCAGGCAACGCAGGCAGCGCCGGCACCACACCTTCGCTCACCTATTCAACGTCCACACCCACCGTCAGTCAAGTGGGCCTGAGCAGCGCCACGGGTGCTGTCAACAACTTGCTCAATACAGGCGACGTGATTTTTGCCAAAGTGGTCTTCAGCGAAGCCATTGTGCTCAATGCCACAGGGGGCTCACCCACTTTGAATTTGATGATTGGCAGCACGCTGGTACAGGCTACCTATGTGTCTGGCAGTGGCAGCACCGACTTTGTGTTCAGCTACACCATCCTGGCAGCGCAAGAGGATGCCAATGGCATCTCGATTCCATCGGCGGCCATCACCCTCAACGGCAGCACGTTAAAAAGCGAACCTGGCAACAGCCTGACCTTGGGCAATGCCAGCGTGGCCGACAACATCTTGTACCCCGTCGACACCACAGCACCCAGCGTAATCATCACTTCTGCCATTGCCAGTTTGAGAAGTGGCGAAACTTCACTCATTAGCTTCACATTTTCAGAAGATCCGGGGACCAGTTTTACCGATTCAGACATCACCGTCTCAGGCGGCACTTTGAGTGCACTCACAGGGCTTGGTAACGTTCGTCGCAGCACCTTCACCCCTACCCCCAATTTGGCCAGTGGCACTGCCAGCATAACGGTGGCCGATTTAAGTTACACCGATGTGGCGGGCAATTTGGGCACCGCAGGCACCACGCCCATCGTCAGCATAGACACTTTGGCGCCTAGCGTCAGCACCGTAGCTTTGAGCAGTGCCATAGGCAGCCTCAACAACACATTGAATGCAGGCGACACGTTGAATGTGACGGCTACTTTCAATGATGTCGTCATTTTGAATACAGACGGTGGCGTGCCAACCTTAAAACTGAGCATTGGCGCCAGTACCGTCCATGCCACCTATGTATCGGGCTCAGGAACCAACGCCTTGGTATTCACCACCACCATCGTCAGCGGCCAGACCGATACCGACGGTGTTGCCCTGCCGGCCAATGCGTTCACATTGAATGGCGCCACCCTCAAAGATGCCAATGGCAACACCAGCAGTATCACGTCTGCCGCTGTCAGCAGCAACGCCAATTATTTGGTGGACACCACGGCACCCAGCGTGGCTATCACATCCGACAAATCCAGCTTGACTTCAAGCGATACGGCAACCATCACCTTTACGTTTTCTGAAGACCCAGGCACCAGCTTTGCTTGGGATGGCACGACAGGTGATGTGGCAATAGCTGGCGGCAGCCTGAGTGCCATCAGCGGCACAGGCCTGACGCGCTCAGCCGTGTTCACTCCCGCTGCTAACCAAGGCAGTGGCACGGCCAGCATCACCGTCGTGGGCAACAGCTACCAAGATACGGCTGGCAACAATGGCGCAGCAGGCACCACACCCACGCTCAATTTGGACACCCAGGCGCCCACCATCACTAGCTTGGCCTTGACCAGTTCTACAGGCGGCGTAGTGAGCGCGTCAGATGCCACTGTCAACAATTTGAATGCCAGCGACACCTTGAGTGCGACTGTTACCTTCAATGATGTGATCACAGTCAATACCACTGGCGGCACGCCCACCTTGGCACTGACTGTGGGCGGCAGCACGGTGCAGGCCACCTATGTATCTGGCTCAGGCAGCAATGCATTGGTGTTTACGGCCACCGTAGCCAGCGGTCACAACGACAGCAACGGTGTAGCAATTGGCGTGAATGCGCTCGCGCTCAATGGTGGCACTTTGCAAGACGCTTCAGGCAACGGCAGCAGCATCACCTCCTTGGCTGTAGCCGACAACGCCAAGTATTTGGTAGACACCACCCGTCCAACGGCTACTGTCACCAGTAGCACCAGTGCTTTGATTTCTGGCCAAACCGCTACCATCACTTTCACCTTCAGTGAAGATCCCGGCAGCAGCTTTGGATGGGATGGCACCAGCGGCGACGTGGTGGTTTCAGGGGGCACCTTGGGTGCGCTCAGCACCACAGGCAATCCGCTCACGCGTACTGCCGTTCTAACGCCCACTTCTGGCGTGAGCGCAGGCACCGCCAACGTGGCCATCGCAATCAACAGCTATACCGACGCTGCTGGCAACATCGGTCAAGAAGCATCGGCTGGTGTGACGGATAAATCTGCAGACATCAGTGTCAACACCACAACCACCACCGTTGCCAGTGTGGCCTTGCTCAGTGCCACGGGCATTCAAAATAGTTTATTGAACTCAGGCGATGTGGTGTCGGTGGCCGTCAATTTTACAGAGGCTGTGTTCTTGGATGCCAACGTTGGCACACCAAGCATCAATCTCACCATTGGCAGCACCGTGGTCAGCGCGCAATATGTTTCTGGTACTGGCACTGCACAACTTGTTTTCAACTACACCATTCTCAATGGCCAAACCGATGTCAATGGCATTGCCATCAATGCAAACAGCCTCAGTTTGAATGGCAAAGTCTTAACCGACACAGCCGGCAACACACCCACACTGATCTTTTCTGCTGTAACCGACAACGCCAACTATTTGGTCGACACCACAGCGCCAACCGTAGTGAGCATCAGCAGCAGTCGCAGCACTTTCTTAAGTGGCGAAACAGCGCTCATTACCTTCACCTTCAGTGAAGATCCTGGCAGCACTTTCACATGGAACGGCAGTGCCGGCGATGTGACATTGGTCAACGGCACCTTGTCCGCTATTAGCGGCACAGGCCTCACCCGAACCGCCACATTTTTGCCAACACAAGGTCTGACGGGCGGCAGCGCCAGCATCACCGTCAACAACGATTTGTTCACGGACAGCGCAGGCAATTTGGGTGTGGGGAATTCGCTGGGCAGTTTGGTAGTGAACACCACCCCTGCTACTTTGATGGATGTGCAAATTACGAGTGCTGTAGGCGTGCAAAACAACGCACTCAACGCAGGCGATGTGGTGACTGTCACCGCGCACTTTTCTGAAGCACAAACACTCAACACCACCTCGGGCTCGCCCACGGTAGCTTTACAAATTG
Source organism: Limnohabitans sp. (assembly GCA_049655425.1). GTDB lineage: Bacteria > Pseudomonadota > Gammaproteobacteria > Burkholderiales > Burkholderiaceae_C > Limnohabitans_A. The sequence continues at coordinate 524,215 of JBASJS010000002.1, read as the reverse complement.
GCGGCAGCACGGTCACTGCCAACTATGCGTCTGGCGCAGGCACTGCCGATTTGCTCTTCACCTACACCATTCTTTCGGGTCAGACCGATGCCAATGGCATTGCCTTGAATGCCGATTCGCTATCCTTGAACGGCAGCACTTTAAAAGACCCGCGCACCAACACCACCACGCTCAGCGTGCCAGCCACAGCTGACAACAGCAACTTCACTGTTGACACCACGGCACCATTTTTGAGCATCACGTCCAATGTGAGCCAAGTGAAAGTGGGCGAAACAGCCAACATCACCTTCACCTTCAGCGAAGATCCGGGCAACACATTTGTGTGGAATGGCACCGCGGGCGATGTGACGCTCAGCAATGGCACCTTGAGCGCTATCTCGGGCACAGGCGTTACGCGCACTGCGGTATTCACCCCTACACCTGGTGTGAACTCAGGCACCGCAAGCATTTCTGTTGGCGCTGGCACTTACCAAGATGCTGCTGGCAACAATGGCAGTGCAGGCGGCACACCCAGCCTCACCCTTGACACCCTGGCGCCTACCATTTCTTCAATTGCACTCAGCGGCTCAACTGGCATTCTGAATAACTATTTGAATGAAGCTGATACCGCCAACGTCAGTGTGACCTTCAATGAAGTGGTCAATTTGAATGTGGCGGGCGGCTCGCCCACCTTGGCCTTGCTGGTAGGGAGCAGCACTGTGCAGGCCACCTATGTATCGGGCGCTGGCAGTAACACCCTGGTGTTCACCACCACCATTGCATCAGGTCAAAACGATGTAGATGGCATTGCCATTGCACTGAATGCTTTGAGCTTGAATGGCGCCGTACTGACGGATGCCGCTGGCAACACATCAACACCCACCTCAGCCGCAGTGAGCAGCAACAGCGCTTACATGGTCGACACGCTTGCACCTTCAGTGTCTGTGGCATTCAACGTGGCTTCGCTGAAAGCAGGCGAAACAGCCACCCTGACTGTCACGGCCAACGACAAAACAGGTACTAGCTTTGCATGGAATGGCACTTCAGGGGATTTAACCGTCACTGGCGGCACACTCAGCACACTCAGCCCCTTTGTACTAAGTGGCGCCAACTATGTCAGCACTGCCACTTTCACGCCCACAGCTGGCAGCACAGTAGCCGGAGTCGTATCAACAGCCGCGGCTGTCTACACCGACTTGGCTGGCAACCCAGGCCAAGTAGGCAGCAGTGCCAGCGTGTCCATCGACACAGGTGTGCCGACCCTCACCAGCATGAACATCACTGGCGCCAGCGGCATCGTGAGCAACATTTTGAATGCAGGTGATGTGGTGCAAATCACAGCCACCTTCAGTGAAGCTGTGACCATCAATGCCACAGGTGGCAACCCCAAGGTGGTTTTGAACATTGGCGGCGCCAGCAACTCGGCCACATATGTTTCCGGCTCTGGCACCACCGACTTGCTGTTCAACTACACCGTTGTAGCAGGTGAGAACGATGCGAATGGTTTGAGCTATGGCGTCAATGCCTTGCAACTGAATGGTGGCTCCATCAAAGACAGCGCCGGCAACAACGCAGTTCTCACCGCCATTGCCCGTGCAGACAACGCCGCCTATAAAGTCGACACTACCGCACCCACGGTGAGCATCTCAAGTAACAAATCAAACTTATTGATCGGCCAAACGGCCAACATCACGTTCTCGTTTTCTGAAGATCCAGGCAGTACCTTTGTATGGGATGGCAGCGCAGGCGACATCACGCTCAGCAACGGCACCTTGAGTGCCATCAGTGGCACGGGGCTCACACGTACCGCCATCTTCACACCCACCGCCAATTTGGCCAGCGGCAATGCCAGCATTGCTGTAACTGCAGGCAGCTACAGCGATGTCGCCGGCAATGCAGGCACACTGGGCAGCACACCCGGCATTTCAATAGACACCTTGGGACTGAGCATCTCTTCTGTACAGATACCCAACAACAACACGAATACAGTCAAGGCGGGTGCAGAAATTGTCGTGTTTCTTTTTTACCCAGAACGTGCCATGGTTGATACAAGCAATGGCTTGCCTACAGTTGATTTGCTCATTGGCAGTACTGTTGTCAAGGCCAGCTTTACGACTGACACAGATGAACTTCGAAAGAGGTTCCTCTATACAGTTTTACCAGGTCAAACAGATACCGATGGCGTAAGCCTTGTGGCCAATTCATTGGCATTGAATGGTGCAACCATTCAAGACCGCTCGGGAAACCCTGCCAGCCCGCTTTTTTCAGGTCTGATCAACGCGGGTGCAAAAGTTGACACAACACCCCCCACTGTCACCATTACAAGCAACAAAGTAAGTTTGAAAACAGGCGAAACGGCCACCATCACCTTCACCTTCAGTGAAGACCCGAGCAGTACATTTGTCTGGGATGGCTCAACAGGTGACATCAGTGTTTTAGGCGGCACATTGGGCGCGATTAGCGGTACTGGACTGACACGGACTGCTACATTTACACCAACAGCCAACACAGCCAGCAGCAATGCCAGCATCACGGTGACGGCCAATAGCTACCAAGACGTGCCGGGTAACAATGGCAGCGCGGGCACATCACCTGCCATCAGCATTGACACGGCTGCCCCGTCTGTGGTCATCACATCCAATGTCTCTGCCGTCAAAGCGGGCGGTACCGCCAACATCACCTTCACATTCAGCGAAGATCCTGGCAGCAGTTTTGCATGGAATGGCACAACGGGCGATGTGGTGGTTTCGGGCGGCACACTGGGGGCCATCAGTGGCACAGGGCTCACGCGCACTGCGGTGTTTACACCCACCGCCAATTTGGCCAGTGGCAATGCCAGTATCACTGTCACGGCACTTAGCTATCAGGACACTGCAGGCAATTTGGGCACGGCGGGTACCACGCCCAGCCTCAGCATTGACACACGTACACCCACTGTTTCAGGTTATGCAGGCAGTAACAACTTGATTGCAAACCAAACCACACCGGTTTATTTCACCTTCAGTGAAGACCCAGGAACCAGCTTCTCTTGGGATGGCAGCATTGGCGACTTAACATTGACTGGCGCGGGCACTTTGGTCCCTAACCCCAGCCAACAAGTGGGCGTTTCGAGGGGCTTTATTTTCACGCCGCCAGCCAATGTTACTTATGGCACAAGCACAGTCTCGGTCAAAAACAACAGCTACCAAGATGCAGCGGCCAATCTGGGGTCGGCCAGCGGGGTCATCTCAATCAGCTACGACACTGTTGTGCCGACTGTGAGCATCACCTCAAACGTGTCGACCTTAGGCATGGGGCAAACCGCCAACATCACCTTCACCTTCAGTGAAGACCCTGGCAGCAGTTTTGCATGGAATGGCACGACGGGCGATGTGGTGGTGACACAAGGCACGCTCAGCGCCATTTCAGGAACGGGTCTGACGCGCACAGCTGTTTACACACCCTTTGCAGACACACCTTTGGTTGCTGCCAGCATCACCTTGCCAGCTGGCAGCTACACAGATGCCAAATACAATGCAGGCGTTGCCGGCACCTCCCCCACCCTCAACGTCAACACCTTCAAAAACGCTATCTACTTGGACGACATTGCCAACAACATTGGCGGTTATGCCATTGAGGCACCCAACACGGGTTCGTACTTTGGTTTTGCGGTCAGCTTGGCCGGCGACTTCAATGGCGATGGTTATGGCGATGTGGTGATGGGTGCACCGCTCAACACCTTTACCGATACAGCCTTGCGCACACAAGGCGGCGGCGTCGTATTGTATGAGGGCGGTCTGAACACCAGCCTGGTGCCCAAAGGTTACAGCGGCACAGGCCAGGTCAATGGTCACTATTACACCTACAGCGTCAACAAAGGCTGGTTGGGCTTCTCGGTGGCAGGTGTCGGCGACATGAACAACGATGGTCTGGCCGATCTGTTAATTGGCATGCCACAAGATGCCGCCAGCACCAATCCAGGTGGCGCTTTCTTGGTCTACGGAAAAGCGAATTCAACGACAGGCAGCTTGGCAGAATACCAAAAAGACATCTCGGCTTTGGCCACAACGCCTGATGCGCTCAGCATCACCAGCACCTTTGATACGGCAGGTTTTTCAGTGAGTAGCGCAGGTGACGTGAACGGTGACGGCTGGATCGACATGATCATCAGTGCGCACTTTCAAACCGTCAGCGGATTGGTAGGCAACACCGGCAATACCTATGTTGTGTATGGCAGCTCAGCTTTGTCCGCCTTGCAAACCATCTCGCTAGGGAATGTGGGCGGCACAGTGCCGGGCTTTGTCATTTCGGGTTGGCAAGCCGGCGAAGAAAGCGGCACCTCGGTCAGCAGTGCGGGCGACTTCAACGGCGATGGCAAAGCAGACATGCTGGTTAGCGCGTATTTCAACGACACGGCTGGTACCAATGCGGGCATGACCTATGTGGTGTTAGGCAAAACAGGCAATGTGGCAGTTGACCTTGAAAACATCAAGAACAACGTGGGTGGTTTTGCAATCAAGGGCGAAAACATCTCTGATTTCAGCGGCGTTTCGGTAAGCAGTGGTGGCGACATCAATGGCGATGGCTTGGGTGACATCATCATTGGCGCCGTCATTGGTGGCTCGGCCAATGCCACGCCTTACAGCGGCAAAACCTATGTGGTCTTTGGCAGAAACACAGCCAATGCCACCATCGACTTAGCTCAAGTTGCTGCAGGTGTAGGTGGATTTGCCATTGTGTCCAATACCGCTGACGAACAAAGCGGTCACAGCGTCAGCAGCGCTGGCGACATCAATGGCGACGGCTTGGCAGACATTATTTTAGGTGCGCCCTTTAAAACCGAAAGTGGTGGCGTTAACACCGGCCACAGTTTTGTGGTGTACGGCAAATCCAGCACCACGCAAGTTAACTTAACGGACGTTGGCAACAACATTGGCGGCTTTGCCATCATTGGGCAAGGTGCCCAAGATTTGAGTGGTTACTCGGTGGGCGCTGCGGGCGATGTCAACGGCGATGGCTTGGCCGATTTGATTGTGGGTGCACATGGGTACGATGCCGCTCACAGCAATGTTCTAACAGGTCGCTCCTACATAATCTTTGGCAGCAAGACGGGCGCGTTTGCAGCCGGCACTGCGGTTGACAACACAGGCACCAGCGCCAACGACACCCTCACCTCTACCGGCGCGCAAACATTGGCGGGCGGCAGCTACTCCGCTGGCACGGGCATCGATACCTTCACCTCCAACGGTGCAGACGTGCTGTTGGGTGGCATGGGCAAAGACATCTTCGTATTGAATCAAACCACCATCACGGCACTTCAAAGTAATTTTGGCGCAGGTGGCAACACGACTCAATTGGCCAAGATTGATGGGGGTGGGGCCATTGACACCTTGCGCTTGGGCGGCACGGGCACCCTTAATTTGAATCTGTCGTTGATCGGCAATTCATCCGTTGGCAACATTGAAGGCAGCAGCCGAATCAACAGCATTGAACGCATTGATTTGCTCACCAACACTGGCGCCAACCAATTGACCATCCGTGTAGCCGATGTACTCGACATGGCGGGCAGCAACTGGGCCAACTTAAGCGCCCTGAACAGCCAGGGCGCAGGCGGCTGGAATAAAACAACACACAGTTCAACGGGCATCAATTCAACGCTGATGAACTACCACCAAGTGGCCGTGACCGGCAGCGGCGATGACAAGGTGAGCACCACCGGCTGGACCCTGAACACCACCGGTGAGGTGATGGACAGTGCCGGCATCTATTACAGCGTTTACACCGCCACCAGTGGTGCACCGGCCATGTTGTTGGTGCAAACGGACATTCAACGCAGCAGCACTCTTTGAAACAAGCTCAAGGCGCTGCGCGTTGTAACGAGGCTTTCAAGGTGGCGTTGAGGGCATCTAGTGCGTCTGTGTAATGGGCGCGCGTGGTTTTAGATAAGCCTGGTTTGGCCAAAGCCTTCTCTAAGGCATTGACCAACTGGCGCGCATTTTCACGCAAGATGCTGCGTGCATCTGCAGGCCATGGCCCGGCAGGCTTCACCAACACATCGGTCATACGCCGCAGTTGTTCGCGCTGCAAATTGCGACGCATCAAGCTGGTTTCTTGGCCTGTTTTGGCTTCCGCCCAAATAGCATCTTGCAAGGCATCATAAACTTCAGACAATCCGAGCGTTTCTTTCGGATCGTTCACTTTCATGCCCACTTCTGCCAGGCGAGTTGCCACAGCAGGTGAGTAAACATGGTCCAGAATTTCCTTTTGAACACCGGCTACCAAACGCGCCACAGAGGTCTGCATGCTGCCGTCTGCTTGCGTTCTTTCGAAACGATCGGTTGCCAAGCGTGCAATGAACTCAGGTTTAAATTTAAAGCTGTCTGTGCCAAAGAAATCTTTGGTGATCAAGGCCAATGCTTCCTTTTGTTTGGCTGCGCCAACTGGCTCAAACACTGCATTCTTGCTACCGGCACGCTCGCGCCGAATGTGCACACCGCCAATGTATTTGGCAGCCAAAGGTGCAACGCGGTTGAGTTGATTGAAGCCACTGCGGAAGCTTCGCGTCAGGCGTTCATAGCTTTCACCCGTTGCCAAATTCATATTTTGCAAACGGTCCCACAATTCGCGAGACAACTTCATGCGAAGTTTGTAATAGGCCAAAGGATCTGAGCCCAAGTCAAATCGGTTGACCAGTGGATCGACGCCACCCATGTTGCCAAAGCCTGCATCTTCGTCAGTATCGAATTGCAGTTCAGGTTGATTGGCCTTGGCCAAAATTTGCGCTAGCCCCTGCGCTTCTTGACCCGAAGCAAACTGCTTGTATCCGAATTCAACGGCCCAGTAATCGTAGGCACCCAAAGTGGACATCACGTACTCACCTTGTTTTTCACCTTTAGGAGAAATGTTGTACGGGTTGTAGTCCATGACTGAGGCCCCTACACCGTTTTGCTTTGTGAAGTTGGGGTCTTGAATTTGCTTCAGGTCATAAATGGTGGAAGCCCGAAAATTGTGACGCAAGCCGATGGTGTGCCCCACCTCATGCATGATCACATCTTTCAAATAGGCTTTGGCCAAGGCGTCAGCCTCTGGACTGTCAAGTTCTAAGCCGCGAGCCTCCAACAAATCCAAGGCGTAGTGCAACTCTTGCGCGGCATCTGCTGCATGCTCACACATTTCACCATCTGCGCCACGGACGCGGCCCAAATCTTCAATGACGGCTCTTCGAGCACCACGCGTAAATACATCAGACATGCCAATGTCGGCATCTAATATTTCGCCTGTGCGAGGATCGGCATGCGAAGGGCCAATGGCAAAGCCAACATCGGCGCCTGTGAACCACCTGACAGACGCATGCTTGGCATCCATGTTGTTGAAGTCATCATTGGCCTGTTGCTGCTTGACCACCAAGGCGTTTTTGAAACCAGCTTTTTCAAACGCTTTGTTCCATTCCAGAACACCCTGCGCAACTGTCTCACGGTATTTCTCTGGAATGTTTTTGTCTAGCCAATACACAATGGGCTCTTTGGGTTCAGACACCTCTGCTGCTGGGTCTTTCTTTTCGAGGCGCCAACGCTTGACTAAATGAGATTTGGATTTGATATTTAAATCAGTGGTGTAGTCGGTGCGAGGCACAGTAAAGAACCCCACCCGCTCGTCAGCCACACGAACCTGCATAGGCTCTGGCAAGGGCATGAAACTGTAATAGAACGACACAAACAGGCTGCGCGGATCGGGTGTGCTGCTGGGTGGTGGAGGGGCTGGTACCGGTGATGGCATCATGGGTGGCGCAGATAACCTAGGTACCCCAAAGTGTGCTTTAACCTCTAGCCCCGTCAATGTGCTTGAGTTTTTTGTGGCAGAGAAAGATGTGTTGCGGGTGTCCAAACTGAAAGGCATGCGATAAGACGCTTCCAATCGGGTTTGATAACCAGGAATATCAGAGAACAACAATGCGTTGGCCTCGATCAATATAGATTTAGTTTCTGGGTGAGGGGCCGCCACCACGGCAGCACTGCTCATCAAGCTGTCAGAAAAAGACTCTGATACAAACTGCGCTTGAGGTGTCCCTTCTTTGGCAAAGAACTGCGTATTTTTGGCAATCAACTGAACCTGATTACCAATCTTGTGAAACTCGACCAACTTTGAACCGCCCATCTGGCTGCCATACAAGCCGCGTTCACCCACAGAGCGCGGTATGTTGTACGAGAAGAAAAACGGCTTGCCCAATTGCGAGGGCAGTATTTCAATCCAAACTTTTTCGTCTTTTTGATGCAAAGTGAAATACCCAGGAATGGCTTTGGCATCTCTCAATATGTCTTTCATGGGACGCAAAGCGCCCGGCGCTGCTGGCGGTGTAGCACTGGCTGCGGGTGCTGCAGGTGTTGGGCTACTAGCAGGCGTTGACGTTGGATTTGCAGGTGGTACCACAGGAGATTGAGCGTTTACTGTGGTCCAAGTGATCAAACTCAAGCAGGCTGCAGAAAGCCATGTCCGATTAAAAGCGTTTGATTTCAGTGCAAGTCGAGCCATGAGAATTCCAAATTGAATTTGTACAGAGATGGGCTTGATTTTAGAGAGCCCCTGATTGGGGTTAACACCAAGCCCTCGTGGTCTTAGGGTTAAGTCTTGGAATATCAGAAAATACAAGCATGTCTTCACTTATTCTGATCAACCCGCATGCAGCAGGTGGGCGCGCCTTGAAGTTGCTACCTAACATTCAAGCGTGGTGTGAAACGCATGCCAACAACACTTATCAACACCGCATTGCGGTGCCAGAAACGATTGCTTCAGCCCTCACAGTTTTGTCAAACTTACCCGCCAAATCACGTGTTGTGGTCGTCGGTGGCGATGGCACCTTGCATCAAATGCTGCCTGGTTTGCTTCAGGGGGGGCATGAAGTTGGCTTGGTCCCTTACGGCAGTGGCAATGATTGCGCCCGGGCCTGGGGTCTGCAGCACATGACTTGGCAAGAAGCCTTAGCATTTGCCATGACTGGCCAAGCGCAAGGGATTGACATCGGTCGGGTTGAACTCAATCAAAGCAGATCCATTTACTTTCACTCTAGCTTGGCCGTGGGCTTTGATGCATCGGTGGGCAACAGAGCACTGGCAGGGCCCAAGTATTTGCGCGGACTGCCTCGATATTTATTGGCTACGTTGAGAGAGCTTCACAGTTTGCGCAATTGGCCGCTGCATATTCAAGCAGATGGACAGGTTGTGCATGAGGGCGTTTGCTTGTTGGCTTCTAGCTTGAACACCTCTACTTACGGTGCAGGCATGCCGGCAGTACCGCATGCTTTGATTGACGACGGCCATTTAAACTTGTTGCTGGCTTCGCAATTTAATCGTCTACAAACTTTGTTGATGCTGCCACGTTTACTGACGGGCACACATTTGAGTCACCCCAGAATTAAGTGCACGTCATTCAAATCGGCATTGATCAAAAGCGCTGTCAATGTACCCGTTGCAGCAGATGGCGAAACACTTGGCGATGCGCGCGACATCAAATTACAAGTGATGCCTCAAGCCCTGCAAGTTGTCAAAAAATAATGCAAATGGCAAGGCTTAAAGTGACATTGCCTTAATCGATCTTGATGCCAGCCTTGTTAATGATGGCACCCCACTTGCGCGATTCACTGTCAATGAAACCCTTGAAGTTTGCTGCAGTGCCACCACCCAAAATCAAACCTTGTTTGAGCATGTTTTGTCTAAACGCTGGATCGACCATGGCAGCATTGACATCGGCATTGATGCGTTGAACGATGTCGGGCGATGTGCCTGCAGGCGCAAACAAACCATTCCATGCCAATGCGTCAAATCCTGCATAACCCGATTCAGCCACGGTAGGCAAGTCGGGACGTGAAGGCAAGCGTTGAGGGCTGGTCACTGCCAACAATTTCAAACGTCCGCCTTGCACCAAGGACAAGAGTGCAGGCTCGACCGCTAACAAAGCTTGTGTTTCGTTTTGCGCAACCGACAAGGCTGCCGGTGGCGAACCTGTAAAGGGCACATGAGTGGCTTCAAATCCAGCGGTGGTTTTGAGCAATTCCATCGACAAGTGCGATGAGCTACCCTGCCCCACCGATGCATAGCTTACTTTGTCACCTTGAGTTTTGGCCCAAGCCACAAACTCTTTGAAATTTTGCGCAGGATGAGCAGCAGGCACGGCCAGGACGTTGGGCTGCGATGTGGTCAAGATGATAGGCATCAAATCTTTGGCCGGGTCGTATGGCATTTTCTTGAACATGAAGGGGCCAAACGCGATAGGGCCATTGAAGCCAATACCCAAGGTGTAACCATCGGGCGCAGATTTGGCCACGAGATCCATGCCGATGGTGCCGCCAGCGCCGGGTTTGTTTTCGACCACGAGAGGCTGGCCCCAGCGGGTTTTGAGAGTTTCGGACATGCCGCGAACGATGACATCCAACGAACTGCCAGCAGGTGCTGGCACGATGACCTTGACAGGCTTGGTGGGCCATGTACTTTGTGCTGATGCAGTCATTGCAGTCATCGCAAGGGCTGTTACGCCGAGGATGCCTTTGATCAAGTGACGTCTTTTGTTGAATTGCATGCTTGTATCTCCTGTGTGGGTTAGATCATACTGAATTGGGGTCGGCCAACATTTAATTTGAGCCCATCTTCACGTTGCCAGTAAACAAACTGAACCCTGCTCCCAACACAACCCGTTCCAAAATATTCTTTGCAGGTGTGCCTAAGCCTCCGCATGCCTTGGAAACATGCGAAGCGTCCAGTTGGTCCAACGCGTCCAAACCTATGTTGACGCCCAACAAAGGCAACAAATATCCGCCGCCCGTCAGCAACAGCAAGCTCGGTGTTGCAATGGACCTCGTCAGCTTGATGTCGTCATGCAGTGGCGCCAACTCAAACGACCGCTGACATGCGGCTGCCTGATATTGAGGGTCTTGCGGGCTGATGCTGTCGGCCATGCTGCGCGTGTGGCTGGCGCAGCCTGAAAGACTGAGCCCCCAAACGACGAAGAGCGAATGCCAAAGACGTGTCATTTAGCTTGCGGCTGAAAACCAGCCTCACCCATTTGCCACAGCATAAAAGACTGCAAATCTGCCGTGCGCTGCATCGCTTGATCCGCACCTGAGCCAGATCCATGTCCGGCTTGGTAGTCGAGTCGCAGTAAAACAGCTTGCTGACCTTTTTGTGCATCTGCAATGCGCGATGCAAACTTCAAGCTCTGCCAAACATCCACTCGCGAATCGTTCACGCCATGCATCAGCATGGTGGCCGGGTAACGAACGCCATCTTTCACCGCGTGATAAGCACTGTTTCGCAGCAAAGCATGAAACTCTGCTTCCACCTTAACGGAGCCATACTCTGGAATGTTGGCCACACCATTGGCGCGTTGCTCTGAGCGAACCATGTCCAACACGGGCACTGAAGGCACTGCGGCAACAAACAAATCGGGACGTTCCGTAATGGCACGCCCAACGAATACACCCCCTGCACTGCCACCATAGATGCCCAACTTAGAAGCACTTGTGTAGCCATTGGCAATCAACCATTCGGCCGCCGCAATGCCATCCTTCCATGTGTTGTACTTGGTCGTCTTGTGACCCGCCATGTGCCACTGGCTGCCCAGCGCGCCACCCCCACGGACATGCGCAAATGCATAAATGCCACCCCGCTCTACCCAGGTGATCACACCCGTACTGCGGCCGGGTTCTTCTGTGGTGCCATATGCGCCATAGCCATACAAGATGGTGGGATTCTGGCCATTGAGCACCGCGTCGGCGCGCATGATGATGGAGACCGGCACCTTGACACCGTCGTGGCTAGGCACCATGACTTCGCGCGCCACAATGTCTACTTTCTGAACGGGCTCCACAGGGGGGGCCAAAAGCAAACGTTCAAATTGACCAGTACTTGGCGCATAAACATAGCGGCGCAAGGCTTGCGTCCAACTGCTGATGGCAACCACCAGCTCAGAGTGATCTGGGCTGCCTATGACATTGACGTTGCCCTCTAAGGGAAGTGTTAATTTTTGAACATCATTACCGCCAGCGCGCATACTTGCTGGAATTCTAATTAGCGCGGTATTGACGCCTTCGCGCCGAGTGACGTACAAAGCATCTTTGGCCACACTGATTGATCGCAACACACCCTCAGTTTCGGGGACCAAAGTTTCAGCTTGCGACAAGTTGAGCTCGGGCACTTTGAGCTTCAACACTTTGAATCTTGGCGCATTCAAAGCACTGCGCACATACACATGACCATGCCCAATGTCGACTTCGCGCACATCGTCAGATTGTTTAAATACTTCGCGCCATTGCGCTTTGCCTGACAACACGTCGCCCATCTTTGCCACATACATGGCCAATCGACGGTCTACGCCAAAGTAAACCACCATGGCAGCCAAGTCTGAGCCGGGCACCTCAGCGATACCCCCCGTCGCAAACGATGGCAGCTTGAGTTGCGGGTACATCGATGCGTTGAAAATCAAATGATCTGGATTCGGTTGCTTCAAGTCCAAGTAATAACGCCCTGTGTCGGCAAAGCGTTCGGTGGACTTCATGGTTTCATAGCCCGGACGCAAACGCGAGAAGAACAAACCCGATCCGTTTTCGCGCCAACTGACACCCGCAAAACGAATGCGATCAATGGGCGGCAACACTTCTTTGCCCGTCGCCACATCAATCACGTAAAGATTGCCAATTTCGGAGCCCGATGAGTGCATGCCGTAAGCCAACAATTTGCCATCGGGTGAAGGGTAAAAACTTTGAACCGCGTGAGGCTTGCCTTTTTCTTTGGTGATCAATTCTGGATCGACCAGCAATTTTTCTTCACCCCTCACACCATCGCGCCAAACCAACTTAGCTTGCGCCTGACCTTGAGGGCGCATCAAATAAAACCAGCGATTGCCTGCTGTTCTATGAATGCTTGAAACAACGGTGCCACCCACTGCATCTTTTTCTTTGAGGGTGTTAAAAATAGTTTGGCGTCCCGGCAAACGATTCAGAATGGCATCGGCCGCGTCAGCTTGTCCGCGCATCCAAGTAAGGACAGCAGGGTCTTTGACCTGCTCAAGAAATCGATAGGGATCGTCCACTTTGGTTCCCCAGTGAACGTCTTGAACATTTTGAATGGGCAGAGGTGGGGGCACGTCAACGCCTGCAAATCGATAGGCTGATGTTTGAGCGTTGCTAGACATTGCCAGCAAAATCGCCAGCAAACCACCCGACCAAAAAAATTTGCGCATGCCTCAAGCTCCTCTGAATTTGCTTGGGATGATAACTTGAGTTAATTGGGGTCAGATCAACATTAATTTTTGGTGGGCTAAGCTTGCATTTGGCTTAAAGCCTTGGGCAGACTGGGTATCTCTTTAGCGAGACATGGCCCCCAAAATCCTCGCCTCCAGCTGCCCGGCCTCCTCCGTCCTAAATCCAGAGTGCACAAACAGCACTTGCCCCTCTGGACTCACCAGCATCGAAGTCGGCATGGTTTTGATGGCCAAAGTTTTGGCCGACAAACCTTGCGGGTCATAAGCAATCGTAAATTGTGCAGGCGTGTGCGCCAAAAACCTGTCTGCATCAGCACGCTTAGCATCCACATTGACGGCCACCACCTTGAGACCTTTGGGCCCTAACTTAGCCTGCAAAGAATTCATCCAAGGAAAAGACTGGCGGCAAGGCCCGCACCAAGAGGCCCAATAGTCGATATAGACAAACTGGCCCTTAGCCGACTGCACCTCGCTCAAACCCAAAGCCGGCAGAGGCTTGCCAGCTTCTACGGCATAGGCATTGCCGACTTGCAGTACCAGACTCAAAATTGCAACAATCAATAACTTCATTTTCATCATCTTCAGTTTAAACGGTCGTGAACAGCAGGTGAGACCATTTTTAATTGGCACCACATTGCAGGCTTCATTGACGCATATGAACTTTGCCCGTGTAATCCATGGCCAAGAAATCAAAACCTGTGGCCTGTAAAAACGCCAGGCCCCTTTCTTCCATCAACATGGCCATGGTACTGGTGCACCCGGCCACCACAGTGGCAGGCGCCGTCACACTGACTGAGCGCCAATACGTCACTGGCCAACCCGTCAACGGATTGATCACATGGCAATAGCGTTGCCCATCCAATTCAAAATAACGCTCGTAGTCACCACTGGTGGCCAAGCCTCCTTGCATCATGGGTAATGTGGCGATCACTTGACTGGAGTGCCTGGGGTCTTGAATGCCAATCATCCAAGGCTCACCCGTTGGCTTCGGCCCGAGAAAACGCATGTCACCGGCCAAGTTCACATGGCCACTTTTCACGCCCTGCGCTTGTAGCACTTGCGCTGCTCTGTCTGCAGCGTATTCTTTGCCAAACCCACCCAAATCAATTTCCATCCCGATATCGGGCAAGAAAACACTTTGATTTTGAAGTAGCACTTTATGCCAACCCACTTTGGCGAGCACAGCAGTTACTTTTTCTTTAGCGGGTAAAACTGCCAATTGAAAGTTCCATGCTTGTCGCAATACCCCCGATGTGATGTCAAACATGCCGCCACTTTGTTCATGCAACTTTGCGGCGTACTGCAACAAGGCCCAGGTTTCATCATCACAAGCCACTGGCGCCACGCCTGCTTGTTGATTGACATGGGAGACAACCGAGTCAGCGGTATATCGTGAGTATTTACGTTCAATGCGGATCACTTCGCTGATGGCCATCTGAGCCAAGCGTTGCGCATCTTTGTCGCTACTGGACGCCAGCACCACTTCACAGGCACTGCCCATGGCCCTGAAAGGAAACCGTTGAACAGACAAACTTGTATCTGTGCGCAACATCAAAATGAATGCGTAATGCCCACTTGAATGCTGCGCGCATAAAACGGCGCCAGCCCCTGACTGCCCACACCCGTGAATTTCCAAGCAGCCTTTTGTCCGTATTGTTCTATCTTCACATCCACAGCAGTGTCAACACTCAATTGGCGGGTGACCTTCAGGCCCATGGTGACAGCACCAAATGCACTCAGTCGTTGGTCTTCAGAGAAATGCAAGGCGTTGGGTGAAGGGCTGGGTGGAAACGGCGCAATGCGCGGATCAACTTCCACATAAAAACGCGCTGCATTTTGCGAGTACAAACGCAACTGCGGCGCCACACGCCACTCACTGCCCAAGCGTTGCACCCATTCGGCATCTAGGGTGTGTGAACGAATGCCCCACGTGTCGGTGTAAAACCGATAGGCCAAGCGAGACGTGCCATTGAAGGCAGACACATGGTGATTCCATCGTGCCTGAAAAGTTTGATGCGCACGGTCTGTAGGGCGCTCGTCGTAAATTTTGTAGGGATCTGAAAAATAACCACGACCACTGTAATGTCCCACGTTCAGTTGCACGACGTCGTTCATGCTGACCACTTGGGTAACACCCAACAACCAATCGGAACCTCGCTTTTTTTCGTTGGCAACAATTTGGTTGGCTGGATTGATCACATCGCGCTGAATGGCAACACCCGCGGTCCATGTGGTATTTTTGTCTTCACTGGCTTGCGTTGCCAACAACGAGACCGCTCTATAGATGTAATCATTTTCACCTGAATGACTCAAACCAAGCGCCAATTTGCCATTGGGGAGATAGCGGGTAAGTGATGTATCTACAGCACGCCTAAAGTCTTGCAGTTTTGACAATGACTGGGTGTGGTAAGCGGGAGACGCACCAGAGATACTGTCGGTCACCAGGGTTCCCGACAAAGACCATTGGCCATTCAATGGCAACAGAACACTGGTGGCTGTGGCCTTAACACGCACACGGTCATCATAGGCAGAAGCACCCGATTGGCTGTCTGTCCATGCAACAGACTGACCCGCATTGCCGGTCACTTGCTGACGCTCTTTGTAGTTCAGATATTTGAAACTGAGCGTGCCTTTTTCTGGCGCGGTTTCGGCTTGGGCACTCAACATGATGCAGGGCAAAGCCATTGCAGCACCCAGAAGGGCCGCACCCAAATCTGGCAGCTTTGCGTTTTGCTTAATTACAGCCACATCCACCTCCGCCGACGGATGAGCCACCCGAGGATGCTTCTTTGCTAGTGTAAGTGTGCTCTTTGTAACCCCGCTCGAGGGGGTCGTCGTCAAAGGTCATTTCGGGCAATGCCAACGTGCCCTTTTGCCATGCTTCCACAGGCTGAATGATTGCACAGCCTTGCAAAGCCAACAACACCATCAGAGCCATCATTCGGGCAAGCATGCAAGCCTTTCGATTCCGAAATTAATTGGGGTCAAATTAATTAGGTTCAGGGTAACATTAATTAAAAAAATCCGCTACGTCTTACTTGCCAAACAACTTGGCCACATGCTGCCAACCGCGCAACAAGAATCCAGCCCGTTCTACATCGACTTGGGCCACTAACGGCGCTTCGCCAACAGGCTTACCGTTAAAGCTTGCCACCACCTTGCCCACTACTGCACCTTTGGCCAATGGCGCCTCAAGGCCCGACTTGATCTCTATCGCTGTTTGAACTTGCTGACCACGAGGCACTGTCAGCATCCATGGTGCAGCAAGCACTGCTGGTACCGTATCCACTTTGCCAAAGCCGACCTTGACAGGACCCACCACTGAATTGACTTGGATGGGGGTTACTTTCTCAAAGCTATTGAAGCCCCAACCGAGCATGGACCTGGTTTCATCAGCGCGCGCTTTTGCACTGTTGGCATTGAGGACGACAGTGATCAGGCGCATGCCGTTGCGCACCGATGAAGTGACCAAGCAATAACCCGCTTCTTGCGTATGACCTGTTTTTAAGCCATCCACCGTAGGATCTGTGTAAAGCAATGCATTGCGATTGCCTTGCTTGATGCCGTTGTATTTGAAATCTCGCTCAGCGTAGATGGCGTAATAGTCTGCGCTGTTGCGAATGATGGCGCGAGCTAGTATGGCCAGATCGCGTGCAGAAGATTTGTGCGCAGGGTCTGGAAGACCTGTGGGGTTGACGAAATTTGTGTTCGTCATGCCCAGTCGCTTTGCCTCTGCATTCATCAACTTGGCGAACCCCTCTTCCGAGCCAGCCATGTGCTCAGCAATGGCTTTCGAAGCATCATTGCCCGATTGAACAATGATGCCCCTCAGGATATCGATCACTGTGGCTTGACTGTTCAAAGGCAAATACATACAAGATTCAGAACTTGTACCTCTGCACCAAGCGTTCTGACTGACTGAGACCAGATCTGTTGGCTTCAGTTTGCCGGAGCTCAAGGCCTGCTCTACCAAGAAGCTTGTCATCATTTTGGTTAGCGAGGCGGGTGGCAATGCTTCGTCCACATTGGCTGCGGCAAGCAACTCACCAGAATCAAAGTCCATCAACAACCACGCCTTGGCCGCCAGTGCGGGTGGGTTTGGCGCCAAGGATTGCTGCGCAGGCAGCGGCGGCATTGCATTGCCAGGTGCCTCTACTTTTTTCTGTGCCACGCGCTTGGTCGTTTGCTGTTTGGCGGCAAAGGTGGACGAGCTGGCAAACACTGCGGCCAACGCAATGGCACAAATGAAGGCGAATTTGGAAGATGTATTTTTTTTCATGGCATTTAACAAAAAAGCCCCTCGAGAGGGGCTTCTTATTGTTGTACTTGGCGGAAACGGAGGGATTCGAACCCTCGATGAGGCTCTACACCCCATACTCCCTTAGCAGGGGAGCACCTTCGGCCACTCGGTCACGTTTCCAGCACTCGAAAATTATATCAGGCTTGGTCGAGGTCGAAAGCCTTGTGCAAGGCACGAACTGCCAATTCCATGTATTTCTCATCAATCACCACAGAGGTTTTGATCTCTGAGGTCGAAATCATCTGAATGTTGATGCCCTCTTCGCTCAATGCGCGGAACATTTTGCTGGCAATGCCCACATGGCTGCGCATGCCAATGCCCACGATGGACACTTTGCAGATTTTGGCATCGCCACTGACTTCGCTTGCTCCCAGTGCTGGCAATACTTTGTCCTTAAGCAGATCCATAGTGCGAGCATAGTCATTGCGGTGCACAGTGAAGCTGAAATCGGTCTTACCATCTTTGCTGAGGTTTTGAATAATCACGTCAACTTCAATGTTGGCGTCGGCCACTGCACCCAAAATTTGATAGGCAATGCCTGGCTTATCGGGCACACCCAACACAGAAATTTTGGCTTCATCGCGGTTAAAGGCAATGCCGGAGACTACGGCTTGTTCCATTTTTTCGTCTTCCTCAAAAGTGATCAGCGTGCCAGATTTGGCTTCTTCAATGATGTCAATGTCCCAAGGTGTGAAGCTAGACAACACACGCATAGGCACTTTGTATTTGCCAGCGAATTCGACAGAGCGAATTTGCAAAACTTTAGAACCGAGAGATGCCATTTCTAACATCTCTTCAAAGCTCACTGTGGTCAGGCGACGGGCCTCAGGTACCACGCGGGGGTCGGTGGTGTAAACGCCATCTACGTCGGTATAGATCAAGCACTCGTCGGCTTTCATGGCCGCAGCCACAGCCACTGCAGAAGTATCAGAACCGCCGCGGCCCAATGTGGTGATGTTGCCATCGGGGTCCACGCCTTGGAAGCCAGTGACGATGACCACGCGACCAGCGGCCAAATCTTTGCGAACGCGAACGTCATCAATCGATTCGATGCGGGCTTTGGTAAACGCGCTGTTGGTCTTGATGGGCACTTGCCAGCCAGCATAGCTAACCGACGCCATGCCTTCAGATTGCAAGGCAATGGCAAGCAATGCAGAAGAAGCTTGTTCGCCCGTGGAGGCCAACATGTCGAGTTCGCGGTCGTAGGCCGAATTGGTTTTTGCAGGCGCCAATTCTTTGGCCAAGCCTAGCAATCGATTGGTTTCGCCGCTCATGGCGCTGGGCACCACCACCATTTGGTGGCCAGCCCTTGCCCATTTGGCGACGCGTTTGGCCACATTTCGAATGCGCTCTGTAGAGCCCATCGAAGTGCCGCCGTATTTGTGAACG
This sequence comes from Limnohabitans sp., assembly GCA_049655425.1. Lineage (GTDB taxonomy): Bacteria > Pseudomonadota > Gammaproteobacteria > Burkholderiales > Burkholderiaceae_C > Limnohabitans_A. The sequence continues at coordinate 505,320 of JBASJS010000002.1, read as the reverse complement.
ATCAGTGCCATTTTGAAAAGTTATTAAAGGGAAATTTCAGCAAAACCCAACGATTGTACCCGGGAGAACCCTGATTTTCTGGGCTTGATTAGAGGCTAGCCCTCAGTAGACCACGTCAGAAGTGGGCCTTCACGGCGCACATACCCCCGCCCCACCTTCAAATTAACTTGATGTCCGCGCGTGGTGCAGGCCGTAATTTGTGACAGCAATTGGACCAATTGCGCGGTACTGGGCGTGGTTTGATGATGCACTTTCAGCCAATGGCGCAATACCAAAGACTGTCTGGCTGAACTCAACGCCTGCAAGGCCTTGATGCTGGGACAGCCAGCCTCCAAAACTTCCGGCAAAACAGCGGCTGCAAGCTCATCCAAAATTTCTTGGGCCTCAGCAGCATGTGCAGCGCTGCGCGCAAAGGTTTCTCGAAATTGTGGAAATGCCCGCTCAAGCACTGGCAGCAACTGCGCGCGAATTCGGTTGCGGGTCAATTGTTCATCTTGGTTGGTGGGATCTTCCACCCAAGGCACTTGCGCCTGCGTCAGGTAATCACGCAACTTGGTGCCTGGCACCTTCAAAAAAGGACGATGCCATTGCAAGCCTTGATGCAACCATTGCGACGGCATGCTGGCAAGACCTGGCAAACCAGCACCACGAGAGAGCGCCAGTAACAAAGTTTCAACTTGATCATCAGCATGCTGCGCCACAGCGACATCTGTCACACCCTGCAAATCTGGATGCGTCCGAACAGCCTCGCTGATGGCGCCATAACGGGCGCGTCTGGCGGCGTCTTCTGGACTCTGCCCTGCTTTGTGTTTGGCGTTGACTTTGCATTGCACCAAGGGCACATGCAACTGATGACATGTTTGCTGGCAATGCTTTGCAAAATGATCGGCAGCCTCTTGCAGGCCGTGATGAATGTGGATGGCCCTCACCTGCCCTGGCCACTGCTGAACACAGGCCAGCAGCAAGGCTGTGGAGTCGGCACCACCGCTGAAAGCGACGGCGAAGGGCAAGGACGGCTGAAAACTGGGAGGCAGCAGACCCGCGCCTCTTGCAGAATTATTTGCTAGCTTATTGTCCAGCTTATTTACTTGCTTTTGTGTCGGTGAAACGGCCATAGCTTTGCAAACGCTCATAGCGACGATCGACCAATTCTTTGGGTTTCAAGTCGATCACTTGGCGCCATGCATCACCCAAAGCACGCTTGAGGAAAGCAGCCATTTGAGCATGGTCGCGGTGCGCACCGCCCACCGGCTCGTTCACAATTTTGTCGATCAAATTCAGAGCTTTCAATCGATGGGCTGTGATGCCCAAGGCCTCCGCCGCTTCTTCAGCCTTCTCGGATGTTTTCCACAAAATGGAAGCGCAACCTTCAGGGCTGATGACTGAATAAACAGCGTACTGCAACATGAGGACTGAATCAGCCACGGAAATGGCCAAAGCACCACCCGAGCCACCCTCACCAATGATGGTGGTGATGATGGGAACTTCGAGCTGGGCCATTTCAAAAATGTTGCGACCAATGGCTTCAGACTGACTGCGCTCTTCGGCATCAATGCCAGGGTAGGCACCTGGCGTATCAACAAAAGTGAACACGGGCAGTTTGAATTTTTCTGCCGTCTTCATGAGGCGCAATGCTTTGCGATAGCCCTCGGGCTTGCTCATGCCAAAGTTGCGCTGGGTGCGCTCCTTGGTGTCGCGGCCTTTTTGATGACCCAACACCATGCAGGGTGAACCATTGAAACGCGCCAAGCCGCCCACAATTGACAAGTCATCGGCAAAGTGACGGTCACCGTGCATTTCCACAAAGTCTGTGAAAATTTCACGGATGTAATCCATGGTGTAAGGACGCTCAGGGTGACGGGCAATTTTGGTAATTTGCCAGGACGTGAGGTCTGAATAAATGTCTTTGGTCAGCTGTTGGCTCTTTTTGCTGAGCTGGTCAATTTCTTCCGAAATGTCGACGGCTGATTCGCTTTGCACGTAGCGTAGTTCTTCAATTTTTCCTTCAAGTTCCGCGACGGGTTGCTCAAAGTCTAGGAATGTGCGTTTGGCCAAAATGGGCCTCCTTTATCAATCTCAATACTCAACCGGTAAGGGGTCGAGCGACCGCCAAATATACCAAGTTGCAACAGTACTGTAGGGTTGCCAGGCTTGGGCCACTTCGCGCGCGTCGCTGCGGCTGACCGGTTCGCCTGAAAAATAGTTCTTGCTGATGCCATTGATCAATCCGACATCATCCAGCGGCAAGACGTTGGGACGCATGAGATGGAAGATCAAAAACATCTCGGCCGTCCAACGGCCAATGCCCCGAATGGCGACCAATTCGGCAATGATGGCCTCATCGTCCATGCTTTGCCATTCTTTGACATGCACCGTTTTGCCATGAAAGTGCAAAGCCAAGTCGACCAGGTACTCGACTTTTCGGGCCGACAAACCAGCCGCACGCATGTCGTCTACTTTGAGCTTTAACACGCCTGCTGGCGTGATTTTTTTGCTTAGGGCTGCAAACTTGTTCCAAACCGATTGCGCTGCCTTGACCGAAATTTGTTGGCCCACAATGCTGCGAGCCAAGGTCACAAACGCATCACCGCGCGACACCAAACACGCATCGCCAAACTGAGGAATAAGCCGCTTCATGACCCTGTCTTTTTTAGACAAGTGCGCACACGCTGCTTTCCAATACTCTGGCGTCATAACCTCATCAATTTTGCTCATTGCGAAGCTTCCCAAGTGGTGCCGGCTGCAGAATCCTTGAGAACAATGCCTTGCTCGAGCAAGAGCTTGCGAATGCGGTCGGCTTCAGCAAAGTTTTTGGCGGCCTTGGCATCGGCTCGGGCTTGAATGTGAACCTGAATGGCGGCTTCATCGAGGCCTGCACCAGCCTGCAAATAAGTCACCGGATCGGTTTGCAAAAGTCCCAAAAGTCCGCCTAGTGCCTTTAAGAGGCCCGATTGCTCTGCAGACTTGCTGCGATTGACCTCTCCCGCCAAATCGAACAGCACGGCCACGGCTTCAGGGGTGCCAAAGTCTTCGTCCATGGCTGCCTTGAAGCGTGCCGCATAGGGGTTGGCCCAATCGATTTGGACATCAGCAGGTTCAACCGCCTGCAAGGCTGTGTAAAGACGCTTTAAACCACCACGGGCATCGTTCAAATGCACGTCAGAGTAATTGAGGGGCGTGCGATAGTGGCTGCGCACCAAGAAGAATCTCACAGTTTCGGCATCAAAAGCTTTGAGCACTTCGCGGATGGTGAAAAAGTTGCCCAAGCTTTTGGACATTTTTTCGTTGTCAACGTTGATAAAGCCGTTGTGCATCCAAAACTTTGCAAACTGCTCTCCAGTTGCGCCTTCGCTTTGGGCAATTTCGTTTTCATGATGCGGAAACTGAAGGTCTGCACCGCCCGCATGAATGTCAAAGCTGTTGCCCAGCATTTGACAGGCCATGGCCGAACACTCAATGTGCCATCCAGGCCGACCTGGGCCAAAAGCGCTGTCCCATTTCACATCGGCTGGCTCTGACGCTTTAGCGCCTTTCCAAAGCACAAAATCGAGCGGGTCGTCTTTGCCATCGAGCACGGCCACGCGCTCACCCGCATGCAATTCGTCGAGAGATTTGCCAGACAGTTTGCCGTAGCCAGGAAACTTGCGCACGGCGTAGTTCACATCGCCCTGAGCCGTGCGATAAGCCAGGCCTTTTGCTTCGAGGGTTCCAATCATGCTGAGCATTTGGGGCACAAACTCGGTAGCGCGAGGCTCGGCCGTGGGGCGTGCGATGCCCAGTGCGTCAAAGTCGGCATGCATGGCGTCAATCATGCGGTCTGTGAGCGCGCGAATGGTTTCACCGTTTTCTACAGCACGCTTGATGATTTTGTCGTCAATGTCGGTGATGTTGCGAATGTGCGTCACCTTGAAACCACTTGCTTTGAGCCAACGCTGCACCACATCAAAGGCCACATTGGAGCGCGCATGCCCAACATGGCACAAGTCATAGACGGTCATACCGCAGACGTACATGCGCACATGTCCGGCCTCAAGAGGCGAAAAATCGGTCACGGCGCGGGAGAGCGTGTTGTAAATGCGCAAGCTCATGGATAACTGTTTTTGTTGTTTTGGTGCAAAAAGGGGCCGCAGCCCCATAGATGTTGTAAGGGCAGCCTGAACGCAAGGCCTCCGTTACAATTTGCCTCAGTATAAAGCCCAAATTAGTTGCTGACAAAGCTTCATTTGAGCACCTTGCCGTCACTCTTTCGTCACCAAACAGTCACCTTTTGCCTCAGCCAAGCCGCTCAATATGCCAATTCAAAGGGTTTTGACCCGCTTTTTTCCACTCCTTCTCTGCTTTTTCAGCAGCGTCTCGTGGGCAAACGCTGGCCTCGAGTTGGAAGAGTTGATCCTCAACAAGCAGTGGTCTCAGGCTCAGCAACGCCTTCAAGCGGCTGTTCAGCAAAATCCGAAAGCTGCGGAGTCACCCCAATGGCGACTTTTGTCCAGTCAGGTTTTGGCTGGACAAGGCAAAGGTCAAGAAGCCATAGACCTGTTGCAAGCACTGACGCAAGACTTTCCGGAATTGCCAGAGCCCTACAACAATTTGGGCGTTTTGTTGGCCGCCAAGGGCCAGTTTGATGAGGCCATCACGGCCCTTCAAATGGCCATCCAGGCCCGACCCAATTACAAAATTGCGCTGCAAAACTTAGGCGATTTGTACACCGCATTGGCCCAAAGAGCCTATCGCCAAGCCCAAAATGCAGGTGCCAACGGCCTGTTGCCTTTGCCCGGCCCCACTGCAGAAACCACCACCCTGACCAACACGCGTACTTTGCGATAAAGACATGACACCTCTCTTTTTTCGACGTCATTTTTTCAAGCACCTTGCGGCGCTTGCCATGCTTGCAGCTTGTATGGTCTCTGGCGTTGTCAATGCACAAGACGCACCCAAACTCAAAATTAGCACCAACATGGGCGACATCATGGTGGAAGTCTATCCAGACAAAGCGCCCAAAACAGTTGCCAACTTTTTGCAGTACGTCAAGGACAAACACTACGACGGCACCATTTTTCACCGCGTCATTCCCAACTTCATGATTCAAGGCGGTGGCTACGATGCGCAATACAAAGAGCGCAGCACTCGCCCGCCAGTTCAGCATGAAGGCCGCCAAGCCATGGCCGCGGGTCTGAAGAACCAAACGGGTTATTTGGCCATGGCGCGAACCAATGACCCCCAGTCGGCCACGGCGCAGTTTTTCATCAACACCGTCGACAATGCTTTCTTAGACCCGACGCCCATTCCCGATGGCGACCCAGTCAAACGTTTTGAATACCGCGGCCAGGTCTATGAAAACGTGCCTCGCGAGAACTTGCTCAATGCCCTACAACTTTTCGGTTATACGGTTTTTGGCAAAGTCACCTCCGGCATGGATGTTGTGAATAAAATCAGAACAACCCCGACGGGCATGGGCGGACCTTTCAGAACAGACGTTCCCAAATCCCCTGTCACTATTCTTTCAATCACTTTGGTGCAATAACAACATGAGCAATCCTCAAGTCGAACTCCACATCGCCGGCAAAGGCGTCATCCTCATTGAACTCGACGCCGAAAAAGCGCCCTTGAGCGCTGAGAACTTTTTGCATTACGTGAACAAAGGTCATTACGACAACACCATTTTTCACCGCGTTATTCCTAACTTCATGATTCAAGGCGGTGGCTTTGAACCCAACATGGAACAAAAGCATTCTGATGCAGCCATCCAAAATGAAGCCAACAATGGTTTGAAAAACAAGAAGTACACCTTGGCCATGGCGCGCACACAAGCGCCTCATTCAGCCACTGCCCAGTTTTTCATCAACACGGCCGACAATGAATTTTTGAACCACACTGCACCTTCTTTGCAGGGCTGGGGTTATGCCGTGTTTGGTCATGTTGTGTCGGGTACAGAAATTGTGGATGCCATCGAAGGCGTCAAAACAGGTCGCAATGGTTTCCATGACGACGTGCCCAAAGAGGCTGTGATCATTGAAAAGGCTGTGGCGCTTTAATTCAGCCCCGCACTTTCCATGACCGCAACCGTGTTGCCAATTCAGGTCATTGAAGCACCTGAGAGTTGGCGCACGGTTGATTTCATTTCAGACCTGCATTTGCAGGAAAAAGACACCGAAACTTTCAAAGTTTGGCGAGACTACATGGCCAGCACCTCTGCCGATGCTGTGTTCATTTTGGGTGATCTGTTTGAAGTTTGGGTGGGCGACGACGCTGTCCAAAAACACGTTTTTTTAAAGCAATGCGCCGCTGTCTTGAAAGACTGTGCCAGCAAACGGCATGTGGCCTTCATGCGGGGCAACCGCGACTTTTTGGTAGGCCCTGATTTTTTAAACGCTTGCCAAGTGCAAGATTTGCAAGATCCCATGGTGCTGCGTTTTGCCAAACAAAACTGGCTCTTGTCGCATGGCGATGAAGCTTGCCTGGATGATGTCGATTACCAAGCTTTTAGGCGAATGGTTCGGCAAGCAGATTGGCAACAAAATTTTCTAGCCAAGCCATTGTCTGAACGTGAGGCCATTGCGCTTCATTTAAGAACGCAAAGCCAACAGCACAAAAGCGACCCAAACTCTGTTTATGCCGATGTCGATCTGGGCTGGGCCCTTGCGGCCTTGAAAAAAACTGATTGCACTTGTTTGCTGCATGGACATACACACCAAGCTGCAGACCATGTTTTGACCGGCGAGGGTCAGCTGCAGCGACGTGTTCTAAGCGACTGGGATGTGCAAAGCACAAAACCTCGCGCAGAGGTTTTGCGTTGGCATTCATCAGGACAAGTTGAAAGACTTAATTTGTTAACCTAAGCGTTGTATGTGTTGAGCTTAAGTCGTCATCATCGACGCAGCAAGTTTTTCAATGCATTTTGCAAACGGCGCGCCACTTTGGCATCATGCGCAGAAGACAAAACCGCCGTAACATCCAAGGCCCAAGTTTCCTGAGGTCCCGGTTGATTTTTACGCGTCAGCAATTGCAACTGCAAGGCTCGACGTTCGTTCAAATTCTCTGCAGGTGTTGGTATTTCAGCGGCCATTTCCAAACGCAAAATGGCTTCACCCGCTGAGGCTGCAGGCGCTTTTGTCACAGCTTGCGACCAAGCGGCGCGTGCAGCAGCATTAACGTTTCTGCCCAAGTCTTGTGCTGAAGGTACCAAGTCGGCTTGGCGCTTTTCCCAAGCATCTAAAAGATGTGTCAACGACTCGCCATGCGCTTGTGCAGCCAATTTGCGCAAGGCCATTTCGGCATGCTCTTTGGCATCGCGTTGAGCTCTGAAAGCGGCATCACTCAAACGAGGGCCACGATCTTCGCGTTCAAATCGATCGCCGCGATCTGCACGTTCAAAACGGTTACCGGCTTTGTCACCAAAGCCAGGCTTGTCACCACGCGGTGCACTTTTGCCATCACGGCGATCGCCGGGTCGGCCTGCAGGAGTAGGCACCGATTTCTTTTGGCCAGGACGGTCATCACCGCGCATGGCAATCAAGGGTCGGGCCGGTTTAGACGCTTCTACGGGTTTGGCTGTTGGCACCTCTGCATCGGGTGCAGCCTCAACTTCGGCTGTTGTGTTCTCAGGTGCCGCGGGCGCATCATCTGTAGCTGGCTGGGCAGCGTCGGCGACTGATGCCGCCGCTGCCGCAGGAGCCTCAGTTTGTGCAGCCACAGCTTGGGCTTGCCCTTTAATGGCCGCATCCAACGCAGCCATTGCAGCTTTGATTTTTTGCACATCGCCAGAAGCGTTGGCCGCTTTCAATGCGTTGGACGCATCAAGCACCAAACGATCGTGCGCCGACATGGGTGCCGCAGATGTGCTCTCGCGAGCATTGGTTTTTCGACTGAAGGCTTCGTCCAATGGTTTGCGGAAAGCTTCCCACATTTTTTGCTCGATGCGGCGGTCCATTGGAACGCTTTGCGCTTCAGTTTGCCAATTGTGTTGCAGGGCTTTGACTGCATCAACTCTCAAAACGGGTGACGCACCCAACTGCTCTGCTTCGGCAATGAGTGCTTGGCGACGGGCCGTACTGGCTTTTTGAGCTGCTTCCAAAGGCGCAGCTGCAGCATGTAAAGCTTGCTTCCAAAGCGGTTGCAATTCAGCAAATGTTTTTTCACTGAGGTGCCCTGCATTGCGCCAGCGATCGCCAAACTGATGCAAAGCTCGCAGGTGCGCACGCCAGTCTGCATTTTGGGCATTGGCTTCGCCCCATGTTTTGACTTCTTCAATGAGCGCCAAGCGTTGCGCTCGGTGCTCGGAGGCATCGTGCTTGACTTTTTCTAACCAAGTTTGAACAACTTTGTAGGCGTTGTTGCATGCAGCGTCAAAGCGCTTCCACAAGGCATGGTTGGGCAGCCCACCTTGGTCTGCTTGCTTCCACTCTTCGCGCAATTGACGCAAAGCTTCTTGCATCTTGCGACCACCCAACACAGGTTCAAGGGTGAATACTTCTGGGGTCTCTTGCGACGCTTGAGTGACAGGCTCTGTTGGTACTGTAGTTACTGCAGGTTCTGCCTGCTGGGCTGAAGCCTCTTGGACTGCAAGTTCTGAGTCTGATGCAGCTTGTGTAGCCTGTGCAGCTTTCTCTGTTGTACCCTCGGTTTTGACCGGAACTTTTTTGAACAATGCTTCGGCTTTGACAACCAAGGCCATGCGTGATTGATCTGCAACAAAACGTTGCCAACCAGCGGTATCGCCAGCAGCAACGAGGGCCTCATGAACTTTGGCATCCATGTTGGTGTCCATGTTGCGACCATGATCCTTCAGCGCTTGACGCAATGCCAGCAAATTGGCTTCGCTGGCCTCGGCAGCCAACAAGGTCATGGCGCCAGTGACCACTTGGCCAGCTGCCTCACGCAGAGCCAGTCGCTGCGCAGGGTCCATTTTGGTATTGCTGACTTTGGGAGTCTTTGCTGCTTTGTTTTCTGCGCTTGGTGCATCGCCTTGGCCTGCGCCCAATTCGGCTGGGGTTGCCGCTGAAGTTGCACTTGCGTTTGATGCCTCTGTAGCGGGTCCTGAAGTGGCGGTGGGCTGTTCGCCTCGCGCGATGCGAAGTTCTTCAGCCCACACCGGCACTGACGGCAAGGGCTGGCTAACGTCATCACGTGCATTTTTGCCTTGAAGCAAGGCCGCCTCAAACGCTTCCCATACGCTGCTCAATTGGTGGCGCGATGCTTCCAACTGAGGCGGAAATTTCAAATCAACACTTTGCCAGGCCGCGTCTTCAGTCAACGCATGGGCTTGCTGCTGCCAATTGCCAACATCAGCCTGCAACACCTCATTTGCAGCATCAGCCTCTTTGAGGCTTTTGGTAGACAGCACTTCAATGCGCTGCGTAAGCAACACCGCAGTTTCGCGTTGCACCATCACTTGGTGCTGCAAATCTTCAACCGCTTTGATTTTTTCAGTCAGTTGGGTTTTGAAACTGGCCAGTGGTTCGCGCGACAAAGGCGCACCTGCTTTTGCCGCATCGCGCTGCCATGCCATGGCATCGGCAATGTTCAGACGTGTCGCTGTCAGCATGGCTTCAGCGCGTTGCGCCCATTCAGTGGCCAATACGTCTTGACCTTGAGATCGCTTTAACTCATCTAATTTTTCACGCAAGACTTTGGCTGCACCTTTGTCGCGTGTCGAAATTTCTTTGTAGACAAGCTGCAGGTCTTCTTGCGAAGGCTCGGTCAACAACCAATCGCGCAACTTGGCTGCACGTTCACCTGATGTTTGAGCCACAAATGCGCCTCCCGTCAAGGTATCAAGTGCTTGAACGTCGGGGGTCTTGGGGGAGGGATGGGTCACAGTCACAACACAAAAAGATAAAAAAGCTATTTTCACCGAGGAAGGCTTCTTGCAATATGCCAAAAGCATCTATTTTCGATTTTTTTTATAATTCGAAGTTCGGCCACTTTGAGGCAAACATTGACCACCCTTACTTTTCAGGAAACTGCCAGCCTTTGGACAGGCCGCGTTTGGCGCGGACTGAAAACATTCGTGGCCGATATTTCACGTGGATTTGTCAATATTTCGCATCACAGTTTTGCGCTTTTGGGTTTAATGGCTGTGTTGTTGGGGATGTTGGCTTTGACGCGTCCTGAAATCAGAACCCAGACGGTCCAAAACATTCAGGGCTGGCTTTACACCCGATTGCACATTTCAGAAGAAGAAGATGAACGCCAGCAAGTCTTGTTGAGAAGTCTGGCGGCCCCTTCAACAGATTTAGATGCCAAGCAATTGGCCCTGGTGCAGGCCATTAAAACCAAATACCGCATCGCGCCAACCCCTCTCAATGCGCTGGTACTAGAGGTGTACGACTTGGCCAACCGTGGCAATTTAGACCCCACCTTGATTTTGGCGGTGATTGGGGTTGAATCCAATTACAACCCTTTTGCCAACGGCCCAACGGGTGCCAAAGGACTGATGCAAGTCTTGCCTGACGTTCACTCTGAGCAATTTGCGCCATTTGGAGGGCCCATGGCTATTTTTGATCCTAAAACCAATCTTCGCATTGGGGTCAAAATTTTGAAAGAAAGCATCGATTCCACTGGCAGCTTGGTGGAAGGTTTGCGACTTTACAAGGCAGGCGAAGATTCCGTCTCTCAAGAAACAGAGTACATCGCGCGCGTATTGGCCGAACAAAGCCGGCTTCAAGAAGCTATCAACCCTGCCCTGCCTCAGGCTGCCTCCGCCGCTCAATCCAGCAAAAAGCTTCCCGCCAAACCATCCCAATAAGCATTGTCTCGGCTACACTTACAGGGTACGCAACTGGCGATAGGAGCCTGGCATTCGCAAACTTCTGCGAGCCAACTCTGACGTGGAAATGGGTGGGCTTGTTCCCTTCCTCAACCACTGGGGAGCGTGCACCTTGTACTGGTGTTTGGGTTCAAGGTTTCAGCCGTTCGCCTGGGCAGCCCATGCAGCGCTGAGGCTTATTTTGCCCAGCCCCGCAAGGAACCATCAATTGAAGGCCTGCCATGTATTCAAGAAACATTCTGATTGAACAAACCGATCCCGAAATTTTTGCTGCCATCCAGGCAGAAAACGCCCGTCAAGAGCATCACATTGAGCTGATTGCCAGCGAAAACTATGCCTCGCCAGCCGTCATGGCCGCCCAAGGTTCACAGTTGACCAACAAATACGCAGAAGGCTACCCCGGCAAGCGCTACTACGGTGGCTGCGAATACGTCGACGTCGCCGAGCAATTGGCCATCGACCGCATCAAACAAATTTTTGGCGCAGAAGCCGCCAACGTCCAACCCCATTGCGGCGCGTCTGCCAACGAAGCCGTGTTCTTGGCTTTCTTGAAACCAGGCGACACCATCATGGGCATGAGCTTGGCCGAAGGCGGCCACCTGACACACGGCATGCCTTTGAACATGAGCGGCAAGTGGTTCAATGTGGTCAGCTACGGCCTCGATGCCAACGAAGCCATCGACTACGACGCCATGGAAAAGAAGGCGCACGAAACCAAACCCAAGCTGATCATTGCCGGCGCTTCAGCCTACAGCTTGCACATTGACTTTGCACGCTTTGCCAAAGTGGCCAAAGACGTGGGCGCCATTTTCTTGGTCGACATGGCGCACTATGCCGGCCTCATTGCTGCCGGCGTGTACCCCAATCCTGTGCCCCACGCCGACGTGGTCACTTCCACCACGCACAAGAGCTTGCGCGGCCCCCGCGGCGGCATCATCCTCATGAAGGCTGAGCACGAAAAAGCCATCAACAGCGCCATCTTCCCAGGTCTGCAAGGCGGCCCTCTCATGCACGTGATTGCTGCCAAGGCAGTGGCCTTCAAAGAAGCCATGGCACCTGAGTTCAAGGCGTACCAGCAACAAGTGATCAAGAACGCACAAATCATTGCCGAGACACTCACACAACGCGGACTTCGCATTGTGAGTGGTGGCACACAAAGCCACGTGATGTTGGTCGACCTGCGCTCCAAAGGCATTACCGGCAAAGTAGCCGAAGCAGCCTTGGGTCAAGCGCACATGACCATCAACAAAAACTCCATTCCCAACGACCCCGAAAAGCCCATGGTGACCAGCGGCGTGCGCATAGGCACACCGGCCATGACCACACGTGGTTTCAAAGATGAAGAAGCGCGCATCACGGCACACCTCATTGCCGACGTACTCGACAACCCCACAGACTCTGCCAACATTGAAGCCGTTCGCGCCAAGGTCAATGCCTTGACCGCACGTTTCCCTGTTTACAAATGAAGTGCCCCTTCTGCAGCCATACCGACACCCAAGTGGTGGAAACACGTTTGGCTGAAGATGGCGATCTGATTCGCCGCCGTCGCCAATGCGCGGCGTGCGAAAAACGTTTCACCACCTACGAGCGGCCAGAAGTCAACTTTCCAGCCATCGTCAAAAAAGATGGTCGGCGCATCGATTACGAACGCGTCAAGTTGCGGGCCAGTATGAATTTGGCCTTGCGCAAACGCCCTGTCAGCACTGAGCAGGTCGACTCTGCCATTGAACGCATTGAAGAAAAACTGCTCAATTTGGCACAGCGCGAAATTGCTTCCAACAAAATTGGAGAGTTAGTCATGCGCGAGCTAAAAAAGCTCGACAAAGTGGCTTATGTTCGATTCGCCAGTGTTTACCGCAGCTTTGAAGACATTGATGACTTCAAACTGCTGGTTGACGAAGTCAGTAAATAAATTCAGCTGTACCAAGCTGCCAACCTGCTCGGCAATTTAGTCTGCGCAATCGCTGATGGTGGTTTTCTCTAAACGCGGCCGCCCCACTGCATTCACAACCACGCGCCATCCGCTTGCCTCTTGAGTTTGGCGCTGGCATACCGTCAGGGTACCTGCTTGAAATGCACCGTTCAAAGCCAAACTGCGACCACTGGCACCAAAGGACACAAATCGCCTGACTGTGGCATTGCCACTGACGGACACATCTGCATGAACGGCTGCCTGTTGTTGCAAGCGCCCTTCATTGACATCCCATGTGCCGTTGTTGTTGTCGTCCTCGAACAGCAACCAGCCTTGTCGCCACACATTAAGCCCATTGCCATCGCTGGTCTGATGGCAGCGAATTGGCAGAAGGCTATCTGGAGGGCTGGCAGCAGCAGCACACAAAGTAACTCTCTTTTCTAACCGCATGGCCTGGGTTCTGGCACTTAAGACTGCGCTGTGCAAGGCTTCTGCCGTGCTTTGAAGCCTGGCACTGGTTCGCAAACTTTGCATGGCCGAAGCGGCCATACCACCCAACAAGGCCAAAATAAACAACACAAACAATGTGTCAATAAGGCTGTGGCCTTGACTGCGAATGGAAGAACTCATGCCCAGATGATGCGCAATCGGCAGAAGAATGTTCCTTGCATTTGGCATGTCTGCAAGTCAATGTGTGCCAAGTGGAAGGCACATCGCAGATGCTACAAGCATGAACTTCTCAAAGCAATTTGAAACTCAAGGCTTCACACTTATTGAGTCCATGGTCAGTGTGTCGCTTTTGGGTATCTTGATGGGCGTCGCGCTGCCCAGCCTTGAGCGGCATTGGCAACAAGTGCGCCGACAAGATGCCCAGAGCGCGCTGGGGCAATTGCATTTGCGGCAATCGCAGTGGCGTGGCTTGCATCCGCAATACGCAGCTACCCTGGTCGAATTGTCGTGGCCAAGCAATGTATCGACAAGCGGTCATTACATTCTTTCTTTACAAAACGTCACGGCACAAAGTTTTGAGTTAAAGGCCACCCCAATTGGGCTGCAAGCGCGCGACACTGATTGTCAAAGCATGCATTTACAGCAACGCCCAGATGGTGCTGTAAGCCGCACCAGCAACCTAGAAACTAATACCGACACAGCCAGGTGCTGGACATGGTGAACCTGCTCATAGGTTTGGCCATGGGTTTGAGCATCCTCAGCGCTGCGGGCAGTTGGGCAGCTTTGCAGTGGCAAAGCGATCGCCTCATTGTGCAGCGAAGTCAAGCCCAGCAGAGTATTCGTGCAATTTTAGACACGCTGGTGCATGACATTCGCCGCGCCCAATTTCAGGTGTCGCCTGAAGACTTTCAAATGGGGTCGCAGCAAATTTTGTTCAGCGTTAACCGCAATGACAATGCGCAACGAGACAACAACGAATGCAGTGGTTTTCGTTTGAATGGCAAAACACTGCAAACGCAAACATCTTGCCAGCCTGTTGTTTGGACAAACCTCAACGACACTCGAAATATACAGATCACCTCACTGACATTTCTTTGGTCTTGTGACCATAGCAACACCAGTCTCGGCGATCTCATTCAAATTGAGTTGACCAGCCAGACCGATCATGAGCACGGCACCAGTAAATGGCAGCGCCATGTCCGCCTTCGCAATGTACACAACCGCTTTCGCCCCACTTCTGCAATATGCAACAACAAGGTTTAGCCACGCTTTGGGCCTGCACCCTATTGCTCTTGCTCACCGGTCTTTGGGGTTGGTTAGGCTTGCAAGCTGTCAACGCAGAAAGCACACGAGGATCTCAGCAAATGCATGCGGCACAAGCCTTGGCCAATGCAGAAGCCAACCTAGAAACTGCAGTTGCGCACTTGGCACAGGTTTATGGATCTCAGGCCATCGCTGCAGATTTGCAAATTTGGTCGTCTGCATCTGCAGACATCTGCCCGGCAGACAAATCCCCACCGCAATGGCAATGCGCGCGGTGGGTCCCTGATGACTTGCTAATGCCTGAATGGACCGATTCAGAAAAAACTTTCGTTCGCTTGGTCCGTGATGTGCGCAATGCACCTCATCGCATCCAAGTCAGCGTAGATGCGACCCTGAATAACTTGCAGCCAGGCGCAGGCAGTCGCGCCACAGTTCAGCAAAGTTTGTACGTTCCAATCAGTACTTCTTTGCGCAACAACACAGATGCGGGTCAACTGACCAGCTTGGTTCTGAACGAGCAAGCCCTCACAGAATCAAAGCCGCATTGCAATACCCAAGCTTGGCAAACTGTGTTTGGACAGCTCTCACCCCAACAACTTGAGCATCTGTCTTATCTTCAATCGCGCAACGGTCTAGGTTCAACAACGCTGCCTACTCGCACGGTGTATTGGATTGACAGCCCAGAAGTTTGGACACAAAGTTTGGGCACTCGTACTTCGCCTGTTGTATTGGTATTTTCTGAAGCCGCCTGTGCCCTTCGGTGCCCCTCCTTGGCAAGCCACACGCAAGTGGTTGGCACGGTATTTTTTCAGAACCAATGCCAAGCACACACCATGCAAAATTGGCGGGCGGGCAGCATCGTTGGCCGGCTGGGAATAGAGTCGCAAATCGACTCAGAATTGTCGATGTCTCTGCTGAATGGCCTCAGTGGTCTAAGTGGTCTGAGCACCCTTCAGTACTTTGCCAATTCGCAGGGCGCATTTAATTTTGAATGGCCTGTGAACATCAATGCATCTGCGGTGCAACGCGTCGCTGGCACCTGGAAAAATGCGGGCTACTGACAGTGGCTTCTCGCTTTTGGAAGCACTGGTGGCCAGCGCTTTGTTGGCCTTTGGATTGTCAGGGGCCATCCGTTTAAGCTTGGCAAGCCTGGCCGCTACGCAAGCCAATCGCAATCTCGACATGGCCAGTGCCTTGGCCCAAGACCTTGCCGAATGCTGGGGACTTCAAACCTCCCAATGTCAAAACATGTTCGTTCAAAGCACTTCTTTGCAACCCTTTTCGGCCAATCCCCATCTGTCATTCGTACGCACATGGCAAGTGCACAGCATTCCCCTTCAAGGTATGCCAGCCGAGCACTTACAGGAACTGCAAATATCTGTCTCTTGGCAAGAAGGCAGTAAGCAACCCGAAATTCAATGGCGACAACGCCGCGCCAACACGCCGCTTTGGGTCGGCCTTTAAGTTATCGTATCCTTGCACCTATGGAAGCCGACGTAACTCACCCCCATCAGCCCAGCCAGCACATGCAGCAGGCTTTGGATTTGGCTGCGCAAGCCCTGCGCATCACTTCGCCCAATCCACGTGTTGGCTGCATCATTGTGGATGCTCAGGGCAAGGTCTTGGGACAGGGCCATACACAACGCGCAGGCGGTCCGCACGCCGAAATCATGGCCTTGCAAGATGCCGCTGCCAAAGGCTACTCTGTCGAAGGTGCCACAGCCTATGTCACTTTAGAGCCCTGTTCGCACCACGGTAAAACTGGCCCCTGTTGCGATGCGTTGGTCCAAGCCAAACTGGGAAAAGTGGTAGCGGCACTGACCGATCCCAATCCGCAAGTTGCAGGACAAGGCTTTGATCGACTGCGCGCTGCAGGCATACAAGTGTTCATTGGCGATGGCGCCGAACAGGCTGAGGCACAAAATCCTGGTTTTTTAAGCCGCATGACCCGCCAAAAACCTTGGGTGCGCATGAAAATTGCTGCCTCGCTTGACGGTCAAACAGCTCTGAGCAATGGCAAAAGCCAGTGGATCACTGGCCCCGAGGCACGCGCAGACGGCCACGCATGGCGAGCACGCGCTTGCGCCATCTTGACCGGTATCGGTACTGTTTTAGAGGACGACCCTCTTTTGGACTTGCGGCTTTGTGCGCCCCTAGAAAACCCTCCCCGCATGCCACATCTGGTCATTGTGGACAGCCGCTTAGAAACCCCCACCACTGCCAAGTTGTTTCAGCATTCAGCCGCAGATGCCGTGTCGCCAAGACAAGTTTGGATCTATGCCGCCATCCACGATGTCGACAGAGTCGCAGCGCTCGAAGCCAAAGGCGCCAAAGTCACCGTAATGCCCAACCCGCACGGCAAAGTCGATCTGCAAGCCTTGCTAAGCGATTTGACTCGCAGAGAAGTCAACGAATTGCACGTTGAAGCGGGCCACAAACTCAATGGCTCACTCATTCGTGAGGCTTGTGTTGACGAGTTCTTGGTCTATCTGGCGCCTCAAATATTGGGGCTGGGTCAAGGCATGGCCAACCTGGGGCCCCTAGAGGACTTGTCACAAGGCTTGGCACTCCGTTTCACAGAAACACAATTAATCGGTAAAGATTTGCGGGTTTTAGCCAGGGTACAGGCCTAAACGGCCCCAATCCCTGCGAAAATACAGCCCATGTTTACCGGAATCATCACCGGCGTGGGGCGTATCGCCGCCCTCCACGACCTGGGCAGCTCTTTAAGCCATGGCAAGCGACTCACTCTTGAGGTGCCCGCGGGCTACCTGGATGACGTTGGCCTGGGCGACAGCATTGCCATCAACGGCGCTTGCATGACGGTTACGTCATTTGACCTTTCAGCCCATCAGTTCACCATCGACGTTTCTGCCGAATCACTCGACAAAACTTGCGGCTTGAACCAGCTTGGCAAAGTCAACCTTGAAAAAGCCTTGCGTGCACACGACCGTTTGGGCGGACACATTGTGTCGGGCCACGTCGATGGCATTGGCCACGTGACGTACTTTGCACAAGTGGGCGAAAGCTGGGAGCTGCGCATTCAATCGCCTGCAGGCATGGGCAAGTACCTGGCTTACAAAGGCTCGATTACTGTCAATGGTGTCAGCCTCACGGTCAACAAAGTAGCCGACACCGAAGCCGGCTGCGAATTCAGCATCAACCTCATCCCCCACACCGTGGACAACACAGCACTGGGTTCCTTGCAACAAGGCAGTGCTGTGAATTTAGAAATCGATTTGATTGCACGTTATGTTGAGCGCATGCTCAACAACGAGGCCTCAGCCAACTCCGCTGCATCAGCCCTTCTGGCTGGCAAGCATTCTTGAAAGAAGTGACATGACGACGAATTCTGGCCGTCCATTGACGCCTGTAGAAATTTCTCCTGTAGAAGACATCGTCGCTGACTTGCGCGCGGGTCGCATTGTCATCATGGTTGACGACGAAGACCGCGAAAACGAAGGCGACCTGCTTGTTGCGTCCGACCACGTTAGCGCAGAAGCCATCAACTTCATGGCGCGCTATGGCCGTGGCCTGATTTGCCTCACCCTCACGCGCGAACGCTGCGAACACCTGAAGCTTCCGCCCATGGCAGCCAGCAATGGCACGGTTTACAGCACCGCTTTTACAGTCTCAATTGAAGCCGCTGAAGGTGTTACGACGGGCATCTCAGCCGCAGACCGCGCACTGACCGTCAAGGCGGCCGTGGCGGCCACCGCCACCGCCAAAGACTTGGTTCAACCTGGTCACATCTTTCCTTTACAAGCGGTTGACGGCGGCGTGCTGATGCGCGCAGGTCACACAGAAGCGGGTTGCGACTTGGGCACCATGGCCGGATGCAGTCCCTCCTCGGTGATTTGCGAAATCATGAAAGACGACGGCACCATGGCTCGCCTGCCCGACTTGCAAATTTTTGCAGCCGAGCACGGCCTCAAAATTGGCACCATCGCCGATCTCATTGAGTACCGCAGCCGCACCGAGTCTTTGGTTGAAAAAGTCGGCACGCGCACCCTGCAAACAGCACATGGCGAGTTCACTGTGCATGCCTTCAAAGACAAGCCAAGCCAATCCTTGCACTTGGCGCTGGTCAAGGGCAAGTGGTCTGACGATGCAGAAGTGCCCGTCCGCGTTCACGAGCCTCTCTCGGTTTTTGACGTTTTGGAAGTTGGTCGTCAGATGCACTCATGGAGTTTGGAAAACAGCTTGAACTACATCAACAAGCAAGGTCATGGTGTGGCAGTGCTGCTCAATTGTGGCGAAAGTGCAGACCAATTGTTGGCCCAGTTTGAAGGGCGCGCTCGCTCTGCACAAGCACCGAACAGAAGCAAAATGGACTTGCGCACTTACGGCGTCGGCATTCAAATTGTTCGCGAGTGTGGCGTTCAAAAAATGAAATTGATGGGCCAACCCCGACGCATGCCCAGCATGGCGGGCTATGGCGTTGAAGTCACTGGTTACATCCCTAAGGAATAAGTATGCAAGGCGCAGACAAAGGCATTGAACAAGAATTAGACGGCTTGGGACTGCACATCGGCATCGTCCAAGCTCGTTTTAACGAAGGCATCACCAACGCATTGGCTGTGGCCTGCATTCGTGAACTCGAAGAACTAGGCGTCCATGACATCGATCATGTGTTGGTGCCCGGTGCCTTGGAGGTCCCCATTGCATTGCAAGCCATGGCCGAGCGCGGCGAATACGACGCGTTGATCGCATTGGGTTGCATCATTCGAGGCGAAACCTACCACTTCGAATTGGTGGCCAACGAATCTGGCGCAGGCGTCAGCCGCATTGCCCTCGATTACAACGTGCCCATTGCCAATGCCATTCTGACCACCGAGAACCTAGAGCAAGCCATTGCCCGTCAGACTGAAAAAGGCCGCGACGCTGCACGTGTCGCCGTTGAAATGGCCATGCTGCTGGAAGACTTGGCAGTGGGCGATGAAGACTTGGATGACGAGGAATTGGCATGAGCGAGCTACAAGACGCTTCAGCAGGCGACCAGCAACCGAGCGCAGGCAAGCCTTCTGGACGCAAGCCAGGCAAATCGGCCAGCAAGTCAGCTCGCAGCCGTGCACGCGAGTTTGCGTTGCAAGCCTTGTATCAAGTTATCGTCGGCAAGAACGAGGCATCTGACATTGATGTCTTCACGCGCGACTTGTCGGGTTTTCACAAAGCCGATTCTGCGCATTACGATGCCTTGTTGTACGGCTGTGCCGAACAAGCTGTCGAACTCGACAAAATGATTTTGCCTTTGCTCGATCGCAGCATGGCCGAAATCTCGCCTATCGAGCGCGCCGCGATGTGGATTGGCACCTATGAGATGAAGCACTGCCTTGATGTGCCATGGCGCGTAAGCTTGAACGAATGCATTGAACTGGCCAAAGAGTTTGGCGGCACCGATGGCCACAAATATGTGAACGCTGTGCTGGAAGGTTTAGCACCGCAATTGCGCCCTCACGAAGTTCAAGCCGACCGCCAGGCTGGCCGCGCACGCGCATGACACAAGGCTTCGTTTTTCCCATTCGCATCTACTGGGAAGACACCGACGCCGGTGGCATTGTTTTCTACGCCAACTACCTCAAGTTTTTTGAGCGCGCCCGAACCGAGTGGCTTCGTTCTTTGGGCATTCAGCAGCAAGCCCTCAAAGCGCAAAGTGGCGGCATGTTTGTGGTCAGTGAAACGCAAATCAAATACTTTTCACCCGCGCGCTTAGATGACTTGCTAGAAGTCACTGCGCGCACAGCCGAAGCCGGACGCGCCAGCATGGTCTTGGCGCAGCAAGCTTGGCTAACAGTCGACGGTGAGCGTCAATTATTGGCCGAAGGCACCATCCGCATTGGATGGGTCGACAGTCAAACCCTGAAACCTGGCCGCATTCCGGCCACCATTTTGGAAGCACTTCAATGAACCAAGACATGTCCATCATTCAACTCGTGTTGCATGCCAGTTTTGTTGTGCAATTGGTCATGCTGATCTTGATGGCCATCTCGATTGCCAGTTGGGCCGCCATTGTGCGCAAGCTCACTGCCATCAAACGCATACAGTCCTTGAACGAAGAGTTTGAGCAAAACTTTTGGTCAGGCACCAGCTTGAACGATTTGTTTTCTGCAGCGGTTCAAAATTCAAAATTGGCAGGCCCCATGGAACGTATTTTTGCCAGTGGCATGCGCGAGTATCAAAAGCTGCGTGAGCGACGCATCAGCGATCCAGGCACTTTGCTGGACGGTGCACGCCGAGCCATGCGCGCCAGCTTCCAACGCGAGATGGATGTGGCCGAAGCCCAATTGTCTTTCTTAGCGTCAGTGGGTTCTGTCTCGCCCTATGTTGGCTTGTTTGGCACAGTTTGGGGCATCATGCACGCGTTTACGGGTTTGGCCAGTATGCAGCAAGTCACTTTGGCCACCGTCGCGCCGGGCATTGCCGAGGCTTTGGTGGCCACCGCCATTGGCTTGTTCTCGGCCATCCCTGCTGTGGTGGCCTACAACCGATTTGCACGCGACATCGATCGCATTGCCATCAAATTAGAAACCTTCATTGAAGAGTTCTCCAACATTCTGCAAAGAAGTTTGGGCGGCTCGACGGGTGCGTCAGGCTCGGTGCCAACTGGCTCTGGCTTGAGCGCGTCGGGTCACTGATCGTCGGGGAGCACACACATGCCTGCTGTTTCCTCTCGCGGCCGCGGACGGCGCACCATCAATGAAATCAACATGGTGCCCTTCATCGATGTGATGCTGGTGTTGTTGATTATTTTCATGGTTACAGCGCCCATGATCACACCCAGCATGGTGGACTTGCCCAGTGTGGGCAAGGCTGCCAAGCAACCGGATCAAGTCATTCAAATTGTGGTGCAAAAAGATGACAGCCTTGAGATGCTGAACGACAGCAAAACTCAAAAGATCAATTTGGACAGCTTGGCCAACAGTGTTCGCGTTGCACAAACGGGTCAGGCCAATTCGGCAGTGGTGATCAGTGCCGATCGAAATGTGAAATATGAGACGGTGGTCAAGGTCATGGACATCTTGCAGCGTGCTGGCATACAACGCGTGGGTCTGTCTGTTCAATTGGCCCCTTGAGTTTTTAAACGCCCTCTATCTCATCGCAGCATGAACGCCATTGCACACAACGAGTTTGCGCCGCCACCCACAGGTGGATTTGGCCGCTCTTTGTCGTTTGCTTTGTTCATGCATTTGTTGCTCTTGGCGGCGATCACTTGGGGCGTCCATTGGAAAACCGAGCCCAATACATTGTCTGCATCAGCAGAGCTGTGGTCGGCCGTTCCTGCTGAGGCTGCCCCGGCTGCCAACGAACCCGAGCCAACGCCACCTGAGCCCGTCAAACCGCCGGAGCCCGTTCAGAAGGTCGAACCCAAACCCGAGCCAAAGCCAGAACCCAAGCCTGCGCCTCCCAAAGTGAATGATGCTGCTGAGCGAGAGGCGGCTGACATTGCCCTGAAAAAAGAAAAAGAGAAGAAGAAAATAGAAGAGAAGAAAGCGGCTGATTTGGAAAAGAAAAAGAAACTTGAAAAAGAGAAATTAGAAAAAGAAAAAGCCAAAGAGAAAGAAAAAGAGAAGGCCAAGGAACTCGAGAAGAAGAAAAAAGAAGAGTCTGCCGCAAAGACCAAAGAGGATTCCAAGAAAGCCGCCGCAGAGGAAAAACGCGCCGCGGCGCTGCGCAATGAAAACTTGAAACGCATGCAAGGCATGGCAGGAGCCTCCGGCGATGAAAACGCCAAAGGCACCGCCCTCAAATCTTCAGGCCCATCTGCCAGTTATGCGGGCCGTATTCGTGCGCGGATCAAGCCCAACATCACTTTCACGGAAGATGTGGCGGGCAATCCTAAGGCCGAAGTAGAAGTGCGCACATCGCCAGATGGCACTATTTTGAGCCGCAAACTTTTGTCCAGCAGTGGCAACAAGTCATGGGATGAAGCCGTCCTGAAAGCCATCGACAAAACCGCCACCCTCCCCCGCGACGAAGATGGCCGCGTACCACCCGTACTTGAAATAAGCTTTCGCCCCAAAGATTAATTGGGGTCAGAGCCAAACAATTGGGGTCAGATCAACATTAATTTTCTGCGGTTCAAAGTGAACTATGCGTTGAAAAAATTAATGTTGATCTGACCCCAATTGTTTGGCTCTGACTTCAATTAAATTTCGTAAACGATCTCTGCTTTGCCTTGATCGGCTTGGGCAATCCAACTTGAGAGGGCTGCGTCGCTTGGGAAGAATTTGGCTTGCTCGCCAAGTGATAGCTCGGCACTAGCAGCAACGTTGTCTGCTTTGCGCTCTAGCTTTAAGCGCACAGTGAGGCCTCTGAATAACTCGCCCTGCTCTGTCACCTCTCTTTGAGGCGGGAAAGCCTTGACCAGTTTGGCCACTTCGGGCGCTCTGCCGTTCACCGCAACACGCAAGAACTTTCCGAAGCGGCAACGCGCAGACGGTAAATCCCAGACTTGTTGAATCGACAAACGATAACCACCTGAGAATCTGTCGGCTTGCATCTTGGCCATCACAATGACCAACTCGTCGTCTTTGAGCAAATGGCGATTGGCATTGATCATGGCCTCGTCGGCTGTGGCTTCCATCACCGCGCTCTTGTCATCCAACTTAAAGATGGCCAGCTTGCCGCGTTGACCATTGATGATGCGCAAGTCGCTCACAATACCGGCCAACAGTTGTGGCTCACGGCTGTCAATCAGATCGTCAATTTTGCGCTTGGCAAACAAACGAACTTCTCGCTCCACCGCATCAAACAGATGGCCTGACAAATAGAAACCAACCGCGGTTTTTTCGTTGGTCAGCTGTTCTTTGACACCCCATGGCAGCATGTCCACCAAGTCAGGTTCTTGCGTGCTGGAGCCGTGGGCATCATCGCCCATCATGTCAAACAGGCCGCCCTGATTGGCGTTGGCTGAAGTGGCTGTAGAAAAATCAAATGCGCGGTCAATGGATGCCGCCAATGAAGCGCGGTTGCGTTGCAAGGAATCGAAGGCACCCGCTTTGACCAAAGCCTCTACCGTACGCTTGTTCAGACGGCTGCGGTCGACGCGCACACAAAAATCGTACAAGCTGGTGAAGGGCCCACCCTCCTCGCGCGCTTTCACAATGGCATCGATGGCCTGTTGGCCAGTGCCCTTGATGGCGCCTAAGCCATATCGAATCACTTTGTCTGACACCGGCTCAAAGCGGTGTGTGCCGCGGTTGACATCGGGCGGATCAAAGGTCATGCCAAATTTGAGGGCGTCCTCGTACAAGACTTTGAGCTTGTCGGTATCGTCCATTTCCATGGTCATGTTGGCGCAGAAAAACTCCGCCGTGAAATGGACCTTCAACCAACCTGTGTGATACGCCAACAAGGAATAAGCGGCCGCGTGCGATTTGTTAAAACCGTAGCCCGCAAACTTCTCCATCAAGTCGAACACTTCGTCGGCTTTGGTTTCCGACAGGCCATTGGCCTCAGCGCCCTTGCGGAAAATGGCGCGGTGCTCGGCCATCTCTTCAGCTTTTTTCTTACCCATGGCCCGGCGCAACAAATCGGCACCGCCCAGGCTGTAACCGCCCAGCACCTGCGCAGTTTGCATCACCTGCTCTTGGTAGACCATGATGCCGTAGGTTTCGGACAGCACTTTTTCGACCAAGGGGTGTGGATACTCCACAACCTCACGGCCGTGTTTGCGCGCCACAAAACTGGGAATCAAATCCATGGGGCCTGGACGGTACAAGGCGTTGAGTGCAATCAAGTCTTCCAAGCGAGAAGGCCGTGCGTCTTTCAACATGCCCTGCATGCCGCGACTTTCAAACTGGAACACCGACTCGGTACGACCGTCGGAGAACAGCTTGTAAGTGGCGGTATCGTCTAGAGGAATGTTCTCGTAAGCGAAATTTTCTTGGCCTTTGTGGCGCTTCACGATCATCTCGCGCGCCACTTCCAAAATGGTCAAAGTGGCCAAGCCCAAGAAGTCAAACTTCACCAGACCAATGGCTTCCACATCGTCTTTGTCGTACTGACTGACGGCAGATGTGCTGCCAGGCTGTTGGTACAAAGGACAGAAGTCAGTGAGCTTGCCCGGCGCAATTAAGACACCGCCCGCATGCATGCCTACGTTGCGAGTCATGCCTTCCAGTTTTTGCGCCAGCGCCAACAAAGTTTTCACTTCGTCTTCTTTGTCCAAGCGCTCGGCCAAAATAGGCTCGGCCTTGATGGCACCATCGATGGTGATGTGCTGTCCTGGCTTGTTGGGAATGAGTTTGCTGATGCCGTCGCAGAACATGTAGCTCATGTCGAGCACACGCCCTACGTCACGAATGGCCGCGCGCGCAGCCATGGTGCCGAAGGTGGCAATTTGACTGACCGCATCGCGGCCGTATTTGTCTTTCACATAGTCAATCACACGGTCGCGATTGGTCTGGCAAAAGTCGATGTCGAAGTCGGGCATGGAGACCCGCTCGGGGTTCAAGAAACGCTCAAACAGCAAGTTGTATTGCAACGGATCGAGGTCGGTAATTTTGAGTGAATAGGCCACCAATGAACCGGCACCCGAACCCCGTCCCGGCCCCACTGGACATCCATTTTTCTTGGCCCAGTTGATGAAGTCGCCCACGATTAAGAAGTAACCCGGAAACCCCATCTTCAAGATGGTGTTGATCTCAAACTCCAAACGCTCGGCATAACGCGCGCGCTCGGCCTCACGCTTAACGGGATCAGGGTACAAATGCACCAAGCGCTCTTCCAAGCCTTC
Organism: Limnohabitans sp.; assembly: GCA_049655425.1. Lineage (GTDB taxonomy): Bacteria > Pseudomonadota > Gammaproteobacteria > Burkholderiales > Burkholderiaceae_C > Limnohabitans_A. The sequence continues at coordinate 480,192 of JBASJS010000002.1, read as the reverse complement.
CACCGACAACAAGCGGAAATAGTCCTCGATTGGCATGGGCTTGCCATCGGTCAGTGGCGTGGGGTAATTGGGCAGCTGCGGCTTGCCCAACACCAAAGACAAGTTACAACGCTTGGCAATTTCGACCGAGTTGGCCAAGGCACTGGGCACATCGGCAAACAAGGCCTGCATTTCGGCAGACGACTTGAAGTATTGGTCGCGCGTGAACTTGCGAACACGGCGCTGGTTGCCCAAAATTTCGCCCTCAGAAATACACACACGGGCTTCGTGCGATTCGTAATCGTCTTCAGCCAAAAACTGAACGGGATGTGTGGCCACCACGGGCAAGCTCAACCGCGCCGCCAATTTCACGGCAGCTATCACGTGCGCGTTGTCTTCAGGACGACCTGCGCGCTGAATTTCCAAATAGAAGCGGTGCGTAAAAATAGACGCCAACTGCAACGCAATTTCGGCAGCGCGCGACGTATCGCCTTGCACCAATGCCTGCCCCACCGGTCCGGCTTGTGCGCCCGACAACATGATGAGGCCTTCTGATAGCTCTTGAAGCCAAGCCAGTTTGACCACGGCATTGGTCTTCACCATGTTTTGCGTCCAAGCGCGCGCCAACAATTCGGACAGGTTTAAATAACCTTGCGAACTTTGCACCAACACCATGACACGCGACAAAGCCAGCGGATCTGCACCCAAACCTTCCAAAAAGATCTCGGCCCCCAAAATAGGCTGAACCCCCTTGCCACGCGCCGCTTTGTAAAACTTGATGGCGCCAAACAAATTGCTCAGATCGGTGATGGCCAAAGCGGGCTGCTGATCGTCTGCCGCTGCCTGCACCACATCGTCAATGCGACAGGTGGAATCGACAATGGAAAACTCGGTGTGAAGGCGCAAATGAACAAACATGCACTCATTGTAGAAGCTGCTTCAGATGTTTTCTACAATAGAGGTGTGAACAATATTTTGAATATTTCGACCTACAAGTTCGTCCCACTGCCGGACGCCAAAGAACTTCGCCCTGTGCTCCTAGAGCGCTGCTTGTCTCGCGACCTAAAAGGCACGATTTTGCTTGCAGAAGAAGGGATTAATTTATTCTTGGCAGGCCCCGCCGAGGCTGTACGCGGTTTTGTGGCTGAACTGCACACAGATCCTAGGTTTTCGGACATTGCCCCCAAAGAAAGCTGGTCGGAAACCGTGCCCTTTAAAAAAATGTTGGTCAAGGTCAAAGGCGAGATCATTCGCATGAACCACCCCACCATTCGGCCCGCCGAAGGCCGCGCGCCAGCGGTTAGCCCTGCTACCGCCAAAAGATGGCTCGATCAAGGCTTTGACGACAATGGCCGGCCCGTGGTCATTTTGGATACGCGCAACGATTACGAAGTGGACGAAGGCACGTTCAAGAACGCCATCGACTGGCGTTTGACCAAGTTCACCGAATTTCCTGATGCCCTTCGCGCGCACAAAGAAGAACTGCAAGACAAAACCATCATCAGCTTTTGCACAGGTGGCATTCGCTGCGAGAAAGCTGCCATCTTCATGCAGCAAAACGGTCTGCCCCATACCTATCAGTTGGAGGGTGGCATCTTGAAATATTTTGAAGAAACCGATGGTTCGCATTACGACGGCGGCTGTTTTGTCTTTGACGAACGCCGCGCCGTCGATGTCTCGCTAGAAACCGTGAAGCCCACTTAAGGGCTTCTGTCTCCTTCTGTACCTTAACCGCGCAATTTAGCAGCCACTGCAGCCACACGCTCACCATAAGCCTTGGCTGTGTCCAAGTCGCCTTGTGGAATGTCTTCTGCGGGGCTGGTAGGACCTACTTGTGCCATCACACCAGAGTTGGAACCAATGCGGTTGGTTGTGCCGTCGTTCATGGCAGGCTGACCCACCCACACCATGGCTTGTTGCATGGCCAAAGTGATGAAGTACTGAAGCGTAGAAAGCTTGTCGCCACTGGGGCTAGCAGAGATGGTAAATCCACCAGCCACTTTGTCTTTCCAGGCGCTGGTGAACCAACGCTTGGAAGATGCATCTGCAAATTTCTTGAACTGCCAAGACGCCATGCCCATGTAGGTGGGTGAGCCAAAGATGATCGCGTCGGCGGCATCCAAAGTTTCCCAATCGGCATCGGTGATGTTGCCGTCTGCATCGATAGCAATCAAAGCTGCATTGGCGCCTTGTGCCACAAACTGCGCCACGCGTTGTGTGTGACCATAACCTGAGTGATAAATAACGACTGTTTTAGCCATGTGAGTTCTCCTGAAAAATAATAAAAAAAGCGACTTCAAAATTTAAGAAGCCAAGTCAAAAACCAAGACCTCGGCATCCTTACCGTGCGTCAGTTCAAGATTCGATTCAGCCTGAATCAGGGCGGCATCGCCCCCCTTCAAAGCTTGTCCATTCACTTGCAGTTCGCCGCGAATGAGGTGCACATAGGCTTTGCGTGCAGGGTTCAGAGGCAAGGCAGCTTGCTCTGAACCATCCAACAAACCCGCATACAAAGTGGCATCGGCAGAAATCTGCACCGCATCGCCTTCGCCTTGGGGTGAAGCCACCACTTTCAAGGCGCCGCGTTTGGTGGCCGCTGGCACCGTCTTTTGCTCATAGCTAGGTGCAATGCCCATCACATTGGGTTCAATCCAAATTTGGAAGAAGTGCGTGTTCTGCCCTTCGGCATGGTTGAACTCGCTGTGCATCACACCCTTGCCAGCGCTCATTCGCTGAATATCCCCAGGTGGAATGCCTTTGACGTTACCCATGCTGTCTTTGTGCGCCAAGTTGCCCGACAACACATAACTGATGATTTCCATGTCTTTGTGGCCATGGGTGCCAAAGCCCGTGCCAGGCGCAATGCGGTCTTCGTTGATCACACGCAAATTGCCCCACCTCATGAAAGCTGGGTCGTAATAACCAGCAAACGAAAAGCTGTGAAAAGACTTGAGCCAGCCATGGTCGGCAAAGCCACGTTCTGCGGAACGGCGAATTTGAATCATTGAATGCCTCACTTTTTTAGATTTGATGGCTGAACTTTAAATTGCAATGGTTTCAACAAAATCAAGATAATTTGTCGTTATCATTCAAATTATTTGAATATAAAAATGACCGCATCGCCCCGCGATCTCCTCACTCCCGATGCCCTCAGCATGTTGCTAGCCATTGAGGACACGGGCAGTTTTGCCGCCGCTGCCAGGCAACGCGGCTTGGTGCCCAGCGCCCTCACCTATCGCATTCGGCAAATTGAAGATGCCCTCGACGTCCTGTTGTTTGACCGCAGCAGCCGACAGGCCAAGCCGACCGAGGCTGGAAAAGAGCTGCTCAGAGAGGCCAAACGTCTGCTCCAAGACGTGGATGCCTTGGCCAACCGCGTTAAACGTGTTGCAACAGGCTGGGAATCTGTTTTCACAGTCGCGGTGGACAGCATCATTGACAGATCTGTGGTGATGGAACTGTGCCAAGGCTTTTTGACACTCAACCCGCCCACCCGCCTGCGCATTCGTTACGAAACTTTGTCGGGCACCTTGGCGGCCCTGAAATCGGGCCAAGCCGATTTGGCCATTGGCGTGTTCATGACCCCTGCCAGCCACCCCGAGTTGTTGCATGAAAGTCTGGGTCAAGTAAGTTTTGTCTATGCTGTGGCACCGCACCACCCCTTGGCCCATGCCCCAGAACCCCTCAGCGATGCGGTGCTTCAGCAACACCGTGCCGTAGCGGTGGCCGACTCGGTGCAGCGCGGCGAAGGCGTCACCATTGGCCTCTTAGGGGGACAAGACGTTTTCACAGTGCCCGACATGTCGAGCAAGTTAGAAGCGCAACTGCGTGGCTTGGGCGGTGGGTTTTTACCTGAAAGTATGGCCAAGCCCTACCTCGACAGCGGTCGCTTGGTGGCCAAAAAGGTCAGTCGAGTACAGCGCATTAACCAAGTGGAATTTGCTTGGCGAAACCCACAAGGCAAAAGCCTTGGCCATGCTTTAAGTTGGTGGTTGTCGCAATTGAATCAAAACATCACCAAACAAGCATTGCTCCAACCCCTCCATCGCGTGTAGAGTAGCTCCATGACTAAAACAAATACCCAGACAAAACCTGTTCAAAATTTTGCCATCATTGGTGCGGGCATGGCAGGCATCACCTGCGCGCGCACCCTGATGCAAGCCGGTCACCGCGTCACGGTCTTTGAAAAAAGCAAAGGTGCCAGCGGCCGTCTCTCCACGCGCTCTTCCAGCTTTGGCAGCTTTGACCACGGCGCGCAATATTTCACAGTGCGCGATTCGCGCTTTGCACAAGCCTTGGCCACCACGCCCAACATTTGCAAGCCCTGGAGTGCCAATGCGGTTCGCGTGTTAGACGCCATGGGCCGCTTGGTAGAGGCCGCTCGCAACACACAAGACAAACATTGGGTGGCCACCCCCGGCATGAACGCCTTGGTCAAAGCCTGGGCCCAACCCTTGGTGCAAAACGACACCATTCATTTTGAATCCAAGGTGTTCAAAATTGAACGCGACACCTTGCAACCAGAATTATGGCAACTGCACAGCGAAGAACCCGAAGGCGCGCAGTCAGTGTTCAGTGGTTTTGACCAAGTGCTGTTGGCGGTCCCCTCCGATCAGGCCATCGATTTGTTGCGCAACTCTGGTATCAAAATGGAGCAAGCTGCCGCATTGAACAAGGTTCAGGTCGCGCCTTGCTGGACCCTCATGGTGGCGTTTCCCAATGCCGTCCAACCCGGTCTTATCACACTGGGCCCACAGTGGAATGCCGCTCGCAGCGTGCATCACCGTGTCGCTTGGTTGGCGCGCGAGTCGTCCAAGCCGGGCCGTGAACAGATTGAGCGCTGGACAGTCCAAGCCAGTGCCGCTTGGTCACAAGAGCATTTGGAAGATGCGCCTGAGCGTGTGCAAGCCAAGTTGCTCAAAGCCTTTTCAGAAATCACGGGCATTCGCGCCACGCCGGCGCACGTTGACGTCCACCGTTGGCGCTATGCCAAAACCCTGCAGCCTTTGGGTGCCACCCACATGCACAGCGCCAAACAAGGCATTGGCGTGTGCGGCGACTGGTGCATTGGCCACCGCGTAGAAGACGCGTTCATTTCCGGCTTGGAATTGGCGCTGGCTGTCGTTTAAGTTTGAATGTACCGCGGCAGATTTGCGCCCTCACCCACTGGTGAATTGCATGCGGGCTCTTTGGTCGCGGCCTTGGCCAGCTACCTCGATGCCCGCGCGCACCAGGGCGAGTGGCTGGTTCGCATGGAAGATGTCGATGGCCCCCGTTGCATTCCAGGTGCTGACTTGGCAATTCTGCAACAACTGCAGCAATGCGGTCTGCAGTGGGATGGTGAGGTGGTCTACCAATCTCAACGTCACGCGGGGTACCAGCAAGCCCTTGACGCATTGATAGCAAAGGGCTTGGTCTACCCTTGTGGCTGCTCGCGCAAAGAAATTGAAGAAAGTCAGGTCCTGATGGGCTTAGGCATGGCGCGGCACAAAGCGGCGGTCTACCCTGGCACCTGCCGCTCCGGTTTGCACGGCAAATCGGCCAGAGCTTGGCGCTTCAATGTGAAACAGTGGTGTGCATTGCGGGGCAGCCCTGACGTGCATTGGACCGACAGGCGACTGGGGGCTCAAGTGCAAAACGTTGCAGACGAAGTGGGCGATTTTGTACTCAAGCGCGCCGATGGTTTGTGGGCCTACCAACTGGCCGTCGTGGTCGACGATGCCGCACAAGGTATCAGTTGTATCGTACGCGGCCAAGACCTGACCGACAACACGGCCAGACAAATTTTGTTGCAAGAGGCATTAGGCTTGCCGCATCCACACTATTTGCACACACCCTTGGTGCTGGATGTCAACGGCGAAAAGCTCTCCAAGCAAAACGGCGCCAAGACGCTTGACCTCAGCACCGAAGCGACTGTTTGCAAGACCATGAATCAGGCTGCCGCGACATTAGGACTGGACACGCTCTCTGCCCCTTTGAATTCATTGGAAGATCGGTCATCTGTTTTGGAATATTGGACGGTGCAATGGGCGCACCTCGAAGCCACTAAAATCGGGGCATGACTTCAGACACCCCCAACCAAGCGCCTGCCGATGTGGCGTTTCCCAAAAATATCAAAAGCTACGTCAAGCGCGCTGGCCGCACCACTACAGGTCAAGCCAAAGCGTTTGAAGTGTGGGGCCCCCGGTATTTAATTCAATACGCGCCCGAGCCTTTGAACATGGCCAAGGCTTTTGCCCTGAACGGCCAAGAGGCCGCACCTGCACCTGTTATTTTAGAAATTGGCTTTGGCATGGGCGAGGCCACCGCGCACATTGCCAAGGTTCGGCCGCAAGATCACTTCCTCTGCTGTGAAGTACACGAACCCGGTGTAGGCGCCTTGCTCAAACGCATTGGCGAGCAAGACATTTACAACATTCGCATCTTGCAGCACGATGCGGTGGAAGTGATCGACAACATGTTGCCCTTGTCTTCGATTGACGGCGTGCACATCTTCTTTCCCGATCCTTGGCACAAGTCACGTCACAACAAACGCCGACTCATTCAAACGCCTTTGATTGCCAAGTTGGCCGCACGTTTAAAGCCTGGCGCCTACATTCACTGCGCCACCGATTGGGAGCCTTATGCGGTTCAAATTTTGGAAGTGCTCAGTGCAGAGCCCCTGTTGAAAAACACCGCAGAGGCTACCAACGGCGGCTACGCTCAAAAGCCTGACTACCGTCCGCTGACCAAGTTTGAAAACCGCGGTTTGAAACTGGGGCATGGTGTGTGGGATGTCGTCTTTAAGCGCGTCTAATTTGCTTCGAAATGGCGTCAGCCCCAGCAAGGTGGGCGTACCGGCTAACACGCCGTTGTCTGCCATTGATTTTTTGAGCCAGCGGTTTCCGGCCATTCAAACCGGCGTGTGGTTGGAACGATTTGCTGCAGGACTTGTGCTGAATGCCAAGGCAGAGCGCATGGCACCTGCGGACAGTTTGGTGGGTGAATCACACTTGCTGTACTTTAGGCATGTGACGAACGAAACCACGCTGCCCTTCAAGGCCAACATTATTTTTCAAGATCCATATTTGGTGGTGGCCGACAAGCCGCACTTCATGCCAGTCACACCAGGCGGGCAATATGTGCAACAAAGTTTGTTGGTGCAACTGAAACAGCAATTGAATTTGCCAGAACTCTCGCCCATTCACCGCATTGACCGAGAGACTGCAGGTCTTGTGATGTTCAGCGTTCGAGCGCAAGACCGCGATGCATATCAAGCCTTGTTCAGACAGCGGCAAGTTGAGAAGACATATGAGGCGATTGCGGGGGTGCCTGAGTCATCACCATTGAGGATTGAATTTCCACTGACACACAAAAGTATGATGGTGGAAGATGCGCAGTTTTTCAGAATGCGTGAACTTGCTGATGATGAAATGCAAAATGGCGAACCTTTCAACAGCGAAACTTGGATGGACTGTGTTGAGCGCTTGGATGGCCTAGATTCAGCCATGCAAACAATCACCCCATCGACGCCAGCCTTGGCGCGTTATGTTTTAAAACCCATCACAGGCCAGCGCCATCAATTGCGTGTGCACATGAACGCGCTGGGCCTGCCCTTGGTGGGCGATCAGTTTTATCCGGTGGTCAAGCGCGCTGCGGATGAACTCGATGATTTCAGCTCGCCTTTGCAACTTCTTGCAAAGACGATTGCTTTCAAGGATCCGCTGACGGGTGTTACAAGAAGGCTTGAAAGCCGCAGAGTGCTCAAATTCGATTGAATCACCCATTAAGAAAGCCCCTTGCGGGGCTTTCTTCAATCTCAAGCGTCTAACCTAAATTGGGTCAGCGGCTTTGAAGCATCACAAACGCTCGGTCACCCAAGCTTGCACGCTGGCCAATGCCGCATTGAGGTTAGTCGCATCTGTACCACCCGCCATGGCCATGTCGGGCTTACCACCGCCCTTGCCACCCACTTGCTGGGCCACAAAGTTCACCAACTCGCCGGCTTTCACTTTGCCTGTGGTGTCGGCGGTCACGCCTGCGGCCAATTGAACTTTGTCTCCGTCCACCGCAGCCAACACAATGGCAGCGGTTTTCAATTTGTCTTTCAACTTGTCCAAGGTGTCACGCAATGTTTTGGCATCAGCGCCTGGCAGCAAAGCCGCCAAGACTTTGACGCCTTTCACATCCGCTGCTTGGGTCATCAGCTCATCACCTTGTGAAGAAGCCAACTTTCCTTTGAGCGCCGACATTTCTTTTTCCAAGGCTTTCACTTGGTCCAAGACTTGGGCGATCCGGCTGTTCAATTCAGAAGGCGATGCTTTCAAGCTGCCTGCTGCTTTAGAAACGGTAGCTTCCAGCGACTGCAAGTAAGCCAAGGCATTGCCGCCCGTGACAGCTTCAATGCGTCGCACGCCAGCCGCCACGCCACTCTCAGCCACCACTTTGAACAAACCAATGTCACCGGTACGGTGCACGTGGACGCCGCCGCAGAGCTCACGGCTTGAACCGATGTCGAGCACGCGTACGGTTTCTCCGTACTTCTCGCCAAACAACATCATGGCGCCGGTTTTCTGTGCAGACTCAATGTCCATCACACGCGCTTGCGTAGCGGGGTTGGCCCAAATTTCTTGGTTCACTTTGGCTTCGATGGCCAAGATTTGTTCATCGGTGATGGGCGCGTTGTGTGCAAAGTCAAAACGTGTGCGCTCGGCATTCACCAAGGAGCCTTTTTGTTGCACGTGGTCGCCCAACACTTCGCGCAACGCTTTGTGCATCAAGTGGGTGGCAGAGTGATTGCGCACCGTGGCTGTTCGCATTTCTGTATTGACCTGTGCCTGCACAGCGTCACCCACCTTCAGGCTGCCTTGTGTCAAAACACCATGGTGACCAAATACATCGGCTTTAATTTTGAGCGTGTCTTCTACTTCAAATTGAGCGCCTGCAGTTTGCAACAGACCTTGATCGCCCACTTGGCCACCAGACTCTGCATAGAAGGGGGTGGTATCGAGCACCACCACGCCGTTTTGTCCTGCTTTGAGTTCTGTTGCAGGTGTGCCATCGACATACAAAGCCAACACTTTGGCGGTGGCCTGCAGTTCGTCGTAACCGACAAAGGTGTTGCCCGCGCCTGTGTACTCCAACGCACGGTCCATTTTGAATTTACCAGCCGCACGGGCTTGGGCTTTCTGGCGTTCCATGGCGGCTGCAAAGCCCGCCTCGTCAACACTCAAATCGCGCTCGCGGCAAACGTCGGCAGACAAGTCCAACGGAAAGCCATAGGTGTCGTGCAATTTGAAAGCCACGTCACCAGGCAATACTTTGACGCCACCTTCAAGCGCCGTATCCAAAATTTGCATACCCACTTCGAGGGTTTCGAAGAAGCGTTCTTCCTCGGCCTTCAAAATGTCGGTGATGCGTTTTTCTTGCGAAGCCAAGCTAGGATAGGCCGCGCCCATCAACTTAACCAGGTCGGGCACCAACTTGTGGAAGAACGGTGTTTTTCGACCCAGCTTGTATCCGTGGCGAATAGCGCGGCGCACGATGCGGCGCTGCACATAGCCGCGACCTTCGTTGCTGGGCACCACACCATCGCTCACCAAGAAGGCAGTCGCACGAATGTGATCGGCAATGACGCGCAGTGATTTGTTTTGCAAATCGGTACAGCCTGTTTCGCGCGATGCCGCTTTGATCAATGCATCGAAAATATCGATTTCGTAGTTGCTGTGCACGTGCTGCAAAATGGCGGCCAAGCGCTCAAGGCCCATACCAGTGTCAACGCACGGTGCTGGCAAGTTGTTCAAGCTGCCATCGGGCTGCATGTCGAACTGCATGAACACGTTGTTCCAAATTTCAATGTAACGGTCGCCGTCTTGCTCGGGGCTACCGGGCGGGCCACCTGCTACTTCGGGGCCGTGGTCATAAAAGATTTCAGAGCAGGGGCCGCAGGGACCCGTGTCGGCCATCATCCAGAAATTGTCGGACATGTAACGTCCGCCTTTGTTGTCACCAATGCGCACCACGCGCTCGGGTGGCAAACCAATCTCTTTGGTCCAGATGTCGTAGGCTTCGTCGTCTTCAATGTAGACCGTGGCCCAGAGTTTTTCGGCGGGTAATTTGTAAACTTGTGTGAGCAACTCAAAGGCCCACTTCAAACTATCGCGTTTGAAGTAATCGCCAAAGCTCCAGTTGCCCAGCATTTCAAAGAAGGTGTGGTGACGTGCGGTGTAACCCACGTTTTCCAAATCGTTGTGCTTGCCGCCTGCACGCAAACATGCCTGCACAGAAGCTGCACGCACATAGCTGCGTTTGTCGGTACCCAAAAACACATCCTTGAATTGCACCATGCCCGAATTGGTAAACATCAAGGTGGGATCGTTACCGGGAACCAAGGGGCTGGACGCCACCACGGTATGGCCTTTGGACGCAAAAAAGTCGAGGAAGGTTTTGCGAATGTCAGCAACAGAAATAACAGGTGTGCTCATGGCAGGGTATCTTTATGAAAGCCAAACAGGGCCTAACTTTCCATTATAAGATTGCGAAAACAGCAAATCTGCAACGAATACCGCAAGGAGACCCCCATGGACATGAAAACTTCCCCCTTGGCCCTGTTGAAGGACCCCACCCTCCTCAAAACCGACGCTTTGGTCAATGGTCAGTGGGTCAAAGGCAGCAGCCGTTTTGACGTGAACGACCCCGCCACGGGCGCAAAATTGGCCGATGTGGCCAATTTGGGTGCGCAAGACGCCGAAGCGGCCATCGCAGCTGCCAACGCCGCCCTGCCCGCCTGGCGCGGCAAAACCAGCAAAGAACGCAGTATTTTGCTGCGCAAGTGGTACGACTTGTTGATTGCCAATGTGGAAGATTTGGGCCGCATCATGACCGCCGAACAAGGCAAACCCTTTGCAGAAGCCAAGGGCGAAGTGATATACGGTGCCAGCTTTGTTGAGTGGTATGCCGAAGAAGCCAAACGCGTCAATGGCGAAACCCTGCCGCAGTTTGACAACACGCGCCGCTTGATGGTCATCAAGCAGCCCATTGGTGTTTGCGCTGCCATCACGCCTTGGAATTTTCCATTGGCCATGATCACCCGCAAAGTGGCGCCCGCACTGGCCGCTGGTTGCACCGTGGTCATTAAGCCTGCAGAACTCACGCCTCTCACGGCATTGGCAGCAGGTGAACTGGCCATTCGTGCCGGCATTCCTGCTGGCGTGATCAACTTGCTCACGGCCGATTCCGACAACAGCATTGCGGCTGGCAAAGTATTTTGTTCAAGCGACATCGTGCGCCACATCAGCTTTACAGGCAGCACCGAAGTGGGTCGCATTTTGATGGCGCAATCGGCACCTACTGTGAAGAAACTCTCGCTCGAATTGGGTGGCAATGCGCCCTTCATCGTGTTTGACGATGCCGACATCGACAGCGCTGTAGAAGGCGCCATGGCCAGCAAGTACCGCAACGCCGGTCAGACTTGCGTTTGCGCCAATCGCATCTACGTTCAAGAGTCAGTTTATGACGCTTTTGTGCAAAAGTTCGCCGCCAAAGTGAAGGCCCTCAAAGTGGGCAATGGCTTTGAAGACGGCGTGATGCAAGGCCCCCTGATTGAACCGGCGGCTTTGGAAAAAGTCACGCGCCACGTCGAAGACGCCAAAGCCAAAGGCGGCGTGGTTTTGGCGGGGGGCAAAGCTCTGAATGGTCAGTTCTTTGAACCCACTGTCATTGGCAACGCCACAGCCGACATGCTGTGTGCCAAAGAAGAAACCTTCGGTCCCTTTGCACCTGTCTTCAAATTCAAAACAGAACAAGAAGCCATTGATGCGGCCAACAACACCGAGTTTGGTTTGGCCAGTTATTTCTACAGCCGCGACGTGGGCCGCATCTTCCGCGTCAGCGAAGGTTTGGAATATGGCATGGTCGGCATCAACGTGGGCATCATTGCCACAGAGCATGTGCCGTTTGGCGGCGTGAAGCAATCTGGCTTGGGCCGCGAGGGCTCTCACCATGGCATGGAAGAGTACCTCGAGATGAAGTACTTGTGCATGGGAGATATTTTGAAGTGATAGAGCTTCAGCACACGATCCTTATCAAGGATCTGTGACACCATGAAAAAAGCCGCTGCTCTAATCTGAACAGCGGCTTTTTTGTTGCGAGATTTTTCGTATACAGCTTAGAAAATCAACTTCACGCCTGTCTTGCTTTGTAAGACTTCTTGCGTCACACCGGGCGCCATCTCAACAACCTTCAAGCCTTCAGGCACCACATCCATCACCGCCAAATCGGTGATGATGCGATCGACCACGCCCACGCCTGTTAAAGGCAAGGTGCACTCAGGCAAGATTTTCAAATCTTCGGTGCCGTCTTTCTTTTTGGCCACGTGTTCCATCAAAATGATGACGCGTTTCACGCCTGCCACCAAGTCCATCGCGCCGCCCATGCCCTTGACCATCTTGCCGGGAATCATCCAGTTGGCCAGGTCACCCTTTTCGCTCACTTGCATAGCGCCCAGGATGGACAAGTTGATTTTGCCGCCGCGAATCATGGCAAAGCTGTCGTGGCTGCCAAATATGGACGAGCCCTTGATGGTGGTCACGGTTTGTTTGCCCGCATTTATGAGGTCAGCATCAACTTCATCTTCTGTGGGAAAAGGGCCAATGCCCAACATGCCGTTTTCAGATTGCAGCCACACTTCGATGTTGCTAGGCACATGGTTGGCCACCAAGGTGGGAATGCCAATGCCCAAGTTCACATAAAAGCCGTCTTGCAGTTCGTGGGCAGCACGCGCCGCCATTTGGTCTTGATTCCAGCTCATGCTCAGACTCCTGCTTTCTCGGTGATGGTGCGTTTTTCAATGCGTTTTTCGGGGTGCTTGTTGAGCACCAAACGGTGGACGTAAATACCTGGCAAGTGAATTTGGTCGGGCACCATGTCGCCGGTTTCCACAATTTCTTCCACTTCCACAATGCAAATTTTGCCGGCCATGGCCACCGCAGGATTGAAGTTGCGAGCCGTTAAACGGAATTGCAAATTGCCTGATTTGTCGGCGCGCCAAGCTTTGACCAAGGACACATCGGGCACCAAGGCGTGCTCCATCACATAGGTCTCGCCATCAAACTCGCGCAGTTCTTTACCGTCGGCCACCACAGTGCCCACACCGGTTTTAGTAAAGAACGCAGGGATACCTGCACCACCGGCACGGAGCTTTTCAGCCAAGGTGCCTTGGGGCGTGAATTCCAATTCCAATTCGCCCGCCAAGAATTGACGCTCAAACTCTTTGTTCTCACCCACATAGGATGAAATCATTTTTTTAATTTGGCGGGTTTCAAGCAGCTTGCCCAAACCAAAACCATCGACGCCGGCGTTGTTGGAAATAGCGGTGAGGTTTTTAACGCCAGAGTCGCGCAGCGCGTCGATCAGGGCTTCGGGAATACCGCAGAGGCCAAAGCCACCCACAGCCAGCAATTGACCATCTGCCACGACGCCTTTCAGCGCCTCGGCCGCAGAGGGGAAAATCTTGTTCACAGGGCGCTCCTAAGAGGGAAATTCTTAAAACCAGTAGTGTAATAGGTGAATAGAATCAGAAAACTGACAAGGACACCCATGAACACCCCCGCTACAGCCCAAACGCCTCGTTACCCTGCCCCCGAACTTCAAGACGTCCCAGAGGACATTCGGGCCAAAATTCTGGAAGTTCAAGAAAAAGCTGGGTTCGTGCCTCAGGTTTTCTTGGCTTTTGCCCGCCGCCCTGCAGAATGGCGCGCATTTTTTGCTTATCACGATGCGTTGATGGTGCCCGAATCGGTGGGCCGCACCAGCAACTTGACCAAGGGCGATCGCGAAATGATCGTCACCACCACCAGCGCAGCCAACAACTGCTTGTATTGCGTGGTGGCCCACGGCGCCATTCTGCGCATTTACGAAAAGAAACCTTTGGTGGCCGATCAAGTGGCCGTGAACTACCGCAAAGCCGATATTTCACCGCGTCAACGTGCCATGCTCGATTTCGCCATGAAAGTGTGTCTACACAGCGATCAAATTGAAGACGCCGACTTTGCGCCTTTGCATGCACAAGGTTTAGACGATGAAGACATTTGGGACATTGCGGCCATCACCGCTTTCTTTGGCTTGTCAAACCGCATGGCCAGTTTCAGCAACATGATGCCCAATCCCGAGTTTTATTTGATGGGCCGAGTGCCCAAGCAGAAATAATTAAACTCAAACTTGCGCTTGTTTTTGATCAGGGCGTGACACGCGCCCTGATGTCGTCTGGCAAGTTCACTGCTTTTTGCTGAGGAAAGTCCACCCAAATGGTGGTGGCGCCCCCTGCTGCGTAAATCACGCCTGGCTTGTCCACCAACTCCAAGGTGCACCAGCTTTCAAAGGTGGTACGCGCAGGATCGCTCACGTACATTTTGGCCAGCACATTGCCTGGGTATTCCAATTGTTTGTAGAAATTGCAAAAGGCGTTGACGATGACTGGCCCTTGGCCTTGTGGATTGGGCTCACAGCCAATCGACTGAAAATAGTCAATTCGCACAGTTTCTAGGTACCGAAAATACACGGTGTTGTTCACATGCCCCATGGCATCCATGTCGCCCCAACGAATGGGAATGATCATTTCGTGAACTTTTTTCTTGATCTCAGGTATTTCGAATTTCATGCGCTAGGTCTCTAATCGGGGCCCACTGGGGGCGGGATATCACTGCATCTTTCGAGACAGATTCTGCCTGTTCCGCGCTTAAAATGAGTCACCAGGCCGACATTAGGCCCCCACACCCTCAACTTGATGCGAGTCTTTCAATGACACCCGAAGAGATTTTGAACACACACGGCCCCCGCGAATCCATGGAATACGACGTGGTAGTGGTGGGCGGTGGCCCCGCAGGTTTGTCCACTGCCATTCGCCTCAAACAATTGGCGCAAGAAAAAGGCAATGACGTCTCTGTCGTGGTGTTAGAAAAAGGTTCTGAGCCAGGCGCGCACATTTTATCGGGCGCCATCATGGACCCCATTGCGCTGACCGAACTCTTTCCCAATTGGAAAGAAATGGGCGCTCCCTTGAATCAACCGGTCACAGAAGACATCTTCTTGATGACCACTGAAAACGGCGCCACACGCGTCCCCAACTTCGCGCTGCCCCCCTGCTTTCACAACGATGGCAACTACATCATCAGCTTGGGCAACCTCACCCGTTGGTTAGGTGAACAAGCCGAAGCCCTGGGTGTTGAAATTTTCCCTGGCTTTACCGCGGCAGAAGTTTTGTACAACGACGACGGCTCTGTCAAAGGTGTGGCCACTGGCAACATGGGCATTGGCAAAGATGGCGAGCCAACTGATAGCTTCCAGTTAGGCATGGAACTGCACGCCAAGTACACCGTGTTTGCTGAAGGTGCGCGCGGCCACTTGGGCAAGCAAGTCATTTCTAAATTCAAATTAGACGACGGCAAAGATCCGCAAAGCTACGGCATCGGCATCAAAGAACTTTGGGAAATTGATCCCGCGCGTCACCAAGCTGGTTTGGCATTGCACAGCGCCGGCTGGCCCTTGGACGAAAACACTTACGGCGGCTCTTTCCTGTATCACATGGAAGACAACAAAGTGGTGGTCGGTTTTGTGGTGGGCTTGGATTACACCAACCCATGGCTCAGCCCTTTTGAAGAATTCCAGCGCTTTAAAACACACCCCAACATCCGTTGGTACTTTGAAGGCGACGAGGCCAAAGGCATTGCACCGGCCAAACGCATTTCTTATGGTGCACGTGCCATTACGGCCGGCGGACTGTTATCGCTGCCCAAAACCGTTTTCCCAGGCGGCGCACTGGTCGGTTGCGATGCCGGTTACCTCAATGCCAGCCGCATCAAAGGAAGCCATGCCGCTATCAAAACAGGCATGCTGGCAGCAGAAGCCGCATACGATGCATTGCAAGCGGGTCGTTCACACGACGAACTCAGGGCCTACCCAGAAGCATTTGAAAACAGCTGGTTGCACACCGAGTTGAACAAGGCCCGCAATTTCAAGCAGTGGTTCAAAAAAGGCCGCACAGTAGGCACCCTCATGACCGGTGTCGAGCAATTTGTGTTGCGTGGCCATGTGCCCTGGACCCTTCGCCGTGCAGCAGCCGACCACACTTACCTCAAGCCTGCGGCAGAATGCCAACCCATTCAATACCCCAAGCCCGATGGCAAGCTGACCTTTGATCGTTTGTCGAGTGTGTTCATCAGCAACACCAACCACGAAGAGAACCAACCGGCGCACCTCACCTTGAAGGACGCCAGCGTGCCGGTGGGCATCAACTTGGCCAAGTATGCGGGCCCCGAGGCGCGTTATTGCCCTGCTGGTGTTTACGAGTACGTCAAGAACGAAGACCAATCCGATCGCTTGCAAATCAATGCGCAAAATTGTGTGCATTGCAAAACTTGCGACATCAAAGATCCAACGCAAAACATCGTCTGGGTCACACCAGAAGGTGGCGGCGGACCTAACTACTCCGGCATGTAAAAAGTGCTGGCAGGTTCAAAAGACCTGTTTATAATTTCAACCGTCAGGAGAGCGCGGCTTTGTCAAAAGGCTGCCACCGAAGGCGCAGGAAATGTCAAAATTTCTGAACGCTCAGGTACCCAGGACTGACAAACGCAAATAGCTTTTGCTATTGGCGCATCCTCACTGGAGAGAGAGGGCGGACCATCCGGTCGAACCCTCCACCGAAGGCGCAACCCGCAGTGGGTCTTTCACATGAAGGACGCAACCGGCGAATCGCTCAGGTAAAGCGGACAGCGAGGGCAACCCATGATTTCGGTCATGGTTTTACTTTGCCCTTGGAGATTTCAATTGTCTGCCGATACCGCTTTGCTCAACACCCCTCTCAATGCTTTGCACATCGAGCTTGGCGCTCGCATGGTGCCTTTTGCAGGTTACAGCATGCCTGTGCAATACCCCATGGGTTTGATGGCCGAGCACCATCACACACGCGCTGAAGCGGGGTTGTTTGATGTGTCTCACATGGGCCAATTGCGGTTGGTGGGCCCCGATGCAGCGGCGGCGTTTGAATCCTTGATGCCCGTCGACGTGATCGATTTGCCAGTTGGCAAGCAGCGCTATGGTTTGCTTCTCACAGACGAAGGCACCATCATTGACGACTTGATGTTTGTGAACCGCGGCACCGACATTTTTGTGATTGTGAACGGCGCTTGCAAAGTCAATGACATTGCGCACATTCAAGCGCGCATTGGCGCACGTTGCCAGGTCATTCCCATGCCCGAGCGTGCGCTCTTGGCTTTGCAAGGTCCTAAGGCGGTGGACGCCTTGTCACGCATGGTGCCAGGCGTCGAAAAGTTGGTCTTCATGACCGGTTCATCGTTTGATTGGCAAGGTGCGGATCTGTTCATCACACGCTCTGGCTATACAGGCGAGGACGGTTTTGAAATTTCTGTCGGCAACGACCAGGTCGATGCGTTTGCGCGGGCTTTGTGGGCGCAATCAGAAGTGAAACCGATCGGTTTGGGTGCTCGCAATTCTTTGCGCCTTGAAGCTGGTTTGTGTTTGTACGGCAACGACATCGACACCACCACCACCCCCATCGAAGCAGGCCTCAACTGGGCCATTCAAAAAGTTCGCCGAACAGGTGGTGCACGCGCTGGCGGATTCCCAGGTGCCAACATCGTGTTAGGCCAATTGGATGGCACGCATCCCCTCACCCGCAAACGTGTGGGCTTCATTGCGCAAGAGCGCGTGCCCGTTCGCGAACACGTAGAACTGCAAAGCTTGCAAGGCGTCAAGATCGGTGAAGTGTCCAGTGGTTTACTAGGCCCCACCGCCAATGTGCCGGTAGCCATGGGCTATGTAGACACTGCAAACGCTGCAATCGGCACAGTTGTCAACGCCATGGTGCGCGGCAAGGCGGTGCCCATGACAGTCAGCGCCATGCCCTTTGTCCCCAATCGTTATTACCGAGGCTAAAGATCGCAAAACAATTGTGATCTGACCTCGATCATTTGCCCCCGATAATTAATTGTGATCTGACCCCAATTAACTGAACCTATTTAACAGGAGATAAAAATGAGTTTGAAGTACACCGAAGAGCACGAGTGGATCAAGGTTGACGGCGATGTGGCCACTGTAGGCATTACGCACCATGCGCAAGATGCCTTGGGTGATGTGGTGTTTGTGGAGTTGCCCGAAGTCGGTAGCAGCTTTGAACAAAAGGCTGTGGCTGGCGTGGTTGAGTCTGTGAAGGCTGCGGCGGATGTCTACATGCCCATTAGCGGTGAAATTACCGAAGTGAATGAAGCCCTGCGTGGCGATCCTTCTTTGGCCAACACCGACCCCCTGGGTGCCGGTTGGTTCTTCAAAGTGAAGTTGTCAGATGCATCGCAAGTCAATGCGTTGCTGGATGAAACCGCCTACACCGCGTTTGCAGCAGCAAACTGAAATCCATTTTGAGTTGTTTTCTTTGATCGAACTTTGCGTTTGAAAGCCCCACCATGTTGATGTCATCTGCCGCCCCTTTAAGTCAGCTCGAAAATGAGAGCGAATTCATTGCACGCCACATTGGCATCAGTGAAGCAGATGAACATCACATGTTGTCGGTCATTGGCGAGGCCTCCCGCCGTGCGCTCATTGACAGCATCGTGCCCGCTTCCATTGCGCGCAGCGTGGCCATGAAATTGCCGGCACCCATCACCGAGGCCAACGCCTTGGCCGAACTCAAAGCCATGGCGCAACAAAACAAAATTCTCAAAAGTTTCATAGGTCAAGGCTATTACGGCAATCACACACCCGGCGTGATCCTTCGCAACATTTTGGAAAACCCAGCGTGGTACACGGCTTACACGCCCTACCAAGCTGAGATTAGCCAAGGCCGCATGGAAGCCTTGGTCAACTTCCAAACCATGGTTTGCGATTTAACAGCCATGCCCATTGCCAATGCTTCGATGTTGGACGAAGCCACGGCGGCTGCCGAAGCCATGACCTTGGCCAAGCGCTCGGTCAAATCGAAAAGCAACAACATCCTTGTGGCCGGCGATTGCCATCCGCAAACCATTGAAGTGATTCAAACTCGCGCTGCGCCATTGGGCTTGACCGTGTTGGTGGGCTTTGTCCCAGAGTTGATGAAACAACACGACTACTTTGCAGTCGTGGCGCAGTACCCCTCCACCGCCGGCATGATTCACGATTTGAAAGACGTGATTGCGCAGGCCCACACCGCGCAAGCCGCCTTCATCGTTGCAGCCGATTTGTTGGCCCTCACCTTGGTCACACCACCCGGCGAATTGGGTGCTGACATTGTGGTGGGCACCACCCAACGCTTTGGCATGCCCATGGGCGCTGGTGGCCCCCACGCGGCTTACTTGGCCTGCCGCGACGACTTCAAACGCTCCATGCCCGGCCGCTTGGTGGGCGTGAGTGTAGACGTGCATGGCAACCCCGCTTATCGCTTAGCTTTGCAAACACGCGAACAGCATATTCGCCGCGAAAAAGCCACCTCCAACATTTGCACTGCGCAAGTCTTGCCTGCAGTGGTGGCCAGCATGTACGCCGTGTACCACGGCCCTGTCGGTTTGAAGTGCATTGCGCAACGTGTGGCCAGCTTCACGGCTATCTTGGCAGAAGGTTTAGAACAACTGGGTTGCAAACTGGCGCACAAATCAGCCTTTGACACTTTGCAAATAATCACAGGCACACGAACAGATGCCGTGTTACAAAAAGCCTTGCTCAAAGGCATGAACCTCCGCAAGCTCTCAGCCGACAGCCTGGCCGTATCTTTGGACGAAACCACCTCGCGTGGCGACATTGAAGCCCTGTGGTCTAGCTTTGCAGAAGGCGGTCAAGCGCTGCCCGACTGGACGCCTTTTGAAAAGGGTCGGGACAGCCTCATTCCCACCGGTCTGCGCCGCACCAGTACATACCTCACGCATCCTGTGTTCAATCGTTATCACTCCGAAACTGGCATGTTGCGCTACATCCGCCAGTTGAGCGACAAAGATTTAGCCCTCGATCGCAGCATGATTCCGCTAGGCTCTTGCACCATGAAGCTCAATGCCACCAGCGAGATGATCCCCATCACGTGGCCCGAGTTTGCCAACATGCACCCCTTTGCACCGGCCGATCAACTCAAGGGCTATGCCTTGCTGGATGAACAATTGCGCGAGTGGCTGTGCCAAGCCACAGGCTATGCAGGTATCAGCCTGCAGCCCAACGCAGGTTCGCAAGGCGAATATGCGGGCCTATTGGTCATCAAAGCTTTTCACGAAGCCAAGGGCCAAGGTCATCGCAACATCTGCCTCATTCCTTCCAGCGCTCACGGCACCAATCCCGCTAGCGCGCAAATGGTGGGCATGCAAGTGGTGGTCACTGCCTGTGATGCACAAGGCAACGTCGATATGAACGACCTCAAAGCCAAGTGCGAACAACACAGCGCCAACTTGGCGGCGGTCATGATCACCTACCCCAGCACGCATGGCGTGTTTGAAACGCAAGTCAAAGCACTGTGCGAGTTGGTGCATCAGCACGGCGGCCGCGTGTATGTGGACGGCGCCAACATGAACGCCTTGGTAGGTGTTGCGGCGCCCGGCGAATTTGGTGGCGACGTGAGCCACCTCAATTTGCACAAAACATTCTGCATTCCCCACGGCGGTGGCGGCCCAGGTGTAGGCCCTGTTTGCGTGGTCGAAGACTTGGTGCCTTACTTGCCAGGCCACGCCACCGGCGGTTTGAAAGTCAACGGCGTAGGCGCCGTGTCTGCTGCACCTTTGGGCAATGCGGCTGTCCTGCCGATCAGCTGGATGTATTGCCGCATGATGGGCGCAGAAGGTTTGAAGCACGCGACTGAGGCGGCCATTTTGGCGGCCAACTACATTAGCCGTCGATTGGCCGATCACTACCCAACGCTCTACGCCAGCGCAGGCGCCAATGGCAAAGCGGGCCATGTAGCGCATGAATGTATTTTGGATTTGCGTGGCTTGAAAGACACCAGCGGCGTGATGGCCGAAGACGTGGCCAAGCGCTTGATGGACTATGGCTTCCATGCGCCCACACTCTCCTTCCCTGTGGCCAACACCCTCATGGTGGAGCCCACCGAAAGCGAAACTTTGGAAGAGCTGGATCGCTTCATTGACGCGATGATTGCCATCCGCGAAGAGGTCAGGCTCATTGAAAACGGTGATTGGCCACAAGACAACAACCCGCTCAAGCATGCGCCGCACACAGCAGCCAGTTTGATGGCGGCGGATTGGAACCGCCCTTACTCACGCGAAGTGGGCGCGGCACAAGCCGGTCGTCCTTTAAGCAGCGTGAAATACTGGCCTCAAGTGGGCCGTGTCGACAACGTGTACGGCGATCGCAACCTGTTCTGCAGTTGCGTGCCTATGAGTGACTACGCCTGATGAACGCCTTGAACGTACAACGCGTTGATTACCTCAACGCACAGGATGCGCAAGCGCTGGTCTTTTTGCTGGACGCCTACGCCCAAGATCCGATGGGCGGCGGCGAGGCGCTCAATTCAGAAGCTTCGTCACGCTTGTGCGCTGACATGTCACGCATTGCAGGTGCGGCCAGTTTCATCGCATGGTTAGACGGCCAACCCATTGGCCTGATCAATTGCTTTGAAGGCTATTCCACCTTCAAGGCAAAGCCCTTGCTCAATGTGCACGACATCGCCGTATTGGTAGGTCACCGTGGCCAAGGCGTTGGCCAAGCCCTGCTCCTAGCCGCCGAAGCCCACGCCCTTTCGCGTGGCTGCTGCAAGCTCACCTTAGAGGTGCTGAGTGGCAATGCGCCTGCCATGGCCAGCTACAAACGCTTTGGTTTTGAACAATACGAACTCGATCCAGCGGCGGGACAAGCCCAATTCATGCAAAAGTGGCTGTAAAGTCAGGGGTGCATGAACCCCTCACCGACTTCAAAACCCTTTAGCGTCTTAAGCGTCATCCCGCCGATGACGCAGCTCAACACGCCTTATCCGTCGACGGCCTACTTGACGGGCTTTTTGCGTTCGCGCGGGGTCGCAGCGACGCAAGAAGATTTGGCCCTGAAATTGGTCTTGAAATTATTCACCGCTGATGGCTTCAAGCAAGTCAAAGACAAAGCCCTGGCCTTGCCAGAAGCCGAGCGCAGTGCCAGTGTTAATTTTTTCTTAGATTTCTTTGAGCGCTATGAAAACACCGTCGCGCCCACCATCGCCTACTTACAAGGCAAGGACAGCACCTTAAGCCACCGTATCGCTGGCCGAGGCTTTTTGCCAGAAGGCCCTCGCTTTGCGGCGCTTGATGCCTACGACGATGGCGAATCGGCCGACCCCTTGGCATGGGCCTTTGGCGCCTTAGGCCAACAAGACCGTGCGCGTCATTTGGCCACCTTGTATTTGAACGACTTGGCCGATGTGCTGCGCGATGCTGTCGACAGCCGATTTGAATTTGTGCGCTATGGCGAATCACTCGCGGGTAGTCAGGCCACGTTTGAACCCCTTGCGTCTGCGCTAGCAGCACCGCTCACTTTGATGGACGAGATGCTGCAAGCACTCACCTTGAAGGCAATCGAGCAACACCAACCGTCCTTGGTCCTGCTGTCCGTGCCCTTCCCTGGCGCCGTCTATGCGGCCTTCAGAATTGCACAGTGCATCAAGCAGCATCACCCGCTCATTCACATTGCGTTGGGCGGCGGCTTTGTGAACACCGAACTGCGCGAACTCACAGAACCTCGCGTGTTTGATTACGTCGACTTTGTCACCCTAGATTCTGGCGAGCGTCCTTTGCTGGCCTTGCTAGAACATTTGCAAGGTCAACGTGCCACTGCCCGTTTGGTCCGTACCTTTGTTCGCAAACCAGACACTGGCACCGTTCAATTGATGAACTGGTCAGAGCCCGACGTGCCCTTTGAAGAAGTGGGTACCGCCACTTGGGATGGCTTGCCCTTGAACGACTATTTGTCTTTGCTCGACATGCTCAACCCCATGCACCGCCTTTGGAGCGATGGACGTTGGAACAAGCTCACGGTGGCGCATGGTTGCTATTGGAAAAAGTGCAGCTTCTGCGATGTCAGCCTCGACTACATCTCGCGCTACGAAACCGCCTCGGCCACATTGCTGGTGGACCGCATTGAGCAAATTGTGAAAGAAACCGGCCAGACAGGTTTTCACTTTGTCGATGAAGCCGCACCACCCAAAGCCCTCAAAGCTTTGGCCCAAGAATTGATTCGCAGAAAGGTGCACATTTCTTGGTGGGGCAACATCCGCTTTGAAAAAACCTTCACCCCCGAGTTAGCTGAATTGTTAGCCGAGAGCGGCTGTATTGCCATGTCGGGTGGCCTTGAAGTGGCCTCAGACCGATTGCTCAAGCTGATGAAAAAAGGCGTCTCCGTCGAACAAGTGGCGCAGGTTACCAAAGGGTTTTCAGAAGCAGGTATCTTGGTGCATGCCTACCTCATGTACGGCTTCCCAACTCAGACAGTACAAGACACGGTGGATGCGCTCGAGTACGTCCGGCAGCTCTTTGAAAACGGCTGTATTCAAAGCGGTTTCTTCCATCGTTTTGCCTGCACAGTTCACTCGCCTGTGGGCCTGAACCCTGAGGAGTATGGGATTGAGTTGATTCCCCTACCCCCTGTTAGCTTTGGCAAGAATGACATTGGCTTCATTGACCCCACCGGCGTCGATCACGACGTGTTGGGTTTAGGCTTGAAGAAAGCCATCTACAACTTCATGCACGGCATTGGCGTAGAAGAGGATGTTCGCAGCTGGTTCCAAGATGCAATCAACGAGCATGCAAGGGGGCAAAATGTTGCTTTTAAAATACCCAAGAGCACTGTGCCTCGCCAAAAAATCACAAAAGCACTTCAAGGATAAGGCGTGTGGGTATGACAAAAAAATTCATGATCTTTGTCATTGACGATCTGACAAATTCTGGCACCCCAGAAGAGATGCAAGCCATCAACGCATTCAATGACCTGTTGCGAACCAATGGGCAATGGATTTTTGCGGGGGGTCTTTCAGCGCCATCCTGTGGCAACGTGATAGACCATCGAAGGGGTGCCAATTTGGCAACGCGTCAACCCCTTTTCAGCGCCAAAGAAAACTACAGCGGGTTTTGGCTCATATCTGCCGTTGACCATGCTGTTGCGACACAACTGGCTTTTGAAGCTTCCAAAGCCTGCAATCGCCGAGTTGAGTTGCGTCCGTTGCTCTAAATCAGAATTTGCAAACTAGGCAGACCGCAACGGCTTCAAGCAGTGGCCAGTTGCATGAACTTGGACAAATCAAAAACCGAATTCGGCGCAACAGGCATCAAGCCCTTTGGCAGCGGTTTGAAATTAAAGGGCAAATTGTTCAATGACGTAGTTTGACCTGCTGCAGGGGTGTCGCTGATCAAGCCACTGAGTGAATAAGATTTGAGGAAGTCTTTTTCAATTTGCTGGTAGTGCTCACAAACCAGATCAACTGCAAGCGCCTCAGGGCTTGGACGCTTGGAATTGGATGAGGTTTCAATGGCCTCAAAACAACGCACAACGTCCCAAGCAGTCAAATCTTCCACCGATTTTTTCAGGTGATAACCACCGCCGGGGCCGCGTGTGGCCTGAAGCAAATCGTGTTGCTTCAAAACCTTGACCAAGCTTTCTGTGTAAGAAACCGACAGTTCCAGAAACTGGGCAATGCTTGAAACAGTCACAGATTTATGGGCAGGCGAATTGGCCACATGGGCGATGGCCAAAATACCTTGGTAAGCGCGTTGACTGAGCATAAGAACCCTTGCAGAAGTATTGAATAAAATTAAATTTAACACACCTCTTCAATTCAAGCCTAGAATCCAGAAAATAAACTAGATTACCTACTCAATATTTACTCAATTGTTAAAATTGAGACATTCAACACCATGAATCTTCACAAAATCGGCGCAGTTTCGAGTTTGAGCGGCGTACCCACCCCTACATTGCGCATCTGGGAAGCTCGGTACAAGGCTTTCACGCCTCAAAAAACCGCAAGCAAACATCGCCTTTATTCTGAAGACGATGTGTTGAAAGCAACGCTGATGAAACGACTCACGGACCAAGGCCATGGCGTCAGTCAAATCGCTCACTCAAGCCTGCAAGAGCTGAACCAGCTCCTGCAAAAACAACAATCCACCAGCCGTAACAAATTTCCGGGTCAAACCTTGACCGCCAATTTGTCTGCGGCTGTTGTGGGCTTGACCCTGGCCAGTCGGTTGGGGTCGGCTCAATTTACCCAGCACTTTGGGGCCAGTTCAATGCGGCTCACAAACATCTTTGCCAAGATGGAGGACATGATGCAGGGAACTTTGCAAGAAGTTCCGCAACTGCTTTTTATCCAATGCCATTCTTTACATGCTGGCGTTCAATTAGACATTCGCAGGTTGGCAGAAAAGAGTCGCGCTGCCCACACCATTGTTCTTTATAGTTTTGGCCAAGAACCCGTCATCGACAGTCTCAAACAGCTGGGCATGATTGTCCGCAGAGAGCCTATTCCAGATTCAGAGCTGAGTGAACTGGTGCATGCCACTCAAATGCTGGAGCGTCCCGCAGTTGCAACGCAACAAGTTTCCATCGCCACCATTCCGCCTCGCAAGTACGACGACATGGCTTTGATGCGCGCAGCAGCCATCTCGACACAAGTTCTTTGCGAGTGTCCCAAGCACGTTGCAGAACTCATTACACAGTTGGCCCGATTTGAACAGTACAGCCTTGACTGCCTGAACAAATCAAAGGACGACGCGCGCATTCACGCTCACCTC
Source organism: Limnohabitans sp. (assembly GCA_049655425.1). Lineage (GTDB taxonomy): Bacteria > Pseudomonadota > Gammaproteobacteria > Burkholderiales > Burkholderiaceae_C > Limnohabitans_A. The sequence continues at coordinate 454,501 of JBASJS010000002.1, read as the reverse complement.
ACTGCCGTTTCGGGCACCGCGCGCGCGATGTTTGAAGAGGCCTTGGAAATGGTGGCGAAGCACGAAGGCATTGAGTTGTAAGCAATGCGCAGTTGAGCAAACGATGAACCGTGGGGTGGTTTGGTTTAAACGTGACTTGCGCTGGGAAGATCACGAAGCGTTGGCCCAAGCAGCCACCAGCGGAACTGTGCGCTGCATTTACATTGTGGAACCTAGCTATTGGTCACTGCCAGATACCGCTCTCCAACACTTTGAATTCATTCGCGAATCTTTGAAAGCGCTTGATTCGCATTTGCGTGAGCTTGGCGGAAGCCTCGAAATTCACACCGGCGAGGTCACGCAAGTTCTGCAGCAACTCTACGATTCGATTCACTTCACAAACCTGTATTCTCACGAAGAAACAGGAAACGCGTGGACCTATGAGCGCGACCTTCAAGTTAAAAAATGGTGCCAAGTGCACCAAGTCACTTGGCGTGAGTTTGCTCAGTTTGGAGTTGTCAGGGGGCTTCAGCAACGCAAACAATGGCAGCCGGCCTGGGAGCGACACATGCAAGCGCCGCATGCCACAGTGCCTCAGATCCGCTTTGAGACAAACTCAAATCAACAAGCCTTTGCCATCACCGCCCCTTTGCACCTTCTGCACAACCCACCCCACCGTCAACGCGGTGGTCGACCCTTGGCACTGGCCACTCTGCACAGTTTTTTAAACGCACGCAGTATCGGTTACCGCGGTGGTATTTCGTCTCCGCTAACAGCCCCAGACGCCTGTTCTCGACTTTCAGCCTATTTGGCTTACGGTTGTATCAGCATGAGAGAGGTCGTTCAATCGACCAGGGCATACCTCGATCGTTTGCCGCCGCAAGCTACTCGGCATCGGGCAGGTCTGCAGGCCTTCATCAGTCGCCTTTACTGGCATTGCCATTTCATTCAAAAATTAGAGAGTGAGCCCGAGATTGAATGGCGCAACATGCATCGAGGCTATGACGATCTGAGAGAACACGAATTCAATGTTGAAAATTTTGAAGCTTTGAAAAATGCACGCACAGGTTGGCCCATGGTGGATGCGTCGGTAACCATGCTGCGAGAAACAGGATGGCTGAATTTTAGAATGCGTGCCATGCTGGTCTCGGTGGCTGCGTACCCGCTTTGGCTTCATTGGCGTCCCGTCGGGGAGTGGCTGGCCACGCAATTTTTAGATTACGAACCGGGCATTCACTGGAGCCAGTTACAGATGCAATCGGGTACCACGGGCATCAATACAACACGCATATACAACCCCATCAAGCAAGCGCAAGATCATGACCCCTACGGTAAGTTTGTTCGCCGATGGCTTCCTGCGCTTCGAACGGTACCCGACACTTGGTTGTTTGAGCCTTGGAAAATGCCAGACAACATCAGAGCTCAAGCCAGTGAACGCGCCATACCCGCCTTGCAAAACTTTGAAGTCAAGCAACCCCTGCTTGATCTGACTTCCGCAACACGTCTTTCAAAGCAGCGTGTTCACGAGAGACGCCAAATGGACGATGTCAGAGCTGGCAAAAAAGCGGTTGTCGAAAAACACGCTTCACAGAAATCAAATACCTCACGCCGTCCCCAAACCAAGAAAACCCCGACTACAAACCAGTTGGGTTTTGACTTCTAAGCAATTGAACAAACGCATGACTACAAGCCCCGAAAAAAATGGCGTGATTTATTGGTTCAGAAATGATTTGCGTTTGCACGACCAACCCGCGCTACAAAAAGCAATAGAAACGGCGCAGCAGCAACAAACATGGCTCTTACCTGTTTACATTCATGACGCTGCCTTGCTTGAAAAAACAGCTTGGGGTTTTGAAAGAACATCCCCTCAAAGAAACGCTTGGACCGCCATGGCCTTGCGTGACTTATCGCGCCAATTGACCGAATTTGAAAGTCAGCTCCTTCAGATGAAGGGTGATCCAGTTGAGTGCCTCAAAGCCTTGTGCCAAGTATTGCAGCCAGCGCACATCTATTGCGAAGACATAGCAGCACCCTACGAAGAGGATCACATTCTGCGCTTGCAGGAGGCCAACCTGAAGGTCGATGCCATCTGGCAATCGACCCTCATGTGCATGTCGGATTTGCCATTTGATGCAACCGATGTGCCCGACCAGTTCACCACATTTCGACAGGCTGTTGAACGGCCCACCCCGAAGGTCAGGCAAGCACAGCCTGCCATTTCGCAACTGCCCAAGTTGCCGAACCTGCCGCATTCTCAAATGTTGCAAAGCTTGCAAGCAATCCAGCCAGCCGCAATTGTCCTGAGCGAATCAATTCCGACATTAGCACCGGCATCAGTAGCGACATCAGTACCGACACCAGACCCTCGTTCTGCGTTTCCATGGGGGTCAAATCAGTTGGATGGTGGCGAAACAAGCGCATTGGCGCACCTTGCGCGGTATTGCAATGGCATGCTGCCCAGTCGTTACAAACAAACGCGCAATGGCCTTTACGGCTTGGACTATTCAACGAAGTGGTCACCCTGGCTGGCCACCGGCGCTTTGTCTCCCAGACAAGCTTGGGCCGCCGTTAAAGCGCATGAAAAAATTCATGGTGCCAATGAAAGCACCTATTGGATCGGATTTGAATTACTGTGGCGCGACCATTTTCGTTGGATGCATCTCAAACATGGTCGAAAAATGTACCGTTTTAAGGGTCTGTCAAGGCAGCCTGTCTTAAAGCCGCATCATCAAGTTGAAAAGTTTACGGCTTGGTGCACAGGCAACACTGGGCATGATTTTATCGATGCAGGCATGCGTGAATTGATCTCGACCTCATATGTGTCCAATCGCATGCGACAAAATTTGGCAAGTTATCTGATTCACGACTTGGCTTGCGATTGGCGTGCAGGTGCCGCTTGGTTTGAATCAAAACTGATTGACTACGATGTTTACAGCAACCAAGGCAATTGGTTGTACCTGAGTGGCCATGGCACAGACCCGCGAGGGGTGAGGCGCTTCAACCCAGACAAGCAAGCCAAAGACTACGACCCTGAGGGAGTCTACCGTGCCATGTGGTTGTCTTGAACTTTTCAATCTAACACTTGCCACATGGCAAGCTGTTATGACGGACTGGGGAAAACCTTGTGAGAGATGCGTTGGCCTTGCGAATTGACTTTGACCAACACCATGTCGCCTGAACCCACATTCTCGCCCATCAACTCGGCAATGTTGACATGGTGGGTAACCAAAATCAAAGCCTTGTCGCCTTTAGATTTAAGTTGCGCCGCAATGAATTTCTGAAGTCTGACATTGCTCTGAGGTCCCTGACGCATGTCGTCAAAAAACGAATTCAAAGAAGTCTCTTGCACGGGTGCGCTTAAGCCCAACTTGTCTGCCGTTTCTTTGCATCGACACCATGCACTGGTAAAGACAAGCGCATCTTGCACGCCCTGAGCCTTAAGCCATTGCCCTGTTTTTTGAGCTTGCGCGCGACCTTGTGAATCTAAATTGCGCTGCGTTTTACAGTCGTCCAATTTGTAGCCAGCAGGATCGCCTACGCCAGGCGCCAGCGCATGACGCATCAACAAAACATGGTCCGAGCGCTTTAATAAATCTGACAACTCAGTGGCGTTTGCAAAGCTGGCGCCTGTCCAGGCAACGCACATCAAAAAGATTTTCAAAAAAGCGGCGATCAAACTTAACTTCATGTCGAAGCCTTGGCACCAGACGAATCTGTGCGTAACTTATCTTGCGCTTCACCAGAAGGCAGTTCTAACTTCGGCATGGCCATTTTTTCGCCATCCCACACCTGACCACACCAGCAACGCCCCTCTGGGTCGATGATGCAGGTGCCCGTGCCGCAACAACGTGGATCTTCACTCATCTGTTTCTCCTTCAAAACAATTAAGCATTACCATGGGATTTCGTGGCCCGCATAATCGACAAATTGGGCGCGGCCTGTTGGCTTTAAATTTTGCAACACACGCATCATTTGAGCAACCGATACTTCTGGCTGCATGGCATCTGGCGCGGCCACAAATTGAGCCGATAAGCTTGACTGCACTGTGCCTGGCTGCAATGCTGCAAATACCGCCAAAGGCCTTTTTCGGTTGGACTCAATGGCCGCTGTTTGCAACAACATGTTTCGGGCAGACTTGGCTGCGCGGTAACCATACCAACCGCCTTTGTGGTTGTCTTCGATGCTGCCAACGCGTGCCGACAAAGTGGCGTAGCAGGCAGTCTCCTGCGTCAAAAGCAAAGGCAAAAAATGCTTGATCAACAGTGCCGGGCCAACTGCATTGATCTCAAATTGTCGCAACAATTGCTTTGCATTCAAAGACTCCAACCTCTTTTCGGGCCCTTGACCGTCAATGCTCAGTGCACCTGTGGCATCGATGATGTATTTGAATTGGCAAGCACCGTAGGGTCCTGCGGTATTGCGCAGCACAGATGCGCAATTCGCCATGCTGTCTTCTGCTTCAAGTTCAAACTTCAAATCGCTTTGACGTGACAGCCCCACCACCAAAGCGCAAAGGGGATCGTTCTGAAAGTGCTGCACAAATGCCTGTCCAATAGAACCGCTCGCGCCAAGCACCAAGGCCTGATAGTTGCTCATGAATGACGCGCGTCCCATTTCATGACGTACTTTTGCACGGTGGGACGAATGGGCAAGAACAGCTTGTATCCAACTTTGATAGCCCAGCTGAATGGCCAAACAGAAAACATACGGCCAGCCAAACGCCAACCTCTGAGCTCGCGCCACAAACGCGCAAAGGCAGCGCCGCCCTCAAACAACTGCCCCTCAGCGTCGCGCACATGAAAATAGGCCATGGCGCGCTGGCAACTAAGGCCAGTCCCCAAACTTGCATCGTCATTGGCCAGAAAATTAACACTCACGTCATGCCAAACCAGTTGTGCAGCATCTGGGTTGCGACGATAAAACGCAATTTCACGCCTGCACAGCGGGCAGCTGCCATCGTAGTAAATGGTCAGCACTGGCATGCTTCAGGCCTCGCCTGAGGCAATGCGCCTGAGAGCTTGTTCAAAAACGGCAGCGGGTTGGCCACCTGAAATCAAATGCTTGTCATTGATGATGACGGCAGGCACAGAATGAATGCCGGCTTGCTGGTAAAACTGCTCAATTTCTCTAACCTCTTGTGCATAGGTATCTGAAGCCAAAATGCTTTGTGCTTCTGTGACATCCAAGCCAACAGAAGCCACCACAGCCAGCAACACCTCATCGGACTCCACCACTTCGGCACGGCCTTGATAAGCTTCTAGCAACGCACGCTTCAGGGCATGTTGACTGCCTTCTGGCCCTTTTGCGCCAGCCCAGTGGAGCAAGCGGTGCGCATTGAAGGTGTTGTAAACACGGCCTCGCCCATTGGGATTGAATTTAAAGCCAACCTCTTCACCGCGCGCGCTGATGTTGGCGCGAATTTGGGCTTGTTGGGCTGGCGTCGAACCGTATTTTTGGGTGAGGTGCTCACTCAAATCTTGACCACCTGGACCCATGTTGGGGTTCAATTCAAAGGGTTGGAAGTGCAGATCTGCTTTGACTTCATCCTTGAGTTGACTCAAAGCTTGTTCCAATGCACCCAAACCCACCGCACACCAAGGGCAGGCGATGTCAGAAACAAAATCAATTTTCAAAGAAGTGGCCATGGCAAAAGTTTTTTCATGAAAAGCGAGATATTGCCTCAAATATCGGAAAATCGGGGTTCAGGGTCCAGATTCCATGTTTTGTCTAGGGATCATTGGCAACCCCACCTCAGAGGACGATCATGAAAATTTTGTGTTTGAACGGCATCAACTTGAACATGTTTGGCAAACGTGACCCTGCCCAATATGGCACCATCACTTTGGCCGAAATTGACCAACAAGTTCAACAACTCGGCCTCTCATTAGGCGCTGAGGTGGCGTGCTTTCAAACCAACTTTGAAGGTGCCATGGTCGAAAAAATTCACCAAGCGCACGCTGACAAAATCGATGCAGTCATGATCAATGCAGGAGCTTGGACACACTACAGCTATGGCATTCGCGATGCCTTGGCCATCTTGAAATGCCCCATCATTGAAGTGCACATGTCCAACATCCACGCGCGTGAAGCATTTCGCCATCAATCGGTCATTGCAGAAATTGCAAAAGGCCAAATTGCAGGCTTTGGCGTCGACAGTTATTTGTTGGGCCTCAGGGCAGCGGTTTCTGCCGTGCAGGCCAACAAGGCCGCCTGAAACCCCTCGGGGCGTTCATATTGAACCCAGTGCCCAGCATCGGGCACCAAATGCCAAGACGCCAACATCGGCGCTTTGGCATTGAACAAGGCCTGCACTTCTGGCCAGCGTCCCTTGTACAGGGCATCCCATTCGCCAAAGATCACATGCAACGGACATGCGATGCGCGGCAAAGCCTCAGCCACAATGGGGGTCGATGACAAACGACGACGTGGCATCCGATCGCGCACTACATTGGCCGCATGCACTGCCATGGCCAAATCATCCAAACTTTGCTCATGGCGCAGCATCAAAGCCATCAAGTTGTGCCGGTGCGCTTGTGCTTGCAACTCAAGGCTAGGCAAATGTCGCCACCCTTTGAGAGGAATGCGGTCGGGTACCGTCAAGCCCAGGCCAGGCGTGCCCACCATGACCAGTTGCTCAGCATCTTGCGGGTAGGCCGCCAACCACAAAGCGGCCGTCATGCCACCAAACGAAAAACCCACAAAGGTGCTTGGCGCATGTTGAGGTTTTAAGAGAGCCCAGGCCTTGTGCAAGGGCTCGATCAAGGCATCCACATCGCCGCCCTGCTCTGGCGCTGCGGAATCTCCAAATCCGGGCAAGTCGATGGCCAATACACGAACACCTTGCAACACCAGTGGGGCAATGGTGCGAATCCAATGTGTCCAACTGCCGCTGCCACCGTGTAGCAACACAACAACGGGGCCATCGACAGGGCCCCAAGCATGCCAAACCATGGGGCCAGGCAAGGTCAGACGCTGCCCCGACTGCAACACCGCTGTTTCATCGGCAGGTAAATGTGCCAGCACGGCAGCGTCAAGAATGAGAGGCGTGCTTTGAATGCTCATGGTGCCTGCGTTGAGTCTTTCAAGGGATGCTGCAAACGCCATACTTTGTAAGCTGCCAACGTGGCCATTGCAGCCGTCAAGGTTGAGACCCAGTAAACACTTTGCAAGCCAAAACGGTCGCTCATCACGCCACCTGCCAAGCCCCCCAAGACGCCCGGAAAGCCATAGGCGATAACGGTGTAGAGCGCCTGGCCACGGCCGCGCAAACGTCCGGGGAAATGATGCGACAACAAGGCAATGCAGACCGTATGGTTGGCCGCAAATGTCAAAGCATGGAGTGCTTGTGCCAACAACAACACCCACAGCACATCAGCCCATTGGGCTGTGACGCCCATGCGCAGTGTCATGGCAGCCGAACACACCACCAACCAACCCGTGAGTGGTACTTTGGGCATCCACTTGGCTTGCGTGAAAAACCAAATAATTTCTACAACGACAGAAACAGCCCAGAGCAGGCCAATCCAGACCTTGTTGTAACCTAATGAATCAAGGTACAAAGAGAAAAACACATACACCCCAATGTGCGACAGCACATGGAAAAAAGCCGTGATAAAAAACCACATCACTGCTTTTTGGCGCAAGACTGGCCAAACCAAAACCTTGCCTTCTTGGGTGCTGACCGCCTCTTTCAAATCAGGCAAACACCAAACACTGACTGTGACGGCGGCCAAACTGAGCACCGTCCAGCCAGGGAAATGCTTCATTCCAAAATGCTCAAACCAGGCGCCGGCCAAAAACACGGTGACCAAAAAACCCAAAGAGCCAAACAACCGCACACGCCCATATCTTTTGGCGTCGAATGCACCACCGCGGCTGACCAAGTGCGCCATGGCCGCCTCACTCATGGGCATCATGGAACTGGTGTTGGTGAACATGACCAAGAAGACCAGCCCCAAGCCAATGGGGCCAAGTTCAAAGAACAAGATGCATGCGCACAGCAAAGCCATGGTGGCACCAAAGCGCAGCAACTTCACACGCTCACCGGTATGGTCACTTAACCAGCCCCACGCATAGGGCGCAAACAGGCGTGTGGCCGCCTGCACTGAGGTCAATATGCTGATGGCGAGCAAGCCAAACCCCAACTCCTTCAACCACAAAGGCAAATAGGGATTGAAGAAACCAATGTGCGCAAAATAGCTTGCAGAAACCGCAGCAAAGGGAATCAATTGCCGGCGATTAACCGCGGAAGAATTGGGCATGAGCGCCCTTTAGAGATGCGCAGGCGCAGCGACATCACCGCACTGAGCGCGGTGTTGCATGGCATGCTCCATGACCACCAAAGCCAACATGGCCTCGGCAATGGGCGTGGCCCGAATGCCAACACAGGGATCGTGGCGGCCTTTGGTCAGAACCTCAACGGCTTGTCCTTGGGTGTCGATAGAGGGCCGAGGAATGAGAATAGAACTGGTTGGCTTCACCGCAATGGCGACTTCGAGGTCTTGACCTGTGCTGATACCGCCCAACACACCGCCTGAGTTGTTGCCTACAAAACCATCGAGGGTGATGGGGTCGCCGTGCTCACTGCCCTTTTGCGTCACAGAAGCAAAACCAGCACCAATTTCGACCCCTTTAACGGCGTTGATGCCCATCATGGCGTAAGCGATGTCAGCATCCAGTTTGTCGAACAAAGGCTGACCTAAGCCCACTGGCATGCCTTGTGCCACCACGCGCAAACGCGCACCGCATGAGTCGCCCGATTTGCGCAGCACATTCATGTAATCTTCAAACGCCGTGACATCGGCCACAGGTGCAAAGAAAGGATTGGTGTGAACATGGTCCCAGCTTTCGAAGCCAATGGGCATTTCGCCAATTTGGGTCATGCAGCCTTTGAATGTGGTGCCATATTGTTTGGCCAACCATTTTTTGGCCACTGCACCAGCCGCCACCATGGGAGCTGTTAAACGGGCAGAAGAACGTCCACCACCACGCGGATCACGCAGGCCGTATTTGCGCCAGTAAGTGAAGTCCGCATGACCGGGGCGGAAAGTTTGAACAATATCACCGTAGTCTTTGCTTCGCTGATCTGTGTTCTGAATCAGCAGCGCAATGGGCGTGCCTGTGGTGAGGCCCTGATAAACACCCGACAAAATTTGAACCGTATCGGGTTCATTGCGCTGGGTTACAAATTTAGAAGTGCCTGGCCGCCTGCGGTCGAGGTCGGGTTGGATGTCTGCTTCAGACAGCGGCATGCCGGGTGGACACCCGTCAATTACGCAGCCGATGGCTGGGCCGTGAGATTCACCAAAGTTGGTGACCGAAAAAAGGGTGCCGAAAGTGTTGCCGCTCATAGGCACCCATTATCTCAGAGGGAGGGCGCTTCTTTTGAATCTTTCTCACTGCCATCTGGCCAATCGCGAATATAAGCCTTTAGCATTTTGTTTTCAAAATTCTGGCTGTCGACCACGGCCTTGGCCACATCGTAAAAACTGATCACACCCATGAGCATGCGACTGTCCATGACGGGCATGTAACGCGCATGGTTATTGAGCATCATGCGCCGGACTTCGTCCATGTCGGTTTCGCTGGTGCATGTAATGGGCGCATCGTCCATCGATTTGCGGACAGACAGGTTGCCAATGGAACCCGCATTTTTGGCCAAGGATTGCATCACTTCACGGAAAGTCAGCATGCCTACCAAATCGCCATGTTCCATGACCACCAAAGAACCGATGTCTTTTTCAGACATGATTTGGACGGCGCTGGCCAGGCTTTCATCGGGTGTGACGGTGATCAAGCTATGCCCCTTGACGCGCAGGATGTCACTGACTTTCATGGTGTTCTCCTAGTGAGCACTTAATATAGCCCACAATGTTGGCAAAGAATAGTAAAAGCTTACCCTTAGGCACTTGCCTGAAACTTTCAGCCATTTATTTGGAGAGAACCCATGCCTGGCTACTCAGATCCTGGTTTTGACACACTCGCATTGCATGCCGGCGCAGCGCCCGACCCCGCCACAGGCGCACGCGCGGTCCCTATTCACCTGACCACCTCATTTGTCTTCGAATCAAGTGACCAAGCCGCTTCTCTTTTCAATTTAGAACGTGCCGGTCACGTTTACAGTCGAATCAGCAACCCCACCAATGCGGTGTTAGAACAAAGAATAGCCGCCTTGGAAGGTGGCATTGGCGCCATTGCCACGGCCAGTGGGCAAGCCGCATTGCACTTGACCGTGACAACAATCATGGGCGCGGGTTCGCACATCGTGGCTTCATCGGCGCTGTACGGTGGCTCGCACAACTTACTGCACTACACGCTGCGCCGATTTGGCATCGACACCACGTTTGTCAAACCTGGCGATTTGGACGCGTGGCGTGCGGCCATACAACCCAACACCAAACTGTTCTTTGGTGAAACAGTTGGCAACCCTGGCATGGATGTGCTTGACTTGCCTGCCGTCAGCCAAATTGCACATGGAGCAGGTGTACCCCTTTTGGTCGATGCCACCCTCACCTCGCCTTGGCTAATGAAACCCTTGCAGCATGGCGCAGATTTGGTGGTGCATTCAGCCACCAAGTTTTTGTCAGGCCACGGCACCGTGATTGGAGGATTGGTAGTGGACGGTGGCAGCTTTGATTGGTCTGGGCCCAACACGCATGGCAAATTTGCAGAACTCACGCAAGCCTACGACGGCTTTCACAACATGGTGTTTACCGAAGAGAGCACCATCGGCGCATTTTTACTCAGAGCGCGGCGCGAGGGCCTTCGCGACTTTGGGGCTTGCATGAGTCCGCACACAGCGTGGCTCATTTTGCAGGGCATTGAAACTTTGCCACTGCGCATGGCCAGGCATGTGAGCAACACCGAACAGGTGGTCAATTTCTTGGCATCACACCCCATGGTCAACCGCGTGGGCCACCCCATGCTCGAGAGTCACCCCAGCCACGCGTTGGCCAAGCAGCTGCTGCCCCGAGGCGCTGGCTCGGTATTTAGTTTTGACATTCGCGGCACACGCCAACAAGGCAAAGCCTTCATAGAAGCCTTGCAAGTGTTCAGCCACTTGGCCAATGTAGGCGATTGCAGGTCCTTGGTGATTCACCCTGCCAGCACCACGCATTTCAGGGTCGACGACGAAACCCTGAAAGCCTCGGGCATTGGCCCCGGCACAGTGCGCTTGTCGATTGGCTTAGAAGATCCTGCCGATTTGATCGACGATTTAAAACGTGCCCTCAAAGCAGCCGAAAAAGCCGCGCCTGCGCCAGGAGGTGCGGCATGATTTACGAGGTCCAAGGTTCGCCCATGTACGTGTACACCGGCGGCAAAGATTTTGACAGCAGCCAACCCACGGCTGTCTTTGTGCATGGTGTGCTCAATGATCACAGCGTCTGGATTTTGCAAACACGTTACTTTGCCAACCACGGTTGGAACGTGATGGCCATTGACTTACCCGGTCATGGACGAAGTGGTGGCAAAGCGCCCACCACGGTTCAAGAAGCTGCAGAAAGTGTGATCGCTTTGTTAGACGCTGCGGGTGTCGAAAAAGCAATCCTGATAGGTCACAGCTTTGGTTCACTCATTGCACTGCATGCCGCAGCGGAATACCCGAATCGTGTTTCGCAATTGGTCATGGTGGGCACCGCTTATCCCATGCGCGTTTCCCCTGCACTGCTCGAAAATTCAATCAGCGATCCTCACAAAGCCATCGACATGGTGAATGTGTTTTCGCATTCCACCTTGGCGCCACCGCCCAGTGCTTTAGGCCCTGGCACATGGCTTTTGGGCGGTAGCAAAGCCCTTATGCGACGGGTCTTGGCCAGCAACTCACAAGAGAATATTTTCAACATCGGCTTCAAAGCTTGCGACCAATACGATCAAGGCGAAACAGCCATTTCCAAGGTGGTGTGCCCTACTTTGTTTTTGCTGGGCAACAAAGACCAAATGACACCGCCTAAAGCAGCCCAAAGTTTGATTCAAAAGGCGCGCGATGGCCGTGTGGTTTTGGTCAAAGCGGGGCATCAGTTGATGGTGGAAGCACCCGAGGAAAGTCTGGCGGCATTGATTGCCTTTTGCAATCCATCAGAAAAAATCACAAAATCCACACAGGAGACACCATGAACACCCAAGACAACATCCAAGATGCATCTGCGTTCGACAGCTTTGAAACGTTCTACCCGTTTTATTTGAATGAACACAGCAACCGTACGTGCCGCCGTTTGCACTTTGTCGGTTCTAGCTTGTCTTTGGTGTGTTTGGCCATGTTGGCCTTCACTGGCAAACCTCAGTATTTTTTATATGGCTTGTTGTGTGGTTATGGTTGCGCCTGGATTGGACATTTTGGTTTCGAGAAAAACAAACCTGCCAGTTTCAAACGACCTCTTTACAGCTTCATGGGCGATTGGGTCATGTACAAAGACATGTGGACTGGCAAGATCAAGTTTTAATCACATCAGACACCTTCAGCTGATCGATTTGCGTTTGCTGCCAAAGCAAATCGACCCCGTCGGGACGAGCTAGCCATAATTTTTCGGCCAAGGCAGACAAAGGTGTTGCTGCCAAGTCAATCAACAAAACCCAGCTGCTTTCGGCTTTGGCATTGACTTGCTCGATACGACCAATCCAGCCCAGTTCATTCAAAGCATCGACGACGCGAATGGCATGCCGATGCTCAATGTGCAATTGGCTGGCCATGTCATTCAGACGCAGCCCCTGAGGCGAATTAACGCGCGCATCGTTGAGCAATTTCAATACCTCTAGCGCCAATCGAAAAGACCAGCCAGGTCCATCAACTTGCCGCTTCGCTTGACGGCCAATTTCTGGCAGGCTGGCTGTCAAAACAGCACCCAACAAAACGACCACCCAAGCCACATAAATCCAAACCAACAAAATGGGCACTGCAGAAAATGCGCCATAAATGGCCGAGTAGGTTGGCATCTGGGCCAAATAAATCGCCAGCAGGTTTTTGGCCAACTCCAGGCCCAAGGCCACAGCCACACCACCCATCAGGGCATGCCGCCAATCCACCCGCGTATTGGGCAGGTAGTAATAAAGTCCAGTCACGGTGACGGCCAGCAAGCCAAATTCAACCACATCAAGCAGGCTGCGAACGGTCACTGGCAACCAGTTGGCGTAATCTGACAAATAGCCCGTAAACAAGTAAGACGAAATGGCCAAACTGCCACCCAAAAATAGCGGCCCCAAAGTCAGTCCAGCCCAATAAATCAAGACGCGCTGGGCCCAAGGTCGCTGGCGATTGACACGCCAAATTTGTCCCAGAGTGCGGTCAATCGTGACCAGCAAGGCCAAAGAGGTCATCACCACAGCGACCAAGCCCACCAGTCCTAAGCGATTGGCTTTTTTGGAAAATTGGGTCAATGACCCCAAAACTTGCCGGGAAATGCTTTCGGGCACCAAGCTGTCAATGAGCCAGCGTTGCAGTTGGTCTTGAACCTTGGCAAAGATGGGAAATGCCGTAAAGATGGCCAAGCCCAAGGTAAACAGGGGCACCAGCGCCAAAACCGTCGTGAAGGTTAAGGAACTGGCGGTCATGCCCAAACGGACCTCACGAAATCGTTGCCACAAGGTGCTCGTCATTTGCCGCCACGGAAAATGCAGAAATTCATTCAATGTGGTGCGAAAAGCTTCAATCGGGTTCATGACCGGTATGATGCCATCGCCATGAACGACTCTCATCAAAATTCATCTTTTCTCAGCCCTCAAACCATCGAATTGACCCGGTGGGCGGCTGTTTCCAGCCTTATAGGTCTTATTTTGGTGGGTTTGGCCTGGGAGCTTTGGCTTGCCCCACTCCGGCCGGGTGGCTCTTGGTGGGCCCTCAAAGTGCTGCCTTTGTGCTGGCCGTTGGCCGGACTTCTCAAAAACCGCATGTACACCTACCGGTGGGTCAGCCTCTTGGTTTGGCTTTATTTCATTGAAGGCGTGGTTCGCGCTTGGGGCGATAAAGGCTGGTCAGCTGGCTTGGCCAGCGCGCAAACAGTGCTGTGTGTGATTTTATTTTCCGCTTGCGCCTTGCACGTGCGTTGGCGCTTTCAAATGGCCAAAGCCAATCCGTTACCCGACCCTTCTTCAGAAAATTCTGACGCCTCGGAAACTAAAGCATGAGCGCCTTATTGGACAATTTGCGCCGCATTTGCGGTGACGCCAACGTCTTGACACATGACGATCCTCAAACCGATTTAAGCGCTTGGGAACGCGACTGGCGCAAACGTGCACACGGCCGCGCATTGGCCGTGGTCCGCCCTGCCAATGTGCAAGAAGTGGCAGCCGTGGTCAAAGCCTGCGCCAACACCTTCACAAGCATTGTTCCGCAAGGCGGTAACACAGGCTTGGTGGTGGGCTCTGTGCCCGATGAATCTGGCCAGCAAGTGGTGCTAAGCCTTCAGCGCATGAACCAAATTCGGGCTGTTGATGCGGCTAACCTGACCGTGGTGGCAGAGGCCGGTTGCATTTTGCAAAACGTTCAAGAGCACGTCGACAAAGCGGGCTTCTTGTTCCCCCTTAGCTTGGCGGCTGAAGGCAGCTGCACGCTGGGTGGCAACTTGGGCACCAACGCGGGTGGCACGCAAGTGGTTCGCTTTGGCAACACACGCGAGTTGTGCTTAGGCCTGGAGGTGGTGACGGCTCGCGGTGAAATTTGGCACGGCTTGTCGGGCCTGCGCAAAGACAACACTGGCTATGACCTGCGCAATTTGATGATTGGCAGTGAAGGCACCTTGGGCATCATCACTGCGGCCTGCATGAAGCTTTATCCAAAGCCTGCCGTCCAACTCACCACATGGGCTGCAGTGCCCAGCATGGAGGCAGCCGTGGCTTTATTGGGCTTGGCGCACGAACGTTTGGGCGCAGGTTTGACCGGCTTTGAAGTGATGGGGGAATTTGCTTTGAGCTTGGTCGACAAACACCATCCCCAGTTGCGCGTGCCTTTGTACAAAGACACACCTTGGTGTGTGTTGCTTGAAAACTCAGACCACGAGTCTGAGGAACATGCCCGTACGGCTTTCGAAGGCCTGATGGAGAGCGCCATGGACAAAGGCTGGGTGACCGATGCCGTGGTCGCCGAAAGTCTGGCACAGGCCCAAGTGCTGTGGCAAATTCGCGAAACAATTCCGTTGGCACAGGCCGATGAAGGCTTGAACATCAAGCACGACATCAGTGTGCCGGTGTCTCGCATTCCCCAATTTGTAGCAGAGACCGACGCCTTGCTTCAGACCAAAATTCCTGGCATTCGCTTGGTCAATTTTGGCCATTTGGGTGATGGCAATTTGCACTACAACGTGCAGGCCCCACAGGGTGAGGATGGCGCCGCGTTCTTGCGCGACTTTGAAGACACGGTCAACACGTGGGTGTTCGATCAGGTCAAGGCTTTTAACGGCTCCATCAGCGCAGAGCACGGTGTGGGCAGCCTCAAGGCCGAAAAACTCACCCATTACAAAGACCCAACCGCTTTGGCCATGATGAAAGCCATCAAGCAAGCGCTGGATCCCCAAAACATCATGAACCCTGGCAGAGTGATTAAAATTTAGGCTTCAGCCTAGATCGAATTTCCAGATCTCTTTCAGCCCTCTTCCACCTCTATTTGACCTGCCCATGACCTCACGCCCCATCCGCTCGCAATACGAAGATTTCATGCGCCATGTGAACGAGCACGGCGTGTTCAAGGCAGACCGCACCGGCACGGGCACCACCAGTGTGTTTGGTCATCAAATGCGCTTTGATTTGAACGAAGGCTTTCCGCTGGTCACCACCAAAAAAGTGCACTTGCGCTCCATCATTCAAGAACTCTTGTGGTTCCTCACAGGATCTAGCAACAACAACTGGCTGCGCGAACGCGGCGTCACCATTTGGGACGAATGGGCCCGTGAAGATGGCGACCTGGGTCCTGTGTACGGCGTGCAATGGCGCAGCTGGCCCACGCCCGATGGCGGCCACATCGACCAAATTGAAGACGTCATTCGCACCCTCAAAACCAACCCCGATTCACGTCGCATCATTGTGAGCGCATGGAACGTGGCTGAGTTGTCCAAGATGGCGCTCATGCCTTGCCATGCCTTCTTTCAGTTTTACGTGGCACCCGCACAAACGCCTGGCGGCAAAGGCAAACTCAGCTGCCAGTTGTACCAACGAAGCGCCGACATTTTCTTGGGCGTGCCCTTCAACATTGCCAGCTACGCCTTGCTGACGCACATGGTGGCACAGCAATGCGATTTGGACGTGGGTGATTTCATTTGGACAGGTGGCGATTGCCACATCTACAGCAATCACAAAGACCAAGTGGCTTTGCAGCTCAGCCGCTCGCCCTTCCCCTACCCCACCTTGAACATCAAGCGCAAACCCGATTCCATTTTTGACTACCAATACGAAGACTTTGAAGTGCTGGACTATCAGTGTCACGAGGCCATCAAAGCGCCGGTGGCTGTTTGATGAAACTCAAGCTGATTTATGCACGCGCGGCCAATGGCGTGATTGGTTTCAACAACCAAATGCCTTGGCACTTGCCCGAAGATCTAGCGCATTTCAAACGCACCACATTGGGTTGCCCTGTGTTGATGGGGCGCAAAACATGGAAATCGATTCCTGCCAAATTCAGACCTCTGCCAGGCCGTGCCAATTTGGTCATCACCCGGCAGCCCGATTGGCAAGCTGAAGGTGCTTTGGTGGTTCACTCTTTGGAAGAAGGTTTGAGTCTGGCCTTGGCGCACTGTCCAGAAGGCAAAGATTTGTGGGTGATGGGCGGCGCAGAAATTTATGCACAAGCCGAGCCCTTTGCAGAAGAAGCCGTGGTGACAGAAATTGATGCCCATTACGAAGGCGATGCCTTTGCACCCACCCTCGGTTCAAATTGGCACGAAGTGTCCCGCGAATCTCATGTCTCTACCACCGGCTTGAAATACAGCTTTGTCACTTACCAAGCATCACGCTGAGTTTCCAAATTGATTGAACAAAATCCATGAAAATTGCCACCTGGAATGTCAACTCACTCACCGTGCGCTTGCCGCAAGTGATTGACTGGCTCAAAGCGCAAGAAGCCTTGGGCGCAGATCAAGCCATTGATGTGTTGGCTTTGCAAGAGTTGAAGATGACGGACGAGAAGTTTCCGCATCAAGCCTTTACCGATGCCGGCTATCACGCCCAGTGGTTTGGCCAAAAAACCTACAACGGCGTGGCGCTCATTTCTCGCACGCCGGCAGTGGACGTGGTCAAAAACATTCCAGGCTTTGAGGATGACATGTCGCGTGTCATTGCGGGCACCTATGGCGATGTGCGCGTCATTGGCGGGTATTTTCCCAATGGTCAAGCGCCCGACAGCGATAAATTTGTTTACAAAATTCGCTGGCTAGAAGCCCTCAAAACTTGGGTGCAACAAGAGATGGCCAAGTACCCCAAGCTGGCACTCTTGGGCGACTACAACATCACCTTTGACGATTTGGATGTGTGGGACCCTGTGGCCTTGGCAGGCACCATTCACTGCACGCCCGAAGAGCGTGCGCACTTGAATGGCCTGATTGGCTTGGGCTTGCACGACAGCTTCAGGTTGTTTGAACAGCCCGAAAAAAGCTACAGCTGGTGGGACTACCGCGACTTTGGTTTCCGCAGAAACAGAGGCCTGCGCATCGATCACATTTTGGTGACCGATGCTTTGAAAGCGCAAGCCACTGCGTGTGTGATCGACAAAGTGCCGCGCAAAAATGAGCGACCCAGCGACCACACACCTGTGGTGCTGACTTTTTAGTCTTTGTGGGCGGCCATGGCCTTGCCCACTTCTAACGACCCCTGACCCGAACCCGAACCAGGCACCAACTCGCCCGTACGGTCGGTCACCTGAGACATGGCCGCCAACAACTGTTCTGGCGTATCGTCTGACACCCCCAAATGCACGCCTTGTGTGAGCGTGATGTTGGCCACTTCAAAACTGCCAGCACCCGCGCAAATGATGGTGCGATTGGGCGCTTCTTCGCAGGCCATGACCAACATGGCGGGCACCACCGCTTGAGGCTCGAGGGCTTTCAAAACCGCTTCTGGCATCAAACCTTCTGTCATGCGCGTGGCCGCTGTCGGCGCCAAGGAATTGACGCGAATGTTGTACTTCTCGCCTTCAATGGCCAAGGTTTGCATCATGCCGGCCAAGGCCATCTTGGCAGCACCGTAATTGGACTGGCCAAAGTTGCCGTACAAACCGCTGGACGACGTGGTCATGATGACGCGGCCATAGTTTTGGGCTTGCATGATGGGCCACACGGCTTTGGTGCAATGCACGGCGCCCATGACGTGCACCTCCATCACCAAACGGAAATCGGCAATCTCCATTTTGGAAAAGCTTTTGTCTCGCAAAATGCCGGCGTTGTTGACCAAGATGTCCACACGGCCCCACTTGTCCATGGCCTGCTTCACCATGCCCTGCACGGCTTCGTAGTCTGTGACCGAAGCGCCATTGGCCATGGCCTCGCCACCTGCCTTGATAATTTCATCCACCACGGCCTGCGCTGCACTGACCGAGCCGCCTTCGCCGTGAACGTTGCCGCCTAGGTCGTTGACCAGCACTTTGGCACCGCGCTTGGCCAGCGCCAAAGCATGTTGCTTGCCCAATCCACCACCGGCACCTGTGACAATGGCGACACGCCCATGAAAATCAATGCTCATTTGGATTCCTCAATCTGATAGCCTTGTAATGGTGGTCACTTTAAACCATGCCACTCGGCGCAACTGTTACCTGATTGACAGTTGCCCCATTTAATTCAGTTCATGTCCAACTTGGGCCCTTATGGAAATTACCTCGCACATTGTTGACACCCCGCCCCGTGATGCGGCCACCGTGCTCATGCTGCGCGAAGGCGAAGCCGGCATGGAAGTCCTGCTGCTCAAGCGCCACACCGACTCCAAAGATTTGGGCGGCGCCTTTGTGTTTCCGGGCGGCAAAAGAGATGAAGCCGATGGCTCTCCTGAAGCGCTGGCTGCTTTGCAACAAGATCTTGCCAGTCTGCATGCGCAATTGGGCGAGCCCGATCTGGCCCCTCATCATGCGGCCAGTTTGTTTGTGGCAGCCCTGCGAGAAGCTCAAGAAGAATGCGGTTTGCAATTACAAGCCACCGACCTTCAAGCCTGGTCACGTTGGATCACGCCGCGCATGCCCTCCATGATGTCCAAGCGTTTTGACACACGCTTCTTTTTGGCACGTGCCCCGAGTGCCCAAACCGCGGTGCATGACAACCACGAAACCACCGAAATTTTGTGGACCACACCGCACAATGCACTCATTCAATATTGGCAAGGTGACATTGTCATGGCACCGCCGCAAATCATGAGCCTCTCGCATTTGTGCTTGTTCAAGTCCGTTGAGCAAGCCATGTCAGAAGCCGCAGAGCGCACGCCACCTGTCATCATGCCGGAGCCCTTCGACCAAGAAGGCATGCGCGTCATTTGTTATCCCGGCGACCCCAAGCATCCCGTCAGCCAACGGGCCCTGCCCGGCCCCACACGGCTGCACTTTAGAAACAAACGCTTTGAGCCCGAAGGGGGTTTAGAAGCTTTGTTGCACGGGCCGATATGAGTCAAGCCACTTTCTTGTCCATGACCAAAGCCATTCAGTATTTGGGCGATGCCGCCAGCGCGCAGCAATTGCTAGCCACACTTCAAAGCACCCTTGAAAACGACATGCCACAACTGACGTCGGCGCTTCAAACGGAAAACTTTGAAGTCTTGCGAAAAATCTGGCACCAACTCAAAGGCTTTGCGCCTGTGTTTTGTCATGACGACTTGGTGGCTGAAATTACGCAAACAGAATCACTGTGCAAGCGTGTAGACACGACTGAAACAAAAACGACCGCCCTCAGCGCCAGCGCTCAGTTGCTTCAGCACTTAAGTGTTTTGTTGGCCGAAGTTAAATGGCAACTGCAACAGCCGGCATCACCTGCATGACGGGTGAGTTATGATGCGAGGGCACGGTCATTCCCAGCGGTGATTGCTGCAACCAAGCCTCCATCACTTTGGGGTCATGCACCAAACGCAAGGTGTCAAAGGCTTGCTGTGCCTCGGGGTAATGCCGACGCAAATAATTAAGCCACTGCTTCAAGCGCCCCGCACGGTGACGTGGTGCCACATGCAAACTCATGCGCTTCCAAAACACACTGAGCAAGGGCCACAGTTGTGCCCATGAAAAAGTCTTGGGCATGTCAGCCACCGACAGTCCCTGAGCTTGGGCATCGTGAAACTTAATTTCTAAAGCCAATCCAGGGTTGTTGATCATGCCGCGGCCAATCATCAAATCTTGGCAACCTGTAACCTCGCGGCAGCGCACAGCATCGGCTACGGTCCAAATTTCGCCATTGGCCACCATGGGCAATTTGACGCACTGCCTCACATCGGCAATGCGATCCCAATACGCTGGTGGCCTGTAGCCGTGGGCTTTGGTGCGGGCATGCACCACCAATTCATTGGCGCCTGCCCCTTCAATGGCCTGCGCACAATCTTCGGCACGCGAATCGTCGTTAAAGCCCAAGCGCATCTTGGCCGACACGGGTACATTGGCCGGCACCGCGCGGCGCACGGCCGACACAATTTGACCAATCAGTTCGGGCTCGTCCAACAACACAGCCCCGCCGCGATGGCGATTGACTGTTTTGGCGGGGCATCCAAAATTCAAGTCGATGCCTGCAGGATGGAGCTTGGCCAAACGAGCTGCGTTGTCGGCCAACACCTGCGGGTCTGAGCCCAACAGCTGCGCCTTCACAGGCACGCCAGCCACCGTCTTGCCAGCGTTCAACAGTTCTGGCACCACACGATAAAACGCGCGCTTGGGCAGCACGGCATCGGTCACCCGAATGAACTCAGACACGCACAAGTCAATGCCGCCCACCCGCGTGAGCGTGTCACGCAGACTGTGGTCTAACAGACCTTCCATGGGGGCTAACAAAATTCTCATGCGAGTGTCTGACGCGCTAAATGCTTGAAGGGTCTTAAGCCAAAGAACGCTTCATGCGAACTTCTTCCACTTTGACATTGCCAATGGGCACGGTGCGCGCAGTGTTCATTTCGCGCTTGAAACCCGCCAATTCGTGGAAACGCACGGTGCGCTCGTTGAGCAAAGGCACCCAAATGCTGACGTCGGTACAGTCTTCTTCCAACAAGCCTTCGCGCGCAGCATCCCACAGCGCCAAGCCCACGCCCTCACCCAAACGGTCGGGGTCTGCGTAAATGGCCCAAATTTCACCCATGGTGTTTTTAGACTTGGGATCACGTGAGCGGTCAAAGCCCACGAAGCCCACAATGCTGCCGCCTTCCAGCGCCACCATCACTTGGGGTTCTCCATATTCGATGGCTTCTTTCCAATACGAAACACGTTTGGCCATGGGCGTGGCGTCCCAATGGGCCTCAGGCACTTGGCCAGCGTATGCGGCACGGCTCGCGATCAAATGCAATTGCGCCACATCAGCGGCTTCTTTCTTGGTGGCAAATCGAACTTCAAAATCGGACATATCGGCTATTCAGGTCAAAAGGGGTTCACAAAACCCTAGATTGTCGCCTGATCTGAGCCCAATGGGCGTTTCAAAGCCTTTCTCACCTACAAAGTCTGCTTTTTGGCGTTATCTTTGGGGGATGAACCTTGAAGTGATCTACGCAGATGCGTCTCTGGCGGTGCTCAACAAACCCTCAGGTTTGCTGAGCGTGCCGGGCCGGGGGGAAGACAAGCAAGATTGCCTCATTACGCGCGCCCAGCAAACCTGGCCCGACGCCCTGACGGTTCATCGCTTAGACATGTCGACCTCGGGGTTGGTGGTCGTGGCCCGGGGACCAGACATTCAACGTCAACTCAGTCAGGCTTTTGCGCGCCGCGAAGTTTTCAAAATGTATGAGGCTGTGGTGGACGGTACGCCGCCCGAAGCGACCTCGGCTGATGCAGTCGAGGGTTGCTGGCAAGACATCCAATTGCCCTTGCTGATAGATTGGCCCAACCGCCCAAAAAGCAAGGTAGATTGGGAACACGGCAAACCCAGCCATACGCGTTGGCGACGCAAGCCAGGCGCCTCACCAGAAGGTGCAACCCGCGTTGAACTTCAACCCATCACAGGCAGAACCCACCAATTGCGCTTGCACATGATGGCCATCGGCCATGCCATCTTGGGCGATGCTTTGTATGCCAGCGCCGAAGTTTGCGCGCGTGCACCTCGATTGCTGTTGCATGCCCGCCAGCTCAAGTTGCAACACCCGCTGACACAGGAATGGCTATCATTTGAGACTGCTGTTCCGTTTTAACCAGGACCATTTTTCATGACACAACATCTCTACGTTCTCACGGGTGGCTCTCGCGGTATGGGCTTGGCCATTGCAGAGCAACTTTTGCAGCCTGGCAATAACTTGATTTGTATCTCTCGCAACCAGCAAGCCAGCTTGACCGCTCAAGCACAACAAGTGGGCGTGCACTTAGAACAATGGACGCATGATTTGGCGGACGGTGCGGCAGCCAGTTTGGCCTTGAAAGCCTGGCTTGAAAAACAGACAGCACAGACTTTTCAAAGCGCTACCCTCATCAACAATGCAGGCGTCATTCCCAACATTGGCCCCCTGAGTCAAGCCGACCCGCACAACTTGGCCATGGCTTTGCGCGTGGGCTTAGAAGCCCCAATGCAGTTGTGCGCGGCATTTTTAGGCGCCACCGAAAACTGGCACATGACTCGCAAAGTGGTCAACATCTCCTCGGGTCTGGGCCGCCGAGCCATGGCCTCTCAAGCGGGTTATTGCGCCGCCAAAGCAGGCATGGACCATTTCACGCGTTGCTTGGCATTGGACGAAGCCCTCAAACCCAATGGCGCCAAAGTCACTTCCTTGGCACCGGGCGTGATTGACACCGACATGCAAATTCAATTGCGTGGTGCTGCGCCAGAAAACTTTCCCGATCAAAATGGCTTCCAGCAACTGAAAACCACTGGCATGCTGACTTCGCCAGCAGATGCCGCTAAGCGTATTCTTGATTACTTGAATCGCCCAGACTTTGGCAGTAATCCAGTCAGCGATGTTCGAGACGCTTGAACCTGGGCAAAGCCATTTCAAATCAATCACCAAGCCATTGTCAGCCCCCTGTAGTCTTGCAAGGGCAGACTTTGGATCAGGCCTAAATTCAATTCAAAGGAGACCGAGATGAGTCGTGAAGTTGTTGTTGTCAGCGGTGTTCGTACTGCCATTGGTACGTTTGGTGGCAGTCTAAAAGACATTGCTCCCACCGAGTTGGGCGCACAAGTGGTGCGCGAAGCGCTGAAGCGCGCCAATACCGATGGCAAAGATGTGGGTCATGTGGTGTTTGGCCACGTGGTCAACACCGAGCCCAAAGACATGTACTTATCTCGCGTTGCGGCCATCAACGGTGGTTGCTCAGAAGGCACTCCGGCTTTCAACGTCAACCGTCTTTGCGGCTCTGGCTTGCAAGCCATCATCTCCGCCAGCCAATCCATTTTGTTGGGCGATGCAGACGTGGCCATTGGCGGTGGCGCCGAAAACATGAGCCGCGCGCCTTATGCCAGCTTGGCCACACGTTTTGGAGCCCGTATGGGTGATACCAAAATGATCGACATGATGGTGGGTGCGTTGCACGACCCCTTCCACACCATTCACATGGGCGTCACAGCTGAAAACATTGCAGCCAAGTGGGGCATCACCCGCGAAGACCAAGACAAGTTGGCCGTTGAAAGTCACAACCGCGCAGAGCGCGCTACGCAAGCGGGCTACTTCAAAGACCAGATCATGCCGGTCATGCTCAAAACACGCAAAGGCGAAGTGGCGTACGACACAGACGAGCACTTCCGCCCAGGCTGCACGATGGAAGAGTTGGCCAAATTAAAACCTGTGTTTGTCAAAGAAAACGGCACGGTCACGGCGGGCAACGCTTCGGGCATCAACGACGCTGCTGCGGCAGTGGTCTTGATGGAAGCTGGTGCTGCCAAAGCTCGCGGCGCCAAGCCTTTGGCGCGCCTGGTGGCTTATGCACACGCGGGTGTAGATCCCAAGTACATGGGCATTGGCCCTGTGCCTGCCACACAGTTGGCCTTGAAAAAAGCTGGCCTCACAGTTAACGATTTGGATGTCATTGAAGCCAACGAAGCTTTTGCGGCACAAGCATGCGCCGTCACACGCGATCTGGGCTTAGACCCTGCCAAGGTCAACCCCAATGGTTCTGGTATTTCTTTGGGCCACCCCATTGGTGCTACGGGTGCATTGATTACCGTCAAAGCTTTGCACGAGTTGCAACGCATCAACGGTCGCTATGCCTTGGTGACCATGTGCATTGGTGGCGGCCAAGGCATTGCCGCTATTTTTGAGCGCATGTAATTTCAAAGCGTTCTCCCAAGAAAAAGGCCATCGTGAGATGGCCTTTTTTAATAGCTGCTTTCAGAAGCTACGTTTTGAATCAATTTCAGCGATAACGCTCACGCGCAATGCGTGCACCTTCTGCCAATGCCTGCAGTTTCTTCTCTGCCACTTCACGACTCATCGGTGCCAAGCCACAATTGGTGCAAGGAATGATGCGCGCCTTGGGCACAAATTGAAGCGCACGGCCAATGGTGTCGGCAACTTCTTCAGGGGTCTCCACCACTTCACTGGCCACATCAATCACGCCCACCATCACATCTTTGCCTTCCAGCAAAGCCATCAAGTCCATGGGCACGTGTGAATGGAAGCACTCCAAGCTCACTTGATCAATGCTGCTCTTGGCCAAGGCGGGGAACACTTTTTCGTATTGGCGCCACTCGTGGCCCAAAGAGTTTTTCCAGTCGATGTTGGCTTGAATGCCGTAGCCGTAACAAATATGAACAGCGGTAGTGCAAGTCAGGCCCTGTGCAGCACGCTCCAAAGCTTTCACACCCCAATCGGCCGCTTCTTCCATGTACACATTGAAAGCAGGCTCATCGAACTGGACAATGTCAACGCCGTCGGCTTGCAGCGCCAAGGCTTCTTGATTGAGTAACTCGGCAAAGGCCATGGCCATTTTGACTTTGTCACCATAAAAACGATCAGCCACCGTGTCCACAATGGTCATAGGGCCAGGCAGGGTGAACTTTAATTTTTTCTTGGTGTGAGCACGTGCCAGTTGCGCTTCAAACGCATGCACACGGCCTTTTAAACGCAAGGGTGCAATCACTTGAGGCACTTGCGCGTCGTAGCGGTTGTTGCGAATGCCCATGGTCACTTTGTTTTCGAAGTCGATACCTTCGACTTGCTCCAGGAATCCGTGCACAAAGTGTTGGCGCGATTGTTCGCCATCGCCCACCACGTCTAGACCTGCATCTTCTTGTGCCTTGATCCACAGCAGCGTGGCATCGGCTTTGGCTTGCTTCAGGCTGTCGCCTTCGGCCATCCATTTAGGCCAGAGCTTGTTGGTCTCGGCCAGCCATTCGGGTTTAGGCAGGCTGCCTGCAATTGCGGTTTCAAACATTCTTCAACTCCTAAAGTTTTATGATTTCAAATTAAATTCTTGCGCCAACAACTCGTATGAGTGCAGTTGCGCTTTGGGATCATGCGTCCACGTGATAACCACCAACTCGTCCAATTGCAACTTGTCGGCCAGTGAGCGCAACTTGGCACCGACGGTGCTGACACTGCCGACCAAGGCGTTGGACTTCAAAGCATCCAAGGCCATTTGCTCGGCGACCGAATAGTCTCGATCGGCTTGGTCTGGCGGCAACATGGGCCCAATGCGACCCATGTTGCGGTCCATGCGCCAACGTGTGCGGCTCTTGAACAAATGCCAAGCTTCTTCGTCGGTGTCTGCAGCCAATGCCCACAGGCACAAGGTCGCATGAGGCTTGTCCAATTGAGCGCTTGGCCTGAAAGTTTCTCTGTACATTTGCAAGGCCTGCTCTGCACCTTGGCCATCGGTAATGAACCATGCGAAGGCATAAGGCAAGCCCAAATGCGCGGCCAGTTGTGCGCCGTAATCGGAGCTACCCAACATCCAAACATCTGGCGCTGTGGCCGATTGGGGATAAGCAAAGACGCCATGCCCAGGATGACCCACAGGCAAAGGGTGTCCCTTGACCCATGCTTGCAGTTCCATCACTTGCTGAGGGAAATTCTCGCTGGCATAGCGATCAGGATTGAGCAATTGTGCTGTTTTGCCGTCGCTGCCTGGCGCACGCCCCACACCTAAATCAATGCGGCCAGGGGCAAGTGCATCGAGCACTCTGAATTGTTCTGCTACTTTGAGTGATGCATAGTGCGGCAACATCACCCCTGCACTGCCAATGCGAATACGCTGCGTTTGCGTGGCAATGGCCGCCATCAAAATTTCGGGCGCTGTGCCCACGATGCTGGGATGCGCATGGTGCTCGCTCACCCAAAATCGCGAGTAGCCAAGTCGCTCGGCAGACTGCGCCAGCGCCAAGCTTTGACGAATAGATTCATCTTGACCACGCCCCGCCATGGCCACTGACTGATCGAGGACCGAAAGCTTCAGGCTCATTTGGCGAAAACTCGCAACAGCATCAAGATCATCCTTAGGCCTTGGCCATTTCAGCTTCTTGCAAGGCACGCCACATTACTTTGCCACTGCCACTCTTGGGCAATGCATCGATGAATTCCACCACGCGTGGCACTTTGTAAACAGCCATGGTGTCGCGGCACCAATCTATGATGTCTTGCTCAGTGACCTGCCCTTTGTGGGTGCCGCGCAATACCACCACAGCTTTGACCGACTCTCCGCGGTAAGCGTCTTTGGTAGAAATGATGCAGGCCTCTTGAATGGCGGGGTGCTTGAACATCAACGCCTCGACTTCAGCAGGCCAGACCTTAAAGCCACTGGCATTGATCATGCGCTTCAGGCGATCGGTCATGAAAAAGTAACCCTCTTCATCGATGCGACCCATGTCGCCCGATCGGAAAAAGGACTTGCCATCGCGTTCAAAAAACGCACTGGCGGTGGCATCGGGACGTTTCCAATAGCCTTTGAAAACCTGCGGTCCCGACATCACAATTTCGCCTGATTCACCTTGCGCCAATTCTTTCAAAGTTTCAGGATCAACCACGCGCGCATCGACACTCATGAACGGAATGCCCAGGCATTGCTTCTTGGGTGCATCGGGCGGGTTGCTATGAGATGGCGCGGCAGTTTCTGTCAGGCCGTAGCCTTCGATGTACTTCAAGCCAAATTGATCTAGCAGGCGTTGGGCAACGGCCTCGGGCATAGCGGCACCGCCGCCGCCAATGTTGACCAAACTGCTCAAATCAAATTGCCCCATGTTAGGACTGCCCAGCAAATCAATCACCATGGTGGGAATGTTGGTCCAGTGTGTGATTTTCCATTTGGAGATTAATCTGCCTGCCAAATCACGGTCCCAACGCGGCATCAGCACCAAGGTAGCACCTATGAAAATCGACGCATGCATCACACTGACCATGCCCGTAATGTGAAACATGGGCACCACACACAGGGTGACATTCTCGGGCGTGCCTGAGGCCCAAATGCCACTGGACATGGCGTTGTGCATGATGGTGCCATGGGTGTGCATGCAACCTTTAGGCAAACCTGTGGTGCCACTGGTGTAAGGCAAAACCGCCAAATCGTCTGGCTGCGCTGTGATAGGCCCCAAATCAATGGCACTTTGAACGGCTTCAGCCCAAGCATGCACTTGCCCATTGTCTAAGGTGGGCAAAGCGTGCCTTGTGCCTAGCCAGTCGCGCCAAGCTTCTGGCAGTTCTGCAGGACCTGCTTTGTCGGCGTCAAAGACATCTGTAAATTGAGTCACCAACAAATTCTTGAGTTGCTGATCTTTGGGCAACGCATTGCTGGCTGCTGCCAACTCAGTTGCCAAGTCTGCTGTGGTGACAGCAACTTTGGTATCGGGGTCCAAAATATAGTGCTTCAACTCTTCCATGCGGTTCATGGGGTTGACGGGCACCACCACAGCATCGAGGCGCAGAATTGCAAAATGGGTGATGACCAATTGTGGACAGTTTTGCATGTCCAGCACCACGCGATCGCCTTTTTGCACGCCCATCTTGCTCAGAGCGGAAGCAATCACTTCAGCCTGATGCTGAAGCTGCGAATACGTCCACTGCTGACCCATGAACACCAACGCAAGCTTGTTGGGGAAGCGCATGGCACTGATCTGCAAATTCATCCATAAAGACGTTTGCGGCGCCGTCAATTTGTGCGGCAATCTTTTAGGCCAAAAAGCATGATGGGCTGACATTTAATGCGTCTCCAAACGGATACAAACAAGACGATGGGTTGTGCTTGAAAAGGCTGTTGCCATTTTGCACAACAGATCCTAATCTTGTATGAGCAGATGGAACATCCCCAAAGTCCCTAAGGAGACGACAAAAAACGTCTTCGAGGACGTTTCGAGCCATGCTTGTAGACGACCTAAATGAAAGCTAATGTATGGACTTGCAAGCTGAGATGACATCAATTCAAGCTAAATTGAAGTTTTGCAATGATGTCATTCATGGCCACTCCATCCACCCCCGCTTGCTGCGGCACCAGCAAAGCAGCTGATCTACTTCAGCTATCGGTCGGCACAGTCCAAAGCTTGGTCGACAAAAAAATCTTACACGCATGGATTACCCAAGGCGGCCATCGGCGAATCTCGCTCGAGTCCATCCAAAGTTATCAGCTTCAGCAGCAAAAATTGCCTGCGCTGCAGCGACTCTTGAATGATCGTCTTCGGGTCATGGTGGTAGACGACGACAATGTCACAAGGCATCTGCTCCAAGATGCTTGCCTCACAGCCCATCCTCACATCGATTGCTGCGCCATGGCCTCTGCCATCGAAGCCTTGCTTCACATTCCCCTGTTCAAGCCCCACATCATGCTTTTAGATTTGCTCATGCCCCAGGTCGATGGATGGGCACTGGTCAGGCAACTTCAGCAAAAAGAAAGCTTAGCCCAGATGCAAATCATCACGCTCTCTGCACTTAGCCAAGAAGAGCTCAAAGACCGTGGTGGCCCGCCTCCCTGCACACACTTCATTCAAAAACCAGTCGATTTAGGATGGTTAAAGGGGTATTTACTGGGGTTGCTTGCGCCACACGCTTGGGCTTAGACAATGAAAAACGCGCCCGAAGGCGCGTTTTTACTTTTTGGCGGAGTGGACGGGACTCGAACCCGCGACCCCCGGCGTGACAGGCCGGTATTCTAACCAACTGAACTACCACTCCTGGTAGCTTGAAGCTTTTGCTCTGGTATCTTAGCTTTCGCTAGCAACAGAGCCAAGTGCAACAAAACTTGGCGACCCTACGGGGATTCGAACCCCGGTACTCACCGTGAAAGGGTGATGTCCTAGGCCTCTAGACGATAGGGTCATAACCTGGACTATTTTGGATTACTCCAAAATTGTTTCGACACTTTGGTGGAGGTAAGCGGGATCGAACCGCTGACCTCTTGCATGCCATGCAAGCGCTCTCCCAGCTGAGCTATACCCCCTTTGTGATGCTTTTAAACATCCCTCGTTGGTGTCGAGAAATGGATTATAGACAGATTTTTACGCGTTTTTCAAGCGTGCCAAAACTTTTTGCTTTTCGCACAAAGATAAGACCGCATCCAAGGTGGGTGTCTGAGCCGTGCCCATGACCAAAACCCGCACAGGCATGGCCAATTGAGGCATTTTCAGACCCTGCTCAGTGAGCACTTCTTTGATCACTGCGGCAATGCTGGCTTTGTCCCAGTCCGCTGCAGACAGCTTGTTTACCAAGGATGCCAAGGCCGGCTTCACCGCATCGGTCACATGTTGAGCCAACTCCTCGGCTTTAGGGTTTACATCGCCGTAAAACACAGCCACCCAATCGGCCAACACGCACAGGGTGTCGCAACGGTCTTTGAACAAACCGCAAATGGCGGCCAAGCGCTCGTCTGCTGTGATGCCGCGTTGCGTCAAGATAGCGCTAACCCACTCAGCCAGTTTGGCATCGCCGCTTGCTTTTAAGTGCTGCGCATTCACCCAGCGCAATTTGGCATCGTCAAATTGCGCGGCGCTGCGGCCTAGGTGGTCTAAGTCAAACCAATCCAAGAATTGCTGGCGACTGAAAATTTCGTCATCTCCGTGGCTCCAGCCCAAGCGTGCCAAGTAGTTGACCATGGCATCGGGCAGATAACCTTCATCGCGGTATTGCGTAACAGGCTTGGCGCCGTTGCGCTTGCTCATTTTCTCGCCCTGCTCATTTAGCACGGTGGGCAAGTGCGCATACACCGGAACATCTTTGCCAAGTGCTTTGAAGATATTAATTTGGCGAGGCGTGTTGTTGACGTGGTCATCGCCACGAATGACGTGCGTAATCTGCATGTCAATGTCGTCCACCACCACACAAAAGTTGTAAGTGGGTGTGCCGTCAGGGCGCGCAATGACCAGGTCATCCAACTCCTGATTGCTGATCTCGATGCGGCCCTTGACCTTGTCGTCCCAAGCCACAACGCCGTCGAGAGGATTCTTGAAGCGCAGTACGGGCTTAATGCCTTCAGGAACAGGCGGCAAGGTCTTGCCTGGCTCTGGCCGCCAAGTGCCGTCGTAACGGGGTTTTTCTTTGGCGGCCATTTGTTTTTCACGCAGCGCATCCAAGGCTTCAATGCTCATGTAACAAGGATAGACCTGGCCTGTGGCTTGCAATTCAGCCAAAACTTGTTTGTACCGCGCCATGCGCTGCATTTGATAGAACGGGCCTTCATCGGGATTCATCCCCAGCCAAGCCATGCCTTCCAAAATCACATCAACTGAAGCCTGATTGGAACGCTCCAAATCGGTGTCTTCGATGCGCAAAATGAACGTGCCGCCTTGCGACTTTGCAAACGCCCAAGGGTACAAGGCAGACCGAATATTCCCCAAATGGATAAAGCCCGTAGGCGACGGCGCAAATCGTGTGCGAACTGGTTTGGCTGTAGAAGTCATTGTTCTTTTTTTTCGAAATTAAAGTGCTTGAAAACCGCGAACGAAGTCGGCCTTCAGGTCATCCAAATGCTCAAGGCCCACGGCCACACGTATCAAACCCTGTTGAATACCTGCCACCTGTCGCTGCGCTTCAGACAAGCGGCCATGCGAGGTGCTGGCAGGGTGTGCCACCAAGGTTTTCACATCGCCCAAGTTGGTACTGAGCGAGACCGTGCGCGTGGCATTCATCAGCTTGAATGCATTCTCACGGCCCTGCTCTGGCGAGTTGGCTTTGACTTCAAAAGACAAGACAGCACCCCCCAAACCAGACTGCTGCTTCATGGCCAATTCGTGTTGTGGGTGGCTCTTCAAACCCGGATAGAAAACGCGTGCCACTTGAGGCTGCGCTTCTAACCATTGAGCCAATGCCAAAGCTTGCTGCGATTGCGCATGCATGCGAATGCCAAGCGTCTCTAAGCCTTTTAAAACCACCCATGCATTGAACGGCGACAAGGTCATGCCAGCACTGCGCATGACTGGCCCAAAGACATCGTCAATCAAAGCCTTAGAACCGCACAATGCACCGGCCATAACGCGACCCTGGCCGTCCAAATACTTGGTACCTGAATGCACCACCAAATCGGCCCCCATCTCTAAGGGGCGTTGCAAAATGGGCGTGGCAAAACAGTTGTCGACCACCAACAACGCATTGCCAGCATGCGCAATATCGGCCAAGGCCTGAATGTCGCAAACATCGGTCAAAGGGTTGGTAGGCGTTTCAGCAAATAAAATGCGGGTATTGGGCTGCATCGCAGCCTTCCATTCGGCCACATTGGTTTGCGACACATAACTTGTTTGCACGCCAAACTTGGCAAATTCACTGCCAATCAACTTGATGGTGGAGCCAAACAAAGAGTGCGAGCAAATGACGTGGTCGCCACTTTTGAGCAAGCCCAAGCACATCAACAAAATAGCGGACATGCCTGTCGAGGTGGCAATACAAGCCTCCGCGCTTTCCATGGCTGCCAAGCGCATTTCAAAACTGCTGACTGTAGGATTGCCCAAGCGAGCGTAGGTGTAACCCTCTTCTTCGCCAGCAAATCGGCGCGCTGCTGTTTCGGCGTCGGGTTGTACATAGCCACTGGTCAAATACATCGCTTCGGAGTTTTCACCATACTGACTGCGATCGACCGCAGCGCGCACAGCCAATGTATCAATGTGCAAATTTTCTGGCAATGGATGTTGACTCATGTCTGTCATTCAGGAAAGTTAATGGGCTTGACTGGTTCAACTTGCGTTGGGCAAAGCCAAGCGTGAGCGATCGGCATCTGCTTCTGATTCATCTTGTTGCGAAGGTCGGTTTTCATTCAAGCGTGCAATGTCTTCGGCAGACACATCACCCGTCACGTAAACACCATCGAAGCATGACGCATCAAAGCCTTGAACTTTTGGATAGCCCGGCAACACAGCATTGGCAACGGCCAATTTCATGGCATCGACGTCTTGATAAATCAATGCATCGCAATCAATCAGTTGACGAATTTCATCAATTGAGCGGTTGTGGGCTACCAGCTCATCGGCTGTTGGCATGTCAATGCCATAGACATTGGGGTAACGCACGGGAGGCGCGGCACTGGCCATGTAAACTTTGCGCGCCCCCGCTTCTCGGGCCATCTGCACAATTTCTCGGCTGGTGGTGCCGCGCACAATAGAGTCGTCTACCAACAGTACATTGCGACCTTTGAATTCAGATGCAATCACATTCAGTTTTTGGCGCACTGATTTTTTGCGAACAGCCTGTCCTGGCATGATGAAGGTGCGACCAACATACCGATTTTTCACAAAGCCCTCGCGGTAAGGTAGCCCCAGTAATTGGGCCAATTGCGCTGCGCTGGGTCGGCTAGATTCCGGAATCGGAATGACCACGTCAATGTCGCTGGGTGGCACTGTAGATATGACGCGCTTTGCCAAGGTTTCACCCAAGTTCAAACGTGCCTGGTAAACAGAAATGCCGTCTAAAGTAGAGTCTGGGCGGGCCAAATACACATACTCAAAAATACAGGGGTTCAGGTTGGGTGATGCTGAACATTGTTGGCTATGCAATTGCGTTTGCATGTCAATGAAAACGGCTTCGCCCGGCGCAATGTTGCGCTCAAATTGATGCATGGTCCCCTCAAGCGCCACCGACTCACTGGCCAGCATGTAGGTGCCGTCTTTGCCCTTGCCAATGCACAAAGGACGAATGCCAAAAGGATCGCGAAACGCCAACAAACCATGCCCTGCAATGAGTGCAATCACTGCGTAAGAACCCTTCACGCGACGATGCACACCCTCAACAGCTTTGAACACATCAGTGGGCGTAAGTGGCAAACCTCGCGTGGTTTTTTCTAACTCGTGCGCCAACACATTGAGCAAAACCTCTGAGTCGCTTTCGGTGTTGATATGGCGATGATCGGTCGAGAACAACTCTGCCTTCAAGGCTTTGGCATTGGTCAAGTTGCCGTTGTGTACCAAGACCAAACCAAAAGGTGCGTTGACATAAAAAGGTTGTGCTTCTTCTTCGCTGAACGCGTTGCCTGCCGTGGGGTAACGCACTTGACCCAAACCACAATTGCCGGGCAGCGATCGCATGTTGCGTGTTCTGAACACATCGCGCACCATGCCTTTGGCTTTGTGCATGTGAAACTTGCGGTCCATTTGCGTCACGATGCCTGCCGCGTCTTGGCCGCGATGCTGCAACAAAAGCAAAGCGTCGTAGATCAGTTGGTTCACAGGCGCGTTACTGGCAACGCCAACAATTCCACACATAATTCAGTCCATTCAGTCGGGCAAGAATGCCCCAAATTTTTCAGGCAACATGGGGCGCAAACCCTTGAGCAAAGTCATCAGCATGGGGCCCCCTTTGGACTCAAGCCACCAATCACTTTCGTGAAGCGCCGTCATGTGAACCACCACACTCAAGGCCAACAACAAAATAAGGCCACGAAATGCGCCAAATATGGCACCCAAGATACGGTCAACGGGTCGAAGTCCTACAGCTGAAATCAGCTTTTTCATCAATGAAGATATAAGACCCGCAGCAAAAACACTGGCAATGAAAACCAACACAAAGGCAGCAGCAAACCTCAGGGTTTCACCAGATCCTTGCATGGGCAATTTTTCTGACACCGTGGGTGCAAACCACTGAGCCAACAGGAAGGCCGCAATCCAGCCCATGACCGACAAGACTTCATAGACCAATCCTCGCAAAGCCCCAAGCAGCATGGAAGCTGTGAGCAAGGCTAGGAGAATCCAATCGGTTGAGGACATGACAGGCCCGTGGTCAGAGCTTTAAAACAGTTGTGGGCAAATTCAATTTTCGAATTTTTTCTGCCGCTTTGTCGGCTTCTTCTTTGCTAGCAAAAGGTCCTACCCTGACGCGAATGCGTTTGCCTTCTTTGGTCTCAATTTCTTGGGTGTAGGTTTTGATGCCCGCTTGCTCTAATTTGCTACGGGCTTCTTTGGCCTTGGCAGCGTCGGCAAATGCCCCGACTTGGACCACCGACCGCACTGCATCAGACGGCTTACTGACATCTTTGCCATCCAACAATGCTTTGGCCTTGGCAGCATCTTTTGAAGCGTCTTTCACGCCATCTTTGGCATCAGACTTGATCTCTTGTTTTTTATCAGTTTTGGAATCTGCTTTGGACTCGGTTTTGATGTCCGTTTTGGGCTCTGACTTTGCTTCAGGCTTTTGCTCGATCTTAGTTTCGGTTTTGACTTCCGATTTGCCCTCTTTGTTGACAAGCTCTTCGTTGGCGTCCAGCGCTGCCACATTGGCAACATCAGTCTTCACAGACTGAGGCGCGGTTTGATCAGAGCCATTGCTCGAAGGTCGTTCTTTTGAGCCGGCTGATTTACCAGCAACAGGCGGTGCCAAGGGAGCTGCTTGATTGCGGTCAGGAATGACGATGGGCGTGTCAATGGCAACAGGCCTGGGTTGGCTGTCGAACAACAAAGGCAGTCCAACCACGGCCCCCAACACCAAAATGACAGATCCCATCAAGCGATGGCGAGCTCTCTTGCGAATGACTTCCACGCTCTCTGCGGGCGAATTGGACAAGGCATCTGCGCCAGTACTGGCCGATTGGCCGGGAAATCGAAGCTTGAAAAAAGCCATGCGGTGAAGTCTCAATTACTCAGGTGTTTGGCATGCAACTTGGGAATACCTTGTTGCAAAACGCCTCCGACCGTATAGAACGAACCAAAGACTAAGATTCTATCAGTGGGGTTCGCAGCCAAAATGGCCGCGTCAAGCGCTTTTTGAGGGGTTTCGTGCACACTGGTGTGAACATCCTTGCGGGTGTTCATGGCAGTCCATTGATTCGCAAGTTGCTGCGCCGAACTGGCTCTGGGAAGCGGCAAATCTGTGAAATACCATGCATCAACCAAAGGCAAGAGCTTTTTCAGCATGCTCTCCAAATCTTTATCAGCCATGGCACCCAGCACAGCATGCGTGGTGGGATAAAAGCCCATAGCATCTAAGTTGGCGGCCAAGGCGGCTACAGAATGGGGGTTGTGCGCAACGTCCAAAACCAATACAGGCTCACCCGGGACAATTTGGAATCGCCCTGCCAACTCGACCATGGCCAGGCCATTTCGAATGGCCTGCGCTGTCACGGGCAACTGCGGGCGCATCACTTCCAAAGCTGCCAATACGCCAGAAGCATTCAACAATTGATTGGCGCCTCGCAAGGCAGGATAGGCCAAACCACTGTACCTTCGGCCTCTGCCCGCCCACGACCATTGAAGCTGATCGCCAGAAAAATTGAAATCTTTGCCCAACAACCAAACGTCGGCACCCAAGGCATTGGCGTGCTGAACAACGCTTTCTGGTGGCACGGGATCACTGATAACAACAGGCTTACCCGCCCGCATGATGCCGGCCTTTTCTAAACCAATGCTGTCTCGGTCTGTTCCCAGCAAAGCGGTATGGTCCAAGTCAATGCTGGTAATGATGGCGCAATCGGCATCCATGACATTGACCGCATCCAGTCGCCCACCCAAGCCCACCTCCAAAATGACCACATCCAAAGCGGCATCGGCCATCATTTTGAAGATGGCCAAGGTGCTGAACTCAAAGTACGTCAGGCTGGTGTCTTGTCTTGCTTGCTCCACACAGGCAAAGGCATCAGCAAAGGCCTCGGCCTGAGGTGATTCACCCACCAAACGGCAGCGCTCTTCAAAATCCACCAAGTGCGGTGATGTGTAAACCCCAGTTTTGTAGCCCGCTTGCAGATAAATGGCTTCCAACATCGCACAGGTTGACCCTTTGCCATTGGTTCCCGCTACCGTGATGACAGGCGCATTCAGCGCCAGATTCATGCGCTGTGCCACTTGACGAACGCGATCAAGCCCCAACTCGATTGCTTGGGGGTGCAGTTGCTCGCAATGCGCGAGCCATTCACTGAGTGTTTTCATAAGGATAAGATTGTCGCTGAGACTGCATCAACTTATGGATCACCATGAAATACAAAGCCATCACCGTTTACGGCATACCCAACTGTGACATCGTCAAAAAGGCCAGAACATGGTTAACCGACCATGGCTTCGAGTATGTTTTTCATGACTTCAAAAAGCAAGGCCTGCCCGAAAATCACTTAGACGCGTGGCTTCAATCGGCTGGCTGGGAAGTCGTTGTCAACCGCAAAGGCACCAGCTGGCGCAAACTCAGCCCCAGCGAACAAGCCAATGTTGTCAGCGGCGCTTCTGCTCGGCCCTATTTACTGGCCAACCCCAGTTTGATCAAGCGACCCGTGATTGAATGGCTATCGGACAAAGGCACTGAAATTACAGTGGGTTATCAACCAGATCAATGGCTGGCGCGTTAAGCGTTAAAGAAAGAGTACTTTCCCCAAGCTTTACGCGACTGCCAGAAGCGCGCCCTAAAATTAACCAACGCCTTGATTTACTGAGCACACCCCATGACCACTCAATTATTTTTAAAACCTGCCGCCAGCACACTGACCGCAGCCACTTTTGCCACCCTCACCATTC
Organism: Limnohabitans sp.; assembly: GCA_049655425.1. Taxonomy (GTDB): domain Bacteria; phylum Pseudomonadota; class Gammaproteobacteria; order Burkholderiales; family Burkholderiaceae_C; genus Limnohabitans_A. The sequence continues at coordinate 417,629 of JBASJS010000002.1, read as the reverse complement.
TCGGCTTAGGGACTGCCGTCCAAGCCCAAGAAGTGGGCCAAGTCATTAGTCGCACCCCGGTCTACCAACAGGTATCCGTACCTCGGCAAGTCTGCACACAAACGCAAGTGACTGCGCCAGCCCAAACTTCAGGCGCTGGGGCTGCCATGGGGGCAATTGCGGGCGGCGCCATTGGCAACGCCATTGGCAAAGGTGAAGGACGCGCCATTGCCACCATGATTGGCGTGATTGGCGGCGCCATGGCGGGGGACAAGGTAGAAGGCCCGCAAGCAGGTCAGCCCCAAACGCAGCAAACCTGCACCACCCAGCAGGTTTATGAAAATCGCCTAATGGGCTACAACGTGGTTTACGAATTTGCTGGCAAGCAATACACCGTGCAGTGGCCCAAAGACCCTGGCCCCACCATCAAATTACAGATCACGCCGGTTAATTAAGCCGGAACTGGCCAGTTTCTGGCCTTCAAGAAGTTCTGCAATCGCCTAAAATCTAGGGTTTATTTCTACGCTTTTTCGTCATTTGCAAGAATGGCTCAAGCAACCTACCCTAGATTTCATTATGACCACAGAAAAAATCGACCACGTTTCCGTCACCACCCAAGCCAACGTTTACTTTGACGGCAAGTGCGTTAGCCACAACATCACGCTGGCAGATGGCACCAAAAAATCAGTGGGTGTGGTCCTGCCCTCATCTTTGACCTTCAATACTGGCGCGCCTGAAATCATGGAGTGTGTGGGCGGTTCTTGCGAATACAAATTGGCAGGCAGTCATGACTGGGTCAGCTCCAAAGCTGGCGAAAAATTCAGCGTACCGGGCCAGTCTAGTTTTGAGATCCGCGTCACCGAGGCCTATCACTACATCTGCCACTTCGGTTGATCCACATCGCATTTGAAAGTACACCCATGGCAACCATTCTTCAACACATCCCTGCTGGCCAAAAAGTCGGCATCGCTTTCTCGGGTGGCTTAGACACCAGTGCAGCTTTGCTGTGGATGCGTCAAAAAGGCGCTGTCCCCTACGCCTACACCGCCAACCTGGGTCAGCCAGACGAACCCGACTACGAAGAAATTCCCCGCAAGGCCAAGGAATACGGCGCAGAACAAGCGCGCCTGATTGACTGCCGCAAGCAACTGGCGCACGAAGGCATTGCCGCTTTGCAGTGCGGTGCTTTTCATATCTCTACAGCAGGCGTCACTTACTTCAACACCACCCCCATTGGCCGCGCCGTGACCGGCACCATGTTGGTGGCCGCCATGAAAGAAGACGACGTCAACATCTGGGGCGATGGCAGCACCTTCAAGGGCAATGACATTGAGCGCTTCTATCGCTACGGTTTGCTCACTAACCCTTCCCTCAAAATTTACAAGCCATGGTTAGACCAACTGTTCATTGACGAGTTGGGCGGCCGCGCCGAAATGTCTGCGTTCATGACGCAACACGGTTTTGGCTACAAGATGTCGGCCGAAAAAGCCTACTCCACCGACTCCAACATGTTGGGCGCCACACACGAGGCCAAAGACCTCGAGCACCTGAGCAGCGGCATGAAAATTGTGCAGCCCATCATGGGTGTACCTTTCTGGCGCGAAGACTGCGTGGTCAAGCACGAAGAAGTGACCGTGCGCTTTGAAGAAGGCCAACCCGTGGCTTTGAATGGCGTGAGCTACTCAGACCCCGTCGAGCTTATTTTGGAAGCCAATCGCATTGGTGGCCGTCATGGTTTGGGCATGAGCGATCAAATTGAAAACCGCATCATTGAAGCCAAGAGCCGTGGCATATACGAAGCGCCCGGCCTGGCATTGTTGTTCATTGCATACGAGCGCTTGGTGACCGGCATTCACAACGAAGACACCATTGAGCAATACCGCGACAACGGCCGCAAGCTGGGTCGTTTGTTGTACCAAGGCCGTTGGTTTGATTCACAAGCCTTGATGCTGCGCGAAACCGCTCAGCGTTGGGTGGCACGCGCCATCACAGGCGAAGTGACAATCGAATTGCGCCGCGGCAATGACTATTCCATTTTGAACACCACATCGCCCAACCTCACGTATCACCCCGAGCGATTGACGATGGAAAAAGGCGAGTCAACATTCACACCCTTGGACCGCATCGGCCAACTTACCATGCGCAACTTGGACATCGTGGACACACGCGCCAAGCTGGGCATTTATGCACAAACAGGTTTGTTGTCTTTGGGCGAAGGCGCAGAAATGCTCAAACTTGAAGGTGGCAAATAAGCGCTGTTTGAATCAGCTTGCTTCAATGCTAAAGAGCCACTGAGAGTGGCTCTTTTTTCGCCTGCTCATTGGGTTAAATGACAACGGGCTCTGGCTCTAGGCGAATGCCAAAGCGCTCGTAGACACTGGTTTGAATGGCTTTGGCTAGAGTGACCACTTCACCGCCTGTTGCACCACCCCGGTTGACCAACACCAAGGCTTGCTTTTCATAAACAGCCGCATTGCCCACGCTCTTGCCCTTCCAGCCGCAAGCATCGATTAGCCAGCCTGCGGCCAACTTGATGGTGCCGTCAGGCATAGGGTAATGAACCACTTTAGGGTCGCGCGCAATGATGTCGGCACATTGCTCAGGCGTCACGGTAGGGTTCTTGAAGAAGCTGCCCGCATTGCCCAAGACTTTGGGGTCGGGAAGCTTGTGACGCCGAATGTCACAGACCCACTGGTAAATTTGTTGCGCGGACGGATTTGAAACACCGGTTTCGGCCATTTTTCTTTCCAAGTCCAAATAACCCAGGACTGGTTTCCAAAATTTGGGTAAGTTAAAGCGCACACGCAAAATCAGTGCGCGATCCGCCAAACCAATGCCATTGGGCCCGCTACTGGCATGCTTGAAAACAGAGTCACGGTAGCCAAATGCGCACTGGGCTGCATTCAACGTAAAGATCTGTCCTGTGACCAAGTCGAGTGCATCAAGAGAGTCGAAGCGGTCTTGAAGTTCTACGCCGTAGGCACCGATGTTTTGCACTGGCGAAGCCCCTACAGAGCCAGGAATCAAAGCCAAGTTTTCCAGGCCCGGCCATCCTTGCTCCAAGCTCCAAGCCACGAGTTCATGCCAGTTTTCTCCTGCACCAGCTTCCACAATCCAAGCTTTGTCTGTCTCGGTCACCAGACGCTTGCCCATGATTTCCATTTTGAGAACGAGCGGCTTGACGTCGCCAGTCAACACAATGTTGCTGCCACCGCCCAACACACAGTGCCCTTCTGGGTGGTTTTTGAGAGCCTGTTGGGCCGCCACAGCATCTTCCACGGTGCCAATTCGCACCAACGAAAAGGCCTTGGCCACGATGCCAAAGCTGTTGTAAGACTGAAGGGGTACGTTTTGGGTCACGTTCATGGGAGAATTGTCGCATTCTCTTACTTGATTATTGAAACCCATGCCATCTTTTGACACTGTTTGCGAACCTAACTTGGTTGAAGTAAAAAATGCGGTCGACACCACCGCCAAAGAAATTGCCACGCGCTTCGACTTCAAGGGCACCTCTGCTGCCATTGAACTGAAGGACAAAGAAATTACCTTGTTTGGCGATGCCGATTTTCAGCTCGTCCAAATCGATGAAGTGCTGCTCAACAAAATGGCAAAGCGCGGCGTTGATGTGCGCTTTTTAGACAAAGGCGACGTTCAAAAAATGGGTGGCGACAAAGTCAAGCAAGTTTTGAAAGTGCGCAATGGCATTGCCACTGAAGACGGTAAGAAAATTCAAAAAGTGCTGAAGGAAAGCAAGCTCAAAGTGCAAGCGTCTATTCAAGGCGACGCCGTGCGCGTCACGGGCGCTAAGCGCGACGACCTGCAGGCTGCCATGGCTTTGCTCAAAAAAGACATTACCGAAGTGCCAATCAGCTTCAACAACTTCCGAGATTGATTGACCCTTGGCGCAAAAAAATTATTTTTTTGCGCCAAGCTTAGATTCGGTACCCGCTAACAAACGATTGACGTTGTCGCGGTGTCGCCAAACCAACAAAATTCCCATGGCGCACAACAAACCAAATACAGGGCCATGGAAATTCCACCAAAGAACATCTGCGGCCAAAGCGTAATAGACGGGTGCCAAAACGGCGGCCAACAAAGCAGCCAACGAGGAATACCGGAAAAACCAAGCTACGCCTAGCCAAGTCAAGGCAACGCCTAAGCCCAACAGCGGCGAGACACCCATCAACACACCCAAAGCCGTTGCAACACCTTTGCCGCCTTGAAACCTGAAAAAGATGGGGTACAAGTGTCCTAGGAAAGCAGCCAAACCAGCCGCAGCCGCAGTGCCTTCGGACAAACCAAATGCTGCACCATGTTGCAGTACCCAAACCACAGGCACCCAGCCCTTCACAGCATCAAACAGCAGCGTTAAAACGGCCGCTTTTTTGTTGCCAGAACGCAGCACATTGGTAGCGCCTGGGTTTTTGCTGCCATAAGAACGGGGGTCGGACAAACCCATCAATCGGCTCACAATGACAGCAAAGCTCAAAGAGCCGATGAGGTAGGAGAGGGTTACAACACTCAGAGGGTGAAGCAACACGGCCAGCAAATTTTCAGGCATAGGCTACTTTAGAGAGATTCAGAGTTTTGAAGTTTGGATCAGGTTGCAGGGTCGCGGTGGACCAAGCGAATGGCATCAATTTCAGCCATCACTTCAGTAGACAATTGTGTGCCCCAAGCGTTGACATCTTCTTCAAGTTGAGCAACCGAAGTGACACCGATGATGGTGCTTGCAACTGACCAACGTGTGTAACAAAATGCCAGCGCCATTTGGGTGGGCGTCATGCCGTGATCGCGTGCCAACTGGTTGTACAGGCGTGCCGCATCCAAGGTACTTTGCCGAGCCCAGCGCTGTTTGCGCATCGACTCATATTTGGCCAAGCGACCCATGGGGACACCCACTCCTTCCAAGCCTGTCTGGTCGTATTTTCCTGTCAAGGAACCAAAGCCCAAGGGTGAATAAGCCAACAATGAAACGTTTAAACGATGACATGTTTCATCCATGGCGTTGTCAAATGTTCGATTGACCAAGCAATAAGGATTTTGAACGGTTTGGACTCTAGGCAAGCCATGCTGCTCTGCCAAGCGAATGAATTCGTGGGTACCGTAAGGCGTCTCATTGGACAAGCCAATGTGGCGCACCTTGCCTGCCTTGACCAGCTTGGCCATGGCATCGAGTTGTTCATGCAGTGAAGTTTCAATTTTGGCTTTGCTTGGATCAAAATACATCATGCCGAATGCTGGCACGTGACGCTCTGGCCAATGAATTTGATAGAGGTCGATCACGTCTGTTTGCAGACGTTTCAAACTGGCATCGCAAGAAGTCAAAATATCTTGTGCTGTCATGCCACCACCCTCACGAATCCAGGGCATGCCCCTAGACGGACCTGCTACTTTGGTGGCCAGAACCACTTTTTGACGTACGCCTGGATGCTTGGCAAACCAGGTGCCCAAAATTCGCTCCGTTGAACCGCAGGTTTCGGCTTTTGCGGGCACAGAATACATTTCTGCAGTGTCCAAGAAGTTCACACCCATGGCCAGTGAGCGGTCCAAAATTTGATGCGCTTCAGTTTCTGCCACTTGTTCACCAAAGGTCATGGTGCCCAGACAAATGGGCGTCACTTGCAGATCAGACGCACCGAGTGAGATTTTTTTCATCTTGATTTGATCGTTTGAAGAATTGAATTGATACTGAGTGTAAAACTTATTTGAACTCATGCCGTGAGGCCATCATCAGCAACAAGGGTGGCACCAACTGTAGCAACACCAAGTTCCATCAGGCTCCCAAATACCGTTGGTAACGTTCTTGCTCCTGCAGACGCAAGAACCTACGCTGGACTTTGCCTGTGGTGGTCATTGGCAACTGATCAATGAACTCAATTTCTTTTGGATATTCATAAGGTGCCAACAAACCGCGCACGTGCCCTTGCAGATCCTCAATCACTTGTTTTTCAAATTCAGCAACATCATTTGCGATCTTCCTTTGCGCCAAGTAATTGGGTGACAGCACCACATAAGCCTTGACCAACGCGCCCCGATCGGCATCTGGTTTGGGCACCACAGCAGCGTTCACTACGGCAGGGTGTTTGACCAAGCAGTTTTCTATTTCACCTGGACCAATTCGGTAACCTGCTGCTTTGAACATGTCATCGGTTCGCCCTTGGTACCAAAGATAGCCATCGTCATCTTGAATGGCCACGTCACCCGTTCGGCACCAATGCCCCGTGTATTTGGACAGAGTCGCATCAGGATTCTTCCAATACGCCAAAAAGAAAACGGGGTCTGGATGGCCATGTCGATCGAATCGGTTCACGGCCACTTCGCCAGCCTCTCCTGGTTTGCAGACATTGCCTTGTTCGTCAATCACTGCGACCTGATGGCCCGGATAGCCACGGCCCATGCTGCCTGGCTTGGAGGGCCAAAACAATTGGCAATTGCCCACCACATAATTGATTTCAGTTTGGCCAAACATTTCATTGACCACCACACCTAACTGATCTCGGCAATATTCAAATACGGCATCGCCCACTGCCTCTCCAGCACTCATCAAGCCTTTCAATTTCAGCTTGAAATGTTTGCGCGGATGGGCATATGCTTTCATCATCGCTTTCAAAGCAGTCGGAAATAAAAAGCTGTGTGTGATGCCATGCTGATGCAAAATTTCAAAAGCCATGTCCGGGCTGAAGCGGCCCTGATAAGCCACGATAGGCCGACCAAAATAAAGCGAGGGCAAGAGAGCGTCCATCAACCCACCCGTCCAGGCCCAATCGGCAGGTGACCAAAAAACCGCATTGGAAGCCGTTGGCAACGAATCATTGACAGCCGTTTGGGAAGGATCGAAGCCAAACCAATTTTGACTGCACACAAATCCTGTCAAATTGCCTATCAAGGCTCTGTGTGGAATCAGTGCACCTTTGGGATTGCCTGTGGTGCCACTTGTATAGATCAATATGGCAGGATCATCTGCCAGTGTGATGAACGGTTTGAAATCGTGCCTAACTGATTTATTTTTACGCACTCCGTCAACAGCCTTGGGCACGTCAACAATCGTTTTCAAACCTTGGCATTCTTTTTTCAAAGCTTGCAAAACAGGGGCTGAGGCGCCATCGCACAAAGCCACGGCAGCACCACTGTCATCCACCCTGAAAGCCAAGGCGTCTGGACCAAACAGCATAGAAAGCGGCATGGCCACGGCACCCATTTGCATGACAGCCACATAAGCGACAGCGGTTTCAAATCGCTGCGGCATGACAATGGCCACCCGATCACCTTTGTTCACACCCAATGCGCTCAGTTGGGTACTGAGTAGATTGGCCGCTGACTGCAGCTGCGCATAGGTCCATGACTTTGGTGCCAGCCCACCGGACAGATGCTCCAAAATGGCAGTTTGATGTCGGTGATTTGTTGATCGGGCCCAACGGCTACAGCAAACCTCGGCCATGTTGAAACGGGCGGGTACCTGCCATGCAAATTGGCGATGAACTGTTTCGTAAGCGTCGTTCGGGTGACTGACACGCATTCCTAGTCTCCTTATGATCTCGCAGTATGTACCAAGTCAAACGCCTCTCTACTAGCCATTTTGTCCCATTGCGAGGGCATCAATACCATGTTCGTGAATGGGGCAACCCACTCTCGACCTTGCCGCCTGTGGTCCTAGCCCACGGCTGGATGGATGTCGCCGCCTCGTGGCAATTCATGGTGGAATCGTTCACTGACGAATTTTTCGCAAGTCGTCGCATTTTGGCGGCTGATTGGCGCGGCTACGGCTTAACCAAAGGTCCTGCCACCGACAGCTACTGGTTGCCAGACTACCTTGGCGACTTGGACGCCTTGCTCGGACAACTGTGCGCCGATCAAAGCATTGATTTGGTGGGCCACAGCATGGGGGGAAATGTGGTCATGATGTACGCAGGTGCGCGTCCAGAGCGTATTCGACGCTTGGTCAACTTGGAAGGCTTTGGCATGGCCGCCACGCGTCCTTCTCAAGCCCCAGGCCGCATGGGCCAATGGCTTGACGAACTCAAAGCCTTAGAAAAAGGCGAATTAGACCTCAAGCCCTACCCAGACGCTGCCGCTGTAGCCCAAAGGTTGATGAAAACCAACGCTCGACTTTCACAAGACAAAGCCGATTGGCTGGCGCAACATTGGGCCAAAGCCGATGCGCAAGGCCAATGGCGAATTTTGGGTGATGCGGCCCACAAAGTGGTCAACCCTTACCTCTACAGGGTCGATGAGGTCCTTGAGACCTACAAACGCATCACCGCCCCAACCTTGGTGGTGGAGGCCTCTGACGACTCCCTCTCACAATGGTGGAAAGGTAAATTCACCCTAGAAGAGTTTCACGAGCGCCTGAAATCGGTGTCAAATTTAAAAATGGCCACCCTGCAAAACGCCGGTCACATGCTCCACCACGACCAGGCTGAGGCCTTGGCTCAACTTCTAGAGGACTTTTTGGCCTGATTAAGCTCGCAAGGTGCCTCTAGGCATGAGAAAATCTCATCTTTAATAGATTCGGACGTACCCTCTCATGGAAGCAGAACACATCAATCAAATTGGCGCGAAATTGGTCGACTTGGCCGCCCGCACCGAAGATTTACGGAGGTATCTTTGACTACGATGCCAAATCAGAACGCCTAAGAACCGTTAACGCATCGCTCGAAGATCCCACGGTCTGGAACGACCCCAAAAAAGCCCAAGAACTGGGCAAAGAGAAAAAAGCCCTAGACGGTGTGGTGGTCACACTGAACACCCTCACCTCTGAACTCTCAGACAACAGCGAGTTGTTTGACATGAGCAAAGAGGAAGGCGATGAAGCCGGCTTGCTCACCATTGAAGTTGAAGCCAACAAGTTGTCCGCCATTGTGGAGCAGCTCGAGTTCCGCCGCATGTTCAACAACGAAGCCGACTCTTGCAATGCCTTTGTCGACATTCAAGCTGGCGCAGGCGGCACTGAAGCTTGCGACTGGGCCAGCATGTTGATGCGCCAATACTTGAAATATGCAGAGCGTAAAGGCTTCAAAATCACGGTGGAAGACGAATCCCCAGGAGACGTGGCCGGCATCAAAGGTGCCACGCTCAAGTTTGAAGGCGATTACGCTTTTGGCTTGCTCCGGACCGAAACGGGTGTGCACCGCTTGGTGCGCAAGTCGCCCTTTGACTCGTCAGGCGGCCGACACACCAGCTTTGCCAGTATTTTTGTGTACCCCGAAGTGGACGACTCTATCGAGATTGACATCAATCCTTCTGACGTTCGCACCGACACCTTCCGTGCCAGCGGCGCGGGCGGTCAGCACATCAACAAGACCGACTCTGCCGTGCGCTTGACGCACATTCCCACCGGCATCGTGGTGCAGTGCCAAGATGGCCGGAGCCAACACAGCAACCGTGATGTGGCATGGAAACGCCTGCGCTCACGCCTGTACGACTTTGAAATGCGCAAGCGCATGGAAGCACAGCAAAAGCTCGAAGACACCAAGACCGATGTGGGTTGGGGTCACCAAATTAGAAGCTATGTGCTTGACCAAAGTCGCATCAAAGATTTACGCACCAATGTCGAAATGTCCAACACGCAAAAAGTATTGGATGGCGACTTGGATGCGTTCATTGAAGCCTCGCTCAAACAAGGTGTGTGACACAACTGGCCTTGCCAGTTTGTCCACCCTACCCCTGGAGATTTTTTTGTGATGCTTGAAGAACAAACAAAAGCCATTCGCCGTGTTGATTACACAGCACCGGCATTTTGGATCGACACCGTCGATCTGACCTTTGACTTAGACCCTGCCAAAACACGCGTACTGAACAAAATGCGGGTGCGTCGTAACCCCGACGTTGCCGCCCAAGCTTTGCGCTTGGATGGCGAAGAGTTGAACTTGGCGCGCGTCATGGTCAATGGCGGCGGCACCTCGTTCAAAATGGACGGCAACCAACTGGTGCTTGAAAATTTACCCGAAGGCAACGAAGCTTTTGACTTGGAAATCTTCACCACTTGCAATCCTTCCAAGAACACACAACTGTCTGGCCTGTACGTCAGCAACGAGTCCTTCTTCACACAATGTGAAGCCGAAGGATTCCGCCGCATTACTTATTTCTTGGACCGTCCCGATGTGATGGCCAGCTACACCGTCACCTTGCGTGCGGATGCACAGCAATACCCCGTTCTCTTGTCCAATGGCAATTTGCTGGAACAAGGCAAATTGGAAGACGGTCGTCATTTTGCCAAGTGGGCAGATCCTCACAAAAAGCCCTGCTACTTGTTTGCTTTGGTAGCGGGCAAGTTGGTGGCGCGCGAACAGCGCATTGTGTCGCGCTCTGGCAAAGAGCATTTGTTGCAAGTGTTCGTGCGCCCTGGCGACTTGGACAAAACAGAACACGCCATGAATTCCCTGATGGCCAGCGTGGCTTGGGACGAAGCTCGTTTTGGTTTGCCCCTCGATCTTGAGCGCTTCATGATTGTGGCCACCAGCGACTTCAACATGGGCGCGATGGAAAACAAGGGCCTGAACATTTTCAACACGAAGTATGTGTTGGCCAGCCCTGCGACTGCCACGGACACCGACTTTGCTGGCATTGAAAGTGTGGTGGGTCACGAATACTTTCACAATTGGACGGGTAACCGAATCACTTGCCGCGACTGGTTCCAACTTTCCTTGAAAGAAGGCCTTACTGTTTTTCGCGATCAAGAATTTAGCCAAGACATGGCAGGCATCGAAAGCGCTCGTGCCGTCAAACGAATTGAAGATGTTCGTGTGCTGCGCACGGTGCAATTTCCTGAAGATGCAGGCCCCATGGCACACCCCGTGCGGCCAGATGCCTACGAAGAAATCAACAACTTCTACACCGTGACCATTTATGAAAAAGGTGCAGAAGTGGTTCGCATGATGCAGACTTTGGTCAGTGCGCCTGGAGATGAAGAAGGCCGCCAAGGTTTTGCCAAAGGCATGAAACTTTATTTTGAACGTCACGACGGCCAAGCCGTTACCTGCGACGACTTTGCACAAGCCATTGCAGATGCCAACCCGCAGTCGTCGCTGGCAAACCTGTTGACACAGTTCAAGCGCTGGTACAGCCAAGCTGGCACACCCAGAGTTCACGCACACGGTGTCTACAACAACAGCAATCTAAGCTACACGCTCACGCTTTCACAATCGTGCGCCAGCACACCCGACCAAAGTCACAAAGAGCCCTTTGTCATTCCGGTCAAAGTGGGTCTTCTGAACCAACACGGTCAAGCCCTGGCGGGTCACGACAAAACCTTGGTACTGAGCCAAGCCAGTCAAAGTTTTGTGTTCGAGAACATTGAAAGTGAGCCGACACCTTCTCTGTTGCGAAACTTCAGCGCGCCTGTCAATTTAGACTGCGATCTGACTGACGCACAATGGCTAAGCATATTGGCCAACGACACCGATGCGTTCAATCGCTGGGAAGCAGGCCAACGCTTGGCCGTCCAATCTGCCCTGCGATTTATTCGGGCCTCTAAAGACCCGCAATCTGATTCGGTTCTTGACGATGGTTATTTGGATGCCATGCGCACCGTTTTGTCCAACCCAGAACTTGACTCGGCATTCAAAGAGTTGGTTCTGACCCTGCCCTCCGAAACTTACATTTCAGAGCAACTTGAATCGGTCGACCCGCAAATCGTGCATGCCGTACGCGAAGCCATGCGCCAACAATTGGCCATCGCCTTGCAAGCCGACTGGCAAACTTGCTATGCCCAAAATCGTGTGCTTGGCGCCTATTCACCTGACGCTATTTCAAGCGGCAAGCGCGCGCTTGCCAACATGGCCTTGAACATGTTGTGTTTGGCAGCCCAAAAAGAAGGCAGCGATGTATGGCCTGGCAAAGCTTTGCAAGCCTTCAAAGATGCCAGCAACATGACCGACCGCTTTGGCGCTTTGTCGGCCTTGGTCGGCAGTGGCCATGCTTTGGCTGAGCCTGCGTTGGCCCAATTCCACGCCTTGTTCAAGAACGAAGCCTTGGTCATCGACAAATGGTTTGGCCTTCAGGCCAGCGCGCCCGACCGCAGTGGCAATATCCTGCCCATCGTTCGGCAATTGATGCAGCACCCTGATTTCAACTTGCGCAACCCCAACCGTGCCAGAAGTTTGATCTTCAGCTATTGCAGCGCCAATCCTGGTGGCTTTCATCGCGCTGATGCCGCTGGTTACGTCTTCTGGAGTGAGCGTGTGATTGAACTCGACGCTTTCAATCCGCAAGTTGCCGCCAGGCTTGCACGCGCCCTTGATCGCTGGAAAAAACTAGCAGAACCCTACCGTCAAGCTGCCAAAACAGCCATTGAGCGCGTTGCCGCCAAGACCGACTTGAGCAACGATGTGCGCGAAGTTGTCTCACGCGCCTTGGCTGAGTAAATTAAGAGGATCACCATGTCACAAAAAGTTTCGCTCTCACGTTATTTGGTTGAACAGCAACGCAGCAAAGGCAAGATTCCTGCTCAATTGCGCTTGCTGCTTGAAGTGGTGGCACGGGCTTGCAAAAGCATCAGCCATGCGGTCAACAAAGGTGCCTTGGGTGGTGTTTTGGGCAGTGCCGACATAGAAAACGTTCAAGGTGAAATTCAAAAGAAATTGGACATCATTGCCAATGAGGTTTTGATCGAAGCCAACGAATGGGGCGGCCACTTGGCGGCCATGGCCTCTGAAGAAATGGAAACCATCCACTTGGTTCCCAACCGCTATCCTCAAGGTGAATACTTGCTGATGTTTGACCCATTGGATGGTTCAAGCAACATCGATGTCAATGTCAGCATTGGTACCATCTTCAGCGTTCTGAAGAAAACCGAAGACAACGACGCCGTCAGCGAAAGAGATTTTTTGCAACCCGGTCATCAGCAAGTGGCTGCGGGTTACTGCGTTTATGGGCCTCAAACCACCTTGGTTCTCACAGTGGGCGATGGTGTCTCCATGTTCACGCTAGACCGCGAGCAAGGCTCATTTGTTCTGACGCAAGAAAATGTCCGAGTGCCTGAGGACACCAAAGAATTTGCCATCAACATGAGCAACATGCGCCACTGGGACGCACCCGTCAAACGCTATGTTGACGAATGCTTGCAAGGCAAAGAAGGCGTGCGCGGCAAAGACTTCAACATGCGCTGGATTGCCAGCATGGTGGCCGATGTGCACAGAATTTTGACCCGCGGTGGTGTCTTCATGTACCCCTGGGACAAACGCGAGCCTCACAAAGCTGGCAAATTGCGGCTAATGTACGAAGCCAACCCAATGAGCTGGCTCATTGAACAAGCAGGCGGTGCAGCCACCAATGGCCGCGAGAGAATTTTAGACCTCAAACCTCAGCAACTGCATGAGCGGGTCAGCGTCATCCTAGGTTCTAAGAATGAGGTAGAACGTGTAACGCGCTATCACCTTGAACCCTGAAGATTGAACTCACAATGCAACAAGTGCAGGTCAAATATTTCAAGCAGCTCTGGCGCACACTGTTGTTGATGACCTTGATGACATGCGCGTCCAAAGTCATCCACGCACAAGAGCTTCAAGCCGTCAAATCGATCAATCAAATCGAAATTACAAGGTACATGGGAACTTGGTATGAAATCGCCAAGCTTCCGAATTGGTTTCAACGCAAATGTGTTCGAAACACCAAAGCCACCTATCGATTGATCAGTCCTCAACAGATCGAAGTTCTCAACCAATGCGTCACGGCTGAAGATGAACGCATCCAAGCCATTGGCATGGCCAGACCTCGCGCCAATGGTTTGCCAGCACAGCTTGAAGTGAGATTTGCACCGAGTTGGTTGGGCTGGTTGCCCTTTACCTGGGGCGATTATTGGGTGCTGGACCTTGACAGTGATTACCAAGTGGCCGCGGTAGGAGATCCCTCACGCAGCTATCTTTGGATCTTGTCGCGATCCCCTCAAATGTCACCCAGCGCCTACGCAGACTTAACGCAACGCTTGGCATTGATGGGTTTTGACATCAAACGACTCGAAAAAACGACTCAAAACTGAGCTTTCAAGTCGAGATGCGATAGCATTCCAAAAGTCATGTGAACTTGCAATGGTTTGCAAAGACGTGACATTTAACAGCTGACAATTTAGGAGGCCCCATGAAAAATCGTTTCTCTTTTACCGTGATTGCATCTTGCTTGACGCTACTGAGCGCCGGCACTGTATTGGCCCAGGCCGCCGACCCTGCCGTTAAAAAGTCTGACTCTGGTATTTGCCACGACAAATCTAGCACCAGCTACGGCGCCACTAAAAAGTTTGAAGCATTTGCCAACATGGACGCATGCCTGAAAAGTGGTGGCCGTGCGCCAGCCAATGCGGCGGCTGAGGTTGTCGTGAAAAAATCTGACAGCGGCATCTGCCACGACAAGAACAGCGCCAGCTTCGAAAAAACCCAAAAGTTCACACCCTTCAAGACGCTGGACGAATGCGTCAAGAGTGGTGGTACCTTGCCTAAGAAATAAATCGGGTTTGCAAAAATCTGCTGCATTGAAGCCTGCAGCAGATTTTTTTGACTTCTTTGATCTTCAAATAGGTTCTTCAATCAAAGGCGTTGCTGCAAGTGTTTCAGTGGCTTGTGAGGCTTGAGCTGTTTGATTACCAAACGCCACAGCTCTGAATATTTCGCGCAACATCTTCTTCTCTTGCAGCGTGAGCGCTCGGGTTAAGCGGTGTCGCATGCGAAGCAGCAGCTGACGATCGACTTCTTGCGGAATTCCGCGGTTAATGTGAAGTTCATCTCGCAATTCCTCGCGCTTATCTTCTGGCTCATCGTCCCACCAAGAAACAATCACCTCTGTCATGGACTGCCGAACGACCTCAGGGTCTTCTGCGACTGCGTTGGCTTCTTTGGCTGGCGCACCTTGCAAAATTTCAGCCAAGGTTTTGGCCTGAACCACAATGCGGCGGTCGGCTTGAGACAACAAACGCCCCCAACCAGGGTCGGTCTGATGAAGCTTGCCCATGTTGCGCGCGGCATCGTCAGCCAAGATGTGCACAGACAAGCCAGTCAACTGGACGTTGTCGATGGCTGTCAACAAACGCTCATCGTCAGAGGCCAGCAGCACATGGTCACATGCTTTGTTGTCTGCCAATCGACTCAGGTCTTGCCCCATGCTCTTGAGCAAAGAGATGCCACCGTCAAGGTCGTGCGAGAGTACTTTGCGAACAATCTGCCCATCCACATCCAGCGACTCTGATTCTTCGGTGTACCAATAAATTCGCCGAATGTCTAAATCTAGACCTGCATTCGAGAGCGCTTCCGCCAAAAACTGAGCCATGCCCTGCCGATTGACGGTGTCTTGTTTTGAATTGGTTTGTGTGTGTTGCGCAAGCCAAACCAGGTAGCGTGCATCCACCAAGGCAATGCACCTTTCATGGCCCGCATTGTTTTGGTTTCGGTAGGCTTCTTTAGAAGCACCAGAAAAATATTCGCGTTTCATCGCAGCCTTGATTCATAAGATAAAAATAAGCAAGCCAAGACCATCAGGTTTGACTTCACGTAGCGGGTCTGCGAACCCTAGGGCTATTTTACCGATGAGATCGCCATTCAAAAGCATTAAACTTGTCCTTTCATTGACTTCGATCCAAGCTAATTCACATGACTCACTATGATCTTTATGCCATTGGCAACGCCTTGGTCGATTCGGAATACGAAGTTTCAGATGCCCTGCTTCAAACCATGGGCGTCAGCAAACGTCACATGACATTGGTCGACACACCCAGACGTGCAGAATTGTTAGGCCATGTCCACCATGTTCAGCCTCGACAAACGGGTGGTGGTTCAGCAGGCAATACCGTCGTGGCTTTGGCGCAATTGGGGGGCAAGGCTTTTTACTCTTGCAAAGTAGCCCACGACAATTTGGGAGACTTTTACGTCAAAGATTTGCAAGCCCAGGGCGTCGACAGCAACCTAACTCACACCCGCGCCTCAGAGGGTCAAACAGGCAGCTGCATGGTCTTGGTCACCCCAGACGCCGAAAGAAGCATGTGCACCTTTTTAGGCGTATCGGCTGAATTGGATGAGGCAGCACTTCACCCTCACGACATTGCCAAATCTAAAATTTATTACATGGAAGGTTATTTGGCCGCCTCCCCCACAGGTTTGGCCGCCGCGTTGAAGGGTCGCCAAGTAGCCCAAGAAGCAGGTGTGGCTTTGGCCCTCACCCTCAGCGATGTCAGCATGATCCAATTTTGCAAAGGCGGCTTAGATGCCATGCTGGGCGATGGCGTTGATTACTTGTTTTGCAATCTAGAAGAAGCGCAGGTATGGTGCGGCACAGAAGACCTAGACGCAATCAGAGCATCCCTCAAGAAAATGGCCAAAATGGTGTGTCTAACACGTGGCCCAGAAGGCTCTGAAATTCTCACTGCCGATGCCTCTTGTCATGTACCCGCCGAGAAGGTCAAAGCCATTGACACCAACGGCGCAGGTGACATGTTTGCGGGTGCCTTTTTGTACGCCATTACGCGTGGCCACTCGCCAGAACAGGCTGCAAGCTTGGGCAATCATGCAGCAGCGGCAGTGGTCAGCCAGCATGGCAACAGATTGACTTTGGGTCAGCTGAGTGCCATCAAGGCTTACGCACTGCCTCCCCTCAAATAAGGGACAAGGCTGTTAATAGGTTTGCGCTTGTGCCAAAGGTGATGCGACTGCATCTTTGGCCGCCAACACGGGCGCATCAATGCCATCCAGTAAGGGCCAATCAATGGCCAGCGCTGGATCATTCCAAAGCAAACTGCGCTCGTGCTTTGGATACCAATAATCGGTGGTCTTGTACAAAAACTCAGCCGTCTCACTGAGCACCAAGAAGCCGTGCGCGAAACCTGGCGGCACCCACATTTGTTTGGCATTGTCTGCACTCAGATGACAACCGGCCCATTGGCCAAACGTTGGGGAGTTTTTCCGCATGTCGACAGCAACATCAAAGACTTCACCTTGCGTCACACGCACCAGTTTGCCTTGTGCGTGTTCAATTTGGTAATGCAAACCGCGCAAAACACCACGCGCTGATTTGCTGTGATTGTCTTGAACAAACTGAACTTGTAAACCCGTCGCAGTTTCAAAGTCACGCGCGTTGAAACTTTCAAAAAAGAAACCTCTTGAATCACCAAAAACTTGCGGTTGCAAAACCAGTACTTCGGGCAAACGGGTGGGTGTGACGGTAAAGGGCATCACTTCGCCTTTAAGAGGTTTAACAAGTACTGGCCGTAACTGTTTTTGGCCAATGGCAATGCCAATTTTTGGAGTTGCGTGGCATCGATCCAGTTTTGCGCAAATGCAATTTCTTCTGGACACGCCACCATCAAACCTTGGCGCTTTTGAAGTGTGGCAATGAAGCCGGCCGCATCAAGCAAGCTGTCGTGCGTGCCCGTGTCGAGCCACGCATAGCCTCGGCCCATGATTTCAACGTTGAGTTGTTGTTGTTCCAAATACCAACGGTTCACATCGGTAATCTCTAACTCACCCCTTGCAGAAGGCTTGATGTTGGCAGCGATGTCACACACCTGTGAGTCGTAAAAATACAGACCTGTCACGGCAAAGTTACTTTTGGGCTGCGCAGGCTTTTCTTCAATGCTAAGAGCTCGTTGTTGATCGTCAAATGCAACCACACCATAACGCTCCGGATCGTGAACATGGTAGGCAAAAACGCTGGCACCACTGGGTTGCGCATGCGCACGTTGCATGAGCTTGACCAAATCGTGTCCGTAAAAAATATTGTCGCCCAAGACCAAAGCACTGGGGTTGGCGCCTACAAATTCACGACCAATGATGAAAGCTTGCGCCAAGCCATCAGGACTTGGCTGAACTGCATACTGAATGTTCATGCCCCATTGACTGCCGTCGCCCAAAAGCTCTGTAAATCGGGGGGTGTCTTGGGGTGTACTGATCAACAGCAAATCCTTAATGCCAGCGAGCATCAAGGTGGTCAAAGGGTAGTAGACCATGGGCTTGTCGTAGACAGGCATCAACTGCTTTGAGACCGCCTGAGTGACTGGATACAAGCGTGTACCAGACCCGCCCGCCAAAATAATGCCTTTGCGTGTATTCATAGTGAATGATTTTGCCACGGTCTGCTGGTGTATAAAGCCATATGCACTTATGCTTGAGCCCTATGTCTTTTAATGATCTGGGCCTGTCGCCCGAGCTGCTCCGAGCGCTTAAACCCAAAACATACGCTGCACCAACACCTGTACAAAGCGAATTTATACCCGTTGCATTGACCGGGCAAGACGTTTGGGTCACGGCACCCACAGGTTCAGGCAAAACTGTTGCCTACGCCTTGCCGCTCATTGAAAAGCTCACGCGGTCCAACCCTCAGCTGCTTTCAGGCTATCACCGGAGGAGGCTTCAGACTTTGGTGCTGGTGCCTACCCGAGAGCTGGCCATTCAAGTTGGTCAAGCCATGATGAGCTTATCGGCTCACCTGGGTAAAGTCTGCAAAGTCACTGTGGTGTTTGGCGGTGTATCCATCAATCCACAAATGCTGGGGCTGCGAGGTGGCACCGACATTTTGATCGCCACTCCCGGGCGGCTGCTCGATTTGTTCGACCACAATGCCGTCAAGCTTTCTGACATTCAAACGCTGGTTTTGGACGAGGCTGACAAACTGCTAGAACTGGGTTTCCAGGAAGAGTTGAACCGAATTTTGTCAGCCCTTCCCAGCACGCGTCAAAACCTGTTTTTGTCGGCAACAAGACCTAAAAGCATCGAGTCACTTGCACATAGCTTGCTCAACAACCCTCACCAAATTCGCATTGAAAGCGCCACACCGCAACCTGCCGTGATCGAACAGCGTGCCGTTTACACAGACACCAGCAAACGCACGCAATTGCTCAAATATCTGATTAAAACCCATCAACTGAAGCAAGTCTTGGTCTTTGCAGCGACGCAACACACTTGTGAAATTGTGGCGGCCAAATTGAGGGTTGCAGGTATTGCTGCAGAGCCATTTCACGGACAGCTCAGCCAAGGCAAACGCGAGCAGGTGTTGGCCGATTTCAAACTGCAACGCGTCAAGGTGGTGCTGGCCACCGATTTGGCTTCACGCGGGCTGGACATCGAGAAACTGCCCACCGTGGTAAATTTTGACCTGCCTAGATCGGCTGTCGATTACACACATCGCATAGGCCGGACGGGCCGCGCAGGGGAACCCGGACTGGCCATCAGTTTTGTCTGCCCTGAAACACTTCAGCATTGGAATTTGATTGAAAAAAGACAGCAGGTCAAATTGGTCTGCGAGTCTTTACCTGGCTTTGAAGCGACTGACGCAGTGCCAGAGTCAAGTCAAGGAAATGGCGGCATCAAAGGCAAACGCCCTAGCAAGAAAGACAAACTGAGACAATTGGCAGCCAGCGCCAATCAAACTTAAAAGGGTGCCGCCGAACCAAATCGCCTGTCGCGTTTGGAGAACCATTCCAGCGCTTCACCGAATTGCTTCGTGGTGAAATCTGGCCACAGGGTCTCAATGAAAAACATCTCAGCATAGGCAGCTTGCCAAAGCATGAAGTTGCTAATGCGAGACTCGCCACCCGTGCGAATCAGCAAGTCCATTTCGGGCGCATCTGCCGTACTCAAGTAAGCCGCCAGTCCTTCTTCTGTCAAAGAAGAGATGGGTTCTTGTGGGTGGGCAGATTGCCATGCCTTTGCAGCCTGCACCATGTCCCAACGCCCCCCGTAATTGGCAGCGACACGCAAGGTGATTTTTTGATTGTGCTGGGTTTGCAATTCAGCTTTGCGAATCAACTCTTGAAGTTCTGCACTGAATTTACTTTTGTCACCGACAACTTGCAAACGCACGCCGTTGGCCTCCATCTCGTTCACTTCTTTTTGCAAATAATTGGCAAAAAGACCCATCAAAACGGACACTTCTTCTTCGGGACGGCGCCAGTTTTCAGTACTGAAAGCAAACAAGCTGAGATGAGAAACATTGGATCGGATGCACGTTTCAACAATGGCACGGACACGCTTTGCACCCGATGCATGCCCCAATGCAGCAGGCAACAGGCGTTTTTTGGCCCATCGACGATTTCCGTCCATGATGATGCCAACGTGTTTTGGAAGCGTACTCAATGTCAAGCCAAATTACTTTAAATAAAGAACAGGCAATTCTATAGCCACGATAACCATTGAAAAGGCCGCTTGAAGCGGCCTTTTCAATCATTCAAAATGAAACTCAAGCGATTAAATATTTTGTACGGTCTTGACCATCAATCCATTTCGGTGCTTTACCTCGTCCAGTCCAAGTCTGACCGCTAGAAGGGTCACGGTATTTGGCGGCGACCTTGTTGCCTGTCGATGATTTACCGCTTGATTTTGTTGCGCCACGACCAGCAGGAAAAACGTCTTGAACTGTTAAACCAAATTCTGCTACCAATTCACGGGCTTTTTGAATCGCTTCAGACAACTCTTGCTGGCGTGCAGTGGCGATAGCCTGCTCTAGCGCTTCACGTTCTTTCAATAATTCTTTGTATGATTTAGTCATTGTATTTCTCTAAAAAGATAATAAACTTGCAGCTATTACAAGATTCCTAAGAATGATTGAATTGTAATTCAGAAAATAATTATTAAATAATTATTCAATTTTCAAATATTCATTTACTTACAAAATCTTGCAATTACTTTATCTATTCTTTTTCCTTCTAAAGAAATAACCTCAAAATGCCAATCGTCACTGATCAAAATATCACCAGCATTTGGAAGATAACCTAATTCAGCAAAAATAAATCCACCCAAAGTATTGAACAATCCCCTGTCTTCGCCCTCTAATTGTTTGAGGTCGAGTCGAGCTTTTAATTCATTGATGGGCATTAAGCCGTCCAACAGCCAAGACCCGTCCGCTTGGTGAGTTGCCCAAGCATCTGTGACTTGTTGAGGGTGTAGCTCGCCCGTGATGGCTTCCAACAAATCACGTGGTGTTACCAGGCCTTGAACCACCCCGTACTCATCCACCACAAACACCATACGGCCTGATTTACCTCGAAACTGCTCTAACAATGACATGCCACTGAGGGTTTCAGGCACAAAAGTAGCTGCGATGGCATAGGTTTCGACCGTGTCGTTTTGCGATTCAAGGGAAACCAATCGGGCCACACTGACAACCCCCATCACATCTTCAAGACTGCCCCGGCAAACGGGATACCAAGAATGCCCTTGGGCTCCCTGATTCAGTCCTACTTGAGCCAAACACTGCGCCACGCTTAAACCACTGTCAAACCATTGAATGTCCAACCTTGGCACCATCAGAGAAGTCAGGGGTCGATCGTCGAGGTGAAACACATTGCGCACCATCTGGTGTTCGTGTGCTTCGATCAACCCTGCATCGACGCCTTCTTCCAAGCTAGCGGTAATTTCCTCTTCTGTCACCGCGCGGTTGCCACTGGTGTCAATTCGCAACAGTTTCAAAACCGCATGCGTTGTGAATGACAGCAGACTCACGAAGGGCTTTGCAATGCCTGCCAGCCAGGCCATGGGCCTCGCCACAAGTCGCGCAACCGGCTCTGGATACAACTGACCAATTCTTTTGGGTACCAATTCACCAAAAATAATGGTGGTAAAGGTAATGACCGCGACGACCAATGCCGTAGCCGTGATTGCAGCTGCAGCCTCTTTCATGCCCCATGTCATCAACCAAACGGCCACCCCGCCACTGAAAGCCGCTTCACCCACAATGCCATTGAGAACACCAATAGAAGTGATGCCCACCTGTACTGTGGACAAGAACTGGGTGGGGTTTTCCAACAATTTAAGTGCGCTTGCTGCGCCCTTGTCGCCCGCCTCTTCCATGGCCGCTAATCGAGCCTTGCGACTAGAAGCAAGGGCCAATTCAGACATGGCAAACAAACCATTGATGAGCGTTAACAGTGCGATGAGTAAAAAATCCATCCCCTGATTGTGCCAATCACAGGCCCATATTGAAATAGTCTTGCCCTGTCAGAGGTCAAATCATCTGCAAATGCCTCCACAATGTCGTATTGAGAATGATTTTTTGGAAGCAAATGTCAGTTTATTGGGTTGGTGATATTCAAGGTTGTGATGTGCCCCTAGGCCAACTGCTTGACCAAGTTGGTTTTTCAGCAAGCCGAGACAAACTGTATGTCTTGGGAGACTTGGTAAATCGCGGGCCCGACTCTTTGGCAGTTCTTCGGCGGCTTCACAAGCTGGGAACCAGCGTTCGATGCGTTTTGGGCAATCACGACATGCATCTGTTGGCCATTGATGCAGGTGCAAGGGCACCTCACAAAAAGGATACGTTAGACGAGGTGCTCCAAGCACCAGACAAAGACAATTTACTGAACTGGCTAAGGCATCAATCGTTTGCCATTTACGAAGAAGACGTTCTGATGGTGCACGCAGGCGTTTTACCGCAATGGTCACTGCCCACCACATTGGCGCTGTCGCACGAGCTTGAAACTATTTTGCAAAGCGATGCCGCCTCCTATTTCTTAATGAACATGTATGGCAATGAGCCTGCGCAATGGGAACCGCATTTGCAAGGACTTGCGCGTTGGCGAAGTACGCTGAATGCGTTCACACGCCTGCGTTTCTGCAGCCCAACGGGTCAGTTGGAATTCGAAACCAAGGAAAACGCAGCAAAGGCCCCTGCTGGTTTTATGCCTTGGTTTGATGTGCCTGGCCGACAAACGGCCAACACGGTCATTGCCTTTGGTCACTGGTCAACCTTGGGCGCTGTCAATAGAAACGATGTCTGGGCATTGGACACAGGTTGTGTCTGGGGCGGCTGCTTGACCGCACTTCAACGCGATAAAGTGGATGACTTACCGCGACACATTCAAGTCAAGTGCGCCAGTTATCAAACCCCCTTTTGATTTTGACCTTAGTCACGCCTACCCCCACCTATGAAAAGTTCTCTGGGATTTGACCCGCGCGAAATTCCATGGACACCGCCTGCAGGTGAGTGGCCCGCCTTGCCTGCAGATTGGCTAACAGCAGATCGCATTAAGCAAGCCTTTGACAATCCGCCCGCATGGACACCAGAAGTCAAACGCGAGCCTGCCTTTGGACAGCGCCCCCCCAAAGATGCTGCGGTTCTGTTTCCGATTGTTCTTAGGGGCGAACAAGGTACACAAGCCCATGTGCTGTTGACGCAGCGAACGATGCATCTTTCTACACATGCAGGTCAAATTGCCTTTCCAGGAGGCAAGGTAGATGCAGAAGACAAGTCCATAGAAGATGCCGCACTTCGTGAAGCACAGGAAGAGGTAGGTTTGGCTGCCCATTTTGTTGAAGTTGTGGGCTGCATGCCCAGCTACATTACAGGAACGGCCTTTCATATCACCCCCGTCATTGGACTTGTCTCTCCCCATCATGTTGTCACACCCAATGCTTTTGAAGTCGAAGCGGTGTTCGAGGTGCCTTTGCACTTTCTGATGAACCCCGCCAATCACAGACTGCACCAAATGGAACGCGAAGGCGTACTGCGGCAGTGGTATTCAATGCCTTATTTGGAACCTCAAGCATCTAAAGACGGCACCTGCACAGAACGCTTCATTTGGGGCGCAACAGCCGGCATGATTCGCAACTTTTACCGTTTCTTATTGGCTGCTAATTCTTTATGATGTAGACATGAGCTTCTTCTCTATCTTTTTAGCCCTTGTGATTGAACAAGCCAGGCCCATGAGTGCATCGCATTTTTTGCACCGTTGGTTGCGAACATGGGCCGATTGGGTAACCACACACATCGACGGCGGCACAAGGTCTCAAGCTTGGCTGGCATGGGGCCTGATCATTGGCGTTCCGGCAGGTCTTGCCATTCTGGTTCATTGGTTGCTGGCTTTTTTCTTGGGATGGTTTTTTGCCATTCTCTGGAATGTGGCATTGCTTTATGTCACTTTGGGTTTTAGACAGTTCAGTCATCATTTCACAGGTATTCGCGATGCGCTGAACGATGGCGACGAAGCCTTGGCTCGCAAACTATTGGCTGACTGGCAACAAGTCGAAGTGAATGACCTACCGCGAAATGAAATCGTGCGTCATGTCATCGAACACTCCATTCTTTCAGCACATCGGCATGTGTTTGGTGTTTTCTTCAGTTACGCCTTGTTATCGGTCATTGGCCTCGGACCTGTAGGTGCCGTGGTCTACAGAATTTCCGAATTCGCAAAGCGCTACAGTAGCAGTGCCGCCAGCGTGACAAGCACGTCCTTGCCGTCCGATGCACAGACATTGCATTGGGTGAGCGATTCATTGAAATCGGTTTCAAATGACGCGTGGCACGCCATTGATTGGATACCTGCCAGAGCCACGGCCATGGGCTTTGCCATCATGGGGAGTTTTGAAGATGCTATGGATGGATGGCGCCACCATGCAGAAAAATTTCCTGACGACAATGATGGCGTGATCTTGGCAGCGACTGCTGGTGCTATCAACGTTCAATTGGGTGGTGCTGCATTGCAACCTGATTCACAAGACAGCATCAGCACACCCGGCCGCTCGCCAGAACTCTCTCATTTTGCGCAAGTGGTTGGTTTGGTGTGGCGCACCGTCATCATGTGGTTGGTCTTGGTGGCCTTGTTGTCTCTGGCCAATTTACTTGGGTAGACCTTCTACGAGTTACCAACGCTGCTGCCCCAGTTCATCAAACAACTGGGCATAGATTCGGTGACGTCTTGGACTGACCTCGGACGTCTGAAGTTTGTCCTCTTCATTTTTTTGGAGGGCTGAAAGCACGCCACACCCCGGCTCATGTAAATGCGTGCAGTTGTAAAACTTACAAGACGACACGTGTTGCTTCAAGTCAGGCATGCACGAAGCCAATTGGTTTTGAGGGATGTGTTGCAAACCGAATTCTTGAAAGCCAGGCGAATCAATGATGGCCGTTCCAGCACCGCCCAACGCGACAGAACCAGGACGCTCCCCCACCCAGTAAAGCGATGTGCTGGTGGTGGTGTGCTTGCCCGAATTCAAGGCTTGTGAAATTTCACCCGTCAAGGCTCGGGCATGGGGCACCAAGGCATTGACCAGCGTACTTTTTCCAGCACCCGAGGGGCCCAAAATCAAGGTCGTCTTACCGCTCATTTCGGCTTGAAGGTGTTGCAGCGAAAGGTTCAGCTCTGCCCCTTGCTTTAATTGCAAAGGCAAGACGGTGTAACCCATGTGCCGATATGCAGACAAGCGTTGCCATGCAAGCATAAACGGCTCGGACAAGTCACTTTTGTTTAAAACAATCAGCGGCTTGATGTGCTCTGCTTCTGCCGCGATGAGCGCCCTTGACAACTGGGTCTCCGAAAATTCTGGCTCAGCGGCCAACAAAATCAAGACCTGATCCAGATTTGCAGCAAAAGACTTGGTACGAACCTCATCTCGCCGATAGAAAAGATTTCGTCGTTCTTGCACGTTTTCAATCGTGCCTTCATCAGCCGCCGCCTGCCATTTGACGCGGTCACCCACCACAGACTGGCTTTTTTTGCCACGCGGATGACAAATGATGCGCGTGCCATCGTCCAACTCCACCACACAATGCCGGCCATGTGTAGCCACCACCAAACCAGTGTTCAAACTTTCTTGTGTTGAAGCGACCAGGGCCTGCGCAGCTTTGGTTTTGGTATGCGAGCGTTGGCTGGTCTTACGCATTTTGCATGCGTGCCAGTCTCAAACTGGCGGGTGGGTGCGAATAGTAAAACATCACATAAAGAGGATCAGGGGTGAGGGTTGACGCATTGTCTTGGTAAAGCTTCAACAAAGCTGAACTCAAATCTTTTGCTGGCGTTTGCGATACCGCATACGCATCAGCTTCGTACTCCTGAATTCTTGAGCGCCAAGACGAAAGAGGCGCAAGTAAAAAAGTAAATACGGGCACCACCAACATGAACAGCAACAAGGCGACAGCTTCGTTGCCACCCAACAAATTGGGCATCACGCCCAAGCCGGTGTAAAACCAAATTTGTTGAGATGCAAAACCCAACAATGCCAAACCCAACAAGCTCAAAATAAAACTGGTCAACATCATCTTAAAAATATGACGGTGCTTGAAATGGCCCAACTCATGGGCCAGCACGGCCTCCATCTCAGCGGACGACAGTTGCTTGAGAAGCGTGTCAAAGAACACCACCCGCTTACTGGCACCAAAACCTGTGAAAAAAGCATTGGAATGGGCAGATCTTTTGCTGCCGTCCATGACAAAAAAACCTTTGGCCGTAAACCCAGCTCGCTGCATCAGGCCATTCACACGGGTCTTTAATACCTCGTCTTCGAGTGGCGTGAATTTATTGAACAAAGGCATGATCACATTGGGTGCAATGGCCATTAAAAACAATTGCCAAAAGACCAGCGCGCACCAAGTCCAGAACCACCAGTAAGCCCCGCCAGCCTGCATCAGCCACAAGACCATCGCGATCAAAGGAACACCGAGTACAAGACCCAACAACAATCCTTTGACTGAATCACTGAACCACAAGGACCACGTCATTTTGTTGAAGCCAAACCTTTGCTCCAATACAAAGGTTTGATAAAGAGACAGAGGCAAATCAAGCAAGGCGCCGACCAGCGTGAAGCAAAGCACCAAGACGACTTGCTGCCAAAGTCCTGGCGCCATGAACTCCAAAACCAGCGCATTCAGGGCACTCAAACCACCGAGCAAGGTCCATCCCACCAGAATGGCTGCGTCGAGCATGATGTCAATTTGAGACACCTTGGCTTTGGCCAAGGTGTAGTCAGCTGCTTTTTGATGGTCTGACAATGAAATTTGAGTTGCAAAAGTCTCAGGCACTTCTGCTCTATGCAATGCCACATGGCGCACTTGCCTGGCATTGAGCCAAAGCTTCAATAAAACATTGGTCAGCAGCGCGCCTACCAACAAATAAGTCAGAGTCAAAGTTGGATTCATAGACTGAAGTGTAGATCAGCCAACATCAGCGACAATGAGCGTCTTTGTAAAAAGCCATATTTCGAAATGACTGAGAATTCAAACGTGCCCAGCGATTCAACCGAGAGCAGTGCCGCCACACTGGGTAAAGCAGACGACAACTTGGTTTGGATTGACTGCGAAATGACAGGCCTCGACCCCGAAAAAGAGCGCCTGTTGGAAATTGCGGTGGTCGTCACGGGCCCCAACCTCAGCCCCCGCATTGAAGGCCCTGTGTGCGTCATCCATCAAAGCGACGAGCTGCTCAACAAAATGGACGCTTGGAACAAGGGCACGCATGGCCGTAGTGGTTTGATTGACAAAGTCAAAGCTTCGACCACGTCTGAGCAAGATGCAGAAGAGCAGATTTTGGCCTTCATTAAGAAGTACGTGTCCAAAAATAACTCCCCCCTGTGTGGCAATACCATCAGCCAAGACCGCCGGTTTTTGGTCAAGTTCATGCCCAAGTTGGAAGCCTATTTGCACTATCGCAATTTGGATGTCAGCACCCTCAAAGAACTCTCCAAGCGCTGGAAGCCTGAGGTGTTCAACAGCTTCAAAAAACAACAAAAGCACACCGCTTTGGCTGATGTGCACGAGTCCATCGAGGAATTGGCCCATTACAGAGAGCATTTCATCAAGCTCTGAGACTTGCTCAAATCATTTCAGGGAAAACCCGCACAAACTCAAAAAACTGTGCCATAATCTGCGGCTGTGCTGCAAACAGGCCTCGTGCCGCAGCCCTTGTGCATCACCCTTCATGCCTTTGACTCACTGATAAGAGTCACTCGACTGGAAAAGATGGCGCCATAACTTCTCGTTATGCCCACTCTCTTCAAACAGCACCGAGCTCCGTTTGATGGTTGATGTTTTTTAACCATGAACGGCGCCACCGCAAATCTTGCGGACGTCCGTGCGAGAAAAAAATATGACTGACGCTTTTGAAGTGCAGGACGACTTGTCGTCTGCGCAATCCACTACCAACGAAACTTTCGTGACCGAAACTTTGGCGCTTGATGCAGCCGAAGTCAACGAAACCCCCGAAACTGAAACCGCTCCTGAGCAACCCAATGGCTTCGTGCTCTTGGGCCTAGCCCCTGAATTGGTTCAAGCGGTGGCCGACCTTGGCTACACACAACCCACGTCTGTGCAGCTCAAAGCCATTCCTTTGGCATTGCCCAAAGAGACCTTGGGCCAAGCCCACAAATACATCGACCTGATGGTGTCCAGCCAAACTGGCTCTGGTAAAACAGCCGCTTTCTTGTTGCCCGTGCTGCACACCCTGTTGCAAGAGTTGGCCGCAGAAGAAGAAGCCGAGCGCGCCGCATTTGCCAAAGCCTGCGCCGATGCAGCAGCCAATGGCGAGCCAGCGCCCAAGCGCCCCAAGCGCAAAGACCCCACCAACGCACGCAATTTCAAAGCACCCTCACCCGGCGCCTTGATTGTTTGCCCCACACGCGAATTGGCCCAACAAGTTGCGCACGATGCCATCGATTTGGTCAAGCATTGCCGCGGCCTGCGCGTGGCCAACATTGTGGGCGGCATGCCTTACCAGTTGCAAATTGCCAAGTTGCAAAATGCCAATTTGGTGGTGGCCACACCGGGTCGTTTGCTCGACTTGCAACGCTCCATGCAAATCAAGCTGGACAAAGTTAAATTCTTGGTGGTTGACGAAGCCGACCGTATGTTGGACCTGGGCTTCTCAGACGACTTGGCCGACATCAACCAAATGACCAGCCAGCGCCAGCAGACCATGATGTTCAGCGCCACCTTTGCGCCACGCATTCAGCAATTGGCCATGCGCGTGATGCACGATGGTGGTTCATCGGTTCAGAAAATCCAAATCGATTCACCCCAAGAGAAGCACAGCAACATCAAGCAAGTTTTGTTCTGGGCCGACAACGCACAGCACAAACGCAAATTGCTCGACCATTGGTTGCGTGACGCGTCCATCAATCAAGCCATTGTGTTTGCCAGCACCCAAATTGAGTGCGATGGTTTGGCCGCAGACTTGCAGCAAGATGGCTTTGATGCCGTTGCCTTGCACGGCGCTTTGAGTCAAGGTTTGCGCAATCGCCGCCTGATGGCTTTGCGCAATGGCCAAGTTCAAATCTTGGTGGCCACCGATGTGGCGGCGCGCGGTATTGACGTGCCCACTATTACCCACGTGTTCAACTTTGGCTTGCCCATGAAAGCCGAAGACTACACCCACCGCATTGGCCGTACGGGTCGTGCTGGTCGCGATGGCTTGGCCATCACCTTCGCCGAAATTCGCGACCGTCGCAAAATCATGGACATCGAGGCCTACAGCCGCCAGCCGTTTAAAGCTGAAGTGATTCCAGGCATGGAGCCAAAACTCAACTTCCCTGAAACTCGCTCAGGCCGTGGCGGCAATGACCGCGGCGACCGCGGTGGTCGTGGCCGTCCATTTGGTGGCGGTGGCGGTGGTGGCTTTGGTGGCAACCGCGGTGGTGACCGTTTTGAATCACGCGGTGCGCCTCGCTTTGAAGGCAACCGTGGTGGCGACCGTTTCGAAGGTCGTGGCGATCGCTTTGAAAACCGCGGCGCACCTGCACCCCGTTTTGAAGGTCGTGGCGATACCCGCCCTGAGGGCCGTTTCGAGCCCCGTGGCGATTTCCGCGGCGAACAACGTAGCTTTGCGCCTCGCGGTGGCGAAGGCCGTTTCGAGCCCCGTGGCGATCAGCGCCCTGACAACCGTGGTGGCGACCGCTTCGAAGCACGTGACAATCGCGACAGCCGCGCCCCTCGCGCTTCAGGCGCGCCTGGCGGCCGTGACACTCGTGGCGGCGCAGGCGATCGCTTTGCACCTCGCGGCCCCAAGGTCATTGGTGCAGGCAATTTCAAGCCACACAATGCCGGCGGCCATGCAGCACCCAAGCGCACTGGCGCCAAAGTGCTCAAAGTCACACGCGGTTAATTCACCTACCCCACGCCTCTGCTCTGCAGGGGCGTAAAAAAACCGCCTTGGCGAAAGCCTTGGCGGTTTTTTCATGAAGGCCTGTAAAGGCCTTCGACTTGCTTTACGCGGCTGCTGTTGTTTTGGCAGCGCGCTGTGGCAACTTTTCTTTGATACGTGCAGACTTGCCGCTACGATCGCGCAAATAGTACAACTTGGCGCGGCGAACATCACCACGGCGTTTGACTTCAATGCTGGCAATCAAGGGGCTGTATGTTTGGAACGTACGCTCCACGCCTTCACCACTTGAAATTTTGCGAACGGTGAAACCACTGTTCAAGCCGCGATTGCGCTTGGCAATCACAACACCTTCATAAGCCTGAAGACGCTTGCGTGTACCTTCAACCACGTTAACGCTAACGATCACGGTGTCGCCAGGCATGAAGTCAGGAATTGTTTTACCCAAACGGGCAATTTCTTCCTGCTCGAGAGTTTGAATCAAATTCATTTTGAGCTCTTTCATCTATCGATCTTGCACAACGCTACGCTAAAGGCGGCTTCTATGCTGACCTTACTTGGGTTATTCAACCAAGTTGGGCCGCAACAACCGCGGCGGGCAGAGGATCGAAAAGCCTTTGATTATATATTTCTTTTTGGGCCTTCTGAGGCCCAGCCAAGTACTGAATGTGCTCAGAAACCCAAACTATTTTTGACAGGTGCCAGAATTTGGCAATTGAGTCAAAAAGAGTTCATCTTTGGCACTCAGTTTTCCCATGGCCCTGGCCGTTTCGAGCAAATCGGGCCGATGCTTTTGGGTCAGCGCCAAACTTTGCTGCCGTCGCCACTTGGCAATATCGGCATGGTGGCCCGACATCAGCATGGGCGGAACAGTCTGCTCGTGCCAAGTTTCTGGTCTCGTGTAATGACCACAATCCAACAAACCATCTATGGCGGGATTGAAGCTGTCCATTTGATGACTGCCTTCGTCATTTAAGACGCCAGGTTGCAAGCGGGCAACGGCATCCAGCAGGGCTATGGCAGCGATCTCGCCTCCCGACAAAACAAAGTCGCCCAAACTGATTTGCACATTCACATAGGAATCAATAAAACGTTGATCCAAACCTTCATAGCGGCCACAAATCAAAATAGCACCAGCACTTTGAGACCACGTTTCAACGCCAGCGTGATTCAAGGTTTGACCGATGGGTGAAAAGAGCACCACAGGTACAGGTACTTCCGTTGGATTTTTGTGCAAGCGATCTTGTCGAATGGCTTGCAAACATTTTTCCAAGGGATCGGCTGACATCACCATGCCAGGACCACCGCCAAAAGGACGATCGTCAACCCGGCGATAGGTGCCTTCTGCGTAATCACGCAATTGCCAAAGATTTAATTCAACCGCACCCGACTCAAAGGCTCGGCGATTGATGCCCGCGCTTTTAAAGGGGGTAAAAAGTTCGGGAAACAGTGTGATGACGTCAAAGCGCACGACTCACCTCACCTGCTTAGTAGTCAAGCTGCCAATCAACGGTGATCTTGCGACCAGGCAGGTCCACGTTGTCGACGAATGCCGCCACAAAAGGAATCATGCGCTCTAAGGCAGGTTTGCCGGCTTCATCTGAAGCTTGCGACAACACCAAAACAGTTTGGGGTCCGGTGGACATCAAGTCTTTGACTTGACCCAACGGCACGCCTTCACGATTGACCACATCCAAGCCCAACAAATCGACCCAGTAGTACTCGTCGGTACCGGCTGTGGGAAAGCTAGAGCGAGGCACAAAAATTCGAGCACCTTTGAGGGCTTCCGCTTGATTTCTGTCAACCACGTCCAATGAACAAGCCACCACAGAGTCGGAATGATCTTTGGCTTCTTTGATTTTGAGAAGCACAGGCTTGACAGACCCACCAGAAGCGGAAGCCGATGCTTTGGCGGTGGGCGACTGACTACCACCGGCCACTCTGTCCGATGGCAAGAGATACCAACGCTTAGAAGAAAAAAGCGCCTCGGGCGAGGCGCTGTGGGGCAAGACTTTGAACCAGCCTTTAATGCCCCAAGCGTCTGCAATGCGCCCCACTTCAATGGCGTCTGCCGGCATTTCGGCAGACTCTAGTTGGGGTAGCACGGCAGAGCCTTAGGCGAAGCCTAGAAAAACAAAAACAGCTTAGGCTGCTTTGGCAGCAGCTTGCTTGACCAAACGCTGAACAGTGGGAGACACTTGAGCGCCAACGCCTGTCCAATAAGTCAAACGGTCTTGCACAACGCGCAGACCTTCTTCAGTGTCTTTAGCGATTGGATTGTAAAAACCAATGCGCTCAATGAAGCGACCATCGCGGCGAACGCGTTTGTCGGCCACAACAATGTTGAAAAAAGGACGGGCTTTAGAGCCGCCGCGAGAAAGACGAATGACAACCATGATTTATCCTAGGGTGGTGTCGAGACAGCAAAAATTGCCATCTCACAATTTCTTCCAGCGTTTGAGACACGCAACTGGCCACCCGGCCAGTGACACACTGAAAAGCCGCTGATTATAACCCGGAGTTTAAGAATGCCAACGATTCGTCCTAGCCAACCAGAAGACATGGCTGCAATTACAGCCATTTACCAACACCATGTCCTACACGGAACAGGCACTTTTGAGATTGAGCCCCCCACTTTGGCAGAAATGACCGCCCGTCGGGAAGATGTTTTAAGCAAAGGTTTGCCTTACCTGGTGCTAGAAGACAAGGGAAAAGTGATGGGTTTTGCCTACTGCAACTGGTTCAAACCACGCCCGGCCTACCGCTTTTCTGCAGAAGACTCCATCTATCTGGCCAAAGACACAGCAGGCAAAGGCTGGGGGCGCATGCTTCTTGCCGAGCTTTGCCAAGCGGCAGAAAAGACCGGAATTCGCAAGTTGATCGCCGTGATCGGAGACTCTGGCAATGCCGGTTCTATTGGCGTGCACAAATCTTTGGGATTTCAACACGTAGGCATTGTGTCCGGCTGCGGATGGAAATTCGAGCGCTGGCTAGACATTGTCATGATGGAAAAAGCTTTGGGTGTAGGACAGTCCCAGCCTCCTGCTTAATGTCTTGACCCAGCACTTTGCCTAAATTTTCTTGACTCACCCGATCTGGCGCCAGTTCTGCCAGTGGATACAAGACAAATGCGCGATCGTTCATGCGGGGATGGGGCACCGTCAGTTTGGCGCTTGCGATGCGAGCATCACCAAACAACAGCAAGTCAATGTCTAAAGTTCTGGGCGCATTGCGATAGGGACGCTCACGTCCTGCCGCATTTTCAAGCGCTTGAAAGGCCTGCAATAAATCGTAAGCGTTGATTCGAGATTCAATGTGAATCACCACGTTGAGGTAGTCAGGGCCAGTTGCCTCGAATGGCGCAGATCGGTAAAGCGAGGAACACCCTATCACTTGGGTGTCTTGCAGTTTACCAATGGCTTCGACCGCGTCTATGACTGCACGCTGCGCATTGCCTAAATTAGCGCCCAGCCCTACGAAAACTGAAACCTTTTCGCGCTCCATCTTGATTATTTACTGCGACATTGCTCACCCTAGGGCGAGTGTCCTTCAGGTGATCCACTTGTGTTACTGGCCGCATCTTTAGACGCTGGTTTGCGGCGCCTTGGTGCCCGTCTTGTTTTACTTGCACCGGACGACGCGGGTGACGTACTGCTTTTTTCTGATTTAGCTTGCTGTATCAAATCTTCACGCGCAGCATCATCTGCCATGCTGAACTCTTGCCACCAGTCTGCCAAGGTCAATTCGACATCGGCCACTTCGGCACGCAATCTTAAAAAGTCAAAACCAGCCCTGAAACGTGGCTGCTCCACCAAAGTGAAAGGAGCGCTGCCAATGCGTTTTTCAAAGCGAGGTTGCATCATCCAAATTTCACGCATGTCTGCAGCCAATTTACCGCGCCCAGATACGTCACCAATGCGTGCATCAAACACTTCATCAATGGCCTCTTGCAAGGCAGGAAACGGTGGAACACGTTGGGCAACACGTTGGTCCCATCCAAGTTTGACATCTGCCCACAAGACACAGGCCAACAAGAAACTAGGAGCGACAGGTTTTTCTTCTCCTACTCGGCGGTCTGTGTCGGCCAACGCGGCTTTGACAAAGGGTGCGTCGGCACGCTCAACCACCACATCTAAGAGTGGGTAAATGCCTTTGTGCAAACCCAAAGTTTGCAATTGCGCCACAGAGGCCAAGGCATGCCCCGTCTGCAGCAACTTGAGCATTTCATCGAACAATCGGCTTTGCGGTACATCGGCCAGCAGCTTCAACATGGTGGCCAAGGGTTTGGCTGTTTTACTTTCAAACTTGAATCCTAAGGGGCTGAGTTTGGCAGCAAAGCGAACAGCGCGAATGATGCGCACCGGGTCTTCACGGTATCTTGCGACAGGGTCGCCGATCATGCGCAAAATTTTCTTTTTGGCATCTTGCATGCCGCCGTGATAGTCCACCAAATACTGTGACTCTGGGTCGTAGTACATGGCATTGACCGTGAAGTCTCGGCGTGTGGCATCTTCATCCTGAGGACCCCACACGTTGTCGCGCAAAACACGGCCACTCGAATCAACCGCATGTGTCATGCCTGCCAATTCAGATTTGCTGGTTTTTTCGTTGCCCTTGACTTGCTCTGCCGCACGATTGTCAAGGTGGGCTCTGAAGGTTGAAACCTCAATCACCTCATGCTCACGGCCACGACCATAAACCACGTGAACAATTCGAAACCGACGACCAATGATGAAGGCCCGTCGAAACAAAGATTTAACTTCCTCTGGCGTGGCATCAGTGGCCACATCAAAATCTTTGGGGCGAAGTCCAAGCAGCAAATCGCGCACTGCACCGCCAACAACGTAGGCTTCGTAACCCGCGTCCTGCAAGGTTCGAACCACATTCAATGCACGCTCGTCGACCAACGCTGGGTTGATGCCATGGACTGCTGGTGGAATTTCAACGCGTTTGCCAAAATCAACGGCACCTCGGCTGGATTGCGGTTGACCTAATATTTTTTGTATGAATTTTTTAATCATGAGAAGAGTTCAAGTGTGCGCCAGCCTCGATCGGTCGCAAGTTGGCGCAAACGCGCATCAGGGTTGGTGGCCACAGGAATCTGCGCCTTTTCGAGCAGGGGCAAATCGTTGACAGAATCTGAATAAAAAGTAATGTGGGCATCGGCCCATTTCAAATTGCGTTTTGCCAACCATTCTGCAACACGCGTTACCTTGCCTTCTTTGAATGAAGGTGTACCCGCAATGTCACCTGTGATCCAACCTTGGGGGTTGCGCGCCAATTCAACGGCAATCAGTTCGGACACCCCAAAGGCATTGGCAATGGGTCGTGTGACAAACTCATTGGTGGCTGTCACGATCATCACATGATCGCCTGCAGCTTGATGCTGCTTGACCAAGTCAAGGGCCGCTGGCTTAACAGCAGGAAGAATGACCTCCTCCATGAATTGCTGATGCGCCTTTGCGGCTTGATCTGCACCTTTGAGCCGCACGGCATCCGTTGCAAACCGAACGTAATCATGAATGTCCAAAACACCTGCTTGGTAATCGGCATAAAACTGATCGTTGCGCGCTTTGAATGTGGCAGGGTCGGTCCAGCCAATCTTTTGGCTAAATTCCCCCCATGCATAATCTGAATCGATCGGCAACAGGGTATGGTCCAGGTCAAACAATGCCAATTTCATGAGCTCTCCAACATCGACTTGATCAAGGGAATGGTGATGGCTCTTTGTGTTTGCAATGCGAACTGGTCCAAGTGGTCTAACAAACTCATGAGACTGCTCAAATCGCGCGAAAAACGAGTCAGCATGTATGTCATAACGTCATCACTCAAAAAGAGCCCCCGTGAATCGGCTTCTTGACGCAAAACAGCACGCCGCTCAGAGTCATTCAAAACCTGCAGCGCGTAAACATGACCCCAACCTAGGCGAGAGCGCAAATCATCTCGCAGCTTTAAGTCGGCTGGCGGCAAGGCGCCAGCAGCCAGCACCCACCGTGGAAGACCCGACTTGGGCGTCAGGGCATTGACAAACCAATTGAAGGCCATGGCTTGCTGTTCTAGGTTGAACAAATGAACATCGTCCATCAGCACCGCTGTCCAAGATTCATCGAAGGGCACATGCAAGGACGTGTGCGCATCTAGCCAACCGACTGACAAACCATGTGACTTAAGCGCCGCATGGGCCGCTTGCAGAAGATGCGACTTACCCGAACCGCTTTCACCCCAAAGATACGTAGGCACAGGGCTGGGCATTTGGGCCGCCGTCCAAAGCTTGAGGTGTTGTAGGGCTGCCGTGTTGGGACCTGCAAAAAAACTTTCCAAACTCGGTACGGAATGTAGACCGATGTCCAGGGCCATCTGCTTCATGCGTCTGTGCCTTGGTAAAGCTTGCTGTCAAAGTATTGATTGCGCAATCTGCGCAGTGCGACCAAGATCACTGCACTGGCAGGCAAGGCGACGAGGACGCCCACAAACCCAAACAACTGACCCAGCGCCAACAGTGCAAAAATGACCGCCAGAGGGTGAAGGCCTATTCTTTCGCCAACCAATTTGGGCGTGAGCCAAAAGCTTTCAAGCAACTGGCCTGCGCCAAAAACAAGCGCCACCATGACAAATGCTTTCAAGGAAACAAATTGCAATAAGCCAGCCAGCAGAGCCAACAAAAGCCCTATGCCAAAACCAATGTAAGGCACACAAACTGCCAGCCCGGTGAACACGCCAATGGGCAATGCAAGGTCTAATCCAAACAAGGACAAGCCAATCGCATAGAAAATGGAAAGGACCAACATCACGAGAATTTGACCGCGCAAGTATTGACCCAACACGAGATCACATTCGCTCATAAAACTGTCGTAAGCAGGCCGCCAGTGCAAAGGCACCCACTGCACCACATTCATGACCCAACGATCCCAATCTTTCAGCAAATAAAACAAAACAACGGGTATCAGAATCAAGTTGCCCACTGCCGCTAAAGCAAAACTACCCCCCATCTTCAGGGAGGCCACCAATGAATCCATCCAATCGCCGCGATTGGCACTCAGGTAAGTGAGAAGCTGTGACTTGATGGTTGCAACATCCAAGGTCAATTTCAAGCCTTGTTTGTCCAAAACATCATTGAGAAAGGCGGCCAAACGATCCAACATGGCAGGCAACTGTTGTTGCAAAAGGGGAATTTCACGTGTCAAGATGGGCACGAGCAAAAGCAAGACACCCAAAACAGCCACCAGCGCCAGCAATTCGACCAAGAGGACGCAGACCACTTGCGGGATCCAAGGAACCGTTTTTTGCAAACGCAACACAGCCGGATGCAAGGCATAGGCCAAAACAGCGGCGACGGCAAAAGGCACCAGCACAGGCCCCAATACCCACAACAACAAGGCCACGATCACAGCGACACCTGCCCACAGAGTCAGGCGATTGCTGGGCATTTGAATGGGCATTTGAACGATTTGAGTTGAATGAAATGAAAAGAAGCCACTGAGCAAGGCGTCTATTTGTGATGCAGCGCCTTAGAATAAGCCTTGATTTTAGTCCCCACTCGCCCACTTCACCCACTATTTCCCCATTTTTCACATGAGCTCAACCCCCCTCTCCTACAAAGACGCTGGCGTCGACATCGTTGCCGGCGATGCTTTGGTCGAACGCATCAAGCCCCTGGCCAAAAAGACCATGCGTGAGGGCGTGTTGGCTGGCATTGGTGGATTTGGCGCCCTGTTTGAAGTTCCCAAACGTTACAAAGAGCCAGTTTTGGTGTCCGGTACAGATGGCGTGGGCACCAAGCTCAAACTGGCGTTTGAGTGGAACATGCACGACACAGTCGGTATCGACTTGGTGGCCATGAGTGTCAACGATGTGTTGGTACAAGGCGCAGAACCCTTGTTTTTCTTGGATTACTTTGCCTGCGGAAAACTCGACGTTGACACGGCTGCCGCTGTGGTGGGCGGCATTGCCAATGGCTGCCAAATGTCTGGCTGCGCTCTGATTGGTGGCGAAACAGCCGAAATGCCAGGGATGTACCCCTCTGGCGAGTATGACCTAGCAGGCTTTGCTGTAGGCGCCGTTGAAAAATCAAAAATTCTCACGGGCCGAGATGTCAAACCAGGCGATGTGGTGCTGGGCTTGGGCTCTAACGGTGTTCACTCCAATGGCTTTAGTTTGGTTCGCAAATGCATCGAACGTGCGGGCGCAAATCTGCCCGAGACATTAGACGGACAGGACTTTAAGCACGCTGTCATGGCCCCCACCCGTTTGTATGTCAAGACGGTGCTGAATGCTTTGTCGCAGCACCCTATCAAAGCATTGGCCCACATCACTGGGGGTGGCCTGCTTGAAAACATTCCGCGTGTGTTGCCCGAAGGCACAGTAGCACATTTGGTTAAAGGCAGCTGGCCACAATCTGAGTTGTTTGCGTGGCTGCAAAACACCGCTGGCATTGACGACATCGAAATGAACCGCACCTTCAACAATGGCATTGGCATGGTTGTTGTCATCGACGCTGCACACGCTTCAGCATGTGCCGCCACATTGCGTGATTCAGGTGAAAAGGTTTATCAAATTGGCGTCATTGCTTCACAAGGCGATGGCGCTCAAGTGGTGGTGCAATAAGTCGCACCTCGTTTGTCTTGATGCCAGGCTACTTCTAAGCCCGATCTGACTCCAACGAAGCCAAACGCGCTCGAATGAGGTCAACATCGCTTGCGCTGTTTGCCTGACTCACGTAGACGTTTAAGTCATCTCTGGCTTGTTCATTCAAGCCCATTTCGATGCAAGCCAAGCCACGGTCGCGTCTCTCATAGAGTGCGTCTGGGTTGAGCACAATCAAACGATCTAAGACACACTTCAGGCGAGGCCAATCAGTCTGACTTGAAAAGATTTCCTTCAGGTTTCGCAACATTCTGGTGAGAATGTCTCTGGGTGTGGCTGGCTGCAAATACAAGCCCAGTGGGGTGTCTGCATCTTCGCCATCTTCCGTGCGATTT
Organism: Limnohabitans sp.; assembly: GCA_049655425.1. GTDB lineage: Bacteria > Pseudomonadota > Gammaproteobacteria > Burkholderiales > Burkholderiaceae_C > Limnohabitans_A. The sequence goes on along the minus strand of JBASJS010000002.1, from coordinate 378,899 downwards.
CGAAATGGCAACAATTGTTCTGACAATCTCTCCAATCCCAATGATTGCCCTGTCAATGGGTCCAACACAACCAAACCCTCAGGCAAGGTCACCTTGACCAAAAAATGCCCTGGAAACGAAACGCCATCGGCCTGCAAACCAAGGCCCCTTGCCAATTCCAACCAAATAACAGCAATTGAGATGGGGATGCCACGGCGTGTTCTAAAGACTTCGTTCAAATAACTGTTTTCGGGCGCATAGAAATTGTTGGCATTGCCCGAAAAACCCAGCTCTTGGTAAAAAAACTGGTTCAGTGCCGTCAGCTGTTGGATTGGCTCTGCGTCTCGTTTTAAACGGCGCTTCAAACGCACCATCAGTGCATCACAAGTGGCAAGCACGGCCTGAATGTCGAGCGTGGGTTCTTCGTCCTGCGCAATGGCTGCAGCCGCTTCCAGCAATGGAAAATCGGTGTCTGATGCCACCAAACTTGTAAAGTAAGTCAAGGCGGTTACAGGAGTCACTTGCATGTTCAAAGCTCAACCCTCACTTAGCGTTTGATCAATGATTTCAAACGCAAGCCTGACAAACGCAAACATCCAAAATAAAGCACAGCAGAAGAAATCAACACCAAGGCCATCACACCCAAGCGAAACATAGCTTGTTGACGCCCAGCCAGCCAGTCAAATTGATGTGCTGCATAGGTTAGAAAGCCTGCAAGCAACAAGCTGGCAAACAACACTCTAGCGCCATACAGGCCCCAACCTGGCAAAGGCTTGTAGCGACCTTTTTTTACCAAGCCTACATACAACCATGCGGCATTTAGCAAAGCACCCAAGCCAATTGAAAGCGCCAAACCAGCATGCGCCAAATAAGGCACCAAAACAAGGTTCAAAATCTGCGTAAAACAAAGTACCACCACTGCAATTTTCACTGGCGTTTTAATGTCTTGACTAGCGTAGTAGCCAGGCGCCAATACCTTGATGGCCACCAAGCCTATCAGGCCGACACCATAGCCCGTGAGCGCCATTGTGGTCTGCTTCACATCTTGATCGGTAAACGCGCCGTAGTGATAAAGCACGGACACCAGCGGTTGCGAAAAGCTCAGCAAAGCTACGGCGCAAGGCAATGCCAACAACAAAACCAATCTGAGGCCCCAATCTAGCATTGCCGCATATTCAGCCTGTTGGCCATTGGCGCGGGCAGCGGCCAGTTGAGGCATGAGAACCGCACCCAATGCAACACCCAAGATGGCTGTCGGAAACTCCATCAATCGATCTGCATAGGTTAGCCAACTGACACTGCCTGGTGCCAAATGTGAAGCAATTTGGGTGTTGATTAACAATGAAATTTGGGCCACCCCAACACCCAGCAGTGCTGGCAACATCAGGCTGGCAATTTGGCGCGAGGCAGGGTCTGTCCAAGCTTGCTTGACAGCCCCCAAAGTGAGGCCAATCCGGGGCAACAAGCCCAACTTGGCCAACGCCGGGATTTGAATTGAAAGTTGTAAGGCGCCTCCCAGCATCACCCCCACTGGCAGTGCATACACGGGTTGAATGCCCTGTGTTTTAAACCAAGGTGCCAGCAACCAAGCGGCACCAATCATGGCCAAGTTCAGCAATACGGGTGTCGCTGCAGGCACCGCAAAACGCTTCCAAGTGTTCAAGATACCTGCCGATAGCGCAACCAATGACATGAACGCAATGTAGGGAAACATCCAGCGCGTCATTTGTACGGCAGCGGCAAATGATTCTGGTTGTTGTTTCAAACCACTGGCCATTGCCCACACCAAAAAAGGTGCAGTTGCAACACCCAAAATACTCAACAGCAACAAGGTCCAAGCCAGTAGCGTGGCCACATGGTTAATGGCCATATGAGTTGCTGCTTCGCCATTTTGTGCCTTGCTGGCCGCCAAGACAGGGACAAATGCCTGACTGAATGCACCTTCAGCAAACAAGCGCCTGAATAAATTTGGTATACGAAAGGCTACATTAAAGGCGTCTGTCAGTGCACTGGCTCCAAAAGCAGAGGCGATCAAGAGCTCCCGCACCAATCCCGTGATGCGGGATGCCAAGGTCCAAAGCGAAACAGTTGAAGCAGATTTAAGCAGGCTCACGGACAAGAGTGTAGCGACTGATGGATTGGGTTGTCAGGTCCCTGATTGGGCCAACAATTTGGCTGATACAATAGCAGGCTTTGCTAATATCATCCTCAGACAATTAGGACATACATAAAATGGCTTCTGGAAAACCCAAGAAAAAGAACCCCCGCCTGGCATCAGGCCGTAAACGCGCACGCCAAGACGTGAAACTGAATGCAGCCAACACATCACTGCGTTCAAAGTACCGCACCGCTGTCAAGAACGTTGAAAAAGCTGTTCTGGCCGGTGACAAAACCAAAGCTTCAGAACTGTTTGCAAAAATGCAAGCCGTTGTGGACACCATTGCCGACAAAGGCATCTTCCACAAGAACAAGGCAGCTCGCGATAAGAGCCGCCTGTCAACCAAGGTTAAAGCCTTGGCAATCGCCTGATCAATTGATCACCAGCCCGGCACCCCTCAAGGTTGCCGCCGTTTGAAACGGGTGCGCTGTTAGCAAACAAAAGCAAAAAGCCGTCTTAGGACGGCTTTTTTGTGGGCGTGAAACAAATGCGCGAAACAAATGAATGTTTCGCCGTTTGATCCAAGACTTATTTGGGTGGCGTAGGAAGAAGGCACGCCTCAGACACTTGTAGATTGTTGTCTTTGGCAAAATTCATGAGAAAGTCCCAGGCCATGGGCTCGTAGTCGCGCAGATCGGTGTGAACAATGACGCACTTGATGCCGCCTAGGGTTTGAGGAATGCACCAAGGCGAATAGCTTAAGTGGCTGCCAGGGGTGGCGCCGCCGGGACGAAACTGACCCATTACCCCTGCCAAACGCTCAGCCCAATCACTGGGTCTGAATGTGCGGCCTTCCAAGGTAATTCCTTGAATCAAGACTTCTTTGGCGTTGTTGGAAACCATCGATCAGAGGTTAGGTAATTTGACGGGCAAGCATCAGGGATCGCCTAGATGTTGCATTGCACAACTATTGTATCTTATATAAGAGTTGAAGCGATATTTCTGGCTCTAAAATCTCAACTCAGCGGCCCTCTTCGTTGGGCCGATTTCTTTTCAGAGGAGTTCTCAGCATGTCCGCTTTCATTGAAGCCGCTTCGCCGCACACCATGAACACTTACGGCCGTCTGCCCATCGCAATCAGCCACGGTCAAGGTTGCCGATTGTGGGACGTCAATGGCAAAGAGTATTTGGATGCTTTGGGTGGCATTGCCGTGAACACATTGGGTCATAACCATCCAGAACTGGTCCCTGCCCTGCAAGATCAATTGAGCAAAATCATTCACAGCTGCAATTACTACCACGTGCCCAACCAAGAAAAATTGGCGGCCAAGTTGGTTGAGTTGTCAGGCATGACCAATGTCTTTTTTTGCTGCACGGGTCTCGAAGCCAACGAAGCTGCCATCAAATTGGCGCGTAAATTCGGACACGACAAAGGCATCGACAAACCTGAAATCGTGGTCTACGAAAAAGCCTTTCATGGTCGCAGCATTGCGACCCTCAGCGCCACTGGCAACACCAAAATTCAACAAGGCTTTGGTCCTTTGGTAGAGGGGTTCATTCGTGTGCCAGTCAACGACATCAATGCCCTTAAAAAGGCCACAGAAAACAACCCCAATGTGGTCGCCGTATTCTTTGAAACCATTCAAGGCGAAGGCGGTGTCAACCCCATGCACATGGACTATTTGCGCGACGTACGTAAGCTGTGTGATGAAAAAGATTGGCTCATGATGATTGACGAAGTTCAATGCGGCATGGGTCGGACTGGCAAATGGTTTGCGCACCAATGGGCAGGTATCAAAGCAGACGTCATGCCTCTGGCCAAAGGCCTGGGCTCTGGCATGCCCATCGCCGCTGTTGTAGCGGGCCCTAAAGCAGCCAACATCTTCCAACCCGGCAATCACGGCACCACCTTTGGCGGCAACCCATTGGCCATGCGTGCTGGCGTCGAGACCATTCGCATCATGGAAAAAGACGGCCTGCTCGACAACGCAGCCCGTGTTGGCGCACACCTCAAAGCACGTCTTGAAAAAAGTCTGATGGGTGTCAAAGGCGTCAAAGAAATTCGAGGTCAGGGTTTGATGCTGGGCATTGAACTGGACAAGCCATGTGGTGTTTTGACACAACGTGCGGCTGATGCGGGTTTGCTGATCAGCGTCACGGCCGACAGCGTGATTCGCATGGTGCCACCCCTCATCATGACGCAAGCAGAAGCCGACCAAGTTGCCGACATTTTGTTGCCCTTGGTTCACGCATTTCTTTCGGAGTAATTCCAATGCCCTCGAATGTTCAGGCCATGCCAATTCGGCATTATTTGCAATTCACCGATCTCACAGCAGATGAGTACGCGCATCTCTTCAAACGTGCCGCTTTCATCAAAGGCAAATTCAAAGCCTACGAGAAATATCAGCCCTTGGCTGATCGCACCATGGCCATGATTTTTGAGAAGGCTTCTACACGCACGCGCGTCAGCTTTGAAGCTGGCATGTACCAAATGGGTGGTTCAGTGGTGCACCTCACCACTGGCGACAGTCAATTGGGCCGCGCAGAACCCATTGAAGACAGCGCACGCGTGATCAGCAGAATGGTCGACCTGGTGATGATCCGCACTTACGGCCAAGACAAGATTGAGAATTTTGCAGCGCACTCCCGCGTGCCGGTGATCAATGGTCTGACCAATGAATTCCATCCCTGCCAAATCTTGGCTGATATCTTCACTTACATTGAACACCGCGGCTCTATTCAAGGCAAAACAGTGGCTTGGGTTGGCGATGGCAACAACATGGCCAACACTTGGCTTCAAGCGGCCGACCTACTTGGCTTCAAAGTGAACTTAAGCACACCCAGTGGCTACGAAGTCGACCCCGCAGTGGTAGGCGTCAGAAGCGCTGCCAGTACACAATTTTTCAAAGACCCAATGCAAGCTTGCGAAGGTGCCGATTTGGTCACAACAGACGTTTGGACCAGCATGGGTTATGAAGCTGAAAACGAAGCACGTAAAAAAGCCTTTGCCGATTGGTGCGTCGATGAAGAGATGATGAAGGTCGCAAAACCCGATGCACTGTTTATGCACTGCCTTCCTGCACACCGCGGCGAGGAAGTGAGTGCAGAGGTGATAGACGGCCCTCAATCGGTGGTTTGGGACGAGGCCGAAAATCGCATGCATGCCCAAAAGGCACTGATGGAGTTTTTGCTTCTGGGCAAAGTCTAAATTGAATCAGCCATGGTTTGAAAGCTTTTCACTTCAAGGTCCTGAGTAGAGCCACGGAACATCGATCAAAGACTCCCCCATCACGCGCATGGCCAAGTCTCTGCCCCAACGCATGGGGCCTTGCAGATGAAAAATCTCGCCATTCCGAATAGCACGTTGCTGAACCTTGGCGTTTCGCGCCCATCGTGCTTTCGCATACATCTGCCAGCGCTCTGATACGGTCAAGTCGGACCTTGCCCAGCAAGCAGCAAGTTCGGCGGCATCTTCTATGGCCATGCCAGCACCCTGCGCCAAAAAAGGACGCATCGGATGTGCGGCGTCGCCCATCAGTGCAATGCGGCCTTTGGCCATCTCGCTAGCACCGCGAACAGGCGGGCGATCTGACAAAGGCCACAAGCGCCAAGCCTCAACCGCGTCCAAGATATTTCTCAATTCTGAATGCACAGATCCCATGGCCAAATCCAGGTCATGCTTGTTGGCTGCATGATCCCAGCTCTCGAGATGTTCGGGGGGCTGGCCATGCACGATGACCACTAAATTTAAAAAGTCACCTCCCCTGATGGGGTACAAAACCGCATGCAATTTGGGTCCCAACCAAACCGTGACGTCTGAGGTGCGCAAACTCTCAGGCAAAGAGGCCATAGAGACCAGTGCACGATAAGCCAAAAGCGAGGTCGCTCTTGGCCTAGTTGCAGGCACAACATGCTGGCGTGTCGAACTCCAGAGTCCATCGGCGCCAACCATGGCTTCAGTGGCAAAGCTTTCAACAAAACCTTCAGACAAATGATGACCACGCGCTGTGATCTGTTGAGCATCTTCATGAATCTCATCAATTTGGAAATTGAGATTTAACTTTGCAAGCCCTGCGTTGACCACATGCCCTAACAAGACCTGATGTAAATCTGCGCGATGGACCGTGAAATAAGGTGCGCCATAAGTTTCCAAACTTCTTTGGCCTAATCGCAATGCACCCAGGGTGTTACCAGATCGCGCATCACGCACGTGCAAACGATGGGGTGCAAACACCACTTGCTGAAGAGAAGTTTCAAGCCCCCACGCCTTCAAAATGCGGGTGACATTGGGTCCCATTTGAATACCGGCACCGACCTCACTGAAAACTTTGGCACGTTCGATGAGATGTGGCTGTGCGCCTTGCTTGGCGCAAGCCAATGCCGCAGCCAAACCACCAATGCCGCCACCCACAATGAGGACTGAGTTTTTCACAGCGTCCATTTTGCAGCGAAGTTTTTCATAAATCTGAACAGACATCAAAAAAGCCCAAAAGACCGAAATCTTTTGGGCTTCTGAACTCAGAGAATAAACCTAGATTAGGCAGTCACACCTTTGGCAACTTCTGCGTACTCTTCGATCTTGTCGAAGTTCATGTACTTGTAAATCTGACTTCCATCTTTGTTGATTTCGGTCATGCTCTCTTGGTATTCGGCCACCGTTGGAATGCGACCCAGCTTGGAGCTGATCGCAGCCACTTCGGCAGAGGCCAAATACACGTTGGTGTTTTTTCCCAAACGGTTGGGGAAGTTACGTGTAGACGTAGACACCACGGTAGCGCCTTCGCGAACTTGTGCTTGGTTACCCATGCACAAAGAACAACCTGGCATTTCAGTACGGGCGCCGGCGGCACCAAACACACCGTAATGACCTTCTTTGGTCAATTCGGCAGCGTCCATCTTGGTTGGTGGTGCAACCCACAACTTTACGGGAATGTCACGACGGCCTTCGAGCAACTTAGACGCTGCGCGGAAGTGACCAATGTTGGTCATGCAAGAGCCAATGAAAACTTCATCGATCTTGGTACCGGCAACTTCTGACATCAGCTTAGCGTCATCAGGATCGTTGGGGCAGCACATGACGGGTTCTTTGAGCTGGTCCATGTCGATTTCGAGCACGTGTGCGTATTCGGCATTGGCATCGGCTTCGAGCAAGTTGGGGTTGGCCAACCAAGCTTCTACGGCTTTGATGCGACGCTCGAGCGCACGCTTGTCGTTGTAGCCCTGGGCAATCATGTTCTTCATCAAAACGATGTTGGAGTTCAGGTACTCTTTGACAGGCTCGGGGTTGAGCTTGACAGTACAACCGGCAGCAGAGCGCTCGGCAGAAGCATCTGACAACTCAAACGCTTGCTCGACTTTCAAATCTGGCAAACCTTCGATTTCCAAAATACGGCCAGAGAACTCATTGATCTTGCCAGACTTGGCAACAGTCAACAAACCGGCTTTGATGGCGTAGTAAGGAATGGCGTGGACCAAGTCGCGCAAAGTGATGCCAGGCTGCATCTTGCCTTTGAAGCGAACCAAGATGGACTCAGGCATGTCCAAAGGCATCACGCCAGTAGCTGCACCGAAAGCCACCAAACCAGAACCGGCAGGGAAAGAAATGCCGATGGGGAAACGCGTGTGTGAATCGCCGCCAGTGCCCACTGTATCGGGCAACAACAAACGGTTCAACCAGCTGTGAATGACACCATCGCCTGGTTTCAGAGAAACACCACCGCGATTGCTCATGAATGCAGGCAACTCATGGTGCATTTTGACGTCAACGGGCTTGGGATATGCCGCTGTGTGGCAGAACGATTGCATCACCATGTCAGAGCTGAAGCCCAAGCAGGCCAAGTCTTTCAACTCGTCGCGGGTCATGGTACCTGTGGTGTCTTGTGAACCCACAGTTGTCATTTTGGGTTCGCAATAAGTGCCGGGTCGAACGCCTTGGCCTTCTGGCAAACCACAAGCGCGGCCCACCATTTTTTGGGCCAATGTGAAACCAGCCTTGGTAGAAGCTGGCACTTTTGGCAAACGGAACAAAGCCGAAGTGGGCAGGCCCAAGAATTCACGAGCCTTGCCAGTCAAAGAGCGGCCAATGATCAAGTTGATTCGGCCACCTGCACGAACTTCATCAAACAGCATCTCGCTGCGGACTTCAAACTCGGTGAGCAAGGCGCCATTTTTCATGATCTTGCCTTCGTAAGGCAAGACATCAATCACATCACCCATTTCCAATTTGGACACATCAACTTCAATGGGCAATGCACCTGAATCTTCTTGTGTGTTGAAGAAAATAGGCGCAATTTTGCCGCCCAAAGTGACACCGCCAAAACGCTTGTTAGGCACAAAAGGAATGTCCTCGCCAAAGCCCCAGATGATGCTGTTCGTAGCTGATTTGCGTGAAGAACCCGTACCGACAACGTCGCCCACATAAGCCACCAAGTGACCTTTTTTCTTCAACTCTTCAATGAACGCCATAGGGCCGCGCTTGCCGTCTTCCTCAGGCTTGAAAGCTGCATCTGGGCGTGTGTTTTTCAACATGGCCAGATAGTGCAATGGAATGTCAGGACGGCTCCATGCGTCGGGCGCAGGAGACAAGTCGTCTGTGTTGGTTTCGCCGGGCACCTTGAAAACAGAGACGGTGATTTTTTGAGCCACTTCGGGTCGTGATGTGAACCACTCGGCATCAGCCCAGCTCTTGATCACGGTGCTGGCATTGGCATTGCCTGCTTTGGACTTTTCGGCTACATCATGGAAAAAGTCAAACATCAGCAATGTTTTCTTCAGGCCTTCAGCCGCCACAGTGCCAACTTCTTTGTCGTCGAGCAAGTCAATCAGGGGCTTGACGTTGTAGCCGCCCACCATGGTGCCCAACAACTCAGTTGCCTTGGCTTTGCTGATCAAAGCGACTTTGATGTCGCCATGCGCAACAGCCGAAAGGAAAGAGGCTTTGACTTTGGCCGCATCGTCCACACCAGGGGGAACTCGGTGTGTCAGCAAATCCAACAAGAAAGCATCTTCACCTTGTGGTGGCGACTTGATCAATTCGATCAATTCTGCAGTTTGTTTTGCATCCAAAGGCAGCGGTGGGATACCCAATGCAGCGCGTTCTGCAACGTGTTCGCGATAAGCTTTCAACATTATTTTCTCCTGTCTAACTAAATAAATTTACACAAACAAAATTTTCAAACAACACCTTTTAGCGTTGCACAGATGTCGCAGCGTTGCTGACATCTATCAAAGCTGGTGGGGGGTTGAGTTTCATGTCGTTGGCAACCGCCACCTGATCTGGGTGAGCACATTCATCGGCCAAGCGACGACCATTCTTCTGATCCATCAGCATGGACTTGTTGGCAAGTTGCAACCAAACAGCACCTGCTTTTTCATCCTCTAAACGGATAGCACCCGTAGACGTGGTCACAGGTTTCATGCGGTATTTGTAGCCCTTGCCTTGCAAATTAAAGTAGCCTGGCGTGTTGGCGTCGGCTGTCATTTGAACCGAGGCACCAAGCTCACAAGGCAAATGCCCGACATGAACACGCTCAGCAATGCTCAATTCTTGAGGGGCCAAAGGCGTCTCAGGTGGCGCCGCAACAGCGCGTTTGACGGGTTCATTTTTTTTGACAGGCTTGCTTGCCTTATTTTGCGCAGCAGGTTTGCTTTTAGCGTCTGACTTGCCTGCGGCACTTGCGGGGCCAGCGCTTTGTGCAAGCGCCATGCTGGCACTCAAAAGAGAACTGACGAGAATCAGAACCATGGGCTTTATGCTGCGCATGCGGTCACTCCAAAATAGGCTTGAACTGATTCTGGCAATTGCCTTCCAGTTTGATAGGCACGTTCTAAGACTTGCCAAAAAAATCGGTAGCTGGCGCGGTCATGCAATTGACCGCCATGACTCACAGGTGCCCAATCTGCCATGCTGGCAGCCTCAATTAACTTAGCCGCCTGTTCAATTTCATTTTCGCTGGGCGCGAGTGCTTCCACCACAGGCCTTATTTGGCTGGGATGAATACTCCACATGCGGGTGTAACCCAGTTCGCGAGAGGCTTTGGTAGCGGCCAGCTTGATGGCCTCTAAATCATTGAATTCTGTTACCACGCAATGCGATGGCACTTTGCCATGCGCATGGCACGCGCTGGCAATTTCTAATTTGGCACGGAGCACCAAGGGGTGCGTAAATTGACCTTGTACGCCCATGCCGCTGGATGGAATGGCGCCGCCGTGGGCTGATACAAAATCCATCAATCCAAAACTCAAGGATTGCACACGAGGGTGCGCCGCAATTTCAAACGCACGATGAACGGCTGCAGGGGATTCAATCAGGACATGCATCGGAAGATTCAAGGCGCCGGCCTGATTCAATGCATTGGCAGCCGCTTGTACATCTGCCACAGACTCCACCTTGGGAATCATCACATGTCGTAATTTGCCATGTGCAGGACCTGCGATGAGGTTGACATCGCTTAAAAATGAGGGGTGATCGACCGGATGAACTCGCACTGCAACGCGCGCGTTGGACGCAGAATTCAAGGCAATTTCTTTGACCAAATGGGCGTGTTCAATTTCACCGCCAACAGGCGCGCCATCTTCACAATCCAAGGTAACGTCGAAGACACAAGCACCAAACTCTTGCGTCATCTCAGCTTGCAGCTGCAAGCTTTTGCGCATCCGCACTTCAACACCGCTGTAATGGTCACAAACGGGCAAGACCATGCTTGCCGCTTGTGAGCCCAACAGAATGTCGCGCGGATGCTTCACGAAAGTGGCTGTTGATTAGATCAAGTGAGCCACGCCGGCTTGCTCGTCCGTCAACTCTTTCAAAGTCTTGTCGATACAAGCTTGGCTGAAGGCATCAATTTCCAAACCTTCCACCACTTTGTATTCACCGTTTTCGCATGTAACCGGGAAACCGAACATGACGTCTTTAGGAATACCGTACCAGCCTTGTGAAGGAATGCCCATGGTGACCCACTGGCCGTTGGTGCCCAAGGCCCAATCGCGCATGTGATCGATGGCGGCATTGGCAGCAGAAGCGGCAGAAGACAAGCCACGTGCTTCAATGATGGCGGCACCGCGCTTGCCCACTGTGGGCAAGAACACGTTGGCGTTCCACTCTTGGTCGTTGATCATGGTCTTGACTGATTCGCCATTGATGGTGGCGAAACGGTAGTCGGCGTACATGGTGGGAGAGTGGTTGCCCCAAACGCACAACTTCTGAATGTCGGCCACGGCTTTGCCTGTTTTGGCGGCAATTTGTGAAGCCGCACGGTTGTGGTCCAAACGCAGCATGGCGGTAAAGTTGCCTGGCTTGAGATCGGGCGCGCTCTTCATGGCGATGTAGGCGTTGGTGTTGGCAGGGTTGCCGACCACCAAAACTTTGACATTGCGTGAAGCCACAGCATTCAAAGCCTTGCCTTGAGCCGTGAAGATAGCGCCATTGATGGCGAGCAACTCAGCGCGCTCCATGCCAGGGCCGCGGGGACGTGAACCGACCAACAAGGCGTAGTCGGTGTCTTTGAATGCGGTCATTGGGTCGGAATGGGCTTCCATGCCAGCCAGCAATGGGAAAGCGCAATCTTCCAATTCCATCATCACGCCCTTCAAAGCTTTTTGGGCTTTTTCGTCGGGGATTTCGAGCAATTGCAAGATCACAGGTTGATCTTTGCCCAACATTTCGCCGGAAGCGATGCGGAACAACAATGCGTATCCAATTTGACCTGCGGCTCCTGTGACGGCGACGCGAACGGGCTTTTTGCTCATGGTGTGAACTCCAGATAGTGATAAGAAAACGGACTTTGCCGAACCCATCTAGACATTCACTGCCGACCGGGTTGCCTGGCTGATCCAGACAGGTGTGCAAAAATTTTTGCTCACGGGCAAACAGCTTCCGAGTGTACTCGCGAAAACCCTCAAAAGTCAATTTGTCTTATGTCTTATATAAGATATCATTGCCCCACTTTTTGTGCCCGCCCTGAAGCAGGGCTTTTGACATGACATCCCAAGTTTTTTCTGTTGATTCAATCGGACTGCCTGACCTCAATGCAGCTGCGCCAGCTTTTAGCCCTCTGTATCAACAAATCAAAGGTTTGATCTTGCAAAGTTTGCAAACGGGCGAGTGGAAACCCGGCGAAGGCATTCCCAGTGAGATGGAGTTGGCCGCTCGCTACCGCGTCAGCCAAGGCACCGTACGCAAAGCCATTGATGAATTGGCCAACGGCAATTTGTTGGTGCGCCGTCAAGGCAAGGGTACCTTTGTGGCCACCCACGCAGAACAGCAGGTTCAATACAGATTTCTCAAACTGTTGCCCGACCAAGGCGACCCCAAAAGTGAGGGCCCTGCCCAGCGCAACATTGTTGACTGCAAACGGCTTCGTGCCAACGCAGACATTGGCCGCGCTTTGGCCTTGCGCACTGGGGATGCTGTGCTTCAGGTGCGCCGCGTTTTGTCTTTTGCTGGATCACCCACCATTTTGGAAGATCTCTGGTTACCCGGCAACCCTTTCAAAGGACTGACCGCCGAGCGCTTGAGTGACTACGACGGCCCCATGTACGCTTTGTTTGAAACCGAATTTGGTGTTCGGATGGTGCGTGCAGAGGAACGGATCAAAGCTGTGGTACCAGATGCCGCACAATGCAAGCTCCTTGAGATTAAATCTCACACCCCACTTTTGAGTGTTGAGCGCGTGGCTTACACCTACAACGACACCCCCATGGAGCTGCGCCGCGGCTTTTATGTGACGGACACCCATCACTATCACAATGAGTTGAATTGACGCCAAGGCGACTCTCTGAACCCAATAACATTTAGTTTAGTAATTTCTTTATGAAATCCTCATGTCAGTTTGTTGCGTTGCAATAGAATCCGCGACACTGAAATCAAAAATGTCAGTGAAGTTACCAAAGAGGAATTAAAAATGACCGAAACCGCCCGTCAAAGGCCTGAATTTCGCAACATCAACGCCATCAGCGATTTGCCCACGTACCGGTTGCCTGCAGCCGGTTGGGTGTCAATCTTGCACCGCGTCAGTGGTGCTTTGATGTTTGTGCTCATGCCTTTCATCATTTGGATGTTTGATAACTCCATCACGTCTGAAATCTCTTTTGCATCTTTTGCAGCAGCTTTCAGTGTTGGCATTGGCTTTGTGCCAGGCTGGTTCTTCAAGCTTGTTGCATTGGCCATCATTTGGGCCTACTTGCACCACTTCATCGCGGGTATTCGTCACCTGTACATGGATGTTTTCCATGCTGTGACCAAAGAATTCGGCAAATCTTCTGCCATCGTCACTTTGGTTTTGAGCTTAAGCCTCACCGCTGTGTTGGCTGCCAAGCTGTTTGGCCTTTACTAATCAGGAGCATTCAACATGTCAGTAAATTACGGCGCCAAGCGCGTCACTGTCGGCGCTCACTTTGGTCTTCGCGACTGGTTAGCTCAGCGTGTAACGGCTGCTCTCATGGCTGCATTCACCCTGGTTGTGTTGGCACAGGTGATCTTTACAAGCGGCCCCATTGGTTACGACGAGTGGGCTGGTATTTTTGCGTCTCAGTGGATGAAGTTTTTAACCTTCACCACCATTCTGTGTTTGCTTTATCACGCTTGGGTCGGCATTCGTGACATTTGGATGGACTACATCAAACCGCTCGGTTTGAGAATTGTCTTGCACGTTGCTTCTTTGGTTTGGTTGATCGGCTGCGCCGGTTGGGCCATTCAAGCTCTGTGGCGTCTTTGATTTTGTTCAAATTCAATTGAATTTTTTCAGATTTTGAACCCTCAACACCCTCAATAAGATTTTTCACACCATGACTTACACCAAAGACAAGATCGCTACGCGCAAATTTGACGTCGTGATCGTCGGCGCCGGTGGCTCCGGTATGCGCGCATCCTTGCAGCTGTCCCGCGCTGGTTTGAACGTTGCTGTTCTCTCGAAAGTGTTTCCAACACGTTCGCACACAGTCGCAGCGCAGGGCGGTATTGGCGCTTCATTGGGCAACATGTCCGATGACAACTGGCACTACCACTTCTACGACACCATCAAGGGTTCCGACTGGCTCGGCGACCAAGACGCCATTGAATTCATGTGCCGCGAAGCGCCCAAGGTTGTGTACGACCTTGAGCACATGGGCATGCCTTTTGACCGCAACCCTGACGGCACCATTTACCAACGTCCTTTTGGCGGCCACACCGCCAACTACGGCGAAAAACCTGTTCAACGTGCTTGCGCTGCGGCAGACCGTACGGGTCACGCCATGTTGCACACTTTGTACCAACAAAACGTCAAGGCCAAAACCAGCTTCTTTGTAGAGTGGATGGCCCTCGACCTTATTCGCGACTCTGAAGGCGATGTCGTCGGCGTCACCGCACTCGAAATGGAAACAGGCGATTTGCACGTCTTGCACGCCAAGACTGTATTGCTTGCCACTGGCGGCGCAGGCCGCATCTTTGCAGCCTCGACAAATGCTTTCATCAACACCGGCGACGGTTTGGGCATGGCCGCTCGTGCAGGCATTCCTTTGGAAGACATGGAATTCTGGCAATTCCACCCCACTGGCGTGGCCGGTGCTGGTGTGTTGCTGACAGAAGGCTGCCGCGGTGAAGGCGCTATTTTGCTCAACAGCAATGGCGAACGTTTCATGGAGCGCTATGCGCCAACCTTGAAAGACTTGGCACCACGCGATTTCGTCTCACGTTCTATGGACCAAGAGATCAAAGAAGGTCGTGGTTGCGGCCCCAACAAAGACTACGTGCTGCTGAAGCTGGACCACTTGGGTGCAGAAACCATTCACAAGCGTTTGCCTTCCGTGTACGAAATTGGCGTCAACTTCGCCAACGTCGACATCACCAAAGAAGCAATTCCTGTGGTGCCCACCATCCACTATCAGATGGGCGGCATTCCCACCAACGTTCATGGTCAAGTGGTCACACAAACCGCCAACAGCCACAATGCCGTGGTCAATGGCTTGTACGCAGTGGGCGAATGCTCATGCGTTAGCGTTCACGGCGCCAATCGCTTGGGCACCAACTCCCTACTCGACCTGCTGGTGTTTGGCCGCGCTGCTGGCAACCACATTGTTGACTTCGCCAGCAAAACCAAGTCGCACAAAGATTTGCCCAAAGATGCCGCCGACTTCACCTTGGCTCGCCTCAACCGCTTGGAAGGCCGCAAAGGCGAATACGCGCAAGACGTGGCCAACGACATGCGCGCATCGATGCAAAAACACGCTGCCGTGTTCCGCACACAAGCCAGCATGGACGAAGGCGTGGTCAAGATTGCCGAGATTCGCGAACGCGTCAATGCGATCGGCTTGACCGACACCTCCAAAGTCTTCAACACAGCGCGTATTGAAGCCTTGGAAGTGGACAACTTGATCGAGTGCGCACAAGCCACCATGGTGTCTGCTGCGGCTCGCAAAGAATGCCGCGGAGCCCACACCGTGAGCGATTACGAGCGTCCAGCAGATGATCCGATCGCGCCATTGGGCCGTGACGATGCCAATTGGATGAAACACACCTTGTGGCATAGCGACAGCAACAGCCTGACTTACAAGCCCGTCAACTTGAAACCGCTGACCGTGGACTCTGTGCCACCTAAAGTCCGGACGTTCTAAATTTCTGAAGGTTGAATCATGACATTACGTACATTTGAAATCTATCGTTACGATCCAGACAAGGATGCCAAGCCTTACATGCAACGCATTGAGGTTGAGCTAGACGGCAACGAACGCATGTTGCTAGATGCTTTGATGAAGCTGAAAAAAGTGGATCCCACTTTGTCATTCCGCCGTTCATGCCGCGAAGGCGTTTGCGGCTCTGACGCCATGAACATCAACGGCAAAAATGGTTTGGCTTGCCTCACCAACATGTTGACCTTGCCCGGCAAGATTGTTTTGAAACCCCTGCCAGGTCTGCCCGTGGTGCGCGACCTGATCGTCGACATGACGCAGTTCTTCAAGCAATACAACTCCATCAAGCCCTACTTGATCAACGACAGCATTCCGCCCGAAAAAGAGCGTTTGCAAAGCCCTGAAGAGCGCGAAGAACTCAACGGCTTGTACGAGTGCATTTTGTGCGCCAGCTGCTCTACGTCTTGCCCTAGCTTCTGGTGGAACCCCGACAAGTTCGTGGGCCCAGCTGGTTTGTTGCAAGCTTATCGCTTCTTGGCTGATAGCCGCGACCAAGGCACTGCAGAGCGCTTGGACAACTTGGAAGACCCTTATCGCTTGTTCCGATGCCACACCATCATGAACTGCGTGGACGTGTGCCCTAAGAGCCTCAACCCCACCAAAGCGATTGGCAAGATCAAAGAGATGATGGTGCGTCGCGCCGTCTAAGCCCAAAGCCAAAAAGAGTATTTAAGAATGGGCGACGAACTGCTTGATGGACTCGACCGCAGCACACCTTTGGGTGAGCGTGCGCTCAGCAAATTGCGTTGGCGCTGCCGACGCGGTTTGCTTGAGAACGATCTTTTCATTGAGCGTTTCTTCAACCGATACGCCACTGACATCACTGTGGGTCAAGCACGTGGCATGTACGTCCTAATGGACCTGTCAGACAATGACCTGATGGATTTGCTAATGAAACGCAAGCCCCTAGGCAATGACATTGCATCAGAAGACGTAAGCGAAGTGTTCAACATGCTTTTGGCATGACGGCAACCCGCAACACATTGACCCACAGACCCCTTTGAATTGACTGATTACTTGAGGAAATAGAACCATGAAACTTGCTGACAACAAAGCAACCCTGTCATTTAGCAATGGCAGCCCCAGTATCGAAATGCCAGTCTACAGTGGCAACATCGGTCCCGACGTGATCGATATTCGCAAGTTGTACGGCCAGAGTGGCATGTTCACTTATGACCCAGGTTTCTTGTCAACCGCTTCATGCCAGTCCTCCATCACCTACATTGATGGCGACAAAGGTGAGTTGCTGTACCGTGGCTACCCCATTGAGCAATTGGCCAACCATGGCGATTATTTGGACACGTGCTTCTTGCTTTTAAAAGGCGAATTGCCCGATGGCAAACAAAGCGCTGACTTTCACAAATTGGTAAACAACCACACCATGGTGAATGAGCAGATGCAATTCTTCTTGCGCGGCTTCCGCCGTGATGCTCACCCTATGGCTGTGTTGACTGGTTTGGTGGGCGCTTTGTCTGCCTTCTATCACGACAGCACCGACATTAACAATCCAGAGCACCGTGAAATTGCGGCCATTCGCTTGATTGCCAAAATGCCAACTTTGGTGGCCATGGCTTACAAATACGGCGTGGGACAGCCTTTCATGTACCCACAAAACAATTTGTCTTACTCAGGCAACTTCTTGCGCATGATGTTTGGCGTGCCTTGCGAAGAGTACGAAGTGAACCCCGTGCTGGAACGCGCTTTAGACCGCATCTTCATCTTGCACGCAGACCACGAGCAAAACGCTTCCACTTCCACAGTGCGTTTGTGTGGCTCTTCTGGCACCAACCCCTTCGCAGCCATTGCGGCCGGTGTGGCTTGCCTCTGGGGCCCTGCCCACGGCGGTGCCAACGAAGCTTGCTTGAACATGCTCGATGACATCCAGAAAATGGGTGGCATTTCTAAAGTTGGCGAGTTCATGGAACAAGTCAAAGACAAAAACTCTGGCGTCAAATTGATGGGCTTCGGTCACCGTGTTTACAAAAACTACGACCCACGTGCCAAGTTGATGCAAGAGACTTGCAATGAAGTGTTGGCTGAACTGGGCTTGGAAAACGACCCCTTGTTCAAGTTGGCCAAGCAGGTTGAGAAAATTGCTTTGGAAGACGATTACTTTGTGTCACGCAAGTTGTATCCCAACGTCGACTTCTACTCCGGCATCGTGCAACGCGCCATCGGCATTCCAGTGAACTTGTTCACCGGCGTGTTTGCTTTGGCACGTACGGTAGGCTGGATTGCACAATTGAACGAAATGATTGGCGACCCCGAGTACAAAATTGGCCGTCCACGTCAGTTGTTCACCGGCTCACCACGCCGCGATATCAAAGGCTGATCCGCTTTAAAGAGACAGGGGCTCAACTCGATGCAAACATCGAGTTGAGCCCCTTATTTTTTTAGCTCTTCAAAGCAACCAGTACTTCGTCCAGCATCTTTTTGGCATCGCCAAACAACATGCGGTTGTTGTCTTTGTAGAAGAGTGGGTTGTCAACACCCGCATAGCCGCTGGCCATCGAACGCTTCATCACAATGCTGGTGCGTGCTTTCCAAACTTCAAGCACGGGCATGCCTGCAATGGGGCTGGTGGGATCGTCTTGTGCGGCTGGATTCACGATGTCGTTGGCACCAATCACAATGGCCACATCGGTGTCTGGAAAGTCTTCGTTCAGCTCGTCCATTTCCAAGACGATGTCGTAAGGCACTTTGGCTTCGGCCAACAGCACGTTCATGTGACCCGGCATACGACCCGCCACGGGGTGGATGCCAAAGCGAACGTTGACGCCCTTTTCGCGCAGAGTGCGGGTAATCTCAAACACAGTGTGCTGTGCTTGTGCCACGGCCATGCCGTAGCCCGGCACAATGATCACGTTCTTGGCATCGCGCAACAACTCAGCAGTCTCTGCCGCCAAGATAGGACTGACCTCGCCCACCGGCTCGGCGCTTGCACCGTCAGCAGGCTTGGGCGCTGCAGCGGTGGTACCAAAGCCTCCAGCGATCACACTGATAA
This sequence comes from Limnohabitans sp., assembly GCA_049655425.1. Lineage (GTDB taxonomy): Bacteria > Pseudomonadota > Gammaproteobacteria > Burkholderiales > Burkholderiaceae_C > Limnohabitans_A. Next base: position 360,153 of record JBASJS010000002.1, on the reverse strand, counting down.
AGCTGCGGTTCATGGCATTGCACATGATGTAAGACAAGATTGCGCCGCTTGAGCCCACCAAAGCGCCCACCACAATCAGCAAATCGTTGCTCAACATAAAGCCGGTCGCTGCAGCAGCCCATCCAGAGTAGCTGTTCAGCATTGACACCACCACCGGCATATCGGCACCACCAATGGCCATCACCATGTGAATGCCAAACAAAAGCGCAATAGCGCTCATGACAAACAGGGGCAACATGCCTTGCTCAATGGTTTCAGCTTGCAAGAACATGCGGCCGAAATAAACCACCGCCAACAAACCCGCCAAATTGATCCAGTGGCGGCCAGGCAGCAACAAGGGACTGCCGCCAATGCGGCCAGACAACTTGCCAAATGCCGCCACCGAGCCAGAGAACGTCACTGCGCCGATGAAGATACCAATGTAGATTTCCATCGAATGAATGGCATGTGCTGCACCTTCAAAGCCTTTGGTAGCTTCTGGATCGACGAAAGTGGCATAGCCCACCAACACTGCGGCCATACCGACCATGCTGTGCATGAGCGCCACCAACTCAGGCATTTGCGTCATTTGCACTGAGCGCGCAGCGTACAAACCAATGGCACCGCCTACGACCAAACTGCCCACAATCCAAGGGGTGCCGGCAGCTGTGACTTGGGGTCCTAACACGGTGGCCAAAATGGCCAACGTCATACCAATCATGCCGTAGAGATTGCCGCGGCGTGCGGTTTCTTGATTAGACAAGCCACCCAGGCTAAGGATGAAAAGAATGGTTGCGCCAATGTAGGCAACCGTCGACAAGTTAGAGGTCATGACTGCTTATTCCTAATTATTTTCTGAACATCGCCAGCATGCGCTGAGTCACTGCAAAACCGCCAAACATGTTGATGGCGGTGAGGACCAGGGCCAGTGAGGCCAACACAATAATCAGCGTGTTGGGGCGTGCGGCCGCATTGGCCATGGGTGAGATTTGGACCAGTGCGCCAATGGCAATGATGGAACTGATGGCATTGGTCACACTCATGAGCGGCGTGTGCAAAGCAGGCTTGACGTTCCAAACCACCATGTAACCCACAAAGCAGGCCAGCACAAACACCGTGAAGTGCGACAGGAACGCAGCAGGTGCATAAGCTCCCACCAACACAAATAAGACAGCGGTAATGGCTGCCACGATGGCCAACTGACCGGCAGGCATAGGGCCAGAGGCTTCGCCGTGGCCGTGGCCTTTTTTGGCCACAGGCGCAGCGGATGGCTTAGGCGCTGGTCTGGGCGCAACCACCAAAGGCGGTGCAGGCCACGTAATGGCACCCTCTTTAATAATCGTGAGTCCGCGAATGGCATCGTCTTCCATGTTGACGTTGATAACGCCATCTTTGGTTTTGCAAAGCTCTTCGGTCAGGCGGAACAAGTTGGTGCCATACAGCGTGGACGACTGGCGTGCCATGCGCGATGCCAAGTCGGTGTAGCCCACAATGGTGACGCCGTGCTTGACCACAGCCTTGCCTGGCTCGGTCAACTCACAGTTGCCGCCCTGCTCGGCTGCCATGTCCACAATAACGCTGCCAGGCTTCATGTTACGGACCATTTCGGCCGTGATTAGCTTGGGGGCTGGTTTGCCAGGAATGAGCGCGGTGGTGATGATGATGTCGCACTCTTTGGCTTGCTGCGCATACATCTCACGCTGCGCCGCCTGAAAGCCCTCGCTCATGACTTTGGCGTAGCCGCCGCCGCCAGAGCCTTCTTCTTCGTAGTTAACCTTGACGAACTCGCCACCCAGCGACACCACTTGGTCGGCCACTTCGGCACGGGTGTCGTTGGCGCGAACAATGGCACCCAAACTGGCCGCTGCGCCAATGGCGGCCAAGCCAGCCACGCCAGCGCCCGCGATGAAGACCTTGGCTGGCGGCACTTTGCCCGCAGCCGTAATTTGTCCATTAAAGAAGCGACCAAATGCGCCGGCCGCTTCAACCACGGCGCGGTAGCCGCTCACACCCGCCATGGAGGTGAGTGCGTCCATTTTTTGAGCGCGACTGAGGGTACGCGGCAAAGCGTCAATGGACAGTGCCGTCACTTTTTTGGCAGCCAGTTGCTGCATCAAATCAGGGTTTTGAGCTGGCCACAAAAAGCCAATCAGGGTCTGACCTTCATGCATGAGGTCGACTTCCTCGGCCGTGGGCGCACGGACCTTGAAGACGATGTCGCTGTCACGCCAAAGTGCTGCTGCGTTGGGCGCAATGCTTGCGCCGGCTTGCTCGTAGGCTTGGTCTGACAGATCGGCCAGGTCGCCTGCGCCTTGCTCCACCACCACCGCAAAACCAAGTTTTGTCAGCTTGGTGACCACATCGGGCACGGTGGCTACACGCTTTTCACCAGGAAAGATCTCCCTTGGAACACCAATTCGTTGCGGTTGAAGCGCAACGCTACTGCCTGAAACATTGTCACTGGGGTGGACAGTCGTCATGGAACAAATCTCAATTAAAAATGGATAAAAGGTCCCAAGACTACAAATTGGGCCAGCCGACACTATAGCTTTTCAAAACGCAATTCGATCGATCCTACCCTGCAAATACAGGACGGGCAACATTGCTAATCAGCTTAAAATGCTGGGCTTGACCCTAGGAAGCACCATGGCACGAACGCTTTACGACAAAATTTGGGACGAACACGTCGTCCACACCGAAGAAGACGGCACTTCCGTCCTGTACATCGACCGTCACTTGGTGCACGAAGTCACCAGTCCCCAAGCCTTTGAAGGCCTGCGCCAAGCTGGCCGCAAAGTGTGGCGTGTCAGCTCCATCGTGGCCACCGCAGACCACAATACCCCCACGACGGGTTGGGAGTTGGGCTACGACGGCATCACCGACCCCATCAGCAAAGAACAAATCACCACGCTGGACAGCAATATTGCCGAGTTTGGCTCTGCGGCCTTCTTCCCCTTCATGTCCAAGCGCCAAGGCATCGTGCACGTCATTGGCCCAGAAAATGGCGCCACCCTGCCTGGCATGACCGTGGTTTGCGGCGACTCGCACACCTCCACGCATGGCGCCTTTGGCGCCTTGGCGCACGGCATTGGCACCAGCGAAGTTGAGCACGTTATGGCCACCCAAACTTTGTTGGCCAAAAAAGCCAAGAACATGCTGATCAAAGTCGAAGGCAATGTGGCCAAAGGCATCACGGGCAAAGACATTGTGCTGGCCATCATTGGCAAAATTGGTACCGCTGGCGGCACCGGCTACACCATTGAATTTGGTGGCTCAGCCATTCGTGCTTTGTCCATGGAGGGTCGCATGACAGTCTGCAACATGGCCATTGAAGCCGGCGCCCGCGCTGGTCTTGTGGCGGTGGACGAAAAAACCATTGAGTACGTCAAAGGTCGCTTGTTGTCCCCCACAGGCGTGGAATGGGACCAAGCCGTGGCTTATTGGAAATCTTTGCAATCTGATGCGGGTGCTCATTTTGATGCCGTGGTTGAGCTCAACGCAGCCGACATCTTGCCTCAAGTTACCTGGGGTACGTCCCCCGAAATGGTTCTTGGCATCAATGGCAACGTGCCCGATCCCGACAAAGAAAAAGACGCCAACAAGCGTGGCGCCATTGAACGCGCCCTGACCTACATGGGACTTGAGCCAGGCAAGGCACTCAACGACATTCACGTCGACAAAGTGTTCATTGGCTCTTGCACCAACAGCCGCATTGAAGACATGCGCGAAGCGGCTGCCGTGGTCAAAAAACTGGGCCAAAAAGTTTCCAAAGGCGTCAAACTGGCCATGGTGGTGCCTGGCTCTGGCTTGGTCAAAGAACAAGCCGAGCGCGAAGGTCTTCACGAAATTTTCAAGGCAGCTGGCTTTGAATGGCGCGAACCTGGTTGTTCCATGTGCTTGGCCATGAACGCCGACCGCCTCGAGCCAGGCGAGCGTTGCGCCAGCACCAGCAATCGCAACTTTGAAGGCCGTCAAGGCGCCGGCGGACGCACGCACTTGGTCAGTCCTGCCATGGCCGCTGCTGCTGCCATTCATGGTCACTTTGTGGACATTCGTCAGTTTGCCTAAGGGCCACTGACTCAGAAACAACACCACAAAGATCAAGGAACACATATGCAAAAATTCAATGTGCACAAAGGCCTCGTGGCCCCGATGGACCGTGAGAACGTCGACACCGACGCCATCATCCCTAAGCAATTCCTCAAGTCCATTCGCAAGACCGGCTTCGGCCCCAACTTGTTCGACGAATGGCGTTATTTAGACGCTGGCTATCCTGGCCAAGACCCAGCCAGCCGCAAACCCAACCCCGATTTCGTTCTTAATCAAGCACGCTATCAGGGCGCTTCTATTTTGTTGGCACGCAAAAACTTTGGCTGCGGCTCTTCACGTGAACACGCACCCTGGGCCATTGACCAATATGGCTTCCGCGCGGTCATTGCCCCCAGTTACGCCGATATCTTTTTCAACAATTGTTTTAAGAATGGCTTGCTGCCCATTGTCTTGCCCGACAACGTGGTGGCCCAATTGTTTGACGAAGTGGCCGCCTTCCCTGGCTACCAACTCACCATCGACTTAGAACGCCAAGTGGTGGTTCGCCCACAAGGCGAAGAAATTCCGTTTGACGTTCAAGCCTTCCGCAAATACTGTCTGCTCAACGGCCTCGACGACATTGGCTTGACCTTGCGTCATTCAGACAAAATCAAATCCTTCGAAGCCGAACGCTTGGCCACCAAACCTTGGCTGGCACACGTCGCTTAAATTCAGAGTTAAAGAAGAAACACCATGAAAATTGCAGTTCTGCCGGGTGACGGCATTGGTACCGAAATCGTTGCAGAAGCCGTCAAGGTTTTGAACGTCCTCGACTTGAAATTTGAAATGGAAGAAGCCCTGGTGGGCGGCGCCGCTTACGAAGCGCACGGCCACCCCTTGCCAGAATCCACTTTGAAATTGGCCATGCAATCAGACGCCGTGTTGTTTGGCGCTGTGGGCGATTGGAAATACGACAAACTCGACCGTCCTTTGCGCCCCGAACAAGCCATTTTGGGCTTGCGCAAAAACATGGGCCTGTTTGCCAACTTCCGACCAGCCATTTGCTACGAGCAATTGGTCGGTGCGTCCAGCCTCAAGCCTGAACTCATTTCTGGACTCGACATTTTGATCATCCGCGAACTGACAGGTGATATCTATTTTGGTCAGCCCCGCGGCCGCCGCGTAGCCACCGATGGTCACTTCCCGGGTGCCGAAGAAGCCTTCGACACCATGCGCTATTCACGCCCCGAAATCGAACGCATTGCACACGTTGCCTTCCAAGCCGCTCGCAAGCGCGGCAAGAAGGTCACCAGCGTTGACAAGTCCAATGTGCTTGAAACTTTCCAGTTCTGGAAAGATGTGGTCACAGATGTCCACAAAGAATATCCCGATGTCGCGCTTGATCACATGTACGTTGACAACGCCGCCATGCAATTGGTCAAAGAACCGAAGAAATTTGACGTCGTGGTCACTGGCAACATGTTTGGCGACATTTTGTCCGACGAGGCCTCCATGTTGACAGGCTCCATTGGCATGCTGCCCTCCGCCAGCTTGAACGTCAAAAACCAAGGTTTGTACGAGCCAAGCCATGGCAGCGCACCAGACATTGCCGGTAAGGGTATTGCAAACCCATTGGCTACAATACTGTCTGCAGCCATGATGTTACGTTTTTCACTGAACCAAGCCCAAGCCGCCGATCGCATTGAGACGGCTGTCAAGTCTGTGCTTGCCTCGGGTTTGCGTACGGTAGACATCTGGTCAGAAGGCACACAAAAGGTTAGCACGCGTGAAATGGGCGAAGCCGTTGTGAAAGCCATTACGAAAACGACAAAGAGCTAAAGCTCAAAACTCGTCATGCCCTTCCGGCTCGACGAGTCGGAATCTCAAAATTAACATTGAAAGGGTGATGACATGAAATTGGTAGGACTTGTAGGCTGGCGCGGCATGGTCGGTTCCGTCTTGATGGACCGCATGCAAGCCGAGGGCGACTTTGGTTTGATTGAACCTTTGTTCTTCTCCACCTCCAACTCGGGCGGCAAAGCGCCCGCCATGGCCAAAAATGAAACGACGCTGCAAGATGCCTTCAACATCGATGCCTTGAAGCGTTGCGACATCATCATCACCGCCCAAGGCGGCGACTACACCACCGAGGTTTTCCCCAAATTACGAGCAGCAGGCTGGAATGGTCATTGGATTGACGCCGCCTCTACACTGCGCATGGACAAAGATGCTGTGATCATTTTGGATCCGGTCAACATGCCCGTCATTCAATCCGCTTTGAAGAATGGCGGCAAGAATTGGGTTGGCGGCAATTGCACCGTCAGCTGCATGTTGATGGGCGTCGGCGCTTTGTACAAAGCCGGTTTGGTCGAATGGATGAGCACCCAAACTTATCAAGCCGCCTCAGGTGGTGGTGCGCAGCACATGCGCGAGTTGCTCACGCAATACGGCACCTTGAATTCTGAAGTCAAAGCATTGCTCGACGATCCCAAGAGTGCCATCCTTGAAATCGACCGCAAAGTCATTGCCAAACAACGTGCGCTTACAGGCGCCGAAACTGCAAACTTTGGTGTACCACTGGGTGGCTCGCTGATTCCATGGATCGACAAAGATTTGGGCAATGGCATGTCCAAAGAAGAGTGGAAGGGCATGGCTGAGACCAACAAAATTTTGGGTCAAGGCGAAGGCTTCAACTCTGCCGCCATTCCTGTGGATGGTTTCTGCGTTCGCGTGGGCGCCATGCGCTGCCACAGCCAAGCGCTTACCTTCAAGCTGAAAAAAGATGTGCCCTTGGCCGACATCGAAGCCATGATCGCCGCCGACAACCAGTGGGTCAAAGTAGTGCCCAACACCCGTGAAGCCACTTTGCAAGACCTCACACCTGTGGCAGTTACGGGCACCATGACCATCCCTGTGGGTCGAATTCGCAAATTGGCCATGGGTCCTGAGTATGTTGGCGCCTTCACCATTGGCGATCAATTGCTGTGGGGTGCTGCTGAACCACTGCGCCGCATGTTGCGCATTTTGCTCAACGCCTAATCAGGCACTCATGCGCACAGCTCGTCACGTCATTGCCGGCATCATCAGCGTTTGGGGCACGTGCATCAGTGCACACGCCCTCACCTTGGCCGGCATTGAAGTGCAGTCTTTTAAAGGCGAGCCCTTGCGCGCTGAAATCAGTGTGGCCAGTGCCACGGCTGAAGAGTGGCAACAACTCAACGTCAAAATTGCGCCAGCTGAACGCTTCACGCAACTGGGACTCGTCTATTCACCTGCGGTAGGCTTGCTGCAAGCAGAGCCCTATGAAGCCAGAGACGGCTCTCAACGCATCCGCATTTCAGGTCCTCAAAATTTTTCTGATAATTTTGTCGATCTGTTGATCGAGGCGCAGACTGCTTCGGGCAAATGGGTGAAAGCGTTCACTTTGATGCTGAAACCAGTGCCCGCCAAGTCAGACGCGCCAATTCAGCTTGCGACCTCTTCCGCTGTCACGAAAAGCAGCGTTGCACCACCTTCCGAGCATGTGGTTCAAAAAGGAGAAAGTGCCAGCCAAATCATTCAACAATGGTTGACTGAAGACATGAGCACGCAGCAAATGCTCGTTGCCTTGCTCAAAAGCCAACCCGATGCCTTCATTGAAGGCAACGTCAATTTATTGCGGGCCGGCGCCGTGCTCAAAGCGCCTTCGGCTACGGCTGTTCAAGCCGTAGATCCCAATGAAGCACGCCAATTCTTGATCTCACAACAAAAAGAATTCTTAGCTTACTCGCAAGCTGCCGCCCAAAACACCAATGTCATCAAGGGACAAGCGCCCACCCGTCAAGCTTCTGGCAAAGTGGGACAAGAGGAAACTGCACTCCAAGCCGCAGAAGCCACCATCGACCAATTGCGGCTTACTCAAGCGAAGATTGAAAAACAAAATGCTGAAACAAGGTTGGCAGCGCAACGTGCTTTACAAGATGCACAAAAACAACTGACCACCCTGCAAAATAACGTCAACCAACTGGTTCAACTCACAACCCCAGCGCCCATTAACGTGGGTCCAAGCCCTTCATCTACAACAGACAACAGCCAAAGCAAAGGTTGGCTCAACCTCCATCGCTTATTGGAAACACCCTACCAAAATGCCTACTTGTGGGCTGCTTTGGCATTGCTGGGTATTTTGACGGTGTGGGCTGGCCTTCGAATTCAGAGCAGGAAAACTTCACCCAGCTTAAGCACCCTGATGCCAGCAGCAGAAGTCCCCGCCGCTTCTAATGGTTTTGAACGTCCCAACAAACTTGAATTGCCAGCAGACATCACAGCTTTGGATTTAAACCTTGACCTGGGTACTCCGACGGTCAAAAACATGGATCAAGTTCGGTCTGCCATTAGCACAGAGACACGACAGTGAGAATTGCGCTGGGCATCACCTACAACGGTCGGCCCTACCAAGGCTGGCAGAGTCAAAGCACAGGCCTCACCATCCAAGACAAATTGGAAAAGGCACTCAAAGAATTTACCACTCAAAAAGTGACCACCTTGTGCGCCGGTCGCACCGATGCTGGCGTTCACGGTCTGATGCAAGTGGTTCACTTTGACACCCCTCTCGCGCGTGACATGGGGTCTTGGGTGCGCGGAACCAACCGTTATTTGCCCGATGATATTTCTGTGCAATGGGCACAAGAAGTGCCCCCTGAGTTTCATGCCCGTGGAAGCGCTCTGTCTCGTCGCTATGCTTACATCGTATTGGAATCGCCTGTGCGTCCAAGCCTCGAGTTTGGCCGCGTGGGTTGGGTCTACCGCCCATTGGACGAAGCCGCTATGCGACAGGCTGCTCAGCATTTGCTGGGCGAACATGACTTTTCTTCCTTCAGGGCCAGCAGCTGCCAAGCCTTGTCCCCCATCAAAACCATGCTGCGCGTCGAGATTCTAAGGCACGGACCTTACTGGCGCTTTGAATTTGAAGGCAATGCTTTTTTGCACCACATGATTCGCAACATCATGGGTTGCATGGTGACCATCGGGCAAGGATTTCAGCCACCAGAGTGGATGGCGCAAGTCATTGAGAGCAAGCGCCGTGATGCCGCGGCCCCCACCTTCTCGCCCGATGGTTTGTATTTTCAGGGCCCGGTTTACGACCCGCAATGGGGCTTACCGACCGAAACCCCACCTTTTCATTGGTTGCCATGAACACCGGCTTACACACTAGTTTTGTCAAAATTTGCGGCCTCACACGCGAAGCCGATGTCCTAGATTGCGTGGCGGCAGGCGCCAATGCCATTGGCTTTGTGATGTACCCCAAAAGTGCACGGTACGTGTCCCCAGAACGTGCGGGGGTCTTGGCGAAGCTGCTGCCGCAGGGCCTAACGCCGGTCCTGTTGTTTGTAAATGCCAGCCTAGAAGAAGTTCAGGCCGCTTGCGACGCCGTGCCCAACGCCCTGCTCCAATTTCATGGCGACGAATCCCCCGCCGAATGCGACCGATTGGCCAAAACAGTGCAACGTCCTTACTGGCGCGCAGCTCGAATTCCCACCGACAACACAGCCTCGTTTGACTTGGTAAAATTCTGCCAAGATTATTCAAATGCCCAGGCCATCCTGCTCGACGCTCATGTTGACGGTTATGGCGGTGGCGGGAAAACATTCAATTGGTCTCAGCTTCCTCCAAACGTCAACGCTCACCTCGTTTTGAGTGGTGGATTGACGCCTGCAAATGTGACCGATGGCATTCGCCAGCTTCGGCCCAAAGCCCTGTCTTTGGCCGTTGATGTCAGCTCGGGTGTCGAACTGGATGGCCAGAAAGGCCTCAAAGATGCCCGAAAAATCCAAGAATTTGTGGCTGCCGTCAAAGCAGCCGATGCCATTGAGTAACACCATGTCCAATTACCAACAACCCGATGATTCTGGCCACTTTGGCATTTATGGCGGCAGTTTTGTCAGCGAAACTCTGACGCACGCCATCCTTGAATTGCGCGAGGCCTACGCCAAGTACCAAAACGACCCAGCGTTTTTGGCCGAGTTCCAATACGAACTGGCCCACTTTGTGGGTCGCCCCTCGCCCATTTATCACGCTGCTCGCATGAGCCGTGAGGCAGGTGGGGCACAAATCTATCTGAAGCGCGAAGACCTGAACCACACGGGCGCACACAAAATCAACAACACCATTGGCCAAGCCATGCTGGCCAAGCGCATGGGCAAGCCGCGCATCATTGCCGAAACAGGCGCGGGGCAACACGGTGTGGCCACTGCCACCATCTGCGCCCGTTACGGTCTGGAGTGCGTTGTTTACATGGGTGCCGAAGACGTCAAACGTCAAAGCCCCAACGTGTACCGCATGAAACTCTTGGGCGCTACCGTGGTGCCCGTCACGTCTGGCAGCAAAACCCTCAAAGACGCCTTGAACGAAGCCATGCGCGACTGGGTGGCCAATGTCGACAACACGTTCTACATCATCGGTACCGTAGCCGGCCCACACCCCTACCCCATGATGGTTCGCGATTTTCAAAGTGTCATTGGCAACGAATGCCTTGAGCAAATGCCAAAGCTATTGGCTCAAACAGGTTTGCACAGCCAACAACCCGACGCGGTCATTGCTTGCGTGGGCGGCGGCTCCAATGCCATGGGTATTTTCTATCCCTACATCAATCATAAGAACACACGCCTCATTGGCGTCGAAGCAGCAGGAGAAGGCTTAGAAAGCGGCAAGCACTCTGCCTCTTTGCAGCGCGGCAGCCCTGGTGTGTTGCACGGCAATCGCACTTACATTCTGCAAGATGACAACGGGCAAATTACAGAGACACACAGCATCAGCGCTGGCCTAGACTATCCGGGCGTCGGTCCTGAGCATGCCTTCCTAAAAGACATTGGCCGTGCTGAATACGTGGGCATCACCGATCAAGAAGCCTTGGACGCGTTCCACTACTTGTGCCGCACTGAAGGCATCATCCCTGCCCTTGAGTCCAGCCATGCTGTGGCCTATGCCAAGAAGTTGGCCGCCACCATGAAGCCAGATCAATCCATTTTGGTCAACTTGTCGGGCCGTGGCGACAAGGACATCGGCACCGTGGCCGACCTGAGCCAAGCCGATTTCTATTGCCGCCCCAGCTGCCAAGGCCAAGGCGTCAAAGGTGGCTTAGGCCTGGGCGAGCAAATTGTGAAAGTCGTCAAATGAGCCGCATTGAAGCCACCTTCCAACAATTGAAAGCCACGGGTCGCCAGGCCCTCATCCCCTACGTGACTGCAGGCTTTCCTTTTGCCGATGTCACGCCTGAGTTGATGCATGCCATGGTGGCTGCAGGCGCCGACGTCATTGAATTGGGTGTTCCTTTTAGCGACCCCTCAGCCGATGGCCCCGTCATTCAAAAAGCGGGCGACAAAGCCCTGGCATTTGGCATTGGCACCTCCCACGTCATAGACATGGTAAAAGCCTTTAGACAGACCAACACCACCACGCCTGTGGTGCTGATGGGCTATGCCAACCCCATTGAACGCTACGATCTGAAGCACGGCAAAGACGGCTTCATTCGCGACGCCTCAGCCGCAGGCATCGATGGTGTCTTGGTGGTGGACTACCCTCCCGAAGAATGCGTTGAATTTGCCGCCAAACTGCGCGCCCACAGCATGGACCTGATTTTCTTGTTGGCCCCCACCAGCACCGATCAGCGCATGCAGCAAGTGGCCGATGTGGCCAGTGGCTATGTGTACTACGTGTCGCTCAAGGGCGTCACCGGCTCAGGTGCCTTGAACACCGACGAAGTAGAGGCCATGTTGCCCCGCATTCGCCAAAAAGTCAGCATTCCGGTAGGCGTTGGCTTTGGCATTCGCGATGCCCAAACAGCCCAAACCATTGCCAAAGTGGCCGATGCCGTCGTGATTGGTAGCAAAATCATCCAATTGATAGAAAATGAACCCCGCGATAAAGTCGCCGCTGTGGCTGGCGACTTTTTGCGTGGCATTCGCCAGGCCATGGACGCCTGAAACAACCCATAAGGACCTCGACATGAGTTGGCTCGAAAAACTGCTTCCCCCAAAAATTCTGCACACCGACCCGGCCGACCGCCGCAGCGTGCCGGAAGGCTTGTGGATCAAGTGCCCCCAGTGCGAATCCGTGCTTTACAAAACTGACCTGGAGCAAAACCAAAACGTTTGCCCCACCTGCAGTCACCACCACCGCATTGGCGCACGTGCCCGTCTGAACAACTTTTTGGACAACGAAGGCCGCTACGAAATTGGCCAAGAAGTGGTCCCTGTCGACGCTTTGAAATTCAAAGACAGCCGCAAGTACCCCGAGCGCATCAAAGAAGCCATGAGCAACACCGGTGAAACCGACGCCTTGGTGGTCATGGGCGGCGCCATTCACAGCATCAACGTGGTGGCCGCTTGCTTCGAGTTTGACTTCATGGGCGGCAGCATGGGCTCTGTTGTGGGCGAGCGTTTTGTGCGCGGCGTTGAAACCGCCATCGAACAAAAAGTTCCGTTCATTTGCTTTACCGCCACCGGTGGCGCGCGCATGCAAGAGGGATTGTTGTCCTTGATGCAAATGGCCAAAACCAATGCGTCATTGACTCGCTTGGCCAAAAAAGGCTTGCCTTACATCAGCGTCTTGACCGACCCCACCATGGGCGGCGTGTCTGCGGGTTTTGCCTTCATGGGCGACGTGGTCATTGCTGAGCCCAAGGCCCTGATTGGGTTCGCGGGCCCGCGCGTAATTGAAAGTACCGTGCGAGTCACCTTGCCAGAAGGCTTCCAACGCGCCGAGTTCTTGCAAGAAAAAGGTGCTATCGACTTCATTTGCGATCGCCGTGAATTGAAGATGACTGTAGCCAACACACTGGCCATGTTGACGCGCCAATCCGCTGACGCTGTCAGCTGACCTTGATCAGAAGCAGCGGACTCTGTCCGCTGCCCTTAAAACCCGCCGTACTGCAAACCCGCCAGCAACATGCTGGCAATTTGCAAGATGACCAACAGCACCAGGGGCGATAGGTCAATGCCGCCTGGTTGAGGAATGGCATTCCGAATGGGTGCCAGCCAAGGCTCCACAATGCGTGACAACAGCATCATGCTGCCGCTATTGGGTTGAACCCAAGACAAAATGGCATATAGCAAAATAATGGCGCTCAAGCCAGAGACCAGCCAGTGAAGCACCCCAAAGAGGCTGGCAATCAAAACACCCAGTAGTGCGGCTTGTGCGCCTGCCAAGGCCCACATCGCCAGCAAATGGCTCAACTTCATCAGCCAAGCTGCCACCAAGCTGGACGTGTCCAATCGACCAACTGCGGGCAATATGCGCCTAAGTGGCATGACCAACCAATCGGTCACAGCAAACACAAAGCGACCAATGGGGTTCTGAAAAGGCAAGCGCTGCCATTGCATCACCAAGCGCATTAAACAGGCCCCGCCCACCAAACCCGTGGCCACATCCAAGATCAAATTGACAATTTGTAGAAACACAGAAGTCCTCCAAGTGTGTGCATGATAGCGGCAGCCCGAAGGAATCGTAAAATAACGGGTTCGCGCTGTCATTCAGCGTTTTTACGGGTTTTAAACCGCCCTCACTCATTAAGTGCACTTCATGTCAGACACGCCAGCAGAAAATCAAAATACCCCCGTCGTTGACGAGAACCAACTGATTGCAGAACGCCGCAGCAAGCTTAAGGCCCTGCGTGAAGCGCAAGCGCAAGGCAAAGGCGTGGCCTTCCCCAACGACTTCAAACCTGAACACCATGCGGACGCATTGACAGCTGCACACGGCGACAAAGCAGCAGAAGCTTTAAAGGGCGAAGGCGTGACACCTGTCAAAGCCAAAATTGCCGGCCGCATGATGCTCAAACGCGTGATGGGCAAGGCCAGCTTTGCCACCTTGCAAGATGCCACAGGCCGTTTCCAGATTTATGTCACGCGCGATGACATTGGCGAAGAAGCCTACAACGATTTCAAACATTGGGACTTGGGCGACATCGTAGCCGCTGAGGGCTACTTGTTCAAAACCAAAATGGGCGAGCTGTCTTTGCACGCTTCCAGCGTTCGCATGCTCACCAAGAGCCTGCGCCCCATGCCCGACAAGTTCCATGGCGTGGCCGATCAAGAAATCAAATACCGTCAGCGCTATGTTGACTTGATGATGGACGAAGACGCGCGCAAACGCTTTACGGCTCGCAGCAAGGCTGTCAGCGGCATTCGCGACTTCATGGTGAAGCACAACTTCTTAGAAGTTGAAACGCCCATGTTGCACCCCATTCCTGGCGGTGCCAATGCCCGTCCGTTTGTGACACACCACAATGCCCTGGACCAAGAAATGTTCTTGCGCATTGCGCCCGAGTTGTACTTGAAGCGTTTGCTGGTGGGCGGATTCGAACGCGTGTTTGAAATCAATCGCAACTTCCGCAACGAAGGCATTTCCGTTCGCCACAACCCAGAATTCACCATGATGGAGTTCTATGCGGCTTATTGGAACTACCAAGACTTGATGGGCTTTACCGAAGAATTGGTGCGCGATGCCGCCATGAAAGCTGTAGGCCATTTGCAGCTCTCGTATGCTGGCAAGCCCGTCGATTTGGCCAAGCCTTTTGCTCGCCTCACCATTCGTGAAGCCATCATCAAACACACCGAAGCTGGCGACAAAGTGGACGACGCCGCTTGGCTGATTCAAGCCTTGCAAAAGCTGGGCATGAGCGAAGCCAAGAACAATCTGTCCAAGAAAACTTTGGCCGGTTTGCAGGTGCTTTACTTCGAAGAAACCGTGGAAGAAAAATTGTGGGAACCTACGTTCATCATGGAACACCCCACCGAAATTTCTCCTCTGGCCCGTGCCAACGACGAGCGCCCAGAGGTCACAGAGCGTTTTGAGCTTTACATCACGGGTCGCGAATTTGGCAATGGTTTCTCAGAACTTAACGATGCCGAAGATCAAGTGGCACGTTTCCAAGCGCAAGTGGATGCCAAAGACAGCGGCGACGATGAAGCCATGTTCTTTGACCATGATTTTGTACGCGCTTTGGAATACGGCATGCCGCCTGCTGGCGGTTGCGGCATTGGCATTGACCGCTTGATGATGTTGCTGACCGACAGTCCTAGCATTCGAGATGTGATTTTGTTTCCCGCCTTAAAGCGAGAGCATGACTAAAAAAAAGCGCCAATTCTGGCGCTATTTTTTTGATTGAATTTACTGCCTTGGCAAGCGATCTTGTGGCGACGCGACATGGGTCACTTCTTTGGCCTCGACGTCAACCACCTCGCTGTCATTTTTTGAAGCGGCGCCCCAAGCACCAAAGGGTGCTCTGCTGCGGGCCATGTCTTGGTAACGTTGCCACACCACAGCGACCTCCGGTTTGCGACCGCGCACCAAAGACCACATTGCGCCAAACAGCAACGCGAATAGCAAAATGCAAAGCATGCCCAGCACAAACACCAAGCCCAGCAAGCTGAAGAAAATTTTAAAAATCCAAGCGATGAATTGCATATCAAGGCAAGCAGGCTAAGGCTTGCTGGTAATTGACTGAACGAACCAAATCATCCCAAGCCAATGCAGGTGTGGTGGGCAACAACGCCAAACGTCGAGCTTCACTGAGTTCATCAGGTTGCCACCAGCCTTTGACTTGCGCTTCGGCCAAGCCATCCAAGACCTCGTCGATGACCTTGCTGTTGTTCAAAGACTGATTGCACAAAAGGGCCAAATCACAGCCTGCATTGAGCGCAGCCAAAACGCCCTGCGTGAAACCAATCGATTGGCCATCTAAAACACGTGCGCCGACCATGGACAAATCGTCACTGACAATGGCACCTGTAAATTCCAATCGCTCGCGCAGAACGTCTTGGATCCACGTTTGAGAAAAGCCTGCAGGCCGCGCATCCACTTTGGGATAAATCACATGCGCCGGCATCACCGCTTTCAGCTCGTTGTTAAGCCACTCATAGGGCTTGGCATCTTCTTTTAAGATCGCTTTCAAGCTGCGCTGATCGATGGGCATGTCCACATGCGAGTCGGCCTTGATGAAGCCGTGCCCTGGAAAATGTTTACCGCAATTGCCCATGCCAGCGCGAAGCAAGCCGTGCATCAAATTTTTGGCCAACAAGCTCACATGTCTGGGATCTCGGTGAAAAGAGCGGTCACCAATGACGCCGCTCTCGCCGTAATCCAAATCGAGCACGGGTGTAAAGCTGAAATCCACCCCACACGCGCGCAATTCAGACGCCAACAAATAGCCCACAGCTGAGGCTGCCTTGCAGGCTTGCAAAACGCCCTCACCTTCAAGGCCTTTACCATCCTGTGCCCACATCTGGCCCAAGCGGCGCATGGCTGGCAAATGGGTGAAGCCATCGGTTCTAAAGCGCTGCACACGGCCGCCTTCGTGGTCGACGCAAATGAGCAAGTCTTTTCGGATGGCCTTGATCTCCGTGCACAAAGCCGTGAGTTGTGCGCGACTTTGCCAATTGCGGCCGAACAAAATAATGCCACCCGTTAAAGGATTTTGAAGGCGCTTTTTGTCAACCGCCGTGAGGGCAAAACCTTCAATGTCAATGATGAGAGGCGCTTGGATGTTCATTCAATTCTTTCCACCACACAATAACTGCCGGCGTAATCGGCTTCGTCTGTCACGCTGATGTGTGCTTTTAAATGTTGGGACTCAAACCAGGTTTTCAAGTCGCCGTGCAAAACAATCACGGGCTGACCTGAAGGCAACTTACCAATTTCACAAGAACGCCAAGTCATGGGCATGCGCATGCCCATGCCAATGGCTTTGCTAAAAGCTTCTTTGGCAGAAAACCTTGTGGCAACATATCGCACACCCCGCTCGGGCCATCTAGCACCACGCGTTTTATAAGTTTCAAACTCAGCCTCGCTCAAGACTTTTTGCGCAAAACGATCGCCATGTTTTTCCAAGCTGGCTCTGATGCGACGCACATCGCACAGGTCGGTTCCAATGCCGTAAATCATGATGGCCCGGCTTATCGGCCCAAGGCCTTTAAGTAGCCACGGACGGTGGCTGCATAGCCCACTTCCAGGGCATCTGCGATCAAGGCGTGACCGATGGACACTTCTAAGAGGCCTGATACAGCTTGTGAAAACAGGGGCAAATTGTCTTGGTTTAAGTCGTGACCGGCATTCACGCCAAGGCCCAAGGCCGTGGCAGCTTTTGCAGTGTCCACATACTTGGCTACACAAGCCTCATTGGCAACGGTGCCAAAGGTGGCGGCATAGGGCTCGGTGTACAGCTCCACCCGGTCCGCGCCCACTTGTTTGACAGCTGCCATTTGCTCGGGTTCAGGGTCCATGAACAAGCTCACGCGCACGCCCAACGCCTTGCACTCGTCAATCAAAGGTTTGAGCTGTGCGGCATCTTTGGGAAAGGACCAACCGTGATCGCTGGTGAATTGGCCTTCACTGTCGGGCACAAAAGTCACTTGATGCGGCCTGTAGGTGCGGACATAGTCCATCAATTGGTGAAACGGATTGCCCTCGATGTTGAACTCACGGTCGGGCCACTGCTTCATCAATTCGGCCAACTCGACAACATCGGATGCGCGAATGTGCCGCTCGTCAGGGCGCGGGTGGATGGTGATGCCCTGTGCGCCAGCCTCTAAGCACATTTGAGCGGCTTTCAAGACACTGGGAATACCCAAGTGGCGCGAGTTGCGCAAAAGCGCCACCTTATTGACGTTGACGGAAAGGGCCGTTTGGGCGTGTTGGGTCATGAAAGTCTCACAAACTTTGAATGTCGATCATCATTTGACGGGTTTTGAGGGTGCCGACACCACAATGGTAATTGAGTAAGGTGCGAAGTTGGGTGCGCAATGGCGTGAGCATGTCCAAGCTCAAACGAAGTGTGTCTGTGAAAGGTGTGATGCCATCCAAGGCGTTTTGGAGGGAGAGCCATTGCGCGCCATTGAGGGCATGCCGGTCATCACGATGCGCCAAGCGCAAGCCCCCTTCGGGCACCAAACAATAGTCTCGCGTCTCGTCCAAGTCGGCCATGGTGAGTGTCTGGCAATTCAAGCTGGGCAACAAACCAATTTCTCTGAGCAACAATAATTCAAACACCCGCAGTGAGGCTTGTAGCAATTCACCGGGCTCAGTTGCCATCACGCGAACCGTCGCAGCATACGCATCAAACAATTGAGGATGGGGATCTTCGCGGGCCAACAACTTCAGCAGCAGCTCATTCAAATAATAGCCAGAGAGCAGCGCATCGCCTGTAGGCATCACATGTCCGCTCACCCACTCGGCCGATTTCAGGGTGCGAATATCAGCATCGCCACCATAAGCAACTTGGATGGCTTGTAGGGGCAGCAGAACAGGACGGAAAGAAGAGCTGGGCTTTTTAGCACCCTTGGCCACCAAAGCAATGCGGCCTTGATGGCGTGTGAACACCTCTAGGATAAGACTAGACTCGCTCCAGTCGTAGCGATGCAGCACATAGGCCGGCTCATCCGAAATTCGTTTCAAGACTGCGGCCATGGCCTGCGCTTTTTATTCGTAACCGAAGGAGCGAACGCGCGCTTCGTCGTCGGCCCAACCAGAGCGAACCTTGACCCACAACTCAATGAACACTTTGGCGTCCATGAGTTTTTCGAGTTCTTGACGGGCTTCGGTGCCAATGCGTTTGAGGCGCTCGCCTTTGTCGCCAATGACCATGGCCTTGTGACCTTCTCGCTCCACCACAATGGTGGCTGCGATGCGAATCATGCGATTGGCTGTTCGGCTGGGCTCTTCTTCGAATTTGTCAATGACCACTGTCGAGGTGTAGGGCAACTCGTCACCTGTGAAACGGAACAGTTTTTCACGAACAATTTCGCTGGCCAAAAACTTTTCGCTGCGATCGGTGAGTTCGTCTTCGGCGTACCACCAGGCTTGCTCGGGCAAGTACTTTTCGCAGTAGCCCATCAGGCGCTCTATGTCCTTGGCGTTTTTGGCCGACATGGGCACAAACTCGGTGAAAGGATGACGCTCTTGCATTTCCTTGAGCCAAGGCGCCAATTCTTCACGGCGGTTGACCGCATCCAGTTTGTTGGCAATGAGCAAGACTGGCACATCGGGTTTGAGTAGCGCCAAGACCTTGGCATCGGCCGTGTTGAACATGCCAGCTTCCACCACAAACAAGACCAAGTCGACATCGCCTACGGCGCCCAGAACTGTTTTGTTCAAAGACTTGTTCAAGGCCGTGTTGTGACGCGTTTGAAAACCAGGTGTGTCCACAAACACATACTGCGTGGGGCCTTCTGTGCGAATACCCGTAATGCGGTGACGCGTGGTTTGTGCTTTGCGAGAGGTGATGCTGATTTTTTGGCCCACCAGCGCATTGAGCAAAGTCGATTTGCCCACATTGGGTTTGCCAACAATGGCGACCAAGCCGCAACGTTGGGCTGGGTTGGTTTCTGTGTTCATCCGCGTGCCTTGACTTTCAAAATTTCAAGCATGGCAGCTGCCGCGGCTTGCTCACCTGCGCGGCGCGAAGGACCGCTGCCGTGCTGTGAGAGACTGAGTTCGGGAATGTCGCAAGCGACATCAAATATTTGTCGGTGCGCAGCCCCAGAAGTGGCCACCACACTGTATTGAGGTAACTGCAATTTACGACCCTGCAACCACTCTTGCAATTCTGTTTTGGGGTCTTTGGCGGCAGCTTGCATTTGCGGCGTAATTTCCACATTTTGAAAAAGGGCGTGCACCCATTTTTCAGCTGCGTCATAGCCCGCATCAAGGAAAACAGCACCAATCAGGGCTTCCAAGGCATCAGCCAAAATTGAGGGCCGGCGCTGACCGCCCGATTTCAACTCGCCCTCGCCCAATTTCAAACAAGCTGGGATATCGAGTTTCAGCGCCAGCTGGTGCAAAGTTTCTTGCTTGACCAAATTGGCGCGAACACGAGACAAGTCACCTTCTGGTAAGTCACGCAACTGCTCAAACAGCAAATGCGCCACCGCCAAATTCAAGACCGAATCGCCCAAAAATTCAAGGCGCTCATTGTGATCCGCAGAAAAACTACGGTGCGTTACAGCTCGCTCCAACAAGGCAGTGTCCTTGAATGAATGATTCATGCGCACCTGCAATTGACCAAGACCGTCGTTCACAACAATGACCTATGACGTGAGAATTGTGGAGTGTGCATGCACTTGCCGATTGAAATCATCAATTGAAAGCGCCAATGCGCCCCAAATTACCGAAGTTCATCCACACAAAGAAAGCTTTGCCTACGATGTTGGCATCGGGTACAAATCCCCAATACCTTGAATCCAAGGAATTGTCGCGATTGTCGCCCATCATAAAGTAATGCCCATCTGGCACTTTGCAAACCACACCTTCAACGGTGTAGTTGCAACGATCACGAAATGTGAAATCGTCGGCACCGGGAATAAAGGCAGGACGCTCATCGTCCACAATTAAATTGTGCGTTTTTTCGCCTAATTTTTCTTGCGACTGTTTGAAATATCGCATCACAGACTCGTCAAAAAACTCAGGCAAGGTTTCTGTAGGAACCGGTTTGCCATTGATGCTGAGCTTCTTGTTCAAGTAAGCCACTTCATCTCCTGGAATGGCAATGACCCGCTTGATGTAGTCCACACTGGGGCGTGGGGGGTACCTGAAAACCATGACATCACCACGTGCCACTGGCGTACCCTGAGTGATTTTGATGTTGGCGACTGGAAGCCGAACACCATAGTGAAATTTATTGACCAAGATGAGGTCGCCAATCCACAAAGTGGGAATCATCGAACCCGATGGAATCTTGAAGGGCTCAAATAAAAACGAACGCAAAATAAACACCACCAGAATGACCGGGAAGAGTCCTGCCGTCCAATCTAGCCACCAGGGTTGCATCAGCAGACGGTCGCGTGCTTCACCGGTGTCTGTGTCTACGCGGTCAATGCCCATTTTGGCCAACTCTTGTTGGCGCTTGGCCTTTTCTGCGTCGAGCTGCGCAACAGCCTTCAGTCGCTGCGGCCAAAAATAGAATTTTTCGGCCACCCAGTAACAACCCGAGATGACCACGGCCATGAGCATAAGCAGTGCGAAGTTGCCTTCAATCAAACCCAAGTACCAAGAACCGGCATACCCACAGAATGCGGCCAATAAAAAAGCCGTTAGAACTTGCATCAGTCTTCCACCTGCAAAATGGCCAAGAATGCTTCTTGAGGCACCTCAACCGAACCAATTTGTTTCATGCGCTTTTTACCCGCCTTTTGCTTCTCTAGCAATTTACGCTTGCGGGTGATGTCACCCCCATAACATTTGGCCAAAACGTTTTTGCGCAGTGCTTTGACCGTTTCTCGGGCGATGATGTTGGCGCCAATGGCCGCTTGAATGGCCACATCAAACATCTGACGGCTGATGATTTCACGCATTTTGGCAACCACAGCGCGTCCGCGGTATGCAGCTTGGGTGCGGTGCACAATGATGGACAGGGCATCGACTTTTTCGCCGTTCAACAAAATATCGACCTTCACGACATCAGAGGCTCGGTATTCCTTGAACTCATAGTCCATCGAGGCATAACCGCGAGAGACAGATTTCAACTTGTCAAAGAAGTCCAAAACAATTTCACCCAGTGGCATCTCGTAAGTCAGCATCACTTGACGGCCATGGTAGGCCATGTTGATCTGGACACCGCGCTTGAGGTTGGCCAAGGTCATGACAGGGCCCACATAATCTTGCGGCATGTACAAATGCACCGTCACAATGGGTTCCCGAATTTCTTGCATCTTGCCTTGGTCGGGCATCTTGGCTGGATTCTCAACCATGATGACTTCGCCATCGCCCTTCACCACCTCGTACACCACACTGGGTGCTGTGGTGATGAGGTCTTGGTCAAATTCACGCTCCAAGCGCTCTTGCACAATTTCCATGTGCAACAAACCCAGGAAGCCACAACGGAAACCAAAGCCCAGAGCTTGTGAAACCTCCGCCTCATAGTGCAAAGACGCATCATTGAGCTTGAGTTTTTCTAGGGCATCTCGCAACGAGTCGTATTGGTTGGCTTCAGTGGGGTACAGACCCGCAAAAACTTGCGGTTGAATTTCTTTAAAACCTGGCAAGGCTTGTTCAGCAGGGCCCAAGTTGTTGGGCAACTTCTTTTCTAGCGTGATGGTGTCGCCCACCTTGGCTGCTTGCAACTCCTTGATACCGGCAATGATGTAACCCACCTGCCCTGCTTCAAGGCTGTCTCGCGGCTCGTTGGCGGGCGTGAACACGCCCATGGTGTCGGCGTTATACACAGCCTCGGTGGCCATCATTTTGAAACGCTCACCTTTACCCAAGCGACCATCGACCACGCGGACCAGCATGACCACGCCCACATAGGTATCAAACCAACTGTCGACAATCATGGCACGCAAGGGCGCGTTGGGGTTGCCTTTGGGCGCAGGAATTTTGGCGACGATGGCTTCCAAAATTTCGTCGATGCCCATGCCGGTTTTGGCAGAACATGGGATGGCCTCGCTGGCGTCAATGCCAATGACATCTTCGACTTCAGCTTTGGCATTTTCAGGATCTGCTTGCGGCAAATCCATCTTGTTTAAAACGGGTACCACCTCAACACCCAGATCAAGTGCTGTGTAGCAATTGGCAACTGTTTGGGCTTCGACACCTTGACTGGCATCGACCACCAACAAAGCACCCTCGCAGGCCGACAGGGAGCGTGAAACCTCATAAGAGAAGTCGACATGACCCGGTGTGTCGATCAAATTGAGGTTGTAGATTTGACCGTCTTTGGCTTTGTATTGAAGTGAGGCGGTCTGCGCTTTGATGGTAATGCCGCGCTCTTTTTCAATGTCCATGGAGTCCAAGACTTGCGCTTCCATTTCGCGCTCTTGTAAGCCGCCGCAACGTTGAATCAATCGATCGGCAAGTGTCGATTTGCCATGATCGATGTGCGCAATGATGGAGAAATTTCTGATGTGATTCATCAAGGACCAGTTACAAGTGTTTGAGATTCAATGGACTAGGCAAGAAAAAAGGGCGCGTCGAATGAGGACGCGCCCTGAACCAACAATCAATGGCAACTGCGATAGTTGGGACTTCATTGTAGGCAAAAAGCCAAACACGTACAGCCCCAAAACAGCACTTTGCAGGTCGTTGCAAGCTCGCAACAGAAAACTTATCAACAAGTTATGCACAATTTACTGAAAATATTTATGAATAACTTGTGGGTGTTCTGTGGATCACCGGTGGACTGATATGGGACATCCCACATCGTGAACACACCCCTGCTTTTTTAGCCATGAATCTTGGATCAAGTGCCCAGATTTTAACCATTTTTGTGAAACGTAAGCCAAAAAAGTTAGTGAATACAAACTTAAAAAATATTTTGAAATGATGGAAAACCCTGTGATTCAAAAGGGACTCTTGACAATCGATGGATCAGCGAACGGGACGAATTAATGCAAAACGCGTTAGTTCACCTCGTCTGAACAGCACGCTGATGGATTGCGACTTGTCGATCTTGGCAAGCGCCGCCTCAAACTCTTTCATCGTCGTCACTTCGTGATTGCCAATGGCCAAGATCACATCGCCCTCGCGCAAGCCAGACCTTGCTGCTTGCTCTTGCAGACTCTCGACCCGCACACCGCCTTTGATTTTCAATTCAGTTTTTTGAGCATCTGTCAGATCGATGACCACCAGACCTAAACCCTGCGTAGAAGCAGTTGCCTTTGGTTTTTCTTCGGGCTCATTGCTGCGCTTTGCTGTCTTTTCTGGCTCCAGCTCTGCAATGACAATGCTCATCTCTTTGGTCGCACCGCGTCTGAACACAGTCAGGTTGCTTTTGGTACCAGGTTTGGTATTGCCCACCAATCGAGGCAGGTCTGCAGACTTCTCAATCGATTTGCCATCAATTTTAAGAATGACATCACCGGCTTCCAAACCAGCCTTGTCAGCCGGCGCACCCGGTTCAATGCGATTGATCAAGGCACCTTGTGCCTTTCCCAAGCCAATTGATTCGGCCAACTCTTTGGTGACGGGCTCAATTTGTACACCGATGCGACCGCGTGTGACACGACCACTGGACCTGAGTTGCTCACTGACACGCATAGCCTCGTCCATTGGAATGGCAAATGAAATGCCCATGAAGCCGCCTGACCGCGAGTAAATCTGACTGTTGATGCCCACTACCTCGCCGCGCATGTTGATCAATGGCCCACCTGAGTTGCCAGGGTTGATGGCCACATCGGTTTGGATGAAAGGCAAATAATCACCTGTGTCGCGTTGCTTGGCGCTGACGATACCGGCTGTGACGGAGTTGTCCAAACCAAAGGGCGAGCCAATGGCCATGACCCACTCGCCTACCTTGAGCCGTGACACATCGCCCACTTTGACAGCAGGCAAGCCCGTCGCTTGAATTTTGACCACAGCCACATCGGTTCGCTTGTCGGCGCCTATTAACTTGGCCTTAAATTCGCGCTTGTCTGTTAGCGTCACCAAGACCTCATCTGCACCCTCCACCACATGTGCATTGGTCAAGATAAAACCATCGGAGGTTAAGACAAAACCAGACCCCACACCTCTGGGCTGAGGTTCTTCTGGCGCAGGCGTGCGGCCCTGTCGTGGTGCTTGCCTAGGTGAATTAGGTGCATTGGGCGCATTGGGTGGCACAGGAATACCAAAGAAGCGACGCAACAATTCTTGCGTCTCGTCGTCCATGTTGCCACCATTTGGCGCGGACATTCTGACTCTTTCCAAGGTCCTAATGTTGACCACGGAGGGGCCTACTTGCTCAACCAATTCTGTGAAATCAGGCAAGCCTTTCACCAGGTTTTGTTGTGCATTCACTGTGCTGGTCAACTGCATGCTGCAGACCAACGCAACAGTCCAAATAAACGACACCCAGCGCTGAGGTGATTGAGTGTGAGATGGTTTCATGAAAAACATTAACTCCTGAACGTTTCGACGCAAGAAAATTTATTCGGAACGCGAATATACAGCGCATCGAAATCCATGCCAACGCTCGGGAAATGCAGCTTGTAAGACCCAGAACCAATTTCGATCACCTTCGGGGTTGGCAAGCGATACCAACAGCACCCGTTGCAAATCGAGGTGGACTGTCAGGTGACTGCCCGCCTCGTCTGCTTCTTGATGGTTTTTGAGATCAACGGCACTGAACTCTTGGCGCCTCACATCGGATGGCGCGCGGACAGGCAAGATTTGCCAAGCACTGCCATTCCAAGACAACCAGCATTTGGCTTGTCCTGCCCAGACCGACCTGAACGACAGCAAACTTGCCAATGACCAAGCTACGACCAAGAGTGCGCCACGCCATGATTCAAAATCGCCGGAAACGAAGCTGAAAATAAAAGCGCCAGCAGTGACACTGCACAACAGAGCGACGCCCCAAAGGCCCATGAAAAAACGCCCCACCGGAAAGTCGACCGATAGGGCGTTTGAATTCAATTGGCTTAAATCCGACGGAAAACCAAACTGCCGTTGGTGCCACCAAAACCAAAGTTGTTTTTCAAAGCGTATTCAATGTTGACGTCGCGTGCTGTGTTGGCACAGTAGTCCAAATCGCACTCTGGGTCTTGATTGTCCAAATTAATGGTGGGCGGTACTTTTTGATGGTGCAAGGCCAAGACCGTGAACACACTCTCAATGCCACCGGCGCCACCCAGCAAATGTCCCGTCATGGACTTGGTAGAGCTGACCAGCGTTTTCTTGGCATGCTCACCCAGTGCCGCTTTGATGGCATTGGTTTCGTTGACATCGCCCAGAGGCGTCGACGTACCGTGGGCATTCAAATAGCCTACTTGGTCTGCATTGATACCTGCATTGCGCATGGCCGAGACCATAGCGCGGCGCGGGCCATCCATGCTAGGCGCAGTCATGTGACCAGCATCGGCACTCATGCCATAGCCACAGATCTCTGCATAGATTTTGGCGCCACGTGCTTTGGCGTGTTCGTATTCTTCAACCACCATGACACCTGCACCTTCGCCTAAGACAAAACCATCACGGTCTTTGTCCCAAGGACGCGAAGCAGCAGTGGGGTCGTCGTTGCGGGTAGACAAAGCGCGCATGGCCGCAAAGCCACCCAAGCCCAATGGAGAAATTGTGGCTTCAGAACCACCGGCCACCACAACATCTGCGTCGCCGTATTCAATCATGCGACTGGCTTCACCAATGCAATGAAGACCCGTGGTGCAAGCAGTGACAACGGCCAAATTGGGCCCCTTGAAACCGAAGCGCATAGAAACATGACCCGCAATCATGTTGATGATTGAGGCGGGTACAAAAAATGGGGAAATGCGGCGAGGACCGCGAGCTGTGTACTCGACATGCGTTTGCTCAATCATGGGCAAACCACCAATGCCAGATCCAATCACGCAGGCAATGCGCGTGGCCAACTCATCGTCCAAGGCTTCGCCGACTGGCAAGCCAGCATCTTCTACTGCCTGAGCAGCTGCGGCAATGCCGTAGTGAATGAAAGAGTCCATCGTGCGCGCTTCTTTGGCGCTGATGTACTGTTCCAAATTGAAACCCTTCACTTCCCCTGCGATACGGCAAGAGAAAGCGGAGGTGTCAAATTTACTGATCAGACCAATACCAGATTGGCCCGCCAAGAGATTGGCCCATGCGTCTGCCACCGTGTTTCCAACGGGGCTGATACATCCCAGGCCCGTAACGACGACGCGACGACGGGTCATCTCAGATCAAGCCTTTTTGCTTTGGGCGTAGTCGATCGCCGCTTTGACAGTGGTGATCTTTTCTGCGTCTTCATCTGGAATTTCAATTCCAAACTCGTCTTCTAATGCCATTACCAGCTCAACTGTGTCCAGTGAGTCTGCGCCCAAGTCAGCAACGAATGCTTTCTCTGGTGTGACTTGTGACTCTTCAACGCCGAGTTGTTCAGCAATGATTTTTTTGACACGTGCTTCGATATCGCTCATGGTTCCCTCTGAGGGTTGTGGAAAAAGGAGATTTTATCAGGACATGTGCATGCCACCATTGACATGCAGTTCCTGACCCGTAACGTAACCTGCCAGCGGACTGGCCAAATAGGACACAGCGTGAGCAATGTCCTCAGGAGTACCTAGTTTACCCAATGGAATCTGAGCCATCAGGGCTTGATGCTGTGCTTCTGGCAGCGCAGCCGTCATATCGGTGGCAATAAAGCCCGGCGCCACGCAATTGACGGTGATGTTGCGACTGCCCAATTCGCGGGCCAAAGCACGGGTCATACCGGCAACGCCGGCTTTTGCAGCCGCGTAATTGGCTTGGCCTGGGTTGCCTGAGGCCCCTACCACACTGGTAATGTTGATAATTCGACCGTAGCGCTGTTTCATCATGGGACGAATACAGGCTCGGCTCATGCGGAATACTGCCTTCAAATTGGTGTCCAAAACGGCATCCCAATCGTCGTCCTTCATGCGCATTGCCAACGTATCACGGGTAATTCCCGCGTTGTTGACCAACACGTGCAGGCCCCCTTGGGCTTTGACAATTTCATCGATCAGGGACTCGCCTGCTGCTGCATCATTGACGTTCAGATTGGCACCACGGCAACCCGGAAATGCTGAAAGGGCTGCAGAAATGCGCGCTGCACCTTCGTCTGTGGTGGCTGTGCCAACCACTTGCAAGCCTTGTTTGGCCAATTCCAAAGCAATTGCGGCGCCAATACCTCTAGAAGCACCTGTGACCAAAGCAACTTGGCCTTTGAATTCTGTGGTGGACGCACTCATGACAAGGCTCCCTTAACTTCGGCCAAAGAGGCGGGATCGAACAAAGGCAGGCCGGTCATGTCGGCGTCAATGCGCTTGACCATGCCAGCCAAGACTTTACCGGGGCCGCACTCCACCACGGTGGTGATGCCTTTGGCCTTAATGGCTTGAACACATTCGACCCAGCGAACAGGGCCAAAGGCTTGGCGATACAGCGCGTCGCGAATGCGATCAGCATCGGCTTCAAGCGTCACGTCAATGTTGTTGATCACTGGAATTTGGGGCAGCGCGAAGCTCGTGGCAGCCAATTTTTCTTTCAGCTTTTCGGCGGCGGGCTTCATGAGGCTGGAGTGAAAAGGGGCGGACACGGGCAAGTTGAGTGCACGCTTGGCACCCATGGCTTTTAAAACTTCACATGCTTTTTCGACAGCAGCTTTGCTACCAGCAATCACGGTTTGCCCAGGATCGTTAAAGTTGACAGCCTCCACAACTTCACCCGAGTCGGCAGGGAAAGTAGCCTGAGCTTGCTTGCAACCTGCGATGACCTTGGCTGCGTCCATGCCCAGAACTGCGGCCATGGCACCGACACCCACCGCCACCGCATCTTGCATGGCGGCTGCACGAAATCGTACCAATGGCGCCGCTTGTGCCAGCGTTAATACACCAGAAGCAACCAAAGCTGAATATTCGCCCAATGAGTGGCCAGCAACCACTGCAGGCTTGACGCCGCCTTCAGCCAACCATGCACGATAAGCTGCCACTGCAGACACCAGCATGACGGGTTGTGTGTTGGTGGTTAAGGCCAAAGCTTCTTTGGGACCCTCATGAATGAGCGCACCCAAATCTTCGCCCATGGCATCGGAAGCCTCTTGAAGGGTTTCCTTGACGGCGGGATGGTCACCCCAAGCGTCCAACATGCCCACAGATTGCGAGCCTTGACCAGGAAATACGAAAGCAAATGCACTCATGATTTCAAATCAAAATTCATTAATATTTTAGGAGGACAGAGCCCCACGTGAAGCCACCGCCAACACCTTCGAGCATCAACGTTTGACCCTTGGTAATTTGTCCTGAACGAACACCATGATCAAGCGCCAAAGGAATGGACGCAGCAGACGTATTGCCATGCTGATCAACCGTCACAATGACTTTTTCCATGGGCATTTTCAGTTTGCGCGCTGTGCTTTGCATGATGCGAATGTTGGCTTGATGCGGAATGAGCCAATCGATATCGGTATCGTTCAAACCTGCTTTGCTCAAAGATGCTCGGGCTGTCTCTTCTAAGACGCCAACAGCCAATTTAAAGACCGCTTGTCCGTCCATTTTCAAAACAGGGTCGCCCAAAATGGCACCGCCCGAAACATGACCAGGCACACACAGAATTTCAGAATATTTACCATCGGCATGAATGTCGGTGGCCAAAATACCGGGCGTGTCAGACGCCTCCAACACGACAGCGCCAGCACCATCGCCGAATAAGACACACGTGGTGCGGTCTTTGAAATCTAGAATGCGGCTAAATACTTCAGCACCAATGACCAAGGCGCGCTTAGCCGTACCCGTTTTGATCAGGGAATCGGCCACCGTCATGGCGTAAATAAAACCACTGCAAACAGCTTGAACATCAAACGCAGGGCATCCCACAATGCCCAATTTGTTTTGCAGCAATGCAGCCGTAGAAGGAAACACCATGTCAGGGGTAGAGGTGGCCACAATGATCAGATCAATGTCTGCTGGCTGGCAACCTGCAGAAGCCATGGCTCTTTTGGCAGCTTCGGCACCCAAATCACTGCTGCCCACACCGTCACCCACGAAATGTCTAGCTCTGATGCCGGTTCGCTCGACAATCCAATCGTCCGAGCTTTCGATGCCTTGGGTGGCCAGTTCGGCAACCAAATCGGCATTGGTCAATCGCCTGGGGGGCAAATAGCTGCCAGTGCCTGAAATTCTTGAGTAAATGGTCATTCGGTAGCAGCCGCAGTGACCGACCCCTCAATGGAGACCCCTTGCGACGCTAGCAAAGGGGCCGCATGGGCAATTCGGGCAGCAACACGACTGAGCAGTTGATGTCTGGCAGCATCATACGCTCGGTTTAAGGCTGTTTCGAAAGCCAATTCATCTGCTGAGCCATGACTTTTGAAAACCAAGCCCCGAAGTCCCAACAATGCCGCACCGTTGTAACGGCGATGGTCAACCCTGTTTTTAAAAGAATTTAAAACAGGATAGGCAAAAATAGCGGCAATTTTGGTGAAGATGTTGCGAGAAAACTCAGATTTCAAGAAACCACCCATCATGGTGGCCAAGCCTTCACTGGTTTTAAGGGCAACGTTACCCACAAAACCATCGCAGACCACAATATCGACGGTTCCCTTGAAAATATCATTGCCTTCAACGTTGCCGTAAAAGTTCAAATCACCAGAATTGCCAGCAGATCGCAACAATTCACCGGTTTTTTTGATAATTTCATTACCTTTAATAGCCTCTTCGCCAATGTTCAACAAGCCCACACTGGGGCTTTCATTGTCTTGCAGGACCGATACCAGTGCTGAACCCATGACTGCAAATTGCAACAAATGCTCTGGTGCGCAATCTACATTGGCCCCCAAATCAAGCATGGTGGTGCCCCCGCCCTTGAAGTTGGGCATTTGACCCGCAATGGCAGGGCGGTCGATGCCGTCCATGGTTTTGAGCACATAACGGGCAATGGCCATCAAGGCACCGGTGTTGCCGGCAGAGACGGCTGCATGAGCTGCACCCGACTTGACCTGCTCGATGGCCACGCGCATGGAAGAATCTTTTTTGCGGCGGAGTGCAATTTCAACGGCGTCATCCATGCCGACCACCTCGGTGGCCGCCACAACTTCTGCACGCGGATGTTGAAAACCAGCCAAGGCATCGGGCTGACCCACCAACAGAAGGCGCGCTTCTGGGTGCTTCTCTAAAAAGCTACGACACGCTGGCAAAGTGACACGGGGACCGTGGTCACCCCCCATACAGTCAACTGACAGCGTGAAGATTTCTTTGGACGACATTTTAAAAGGCACAAAAGCAAAGGCCCGAGGCTACCTTGTCTGTAGCATCGGGCCTTTGTTTGTAGTGTCAGTTAGGCTTCTGACTTGTTCTTCAATACTTGACGGCCACGGTAAAAGCCGTTGGGGCTAATGTGGTGACGCAAGTGTGTTTCACCTGTTGTAGGCTCGACAGCGATACCAGGCACGTTCAGTGCGTTGTGTGAGCGGTGCATGCCACGTTTGGAAGGTGACTTTTTGTTTTGTTGAACAGCCATGATGGCTCCTTAGAAGCGTTGTAAGCAGCGTAATTTTTGCAACGCAGCTTTTGGTTAAACAGTGAACTCACGTCTTTGAAAGGCGCGAAGCCGCTGATTATAGCCCAATCTTTTGGCCTTCTCTAGGCCTTTAATTCGGTTTTTGTTTCAATTGCGCCAGAGCGGCAAAAGGATTGGGCTTTGCGGCCAGCGCCTCTTCAAAAGCCTCATCTGCCACTGACAGCGTCACTGTTGCTGGGCAAACCCCATGCTTGGGCACAATGGGGACAGACATGATCAACTCATCCTCTATCAGCTCCCAGACATCGAGTTCAGGGGTTAAAACCAATAAATCCTCTTCAGACTCATCGTCTTGCGCCTCAGCTGTGGCCTCATCGGCGACAAATCTAAAAGACTGTTCTGACACAACTTCAACTTCCACAGGCCCCATGCAGCGCTGGCATTGCATCGGCAGAAGCAGCTCAGCCGTCAAATGAAGCCAAATTTCGGCTTCACCGCCAGTGACGGGCACCATTTCACCCGTCAAAGTCCAAGAAACTTGAGGGCTGGCAGTCGTTTGCCCCTCATTTGACCAAGCCAACTCTGACAGTCGCTGGAAATGCGCCAGACTTTGATGCCCTTGCGCGCTCATGCCGTCTCGGGCAAAAACCTTGACATGCAAGTGTTTCAAATCAATTTTTTTATCCATGCCTTCAGTGTAAGAGAATTGAGGCATGTCCAAAGACAATTCCACACCCCACGCCACCGCTTCTGGTCGCCCACTGATTTTGGGCTCAACGTCTCGTTACCGCAAAGAATTGCTAGCGAGGCTGTGCATTCCATTTCAAGTTGAAGCGCCTGAAGTCGACGAAACACCGCAAGCCCAAGAATCCCCTAAAGATCTGGCCTTGCGCTTGGCATTGGCCAAAGCCCGCGCAGTTGCAAACAAATACCCAGACGCCGTGGTCATTGGATCCGATCAGGTGGCCGACCTAGAAGGCGAGCCCCTTGGCAAACCTGGCAATCACACCAACGCCGTCAAGCAATTGAAACGCATGCGCGGCAAAACCGTCATTTTTCAAACAGCCCTGTCTGTGGTTTGTGTGGCCACAGGGTTTGAACAAACCGATTTGGCAGCTGTGAAGGTGACTTTCAGAGATTTAACTGACGCCGAAATTGAATCCTATTTGAAAGCCGAAGAGCCCTACGATTGCGCCGGCAGCGCCAAGAGCGAAGGCCTTGGCATTGCCTTGCTGGCAGCCATCGACAATGACGACCCCACTGCACTGATAGGTCTGCCATTGATCAGAACTTGCCACATGCTCAGGGCTGCAGGCGTGAAATTGTTATGACCAAGACCAGCAACAATTTGGGCAAACTTTATTTGGTGCCCGCGCCCTTGGACTTTGGTTGCAAACAAGAAGTACAACTGCAAAATGTGATGCCCCTAGGCACCCTCCATGCAGCCGCCAAAATTAATTGCTGGATTTGCGAAAACGCAAAAACCACACGCGCCTATCTCAAACGAATCGACGCATGCAGCCCTTTGTCCTTGCCCATCCAATCGCAAGTGATCACCGAGTTGCCCAGAGAGGTTCATAAAAAAGGTGATCACCAAGGTGGTTTTGATGCCAAGCCAATGTTGGCGGCCGCACTAACAGGACAAGACATTGGCTTGGTGAGTGAAGCTGGCATGCCCGCGGTTGCAGATCCTGGTAGCTCCGTGGTGCGCGCAGCTCACGACCTTGGCATTCAGGTCATTGCTTTGGTCGGTCCGGTTTCATTGCTACTGGCTTTGGCCAGCAGTGGCATGAACGGTCAAAACTTTGCCTTTGTCGGCTACTTGCCTCAGGATGCGCAAGAGCGCGGTCGGCGAATCAAAGAACTAGAGCAGCTTGCACACAAGACGGGACAAACTCAGCTGTTCATTGAGACGCCTTATCGAAACGCACCGCTTTGGTCTGCGCTTGTGCAAAATTTACAGGCCAATACGCGTCTGTCATTCAGCAGCGGCATTACGCTGCCCGATGCAGCGCATCGCAGTGCATCAGTTCAACAGTGGCGTCAATTGACCGCAGGGCAAATGCCGGAGGGCTTGAGCAATCAAACCCCAGCGGTGTTTGCCATTGGCAATTGAGGACGGCTACAAAAAGCGACCGTTAACGGATGACGGAGCTAGCGCGCATGGCACGCCATGCGCCCTCGCCCATTGCAGCACCAAATCGTTTGACCAAGCGTTCTGCCACATTGTCACGGCGAGAGTAATCTACCAACTCTTCCGCTTTCACGACATCTCTTGCGACTTGATCGATGCTGCCCAGCTCGTCGGCCAGGCCCAATTCAACCGCCTGCTGGCCAGTCCAAAACAAACCACTGAACATGTCTGGCGTTTCTTTCAGACGATCGCCCCTCCCCTTTTTCACCACGTCAATGAATTGCGTATGAATGTGGTTCAACATGCTTTGAGCGTGCTTGCGTTGTGCGTCTGTTTGAGGGCTGAAAGGATCTAAAAACCCTTTGTTTTCACCTGCAGTCATGAGGCGTCTTTCAACGCCTAATTTGTCCATCAAACCCGTGAATCCAAAGCCATCCATCAAGACACCAATGCTGCCCACAATGCTGGCCTTGTCGACATAAATTTTGTCGGCAGCTGCTGCAATGTAATAAGCGGCAGAAGCACATGACTCCTCTACAACCGCATAAATGGGTTTGCGATGCAGTGCTTTCAAACGCACAATTTCATCGTTGATGATGCCAGCTTGCACAGGACTTCCGCCGGGTGAGTTGATCAATAGAATCAAGCCTTGCGAGCCGGAATCTTCTAGCGCGGCTCGCATGGAGGCCACCACATTCTCGGCACTGGCATCAGAGCCGTCGGCGATTTCACCTTTGATATTGACCAAGGCGGTATGCGGGGTGGTGATGTTGGTCGTGGTTTGGTTGTGCGAAAAAATTTGCCAGACCACCACAACCCAGAACAGCAACCAAGCCAAGCGAAGACCCATTTTCCAGCGACGCGCAGATTGCTGCTCTTTCAAATTGGCGTGCACCAACTCAGAAAGCGTTTGTCGCTCCCAATTGGCGTTGGCATGATTTGCCGCGTTGGAAAGATTTACGCCACTCGGTGCAGATGCTGCTGTGGGGCTGCCAGATTCAGGTTGTTCAGAACTCATGAGAACTCAAAAGGTTTTAAATTGAAATCAGTATGCCAGTGAACCACACCGCCTTGCTCGGACAAGGTGATTGGAATCAAGCCGCCATTGCAGGGCCCGCCTGCACATGCGCCAGTTTCAGGTTTGTACATGGCACCATGGGTTGCACACATTAAGAATTGCCCAGACGCGTCAAAAAATCGATTGGGTTGGTAATCCATCTCCATGGCCACATGACTGCAACGGTTGAGGTAGCCATGAACTTGCCCCTTGAAACGGATGGCAAAGGCGCGGCAAGTCTGCCCGCCATAAACAACATCAAATGGCACCGCCAAACCACTGTCGACCAACTCTTTGGAATTGCACAAAGGAATTGCTTCGCTCATGAAAAACCCCTCACCACATCAAATTTATATTTCTATCATGCGCTCTTGCCCCAAAGGCATCACGCATTTGCCAACAACCACTCTCGCAAAGCTGGCACCGAATGCGCCACATGCAGCGGCTTTAAATCATGAAATGCTGCGAGCTCATGCGCACCATAGCTCACCCCAACGCTGGCGCAGCCAGCATTCAAAGCCATTTGCAAATCATGTGTCGTGTCACCAATCATGAGCGTTCTCTCGGGCTCAACGCCAAACTCACGCATCAATTCATGCAACATCAAGGGACTGGGCTTGCCCGCAGTTTCGTCTGCCGTTCGAGAGCCATCAAAGGCCCCTTTCAATTCAACAGCATGCAAGGCCTCATTCAAACCATTGCGACTTTTGCCCGTGGCCACTGTAAGCCAGTGATGTCGCTCTTTCAGGTCAGCCAACATCTCCAAGACGCCATCAAACAAAATCAAATCGTTTTGATGGGCCGTGTAGTGATGGCGGTAGCGCTCGCCCAACTGCGGGTATTTTTCAACTGGAACATCCGGTGCCGCATGGGCCAGTGCCTGCATCAAGGCCATGCCAATGACATAAGAGGCGGCTTCCCGCGTTGGCTCTTGTCCACCCACATCGACCACCGCACGCTGAATGCAGCGCGTGATGATGGCCGTAGAGTCAAACAGGGTGCCATCCCAGTCAAAGGCAATCAGGTCAAATTGACGCGGGCGTTGATTTAGATTTGACATGGTTTGCATAGAGTTGTAATTCGGGTGGCAGCGGTGATTTCAATTCCACGCGCTTACCCGTTGCGGGGTGCTTAAATTGCAAGCGCCAAGCATGCAGAAACATGCGTTTTAAACCTTGCTTGTTTAAAGCCTTGTTCCATTCAAAGTCGCCGTACTTGTCGTCCCCAGCGATGGGGTGACCTTGCGAGGCCAAATGAACGCGAATTTGGTGTGTACGTCCCGTTTTGATGGTGACTTCCAATAAAGTGCAGCCTTCCAAACGCTGCGCCACCTTCACCAGCGTAATGGACCGCATGCCGTCGGGATCATCGTTTGAGGTGACCTTGACACGTCGCTCACCATCAGGGAGCAAGTATTTATGCAGCGAACTGTCGATAACTTTGATCTTTTCCGGCCAACTTCCTTGAGCGAGCGCCAAATAAGTTTTTCCGGTTTCACGCTCTCTAAACTGATCTTGGACATGTTTCAGGGCGCTTCGCTTTTTGGCCACCAACAAAATACCGCTGGTTTCTCGGTCGAGCCGGTGCACCAGTTCCAAGAGCTTGGCTTGCGGCCTGGCCTGCCTCAATTGCTCAATCACGCCAAAACTAACGCCCGATCCCCCATGCACAGCCACCCCGGCGGGTTTGTCGATGGCCATCAAAGCGTCGTCTTCTAACAACAGTGGAAACTCTCTACCCGGGGCCGGCCTGGCTGCCTTTTCGGCCACTTTTTCTGAAATGCGAACGGGCGGAAGACGGATCACATCGCCGTTTTCAATGCGGGTGTCAGCCGACGCGCGGCCCTTGTTAATCCTCACTTCGCCGCTGCGAATGATTCGATAAACGTGGGTTTTGGGCACCCCTTTGAGGTGACGGATGAGAAAGTTGTCCAGCCTTTGGCCGGCCGATTCTTCATCGACGGTCAACCATTTCACTTCCAAAGCCGGATTTGTGGCTTGAGAAGTGGTCGATTGGGAGGCTTGGGGCCCTATAATGTGATTCACCGGCGTTGTGCTGTAAGTGGTTGATTTGAATGGAAATGAATTCCTGATGACAGGAGTTTAGTTCACTCTCCACCAACAAGCGCCGTAAGTTCGATGCCGCCATGAGCGAAATCTGCAGACTGAAGGCCAGGGCCAACAGTGGCAGACCACCTTTTTGGTTGGACCGATGCTTTGAAACCCAGATACGGAATATTTTTATTCAGCAGCTTTTCAGCTGTTGAACGGACTGAATCGAAATGAGTGTGTTGTTTGGATCTTTGCTGTCTTTTTTGCAGTGGCTTTTTGCGCCACTCGAGATGCCATCGCCTGCGCGCACCCACAACCTCGACTCTTCCACGCGCCCCTGTCCACATTCCGGCGATACTTTTGCGCCCATGAATGTCGGACTCTTTTGGCAATTCCCTTCGTTTCGAACGTCAGTCTCGGCACCGTTGGCTCCTTAAGAGCTGGTTGTTAAACAGGTGATCCGGCCCCAACGCCACGCATGGCGGGGTGGGTATTGCTGACACATAAAGAAGGGATGCATCATGAAACGGATGCTGATCAACGCCACGCAGGCTGAAGAACGCCGCTTGGCCATCGTCGATGGACAAAAACTCCTCGACTACGAAATTGAAATTGAAGGCCGCGAGCAACGCAAAGGCAACATCTACAAAGCGGTTGTCACACGCGTCGAGCCCTCGCTCGAAGCTTGCTTCGTTGACTACGGCGAAGAGCGTCATGGCTTTTTGCCCTTCAAAGAAATCTCTCGCCAATACTTTGCTGAAGGTGTTCCGGTTAGCCAAGCACGCATCAACGATGTGATTCGCGAAGGCCAAGAGCTCTTGGTGCAAGTTGAAAAAGAAGAGCGCGGCAACAAAGGCGCTGCCCTGACCACCTTCATCAGTTTGGCCGGCCGCTATGTGGTCTTGATGCCCAACAACCCACGCGGTGGTGGCGTCAGCCGACGCATTGAAGGCGACGACCGCGCAGAACTTAAAGAAGCCATGGACCAGTTGGAATATCCCAAAGGGATGTCCATCATTGCCCGCACCGCTGGCATTGGCCGCAGCGCCCCCGAATTGCAGTGGGACTTGAACTACTTGCTCAAGTTGTGGTCTGCCATTGATGGCGCCACACAGGGTGCCAAAGGCGCCTTCCTAATTTATCAAGAGTCTAGCTTGGTGATTCGCGCCATTCGCGATTACTTCAACAGCGACATCGGCGACATCTTGATCGACACCGACGACATCTACGAACAAGCTCAGCAGTTCATGAGCCACGTGATGCCCGAGTTTGCGCCCCGTGTAAAGCGGTACCGCGACGATGCGCCTTTGTTCAGCCGCTTCCAAATTGAGCATCAAATTGAATCGGCTTATGCGCGCACAGTGCAGCTGCCTTCAGGCGGCGCCATCGTGATTGACCACACAGAAGCTTTGGTGTCTGTTGACGTCAACTCTGCACGCGCCATCAAGGGCGGTGACATTGAAGAAACTGCTACCCGCACCAACCTGGAAGCCGCCGACGAAGTGGCCCGCCAGATGCGCTTGCGCGATTTGGGCGGCCTGATCGTCATCGACTTCATTGACATGGAAGAGTCACGCAATCGCCGCGAAGTAGAAAACCGCTTGCGCGATGCGTTGCGTCAAGACCGTGCGCGCGTTCAATTCGGCTCCATCAGCAAATTTGGCTTGATGGAAATGAGCCGTCAGCGCTTGAAACCAGCCTTGTCTGAAGGCTCTTCTATTCCCTGCCCTCGTTGCGGTGGCTCTGGCCATGTCCGCGATACAGAGAGCTCGGCTTTGCAAATTTTGCGAATCATTCAAGAAGAGTCTATGAAGGACAACACTGCAGCAGTGCACGCGCAAGTGCCTGTTGAAGTGGCGTCTTTCTTGTTGAACGAGAAGCGTCCAGAAATTGCCAAGATTGAATTGAAGCAGCGCATCAACGTGCTGCTGGTGCCCAACAAATCTTTGGAAACGCCCCATTACAAACTTGAGCGCCTGAAGCACGACGACCCACGTTTGGACCACATCGAAGCCAGCTACACCATGGCCGAAGAAGTGGAAGATCCAACCACCGTCACACGCCGATCACAAGAGCCCACAAACCGTCAAACACCGGTCATCAAAGGTGTATTGCCCGACGCCCCTGCACCCGCTTCTGTGCCCAAGCCAGAGCCTGTTAAACCACAAGCCGCCAAGGCTGAGGCTGCAACTGAAAGCAGCGGTGGTTTCTTTGGTTGGCTCAAACGCTTGTTTGGCGGCGCTACCGAGACTCAAACTGAACCTGCAAAGAACGTTGGCAAACGCGGCGACCGTCCAAGCAAGGATGGTGAGCGCAGCGAGCGAGGCGATCGCAATGGTGACCGCCGAGGTGGACGCGGAGGTCGCGGAGGCCGTCGCGGTGAGCGCAACGAGCGCGGTGAACGCAGCGATGCAGATCGCAATGACAAGAACGAACGCAGCGAGAACACCGAAACACGAGCCCCGCGTGAAAACGCTGGCAATCGCCGCGGTGGCGAGCGCAACGAGCGCTCGGGTCAGCGAGGCGAACGTCGTGACAACGCCAACAACAGCCAATCTGCAGATGCAAGCAATGTCACGGCAGACGCTACAGAAAACAACGCAGACAACCGCAATGAAGGTCGCAACGAACGCGCGCCACGCGGTGAAGGTCGTCGTGAACGGGGTGAAGGTCGCCGCGAACGTGGCGAACGACGCAGTCCAGATGGCAATCGTCAAAATGCATCGTCAGACAGTGCTGACAACATGTCAGCAAGCTTGAATGACTCTGCAAATGTGCAAGCCAACACATCATCAGATGCCTCTTCATCGGTTGATGAACGCGCAGATGGTACGCAAGCAACACCAGAGCGCAGAGAGCGCCGCTCTCGCGATCGCTACGGCCGCGACCGCAGAGAACGCAATACCAATGCAGAAGGTACAACAGAAGCCAACACCACAACTTCTGAAACAACTTCAGATGCACAGCGCACGCAAGAAGAGGCACCTGTTGCACGTTCTTATTTTGATCGTGCAGCCAGTACGTCGCCTGTCAACAGTGCACCTGCGCCAGCTGAAAACATGCCAGCCAGCGCACCGGCAACAGTTGCAGCAGCAGCACCAACAACTACTGCAGCACCCGCAGCATCAGGCGCCACGTCTGCTGCAGCGCCTGCTTCCAGCAATGCAGCCAAGTCATTGCCCAAGGTTCAGGCCTATGAGCTTCCCATGGCCAGTCTGATTGCTGTGGCCGAAGGCTCTGGATTGCAATGGGTCAACTCAGACCCTGCAAAAATTGCGCAAGTTCAAGCCGCCATTGCCGCAGAACCGAAACCCGTGCATGTGCCCAGAGAGCGCCCACCTGCAGTGGTATTGGACGAAGGCCCATTGGTCTTGGTTGAAACGCGCAAAGATTTGAGCAACATGAATCTGCCTTTCTAAAGCCATTGGCAGCCACCAAAAAGGGACCCTCGGGTCCCTTTTTTTTAATCCATGGCTGCTTTTTTCAAGGCCAGTAAGGCGGCTGGCAAATCTTCACGTTGCTCAGCCATATCTGCGATGGCGCGCCATGCTTGCCGCCGAAGTTGGGCGTCGTCAAGGGATGCGGCGGCTTGCGCCAGCAACACTTGTGCTTTGCCCCAGAGTTGCCGTTTTTGACAAAGACGGCCCGCCAAAAACTGCAACAACGCGTCTCGAGGATTGGCCTTCTGAGCTGTCTCGATGCGAATCAACCAGTCGCGCTCTTCGGGGCTGTCTTGGCCTGAAAAACTCAGGTCAAAGGTTTGAACCAATTTTGCCTGCTGCGCTTTTGACAGACTTGTGGGGTCTTGCTGCAATTTGTTCCAAATCGGCTTTAGCCAAGTGCGCGCAACGACAACATCGCCTTTTAAGTGAAGCCAATGCTGGGCAGCCTGAATGGCCAGATCGGTAGACTGACGTTGTGCTTCGCCCAAGCGAGTCCAAAGCCTTTGCATTTGTCCCAACTCATGCGTGTTGGCGATCAATTCAAAAACCAAACTCCGAACCATGCTATCGGCTGCTTCCGCCTTGAAGGCCCTGTGTTTGATCAACAGCAAGGCTGTGTCCAAGGCTTGTGAAGGCTCACCTGCCAATCGGGCTGCTTTCAGTCTCATACGCATGGCCAACGTACGGCGAGATACGCCTTGAGGCAAACGGTCTAACCAGAGCAAACTATCTGACGCATTGCGATCGTCAAGCGCCCAACGCGCAGCGCGCAACATGGCACCTTCAACGAGCGACTGCCGCAGACCCGTTTGGCCTGTGATGGGCTCTTGCAGAGCCGCATCGAGGTGATGCTGTCTTGAGGACTTGTCTTGCAGGGCATGCGCCGATTCGGCGGCCAAAATGTGGGCTACGCTTCTCAAGGCGCCAGAATGCTCCATGAGTTCGCCGGCCTCTGACAATGATTTTTCGCGCACCAACACCAACTCGGCCGATTTGCGAGCGCGCAGAAAACGCCCTTCCATGAACAGCGCCATACCGTCTAGCAACGCGGCATGCACTGCACGCTCCTTTTGCTGCAAGCGCCAACGTTTGGCCTGACGTGGCAATTCAAACAAAGCGGTCAGTGCGCGCTGGGCCCAATGCATGGTGAGCAAGACAACAACCAAGCCAAACAACACCAGGTTCAAAGACACATCGACACGATAGGGGGTCCAAAAAATGGACACCGTTCCAACATTGTTGGAAGCCAGCAATGCGGATGCCACGGCAACCGCAAACAAACTCATCAACCAAAGAGCTGCGCGCATGGTGCTTACTTTCCGGCCGATGCTGTGGCCAGCGCTGCCAAGGAACCATCCAGGCGAGGAATGGGGCCACCCTTGCTCAAACCTTGTGCTTTTTCGAGCAACTGCAGTGCTTGGAGTGTTTTGCGTGCATTGGGATCAAAATATTTTTTGAGTGACACCGACACAGCTTGCAAGTCCGCTTTTGCGGCGTCGTTTTGGCGTGCCAACAAACTCAATCGAGCATTGAGCAATTTGAGTTTCAGATTTTCACGCAACAGAAAACCTTGCTCAGGGGCCAACAAAGCCGCCTCGGGACTGTCAATGCGGCTGACACGCAACAAACCACGTGCCTCGACCATGACGCGCTCAAAAACCATTTTCCACCACGGCACTGAGCTTGTGGTCTGTAGCGACTGAGGGTCGAGTGGCTTGCTGCTTGGGCTTTGGGGCCGCTGAAGTTCGATCACCAAAGGCAACTCATCGGTCAGAGCGACCATCTCATCGAGAACCAACAACATGCCTGGAAGGTCTGTGATTTGAGCGGATTTGACCAGCTCTAAATCGCGATCAATGGCCCTTTGTATGGAGATCAATCGGGGGTTGGAAGCGCGTTGCAATCTTTGCTGTGCTGTTTTTAAAACACCCAGCAAAGGCTCTAGGCTGCTGGTGAGTTGGGCTTGTTGCTGCGCCAGCCTGAGAGACGACTCAATGTCTAAAACCAAGTTTTCATCGCGAGAACGAGACAAGGATTGAATCAACTCCTCCAGCTGAGTTCGTTGCAGGGCCGCCTCGCCAAGACGTGATTCCACCAACGCCATGCGAGCTGCGCTGTCTTTGACACTGTCTTGTGCCTGTTTGGCCCAGGCTTTGGCCTCTAAGGACTGCTGCCCAGCATCAGCACTTTGCCTTGCCAACTGACCTTGAATGCGTGACAACTTCTCCCACAACAGGCCACTGAAGACCATCGCCAGAAGTGCAATGGCAATTGGCAACCAGACTGTCAACGAGCGACGTGCAGGCAAAACCGCCGGCCCGCTTGTCGGCGATGGGGGGGATGTGTCGGGTGCGACAGTAGGTTGTTCAGAGCTCATGCCAGCGATTTTATAGATGCAAGCATTGAACGGATACCTGGCGGGGCAATAGAAATGTGCTGCCACCCCTCTTTTTGAGCCAAAAGCGCCATGCGCGGATGCGTCACCACGGCTTTGGCCTGGGACCAGTCCATGTCGGGGCACTGCACCATCAGGTTTTCTAGGGCAGCAGAACTGCTGAACAACCAAATGGCACCCGCCTGAGTCCAAGTTCTGACATGGCTGATTTGGCTCGCCGTGAGAACTGTGCCACGCCTGCGATACGCTG
Organism: Limnohabitans sp.; assembly: GCA_049655425.1. Lineage (GTDB taxonomy): Bacteria > Pseudomonadota > Gammaproteobacteria > Burkholderiales > Burkholderiaceae_C > Limnohabitans_A. The sequence continues at coordinate 317,905 of JBASJS010000002.1, read as the reverse complement.
CAACAGCTGAAACTTCGACCTGCTGACTTTCAAGTTGTTGAACCAACCAATCGCGCCCTGCAATCGCCCCAGATTCATCAGCGCCACGAATGAACATGACATGCATGCCTGCCTTGACCTGAGTCGATACGACATCCCACAAGGCCTCTGAGTCCAATTGCGCAGCGGCGGCAGCGGGTTGGTCAATTTGATGCGAGGGTATGCCTTGTGCGTTAAGGGCTGCTGCAGTACCCGGGCCTGTACACCAAACGCGTGCATTGCGCTTCACGTGATCAAGCCAATGGGGTTGATGTGCCAAAGCGGCCGCAAAAAAACGAACCGCATTGGCACTGACGAACATCAAGGCCTGACTTTTCAAAGCCATCTGACTGGCTTTGGCGGCATCCTCGGAGGACATCAAATCTGACAGGGTTAAAAGTGGTAACGAAATGGTTTCAAGGCCCCCTTCACGCAACTGCGTCATCCACGATGTTGCATCTTGCTCGGGTCGGGTCACGATGACCTGTGTCATGGAATGGGGCTTTTCTTGATTGAGCGACATGGCTTCGTTGCGCATGATGGAAGGTCAGTGCGCGCCACCGCGCTTTAACTCGGCTGCGACCTCGATACCGATTGCCTCTGCCTCGATCAAGCTGTCGACAACCCTCGACTTGGCCGCCGTGACCAGGTCGACTGAGCCTTCGGGGTCGCCCCAAGCGGCACGCAAACTCAACACCTGACCCTCTAAAGTTGCATGCGCAGCCAAGGGCATGGAACAACTGCCGCCCATCGTTCGGCTGACCGCTCGCTCGGCCGCAACTGCCAACCAAGAAGTTTTGTGAACCAGGGGTTCAAGCGCTTCGATCAAATCGGCACGCCCCTCGCAAATTTCAATGCCAAGCGCCCCTTGACCGGCGGCCGGCAACATGTGCTCTGTGTCAAAAATATGCCGAATTCGATCAGAAAGCTTCAAGCGCTTTAGCCCGGCCGCAGCCAAAACAATGCCGGCATATTGCCCTTCGTCCAACTTTCGCAAACGTGTGTCCAAATTACCGCGCAATGGCTCAATTTTCAAATCGGGTCGCATTGCACGCAGCAACACTGTGCGTCTAAGGCTGGAGGTGCCAACCACGGCACCTTGCGGCAAATCCATCAGGCTGGCGTACTGACCAGACACCCAAGCATCGCGGGGGTCTTCGCGCACCATGACACAAGCCAATTCGAAGCCCTGCGGCATGTCCATGGGCACATCTTTGAGCGAATGAACCGCAATATCGGCTCGGCCCTCAGACAAGGCAACTTCAAGCTCTTTGACAAACAGGCCTTTGCCACCTACTTTGCTCAGGCTGCGGTCCAATATTTGATCGCCTTGCGTGGTCATACCCAGCAAATGGACCTCATAACCGCGGGCTTGCAAGAGGGCCTGAACGTGTTCGGCTTGCCACATGGCCAAGCGGCTTTCGCGCGTGGCAATGACAATGGGACGTTTGGTGGACGTGATGTTTTGAGAGTTCAAACCAGTAACCTGTTCGTAATTTTTCAATCTCATCAAATGCTAGCATGACACAAGCCCTAGAAAGATGAGTCTCGTCATGCCAAACGTCACAATTCCGCCCCTGAAACGCCCTTCACGCGACAATGAACGCCCACTGGTTGAAGACATCCGCTTGTTGGGTCGAATTTTGGGCGATGTGATTCGAGAGCAAGAGAGCCCAGAAATTTACGAGTTGATTGAAAAAATTCGCAAACTTTCTGTGGCATTCAGGCGGGATGCCGACCAAGAGGCCGACAAGGCTTTGAAGAAACTCCTCAAAGGCTTGTCAGGCGAGCATGCCGTTAGCGTGATTCGCGGATTTACTTACTTCAGTCACTTGGCCAATTTGGCAGAAGATCGTCATCACATTCGCCGACGCGCCATACACGAACGCGTAGGAGACACGCAAGAGGGCAGCATTGAAGTCGCTTTGCAACGACTGCGCTGGGCAGGCATCACACCCAAAATCATTTCGCAAACTTTGGCCCACAGTTTTGTCTCGCCAGTTTTAACGGCACACCCCACAGAGGTTCAGCGTCAGAGCATTTTGAGCGCCGAGCGAGACATTGCAGAGTTACTGACGGAGCGCGACGAAATCAAAGCACGTGCGGCCGTGGTCAATGCCGCCAAAGATGCTTTGACGCCCAAAGAATTGGCAGTCAATGAGCAACGCATGCGTGCACGTGTGATGCAACTTTGGCAAACTCGCTTGCTGCGTTTTTCTAAGCTCACCGTGGCCGATGAAATTGAAAACTCATTGAGCTATTACGAGTCAACTTTTTTACGTGAAGTTCCCAAAATTTATGCAGCTTTGGAAGAGGCCTTGGGAACTCACCCGGTGGCGCCTTTCTTGCGCATGGGCCAGTGGATTGGAGGCGACCGAGACGGCAACCCCAATGTCAATGCACAAACGCTTCAACACGCGCTGAAGCGTCAAGCAGATGTCGCCTTGCGCCACTACCTCACAGAGGTCCATTTCTTGGGCAGTGAGTTGTCTTTGTCAGCCATGCTGGTTGAGTTTCCACCTGCCATGAAAGCCCTGGCAGAAAAGTCGCCTGACACCAATGCACATCGAATCGACGAGCCCTACAGACGCGCGCTCACTGGCATGTACGCGCGCTTGGCTGCAACGCTCAAATCACTAACGGGGGGAGATGCTGCACGACACGCCGTAGAACCACAAAATCCCTACACAGATTCAGACAGTTTTCTGGCTGATTTGAAAGTCATCCAGTCCTCTTTGAATAGCCATCACGCAAAAGCTTTGGCGGCACAAAGACTCGACCCTCTCATTCGCGCCGTCGAAGTGTTTGGCTTTCACTTGGCCACTGTTGATTTACGCCAGAGTTCTGATCAACATGAAAAAGTGGTCGACGAGTTGTTGGCCACGGCACGCATCGAGAAAGATTACGCTTCACTGGACGAGGCTAGCAAGCGTACGGTGCTCATAAAACTCTTAAACGACGCAAGGCCCTTGCGCATTCCGGGCGCCAACTACTCCGACCATGCTCAATCTGAGTTGTCTATTTTTGAAGAAGCTCGCTTGGCTCGGACCACCTATGGAACAGAGGCCATTCGTCACTACATCATCAGCCACACCGAAACAGTCAGTGACTTGCTGGAAGTCTTGCTGCTTCAAAAAGAAGTTGGCTTGATGCGCGGCACATTGGATGACAACGCCAGAGTCGACTTGATCGTGGTTCCTTTGTTTGAAACCATCGAAGACTTGCGCAACTCGGCAGGCATCATGCGTGAGTTCTATGCATTGCCTGGCATCGCCAATTTGATCCAACGCTCGGGGGCCGAGCAAGACATCATGTTGGGCTACTCCGACAGCAACAAAGATGGCGGTATCTTTACAAGCAACTGGGAGCTTTACCGAGCAGAAGTTGCTTTGGTTGAGGATTTTGAGCGACTGGCCAACAGTCACAACATCCAGTTGCGCATGTTCCATGGACGTGGCGGCACCGTGGGTCGCGGCGGGGGTCCAAGTTATCAAGCCATTTTGGCGCAACCACCAGGCACAGTTCGAGGCCAAATTCGCTTGACTGAGCAGGGTGAAGTGATTGGCTCCAAATATGCCAATCCTGAAATCGGCAGACGCAATTTAGAGACCTTGGTCGCCGCCACTTTGGAAGCCACCTTACTGCAGCCAACCAAGACTGCGCCACGTCATTTTTTAGAAACTGCAGCGCAACTTTCAAAGGCTAGCATGGATGCTTACCGTCATTTGGTCTACGAAACTGCTGGCTTCAACGACTACTTTTTTGGCGCCACGCCCATTCGTGAAATTGCAGAACTCAACATCGGTTCTCGACCTGCATCGCGCAAAGCCAACCAAAAAATTGAAGATTTGCGCGCCATTCCATGGGGCTTCAGCTGGGGCCAATGTCGCCTCACATTGCCTGGATGGTATGGCTTTGGCTCGGCCGTCGAAAAGTTCTTAGACCGTCCCACCGACAAAGAACAGAAGGCAGCATTGGCGCTGCTGCAAAAAATGGTGAAGCAATGGCCCTTCTTCAAAACATTGCTGTCCAACATGGACATGGTTTTGGCCAAAAGCGATTTGGCGCTGGCTTCTCGCTACAGTGAACTGGTGTCAGATGCCAAGCTGCGCAAGAGGATTTTCACGGCCATTGAAGCCGAGTGGCACAAAACAGCCGAAGCAATGAGCCTGTTAACAGGCGAGAAACACCGCTTGGCCAATAATCCGGCCTTGGCCCGCTCCATTCGGCACCGCTTTCCCTACATCGACCCCTTGCACCATTTGCAAGTGGAGTTGATTCGCCGGTATCGCGATGGCAAGGCCGACGAGCGGGTTCGACGTGGCATTCACATCTCCATCAACGGGATTGCAGCGGGGCTTAGAAACACAGGATAAGCCCGACTCACAGGTTTTTAGGCATTTCCGGCTTGTTTTGAGGGTCTGCCACAGGCTGAAGAAGCCTGACAACCCGATAAAATCTGGAAATGTCTAAAAATCAATTCGATCAAAAGTCCCAGGCCTGGTCGGCCTTGTTTTCCGAGCCTATGAGTGACCTGGTGAAGCGCTACACCTCCAGCGTTTTCTTCGACAAGCGCCTGTGGCAATCGGACATCCAGGGCAGTTTGGCCCACGCAGAGATGCTGGCAGCCCAAAAAATCATCAGCAACCAAGACTTTGCCGACATTCAGCGCGGCATGGCGCAAATTACCCAAGAAATCTCCCAAGGTCAGTTTGATTGGAAATTGGACTTGGAAGATGTGCACCTCAACATCGAAGCACGCCTCACGCAAATCGTAGGCGATGCAGGCAAGCGCCTGCACACAGGTCGCAGCCGAAATGACCAAGTGGCCACCGACGTACGCCTTTGGTTGGTCAGCGAGATTGACCTCATTGGTGGCTTGCTCAATGACTTGCAAAAATCTTTGATTGAAGTGGCCGAGCGCAACGTAGACGTCATCCTGCCTGGTTTCACGCATTTGCAAGTGGCACAACCAGTGAGTTTTGCACATCATTTGTTGGCCTATGTTGAGATGTTTGCACGCGATGCTGAGCGTATGGCCGATGTGCGTCGCCGCACCAACCGATTGCCTTTAGGGTCTGCTGCATTGGCAGGCACGACCTACCCGCTTGACCGAGAACGCGTTGCCAAAAGCCTAGGCATGGTGGACGAACACGGCAATGCCTGCGTGAGCCAAAACAGCTTGGATGGCGTCAGCGATCGCGACTTTGCAATTGAGTTCACAGCGGCTGCGTCTTTGTGCATGGTGCACATCAGCCGCCTCAGTGAAGAACTCATTTTGTGGATGAGTCAAAATTTTGGCTTTATCAAAATTGCCGACCGCTTTACCACGGGCAGTTCAATCATGCCGCAGAAAAAAAATCCCGACGTCCCCGAATTGGCGCGTGGCAAAACTGGGCGTGTGGTGGGGCATTTAATGGGCCTGATCACCTTGATGAAAGGCCAACCACTGGCCTACAACAAAGACAACCAAGAAGACAAAGAGCCTTTGTTTGACACTGTCGACACGCTCAAAGACACCTTGCGTATTTTCAGCGAAATGATAGGTGGCCAGATCAGTGCGCAGAGCGGACAAAAAGAAGGTGGCATTACCGTCAATGCCCAAGCCATGGAGGCTGCCACCAAAAAAGGCTATGCCACAGCCACTGACTTGGCCGACTACTTGGTCAAAAAGGGCCTGCCCTTCCGCGATGCTCACGAAGTTGTCGCACATGCTGTGAAAACAGCACAAACACAAAATTTAGACCTGAGCGAACTGCCTCTCAGCACCTTGCGACAATTCAACCCTGCCATCCAAGCCGATGTCTTTGAATGCCTCAGCTTGGTGGGATCCTTGAATGCCCGCAACACTTTAGGTGGTACTGCGCCCAGCCAAGTTCGTTTGCAAATTGCGCGCCATCATGCGCGCTTAGATTTTTAAAAAGGATTTGTGATGGAAGCCACTCAAACCGAACAAACTAGCGTGTCGCCATTTGCCGCGGGCCTCAATTGGTCTGCCGAGCTGCACACAGGCGATGACCGCATGGACCATACGCACGAAGAGTTTGTGACCATGCTGAACGCACTTCTGCTTACACCGCCAACCGAGCAGCTCAATTTGTACCGAGAATTTCTCAATCACACGGTGGCGCATTTTGAACAAGAAGACCGCTGGATGGTGGCGACTGGTTTCAGTGAAGACAACTGCCATGCAGGTCAACACGCCACCATTTTGGAAACCATGCGCGCCGTTGAAACGCATTACGTTCAAGGTGATCAAGAAATTATTTCTCGCATGGCCGAAGCTTTGGCCGAGTGGTTTCCACAGCATGCAGCCACCATGGATGCAGGTTTGGCGCAGCATTTGAAATCGGTCAACTTTGACAGCGAAACCGAAACACTGGCCGATCCATCGGTTATCAAAAACGTCACCATGTCGGGTTGCGGCAGTGTGAGCTGCAGCTGATCAAATTCAAAGACTAGCCTCAAAAGCTTTTATCCAAACTGGAAATCAAATATGTCCGTGATCACCACCATTGAAGAGTTGCGCGTCCTGGCCCAAAAACGCGTGCCACGCATGTTCTATGACTATGCCGATAGCGGCTCTTGGACAGAAAGCACCTACCGCGCCAACGAAAGTGATTTTCAAAAAATCAAGTTGCGCCAACGTGTGGCGGTCAACATGGAAGGCCGCAGCACCGCCACCACCATGATTGGTCAAAAGGTGGCCATGCCTGTGGCCATTGCGCCCACGGGCCTCACCGGCATGCAGCACGCCGATGGCGAAATTTTGGCGGCACGGGCTGCCAAAAAATTTGGCATTCCTTTTACGCTGTCCACCATGAGCATTTGCTCCATTGAAGATGTGTCCAAGGGCACCGATGGCCATCCTTTCTGGTTCCAGTTGTACGTCATGCGCGATCGCGACTTCATTGAACGCTTGATTGAACGTGCACGCGCTGCCAACTGCTCTGCGTTGGTCATTACCTTGGACCTGCAAATTTTAGGACAGCGTCACAAAGATCTGAAGAACGGTTTGTCTGCGCCCCCTAAATTAACTTTGGCCAACATGATCAACATCGCCACCAAGCCCCGTTGGGCGATGGGCATGTTGGGTACGTCACGACGCGAGTTTGGCAACATCGTGGGCCACGTCAAAGGCGTTGAAAACATGGGGTCGTTGTCAGCTTGGACCGCTCAACAATTTGACCCCCGCCTTAATTGGGGTGACGTAGAGTGGATCAAAAAGCGTTGGGGCGGCAAGATCATCTTAAAGGGCATTCAAGACGTAGAAGATGCTCGCTTGGCCGTTGAAAGTGGCGCCGATGCCATGATTGTTAGCAACCACGGTGGCCGTCAACTCGATGGCGCCCAAAGCAGCATTGAAGCGCTGCCCGCCATTGTCGATGCCGTGGGCAAACAAATTGAAGTGCACATGGACGGCGGCATTCGCAGCGGTCAAGATGTGCTCAAAGCCCGTGCCTTGGGCGCACAAGGCACTTACATTGGTCGTGCATTCTTGTACGGTCTGGGCGCCATGGGGCAACCCGGCGTCGAAAAGGCTTTGCAAATCATTCACAACGAGCTTGACTTGACCATGGCATTTTGTGGTCGTACGCAAATGGACACGGTCGACAAGAGCATCTTGTTGCCTGGCACATTTCCTCAATAACACGCACACTTCCAATTTGAGTTTGTGACGCAAAACACATCACTCAAAAGAAGAATTGCCCACCTCGACATGGACGCTTTTTATGCGTCTGTCGAGTTGTTGCGCTACCCCCAGCTCAAGGGATTGCCAGTGGTCATTGGCGGGGGTAGACGCAAGGAAGATGACTTACTGGGAAGACTGCGCGCAGCCCACCCAGACTACGAATGGTCGGCCGACAATCTGTCTGAAATTCCATTGGATTTTTTTCCACGCATTGAAGGCTACACAGGCCGGGGCGTGATCACCACCGCTACTTATGCGGCACGTCAATTTGGCATTGGCTCGGCCATGGGACTTATGAAGGCCGCCAAGTTGTGCCCGCAGGCCATTTTGTTGCCCGTGGACTTTGATCAATACCGACACTACTCCAAAGTCTTCAAAGGCATCATCACCGACATTGCCCCCGTCATGGAAGACCGAGGTGTAGATGAGGTGTACATCGATTTCACAGAGGTCCCTGGTGGCCAACGCGAAGGCGGCAAGGTTTTGGCCCGACTCATTCAGAAATGCATTTTTGAAGCCACGGGCCTCACCTGCTCAGTGGGTGTGGCCCCCAACAAACTGATTGCCAAAATGGCCAGTGAGTTCAACAAACCCAACGGCATTTCGATTGTTCACGAAGACGATTTAAAAACGGCCATCTGGCCGCTCAGCTGCCGCAAGATCAATGGCGTGGGCCCCAAGGCGGATGAAAAGCTCAAGCACCATGGCATTGAAACCATTGGCCAGTTGGCAGCTTGTGAATTGCCTTGGCTGCAAATGCACTTTGGCAAGGTGTATGGCGCCTGGTTGCACGAAGCCGCATGGGGCCGCGATGAGCGCCCCATCAGCACCGAAAGCGAGCCCGTTAGCATCAGCCGGGAAACAACCTTCGAAACCGACCTGCATGCCGTGCGCGATAAAGAAGAGTTGGGCAAAGTGTTCACACGCCTGTGCCAACAATTGGCGGCAGATTTAAAGCGCAAAGGCTATGACGGCAAAACCATTGGCATCAAGTTGCGTTACGACAATTTTAAAAGTGTCACCCGTGATCAAACTCTCACCTTTTATACACAAGACGCGGCAGAAATTCGCAAGTTTGCAGGGCTGTGTTTGAAGCGCGTCGACCTTAGCCGAAAACTCCGGCTTTTAGGCGTTCGGGTGGGCTCTCTGGTCAAACACGGGACAGCCACAGATCACAGCGCAAGCTACAGTTCAAACCATTCACTCCACCCTGCTTTGCACGAGGCCTCACACCATGGACAAACTCAATTGCTTTTCACTGACGATGAATGACCACGTTGCGCATTTGGTGCTGAACAAGCCCGAATCGCTCAACACCATGCACCCGACGTTTTGGCGCGAACTCGATACCGTCTTGCATCAGCTGAACAACGAAGGCAAGGCACGTGCCTTGGTCATCTCGAGCACGGGCAAACACTTTTCCGCAGGCATGGCCCTGGAAACATTTTCAGGCGCCATTTCGATGAATGCAGATAGCCCTGAAGGCCGGGCAGCGGTGTATGACTCGCTCACCGACATGCAATCCACCTTCACCTTGTTGGAAACTTTGCGCATTCCCGTGATTGCCGCCATTCATGGCGGTTGCATTGGCGGTGCCGTTGACATGGTGACGGCCTGCTGCATTCGCTATGCCACGCAAGATGCCTTTTTCTGCGTTCAAGAAATCAACATTGGCATGGTGGCCGACGTCGGCACTTTGCAACGCTTGCCTAAATTGCTGCCTATGGGTTTGGTCAAAGAATTGGCGTATACCGGTCGTCGCCTCAGTGCAGACAATGCATTGAAGCACGGCCTGGTGACACAGGTGTTTGAATCACAGGAAGCCCTGGTGGCGGGGGCTTTAGCGTGTGCCAAAGAGATGGCCAACAAACCACCCGTGGCCATTTGGGGTACAAAGCAAGCCCTGAACTATGCGCGCGACCACAGCGTGGAAGACAGTCTTCGCCAAATGGGATGGTTGCAAGGCGCTATTTGGAGCAATCCGCACATTCGCGAAGCGCTGGAAGCGGCCAAAGAAAAACGTCCAGCTAACTTTCCACCATTGGCACCCCTCAAAGGTTTTAAAACCTACGGTTGATCGCAACAGCCAGCACATCGTGTGGCCCATGCAGCGGGCCGCTTATTGTCTGGCCGTCCGAATGTTGGGCGGCGGAGATTGTGGATGGCTGGTTCGCCAAGGGTTGATGTCCAAACCGCCTCGGCGTGTGTACCTTGCATAGACACTTAGCTTGAGCGGTTTGCATCGCGTCCAAATGTCCATGAAGATGCGCTCCACGCACTGCTCATGAAACTCATTGTGATTTCTAAAGCTCACGATGTACTGCAGCAAACCCGCCTGGTCAATTTGCGACCCTGAATACGATATTTGCACACTGCCCCAATCGGGTTGTCCCGTGACCAAGCAATTGCTTTTGAGCAAATGGCTGACAAATGTTTCTGTCACAGGTGCTTCATCGTGCTGGGCCGTGAGCAACTCGGGAGCAGGCTGATACTGGGTGCATTCAATGTCCATGCGGTCTAAATTCAGACCGTCTAATTCGTGCACCGGTTCTTTGTCAAACTCTTCAGGCAAGATGATTTTCACACCGCAACGCGATTTGATTTGACCCCCGTGCCACAAGGCCTGATCGAGGTCTTCGCGCATGCAATCGCGAACGGCTTGCACATCGACAAAGCGTGTGGCGTTGAAGCTGTTCAAGTAAAGCTTGAAAGACTTGCTCTCAATGATGTGCGTACTTTCAGCAGGCACTGTGATGTGCGCCAGCGCCACTTGCGGCTTGCCTTTGAGGTTAAGCCAAGACAATTCAAAAGCGGTCCACAAATCAGCGCCAAAGAAAATGGGCGCACCTTGAATGCCGAGTTCTTCACGCTTCACAGCACGTGGAATGGGGAACAACAAAGACGCATCGTATTGATCCACATACGCGCTGCTTTTGCCCAGTTGAGATTGTTCGGGTTGGTTCATTCAACGCCCTTCACGCGACGGCGAAACACCCATCGGTTTTCATCAGATGCAGAGGCCACAAAGCCATAACCATCCGAATCAAACTCTTTGAGTTTTTCTGGATTTTTAATTTGTTTTTGAATGGCATAGCGCGCCAGCAGTCCGCGCGCGCGTTTGGCAAAAAAGCTGATCACTTTGTATTTGCCGCCCTTGTAATCTTCAAACACGCACTCGACCACCCGCGCATTGAGTGTTTTGACATCGACCGCTTTGAAATACTCTTGCGAGGCCAGGTTGATGACCACGGGTGTTTTGTCTTTGCCCAGGCGCTCATTGAGGTACACCGAAATGCTGCTGCCCCAAAATTGGTACAAGTTTTTGCCGCGCGGATTGTTCAAGGCCGTGCCCATCTCTAAGCGGTAAGGCTGCATCCAATCTAAGGGGCGCAACACGCCATACAAGCCGCTCAAAATGCACACATGATCTTGTGCCCACTCGAGATCTTTGACTTTGAGCGACTTGGCATCTAAGCCGTCATAAACATCGCCATTGAAAGCCAAGACCGCTTGCTTGGAATTTTTGGCGGTAAATTTAGGACGCCATGCCTCATACCGCGCCACATTGAGGGCTGCCAAGTTGTCGCTCAAATCCATCAGTTCTGCAATTTGCACCGGCGTTTTGGGTTTGAGCACCTCGATCAATTCGGCAGACTGGCTGACAAATTGCGGCAAAGTGTGCGACACCCCTTCCACGGGGGTCTCGTAATCCAAGGATTTAGCGGGGGATAAGAGTAACAACATGCACAGAGACCTTTGAGGAGCCCATTATCTGGCAAGTAGGTGACGCTTGCTGTTGGCGGCCCTTAATCCACCAAGTCTTTCAAAGCTTTTTCGTAGCGAATGGTGTGTGAACGTTCGGCCTTGGCCAAAGTTTCAAACCAATCGGCAATGTCGTCAAAGCCTTCTTCGCGGGCAGTCTTGGCCATGGCAGGATAGACATGGTTGGACTCATGGGCTTCACTGGCCACAGCGGCTTCTAAGTTTTGGCGGGTGTTGCCAATGGGCAAGCCTGTAGCAGGGTCTCCCGCTTGTTCTAAAAATTCTAAATGGCCATGCGCATGACCCGTTTCGCCTTGAGCCGATGACCTGAACAAGGCCGCCACATCACTTTTGCCCTCGAGATCGGCTTTGTTGGCAAAGTAGGTATAGCGCAGTTGAACCTGAGATTCAATGGCGAAGGCGTCTTTGAGACATTGTTCGGTGCGGGAGCCTTTGAGTTGAGCCATGTCAATTTCCTAAAAGGATTCAATTGGAAAATTCATTTCCAACATAGAAACGAATACAAAAGTAGTTTAGTCAATAAAAGGGTCGCCAGCAGAATTGTTACAGTGCGGTCTGCGACAGGCACCATTCCAAAGGAACGCGATGAACACGCCCACATTTCAAGAAGTTCAATTTACCAATGGGTATGAATTTACCGAAGGCTCGGGTTACGCCTTGCCAGAGTATCCCTTTGTCAAACCACCAGAGCTGGTGCAAAACAAAACTTTGCGCCATGCCGTGGTCATTGTGGGCGGTGGCATTACGGGGCTGACCTTGGCCTGCGGCTTGGCCAATTTGGGCATCAAGGCCGTGCTGCTGGACGAAGACAACACCGTGGGGGTGAAAGGTGCTTCGTCTCGGGGCATTTGTTACACCCAAAAATCACTGGAGATTTTTCAGAAGCTGGGCCTATTTGATCGCATTGCCAAAAAAGGCATTCAATGGAGTGTGGGCCGCACTTTTGCGGGCAACGACGAGGTCTACAACTTTGACCTCAAACAGCAAAGCAATTTCAGCCTCTCAGAACAACCCGCCTTCATCAATATTCAGCAGTTCTACATTGAAGGCTATTTGGTGGAGCGCATACAAGAACTGGGACATGTCGATTTGCGCTGGCAGTCGCGCGTGAAGGCCTTCAAACAGAACAAAGACTTCGCCACGCTCACCGTTGAAACGCCGGAAGGCACTTATGACCTACAAGCCGATCATGTGATTGACGCCTCAGGCTCGCACACCCCCTTCCATGCTTGGACAGGTGTCACCATGGAAAGCAAAAAAGGCGATGACCGTTGGTGCATTGCCGATGTCAAATTTGACACCCATCCCCCCACTGAGCGACACACTTGGATTGAAGCGCCCTTCAATGAAAATCGAGCTGTGTGGCAACACTTGATGGCCGACGATGTGTGGCGCATTGATTACCAAATGGAACCCAATGCCGATGCGGCTTACATCAGCCGCGAAGACGTGGTGCGTGAACGTCTGGAGCGACAGTTTGGCAAAAACGTGAAGGTTGACATCGTGTGGGTGGGCCCCTACGCCTATAAAAGCCAATGTCTCAACACATTGCGCATGGGCCGAGTCTTTTTCATGGGCGACACTGCCAAAATCGTGAACCCATTTGGCGCACGAGGTGGCAACACCGGCGTCGCCGATGCCGACAATTTGGCTTGGAAATTGGCCGCTGTCTTGCGCGGCCACGCCGACGAGGCTTTGCTTGAAAGCTTCAACGATGAACGCCTTGAAGCCGCTCAAGAAAACGTCAAGGTGACGCGCCGCACGGCCAGATTTTTACGCCCGGCCGATGGCATTGAACGCGCATTTAGAACAGCCACCATCAGCTTGGCCAAAGAATTTCCATTTGCACGCTCGTTGGTGAACACAGGCCGCATGGCCGTTGCCAACACTTATCGCGGCTCCCGAATTTGCGGTGACAACGGTGGCACGTCGGTTCAAAACGTGCGCTTTCAGTGGCGTCAAGGCAAGCCAGGCTGCTTGAATGACCTAGTTCAATGGGCCGATGGTCGACTGCTGATTTTGGTGTTTGGTCACCAAACCAAAGCCGCTTTAAAGCGCCTGCAAGAGCTCAGTTTGTCTGGCTTGCCTGTGCGCTGCGTTCAAGTGCTGGCCAGAGGGCAAGTGGCACAAGCACGCGAACACTTGCTAGACACTCAACAACATCTTCAAAACGCCTGCGGTACCGTTCCGGCGGGCGGTTGGGCTTTGGTCCGGCCCGATGGCTATTTGGCCGATACGGGCAAAGGCGTCAACGGTGAGTTGATTGGCGCTGTGGCCACCTCTTTGGGTCTTTGATCACCTTCGGAAATCATCATGAAAACAGAACTGAACTTTCAAGACGCCGACACTTTTTACGACCAATTGCTGAATGCTCATGAAGGCTTGAGCGCCGAACAATCTGAGCAATTGAACTTGCGTCTGATTTTGCTCTTGGCCAATCAGGTGGGCGATGCGGAGGTCCTCAGAGACTGCATCGAATCGGCAAGTCAAAGTAATTAGCCAAGGCTCTCTAAGTCTGATATTGATATCAGGTTTTTGTCGACTCAGATTTAGAACCCTTGGGCGAACGTTCTACCAATCTGCCGTTCACATACTTATGTAAGACACTGGTGATCAAGGTTTGGTAAGGCACCCCCTCTTCCATGGCCTTCACTTGAATATCGGTGAGGTCTACGGACGACAAGCGAATATTGACGCGCTTGTCCTTGATGGCACTGGCCCTTGCCGCTGCTTTGAACTTGGCCAGTTCTGTTTTAGAGGCAATTGATTTGAGTTGACCTGATTCAAAGGCCTTCAATATTTCCAACTCATAGGCGTCAATGTCACTCATTTGGAGCCCTTCTGAAAGTAATCACGGGTGGCTTTTCGGCTTGGGATCATTGTTTTCAGGAAATAGTGGTCATCCTCTTCAATGAAAGGCACCAAATAAACATAGTTCATGATGACCACCTGCAAAATTTTTTGATTTGGATATTTGGCAGGATTTGGGTGTTCCATAAGGTCTAGCAAACCACCCGTTTCCAGAGCCACCACCACCGCCTCAAATGAAATACCGCGTTCGAGCTTCAAAAGTTCGTTTTTTTCAATATTCCATCTGAATGATTTCATTCTGCCATGTTATTGAAGTGTGTGCCTTTTGTCACCACATTTGCTTGCATGAACTCCAAGTAAAATCATGGCTTTAGTCCATTCATGACATTGCCCCTGGGCAATTTCAAACCATTCAGCCCATGAGCAACGAGTCCACCCCCGCCCTTCAGCAACCCGGCCTTGAGAGCCTTTCCAAGTCTTTTGAGCCAGCGGCCTTAGAAGCCCATTGGGGCCCCGAATGGGAAAAACGCGGTTACGGCATTGCAGGCCATCGCGGCAGCCAAGTGCCAAAGGCTGAAGCGCCCAACTTTGCCATCCAATTGCCACCGCCCAATGTGACAGGTACGCTGCACATGGGCCACGCGTTCAACCAAACCATCATGGACAGCCTCACGCGCTACCACCGCATGATGGGCTTCAACACTGCTTGGATTCCGGGTACCGATCACGCCGGCATTGCCACGCAAATTGTTGTGGAGCGCCAGTTGCAAGGCCAAGGCATCAGCCGCCACGACATGGGCCCCACACCCGCCGAAGCACGCAAAAACTTTGTGTCCAAAGTCTGGGAGTGGAAAGAACAATCGGGCAACACCATCACGCAGCAAATGCGCCGCATGGGCGACAGCGTAGACTGGACGCGCGAGTACTTCACCATGGACGACAAGTTGTCCAAAGTGGTGTCCGAAACCTTTGTGAAGTTGTACGAGCAAGGCCTCATTTACCGAGGCAAACGCTTGGTCAGTTGGGACCCTGTGCTGCAAAGCGCTGTGTCCGATTTGGAAGTGGAAAACACCGAAGCCGATGGCAAGATGCACTACATCTTGTATCCGTTTGCCGATG
Source organism: Limnohabitans sp. (assembly GCA_049655425.1). Lineage (GTDB taxonomy): Bacteria > Pseudomonadota > Gammaproteobacteria > Burkholderiales > Burkholderiaceae_C > Limnohabitans_A. The sequence continues at coordinate 302,481 of JBASJS010000002.1, read as the reverse complement.
GCCCTCAACTGATTGACGGCGTGATGCAAAAAGGCATGACCATTGCCACCACACGCCCCGAAACCATGATGGCCGACGGCGCGTTGGCTGTCCACCCAGAAGACGATCGCTACAAACATTTGGTGGGTAAAAAGGTTGACTTGCCTTTGTGCGATCGCCAAATCCCCATCATTGCCGACGACTTTGTCGACCGCGAATTTGGCTCTGGTTGCGTCAAGATCACCGGCGCCCACGATGCCAACGACTACGCATGCTCCATGCGTCATAACTTGCCGCTGATCAGCATCTTTACATTGACCGCTGCGGTCAATGAAAACGGCCCCAAAGCCTACCAAGGCATGGACCGCTTTGCGGCGCGCAAAGCTGTCATCAAGGACTTGGAAGCACAAGGCCTGCTGATTGAAATCAAACCCCACAAACTGATGCTGCCCATTTGCGCGCGCACCGGCCAAGTGGTAGAACCCATGCTCACAGACCAATGGTTTGTGGCCGTGAACAAAGTCAGCCCCCAAGACCCTACCGGCAAGAGCATTGCGCAAAAAGCCATTGATGCGGTGCACTCCGGCCAAGTGAGTTTTGTGCCCGAGAACTGGGTCAACACCTACGACCAGTGGATGAACAACATCCAAGACTGGTGCATCTCGCGTCAACTGTGGTGGGGCCATCAAATTCCCGCTTGGTACGACGAAGAAGGCAATGTGTACGTGGCCAAGTCGGAAGCCGAAGCGCAGGCACAAGCGGGTGCAGGCAAGAAGCTCAAGCGCGATGAAGACGTGCTCGATACGTGGTATTCCTCAGCCTTGGTACCCTTCTCCACCATGGGTTGGCCAGAGGCAGTTGCCACATCCGGCACCAACAAAACACAAGACTACGACTTGTACCTGCCCTCCTCTGTGCTGGTCACTGGCTACGACATCATTTTCTTCTGGGTGGCCAGAATGATCATGATGACCACGCACTTCACGGGTCGCGTGCCATTCAAACACGTCTACATCCACGGCTTGGTGCGCGATGCACAAGGCAAGAAGATGAGCAAGTCGGAAGGCAACGTGCTCGACCCCGTCGATTTGATCGACGGCATTTCTTTAGAGCCTTTGCTCGAGAAACGTTCACAAGGTTTGCGCAAGCCCGAGACCGCACCCCAAGTGCGCAAGAACACGCAAAAAGAATTCCCTGAAGGCATTCCAGCCTACGGTGCAGACGCACTGCGCTTTACGTTTGCCGCATTGGCCTCGTTGGGCCGCAGCATCAACTTTGACAGCAAACGCTGCGAAGGCTATCGCAACTTCTGCAACAAACTGTGGAACGCCACACGCTTTGTGTTGATGAACTGCGAAGGTCAAGATTGCGGTCTGAAAGAACACACCAAAGCAGAGTGCGCAGTGGGCGGCCCAGCCCATGGTTACATGAGCTTCAGTCAAGCCGATCGCTGGATCTCCTCCAAAATTCAGCGGGTGGAAGCCGATGTGGCCAAAGGCTTTGCCGAGTACCGCTTGGACAACGTGGCCAACGCCATTTACGACTTCGTGTGGAACGAGTTCTGCGATTGGTACTTGGAAATTGCCAAGGTGCAAATCAACACAGGCGATGCATCGCAGCAACGCGCCACACGTCGCACACTCATCCGCACGTTGGAAACCATTCTGCGTTTGGTCCACCCCATTACGCCTTTCATCTCTGAAGAGCTGTGGCAAAAGGTGTCACCGGTGGCGGGCCGTACAGGTCCTTCGGTCAGCATTGCAGCCTACCCTGTGTCGCAACCCGAGCGCATTGACGAACAAGCAGAAGCGCATGTGGCCAAGCTCAAAACGCTGGTCGACGCTTGCCGCAATTTGCGCGGCGAGATGAACGTCTCCCCCGCCACCAAATTGCCTTTGTATGTATTGGGCGATGCAGAGTTCATGAAATCTGCTGGGCCCGTGCTGCAAGCCTTGGCCAAGTTGAACGAAGTCAAAGTGTTTGACAACGAAGCTGATTGGACGAAGGCTGCCGCTGCGGCGCCAGTCGCCGTCGTGGGCGAAGCGCGCTTGTGCTTGTTCATGGAAGTGGACGTGGCGGCAGAAAAGATTCGCCTCAGCAAAGAAGTAGCCCGCTTAGAAGGTGAAATTGGCAAAGCCAATGGCAAGCTGAGCAACGAGGCCTTTGTGGCCAAAGCGCCGCCTGCCGTGATTGAGCAAGAGCGCAAGCGTGTGGCCGACTTTGAAGCCACCTTGATCAAGGTGAAATCTCAGCTTGGCCAATTGGAATCAACACCCACCAAGTCTTGAAATACCATTGTCAAATGAACGTGATATTTTCGGATCACATTGAATTGAACGAAAGCTAAACCATGAGCAGCCAACCCAGCATTCGCAAAGCCGTCTTTCCAGTGGCTGGATTGGGAACACGATTTTTGCCGGCCACCAAAGCAGCGCCCAAAGAGATGCTGCCTGTGGTCGACAAGCCGCTCATTCAATACGCTGTAGAAGAAGCCTATTCGGCAGGTGTGCGGCACATGATTTTTGTAACGGGACGAAGCAAGCGTGCCATTGAAGACCACTTCGATACCGCCTACGAACTTGAAACAGAACTCGAAAGTGCTCACAAAGAAGAACTGCTGAAGTTGGTGCGGTCGGTGCAGCCAGACGATATGGTTTGCGCCTATGTGCGCCAACCCCGCTCCTTGGGCCTAGGCCACGCAGTGCTGTGCGCTGAAGCCATGGTGGGGCGCGAACCCTTTGCAGTTCTTTTGGCCGATGACCTGATGGTGGGACTCAAGGGTGGCCCTTCTGTCTTAGCGCAAATGGTCAAAGCCTACGAGCAACAAGGTCGATCTATTTTGGCGGTCCAAGAAGTACCGCTGGATCATGTCAAACGCTACGGCATTGTGGCTGGCGAATCTGCAGGCAAGCAACTCATTCGTGTTGAACAGATTGTCGAAAAACCATCGCCAGAAAATGCGCCCTCACGCATGGGTGTCGCCGGACGCTACATTCTCACGCCAGGTATTTTTGATGAAATCAGAAACCAGCCCACTGGCGTAGGCGGCGAGATTCAACTGACCGATGCCATTGCACGCTTGAAATCACGCGAAGCGGTTTACGCATTCCAGTACGAAGGCAAACGTTACGACTGCGGTAGCAAAGAAGGCTTTCTGGAGGCCACGGTGGAACTGGCCTTAGAGCATCCACAAGTTGGTGAGTCGTTTAGAAAATACCTCAAAACACTGAGCCTTTAAACGGCCACAGACTGGTGCACTCAAAAAGCTTCAGCCTCTGAAGCTTTTTTTACATCAGCGCCGCTTCATCCAAATCAGAAAACGCTCGCCTTCTGTTTCTTGCGCCAACAACTCATTGCCGGTTTGCTTGGCAAAGGCTTGGAAATCTCGCATGGCGCCAGGATCTGTTGCCATTACTTTCAGGACCTGACCTGAGGTCATGGCGGTTAACGACTTCTTGGCTTTCAAGATGGGCAAGGGGCAGTTGAGACCACAAGTGTCCAACTCTATGTCAAAGGCAAGACTCATGATTTCTCCACCACTTCAATAATTTGAGATAACTTATCCTGCAGCGCGGCCTTGCGCATCGCGCTCTTCCCAAGTCATGAACTTCGGCTCAATGCCTTGTGTGCGCAACCAATCACCTAGCGCATAGCCTGTACCCGCGGGCCAACATACCAGTTCGTCAAAGTTAAACATCTTGTACTCCGCCAATTCTGGCGACAAACGAACTGTGCCCGATGCCACAGCGTGATAAGCAATGATCACTTGGTTCATGCGTTGGAAGTCGTACACACCAATGAGTTTCAAAGCGCTTACTTGCAGATTGGTTTCTTCTGTAATCTCGCGCGAAATGCCTTCCTCGGGCGTTTCGCCAGCTTCCATGAAGCCTGTGATCAATGCAAATTTACGACCTGACCATGCAGCGTTACGCGCCAACAAAATTTGATTGCCCACTTGCACAATGCCTGCCAATACTGGCGTCGGATTGTTCCAATGCGTAAAGTCACATTGCGTGCAACGTAAACGGAGTTTTTCGCCACCATCTTCCATTTGTGGCACCCATGCCAAGGGCGATCCACAGCAGGGACAAAAACGGTATTCGGTCATGCTGGGAAAACTCCTGTAGATAGATAACGATCACCACGATCACAGACGATGAAAACAATGGTGGCATTGCTTTCACGCGCTGCAATTTGCTGCGCCACCCAGCATGCGCCCGCTGCCGAGATGCCCGCAAACAAGCCTTCTTGACGTGCCATTTCACGGCACGTATCTTCAGCGTCGTCTTGGCTCACATAAATGAGTTCGTCGACATTGGCTGGGTTGTAAATTTTAGGCAAATACTCTTCAGGCCATTTGCGAATGCCCGGTATGCGAGAGCCCTCGCTAGGTTGTGCACCCACAATTTGAATTTTGGGATTCTTTTCTTTGAGAAATTTCGACACACCTGTGATGGTGCCTGTAGTACCCATGGCACTGACAAAATGTGTCACACGACCTTCTGTTTGCGCCCAGATTTCGGGGCCAGTGGTTTCGTAATGAATGCGCGGATTGTCGGGGTTAGAAAACTGATCCAGTATTCTGCCTTTGCCTTGAACGGCCATGTTGTCTGCCAAGTCGCGCGCGTATTCCATGCCACCGCTTTTGGGCGTCAAAATAAGTTCAGCGCCAAAGGCCTTCATGGTTTGCGCACGTTCAATCGACAAATCTTCGGGCATGATCAAAATCATGCGATAACCCTTGATGGCAGCAGCCATGGCCAGCGCAATGCCGGTGTTGCCAGACGTGGCTTCAATCAAGGTGTCCCCTGGTTTGATTTCGCCCCGCTCTTCTGCGCGCTTGATCATCGACAGTGCAGGCCGGTCTTTAACAGAGCCTGCTGGGTTATTGCCTTCCAACTTGCCCAAAATCACATTGCCTTTGGGCGCCATGGCATCTGCAGCCAAGCGTTGCAACCTCACCAGAGGGGTGTTGCCAATTGATTCGTCAAGAGTAAGGTACGTCATTTGATGGAATGCGGATGCACTTGCAGTTTGGGTTAAGCAGACAGGTAATGCAAGTCTGCGACGCTTGGGATGCATTATCCTTCGAACCACGAAGCCTTGTCATTTCACCAAAAATTGTCAGCCCCCTGTTTTTACACTTAGGTAACCCCATGCCAAGACACATTCTGAGCGAATCCCTCATTCACCCTGCCATTCAAAGCTTGGTGGCCAATCATCACCGCGAAGTCGTAGAAGAGGTACTGGCAGCCATCGGCCAGCACCGCGTGGTGGTGGTAGGCATGCGACAAAACCCCGTCTGCAAAGCCGTTCAAAAACGCCTCACAGAGGCCAAACTTCAACACCATTACCTTGAGTACGGCAGCTATTTCAGCGATTGGCGCAAGCGCAATGCCCTCAAGCTGTGGACCGGATGGCCCACATTTCCAATGGTTTTTGTCGATGGTGTGCTGGTAGGCGGCGACAGCAACGTCAAAGAACTCATTGCATCTGGGCAACTCAAACCAAGCGCTTAAATCATCATCAATTTAAATACATACAGACACAAAGGTTTAGCGGCATCCATAAAAATAAGACGTTTGGTCAATTTCCTTATCTAGCAAGATCATGCTGAATAACTTTATGGATCCAGCCATCTTGTTTTTTGTATTCGGGGTGACTGCTGGGCTGCTCAAGTCAAACTTAGAAATACCGCCACCGATTTCTAAGTTTTTGTCTCTTTATTTGCTCATGGCATTGGGGCTTAAGGGTGGTTTTGCGTTGGCGCAATCGGGCCTCACACTTGAAGTCGTCAAGGGTTTAGGGGCTGCCTTGTTGCTGGCCATTTTGGTGCCATTGGTGGGCTATCAAATTCTCAAACGCCTCACCAGCGAATTCGATGCTGCAGCCATTGCGGCCACCTATGGCTCGGTCAGTGCCGTCACATTCATGACCGCCGTTCAGTATTTAGACGCTCAACAAGTCATTTTTTCGGGGCACATGTCGGCGGCCATGGCTGTCATGGAATCACCTGCCATATTGCTGGCTGTGTTTTGGGTCAATGCCATCAGGTCGCAATCAAAGCAAGAAACCCATCCACACGGACTCAAACAAACGTTGCACGAATCGCTCACCGACGGGGCGCAGCTGCTTCTTTTAGGTGCCATGTTGGTCGGCATTTTGTCTGGCGAAAATGGTCAAAAAATGATGGCACCTTTTTCAGTCGATCTTTTCAAGGGCATGCTGGCATTTTTCTTGTTGGACATGGGACTGACAGCAGCCAGAAATTTTCCATTGCTTAAAGGTCAATCGCCCATGCTACTGGCATATGCCACGCTAGGGCCCTTGGCTCACAGTGGGGTCGCTTTGTTGCTAGGCTACTCGCTCAATTTATCCTTGGGCGATTGCTTCCTGCTCATGGTTTTGGCCGCAAGTGCCTCTTACATTGCTGTTCCGGCAGCCTTGAAACTGGCCATTCCTGAAGCTTCGCCTAGCTTGTATTTGGGTTTGTCTTTGGGGCTCACATTTCCGCTGAACATCATCTTGGGTATACCTTTTTACTTTTATGTCGCACAAAAGGTATTGACCTGAAGGTCGGGGCACGATGGCAAAGATTGCATTTTTAACCTGTCATCAGAAGGATGCTGCAGTCAAGGAAGCCTTGGCACAGAGCGGCTTCGGGGTTGAAGTTTTTGATGCTTTCAACACAGACAACTTAGGCACCTTCACGCAAGAAAAGCCACGTCAATTGACGCAAATGCAAACAGCCCTGAAGAAAGCTCAACTGGCTTGCGAACTGACGGGCAGCGCCTTTGGACTTGGAAGTGAAGGGGCTTTCGGACCGCATCCGCAGGTTCATTTATTGCCATGGAACTACGAGGTGCTGGCTTTTTGGGATGCTGCCCAACAGCACGCCGTTTACGCTGTTCATGGCACGGCAGAGACCAACTTTGCAGGGCAACGCGTCATGTCGCCCGAAGATGCCCTGTCATTCGCTAAGCAAGCGCAATTCCCAAGTCATGGTCTGATTGTGGGAAGCCCTTCAGACGCCTACTTTCAAAAAGGCGTTCAAAGTGAATCGGATTTTCAAGGCTTGCTCAACACCGCGTTTCAAACAGATGTCACTGTTTGGATAGAAACAGACATGCGTGCGCACATGAACCCAACGCGCATGAAAGCCATTGAAGTAGCCGCCCAAAAGCTCCATGTTTTGTTGAACTCGCATTGCCCTGCTTGCCAGCTACCTGGCTTTGGACTGACCCAATACATTCAAGGGGCTTTGTGCAATGTCTGCGGCTCTGCTACTCAACTGCCCAAAGCTGAACGGTGGTCTTGCGCAAAATGCCATCTGACACAAGACAAATCTTTGAACAACACCGTCTCTGCGGCAAGTTGTGACAAGTGCAACCCATAACTAACTAGCTGACTTATCACACGTCTTTGCGGGGACCCGTTTTTCCTAGCGGCTTGGCGTTGGCATCGTCATGGTCGTCTGCAAAGTCTTCACTCCTTAACAACTCATACCGCTGATGACGCTGCGCTTGAACCATGCGAATGACCCGCTTCATGGGCACACCCACCAGGGCCAGGGCATGGGTGGCCAGCATCAATGAACCCTCTATGGTTTCGGGCACCACTTCAGTGGCGCCAGCCGCCTGAAATTTGTCCAAATCGCGATCGTCTTGCGTACGCACCACCACAGGCACTTGCGGTGCATGCTCGCGGGTCAGACTGACGACTTTCAAGGCAGACGCGTTGTCCAAATAAGTAACCACCACTGCACTGGCCCTTGCCAAACCGACGGCCATGAGAGATTGCAAACGTGCGGCGTCGCCATAGGCCACCTTCTCGCCCAGACCAATGGCGCGATTGACACGGTCTGGGTCAAGATCGAGGGCCATGTAGGGAATGTTCTCTGACTTCAACAACTTGGCAAGGTTCTGACCACATCGTCCGTAACCGCAAATGATGATGTGCTTTTCGGTACTGATGCTTTTTTGCGCTATTTGCGTCATCTCTAAAGACTGCTGCAGCCAATCGCTGGCAGCCCATTTCATGACCCACTGATTTGCATTCAGGATGATGAAGGGTGTGGCCAACATCGAGATCACCATGCTGGCCAAAACTGGGTTAAACCAGGCCGCTGGTATCAGCTGATTTTGATTGCCCAAGGTGAGCAGCACAAAACCAAATTCACCTGCTTGGGCCAAATACAAACCCGTCCGCAAAGAAATGCCTTCGCTGGCACCCGTCAATCTTGTCAGTGCGGCAATTAGCACAAACTTGAATGCGACGGGCACTGTGACCAACAGCAAAACAAACTCCCAACGCTCGAACACAATGCGCCAATCGAGCATCATGCCAATGGTGATGAAAAACAGGCCCAACAAAACATCGTGAAAAGGCTTGATATCGGTTTCAACTTGGTGCTTGAATTCAGTCTCAGAAATCAACATGCCCGCAATGAAAGCGCCCAAGGCCAAGCTCAAGCCTGCCATCTCGGTGAGCCATGCCAAGCCCAGGGTGGTGAGCAAAATGTTGAGCATGAAAAGTTCTTGACTTTGCCTGCGCGCTACCAACATCAACCACCAATGCATCAGCCGCTGACCACCCGTCAGCAACAATGCAATCAGCAAGCTTGCTTTGACCGCTGCCAATGCCAGGGCAATCGCCATTTTTTCAGGCGGCGCACCTAGGGCCGGAATGAGGACCAACAAGGGCACAACGGCCAAGTCTTGAAACAACAAAACACCCACCACGCGCTTGCCATGGTCAGAATCAAGCTCTAGGCGGTCGACCATCATCTTGATCACAATGGCCGTGCTGCTCATGGCCAATGCACCCGACAAAGCCAGCGCAGTCTGCCATTGCATGTGCCACAACGTAGGCGCAAGCGAAGCCAAGAACATCGACCCACCAGTGACAAAAAGCATGGTTAGCAAGACCTGCATCGACCCCAGCCCGAAAACATGTCGCCGCATGGCTTTGAGCTTAGGCAGGTTGAATTCCAAGCCGATGACGAACATCAAGAAAACCACACCAAACTCTGCCAGGTGACGCACCCCTTCAGAGTTTTGCGCCAAGGCCAAGGCGTTAGGTCCAATCAAGACGCCGACAGCCAAGTAGCCCAAGATGGGCGGTAACTTCAAAAATCGACACGCAACGACCCCCAGCACAGCAGCCAGCAAATAAAGCAGCGTTAGGTCGAGTGAACTCATGTTTGCATCGTAACCAATCTGTATGACATTTTGTGAGTTCTACTTTTACGCTTAGGGAGACACCTCGCATAAACAATGCGACGCCACACCCATGGCATGAGGGTTACCCATCTCATCTTGCAACCACGCCATGTCTTTGCCCAAGGCACTCAACAATGCAGTTCCTTGATTCTGCAATGCCAAACCCTGGGCCAAGGCCAACAGGGGACTTTCATCGCCCAGCACAACAGTTTGATCACAAAATGAATTGCGCTAGTTTTACTTATAAACTGAACTGTTTTCAGTTTTACCAGATAAGTTAACATGAAAAAAACACTTCCATTTCTATTGCTCTTGGTTAGTTTGTGGAGCTGTTCAGTGAGCGCTCAAACCGTCAAGATAAATACCCAAGCTCGGTCCCTGCCTCAACCGGAGACAGGCCGCATAGAGCGGTTAGAGAACTTTACGTCTCAACATGTGGATGCCCGCCACATTGACGTTTGGTTGCCCAGCAACTTTGAGCAGCTCAAAGCTGCCGGTCAAAAATTCAACGTGATTTACATGCATGACGGCCAAATGCTGTTTGACCCGCAAACCACCTGGAATAAACAAGCTTGGCACGCCGATCGTGCGGTATCACAACTGGTGGCCACTGGCCAACTTGCACCAACCCTCTTGGTGGGCATCTGGAACAACGGCAAATTCAGGCACAGCGAATACTTTCCACAAAAATTCCTGCAGCACCTGACACCTGCATTTCGCGAAACCTACATCAAGCAAGCGCTTCAAAACAAGCCTCAATCAGATGCTTACTTGCGTTTCATCACAGCCGAGCTAAAGCCATTCATTGATGCGCGTTACCCTACCCTAGTTGGGCCTGCACACACAGCCATCATGGGCTCCAGCATGGGGGGCCTAATCTCTGTTTACGCCATGAGCGAATACCCCCAAATTTTTGGCAGAGCAGCTGGCTTGTCAACGCACTGGATGGGAACGCATACGCCCAACGCACACATTCCAATAGCCGCGTTGACATACTTGCGCGACAAGCTGCCCGCAGCGCAAGGTCACAAAATCTATCAGGATCATGGCAACTTAGAACTGGATGCCCTCTATGCGCCTTATCAAGTGCTTGTAGACCAAGTCATTCGGGACAAAGCCTATGTAGAAAACACCAAGCAAGCTTCCTTTTTCACCAAAGTCTACGAGGGAACGGGCCACAATGAAAAGGCATGGGCCCAGCGCCTGACAATACCCATGATTTTTTTGCTGGGTCAACCATAGAGGCCCACACTGAACCAATAAGTGGCAGGAAAACAAGAAATAACTATCCTAATTTTCCGAAGTATTACTGTGATTTAATACCAAAAAATAGGAAATGAAAATTTAAACAGCCGTTCAATTTTTCATTCAAACAACAACTTTCACAGAAGCTTTCATCATGCAAACAATTGCACCTCTTTGGCTTTGGGTCACTTTCGGCGCCATCGTCTTGGTTTCACTGTTCATTGATTTTTGGTTACTCAAAAAACAGGGCTCTCAAGACATGAGCATGAACGATGCCCTGCGTTGGTCCTTGGTCTGGATTGTGATGAGCTTCTTGTTCAACGGACTGCTGTGGTGGGCAGTGAAAGACACCAGCAATTCAACAGAGATTGCAAATGACAAAGCGCTCGAATTTTTAACGGGTTACCTCATTGAGAAATCATTGGCGGTCGACAATATTTTTGTCTTCCTCATGATCTTTACCTACTTTGCGGTTCCGTCACACTTCCAAAAGCGGGTCCTCATGATCGGCATTGTGGGCGCCATTGTGTTGCGCACCATCATGATTTTGGTCGGTGGTTGGCTTCTTTCACAGTTTCACTGGATTCTGTATGTCTTTGGTGCTTTCTTGATACTCACAGGCATCAAGATGTGGTGGGCTGCGGGCAAAGAACCTAGCTTGGAAGACAACCCCGCTTTGAAGTTGTTGAACAAACTCATACCCGTCAGCAAATCTTTTGACGGCGAGAAGTTTTGGACTGTTGAAAATGGCAAAAAAATTGCAACGCCCTTGTTCATGGTCATCTGTTTGATTGCCATCACTGACATCATCTTTGCGGTTGACTCCATCCCTGCTATCTTTGCCATTACCGACGATGCATTCATCGTCTTAACCAGCAATGTTTTTGCCATTTTGGGTTTGCGCGCCATGTACTTTTTACTGGCCAACGTCGCTTCCAAGTTCCATCTCCTGAACTATGGCTTGGCGGTCATTTTGATGTTCATCGGCACCAAGATGTGCTTGATCGATGTCTACAAAGTGCCTGTCGCTGCCTCCTTGGCTGTGGTGGTGGGCATCTTGGTGGCCACCATGTGGCTCAGTGTGAGAACCGCAAAGCCTGAGTCTCAGGCCTCATAAAAATCAGTCTGCTGATTTCATAGCTTTTGCTGCAACAGGGACTGAACCAAAGGATGGTGTACTTTGCGCTCTGTACCGATGGCAAAGAAATGCTCTTTGACACCGGTGCAAGCGCCAAGCCTGCTCACAGCGTAATGCGCCAGCAAGTCGTCGTGAACCCATTCTGCTGCGGGGAAGATGCCCATGCCTTTGGCACCAAATGTTTTCAGCAAAGCACTGTCTTCAAACTCGCCAACCACATTGGGGGCAATGTGATGATGTTCAAACCATCGGTCCAAGCGATCACGAACCGCTGTGTGGGCCGTTGGCAGCAAAACGGGTACATCTGACAAACTCTGGGGAAAGTTCGCGCGCGAGGCCTTCACCAATTGCTTTGTGCCATACAAAGCAATGTCACTAGAGCCCAAAGCATGGCTGTACAACTTCAGGTTAATGTTGCTTGGCGCAGGACGATCAGACAACACCACATCCAATCGATGCAAGGCCAGATCACCGAGCAAGTCTTCCAATTCGCCCTCATGGCAGGTTAGTTTCAAGTTCTTGACCAACATGATGGGTTCTAAAAGTCGATGTGCCACCATCTTGGGCAAGCTGTCGCAAATGCCCACTGTTAAACGAGCCATGGGGGCACTGGCCGCATCTCGCACATGCGAAGGCAATGCTTCACCCAGTTGAAAAATGAGATCGGCTTGCTTCATGGCCGCAATGCCCGCATCCGTTAGCACCAAGCCGCGGCCCGCAGGCTTTAAAAGCGCAAAGCCCAATGACTTTTCGAGTTCTCTCACTTGAGCGCTTACCGTTTGGACTGCCATGTCCAATTTTTCAGCAGCTTTTGTAATGCCACCCTCTTTGGCGACAACCCAAAAATAGTAAAGGTGCTTGTAATTGAAGTGGCTACTCATGTCAGGTTTTTCAGAACTTTGAGCATTGAATTTTCTGCTTTTTTTGAAACCACTGCTCAGCTGACTTCTGCCTCCTTGAAAGGAGCAAATTCAAGTCCGAATAAATTTTGTTGACGATGTAGACTGAAAGACCCAAAGCCATACAGGGTCAAAGAAGGAAAATAAAATAAGCACCAATGACGGTCCAAGGTCAGAGTACAAAAAACCAAAGACCTGATGCAAAACTCTAAAAAAATATGTCATAATCGCGTTCTTCGCAATCCTGCCCGGGTGGTGAAATTGGTAGACGCAGGGGACTCAAAATCCCCCGCCGCAAGGCGTGCCGGTTCGATTCCGGCCTCGGGCACCATCGATTTACTTCAAATCGATTCTCAAAAAGTTGCGACATGTATCTGTTACTGATACTTGCGTTGGCAGTGCTGTACCCCGCAACGCACATATTCAATGGTTGGTTGTTTGAATTTGCCACCATCAATGACCACATCTCCCTGATCTACTTGCCAGCTTTTTTGAGGATTACCAATTTGTTGGTGTTAGGCCCCGTATTTGGCACACTGACAACCATCTTGGGTGGCTTGTTGCTGATCGTTAACTTTCAAGAGTCCCTGGGCTTGGCACTGCTCAACATTGCTTGCTCAAGCGCAAGCCCACTCATCGCACTGATGGGGTTCAGAATCTATTTCAAACGTGGTGTGCAACTGAGCGACCTAAGAGATCTTGCAGCCCTGACTTTGATTTATTGCATTTGCAATTCACTGCTTCATCACACCTGCTGGCTGGTGGCGCAACCTGCTCAAGCCTTTAACGCTCAAGAAGCCGCATGGATGTTCATTGGCGACCTGAATGGCGCCTTGATTGGTGCCTATTTGCTGAAAGCTTTGATTGATTTCATGGAAAAACGCGGCATTAATTTTTCAGGCTCTTCGCAGCCCAAAAACTAAGAACCACCAAAGGCAAGCCAACCGCAAAGGTGGCACGGATGCCAAAGTATTCTGCAACCCAACCTAGCAGGGGTGGACCCAGTAAAAATACAAGGAATGAGGTTTGGGCCAAAGCAGCCACATTGACAGCAGCAGGTCGATCCGTGCGCTGCGCTGCGGCCGACATGGCCAATGGAAAAATAGCACTGCTTCCCACGCCCATCAAAGCCAACCCCAGCAACGCCATCCATGGCGCAAGTGCCCATGTCACAGCACAAATGCCCAAACCCAACAGCAAAATCAAAGAGCGGGCCACACGAACAGGTTGAAAGCGTTCTACGAAGCGGTCTGCAAAAAATCGGGTGACTGCTTGGGCAGTGGCACCCGCAGCCACAGCCAGACCACAAATGAAAGGACTGCTGTCAAAAACGTCACGCATGTATATGGCTGACCAATCTATGCCAGCGCCCTCCATTAGCATGGCGCCCAAAGTGGCGACGACCAACATCAAAATGGGTGGCGTTGGCCAGGCAAACTTGACGGCAACTTCTGTAGCGCTTGGATCAGCTCTTGGCCGTGATGCCGCTGCTTCAAAATGACCCAACAACACCCATACAAGGCAAGTGACCAGCGCAAGCATACCGAGCATGTGCGCTTTTGGTGACCAGTCCGCTTGCGCAGCGAGCCCCCCAACCAAACCTGCCACTGCAAAGCCCATACTCCAAAATGCATGTGCACGGTTCATGATGCGTCGTCCCAACGCATACTCCACACGATCGGCTTCTAAATTAACCACCTGCTCTACAGCCCCAATGCAGATACCTGCAGGTACCAAACTTAGAAACATGAACAAAGGATGGGGGGCCATGCCAGCCAAGGCATAAAAAGCAGCAATCAGAGGCAGACCTGCCCAGAGTATTTTCTGAGGACCCAAGCGATCAATCAAACGTCCACCAAAGGTCAAAGAAATCAAGGTCCCTGATGCTGTGCCAATCAGCCCAAGGCCCAAGGCACCTTCAGCAACCCCCATGCCCTGCTGAATTTCAGCCATCCGTGGATAAAGACCGCCAAGCGCCAATGCATAAAGAAAAAACGCAGCGTAAACCCGTTGCGCTGCGCTTAAACGTCCCCCAAAAGCTTGAAAAGACTTCATTCAAACAATTTCAGATTGTCTGCCGATGTTTTGACAGCCAGCGACTGCAGGCCATGTTTAACCGTAGGGTACTGCAAACGAATCTTCAACTCTTTTTTGAGCCTCTGATTTTCGAGTCGACGAGATTCGCTCATGAAGCTTAGCAACATCAAAGGCAAAGTCTCTTGGGCCTGTGAGCGCGCAACACGCGGCGGCCGACGCAGCCCCATCAAATCGGCAGCCATGTCAAAGTAATCTCCCATTTTGAGATGGGTGTCGTCGCTCACATGGACAACTCGCTGTGGCTTACCACGCCACACAGCCGCCACACACGCTCTGGCCAAGTCATCGGCATGGATGTGATTGGTAAACACATCATCTTTCTTTTGTAAAACGGGCGTGCCCTTCATGAGGCGTTCGCGCGGGGTTCCGTTGTGTCGATCGGGCGCATAGATACCAGGAATTCGAAGAATGCTGCTGCGCACGCCGGTTTTACCCAAAAATCGAATCACTCGCTCGGCATCAACGCGCCGAATAGCGCGTGGCGTGTGGGGACGAACTGTTTGCGTTTCTGGCACCCAGGCCCCTTCACAATCGCCGTAAACGCCACTGGTTGATCCATAGACCAAACTTTTGGGCAAACTTCTCTTCTTGAGGGCTCTGACCAAATTCAGGGTTCGTGGATCATGCGACCAAGTACCGACACGGTCGGTAGGGGGTGGCGCCAAATGCAGAACGCGTGTAGCCCACCCTGCCAAGCGTTGCAACGTGTCTGGTGTGTCCAGATTGCCGAGCAAAGGCACGATGCCCTTGGCACGTAAATCTGCGCATTTTTCGGGGCTAGACGTTAAGGCGGCCACCTTGACACGTCCCACCCACTGTTTGGCCGCACGTTGACCCACATCACCACAACCGATGATCAGGACGCGCTCTTTTCGAAAGCGGGCGGGCAAAGCGCCCAAAGGGGTTTGGTTTGAAGGCAAAATCAGGGTTTGAAAAATTCAGACCCCCCTAGGATAACGAAAACATGAGCTTCCAAATTACCGTTGAGCCCAGTGGCCGCACATTTAGTGCAGACAACACCGAAACTTTGTTGGCAGCAGGCATTCGTCAGGGCATTGGCTTGCCTTACGGCTGCAAAGATGGCGCTTGTGGTTCTTGCAAATGCAAAAAGATTTCTGGCACGGTGGTGCATGGTGAGCACCAAGCCAAAGCCTTGAGTGCAGAAGAAGAAGCACAAGGCTTGATTCTGACTTGCTGTTCTACAGCACAAAGCGATTTGGTGCTGGAGTCTCGCCAAGTCACAGAGGAAGGCAGCTTCCCCATCAAAAAAATGCCCGTGCGAGTGGTCAGTCTAGAAAAGAAATCGCACGACGTGATGTCGGTTGTCATGCAGTTGCCCGCCACCGATGTCATGAAATTTCACGCTGGACAATATGTGGAATTTTTGCTGCGCGATGGCTCGCGCAGAAGCTACAGCATGGCCAATGCACCGCACACGCTTGACCCTGCCGCACCCAAAGTTGAATTGCACATTCGGCATATGCCAGGCGGCAAGTTCACCGATGTCGTGTTCAGTACCATGAAAGAAAAAGACATCTTGCGCATTGAAGGCCCCTACGGCAGTTTCTATTTGCGCGAAGACTCACACGCACCCATTATTTTGTTGGCATCGGGCACAGGCTTTGCACCTATCAAAGCCTTGATCGAGCACATGCAGCACAAGAACATCACACGTCCCGCCACCCTGTATTGGGGCGGCCGCCGTCCCTCCGATTTGTACATGAGCGACTGGGTGGAAGCGCAAGTCAAAGCCATGCCCAACCTCACTTACGTGCCTGTGGTGTCCGATGCTTTGACTGAAGACGCATGGACCGGCAGAACCGGTTTTGTGCACCAAGCGGTGTTGCAAGATCACGCCGATCTGAGTGGCTTTCAGGTGTATGCCTGTGGCGCCCCCATTGTGGTGGACTCTGCGCGTGCCGATTATGTTGGCAAAGCGGGCTTGCCAGAAGAAGCTTTCTTTGCCGATTCATTCACCTCAGAAGCCGACAAAACAAAGGAAACTGCATGATGCGACCATCAACTGATCTGTCAAAACGCGTGGGCTTGTTGTCCATCAGCCTACTCACCTTAGCCGGCTTGATCGGTGGCTTGGGCTCGGCAACGGCGCAAACGGCGCCTGCCACCGCCCCGTTGAGCAAACCCATCCGCTTGGTGGTCCCTTATGCACCAGGCGGCCCTATCGATGTCACAGCGCGCGCCTTGGCAGAGCGCGTCAAAGACAGTCTAGGCGTGGTGATCATTGACAACAAACCAGGTGCTGGTGGCAATTTGGGCGTCGACCTTGTGGCCAAAGCGCCTGCAGATGGCTACACCATTGGCATTGCAGCCGTGGCCACCCATGCCATCAATCCCTGGCTCTTTACCAAGATGCCATTCAATGCAGCCACTGACTTTGCTGCCATCACGCAAATGGTTCGGGTACCCAATGTGCTGGTCATGAATGCAGAGACAGCCACCCGTCTCAAAATTAACACAGTGGCCGATTTAATTGCCTATGCCAAAGTCAACCCAGGCAAGCTCAACGTGGGCTCGGGTGGCAATGGCAGTGCAGGTCATTTGGCGGCAGAAATGTTCAAGCGCGATGCGGGTATTTTTGCGGTCCACATTCCGTACAACGGTGGCAATCCTGCACAACTCGCATTGTTGTCCGGTCAAGTCGATTTCAATTTCGACAACTTGGCCACAGCGGCACCCAACATCAAAGCAGGCAAGCTCAAGGCACTGGCCGTGACCACGGCTCAGCGCAGCAGTGCGTTGCCAGAGATTCCTGCACTGGCCGAAACCTTGAAGGGCTTTGAGGTCGATACATGGTGGGGTCTCGTGGCGCCTGCTGCCACGCCACCCGCTGTCATTGCACGCTTGCATCAAGCTTTTTCTAGCGCGTTGAATGCACCCGAAACAAAGTCACGATTTGGCATGATGATGGCAGAACCCGTTAGCAATACACCCGAGCAATTTGCGGCATTCATGAAACGCGAATTGAGCAAGTACGAACCCGTGGTGAAAGCCAGTGGCGCCAAAGTCGACTGAGCAAAGCAAGCTCCAAAAAAATAGGCGCTGAATCAGCGCCTTTTTTTATTCTCCCAAATAGGCGGCCCTCACTTTGGGATCGCTGAGCAACTCTTGGCCTGGGCCTGTCATAGAAATCAAGCCAGACTCCATCACATAACCGCGGTTGGCAATGGCCAAGGCACGGCTGGCGTTTTGCTCGACCAACAGCACCGTGACGCCTTGCGCAAACACATCGCGCACGACTTCAAAAATTTTGTCCACCATGATGGGCGACAAACCCATGGAGGGCTCGTCAAGCAGCAACACTTTAGGACGGCTCATGAGTGCACGGCCCATGGCCAACATCTGCTGCTCGCCACCCGACATGGTGCCTGCCAGCTGATCTTTGCGTTCACGCAAGCGCGGAAAGGTGTGAAAGACTTTTTCGATGTCGTCTTGAATGGCGGCAGTGTCGTTGCGAATATAAGCCCCCATCAACAAATTCTCGATGATGGTCATGCGCGTGAACACACCACGACCTTCTGGCACCATGGCCAAGCCTTGCTTGACCAAGTCCCACGGGCCTTGTCCCACAATGCTCTTACCCAAATATTCGATGTCGCCACCGTGGATGGGCAAGGTGCCCGTGATGGCTTTCATGGTGGTGGTTTTGCCAGCGCCATTGGAGCCAATGAGTGACACCAATTCGCCTTCATGCACTTCAAAGTCCACGCCCTTGACAGCCTGAATGCCGCCGTAGGCCACTTGCAGGCCTTTGACTTTCAACAATGTCGCTGTCATCTCAATGTCCTCCGGTGCCCAAATAGGCTTCGATCACTTTTTCGTTTCTCTGCACTTCGGCGGGCGTGCCTTCTGCAATCTTTTTGCCGTAGTCAAGCACCGTGACGCGATCGCACAAACCCATCACCAACTTCACATCGTGCTCGATCAACAAGATGGTGCGGTTGTCTTTGCGGATTTGATCGATCAGTTCGCGCAGTTGCACTTTTTCGGTGGCGTTCATGCCTGCTGCTGGCTCGTCCAAAGCGATGAGCTGCGGATCTGTGGCCAAAGCCCGTGCAATTTCCAAACGGCGTTGATCGCCATAGGACAAGGTGCGAGCGCGGAAATCTGCATATTTGCCAATGCCCACATAGTCCAACAACTCTTGTGCGCGCTGTGCAATTTCGGCTTCTTCTTGTTTGAATTTGGCCGTTCTAAAAATAGCACCCAACAGCCCAGACTCTGTGCGAACGTGGCGACCCACCATCACGTTTTCTAGGGCGGTCATTTCTGCAAACAAACGGATATTTTGGAAGGTACGCGCAATGCCTGCTTGCGCCACTTCGTGCACAGCTGTGGGCTGATAAGGCTTGCCGGCCAACTCAAAGCTTCCGCTGTCGGGCGTATAAAGGCCCGTGATGACATTGAAGAAAGTGGTTTTGCCTGCACCATTTGGGCCAATCAAACCATACACTTGGCCGCGCTCAATGGTCATGTCGACATCGGACAAAGCTTGCAAGCCGCCAAAGCGTTTGGAAATACCACCCACCTTTAAAACTGTTTTGCTCATTTGATTTTCAAGCGTCATGTTAGGCCCCCTCTTTTTTCTGGAGTGATTTGCCATGTTCGCGCGATGGCCATAAACCACGAGGGCGCATCAGCATGATCACAATCATGGCCAACGCAATTAACAATTGGCGCAAGATGGCCGCATCAATGCGACCATCTGTCATGGACTGCAAGGGGCCCGCCACATAACGCAAAATTTCTGGCAGGGCAGACAACAAAACTGCACCCAAGACCACGCCAGGCAAGTGACCCAAACCACCCAACACCACCATGGCCACAATCATGACCGACTCCATCAGACTGAAGGACTCAGGCGAGATGAAGCCTTGGAAACCCGCAAACATGGCGCCCGACACACCACCAAACGTAGCACCCATGCCAAAGGCCATGAGCTTCAGATTGCGAGTGTTCAGGCCCATGGCTTTGGCTGCAATTTCATCTTCGCGAATGGCCATCCATGCACGGCCAATGCGCGAAACCTCTAAGCGATAAGACACCAAGATGGCCACCAAGACCAAGGCCAAGAAAAGGTAGTAATACAAACTGACCGATGCGATTTCAAGGCCAAAAAGATCTATTTTTTTGCCAAGGTTGATACCAAAGAAATGGATAGGGTCAATTTGGTTCAAACCTTTGGGGCCATTGGTAATGTTGACGGGTTGGTCCAGGTTGTTCAAAAACACGCGAATGATTTCACCAAAACCCAAAGTGACAATGGCCAAATAATCGCCACGCAATTTGAGGGTAGGTGCACCCAACAACATGCCAAACAAACCGGCCAATGCAGCACCAACTGGCACAATGACCCACAAAGGCATGTGCAATCCGCCAGGGAACATGGCAGCAATGGCTGGAAATGTTTCAAACAAATGCGGCGAAGCAAGCAGGCCGTACATGTAGGCACCCACTGCAAAGAAAGCCACATAGCCAAGGTCTAGCAAACCAGCATAGCCCACCACAATGTTGAGGCCGACAGCCAACAAGACGTAGAGCAAGGCCATGTCGGCAATGCGAACCCATGCATTGCCAAATTGTTGAAGGATAAGTGGCAGCACCAGCAGCAACACACCCAACGCAATCGCTTTTGTATTTTTAGAGGCATTCATTTTTGAACTCCCTTTTAAGCGCGATCGGCCACGCGTTCACCCATCAAGCCCGAGGGCCTCAAAGTCAACACCACAATGAGCACAATGAACGCAAAAATGTCGGCGTAATGACTGCCCAAAACGCCCCCTGTGAGGTAGCCAATGTAGCCCGACCCAATGGACTCAATGAGCCCCAACAAAATGCCGCCCACTACAGCCCCTGTGAGGTTGCCAATGCCCCCAAACACCGCTGCCGTAAAGGCTTTGAGACCGGGCAAGAAGCCCATGCTATGGTGCACTGTGCCGTAGTTGGATGCAAACATCACACCCGCAATGGCCGCCAACACCGCACCAATGATGAAGGTGGCCGAAATCACCATGTCGGGCTTCACACCCATGAGGGCCGCAACACGTGGGTTCTCAGACGTAGCGCGCATGGCACGGCCCAGTTTGGTGGCGTTGACCAGCCACATGAGCACAGCCAAAGAAATGGCAGTTACACCCAAAATCATGATCTGCGTCGTGCTGATCACAGCACCGCCCAATTCAATAGGTGTGGTCGACAACAAAGTGGGAAATGGCTTGTAGTTGGGCTTCCAGATGATCATGGCCAAGGTTTGCAACAAGATGCTCACGCCAATGGCGGTGATGAGCGGCGCCAATTTGGGGCTGTTGCGCAAAGGACGATAGGCAATTTTTTCAATTGCAAAATTGAGGCTGGCAGCCACCACACTGGCAATGACCAGAGAAATCAGGAGCATCAGCCAACCTGGCAAGCCGGGCATCGACTCTTGCATCAAGGCGATCACAGACCAGCTGGTGAGGGCCGCAACCATGAGCACTTCGCCGTGGGCAAAGTTGATCAAATTGATAATGCCGTACACCATGGTGTAGCCCAAAGCAATCAAGGCATACATGCTGCCCTGTACCAAGCCATTGATCACTTGTTGAATAAAAACATCCATACCGACACTCCTAAGATTTGGCACTTCGCGTGCGATTGAGCTCACGCAAACTGGCCATTTTTTCTGCAATTTTCATCTCTAAACCACGGTCTACTGGGCGATAAAACCCGGGTTCTGGCATGCCGTCAGGGAGGTAATTCTCGCCTGCCGCAAAGCCGCCCGCCTCGTCATGCGCATATCGATAACCCTTGCCATAGTCCAAGGTTTTCATCAATTGGGTGGGTGCATTGCGAAGATGCAAGGGCACAGGACGGGTTCCGTCCTTTTTGACCCAAGCCTTGGCTTCGTTGAATGCCTTGTAGACCGCATTGGATTTGGCCGCCACGGCCAAATAAATGACGCATTCTGCCAGAGCCAACTCACCCTCTGGGCTGCCCAGTCTTTCGTAGACTTCTGCGGCGTCCAGTGCCAGGCGCAAAGCGCGTGGATCGGCCAGCCCAATGTCTTCTGCCGCCATGCGAATCAGCCTGCGTGCCATGTAGCGCGGATCGGCGCCACCATCTAGCATGCGTGTGAACCAATAAAGCGCAGCATCGGGGTCGGAACCCCTCACTGATTTGTGCAAAGCGCTGATGGTGTCGTAAAACTGCTCGCCACCTTTGTCGTAGCGGCGCATGCGCTCACCCAAAACTTTCAGCAGCCACGCATCTGAGATGCTGTCGAGCTTTTCGCGTTGTGCAGCCACGGCCAAAGTTTCTAGCGTGTTCAGCAAGCGCCTTGCGTCACCATCGGCATAAGCAATGAGGCGCTGCTGCGCCTCTGATTCAATGGGTGCAATAGCGCCAATGTCCAATGCGCGCTTGACAATTTGCTGCAGGTCTTCTTCGTTAAGGGCTTGGAGCACATACACCGCAGCACGTGACAACAAAGCCGAATTGACTTCAAACGAGGGGTTCTCAGTGGTGGCACCGATGAAGGTAAACAGACCACTTTCTACGTGAGGCAAAAACGCGTCTTGCTGACTTTTGTTAAAGCGGTGCACCTCGTCCACAAACACAATGGTGCGTTGCGGCTGCAGCCCATTGAGTGCAGCTTGCGCTTTTTCGACGGCATCGCGGATGTCTTTGACGCCCCCCAACACCGCACTGATGCTGATAAATTGCGCGTCGAATGCATCGGCCATCAAGCGGGCAATGGTGGTTTTGCCAACGCCTGGGGGGCCCCACAAAATACAACTGTGCGGCTGACCCGACTCAAAGGCCAAACGCAAAGCCAAACCCTCACCAATCAAATGCTGCTGGCCTATCACTTCGCCCAAATTGCGAGGGCGCAGCCTTTCCGCCAAAGGCTGCTGCAAATGAACGCTGACGTTCATGGCCTTATCACCTGTGCACCTGCGGGTGCTTTGAATTGGAAGGTGTCGTTAGACAACTTGGGGTTGACCTCAAAGTTTTGAAAACTCAAGCGCGATGTTTGACCCAAACCGTCCACAATTTCAAGCACCGACAACACAGGTGCTGTTGCGCCAATTTGCGAAGGTTTTAAACCAACACGTATGGTTTGCAACGCACCGTCCGATTGCTTGGGCGTGGCCTTGACCCACTGCAAGCCTTCGGCTTCGGGTTCTGATTTCAAATTGAATTCGGCTTGCAGCGCTTTGAGGTCACCCGATGAAGCAATGATGGCGGCAGGCGTTTGCCCTAACAACTGGCTTTGCTTGCGAACCGTGACTTGATTCAAATCAGCGTCGTACAGCCACAGTGACTGGCCATCGGACACCATGGTTTGAACAAAGGGTTTTTGATAAGCAAAGCGAAATTGCTGCGGCTTTTGAAATTCGAACGTGCCTGAGGACGTTTTGCGACGGGGTGCTTGATCGGCCTTGGCAGGAGACGTGACAACTTGCGTGAACTGCGCACGGCCACTTTGAGTTTGCTTCAAAAATTGACTCAAACTTTCCAAGGCATCGGAAGATGTTTGCGCAAGGGCAACACTCGACATTTGCATGGCAAGCAAAAGCGTCCCGATCAATTGAACAATGACTTTCATAGCAAGATATGGCAGTGCAAAAAATTTATTCAGCGCGCGCTGGCACCAAAATTTCACGCTGTCCGTTGGTGCTCATGGCACTGACCAAACCGGCCTTCTCCATCTCCTCAACCAATCGCGCGGCGCGGTTGTAGCCAATCTTCAAATGGCGTTGAACCAGAGAGATACTGGCTTTGCGGTTCTTCAAGACCACCTCGACAGCTTGGTCGTACATGGGGTCTTTTTCTGCATCGCCGCTATCGCCATAACTGGTGTCTTCGCCATCGGTGGTGCCGCCTTCCAACACGCCTTCGATGTAATCGGGTTCGCCTTGTGTCTTCAAGTAACTGACCACGCGGTGGACTTCTTCATCGCTCACAAAGGCGCCATGGACGCGAATTGGGAAACCCGTGCCCGATGGCATGTACAACATGTCACCCATGCCCAGCAACGCTTCGGCGCCCATCTGATCCAAGATGGTTCGGCTGTCAATTTTGCTTGAAACCTGAAACGCAATGCGCGTTGGAATGTTGGCTTTGATCAAGCCCGTGATCACATCCACGCTAGGACGTTGTGTGGCCAAGATCAAGTGAATACCAGCGGCACGAGCCTTCTGCGCCAAGCGTGCAATGAGCTCTTCAATCTTTTTGCCCACCACCATCATCAAATCGGCCAACTCATCGATCACCACCACAATGTGCGGTAAGCGTTTGAGAGGTTCGGGATCATCTGGCGTGAGACTGAATGGATTCAAAATGAATTCTTCGCGCTCGGTGGCTTCGTCTATTTTGGTGTTGTAGCCAGCCAAATTGCGAACGCCCATTTTGCTCATCAGCTTGTAGCGTCGCTCCATTTCGCCCACGCACCAGTTGAGGCCATGTGCGGCTTGACGCATGTCAGTGACCACTGGCGCCAGCAAGTGGGGAATGCCTTCATAAACCGACATCTCGAGCATTTTGGGATCGATCATGAGCAATCGAACATCGCGCGCTTCGGCTTTGTAGAGCAAAGACAAAATCATGGCGTTGATACCGACTGACTTGCCTGAACCCGTGGTACCTGCCACCAACACGTGCGGCATCTTGGCCAGGTCGGCCACCACGGGGTTACCGACGATGTCTTTGCCAAGTCCCATGGTGAGCATTGACTTGGCTTCGTTGTAGACCTGTGAACCCAAAATTTCGCTGAGCTTGATGGACTGGCGTTTGGCATTGGGCAATTCCAAAGCCATGTAGTTTTTGCCAGGAATGGTTTCGACCACCCTAATCGAAATCAGGCTGAGGGAACGGGCCAAATCTTTGGCCAAGTTGACCACTTGAGAGCCCTTCACGCCCGTCGCAGGTTCAATTTCGTAACGTGTGATCACAGGGCCAGGCATGGCCGCCACCACGCGCACTTCGACGCCAAAATCTTTGAGGCGTTTTTCAATCATGCGGCTGGTCATTTCCAGCGTTTCTGGTGCTACACCTTCTTGGCGCTGCGTCAGGCTGTCGAGCAAATCAACTTGTGGCAACTTGCTATCGGGCAATTCATTGAACAAGGGCTTCTGACGTTCTTTGACCACGCGTTCACTGCGCGGTACATCGATCACTGGGGCCTCAATGACCATGGGAGCGACTGGCTCCGCAAAGACTGGCGCCGCAACACCCGCAGCAGCAAACAAAGGCTTCTCTTCGAACTCGTTTTCAAAGGGATGCAGTTGAGGCTCAACAGGCAACTTCGATTGAAGTTGCTCGCGCTCACGCAAAGCTTGTTGGCCCATGGCCAAGTCTTCTTCCATTTCGCGCTTGACTTGTCGTGACTGCATCAGACCATCAATTTTGGCGCCAAGGTTTTCGCACACTTGCCCCCAAGAGAACCCAAAAGCCCAGCCCATGCCCAAAGCCAAGCTGGCAAGCTCTAGCAATGTAGAGCCGTTGAAACCCAGCCATTTCAGTGAAAAATGACCGACAGCAAACCCTAAAGCACCCCCACTGGTGCCTGGCAACAGGGCATCCCAGCGTGTAAGTCGGGCCCATTCCAATGCACTGCTGGCAGACATGAGCACCATTAACCCAATCCAAAAAATGGTGCGCGTTTTCCAATTGCTTTCTGCTTCGTTCGCAGGTGCTGACCGTGCTGATTCATCACCCCGCAACCACTGAGCCCATGCATTGAGCCACAAGCGTCCCAGCAGGGCCACCAACCACCAAGCGGAGTAGCCAAAACAAAAGTACATGCCATCGGCCAACCATGCGCCCACCAAGCCCATCCAATTGACCACAGGTCCGCCCAAGCCTGAGCCAGACCAAGAAGGATCTTTGGGGCTGAAACTGAACATGGCCAATGCCAAGACCAGCAGCATGGCGGCGCCAATGAAAAGAACGATTTCTTGGGTAAAACGCATCAAGCCTGAGCCTTCAGACATCTCGGCGCGAGTGTCGTTTTCTGAGCCAGTGCTAGTATGGGTAAGGGTTCGAAGTGAATATGTCATGGTCTAACCCTGAAGCTTACCCGATAGACCCTGTCAAACAGGTGTTTGCCAAGCTTCTTACAATGTGGTTTTAGCGTTTACCCGAATTCAGCAGGATTCCAATCATGTCCAACACACTTCCCACCCAACACGCCCAAGTTTTGATCCTGGGTTCTGGCCCCGCAGGCTACACAGCAGCCGTGTATGCCGCACGCGCCAACCTCAAACCTTTGCTCATCACAGGCATTGCACAAGGCGGCCAACTGATGACCACCACCGAGGTGGACAATTGGCCCGCCGACGTGCATGGCGTGCAAGGTCCCGACCTGATGCAACGTTTCTTGGAACACGCCGAGCGATTCAATACGCAAGTTGTGTTTGACCACATCAACAAGGTTGACTTCAGCAAGCGCCCCTTCACCTTGACAGGCGACAGCGGTGTTTACACCTGCGACTCATTGATCATTGCCACAGGCGCCTCTGCCAAATACCTTGGTATTGACTCCGAAACTGCGTTCATGGGACGCGGTGTATCTGGTTGCGCTACATGCGATGGTTTCTTTTACAAAGAGCAGGTCTGCTGTGTGGTGGGCGGCGGCAACACTGCCGTCGAAGAAGCTCTTTACCTGTCTAACATTGCCAGCAAGGTCTACCTCATTCACCGCCGCGACAAGTTCAAGGCCGAGCCTATCTTGGTCGACAAGCTGATGGACAAAGTGGCGGCCGGCAAAATTGTTTTGCAAACCTTCCAAACCTTGGAAGAAGTTTTGGGCGACGAGACCGGTGTGACTGGCGTGCGTTTGAAGTCCACCAAAGATGGCTCTTTGCAAGATTTGGAACTCAAAGGTTGCTTCATTGCCATAGGCCATGCCCCCAACACCGAGATTTTCCAGGGCCACTTGACCTTGGACAACGGCTACATCGTGACCCAAAGCGGCCTGAAAGGCTTTGCCACCATGACCAGCGTGCCAGGCGTTTTTGCCGCGGGTGACGTGCAAGATCACGTCTACCGCCAAGCCATTACCAGTGCCGGAACCGGTTGTATGGCGGCCTTGGATGCCCAGCGCTTTTTGGAACAAGAAGGCGCTTAATCCGTCTTTTTTGCCATTCCGAGCTTGGCCAGCCCCAAAAAAGCTGGCTATAATTCAAGGCTTTGCTGAGTATTCCCTCTTGGGGGGCTCTACAAAATGGGTTACCGCCACCCTTCTGGCGAGGTGAGGCTGGAGCGCCTTAAGTTGTGCAAGTCAGCGTTACCGCTGCCTTCGCATCACTGATCAGGCACCAGCTGTTTATAAAAGTATCGGAGTGTCCACATGGCACGCGTCTGCGACGTAACGGGCAAAGGCCCAATGGTCGGAAACAATGTTTCCCACGCCAACAACAAAACCAAGCGCCGGTTCCTGCCGAACCTGCAATATCGCCGTTTCTGGGTAGAGAGCGAAAACCGTTGGGTGCGCCTGCGCGTTTCCAGCGCCGCTTTGCGCCTGATCGACAAAAATGGCATTGATGCCGTTCTCGCAGACCTGCGTGAACGCGGTCAAGCCTAAACCCTAACAGGAGCACCATCATGGCAAGCAAAGGCGGACGCGAAAAAATCAAGCTGGAATCTACAGCTGGTACTGGTCACTTTTACACGACCACAAAAAACAAAAAAACAATGCCCGAGAAAATGTTGATCATGAAATTTGATCCAAAAGCTCGCAAGCACGTTGAGTACAAGGAAATCAAACTGAAGTAATTCAGCTTGACCCAACAAAAAGCCCGCTGATGCGGGCTTTTTTGTTTATGCAGTTAATTTAAATGGGGTCAAATAATTGGGGTCAGATCAACATTAATTTACTTAGCGCACAGGTCGCTTTGAATCTTGAAAATTAATGTTGATCTGACCCCAATTATTTGACCCCAATTAAATTCTTACGCTCTAGCAGCGCGTAGCTGCTTGGAAAAATCGCGCAATGCCGCAATGCCGCTGTCTTCGGCGCGTTTGCACCAGGCTTGCAAGTCGAGGGCCAGCTGTTCACGGTTGTGTGACGTGTTGAGCCAGATTTGGCGCAGCTCTTCACGCATGGCCAACATCTTGTCCAAAACGGGGTAAGCCGCCAAGGTGGCGCTTAAAGGCGCTTGAGCTTCTGCAGGAACCTTGTCGCCATCACGGTGAATCCAACGTGCCGCAATTTTCAAAACGCTGGCGTCCAACTTCGCATTGGCCACCTCTTGACGGAACACACTGCGCATTTGACGTGCATAGCCGGCCATCACTTCGTAGCGGTTGGTGATGAGGGCTTCCAAGGTCTTTTCGTCGGCCACTGGGCGCACTTCGCCGTAAGCCAATACAGGCGGTGTTTTCTTGACAGTGGCCAAACCAAAGAATTGCAAGATGCAGATGTAAAGCCAACCAATGTCAAACTCATAGGGCTTGACCGACAGCTTGGCTGACGTGGGGTAAGTGTGATGGTTGTTGTGCAACTCTTCACCGCCAATGAGAATGCCCCAAGGTGAAATGTTGGCACTGGCATCGTGCGCTTCAAAGTTGCGATAGCCCCAGTAATGGGCAGCGCCATTGATGATGCCGGCCGCAGTGATGGGAATCCAAGCCATTTGCACAGCCCAGACCGTGAGACCCAAGAAGCCAAACAAAGCCACATCGATGATCAACATCATGGCCACACCTTGCCATGAGAAGCGCGAGTAAAGCTTGCGCTCGATCCAGTCATCTGGGGTGCCATGGCCATAACGGCTGAGCGTTTCTTTGTTTTTGGACTCTTTGCGATACAACTCAGCACCGGTAAACAACACGGTTTTGATGCCGTGAATGTGTGGGCTGTGGGGGTCTTCTGCTTGCTCGCACTTGGCGTGGTGCTTGCGGTGAATAGCGGCCCACTCTTTGGTGACTTGGCCGGTGGTCATCCACAACCAAAAACGGAAAAAATGCGACACAGCTGGGTGCAGGTCCAAAGCTCTGTGAGCCTGATGACGGTGCAAAAAGATGGTGACGCTGGCAATGGTGACATGCGTCAGACCCAGAATGACAAACAAAACTTGCCAGCCAGAAAAGTCTAACAGTCCATTGGCCATCCAGTTGAGGGTGGCGTCAAATGCAGCAGAGTCGATGAACAACATGCAGTCGCTTTCTATGTAAAGATGCCCTTACAGGCAATCCAAGTATTTTAAGATTTTCGGATTCAATTTGAAAGTTAATTCAGCAAAGAACTTGTCAAATGAAGTCTTTGGAATTCACTTTCGAACCCAGATGGCTGCAAAGAATCCATCAGTGCCATGGCGATGCGGCCACAAGCGCAAAAAATTGCCGCTGCACAAAGATTGGCCATTGGCCACCTTCAAGCGGGTCAACTCGTACATCACGGGCAATTGCACAAAATCGGGATGGGTCGCAGAGAACGCATTGGCAATCTCTTCGTTCTCTTGAGGCAACACACTGCAGGTGGCATAGACCAAGCGACCGCCCGATTTAAGAAGGCGAGCGGCACTGTCCAAAATGGCTGTTTGCGTGGCCGTCACCTCGGCAATGCCTTCGGGTTTTTGACGCCATTTGAGGTCGGGATTGCGGCGCAAGGTGCCCAAACCAGAACATGGTGCATCGACCAACACACGGTCAATTTTGCCGGCCAAACGCTTCACGCGATCGTCGCGTTCATGCGCAATGGCGGCAGGATGCACATTCGACAATTGACTGCGCGCCAAGCGAGGCTTCAAAGCGTCCAATCGATGCGCTGAAGTGTCCATGGCGTAGAGGCGCCCGGTGTTGCGCATGGCTGCGCCAATGGCCAGCGTTTTGCCACCTGCCCCAGCGCAAAAGTCCACCACCATCTCACCACGGTGCGCGTCTAACAACAACGCCAGCAATTGCGAGCCTTCGTCTTGAACTTCTACAGCGCCCCGCTCAAAGGCTTTGACCTTGGCCAAAGAAGGCTTGCCTTGTAAACGCAGACCCCAGGGTGAAAAAGGCGTTGGTTCACAGGCAATGCCGGCAGCCGTTAATTCCTTTTGCACTTCTGCACGTTTTTCATTCAAATCGTTGACGCGCAAATCCAGCGTGCCAGGTTCCTGAAAGCTCTTAGCCAAAGCATCAAACTCATCACCCAACTGCTCTTTGAGCGGACGCGCCAGCCAGTCGGGCAAGTTGTGTATGTGCTGCGACATCAGGTCGGACGGCAGAATGCTGTCGCACATGTCGAGCCATTTTTTTTCCGTGTCGTTAAGCGCGCTTTTGACAAAGTCACGAGGACCGGCAAAACCCAAAATGGCCAGTCGACGTTCTTTGGCACCACTGCCAGAGCGAGCCATGTGCTCGTACAACAATTTTTGACGCAGAACTTTGAACACCGTCTCGGACAGGGTGGCACGCTCGCGCGGACCTAAATTGCGGTTGTCGCGAAAAAATCGTGACACCACCGCATCGGCGGGGTGGTTAAATTGAAGGGTGAGCCTGACCAATTCGGCGCAGGCGTCTAACAGGGCTTTAGGATGCATAGCCTCTATTGTCCCACTGCTACACACCTTCGAGAGACTTCATGCAAGAAGAAACCTTACCGCCGTTGATCATCACCCGACCTGGCTACTACCGCCATTACAAAAATTTGCTGTACCAAGTGCTGGGCACTGTGCGCCACAGCGAATCGCTTGAGCCGATGACTTTGTACAAAGCGCTTTACGGCGAACAAGGCATGTGGGTACGTCCTGCGGCCATGTTCAACGAAACCGTCGAGATCAATGGCGTGGTGCAACCAAGATTTGCTTGGGTCGGTGAAGAACGTCCTAGCGCTTGAAAAAGGCCGCCACAGCTGCCGGATAAATGAGGTGTTCTTGCGTTAGAACACGAGCCGCCAAAGCTTCGGATGTGTCGCCTGACAAAACAGGCACCACCGCTTGCGCCAAAATCTGGCCATGGTCTAACTCGGCTGTGACTTGGTGCACCGTGGCACCCGCAAATTTGCAGCCTGCATCGATGGCACGTTGATGGGTGTTAAGGCCCGTGAAAGCAGGAAGCAAGGAAGGATGAATGTTGATCAATCGGCCTGCGTAATGGGCCACAAATCCTGGGGTCAAAATTCTCATGAACCCAGCCAACACCACCAGATCTGGCGCGTGCAGGTCGATGCGCTGCATCAGCGCCTGGTCAAAGTCCTCACGCGACTCAAACTTTGTATGGTCCAGAACGTCCGTTTGAATACCCGAATGTGCAGAATCTGATCGAACCCAGGCCAAGCCTGAGGCCTGCGGTTTGTTGCTGATCACCGCCGAAACCACTACGCCCAAACGCTCGCGCCAGCTTTGCTGCTGCGCTGTTTGAACGATGGCCGCCATGTTGGAGCCGGCGCCTGAAATCAAAATCACAATCTTTTTCACCCTAGGATTATCCCTGCTATCGCAACCTAAATAGGGTTTTGTCGCAGCCAAGACAGCTCATTTGCGCACGGTCGTGCTAAAAACGG
The DNA here is from genome assembly GCA_049655425.1 of Limnohabitans sp. Lineage (GTDB taxonomy): Bacteria > Pseudomonadota > Gammaproteobacteria > Burkholderiales > Burkholderiaceae_C > Limnohabitans_A. The sequence goes on along the minus strand of JBASJS010000002.1, from coordinate 271,413 downwards.
CTTTTCATCATTCACTGGCTTTGACCGGAGACACATTTCATGGATTTGGCATTCACACCCGAAGAGCTCGCATTTCGCGAGGAAATTCGCGCATGGGTTAAGGCAAATTTACCCGCCGACATTTCACAAAAAGTCCACAGCGCCATGCGCCTCACCCGTGAAGACTTGCAACGCTGGGCCAAAATTTTGGGCAAAAAAGGCTGGCTCGGTTGGGGTTGGCCAGAGCAATTTGGCGGCCCAGGCTGGACGGCTGTGCAAAAGCATTTATTCGAAGAAGAATGTGCTTTGGCCGGTGCGCCGCGCGTCGTGCCTTTTGGCCCCGTCATGGTGGCCCCCGTCATCATGGCCTTTGGCAATGCCGAACAACAAAAACGCTTCTTGCCCGGCATCGCCAGCGGAGAAGTGTGGTGGAGCCAAGGCTACTCCGAGCCAGGTTCTGGCTCTGACTTGGCCTCCCTCAAAACACGTGCAGAACGTGTGGGCGACAAGTACATCGTCAACGGCCAAAAAACTTGGACCACGCTGGGCCAATACGGCGAATGGATTTTCTGCTTGGTGCGCACCAGCAACGAAGGCAAGCCCCAAACCGGCATCTCTTTCTTGTTGATTGACATGAAGACCCCGGGCATTACCGTTCGCCCCATCAAGCTCTTGGATGGCGAATGCGAAGTCAACGAAGTCTGGTTTGACAACGTCGAAGTGCCCGCCGAGAACTTGATCGGTGAAGAAAACAAAGGCTGGAACTACGCCAAGCATTTGTTGGCCCACGAGCGTACCAACATTGCCGACGTCAACCGCGCCAAGCGCGAGCTCGAGCGCCTCAAGCGCATTGCCAAAGCCGAAGGCGTGTACGACGACATGCGTTTCCGCGATGAAATTTCCAAATTGGAAGTGGACATCGTGGCGTTGGAAATGTTGGTGTTGCGTGTGTTGTCTGCCGAGAAATCTGGCAAGAACTCGTTAGACATTGCAGGTCTCTTGAAAATCAAGGGCAGCGAAATTCAACAGCGCTACAGCGAACTCATGATGTTGGCCGCCGGCCCTTACAGCCTGCCCTTCATCTTCGAAGCCATGGATGCCGGTTGGCAAGGCGACTTCCCAGGCCACGAGGTGTCGAACGCGCCTTTGGCGGCCAACTATTTCAACATGCGCAAAACCACGATTTACGGCGGCAGCAATGAAGTGCAGCGCAACATCGTGGCTCAAGTAGTTTTGGGTTAATTCAATTAACCGTACAAGGACAGATCATGGATTTCGATTTTTCAGACGACCAAGAACAACTGCGCGACGCAGTGCGCAAATGGGTAGACAAGGGCTACACCTTTGACCGCCGCCGCGAAATTACCAGCGCCGGCGGTTTTGACCGCGCGGCCTACACCGAACTGGCCGAACTGGGCCTGTGCGGCTTGTATGTGAGCGAAGACCACGGCGGCATGGGCATGGGCCCTGTCGAAGGCATGGTGGTGATGGAAGAGCTGGGTCGCGGCATTGTGATGGAACCCATTCAGCAAGCGCTAATTTCGGGTGCCGTCTTAGAAGGCTATGCACCAGACGCCCTCAAGGCCGAGTGGTTGCCCAAAATTGCAGGTGGCGAAGCCATCGTGGTGTTGGCGCATCAAGAACGCAAATCACGCTACAACACCCACAAATGCGACGCACAAGCGCAGCAACAAGATGGCCAGTGGAACATCACAGGCACCAAAAGCGTGGTGGCTGTGGGTGACCATGCTGACGCCTTTTTGGTACCCGCCATGGCAGCTGGTAAGTTGGCTTTGTTCTTGGTCGCCAAAGGCGCCAAGGGCGCGGCTACTTCTGGCTACGTCACACAAGACGGGGCTCGGGCTGCTGAACTTTCGCTCAGCCAAACGCCTGCCAGCTTGGTCACCTTAGACGGCCAGACTGCCTTGAGCCACGCTGTTGACATTGGCATTGCCACTGTCTGCGCAGAAGCAGTCGGTGTGATGGACAAAACCATGGCCATCACCGTGGACTACATGAACACCCGCAAGCAGTTCAACACCACCATTGCCACCTTTCAAGCCCTGCGTCACCGCGTAGCAGACATGAAGATGCAATTGGAATTGGGCCGCTCCATGAGCTACTACGCCAGCTTGAAGTTGAACACCCCTGCTGCCGAGCGCCATCAGGCCATGGCCCGCGCCAAGTACCAACTGGGCAATTCCATGCGCTTTGTGGGCCAGCAATCGGTTCAACTGCACGGCGGCATTGGCGTAACGGACGAGTACATCGTGAGCCACTATTTCAAGAAATTGACACAGTTGGAAATGACCTTTGGTGACACCCTGCACCACTTGGGCGAAGTGTCCAACAGCATGCAAGAAACTGCTGGCGTTTTTGCGTAAAAAGTAAGCCTGCCATCGGCTTGCTTTTGCAAAGCTCTGGCCCTTCAAGAAACCGCCCTCGTGGCGGTTTTTTCATGCCCTTTAACTGGGTCACAATAGAGCCCATTGAATTCAAGTTCAGAACACAGCAAACATGAAGGTATTTCGCGGCTTTAACCATCCCCACAGGGCCACACAATGCGCCTTGACGATTGGTAACTTTGACGGTGTCCACCGCGGCCACCAAGCCATGCTTGCGCTCTTGAAAAACGAAGCAGCGCACCGCGGTGTACCCAGCTGCGTCATGACATTCGAGCCCCATCCACGCGACTTTTTTGCCAAGCTGCACAACAAGCCCGAATTAGCGCCAGCCCGCATTGCCACCCTGCGCGATAAGTTGCTAGAGCTAGAGCGATGCGGTATTGACCAAGTGGTGGTGCTGCCTTTTGATCAGCGATTGGCCAGCCAAACCCCTGAAGACTTCATCCAAACAGTCTTGGTCAAGGGCTTAGGCGTGAAGTACTTGCTAGTGGGCGACGATTTTCGCTTTGGCGCCAAGCGTGCAGGCGATTACGCCATGCTGGATGCCGCCGGCCAACAACAGGGCTTTGACGTGGCCCGCATGAACAGCTACGAAGTGCATGGCCTTCGGGTTTCGAGCTCCGCTGTACGGGATGCCCTTGTGCGTGGCGACATGAACGGCGTGGCCAGGCTCTTGGGTCGTCCCTACAGCATCAGCGGCCATGTTGTGCATGGCAGAAAACTGGGACGCGGTTTAGGCGCTTCCGCAGAAGGTGCCGAAGACGGCTTCAGAACCCTCAATTTGCGTTTTAGCCACTGGAAACCCGCGGCCAGCGGCATTTTTAACGTGCTGGTGCATGGTTTGGCACCTGAACCCCTGCCCGGCGTCGCCAATTTAGGCGTTCGCCCCTCTTTAGACCCCAACGATGTGAACGGCGGACGGGTACTTTTAGAAACCCATTGCCTTGACTGGCCAAGTAAGCTGGGGGCTGAAGGGGGCTACAGTAAAATCATCCGTGTTGACTTGCTGCACAAACTCCACGACGAACTCAAGTACGACAGCTTGGAAGCCCTGACTGTTGGCATTGCCAAGGACTGTGACGATGCCCGTGCTTTTTTCGCTGCAAGATCTGCCTCAATGCAGGCCTCCTCCAAATGACGCTTTGAACAATGTCTGAACAAAAAACAAATTACCGCGCCACCCTGAACATGCCCGACACCGCGTTTGCGATGCGCGGCGACTTGCCCAAGCGTGAGCCAGCCTGGGCCAAAGCTTGGAGCGATGAAGGCCTCTACAAAAAACTGCGTTTAGCGCGCAAAGGTGCGCCCTTGTTCGTGCTGCACGACGGCCCTCCTTACGCCAATGGCAAATTGCACATTGGTCACGCACTCAACAAAGTGCTCAAAGACATGATCGTCAAGTCCAAGCAATTGGCCGGCTTTGATGCGCAGTACATTCCGGGTTGGGACTGCCACGGTTTGCCCATTGAAAACGCCATTGAAAAACTGCATGGCCGCAAACTCAGCCGTGACGACATGCAAGCCAAGAGCCGCGCCTTTGCCACCGAGCAAATTGACCAACAGCGCGAAGACTTCAAACGTTTGGGCGTGCTGGGCGATTGGGAGCGTCCTTATCGCACCATGGACTTTGCCAATGAGGCGGGTGAAATTCGCGCCTTCAAACGCGTCATTGAGCGTGGCTTTGTGTACCGCGGTTTGAAGCCCGTTTACTGGTGCTTCGATTGCGGCTCCTCATTGGCCGAATTTGAAATTGAATACGCCGACAAAAAGAGCGATACCCTCGATGTAGCCTTTGAAGCCGCTGACAACACTGCCGTGGCCAAGGCGTTTGGCTTGGCTGCTTTGCCCGGTCAAGAAAGTACACCCAAGTCTGCCTTCGCAGTCATCTGGACCACCACTGCCTGGACCCTGCCCGCCAACCAAGCGTTGAACGTGAACCCCGAATTGGTTTACGGCTTGGTCAACACCGACAAAGGATTGTTGGTCTTGGCTGAATCCTTGGTCGAGAAATGTTTAGAGCGCTACAAGTTGGAAGGCACAGTGGTGGCCACCACCACCGGCGACAAATTAGGTGGCTTGAATTTCAAACATCCTTTGTACGATGTGCATGAAGGCTACAAACGTTTCTCGCCTGTGTATGTGGCCGAGTACGTGAGCGCACAAGACGGCACAGGCATCGTTCACTCCTCACCGGCTTATGGTGTGGATGACTTCAACTCTTGCGTGGCCAATGGATTGGCTTACGACGACATCCTGAACCCCGTTCAAGGCAACGGCAGCTATGCCGACGACCTGCCCCTGTTTGGCGGCATGAACATTTGGAAAGCCTGCCCTCGCATCATCGAAGTGTTGGGTGAGAGCAATCGCTTGATGGCCACTTACGGCATCACCCACAGCTACCCGCATTGCTGGCGTCACAAAACGCCGGTCATTTACCGCGCAGCAGCCCAGTGGTTTGTGCGCATGGACGAAGGCCCAGGTGTCTTCACCACAGACAAAGCCCCCAAAACTTTGCGTCAGTTGGCACTCGATGCCATCGACCAAACTCACTTCTATCCCGAGAATGGCAAGACGCGTTTGCGCGACATGATTGCCAACCGCCCTGACTGGTGCATTTCACGTCAGCGCAGCTGGGGCGTGCCGGTGCCCTTCTTCTTGCACAAAGACTCTGGCGAGTTGCATCCTCGCACCATGGAGATCTTGGACCAAGCGGCCAACATCGTTGAAAAAGGCGGCATTGAAGCTTGGAGCCGTGTCACTGTTGAAGAAATTTTGGGCGCCGCAGATGCCCCCAACTACACCAAGAGCACCGACATTTTGGAGGTGTGGTTTGACTCAGGCTCCACGTTCCAACACGTGCTGCGCGGCAGTCACAAAGATGCCTACGATCGCAATCCGTTTCATGATGCAGGCCCCGAAGCCGACCTGTATTTGGAAGGCCACGATCAACACCGCGGCTGGTTCCACAGCTCCTTGTTGCTGGGTTGTGCGCTCTACGACCGTGCACCCTACAAAGGTTTGCTAACCCACGGTTTTGCCACCGACGGCCAAGGCCGCAAGATGAGCAAGAGCTTGGGCAATGTGATGGCACCCCAAGAGATCAGCGACAAGATGGGCGCCGAAATTGTGCGCTTGTGGGTGGCCTCGACCGACTACTCTGGTGACCTCAACATCGACGACAAAATTTTGGCCCGCGTGGTGGATGCCTATCGCCGTATTCGCAACACCTTGCGTTTTTTGTTGGCCAACGTCAGTGATTTTGACCCTGCCAAAGATGCCGTGGCCGATGCCGATTTGTTAGAAATCGATCGCTTCGCTTTAAGCCGTGCAGCGCAATTGCAAGCCGACATCTTGTCGCACTTCAAAGATTACGAGTTCCATCCTGTGGTGTCCAAGTTGCAGGTGTATTGCTCTGAAGATTTGGGCGCGTTCTATTTGGACGTGCTCAAAGATCGCCTCTACACCAGCGCGCCTAAATCATTGGCACGCCGCTCTGCTCAAACCGTGCTGTATCGCATCACGCATGCCATGTTGCGCTTGATGGCGCCGTTCTTGAGCTTTACTGCCGAAGAAGCTTGGCAAACCTTTGGCAGTTCTGAGTCGATCTTCATGGAAACCTTCAGCGATTTGGGCACACCCAATGAAGCGCTGTTGGCCAAGTGGGCTCGCATTCGCGAAATTCGAGATCAGGTCAACAAAGACATTGAAGCATTGCGCGCCGATGGCAAGGTGGGTGCTTCTTTGCAGGCTGCCGTCACATTGCAAGCAAGCCCCGAAGACCACGCTTTGTTGGCCAGCCTGGGCAATGACCTCAAGTTTGTGTTCATCACCTCCCAACTCAACTTGGAAGCTGGCGACAGCCTTGTGGCCAAAGTGACCGTAAGCCAAGACACCAAGTGCGATCGTTGCTGGCATTACGCGCCTGACGTGGGCGTGAACCCTGCGCACCCCACACTGTGCGGACGTTGCGACAGCAACTTGCATGGCGACGGTGAAAAGCGTTTGTTTGCATAAAGCCAATGGCCAAAAACAAAAGTGCTTTTAAGTCTGGTGCAGGTGTCTGGTTTTGGCTAGGCATTGCCCTCTTCACTTTGTTGCTAGACCAAATCACCAAAATTGCAGTGGTCGGCGCATTTCAGTTGGGCGAGACTTTGCCCATCACGTCATATTTCAATTTGGTTCGCGTGCACAACCCTGGCGCAGCGTTTTCTTTCTTGGCCGATGCAGGCGGCTGGCAGCGCTGGTTCTTCACGGGCTTGGGCGTGGTGGCTGCGGGTGTGATGGTCTATCTGCTCAAAATGCACACTGGGCAAGCCTTGTTTTGCTTGGCTTTGTCATTGTTGCTAGGGGGCGCCGTAGGCAATGTCATTGACCGTGTTGTATATGGCCACGTGATTGACTTCTTGGACTTCTTTTACGGCACATGGCACTTCCCTGCTTTCAATGTGGCCGACAGTGCCATCTCTGTGGGTGCAGCGCTTCTCATCTTGGATGAATTGCTGCGCGTTCGCCGAGGCGGCTAAACAAGAAAGCTTGACTTAGAAAAAAGGCACCCGAGGGTGCCTTTTTTGATGCGGCTTGCACTTACAAAGTGAGGATGGTGCAACCCGTTGTTTTGCGCGCTTCCAAAGCTTTGTGCGCTTCTTGCACTTGGGACAAGGGGAAGGTTTGGTCAATGTGAATTTTGACCTTGCCGCTTTGCACCACGGCAAACAAATCGTCGGCCATGGCTTGCGTGCTTTCGCGCGTGGTGATGTGGCTGAAAAGCGTTTGACGTGTCACGTACAAAGAACCTTTAACGCCCAACACGCCAGGCGCAAAGGGTGGCACAGCACCAGACGCATTGCCAAACGTGGCCATCAAGCCAAAGGGGCGCAAGCAGTCGAGTGATTTGTCCCAAGTGTCTTTGCCCACAGAGTCGTAAACCACTTTCAAGCCTTTGCCGCCGGTGATTTCTTTGACGCGTGCCAAGAAGTCGTCGGTGCTGTAGTTGATGCAGTGCTCGGCACCATTGGCAATGGCCAATTGGCACTTGGCATCGGAGCCAGCAGTCCCAATCATGCGGAAGCCCAAAGCCTTGCCCCATTGGCAAGCAATCAGACCTACGCCGCCAGCCGCTGCATGGAACAACACATGATCGCCGGCTTGCAGGCCCTCAACGGGGCGTGTTTTCATGAGCAAGTATTGGGCTGTGAGGCCCTTGAGCATCATGGCGGCGCCCGTTTCAAAGGAGATGTCGTCGGGCAATTTGCAAACGCACTTGGCGGGCATCACACGCTCTTCGCAGTAGCTGCCTGGTGGCTGGCTGGCATAAGCGGCACGATCGCCCACCTTGAGGTGTGTCACGCCCTCGCCCACGGCTTCCACAATGCCTGAAGCTTCCATGCCCAACTTGAGGGGCATGGGTAAGGTGTACAAACCGCTGCGTTGGTAGACGTCAATGAAGTTCAGTCCAATGGCTTTGTGACGAATGCGAATTTCACCAGGCCCAGGTTGACCGACGGTGACGTCGACCAGTTTGAGTTGTTCTGGACCACCGTTTTGGTCGATTTGGACGGCTAAGCTCATGCATGTCTCCTTGAAAATAAAAGTGTTGGCGATGGGTTTGTGCACCCTTTTGCAATGACCGCTACTGTGCCACGAATTGAATGCCCCTGCCTTCGCAGTCGGGTACAGCATTGACGTTACAGTCGCTGTCATGACACAAAAACTCTCCTCTGGCACGGCCTTGATGCTCACTGTGCCCCCCCTGCTTTGGGCAGGCAATGCCGTAGTGGGTCGGCTGGTCAGCGATTTGGTACCGCCCATCACCTTGAACTTCTTGCGCTGGGTCATCGCCTTTTTTATTTTGCTGCCCTTGGCTTGGCAATTGCTCAAACCCAGTAGCGCCTTGTGGCCCCACTGGCGCCGATTTGCGCTGCTCAGTTTGTTAGGCGTGGGCTGCTACAACGCCCTGCAATATTTGGCGCTGCAAACTTCGACACCTTTGAACGTCACCTTGGTGGCCGCCAGCACGCCTGTTTTCATGCTGGCCATGGGTGCATTGCTTTTTAAAACACCCGTCAGGTCTGCCCAATGGCTGGGGGCGGGGCTCTCCATTGCTGGCGTTTTGGTGGTTTTGTCGCGTGGCGATTGGCTGCAGTTGTTGCAAGTGCAATTTGTGGTGGGCGATATCTACATTTTGTTGGCCACGGCTTGTTGGGCTCTTTATAGCTGGCTCCTCACTCAACGCAATGAACCCGATGAGATTCGCAACAACTGGGCTGCGTTCCTCATGGCGCAAGTTATTTTTGGTTTGGGATGGGCAGGCATGTTCACCGGCGCCGAATGGGCCTTGACCGATGCGCACATCACATGGGGCCTGCCCTTGTACGCGGCCTTGGCATTTGTCGCCATTGGCCCTGCTGTGCTGGCCTATCGCTGCTGGGGCTTGGGCGTGCAAACTGCAGGGCCTGCGTTGGCCGGCTTCTTTGCCAACCTCACGCCCTTGTTTGCAGCCATCATGTCTAGCGTGTTCTTGGGCGATTTGCCCAAGGTGTATCACGCTGTGGCGTTTGGCCTGATTGTGAGCGGCATTGTGGTGTCGTCACGACGCGCCAGTTGATCGTCACATCAACCTGAAACGCGCCCCTCCTTAGACTCAATAGGTACCTGGATAAGCACCACCATCGGTCAAGAAGTTTTGACCGGTGATGTAAGACGCTTGCTGGCTGCAAATGAACGCACACAGTGCGCCAAATTCTTGCGGTGTGCCATATCGGCCCGCAGGCACCAGAGACTGCTGCTGCGCGCGAATTTCGGCCACTGTTTTGCCCGTCTTTTGTGCGGTGGCTTCTACCGTTGTGCGAATGCGATCGGTGTCAAACTTGCCGGGCAAAATGTTGTTCAAGGTGACGCCTTGTGCTGCAACTTTGGTGCGCGCAACGCCCGCCACAAAGCCCGTCAAGCCACTTCGAGCACCGTTGGACAAACCCAAAATATCGATAGGCGACTTCACTGAGCTAGAGGTGATGTTGACAATGCGACCAAAGCCGCGTGCGGCCATGCCATCAATGGTGGCTTTGATCAACTCAATGGGCGTCAGCATATTGGCGTCGACCGCTTTGATCCAAGCTTCACGGTCCCAATTGCGGAAGTCGCCCGGAGGTGGGCCGCCTGCGTTGGTTACCACGATGTCAAAGTCTTTGCCAGGGCCACCCGCCACAGAAAACAAAGCTGCGCGACCAGCCTCCGTGGTGATGTCTGCGGCCACAGGAATCAAGGAAACGCCAGGCGCTTCTTTTTGCAAATCGGCCACAGCTTGGTTCAAGACTTCAGCGCCACGCGCCACCATGACCACATTGACACCTTCCAAAGCCAAGGCACGCGCACAGCCCCAGCCCAGGCCCTTGCTTGCACCGCCCACCAAAGCCCACTTACCTTTAATGCCTAAATCCATTTGTTTTCTCCTAAATTAACGCAAACGCCTGCCATCACAAGTCAATGACACAGGCTTGAAATTATTCAACAACTTTGGGGCTTTGGGTCACCCAAAAAACGCCCCCTAATACCAATGCTGTGCCCATCAAAGTCCAGGCATTGAAAGGTTCATTCAACAGCAAAGCGCCCATGGTCAGGGTCGACATGGGGCCAATCATGCCAATTTGGGAGGTCAAGCCAGGGCCAATGCGCTCGATGGCCATCATGACCATGAGCACAGGCAACACTGTGCAAGCGGTGGCATTGAGTATCGACAACCAAATGACTTCTGGCGCAACCTCTAAAGCGGATGCTGGTTTGAGCAACGCAAATTGCAAGATGCACAAAACACAAGCCACCGTGGTGGCCAAGCCAGCCAGTCGAAGCGAGCCCAAACGCTGAACCAACTGGCCGCTGTAACTGAGGTAAATCGCGTAGGTGATGGCACTTGAAAAAACCAAGGCGGCGCCCAACGCAACGTTGTCACCCACCAAGGACACTTCATGGCCAAAGACCAACAAAACGCCGCTGTAACTCACTGCCATGGCCACGCCTTGGCGATAAGAAATTTTGCGCTTGTAGAGCACCCAACCCAGCAACAACACCAGCGTGGGGTTGAGGTACAAGATGAGTCGCTCAAAAGAAGCGCTGATGTACTGGAGGCCCAAGAAATCTAAAAAACTGGACAAGTAATAGCCCGAAAAACCAAGACCCAACACTCCCAGCCAATCGTTTCGGGTGAGGGGTGCTTTACCGCGCCCCGCCCACCACGCCATGGCAATGAAGAAAGGCACCGCAAACAGCATGCGAAACATGACCAAGGTGATGGCGTCGACACCGTGTCGATACGCCAACTTCACAATGATGGCTTTGCCACTAAAGGCAATTGAGCCTGCTGCAGCCAGCAACAAGCCCGTGGTGAAGTTAGATTTGGCGGTGCTGCTCAAAAGCCAACCGCCTGGCCATCTCGGCGCGGGTCAGATGCTGCAACATAACCTTGCACTTTGGGATCGCCCATGCGCCAAATGAATTGGCCAGCGCCAAAGTCCATGTACGAGTCGTTGATGACGGCCAGTTCGTGGCCCAAATCACTCAGACCTTGCACGGTGTTGCGGTCCATGGCGGCTTCAACATTGATGGACAGGCCATTGTTACAACGCCAGCGCGGTGCGTCACACGCGGCTTGCGGGTTTTGTTTGTAATCGAGCATGCGCACCAAGGTTTGCATGTGGCCTTGGGGTTGCATACTGCCCCCCATCACACCGTAGCTCATGACAGGCTGACCGTCTTTAGACAAGAATGCTGGAATGATGGTGTGGAAAGGACGTTTACCTGGGGCGACCAAATTAGCGGGGTTCAGGCCTTTGGGATCGGTGCTGAAATCGAAGCCGCGGTTGTGCAAACTGACGCCATAGGTAGGCTCGACCACGCCCGATCCAAAGCCCATGTAATTGCTTTGAATGAAGCTCACCATCATGCCGTTTTCGTCGGCGGCCGTGAGGTAAATGGTGCCGCCCTTCACGGGGTTACCAGCTTTGAAGTCTTGCGCTTTTTTCATGTCAATGAGCTTGGCGCGGCTCTTCAGGTAAGCAGGGTCTAGCATTTGCGCAGGCGTGACCTCCATGTTGCGCGGGTCGGCCACATATCGGTACACATCGGCAAAGGCCAGTTTCATGGCTTCAATTTGCAAGTGCTGCGAATCGATGCCATCGACTTTCATGCTGCCCAAATCAAAGTTTTCCAAAATACCCAAGGCAATCAAGGCTGCAATGCCTTGTCCGTTGGGTGGAATTTCGTTCAAGGTGTAGCCACGGTAATTTTGAGAAATAGGCTCTACCCATTCAGGACGGTATTGCGCCAAATCTTGCAAAGTCATGGCACCGCCATGCTGATTGGAAAACTTCACCAAGGCTTCTGCAATTTCGCCTTCATAAAAAGCTTTACCTTTGGTCTCGGCAATGGCGCGCAGGCCACGTGCCGCCGCTTTGAACTGAAACAGCTCACCCACGTTGGGGGCACGGCCCCATGGCAAAAAGCCCTCTGCAAAACCAGGCAAGGATTGCAAAAGCGGCGTAGCTGCAAGCCATTTTTGTTGAACGACCACGGGCAAGGAATAGCCTCTTTCGGCAATTTCAATGGCAGGCTCCATCAGGTCGGCAAAGGGCAGTTTTCCAAAGCGATCGCTCATGGCCACCCAAGCACTAACAGCGCCCGGTACTGTGACGGAGTCCCAGCCGCGCTTGGGCGGATTGACGGCGTCTGTGCCATATTTTTTGTGAAAGTATTCTGGCGTCCACGCTTGTGGCGCAGGACCTGACGCATTCAGGCCATGCATCTTGTTGCCATCCCACAAAATGCAAAACGCATCGGAGCCCAAGCCATTGCTGACGGGTTCTGTGATGGTGATGGCGGCAGCTGCGGCAATGGCCGCATCCACTGCATTGCCACCTTTGAGCATCATGCGCAAACCAGCTTGTGCAGCCAGCGGATGCGATGTGGACACAATGTTGCGCGCAAACTGCGGCAAGCGCGCAGATGCATAAGGGGTGCTGAAATCAAAGTTCATGTTTCAATCCAAAGTGATTTTGCGTTCGGTGATGATCTTTTTCCACTTGGCCGATTCGGCGGCCAACATGGTGGTGAATTGCGCAGGTGACGTGCCAATGGCCTCAATGCCCAAGCGCTGAAGTTTGTCTTTCACTTCGGGATCGTTGAGTGCTTGAATGGCGGCAGTGTTCACGCGCGAAACCAATTCGGGGCGCATGCCTTGGGGTCCAAACAAACCAAACCACGTGGTGGACTCGTAGCCTGGCAAGACTTCTGAAATGGCCGGCAAACCAGGCGCCATGCTGGTTCTTTGTGCTGAGGTAACGCCTAAGGCACGCAGACGGCCATCTTTGACGTGCGGCAAACCTGTGGGCAGGGAGTCAAACAAAACATCCACTTTGCCGCTAATGAGATCGGGCATGGCCAAGGCTGTGCCTTTGTAGGGAATGTGAACCACAAACAAACCAGCCTGAGATTTAAACAACTCTGCTGTCAATTGAACAATGGTGCCATTGCCACTTGAGGCGTAATTCAGGCGGCCCGGATTTTTCTTGGCCAACTCAATCCACTCTTGAATGGTTTTGGCGGGCGAACTATTGGGAACCAACATGATGCTGGGCGCGTTACCCACTTGGCCAATGGGCGTGAAATCGCGCACCGCGTCGTAGGGCATTTTGGGATTGAGGTTAGGGCCAATCGAATGCGTGCTGGAGGTTGCCAGCAAGATGGTGTAACCATCGGGTACCGATTTGGCGACGAGATCAGAGCCCAAGGTACCACCTGCACCCGGCTTGTTCTCGACCACCACCGCTGCACCTATTTTTTCAGCCAGCTTTTGAGACAGTGTGCGCGCAAAAATATCGGTGGCGCCCCCTGCGGGAAAAGGGACAACCAAGCGAATGGGTTTGGTGGGGTACGTGCCTGTTTGCGCGTTTGCAGGTTGTGCAAAGACAAGGCTGGTCAAAGACAGCAAACTGGCCAGACCGGTGCCCAAGCCCCAAGTTGCCAACTGTCGACGTTTGATGTTCATTTTGGACTGCATGATGAAATTCCCAAAAACGTTTGATTGAGTCATTGTGGCAGGAAAATTATGACCCTAGGTCACGTAACGTTGTGACTTCTGAAAGGTGCCAAAAAAAACGGCACCCGAAGGTGCCGTTGAGGCTCACGACTAAGCGTGGATCACTCTTCTACGAAGGCTTCTTCGCGCTTCGATTTGACGGAAGGCAAGAGCACAATGATGAGCAACACTGCTGCCGCTGCAAGCAAGCTGGCTGACAAACCACGTGTGACAAACACAGACCAGTCACCACGCGACAGCAGCAATGCGCGGCGCAAGTTCTCTTCCATCATGGGGCCCAAAATAAAGCCCAACAACAGAGGCGCTGGCTCCATGCCCAACTTGATGAAGGTGTAACCAATCACACCAAAAGCACCCACCATCCAAATGTCGAAGGTGTTGTTGTTGGTGGAGTAAACACCAATGGCACAGAACAACACAATGGCAGGGAACAACCAGCGATAAGGCACTGTGAGCAATTTGATCCAAATGCCGATGAGTGGCAAGTTCAAGATGACCAACATCAAGTTACCAATCCACATGGAGGCGATCAGACCCCAGAACAATTCTGGGTTGCTGGTCATCACCTGAGGGCCTGGCTGAATGTTGTGAATGGTCATGGCGCCCACCATCAAAGCCATCACGGCATTGGGTGGAATACCCAATGTGAGCAATGGAATGAAGGAGGTTTGCGAGCCTGCATTGTTAGCAGATTCAGGCGCAGCCACGCCGCGAATGTTGCCTTGGCCGAATGGCACTTCACCAGGACGCAATTTGGTTTTCTTCTCGATGGTGTAGGCCGCAAACGCTGCCAACAAAGCACCGCCACCAGGCAAAATGCCGAGGCATGAACCGATGGTGGTACCGCGCAAGACAGCAGGAATCATGTTGCGGAAATCTTCACTGGTAGGGAACAAGCCCTTGACTTTGCCAGTGAACACTTCGCGCTTGTCTTCAGGTTGAGACAAGTTTGCAATGATTTCGCCATAACCAAACACACCCATGGCAATGGTAATGAAACCAATGCCGTCTGTGAGTTCAGGAATATCGAAGCTGTAACGCGCCACACCCGAATTAACGTCGGTACCGACCAAGCCCATCAGCAGGCCCAGCACAATCATGCCCACGGCTTTGATGAGTGAGCCAGAAGCCAACACCACCGCGCCAATGAGGCCCAAGATCATGAGCGAGAAATACTCTGCAGGCCCGAACTTAAAGGCAACCTCGGTGAGAGGTGCTGCAAATGCGGCCAAGATCAAAGTACCTACGCAGCCAGCGAAGAATGAACCCAAACCGGCAGCAGCCAATGCAGGGCCTGCGCGGCCCTTGCGAGCCATTTGATAACCGTCAATGACCGTTACAACGGAGGACGACTCACCAGGCAAGTTGACCAAAATGGCCGTTGTAGAACCGCCGTATTGGGCACCGTAGTAAATACCGGCCAACATGATCAGCGCAGCAATGGGGGGCAATGCATAAGTAGCAGGCAACAGCATGGCAATGGTTGCCACGGGGCCAATGCCTGGCAACACACCAATCAGGGTGCCCAGCAAACAGCCAATGAAAGCGTAAATCAGATTTTGGAACGTAAACGCTACGCCAAAACCCAGGCTTAAGTTGTCAATCAAGTCCATTTTTTAACTCCTTAACCTGCAATGAAAGAAGGCCAAACAGGGAATTGCAGTTTGAGCAAAACGATGAAGGCAAGGTAACTCATGACTGACAAGACAGTTGCCAAAATCAAAACTTCTTTCAGTTTGAACTTGTCACCCGCCATGCTAACCACGAGCGTGGTGCCATAAATGGCCACGATCAAACCCATGGCTGGCAATTTGATGCTGGGCAGGCCGCCCAACAAAATGCCAAACAAAAGATTGCCTGCAATGATGAAGGTCAGAGGCTTGAATGCCCATGCGCCAACGGGATCGCCAGTAGGCGTTTCAACCACCAATGCTTTGAACAAAATGATGGCACCAATCAAGGCCAAGATAACGCCCAGCATGAGTGGGAAATAGCCAGGACCCATGCGGGCGCCAGTACCAATGGTGTAACTCGTTGCTCCGTAGGCAAATGAAGCACCGACAACGGTGAACAGCAAGCCAGAGAAAAAGTCTTTTTGACTTTTGATTTTCACAGGGACACTCCTCCAAAATTTATGGGATGGCCGGATTCTGGGCCTATTCCCCAAGTAAATAGATGTGGATTTCACCTACTGGGTGGCAAGGAATGTACCTAGTCGTTTGGGTTAACCCTAGGTTTTATGCGAGTTTGAAGGCTTTTACTTCAACAAGGGCTTGAAGACCCGCAACCATTTGGTGGCAGGCAAACTGAATCGGTTCTCAATGGCTTCGGCTTGGGCCAACAAAACTTCGCGTTTGGGTCGGCTGGGCGTACGTTGCGCCAGCACCACGGTATTGCCCTCTCGGGTGGGCTTGAAGGCCCACAGCGCATCTTCACCAAAGGCCTCGGTCATTTTGGACAAACTTTTTTCATAACTGGAAGTTCGCCCAAACAAATTGACAGCCATGGTGCCTTCGTCGGTCAGGAGTGCTCTGCAGTTTTGATAAAAATCAACAGAATCCAGCACGGGCGCAGCAGCCTCATGGTCGTACAAATCGACATGCAAGAGGTCGACGGTACCCTGCCATTCATGGCTCTGAATTTCTTGCGCAGCATCGGCAATGATGACGCGCATGCGTGGGCCATCTTCAGGCAATTTGAACCACCCGCGGCAGGCATGAAGTACGCCTGGATTGAGTTCAATGGCCGTGCAAGTCCACTTCAGTTTTTTGTAACAAAACTTGGTCAGGCTGGCGGCGCCTAAACCCAATTGCATGGCATGCCTGCCAGACACCGAAGCGCTATTTAAAAACAGCAAGCCCGCCATCATTCGCTGCACATACTCAAGCTCTAACTCAAAAGGTTCTTTGATGTTCATGGCGCCTTGAATCCAAGGCGTGCCCAGATGCAAATAACGCGAGTTGCCATGCTCAGAAAAGTTCACTTCAGGCAGCTCGATGGCTTTGGATTTTTTAACGGACATAAAAGCTTGAATAGGGACTTGAACTGGGACTCGAACTGGAACTCTAAGAAGATCTCAAAGAAGGACGCACTGAAAAAATCGATTGAAGGCGAGGCAAAACACGCAGGGTGTTGTGCACCGTAAACGCGGCCACATTGCTAAGCGACTCACCCCGCAAATGCGCTAACACAGAGGCGATGCGCGGTAACTCTCTTGGCTCATTTCGGCCTTGCGAAACACCTTCTGATTGTCGCTGTGATTGCGTCTTATAAAGCCAATGCGGCGGAATATCGGGCGCATCGGTTTCTAAAACGATGGCTGTCATTGGCAAGCTGGTGGCAAGTTGGCGCAGTTGCAAAGCTCGGTCGTAAGTCATGGCGCCACCAAAGCCCAATACAAAGCCCATGTCAATGAAGAACTGCGCTTGTTGCAAACTGCCATTGAAGGCATGCGCAATGCCACCCTGTACCTTGATTTGTCTTAAACCTTTGAGCAAGGCATCGGCCGACTTTCGCACATGCAAGATCACCGGCAACTCATAGCGCTTGGCCAGTTTCAACTGCGCATGGTAAAAAAATTCTTGCTTGTCGCGCATGACGGGCTCACACAAGCTTGGCACCCAAAAGTCCAAACCGATTTCACCCAATGCCACCAAACGCGGATCTTTTGCAGTACCTTCAAGATGGCTTGAAAGCGCCTCTTGAAGGTGCTTCTCTAGCAACGCCAAATCGGATTCTTGCGCTTTGGGTACATACAAAGGATGAATGCCCAATGCATAAGGCTGGCCTGTGACGCGGGCCAATTCAATCAAAGGCTCAAAGTCTTTGGCTTGAACGGCAGGCATGACACACGCTGCTAGACCCTGCAATTGCGCACGTTGCAAAACTTCTATGCGATCGTGTGCAAACTCTGGCGCATCCAAGTGGCAATGGCTGTCAATCCACTGCAGGGTCATGGTTGTAGCAAGCCCCTGTCCAAACGCAACACGCGGCTGCAGCGTGAGGCCAAATGTGCGTCGTGTGTCACCACCACAAAGGCGGTTCCTTGACGCTTTGCGGTATTGAGCATCACATCAAATACGCCCTCTGCAGTCATACGGTCCAAATTGCCCGTTGGCTCGTCTGCCAGCACACAAGCGGGTTGGGTCACCATGGCACGGGCAATGGCCACGCGTTGGCGCTCACCACCCGACAGTTCGGCGGGTCGGTGCAATGCGCGGTGATCAAGGCCAACATATTCCAACCACTTCATGGCCACTTGCTCAGCCTGAGCGCGTTCGGTGCGTCGAATCCAGAGGGGCATGGCCACGTTTTCCAACGCTGTGAACTCTGGCAACAAATGGTGAAACTGGTACACAAAACCCAATAGCTGATTGCGTCTAGCCCCTTGAGCCGCCGCGCCAAACTGAGACCATGCTTGGCCTTGAAGTAAAACCTGCCCTTGTGTGGCTTGGTCCAAGCCCCCCATCAAATGCATCAAGGTACTTTTGCCAGAGCCAGAAGCACCCACAATGGCCACCGTCTCGCCTGCCGCCACCTTGAGATTGACATCTTGCAACACCGACACATTCAGGCCGCCTTCGCTAAAGCGCTTGCTGAGCCCATTGACTTCTAAAACGGCTTGGCTAATTGAGTTATTCATAGCGCAATGCCTCCGCAGGGTTGACCTGACTGGCACGCCAACTGGGGTAGACCGTGGCCACAAACGACAAGATCAGAGAAATGACCACCACGGGCAGAATGTCGCTCATTTGTGGGTCGCTGGGCATGCGGCTGATAAGGTAAATGTCTTTGGGCAAAAAGCTAGCACGGAACAAAGTCTCTAGTGCAGGCACGATCACATCGATGTTGAAAGCCACCAAAAGGCCCAACAGCATGCCCCCCAAAGTACCGATGATGCCAACCATCGCACCTTGCACCATGAAGATACCCATGATGCTTTGCGGGCTGGCCCCCAACGTGCGCAAGATGGCAATGTCGGCTCGTTTGTCTGTAACGGTCATGACCAAGGTGCTGACCAAGTTGAATGCGGCCACAGCCACGATCAAGGTCAGAATAATGAACATCATGCGTTTTTCAACTTGCACCGCAGCAAACCACGTGCGGTTTTGCTGCGTCCAATCGCGCACGGCCATGCCCAAAGGCAACTCAGGTGCCAATTCTCTGGCCACGGCACGTGCTTCGTGCAAATCTTTGATTTTCAAACGAATGCCAGTTGGCCCCTCAAGTCGGAAAATTTTGCTAGCGTCGGCGACATGCAACATGGCCAGCGCAGAGTCGTATTCGTAATGGCCAGAATTGAACAAGCCCACCACTTGCATTTGTTTCAGGCGCGGCAACACGCCGGCAGGCGTGACTTGACCGTTGGGTGCAATCAGCGTGACGGGATCGCCAATGCGCAAGCCCAATTGCCTGGCCAAATCGACGCCCAAAACCACGCCAAACTGTCCTGGTACCAGCGCATTGATGCCCGGCATGCTTTTGTTAAAGCCTTGAGTAGCGACAGACAGATCGACCACGCCGGGCTCCAAAGCAGGGTCGATGCCCCTCACCAAAACGCCTTTCATGTCCTCACCTCGCGCTAGCAAAGCTTGCGCGGCAATGAAGGGGGCTGCACCAATGACTTGTGAATGCGCTCTAACCTGTTTCAAGGTACCGAGGGTGTCCTCCAATGCGCCACCATCGGCCGAGATCACCTCAATGTGCGACACCACACTTAACATGCGATCGCGCACCTCTTTTTGAAAACCATTCATGACCGACAACACAATGACCAAGGCTGCCACGCCAAGACCAATGCCGAGCATGGACACCCCCGAAATGAACGAGATAAAGCCATTTCGGCGCGAGGCGCGGCCTGCGCGGGTGTAGCGCCAACCTAAAACCAATTCGTAAGGTATTTCGAGTGCCATGCCTTTTTCATTTCTAGCTTGTCATTTCAGACCCGCAACAGGGTGATTGTGTCATCCCTGACAATACGGCCATGAACGACGCTTTGCCACTGCCCTCCCACTCTGCCCAAGCAGGTCCGCAACATTGGGTCATTGCTTATGCCAGCAGCCATGTTGCGCCGCTGCAGCAAGCATTGGACACATTGTATTTGCCCCATTTGGAAAAAGTGCTGTCTGGCATGTCGTGCATTGCAGAATCCGACCTGGCGCGCGAAAGCACAGCCCCACTTTTGCCCCATGAAAATGTGCCAAGCTTTTGGCACCAAAACCCTGTTTGGGGCGATGAAGCCCTGATCACCCCCTGCCACTGGCAAGTCGGCATGAACGAAGTCTTGCTGTTGAATCCTGCAGAAATGCAGCTCAGCGCAGAAGAATCCCAGCAGTTGCTGGCCGCTGTCAAACCTTATTTTGAAGAGGATGGCCTGCATCTTTCTTATGAGAGCCCTTTGGTTTGGCGCGCCAAAGGCCAACTCCTCAAAGACATGCCCTTTGCATCTTTGGCAAAAGTGTCGGGCCAACACATTAAAGACTGGCTGCCACAAGGCCCCAACGCACGCACCTTGCAGCGTCTGCAAAGTGAAATGCAGATGTTGCTGTACCAGCATCCAGTCAATGACCTGCGAAGTCAACATGGCCGCTGGGCCGTGAATTCATTTTGGGTGCATCGCAGCTTAGAACAACTTTATCCCGGCAACAGCATCACCGCCTTTCAATTGGATCTGCATCAAGCAGCCATCCACGGCAATGCCAAAGAATGGCAGCAGCAATGGCAAGCTTTAGACAAGCGGATGGGCGCAATTCATCTCGCTTCGCCTAACAGCTTGGCGTCCGTCACCTTGTGCAGTGAAACCCACTGGCGTCACTATCGCCCACAAAGTAAATCATGGCTTCAGACCCTGAAGCGCATGGTATCCCCCTTGAAAGTGCAAGCTGAATTGCGTGCACTCACCGCCGGAGTTTCTGCCCCATGAGTTTGCAAATTTTGACGCGCGATGTGCCGCCGCGCACAGCCTGGACGCTCGAACAAGCAGGCATTCACCCGCTTCTGTCTAGGCTGTTTGCTGCGCGTGGCATTCAAAGCCCAGACGAACTAGACGATGGTTTGGCCAAGCTGTTGCCGCCCAATACATTGAAAGGCACAGAAGCCGCTGCCGTCTTGTTGGCCGATGCCATCGCCGCTCAAAAACGCTTGTGCATTGTGGCCGACTACGATTGCGACGGCGCCACGGCCTGCGCGGTTGGGCTGCGCGGCTTGCGCATGCTGGGTGCCCAGCACGTGAGCTACATCGTGCCCGACCGCGTGGTCGATGGCTATGGCCTCACAGCCCCCATCGCCCAACGTGTTCAACAATCGGGCGCAGATGTCTTGATCACCGTTGACAACGGCATCGCCAGCATGGAGGGTGTTACGCAAGCACAAGCCCTGGGTTTGCAAGTCTTGGTAACCGACCACCATTTGCCGGCGGCAACGCTCCCAAGTGCCGATGTGATTGTGAATCCAAACCAACCTGGCTGCAGCTTTGAAAGCAAAGCCTTGGCTGGCGTAGGCGTGATGTTTTATGTGCTGTTGGCTTTGCGCGCTGAGTTGCGCAAACGCGGCTTGTTCACAGCCGAAACGCAACCCAAACTTGATGCACTCTTGCCTTTGGTGGCTTTGGGTACCGTGGCCGATGTGGTCAAACTGGACAACAACAACCGCCGATTGGTGGCACAAGGTTTAAAACGCATTCGCGCCGGTGCCATGCCTAGCGGCATGCTGGCTTTGTTCAAAGCAGCAGGCCGTGATGCCCGCGTGGCCACCACGTTTGATTTTGGTTTTGCACTGGGGCCTCGCATCAATGCAGCAGGACGCTTATCTGACATGACCCTGGGCATTGAATGTCTCAGCACCGACGATGCTGCGCGCGCCGATGAGCTGGCAAAGCAGCTCGACAGCATCAACCGGGAGCGCCGAGACATTGAAGGCGACATGCGCGAGCAAGCCATGGAAATTGCCGAGTCATTGATGGACGAGAGTGAAGAACCACCGCCCGCCATTTGCGTCTTCGATCCCGACTTTCATGAAGGTGTGGTGGGCATTGTGGCCTCGCGCATCAAGGACAAATTTCACCGACCCTGCTTTGTGTTTGCGGCCAGCAATGCGCCTGGCAAAGAACACGAACTCAAGGGCTCGGGTCGCTCTATTCCTGGCTTTCATTTGCGCGATGCACTTGATCTCATGGTCAAGAAGCACCCTCATTTGTTGCTGCGGTTTGGGGGTCATGCCATGGCAGCAGGCTGCACCATTGAAGAAGAACATTTGGAATTGTTTGAAGCCAGCTTCATGGAAGTGGCTGCACAGCTTTTGTCACCGGCCACCTTGCAACGCAAATTAGAAACGGATGGTCCTTTGGAGGGGCAATATCGCCGCGTAGAGTTTGTCGACGTGATGCACAAAGAGGTCTGGGGCCAAGGCTTTGCGCCGCCAGTGTTCAGCGACGAGGTAGAAGTCGTGTCACAACGTCTGGTGGGCGAAAAACATTTGGCCTTGAAACTCAAACACCAAGGCCAGCCTGTCGATGGCATTTGGTTTGGGCGTATCGAGCCATTGCCTGCGCGAGTGAAGTTGGCTTACCGCTTAGATGTAGACGAATGGCAAGGCCAAAAACGTGTTCGCTTTATGGTGGAAGCGGCAGAACTTTAAGGCTGATGCGCAGTGCATTGAATGCGCGACAGCTTTAAAGCAAGATCATGCGTGTTTGGCTTGAAGCGCCTTGAGTACTGCAGGCGACACCAGGCCTTCAACGCGACCGCCAAGCGCAGAGATTTCGCGCACCAAGGTGCTACTGATGTGCTGCACCGATGCACTGGTGTGCAAAAAGATGGTGTCCACTTCGGGGGCCAAATGGCGGTTCATGCCGGCCATTTGCGTTTCGTAGTCGTAATCTGTGACCGAGCGCAAACCACGCACAATGACGCGTGCACCCTGGCTGTGGACAAAATCACAAAGCAAACCGTTAAATGACACCACCTCGACGTTGCCAAAGTCTTGCGTCACTTCTTTGGCCAAGGCCAAGCGCTCGTCCAAGCTGAACACGGTTTTTTTATGGTGGGCTGCCGCAACCGCCACCACCACTTTGTCAAACATTTGCGCAGCGCGATACACCACATCTTCATGACCCAGGGTGATGGGGTCGAAGGTTCCAGAATAAACAGCTGTGACTGAGCGACTCATGTGAACTCCTGATCAATGAGGGGCATTATCCCTCGACGGGGCGCTGCAGCAAATGGGCGTGCACAGCACCTGCCTTCATGTACTTGACGAGCTGCAAGCCGCAGGCAGCCAGCGCTTGTGCCTGCCAAGCCAGGGGCGCCTCTAAATAAACCCAGCCGCCTGGCACCAAGGCTTGCGCAGATGCTAGCAAGGCTTTCTCAAAATGAGAACTTTCAAAAGGCGGATCTAAAAAGATCGCATCCATGCTGTTGGGTGCCAAACGCTGAAGCGCCATCATGGCATCACCCTTTTGAACTTGAACCGCCGCAGCAGACAAGCGCTTTTGGGTCTCACTTAACAAGCCTACCAATTGGGCATCTTGCTCCAGCATGAGTACCGACTTGGCTCCGCGTGATGCCGCTTCAAAACCCAGCGCACCTGTACCCGCAAAGGCATCGACACAACGCCAATCGGTCAGGTCTTGGCCCAACCAATTGAACAAAGTTTCACGGACACGGTCTGGTGTGGGTCGCAATCCGGGCTTGTCGATGACTTTGATTTTGCTGCGCTTCCACTGGCCACCAATGATGCGCAGCTCGTGTGAGGGGGAGCCCGTCACCGGCTTGGCGACTGGCGTTGACTTGTTGAGGGGTTTGGTTCTCATAGGACGCAAGCTTAACGGCTTGAGGGAGGCCCGCTGAAGCTGCGCTCAAAAAAACACCCCCGAAGCCCATTCAGCCCTGCATTTTTGAGTCAGGCTTGAGATTTACTTAGAATGAGTGTCTAGCCAACGCCCATTTATGTTCAGTTTCTTTCGCTCCAAACCCAAATCAGACGCCGCTGAAGCGCCCACGACCGCGCCCAAAATGCAGGTCACAACGCAGGTCACGCCGGCTGCGCAAGTGGTTTCAGCGCCCGAAGTCAGCGCTGAAGCTGCCGCCAAACCTCGCCAATCTTGGCTGAGCAAACTCAAAGCGGGTTTGCGCAAAACAGGCGGCAGCATTGCTGCTGTTTTCACAGGAACGCAAATTGACGATGCGCTTTACGAAGAGCTAGAAACCGCGTTGCTCATGGCCGACACCGGTGTCAAAGCCACCGAATTTTTACTCAATGATTTGAAAGCCCGCGTCAAAGCGTCCAAAGCCACTGAGCCTGCAGCCGTCAAAGCATTGTTAATTGATGCCATCACCGACATGTTGATGCCGCTTCAAAAGCAGTTGCGCATTGGCGATCAAAAACCCATGGTCTTGATGGTGGCTGGCGTCAATGGCGCTGGCAAAACCACGTCCATCGGCAAACTGACCCATCACTTGGCCGACCAAGGCGCCAGCGTCTTGCTGGCCGCCGCCGACACCTTTCGCGCAGCGGCCCGTGAGCAACTGGCCGTTTGGGCTCAGCGCAATACGGTAGAAATCATCAGCCAAGAAGGCGGCGATCCTGCGGCTGTGAGCTTTGATGCCGTGTCTGCTGGCAAGGCACGCGGCCGTGATGTGGTGCTGGTAGACACCGCCGGCCGATTGCCCACCCAACTGCACCTGATGGAAGAGTTGAAAAAAATCAAGCGTGTGGTGCAAAAAGCCGATTCACAAGCACCGCACGAAGTGCTTTTGGTGATCGATGGCAACACCGGTCAAAACGCACTCACTCAAGTGAAAGCCTTTGATGAAGCCTTGGGCCTGACGGGCCTGATCGTGACCAAATTAGACGGCACGGCCAAAGGCGGCGTGCTGTGTGCCATCGCCCGCGAAAAACCCATCCCGGTTTATTTCATTGGCGTGGGCGAGCAACTCGACGACTTGCAAACCTTCGATGCGCACGAATTTGCGCAGGCTTTGCTCAGCTAAAACGCTCAGGGCTGAAAGGTGCAGGGTTGATGCTGGTGCTTTCTGCTGCCATCAACTCAGCCAACAAAACGCCGGTACCCGGCCCCGTGCTAAAGCCAATGTGCTGATGCCCAAACGCCAACCACAGGCCAGGACATTGGGGCATCTCTCCAATCACTGGGCGACTGTCGGGTGTGGTGGGTCGAGAGCCCATCCAATCTGAGCCAGCGACAGATTCCTTGAGGGGAATCACACGCCGCACGGCATTTTCTGCGGCTTCCAATTGCGCCATGTTGGGCGCTGCATCCCGCGCTGCCAACTCCACGCCAGTGGTCATTCGAAACTCGGTTTGACCTTCTGCATTTAGCATGGGTGAGAGCACATAAGCACCTGCGGTATCGTAAACGGGGCGCTGCAAGCTCACCCCTGGCACAGGCTTGAAGTGCCGGTGATACCCCCGCTCGAAAGCCATGTGCGCATTGAACTGTGAGGGCAACTGACTGGCCTGCAACAAACTCTCCGACCATGGCCCCAGAGCCACCACCAAATTAGCAGCCCAATGTGACTCACCTTTTGTGTCTTGCCATTGCCAACCATGCGGTTGACGCTGTAAGGCACGCACCCCATTTTGCTGAATGACGCCGCCCAAACTCGCAAACTGATTTGCATACGCTTTGACCACTGCGCCAGGATTGTCGACAGACGCAGCATCCTTGATCCAGAGTGCATGCGCAAATTGCGCAGCCAAATGTGGCTCTAAGGCTTGAATCTCTGGCCCCTGCAGTGCTTCAGATGCCACTGAAAAGTTGTTCAAGATGTCGCGCGAAAAAGCACTGGCCTCCCACGCTGCAGTCGACTCGAACAACCACAGCCAACCATTTTCACGCAGACGCTTGTCTTGATTGGTTTGAGCCAGCCAGGCTTTGTGGGTTTGAGAAGAGAGCTGAATCAAGCCATCCAAAGCCACCGTGGTGATGTCAAAACTCTGGCGTCTGGCGTGCCATAAAAATCGCCACATGAAATGCCAATGCAACATGGCACTGGAGCGCACATGCAAACCTGGCCCGGGCTTTGACAGCATGCGTGGCAAATTTTGCAGCAAGCCCGGCCGGTTGAACGGCAACAAAGAACTGCGCGACAAGACCCCCGCGTTGCCTGCAGACGTTTCTTCGCCGGGTCCGCGTTTGTCTACCAACGTGACATGCCAACCCTTGGCTTGCAAAGCCAAGGCGCAAGAAACACCGACCATGCCTGCACCGAGCACCGTGACATGTCGACTGGTTTCTTCAAAATTCATGTGCTTATTTTGCTTGAAATTACGGGTGTGAATACGAAATAGGGGGCACTCATTTGGGTGAGTCGCATTCTGTTCACCTGCAGGTTTACAGTCCCGCCTTAGGCCTTTATAGTGTTTTCACTTGTATGCAACATGGTAGTCCCCTGCCCACTCCTCAATGACCCGTTCTCGAAAATTGCTGATCGCCTTGCTGCTTTTGTCCGCCTTGTTGGGCCTCGGCTATGCCAATCGACTGTTGCTGCTGCAATATAGCTTGGGCTGGTACACCGACTGGAAAAATCCAAGATCAGCACCCCAAGACATTGCATGGACAGAGGGCCCCACAGAAGCCAAACAATCACCCGATCAACGCCCCCCCAACATCATCGTGATTTTGGCCGACGACTTGGGCATCAACGATGTCACCTTGCATGGTGGTGGTCGCGCAGCAGAAGGCGTGTCGACGCCGAATATCGATGGCATTGCCAAAGCTGGCGTGAGCTTCAACCAAGCCTATGCAGGCAGTGCTGTGTGCACTGTGTCCAGGGCTGCCTTGCTGACAGGGCGCTATCCATGGCGCTTTGGCGTCGAGTTCACCCCCACGCCAGGTCAAATGGCACGCGTGGCTGGCACGCTTTACACCAATCCCAAAAACCTTTACCCAGCCAATGTCGACCATGACAAAGCCAAGGGCACACCACAATTTGATCACTTGGGCATGCCGCCGTCCGAACAAACAACGGCTGAGCTTCTCAAAGCACGTGGTTATCACAACATTCACATTGGCAAGTGGCACTTGGGCAGCACCCCCGAGATGCGGCCCAACAACCAAGGCTTTGACGAAAGCTTGTTCATGGAAAGTGGCTTGTATTTGCCTGTCAACGATCCACGCTCCGTCAACTCTAAGCAAGACTTTGATCCCATCGATCGTTTTTTGTGGCCCAACATGCGCTTTGGTGTTAGCTACAACGGCGGCAAGTGGTTTGAACCCAAGCGCTACCTCACAGACTACTTTACCGACGAAGCCGTAGCCGCCATTGGCAAAAACAAAAATCGTCCGTTCTTCATGTACTTGGCGCACTGGGGGGTGCACACGCCCTTGCAAGCCAGCAAAGAAGACTACGACGCCTTGCCTCAAATCAAAGACCATCGCCGCCGCGTGTATGGCGCCATGATTCGATCCGTCGACCGTAGTGTGGGGCGCGTCATGCAAGCCCTGAAAGACAATGGACTCGATCAAAACACCTTGGTCATTTTCTCGAGCGACAACGGCGCACCGGGCTATATTGGCATCCCTGATGTGAACCAGCCTTACCGCGGTTGGAAATTGACATTTTTTGAAGGCGGCTTGCGCGTGCCAACTGCCATGCAATGGCCTGCCCAAGTTGCTTCGGGCCAACAATTTAACCAGCCGACATCCCACATTGACTTTACGCCCACCGTGATTGCTGCAGCCGGCGGCCAAATGCCCAAAGATCGCAGCATCGATGGCGTGAATTTGTTAACCGCCTTGAAGCCCGCAAACTCAACTTCTCAAAGCGCAAAGTCAACGCCCTTGCCTATTCGTCCACTCTTTTGGCGAGACGGAGAAATGCGTGCCGTCCAAGTCAATCAATGGAAACTCATTCACTCCCACAAACCAAGCAAAGATTTTCTTTTTGATTTGAAATCAGACCCTACTGAGAAAAATAATTTGGCAGCCACCAACCCTGCCAAGTTACAAGAGCTCAGCGCTTTGTTGGCCTCGCATCACAAAGGCATGGCAGAGCCGCTCTGGCCCAGCTTCATCGAGATGCCAATTTTCATCGACAAAACGCTAGACCAAGTGCAAAGCAAAGAAGATGAATACACCTATTGGTACAACTGAAGGCCAACGGTGAAAGCGCGTCAGTATGGGTTGTTGGGCAGTGGCGTTTTGGCATTGGCCATTGCCATTGGTTGGTATGCCTTCAGTGCACCTTTTGGCGCCAGCAAAGCGCCCGTCAAATTGACTGCCCAATCGACTGGCAAATTGCAATGTGATTTGCCAGCACCCGATGCGGCTTCACCCCATCCAGGCATGGTCTGGGTACCAGGTGGCAAGTTCGACATGGGCGACTCGGTTTACCCCGAAGAAAAGCCAGTGCGCAATGTCGAAGTCAAAGGCTTTTGGATGGACCGCACCGAAGTCACCAACCAAGAATTTGAAGCCTTTGTCAAAGCCACGTCTTACGTCACCGTGGCTGAAAGACCTGTCGATCCCAAGTACCACGCTGGCTTGCCAGAGGCCATGCGCCAAGCGGGTGCCGTGGTTTTTAGAATGCCAGACAAACTGACCCAAGGCGATGATCCTCGGCAGTGGTGGCAATACATTCCAGGCGCCAATTGGCGCCATCCGGCCGGACCCACTTCCGACATTAAGCAGCACGGTCACTTCCCTGCTGTTCACATCACCTACGAAGATGCTTTGGCATATGCCAAATGGAAGGGTCACTCGCTGCCTACAGAAGCGCAATGGGAGTGGGCTGCACGAGCAGGCGCCAAAGAATTGCCCAGTCAACACGATCAGCCCGCCCACGCCAACACGTGGCAAGGCATCTTCCCCACAGCAAACTCCAATGAAGACGGATTTGCAGGTCTCGCACCCGTGGGCTGCTACGGCGCCAATGCCTGGGGTTTGTTTGACATGGTTGGGAATGCTTGGGAACTCACCGCCGATGTGTTTGTTGCAGAACGCAGTGCAGCCAACTCAAGTCAAGGTCAGGGTCTGGACCCCGATGCCGCCCAAAAACCACCCAATTTCAAATCAGGCACACCGCAAGCGCGCGTGATCAAGGGCGGCTCATTTTTGTGTGCCCCCAACTATTGCATGCGATACCGTGCAGGCTCTAGGCAGCCACAAGAAGAAGATTTGGCGGTGAGCCACCTTGGATTTAGAACCATCCGGCAGCCCTGAGCGAAGGAAGCAAACACGTGCCTCAATTGAAGTTTGTGCTTAAAAAATTTTTACTGATCTCACTCAGTGTTTTGATGCTGTTGGCCGCATTTGTAATGGCCTTCAAAGACAAAATCAGCTTAGGCGCCGAAGCGTTTTTGTATGGCTATCCCTTGGTCATCATGGAGGTCACACGTGTGCACAGCAGCCACTCCATTGGCCCTGAAAACCAACTGCGCCGTGTACGTCAATTTCCAGATGCCTCTTTCAAAGATGTGGTTCGGCCCAATGTCGACACGCTTTACACCACCGCTTTCTTCAGCATGAAAGAAGGTCCTTGGGTGTTTGAGATGCGGGCCAACTCAGAACGTTATGAATTGATGCCGTTCATGGACGCTTGGACCCATGTGTTTGCGTCGCCGGGCACGCGCACCAGCGGTTCCGAATCGGCTACTTTTTTATTGGTTGGCCCCAGCTGGCAAGGTGATGTGCCAAATAGCATGACCTTGCTCAGATCCCCCACCGACATGGTCTGGCTGATTGGCCGTACGCAAACCAATGGCACTGCAGATTTTGAAACGGTGCACCGCTTACAAGATCGACTGCATCTGAAAAAACTCTCAAGCAGTGGCCACACAGAAAAACCATCGCCATGGCAAGCAAGTAGCGCAGCTTCTACACCACCCATCGTTCAAATGCGCAACATGGGTACCTCTGAATTCTTGAATCGCCTGATGGCCTTGATGGTCGACAACCCGCCCTTCGCGGCAGATGCGCCTTTGCTCAAGCGCATGGCGGGTGCAGGCTTGGTGCCGGGGCAGGCCGTGCATTTGCAAGGACTCGATTTGGCAAGCTTTGCTTTGGGCAGATGGATTGCACATTTCAAAGTACAGCAAGCCTTAAGCAACAAAGCCAAGGACGGTCGATGGACCACACCGCCAATGAATCTGGGCGCCTATGGCACCGACTACAACACTCGGGCAGCAGTGGCCATGGTGGGCTTAGGCGCCAATTTGCCGCAAGATGCGACGTACCCCAATACCAACTTAGACCACCAAGGAAATACCTTGTCCGGCAAACACCGCTATCGCTTGCACTTTAAAGCGCAGGCGCTTCCGCCAGTGAAGGCTTTTTGGTCTGTAACGGCCTATGGTGCCGACGAATTTTTAATCGACAACCCCATTAAGCGATATGCATTGGGCGACAGGGATGCACTGCACTACAACGCTGATGGCTCTTTGGACATTTGGATACAAGCGCAAGCGCCCAAAGAAGCGCATCGACATACCAATTGGCTGCCCGTTCACCCCGACCAACCCTTCTTGCTTAACGCAAGGCTGTATTGGCCCAAAGAAGACGCTCTCCAAGGCCGCTGGCAAATGCCTGCTGTTGAACGCCTTGACTGACCGGCATCAGTTGACTTGTTTGGCCACCAAGTAATGTGAAATCAAGGTGCGCAAATAAGCGCGAATATTGGGTGGATTGACGGGCCGACTCAAGGCCTGAAAACCACCGGCAATGGCCAAGTACAACAAGGCAGCCAAGTCTCTGGCTTTGTTGGCATCTTTGACCAGTAACAAAAATTTGGATTGAAATAAATCCATGCGGTTTGCATCGACTTCCACCAGCAACTGCGCAGCTTCTTCATGATGATGGCTGAACGCCCGCATGTGCTGTTCAAAGCGCAGATTTTCTAACTCAGAGCCTGCCTGAAGAAAAGCCGCATCGACCACAAAATCTAAATCTTTGAGGGCATCGCCACTTTGCTGTGATTTCAGCTTGGCGTCTAAGTCCAGTTGCGCCAATTTCCAGCGCATGAGCAAACTGCCAATCAGGTCTGCGTGGTCGGTGAAGTGCCAGTAAAAACTGCCCCGTGTGACCTTGAGTTTTTCGGCCAAAGAAAGCACCTTGACGTTGTCAAAGCCACCGTCCACCACCGCCTTGAAGGCCTCATCTAACCAATCGTCTCGCGTGAGTCGAGTTGCTTCATTCGACATTGAATTTCTAATTTTCATGAATGGATTGTGAACGTCTAGCGAAAACCCTAGACAAGAATCATCATTGCTGTGCTAGAGTGAATTGTCAATACACATGTGTACTGAATAACCCCTACTTTAATGGAGACCCCCATGACCCGTTCCATGCACAAAGCAAAGCCCCAGTCCCTCGTTCTTGCCTCATTGCCATGGATCAGCCTGCTGGCATGCGGCTTCAACGCACAAGCAGCAGAAAGCTACAAGCTGCGCCAAGCGCCTGTTGGCGCTTTTGGAGGGGAGATTGCAGCCTCGGCAGACAATCCAGGCTTCTTTGGCACGGTCAGCCTGACGCAATTGCAAATTTACAAAATTGCCGATGCAGCAGGCAACAACGTGGCACCTGCACCAGTTGCCCCTATTCAGTTGAACCCTGCATTGCCCTACAAAGTTGCCTTTCCTGCAAGCAGCTTGGCTTTTAACCAAGATCAAACACAGCTCAATGTGGTAGGTGGCTACCTGACCGAAAGCACTTACGGCCATGGCCATGTGGCATTTGCAGTCAATGTGCCCTTTATCCAACAAAAGCGCAGCTTTGTGGTCACACAGCCAGCAGGCACATTAACGCCAGCAGCCACCGTGCCGCCCTTAAGCCCTGCCATCGTGGGCCAACTCAATGCTGGTGCTGCACAAGCCAATGCTGTCGTGCAAGCCAAAATTTTGGCAGCGGGTGCCAATCAAAATCTTGAAACTTCGGGTGTGGGCGATACCGAATTGTCGACCGTTTGGGTACGTCACGCCGACCGCCTGAAAGTGGCAGCGGGCGTGTCCTTGTTTGTGCCCACAGGCTCTTACGATAAAAATCGTGGCCCCAATCCTGGCTTTGGCGACTTCTACACATTGCGCCCTGGCGTAGCCGTCACTTACAACCTGAACCCCAAACATACTGATGCATCGTGGGATTCTGGCGTCACCATTGCCGGCCGTGTGTCTTATGGCATCAACACGCGCAATAAAGCAACCGATTACAAAAGCGGTAACTTCATTTATGGTGAAGGTGGCATCGTCAAAGTCTCTGGCGACTGGGCCTATGGTTTGAATGTTTTCACCATTCAACAAATTTCGGACGACACAGGCAGCGGCGCAACTTTGGGTGGCAACCGCTACAAAACCAATGGCTTTGGACCTTTCGTGTCATTCAAGCTGCCAGGCAAAGATGCCGGCATCAATGTGCAATACAGCGACAACTTTGGTGGCCGCAATGCCATCGTGGTCAAATCACTTCAAGCGCGATTTGTCAAAGCTTGGTGAGTCGCTGCTTGAAAACACGCATTGATTTTTAACATTGACATTGAGCAATGTCTTTTAGAAGTCTTAAAAGTTGGCTGATGCCCGTCATCAGCCAACGCTTTTTGTCTCGCGAAAGACTGACGGCCTTGCGCCTCAAAGCAGAGCAAAAACGTCAAGCCCAAAGCCGCCCACACGTTCTGCACTTTTTTCACCAAACTGACGATCCTTATTCGCAACTCTTGGCGCAAGCCATTCCGCAGTTGCAAGCGCGCTATTCGGTTTCGGTGTTGCAACACGTGGTCAGTGCACCTGATGACTCTGCGGTGCCCGAGCGCGAAAAGCTCAAAGCCTACAGCCAAATCGATGCACAGCGTTTGGCTGAACAATATGCGTTGCGCTGGCCAATCGCGCCTGAAGCGTCCCATGCACCCAAACCTTCACAAGAATCTCTGCTAGCGTCGCATCGCTTGCGAAAAAAATGGGGCCACTACCTCAGTGGCATGATTTATTACGAAGGTGAGTGGTATTGGGGCATCGACCGCTTGCACCACCTCGAATCTCGACTGACTGATTTGGGTCTTTGCACCCTCAAACAAAATCACCGCCAGCAACGCATAGCGCCCCTGTTTGAGACCCCTCAATACCAAACTCTGAACCATGTGCCAGAAGGCACCAGCATCGATTTTTACTTTTCACTTCGCAGCCCCTACTCTGCCATTTGCGCAGCCAAGGTTTTTAAGTGGGCCCAACAAAATGGTGTTCAAGTCAATTTGAAATATGTGCTGCCCATGGTCATGCGTGGTTTGCCCGTACCTGTCGAAAAAAGAAAATACATCAGTCTCGATGCAGCACGTGAAGCCCACGTGCAGAAAGTTGCGTTTGGTAGGCTGAATGATCCCGTGGGCAAGCCCACCGAACGTGGTTTGGCACTCATTCCTTTTGCGCAAATGAACCAACTGGCCGAGGCCTACATTCAATCCTTCATGCAGGGCGTATGGTCTGAAGGCTTGGACGCTGGAACCGATGCACACCTCAAGATCATTGTGGAACGGGCTGGCTTAAATTGGGCTGCTGCCAAAGACATTTTGCAAAACAAAGCCAATGACACCCTTTGGCGCACTGTTGCAGAGCAAAACAGGCAAGCCCTTTCGGCCTTGGGCCTATGGGGTGTCCCATCGTTTCGATACGAAGAGACGGCCGTGTGGGGACAAGACCGGTTTTGGGTCATTGAAAAAGCCATGCGCGCTCAATTCGATTCACTGTCTACGCCTTAAGCCATGTCTATTTTCAGCAGTACCCGCCATGCTTGTCTCGCCTGTTTGGCCATCCTTTCATTGGCCCTCAGCACGCCCGTTTGGGCCAAGCGTCCCAACATTGTGGTGATGTTGGCCGACGATTGGGGCTACAGCGATGTGGGTGCCTTTGGCAGCGAAATTCAGACGCCACACTTAAACCAACTGGCGCAAAACGGCACGCGTTTTTCTAATTTCCACGTCACCGCTTCTTGCTCTCCCACGCGCTCGATGTTGCTCACCGGCGTCGACAACCATTTGAATGGCGTTGGCAACATGCGCGAAACCATTCCGCAATCGCATATTGGGCGTGCAGGTTATTTGAGCGTCTTGAATCAACGCGTGGTCACGGTGGCCAACTTGTTGCAAGATCAAGGCTATCGCACCTATGCGGCTGGCAAATGGCACGTTGGCAAAGAGCCTCACAACCTGCCACCAGCGCGCGGCTTTGACCGTTCCTTGGTCATGGGTGACAGTGGCTCGGACAATTGGGAAACCGGCAAGCTCTACTTAGACCTCACCGACAAAGTCTATTGGTACGAGAATGGCAAAGAAGCCCAAATGCCCAAGACGTTTTACTCCTCAGAGTTTTATGTCGCCAAAACACTCGACTACTTGAAGGCCGACGCCAAGTCTGACAAGCCATTTTTTGCCTATGTGGCATTTCAAGCCAACCACATCCCCCTTCAGGCCCCCCAAGAATTCATCGACAAATACAAAGGGCGCTACAACGCGGGTTGGGATGCACTTCGACAAGAGCGACGCAACAAAGCCATTGAACTGGGCTTGGTGCCCCCCAACACGCCCATGGCGCCGTTGCCCAGTACCCACGTAGCATGGGACTCGCTCAGTGCACAAGACAAGGCCTATCAAGCAAGGCGCATGGAGGTTTATGCCGCCATGGCAGAAGCCATGGACCACCACATTGGACGCCTCATGGCACACCTCAAACAAACAGGTGAATACGACAACACGGTGTTTGTTTTCCTTTCGGACAATGGCGCAGAAGCTTCCGACCCTTATGCATTGGCTGTGGGGCGTTGGTGGTTAGACCGAAATTACAACCGCGACATCGATCGGCTGGGCAGCCCTGGGGCATACAGCATCATTGGCCCCAATTGGGCCAGTGCTGCCACTGCGCCCTTAAGCACCTATAAATTTTTTGCTGGCGAAGGTGGTATCAGAGTGCCTTTGATCATCTCAGGCGTTCCATCTGCTGCCAAGCAAAGCATTCAACCCAGCCTGACGCACATCAGTGATGTGGTGCCTACCCTGCTCGAATTGGCAGGCGTGCAACACCCTGGCACCTCCTACAAAGGCCAAACCATTTATCCCTTAACGGGTCACAGTTTGTTGCCAGTGATGCAGGGCAAAGCTACACGTGTGCGAGGGCCAGAAGAAGTTTTGGGCTACGAGTTGTCGGGCAACCGAGCGGTGTTCAAGGGCGACTACAAATTGCTCAGCAACTTGGCCCCCGTGGGCGATGGGCAATGGCACTTGTACAACATTGTCAAAGACCCTGGCGAGACGCAAGACCTTCAGCACGAAATGCCAGAGTTGTTCAATAGCATGCAAAACGATTACGCCAAATGGGCCAAGGCCAATGGCGTGTTGCCCATGCCTGAAGGATACGACCCGATTCGCCAAGTCATCATCAACTCCTTGATTTTTGTTTACTGGCCAAGGTACCAATGGCACTTGGCAGCCTTGGGGCTGGTGTTGCTGCTGGGTGCGGTTTGGTTATGGCGACGCAAGCGCTAAGCGGCTACTTTGCAAGTCCTTGGCCATGCGAAGACGCCGGCCCAGCACGACTGCAAGTACCTCACCAAATACAAGGCTTGAATCTTCAAGCACAAGACAGCCTGCAATGCACCTCGCGTCGAACGCAAGTCTCGACCATGACGGTGCTGGGCGAACCGGGTGAAGTATTTTTGCTGACGCACGCAGTCGTCAGGTCGCATCTAGGGCTGCCCACCACGTCGAGGGTGCATGCCATCGATCCAGTCACTTTGAAAACACGTTTTCAATCGCCGCCATTGCCCGGTGGCCCCATGTGGCCAGGCGGCATGGCGGTTCTCACCAACGGTATGCTGTTGGTGGTGTATGGCAGATACGCGCATCTGCTCAACCGTCAATGCGAATTGCAAAAGTCCCAACAACTGCCCGTGAATGCGGCCTACAACAGCTTTGTGGTGTTGCAAAACGGCTTGGTGATCACCAAAAATTTATCGAGCACAGCACCCGCACAGCTAAGTGTCTTGAACCCCAACACGCTTGATTTCGCGTCAGCCACAACAACATGTCCAGAACCTTCCATTGCGCGACTCAGTGCACAAGGCAATACGGTGTATGTGGTGGGCATCACAAGCGTCATACGATACCACTGGAACGATGCAGCGCAATGTTTGATGCAAGATCTGCAGTGGACCTGCCACTACTTAAAAGATGCACCTCAAAGTTATGCATGGGACATGGTCTTGACTGCCGAAGATGCATGGTTCATGGACAACGGCGCGCACAACTACCGCCTGAGCATGCTCGGTGCTGGACTGAACGATGCGCCCAATCGATTGCACCGTGTTGCCTTGCATGATTCAAGTTCGCATCAGCATTGGCAGGTCAGTGGCGTCAAGGGTGGCGCCATTACCAATCCACCCTTGGTCGATGCCTTGCGCCAGATTGTGGTGGCCTACGACTCTGCCAATCGCCAATTAAAAGCTTGGCGCATCATTCGACACGCAAGCCATGGCGCCGACGTTGAGCTTCAAGAGTTGTGGCATTTGTCACAATTTGGTGCTGCAAGCCACATGCTGCTGTTTGCAGATACAGGTGAACTCTGCGTTAATGACTACAAGCGCTTCAATGAACAAGTGGTTATTTTGGACATTGAAACGGGCCAAGAAAAATCCCGCGTACGCACGGGCGGCTTGATGCAAGGCGTGGTGTTTCCCAGCGCAGGCTGGCAACGCGACATTTACTGGTCCTCTATGGACCGACTCACACGGATTCACATTGCCCCCCATGTCTAAAACAATTCTCATCACTGGCGCGGGCACCGGCATCGGCAAAGACACCGCTTTTGCGCTGTCTAAGCGCGGTCACCGCATCTTGGCAACAACCCAAACTGAGGCACATGCAGAAGCTTTGAAACAAGCGGCCCACGCACAAGGCCTACAAATTGAAGCGTTTAAATTAGACATCACAGTTGCACAAGATCGCGAGCTGCTTTCGCAATACGCCGTCGATGTGCTCATCAACAATGCCGCCCTTGGCGAATCGGGCTCATTGGCCGAAGTGGACATGCAACGCGTTCGCCATTTGTTTGAAGTCAATTTATTTGCCACCTTAGAAATCACACAAGTGGCCCTCAAACAAATGATTCAACGCCAAAGTGGCACCGTGCTGTTCATCAGCTCTATTGCAGGGCGCGTTCCCATGCCTTTCTTGATGCCGTACAGCATGAGCAAATTTGCGCTGTCGGCTGCAGCCGCTGGTTTGCGCGCAGAAATGGACCAACTCAAAAAGAACGTCCACATTGCCGTCATAGAACCAGGCGCCATTCACACCGGGTTTAACCAAACCATGACCAACAGCAAATACGCATGGATGGGTAAGACGTCTTACTTCGCACACCAAGCGGAGGCCATGAAGAAACAAGAACGAAGAACCTTTGATTGGCTAGAGGCCAAAACCACCGATGCCATCGTGCAGGCCATTGTCAAAGCATCGGAAGCCAGCAGACCTAGGCTGCGTTATGTGGCGCCATGGATTCAAGGTTTGGGTGTCCGTTTGGCCAGAATATTTGGAGTTTGAACATGCGCTTGAAAAAAACTGCCATTGCCCTAACGGTTCTAGGCTTGCTTGCAGCCAGTTTGTACTTGGCACGTGCCCCCCTCAGTGTGGCCATTGCCAAACGTGTGGCTGCACAACGTCTTGCCAGCGATCCTCTGCGTGACTTGCCCGACGGCTTGCACGTGGCCATCTGTGGCGCGGGCTCGCCCATGCCAGACGACAAGCGAGGCGGCCCATGCACGCTGGTCATTGCTGGCCAACAGATGTTTGTATTTGACGCCGGCAACACCAGCGCGCGCAACATCAACAAAATGGGCTTCAATGCCGGCAAGATTGATCATATCTTTCTGACACACTTCCATTCAGATCACATCGATGGTTTGGGCGAGTTGATGTTGCAACGCTGGGTCTCCAACTCCAATGCTGAGCCTGTCAAAGTGCATGGCCCGAAAGGTGTGGAAACAGTGGTGAATGGGTTCTTGCAAGCCTACAGCCTCGATCGTGGATATCGCGTTGCTCATCATGGCGAACATGTTCTACCCAATGCTGGGTTTGGCGGTATGCCGCAATCATTTGATGTGCAAGAAGACAAGGCCACGGTCGTCTTTGAAAACGCAGACACGCGCATCACCGCTTTCAGCGTGTCGCATGCACCTATCCATCCGGCCGTGGGCTATCAAATTCGATACAAAGATCGCAGCATGGTGATCAGTGGCGACACCACACCGTCTGCCAATGTGCTGCGTGAATCGCAAGGGGTCGATTTACTCGTACACGAGGCCATGTCTACCGAATTGATGACGCTGTTGCAAGATGGCGCGCAAGAAGCCAAGCGCGGCAAATTAGAGCAACTCATGAAAGACATTCTGAACTATCACACCACACCGCAAGAAGCCGCCACCATTGCTCAAAAAGCTCAAGTTGGATTTTTGCTGTTTAACCATGTGGCACCGCCACTGCCTTTGCCTGGTTTGGTCGATGTGTTTGTGAAGGGCACCTCCGACATTTTCAAAGGCAAGATTCAAGTGGCCAAAGATGGTGACGTGTTGAGCATGCCTGCGGGTCAAAAAATCATTCAAACCAGCACTCGCTGAAAAAGGCTTCTATGCGCACACTGCCCACAGTGAATGACTTTCTTCGTACGCCAGAAGATCGATTTCAGAACCTGCCCGACTTTCCCTATCAGCCCCACTACACCCTGGTGGGTGGCTTGCGCGTGGCACACATTGACGAGGGCCCTAAAGACGGTCCTGTGGTGCTGTTGATGCATGGCGAACCTGCTTGGTCATTTTTGTATCGCAAGATGATTCCCGTGTTGGTGAAGGCTGGCTTTCGTGTGCTGGTACCCGACCAGGTGGGATTTGGCCGCACCGACAAACCTGTGCACAAAGCAGACTACACCTATGACAACCACGTGCAATGGATGAGCGCTTGGCTTGAAGCCCAAAACCTCAGTGGCATCACCCTCTTCTGCCAAGACTGGGGCTCACTGATTGGGCTGCGCATGGTGGCCGAAATGCCCGAGCGCTTTGACCGAATTGCCCTTAGCAACGGCGGCTTGCCCACGGGCAAAGAAAAGATACCAGCTGCTTTTCATATTTGGCACGCTTTTGCCATGTACAGCCCTTGGTTTCCCATTGGCAAAATTGTGCGTGCAGGTTGTGCACAAGGCTTAAGCGATGCCGCTGTTGCGGCCTACGATGCCCCCTACCCCAACAGCCGCTACAAAGTAGGTGCCAGAGTGTTTCCCACCTTAGTGCCCATTGACCCCAGCAACCCTGCGCGCGAAGCCAACGAACGTGCTTGGGAATTGTTCAAAAATTGGCACAAGCCCTTCATCACCTTGTTCAGCACGCGCGATCCGGTGACCAAAGGCGGGCAAGTGATGTGGCAGAAAAAAGTGCCGGGCGCCGCGGGGCAGAACCACACCCAAATTAGAGGTGCTGCTCACTTTGTGCAGGAAGACAAAGGGGAAGAAGTGGCGCAGGCTTTGGTCAGTTTTATTCAAGCCAGCCCCCAAGGCTCAGTGGCGCGCTGAACCTTGGTGCAATTGACGGCAATTACTCCACAGTAATTTTTTCGTCTTTCACAATTTTGGCCATGGCTGGGATTTCTGCTTTGACCCACTGACCAAATTGCTCTGGCGTCATAGCAGAGGGTTCTGCTCCCAGTGTGACCAAGCGCTCTTTGACATCGGGCAAAGCCGCAATTCGCTTAATTTCTGCATGCAGTTTGTCGATGATGGGCTTGGGTGTGCCAGCAGGCGCCAACAAGCCTTGGAAGCTGCCGGTTAAAAAGCCTGGCAAAGATTCAGCCACCGTGGGGGTGTCTGGCATTTGGGCGTTGCGTGTGAGGCTGGACACAGCAATCAGCTTGATCTTGCCAGCCTTCACTTGCGGGTAAGTAGCCACCATGCCATTGAACATCACGTCGACTTGTCCGCCTACCAAATCGGTGATGGCTTGCGCGCCACCTTTGTAAGGCACATAGCCCCATTCAATCCCATTGCGCTGCGCGTACATGACGCCTGCCAAATGTGATGCACTGCCCATACCCGCAGCGACGGCGTAATTGATTTTGCCTTTTTGTGCTTTGGCATACGCCACCAACTCAGCGGGCGTATTGGCAGGCACCTTGGTGCTCACGGCCAACAAGTGCGGTGAGTAAGCCACCATGGCCACCGGCGCAAAGTCGTTCACCACATTGAAGGGCAATTTGAACAAAGCAGGACTGATGACCAAGTTGCCCACGTCCATCAAGACCAAGGTGTAACCATCGGGTGCAGATTTGGCCACTTGGTCTGCGCCTAGATTGCCACTCGCACCGGGACGGTTTTCAACCACGACAGGCTGGCCCCAGTTTTCTGTGATCTTCTGACCAAAGATGCGGGCCAACACATCGGAGGTACCGCCTGCTGGGAATGGCACCACAATTTTGATGGGTTTGGAGGGGAAATTGCTTGCAGTTTGCGCGGTGGCGGTAGCACTCAAGACCAACGCAACGGCCGCGGTCAGCGCAACAAAAGATTTTTTAATCATGACAGTGAACTTCCCTTGAGGTGAATGGTGGGGCCTCGATCAACTTGGCCCCTTTTACAAATGACTTCAAAATTTAAATCAATCTGCTTTGATGTTGCGAGACTGAATCAATTTGGCCCAGCGCGCAAATTCAGCCGCCTGATAAGCCGTGAACTGTTCTGGCGTGTTCGCCACAATTTCAAAACCCAAATCGAGCAATTTAGGTTTGACGGTGGGGTCGTTCAAGCTGGCCACAATCGCTGCGTACAACTTGGCTTTGACATCCGCAGGAATGCCTTTGGGTGCTGCAATGGCTTGCCAAGAATAAACATTGGCTTCTTTAATCCCAAGCTCTTCCAAAGAGGGTACGGCAGGCAACAAAGGAGAGCGTTTGGCACTGGTGATAGACAGTGCGCGCAACTTACCCGCCAAAATTTGTGGCATGGCCGTGTTGATGTTCATGAAAGAGCCATCTACTTGGGCCCCCAACAAATCGGTCATGACGGGGCCACCACCTTTGTAGGGCACATGAATGCCTGTGGTACCTGTTTGCTGCCAGAACAATTCGGCTGTGAGGTGGTCACTGCTGCCATTGCCAGAGGAGGCCAAGGTGAACTTGTTGGGATTGGCTTTGTGAAAAGCAATCACATCGGCCATGCTTTTGTGCGGTGAGGCGGCGGGCACCACCAACACATTGGGCGCTTGAACGGCAATGGTGATGTAGTCAAAATCTTTCAATGCGTCAAAGGGCACTTTGGCCAGCAAGTGCGGCGCAATCACAAAAGGGCCCAGCGAAGACACAAACAAGGTATGACCATCGGGTGCCGCACGTGTGACAAAACCAGCACCAATCGTGCCTGTCGCCCCCGCTTTGTTTTCAATGATAAAACTGCCCCCCAATCGCTCTTGCAATTTAGGCGCCAGGGTTCGGGCGATGAGGTCAGTAGAGCCTCCCGGAGGGAATGGCACGACCAAAGACACAGGCTTATCGGGCCAGGCCATTGCACCTGTGACACACAAGGCGGTAATGAAACCAGTGAATATTTTTTTCATGTCGTCTCCTTTTAAATTAGGTAATGGGTGCCGGGTTGAACAGCACCAATGCGTTGTTTAACTTCCAATGCTCGGCCCAGGTTTTGCGACCACTGGCCACCTCGAGCAGCAGCTTGAACAATTCCCAGCCGCCCTCTTCAATGCTGATGTCGCCGTCGGCCACACGGCCAGCATTCATGTCCATGAGGTCGTGCCAACGCTGAGCCAAGTCAGTGCGTGTGGCCACTTTGACCACGGGGCACGCTTGCAAACCATACGGTGTGCCACGGCCTGTGGTGAACACATGCACATTCATGCCGGCGGCCAATTGGAGCGTGCCGCAAATAAAATCACTGGCTGGCGTAGCCGCAAAGACCAAGCCTTTTTGCGAAGGCTTGAGTTTTTCGCCAGGTGACAACACATGCTGAATCGGCAAGCTGCCACTCTTCACAATAGAACCCATGGCTTTTTCAACAATGTTGGACAAGCCGCCCGCTTTATTACCGGGTGTGGTGTTGGCGCTGCGATCTGCGTGGCCGCGTTCTAGATAACGGTCGTACCAATCGAGTTCTCGCACAATGCTTTGAGCGACTTCAGGGGTGCTGGCTCGGTGCGTGAGTTGCTCGACCGCGTCCCGTACTTCGGTGTTTTCGCTGAACATGATGGTGGCGCCTGCGCGTACCAACAAATCGGCAGCAAAACCCACAATGGGATTGGCGGTGACGCCAGAGAAGGCATCGCTGCCGCCGCACTGCACACCGACCACCAATTCACTGGCAGGCACTGTTTCCCGACGTCTGGCATTGAGGCGGTCCAAATGCGGCTTGGCGCCCTCTACGATGTGTTGCAACATCGACATGAAGCCCACGTGCTGTTCGTCTTGCAGGCAAATGGTATCGGGGCCGTCTGTGGCAGCGCGCTCATCGACCAACGGAAAACTACC
The DNA here is from genome assembly GCA_049655425.1 of Limnohabitans sp. Taxonomy (GTDB): domain Bacteria; phylum Pseudomonadota; class Gammaproteobacteria; order Burkholderiales; family Burkholderiaceae_C; genus Limnohabitans_A. Next base: position 229,447 of record JBASJS010000002.1, on the reverse strand, counting down.
GGGAGGCAACAAACGCTGCGGTGGCAACTTTTCACAACCCAAGCTGATCACAAATACTTCATTGCCAAAGTTGGGGTTGAGGCTGATGTTGCGTAAGGTGCGAATGGGGATGACGGCATCGGGTGCATCAATGGCCACGCCACAACCGTAACTGTGCTCAATGCCCACCACGTCGTCAACGTTGGGGTACAAGGGCAGCAACTCGTCTTTGATTTTTTGCACCGCCAAAGAAACCACGCCCGCAACACATTGCACCGTGGTAGTGACGGCCAAGATATTGCGCGTGCCCACAGAGCCATCGGCATTGCGATAACCCTCAAAGGTGTAACCCGTTAATGGCTTGATCGCGTTTTGTGGCGCGGTGGCCATGGGTAAATTTTGGAAGTCTCGCGCAGCGGGCATGTCCAACAAGCGCTCGTGCACCCAACTGCCCGCAGGAATATCAGCCTTGGCGATACCCACATTGACGTTGTATCTCAGGACAGCTTGGCCCGCCGCAATATCGACCAGGGCAACTTTATGACCTTGCGGTATGGCATTCAACAACACCAACGCATCGGTGCTCAGGCCCTTTTGCACATGATCGCCCGCCTTCAAGCCACCCGCGGTCACCACAATGGCAACGTTGTCGGCGGGGTGCATGGCAATAGTGGGATGCAGGGCTGTGGTCACAGGGTAAATATCAACTTGTCGTACAAGTAGAATTATGTAATCCTTCATGTCAATTGGACTCAGTACTTACCCGATGACCCTCACAATCGCCACTGCAGAAGAGCCTCGCAAAGCACGCAGCCTCGGCTTGGACTTGGTTGACAAACTCACCGCCGACGTACGGATGGGTCGGTTGCTAGCCGGCGAAAAGCTGCCCAGTGAAGCCGAAATCATGAAGCACTTTGGCGTCAGCCGAACCGTGGTTCGTGAAGCCTTGTCCAAACTTCAGGCTGCTCAGTTGGTTGAAACGCGTCACGGCATTGGCACGTTTGTCTTGCCCCAAAACAGCGCGCCTTCTTTTCAAGTTAGCCCTCACCAACTGGGCACTTTGCATGAGGTGATTGCCTTGCTGGAGTTTCGCATCAGCATTGAAACAGAGGCTTCTGCCTTGGCTTCTCTGAGGAGAAATGCCGAAAATTTGGCAGAGATGCAAGACGCTATGAATGCGTTTGCCAATGCCATTGAAGCAGGTCGAGATGCTGTACAAGCCGATTTCAGATTTCACCAAGAAATTGCGCGCGCCACCCACAACAAACATTTTCAGGACCTGATGCACTCCCTGGGCACAGGTGCCATTCCGCGAGGCAGATTGCAAAACACTTTGCCAGTAGATGCCAATCGGCTGGCTTACCTGCGCCGCGTGCACCAAGAGCACGAAAGTATTTTTAACGCCATTGCAGCGCAAGATCCTGAGGCGGCTCGCGCTGCCATGCGCACGCATTTGTCCAACAGCCGAGACCGTTTGAAGAAAAGTGCGCAACTGGCCAACTGAACAAGGCGACAATCAAGGGTTTTGCCGATTTTCAGGCCAAGACTCACGTTGTACGATGACTTAAATTGAGAATTTCTGCTCCATGACACACACCAACCCTACCCCCACCATCACCCAATTGCGCGTCATACCTGTGGCAGGCCGCGACAGCATGTTGTTGAACCTGAGTGGTGCACACGGCCCATTCTTCACTCGCAACATCCTGATCTTGACCGACTCCAGCGGCAACACTGGCATTGGCGAAGTACCTGGCGGCGAGAAGATTCGCAAAACACTTGAAGACGCTCGCCCTTGGGTAGAAGGCCAAAGCATTGGCAACGCTAAAAATTTATTGAGCAGCCTGCAACAAAAATTTGCAGACCGCGATGCAGGCGGTCGTGGCAACCAAACATTTGACTTGCGCGTGGCCATCCACGCCGTGACGGCCATCGAAAGTGCGCTGCTAGATTTACTCGGCCAGCATCTAGGTGTGCCAGTGGCGGCATTGCTGGGTGAAGGCCAACAACGCTCGCAAGTTCAAGTCTTGGGCTATTTGTTCTACATTGCCGACCGCCTCAAAACCGACCTACCCTACAACAGCGAACCAGAAGCGAACAACGACTGGCAACGTCTGCGCCATGAAGCGGCCCTGACACCGGAGGCCATTGTGCGTTTGGCGCAAGCTGCGCAAGATCGTTATGGCTTTCAAGACTTCAAACTCAAAGGCGGCGCCATTCGCGCAGAAGATGAAGTTGAGGCCATCGTGGCTCTGCACCAGACTTTTCCCGAAGCGCGTATCACGCTCGATCCCAATGGCGGTTGGTTGCTTAAAGACGCCATCCGTTTGCTGCGCGATCACCGCAACACCATGGCCTATGCCGAAGATCCTTGCGGCGCAGAAGGTGTGTTCTCGGGTCGCGAAGTGATGGCCGAATTCAAACGCGCCACAGGCCTGCCCACTGCCACCAACATGGTGGCCACGGACTGGCGCGAAATGGCGCACAGCATTCAATTGCAGTCCGTAGACATTCCCCTAGCCGACCCCCACTTCTGGACCCTTCAAGGGTCAGTGCGTGTGGCACAGCTGTGCCAAATGTACGACCTCACTTGGGGCTCACACTCCAACAACCACTTCGATGTGTCATTGGCCATGTTCACGCACTGTGCTGCGGCTGCACCCGGCAAAGTCACCGCCATTGACACGCACTGGATTTGGCAAGATGGCCAGTACCTGACACAAGAGCCGCTTCAAATTAAAGGCGGGATGATCGATGTGCCCACAGCGCCGGGCTTAGGCGTCAAGCTTAATATGGATGCTGTTGAAGTAGCGCATCAACTTTATTTACAGCATGGATTGGGGGCACGCAACGATGCCATGGCCATGCAATACCTCATTCCCGGCTGGACTTTCAACCCCAAAATGCCAGCCATGGTTCGATAACTCTTACTCGGCAAACTCTGATCAGACCACACCATGAAAAGCATTCACAACCACTTCAAGCACGCCATTCAAAACGGCCAAAAACAAATTGGCCTGTGGTCACATTTGTGCAGCCCCATCAGCATTGAAATCTTGGCCCATTGCGGCTACGACTGGTTGCTGCTGGACATGGAACATTCGCCCAACGACATCAGCGAAATTCTGGCGCAGCTGCAAGCCATGAAGGGCGGCACTGCTACGCCTATCGTGCGTCCGCCATGGAACGACATGGTGACCTTCAAACGCCTGCTTGACATCGGCGTTCAAAACTTGTTGGTGCCCTACATTCAAACGGCCCAAGAAGCACGCGATGCTGTGTCCTTTACGCGCTACCCGCCACACGGAGTTCGTGGCTATGCAGGCGCACCACGCGCCAGCAATTACGGCCGAGTGAAAGATTACGCCCAGCTCAACGCCAATGAACTTTGCTTGTTACTTCAAGTCGAAACATTACAAGGCTTAGACAATTTGGAAGAGATTGCCAACGTAGAAGGCGTCGATGGCGTCTTCATCGGCCCTGGCGATTTGTCTGCGGCATTGGGGCATTTAGGCAACCCAAAACACCCTGACGTCTTGAAAGTGATTGACCAAGCCATTGCACGCATCAAAGCTTGTGGCAAAGCTGCTGGTATCCTCACTGGCGATGAAGCCTTGGCCAAACATTATGTGGCGCAGGGCTGTTTGTTTGTTGCGGTGGGTGCCGACCAAAATGTGCTGCGCGACAGTGCCACTGCATTGGTTCAACGTTTCAAAGACTAACCCTAGAGGGCAGCCCCTATGCGCAAGAACAAAGCTTCGCCACTTACTTTTCCCAGACTGTTGTTGACGGGTGCTGCCGGTCAATTGGGCCAAGAAATGCGGCCACGCCTCAAAGCCTATTGCGATGTGCTGCGTGTCAGCGATCAAAATAATCTGGGTGAGGCACAAGCAGGCGAAGAATTGCAGATCACAGATTTGGCCAATGCATCCGAAATGCAAAGCTTGCTTAAGGGTGTCGATGCAGTGGTGCACTTAGGCGGCATTTCTACAGAGCAAGCCTGGGCGCCTATTTTGGCCAGCAACATTGTGGGCATGGTCAACTTGTATGAAGCCGCACGCCTACAAGGTACGAAGCGCATTGTATTTGCCAGCTCCAATCACGTCACAGGCTTTTACCGACAAGACGAGGTGATCGACACCAAAATGCCGCCCAAACCCGATGGCTTTTATGGCTTGTCCAAAGCCTTTGGCGAAGACTTGGCAGAAATGTATTGGGCCCGCTGGGGCATCGAAACCGTCAGCATCCGCATTGGCTCTGCATTGCCGGCACCCAAAGACCGCCGCATGCTGTCTACTTGGATCAGCTTTGACGACTTAGAGCGTTTGGTGGTTTCCGCACTCACGGCGCCTATCGTGGGTCACACCATCATCTTTGGCATGTCTGACAATCAAACCTCTTGGTGGGACAACACGCATGCCAAACACCTTGGCTACCGCGCGCTGGATTCCTCCGATGTGTTCAGATCGGAAGTTGAAGCCCGACAACCGCACATCGACAGACATGACAAAGCGGCGTTGTACCAAGGCGGTGCTTTTGTCAAAGTGGCGCCGCATGGCGACTCAACTTTTTAGAGCTTTGAAAATGATTGAAGATCGTTGAAAGTTCGCTGTGAACAAACCCGTTCAATTCATCGCCATTGGCGAATGCATGTTGGAAGTTCAAGCCAATGGCTTTGGACCCTGCGTCTTGTCTTATGGCGGCGATACTTTTAACACCTCGGTGTATTTGCGACGCTGTTCATCACCCGCAGCCATTGAGGTGAGCTATGCCACAGGATTGGGGCTCGATCCCTTAAGCCAACAGTTAACACAAGCCTGGTCAGCCTTAGGTTTAAACCTCAATGCCATTCAATCGATTGACGGCAAGTTGCCCGGCATGTACCTGATTGAAACGGACGACAAGGGCGAACGCAGTTTTCACTTCTGGCGTGAAAGTAGCGCTGCTCGCGCATACTTTCACGCGTCTGAAACTGTTTTGGAAAAAAACGCGAACACTTACGACTGCATTTACTTCAGCGGAATTTCATTGGCCATTCTGGACGATGCCTCTCGAAAGCGACTGTTCAGCCTGCTACAACAAGTGCGTGCGTCAGGATGCCGTGTGGTCTTCGACAACAACTTCAGACCCAAGCTTTGGCCCAGCCTGCATATGGCCCAGCAGGTTTACCTCGAAGCTTTGGCCATTTGCCATACCGCCATGATCACCTTGGACGACCACCAAGCCGTCTTTGGGCATGCCCATCTAAACGATGCCTTGCGTCATGCGCAATCGCTTGAGGTGCCAGAGATGGTCATCAAGCGCGGTGCGGACAGCACCCTGGTGCGCGAGACGCCAGACGCTCCTTGGCAAAGCATTGCCACCCTAAGGGTTGAAAGCGTCGTCGACACCACGGCAGCAGGCGATTCATTCGCTGCAGGCTATTTAAGCCGTCGTCTCCTTGGCAATAGCGCCCTCTTGTCGGCAGAATTTGGCAACAAATTGGCCGCAAGGGTCATTCAGCATCGCGGTGCTGTGATCCCGCAAGAAGCGATGCAAGACCTCATTTACCATCCGGTTAATTGATAAATATCAACAAAATCAATAACTTATATATTTAGCACTCTTCATAAGAGAGTGCTAAAATCCGGTCCATTATGGATAGGAGTTCTGGTATGACAAACCTCACTGGATCCCCCGACACAGCAGTGGCCCTGAAAAACCCATGGGCCGTCGTGCCGTCATTGGGGCACCTCGATGCTTACATCTCTGCGGTCAATCGCATGCCCATGCTCACCCCCGAGCAAGAGCAAGAGTTTGCGCGCAAACTGAAAAACGAAAACGACCTTGAAGCCGCTGGAAAGTTGGTGCTCTCGCACCTGCGCGTGGTGGTTTCTGTGGCTCGCCAATACTTGGGTTACGGCCTTCCCCACGCCGATCTCATTCAAGAAGGCAACATCGGTTTGATGAAAGCCGTCAAACGCTACGACCCCGATCAAGGCGTGCGCTTGGTGAGCTACGCCATGCACTGGATCAAGGCCGAAATTCACGAGTACATCTTGAAGAACTGGCGCATGGTCAAGGTGGCCACCACCAAGGCGCAACGCAAATTGTTTTTCAACTTGCGCTCCATGAAGCAAGGCCTCAAGGCCGAAGCCGATGAAGCCACTGGCACGCACCGCGACACCCTCACCTCTGCGCAAATTGACAGCATGGCCAAAGACCTCAATGTCAAACGCGAAGAAGTGATGGAGATGGAAACGCGCATGTCAGGTGGCGATGTGCTGCTCGACCCTTCACCTTCAGACGATGGCGAAGTGGCCTACGGCCCTATCGCTTATTTGGCCGATGCGCACCACGAACCCACCGCCATGATTGAAGCGCATCAGCGCGACATGATGGCCAGCGATGGCATTGCCACGGCATTGGCATCACTTGACGAACGCAGCCGCAGAATTGTGGAAGAGCGTTGGCTCAAAGTGAACGACGATGGCTCTGGCGGCATGACGCTGCACGACTTGGCCGATGAGTTTGGCGTGAGTGCCGAGCGCATTAGACAAATTGAAGTGGCCGCGATGAAAAAAATGAAAGCAGCTTTGACGGAATACGCTGAAGCCTGAGCCAAGCATCGACATGCCGACTGGCGAGTGATCAAGAAAAGAGGGCCTTGGCCCTCTTTTTTTATTTCAACTAACTTATTTCAACAACCACTTCAAATCTTCAGCCAACACTTTGGCACCAGAGCCATATCGGTTGAACAATCTAACGCGGCCTTGCGTGTCAAACGCATAGCTACCCGCAGAGTGATCCATGGTGTAGCTGGTGGGTGTTTTGCCTTCTACACGCTTAAAGTAAATCTTAAATTCCTTGGCAACAGCAGGCAGTTGCTCTGGCGTAGGTCTGAGCGCCACAAAACTGGGATCAAAATTCTCTACGTAGGCTTTGAGCAACTCAGTGGTGTCGCGCTCTGGGTCAACCGTTACAAACACCGCTTGCAACTTGTCGCCGTCAGGGCCTAGCATGCGCTTTACTTCAGCAAGTTCTTGCATGGTGGTGGGGCATACATCGGGGCACTGGGTGTAGCCAAAAAACACAACCACCACCTTGCCCGCAAAGTCTTTGAGCGTGCGCGCTTGGCCGTTTTGATCGCTTAAGTTCAAGTTTTTGGCATAGTCTGCGCCCGTGATGTCTACGCCATGAAACGATATTTTTTGATCATTGCATGCGCCCAAAGAAAGCACCAAAGCAATGCTTGTTAAAAGTTTAGCGAACATATTCATCTCTCAACTCTACCTCAATGGCCACTGACACGACTGCGGCTCAGCATCCAAGTGAGCGTCATCATTAAAGCGCCAGCGCCCCCAGTGTGCATCACAGCAGCCAGCAAAGGCCAGTCCAACACCACGTTGGACAAGCCGGTAATCAATTGCAGGGCCAACAAAGCCCCCCACCAACGTGACAAATCTTTCAACACACCTGCTCGCGTGAAGGTCCACAACATGAAGGCGCCGTAAGAAAAAACAATCAAGGCCATGATTCTGTGCACCATGTGCACAGACACCAAGGCCTCAAATGGAAGCGTCTGCCCCGACGCATCAACGCCCAAATGGCGCCAAATTTGAAACGCTTCGCCATTCCATGCGGGCCACCATTGGCCATTGCAATCAGGGAAACCGGTACAAGCAAGCACGGCGTAATTGGTGCTGACCCAAGCGCCCATTGCAATTTGAATCACCAGCAAAAATGCAGCAATCCAAACCATCGTTCGCAGCCCCATAGACAATAATTCTCGTTGCGCTGTAGGCACCCAAGCTACTTGATAACTCAACAAGACCAGCAAGCCAATGCCGCCCAACAAGTGGAGCGTCACAATGGCCGGAAACAATTTCATGGTCACCGTCAAAGCACCAAAAGCACCTTGCATGCAAACCCAGAACAAGGTGAACCAAGCCCAAGCGGGCCGCACTTGCCATGTATCGTCAGTGGTCAAAAGGCCTTTGGATTTTTGCCACGTGCTAGAAAAAGCCAAGACCAAAATCAAGAAGCCCACCGACATGGCCAAGTAGCGGTGGATCATTTCAATCCATGCTTTGTTGTGCGTTACGGGCCCAGTGGGCATTACCGCCACAGCCGCATCAATGTGTGCATCAGCGCCTATGGGGCTGGCATGACCATAGCAACCTGGCCAATCGGGGCAACCCAAACCAGAATCGGTTAAGCGTGTAAAAGATCCAAACAAGACCAAGTCAAATGTAAGGAACAAGGTGAGGACCACCAAGGATCGCATTTTGCGATGCACATTGGCACCGCGGTTTTTGAAATAGGTCCACAGCAAGGGCACCACGGCAATGAAAAAGCCAACACCCAACAAACGTGCGGTGGGGCTGAGGTTGTACAGATCGACTTCGGTCATTTTGAAACGTGATTATGTTGATGCCGATGAACGCGGTTGCTTCAACATCTGGCGCATGTCATCCAAACCAATCTGACTTTCTGATGCCAACTTCAAACGCGGTTGGGGCTTGAGGGCATGGCCATAAACCACTTCAAAGGTCAGCACCAAGCGACCGTCTTGGTCAGGTTTGGCCATGGTTTGTAAAACGGCGTGAAGTTGCTTCAACCAGGCTTTGCCGCGCAGACCGCCAAAACGATCGACGTGAAAATTGCGACCCATGCTGCGCAAATCTTCAAGCAATTTTTCGGGGGTGGCATAGGTCAAGGTAATTTTTTCCATGTCCATGACAGGCTCGGCAAAGCCGGCGTGCACCAACATGTCACCCCAATCGTGCATGTCGGTAAATTCATGGGCAGGCATGGGCCATCCGGCTTGCGCATAGGCTGCGCGCAACTCGAGCAAGGTGTCAGGGCCTAAACAAGAGAACATCACAAAGCCATTGACCGACAGCGCACGATGCCACTGGGCCAGCAAAGCTTCTGGATGCGACGCTTGATGCAACAGCATGTTGGCCCATACCAAGTCCATGCTGTGATCTGCAATGGCGCTGGTTTGCAAACGCGATTCAAACCAAGCTGCAGGACGCCACCAAGGCTGACGCGCATTGGTTTGCACTTGGGTCGCTTCTTGCGGCCGATGAGCTTTTAAGAAGCCTTTGGCTTGAGGATATCTTTGCTTGAGCAAACCCAAGGCGTTCAAACCAGCACGCACTGGGTCCCAACACACCCAAGACTCGGGTTGCAATTTGATAAAGGCCAAACGCTCTTCCATGCGACGGGCCACCTCTTCATGAAGCCAAGGCGAACTCAACTTGCCATCACCACTCAAGGGCAGCAACGCCCATCGACTTGCGGCGACGGGGTCTAAGCTGGGGGGACGTTCTTGGGCCATTTGAAAGATTGAAGAGCAGGCAACAGCGTTTGATAATTCGGGCTATGCAGGGCAATGAAGGCCCTGTGCACAGCGCATGCAAGGTGCAAAGCCAATGCCAAGAAGTATATTGGTTCGTGATTAACCTTCCCAGCCAATGTGCAATTTGCAAAGCCTGGCCAGCGATATCGATTTGCCATGCCTGCGTCAGTGCCTTTGGTCAGCCCAAAGGCCGATGTCAAAAGTGCGCATTAGCCCTGCCCCAATCATTTTGGACAGATGCTTCCTTGCGTGCCAGCCACCAACCCTCAAGCTGTTCAAACTGCCAAGCTCATCCCTCACCCCTAGACGCCTGCTGGGCCGCTATGTCTTACACGTGGCCTTGGACACAACTGGTGGGCCAATTCAAATTTCAAAACGATCCGGCTTGGGCCCAGGCTTTGGCCACGTTGATGCGAAGTGCACCAGGCGTTGAAGACGCATTGGATGCGGCAGACGTCATCTTGCCCATGCCCTTGTCGGCCCAGCGTTTGGCCGAGCGTGGGTTCAATCAAGCCTTGCAACTGGCAAAGTTTTTGAGCCCGCTTAAAACGCAGCCCTATACCTTGCTAAAGCTCAGACATACCGCACAACAAAGCACCCTCAAGCGTTCTGAGCGCCTCCAAAACTTAGCAGGCGCTTTGGCCGTTGCACCCTTGCGGGCAGCCTCTCTCAGGGGTCAACACGTATTGCTCATTGACGATGTCATGACCAGCGGCGCAAGCCTCAACACCGCAGCCCGTGTGTTAAAGCAAGTTGGCGCTCAAAGCGTCAAAGGCTTGGTCTTTGCACGCACTGAAATGTGAATGTGCATACAAGGCGTACAAATTTTGACGCACTTCCGAAGCACAATAGCGGCTTATGTTTCACATTGTTTTAGTCGAACCCGAAATCCCACCCAACACGGGCAACGTCATTCGCTTGGCCGCCAACACAGGCTGCGCCTTGCACCTCATCGAGCCCTTGGGATTTTCGATGGAAGACAAGCACATGCGACGCGCAGGTCTCGACTATCACGAATATGCAAAAGTGAAGCGCCATGCCGACTGGGCCACGTTTTTAGCCACAGAAAAACCCGATGCCTCGCGCATGTTTGCGCTCACCACCAAGGGCACGCGCTTTGTTCAAGAAACGACATTTCAGGCTGGCGATTGGTTTGTGTTTGGCGCCGAAACACGAGGCCTGTCGCCCGAATTGCGCGAAACTTTTGAGCCCGTCAACCGATTGAAACTGCCCATGCTTGAAGGCCAGCGCAGTCTCAATTTATCCAACAGTGTGGCGGTGGTGGTGTACGAAGCTTGGCGCCAGAATGGCTTTAAATCTTAAACGCCCTGGCGTTTAAGCTCGGGTTTTAAACGTAATAGCGCGCCAGCGACTCGGCAATACAGCTGGGTTTTTCAGAGCCTTCGCGCTCAATCTTCATTTCCCATGTGAACTGCATGCCGTTGCCATCAATGGCCACCGCTTCAAGCAACTTCATGTGGCCGCGCACCTTGCTGCCCACAGGCACTGGTGACGTAAAACGCACTTTGTTCAAACCGTAGTTCACGCCCATGCGCACATCTTCAATTTTGATGGCGCTTTGCGACAACTTGGGAATCAAAGACAGCGTTAAAAAGCCATGAGCGATAGGCGCGCCAAACGGGCCCGCCTTGGCTTTTTCCACATCGATGTGAATCCACTGGTGATCGCCAGTGGCTTCGGCAAACATGTTGACTTGTTCTTGCGTGATCTCTGTCCATGGCGACACAGCCACAGTTTGGCCAACACAAGCTGCGAGTTCTTGAAGGGTTTGAAATGTTTTCATAGACCGCACTCTAACCAGCTTTGTCTCAGAGATCAATCACGACATTGCCTAATTGACCAGCCTCAACGGCTTCATGCGCTTTGACAATTTGATCTAAGGTAAATCGGGCGCCAATGGTGTGCTGCAGTTGACCACCCGCCAACAATTCGTTGAGGCGATTGACACACCAAGCTCGATCTGCAGGCAGCAAGTCGTAAACCAAGAAAAACTTCAAGCCAATCGAATTGAACAACAAGGGCCGGAAGGTCAAAGGAATATCGCCCACCACGTTGGAGCCATAGCCCACCAATTGGCCATGAGGCGCCAAGCCACCCGTAGTGACCCACTGCGATGCAGTCGCAAAATCCATGTCGATGATGACATCCACACCTCGGCCTTGGCTGAAGGCCTTCAAGCGCTCGACCACTGGCTCTGTTTTGTAAAAAATAGTTTCGACGGCACCCGCTACTTTGGCATGCGCCGCTTTGTCTTCAGAGCCTACGGTGCCAATCACATGACCACCATAGTGCGTCACAAGTTGGGTCACGTAATGACCCACTGCAGAAGATGCACCTGTGACCAAAACTTTTTTGCCGCGCAAATTTTCATCGCCAGCCAAGTGCACAGCTTGAACTGCTGTTAAGCCTGGAATGCCCATGCAAGCACCGGCTGCAAAGTCGGTGTTGTCGGGCAGGTTTACGGCTTGCGCTTCGGGCACCACAATGGCTTCAGACGCGGTGCCATGTGGACGTTGCCACTGCGCATTCCAAATCCAAACTCGTTCACCCACGCGCTGCTTTGAAACACCTTCACCCACTGCTTCAATGACGCCGGCGCCATCGCTGTGTGGTACGACCCAAGGGTCGGTTAAAGGCCGCGCACGGCGAGATTTCACATCGGATGGGTTGACCCCCGATGTGGCCAAACGCACCAACACCTCACCTCTGCCAGGTGCATTGAGCGGCAATGAGCCCAACACCAGTACGTCACTGGCTTCACCATTCTTTTCGTACCATGCCGCACGGGTTGAGAGGCTTGTTGTCATCTGAGAATCCTTAGACTCGTTCCAAAATCACGGCAATGCCCTGTCCCACGCCAATGCACATAGTGCAAAGTGCGTAGCGACCGCCAGTGGCGTGCAAACGGTTGACCGCTGTGGTGGCCAAACGCGCACCTGAAGCACCCAAGGGGTGACCCAAGGCAATGGCGCCGCCCCATGCATTCACGCGCTCGTCGTCGTCTTTCAAACCCAACATGCGCAGCACGGCCAAGCCTTGCGCGGCAAAGGCTTCGTTCAACTCAATGACGTCGATTTGATCAAGCGTTAAACCAGTTTGCGCCAACACTTTCAATGTAGCGGGTGCTGGACCAATGCCCATCACCCGAGGTGCCACGCCTGCAGTGGCCATGCCCACCACACGGGCTTTGGGCGTCAGGCTGTACTTACCTGCCATGGTTTCGTTGGCCAGCAGCAATGCACACGAACCATCATTGACACCACTGGCGTTGCCTGCGGTCACGGTGCCATCGGGGCGCACCACACCTTTGAGCTTGGCCAAGGATTCGATGCTGGTTTCACGAGGATGCTCGTCGGTGTCAACGATGATGGCATCGCCCTTCTTCTGGGGAATGCTGACGGGGGTAATTTCACGCGCCAAGTGGCCCGCCTTTTGAGCGGCCACAGCTTTCATCTGGCTGGCCAAGGCCATGCGGTCTTGTGCTTCGCGCTCAATTTTGTAATCGGTGGCCACGTTTTCGGCAGTCTCGGGCATGGAATCCACACCGTATTTTTCCTTCATCAACTTGTTGATGAAGCGCCAGCCAATGGTGGTGTCGTACACGGCATTGGCACGGCTAAAAGCCGACTCGGCTTTGGGCATCACAAAGGGTGCGCGGCTCATGCTTTCTACACCGCCGGCAATCATCAAGCCGGCTTCGCCCGATTTGATGGCGCGTGAAGCTGAACCCACGGCATCCAAACCCGAACCGCACAAACGGTTCAAAGTGGCGCCGGGCACTTCAATGGGCAAGCCTGCCAACAAGCTGCTCATGTGCGCCACGTTGCGGTTGTCTTCACCGGCTTGGTTGGCGTTGCCGTACAACACGTCGGTGACGGCGGCCCAATCGACTTGAGGGTTGCGCGCCATGAGGGCACGAATGGGGATGGCACCCAGGTCATCGGTACGTACGCTGGACAAAGCACCACCATAGCGGCCGAAAGGCGTGCGGATGGCGTCACAAATGAAGGCTTGGGTGATATTGGAATTCATGTTGGAACTCATGGTGGCTCTTTGCAGTTGGTGTGGAGATTTTCAAGAATCATGCAATATAGTGCATGTTTGTGCTTTATTCAAGTCGTAATTGTCCCTAAAGCTACCCTCTCACCTTAACCCGAAATGCCCTTGGGTGACAATGTTGCTATGCTGATTCAACCCTCCCAAGCCGATGTGCGCAGATTCTTTTGTGGCACCTATGCCAAAGCCCGTTCAGGCGCCACGCTAGAGCCCATTGAGATTCTGGCCAGCCAATGGATTGACGAGCATCCGGAATACCACGCAGAGTTCTCGGACGTCGATGCGGCTTTGGCCAGCATGTTGAACGCTGACCCTGCCAAAGAGAATCCTTTTTTGCATCTGTCCATGCACCTGTCCATCAGCGAGCAGTGCAGCATTGACCAACCCCGTGGCATTCGTCAAGCTGTGGAGTTGCTGACCCACAAACGAAACTCTTTGCACGAAGCTCACCACGCCACCATGGAATGCTTGGGTCGCATGATTTACGAAAGTCAGCGCTCGGGAAAGATGCCTGATTGCAATGTGTACATCGATTGTGTTCAAAGGCATGCCACCAAAGATTAAAACGCCGCACAAGCAAAAACCGCGCGGTCACTGAAGCGACATTCAAGGCGGTGCCCCCCATCCCTCTCCCGCCCGTTTCTCGCGCACAATCAAAACAAGCTTAACCACTCCATTTAGATCATTATGAAATTCCAAGGTACCGAGAATTACGTCGCCACGCAAGATTTGAAATTGGCTGTGAACGCGGCCATCACCTTGAAGCGCCCCTTGCTGGTCAAAGGCGAGCCTGGCACCGGCAAAACCATGCTGGCCGAAGAAGTGTCAGAAGCACTGGGTTTGAAACTCATTCAGTGGCACATCAAGTCCACCACCAAAGCGCAGCAAGGCCTCTACGAATACGACGCCGTCAGCCGTCTTCGCGACAGCCAACTGGGTGACGAAAAAGTTAAGAACATCGAGAACTACATCATCAAAGGTGTGCTGTGGCAAGCCTTTACGTCTGAAGAGCCTGTGGCCATTTTGATTGACGAAATCGACAAGGCCGACATCGAGTTTCCAAACGACTTGCTGCGCGAAATCGATCGCATGGAGTTTTATTGCTACGAGACACGTCAGCTGATCAAAGCCAAAACTCGCCCCTTGGTGTTCATCACCTCCAACAACGAAAAAGAATTGCCTGATGCTTTCTTGCGCCGTTGCTTCTTCCACTACATCAAGTTCCCAGAAGCCGACACCATGAAGCAAATCGTGGATGTGCACTTCCCCAATTTGAAAAAAGAATTGCTCACGGTTGCATTGAAAAACTTCTACGACGTGCGCGGTTTGCCTGGCCTCAAAAAGAAACCCTCCACCAGCGAATTGCTCGACTGGCTCAAGTTGTTGGTGGCCGAAGACATTCCTTTGGAAGCCTTGCAAAGTGCCGACCAAAAAGTGAGCGTGCCACCACTGGTTGGCGCCTTGCTGAAGAACGAGCAAGACGTCAGCTTGTTTGAAAAGCTGGTGTTCATGAACCAACGCAACCGTTAATTCAACATGTCACGCAATTTGCTCGCTGAAGGTTTATCGGATGCCGTAGGTTTTGTGGGCGGCGCCCTGCTGGGCTTTTGGGCAGGCCGCCTGCTTGGCTGGAATATTTTTGCAGCTGGCTACGGCATTGACAGCATTGGCGGCATTTTGTTGGTAGGTTTGGGTGGTGGTTTGGGCTTGCAATTGGCCAGACGCTGGCAAGCCGCGCAAGCCGCACAATCCAAGTCGGACGACGGGACGGATGACAATTCGTCCAAAGACCAGTGATGACAGTGCCCAATCTGTTGACTCAAGCCACGACCTTGCGCGGCCAACATGTCTGCCTGATGCCACTGAACGCAGTGCATCACGATGACTTGCTTGAAGCGGTCAAGGACGGCGAACTTTGGCGACATTGGTACACCGCCATTCCTACACCCGACAAAATGGCTGCCGAAATTGAGCGCCGCTTAAGTCTGCACAAGCAAGGCAGCATGTTGCCCTTCACGGTGCAAGTCAACGGCAAGGCCGTGGGCATGACCACCTACATGAACATAGATGCGGCCAACCAACGTGTTGAGATTGGCTCTACGTGGTATCGGGCTAGCGTGCAACGATCGCCTGTTAACACCGAATGCAAACGTCTGTTACTGGCTTATGCCTTTGAGCAACTTCAGTGCAATGCCGTTGAATTTAGAACGCATTTCTTCAACCAACAAAGCCGCCGCGCCATTGAGCGCCTAGGCGCCAAGTTGGATGGTGTGTTGCGCAACCATCAAATTAACCATCATCCCGATGCCGCGGGCGCCCTGCGTGACACCTGCGTTTACAGCATCCTGAACACCGAGTGGCCTTCTGTGAAGGCCCACTTGGATTACCAACTCAGTCGTTCGCGCGAGGCCTAAAGCATGCTGATCGATTTCTTTTACACCCTGCGTGCCGCCAAATTACCGGTGTC
This sequence comes from Limnohabitans sp., assembly GCA_049655425.1. Taxonomy (GTDB): domain Bacteria; phylum Pseudomonadota; class Gammaproteobacteria; order Burkholderiales; family Burkholderiaceae_C; genus Limnohabitans_A. The sequence goes on along the minus strand of JBASJS010000002.1, from coordinate 213,578 downwards.
TGTGCGCGAATACCTCAACGTCTTGGAGGCCCTTCAAGCCAACGTGGTGGGCCCTGCATCGGATGCATGCAGCATCGATGATTTCTATCATTTAAGTCGCACCATCATGGTGAAAGACGAAAAGCACTACGACAAATTTGACAAGGCCTTCGGCGCCTACTTCAAAGGTGTCGAAATGCTGACCGACTTCACCAAAGAAGTACCCTTGGAATGGTTGCAAAAAATTCTAGAAAAAGAACTCACGCCCGAACAAAAAGCCGCCATTGAAAAAATGGGCTGGGACGAGTTGATGGAGACCTTGAAAAAGCGGCTCGAAGAACAAAAAGAACGCCACGAAGGTGGCAACAAATGGATAGGCACAGGCGGCACCTCCCCCTTTGGCAATGGTGGCCAAAACCCCCAAGGCATTCGAATTGGCGGCAAAGGCGGACAACGCAGTGCTGTGAAGGTGTGGGAGCAACGCGCCTACCGCGACTACGACGACACCCAAGAGCTGGGCACGCGCAACATCAAGGTGGCTTTGCGTCGACTGCGCAAATTTGCCCGCGAAGGCTCAATTGAAGAACTCGATTTGCCCGACACCATTCGCGCCACAGCCGCCAATGCGGGTTACCTCGATATCAAGATGGTGCCCGAGCGCCACAACAACGTGAAGGTGCTGTTGTTGATGGATGTGGGTGGCACCATGGACGATCACATTGCACGTGTTGAAGAATTGTTTTCTGCTGCCAAGACCGAGTTCAAGCACCTGGAGTTCTATTACTTCCACAACTGTGTTTACGACTTCATGTGGAAAAACAACAAGCGCCGCTACGCCGAGAAGTTTCCCACCTGGGACATTCTGCGCAAGTACAACAAAGATTACAAACTGATCTTTGTGGGCGATGCCACCATGAGCCCCTACGAAATTTTGCAGCGTGGCGGCAGCGTGGAATACAACAACGAAGAAGCCGGCGCCGAATGGTTGCAACGCCTCACGCACACCTTCCCCAAATTTGCTTGGATCAACCCCGAGCCTCAAGGCGTTTGGCAATATCGCCAAAGCATTGCCGTCATTCAGCAACTCATGAGCAACCGCATGTTTCCGCTCACACTCAAGGGCTTGGAAGATGCCATGCGCATGATGAGCAAGTAATTTTCACGTCTCATCAAATTTGGAGGCAATATGGCAAAAGCCTACGTCATTGGACAAGTTACTGTTAACAGTCCTGAGGGATACGTCAATTACTCACAACATGTGCAAGGCACTCTGGACAAATATGGTGGCAAATATTTGGTGCGTGGTGGCAACAGCACCCAAGTCGAGGGTACAGAGCAGGGCAACCGCAAAGTCGTGATTGAATTTGCTAGCCGAGCAGCCGCTGAAACTTGGTACAACAGCCCCGAATACCAGACCATCTTGCCCCACAGAAAAGCCAATTCAGAGGGTCATATTGCCATTGTGGATGGGTTTGAAGGCTAAAATTCAGTCTTCGCCGCCGTAGTTCAATGGATAGAACGAGTGCCTCCTAAGCGCTAGATACAGGTTCGATTCCTGTCGGAGGCACCAACACACCCTCGCAGATGTCCAAGGTCTAAGACACTCGAAGCAAAGTTTCACGACATGCCCGACATCAATGCAACGCTTCACACTAATTTTGCAAAATTAGGTTTCTACAGCGATCAACTCTCTCTCAGCCAAGCCACCGTATCTAGGCAGATGATTGACCGTTTTGCACAAGACGGTTATGGCGGCGTGCTATTTGAGATTACGGTAGGAGTTAGCACCGATGGTTCATTGCAACACGACTTAACCTATCAAGAGTTGTTTTCATTGTTGGACTATGCAAACAGCAAAGGTCTAAAAACAGGCGTTTTGCCCAATTGGACATTCAATGGTGGCAATGCCAGTTATGTTGGACAAACAAGCACTGGTCAGACTCGCCCAACAGAATTCAAAATTGAAAAAATGTTGAACTCTATCAAAGAGTTTTCAAAAGAATTCCTCAAAAATGGCGAAGCTCACGGGCTGGATCTTTACTACCTCTCCCAGTGCAATCCAGACTTCTTTGTCCAAGACTATCGAGATTTCTGGATAGGTGCGATTCAAGAATTTAGGGCCAGTTTTTCAGGCGCTTTGTCCAATCAAGTTTGGAGCACTGGAAAATTCATAAGTGAATCTCTGATCGACTTGAGCGCCATATGGGATCAACTGGATGGCATTGGACTATGGGCCAAACCATACATCGCAGAAGAACCGATTTACGACATTGACACGATTGTTTCGGGATACTTCGGTAGTAAGTTGAATGGGAGGAGCATGGTGAATGAGATTGTGGCAGCAAGCCTCAAGTACAAAAAACCAATCTTGCTCACAGCAAATGCATTTAGCTTACCCAACGCACTGGATGGCGGGTGGGATCCAACTGCAGAACAAGCCATGCAGAAACCGCTGCCACTCAACCCAAACCTGCAAAAACTTGCTTTTGAGTCGCTTTTCCAGCTGATTGCCAACAACTTGAGCAGCATGGTGACTTCAGTTGCAATTGGCAACTACGAACCTTGGAGCTACAACGACTACAGTCAAGCTAAACCGTCTGCGACCGTATCTGAAGCAGACATTGCGATCTTTCAGACTTTTAAATATTTTGATCTTTCCCTTTTCCCCAGCCTCGCCGAAGACACGATCAAAACTTATTTAAGCGACCCCCTTCACTTCAGAATTAGCAACTTGACAATGGGGTCGACAGGCAACGACGTCATCTATGCGCTATCAGGCAACAACGACATTTACTTAAGCGGCGGATATGACACAGTAACAGCAGGTTCTGGCAATGATGCTGTTCATGTTGCTGTCTTGAGTCAAAAAAACCTCAAATTTGAATATGGGGTGTGGATCACAAATGCAGTTGATGCACTTAATTCAGTCAACATTGATTTAGGCAATCAACAACAGTACACCATCAAATTTGCGCCCACCAAAACGCCGGTGAACTCGAATGGGTATTGGGATAAAAATTTTGTTGACCTCAATTTGCCCGCAGATGTTCAACTGAATCAGCTGGTCTTCACGCTAAGTTCCGGTGGTTTCGCCAAGATTGGAAATCTGCAGGTGAATGGCATCATGGTCAATCCATCAGCCGGCATCCATACGAAGGTCGAATCTTGGTCGTATCCTGACTGGATCGTCAGTCAAGACAAGTTCAGCTTTGATTTGCGCAAATTAATTGTACAAAACAACTTGGACAACGCCACGTCCATCGATGGTGGCCCGGGAACAGATAAGGTTTATTTTGGAAATGCGCAACCGAAGAGCAACTTCAACATCAGCATTCAACCCAGCCAAATAAACGTTACCGACCCAGCTGGGCAATATCCAAATACTTCACTGGTCAATGTAGAGCGACTGATTTTCTCAGACACGTCCATTGCGCTAGATGTTGAGGGGAAAGCGGGCATTGTTGCCAAAATTCTTGGGGCTGTATTCGGAAAAGATTCTGTTGGCAATAAAAAATATGTGGGAATTGGCTTGAGTTTCCTCGATGCTGGGTGGACATACGACCAGCTTGCCTCACTTGCACTTGATGCTGCTTTAGCAAATACAAACGACAAAATAGTTTCACTGCTTTGGAAGAATGTGATTGGCAGTCAGCCAACAACAGCAGATAAAGCACTTTACATTGCCATGCTAGAAAACGGATTGACGGCAGGCGCACTTGCTCATTTGGCTGCCGACTCAAGCTTCAACACAACGAACATCAATCTCGTGGGGTTAGCTCAAGCAGGGATTGAATACATTCCAATTTAGGTTGTAAAAGAAGAAAAGCATGTCGAATCTACAAGATTACTTTCAATTCAAGTACAACTACAAAGTCTCACCTGATACGGCAAAGTCTCGTTCAGACGTTGTCTATTCTGTAGACCTCAACCAAGACGGCTATAAAGACATTGCCTTATTTGGCTTTATTTATCCAGATACAGGTGTTACATCTGGAATTCCACAAAAGAGCATGTTTTATTGGGGCAGTGCAAATGGAATTTACGAACTTGCAAGCGCATCAAGTATTGACATACCTGCAACTGTCCACCCAAGGGAATTCGTCACTGCTGACTTCAACAAGGATGGAAAGCTAGATTTATTTATTGCTGATCATGGTTGGGATGCAGATCCCTATCCCGGTGGACAAAACCAACTTTTATTGTCGAGTCCAACAGGATGGGTAAATGCAACTTCAAATCTTCCGCAGAGGCTTGACTTTACTCACAGTACAGCTGTCGGTGATGTGAATAAAGATGGATATATAGATATTTTTATCGGCAACAGTCAAACAAATTCATCTCCTTACAGTGCTTCAGTTTTATTTGGCCAGAGCGACGGTAGATTCAGAGAATCTCCTGAAGTACTACCAATTGAAATAAGAAATTCCAGCGGACCCACCGGCATCTGCTTTACCGCTTCACTTTTATCTGATTTAAACAATGATGGATGGGTAGATTTAATTATTGGAAATGATGGGAATGATCTCAATAAGAAGACTCAATCAATTGTCTACTGGAATAAAAATGGAGTATTTAGCAACGAAAACTCAACACTGATACCGAATGGTTTTTTTGGAAACAAAAATGAACAACTACTTGATATACAAGCTGCCGACTTAGACGGAGACGGCGTAAAAGAACTGGTCTTGCTATCGACTCAAACTGACCCATTTTACGACGGTTGGAGTTTGCAAGTCTTAAAGCTCAGTGGGGATAATTTTATAGACGTTACACCTGCAGCATTTGCTTCCTCAGCAAGCAAAATGGGCATTGCTGGCAAGTTAAGTAAATCACCTTGGATTCCATTTTTCAAATTGACAGATGTCAATGCAGATGGCACTACTGATTTATTGTTGGAAGATCTGCATATGGGTAATACGGCAATCGATCAAGCTACTATGCCGTTAATCTACTTAAATGATGGTTATAACCACCTCAGTCCAATCTTCGTCTCTGACGTTCTTGATTTAGGCCCTAAAAATAAAGAGTTTTTTAACATGGCAAGTGCTTATGTGGACTCTAAAGGAGTCTCATGGCTTGTTACTTTTCCATATCAAGATTCTGTTTACTTCATCGAAGTGGTTCCAACTAAACCACTTCCTAAAATTGCAACAATCACTGCTACCAATGGTGCAGACAAAGTCGTTGGAAATGAGAATGACAATTCATTGTTTGGTTTGGATGGTAATGATTTGCTAGTGGGTGGATTGGGAAATGACTTCATCGATGGCGGCGCTGGTTTAGACACTGTCAAAATTGACGATCAATTCGGATTACCCAATCTGCGAAATTACTCATTGATCAAATCGACTGATGGTTCTTGGACTGTCTCCTTTACCGGTCCAACAATTGCAAAATTTCCACCACCAGCCACAAATGGCACAGACACCCTGATTAACGTTGAACGCTTGAAGTTCAGCGATAAATCCTTTGCACTTGATTTGGATGGCAACGCAGGTAAGGCTGCGAAGGTACTTGGTGCGGTGCTTGGCAGTGCCTTTGTATCAAACCCCACCTTCGTAGGCATTGGACTGGATTATTTGGATAAGGGCATGAGTTACAGCGATCTAGGAGCATTAGCTTTGAAGGCTGTTGGAGCGAACACTAACGATTCGATAGTCTCGACTCTATGGCGAAATGTTGTTGGATTTGAAGCCAATCCAGATCAGAAAGCACCATACGTCAAAATGCTTGGTGATGGCATGAAAGCTGGTGATTTAGTAGTGATGGCAGGCGACTTAGCCCTTAACACGATCAAAATCAATTTAACAGGACTTGCTCAGTCAGGACTTGAGTATTTACCGGTTAGCCAATGATTTGGCACTTAAAAGCTTTAAAGATTGCTCATCAATTTTTTTAACCAGTTATAGTAAGTTTAACAAGCGTGCTAAGAAACAACCTTACATATTAGTAATCGCGGTAATGATATTGGCCTGCTCACTGCCTGCAGTACCTAACTTGAATCGATAGAAAAATGTTATGACAAATATTGACTCAAGCTTTGCTTTCGCAAAATCCTTCAAAACACAAAAGGGCATCACCATACAGATCGCCAATCAAACACCTACGTTTGCAAACAATTTCAGTACGGCTACGCCCAGCTGGCTTCATATCGTCGCCGTTGGTGATCTCAATGGCGATCATTTAGACGATGTGGTTCTTTCATGGGTAGATTCCATGCATGACCCTATCGTGTTGATCAGTCAAGGTGACGGAACTTTTGCAACTTTCAACAACTTCTTAGGTAATGCGCAACGCCAATTCATAAGAAATGGCGCCATCATTGACATGAACAATGACGGTTGGTTAGACATCGTAGGCTTCGAATCAACTCACTCCGGAAAAAATCAAAGCGACATCATCCTCATCAATAACCAGGGCAAAAGCTTTACCTCTTTAAATACACAAACTACGCCAACACAAGGACATCACGGCGGCGCTATTGGCGACTTTAACTCTGATGGGAAATTAGATGTACTCGGAATTAGAGAATTTGGTTATGTCAATTACCAAGGGACTGATTTACGCTCGCCACTCATTCAACAAACCGATGGGACCTTCAAGTCCGGCGGGGATAGTCTACCAACAAGCCTTGAAAAATATGGGATCAGTTCTGCAAAAAGTGCAGACCTCAACCATGATGGCATTTCTGATTTAATCCTTGGACTTGAGACAATGAGCAAGGAGCAATTGGGCTTACAACTTTCTTATGACCTCTTGAGCTCAACGCCAGCAATGGCGATTGCGTATGGTATCAAAGATGTCCCAATTTCAAATTGGCAATTCTTATTTGTAGGAAAACATTGGATTGACGAAACTGGGTTTAACAAATTTGTCAATCAGTACGGAACACCGTCTTCTCAAGCAACGGCTGGCGCCAATAGTTTGGCAACGCTGGACATCAACCATGATGGGCAATTAGATATTGTCATGGGTTTCTACATTACAGAAGGTTTCTCGCATAGAAGTGGTGGCTTTCAAGTCTATATCAACAATAACGGGCAATTCATAGATCAAACGGCCAGATACTTTCCAAATCAGGATGCCATCCGAGACTTTAGTTCTTCGTTTAATTTTCAATATTTTTTAGAAGACTTAAATTCTGACGGCATCAATGACTTTATCGTCACAACAATTAACGAAGTGAACTGGCCAGAAAATTCAAAATATGGCTCTTATCCCAGCATTTACATCGGGCAAAAAGATGGGACTTTTTTACCTGTTGACGTCAAAAATATGCGCGTCTTTGACAATACTGTCGTAGGCGCTTATGGCATCAACAACTTAATTACCGGCGACTTCAATGGCGATGGCGCTGTAGATTTATTGTCTCTAAAAAGCGAAAATTCTTTTGATTGGAACAGTCCAGATTCCGCATCAAAAACTGGGTATGTCCTTGTTTCGCATTTGAATCAGGCGATTCAAATTGATCCTACAACTCAATTCACATTAATCGGTACAGCCTCTAACGATTCACTTCAAACCTCAGCAAGCAAACCCATACTCAGAGGACTTGCAGGAGACGATGTCTTAACTGGATTAGCAACTCAAATAGATTTTGCACGCTTCTACGGAAACTCTTCCGATTTCAGTATGACAAGAAGCAACTATCAAATCATTGTCAAAGACAATGCTGGATCTGAAGGCATCGATACACTTAAAGATGTAGATCGCGTCATATTTTCAAACACCAGCTTTGGCTTTGACATTGATGGAAACGCTGGCGTAGTTGCAAAAATTTTAGGGGCAGTTTTTGGAAAAGATGCCGTCACAAACAAAAACTACGTTGGAATCGGGCTTCATTTTCTTGATACTGGCTGGACTTATGACAACCTAGCTGCTCTCGCTCTAGATGCTGCTGGAGCAAAGTCGCACGACCAAATTGTCAGTTTACTTTGGACTAACGTGATAGGGACAAAACCAACATCAGCAGATAAAGCACCATACATTGCACTGCTTGAAAACGGAATGGCTGCTGGTGCTCTTGCGCACTTAGCCGCAGATTCCAGCTTTAACACTACGTACATTAACTTGGTTGGAATAACTCAAACTGGAATTGAATACACACCCATCAGCTAATCATTCAAAGAACTAAGAGATGGACCTTTCAAAGTGCCCAATATGCGGCGAACCCAACCTATGTGCAATAGAAATTGCCAAAGCCACTGGCAAGCCTCAGGAGCCATGCTGGTGTGTCTCTGTGGACTTCTCAGCTGATGTCTTGTCTAAAGTCCCATCAAATGCTCAAAACAAAGCATGCATTTGTTCAAAGTGTGTAACTCAATAGCACTTTTAGCTAGGTGAACGTACGAGTTAGCGAAAGACATCCTGCAGCTTTGCATAGCCCTTATGACCTGCCCCACCCTCTTGAAATGACTCTTGTAAAAAGATTGAAGTCCAACAAATGTTTAGGAAGTTATTAGGTAGAAGACATGTTAGGATCTCCGCGGGCCCTTTGTCTTCTAAGCGTTAGTACAGGTTCGATTCCTGTCGAAGCACCAAGCAAGCAACTATCTCTGATGCTTGCCTGCATTCCAAACTCTTTGCCCCGCAGTTTTCACTGCAATGTCATTGGGCACAGTCTCTAAGGGTGTCGCCATGCTGTCATTCCATCTGTTGAGGAATCCAAACATGGCCACCACACCCAAAATCTCAACAATCTGACTGTCTGACCAGTGCTGTTTCATGAGCGCAAAAAGTTCATCTGTGACGGCATTGGGTTGCGAAGCTGCGGCCAACGCAAAATCAAGTGCCAGCTTTTCTTTTTCTGTGAACAGTGGGCTGGTTGAATACTGCCAAACATCTGCCAATTTTTCTTCAGAAACACCAAAGTTGTGAGCGCCAAGGAGTGTGTGCGCTTGGCAATAAAGACAGCCCGAGGCCTGGCTTGCAACATGGCCAATGAGGCGCCTGAAGCCCAAATCAACTTCACCTTCGGGGTCCATCACGGCGGCATTCAACTGGGCAAACGCTTGTACCAGCTTAGGCTTGCGCTGCATGGTTAAAACGCTGTTTGGCGTAAAGCCCAAAGTGCCTAGAAAAAAATCGAAGTAATTTTTTAACTCAGGCGTGGTTTCGGGGGGCAATGGGTCGAGTCTAGACATCTGGCTTCAACTTTCAGCTGTCTAATTCAATTTTTCTATCGCGCGCCAACTTGGTCCAACGCTCAATGTCGGTCTTCATGTAAGCTGAAAATGCTTCTGGCGACAATGGCATCAAAGCAACGGCTTCAGACGAAAGCTTGTCTTTAAAGTCTTGTTGCGCCAAAACTTGGGCCAGCGCATCACTCAGCGTTTTAACCACCGCCTGCGGCATGCCAGCTGGGCCCACAATGCCGTACCACTGCTGCCCGTCAAAGCCCTTGTAGCCCAGCTCTTCAAAGGTGGGAACATCTTTGAGCAACTCATGTCGCTTGGGGCCAGTCACAGCCAAGGGGCGCATTCTGCCGCTTCGGATGTGTGGCAACGCACCAGCCAAACTGGGAAACAAAGCCTGTGTTTGACCCGAAATTAAATCGACGTTGGCAGGCGCCACGCCCCTGTAGGGAATGTGAATCATGAACAAGCCTGTCTGCTGCTTAAACAGCTCACCCACCAAGTGCGTTAACGAGCCAGCACCCGCAGATCCATAGGCAATTTTGCCGGGTTGTTTGCGAACGTATTCCACAAAGCTTTTGACATCGTTGGCGGGCACGCCAGGGTTGACGCACAGCACATTGGGTGCCGTGCCAATCATGCCAATGGGCGTGAAATCTTTGAGGGCGTCGTAGTTTAATTTTCGGGTTGCTGGCGATGTACCGTGTGTGGCCACATAGGCCTGCAACAAGGTGTAGCCATCGGGGGCGCTCTTGGCCACGTTTTGGCACGCAATGGCACCGCCGCCGCCGGAAACGTTTTCAATGATGATGCTTTGCCCCAAGACCTTGGTCAAACGCTCGCAGGTGGCGCGGCCAATCATGTCTGCGCCACCGCCAGCGGCTACGGGCACCACATAGCGAATGGTCTTGTTGGGGTAAATGCTCTGCGCATTAGACCAGGGCGCCAAAGTGGATGCTGCCGTGGCCAAGATCAGTTGGCGTCTATTTTTTGAAATCATATTTTTAGTCTCCATCATCATCTTAGACGGAACCCAAAAATCATGCACCAATACAGTTATTTTTGAGGGATAAAACCTCTTGGTGCAGGTCTTGCGCCCATGCTCTGCGGTCGCGATCTAAGGCCGTCTGCAATTCACCAAAGTTGACAACCGCCTTCAAGCCTTGGGCATTCAGCGTTGACCACACCGACGCCAACAAAGTGTCATCGTCAATGTAGCGTGCCGCCATGCTGATCCGACCCGAGGCAGAATCGACAAATTGCAAAGCCATAGGCTGAATGGGTGAATCGGCTTCAATGGCCGACTGAATCAGGTTGGCATGGAAAGGCAGCATGCCAATGCCATCGCCCGTGGTGCCCTCTGGAAACACGCCCAACACATCCCCATTGCGCAATGACTGCGCCATGTCTTTGACCATGCGCATGGCATCTTTGCGTTGCGCGCGTTGAATGTACAAAGTACCGCCGCCAGTGGCCAAGGTGCCCAACACAGGCCAGTCGCGCAACTCCGATTTCGACACAAAACGGCAGTGCCGTGTGGCATGAATAACCAAGATATCAAGCCAAGAGATGTGATTGCTAACCAAGAGAGCAGGACCAGAAACAACGGGCCGACCGCGAACCTCTAGGTCAATGCCCCAGATGCGCAAGAGCTGCATGGCCCACACCTGCACACGAGCGTCACGTTGTTGCTGGCTCAGTTGCGGAAACCGAAAGTAAATGGTGACCCATCCCACCAGCACGTGCCACATGCCACGCAGCAATTTGAGGGCTGCGCGCATGCTTAAGCTTGATAGGCCACTTGTCCGCCCACCAAGGTGCATTGCACCCGGCCGGGCAAGTCGTAACCAGAGAACGGCGTGTATTTGCCTTGGCTGCGTAAGTTGTCAGAGGTCACTTGCCAATGGGCTTCTGGGTCCAAGATACACACGTCGGCTTGTCCGCCTACTTTCAACTGACCCATGTCTTTGCCCAGCACGCGAGCGGCTTCGCTGGTGATGGTGGCAATGGCGCGAGACAGTGGCACTCTGCTGTCTTGCGACCACTTGAGTGCCAAGCTGAGCAACAACTCGAGACCCGTTGCGCCAGGCTCTGCTTCTGCAAAAGGCAAGGCTTTTTCATCTTCGCTCACAGGACTATGGTCGGAGACCAAAGCATCGATGGTGCCATCGGCCAAGGCTTGGCGCAGTGCATCGCGGTCGCGCTGTTGACGCAGCGGTGGCGACACGCGCGCACGGCTGTCGAAATACCCCACATCGGCATCAGTGAGGTGCAATGAATTGATGCTGACATCGCAAGTGACAGACAAGCCTTCGGCTTTGGCCTGACGCACCAAGGCTACGCCTGCGGCACTGCTGATACGGCACAAGTGCACATGGGCTTTGATGCTTTTGAGCAATTCAAAAATAGTGTGCAGGGCAATGGTCTCGGCGGCTACTGGGACACCTGACAAACCCATGCGAGTGGCCAAAGGACCGCTGGCAGCCACGCCTTTGCCCAAATGCAATTCTTGTGGTCGCAGCCACACGGTATATCCAAATGAGTTGGCGTACTGCAAAGCGCGTTGCAACACTTGTGTGTTTTCTAAAGCAACTTCGGCTTGACTGAAACCAACGCATCCCGCCTCGGTCAGTTGCACCATTTCGGTCAACACTTCACCTTTGAGGCCGCGCGTCAGCGCCCCCAAAGGCATGACCTTTGAGCGATTGAGTTTTTCTGCTTTGAAGCGCAGCATTTCGACCAAGCCAGGCTCGTCCAACACAGGGTCGGTGTCGGGTGGGCACACCAAGCTGGTGACGCCACCGGCAACAGCCGCGGCCAATTCTGAATCGAGCATGCCTTCGTGTTCGTGGCCTGGCTCTTTGAGTCGCACAGACAAATCCACCAGGCCCGGCATCACGATGAGGCCTTTGGCATCGATGGTTTTTTGCGCCTGAAAATCTGCGGGCACTTTGCCAATGGCCACAATTTTGCCTTCTGAGATGGCCACATCGGCAACGCTGTCGGTTTGGCTGGCGGGGTCTATCACGCGGCCACCTTGAATCAAAATTTTCATGGTCTTTGTTCTTTCTTCTTCTGGTACTTCAAGCTTCATTACCCGCCACGATGCTCATCACGGCCATGCGCACAGCAATGCCGAAAGTCACCTGAGGCAAGATCACACTTTGTGGGCCGTCCACTACAGCAGAATCAATTTCGACACCGCGGTTGATGGGGCCAGGGTGCATCACGATGGCGTCGGGTTTGGCCAGTTGTAGCTTTTCTGGCGTGAGGCCAAAGCGTTTGAAATACTCTTGGCTTGAAGGCAACAAAGCGCCGCTCATGCGTTCGTTTTGCAAGCGCAAGGTAATGACCACGTCGCAGTCTTTGATGCCTTCTTCGAGGTTATGGAAAACCTTCACACCCATTTGCGCCATGTCTGATGGCACCAACGTTTGAGGCCCCACCACGCGCACTTCGGCGCAACCCAAGGTGGTCAGCGCATGAATGTCAGAGCGCGCCACACGTGAGTGCAACACGTCACCCACAATGGCCACCGTGAGGTTTGCAAAATCTTTTTTGTAGTGACGAATGGTGTACATGTCGAGCAAGCCCTGAGTGGGGTGTGCATGTCGTCCATCTCCTGCATTGACCACGTGCACATGCGGTGCCACGTGCTGTGCAATGAGGTAAGGCGCGCCCGACTCGGAGTGGCGTACCACAAAAATATCGGCTGCCATGGCTGACAAGTTGGCAATGGTATCTAACAACGATTCGCCTTTAGAAGCAGACGAGCGCGCAATGTCGAGGTTGATCACATCGGCCGACAAACGCGTGGCCGCAATTTCAAACGTGGTGCGCGTGCGTGTGCTGTTTTCGAAGAACAAGTTGAAGACGCTTTTGCCGCGCAGCAAGGGCACCTTTTTGACTTCGCGGTCGCTCACGCTCACAAAGTTGGCCGCAGTGTCTAGGATGTGCGTGAGGATGTCGCGCGACAAACCTTCAGTCGACAGCAAGTGAATGAGCTCGCCGTTTTTGTTGAGTTGGGGATTGCGTTTGTAGAGCATTTTTATTTTTTCCCTGCTGTGCTGTTGTCTTCTTGAACTTCAAAGCTGAACTCGCCATTGGCCAATCGGGCCAGCGCCAGCGATTGCGTACTGGGCAGTGCCACGCGTGCAGCGGCATAGTCGGCTTGAATGGGCAACTGGCGGCCGCCGCGGTCCACCAAAACCGCCAAGCGCACATTGGCAGGGCGGCCGTAATCAAACAACTCGTTGATGACTGCGCGAATGGTGCGACCGGTGTAAAGCACATCGTCCAAAATCACCACATCGGCACCTTGAATCTCAAAGGGCAAGCTGGTTTGACCGCCTGCAGACAAGCCGCGCTGTGCAAAGTCATCGCGGTGCATGGCCGAAGAAATGCTGCCGTGTTTGCCAGTCAATCCCAAATCTTTTTGCAGACGCTCTGCCAACCAAGCGCCACCAGAAGTAATCCCGACCAAACGTGTTTCGGGGGTGCACATGGCACGCACACCGCGCAAGAGTTCGCCGTACAGCGCCTCTGCATTCAAAGCCAATGCACTCAAGGCAGACTCCTTAAAAATTGTTCCAAAATGATGCAAGCCGACGCAGCGTCGGCATCTTTGGCACCCGCCGAAATGGCTTCGGTGGTGCTGTAACGTTCGTCCACTTCGTAGACGTTTAAACCAAAACGTCCGCGCAGTTGCCGCGCAAATTTTTGGGCCCGAAGGGTGTTTTCATGCGATGCGCCATCTGGGTGAAAAGGCACGCCCACCACCAAAGCATCGGGGGCCCATTCTTTGATGCGTTTTTCGATGTGTGAAAAGCGGGCATCGCCTTCGGCCACCACCGTCGCTTGAGGGGTGGCTTGACGCAGCATGCGATTGCCCACAGCGACGCCAGTGCGTTTCATGCCGAAGTCAAAAGCCAAAAAACTCTGCTGCGACGCAGGCACAGAGAGCGCCTGGTCTAGGCTCATGCGTGGCCCACCTGAGAGGACAACATCCACGCTTGCAAGCCCAACAAGCTAAGCGCTTTGTCGTAGCGTTGCTCGATGGGCGTGTCAAAAATAACGGCCTGGTCGGCGGCCACAGTGAGCCAGCTGTTTTCACCAATTTCAGATTCCAATTGGCCCTCACCCCAAGATGCATAGCCCAGAGTGACCAAGACACGCTGAGGTCCGGAGCCATTGGCCATGGCTTCCAGCACATCTTTGGAGGTGGTCATGGCCAAGCCACCTGGAACACTCAAGGTGGAGGCATAAATAGAGTTGCTTTTTTCATCGGAACTTGCTTCCAGCATGGGTTCGTGCAACACAAATCCTCGTTCGGTTTGAACGGGTCCGCCTTGCAATACATTGGATTGCAATAGGTCTTGGCGCGTAAGGGGCAACTCGACTTTCTCGAACAAATGCTTCAGACTGAGATCGCCGGGCTTGTTGATGATCAGACCCATGGCACCCCGCTCCGAGTGTTCGCACAAATAAACCACACTTTTGGCAAATACTGGGTCCTCCAAACCGGGCATGGCAATCAAAAAATGATGCGAAAGCTGAGTGGAGGCAAAATCGGCAGACATGCCCCAATTTTAACGGCCTCAAACCCATGAACAAACCCTTTTCTACCGGCTTGGTCTGGTTTCGGCGAGATTTACGCGTTGCAGACAACGCCGCCCTGTACCACGCCCTCAAAAACTGCAACAAAGTGCAGTGTGTATTTGTCTTTGACACCGACATCCTGAACCCATTGCCCCGCAAAGATAGGCGGGTTGCTTTCATCCAAGAATCCTTGCTTGAAATGGACCACCTGCTGCGCCAAGCCGCCACCGAGGCAGGCGTTGCCCCCCAACTGGCTGCTCAAGTGGGGCTCATTGTCTTGCACGGCAATGCTGTCAAAGAAATAGCGGATCTGGCCAAACACATAGAGGCCCAGGCTGTTTTTGCCAACCACGACGACGAGCCAGCCGCCCTTGCCCGCGACGCCCAAGTTCGAGGCGTCTTGGCCAATGCCGGCATTGCCCTTCATACCTACAAAGACCACGTGGTGTTTGAGCGACAAGAGGTGCTCACCTTGGCGGGCAACCCCTACACCGTCTTCACACCCTACAAAAACGCTTGGCTCAAAAAGGTGCAAGCCCAAGATTTGGCGCCCCACCCTGTGGCCGAGCATGCAGCCGCATTGGCCCCAAGGCCTCAGGCTTTCCAAAAACCGGTGCCCACGCTGCCCGATATTGATTTTGAAACGGTCGACCTGACGGCCTTGCATTACAAATCCGGTGTCTCGGGGGCGCAAAGCCTTCTCGAAGATTTTTTGCACCGCATCGACCGCTACGAAGAAACTCGAAATTTTCCGGCAGTCAAAGGGCCCAGCTACCTCAGCGTGCACCTGCGCTTTGGCACGGTGTCTATTCGCCAATTGGCTGCAGAGGCGTGGCGCCGCTATAAAACCAGTGAGGGCGCCAGCGTGTGGTTGTCTGAGCTCATTTGGCGCGACTTTTACGCCCAAATCTTGGCCAATTTTCCGCATGTGACCGAGCGCTGCTTCAAGGCCGAATACGATGCCATCCATTGGGATCACGGGCCTCACGGCAAAGCTTTGTTTGCCGCTTGGTGCGAAGGCCGCACGGGCTATCCACTGGTCGATGCGGCCATGGCGCAAATCAACCAAACCGGCTACATGCACAACCGCCTTCGAATGGTGGTGGCCTCTTTTCTCACCAAGGATTTGGGGGTCGATTGGCGCTGGGGCGAACAATACTTTGCCCAGCACCTGATTGACTTCGACCTCTCGGCCAACAACGGGGGCTGGCAATGGGGCAGCTCGAGTGGTTGCGATGCCCAGCCCTACTTTCGCATCTTCAACCCTGTTACGCAAAGCCAGAAATTTGATCCGCAGGGCAAATTCATCAAGCGCTATTTGCCGCAGCTAAAAGGGCTAGAAGGTGCAGATCTGCATGCGCCATGGGAAGCCAAGCCGCTGGCACTTCAAGCCGCGGGCATCACATTGGGTAAAGATTACCCTCTGCCAGTGGTCAACCATGCAGAGGCCAGAGAAAAAACCTTGGCGCGTTACGCCGTGGTTAAAAAAGTGGCTTAGATGGCCACCATTTCAAAGTCTTCTTTGCGGGCGCCGCATTCTGGGCAGGTCCAGTTCATGGGCACATCGGCCCAGGCGGTGCCGGGGGCAATGCCATCTTCAGGACATCCTGCGGCCTCGTCGTAAATCCAGCCGCAAATTAAGCACATCCAAGTTTTAGTATCAGTCACAGTGTGTCACCAGTGTCGAATAGAATGAAACGATTGTATCGGGCTTCACTGTAACCCATGACCACTTCTTTACCTCCGTCAGACGCCCCCGACGCCGCAACCGACAGCGAAGACGACGCCTCTCTGGCTTGCGTCTTGGTTTTCAATGCCAGTGACCCCAGTGGCGCCAGCGGCATCAGCGCCGACGTTTTGGCCATAGCGTCAGTGGGCGCCCATGCTTTGCCCGTGCTTACAGGGGCTTACGCCCGAGACACCGCCCAAGTTTTTGACTTCTTTCCGCTCACAGAAGAAGCCGTAGGCGATCAAGCTCGTGCCATTTTGGAAGACGTGCCCCCTCAGGTTATCAAAGTTGGGTTTGCAGGCAGCGCCGAAAACATCAGCATCATTGCCGAGCTCACCGCCGACTACGACGGCGTGCCCGTGGTGGCCTACATGCCCAACCTGTCTTGGTGGGAGGACGACCAGATCGACCAATACTTGGATGCGTTTCGTGAATTGCTGTTGCCTCAAACCAGCGTTTTGGTGGGTCACCACAGCACGCTCAGGCGCTGGCTTTTGCCCGATTGGTCCAGCGAAAAGAACCCTGGCCCCCGCGACATCGCAAAAGCAGCCGCCGAGTTTGGCGTGCCCTACACCTTGGTCACAGGCCTTACTGCCACCGATCAACAAATTGACAATGTTTTGGCCACCCCCGAAACTGTGGTGGGCCATGAAAAATTTGAGCGCATCGAAGCTGTTTTCAGTGGTGCTGGCGAAACCTTGTCTGCTGCTCTGGCAGCTTTACTCGCCACGGGCTTGGATCTTTCTGTGGCCGCCAGTGAGGCGCTGCATTATCTCGACCGTTGTCTTGACGAGGGTTTTCGACCTGGCATGGGCCACGTTGTACCCGATCGCTTATTCTGGGCACTGCCCGAACCTGAAGATGGTGAAGACGCCCCAGAGGGTGGCCCCAACCTGAACGCTGATTTTTTTGAAATGCCTATCAATGAAACCAAACACTGACCTCAACGAAACCCTGTTCGAACGTGCCCGCAAAGTCATTCCTGGCGGCGTTAATTCTCCCGTTCGCGCGTTCCGCGCAGTGGGCGGCACACCCCGTTTTGTAAAGCGCGCTGAGGGCGCTTACTTTTGGGACGCCAACGGCAAAAAGTACATCGACTACATCGGCTCTTGGGGCCCCATGATTTTGGGTCACGGCCACCCTGCTGTGCTGGAAGCCGTGCAAAAAGCCGCCCTCGATGGCTTCTCGTTTGGTGCCCCCACCGAGCGCGAAGTCGAGTTGGTTGAAGCCTTGCTCAAGTTGGTACCGTCCATGGACATGGTGCGCTTGGTCAGCTCGGGCACAGAAGCAGGCATGAGCGCATTGCGCTTGGCCCGCGGCGCCACAGGCCGCAGCAAAATCATCAAGTTCGAAGGCTGCTATCACGGCCATGCCGATGCCTTGTTGGTCAAAGCGGGTTCTGGCTTAGCCACCTTTAGCAACCCCACCAGTGCAGGCGTGCCGCCCGAAGTGGTGCAACACACATTGGTGCTCGAGTACAACAACATCGAACAACTGGAAGACGCTTTCAAGATTCACGGCAACGAATTGGCTTGCCTCATGATTGAACCCATTGCGGGCAACATGAACTTTGTGCGCGCCAGCGTGCCCTTCATGAAACGCTGCCGCGAGTTGTGCAGCCAATACGGCGCCCTGCTGGTGTTTGACGAAGTGATGACCGGTTGCCGCGTGGCTCTGGGTAGCGCGCAAAGCGTCTATGCCAAAAGCATACCTGGCTTCGAGCCCGACATGACAGTCATGGGCAAAGTGATTGGTGGCGGCATGCCATTGGCAGCCTTCGGTGGCAAGCGCGCCGTCATGGAACAACTGGCGCCGTTGGGCCCTGTCTACCAAGCCGGCACTTTGAGTGGCAACCCTGTGGCCACGGCATGCGGTTTGGCCACCTTGGCCCAAATTAGCAAGCCTGGTTTCTTTGATGCCCTCAGCGCCACCACACGCTCGTTGGTCGACGGCCTTACAGCCGCGGCCAATGCAGAAGGTGTGCCCTTTGCAGGCGACTGCGAGGGCGGTATGTTTGGCTTCTTCTTGTTGCCCACCTTGCCCAGCAACTATCCGCAAGTGATGAAAACCGATGGCAGCAAGTTCAACACTTTGTTCCACGGTTTATTGGACCGCGGTGTGTACATTGCACCTGCGCTTTACGAAGCTGGTTTTGTCAGCGGCGCACACACTGCGCAAGACATTGCCGACACCGTCAGTGCTGCACGCGAAATCTTCAAAGCGCTCTAAAGCAAGCGCCTTGCTTGAAGAAGGCTTGCTTATGAATCGCGGGTAATGCCAGTTTCCTTGACGATCTTGGTCATCAGATCACGGTCGGCAAGGAACACCTTGTTGAAGGCCTCTAAGTTCCATTGAGGCGACTCCATGCCCAAGGCCAACAAGCGATCTTTGACATCTTTGTTCACAATGATTTTGTTCACGGCTGCATTGAGCTTTTCCAAAACAGCCACAGGGGTGCCAGCAGGCGCCAATAAACCAAACCACGATTCAAAGTGAAAACCCGACAAACCCGATTCCGCCAGAGTCGGAATGTTGGGCAACAGTGGTGATCTCTTTTTGGCAGTGATGCCAATCACGCGCAAACGTGGATCTTGCAAATAAACCCCCACACCAGCCGTCGGCACAATGACCGCGTGGCCGCGTCCACCAGACACATCGGTTACAGCTTCTGCAGTGCCTTTGTAGGGCACATGCAGCATGTCAATCTCTGCGGTCTTGGCAAAGTAAGCCATGGCCAAATGCGTCGAACTGCCCACACCCGCCGAGTTGTAATTGAGCGCACCCGGCTTGCTCTTGGCGTATTGAATGAACTCGGCAGCAGACTTGGCCGGCACGTTGGCGTTGACCATCAAGATGTAGCTTTGGTTGCCAATGTTGGCCACCGGCGCAAATTCTTTAACGGGTTCATAAAAAGGACGGGCACCCATCGCAGACGTCACGAAGTGACTGGATGCCGCCATGAGCAAGGTTTTTCCATCGGGCGCAGCCTTTGAAACAAACGCGGTGCCAATGGCACCGCCAGCACCTGGCTTGCTTTCAATGATCCAGTTTTGACCGGTCTCTTGTGACAGCTCTTGTTGAATGGCACGAGCTGGCATCTCGCGAGCGCCACCGGCCGCAAACGGCACAATGATGCGAGAGACATCGCCTGCTTGTGCAAACGCCTTGCCCAAACCAGCCGATAACAATGCCGCCACCACAAGTTGGCGACGACCCAAAAAGTTTTCTTCGAAGTGCATCATTTTCCTAACAAGTCACGGGTTTCATCAAACAGTTCATCGACACTGTAGGGCCTGGGAATCAGGCCTTGCTGGTAGGTATAGCGAATCAACACATCCAAGGCTTTGCGATTGGGTTCAATGCCAAAAGGTGTGAGGTCCATCTCGCCTTTGACGGCGTGCACACTTCTTCTGGGGTTTGCATCCTTGGCCATGTCTTTGCTTTTGGCCAGCAATTGGTACAACTCTTTGATCAGGTCGGGACGGTCTTTGCACAAGTCCATGTCGATGGCCATCATGTGATTGATGGGCAACATTTGCAAACGACGGCTCCAGGCTTGCGCTGCATCGTGCGGATCGGGCAACACAGGCTGCAGCCGGGGATCGTCTGGCAAGTCACTGCCAATAATGGCGGCGTCCAGTTCGCCCGACAGCAACATGTCCACCATCTTGCTGCCTTCTGGCGCACGCTCAAAACCCGGTGGATCAGGAAACTCGGCCAGGTGCCCATGTTCAAATGTGACCCACTGCACTTTGGGCAACTCAACTCCGTAATCGTTGGCCAGCACACCTCGCACCCAAGTCACAGTGGTTTGTGCATGCGCCCGAATGCCCACGCGCTTGCCATTGAGTTGCGCCACTGTCACTTTGCCGCGCTCTGCGTTGTAGACCAAACAATGGTGCTGAAAACGCCCCTCGCCCACCACCGCAGGCAAGAGGGCCAGCGGTTTGCCATAGGCTTTGGCTTGTAAATAAGTGACCAAGGCCAACTCGGCCACGTCAAATTCCAATTCACGCACCACACGTTTGAAAGCGCGATTGGGCGTTTTGACAGGGTCAAAGTCAAAGTCAAACGACTTGGGGCGAAGCACGCCATTTTTCAAAGCCAAGGTATTGGGATAGTCGCCCAACAGGGTTTTGAGTTTGGGCTTTACAGAATTCAAGGTGGAAGACATGTTGCTTATGCCTTGTTCAGATCTGGATACAGCGCATGTGCCGTGCCTGAGTAAATCCAACGTTGGTCTTCCAAGGTCAAGGACGCGGTGGCTTCGAGGGCTTCTTGCAAATGCTTGGTGAGTCCACCTGCGGATGCTGGGAAATTAGAGCCCCACGCAATGCGCTTGGCGCCAAAAGCGCTGACCACAGCTTTGCAGAAGGAGGCCTGCGTGGCTTTGCCTTCTTTCGATTCACGCACATTGTGGGTGGTGAACTTGAAATTCAAATTCTCGTACTTGGCCAACGCAAACAAGCTGGCAGCTTGTGCATAAGGGGCGCCCTCTTCCAAAACGGGACGCGCAAAGTGGTCTAACAACACGATGGCTTTGGGAAATTGCTTTAGCAAAGTCTCGAGCTGCGGCAAACCATCGGCACGCAATTGGACGCACATGGGAATCTTGTGCTCGGAGATGTATTCCCAAACGGCAAAACTGCGCGGGTCGTCCAAACGCACGCTGTGGTCTGCGGCGGTGTGGCCGGCAATGAAGACGCGCGTACCGCTCAGGCCCGCATCTTTCCAACGCTGCACCTGAGCCACCGCATCTGGCTGCAATGTGTCGACAGAATAAACGCCCACAAATTGAGTGGGGTTGGCTTTAACGCAGTCTAGCGTGTAGCTGTTGTCATGGCCGTAGCAGGTTGAGGCTTGGACCAAAATAGACTTGGCCACGCCAGCGTCTTTCATGGCTTGGGCCATGCCCACGCCATTGACGGGACGCTCTTTAGACCAATCCGATTGTTTGCCGCCCATCGGCGCAAGTGGATAGCGAACGGGGTCGTCGGCAATGACGTGGCTGTGAGAGTCCACCACGGGCACGCCCAAAGAAATGGACGTCAAGGGTGAGGATGTAGATGCAGTCATGATGCTTTGGGTGCAAAATTCAAAAATTTCGCGATGAGTCTTTACAGACCCACATCATGCCTTTTTTCAAAGCTTTGCCGTTCTACAAAATTTCACACCTTAATGGCGGAAGTGGCGTACACCCGAAAAGACCATGGCCACACCGCGCTCATCGGCTGCAGCAATGACTTCTGGGTCACGCATAGAGCCGCCCGGCTGAATGACGCAATTGGCACCTGCGTCTACCACCACGTCTAAGCCATCACGGAACGGGAAGAAGGCGTCGCTGGCCACCACGGTATTTTGCAGGCTCAAGCCGGCATGACCGGCCTTGATGCTGGCAATGCGCGCTGAATCTAAACGGCTCATCTGGCCTGCGCCCACGCCCATGGTCATGCCATTGGCACAGAACACAATGGCATTGCTCTTGACGTACTTGGCCACTTTCCAAGCAAACAACAAATCTTGCATTTGCGCAGGTGTGGGCTGCACTTTGGTGACCACTTTGAGGTCGGCCAATTGCAACTCGTGGTTGTCGGCAGTTTGAATGAGCAAACCAGAACCCACGCGTTTGATGTCTTGCGCATTGCGGCCTTGTTCAAAGGGCGTGCCGCCTGCTTTGAATTCGGGCAACGCAATTTGCAATACGCGCACATTGGCTTTGGCTTTGAAGATCTCCAGCGCTTCAGGTGAGTAAGCAGGTGCCATCAGCACTTCTACAAACTGCTTGCTGATTTGCTGCGCAGCGGCTGCATCCACAATGCGGTTCAGGGCGATGATGCCGCCAAATGCAGACGTAGGATCGGTTTGGAAAGCTTTGCTATAGGACTCGAGTGCATTGGCACCCACCGCCACACCGCAAGGGTTGGCATGTTTGACAATCACACAAGCAGCTTCAGAGAAGCTCTTGACACATTCCCAAGCGGCATCGGCATCGGCAATGTTGTTGTACGACAGTTCTTTGCCCTGCAATTGCACAGCCGTGACCAACGAGCCCGGCGCTGGGTGCAAATCGCGATAGAAGGCGGCAGTTTGATGTGGGTTTTCGCCATAGCGCAAGTCTTGCAGTTTCACAAAGCGGCCGTTGGATTGCGCTGGATATTCTGTGCGAGTGCCGTCTTCCAAGTTGTAAGAAGACAAATAGTCGCTGATGGCGGCATCGTAATTGCTGATGCGATTGAAAGCCGCCACAGACAAGGCAAAGCGCGTTTTGTCAGAAACTTTGCCGCTGGCTTTGAGTTCTTCAATAACCGTAGGGTATTGCGAAGCATCGGTGAGCACCGCCACGTCTTTCCAGTTTTTGGCGGCACTGCGCACCATGGCGGGACCGCCAATGTCAATGTTCTCGATGGCATCTTCTAAGGTGCAACCGGGCTTGGCCACAGTTGCTTCAAAGGGATACAAATTGACGATCAGCAAATCGATGGTCTGAATGCCATGTTCTTTAAGGGCGGCCATGTGCTCGGGCACATCGCGGCGTGCCAGCAAACCACCATGTACTTTGGGGTGCAATGTTTTTACCCGGCCGTCTAGCATTTCTGGAAACTCGGTCACTTGCGCCACTTCTGTCACGGGCAAACCTTGCTCTGCCAGCAACTTGGCTGTGCCGCCAGTGGACACCAGCTCTACCTTGAGTGCATGCAGGGCTTTGGCCAATTCGACAATGCCAGTTTTGTCAGAGACAGAAATCAGTGCTTTCATTTTTTTCACTTCAAAAGTTTGTGTTCAATCAGTTTTTTGCGCAGCGTGTTGCGGTTCAGACCCAACCATTCGGCAGCGCGCGATTGGTTTTGGTCAGCCTGTTGCATCACCACATCCAGCAGTGGTTTTTCGACCACGTTAAGCAGCATCTCGTACATGCCATGCGGCTCAGAGCCAGCCATGTCGGCAAAGTAGGTGTTCAAGCTGTCACGAATGCATTCGTCAATTTTTTTCTTGCTCATTCCATTGTCTCCAAAGCCATGTCAGGGCGAATGCCTGCAATAGCCTGTGGCATGCGCTCGAGACGCGCTGCCATTTCTTCAAAAAACTCTGCAACAGCGCGCGCTTGCAACTCGGCTGTTTCTAACGTGTTCATGTGGTCTCTAAAGTCATCGCCACCTGGCAAATCGCGCACATACCAACCGATGTGTTTGCGTGCAGAACGGACACCGGTCAGTTCGCCATACAAACCATAGTGGTCTTGCAAGTGTTCTAACAAGGCCCTTTTGACTTCTGCCACCAAGGGGGGTGCCAAGTGTTCGCCCGTGTTCAAGAAATGCACAATTTCCCGAAAGATCCAAGGACGCCCTTGCGCAGCACGGCCCACCATGAGCGCGTCGGCGCCTGTGTACTTTAAAACTTGCAGCGCCTTCTCGGGCGAATCAATGTCGCCATTGGCCACCACCGGAATCTTGACGGCGGCTTTAACCGCAGCCACAGTGTCGTATTCTGCAAAGCCTTTGTAGCCTTGCTCACGTGTGCGGCCATGCACTGTGACCATTTGAATGCCTACGCTTTCAAAGGCTTTGGCCAAGACCAAGGCATTTTTTTCGGTATCGCACCAACCCGTGCGCATTTTCAAAGTGACGGGCACACCGCGTGGCGCACACACAGCCACCACCGCTTCGGCAATTTCAATGGCCAAGCTTTCGTTTTGCATCAGCGCAGAGCCTGCCCATTTGTTGCAAACTTTTTTGGCGGGGCAGCCCATGTTGATGTCAATGATTTGCGCGCCCTGATCAATGTTGTAGATCGCCGCTTCGGCCATCATGGGTGCATCGGTGCCCGCAATTTGTACAGCAATAGGACCAGGCTCGCCATCGTGATTGGCACGGCGCGAGGTCTTTAAACTTTTCCACAAATCTTTGCGCGATGTCACCATCTCGCTCACAGCATAACCCGCGCCAAACTGCCTGCACAGTTGGCGAAACGGCCTGTCGGTAACGCCAGCCATTGGCGCCACAAACACAGCGTTGGGCAAGACATAAGGTCCGATTTGCATGGACAAAGGAGGTGTGAGGGGCGGGAAGACTGCTTAAAAAGGAGGCACGATTGTAATTGCTTAGTTTTTCAGCAAGGGAATTATTTTCAAGGATATTTCAAAATTGAAACCTTTGGCTACACTTCAAAGCAAATGGAAGAATGGTTCTCACACCTCATCGCACAAATATTAGGTTGGCTTGCCTTGCCTCAGCACGGGCTGTCCACTGTTTTCACGGTTGCCTTCATCTCAGCCACGCTACTGCCATTAGGCTCTGAACCCGCAGTCTTTGGCTTGATCAAGCTCAATCCTGATTTGTTTTGGTCGGCTATTTTGGTGGCCACTGCGGGCAACACTTTGGGCGGCATGGTCAGTTGGTGGATGGGCTACGGGGCACATCAGGCCGTTGACCATGTGAAAAAACGCAAAGGCCAAACCAATGATCTTGGGTCGGTACATGCCAATGTCAGCACGCCAACCAGTTTGAACGACAAAATGCATGTTCATGCGCTTCAATGGCTTCAAAAACTCGGCCCCAAAGCTTGCTTGCTGTCTTGGTTGCCAGGCGTAGGAGACCCACTCTGTGCTGTTGCAGGTTGGCTCAAAATGCCACTTTTGCCCTGCACGCTTTACATGGCCATTGGAAAATTTTTGCGCTACGTCGTGATGACGTCTTTGTTGCTATGGGTGTTTTGAGCACACGCCTTTTGGCTTGGCAAATGAGTTAACGCAGCACCAACAAGGTCGCTACCAACACCAAGAAGGCCAACAGAACTTTTCTGAAAGCATCTTCGCTCAAACGATGGCGAAGCTTTTGACCCGTCTTGAGCCCCAAAGCCATGGGCACCAAGGCCAAAACAGAATAGCCCAAGTCCATCAACTCCATGCGACCAAAGCCATACATGGCCAAGTACAAGGGCCAAGCAGCGTTTAAATAAATGACGCTGATGCAGCCTACAAACTCATCGCGCTTTAACTTCAAAGACATCATGTAACTGATCAGGATGGGGCCCATGAGTGAAGACACACCGCCCAAAGCGCCCGACAAAGTTCCCACCAAAGCACCTACCCAGCGCTCTTTTTGAGGCGGAATTTTAAAACTGGGTTTGAACAACATCGAGACCACGGCCAGCACCACCGCAAAGGCCACCAGCATGTTGAGTTGCTTCACGCTGAAAGACAAAGTCCAATGCACCGCGATCACGGTCATGATGGCCTGCGTCAACATCAAGGGCCAGAATCGCTGCAAACTGGCTTTCCAACTGGCCTCTTGCCACGCTTGCCAAATGTTGGACACCAAGACCGGCACCGCCACCAACGCAATGGCTTGGGTGCTGCCAATCATGAGCGACATGATGGGCACGGCAAACAGGGGCAAACCCACGCCCAAGGTGCCTTTGACAATACCGCCAAACATGATTGCGGCAGCGCAAGCTGCAGCAATCAGCACCGTCTCGGTGCTGAGCAGGAATTCCATGAAGCGGGCCTTTGGTGTTTAGATCTTGAAAGCTTCTAAAGACTCTGGCGCAAACAGCTCTTGCGGGCTGAGTTTGCGGGGTGACAAGCCCTGCTCTTGGTGGTAGCGCGTAAAGGTTTCCAACACATTGAGGTTGTTATCTAAACCATATGACCACCAGTCGTTGCCAAACTCACGACGTGCATCTTCTACGTGGGCGGTCAACCAAGGCAACATGGCCTTGAGCGCTGCTGTTTCGTACAAGTCTTCGTAAGTGCGGCGCTGCGCTTCAATGAAGGCTTTGGTGAGTGACTGCGCAATCCAGCGATTGGCTTCATACACTTCGCGGCGAATGACCACGGTATGCATGATGGGGAAAATTTTGGTTTGACGGTAGTACGCGCGCTCAATGTCAACGTAGTTTTCAAACAAGCGCTTGACCTTGCCATCGCCCTTCAAGAACGACGAAGGCATGCGTGCGGTGTAAAGCGCATCGAGCTCGCCTTCGTGCAACATTTGCGACAAGGTTTGGTGCGGCTGAATGGGGTGCACTTGAATGTTGGGTGGTAAGTTCAGCTTTTGCTTTTCGATGCGGCCCGTTTCTTCTTCGCCACCGAACAGGTAAGGCTGCGCATCGACAGGCACACCATAGTGGTCTTGCAAGATACCGCGAATCCACACGGGTGCAGTCATTTGATACTCAGGGCTGGCAATGCGTTTGCCAATCAAATCTTTGGGCTCGTTGATGCCCGAGTTGGCATTCACATAGATGCAGGAATGACGGAAGAAGCGTGAGGGAAAAACTGGAATCGCAATGAAAGGACGATCGGGTTTGTGCAAAGACACGCAATACGATGACAGCGACATTTCGCAGACATCGAACTCACGGAAACGCGCCATGCGGAAGAAGGTTTCCTCCACGGGCAGGTTGAGGTAGTTCAAGTCGATGCCGTCGACCTGAACGCTACCGTCCATGAGGGCGCGAGTGCGATCGTAGTTCCAGCAAGCAAAGCTGAGGGGGAGTTTGGCCATGATTGTGTTTCCTTATTCTGGTTTCAAGCCAGCCAAAGCGACTGCTTTGGCCAATCGTTCGTTTTCGGACTGAATGGCTTTGCCATAGTCAGCGGCTGTGCTGCCCACGGCATCAATGCCTGCGGTGCCCAAGGTGGTCAACAGTTCAGGATGATTTTTGACCGCTGCGGCTTCTGCGCTCAAACGCGCAATGGCACCTGCTGGCGCATTGGCAGGCGCGAGCGCACCGATAATGACGGCAAAATCAAAACCGGGAATGATTTCGGAAATGCTCGGCACTTGCGGCATCAAGGATGAGCGTTGACCTGCATTGCTGCCCAAAATTTTGACCTGGTTGTTTTTGGCAAACCCAGCCAAAGAAGGCAAAGCCGAAAACAAGCATTCAACCTGACCACCCACCAAGGCTGGCACGGATTGACCTGAGCCTCTGAAAGGCACATGGCGAATGTCAATGCCCAAAGCCGACTTCATGGCCTCCATGGTGAGGTGGTGGCTGCTACCAATGCCGGAAGAACCGTAATTGAGTTGGTCCGGCCGAGCTTTAACGTACTGCACAAACTCTTGCAAAGTGTTCACAGGTACTTTGGGATGCACAGCTAAATACAAGGGAGAGCGCGCTAGCAAAGTCACTGGCGCAAAGTCGCGTTTTAAATCATAGGCCAAGCTTTTGTAAATGAGTGGGTTGATGGAAAACATGGACCCATCTGTCACCAAAAAAGTATGCCCATCGTTAGGACTGCTGGCCAAAGCTTGCGCAGAAACCACGCCGTTACCACCTGGTTTGTTTTCAATCACAACCCCTTGGCCAATTCGTTCACCAATGCGTTGGGCAAACACACGCGCAACGGTATCTGGCAAGCCTCCTGGGGCATAAGGCACGATGAATTTGACGGCCTTGGTAAAAGTAAATGAACTTTGACTCCAAGCTGGCATTTGCAGGCCGGCCAACCAAGGGGCTGCAGAAGCAGCCAACAGATCGCGACGTTTCATAAAAGTCTCCAAGGGTTCAATGGATCAGACGGGCTGGGCGTCAAATTCACGCCAGTCTGTGGTTTTAGGAATGATGGATTGATATGCGCAAACCTGCGCAGGAATGTGGTTCTCACCTGTGCCAATGGGCGTTTCACCGGCCATGAAACTGCGCACGGCTTGCAGCATTCTTTGCCGAAATTCCACAATGGCCAAATCGGATGCACCCAATCGATCATGGGTTCTGTCCACAATGGGGCCCATCGACACCCACATGGCCATGTCTTGATTGGGAATGCCTTGAATGCCAGTGAAATTGCCCGCCTTCATGGCGGCGCGGTCTTGACCAAATCGGTTCTCGTGCGTGCGCTTGGGATGGTATTGCGGATCTAAATCTGGGCCCACTTGGGCATGCAAAAAAACACGCCAAGTTTCATGATCGGGCGTTGTATCGGGAGAGCCCCAAGCCATGAAGTGAAAGGCTGTGTGGTGATCGTCGATGGGCACATTCATGTTGGCCACGTTGTACTGATCATTGGGCGGAATGAGCGCGGAGGCTGGTGCCACAAACACGGTGCTACGGATGTAATCGTGCGTTTGCGCATCCTTGATCGGCCTGCGAATGGCGGCATACCTGAAGCCATAGGGCGTGCGCTCAACTTGCATGCGCGGCGATTTGTCGGTAGAAGGTCGCAGCCATTGGGTGTTGGTGGCCTTAGCGCCATCAACACGCGCAGGCACCATGTCGGAGGAATGCAAGCTGGAACTGTGCGCAGAATCAATTTGACCTTCCAAGATCTGCGCCCAATTGCAAGGAATGATGATCTTGGCCACAGCCAAACGCGACTCGGCATTTGGCGTCCAAGGGGGTGGCGTGAACTCGGGTTGGTGCTCGGGTGGCCCCATGTAAGCCCAAACAAAACCGCCCCACTCGTGTGTAGGATACGCGCGGTGTTTGACTTTTTCAACCAAGCCACTGCCCGCAGGCTCGGAAGACATGTCCACGACATTGCCCGCCACATCCATCTTCCAGCCATGGTAGAGACAACGCAAGCCGCAGTCTTCGTTGCGGCCATAGACCAAGGAAGCTTTGCGGTGCGGACAATATTCGTCCATCACGCCAACGCGACCTTTGGTGTCTCTGAAGACCACCAAGTCTTCGCCCAAAATTCTGGCCTTGATGGGCGTGCCATCGGGTTCAGACACTTCTTCTATCAAGCAAATGGCAATCCATTGACGGCGCATGAGTTGCCCCATGGGCGCTTGGCCTTCAACGCGGCACAGCAAGTCATTTTCTTCAGGCGTGATCATGGTTTGGGCATTCAGAGCGCAAGTTCAAGCTGTTTGACACTTGCGAAATTATTCTTAGGGCTCTAAGATAATGGAAAAACATGATCTATGTCAAGTTTTACATTTGACAGACCCTTTATTCAACTGATCTTTGGCCAAGACTCACCACAGCACTCTCAATGACCCAAGCGATTGACCCAGAATTTTCTTCTTTGCTGGTGCAGCACAAAAGCCAAGTGGCCAAAGACATTTGGCACTTCAAGCTGGTTCACCCCCAAGGCCAAGCGTTGCCCTCCTTCAAAGCAGGCGCGCACATTACCGTGCAAACCCCCGCAGGTCAACGCCGCAATTACTCGCTTTGCAATGATCCAGCGGAAACAAGTTTTTGCGAGATCGCCATCAAGCTGGAAAGAAACGGACGGGGTGGCTCGCAAAGCTTGGTGGACCAAGTTCAAGCTGGCGATCTGCTCAGCGTCTCGTCACCCCGAAATGATTTTGAGTTGCTCGACAACGCCAATGAGGTGATCTTCATTGCAGGTGGCATTGGTGTCACGCCCTTGTTGTCGATGGCCAGGCAAATGGCCAGAGTGAAGGCAGACAGTGGGCAAGGCCACTTTCGGTTTTATTACTGCGCACGCGACGCAGAAGGCGCCGCTTTCATGCCTGAGTTGCAGGCCCTAGAAAGCGCGGGGCAAGTCAGTTTTCACTTTGACGGCGGCAACCCCGAGGCAGGCTTGGACTTTTGGCCACTGCTGGAAAAACCCAGTCAAGCTCACATTTACTGCTGCGGACCGCAGGGCTTGATGGATGCCGTGCGAGACATGAGCGGCCACTGGCCACAAGGCCGCGTGCATTTTGAAAGCTTTGGGGCCAGCGCTTCGTCTCAAGCTGTCAACAGTCCCTTCAGCATTAAGTTATCGCAATCGCAAACAGTATTGCCCGTTGCCGAAACCGAAAGCATTTTGGAAGCGCTACTCAAAGCAGGCTACCATGTCCCCAGTTCATGTGAAAGCGGTACCTGCGGCAGCTGCAAAACAAACTTGGTATCTGGCACTGTAGAACACCGCGACTTTGTGTTGAATGAAGCTGAAAAATCGACCCACATCATGGTCTGTGTGTCACGTGCCAGCTCACCCAACGACTTGATTGAAATTGACCTGTGAACATGGCAAGCGACAACATTTCAAGCATCAAAATAGGCGTTGCTGGCTTGGGCCGGGCCTTCACTTTGATGTTGCCGACATTCTTGCAAGACTCGCGGATTCAGCTGGTGGCAGCCACCGATCCCATTGCGGCAGCTAGAACGCAATTTGAAAAAGATTTTCAGGCCATCACCGTCGACAGCGTGGAAGCTTTGTGTGCCTTGCCCGACGTCGAGGTGATCTACATAGCGACACCGCATCAATACCACGCTGCGCATGTTCAGATGGCCGCCCAACATGGCAAACATTGCTGGGTCGAAAAACCCATGGCCATTTCTTTAGAGGAATGCACCCGCATGATGGACGCCTGCCAGCAATCAGGCGTCCAACTCATGGTAGGTCACAGCCACAGCTTCAATGCACCTGTGTTGCGCGCACGCGAGCTGATTGCATCAGGTGAGTTGGGGCAAGTTCGCATGATCACGGCCCTTAACTACACCGACTTTTTGTACCGTCCCAGACGTCCTGAAGAATTGAACACCGCATTGGGTGGCGGCGTGATCCACAGCCAAGCCGCCCATCAAATCGATGTGGTGCGTTTGTTGGGTGGCGGCAAAGTGCGCAGTGTACAAGCTTGCACTGGCCAATGGGATGCTACGCGTCCCACGGAGGGTGCTTACAGTGCACTGCTGCAATTTGAAAACATGGCTTTTGCCACAGTCACCTACAACGGTTACGGCCACTTTGACAGCGATGTCTGGATGGACCATGTGGGCGAAATTGGCCAGCCCAAACCTGCCAACGAAAGCGCGCAGCGTTATGGCCAGGCGCGTCGCAGACTAGAAACAACCGATAGCACGGAAGAAGAATCAAGCCTCAAGGCCGCACGCAACTATGGAGGTCCTTTGTATGCGCCAGCAGCCATTGCCAGCAATGCCTACCAACATTTTGGCCCCGTTGTGGTCAGCTGTGACAAAGGCGACATTCGTTTAACGCCCTTGGGTATGTGGGTCTATGGCCCAGACAAAGAATATTTCGAAGCATTGCCAGAACCGGCCTATCCGCGCAAAGAGGTTATTGACGAGCTGTTTCAAAACCTCCGAGGTTCGGGCGCATTGACGCACAGCGGTGCCTGGTCTCGCGCCAGCACCGAAGTTTGTTTGGGCATCTTGCAAGCTGCAACACATCAACAGGCGGTACTGATGCACCACCAAGTGGGAGTGCAAGATGGCCACTAAGATTCCTGGAAACACCCAAAGTATTTTGAAACACTGGCACGAATCCGTGCCCGATGATCGCCTGGCCCACTTGGTTCGTGATGCTGGCAGGGCCTTCAACAAACGACTTCAAGTGCGTTTGCAAAAATACAATGTGTCGTTTGGGCATTGGACATTTTTGCGAATTCTGTGGACCTCGGATGGTTTGACCCAAAAAGAACTCAGTGACTTAGCAGGTGTGATGGAGCCCACCACCTTCAGCGCCATCCAAGCCATGGAAGCCTTGGGTTATGTGGTGCGCAAACAAAAACCCGACAATCGCAAAAACATGTACGTGCACCTCACGCCCAAGGGCAAGGCTTTGAAAAAAGCCTTGGTGCCCTTGGCCGTCGACGTCAATCACGTTGCAGTGCATGGCGTCAGCCATGCCGAGCTGCTCACAACGCGCAAAGTACTGTTGAAAGTGATCGAAAATTTAGCGCAAGAAGAAGCACAGATGGACGGGCGTCCATCGATACCTTAACTGCTGAACAAGAAGTTCATCACGTCGCCATCTTTGACGACGTATTCCTTGCCCTCTGCGCGCATCTTGCCGGCGTCTTTGGCGCCCTGCTCGCCCTTGTAGGCAATGAAGTCGTCATAGGCAATGGTCTGCGCGCGGATGTAGCCTTTTTCAAAGTCGGTGTGAATCACACCCGCTGCTTGCGGTCCTGTGTCGCCCACATGAATGGTCCAAGCGCGCACTTCTTTGACGCCGGCGGTGAAATAAGTTTGCAAACCCAACAATGAGTAAGCGGAACGAATCAAGCGGTTCAGACCCGGCTCTGTCTGGCCCAACTCTTCCAAGAACATCTGACGGTCTTCGTCCGACATTTCGGACATTTCGGCTTCAAGCTTGGCGCAAATGGCCACCACCGGTGCGTTTTGTGCCGCAGCGTAGGCCTTTAATTTGTCGAGCAAGGGGTTGTTTTCAAAACCGTCTTCAGCCACGTTGGCCACAAACATGGCGGGCTTGGCCGTAATTAAGAAGAATTGGCTGAGCAATGGTCGCTCTTCTTTGCTGAACTCAATGGTGCGAACAGGCTTGCCTTCGTTCAGGGCAGCCTGGCACTTTTCCAAAATGGCCACCAACTTGATGGATTCTTTGTCGCCAGAGCGCGCTGTCTTTTGCACGCGATGCAAGCCTTTTTCTACGGCGGTTAAGTCGGCCAAGCACAACTCTGTTTGAATCACTTCAATGTCGGAGATGGGGTCAACGCGGCCGGCCACGTGAATCACGTTGTCGTCTTCAAAGCAGCGCACCACATTGATGGTGGCGTCGGTTTCGCGAATGTGCGCCAAGAATTTGTTGCCCAAGCCTTCGCCAGTGCTGGCACCGGCCACCAAGCCCGCAATGTCCACAAACTCCACAATGGCAGGCACGATGCGCTCGGGGGTGATGATGGCCGCCAGCTCTTGCAAGCGTAGATCGGGCACTTCCACCACGCCAGTATTGGGCTCAATGGTGCAAAAAGGGTAGTTTTCGGCCGCAATACCAGCTTTGGTCAAGGCGTTGAAAAGGGTGGACTTGCCCACGTTGGGCAGGCCCACAATGCCGCATTTGAGGCTCATGGAGGACTTTCTAGGATTCTTCGAACAATCCATGATTTTAAAGGGTGTGCGTGGTCTAATTTCTAACCATGACCGAAGTCCGCCTTGAATGCACCTTGACACCCCCCTGCCCGCGCCTGCGAGTGGTGGCGATTGTTTTGGCCGCAGGCACCGCGTCCCGCATGGGGGGACGGCCTAAATGCCTTCTGAAGCGCAATGGCCAAACCCTTTTACAACGCCTCCTAGACCGCCTAGAGGCGGCTGGCATTGACGAAACGGTGTTGGTGCTGGGTCACCATGCCGACGCTGTACAGCAAGTTTTGGATTCGGTGCCAGTCAATGAGGCCCCCAAACGCATGGCCGTGCACCGTGTCCTTAACCCACAGCCTGCCAATGGCCAAAACAGCTCTTTGCACCTTGGTCTGGCCAAGGCCCAAACATTAAGTCCAGATTGGCTCATGGTGGCTTTAGCAGACCAACCTCTGATTGACACCCAAGACCTCAAAGACTTGGTCGCAGCAGTGAAGCACAGTCCCGAAGGAACACAGATGTTGCAGCCGCATGTAGGTGTTTCTGGTCAAAAAGCCCTGCCTGGCAATCCTGTGATGCTGAGTCATTGGGCAATGACTGACTTGCTGCAAACTGCTCAAATGCTTGAATCTGAGGGCAGCTTGGACCCCTCCAGCCTTCCGGGCGGTAAAGAGTGGCGTCAGCGTCACCCTGAGCGGTGCCACCCATGGCCTACCACCAACATGCATTACCGCATCGACATGGACACGCCAGAAGACATGGCCAATTTAGAGGCTCAGTATGGCATTCAACTGGTCTGGGACGAGGGGCTTTGATCGCCTCCTACAATTCACACCATGACGCAGTCTTCCACCTCCTTTGACGTTTGCATTCGTGGCGCAGGCATTGTGGGCCGTAGTTTGGCCTTGCTGCTGGCCGCACAGCAATTGCGCGTGGCATTGGTGCACAAAACTGGCGCAGACAAATCGAACACCGGTCACAGCGACGTACGGGCCTACTCCCTCAATTTAGCGTCCAAACAATTGCTCACCGACCTCCGCTGCTGGCCAGACAGCCCGGCATCCACACCCATTTTGCAGATGCAAATTCAAGGCGATCAGGGCGGTGAGTTGCGCTTTGACGCAGCCCAGCAAGGAGTGGAGGCTTTGAACTGGATGGTCGATGTGCCCGTCCTCGAGGAAAAGTTAGCGCAAGCCGTTCACTTTCAAACCTACATCGAAGAAATGTCAGAACCCGTCGCAGCACCTCTTACGGTCATTTGCGAAGGACGCGCCAGCCAAACGCGCGCCGAATTGGGTGTCGAATTTGAGGTCAAACACTACGCCCAGCACGCGCTGGCCTGTCGCATCAAAACCGAAGCGCCGCACCATCAGGTGGCCAAGCAATGGTTCCAAAATATTCAGGGTCCCGAAATTTTGGCATTTCTGCCCATTGGTGGTGAGCACAGTCACGAATGGGCCATCGTTTGGTCGCTCCCACCAGAACGCGCACAAGTGCTTCTGAAAACAGATGACGCAGAATTTTGTGCACAGCTTGAAAGTGCAAGTCATCAGTTTGCCGGACAAATTCAGCTCACCAGCGAGCGTGCCGTGTGGCCCCTGCAATTGGCCAGAGCTACCCAATGGACGGGCCAAATTCAAGGTGCTAGCGCCACTCAAAAAGCGCAAGCCTTTGCACTGGCCGGCGATGCTGCTCACGCCATACACCCCTTGGCTGGCCAAGGCTTGAATGTGGGCCTAGGCGATGCGCTTGAATTGACCCGAGTGATTCAAGCAAAGGAATTTTGGCGCCCATTGAGTGACCTCAAGTTGCTGCGTCGCTACGAACGCGCTCGGCAAGCAGATGTCATGGCCATGGGCTTTGTGACAGACAGCCTCCAAACATTATTTGCCCATCCTGCAATGCCACTGCAAAAACTCCGCAACTGGGGCATGACAAGCTTCAACCAGTTGGGTCCATTGAAAAAATGGATGGCCTCACAAGCCATGAAATCGACAACCTGAATCCATGACACATTGGCCTCTTTCTTTAGGACACAGACCCATGCGCTTGCTACAAGCTTTTACCGCCACCTGCCTGCTCTTGGGGAGTGCTGCTGTGTGGCCTCAAGACGCCAACCTGAAAAAAACATTGGCAGATCGATTGCCATCTTTGCCCAAAATTGAAGAGATCAGTAAAACGCCCATGCCCGGTGTTTTTGAAATTCGTGTGCAGGGCAACGAAATTTTTTACAGCGATGCCAAAGGTGATTTTCTAATTCAGGGCGCCTTGATTGATACCAAACAAAAGCGCAACCTGACCGAAGAACGCAACGACAAACTGTCAGCCATCCCCTTTGACAGCCTGCCCCTCAAATACGCTTTTACGCAAGTGAAAGGCAACGGCAAACGCAAACTGGTGGTGTTTGCAGACCCCAATTGCGGCTACTGCAAACGCTTTGAACGCGACCTGCAAAAAATTGACAACATTACCATTTACCACTTGATGTACCCCGTGCTGGGTGAAGACTCCAAAGTCAAGTCACGCAACATTGCCTGCGCCAAAGACCGCGCCAAAACTTGGAACGACTGGATGCTGCAAAACATTGCACCGCCTGCTGTGGCTTGCGATACACACAACATTGACAACATCGTAGAGTTTGGCAAAAAGAACCGCATCAATGGCACGCCCACCTTGTTTTTTGCAGATGGTGCTAGGGTGCCAGGCGCCATTGAATCAGCACAAATTGAAACCTTGTTGAACGCAGTCAAGCCATGAATGCACATGCCGATCAAACTCGCAAGCACGTCAAACGATTGGCTTATGCCGGCCTGCTCCCTTTTGTTGGCATGGCCATTTTGATGTGGCTAATCGATGCCGACTTGCATCCTTTTGTAACTTTGGCCTTGGCAGGCTACGGCGCCACCATCGTGTCATTTCTGGGTGGCATTCATTGGGGCATTGGCTTTCGCAATGTAGCGCGCATGCACAACGCGCCATTGTTTAATTTTGGTTGGGGCGTGGTGCCATCTTTGCTGGCTTGGGTTGCCATCACCATGCCGGCCTATGCGGGTCTGCCTTTGCTGGCCGTGATCTTGATCATTTGCTACACCGTCGATCGCAAAGCCTATGTTGAAGCGGGCTTACAAGAGTGGCTTCCTATGCGACTTCACCTGACTGTTGTTGCAACCCTGAGTTGCTTGCTGGGCGCTGCCGCTACTTGATAGAAAAACAATGACTGCCATTCACTACACCCTAGACGCAAGTCAAATACACAGCCACCTGTTTCAAGTTTCTTTGCAGATTGACAATCCCGATGCAGGGCAAGTCGTGTCTTTGCCTGTATGGATTCCTGGCAGTTATTTGGTGCGCGAGTTTTCTAAGAATTTACAAAATCTCAAAGCCAAACAAGCTGGCAAAGCAGTGGCAGTTTTTCAAGATCACAAAAGCCAGTGGCACATCGATTGCAAAAACACCTCGCCACTGGTGTTGACCTACGAGGTCTATGCATTTGACAATTCGGTGCGCACGGCGTGGTTAGACACACAGCGCGGGTTTTTCAATGGCACCAGCGTTTGTTTAAGAGTACACGGTCAGGAAGACAACGCACATGCTCTGACGCTCAAAGCCATCAAGGGCTCTACATGGTCAGTGGCCACCGGCTTGCAAGCCATTAAGGTTAACAAGCAAGGCTTTGGTGAGTACCAGGCGGCACACTACGACGAGTTGGTCGATTGCCCGTTTGAATTGGGCAACTTTTGGCGTGGCCAATTTACCGCCTGCGGCATTCCACATGAGTTTGTGGTGGCGGGTGCCATGGCGTCTTTTGATGGCGCTCGCTTGATTGCCGACACACAAAAAATTTGCGAAACTGAAATCAAGTTTTGGCATGAGAAAAAGCCAGCCGCCAACGCGCCTTACAAACGCTACGTCTTCATGCTCAATGCCGTTGAAGACGGGTATGGCGGCTTAGAGCATCGCAACTCAACGGCACTCATTTGCAACCGACGAGATTTGCCTGCCTTGGACATGAAAAAAATGTCTGAAGGCTATGTAACTTTATTAGGCCTGATCAGTCACGAGTACTTCCACACTTGGAATGTCAAACAACTGCGCCCCGCTGAATTCAAACGCTACGACTACACCCAAGAAAACTACACCGAGCTGCTGTGGTTCTTTGAAGGCTTCACCAGCTATTACGACGATCTTCTTCTGCGACGTGCCAAGTTAATTGACGATGCGCAATATTTCAAATTGCTCAACAAAACCATCAACCTGGTTTTACAAGCCCCTGGCCGTCAAGTACAAAGTGTGGCGCAGGCCAGTTTTGACGCTTGGGTGAAGTACTACCGCCAAGACGAGAACACGCCCAACGCCACCATCAGCTACTACACCAAGGGCGCACTGGTGGCCCTGTGCATCGACCTGACAATGCGCTCAGAAGGCACCTCTAACTTGGACCAAGTGATGCGTGGTTTGTGGGCTCGCTGCAAAGGCGGGCCTTTGAGTGAAGCCGATTTATTGGCCGAACTTGAAGCCCAAACTGGCAGAAGTTGGAAGAAAGAACTCAAAGCGTGGGTGCACAGCACGCAAGAGTTGCCACTCAAAACTTTGTTGTCCTCGCACGGCGTTGTGGTGCATGAAGACCCGCCCCAAATGGCACAGCGATTGGGGCTGCGAGTGGCAGAAACACAAGGCGTGGTGCAAGTCAAAGCGGTATTGCGCGGCGGTGCCGCAGAAAAAGCTGGCATGGCCGCAGGCGATGAGTGGTGGTCTGTGGCCAGCCCCAAAGCCAAGTCGCAAACATGGCGCTTGAAAAAACTAGAAGACCTGACACTGCTTTTAGGCAACGAGAAGAAAGCCGTGGCCACCATCACGCGCGACCAAAAAGTATTTGCACTGCCTTTGACATTGCCCACAGATGTTCACACTTGGCGCTTAAGCCATACAAGCAATGCGCACAGCGCCCGAAGCAGCGCTTGGCTGAACGGGACTTAAGGATTTAAAGGGTAAAAAGATTTACTTGCCACGCAGGTCAAGCACGCGCTTGGCCTTGCCTTGGCTGCGCTCAACGCCGCCTTCTGCACGCAAGTCAATCTCTACGCTGGAGCCAATGTAAACCTTGATTTCGTGCTGCAACATTTTGGCTGCGGCGCGGGCTTCCGCGCTGTCGGGCTGCATGCCTGGGCGCGTTTCGACTGCCACCTTCAGGTTGTCCATTGGACCTTCGCGCGTCAAGACACACTGGTAGTGCGGGGCCAATTCGGGGCGCTTCAAAATGAGTTCTTCAATTTGTGAAGGAAACACATTGACGCCGCGAATGATCATCATGTCATCGCTGCGGCCAGTTATTTTTTCCATGCGGCGCATGGTTCGTGCGGTACCCGGCAACAAGCGTGTGAGGTCACGGGTGCGATAACGAATAATGGGCAACGCCTCTTTGGTCAAACTGGTGAACACCAACTCTCCCATCTCGCCATCGGCCACGGGCTCACCTGTTTCAGGATTGATAATTTCGGGGAAGAAATGATCTTCCCAGATGGTGGGGCCGTCTTTGGTTTCGATGCACTCACTGGCCACGCCAGGGCCCATCACTTCAGACAATCCATAAATATCGACCGCATCGATGCCCATGCGTTTTTCAATGGCGGCGCGCATGTCATTGGTCCATGGCTCTGCGCCAAAAATACCAATGCGCAATGAGCTGCTGCGCGGATCAATGCCTTGGCGCTCAAACTCATCGGCAATGGCCAGCATGTAGCTAGGCGTGACCATGATGATCTCGGGTTTGAAGTCTTGAATCAGTTGCACTTGGCGCTCGGTTTGGCCGCCGCCAAATGGCACCACGGTAAGGCCTAACTTTTCGGCACCGTAATGGGCGCCCAAGCCTCCCGTGAACAAGCCGTAGCCATAGCTCACATGCACCATGTCACCAGGTTTGGCGCCACCTGCACGAATGCTTCGCGCAACCACTGTGGCCCACGTGTCGATGTCGCGCTGTGTGTAGCCCACCACGGTTGGTTTGCCTGTGGTGCCGCTCGAGGCATGAATGCGTGAGCAACCAGAGCGAGGTACGGCAAACATGCCGTATGGATAGCTGTCGCGCAAATCGGCTTTGGTGGTGAAAGGGAACTTGGCCAAGTCGGCCAAAGATTTGCAATCACTGGGATGCACACCCGCCTTGTCAAACTTGGCTTTGTAAACCGGCGAGTTGTCGTAAGCGTGTTGCAGCGTGGCTTTGAGTCGCTTGAGTTGCAAAGCGCGCAGTTCATCAATGCTGGCTTTTTCGATTGGCTCGAGGGGCAATGGGGAGGCTTTGCTCATCTCTAAATCTCCAACTTGTCCAATTTATTCAGGAATGACAGTGCCAGGAATCTGCGCACTTTTACCGCGGAACATGGCAATGACTTCACCTTTTTGGTTGGTCACCTTCATGTCGTAAATGCCGTGGCGGCCACTCAGTGTTTGTTCTTGTCCTACGCAAGTGAGCACATCGCCCAATTGACCTGACTTTAAAAATTCAATGCTGCAACCTGCCGCCACCGCCACCTTGTTGTAGCTGTTGCAGGCAAAGGCAAACGTGGAATCGGCCAAGGTGAAAATAAAACCACCGTGGCAAATTTTGTGGCCATTCAAATGCAACTCTTTGACTTCCATGCGAATGACCGCACGGCCAGGTTCGCACGACAAGAGCGCCATGCCCATGGTGTCTTTGGTGGCGGTATCTACGGCAAACATTGAGTCGCCCACTTGCTTGGCCAAATCGATGGCCGCTTGTGAGTGAACTGAGTTGGAATTTGAAGGTGTATTCATGCGCATCCGAATGTTCATTCGCCTTTGAATTGTGCAGGGCGTTTTTCTAAAAAGGCTTTGACGCCTTCAAAATAATCGTGCGTTTGACCCAGCGCAGATTGCGCATCGCGTTCTTGGTCAAGCTGCTCTGACAAGCTGCGGGTGTGCGCGCCCATCATGAGCTTGCGCGTGGCCACCAAAGCCTTGGTGGGCATCACCGCCAACCTCTCGGCCATGGCGATGGCAGCGACCAGTGCATCGTCGGCCACATCCCAAATCACACCCCACTCTTTGGCTTGTTGCGCGCTCAGTTTGTCGCCGGTCATGGCCAAAGCCAAAGCGCGGGGCATGCCCAAACGTTCGACCAACAACCAGCTGCTGCCGGCATCGGGGATGAGACCAATTTTGCTGAAGGCCTGAATGAAACTGGCATTGGGTGATGCAATGGCAATATCGCAGGCCATCGCAATGGAAGCGCCTGCGCCAGCGGCCACGCCATTCACGGCTGCAATGATGGGCATGCGCAGCGATTGAATTCGGCGCGTGCTGGGATTGAACGCTTGGTCAATGATGGGGCCAGGATCGGCCCGCTTTACCATGTCTGGACCGGGTGTGAAATCGAACTCGGACAAATCGGCCCCGGCGCAAAACCCGCGGCCTGCCCCAGTCAGTACCACAGCGCGAATTTCTGAATCGGCTTCGGCTTGATCGAATGCAGCCCACAGGTCGTGGTGCATTTGCCGCGTGAAACTGTTCAGTGCCTGAGGACGGTTGAGCGTGACCAGGGCCACAGCACCGCGTTTTTCAAAAGTCACTGACAAAGTGCCCGCCAAGTTTTGGTCTTGGGTCATGGTTGAAGCCCTGCTTGTGCGCTAAAAGTAGAAAATGTAACATTAACCGACCGATCGGTTGGTTAATGTTTTCCCTTGAATTAAAGCCTATTTTCATCCCGTTATAGTCAGGGGTAACGAGATTCAACCCCATATTGGAGAACTGTTTTGGCATACGAAAACATTGAAGTCCGCACCGAAGGCGGCAAAGTAGGCATCATCACCCTGAATCGCCCCAAGGCTCTGAATGCCCTGAATGGCCCCCTCATGGACGAATTGGGCGCTGCATTGAAGGCCTTTGATGCTGACGAAGCCATCGGTTGCATCATCGTGACAGGCAGCGAAAAAGCCTTTGCCGCTGGCGCCGACATTTCGGCGATGGCCAAGCACAACTTCAACGATGTCTACAAGCAAGACTTCATCACGCGCAACTGGGAGACCATTCGCAGCATTCGCAAACCCGTCATTGCAGCCGTCAGCGGCTTTGCATTGGGCGGCGGTTGTGAGCTGGCCATGATGTGCGACTTCATCATTGCTGCAGAAAACGCCAAGTTTGGCCAACCTGAAATCAAACTGGGCATCATTCCTGGCGCAGGCGGAACACAGCGTTTGCCACGCGCCGTTGGCAAATCCAAAGCCATGGACTTGGTGCTTACCGGCCGCATGATGGACGCCGCCGAAGCTGAACGCGCCGGTTTGGTCAGCCGCGTGGTACCCACCGACAAATTGATGGAAGAAACATTGGGCGCCGCCCTGCTGATTTGCAGCATGGGACAGTTGGCTGTGATGGCGGCCAAAGAAAGCGTGAACCGTGCGTTTGAAAGCGGCCTGACAGACGGCGTGATGTTTGAACGCCGTTTGTTCCACGCCATGTTTGCCACCGATGATCAGAAAGAAGGCATGGACGCGTTTTTGAACAAGCGCCCCGCCAACTTCACACACCGCTGATCAGAGCCGCCTCCCCTTTTGCAACACGCACTGACCACCGCGCCCATCGTTCCAACGATCTGGCGTTTGGCCTTGCCCAACGGCTTGGCCATGACAGCTGCCGCATTGGTCAGCATTGCCGAAACTTGGTACGTGGGTCAATTGGGCATCATGTCATTGGCCGGCATGGCCTTGGTGTTCCCATTGGTCATGTTGCAACAGATGTTGTCAGCAGGCTCAATGGGGGGTGGCA
This sequence comes from Limnohabitans sp., assembly GCA_049655425.1. GTDB lineage: Bacteria > Pseudomonadota > Gammaproteobacteria > Burkholderiales > Burkholderiaceae_C > Limnohabitans_A. The sequence goes on along the minus strand of JBASJS010000002.1, from coordinate 171,614 downwards.
TCACGTCGGCCATCAGCCGCGCCTTAGGGTCGGGCAACTCGGCAAAGGCCAATGCCTTGGTGCTCCATGCTGCGCTCATTGCTTTGGGGATCGGGCTCTTTTTCACCATGTTATTCAGCCTCTTTGGTCCTTCCATCTTTTCTGCATTGGGCGGCAAAGATGAAGCACTTGAGCAATGCTTGCTGTATGCACGTGTTGTGTTTGCTGGCGCCGTCTGCATTTGGTTGACCAATTCGTTGGCCGCTGTCATTCGTGGTTCTGGCAACATGCGCACGCCTTCTAAATGCTTGCTCTTCACTTGTTTGGCGCAAGTGATATTGAGCGCAATTTTTGGCCTGGGTCTTGGGCCAATTCCCAGTTTTGGCATGGCCGGTATAGCCGCCGGTGTCTTGATTTCATTTACCGGCAGTGCACTTTACTTTCTTTGGTTTCTGCGTTCAAAAAACAGCACACTCCGATTGAGCTTTAGCAGCCCACTGTCCAAAGAATTGTTTCTGGACATTCTCAAAGTAGGCGGCATCTCCAGCATTTCCACAGTACTCACCGTGGCCACCATTCTGATCGTGACACGATTAATTTCAAACTTTGGCCCTGAAGCCTTGGCAGGCTACGGCATTGGCACCCGCTTGGAATTTTTGTTGGTTCCCATTACCTTCGCATTTGGCGTGGCGTGCCTGCCAATGGTGGGCATGGCACTGGGTGCCAACATGGTGGAGCGCGCCAAAAAGGTGGCATGGATGGGGGCACTGATGTCTGCTGCCTTGGTAGGCTCTATTGGTTTGGTGGTGATGGTGTGGCCAGACTTATGGGCCAACTTGTTCAGCAGCAACCCCATGGTATTGGCCAGTGCCAGCCAATATTTTTGGGTGGTGGGACCTTGCTATGGGTTCTTTGCATTGGGCTTGTGCCTGTACTTTGCATCACAAGGTGCTGGCAAATTGTGGGGTCCTGTCATGGCGGGCACCTTCCGATTGGTGCTGGTTTCTGCGGGTGGCGTTTGGCTGTCTCAGAACAATGGCTCAGCAGAGCAGATGTTCATGGTGATCGCCATTGGCATGGTGTGCTATGGCGTCCTCACAGCACTTGCCGTTTGGAAAACCAATTGGGCGCAATAAACATTGAAGAGCTAATCGCAACCCGGTTTTGATGGCCCTTACGCCGTTTGGATTTTGAAAATAGGACGGCGTGCACCTACTTCCAAACCTTTGATGTTTTTCAAAGACTGCGCGCGCCAAGGCATCAACTCTTCGCGTTGCTTTGCATCGAGCCACCCAAGCTGATCCAAGGCTTCCATGGTTGCGGCAAACAAAGCGGGCTTGTTGCCATCGGCAATTTTCAAAGCCAAGGCTTGACCGCGCGAACGACTGCCAATCACTTGAACCCCATCTGCGCCAACCTTGCTGACCCAGTCGCCACGCCCCACTCGCATCAAGTCGGCATCACTGCGGCCCGTACCTGACACCAACTCAGGATGTGCCGTCATGGCCTCGCCTAACAACTTCAAGCTTGCGCCATACACATCGTCGGACTCTGGTTGTGCGAGGCGTGCATAACTGCGCGCCAAACTGGACAAAGGCACCGCAAAGTTGGGGGCTGAACAACCGTCAATGCCCCAGCTCATGTCTTCTGACGCGACGCCAGTGACATCGGCCACTGCTTTTCGCACGGCCTGCTGCAAGGGGTGTTCTAGTTCGGTGTAGGTTTCTTTGGGTAAGCCGTGCAAGGAGCAATATGCCAAAAAGCCACTGTGCTTGCCACTGCAATTGTGATGGCGCTCGTCCACTACAAAACCATCGGGCAAGGGTTGGTCGTTGAAGCTAAACCGATATGGCACGTGACAACCGCAACGCAATTGCTGATAAGTGTTGTCACTCTTTTTCAAAATAGATGTAGCCTGCTCAACGTGCATGTCCTCGCCGTTGTGACTGGCACACATCAGCGCCAATTCTTGAGACGTCAGCCCTAGTTGCTTTGCGCCACCGCTCTGAATCAAAGGCAGCGCTTGGAGTGCTTTTAAAGTAGACCGGGTAAAACACAACCAATGGGGGTTGCCCACCTGAGCAAGGACACGGCCCTGCGTGTCGGTCACAGCCAAAGCACCCAAGTGCAAGCATTCTGAAATGCCGTTGCGGGTGAGTTCAATCATGGGTGAGAAATTCATAGGGCCTCGGTTGTTTGATCTTGTTGTTTAATCTTTAACGCATCGAAATCCAACATAGCCAACGCGCGTATCGCGGGGCTTGGTGGCCACATCAGATTCTTTTTGACGATCGGCGTCGTACCACCACGACGCACTGCGTGTGATTTTTTCTGAGGCATTGCCTGTATCGACCCACTCCCAAGCATTGCCACCCATTTCGTGCAAACCGTTGACACCAGGCGGAGTCGTTTTGACCAAGACATGGCCCACCCCTCTCGTGAGTGCACCTTGTGGGGCGCGCCCTGGGTAATCACCACAGCCATTCAGACAGTGACTTTGTTTGGCACTTGCGCCATTAGGAAAAGGGTAACGCTGGCCTTTCACAAATCCAGCGGGTGGGTTGTCACGTTGCTCAAGATAGGCCGCCTTGACCCATTCGGCATCGGTGGGCAATCTTTTACCCTGAAACTTGCATATTTGTTGCGCTTCGTCAAAGGTCAATTGCACAGCAGGTTCAAGATCGTGTGCCAACTTGCCAAAAGGTAAACGCCAATTCCAACCCTTTTTTTGAGTCCAACCCGATTCATAAATAAAACCGAAACCCTCTTTTTCAGCAACACTGACAAAGCCTGTTTGAGCTGCAAAGCGCTTAACTTGGGCCACATTGACCTCATGCAAGTCCCACCACAAGCCGTGCACACGAACTTGCGTTTCGAAGTCTTTGGACGTTGCTTGCGTTTGGGTTTGGGTTTGGGTTTGGGTTTGGGTTTGGGTTTGGGCGTGTCCAGATTGGGTCAAGCCAAACAAGAGCACGCAAGTTGCGAACAATTGAGCAAAGTTGTGTGACATAGAAGTTGACTGAAGATACATCAATGAAAAATCAAAGGTCCATTATTTTTTCAAAGCATCGCGCTCTTTTTCGTAACGGTCGTATGTGGGCAATGCTGCAGGCGTTTGCGTGGTGCCGGTGGTCTTGGTTTTGTCGGCTCCTCGTATGCCTTCATACACAGAGGCAGACGAAATATAAGCGCACCCCTGAAACACGGACATTCCCAAAAGCATCAAAAGTGACGCAGCCATTCGAAATTGCATTGTTTGAACGCTCGTTAAAGTTTGCACGAATTTAACCCAAATATCAAAAGAGCATCATTTTTAAGGCCACAAGAAGTAAACCTAAGCGCTTGTCCAAACGTTACAGACTTAACCTCTGGAGACAGACATGAAAAAACTCATCGCCCTCATCCTCATGACCTTAAGCGTGTCGGCCATGGCCCAGCATGGTGGCCATCGCCACGCCCCCCCGAACCCGCATTTCAATCACCACTTCAAAGGCCATTCAAATGTCCATTCACAGGGCCATTGGGTCCGTGGCTATGGCAGTGGTTGGGGCTGGGGAGTGCCAGCTGTCATTGGGGGCTTGTTGGTTTACGAAGCAGTCAAACAACCTGTGTATGTGCAACCCCAAACCGTCATTGTTCAACAAGAACCGGTGTTCACAACGCAATCCAACCCCACTTGCACCGCTTGGACCGAAGTGCACAGTTCCGACGGCACCATCACACGTACACGTACTTGCAGTCAATAAGACTAAGGCCTTAGGCCTTAGGCCTTAGGCCTCTGGATCTGGCTGTTTAAACTGAACGATGTTGCCTTCGGGGTCCCAACCGTCCAAGACAATCATCCCTCTAAAGCGCCATGCTTGTTTCAAGGGTTTCAAGTAACCGCCCGTTTGCTTCACGGCTGCACGTACCCGCGCCAAATCGTCTACCACAAAGGTAGGCTTTAGCGCACTTTCCTCTCTGGGCTCGGGAGGCGACGCAATTTCGATGCTGTCAGCATATCTTTTAGAAATAGCGTGAACTACCACTTCCTGGCCATCGCCCACCAACAAGTCGTGTGATTTCTCGGACTCTTGAACGTTTAAGTTCAGGGTTTGTTGATAAAAAGCCGATACTTTTTCTTTGGACTTGGCAAAAATCACCAGCCCCTGCAGTCGTGAATGAATGGCGTCTGTCATGTCATCAAGAGTTCATTGATAATGTTGTTCAAAGTTTTGCAAAGAATATCACTCCTACACTTTAAAAGCCAAGGCGAACATCATGCGCATTCCCGACTGGACCCCTGAACAACTGCCGCAACCCCAAGCCTTGGTGGATGCCATCTTGGCCCGTCGGGGTGGCGCGCTTTTGAACCTCGACAAAGCGCTGCTCTGGAGCGAACCCGTTGCAGCAGGTTGGAATGTTTACATGCGCAATGTTCGAACGGGCTTGTCTACTTCTCGCCAACTTTGCGAGTTGGGCATTTGCACGGTGGCATTGCTAACAGGTGCGCACTACGAATATCACCATCACGCGCCAGACTTTCTAAAAGCTGGCGGCACGCAAGCCGAACTGGATGCATTGCAACGCGCTGTCAATGCCAACCCCGCAGACGGCGTGAGTGATCAGTCTTTGGATGAAATGTCGCAGTGGGTGGTGCAATATGCCGCGCAAATGACACAGCGCGTTAAGGTAGAAGACGCGCTTTTCAAGCAATTGCAGTCGCGCTTAAGCAACACAGAAATTGTAGAGCTGACCACCGCCATTGCGGCCTACAACATGGTGGCTCGCTTGTTGGTAGCGCTCCAAATTACGCCAGAAGAATAAGCAGCTTAGTCTGACTTGATGCCATTGTCGCGAACCACTTTGGCCCAAACGTCAATTTGCTTGTCGATGAAGGTTTTGGCTTTGTCGACACTGCCACCCGAAATCTCAATGCCCTGAGCACTCAACTTGTTGGCTATTTCGGGGTTTTGCAAAACTTTGTTCAGTTCTTCGTTCATGCGCTTGACAACGTCTGGCGGTGTTTTTGCAGACGCCAACACAGCCCACCAAGCAGGCGCTTCAAATCCAGGAAAGCCTGCTTCGGCAATGGTTGGCACATCTGGAAACTCTGCCACACGCTTGGAAGAGGTCACGGCCAAGGGGCGAATGCGCTTGTTGTCAATGTGCGGTTTGCTTAAGAAGACTGTGCCCATGGCCAAGGGCACATGGCCAGCCACCGCATCGGTCATGAGGGGACCACCGCCTTTGTAGGGAATGTGGTTGAACTCTAAGCCAGCGTTCTTGCCGAGCAAAGCCATGGCCAAGTGGCCTAAGCTGCCATTGCCAATGGTGCCAAATGACACGTTCTTTTTGGCTTTGGCTGCAGCCACGACATCGGCAAAAGTTTTGTACTCATTGCCCACATTGGAAGTGAGCACCATGGCGGAGGTACCCACCAACACCAACGGCACGATGTCCTTTTTGCTGTCGTAAGGCATGTTGGGATTCAGGCTTTGGTTGACACCGTGCGTGTCAAACACCACAGCAAAGGTGTAGCCATCTGCAGGGGCTGACAGCATGCTCGAAGTGCCAATGACACCGGATGCTCCCCCCCTGTTTTCAACAATGACGCTTTGTCCGAGTTGCTGCGACAACACAGGTGCAATGATTCGCGCTACTTGGTCGACGGAGCCTCCAGGCGGAAAAACAGCCACCAACTTGATGGGCTGTTTTGTGGGCCAAGCCTGCGCAAAAACCAATGTAGGAAGCAAGCTTGCCAAGAGCAAGCATCGCTTGAAACTATTTGTACCAATTGAGAATGAAGCCATGGTGAAAGTCCTTTGACATCATCCTAGTGCGTCTGGCAAGTCCTTTGACGCGTGTTAACCCTAGTTGTCGCAATCAAACTCAGTGCTTGTGCTCCATCTTGGCATTCATGGCTCTGACTGGCACTTGGAGTTCTACTTGTGACTTCACGCCTTTAGCATTCTCAAAGGTCAAGGTGATTGGCACAGTGGCTTTGTCGGCCAAGGGTGCTTTCAGGTCCATCAGCATGACGTGATAGCCGCCCGGCTTGAGTTCAACGGCGCCGCCTGCGGGCACATTCAAACTAGGAACAGCCGCCATTTTCATGATGTCTTTTTCCATCTTCATTTCATGAATTTCAGAAATACCTGCAGCGGGACTGCTGACGCCAGTAAGCTTGGCGCCTTCTTTGGAAGTGATTTTCATGAATGCACCTGTCGCCTTTTGGCCCTGCACGGTAGCGCGAATCCATGGATCGGCAACGGTGACTGCTTGCGCCATGGCGGATGCAGAAATAACGGTTGACAACACGAAAGAACTGATTTTGATGAAAGACATGCGGACTCCTTGATTGACTAAATTGAATGAATTTTGACTGCGAAATATATATTCTGCAAACACGGCGCTTAGTTGGTGTTCAATTGCGACTTACGCCACACCATCCAAGCTTCTATCGCTGCAACGGGCACGGCAGACATTGCCAAAACTGGCATGGCAAGCAGCATCACTGCACCGCCTAAACAAGCCCATAAGCTGACACTGCGCCAAGCACCTGGCAACAGAACCGGCCAAATAGTCGTGCCAGATTTACGTCGTTTAAAAAACATCACCCAGCCCGAAACCAGTGAAAACAGAATGCCAGCGCCAAACACAAACAAAAGCACTTGGTTCCAAATACCAAATTCACCGCGGTGAAATGGAATGCCGATTGCAGTTGCTTTGCCGAACGCGGTTTGATCTGACCAGCCGGTGTAAAAAAGTTTTTCTCCAGAATAAGCATCGAGCAAAATATCAAAGCGCTTGGTAGGATCACCTCGGTCAATTTGATTGGCTCGCCAAACACCCTCAGGGCCTTTGGGTGCCATGATCATCATTGCAACTTCGGGCGTCTGGCGTCTCACAGCCGCAACGGCTTGCTCCCAAGACAAGACCTTTGAACCCTCAGTTGGATTTGAATTGAATTTGGCTGGAATGCGGGGAGGCGTTTGCCCAGTTGCATCACGCACCCATTTGATCTGGCTGCCTGCGTTTTGACTCCAGGTCAGTCCAGTGGCCAAAATCACAAGGGTGATCAGGCCAAGCGCCACACCAATGAACGAATGCCATTGCCGCCACGCAATGCGTCCCTTGGCGTCTTTTTGGGGCAAACCAGATTGACCTGCCACAGGCCACCACAAGAAAACACCCGTCACCAACATGACCATGGTCCAACTGGCAGCCAACTCGATCATCCAACGCCAACTGTCACCTTGCAGCAAGCTGGAATGCAGCTTGCGTGCCCAAGTGGCGAATCTGTCGGACTCTTTCAGTTGGCCAATAACCTCTGCTGTGTAGGGATTGACATACACCACCTCGGCTCTGGAAGGAATCCCAAAGTTAGGACGCAAGAACTGAGGTTTGCCTTCAGTTTTATTAGCCCCTGCGCTTGCACCAGGAACAGGACCAGCACCATGACCAGAATGGCCACCCCCTTTGGCTTTCTCTTGCATGGGTGCAGTAAACGCAACACGCACGCTATCGTCTTTTTCAAACGCAGGTATGACCGAATGCATAGACCAGCCTTCTGGCATCACCTTGATGGCAGCAGCAACGGCATCGTCTAAGGGACGAACCTGCTCTTGAGGTACCACGGTATCTAAATGGCCGTGCAAATAGCGCTCAATTTGTGGTGTGAACACATAGAGCAGTCCCGTTAGGCAGGCCACCAGCACAAACGGACTGGCAATAAGTGCTGACCAAAAGTGGACGCGCCACAGCAAACTTCTGCGGCGAGCGGATAAAGGCGCAAAGGTGTTGGTCATGGTGTTGGTTCAGTTCAATTAGAGAAACGACTGGGTCACGCCCACCATCACACTGCGCGGTGCGCCAGGTGAGTAGGTGTTTTGCGTGTTGGGATTGAAAGCGCCACCTTTGAATGAACTAGATGCACTGTCTGCATAACGCTCATCCGTCAGGTTGCGGACTTGACCCCAAACTTCTAAGCCACCTTGTAATTTATGGCTGGTCGTTAAGTTCAACAAGGTATGGCCTTCGTAGCGAACAGTGTTCAGATTGTTCATCCAATAGCGGCCTTGTTTGACAACGCCCAATGCGATGCGTGAATCGGGTGTGAAGTTCCAGCCCACTTGCGCGTTGATCGAGTGTGCAGGCGCTTGTGGCATGAACTTGCCTGAATAATCTTCTATTGCACCTGCTTTGGCACTGACCAAATAATTGACAAATTCGTGCTTGGCCCAAGTTGCGCCCAAGCGCCAGTCCCACTGCGCCAGCTGTTGTGAAAGGGACAATTCAATGCCGCGGCTGCGTGTCTTGCCGGCGTTCTTATTGAAACTGTCGCCCACTTCTGAGGTGTAAGACACGATGGTGTCTTGACCTTCGAGTTGATACAAAGCTGAGTCGAGGCGAATGTTGTTGGCCAACAAGGCGCGCCAGCCAATTTCTTGGTTGTTGTAGACCGATGGTTTCAAATCGGGAATGGCTGTTTTGCCATAAAGTTGGCTCACTTCTGGAGGCGTAAAGCCTTGACTCAAGTTGGCATACAAGCTTTGTGCATTCGAGAGTGCATATGTTGCGCCGAGCTTGGGGCTGACACGCGAGAAGCTGCGAGTTTCATTGGGCGCACCGAAGTTGGCACTGGGCACCAAATGATTGACAAAGTCGTAGGTGATGGTGTCATAACGACCACCAGCAACCACTCTAAAGTCTTTGGCAGGCGTGAACTCTAACTGCGCAAAAAGCGCATCGTTCGCAATACCGGCGCCGTAGTCTCTGACACCTGAAGGGCTGGCAGCATTGTTCAGTGAATAGGATTTGTAAACACCAGAAACCGCATCACGAGTCACTTTCAAAGTGTCAGACACATAGTCGTTTTGGCTTCTGTCAATGTAGACACCTGTCACCAAACGTGCAGTGGCCCAATCTAAGCCTTGAACGTGCTTTACGTCCATGCCCAAAGACTCAACGTGGTTGTTGTTGATGGTGCCTCGGCAAGTGGCACCCGAACATCCACTGATAGTGTAGGCAGGCAATTGACCATGGTCGTTGTTGCGTGCAAAAAATGTGACTGTGGTAACACCCTTGCGTGTTGTTTCGCCTTCCCAAGCCACATTAGCGCGAGTTGTTTTGTCTTTGCGCCATGTAAATGTATTGATGCTTTTGCCAGGGTTGGTACGGTAGTCATTTTCAAAAAGACTGCCCGCCGTATCTGTGTCCAAATTGGTATGGACCAAAGAAGCTCGCAACCAACTGGTGGCACTGAGTTCGTAATCACCGCGGAGTGTGAACGAGTCTTTCTTGCCACCACTGTACTGCTGCCAATTGGTGTGGTCACGCTCTGACGTGTAGTGAGAGAAGCGCAGTCCGAGATTGCCCCAGGTATTGCTGGCACCTGTGTCAAAACGATAGAAACCATCGGTATGGTCTTGACGGAATCCGAAGTAGCCCGTTGGTGTGCGCGTAGGCTTTTGCGTCAAGAAATTGACCGCACCGCCAACAGCGTTGCTGCCGTACAAAGAAGATGCAGCGCCTTTAACTACTTCAACGGCACTTGAACCATTCATATTGGTTTCGTTCAAACTGTTGTGGTTGAAAACACCTAAAGGGCGAATTGGAATGCCGTCTTCTAAGTACTGATAAACAGCATTGGTGCTGATGGGTTGGCGAATGGCCATGCTGTGCTGTTCGTTGCCCAAATCGTTCCAAAACACACCAGGAATGCGGTTGATCATCTCACCGACCGATTTGACTTTGTCCTGATCCCACTGGCTGCGATTTACAGAACCAATAGAAACGGGGGTTTCAGAAAGCTTGGTTTCTGTACGAGAGCCGGACACAACCACGGTATCTGATTGTGCAAATGTTGAAGCGCTAGAGAAAAATGCCAATAAGGCAACACTGACGGAATTAAGGGTCAATAATTTGTTCATGATTGATGCAATTCAGACGCTGATTGAGTCAAAACAGACCCAAATAAAATGCGCGTTGAAAGGAGAAAAACTAGCAAGTGCTAAGTGCACGAGCCAGACAAGGTTCAATCAGAGGAAAGCAGGCGGGCCACGCGAAGGAAGCGGCGGCGCAGTAAGTGATGCGATGTGCGCCGCTGTAATTGGGCGCAGCGCATGCGAAAGCGACGAAATATTCTCTAAATACGCCTGAGGCGCCGATGGTGGTGCTGTGATGGCAACACACAGAGGACAATCTAAGTTGGCTGAAGCTTTGAAGTCTGAATTGCCATCGGAATCAACCAACTTCATACTGCCACCTGATGTACAAACCATTTGCATATTGCCAGGGTTGACGATGGTGGAAGCAATTGCAGATCCTAGGAACAAAGCAAACCACACCAGCACGAGGCGGGTGATGAATTTGGCATTGCGCAAGGATTGCATGGTTGAGATTATGCCAAATGTTGATTCCTTGCATCATTTAACTCAAATGTATTCATTTGAAAAAACAAAGACAAATGAAATAGCGGTGCTACGATGGAATTTGCTTCATAAAACATCGAGGTCATGATGTTGCGCGTTTTTCAGCTTCTTATCACCCTGGTCCCATTCTTTTCAGCTGCACATGGCGCTGAAGTGACGGTTGCAGTGGCTGCAAACTTTGCGGCACCTATGCAAAAAATCGCGCCTCTGTTCGAAAAGGACACAGGACACAAAGCAGTCGTGTCTTTGGGGTCTACAGGTGGTTTCTACGCCCAAATTAAAAATGGAGGCCCCTTCCATGTTCTCTTATCTGCAGACGATGAGACGCCTCTCAAACTAGAAAAGGAAAATCTGGCAGTTAGTGGCACACGATTTACTTACGCTAAAGGAAAACTAGTGCTGTGGAGCAAGCAAGCAGGCTTTGTGGACGACAAAGGAGATGTGCTGCGATCGGGTCAATTTAAGCGCTTGGCAATTGCAAACCCCAAACTCGCCCCATACGGTGCCGCAGCCCTTGAAACTCTTCACAAGTTGGAACTGGTCCAGGGGCTTCAAACAAAGTTTGTACAAGGTGAAAACATAGCCCAAGCATTTCAATTTGTGAACACAGAAAATGCACAACTTGGATTTGTCGCGCTCTCGCAGGTCTATGCAGATGGAAAGTTATCAAGTGGCTCGGCTTGGATTGTGCCAAGTCATTTGCACAAACCTATTCAGCAAGATGCTGTTTTGCTAATGGCAGGCAAAAACAACATTGCGGCAACGGCGTTGCTCGCGTATCTTCGAACAGACAAAGCCAAAGCCATCATTCGATCACATGGTTATGACTTGTGATCATTTGCAATTAAAACTTGTAGCTTTATTTACTGACGCTTTCCTTCAATTTTGATGAGCACTGGCTGCATTTCGAGCATGCCATAGGGGGGAACCACTTCGCCGCTAAGGCTGTTTCCTGCAACGCGAGCCTTGACAGATTTAAGCTGCCCTTCTGAATTTACAAAACTGAAGTGCAAATGATCACCGTCAACACGTGCGCCTAATATATTTTGTGTTTTGCCTTGCAGTACCAAGACCCCAGCGACTCTTTGAAATACTTGATCCAGTTTCAAAGTCGATGCGCCCTTGTCTTCAAGCCCTGAAATTGACCATTGCCCTGCCACTTTTGCAGGCACAGTCCAAAAGTAACCTGTGCCATTTGACACACGTACAACCTGATCTGGTTCCCAATCGCCCATAGAAAATGTGTTGGACAACACACGGGTTCCTGGTTTCATCGCCAAAATGGTGGGGCGAAGTTGGGCATTCAACTCTTCCAGAAGGTACATGGTGACCACTGTGGCTTTTGAAAAATCTTCCTTGAAAATATCACCATGAACAATTCGAACTTTGTCGGCTACCCCTGCACGCTGCGCATTACGATTGGCCAGTGCCGCTAGATCTTTGTTGTATTCAATACCCCAAGCACGCGCGCCAAAACTTTTGGCTGCTGCAATAGGTATCTTGCCGTCGCCTGCACCTAAATCGACCACTTCGTCGCTTGGCCCTACCTTGGCCACTTCAAGCAACTGGTGGACCAAATCATCACTGGTTGGCAACCACATAACATCTTTGCCCATTTGTCCTCTTTTGGGAACATAGGTTTCGGAAGGCAAACTGCTACACGCTTGCAATCCCAAAATCAGAATGATCGTGATCAACAAGGCAAAGGGTCTGGTCATCCAATGAAGCGATGTTTGGATTTGAAAATTGAAAATCATATTGGCTAAAGCAATTCAGTTAGAGCATTTGATTATGTGGCTTTACCCAAGTTCAATACGGCATCGGCTACTTTTCCTGTGTCACGTTCAAGCGCCAAGATGTCGCCGCCCACTCTAACGAAGGTGTAGCCAGGATCAAAATTCAGTTTTTCTACCAACTTAGGCTCTACTGGATAAGTTTTAACGCCTTGCGGCAACCTTTCTCCGAATTTCCAAGCCACATTGACAGTAGCTTCACACCCATCATTTCGCCAAGTCATGCCTTCAGGACATTTTCCTGGGGACAATGTTTCCATGAAAAAAGAGCGAACAAACTGACGCCTGATTTTTCCAAAATAATTTAAAACTGGCGCGCCATAGACCGGTGGAAACGCAAACATAGGCTCGCTAGGCAATGGATACTTGCGCGACATGTCTTCATCAGGCAATTTAGTACCACCCATGTTGATGTTTGACGTCACAGAGGTTGGTGAATTGGCCATGGCAACTGCATTGGGCAATGGCATTCCTGGAACACCCCCGCCAGGTGCATTCACAACTGGGCTGGGTGCAGGGCCAGACTGAGTTGTCTTGGTTGTACCCTCATCCTTGTTATTGACCAGACCTTGCGCATCAGGTCGGTAATACCGACTCACTGATGCATGATCATTGCCCATTTTTCTTTCGACGATTCGATCGATTGATGCATCTACGAGGCCACCATCTGATGTTCCCAACAAAGAAGCTTTACTAGAAATCAGGATAGACAATTGGACCGGCGTGCAAGAAGTGCCATTTTTTTGCAACCAATCAAGGACTTTGTACTGACGCTCCTGTGGATCGTGATGTGTCATGGCAATTTGTCTAAATTCTGCAATGACACAAGCGCCCGCCGGAGCTTGTGCAGCGGGAGGTTGCGCAGGCCTGGGCCTGGCCTGACCAACTGCTGCAGAAGCCGTCACCAAGCTGATGAAGCAGCCCAGCCCTAGAATCGTTTGAATGTTCAAGTGATCGACTTTCACAAAGTTTAAATTTGGCCACAACAATTTTTCACCTTGTTTAATCGGCAGAAGTGGCTTTATCTTTAAGATTTTGGCTCAAAAGCTTTAAACCCCAGAAAGTTCAAGCCATTAGTGGCGAGCAGTTAATTTATGATTTGGAAATGCTCAGCTCGCGTCAATTGAACTTTTCGGGAAATTCTCCTAATGTATTTTCATTAGCGCTTTCGGCCCTGATCACCTTTGCGCCACTGTTCTATTTTGCCAATCACTCTTTGAAATTGGACAGCAAAAAAACAAATTCAACAGTCGTTGAAATACGACTGATAGAAAATTTGATTGAGCTGAAAGCATTGCCTAGGTTGGCACAGACGCAACTGGCGTCAAAGCCTGCTGCCTTTACTAGCCCGGTGATGGAAACCATTCAAGGCGAAAAAAATAACAATGCGGTTGAGCAGCCGCCTCCGGCTTCGTCACCTCAGACCAGCACTGCACCTAGCCCTCTGAATCTGAGCATTGGATCCAAGCCCCAAGATACCACTTACAAGTCGCCGGTTAGGCAATTGCTTGAAGACGAGTCGGCCAAAGCGGCCAAAAAGCAAAATGAGAAATTTGCGACCGATGTACAAAAAGCAGCTAAGCCTGACTGCCTCAAAAACGATCATGGTTTGGGATTACTCAATATCGTGCCCTTGATTTACGACATTGCAAAAGACAAGTGCAATTAAGTGCGCCCATTTGGCGTGTGCGCTGTGCTTTAAAAAGTATCAGTCTTTTTGAAGCTTTTTTCGCAAAGCTGCCAAACCTTTAGGCTCACTGCTGAACCAAAACCAAGCCACATCCGTGCCGCCCTTGCGCAAGACCCACTGCTGAATGTTGAGATAAATAACGGTAAGCCCAACCAGGTTAACAGCCAGCACTACTGTACCGAGCAAGATGTATGCAAACAGTTGGGTGTGGGGCATGTCGGGCACCAAGTCTTTGGCAGCGAAAACAATCAAGCCCACCAACAGTGCCGTGGCTGTGAGCAACTTAGCCATAAAGATGAATGTGTTGCGATGTGACATTTATTCATTCTGAATATACGATAAACAAGTATATCGTTCTAGTTCATTCAACGAAAGATGAATGAATGATCAATTAAACAGACATCAAAAAGGATTTGGCCCATGCTTCAAGGATCTTGTTTATGCGGTTCAGTCACTTGGCAGCTAGAGGGCACACCAGATGGCGCAACAGCATGCAATTGCACGGCATGCCGAAGGTATGGCGTTCTTTGGGCATACGGGCATGTTGACGAAGACATCAAGACACAGGGTGAAACCAAAGCATTTGTCAGAGGCACCGCATTGGCGTTTCATTTCTGCCCCAAATGTGGCTGCGTTGCATATTGGCAAGGCCTTAAGCAAAACGAAGCTGGCAAAACACGAATAGCCGTTAACTTGAGGTTGTCAGAGCCTCAGACAGTGGCCAACATACCTATCGATCACTTTGACGGGCTAGACAACTTCGATGATTTGCCACGCGATGGCAAGTGTGTTGCCGATTATTGGTTCTAAACAACAACTAATTGGTCTAAATCCAAGGGCTTAAGCACTATAACTTTCGTGCAACCCAAAAAGTTGCGCCATTTTCACCATATTGCTCGGCGTGTTCGGTACCGCGTGCAATGTAAAAGCTTTGACCCGCTTCAAATGTTTGCGCGCCACTTGCAAGTTCTAGTTTGACCTGACCCGCCGCTACCTGCACTCGGGCATCGAAGGGGTGTGTATGTTTGTCTATTACCAGGTTAGGCGCCCATTCTTTTTGAAGAATTTCGTCGAACCCGTCGTCCATGGCTTGCGCTGTAAATTCAAGCAAGCTAGTGTGTGACTTCATATTGACCCCTTAGTACAGTGCCTAACATTACCAGAAATTTGTTAAGCTCAGATTCAGCTGGAGGCATTCATGAAACACAAATTTGCAATCATTGGACTGGGCATCATGGGTCGGCGCATGCTGGAAAACGTGATGCGACATCCCAAATTTGAGGTGAGTGGACTGTGGGACCCTTCGCCTGACGCCATTGCCAAAACGCGACTCATGACGGCCATTGCGGCCAATGCGCCCAATATCCCGATTGCTCAAAGTGCTCAAGAAGCCATGCAAGAAGCCGACGTAGTTTATCTGGCTTGCCCTCCTGCACCGCGTAAAACTTATGCACTTGAGGCGGCTGCCAAGGGTCAAGGGGTCTTCATGGAGAAACCTTTAGGCACCGACAACGCACAAAGTCGAGACCTCTTGTTGCAATTGGAAAAGGCACGTTTGCCAAGCGTAGTCAATTTCACGCAAGCTGCCTCACGAGGCTTCGAAGAATTGTCGCGATCTATTCAAGCCGGCGAGACAGGCGAATTACTTGGAATCGATATTGTTGTGAACTACCCTGCGTGGCCGCGGGCATGGCAAAAGGAAGCTGATTGGTTACGCTTTCGTGATGAAGGCGGCTACACCCGAGAGGTCATTTCGCATTTCTTGTTTTTGGCTGGCCGCTACTTGGGGCCTCTATCACTACAGTATGCATCGCCAAGATATCCCCAAGACCCAAAATTGTGTGAGCTCGACATGCTGGCTCGACTGACTACGGCTGATGGTAAACCCGTCACAGTGATGGCCACTACCGGCGGCATGCAGCCCGATCGACAAGAAGTGACCGTGCGTGGCAGCCGCATGAACTATCAATTTCGAGAGTTCTACCAACTATGGCGATCAGACGGGGGCCCTTGGCAAGAAGCTGTTGACTGGTCACAAGAAGACCCACGTTCTAGTGCCTTGCAACGGCAATTGAACGAAGTTGATTTATGGCTTCGGGGGCAATCTCATAAGCTGGCCACCGCGCAAGAAGCATTGGCTGTTCAAGAACTTGTAGAAGCCATGCTTTTAGGCCGACAATAATAATTTCTCTAATGACGACCATGAATATTACGATTGAAACAATTGTCCAAGCACCCATCGACAAAGTTTGGCGTGCCTACACATCGCCCGAAGACATCATTCAATGGAATGCCGCCTCTGATGATTGGCACACAACATCCTCAAGCGTTGAACTGCGAGTCGGTGGCACATTTTCTTCTCGCATGGAAGCCAAAGACGGCAGCTTTGGTTTTGACTTTGCTGGCACGTACACAAAAATCATTCCGAACGAATTGATCGAGTACGAATTCTTCAATCGCTCTGCCTCTGTTGAATTTATGCAAATTAAAGAAGGCGTGAAGGTTCGCATCACTTTTATTGCTGAAACTGAACACTCAGTTGAGGATCAAGAAGAAGGCTGGCAAGCTATCTTGGATAAGTTTGCCAGACACGTTGAAGGTAAGAAATAATCACCATGGAAGCAGAGATACGATTAGACGATCTTTCAAGCGAGGAGTCGCAATCTATTGCTTTAGAGCATTTGGCAGGCATGCTAGCCAACACGCCTGCTGAAAGTGTTCACGCTTTACCCTTGGAAAAAATTCGCACGCCAGCCATCACCTTTTGGACTGCTTGGATGGGTTCTGAACTTTGCGGTTGCGGCGCACTACAAACGCTTGACTCGCAACACGGCGAAGTCAAAACCATGAGAACTAGATCAAAGTTTTTAAGGCAAGGTGTTGGGCAAACTGTGCTGACTCACATCATTCATCACGCTAAAGAAAAAGGCATGACGTGCTTGAGTTTGGAAACTGGTTCATCCGAAGAATTTTGGGCAGCTAGAAATATGTATTTGAAAAATGGTTTTGAAATTTGTGGGCCATTTGGCGACTACAAACTTGATCCATTAAGTGTGTTTATGACAAAGCGCCTTTAAAGAACCCAAACTGTTCAAACTGGCAAATAGATTATCAAACCTTTTAATGAACAAGAGACGCCATAAGTCCAACTTTTGGATCGCCCTTGCCAGACAAAATTTTTGAATAAATTTCTGAAACGGCCTTGGGTCCAACGTGCGACTCAACGTTCAACCATGGCGCTTGCGGGTTGGCAACCTGATTTAAAAATGATTTCCAATCCGCAATGATTCTCTGCATCAGCACTGCATTGCCCCATTCACTGCTTCTCTTTGCAACCTGCACTGGTGCAAAAAAGAATGTGGCGCGTGGCCCAGGCAAACCTTTGGCCGAGCCCTGTTGATCAAAGTGCGTCACGCCCACAGCGCAGTCATACTTTAGGTGCTTAAAACGCATGTGGATGTCTGAACGAAGTTTTGCATTGCCCGCAAAGTCTATGTACACACATTTTGTGTCGTCAGGCAATTCTGCCAACTGCTCGTAGGTCAAGACTTGGTGATAGCAGCCCAGGCTTTGGCAAAATTTTTGATTAGCAGCAGATGTGAGGCCCACCACCTGAATGCCAGCTCGATGTTGAAGCTGAACTGCAGTGGCGTAGGCTGTTTTGCTGGATGCGCTAGACAACAAAATCGTGTCAGCGTCAAAGAAGTTTTGATCAGCCAGAAAATCTTCAACAAGCCAGGATGTTGCAAAGAGCGGCCGCAGCAAGGCTTCTAAATCTTCTTGTCCATCTTCATGCCAAGCATCAGCTTGGCATCGGGTGTATTGGTTGTAAATGGTGTGCAGCTCTTGACGATGAGATGCCCCGTCAATAAACCCTCTAGAAGTTAAATGCTTGGGCTCTAGAACCACGTGCGTTGACATTTGATAGTAGCCCCAGATAAGTCACTACTGTTCATCTGTGAAGCCATGAAATTAAATTAGAAAGTAAAAGTTGTAGTTAAGTGAACGGCAATAACGGGGCTCATTTGCATATAGATCTACTTTCACAATAACTGAAATTGCTTGCTTTGATGCTTAAAATTGATCCTGCCAATTTGCATTCTCAGGCTATGATTTTGCCTTCTTATTCACAAGCCATCATGAGTCTTCAGTCCGTCAAAGCATTCTTTCATCAACTTGATCTGAATTTACCCATCATTCAACTCGAGGTGAGTACCGCCACAGTGGCATTGGCCGCAGAAGCGCATGGTGTAGATCCTGGCCAAATTGCTAAAACACTTGCGTTCAGACTGAACGACGATCGGGTGCTGCTGGTGGTTGCCAAAGGTGATGCACGAATCGATCACAAGAAATTCAAAGACGCTTTTGGCAAAGGTAAGATGCTGGGCTTAGATGAGGTGGTCGAAATCACAGGCCATCCGGTTGGCGGCGTGTGTCCCTTTGGCTTGACGCAAGCCCTTCCCGTTTATCTAGATGTCTCTCTTCAAATTTATGACGAGGTCATTCCAGCTGCAGGCTCTGTCAACAGCGCTGTTCGCATCAGTCCCGAACTTATGTTAAAAATCACCAACGGCCAATGGGTGGATGTGTGCCAATCTCCGGCATAAGTTCACAATTCAATTTTAAATCTACAGGATTAAATATGGAAGCCCAAGACACCACTGAACTCATGGAACAAAAAGCCCATGGCGACAAAAATCAAAATCGCTCTGCCCTGACCATTTCCATCTTGGCCATGGTCTTGGCCATTGCCAGCCTAGGCGGCTCCAACGCCATGAAGGAAGCCACCCAAGAAAACATCTTGGCAGCCAATGCCTATGCTTTCTACCAAGCCAAAAACATTCGTCAAACGTCTTTCAAACTGGCCGCAGCCGATCTGGAGTTACAACTCGCTCGCGAGCCCAACATGAACGCCGCCGCCAAGGTGTTGTTTGAAAAGAAAATAGAAGATTACAAAAAAACGGCTGATCGCTATGAGTCTGAGCCGGAAAATAAAGAAGGCAAAAAAGAATTGATGGCCAGAGCCAAAGCGCATGAAGCTACACGAGATCACGCCATGCAACAAGACCCTTGGTTTGATTATGCAGAAGGCGCTTTGCAAATTGCGATTGTGCTGCTCTCCGTTTCAATCGTGGCCTCCATGCCTATTTTGTATTGGGCCGGCACGCTGTTAGGGGCGCTGGGATTTATGAGCACGGTCAACGGCTACTTCTTGTTTTTCTAACTAGCGCATAACGTCATTTCAGATGTACCTGAACTAGCTACACCACTACTACGCGATTTCATTAAGAACCAACACAAGTTGATCGTACGGGTCACTCGCCAAAACTTGGCCTTACAAAACGATCTTTACGCGTAGTTGGTCCTTTTAAATGACATCCTTCTAGAGCTTAAACTTTATTCAAAAGTTGTGAAAATCTAAAAAAATTCGCTATTTACAAGAAATTTAAAAGGCTATGCCAGTTAAATCAATAGCTGGACAGTCAATCTAGGCTATCTTTGGGTGTAGATCTTTTTTATTCATCAACCTTAAGGAGCCAATATGTTTCAAGTAGTCGTTCAGTCTGCCATGCGTCAATTGAAATCAAAATTGCGCTTACCTGCCCCACCTACGCAGTCAACGGAAACAGTTAAGAAACCTGAATCCAAAGACAAAACAGGACTCATTTTGATACTTGCGATTGGTGGCGGAATCTTGTTGATGGCGATGTTTTCAAATCTGCCGACAAACTAGGTTAAAAAAAGCCACTGATTATTTAAGTCAGTGGCTTTGATTTATCGCTAGTGGTACTTTTATTATTTTTTGAATGGCAATAACAAGTTGAGACGGTCACGCCCTGTTGGCAAGCGATGTCTGTTCGTGACCAAGCTAATCACCAAAAGCATCACCGAAACTCTTATCACGATGATTGCAGTAAAGAAGGGCGATCGCTTTGCTAGCAAATCAGGAAATATTGTGAACATATCAAACATCGTATTCACAACTGATAAAGCAGTAAGCCCGCCCAAAACCAATCCAGTATGCCAATTTTTGATATAGGCATATGCACCAAGAGTTATTGCACAAACCAAAAACCAGCCTCTGAAATACAGGTACGCGCTCAGTTTGGTGATTTCAGCAGGTAGGAATGTGAGTGTCTCAGCAATCTGTGCTGGTGAAGTTAAGAGCCAAATTGCGAATGCCCCCATGACACAAAAAACAATCCAGAAACGCCATGGCGCCCATTTGTCAATTGAGTTGTTGGTGTCGCGACCTGAATTAGAAGCCAGGGCATCCAACTCGTCATGTGTAATTCGTGATTTCCAATCTGAGACCATGTTTGCTTTCTAGTTGCTAACAGCGCAACCTTCATCAAATTATTTTAGGTTTAAAGTAATATTCAATTTTAGTGCAGTTTTAGTGCCTTCAAATATTGACTGATAGTCAACGCATCTCACTACTTGACACTTACAACACGGCCCACAAATTTGGCCAAAAGTTCTAAAAATCCAAGTTTATAGGTGTGATCGTTCATGTACTTATTGTGAAAAAACGCATAAACTCTTTATTGCATTTATTAAGTCACACATGAACCAAAAACAATTGCTGTCTGCGGACGAGCTAGAAGCCCTGCTTTCTGGGCCCGCGCATGTCGACGTCAATCCCGACAAATTTTTTCCTTTGCGACTCTGGATTGTTGGCATAGCTGGTGTTATTTGGTTCATTCGCTTGACGGTTTTTACTGATGAAGTTGCAAACAGTCTTTTCGCAGACCCTCTCGTGCGTGAGTACATGAAGACTGCTCTTTATTTCAGAGCTTGGATCATGTTTGCCTTTATGTTCATGGGTTTTATTGCTTACAAAACTGGAAAATATCCTGCTCTTTTCTTTCTAGGTATGTTCATTGTCGGTTCGGTTAATTTAATTGCCGACATGACAATCTTCTACAAGGACCAATTTGCAAACCCAACGATAGGGTTCAACCTATTACTAATGTTTAGATTTTTTATGTGCTACCTGTTGTTTGTTTCAATTCGCAACGCTAATCGCATTCCTTCTGGCAGAGACAAATGGAATCCTTTTTTAGCTTTTCAAAAAAAGTCCTGATCGAGCCATAATTTAGATCTTCGCAGCGTCTAAGTTGCGCCCATAACAATTGAGTAGACTTAAGCAGGTCTCAAACTTTATTTATTCCTTTTCGAGCCCAAGGCGCACTAGGAATGTTAATGACACGACCTCTTGTACTCCTTTCTACCCCTGATGTTTCGGCTTTCACCAAAACACTCAAGAAGATCGTCCAAGCTGCGCCACCCTCAGAAAAATTACAGCCCACGAAAACTACTTCCGAAAACAACGAAGCTGTAAATGCTGTGAATCTGGGCGTCGATGTCGGCTATTGTGCGCAAGGCACTTAAACAGTTTGATGACATCGTCATATCCAAAGTCTTATTCCTAATTGTTAGTTTAAGAAATACCGGCTGGACTTTTATTCAGGGTCAAGACCACTCAACAATTTACACGCAGGGGTAGGTTTTCAAAAATTGTGCCAAATTTTTCGTAAGTGCGACATAGTTCTACACGTCTAAAGAGAATGATTAAACAAGAAGGCGTTATGAAATATTCAAAATTGAGCTGTGTAATTTTAGGGCTTGTAATGTCAAGTGCCACTTGCACCGTCCTAGCTGCCCTACCAGAACCACTAGACCCGCGCGATGTATCGAGTATGAATTTCGAGCAACGCCTGGCGCATGGCCGAATGATTCGAGAGGAAATGAATAAAGCCACGCCAGATGAACGAAAAGCTTTTAGAGACAAGATGCATCAAAAAATGCAAGCTCTTGCTCCTGAAGAGAGGAAAGAATTGCATCAAAAAATGCATGCTGAATGGAAAACCCTAAGTGCAACTCAAAGAGATCAACTCAAGCAAGAGCGCAAATCAATGATGCAGATTCTGACCCCCCAGGAGCGCAAAGAGCTCAGAGCAAAACGCCGTGAAGCATTTGAACGTATGAGCCCAGAGGATCGCAAGAAATGGCGCGATGATATGCACCGTCCTGCCAAAAATGACTAACTAGTTGATTTATTGAAACGCATTCAATGTGGCAGAAACTTAAGTCCCGTCCGTTATGGGCCAGCATGATGGCGCATCAAGCGGACGCGGCTGCTTTTTATAAAGCATTAAAAGGCGATACCAAAGCAGCACGCAAATTGATAGCTAGCTTAAGTCCAAAAGCGCACGCATTGGCATGGAGAATCTTGGGAGACTCAAGTGAAGCAGAGGATATTGTTCAAGTAGCATTCATCAAACTTTTTGAAGCTAAGCAATACGATGGCAAAGCTGCGCTTTCAACATACATGCACACGATTGTGACGCGGCTCTGTCTTGACAAGCTTAGGATCAGTGCAAGCCATAATTTAGACTATGGATTTGAGTTCGATGAGTTAGTTTCAGATGGCAAATCAAACCCCATTGAATCACTTGAAAAGAAACAGTCAAATTCAAACGTACAACATGCCATGCAGTTTTTGAATGCTAGGCAACGAGCTGCACTTGCACTATGGGCGTATCACGACGCTAGCATTTCTGAAATTGCAAAGGCAACAGGCTTAGAGGCCAACGCTGCACATCAGTTGCTGCATAGGGCAAAAATTAATTTACGCAAAAAAATGGAGCAACTTGGTTATGAATAACGAGGACATGAAGTTAAAAGACAAGATTGCTTTTGATGTTCATCCTAAGCTTTCTGAAGATTTTTCAAAAAAAACTCTGAATAATATTTACATCAATAAAAAATTGATTGGCTTTAACAAAGACGGCACTTTAGGTCTTTTTGCTTTTGTTGACAGGCATAAGTTCTTGTTATTAGGGTGCCTACTTTTAGGAATCTTTGCTCTTCAACAAGGTAATCAGCAATCTATAAATGAAGAGTTACTGCACGTTGACACCTTGTCGATGTCAAGCTTCTCCGTACTTTGAATCAAGCATGAATCACGAACTGTCATCTAACACAAAACTTGTCGACCACGCGTAAACAAAAATACGATTCACGCACAGAAATTAAATCTTAGATAACCATCTTCTCAGATATTTTTTCCATTCAATGTAAAACTCGTCAACACCTCAAACCTTATTTATAAATTCTGAATTTCAAGGCATTACTCAAAAATCGAGCAAGGCATGGGATTTGTGCGGTTTTAATTTAGACGTCATTCAGTTCGAGCAGTCTCATTTGAGAATCAAAAAACACTATGTCTCTTTCAATAGCCTTCAATCGGTTTGGTCTTGGTGCTCGACCTGACGAGTTGGTGCACTCCGACTCACAGGCTTGGTTACTTTCTCAATTACTGGCATACGACCCCTTACCAGCGGCTTGGAAACAACAACCTAGAACAGCAGCTCTAGTCGGCACATGGAATGACATGCAGCGATCAGTCAGGCTGGCACCAGAAGGTCAGCGAAGCGGCATTCGAGAAAAATATTTACGTGACGGAAGCCTTATTTATCAAGCAGCAGTCGGCGCACGGACTGCCAGTGCTCTTGAAAGTACTACGCCATTCGTAGAACGTTTGGTACATTTTTGGTCGAATCATTTTGCAGTCTCTGTCGACAAACTTTTAATAGTTGGCTTGGCTGGAAGTTTTGAGGCAGATGCAATAAGACCTAACGTATTAGGTAGGTTTGAGGATCTGTTACTGGCAGCTGTAAGACACCCCGCCATGCTTTTGTACCTTGATCAAGCCCAATCTGCGGGGCCCAATAGCGGCATGGCTTCACGCGGAAGAGGCTTGAATGAAAATCTTGCACGTGAAATTTTAGAGCTGCACACATTAGGTGTACGCACTGGTTACACACAAGAAGACGTGAAAGAGTTTGCGCGTGCCCTAACAGGTTGGACATTACCAGGCGAGATTGCTTCTGCCGACAATACATTTCGATTTGTCCCCTCCTTGCATGAACCAGGGTCACGTGTGCTTCTTGGTAAGACTTATTCTGATACGGGTGAAGGACAGGCACGAGCCATGATTCATGACCTTGCAAAAGCTCCAGCAACAGCACTTCACATCGCGCGAAAGCTAGCTCAACATTTCGTTGCAGATGAACCACACCAAGGACTTGTTCTGCGCTTGGCTGAAGTATTTACTAATTCAGGTGGTGACCTTAAAGAAATATACAAGTCATTGATCGCATCGCCTGAAGTTTGGCAAGCAAAAGCCACAAAATTTAAGTCGCCATGGGATTGGACAATCTCCAGCATGAGAGCTATGGGTCGTCGTAGTGTTATACCCAGTCAAATTGCAGCACTTTTGACTCAGTTGGGACAACCTGTATGGCGACCGGGTTCTCCTGCGGGATTCAATGACACTTCAGCCAATTGGGCTGCGCCAGATGCATTGATGCGTCGAGTGGAAATTGCACAAAGGCTTGCACAAGAATCAAACGAATCAGTGGATGCGCGAATTTTGGCACCAAAGGTTTTGCCCGAAGTACTGACGGAAGCAACATCCAATGCAATTGCACGTGCTGAAAGTAGAGGAACTGCTATTGCGCTCTTGCTTATTTCACCAGAATTCTTGAGGAGATAGCCATGAATATTGACCGACGGAATTTTATGGGAGCTACCGCGCTCCTAGCTACGCCAATTGTGTCTTTTGCAAAGGCTGATACTGATCGACGATTCGTCTTTATCATTCAGCGTGGCGCGGCTGATGGTCTCAACATAGTTGTGCCTTATGCGGATCCTAACTACTTGAAACTTAGAGGCAATTTAGCAATCGAGGTAGCTGCACCGATGAAATTGGACGGCACTTTTGCATTGCACCCAGCACTTACACAAGTGCGAAAGTTGTACGCAGAAAAAGAGGCAATATTTCTTCACGCAGTTGCTTCGCCATATCGAGATCGTTCACATTTTGATGGGCAAAATGTCTTGGAGTCTGGCAGCAAGATCCCCTATCAACTTAAAAGTGGCTGGATGAACAGACTTTTAGGTCTGCTACCAAGAGATGGTAAAGACGGCATCGCTTTCTCATCCGCTGTCCCGCTGGCTATGCAAGGCGCTTTCGATGTAACAACGTATGCACCGTCTTCTTTACCTGAAGCCAATGAAGACTTGCTTATGAGAGTGCAACAACTTTACGCAACTGACCGTCAGTTAAATCCTCTTTGGACTTCTGCGCTTGAAGCACGCGGCATGGCAAGCGGACAAATGAAAGGTAGCGATAAGCGCCAGAATGATGCAGCTCTTGGCAAAATTGCAGCTGGTTTTTTAGCTGCACCAACTGGTCCTCGTGTTGCCATGATTGAAACGAGTGGTTGGGACACACACAGCGGTCAGAACGAACGGCTTGAAAGACAACTCCGAGGACTAGATGCCCTGATTGGAGGGCTTAAAGAGGGCATGGGCTCAACTTGGTCACAAACTGTGGTGTTGGTGGCAACCGAGTTCGGTAGGACAGCTGCTGCCAACGGCACTGGCGGAACCGATCATGGCACAGCATCTGCCGCCATGCTCTTGGGTGGTGCGGTTCAAGGTGGTCGAATCGTCTCAGATTGGCTTGGGCTTGCTTCTTCCAGTCTTTTTGAAGGGCGTGATCTTCAACCAACACTTGGTCTTGACGCATTAATCTCTAATGTTTGTGCACAGACATTTAAGCTGGATACAGAGTTGGCACAAAAAATCATGTTTCCATATGCTGTTGGAAAAAATGCCATGTCAACATTGCTTCGTGCATAGCGACTACCCCACTAACCACCATTTGTCGTGTTAAACGACACCTGATCACCACGAGAACCCCCGAGCACGGTCTCCCCGCTGAACCCAAACATAACTCAACGAGTTTTACGCAGAAATAAAAATGAGCTGCATCCTTGTAGACCCCAAACTTTGTTCAAAAGTTCAGTGAATCTGCGACTTCATGCTTACTAATTGATCAGCCCAAAATACGACCAAACAATGCCACCTAGATAGCGAGTAGGCAGCAAAGTAAATATTCCAGCGCCCACACAAGCGCCAAAATACAAACCCGCCATTGCTTTGCGGTGTTTTTCTATCTCTTTCTTTGCCAAAGCTCTGAACGCATACACAAGCCAAAAGGCTGTGAAAGGTACCAAAAAATGAATGGGCGTGTAGCCCCCGATATTGGGTAACCCATAGTCTCTAATGAATATGGCTGAAACGGCAGATGCGATCATCATCGTTACCCAGCCATACCCAATGGCTCTGTGAAGCCAAGGTCGTTTTGTGTGACCCAATCGAGCCCAGATTGCAATGGGTCCGATAAGCAACGCAGTCAAAGTTGCGGTGAGATGAACGGCAATGACGGGGCTCATTTGCATAAAGGTCTTTTCTGTCATAGGGTGACAATTCGGCTACGGAACCTGCCGTCTTGAGACGTACCCTTTCAATCTGATGTTTCATCTTACTCGCAGTTCAAAAGCTCTGACATTCCAAGCGTTGATCTTGATGGTAAAAACTACTCCAATGAATCAAATGAAACTGTAAACATGACTATTGAACTACCCAAAGAAGTTAGGCAGCAAGCCATTTCTTCCATCGAGCGCTATTTCCTAGAGAACATGGAAGAGAAAATTGGCAATATTGCTGCAGGCGCATTGCTTGGTTTTTTTGTTGATGAAATCGGACCTGTGATTTACAACATGGCTGTTGCCGAAGTTCAAGAGCGAATTCAAACGCGGGTAATGGAAATTGACCTCGAGGTCAACGAAGACCCGTTTCAGTATTGGCGTAAGTATGACCAAATGAAAAAAAGATAGGCGATTTGTCTGAATCGGGCACCCCAGCAGAAATGATTGCCCTCGATGCCTTCAATGATTCTTTGAGAGCCAAAGGACATTGGATTTTTGCAGGTGGTTTAGCAGCCCCAGTACATGCAAATGTGATCGACAATCGAAACGACACCAACTTGACAACAGGAAAAACGCTTTTCGATACCAAAGAAAATTACAGTGGATTTTGGCTAATCCAGGCGAACGACCATGAAACAGCAAAAAGACTGGCGCTTGAAGGATCAAAGGCATGTCATCGCAAGGTTGAATTAAGACCCCTGCTTGGCTGATCTTTGCGCCATCACTTTGGTACGATAGGGAGGGGGCAGGTCAATGGTAAAAACTACTTCTACGAATCAAATGAGACACCAAACATGACTATTGAACTTTCAAAAGAAGTCAGACAGCAAGCCATTTCTTCAATAATTCAAGGTTGTCGCTTTGCAAACAACTAAAAAAACGGCGCTGGTTACTAGTAAAGCAGTTGATATCTTATTGCTTATAGTGCTTTCAACACTTTGGGGTGCCTCTTATACTTTTATCCGCGTAGGTGTCGAGACCATTCCTCCTGTAACACTTATCGCGGCAAGGACGTTGATTGCAGGCTTACTTTTAATTGTGTGGATGTCAGTATCTGGTGTAGCTATGCCAGGAAGTTGGGTTATATGGAAGCGACTATTCGTGCAGGCTTTTTTAAATAGCGTGATCCCTTTCACATTGATTGCTTGGGCTGAGCAATACGTTGAAGCCGGCGTAGCGACAATTTTGAACTCAACTGCTCCAGTCTTTGTTTTTTTTGTTACGTGGTTTTTAACAAAACACGAGGCCGTAACGACGAGAAAATTAGTCGGCGTCATTGCAGGGCTATTGGGAATATGTCTGATCATCGGATTTAGTGCACTTAACGGCCTTGGAGACCAAGTGCTTCCGCAGCTGGCGATTGTTGCTGCGACTATTTGCTATGCGGGTGCTGCCATATACGGCCGTTCATTTCAAGGCTTATCGCCTTTAGTCCCTGCTGCTGGTTCCTTAATTGCAGGTGCAATAGTACTTATACCGATCAGTTTGATTTTTGATCGGCCGTGGGCGTTACAGCCGTCTTTTAATTCAACAGCCGCTTTATTGTTGTTGTCCGTATTTTCCACCGCGATTGCGTTTGTAATCTATTTCCGACTAGTCCAGACTCTTGGTTCGGTCGGAACGACATCGCAAGCGTATCTTCGCGTGCCTATCGGTGTAGCTATTGGGGCTATTTTTCTAGGTGAATCTTTGTCACCAACAATATGGATGGGTCTTGGCTGTGTGGTCATAGGTGTAGCCACAATGACGATTCCTGCTCGAAAATAAAGTCCGTCAATTACACATTGGCCCACGTTTCGAACCGTCGTGTAACACAACACTTCTTGACCACATCAATTAAAAGCACGGTAGACCCGCCGAAATCAAACCTGACTCAACGAGTTTTACGCGGGTTGAAAATCGGCGACAAAGTTTCAATCCACCGCTGCCCCCTACATCCTTCTAGACCCCAAACTTGATTCAAAAGTTTTGAGAATCTAACTTCTGGGCTGCTTAATAACCTGGGTCACTCAATTCAACTATTTGAAATTGACACCAAGTAGAGCCACGCCCAAACTCACAAAAATAGCGCCACTGAGTTTCCGAAACACTTGTATTCCACTTGTTCCCAATTTAACCCTTGAAGGGAAATAAGACGCTATAAAACCATAGCACATCAAAGCTGTGAACGAGGCAAGCAACACAGTCACAAGCATTACAAGAATTTGTTGGGTAAATGGCAGGTCATTGCTGATGAATTGTGGAAGCAAAGCACCAAAAAATAAAAGTGCTTTTGGAT
Organism: Limnohabitans sp.; assembly: GCA_049655425.1. Taxonomy (GTDB): domain Bacteria; phylum Pseudomonadota; class Gammaproteobacteria; order Burkholderiales; family Burkholderiaceae_C; genus Limnohabitans_A. Next base: position 143,112 of record JBASJS010000002.1, on the reverse strand, counting down.
TGGTCACAGCAACGCCAAAACCTTGAAGAAATAACTGCCGCTTTTCATATGAAAGTGAAGTTGTTAGTTGTGATGGCATTGGAACTTTGGCACTTAGTGAAGTCCATTGCTTGTATCCGAGATACATCAAATAACAAGCACCGACAATTTTCAGGACAACAAACAATTCAGCAGAAAATGAAAATAAAGTGCTAATCCCCAATACGCTCAAACCACAAAGAACGGTGAGTCCTGTGATATTGCCAAGAGAAGAATAAACCGACGAACGCCATCCATATCTCACAGCATTTGTCATTGACAACAGAACTGCTGGACCAGGTGATGCTGTGCTAATTACAACAACAGACAGATATAAAAGCCAATCAGTTAAATTCATTATTTGGTATTTCGAAAGATGATGATACTCAATACCGCTGCCCCCCCCAAAAAGCCTTCTAGACCCCAAAATTTATTCAAAAGTTCTGAAAATCTAAGCACCCATCATTTTGATAACTATTGATTCCTAGGACTTGCGATTCCGTATATATTTCTACGAATAAGACGTCAATGGGCTTGGTTCATCTTGAGACCATGCTCCAGCTGAAGTGAAAAGGGTCCTACATGTCCACAATTAAAGGCGGTTGTCTCTGCGGAAAAATTCGCTACGAATTACTTACCGAACCAAGGGCGACATTTGCCTGCCACTGCAGATTCTGCCAAAGAGATACAGGTACAGCTCATCGTTCAGGATTGTCCTATTTAGATGAAAGCGTCATCTTTTCTGGGGACTCACCCAAAACATACACTTACCAAAGTGATGAGCATGGCAGAAAGCTCTACAAACATTTTTGCCCAACTTGCGGGACTACTGTCTCACTTACAACGGAAAGATTTCCAAGCGGCAGAGTCATGATGATTGGCACACTTGACGACCCCTCATTGGTAAAGGTGGATACCCAGATGTTTGCTGATGAAGCATTTTCTTGGGTAACTTATCCTGAAGATCATGTTGTTTATGCAAAACATAGGATCAATGAAGACGGAACACCTGCGGTGCCTCTAACCAAATCAACTGGTAATTTATAGTTTGATTACACCTCTGGCGTGTAAAGCGACACTTGAAGACCACTCCAACCCACAAGCACGGTAGCCCCTCTGAAAACAAACTTGCCTATTGTCTTATCAAACGCTACCTTCATTTTCTACGACAAGAATGCGAGCAGGTCCTATTGGATGAGCAACGTGTTCAGTGCCAACAGAAGCGTAGAAAACATCTCCCGTTTCAAGGACCGTTGATAACTCTGCGCCATCCAAGCGGTATTTCATTTCAACACGACCATCCAAAACAGCAAAAACCTCTTGCCCATCATTGACGTGCCATTTGTATGGCTGCTCTGTCCAATGAAGCCGTGTTGTGATACCACCCATATTGGCAATGTCCAAAGCTCCCCACGAGCGTTCAGCGGTAAATTCTTTGCTACGGATGATTTTCATATGCTTGCCGTTCGTGTCTTAAGCTGATGATAAGCACCTTCAAAGCCCACAAGCACGATCCCCACGCTGAAAGCAACTTAGAACAACAGTTTTTGCGTAGCCGCGAGAAAAGCGAGCTTCAATCTAAATGACAAGGTCACAAACTTTATTCAAAAGTTCTAACAATCAGCCCATTTCATTTGCTATAATTTTTGGCTCAGGCTCTTTAGCTCAGTCGGTTAGAGCGATGGAATCATAATCCACAGGTCCGCGGTTCGAATCCGTGAAGAGCCACCAAACTTAGAGCCCCCCGTGCATGCACAGGGGGCTTTTTTCATGGACTTTGAACAGGCAGCCCCATGAACGCAGACAATCGCCGCGGCATTTTGGCCATGAGCCTGGCCATGGCTTTGTTCATTGCCAACGATGCTTTGGTCAAGCAAGTTAGCGCATCTCTGCCAGGCCCCCAACTCATTTTCATTCGCGGCCTGATGGCCACCACGCTGGTGCTCATCATGGCGCAGGCCATGGGCCATCTCAAAAACTGGCGAATGATGCTCAACAGCAAGTTGTGGCTGAGGGGTGCAGTCGATGCAATGGCCTCCCTCACCTATTTAACCGCCGTGTTTCATCTGCCACTGGGCAATGCCACCGCCATCAATTTGGCATCACCGCTGTTCATCACGGTATTTGCCATCTTCTTTTTTAAAGAGCAGGTCACGCTTCAACGCGGTGCACTGATTCTTCTGGGCTTTGCTGGTGTTTTACTGGTAGTTCAGCCAAGCACTGAAGGCTTCAATATTTATGCCTGGATTTGCGTATTAGCCACCTTGCTGCATGCAACACGCGACACATTGACACGCGCTATTGGACTGCATGTGCCTTCATTGCTCATCACTTTGTCCACTGCTGTGTCCGTGGCCTTGGCAGCGGGCAGTATCACCTTGACGCAAGCTTGGGTGCCAGTTACAAACTCTTCATTGGCTTTGTTATTTTGCGCATCTTTGTTCTTATCAATTGCCTACTATTTTTTAATTGTGGCCATGCGCTCTGGCGAAATGAGTTTGGTCGCCCCCTTTCGCTACAGCGGATTGCTCTTCGCTTTACTGATTGGCTATGTGGTGTGGGACGAAGTACCCAACCAGCTGGCCTGGTTGGGTATTGCTTTACTTGTCATTTCTGGCTTGCTCATTTTGCGAGCTGAGCGACTCAAGAACCTCTAGTGATCTTAGCAATGATCACTTAATTCAATTGAGCCAACACTTCCATTTAATTAGTCGGTATTGGCTTCACGTAGGTTGACCTTAAGCCAAGTAGAAATGCAAAACGCTTTTCCACTTCAATCAGGGCTGCATGGCCTTCACCCAATATTGCTTGTCGATGTACTTACTGGCATCTGTCAGCTTTTTGGGGTTGTCGCCCAAGTTGCTACGCAGGTCCATTACAGCTTGAATGCCTTTGTCATCCAGCTGTACGTCCGAGAAGAAGCCCGACTGTGGGTCTAGCAAAAGATCACAAGACTGCGCAGCAATTTGCGGGCTCATGTTGGGCACATATTTCATGAGCAATGCTTGCGCTTGCGGCCTGTTTTCAGGCGCTTTGAGCCAACGAATGGCATCTCGGTAGGCCCGAATAAAGCTAACCACTTGTGTTTCATTGCTAGCAGCCCAACTTCTGCGCGCAGCACCCACAATGCCCATGTAATTGCCAATGGTAGAGCGTGTGGTGGCCAGTTGGTTAAAGCCGCGGTTCTTGGCTTGCAGATCAAATGGCGCACGCAGCATGGTGGCTGCGTGCTGCCCTTCCATCAAGGCCGCAAATCGACGGTCTGTGCCACCAGCCCTAGCCCATTGAACATCTGACTCTTTGATGCCATTGCGCGCCAGCATGTCGCGCAGCGCAAATGAAAATCCATTGCTCATGGAATCGACGGAAATTGTTTTGCCTTTTAAATCTGCAAAGCTTTTGACGGAAGGCGATGCAACCAAACTCAAAAATCCATCATCAGAGCCCATGAAACCAAAAAAGTCGCTGGGAGGATCAAACTTGATTTCGGCTTGACCTTCTTGGTAGGCCAAGATGTTGTCTAAGGCGGTAACAGCCACATGGTATTTACCTTCCATCAAGCCCGAAAAAACCTGCTTGGAGTCGACGGTGATGGTGTGTTGCACCTCAATACCGTGGCGCTTGAAAAAGCCTTGGTCTTTGGCTGCCCACAGGGGCAAATTAAAACCGCCGCCAAAGCTGATCACTTGAATAACGCCTGGTGCAGGCGCTGTTGGCACTGCAGTTTGCGCTTGAAGCCCCAGACTTGCCACCAAAGGCAAGGCAACCAAGCAACGAGCCCAAAATCTTTTGCTAATCTTCATTTGTGTCTCCTAGTATTGTGAGTTGACAGGCTTGCCTTATGAGTATTTGTACCGTGACGCTGCGCAAGCACAGACTTCATAATAATCCTCGTACAAAAATTTTGCTCACGCCCGGCTGGAGATTTTGATGACCTATGTGACAAGAGACAACATCACCGATCAGGTAGCTGAGGTTTGCAAGAACACCCCAGATCCACGCCTGCGTGAGGTCATGACATCTCTGGTTAAGCACCTCCATGCCTTTATTCGAGAAGTAGAACCTACAGACCCCGAATTTGAAATGGGCTGTGAGTTTTTGGTCAGTTTGGGCAAGGCCACCAGTGAAAAGAAAAACGAGGTCATCCTGGCTTCAGACATTCTGGGCGCGTCTACCCTTATTACGCTGATTAACAACGACAAACGGTCCGAAACGGCCGGCCAGCATCGTACTGATTCCGCATTGCTAGGCCCTTTTTGGCGCAAAAACGCGCCCCTCTATGAAGCAGGCGCTAACATTGCACAAGGTCCAGAAGCCGCCGCAACCGACCAGGCCTTTCACATTTCTGGTCACGTGAAAGATGCACATGGCATGCCCATTGAAGGCGCAATGGTCGATATTTGGCAGGCATCTCCCTTGGGCTTTTATGAAAACCAAGACAGCACCCAGCCCGACATGAATTTGCGTGGCCAGTTCAAAACCGACGCCACTGGCCATTTTCATTTGCGGTCTGTTTTGCCTGCAGGCTACCCTGTGCCAGTTGATGGGCCCTGCGGTGATTTGCTTCGAAACCAACAACGCGACCCGTTCCGCCCCGCGCATGTGCACTTTATGGTTTCCAAACCAGGCTACCAAGTTCTCACCACACAAGTCTTTGCAGACAACGATTCACGTCTGCAAACCGATGTCACTTTTTCTGTTCTCCAAAGTTTGGTGGGCACATTTCAAAAGCGTACTGGGCCCAACGAAACGGGCTACGAGTTGATGTACGACTTCGTTTTACAAGCTGGCGAAATGCAACTGCCCACGCCTCCCATTCCTTAAATCATCTTCAACATTTTCCGGACAAGTTGTCCCATTCCTTGAAAGCATTGCATGACGTTTGAACCTACTTCGCGCCTTGATGGCCACGTGGCCGTGATCACTGGTGGCAAAGGTGCCATTGGCTTTGCCACGGCCCGCCGATTGGCCACTCTGGGGGCCCGAATTGTTTCTGTAGATCGCTCCGACCCCGAAGGCGTTCAACAACTGTTGAATACCTTGCCTGCCGTCGCTTCGGGTGCTCACTTTGCACTGACAGCGTCCATTACCGACTCCGCCGCACTCAAAGCGGCCGCTGAGCAAGTGACTCAACGTGCGGGCCGCTGCGACATTTTGATCAACAGCGCTGGCTTTACCAAGCCTGTAGCCGCCAACGATTTGGAAGGCCTCACAGACGAGTTGTTTGACGAAGTGGTTCAAACCAATTTGCGCGGCGTGTTTTCTACCATACGGGCCTTCACACCATTGCTCAAGGCCTCTGGCGACGGACTCATTGTCAATGTGTCGTCAATCGCTGGCTTTACTGGTGCTGGCAGCAACTTGGCCTACGCCGCTGCCAAAGCCGGTGTCGACTTGCTCACAAAGTCATTGGCCAAAGCCTTGGCACCTCAAATTCGTGTCATTGCTGTATCACCTGGCGTGGTGGACTCTGCCTTCGTGCCGGGCCGCGGCGCCGATTTCAACGACAAAGCAGCGGCCACCATTCCGCTCAAACGAATTGGCCATGTTGAAGACACAGCATCGGCCATTGAAGCATGTGCTACCACCATGCGCTTTGCCACAGGGTCTCGCTTTGTAGTGGACGGCGGAAGGAGTTTGTAAATGTTAGATCGACCCACCCTTATTACATGTGCCGTTACAGGCAACATCACCAAGCCCGAGCAGACGCCCTATTTGCCCGTTACCCCCGAGCAAATTGCCAACGAATGTTTGGCAGCGGCCGAAGCAGGTGCAGCAGCCGTGCACATTCACGTGCGCGACCCCGCCACAGGCCGTCCTTCCATGGAACTGGAACATTACCGAGATGTAGTGGACCGCATTCGCAAGCGCAATGCCGAACTGGTGATTAACCTCACGACAGGCCCAGGTGGCCGCTTTGTGCCTGATGCCAACGACCCCAAAATTTACGCGCCCGGTACCACCTTGGTGCCACCCGAAAAACGCGTTGAACACATTGCCATCATCAAGCCCGATATTTGTTCTCTTGACCTCAACACCATGAACAGTGGTGCCGATGTGGTGATCAACACGCCGCGCAACGTGCGCATCATGGCCAAAGTGATTCGCGACAGTGGCGTCAAACCAGAGTTGGAAATTTTTGACTCGGGCGATTTGCACCTTGCTCGAGACCTGATTGCCGATGGCACGCTTGATGGCCCTGGCATGTGGACGTTTGTATTGGGTGTGAAGTACGGCTTTGCTGCCACGCCCGAAACCTTGCTTTATGCGCGCAACTTGTTGCCTCAAGGCGCCATTTGGTCTGCCTTTGGTTTGGGACGCAGCGAGTTTCCTATCGTGGCGCAAAGCTGGCTTTACGGCGGCCATGTGCGCGTGGGCATGGAAGACAACATCTATTTAGAAAAAGGCGTGTTGGCCGAAAGCAATGCGCAGTTGGTGGCCAAAGCTGCCGACATCATTAAGCAAATGGGCGGCCAAGTGGCCACCGCCGCGCAGACGCGCGACATGCTGAATTTAAAGAAAGTTTGAGTTTCATGACAGCTTCTTCCGCACACGCTTTGCACGTTGAAAGCAAAGCCACTGGCATCGACACCTTGCAACTGCAATGCGTATCGCAATCTGCGCCCAGCCTACAAACTGGCGAAGTGTTGGTTCAAGTGTTGGCCGCAGGCGTCAACCCCAGTGACGTCAAAGCCACCTTGGGCATCATGCCCCACGCCGTTTTTCCGCGTACACCCGGTCGCGATTTTGCAGGCGTGGTGGTTGAAGGTCCAGACGCACTCAAAGGTCTCAAAGTTTGGGGTTCTGGCGGCGACATCGGCATCACGCGCAATGGCTCGCACGCACGCTATTTGGTGTTGCCAGTGGCAGCGGTTAAAGAAGCCCCAAAAGGCATCAGCATTGAAGAAGCCGGCGCTGTAGGCGTGCCCTTTGTGACAGCTTGTGAAGGCTTTAGCCGCGCTGGTGGTGTCAAGGCTGGGCAGACTGTGGTGGTGCTGGGTGCCAATGGCAAAGTGGGTCAAGCCGCGGTGCAAATTGCTGCACGAGCAGGCGCCAAAGTGATTGCCGTTCAACGCCAAGATCAGCTAGAGGGTTTTGCGTGTTCAGACGTTGAAGTGATCAACAGCACCCACATCGAACCTGCTACCCGCATCATGGATTTGACAGGCGGCAAAGGCGCCGACTTGGTATTCAACACTGTCGACAAGGTTTATTGGGAAGTGGGCCACGCCGTAATGGCCAAAGGGGCTACGCAAATTTTCATCATTGCCACCAAAGATCAAACAGTTCCGTTTGACTTGTTCAAGTTTTATCGCGGCATGCACAACTTTGTAGGCATCGACACCTTGGCACTGGACTGCGTTCGCTCCTGCGAATTGTTGGCCGAATTAAGACCTGGCTTTGAAGACGGCACGCTTAAACCTTTTCCCGTTGATGCAGCAGACATGATAGATCTGCCAAACGCCTTGCACGCCTACAAAGCTGTGTTGGCCGGGGCCAAAAACAGAATGGTGCTGAAGCCATGAACATCACGCGATTTAGCCAAGCGCCCGAATACAAAGCGCCCAATCATTTCGATATGACCTGCCTTCGCCTGCAAGGCCATGAGGCCGGTCCATCCAAAGCCTTGTGGATGGGGGTGTCACAGATTCAACCAGGTGGCCACACTGGCCTCGACGGCTCGCCTATGGAAAAACACTATGTGGTGTTGTCGGGCGAAGTCACTTTGGTTTCTGAGCTCAATGGCGTGATCACCGAGGCCGTCCTGAAAGTGCACGACTCGGCATGTTTTGCACCCGGCGAGAAACGACAGTTGGTCAATAAAACCAATGAAATGGCCAGCATCTTGTTGGCCATGCCCTACCCGCCAGCTAGCCCCAGCTAGGCTCAGCTAGCCCAAACTAATTCATTTAATTCAACGCAGCACATCAACAGGAGACAACATGACCAATCACTCACCTTTTAAAAGCAAAACATTTGCGCACGGCATTGTCAAATTTGCAATGGCCACCCTCGCAATTTCAAGTTTGAGTCTGAACGCACTTGCACAAGATTGGCCCAAGCAAGGCATCAAATTGGTGGTGCCATTTACGGCCGGTAGCGGCACAGACATTGTGGCCCGCGCCGTTGCCGAAAAGCTCAGCACATCCTTGGGCCAAACCGTGGTGATTGAAAACAAACCAGGCGCTGGTGGCACCATTGCAGCCAACCAAGTTGCCAAAGCAAATCCAGATGGTTACACGCTTTTGGTTCACTCTTCAGGCCACGTGGTCAACCCTGCTATCTACCCCAACTTGCCATACGACACTTTGAACGATTTGGTAGGCATTACCTCTTTGGCCAGCCTGCCCAACGTGATGGTGGTGTCGCCAAGCAAAGGATACAAAGATGTCAAAGACCTGATTGCCAAAGTCAAAGCCAAACCCGATGGTTTCAATTACGCCTCAGCTGGCACAGGCTCTGCCACGCACATCAATGCGGAGAAATTTAGAGTGGCTGCGGGCATCACAGCCACTCATGTGCCATTTAAGGGAACGCCCGAAGCCCTGACAGAAACCATTAGCGGCCGAATCGACTGGTTCTTTGCTCCCATCGTGTCTGCATTGCCACTCATCAAAGACGGCAGACTTCAAGTATTGGCAGTAGGCACCCCAAAACGCTCTGACGACTTGCCCAACACACCCACTACATCAGAAGCGGGCGTACCAGGCTCGGAGTACACGTTTTGGGTCGGTATGTTGGCACCCAGCAAAACACCCAAGCCCGTCCTGGACAAACTCAATGCAGAAGTAGTCAAAATTTTGAACTCACCCGAATTCAAGACCAAACTCGACAGCATTGGCGCAGCCCCAATGCCCATGACCAGCACGGCCTTCAATGGCTTCATCAAGTCGGAAACAGAGGGCATTGCCAAATTGGTTCAAGCGGCAGGCATCAAAGCCAACTGATCTTGCTATGCTAGGGGTTTGAACCAGCGTGTTTTGCCATGCACACCCCTAGCACCCAACCGCGTCCGTCCATCTATTACAACTACCAAGTCTTCAAACCTTGGTTGTCTTCGCAGAACCCGCCCCAACCCAAGCACAAAGTGGTCATCGTGGGCGCAGGGCCAGCCGGCATGGTCACCGCACTAGAGTTGGCAAGGCACGGTATCTCCAGTGTGTTGCTCAGCGCCGAGTTGCAGTTTTCGCAAGGCTCGCGTGCCATTGTGTTTACGCGCCGCTCCATGGAAATTTTGCAACAAGTGGGGGTGGCACATCGCGTCACAGAAAACGGTTTGCCTTGGCGCTGTGGCAATTCAATTTACCGCGGCCAAAAAGTGTTTCGCATGGAAACACCGCACGATCCAGACGATCGATTTTTTCCCATGATCAACATCCAGCAGCAGTACTTGGAAGAGTACCTGCATGATGCCTGCGCTGCCAACGAATTGATTGATGTGCGCTGGGGCAACAAGTTGGTCAAGGCCGAAAACATTGAAGGTGGCGTGAAGGCCGAGATCGATACACCCGAAGGCCCCTACACCTTAGAAACAGAGTGGCTGGTGGCAGCAGACGGCGGTCGTTCCGAAATTCGCAGCAGCATGAATTTGAAGCTTGAGGGTGCGTCGTTTGAAAGCATCTTCGTGATTGCCGACATACGCATTGACCTGCCCTACCCAACAGAGCGTTTGGCATTTTTTGATCCCGATTGGAACCGTGGCAACACCATCTTGATGCACCGCGAGCCCCATGGCATATGGCGAGTGGACTATCAATTGTCGCCAGGCGAAACACCAGAAGAGGCACTGCGCCCTGAATCATTGAAAGAGCGCATTGATGCGCAGCTCAAGATGATTGGCTTTGAAGGCACGCCTTGGGAGATGGACTGGAATTCTGTCTATTCTGCTCGCACCCTCACCTTGCCCGAGTATGTGCACAAGCGCATTGTGTTTACGGGTGATGCAGCGCATTTGCTGCCCATCTTTGGCGTGCGTGGCGCCAATACGGCGTTTCAAGACGCACAGTCTTTAGGCTGGCACCTGGCATTTGTCATCAAGGGCCTCGCACCAGAACAATTGATGCAAAACCACAGCACAGAACGTGTTGGCGCAGCCAGAGAAATTATCACTGAAGCCGGCAAAAGCACTCGCTTCATGGCACCGCCCAGCCGCGGTTTTCGATTGCTGCGCGATGCGGTTTTGTCTTTGTCACTGACGCAAGAGTTTGTCAGACCGCTTTACCACTGGCGCACATCTAGGCCACACGAATACAGCAGCTCTGGCCTCAACAGCCAGCATGACGACAATGCACAATTCACGGGCGGCCCAGCGTTAGGCGCACCGCCACAAAATCTTCTGCTGCAGGCAGACAACTATTTACTGGACCACTTGGGTGGCGGATTTGATTTGGTTTATGTGGCCGATGTACAAGGTATTCCCTCCGAAATTGCACAAGCAGTAGCGCACATTCAGCAGCAGGGCATCCCCTTAAAACTGACTGCTATCAGCCCACAAGACACACCGTTAGCAGGTGCACACCAAACTTTGCAAGATCCGCAGCAGCGATTTGCGCATCGTTATGCCGTCAAAGCTGGCGGGGCCTATTTGTTCCGCCCCGATCAGCACATTTGTGCACGTTGGCAACAGCTTGATGCTGCGCGTTTACTGCAAAGCCTGCAAGTGGCTTGCATGCAGTAAGCCAATTAACGCAAACAGCATCCTCATTGGAATTGAACGCATGAACACACAAGCTACTTTAGACATTGCTGGCCTTGAGCAGGTCTACGACGCATTGGCCACAGCCATCGACCAAGCAGGTCCCGAAAAATCAGAATTATTTTTGGTCAAACTGGCTTTGCTCAATGCCAAAACATTGGCCAACCCCACGCTGTTTGAATCGCAAATTGCATCAGCTCTGCAAGACCTTTGAAGCAGCAGTCCATTTATTGCGGCAAAGCACATTGAACGGGTTTGGCACCCAACTCATTCACCAGCACTTGGGGGTCAATGCCCACCAAAAACCCGCGCTTGCCACCATTGATCCAAATTTTGGTTAATTCCAAAATAGTGGATTCCACATAAACGGGCATCGGCTTGCGCAAGCCAAAAGGTGAAGTACCGCCCACCATGTAACCCGAATTTTTTTGCGCCACATCGGGCTTGCACGGTTCAACCAATTTGCAGCCAATTTGGCGTGCCAGGTTTTTGGTTGAGGTTTTGCAATCGCCATGCATCAAGACGACCAATCCTCTGGCATTTTCGTCTTGCATCACCAAGGTTTTGACCACTTCGTGCTCGGGCACACCCAATTGTTTGGACGATTCGGCCGTGCCTCCATGGTCTACATAGTCATAAGGATGCTCTGTGTACGAAACTTTTTTTTGCTTCAGCCATTGGGTGGCTGGGGTCTCTGAAACGTGTTTTGCCATGGGTCTATGCAACTTTTTGGTGAGATTATGGCTTGCCCTCCATCTAGATAGCACTTGTCTGGGGCAAACAGCAATAGACCGCACATTCGTGGGGCTTTAGTGGTTTTTGTGTTCACCATGTCAGCAATTACCCGCGGTTTTTACAGCATTTTTTCATGCAGAATATGCTTTTCTTAATTTCGGAGCTAGTCCATGAAATCCATTCGCAAATTGATTCAACGTCCTTTGCTGGCAACTGCTGCTTTGGCATTGCTTGGCACTTTGGCCACTCCCGCTTTTGCTGGCAAAACCATCGATGCCATCAAGGCACGTGGCGCTTTGAATTGCGGCGTCAACCCCAGCTTGCCTGGTTTCTCTGCAGCCGACAGCCAAGGCGTTTGGGCCGGTTTGGATGTGGACGTTTGCAAAGCCGTTGCAGCTACATTGCTGAGCGACGCTAGCAAAGTGAAGTACACCCCCCTGAATGCGGCTCAGCGTTTTGCTGTGTTGCAAGCTGGCGAAATCGACATCTTGTCACGCAACACCACTTGGACCCTGAACCGCGACGCCTCTTTGGGCTTGCACTTCACAGGCACTACATACTATGACGGCCAAGGCTTCATGGTTCCTAAGAAATCAAAAATCACCAGCGCCACCAAGCTCAAGGGCGCCACAGTGTGCGTGCAGTCTGGCACCACCACAGAAAAGAACTTGAATGACTACTCCAAAGTCATGAAGCTCAACATGAAGCCTGTTGTGTTTGACACACAAGAAGCCACCAACAAAGCTTACTTCGCTGGCCGCTGCCAGGCTTACACCACAGACGCCTCTGGTTTGGCTTCTGTGCGCAACAAAGAAGCGACCAACCCCGATGACCACGTCATCTTGCCAGAACTCATCTCTAAAGAACCCCTTGGCCCATCCGTGCGCCGTGGTGATGACGAGTTCTTCGCCATTGTCAAATGGGTTGCTTATGCTTTGATCGAAGCCGAAGAATATGGCATCACACAAGCCAACGTGGACCAATTGAAGGCCAGCAGCACAGACCCCGTGGTTCAGCGTATCTTGGGTACATCTGAAGACACAGGCAAGTTGTTGGGCTTGGACAAAGAGTGGGCTTACCGCGCCATCAAGGCCGTGGGCAACTACGGTGAAATGTTCGAGCGCAACGTCGGTCCTAAGTCAACTTTGAAATTGCCACGTGGTTTGAACAACCAGTGGAACAAAGGCGGCTTGATGTACGCACCTCCCGTACGTTAATCTCAGCTTTGCGTTCTCCTCCATGAGGAAAACTTTTTAAACCAAAGACTTCCGGCCCGCCTCGCGCGGGCCGGTCTATTCTCATGAGCACCCCACCTCCTCCCAAACGACAATGGTCTTGGCGCAGCCAAGCCTTCCGCGGACTGGTCTATCAAATCCTCGCCATTGTGGGATTGACCCTTGCCGTGGGCTACTTGATGTCCAACACGTTTGCCAACATGCGCGCGCGTGGTATTCAAAGTGGCTTTGATTTCTTTCTCCAACCTGCTGGTTTTGGCATTGGCGAAAGTCTTTTTGAATTCGATTCATCACAAAATTATTTGGTGGCCTATCTTGTCGGACTGACCAACACTTTGCGCGTTGCACTGGTAGGTTTGGTTCTGGCCACTTTGCTGGGCACCCTGATTGGCATTGGCCGCTTGACCAAAAATACTTTGGTTAAATCTTTGTGCGCCAGCTACGTCGAAATTACCCGCAACATTCCTTTGTTGCTCCAACTCTTCATGTGGTACTTTGCCATGACAGAGTTGTTGCCGCCCATTGAAGAACCCCTGAAGCCTTTGGCAGGCGTGTTCTTTAGCAAGAATGGTTTGCAATATCCGCTGCCCGTCTGGGAGCCCGGCCATTGGGGCACGCTCATCGGTTTGTGCGTAGGCATCGGTGCCTGGAAATTCTGGTCGCGACACGTCAAGCAGCACTTTGAAGCCACAGGGCACACCAAACCAAGTTTCTTACCTGGCTTTGGTTTGTTTGTACTGGGCGGTGTCATTGGCTGGTTGGCCGGCGGCGCACCCAGTGAAATGAACATTCCAGAAATCACAGAAATCAGTGTGGTTGGCGGTGGCTCGGTCACGCCCGAGTACCTCACTTTGTTGGTGGGCCTCACGGTTTACACATCGGGCTACATTGCCGAAGTGGTGCGTGCTGGCATTCAATCGGTGTCCTTTGGACAGCACGAAGCGGCTGTGGCTTTGGGCCTCAAGCGCACACAAGAGTTGCGCCTCATCCAATTGCCACAAGCCATGCGCGTGATCATTCCGCCCCTCACCAGCCAATACCTCAACTTGATCAAGAACTCTTCATTGGCAGTGGCTGTGGGCTACCCCGATTTGGTGTCCATCAGTTCTACGGCTCTGAACCAAACGGGTCGGGCCATTGAGTGCATTGCCTTGGTCATGCTCATTTATTTAAGCTTGAGCTTGCTTACCTCAGCGCTCATGAACATTTATAACCGCCGTGTGCGAATCAAGGACCGATGATGGCAACCACCGGTTATCAACAACATTTCGAGCCCATCGAGGCGCGCCGTCCACCTGTCAACGAAACAGGTGTTTGGGCATGGATTCAAAGAGGCTTCTTTGATGGCCCCTTAAATTCTTTCCTCACGGTTTTGTTTTTGGCATTGTTGGTGTGGGCCATTCCGCCCATCTTCAACTGGACCGTGTGGTACGCCATTCCCAATGCCGACAACGAAGCTTGCCGTGCAGCTCACGGCATTGGCGCCTGTTGGGGCGTGGTGGCCGAAAAAGGTCGACTCATTTTGTTTGGTCGCTACCCATTTGAAGAGCAATGGCGCCCATTGGTGGCAAGTGCTGTTGTGGTGCTGCTCTTGGTGGTGTCTTGCCTTCGTACCTTCTGGCGCCCTGCGCTTGCAGTGGCTTGGGTGTTGGTTTATGCCTTCTTCTTTGCGCTGATGTACGGCGGCTTTGCCGGGCTGACCGAGGTCGAGACAGCTCGCTGGGGTGGCCTGCCACTGACGCTGCTGCTGGCCAGCGTTAGCTTGGTTGTGGCCTTTCCTTTGGCCATTTTGTTAGCTCTAGGCCGTCAATCTGAGTTGCCCGCCATTCGCACTTTGTGCGTGGTGTTTGTCGAGTTTGTGCGCGGCGTACCCCTCATTTCTGTGCTGTTCATGGCCTCGTTCATCTTGCCTTTGTTCATGCCACAGGGCGCCAAGATTGACGTGCTGGTGCGTGTGCTCATTGGCATGACCTTGTTTACGGCGGCCTACTTGGCTGAAGTGATTCGCGGTGGCTTGCAAGCTTTGCCCAAAGGCCAAGTAGAAGCCGCGCATTCTTTGGGTCTGAGCTACTGGCAAATTCAACGCATGATTGTGTTGCCCCAAGCTTTGCGCTTGGTGGTGCCTGCCATTGTGAACACCTTCATTGGTGCCTTCAAGGACACGTCCTTGGTCACCATTGTGAGTTTGTATGACCTCACGGGCGCTGTGCAATTGGCGCTGGGCGATGCCGACTGGCGCAAGTTCTTCATTGAAGGCCAATTGTTTGTGGCCGCCATTTACTTCATCGCATGCTTTGCGATGTCACGCTACAGCCAATGGCTGGAATCCCATCTGAATACTGGAACACGGAGACAGTGAAGTGAGTACCTCAAGTCCCATCATCGAATTTTCTAAAGTCAACAAGTGGTACGGCGAGTTCCACGTGTTGCGCGACATCGACTTGTCGGTGGCCAAAGGCGAGCGCATTGTGGTGTGCGGACCATCAGGCTCTGGCAAAAGTACGCTGATTCGCTGCATCAACCGTTTGGAAGTACACCAAGCGGGCACCCTCACGGTAGACGGCACCGAGCTCACTGACGACGTGAAGTCCATTGAAGCGGTGCGCCGCCAAGTGGGCATGGTGTTTCAACAGTTCAACTTGTTCCCTCACCTCACGGTGCTGGAAAACCTCACGCTGGCCCCCATGTGGGTGGGCAATGTGCCCAAGGCCGAAGCCGAAGAGCGCGCCATGCAACAGCTCAAGCGCGTGCGCATTGCCGAGCAAGCCCACAAGTACCCCTTGCAGTTGTCTGGCGGTCAGCAGCAGCGTGTTGCCATTGCCCGCTCTTTGTGCCTCACACCCAAAATCATGTTGTTTGACGAGCCCACTTCTGCGCTCGATCCCGAGATGATCAACGAAGTGCTCGACGTCATGGTGGAGTTGGCCAACCAAGGCATCACCATGATTTGCGTCACGCACGAGATGGGCTTCGCCCGCTCCGTGGCCGACCGTGTGATCTTCATGGACCAAGGTCAAATTGTCGAGCAAAACACGGCCACCGAGTTCTTTGCCAATCCGAAGAACGAACGCACACAAGACTTCTTGTCCAAAATTCTGGCGCACTGATGTCTTCAAGCTCAAAGCCCGCTGGCCCCGCCGGCGGGCTTTCTTTTTTAGACCCGCGCGGTGATGCACTGCCCCGCCCCCACGGCAATACGTATTGGCTGTGGGCGGGTTACGTGTTGGCGGGTGAGCACCCAGGCAAAGAGGGAGAAGCCATGCAGCTTGAGCGCTTGCAATTGTTGGCGCAAATGGGCATTACGCACTTTATCGATCTCACAACAGCCGCAGATCCCTTACAAGCCTATCGGCCTTTGGGCGCTGCCGTGCGAATTAACCATCCCATTGCAGATTTTGGCGTGCCCGATGCTGTGCAAATGCAAGGCATTCTGCACAGCATCAACGAAGCCTTGCGTCAGGGCGGCAAGGTCTACGTGCACTGCCGCGCAGGCATCGGCAGAACTGGCACTGTGGCGGCCACATGGCTTGTCAACCAGGGCCTAGACGGGCAAGCAGCCTTGGATTTACTCATGCAAAAGTGGCAAGCTGTGGACAAGCGCAAAGAAGAGCCGAACACCCCAGAGACCGAGGCACAGCGGCAGTTTGTGTTGGCTTGGCCGAATTCATAGCCCTCATCGTCGAGTACTTTTAGACTAATTTTGAATTTTGCTTGAGCTACATCAAGGGACTGATTGAGCCACATTGATTCAGCGCAATGAATGGCCAACACGAAAGACTTCCAATGAATGAACGGTTAAGCAAACCGTCTTTATAAGGAAATCAAATCATGAAAAAACTCATCATTGCCTCAGCTGCTTGCGCACTCTTGTCCGGCGCTGCTTTTGCCGATCAAAGCCCATGGATGGTTCGCGCGCGTGCTGTGGGTCTCGACATGGACAACAAAGATTCAACAGGTTTGGGTTTGAGCGTCAACAACAAAACCATTCCTGAAGTGGACATCAGCTATTTCATTAACAAGAATGTTGCCGTCGAATTAATTTTGACAGTGCCACAAAAGCAAACCGTCAGCTCTGCGGCGATGGGCACTGACATTGGCACCTTCAAACATTTGCCGCCAGTGATCACTTTGCAATATCACTTTGATAACTTTACAGGCTACACGCCCTATTTGGGCGCAGGCTTAAACTACACGCAAATTACGCAGGTGAATTTGTTAAACGGCGGCGCCAACCTTAACAGCCACAACTGGGGCGGCGTGTTGCAAGCCGGCGTTGATTTTCCTATCGACAAAAACCTCAGCTTTAACATTGACTTCAAAAAGCTCAACTTAAAGACAGATGTTTTTGTAGGCGGCGTTAACAGTGGCGTCTTAAAACTCAACCCCACACTGATTGGTGTGGGTCTTGGCTATCGCTTTTAAGATCTGATGGCGTGATCAACTAAACACGCCACCATAGGTTTTACGCAAGTCACCTTTTTGAACCTTGCCTGTGCCGCCCACGGGCAAGGATTCCAAAAAGATCACATCGTCTGGCACCCACCACTTGGCCACTTTGGTTTCTAAGAAAGACAGGATCTCTTCTTTCTCAACCGCCTGACCCGGCTTGCGCACCACAAACATCAAGGGGCGCTCGTCCCACTTAGGATGCTTGACGCCAATGACAGCAGCCATGGCCACTGCGGGGTGCGCAATGGCGGCGTTTTCTAAGTCGATGGAGCTGATCCATTCGCCGCCGGTTTTGATCACGTCTTTGGTGCGATCGCGAATTTGCATCACGCCTTGTGCATCGATGGTGGCAATGTCGCCAGTGGGAAACCAACCGTCGACCAAGGGCGAGCCTTCGCCCTTGTAATACCCAGAAATAATCCACTGACCACGCACCATGAGTTCACCTTGTGAGCTGCCATCGCGGGGCAAGGTGTTGCCTTCTTCGTCTACCACTTTGATGTCGACACCGAACACCGAGCGGCCTTGTTTGCCAACCAAGGCATGACGATCGGCTGCCGGCATGGCGCGCTGTTCAGGCGTCATGCTGCTCATGGTGGCCACAGCGGTGGTTTCGGTCATGCCCCAACCATGGCGTACTTCCACACCAAAGTCATCGCTAAACTTGGCAATGAGGGCAGTGGGCATGGCAGAGCCTCCCACTGCAGTGCGCTTCATGGTGCTGAAGCGCAATTTGTTTTGCTCGACGTGCTGAATGAGGGCCATCCAAATGGTGGGGACACCTGCACTGATGGTGACTTTTTCAGACTCCATTAAGTCGTACAAACTGGCACCGTCTAACTTGGGGCCTGGCAACACCAACTTGGCACCAGCAATAGGCGCTGCATACGGAATGCACCACGCGTTGATGTGAAACATGGGTACAACTGGCAAGATAGCTTCGTCGGCCGACAAATTCAAAATACCTGGCAAGCAACCCGAGAGTGCATTGATCACAATGGCGCGGTGCGAATACATAGCGCCTTTAGGATTGCCGGTGGTGCCTGAGGTGTAGCAAATGGCCGCACCTGAGCGCTCGTCAAACTCGGGCCACTCAAACACATCGCTGGCAGATTCAATGAGTTCGTCGTAGCACATCACATTGGCCACGCCTTCGATTTCGGGCATGTGCGCACGCTCGGTGAGGCACACCCAAGCGCGCACCTTAGGGCAATGCGCTGCAATGCCTTTGATGAGGGGCGCAAAGGTGATGTCAAACAACACCACTTCGTCTTCGGCATGGTTGATGATGTAAATGAGTTGTTGAGGATGCAAACGAGGGTTGCAAGTGTGCATCACCATGCCGCTGCCAGACACGGCGTAATACGCTTCGAGGTGGCGGTGGTTGTTCCAAGCAATAGAACCCACCACACTGCCCACTTTCAAATTCAAAGTTTTGAGTGCATTGGCCAATTTGCGAGCGCGCTTGGCGCAATCGGCATAGGTATAACGAAACAGAGGACCATGCGTTTCTCGCGAAACCACCTCTTGACCACCAAATTGCGCAGCAGCGTGCTCCAGGATGCCCGACAAGAGCAAGGGACGGTCCATCATGAGGCCGGGTTTGAACATGAAAATCTCCGAATCAAAATAATTCAGAGATCATAGTCAATGGCGCTGGCGTGTCTCTCGGGATTGACCCGTAAAAGGTGCTTGGTACATCCAAACAGGGCGGTTGGGGCTGGCTTCTGTTTGCGCCGTTGGCTTGAGCTCTGCAGCCTCAAATTCCAAACTGACCAACCAAGCGCCTGGTTTCATTTCTGCCTTGGCTTTTTCTACTGCGCGGGGCATGGTTTCGGGCCTTTGGAACAAATAAACCATGTCGTAGGCACCCCAGTGGTCTTGCCAAATGTCACCACAACGAACATCCGCCCAAGGGCATCTGAACTTGGCCACCCAACTTAAGGGGCGGCTGAATTCAATGCCAATCCACTGCGCATTCACATAGGCCAAACGCAATGCTTTGAGGCCGTCTCCCGCACCACAACCCGCGTCCAAAATTTTGGCTTGGGCTGGCAATATGGCATGGCGCGGCACATCACGCAATGCATTGAGAGGCGTAGGAAAAACAGGTGCATCGCGCCATGCGCGCATGGGATAAATCCAAATGATCAGGACCAAGGGCAACAACCAAACCCAAGCAGGAAAACTGGCCGTGCCCATTAGCCAAAAGGAAACGGGAAACCCCATGGCCAATGCAGCGGCGCGGGCTTGCGAAATGCCTTTGTGCCATCCCAGTGCTGCAGCCATGACGCCCAGCATGGTTGCAAACAACATGGCCACAGAGGAATGCACACCCTGGTTGGTAAAGAAAAGAAACAAGTACCAAGCAGCACCCCAAACCGCCAAGGCTGTCAAAGGCCAACGAATCAGATTTGACAATTGATTCTTCTTTCAGATAATTTGGGCATGATTAAAGTCGACAATGTCTTCATTTCAGTCGCATCTTAATGGTTAGCAACATGTTTATTCGAATTTTTAACACAATGAGCGCCAGCTTCATAGCGGCCTGCTTTTTGTTGGCCACAACTTCTGTTTGGGCTTACAAAACAGAAAAAATCTGTGAGGACATCCCCGCTACTTCCACTGTACCTGCCCATAAAAAATGCAAAGTGGTGCGGGTGAAAGAAGGCGGCGCAGCCAAGCCAGGAGATGGCAAGCCTGCAGACGGCAAAGCACCCGCAGCTGACGCCAAAAAATAAAGCCCCTTTGCCAAGCGTCCTTTGAACTTCTAGGCATCAAGCCACTAACAAGCCTCTAGAATGAGTCACAACTTTCAGGGCTAAAGAGGTATCCATGTCAGCGTTGATCAAAACTGAGGCTTTCAGCCTTCACCTAGCACCCCAGGCCGTTGCGCTGGTGATGGACTCACCCCACTCCAGCCCCAGCTTTCCAAACGACTTCAATGCTTGCCTGCCTTTAGACGATTTGCGCGATGGCGAAGACGTGTTCATTGATGCTTTGTGGTCACATGCACCACAACACGGCGCTCATTTGCTTTTGGCCGAATTTGCACGCACCTACATCGATCCCAATCGACATGTTGGAGATATTGATTTGTCGATGATCGACGGCGATTGGCCCCACACCTATGTTCCCAGCGGCAAAGCGCACATTGGCAAGTCGCTCATTTGGCGCACCTTGGACGATGGACGTCCTATCTACGATCGAAAATTGAGCGTTGAAGAAGTGCAACAGCGCATTCAACGCTATGCCCTGCCCTACCAAGCCCAATTGCAAAAATTAATTGACGACCACCACCAGGCCTTTGGCGTTAGCTATCACATCAACTGTCACTCTATGAACGCCGTCAGCGGCAAAATGGGCGAAGGTGGCGCCGGCATTGCCCGTGCCGATGTGGTGCTCGGCGACCGCGATGGCACCACCTGCGATGCCGAATTTACACACCTCGTCAAAGACTTCATGCAAGGCTGTGGATATGACGTCAAAATCAACGACCCTTTTAAAGGTGTGGAGCTGGTGCGCGCGTTTTCAAACCCAGCGCAAGGCAAGCACAGTTTGCAAGTTGAATTGAACAAGCGTCTTTACACAGACAGCACGGGTCGCGGCAAAGGCCCTCATTACGACAAACTGGCGCAAGACCTGCAAGGCCTAACAGCCGTCTTGGCCAAATTCGCAACATCCAAAGCAGTAAAGTAAACACACCATGAACAATGCAGTGCCCACCCTCAAAGTTGAACTCACAGCACCCGACATCAGCGCCTACCGGCAAAGCAATGTGGGCATTGACTACGTCACACGGCTTGACTCTGGCAAGCCAGGACCTCACGTCATTGTGCAAGCCCTCACTCATGGCAATGAACTGAGCGGTGCCATCGCTTTGGACTACTTGTTCAAACAAAATTTTCAGCCCACTTGCGGTGTGGTCTCGTTCATCTTTGCCAATGTGGCCGCCTATGCATTGTGGGATCCCGAAAAGCCCGATGGCAATCGCTATGTAGAAGAAGACTTCAACCGAGTTTGGTCAGATGAGGTTCTAAACGGCCCACGTGACAGCGTTGAGTTGCGCCGGGCACGTGAATTGGTTGCCTATATTGATACGGCCGACTACCTCCTTGATTTGCATTCCATGAGTGCACCCAGCGCCCCTTTGATGGTGTGCGGTGTGCGGCCCAAAGGAGGACAAAAGTCCATCAATTTAGCCGCCAAAATTGGCTTGCCTGAATGGCTGATGGTAGATACTGGGCATGTCAATGGCCTGCGCATGATTGAACGTGCGGCCTTTGGCGACCCCAGCAAACACAACACCGCCATTTTGTTAGAGGCAGGCCAACATTGGGAAAAGGCTTGCGAGCAAATTGCCCTAGAAACCACCTTGAAGTTCTTAAAGGTAACCGGCGTTGCCGCTGCCGATTGGGTCGATTCGCGCTGCAGCTTGCCTGCAATTCCGCAAAAGGTGGTGCAAGTCACTGAAGGCTACGCTGCCAAGTCGCTCGACTTTGAATGGCTTGCTGTTTACAACGGCCTTGAAGTGATTGAAAAAGCAGGCACCGCCTTGGCAGAAGATGCTGGCCACACACTCCGTACGCCTTATGACAATTCAGTTTTGATCATGCCAACCCGCAGCAAGCGCTTCACGGTGGGCAGCACCATGCTGCGGTTTGGACGGGTTGAAAGCCTGACCTAAGTAGAGACCTAAGCAGTGACCTGACTTTAAGATTTGCTGCAATTTGCAAATAAGGCCGCTTTAAACTGCCTTGACCTCTTGCAATTTGCAGAACAGGCCTAAAATACGAGACTTGGGGCTGCACTGGTTTCGACATGGGTTCGGACGCGTGGCAGGGCATGTCGAGGTTCTGATCCTCGTAAAACAGCAGAAAAAAAACTAACTGCAAACGACGAACGTTTCGCACTCGCCGCTTAATCCGGTGAGCCTTGCAACAGTTGGCCGATAGGCTGGGCAAGGGAGCAATAGGCGTTAAAACCTAAAGCTTCCAGGCTGCAAGGGAAAACATATGGGCTGGCGTCACATCGGGCATCTTGATGTGGCGCGAGAAAATAGGATGCTGGTTGGATCAATAGCGTGTCGCTGCGCGATTGGTTTGACGAGACTCAAATCAGACGACTACACATGTAGAACTGTACGAAAATGGCTTGTGGACGCGGGTTCAATTCCCGCCAGCTCCACCACACACCCTAGGGATCAAACTCATCACCGAGTTTGATCCTTTTTTTTGTATTCAAGCTCAGTAGGTCGACCGAGGCTTCGGCCGATTACCTTACTTGGCACTGAGTCTTACTTGATTTCAGATAATGATGTTTTGAAATCAATCATTTGTCATGAGCAGCGCTTACCTTTCCGAAAATGTGATGGGCAGTCATGACGGCGCCAATTGGTGCTGGCATCTCAAAAGAAACATCTCCTTGACACCGGCGCAAATGGCAGCCATTTTTAGTGGCTTGGGCCTATTGACACTGCTCATTGGCATTGCCTTTTACAACTTTGGCGCATCCTTTATTCTTCCCTTTTCTTTGATTGAAATTGCGGCCTTGACCATCGCCTTTGTCTACAACGCCATTCATGCCAACGACTATGAAAAACTGGTGCTAACCGACAGCGAAGTTCAGATTGAAAGAAAAATTGGTTTTCAAGTGACACAGATCCATTTGATGAGATCCTTGACCCGCGTTGAAAGAAGCAAGCTTAAAAATGACCTGATAGAACTCCGGCAAGGACAACAGTCAGCCGACTTTGGCCGATTTATTCATACCAACATGAGGCTTTTGCTGGCCGAGCAAATCTCTAAACGAATGATGGCAAGTCTTAAGCTTAGTTGACGTCTAGGTCCAGTTCTCGACTTCCAAGCCCTTGACTCGACCAAAGTCTTTGACATTATTTGTAACGACAATAGCGCCCAACGAACGCGCGTGCGCCGCAATCATGAGATCTGCCGCGCCAAGCTGAGCCCCACGTTTCTTCAGATCAAACCGAATCTCGGCGTAAGACTTTGCAGCGTCTTGAGGCCAATCTAATACCGCCAAGTGCAAGGCCAAACTATCGAGTGTTGCCTGATTTTGTTTGCGCTTAGCGGCACCAGACGCCTGAATCCCATAGGACAACTCAGCAAATGTTACCGCTGACATTACCTGCTGCTGTAAGGGAACCGACTGAACCTTAGTCTCCAGTCTCTGTGACTCACGTCGCATCAGGAAAATACAGGTATCAGTGTCCAACATATACAGGGGTCCCATCAAAAAGTTCGCTCTTGAATGGGCATACGTTCCCTGTCTGACATGAAGTCTTCGGATGCTTTCAGACCTGAAGAAAGAAAGTTCGACCAATCTGTGGGCCGTGGCGTTAAGACCACGCTTTCCCCCTCTCGACGGATGAAAACTTCGCGGACAGATTCGGGAAACCGGTATTCGAGCGGCATCGTCACAGTCTGCGATCGGTTGTTCCAACCGACACGCGCGGTCGGCTTAGGCGTTGGTGATGAGTTTGTTGGCATAACCATCAATATATGGCATTCACTGCCATATGGCAAGCCATATATCAAATGAAGTCAGCAAATGAATGTGCAGGCACTGCTTGTGGAAGAACTCAGGCGCTTACATGAAGGTGTTCTGGCGCGCTATGGTTTGCGGCCATCAGAGTTTGAAGCATGGATTGCTAAGCATTAACGATTTGCTTTAGCCCTAGCAACATGCAATTTCTTAAAACTGTCAATCAAACGGTGATGCCTGTCCAGGCCTTCCAGCTGCATGCTGGTAGGTGTTAAACCATAGAAACGCACAGAGCCATCCACCGAACCCAACACCGCATCCATGCGCGCATTGCCATACATGCGGCGGAAGTTGTGCACGTAGTTGGTCATTTCCAGCTCGGGGTCCAGGGCCACTTCCAGCGCCACATTGAGCGCTTGATAAAACAGTTTGCGCTCAGCGGTGTTGTCGTTGTATTGCAAAAACGCACCCACCAAATCTTGCGCGGCGTCTAATTGTTTCAAGGCCAAGTTGATCAGCAGTTTCAACTCAAGCACAGTCAGCTGACCCCACTCGGTGTTCTCATCAAACTCAATGCCAATGAGGGTGGCAATGTCGGCGTATTCGTCTAGCTCGTTGTTTTCCAAACGGTCTAGCAGTGCGGCCAATTGCTTGTTGTTCAAACGATGCAAATTCAGGATGTCTTCGCGGAACAACAAGGCTTTGTTGGTGTTGTCCCAAATCAAATCTTCAACCGGATAAATTTCGGAATAGCCTGGCACCAAAATTCGACAGGCCATGGCGCCTAGTTGGTCGTGTACGGTGATGTAGACCTCTTTGCCCATGCTTTGCAAAATACCAAACAAGGTGGCGGCTTCGTCAGCATTGGCGGTAGGGCCCTGACCTGCAAAGTTCCAATCTACAAATTCGTAATCGGGTGTAGCGCCAAAGAAGCGCCAAGACACAATGCCGCTTGAATCGATGAAGTGCTCTACAAAGTTATAAGGTTCGGTGACGGCATTGCTTTCAAAGGTGGGGGGCGGCAGATCATTCAAGCCTTCAAAGCTGCGGCCTTGCAGGAGCTCTGTGAGGCTGCGTTCTAGCGCCACTTCTAAGCTGGGGTGGGCACCAAACGAAGCGAACACGCCGCCGGTGCGAGGGTTCATGAGGGTGACGCACATCACAGGATAAATGCCGCCCAACGAAGCGTCTTTGACCAACACGGGAAAGCCTTGGGCTTCAAGGCCTTGAATGCCAGCCATGATGCTGGGATATTTGGCCAAGACTTCAGGCGGTACATCGGGCAAGCAAATTTCGCCTTCCAGAATTTCTTTTTTAACAGCGCGCTCAAAAATTTCGGACAAACACTGCACTTGCGCTTCGGCCAGCGTGTTGCCCGCGCTCATACCGTTGCTAACGAATAAGTTTTCTACCAAGTTTGTCGGAAAATAAACGATTTGTTGGTCTGATTGCCTTACATATGGCAAGGAACAAATTCCGCGGGCCACATTGCCCGAGTTGGTGTCAATCAAGTGCGAGCCTTTGAGCTCGCCATCAGGGTTGTAAATACTCAGGCAGTACGGGTCCAAAATTTCTTTTGGCAGCGCATCCTTCTTGCCAGGTTTGAACCATTTCTCATTGGGGTAATGCACAAACTCAGCATTGGCCAAGTCTTCGCCCCAATACGCGCCTGCGTAAAAGTGATTGTTGTTAAGTCGCTCAATGTATTCACCCAAGGCAGAAGCCAGCGCGCTTTCTTTGGTGGCGCCTTTGCCATTGGTAAAGCACATGGGCGAGTGGGCATCTCGAATGTGCAAGGACCACACATTGGGAATGATGTTGCGCCAAGAGGCAATTTCAATCTTGATGCCTAAGCCCGCCAACACGCCCGACATATTGGCGATGGTTTGTTCCAAGGGCAAGTCTTTGCCCAAAATAAAGGTGCTGCTTTGGGCATCAGGTTTGAGGCTGAGCAAGGCTTGTGCGTCTTCGTCCAAGTTGGCCACTTCTTCAATGACAAACTCAGGGCCTTCTTGCACCACTTTTTTCACGGTGCAACGTTCAATGGAATTCAAGATGCCGCGGCGATCGACTTCAGAAATATCGGGCGGCAACTGCACCTGAATTTTGAAAATCTGCGCGTAGCGGTTTTCGGGGTCAACAATGTTGTTTTGCGAGAGGCGAATGTGCTCGGTGGAAATGTTGCGGGTATCGCAATACAACTTCACAAAGTAGGCGGCACACAAAGCAGACGAAGCCAGAAAGTAGTCGAATGGGCCAGGCGCCGAGCCATCGCCTTTATAGCGAATGGGCTGGTCTGCAATGACCGTGAAGTCGTCAAACTTGGCTTCTAGGCGAAGTTTGTCGAGAAAGTTGACTTTGATTTCCATGAATTATTTTTCTATGAAATGAGTGATTCAAAATCGCTCATCAAGTTACAAAGGTACGGCCAGTAGAGAGGAGAGTTGATATTTTCTTTGACTATATCGTTTGGCAGAAAGCGTCTCATCTCTTTTTGGAAATCAATTTCCATTTGGGGTTCATTTTTTAATGATGCTGCGCGCTCCGAAAATGCTTTTAAAAAGGCATTTTGAGATACACGATGGTCTATTAGTTTTTGAGCCATCAATTCAATCGCTGGCATCACTTTTTGTTGTGTTAACCAAGCAATGTCCCAAATATCTCGGTGCTTGAGCCTATTGGGCCTTAAGGCAAAAGCCAGCAGCTTGTCAGCAAAAATTTCTTCCCTAGATTGCACTCTCAAAATTAGACCACTGGTTCCCATATCAACACCATAGGCGTTGAGTAGAACCATAGGACGTACTTGGTAACTGGCAATTGCACACACATCAATGTTGATTCGCTGCGCAGGTAAGTCTCTTTGCCCAGGTCGAGTTTGGACTTTTATTTTCCAAGTGTCGACATTGCCTTGTTCTTTGATTGGCTCTGACACTTCAACTGCCAAACCATATTTGATTTGAAGGCTCGCACTGATTAGCTCGCCCATGGTTGACAATTGATCACGCGTAAAGCTGTGTCCGCCCGTGAAATCTAAATCTTCACTCAAACGACTAGCGCCATAACAAGCTCGTAGGCAAGTTCCGCCCATGAATGTCAGTTGATGCAGTAATCCTTCTTGGCTGAGCACTCGCAGAATGTCATGATGCAAAAGCTCTTTTTCCACCACGGGTCGCAAAGTCATCATCGATGGTTGCTGTTGCATTGCGACATTGACCAATTGATCAAACAGATTCACGGTTTGCTTTCAAATCGATCAAGTCTTGACTGCGCTGTGTCACACGCATATCGCGCATGGCTTGTTGAATGCTGGCCCGCCAAAGTCCATGCGTTGGGTCGTAAATAAGATGGCTCGTTAACTCATTAGGTTTTTGCTTGGTTTTGACAAATTCAACGCTGCCCCACTTGCCACAGTCAATGACATTTGAGCGACCTGCAGACATCACCGTGATTCGGTTCATAGGCACCTGTGAAATAAGGCCTGCATCACTTAAGACAGACTCGAGGCTGAGGTAGTTGAGTGTTAGAGGCCTCAACTTGTTCACTGCATTGAACAAGATTTTGCTGTGATCGGGTTTTGCTTTTGCATACAAATACAGGCCACGGCAAACACGTTGAAGTTGACCGTCCTTGACTGCTCTGCTCAGCAATGTTTTGAAAGCAAAGTCTGAATGCTTTGGGAGAAGAGCCCTCATGTCAGCAGGCGTGAACAAACAAGCTTGCGGACTAGCAAGCTGACCAAGTTCATCGATAAATTGTCTAATTGGATGCAAGAAAGGTATTCAGAAAGTTTCACTTAGTGTAACCTTCTGATGATCTTTAATCCATTTAATAAGCATGCTTATTATCTTGACAGAAATTAATAAGCACAGTTATCATTTCTCTCAGTTGCCTAACAAGGCTTAAATTTTCTGGGAGAGAAGTGATGCAGTTTTACAAAAATGGTTTCCGCGGCGGCAGCCCTGATATCAAGCAAGCAGCCCCCAACCGGCGTAACCGCGGCACCAACGAACCCATGCCCGAAAAAGTCGATGTGCTGATTTCTGGCACCGGCCCTGCGGGTCTTTGCTTGGCCGCCCAGCTTTCCCAGTTCCCCGAGATTGACACCATGATTGTGGAGCGCATGCCCGCCAACATCATCAAGGGCAAGGCCGACGGCATCAACACGCGCACCATGGAAATGTTCCAGGCCTTTGGCTTTGCCGACAAGGTCAAACGCGAAACCTACTGGGTCAATCAAACGGCTTTCTGGATGCCCGACCCCGCCAACCCAGAACACATCAAACGCGTGGGCCGAGTGCAAGACGTGGCGGATGACAGCTCAGAAATGCCGCACATCTTGATCAACCAAGCCCGTCTGCACGAGTTGTTTTTAGAAGTGATGCAGAACTCTCCCTCGCGCTTAGCCCCAGACTACGGTTGGGAAGTTTTAAGTTTGACCGTCGATCCCACCACTGAAGACCATCCAGTCACCGTGGTGCTGAAAGATTCAAGCGGCTTGAATTGGGGCGCCACCAAAACAGTCCGCGCCAACTATGTGGTGGGCTGCGACGGTGCGCACTCCTCTGTGCGCAAAGCCATTGGCGGCGTGCTGCATGGCGATGCTGCGCACCAAGCCTGGGGCGTGATGGACATTTTGGCCAACACCGATTTTCCTGACATCCGCCAAAAGTGTTTGATCTCATCGGCTAGCGAAGGCAACATTTTGGTCTTACCGCGTGAAGGCGGCTATGTGTTCCGCATGTATGTGGAGCTCGACAAACTGCGCCCCGACGAAAAAGCAGCGCAGAAAAAATTCACACAAGACGACATGATTGCCGCAGCCAATCGCATCATCAAACCTTACTCGCTGGATGTCAAAGAGGTGGTGTGGTGGTCCATTTATGACATTGGCCACAGCCTGACCGACAAGTTTGACGATGTAGGTGACGCTGCCGATCGCAATCCCCACGTGTTTGTAGCCGGTGACGCCTGTCACACCCATTCACCCAAAGCCGGTCAAGGTATGAACGTGTCGATGCAAGACACCTTCAATCTGGGCTGGAAAATGGTTCACGTGTTGCAAGGCCGCGCCCATCCAAGCTTGCTGCGCAGCTATTCATTCGAGCGTTTGGCCGAAGCAAAGCGCTTGGTAGACACCGATCACAAATGGTCGCGCGTGATGTCGGCGCCCACCACACAAGCTGAGCGTGATGGCACGGAAGAGCCACGCATCATTCGACAGTTCAAAGAAAACTTAGAGTTCACAGGCGGTACCGCCGTCAAGTACGACAAGTCTTATTTGTTTGCCGATAGCCCTCACCAAGCCTTGGCTTCAGGTGAAGAAATTGGTCGACGTTTTCACTCAGCACCTGTGGTGCGCGTATCCGATGCCAAGCAAATGCAATTGGGCCATGTGGCCGAGGCCGATGCACGTTGGCGAATCTATGCGTTTGCAGGCAAGGCAGACTCGTCCAATCTAGGCTCGGCCATTCACCAATTGGCAGATTGGCTGGAAACCAATCCCAACTCACCTGTGGTGAAGCACACCCGCAAAGGTGAAGACATTGATGCCGTGATTGATTTTCGCGCTGTGTTCCAGCAAACCTTTGACCAACTGGCTTATGAAAACATGCCATCTTTGCTCAAACCCAAGACAGGTTCCTTGGGCTTGCAAGATCATGGCAAAGTGTTTTGCGTAGACCACAAAGGTTTGGGCGACATTTTTGACATGCGAGGCATCAACCGCGACAAGGGTTGCATGATTGTGGTGCGACCTGATCAGTACGTGGCAAATGTGATGCCACTAGACAGTTTTGAAGAACTGTCCGCTTACTTTGCAGGTGTCTTGAAGTAAGCAACCGCACCAGCATTACTCAGGCAGAACACCAATTTCTTTGGTGATGGACTGCCACCTTGCGGCCTCGCTTCGCAGGAATGCACCAACGGCTTCAACGTTCATGCTGTTGTCGACCAAGGGGCCAATGGCGGCTATACGTTCCGCCAACTCTTTGTCGGCCAGCAATGCGTTGATGTCGCGATTGCTGCGCTCAATGGCAGCAGCAGGTGTGCCCGTAGGGGCAACCACAGCGAACCATCCCACCATGTCAAACCCTGGCAATTTTTCTGCCAATGCTGGCACGTTATCCCATCCGGGGACGCGTTTGGCAGAGGTGGTGGCCAAGACCCGCAATTTGCCTTGGCGCACCAACGGTGCTGTACTGGCCAAGTCAGCCACCATGGCGTCAACGTGCCCCCCCATCAGGTCGGTTGTGCCTTGTCCGACATTGGCGTAAGCCACCAAGTTGGCACCCGCTCCTGCACGAGCATTGAACAAACGCGCAATCATGCCGCTGAAGGTTCGCGGTCCTTCATTGCCAAGGCTGAGCTTGCCACCAGAAGCTTTGGATTTGATGATCAAATCGTCAATGCTGGCAATGCTTGAATCGCCTTTCACCAACAACGCAAAAGGACTGCGCGCAATGAATGCCACTGGTACAAAATCTCTGCTTGTGTCGTAAGGCAAGTTTTTAAACAGCAATGGATTTGTAATCAGGGCTGCAGTGGTGGCAAAGTAAAACGCTGCGCCGTCAGGTGTAGCGCGTGCCGCTGCCAAGGCGCCAATGGTATTTTGCCCACCTGGTTTGTTGTCAATCACCACCGCTTGGCCCCACAACTTGGCCAGTCGGTCTGACAAGATGCGCGCCACATTGTCGGGACCAGAGCCCGGAGGTTGAGACAGCGTCCATTTAATGGGTTTGTCGGGCCAACTTTGTGCAAGCGTGTTCTTCATCCACGAACCCATTGTGAACAGCAAAGATGCTTGAGTGAAATGCCTTCTTTTCATTTGATTGTCTCCCTTTGAATTCAATTGAAGTGTGATCGCCAAACTTCAAAAAGTTGCCGAGCTTCTGCTGCAGTGCTTGCACTGGCATACACGTAGTGGTCAGGTCGAACCAAGGCCGCATGCACCCCATGTCTTTGCATCCACAACGCCACCACGCCCTCGGTTTCAGGCGTGGTTGACAAATCGACGGCACAAACACCTTGCGGCACTTCTGTCTTCACGGTGCCATCTGTAACCCAACGCCAAAGGCACCCATGCAGATGGTCCATCAACTTATCTGGATGAAATCGGGGTTGTGGAAACAAGGTACCAGCACCAGGACTTGGCATTAGGAGGCCCGTGGTCAATGCAGGCAACACATCTTGTCTGGGTGTATCTTTGACGACGCCCCCACAATCGGACAAGATTTTGTGATCACGGGCCCGCGCTTTTTCAGTATCCCGTTCGCAAATGAGCGCACCCACGCCTTTGATGCGTGAAGTGAGTTCTTGGACATGGGCTTTGCGCTCATGACCATAACTGTCAAGCAGCTTGTCTGCCGCCTCCCCTGTCACCTCGCCTTTGAGAACTGCTGAGAGCTTCCAAGCCAAGTTGGCCACATCGCGGATACCTTGGCACATGCCTTGACCTAAAAATGGCGGCTGCATGTGCGCAGCATCACCCGCTAAAAAAACGCGGCCTTCTCGCCAGCGTTCTGCCACCAAGGCATGAAATCGATAACTGCTCTGGCGCCAAAGTGTGCCATCTTCTGGCGTCAACCAGCGCTTTAGAAAATTCCAAGTTGCTTCTGGCGTTTCAGCCAGTGCGGGATCTTCATGGGGCTTGAGACTGATCTCCCAACGACGGTGATTTTGAGGTCCGATCACCAATGTGCAGGGGCGTTCTGGCTCGCAATATTGCACACTGGTTTTGGGTAATTTGGCCAGCCCTTTTTCATTCACCAACACGTCGACCACCAACCAGGGCTCATCGAAATCTAAATCATCTAAACCAATGTTCAGTTCGCTGCGAACACCACTGGCACCCCCATCACATGCCACGACGTATTGGGCATGCACTTCTTGACCGTCTTCATAGTGCAGGGTAACGCCATGCGCATCTTGTTCAAATTGCGTCATGGCCAAACCTAAGGCCAATTTGACAGATGGCAAGCTTGCCACTTGTTCACGCAAAACGCGTTCTACCGAGGGTTGAGAAAACACCACTGAAGGTGTGTAGCCTTGAGGAAACGGAGGTTTGACCATGGTCATACGGCGAATCAATTGGCCATCAACACCAAAAAATTCTGAATTGGTAAACGCCTCTGTGAAAGGCAACACTTGATCAATCACACCCATTTGTTGAAAGACACGCAAAATTTCATGGTCAAGTGAAATGGCGCGTGGAATTTCATAAATGCCAGGCAAGCGATCACAAATGTGAACCTTGATGCCCACTTGTCCAAGCAGCGTGGCCAACACCACGCCTGCAGGACCACACCCTACAATGGCCACATCAGCTTGGGTAACAACTTGGGCACACATCTTATTCAGGCTGAATGCCGGCGATGGCGATGGCCTTCTTGTTGGTGGCAATGTCTTTTTCTAAGAACCGTCTAAATTCAACTGAACTTGAAGATGACGGCACGGCACCGTTGACTTCAAATGCTTGAACCACTTCACGCGCCTGCAAGGCTTTTTGAACTGCTTCCGCCAACGCTGTTGAAATGACCGCAGGCAAGCCCTTAGGTGCAAGCAAACCTATCCAGCCTGCAAACTCAAAGCCAAGAACAGTGCTGGCCAGCGAAGGCGCGTCGCCAATGGCGGGGGCGCCCACTGGCATGCTGTGTCCTAACAAACGCAGGCGATCGCCAGCCACCAATGACATGGCCGCTGGGGCAGGCGTGAGCACCCAATCGGTTTCACCAGAAACAACCGATGCCACACCCTGACTGCCGCCTTTATAAGGAACGTGCAGAGATGTAAAACCAGCGGCGGATTGAAATGCCAACCCTGCTAAATGACTGGCAGAGCCCACGCCAGCAGACGCCATATTGCTTTTATCGCCTTTGCTTTTGGCATAAGCGATGAGGTCTCTCGTCGTCTTCACTGGTAATGCAGGATTGCAAACCAACACGTTGGGCAACAAGGCCACCAAACTGATCAATTCAAAGTCGGCCAAGGGGTCGTATCGCGCGGCCTTTTGAAGCAAGGGTGCGGTAGAAATAGCCGTGGTTGAGCCGATTAACAAAGAATAGCCATCGGGTGCCGCTATTCTGGCGGCCTCAGCACCCAAAGCACCAGCGGCGCCTGCCTTGTTATCTGCGACAGCGGCTTGCTGTAACGACTTGGCCATTTCGTTCATGAGCAGACGGCCAATGGTGTCGACTGAACTGCCCGGTGCATTGGGAATGATGAACTTCACGGGTCTTTGCGGCCAATTGCCTGCTGCGCGCAATGGAAAAGTGGCTGCTTGCGAAATGCCAACATCTATCAATGCCAGTCCTGCAGCCATCAATGTTCGTCGAGACAAAGACATCATGAATCTCCTTTGGATGAATTCGAAATAGTTCAGTCGAGGTGGGGCATGAAAAATACACGGCGTTGCGCTTGCTTCAAATGATCCGTTGGCATTTGACCAATGCCCCATTGATCGATTCGACCTGGTGGCCATGTCCAGTCTTCGGGTCGGCCGACACGGTAAGTTTCGTCAATTTGCTCAACTTCAGCGGTGTATTCAATGACGATGCCAAAAGGGTCTACGAAGTAATTGAAAGCATTGTGACCCGGGCCATGTCGGCCGGGTCCCCACTGCGGCGGAAGTCCTTTGTCCTTCAAACGACCGCCGCCTCGCATTACAGCATCCAGGGTTGGCATGAGGAAAGCCACGTGGTTGAGTGCATCGTTGTCGGTATCACCCAATGCGATGGAATGGTGATCGTTGTCGCAATTCATAAAAGCCATGATGCGCGTCCGATCGGCCAACACAAAACCAAGTGCCTGCTCAAAAAATTGACGGGTTTCTTCAACTGCGTGACTATTAAGAACGGCATGCGCCAATCGGATGGGCTGATCTTGTGGAATAGGTACATCGTTTGCACGCTGCGCATCACCGTGCACAATTTCTATTCTGCGGCCATCTGGATCGCGAATGACAAGCACATTGCCACCAGCGGGGTCTACAGACGCACCCACCTTTTCAACAACACCCCCCGCAGCTTTGACTGCCAGTGCAATTTCTTCTAGGGCCTTGGCACTGCGCGCGCGCAACGTCACCAAGCGCAGTTGTGGCGTTCCGGCGGCCTCATGCAACGCTAGCAAGTGATGGTCGTGGCCACTGCCTCGAAAGTATGCAACGCCTTGGCTTTTTTCAGCCAAAACCAAGCCCCAGGTTTGGGTGTAAAAAATTTCAGCCGCTGCTAGATCAGGGACTGTAAGCGCCACACTTCGCAACGCAGAGATCCATGGTGATTTCATCAAATGTCCTTTTGCAGGGTATTGGCTTCAGGTTTGATTGAGACTTGCGCCTCGTCCCAAAAATCGAAGTGCATTGCTGAACGTCAAGGCATCTTGTGAGGGTTTGTCGAGGCCCGCCTCCATCAAACGCCCCACAGGCCGAGGTTCATGGAAATTGAAGGGGTAGTCGGTACCCAGCATCAATTGATCAACTCCGAAAGTTTGGATTAAATGACGCAACGTGGGTGCGTCATAGACCAGGGCGTCAAAATAAAGTTTGCGGGCCGTTTCAGCAGGCGACTCTTTCAACTTATCGGCAAGTGCAGGAAAAGTTTTCCATCCCTGCGTTAAGCGTGGCAACAAGGACGCCAAACTGCCACCACCGTGGCTAAATGCAATTCTGAGTTGAGGGTGTCTTTGCATGAGACCCCCTGTAATGACCGAAGCCGCTGCCAACCCAACATCGGTGGGATAACCCAAGACTTGCTCCAATGCGGGAGGACCTATCAATCGCTCCATTCCAGCAGGTTTCAAAGCATGGACAAAGACGGGCATGTCCATGGCAACACAAGCTTCATAGAACGCATCAAATTTAGCGTCGCCAATAGGGGTGCCGTTGATGTTGCTGCCAATTTCGACGCCAACCAACCCCAGCTTTTCATGCGCATACTGCAACTCGTCAATTGCAGCCTGTACATCTTGCAACGGCACTGCGGCCAAACCCAGCAACATGCCGCCCGACTCGGCACATAGGGCTGCTGAT
This sequence comes from Limnohabitans sp., assembly GCA_049655425.1. Lineage (GTDB taxonomy): Bacteria > Pseudomonadota > Gammaproteobacteria > Burkholderiales > Burkholderiaceae_C > Limnohabitans_A. The sequence continues at coordinate 108,455 of JBASJS010000002.1, read as the reverse complement.
TGCTCATTGAGGTACCGAATCAGCGGCTGTGCATCAGACAGACAAAGCCAATATGACAACAACTCGGGCATGGGCGAAACGACTTGATGCGACAAACCCATTTCGGGAAGATCTGCCAATCGACGACGGGCTGACCAACATTGCTCGGAGACGGTTCTGTAATGCTTGCCATTGAACATCACTTGTCGATGGCACATGCCTTTGGCCTCCGCCGCAGCTTCCATGTAGGGCCAAGGTGATGGCATCGTTGACCCCAAATAGCGCGGGAAGTTCTCTGGCACCAAGTGCGCATGAATGTCGACTCCGCAACCGCATCGCATGGTTTGTATTTGATTCATCCGTCCGCCTACAGGTGTTGTAAGCCGGCAGCTGCAATACCTGCAATCACAATTTCTTCATCTTCATCGCCCGTGCCGCCAGAGGCGCCCACAGCGCCCATGATGGCGCCTTGTGTGTCGACAATTAACACAGCGCCGGTTTGAGGAATAAAGGGATGCTGCGCATTGCTGGCAATGGTGCTAAAAAAAGCGGGCAAATCTTTGGCCCTGACTGCCAAAGTCCGACTGTTGGTGCCCATGCCTATGGCTGCACCTGCTTTGCCATGAGCGATGTCCAAACGCAAAGCGCTGGCACCATCTTCTCGGGCAAAGGCAATGGCCTGGGCTGCAGTGTCAACCACAACCACACCCATGGGTTTGTAGGCTTTCTGTCGGGCCACCGCTAGGGCGCCGGCGATCAGCGTCTGAGCTTGTGCCAAGCTGATTGAACTCATCAGATACTCCAATGCAAGGATGGAAACTTCATCCACAAAAGTGATTCAAGGCCATTAAGACCCATACGATTTGAAGCATTGTGAAGCCAAGTTTGGCAAAAAACATTAGCCAATACCCGATAGACTTGATTAACCATGCCTCTAAATAGCTCTACCGTGACCTCAACTCAGACAGAAGCAATGCCAACTGTGAGTTTTTGGCAAGCGCTGAAGTTTTGGATCAAACTGGGATTTATCAGCTTTGGTGGCCCAGCAGGACAAATTTCGATCATGCATGAAGAGCTGGTGGTGCGCAGGCGCTGGCTTTCAGAAAAACGCTTTTTGCATGCACTCAATTACTGCATGGTTTTGCCTGGGCCCGAAGCGCAACAACTGGCTACCTATATCGGATGGTTGATGCACAAGACACGCGGCGGCATCGCTGCTGGCGCATTGTTTGTTTTGCCATCACTGTTCATATTGATCGGCTTGTCTTGGCTCTACATTGCGTTTGGACACGTCACGTGGGTGGCTGGTTTGTTTTACGGCATCAAGCCAGCCGTCACGGCCATCGTTTTACAAGCTGCGCATCGCATTGGGTCCAGGACTTTGAAAAACAATTTTTTAATCACCATCGCGGCTGCCAGCTTTGTGACCATCTTTGCACTGAATGTGCCCTTCCCAATCATCGTTTTGTTTGCAGCACTTGTTGGCTTGATCGGCGGTCGCATGTCCCCCACTTCTTTCAGTGCAAGTGGTGGACATGCTAGCGTGCAATCATCCTTTGGCCCTGCCTTGATTGACGATGACACGCCCACACCGGCACATGCATTGTTCACTTGGCATCACCTGATGAAGGTGTTGTTGGCCGGTGCTGCGCTGTGGGCATTGCCCATGGCTTTTCTGGTGATGCAACACGGCTGGGATCACACGTTGACGCAGATGAGTTGGTTCTTCACTAAAGCCGCCCTGCTTACATTTGGCGGTGCCTATGCAGTGCTACCGTATGTGTACCAAGGCGCTGTCGAGCAGTTTGGCTGGGTGACCGCCACGCAAATGATGGATGGCTTGGCTTTGGGTGAAACCACCCCGGGGCCGCTCATCATGGTGGTTGCTTTCGTAGGTTTTGTGGGAGGCTATGTCAAAGCTGTGCTGGGGCCAGACAGTTTATTTTTAGCAGGTGCAATGGCAGCGGCTCTGGTGACGTGGTTCACTTTTTTACCCTCGTTCGTTTTCATTTTGGCGGGCGGACCGGTTGTAGAAAGTACACACAATGATTTGAAATTCACCGCACCACTGACGGCTATCACCGCCGCAGTAGTGGGTGTGATCTTGAATTTGGCCTTGTTCTTTGGCTATCACACGTTGTGGCCGCAAGGGTTTGCTGGATCACTGGACATTGCTTCTGCGCTCATTGCAATGGGTGCCGCCATTGCGCTTTTTAAATACAAACGCAATGTGATGCATGTCATTGGGGTTTGTGGCGCGCTTGGCATTTGCTTGCAATATGCACTGAAATAAATCCAATGCCCTTTACAAATAGATTTGGATCCTGTAAATTCTGACCAATATAGTCAGAATTATTAGGCAGGGGGTTCTATGCAAATGTGGCAAATGCAAGAAGCGAAAGCTCGCCTATCCGAGGTCGTCAAATGTGCCGAGACCATGGGTCCTCAAAACATCACCGTTCACGGCCAGCCGGTTGCCGTCGTCATTTCCCATGCGATGTACGAGAAACTAACGGGCAATGAACAATCCTTGGTGAAGTTCATGCGCGCTTCTCCTTTGTATGCCATGGAAGACTTACCCCTTGAACGCGACAAAAGCCCCACACGCAAGGTGTCTCTTTGAGCTATCTCATCGACACCAACGTACTGTCGGAACTGCGTCGCAAAACACCCGATGCCAATGTTGTGAAATGGGTCAACAGCAGGCCAGCTACATCCCTGTATTTGAGCGTGCTAACTTTGGGCGAGTTGCGCAAAGGCATTGACAGTTTGGCCGATATAAAACGCAAACTGAAACTGGTGGACTGGCTCGAAACCGAATTGCCTTTGTTTTTTGCAGGAAGAATTCTTGCGATTGACCAAGGTGTTGCAGATCGCTGGGGGCGTTTACTGGCCGTTGCCGGTAGACCTTTGCCAGCCATTGACAGCCTGTTGGGCGCTACCGCTGCTCATCACGGTTTAACCATGGTGACACGTAATAGCAAAGATTTTGATAACCTAGGGCTAGAAGTCCTCAACCCCTGGAACGATTGAACAAGCATGACCAAAGAATTTGACATCGTGGTGCACGGCGCCACTGGCTTTACGGGCCGCCTCATTGCAGAGTATTTGTTAACCCGCATCGACACCGGCCTCACATGGGCCATGGGCGGCCGCAGCCTCGACAAGCTGCAAGCCGTGCGCGACGAAATTGGGGCGCCAGCCACCACACCTTTGGTGGTGATTGAAAGCAGCGACGAAGCGTCTTTGAAGTCGCTGATGTCTCGCACGCGTTTGGTCATCTCTGCTGTGGGCCCTTATCAGCTGTACGGCAACGAATTGGTCAAAGCCTGCGCCGAATCGGGCGTGGACTATGTCGACTTGTGCGGCGAGCCCGCATGGATGCGCCACATGATTGACCATCACCAAGCAGCCGCCGAAAAAAGTGGCGCTCGCTTAGTCTTCTCGTGCGGCTTCGACTCCAGCCCCTTTGACCTTGGCGTGTTCATGGCGCAAGACGAAATGACCAAACGCTTCGGCAAGCCCGCCCCTCGCGTCCGCGGTCGTGTGCGCAAAATGAAGGGCACTTTCTCTGGCGGTACCGCAGCCAGCTTCAAGGCGACCATGGCTGCAGCCGCCACGCAGCCTGGCGTCATTGATTTGCTCAAAAACCCCTTCTCGCTCACCCCCGGTTTTGAAGGCCCTAAACAGCCTACAGGCCACAAGCCCATGTTGGACGACGTAATGGGCGTGTGGGTTGCGCCTTTCATCATGGCCACCATCAACACCCGCAATGTGCACCGTTCCAACTTTTTGTTGAACCATGTTTGGGGCTCAGACTTTGTATACGACGAAATGATCGTGACCGGACCTGGTGAAAAAGGCGAAGCCATTGCCAACGCCATTGCCCAAGACAAGAGCATGAGCGAAGACAAACTCAAACCCGGTGAAGGCCCTTCTAAGGCTGAGCGCGAAGCGGGTAGCTATGACGTACTGTTCATTGCTTCCAACGAGCAAGGTCAGTCTGTGAAGGTTGGTGTCAAAGGCGACCGCGATCCAGGCTACGGTAGCACTTCAAAGATGATTGCCGAAGCCGCTATCTGCTTGCTCAAAGATGCCCCCAACACCAAGGGTGGCTTCTGGACCCCAGCTTCGGCCATGGGCCACGCGCTCATTGCCCGTTTGCAATCGCATGCGGGCCTCACGTTCAGCGTGGAATAAAGCCAGAGTGAGAGATGCGCGTGCCAAGTTCACGCGCATTCTTTCAAGGATGCAGTTCTAGCGCTGCCGGCAAATAGCCCTTCAAACTGTGCACGCCATTGGCAAATAAGATGGCATTGACCGTGGCTTGCGCCGTGGCCTCCGCCGCCATCACGGTGAGCAGCATCATGTCTGCAGGCGCTGTTTCTGCACAGGTGGCCATGGCAAACAAGGTGTCACCATCCAGCGTGGTGTGAGCGGGCCTTATGCTCCTAGCAAAGCCATCGTGCGCACTCATGGCCAATCGCTTGGCCTGCGCTTTGTTCAAAGTGGCGTTGGTGGCCACCACCCCAATAGTGGTGTTGGTGCCAGCCATAGGCGCAGCAGCACTTTGACCCGCTAGCAAGGCTTGTTGTGTGTTCAACAGTTTGGTGCCATCAGCGGTGCGCGCCCCTGCCAACACTTGGCCTGTCAAAGAATCGATCACGTCGCCCACGGCATTGCAAGCCACCATGGCCCCCACTTGCCAGGGCCCCACTCGCACCAAGGCATGGCCAATGCCACCTTTCATGGCGCGATTCAAGCCAAACAATTTGCCCACCACTGCACCTGCACCCGCTCCCACATTGCCAGACATGGGCGGCACCATTGACCGCAGGGCGGTGGCCGACAAGGGTTTTTGATACAGCGCTTCTTCACAAGCGGCATAGCCTGCAGCGGCGTCAGGCCGAATTTTGGGATTGTCGCCCTCGCGCACCATGGGCAAGTCAAACAACACAGCCGCAGGCACGATAGGCACACAACCATGACCCGTTTGAAAGCCCATGTTGTGCTCGTCTAACCAGCGCATCACGCCACTGGCCGCATCCAAACCAAAGGCACTCCCCCCTGACAACAAAACGGCGTGGACCTTGTCGACCAAATTGCCAGGGTCTAGCAAATCGGTTTCGCGTGTACCGGGGGCCGCACCTCGGACGTCAACACCGCCCACGGCACCTTGCGGCGCAAGCACCACCGAACAGCCTGTGAGTCGTTGGTTAGATGTAAAGTGCCCAACATGCAAGCCCGCAATATCGGCAATGCTGCCGTAATGCGGATTGGCTCGTTCACTCAATCGGGTGATTACAATGTTCTGAGATGACATTTGAACGCCTTTTATCAATGTACCCATCCGTTCATGCCAAGATGGCCGACAGATCGCAAACCCTCAAGTTGCAAGGATAACGCGTGTCGTCATTTGTGCTCCAACGCTTGCTCAGTTTTTTCGTCACATTGGCCGTCACCTCGGTGGTTGTGTTCGGGGTGCTGGAATGGTTGCCGGGCAATGCAGCGCAAGTGATTTTGGGAGAAACAGCCACGCCCGAATCTTTGGCGGCTATGGAAGAAAAACTAGGGCTTAACCAACCAGCTCTCACGCGTTATTTGCATTGGACTGGCGGTTTGTTGCAGGGCCAATCAGGTATGAGCATTTCTTACGATACGCCCACTGCCGCGCTCATGCTAGAGCGCATGCATGTGACGCTGCCATTGGCCGTGATGGCCATGAGCATCACAATTTTGATGGCCCTGTGCCTAGGGCTCTACGCAGCTTCCAAACAAAACACCGTCGGTGATCTGGGCGTGATGACGCTAAGTCAAATTGGTTTGGCCTTGCCCAATTTTTGGCTGGCTATTTTGCTGATCTTGCTGTTTGCCGTTCAGCTGCAATGGGTGAGTGCTGGCGGCTTTCCAGGATGGTCTGAAGAAGACGGCGGCGGCTTGTTGGCGGGAATTACTGCGCTTGTTTTGCCCGCTTTGGCATTGGCTGCTGTGCAGACGGCCATTCTCACCCGCGTTACGCGCTCGGCCGTGATTGAAGCCATGTCCGAAGACTATGTGCGCACAGCACGGGCCAAAGGCTTGTCCAAACAACAAGTACTGTGGGGCCATGTCCTGCGCAATGCCATGATTCCTGTGGTCACTGTGATGGGCTTGCAATTTGGCAACCTCATTACCAGCGCCATCGTGATTGAGAATGTCTTTGTGCTGCCAGGGATTGGCCGCCTGATTTTTCAAGCCATTGCCAACCGCGATTTGATCGTGGTACGTGATGTCGTCATGCTTTTGTCGGCCATGGTCATTTTGATCAATTTTTTAATTGACCTGCTTTACGCGTGGATCGACCCACGCTTGAAATCGGGTGGGGCTTCGATATGAAGCGCGCTTTGAAACATCCAAGTTTTGTAGCCGGTACGATATTGGTGACGCTGCTGGTGCTCAGCGCCATCACGTCCTTGTTTTGGTCACCCTACCCAGTGGGTGACATTGATATTCCAAACAAGCTGGCCAAAGCCAGTGCACAGCATTGGTTTGGCACCGACAGCCTAGGCCGTGACATTGCGTCGCTGTTGTTGGTGGGCAGCCAAAACTCTTTGCTGGTGGGCTTCATAGCGGTGGGCATTGGTTTGGGATTGGGTGTGCCGCTGGGTCTATTGGCCTCAGCCAAACGTGGCTGGACGGAAGAAGTCGTGATGCGCACAGCAGACTTTACGTTTGCTTTTCCTGCCTTGCTGTCTGCCATTTTGCTCACGTCCATTTACGGACCCGGGTTGGTGGTCAGTATCACGGCCATTGGCATTTTCAACATTCCAGTGTTTGCACGCATCACGCGCGGTGCAGCCATTGCAGTGTGGTCGCGAGATTACACCTTGGCCGCCAGAGCAGCAGGCAAAACCAAATGGGCCATCACCTGGGAGCATGTGCTGCCCAATGTGGCCAGCGTTCTCATTGTGCAAGCCACCGTGCAATTTGCCATTGCCATCTTGGCCGAAGCCGCCTTGTCGTATTTGGGCCTGGGGACCCAGCCGCCTAACCCCAGTTGGGGCCGCATGCTGAACGAAGCGCAATCGCAAATGTTCCAAGCACCCATGTTGGCGGTCTATCCAGGCGTAGCCATTGCTTTAGCGGTTTTGGGACTCAACCTGATGGGCGACGGTTTGCGAGACTTGCTCGACCCCCGTTTGTCGAGAACACGGTAAGTACGTCGTATGAACATGTCCAGCCACACCCAACCCTTGCTGTCAGTTCGCGATTTGCGCGTGTCATTGCAAACTTCACACGGCTTCGTAGAAGCATTGAGGGGGGTCACTTTTGAAATGCAACGCGGCGACACCTTAGGTTTGATTGGTGAGAGTGGCTGCGGCAAATCACTCACCGCTTTAGCCGTGATGGGATTGCTACCCGAACGCGCGCAAGTGTCCGGCACCATTGAATTGAACGGCAACGATCTGACGCAGTTGAACGAAGCCGATTTGTGCAACATGCGCGGCGCCCGCATGGCCATGATTTTTCAAGAGCCCATGACGGCGCTCAATCCTTTGCATCCCATTTGGAAACAAATCGCCGAGCCATTGCAGTTGCACCAAGGCATTGATCAGAAGACCGCCAAAGCGCGTGCCCTTGAATTGTTAGAGCGCGTGCAACTACCGCGTGCACGTGAACGGCTTGATGCTTACCCGCACCAGCTGTCGGGTGGCCAGCGTCAACGGGTGATGATTTCGATTGCCCTGGCGTGTCAACCCGACATCCTTATTGCTGATGAACCCACCACAGCACTAGATGTCACAGTACAAAAAGAAGTGCTGAACTTGATTCGCCAGTTGGTGGCCGAGGATGGCATGGGTTTACTGCTGATCAGTCACGATTTAGGCCTCATGCGCGACCAAGTACAACGCGTGATGGTGATGTATGGCGGCGCAGTGGTTGAGAGTGGCCATACAGAAGCTTTGTTTGAAAAACGCGCCCACCCGTACACACAGGGTTTGTTTGCAGCGAGACCGCAATTAGGCTTGAAACGCGGTACGAGGTTGCAAACCATTCCAGGCAATGTGCCTGAAATTTTCAACTGGCCGAAGGGTTGTGCCTTTGCAGATCGTTGCTCTTTTGTAGAGGACAGTTGCCGTCAGTCCTTGCCGCAACTTGAACGTGTTCCACCGACAAGTGAACACTGGGTGCGCTGCCCCAAATGGCAAAGCTTGGAGGCCAACGCATGAGCGCAGCACGCCCCCTGTTGTTAGACGTTCAACAGCTTAGCCAACAGTACAGTTTGCCCAAGTCTTCTTTGTTTGCCAAAGCGGGGCATGTGCAAGCTTTGAGCAATGTGAGCTTTCAACTTAGCGCTGGCAAAAGTTTGGGTATTGTGGGCGAGTCGGGTTCTGGCAAATCGACGCTGGCCCGTTTGGTCATGGCTCTCGAAAAACCCACGCAAGGCAAGGTCGTTTTCAAAGGGCAAGACCTCCAGGCCTTGTCACAGGAGCAACTGAGATCGGCGCGCAGCGACTTTCAAATGGTCTTTCAAGACCCCTATGGCTCGCTCGACCCACGTCAAAAAATCTTAAAAATTGTGGCTGAACCCCTGCACAGCACGGTACACGGTGCAACAGGCCAATTGCTCAAACCATCTGAAATGAAAGAAAGAGCGGCACTGGCCCTGACCGAAGTCGGCTTGCGGGCCTCTGACCTCGACAAGTACCCCCATGAATTTTCCGGGGGGCAACGTCAGCGCATTGCCATTGCGCGGGCTTTGATCACACGTCCGTCCTTGATCGTGGCCGACGAACCCGTCAGTGCTTTGGATGTGTCGGTGCAGGCACAAGTGTTAAACCTCATGATGGACCTGCAAGATCGACTGGGTTTGAGCTACCTGTTTGTCAGCCACGATCTTGCAGTTGTCAACTTGATGTGCGACGATGTGATTGTTTTGCAGCACGGCAACGTAGTGGAAGCAGGCACGTCAGAAGCCATTTTTCAAAACGCGCAGCATCCCTACACCCAAGCATTGCTGGCAGCCATACCTGGCCATGCCACTTGAATATTTCGACTTTCCGCCTAATTTTTGATGAAGGAGTTTTTCATGTCACAAGCACCTCGTTCAACGCGTCGTCAACTGGGCCAATTCGGCCTGGCTGTGGTTGCAGCCACCAGCATGATGTTTGTTAATCCTGCTGCAATGGCGCAGTCCAAAAAAGACAGCGCGGTCATTGGCATGATTTTGGAACCCACCAGCTTAGATCCTACATCCGCGCCAGCCGCAGCCATTGGCGAAGTGGTGCACTACAACATCTTAGAGGGCCTTACCAAAATCAATGTCGATGGCGCTGTCACGCCCTTGTTGGCCGAGAGCTGGACCATGGATGCCGACGGCAAAGCCTTCACCTTCAAATTGCGCAAAGGCGTCAAGTTCCAAGATGGCTCCGCCTTTGATTCTGCCGCCGTCAAGTTCAGCTTCGAGCGCGCCAAAGGCGAGAAGAGCACCAACAAAGCCAAAGGCGCTGTGTTCAATAACATTGCGCACATCTCGACCCCCGATGTGCATACTGTGGTGTTGGTGCTCACCAACCCCGATGGCAACTTCTTGTTCCGCATGGGCGAGAACACCGCCGTTATCTTGCACCCTAACTCTGCAGACTCAGCCGCAACCAAGCCCATTGGCACGGGCCCATACAAATTAGAAAACTGGGCCAAAGGCACAGCCGTCACCTTGACCAAATGGGATGGCTATCGCGATGCGGCCAATGTCAAGCTCAAGAAAGTCACGTTCCGTTTCATCAACGATTCATCGGCACAAGTAGCGGCCTTGTTGGCTGGCGACATAGATGGCATGCCGCGCTTCCAATCGCCTCAAAGCCTGAAGCAATTCCAAACCGACAAGCGTTTTATGGTCGAGTTGGGCAGCACGGCCGGCAAGGGCATCATGACCATCAACAACAAAAAGAAGCCGTTTGACGACGTGCGCGTGCGTCGTGCTTTGTCACACGCCATCGATAAAAAAGCTTTCATTGATGGCGTGTTCGAAGGTTTGGCCAAGCCCATCGGCAGCCACATGGCGCCTACCGATGCGGGCTATGTTGACCTCACGGGCCAATACGCTTTCGATCCAGAGAAAGCCAAAGCCTTGCTCAAAGAAGCCGGCGTTCAAACACCCTTGAATGTGACCCTCACTTTGCCGCCCCCACCCTACGCTCGCAAAGGTGGTGAAATTTTGGCTGCACAGTTGGCCAAGGTGGGCATCGTGGCCAAAATTGAAAATGTCGAATGGGCACAGTGGCTCGGTGGTACGTTCAAAGGCAACTTTGACCTCACTGTCATCAACCACGTTGAACCGCTCGATTACATGGCGTATGCCAATCCCAATTACTACTGGGGCTACGACAGCAAAGCCTTCCGTGACTTGGCTGCCAAGCACTCTTCCACCACAGGCGCAAAAGATCGCACCAAGCTGTTTGGCGACATGCAGCGCATGATTGCCAACGATGCCGTCAATGTGTTTTTGTTCAATGCCACCAACACCGCGGTTTACAAAAAAGGCTTGAAGGGTTTGTGGTCTAGCTCACCCATTTTTGCCAACGACATGGCGGCTGTTTCCTGGAATTGATACATGAAGATATTGGTGACGGGTGGCGCCGGCTATATTGGCAGCCACACCTGTGTTCAGTTGATCGAAAAAGGCTGGCAACCTGTCATCTTAGATTCTCTGGTCAATTCAAAGGCCAGTGTTTTTGACCGCATCGCGCACATCACAAAGCATCGCCCGCCCTTCATCGTGGGCGATGTACGTGATGCCAGCTTGATTGAAAAAATCCTTGTCGAACACAAGATCGAAGCTGTGATTCACTTCGCTGGCTTGAAGGCTGTAGGCGAGTCGGTGTCTCAACCGCTTCGCTATTACGACAACAATGTGCACGGCAGTGTGGTGCTGATGCAAGCCATGCAGAAGTGCGGCGTCAAAACATTGGTGTTCAGTTCTTCGGCCACCGTCTATGGCAACTCGTCTGCGCCGCCATGGAACGAGCAGGTCTCTACCTCGCCCGCCAATCCATATGGCAGAAGCAAGCTCATGGTCGATCAAATCATGGCCGATTTGACCTTAGCAGATCCTACGTGTTCAATGACTTCATTGCGCTATTTCAATCCGGTGGGTGCGCATCCCAGTGGTCAAATGGGCGAAGACCCGCAAGGCATTCCAAACAACCTCATGCCCTTCTTGTCTCAAGTGGCCGTAGGGCGGCGCGAGTCCTTGCACATTTATGGCAACGACTACGACACCCCCGATGGCACAGGCGTTCGTGACTACATCCATGTCAGTGATTTGGCCAACGGTCACATTGCAGCTTTGTCTTACGCTCATGGTTGCGCAGGTCACCATGTATTCAACCTAGGAAGCGGTCAAGGCCATAGTGTTTTAGACATGCTGAATGCATTTGGCAAAGCCTGTGGCCGCCAATTACCTCACACACTAGCACCGCGCAGACCTGGCGATTTAGCCGCCTATTGGGCAGATCCCTCGCACGCACTTAGCACCCTAGGATGGCACGCCGAAAAAACCATTGATGACATGTGTCAAGACACATGGCGCTGGCAATCGCAAAATCCAAACGGCTATCCCTGAGTTGAACAGCCTACCGCACAGCGATCAGTGATCAACTTAAACCCTGCAAGTTGAACCGCGAATGATCAAATCGGTATTGACAACCTCAGAGTCAGAGTGACCTTCGCTGAACACGCGCATGAGGTTTTGAACCAGCGCTGCACCGGCCAAATCCATCGGTTGGCGAATGGTGGTCAGTGGAGGGTACGTATGCTCAGCCATGCCAATGTCGTCATAGCCAACCACACTCACATCTTGCGGAATTCTGAGCCCGGCTTGCGTGATGGCGCCCATGGCCGTGATGGCCAACAAGTCGCTGGCTGCAAACAGCGCATCAAAGCTCAGTTTCTGTTGCAAGAAAGCCTTGATGTCTTCTCGGGCTTCGGCAACCGTGAAGGGTGAAGGAATGTAGAGCTCAGGCGCAATGGGCACCTTGTTCAATTCATGGGCTTGTACATAACCTGCATAGCGCTGCTGTGTTTCTGTGGCGTGCTTGTCACCCATGAACACAATTCTGCGTCGGCCCAAACTCAGCAAATGATTGGCGGCCAAAAAGCCGCCATTGAAATTGTCACCACCCACGGTGCAATACAACTGACGTGGCAGCTGACCGCCCCACACCACAAATGGAATTTGTCTGCGCGCCAACTCGTTGAGCTTCTCGTGCTGGTCCCACTGTCCCACCACAATCAGGCCTCCCACACGACCTGATTCATACAGCTGCGCCAAGTCTTCTAAGTGTTCTGCTGAAATGCGAGAGAACAGCAGATCAAAATTTTGCTTGGTCAATTGATCGGCAAGATGACCCAGCATGGTCATGAAGAAAGGATCCGTCACATCTTGACGAATTTGATCTTGATAAGGAATGACCACGCCAATGGTTCGGTTCTCACCCGAGCGCAAGTTTTTAGCACTCAAGTTGATGGTGTAACTGAGCGACTTGGCCAAGTCTGTAATGCGTTGGCGAGTTTCTTCGTTGATCAAAGAACTGCCATTCAAAGCGCGCGACACCGTTGAGGTTGACACACCCGCCATTCTGGCGATGTCGACCATCTGGATCTTCTTGTTGTCTGCGTCTGCTTTGGCCATGAATCTGACGTCAATTTCCTTGGTAATGCTTGCAAGTATAAGAAATGAATGCAATCGTTTGAAAAAGTCTAATTTCCCTGAAACAAACGTGGTTTTAGCGGCATCACTCTAGGGAAAACACTTAAGTACTGACTTTTTTCAAAAAAAATCAATGACTTAGATCATCCACGGCCAGCTTTCGATGTCCCCAAACGCTTCAAAACAACAAACTGGTATTGCAAACGTTTGCAATTTTTCAGAGAATTGCCTCATTCGGGATTGCAAAGAAGTATCCATTCTCGAATTTTATTGAAAATAATCAATAAATTCATACACTTAAACAATTCAATATTTTTTCTGGAGACTTTCGATGTCCAAACGAATGAATGCAATCGTTCCCAATGCAGTTGCATTGGCCTGCGCCTTGACCGTTGCCCACATGGGCAGTGCCTGGGCACAAACAGCCGCCAACAACGACACCTTGAAGTTGGATGAATTGGTTGTGACTGGTACCGCCTCTGGCGCCAGCAAAATGAAACAATCCAACTCCATCTCAACCGTGGGCGTGGATCAAATTTTGCAAGCACAACCCACCAACGCTTCCGACATCTTGCGCACCATTCCAGGTGTTCGCGCCGAGTCTAGCGGCGGTGGTGGTAACGCCAACGTGACCGTTCGTGGCTTGCCCATCTCTGCCGGTGGTGCACGTTATGTGCAATTCCAAGAAGATGGTTTGCCCGTTTTGATGTTCGGTGACGTCGCCTTTGCCACACCCGACATGTTCTTGCGCGCCGATGGCAGCCTTGAGCGCCTCGAAGTGGTTCGTGGCGGTTCTGCTTCCACATTGGGCACCAACGCACCCGGCGGTATCATCAACTTCATCTCCAAAACGGGTGAAGAGCCAGGCGGCTCTGTGGGCATCACCACAGGTTTGGGTTACGACGAAAAGCGCTTCGACTTTGACTACAGCGGCAAATTGAGCGACAAGACACGCTTCTTTGTAGGCGGCTACACCAACATGGGTCAAGGCCCCCGCAATGCACCTGCCAACGGCGTGCAAGGTCATCAGATCAAAGCCAACATCACACAAGACCTTGCCAATGGCTTTGTGCGTTTGAACTTCAAAACATTGGACGACAAATCACCTTTGTTCATGCCAGCGCCTGTCAGCATCAAGAACGGCGTGTTGAGCGAGTTGCCAGGCATTGACCCCCGCAAAGCGACTTTCTACTCACCCTACTGGGTTGCAGACGCAACACTGTCAAAGAACAACACAATGGTGAACTCCAACGTGAACGACGGTTTGCGCGTGAAGAGCGATTCATTTGGTCTCGAAACTGAATTGAAATTGTCTGGTGGCTGGAAACTGACTGAAAAGTTCCGCACTTCTGAAAACAGCGGCCGCTTCATCAGCATTTTCCCTGGCGACGATGTGGCCAACGCTGCTTCTGGCACCAAGTTCGCGACTGGTCCCAAGAAAGGTCAAGCCTACAACGGCAAGTCTTTCACAGCCACCGTGTTCAACACATCCATGGATGACATGGGTTCTACAACCAACGACGTCAAGCTGAGCAAAACATTTGCACAAGCCGATGGTTCTAAGATCACCACCACAGCAGGTTTGTTTGTGAACGTGCAAAAAGTGGCACTGACATGGAACTTCAACCAGTACTTGATGGAAGCCACAGACAACAACCCAGCGTTGTTGGCCAATGCAAAAACCAATTCTTATGGCGCCATTGACTTGGGCACCAATGTTTGGGGTGGTTGCTGCACACGCTCTATCGACGGCACTTACCGCACCACATCTCCCTACGCTGTATTGGGCTGGGAAAAAGGTGCTTTGAGCTTGGACGGTAGCTTGCGCTCTGACCAACAAGTGGCCACAGGTTCATACAACCAAGCTTCTGACAACCAGTTCAAGCCTGAGAACACACAAGCCATCAACTACACCAAGAACTTCAACTCTTATTCTTTCGGTGGTAACTACCAGCTCAACAAAGACACTGCCTTGTTTGCACGCGTCAGCCAAGGTGCAGCCTTCAATGCAGACCGCATCATGTTCGATCCTAAGAAAATGCCTTTGGACGGTTCAGGTGTTGTGCCTATCAATGAAGTGAAGCAAGTTGAAGGTGGTGTGAAGTTGCGCAATGGCAACCTCAGCACATTCGTGACTTTGTTCAACGCCAAAACTGACGAAAGCAACTACGACGCAACCACACAAAAGAGCTCGTCCAACAAGTACGATGCCACGGGTGTAGAAGTCGAAGCAGGTTACAAAATGGGCGCCTTCCGCATCAACGGCGGTGTGACTGTGACCAACGCCAAAATCGTTGCCAGCGGTTTGACACCTAACCGTCAAGCCAAAGTGGTGTATCAGTTGAGCCCAACCTATGTTTTGGGTGATGCCACCATCGGTGCAGCCATCGTAGGTACATCAAGCTCTAAAGACGCACAAGGTTCTGGCTATGACGTGACATTGCCGGCCTACACTGTAGTCAACGCATTTGCCAACTTCAACGTCGGCAAAAACGCAGTGGCCACATTGGGTGTGAACAACTTGACCAATACACTGGGCTACACTGAAAGCAACGACGGCCGCATGGCAGCACGTGCAATCAACGGTCGCTCTGTGAAAGCCGGTCTGAAGTACAACTTCTAATTTGAGGTTTGGGCTGCCGACTTCGGTCGGCAGCCTTTTTTTTGGTTTTCTATGTCTCTCACACTTTCTCCGATGCCTGAAAAGTCAGCGCAAGCACCCACACCACAAGTGTCGGCCTGGCGCAAAGCCTTGACGCATGCGTCTCCCGACCGAGCAGACGAATTGGCAAAGCGTGTTGCCAAGCAATTACCGACACTTCAAAACCGTTTAAGCAGAACTTACGGCGAAGGCGTCCATGTCGAAGAGTTAACCGAGCAATTGCTCAAGGCAGCTGTCGACATCGCTTTACTACGTTCCCAAGACTTATGGGATTTAGATTTATTCCGTCAGGCGCAACCGCATTGGCATCAACAAGGCGCTGTGGGTTACACCGCTTACGCAGATCATTTCGCAGGCAACTTGCGAGGTGTGGTTGAGCGCATTGATTACTTGAAGTCGCTGGGCGTGACTTATTTGCATCTGTTGCCATTTTTCAAAGCAGCTGAAGGCCCCAACGATGGTGGCTTTGCAGTCGCCAATTTCGAACTTGTTGAACCACGACTGGGCACGCAGACAGATTTGCAATTTTTGACTGAATCGCTGCGAGGTGCAGGCATCAGTCTGTGCAGCGACTTTGTTCTGAACCACGTAGCACACGATCACGAATGGGCTGTACAGGCTCGCAATGGCAATCCAGATTTTCAGAATTTTTTCTGCTTGGCGCACTCACAAGATGAGGTTGATGCTTGGGAAAAGAACTTGCCCCAAATTTTTCCAGATACAGCACCGGGCAATTTCACGTACCAACCCAGCTTGAAAGCTTGGACGTGGACCACGTTCTACCCCTATCAGTGGGATTTGAACTATGCCAACCCCAAAGTCTTTTTAGAAGTGGTCAGTGCCATGATGCGCGTGGCCAACTTGGGTGTAGAGGCATTTCGTTTGGACTCCACCGGCTTCTTGTGGAAACGCCAAGGCACCAATTGTCAAAACCAACCCGAAGTCCATTGGCTCTTGCAGGCGATGCGCGCACTCATGGAGATTGCCTGCCCAGGCGTTCTCATGAAAGCCGAAGCCATCATGCCAACGCATCAGCTGCCGCCTTATTTTGGCATGGGCGAAACGCCAGGCCCCGAGTGTCATTTGGCCTATCATTCCAGCATGATGGCCGCCAGCTGGGTGGCTTTGGCAGAAGAGAATGTCAGCATCCTCAACGCGGTCATCGAAAAGACACCCGCCGTACCCACCGGCAGTTCTTGGTTGACCTATGTGCGATGCCACGACGACATTGGCTGGAACGTTCTGAAACCTGAAGTTGAGTCTTTGGGCGATGCACAACATCAACGTTTGCTACAAGCTTCACATTTTTTTGCAGGCTTGACGCCCAACAGCTATGCACAAGGTGCATCGTTCCAAACAACTGATTTAAAAACAGCCCACGGCACCAACGGCATGGCCTCTGCACTGGTGGGCATGTCGTCCGCAGGCAACGCCGATGAACTTCACACAGCAGTCGATCGCCTGATCCTTCTTCAAAGTTTGTCCTTCTTCACTGGCGGCTTGCCGCTGCTCTACATGGGCGATGAACTGGGTCTTGGCAACACCTCGGCCGAAATTCTTCTGGCGCGCCAAGGACCCGATGGTCGCGAATTGCATCGACCGACTTGGCAGGCGGCGCATGCTCAATTGCGAAACCAGGAAGGCACGGTGCAACACCGAATTTTCAGCACTTTACAGTCCTTGGCACAACTGCGCCGACAACTTGACGCCTTTCACAATGACACCCCTGTCACCTTGAAGAAGACAGAACTTGCCACCGTTCTTGGACTGCAACGCGGTAGAGACTTGACTGGCCTCTTCAACTTCTCAAGGCAGGCTGTCACACAAGAATTTGCACCAGGACAAACCATTGCGTTAAAACCATTTGGCTTCGTTTGGCTTCAAACAAATGCTGACAAAACACTACGCAGCTTGATTGACTGATTCATTGGCCATTGATTGGACACCGCATGACCGCTCTTAAACCGCATCTCTCGCTCTGGCAAATTCTGCAAATGAATTTTGGCTTCTTCGGAATTCAATACAGCTTTGGTTTGCAGCAAGCCAACATGAGTCCTATTTACCAATACTTGGGTGCCGACGAGGCCAGCCTGCCCTTCCTTTGGTTGGCAGGGCCAGTCACGGGTCTTTTGGTTCAGCCCTTGGTGGGCGCGATGAGCGATCGTACCTTGAGCAGATGGGGACGACGTACGCCCTACTTTTTAATTGGCGCATTGCTGTGCAGCATTTGTTTGTTGTTCATGCCCTTCAGCCCTGCGTTGTGGTTTGCAGCCAGCTTGCTTTGGATTTTGGATGCTGCCAACAACGTCACGATGGAGCCCTACCGTGCATACGTCAGTGATCGATTGAACAAAGATCAACATGCCATGGGGTTTTTAACGCAAAGTGCCTTCACGGGCTTGGCACAAACCTTTGCTTATTTAACACCCACACTTTTGTTCTTGATTGGCATCGACAAGGATGCCGTCAATAGCAGCAACATTCCTCATCTGACGGTCATCGCTTTCATGATCGGCGCGGTGTTCTCCATCACCACGGTGGCTTGGTCGGTCAAATCGACGCCTGAGTTGCCGCTGACAGAGGAAGAAGTTGCCCACATCAAATCGCAAAAGACAGGCATCAAGGCCACGCTTGAAGAAATTGCAGATGCCATTCGAAACATGCCCACCACCATGCGCCAGCTTTGGTGGATGAAATTGTTTCAGTGGTACGCCATGATGTGTTATTGGATTTACATCGTGCCCGCTCTGGCCCTGTCGATGTTTGGTACACGTGACCCCAACACGCCAGAGTTCAGAGACGCCAGCCTTTTGAATGGTCAGATTGGTGGCTTCTACAATTTCGTTGCCTTCATTGCGGCCTTTGCATTGATGCCACTGATTCGAAAGTGGGGGCCTAAATACGTTCACGCTGTGTGCCTCAGCTTGGCAGGCATCAGCATGATCATGCTGCCCTCTGTTCAACAAACTTGGATGCTGTTTTTACCCATGGTAGGTGTTGGTTTGGCTTGGGCCAGCATCATGGGCAACCCCTATATTTTGTTGGCAGGCAGCATTCCAAAAGAGAGGGCTGGTGTTTACATGGGCATTTTTAACATGTTCATTGTCTTGCCCATGATCGTTCAAATGATCACGCTGCCCTTCATCTATACACACTGGCTGGGTAGCAACCCAAGCAATGTCATTGTGTTGGCCGGCGCCTTGTTGTGCATTGCGTCTCTGTTAACTTTGCGAATTCAAGAAAACAAGTCTTGACGCTTTTCAAGCATTCTTAAAACTGAAGGGCGCTCTTAGCAAACTGCTAGGGCGGCCGGCCAATTGGTCGGCCAGCAGTTCGGCAGAACCTGCAGCAAAGGTAAGCCCCAAAGTGCCGTGCCCAATGTTGGCGTAAACATTGTCAAACGCTGTTTGGTCGATGATGGGGCGACCTGAGGGTGTTGCGGGTCGAAGGCCTGCCCAAGTTTGCACTTTGGTGTAATCGCCCGCGTTCGGAAAATTGTCGCGCGCTTGCGCAATCAGCGCTGCCATGCGGGGCGCTTCGATGTTTCGATTTTCTCGTCCAAGGTCGACCATGCCCGCGACACGCAGACGGTGACCTAGTTTGGCAAACACAATTTTGTGATGGCTGTCCGTGATGGAAACGGAAGGTGCAATGCCATGCTCGCAATCTAAGGTGATCGAAAAACCTTTCAAGCCCAGCAAGGGTGCATGGGTGTCAAAGTTTTTCAACAAGTCTCGACTGCTCAAGCCTGCGGCAACCACAAAAAAGTCGGCCTTGAATTCTTCAATATCGGATATCTCATCTGAGCTGCCAAGGGCTGCGTTTTGCGACTTGAGCTTCAAGGCTACGCAGTGGCGTCCCTCCTGAATTGCACCGGTAATGCGTGTGTCATATCGCAAAGTACCTCCGCGAGACACTATCAAGCGCTCCAAATACATGCACAAGCCATGGCTGTCGACCACATCTTCTGAAGGGGTGTAGATGCCGCCAACCAATTTATGTTGCATGGCAGCCAATGCGGGCTCTTGATCGACACATTCAGCAGCAGACAAAACATATTGTTCACAGCCAACGTCCAAACTTCGCTGATAGGCCACTTGTGCTGCCGCCGATGTCAACGCTGCGGAGTCTCGAAACACCACCAACTTTCCGTTGGTGCGGTAATCCAAGCCTGTAGCAGTGGCCCAGCTTGCAGGGGCATCAGCCAGCCAAGTTCTTAGAACACGCCGCGACAAATAGCCCAAGTCCAATAAATCTCGCGTCGTTTGATGGGCCTTGGCTGTGGTGCAGTGCGACGCAAAGCGCAAACCCCAACGCAAAAATGTGGGTGACAAGGATGGATGGATGCGCAAGGGACCATCTTTTTGCAGCAGCCATTTGGGCAAATGGGTCAGGGCCGATGGTTCGGCCAAGGGTGCGACATAGCTATAAGACAATTGCGCACCGTTGGCATAACTGGTGACCAGACCAGGCGCTGCACCCTCTTCAAGCACACTCACTTGCCAGCCGTCTTGCACCAAACGCCACGCCGTGGACAACCCCACGATACCTGCGCCAATGATGCATACGTGTTTAGTTTGCGGATTCATACTTTGGCATCGTACTGTTTTCCGTGAGCCAACAATTCTGGTGTGCCAATGAGTTGGTTCAACTCATCAAAATTGAGCATCTGGTCGCGCCAAGGTGTGGTGGTTTGGTACGCATGCAAACTGCCGTAGTAGCCTTGCAAGGTATGCGCCACGGCACGAGCCGTGCCCCCTGGGAAGATCACAATCTTGAAACCACGTTGACCCAACTCAGTGGCGCTTTGAATGGGCGTTTGTCCGCCCTCCACCATGTTGGCCAACAAAGGTATGCGGTGCGCAAACTGTTTGCAAGCGCGATCCATCTGCTCAGGACTGCGCAAGGCCTCAATGAACAAGGCATCCACGCCGCAGGCCAAATAGGCTTCTGCACGGTCTAAGGCAGCATCTATTCCTTCAACCGCCAAGGCATCTGTGCGCGCCAAAATTAAAGTGTTGCTGCTATGGCGTGCATCCAATGCTGCTTTCAACTTGCCCTGCATTTCAGCCACGGGCACCACGCCTTTGCCATCCAAATGACCACATCGCTTGGGAAAAGTTTGATCTTCAATTTGAATCATGGCTGCACCCGCACGTTCAAAGTCTCGCACGGTGCGCTGCGTATTGAGGGCATTGCCAAAGCCGGTATCGGCATCCACGATCACGGGCACCTTGATGCGATCGGTGATGTGCGCCAAGGTTTGCGCCACTTCGGTGGCTGTGGTGAGGCCAATGTCAGACCGGCCCAAGCGGGTGTAGGCAATCGACGCACCCGACAAATACAAGGCTTCAAAGCCGGCCTGCTCAGCGATCAAAGCACTGAAGGCATCGTAAATGCCGGGGGCTAACAGCGCCGTGGGCTGCTGAAGTCTCAGTGCCAAATTGGGGGTGGCAGTTGAGGTGGAAGTAGGCGCAGCTGTGGCTTTAGAAGTCATCTTGTTTTCTCCGAAATTTTTTGTGCAACAGCCTGTGCCGCAATGTGGCCACCTGCAATGGCACTGAGCAATCCATTGCCTGAAAGATAACCCCACACTTCAGCGCCCGAGACACCTCGTGCAGCGCCACCTGCGGCATACAAATTGGGTAAGGTCTCGCCATTGGGCTTGAGCACTTGGCAATAGGCGTTGATGTTCAACCCGCCTTGTGTGTGAAACAAAGCACCGGTGACCTTGATGGCATGAAAGGGACCCAGCAAAGGTCTCTTGAATGTTCGGCCCCATGCGTCTGCGCCCGTGCTGGAATTGACTGAAGACATGGTTTTTTCAAGTGACTCAACTGAACAACCGATGATGGCTGCCAATGACACCACATCAGCTGCAGACTTCACTGCACCTGCAGCTTGCGCAGCCACAAAGTCTGGAAAGTCTTGTGCAAAGCGCAGGAGTTGGTTGTCGAAGACATTCCACGCAAGCCCATCAGGCTGGTTCAACACTTGGACAGCAGCTTCTGAGTAGCCTTGCGTTTCATCGTGAAAGCGCTCACCCAGGGTATTGATCTGCACACCCCCCTCCATCATGAGCGCCCAAGAAATGAGGCTGCCCTGTGGAATGGCCCAAGAGCCGTGGCCTTGGTAGGCGCCCATATCAGCCAAGGCGGCCCCCAACTGCAAACCCCAAGCTGCGGCACTGCCATCGTTGCCCACATGACCTGCATACTGCGCATCTTTCATAGCGGGCAAGTGTTGCTTCACCATGTCGGCATTGCCACCAAAACCATTGCACGCCAAAACAACAGCATCGCACGACAACTGGGAGATGCTGCCATCGGGTTGTGAATAACTCAGGCCCTGGACGGTCCCTGCGCTGTCGGCATGAAGTGCCGTCACATGCGCTTGTGTGAGAACCACCACGCCAGCCGAATCTGCCGCTGCACGCAGACGGGTCATCAAACCTTCACCGGTTTTTTCAGGGACGGCATGCATGCGGTGCACGCTGTGGCCTGGATACAAAAACTGATCGAGCAATTGCCAAGGGATGTGGTGGTGGGTTTCTAGCGCATCCATGGCCGGGCCAATGGCTTCGCTGTAGGCCTTGACCAACGCAGGGGCGGCTTGACCATGCGCTTTGTGTTGAATGTCTTTCGCGAACAGCTCTGGGCTGTCTTGCACCTTGGCTGCTTTTTGCACCCGGGTTGCAGGCGCTGGCACAAAGCCAGACGACAAAGCGGTAGAACCCGCTGGCACCGCATCGCGTTCGAGCACGACACACTCAATGCCTTGCCTGTGCAAAGCCAGTGCGGCTGTCAGCCCGCAAGCACCTGCGCCAACAATGGCCACCGGTGTGTGGATGGTTTCTTCAGAGGGGTTCATTTGACGTTCATGTGACGTTTATGCCAAGCTGCTGACAAATTCGCTGCAAGTCGTCACTTTGCCAATCGAGGCCAAGTCGGCCAAGGAGGCTTGATGCAAGGCATCACTGAACGCAGCGCAACCATCGCTCAAGACCACCACGTTGTAATCGCGCAGGTGGGCATCGCGTGCGGTACTGGCCACGCCGCCGTTGGTCACAATGCCGCACACCACCACGGTTTCAATGCCGGCTTTGCGCAGCACCCAATCGAGTTGGGTGTTGAAAAATGCAGAATATGCCACTTTGCAGACCACCAAGTCCACACAGTCATTTAGCTCTGGCACATTGGCTTGACCCACACTGCCAGGTGCAAAATCGCCTTTGCGTAAGAAGGGCCGCTTTTCTAACAAGTGCGGCGACACCATCGGTTCGCCTTTGGCATCGGGCCACAAGGTAAATTGGCTGGCCGCGACATAGCCCCCTTGTGCTTTCAAAGCTTGGGCCACGGGCGCTACGCGCGCAGGCAACAACAAGGCTTCTGCACTGACGGTGTTGCCACGCGCATAAGCGCCTTGCGGCGACAAAAAGTCGTTTTGCAAATCCACAATGATCAGAGCGGTGCTGGCTGCGGTGATCTTTGAATGCTGAGCCATGGTGATGCTTCCTCTATTGATTGCGTATTGGAATCAAACTTGCGCAGTAACCAGCAGATTGCCCATGGCATCGACCTTGGCTTCAAAGCCTGGCTCCAACCACACGGTGGTATCGGCCTGTTCCAAAATGGCAGGACCATTGACCTGGGCGCCAATCGGCAATTCCAAGCGGGCGTAGCGCTGAGCATCCCACCACTGACCTTGGTGGTACACACGCTGCACGCCCAAAGGCTGCGTGCTACCGGCACCCACAGGCGCCAACACCGACAAGTCAAATTTAGGACGACGGCCAATGCGGGCATATCGCAAGTTCATGACGCGAATCACAGGGCCTTCAAGCACACGGCCAAAGGCATTTTGATACGCCTCTGTGAATGCTTGGCGCAAACCTTGGGCTGACAACTGAGAACGTTGCACGTTCACTTGCAGTGTATGAGTTTGGCCGGTAAACAGCATGTCGAGTGCGATGTTTTCATCGACTGCGACAAAGCGCACGCCAGCAGAATCAAGGCGTGCTTGGCACGCCTCTGCCAATTGATCGATGCGCGCCAACACCTCTGCGAAGTTCACATCGCTCAAGGCCTGATTCAATGTTTGCACAGCGTCATGGCGCATGTCGGCCATCACGCAACCCAAGGCAGATGTCACGCCAGGATAGCGTGGCACGATGCCTGTGGCCACGCCAACTTCGCGCATCATGGCGCAAACATGCAAGCCACCACCGCCGCCAAAAGGCATGTAAGCAAACTGTCTTGGGTCGTGACCTTTTTCAATGGACACCACGCGCACTGCACCCGCCATCTTGGCATTGGCCACTGTCAAAATGGCTTCGGCTGCTTCCAAAGTGCTCAGGCCCAGGGGCTCTGCCACATGCTTTTGAATGGCCTGCTCAGACAGGTCCGCGCGCAAGGCTTGCAGCAAGCCACCGCCCAAAGGACGGTCGGCGGCAATGCGGCCTAAAAACACATTGGCATCGGTCACGGTAGGTCGTGTGTTGCCACGGTCGTAGCAAGCCGGGCCTGGCACACTGCCAGCCGACTCGGGACCCACTTGCAACATGCCACTGGCATCCACGGAAGCAATGGAACCACCGCCCGCGCCAATGGTTTCAATTTGAATCATGGGCGAGCGCACCACCAAGCCAAACTCAATGGACGTTTGCGCCGCCAAGGCCGCCTCGCCTTGCGCCACCAAGGACACATCAAACGAGGTGCCGCCCATGTCACCCGTCATCACATTGGGATAGCCGGCTGCACGCGCAATGGCGGCACAGGCCATCACGCCCGCGGCAGGGCCTGACAATGCTGTGCGAACTGGGACATCACAAGCGGTTTGACGCGACATCACGCCGCCATTGCTTTGCACGATCAACAATTCGCCTTCAAAGCCCTGACCGCGCAAATCAGATTCCAGACGCGTCAAATAACTGCCTACCACCGGCTGCAAAGCCGCATTCAATGTAGCGGTAGAGCAGCGCTCAAACTCGCGAATTTCGGGCAAGACTTCGCTGGCGGCCGTCACGTGAGGATTGGGCCACAGGGCGCGCACGGCGGCAACGGCGGCTTGCTCGTTGGCCATATTGGCGTACGCATTGATAAAGAAAACGCACACCGCTTCGCAACCCGCATCGAGCAAAGCCTGCGCTTGCGCTTTCACTTGGTCAATGTCGACCGGCGTGTGAATTTGACCGTCGGCCAACACGCGCTCGTCCACTTCCAAGCGCAAGGCGCGCGGCACGATGGGTGTGAAGCTACCGCGCAAACCCCAAGTTTGAGGCCGATCACGGCGGCGCATTTCCAACACATCACGAAAACCACGTGTGGTGATGATGCCGGTACGCGCTACTTTGCGCTCTAGCAAAGCATTGGTACCCACCGTGGTGCCGTGCACAATGCTGGCCACGCCAGAAGCAGAACCATCTTCGGAAATTTTCTGAATGCCATTCATGAAACCGCGCGCTTCTTCGCCGCGCGTTGAAGGCACTTTCACAATGCGTGCGGTACCCGTTTGCTCATCGAGCACAAACAAATCTGTGAACGTGCCGCCCACATCCACACCCACCACCCAGCGTTTCTGGCTCATGATTTTTCCTTTGAAACGTAGGCTTCTTCAATGTCTTTGGCGCGCGCTTCTGCGCTGCGATCGCTGGGCTTGCCCCAACCACCGCCGCCCGGCGTTTGTAAACGCACGCGCTCGCCTTTCTTCAACCGAATGCCCAGCATCTTAGAAACCATGGGCGGTGTTTTCCACACGCCGTCGTTTTCGTACTCAAACACATTGGGCAAGGCAGGCTGGCCGCCTGCAATGCCTTTGGGCGAGGCTTTGCCGCGCTCGCCAAAGATAAAGGCTTCAGCAGAATCTTCTAATAATTCAATTTCGTAGACGGCACCCAAGCCTCCGCGGTGTTGGCCATCGCCCCCTGAATTGGCGCGCAAGGCCCATTGCGTAAATCGCACAGGGTAAGCCGCTTCCAAAATTTCCAAAGGGGGAATGGTGGCGGTAGAAATAGGCGCATTGCTGTGCGACAAACCATCGGCGTCAGAATGACCACCATGACCTCCGCCAAAAAAGCTGAACATCACCCACCGTTGCCCTTTGCGTTTTTCATCGGTGCGATGGCCAGCAATCGACAGCGCATTGATGGTGCCGTAAGCGTGAGCCACAGCGCGCTTGGGATCGGCCAGTGCGGTGGCACTGAAAATCACATCGATCATGCGCAAGATGGTTTCGGTGTAACCGCCCACGGGGCGTGGGCGTTCCGCACTGATCACCAAGCGATCGGGCAGTATGAAATCGACAGCGTCGAGTACACCGGCATTGGCCGGCACATCGGGGAACACGTGTTTCAAAGCCACATAACAAGCTGCCACTGCCGTGGCTTTGGAAATGTTCACGGGGCCGGCACACTGCGCAGACGTGCGTGAAAAATCCAGCGTTAAACGATCGCCCTTGACGGTCATGTCCAAAGCAATGGTGAGTGGTGTGTCCACCACACCATCGTTGTCCAGCACATCCTCAAAGCTGTAGCAGCCATCGGGCAAGCTGCTAATGTGCGAGCGCATCAAGCGCACGGCGCGCGAGCGCAACTCCACCATGGCTTGCGCTACTTTGGCATCGCCATATTCATCCAGCAAACCATTCAAGCGCTTGGCGCCCAACTCAAGCGCGGCGAGTTGACCATTCAGGTCACCCCAGAGGCTATCGGGCAAGCGGGTGTTGGCGCGCAAAATAGCCAATACGTCTTCGTCCAACACACCTGCACGCAAAATGCGCACCGGCGGAATTTGCACCGCCTCTTGCCAGCATTCAGTGGCGGCAGGGTTGTAGTTACCAGGCACCGCACCGCCCACATCATGCCAATGCGCGGCTGACGCCAAGAAGCAAAACAATTGGCCATTGCGAAAAAATGGACGAACCAATTTGAAATCGTTGGCGTGGGTGCCGCCCTCATAGGGATCGTTGAACAACCAAATGTCGCCGTCTTGCATACCACCGCGCGTGGCAGCGGCTTTGGCCGCAGCGCGCACTGCAAAGGCCATCGCCCCCACAAACACGGGCAAGCCAGATTTGCCTTGAACCAAGGTATCGCCAGACACGCCGTCGTAAATGCCATGGCACGCATCGTGCGCTTCGGCAATGATGGGGTTGAAGGCACTGCGATAGAGCGTGGCGTCCATCTCATCGGCCACTTGCTCTAAACGACCCTTCAAGACTGCCAACGTAACTGGGTCCAGGGCAGAAGGGTTTTGAGACTTAGGCTCACTCATTGGAATTCCATTCATTGCGAAAAATTGTGACTGGCATGTTGGCTTATTTAACCTGGATGGCTTGCACCTGCTGTAAAGCCATGCGCTGCTTCAAGACATTCACCAAACCACCCGCATTCACCATGTCCAACAAAAAAGTTGGCACAGGTGCACAGGTCAATGCGCGTCCTGAAGACGTCACGATTAGGGGTTTGGTTCCTTCGTAGGTCAGTTGCACTTGCTCGTTTTCTTGCAGGCTTTCGGCCTCGGGGCACGTTAGCAACAACAATCCCAAATTAAAGGCGTTTCTAAAAAACAAGCCACTGTAGGAGGGGGCAATGACAGCAGCAACGCCCAAGTGCTTTAAAGCACCTGCTGCTTGCTCCCTGGAAGAGCCAATACCAAAATTAGGACCCGCCACCAGCACATCACCCGGCTTGACTTCATTTGCAAAATCTTTGCGGTGCACTTCCATGCAGTGCGCCGCAATCACCTCAATGCCGTGTTTCATGTAGGCGCCTGGCGCCAAAGCATCGGTGTCCACATTGCCACCGACGCGCCAAACTTTGTGCGTCTTTGTTCCTTCAAGACTCATGACAACATCTCGCGCACATCTGAAATATTGCCTGTGACTGCAGCTGCAGCCACTGACCATGGAGAGGCCAAATACACCTGCACGCTAGCGGGACCCATGCGGCCTTGGAAGTTTCGGGCGGTACTTGAAATAACCGTAGCGCCTTCTTCAAAAGTTCCACCGTAGCCAGCACATGCACCGCAGGCATTGGGCAACACACTGGCCCCAGCGTCTGTCAAAATTTGCATCACTCCTTCGCGCGTGGCCTGCGCTTGATCGCGTGCGCTGGCAGGGGCTACCAACAATTGCATACCTGCTGCCACCTTGCGACCTTTTAAAACTTCTGCCGCAGCACGCAGATCGGCCAACTTGGCGCCGGTGCATGCGCCGATATAAGCCACCGTAGGTTTGATTCCGGAAAAAGCCGCTACGGCTTGCGTATTTTCTGGACTGTGTGGTGCGGCCACTTGAGGGCTGAGTTGGCTCGCATCGAACTCAAAGCGCTGGCACTCGGCGTCATCATCGGTTTGAAAAAAATGACTGGCTGCTATTTGCGCATCCGTCACCCCAACAGATTTCAAATACTGCATGGTGACCTCATCGGCTGCAATCAGACCTACTTGCGCACCCATCTCCGCGCTCATGTTGGACAAGGTCATGCGCTCTTGCATGCCCAAGCCGCGCACAGTGTCGCCTGCAAATTCAACAGCTTGGTAATTGCCACCGTTCATGCCGAACTTGCCAATCATGTGCAGCATCATGTCTTTGGCACAGACCCCTTTTTGCAGCGCGCCTGACCAAACCATCCGCAGGGTTTGAGGCACTTGCACCCAAATTTCACCTGTAGCCACCACACCCAACATTTCAGTCGCACCTATGCCAAACATGTAGGTGCCAAAAGCCCCGCCTGTGGGCGAATGAGAGTCTCCCCCCACACAAAAGTAACCTGGCTTTAAATGACCACGCTCGGGCAAGACCACGTGACAAATACCTTCAGAGTCAATCACATGGGGGAGTTGCCACTCTTTGGCTACATCACGTGTGATTTGAATGATTTTTTTTGAATCAGCATCTTGGGCGGGTACGTAATGGTCTAGCACCAAGACAACTTTGTTGCGGTCCCAAATTTGCGCGCCGATGTCGGCCAACATCGGCTTTAGACGGCGGGGCCCCGATGAGTCGTGAAACATGGCCAAGTCGACCTGGCAGGTCAAAACCTCGCCCACATTGACATGCGAACGGCCTGCAGCACGTGCAATTAATTTTTGCGCCAGGGTGCCGCTTGTGCTTGTAGAAGATTGATCTGACATCTGCATCCCCATCGACACTTACATGCCCAAATAGGCTTGACGCAATGTGTCACTGGCCAACAGTTCAGCGGGTTTTCCACTGAAGCGAATGGCACCGTTTTCCATCACATACGCACGATCCGCAATCTCCAGCGATTGGCCCACGTTTTGCTCGACCAGCAACACAGCCAAACCATTGGCTTTCAATTGACCAATTAAGCTGAACATTTCTTCAACCAGCAGGGGCGACAAGCCCAAAGAGGGTTCATCCAAAATCAGAAGTTGGGGCTCAGCCATCAAGCCCCGACCAATGGCCAACATTTGTTGCTCGCCGCCACTCAAGGTGCCAGCCAGTTGTTTTTCGCGTTCACGCAGACGTGGAAAAATACCAAAGATTTTTTCCACATTTGCGTCGCGTCGTTCTCGACCGCGCGTAAAGGCACCCAAAGACAAGTTTTCCAAAACATTCAAGTTGGGAAAAACTTTGCGGCCCTCAGGCACATGAATCAAACCGGCTTGCACTACTTTGCGTGAATGCCATCCAGTAATGTCTTGTCCTTCAAATGTCACATGACCACTGCGGGCCTTAACCAAACCGCTCAACACCCCGTTCAAAGTGGTCTTGCCAGCACCGTTGCTGCCCAGCAAAGCGACGGTTTCGCCAGCATTGACGGTGAGGTCGACACCCCGCAACACTTCTACAGCGCCATAGCCTGCACGCAGTTGTGACACATTCAGAATTTCGGTCATGCGGATACCTCTGCTTGGCGCAAACGAGCCGCTGTACCGTGTCCCAAATAAGCTTCAATCACTTGAGGGTGGCGGGTCACTTCTGATGGCGAACCCTGGGCAATCAATTGGCCTTGCGCAAGCACCCACACATGTTCTGCCAAACTCATGACGGCTTGCATCACGTGTTCAATCATCAGCACCGTGACGCCGGATGCTGCAATTGCGCGTACAACTGGAATCATCTCGGCAATTTCTTGCGGATTTAAGCCAGCCAGCACCTCATCCAACAACAGTAATTCTGGCGCTGTGGCCAGTGCGCGTGCCAACTCCAGGCGTTTGCGTCCCGCCACTGTCAAATCACTGGCCAATTTGTCGAGCTGATCGGCCAAGCCCACGCGCTGCGCCACAGTCTCTGCGGTGGCCAAGGCTTGTTCACGCGATGCGGTGTGCAAATGCGCACCCACTGCAATGTTCTCTCTAACGGTTTGTGCAGCAAAGGGTTGCACAATTTGAAAGGTGCGTGTCATGCCCAGTTTGGCATTCAAGTGCGGCGCCTGCCCTGTGATGTCTTGCCCCTTGAAAACGACGCGGCCCGAATCTGGTGTTAAGAAGCCAGACAGCAGGGCAAACAAAGTGGTTTTACCGGCACCGTTGGGTCCGATCAAAGCGGTCAAAGAACCTTGAGGCACTTCTAGGCTAACGTTTTGTACCGCCTTCAAACCACCAAAAGATCGGCTGACGCCCTGCACTTCTAACAAGGCATTTGGCTTAGTCATAACGCCTCCATGATTTTGGCAAGTAAGCATTCAAACCAGCAATACCGCGCGGCAAGAACAT
Source organism: Limnohabitans sp. (assembly GCA_049655425.1). GTDB lineage: Bacteria > Pseudomonadota > Gammaproteobacteria > Burkholderiales > Burkholderiaceae_C > Limnohabitans_A. The sequence continues at coordinate 78,442 of JBASJS010000002.1, read as the reverse complement.
CACAATCACAATGAGGACTGCACCATAAATAACCATGTTGATGCCTGGCATTTGACCAAACAAATTACGAGTCAGGTCTGCCAAAACATGCAATGCCAAGGCACCTAAAACTGGCCCCCATAAGGTACCCATGCCGCCCACAATGGCGCCTACCAAAGCTTCCACTGAAGTGTGCGAGCCAAAGCCAATGCTTGGGTCAATGTACTGAAAAACTTGAACATAAAAAGCACCGGCAGAGCCCATCAAGGCACCCGACAAGACGGTGGCCCACGTTTTCACGTGGAAGGGATTGACGCCGACGGCTCTTGCAGCGTCTTCGTTGTCACGAACGGCTTGTAAATAAGCACCAAACCGAGAGTTTCGCAAATACGCAGTGACGCACAGCGCCAAAGTGACCAAGCCCAAAACCAACCACACAAAACCTGCACGAGAAGCAAATTGCATATTGGTCCAAGACTCACTCAAGGGCAGCATCAAGCCCACGCCCGCACCTGTGAACGGCACCGACAGCGAAACAATTCGAAACACTTCGGCAAAGGCCAAAGTGACCAACGCAAAGTAAGAGCCCTTCAGTCCATACCTGAAAGAAAGCGCCCCCACCCATGCGCCCACCAAGCCTGCGGCCAACATAGCGCCGGGCAAAGCCATCCAAGGATTCCAGCCCCAAGAGATTTGCGCAATGGATTGGAAATAAGCGCCGGTACCAAAGAACAATGCGTGGCCAAATGAAAACTGACCGCCAAATCCGCCCAACACGTTCCATGCTTGCGCAATCAAACAGGCAAACAAGGCCATCATCACAAAGTTCAGCGTCACGCCCGAAGTGGTAAGCACGGGAATCATGGCGACAACCCAAACAAACAGACCAATGCTGATCAAGTCTTTGAACAATTTATTCATGATGCACGCTCATGCCTTTGCCCCAAAAAAGCCTTGAGGCCTTAACAACAACACGGCAATGAAAATCACAAAGATACCAACTTGCCCCAGAGACTCACCCAAAAACAAACCACCAAAGGACTCCACAACTCCGATCAGCAGGCCCCCCAGCAATGCACCTGCAAAACTGCCCATGCCACCCAGCACAACGACGGTGAAGGCCACCAACACAAAGCCGTTGCCAACTTGGGGGTTGACGTAATAGGCGGGCAATAAGAAACATGCGGCGGCGCCCAAGCAAGCAAGCCCCAAACCAAAGCACATGGCATAGACGTGTTCCACATCGATGCCCATTAAACGCGCGCCTTGTTTTTCTTTGGCCACAGCACGGATGGCACGGCCTAAGTCAGTCCGCTGCAAAATCAAAATCAACAAGGCAGACACTACTAAGGCGCCAGCAAAAGCCACCAACTTGGGTACCGACACCATGACTTGAACAGCTTCAGGCCCAATGGCCACAGTGCTCAAGGTATAGGGTGTGTCGATGGTGCGCGTGTCCGATTTGAAAAACAACAAGGCCAAGTTTTCCATCACAATGGACAAACCCAAGGTCACCAGCAAGATGTTTTCATCTTTGCCATGACTGGCCCGGTTGATGATCAAACGTTGCATGCCATAGCCCAGCACAAACATAGCGGGCACCATGAAGGGCAGTGCCACATAAGGATCGACGCCCCAACGCTCTTTGAGGGCATACACGCCATACAGCGCCATCATGAGCGAGGCGCCGTGGGCAAAGTTGATGATGTGCAACACACCATAGATCAGGGTCAACCCCAGCGCAATCAAGGCGTAGACAGCGCCGGTGGTTAAACCGTTGAGCAAAGCAGACAGCAAAATGCTGGCATCAAACATCATCGTGACCCATTCAAAGTGGCGTTCAAAGCGTGATCTAAAGGCTTAGGCCTTCAAGGGGAAGATCGGTTCCACTTCGCGGTAATCGCGAGGCACGATCACCTTGATATCGCCCTTGACCACTTGTGTCATCAAAGGTTGTGCGCCCATGTTTTGGCCATTCACAAACTGTGTGGTGCCGTAAGGCATGATGTGATTGGAGAAGGTGCTCTTGTTCAAAGCATCAATGATGGCGGCGCGGTCGGTTGACTTGGCGCGCTCAATGGCATCGGCCAACAAAGTCATGGCGGTGTAAGTCATGAACACTTCGTAGCTGAAGAATTGGCCTTGTGCTTCCACACGTTTTTTCAGTTCCAAGGAACGCTTGTCGCGGGGGTTGAACCAATGGTTGCAATCGATGATGCCATTGGCCGCTTCTGGAAATTCTTTGACAAACTTGTAACTAGAAGCTGCACCACCCAACACAGAGTAAATGGCCTTGGGTGTGATTTTTTGCTGCTGCATGGTGCGCACCAACAAAGCGTACTCGTTGTAATAGTTGGCAGGAATCACGATGTCGGGATTGACTTGCTTGATGCGCAGCGCAATGTTGTTGAAATCGCGCGTTGGGTTGGCGTGCTTGATCACTTCTCGCACGTCGTAGCCGTAACCAGGCAATTCTTTGGACAACAGATTGGCGGTGCCCGTGCCAAACAAAGACTCTTCGTGAATGATCATCACGCTGCGTGCAGGTTTGCCAGCAGCAGTGTTGAGCACGTACAAATTGGCCACGGCCACTTCTGCACATTTTCTGTAGCCGGGACCAAAGCGGAAGGTGTTTTTCAAACCACGCTCCACAATTTGATCGGCCACACCTACGTCCACCACGTGCGGCAAGTTGTACTTGGCAGCAGCTTGTGTAGTGGCCAAGCAAATGGCAGATGCAAAAGCACCCACCACAGCACTCACGCCAGCTTCGTTCATTTTTTCAATTTCTGCAGTACCCGCTTGTGGGCTGGATTGCGCGTCACCCAACATGGCTTCAATTTTGGCGCCGCCCAAAGACTTGATACCGCCTGCTTTGTTGATGTCTTCAATGGCCATCAAAGCGCCCAAGCGACACTGCTGACCTGAATAGGCCAACGCACCCGTCACAGGGTGGAGCACACCCACCTTGACTGGTTTTGGCTGCGCACCGGCAATCAAAGGAAAGGACATGACAGAAGCCGCTGCGGCGGTCTGGCTCATAAAGTGACGACGTGTGGTCATGGGAAGCTCCTTTAGTAGGTCAAGTGAAATTAGAAAAATGAATCAAGAGAAAGGTCAATGAAAATTCGCCGACAGCTCTTTGTCGACCCAAATTTGGGCGTCAATGCTGCCAACACGGGACAACTGCATTTGGTACTCGTATCGATCGGGTCGGTACAAACCCAGCAGCCATTGAACAGGCTGATCTTGTTGGTCGTAAATTAAGCGACGCACCGACAACAATGCCGAACCTACAGGCACATCCAGGTGACGCGCCATCTCTGCATCTGCCAGCCGCGCTGAAATGGTTTGCTCAGCGCGCCCCACCTTGACGCCGGCTTCTTCTAGCAAAACCAATATGGGTTTTTGGGCCAACTCGCGTTGACCAAAACCTTTGGCAAAAGAAGACGGCACCCACGTCGTGATGTGCGACAAAGGGCCTTCACGGGTACTGCGAATGCGTTCTGCTTTTTGTACCAATTCTGTCGGCAGCACTTGTAATTTTTCTTGAATGTCTTTGGGCGCCAGCAAGGTCTGCACAGACAAAACTTTGACAGACGTTCGCAAACCCATGGTGACCAAGTTTTCTAGCAAGCCCGTTAAGCGCGCTTGCTGGCTTGCAGAACCAGAAGCGTCTTGGTGTGCCCCTGCTGCGGCTTCGCGATTGACAGGCCACGTACCTCGACCCGGTTCTCGTTTGATCAAGCCCTCTTCTGCCATTTGCTGAAGTGCGCGGCGTACGGTAACCCTGGCCACAGAAAACTGTTTCATCAGGGCCAACTCGCCTGGCAAGCCTTCGTTGAATTTGCCTTCTTGCAATTGCTCACACAGCACCAGATAAATCTGGTGGTACTTGGGCAAGGGCAAATTCTGATTCATGGCCGATATGTTTAATCACTCCTAATGACCTGTCAATAGGACATTTAGTAGGACAAATTAGCAATTTCACCAATAGGGTCATTGCGTTGCCAATCAAATCGATAATCGACAGATTGCATTCAATATTCATGAGGCCGACATTGGCACTTCCATCACCCTCCCCCCGAAAACTGTCACATACACGCAGCGTGGTCTATTCAGGCTTTGAGCGCGAAGATGGCCTATGGGACATTGAAGCCGCTCTGACAGATGTCAAAACCTACAATTTCATCATCCCTAGCCAAGGCCCCTTGGAAGCGGGTCAACCCATTCACGGCCTGAACATTCGCCTCACGGTAGACAACGACTTCAAAATTCACGATGTGATCACCGACATGGCTCACATTCCCCACCCAGAATGTGACCGCGCCCCGCTGAACATGCACAAATTGGTGGGCTGCACCTTGGGTTCAGGGTGGCGTAAAACCATTGACGCTCACATTGGCGGCGTAGCCGGCTGCACGCATCTCCGTGAAATGCTGTTCAACATGGCAACGGCGGCCTACCAAACGATCCCCTCTGCGCGCCAATTCAGAGCGCAACAAGCGGGCTTGCCTGAACAAGTTCCTACCTCTCCACCGCCGCATGTGGGCAAGTGCATGTCCTGGGCTTTTGACGGACCCGTGGTGGAACGTTACTACCCGATGTTTTTCAGAAAACCTGAGTCCCTGCGATAATCGGAGGCTAAACGGCGCGCCGCAATGGCGCGCACCTTCCATCAGCCCCTGGATATAAACCAGTTACCGCTTGGAGTCTCTTGTGAGCAAAAAAGTATTTATCAAAACCTTCGGTTGCCAAATGAACGAGTACGACTCTGACAAAATGGCCGATGTCATGAAGGCCGCCGAAGGCTACGAGCCCACCCAAGACGTCGAAGAAGCCGACCTCATTTTGTTCAACACCTGCTCGGTGCGTGAACGCGCCCAAGAAAAAGTGTTCAGCGATTTAGGCCGTGTGAAGCACCTCAAAGAACGCGGTGTGCTCATTGGCGTGGGCGGTTGTGTGGCCAGCCAAGAAGGTGCCGACATCATCAAGCGCGCGCCTTATGTCGACGTGGTGTTTGGCCCGCAAACCTTGCACCGCTTGCCCGAACTGTTGGCAGCTCGCAGCGCCAAAAAACGCCCACAAGTTGACATCACTTTTCCCGAAATTGAAAAGTTCGATCACTTGCCACCCGCCAAGATGGACGGCCCTACCGCCTTCGTGTCCATCATGGAAGGTTGCAGCAAATATTGCAGCTACTGCGTGGTGCCTTACACCCGCGGTGAAGAAGTTAGCCGCCCCTTTGAAGACGTGTTGGTTGAAGTGGCCGGTTTGGCCGAACAAGGCGTGCGCGAAATTACCTTGCTGGGTCAAAACGTCAATGCTTATCGCGGCAAGATGGGCGACACCGCCGAGATTGCCGACTTTGCACTGCTCATTGAATACGTGGCCGACATCCCTGGTATTGAGCGCATTCGCTATACCACCAGCCACCCCAATGAGTTCACACAGCGCCTGATCGATGCGTACGACAAGGTGCCCAAGTTGGTCAGCCATTTGCACCTGCCAGTGCAGCACGGCTCCGACAGAATTTTGATGGCCATGAAGCGCGGCTACACCGCCATGGAATACAAAAGCACCATTCGCAAACTGCGTGCCATCAGGCCCGACATGGCCATGAGCAGCGACTTTATTGTGGGCTTCCCCGGCGAAACCGACGAAGACTTCAACAAGATGATGAAGCTCATTGACGATGTGGGCTACGACACCAGCTTTAGCTTTATTTTCAGTCCTCGTCCTGGCACACCCGCTGCCAACTTGCAAGACGACACGCCGCACGATGTGAAGCTCAAGCGTTTACACCATTTGCAAGCCACCATTGAAGCCAACGTGAAGCGCATTGGCGACAGCCGACTCAACACGGTACAACGCATTTTGGTGGAACGCCCAGCGCGCAAAGACGCTACCGAAATGGCCGGCCGCACTGAGTGCAATCGCGTGGTCAACTTTCCTGCAGGCCCCAATGGCATGCGACTGGTAGGTCAGATGGTGGATGTGCGCATCAACACCGCGCTGTCACATTCACTGCGTGGCGACTTGGTTTTGCCAGAATAAGCTTCAAGCCTTTTTGTTGGCAATGTGGCGACGAAAGTCGCCATTTTCAATTCTGGGCCGTCCCTCTAAAGACCAGTTGTAAACATAGACTTGTGCACGGAGTGTTTGTGGCGTTTCTGATGCAAGCCATGTGACTTCGGACGTCACGCGCAAATACATTGAGTTCTCAATAGACTCTGGATCCACTTCTTCTAAAGTATCCAAACGCTGCCAATGCGACGCTTCGATTTGGTACAACTCCCCCAACACCGTTTCAAGCGGCGCAGCCCTTGCACCGGCCACCAACATGGCCGGATACTCACCTAAATCGAACAAGGCACCTTGCAAGGAGGCAGGCCCAAGACAAAGAGCACCCTGCATGTGATGATGATTACTGAGGCCAGACAACAGGGTGCCGTACACAAACAGCAACGAATCGCTTGAAAGCGTCAATGAGCGATCGGCGCTCGACATCAACGCTTCATGCCGGGGAACCCGCCCCCACCCATGCCGCCTAAACCACCAAATCCGCCCATGCCTTTCATGGCACCCAAGCGTTTCATCATTTTCATCATGCCGCCGCCTGACATTTTTTTCATCATGTCTTGCATCTGCTCAAACTCTTTGAGCAAGCGGTTGACGTCTTGTACTTGAACACCCGCTCCCATGGCAATGCGGCGCTTGCGCGTGGCCTTGATCAGCTCAGGTTTGCTGCGCTCGCGTGGGGTCATGCTGTGAATGATGCCTTGCTTGCGCGCAATGTCTTTTTCAGCTTTGTCCAAATCCATGCTACCGGCTTTGGCCGCCAACTGCGTGGGCAATTTGTCCATCAAACTGGACAAGCCGCCCATCTGTTTCATTTGCTGAATTTGCGACAAGAAATCATTCAAATCAAAGCTGCTGCCGCTCTTCACTTTGGCCGCCAGCTTTTGCGCCGCTTCCATGTCGACACCGGCGGTGACTTGCTCCACCAAAGCCAAGATGTCGCCCATGCCCAAGATACGCCCTGCATGGCGCTCGGCATCGAACACTTCAAGGCCATCGATTTTTTCGCTGGTACCTGCAAACTTGATGGGGGCGCCAGTAATTTGGCGCACTGACAAGGCAGCGCCACCGCGCGAGTCACCGTCCATTTTGGTCAGCACAATGCCCGTCAATGGCAAGGCATCCTTGAACGCTTTGGCCGTGTTGGCGGCGTCCTGACCTTGCATGGCGTCGACCACAAACAAAGTCTCGACTGGGTTCAAGGCCGCATGCAATTCGCGAATTTCGGCCATGAGCGCTTCGTCAATGGCCAATCGACCTGCCGTGTCTACCAGCAGCACATCAAAGAAGTGTTTACGCGCGTAGTCGATGGCCGCGCGTGCAATGTCCAAAGGCTTTTGATCGGGCGAGCTGGGAAACCACTCAGCGCCAGCTTGGGCAGTCACGGTTTTCAGCTGCTCAATGGCAGCTGGGCGATAAACGTCGCCAGACACCGTCAAGACTTTTTTCTTGCGTTTTTCGATCAGGTGCTTGGCCAGCTTGGCGGTGGTGGTGGTTTTACCTGCACCTTGCAAGCCTGCCATCAAAATGACCGCCGGTGGTTGGGCGGCCAAATTGATGTCGGCCACGCCCTCGCCCATGGTGGATGCCAACTCGCGGTTGACGATGGCAACCAATGCTTGACCCGGTTTCAAAGAGCCCAAGACCTCTTGGCCCAAGGCTTTTTCTTTAACGCGTGCAATGAAATCGCGCACCACCGGCAAGGCCACGTCGGCCTCGAGCAAGGCCATGCGAACCTCGCGCAGCATGTCCGTGACATTGGACTCGGTAATGCGCGCTTGTCCGCTGATTTGCTTAACAAGTTGCGAGAGTTTGTCGGTGAGGGCGGAGGCCATAGCAAAAATTTCTCATAAACCGCTAGGTTTTGAGTCCTTTGCCAGATTGCAAGGTCTCAAAACGCTAAACTAGGAAGCATGATTTTAGCCAGTCCATCTGATTTGGCGATGTGGTTGACACTTTTAACTGCCATCGCCTATGCCATGCCTGCCATCTTGGCAGACAGGATGGGCCCGAGCCTGGCGCGCCGCTATCTGTGGCTCGCTTGGGTGCTACACGGCGCCACCATTGGATTTGGCTTGCTAGGCGAGACGCCGCGTTTTGGTTTTGCACCGGCTTTGTCAGTCACCGTCTGGTGGGTTTTAACCGCCTATGCCGTCGAAAGCCAATATTTCCCGCAGCTCAAAGCACGATGGGCAATGGCCGCATTGGGCAGTGCTGGCGTCACCCTTTCTTGGTTTTTTCCTGGTCAAGCACTGCAAGTCTCTGCCTCTGTATGGCTACCTTTGCATTGGGCCTTGGGCATCGCCTCCTACGGCATGTTTGCAGCAGCCGTCATTCATGCGGCCCTCATGACGAGTGCCGAAATTCAAATCAGACAAGGCAACGAAAACCCAAGTGGTTTGCCTTTGCTGACCCTCGAGCGGCTCATGTTCCGGTTTGTACTGCTCGGTTTCATCTTGCTCACCCTGACCCTGATTGCTGGTTTTGTATTCGGCGAACAGCTCTATGGCGCAGCCGGAGCTCATTGGAAATGGGATCACAAAACGGTGTTCTCTATTTTGTCGTGGCTAACATTTGGTGTGCTGTTGCTAGGCCGCCAGCAATTCGGCTGGCGTGGGCGCCGAGCTGTTCGCGTGCTTTATTCAGGCGCAACCTTGCTCTTGTTAGCCTATGCAGGCTCTCGCTTTGTGGTTGAAGTTATTCTGGGACGCAGTCTTTGAAGATTTTTCTATTTTTATTGACGCTGCTGTTTGCAGTTTGGTTGTGGCGCAGAAATCGTCTCAACAAACGCAAGGATCAACCGAGCACGCCACCGCAATCTCAAGCGCCAAGCGCCACGGCGCTAACGCCAAGCCCCATGCAATCTTGCCAACACTGCGGCGTTCACATGCCCGAAGCAGACATGGTGCAAGGCCAACAAGGCCACTATTGCTCGCTAGCGCACCGCCAAGCTGCCTCCGACAAACTGCACTAAGCCATCATGTCCTTTGATTGTTGGCAAAACGGTTGGTGCCAGGCAGCTGAAAAATGTGAATCTCCCAACTTCGGTCCTCGGCCTGCCCAAGCACTCATTGATTTGATCGTGGTGCATTCCATCAGCTTGCCCCCAGGAGAGTTTGGAACACAGGCCGTACAACAACTCTTTACCAATCAACTCGATTGGGATGCACATCCCTACTTTCAAAGCATTCGCGGCTTGGAAGTGTCTGCGCATTTTTTCATTGAGCGAAATGGCAAGGCATGGCAGTTTGTCAGTTGCAACGACCGCGCCTGGCATGCCGGTGCGTCTTTTTATCGTGGGCGCCACAACTGCAACGACGATTCCATTGGCATCGAACTAGAAGGCCTGGAAGGTCAAAGCTTCGAAGCAGCGCAATACGAGACACTGGCAAATCTCAGCAAAGCCTTGGGTCGGCAGTACCCCATTGCGCACATTGCTGGGCACGAACACATTGCACCCGGTCGAAAAAAAGATCCAGGCCCTGGATTTGACTGGCAGCTGTTGCAAAAAAATGTCGCTTGGCCGCCTCAGTATTTTCCCGAATGTTGAAATTTTTTTCCCATGATCGGAAAAATATTTTTATACGCGAAGCCGATTTTTATTGCACCAAACGAGCGCACCGGCGTCTCTTTTCGCATTCACGGCAATTGCTGAAGCATTGATTTGCAAGGCTTTGCGCAGGCAATTGCAAGCCAACTCGCACCAGTGCTTCATTGCCACAGAAAGATGCTGATTTGGCGGGCATTCCAAGGCATCAAATTTATGCCCCATAAATGACTCTTTTTTGACATCGACATGGCGTCCATTTTGTCCAGGTCCTTTTCTCTTTGCAAAGAGCCCTGTACACTACCCCTAGTGGCTTGTATTCACCTTAGACCCCAGATATAGTGTCCCTACGCCAAAGACACGGTTCGGTGAAATGCAAGAATCCAACCGCTTTTGACGCCCCTGCACAACCTTGAAATTGAAGCTTCATTCAGGCTCAAAGTTGTCAAGAAATTTGAACTGAAATTGACTAATAAAAAACGCTATGCAAATTGAGCTGAATCCAACATCGTCAAACCCAGGCTACCTCGGCGCCAACGACGCCTTGACATCCAACCCAGCAGCACCTCACGCTCTGGCCAACTACCAAATCATTCGCCGCAACGGTGCCGTGGTGCCCTTCGAGCCCAACAAAATTGCAGTGGCCCTCATGAAAGCCTTTTTGGCAGTTCATGGCACACAAGGCGCGGCCTCTGCCAGCGTTCGCGAAGTGGTCGAAGGCCTGACACAAACCGTGGTTCGCGCCTTGGTTCGTTCACGTCCAGGCGGCGGCACCTTCCACATTGAAGATGTACAAGACCAAGTGGAGTTGGGCCTCATGCGCAGCAGCAACCACGAAGTTGCGCGCGCTTATGTGCTCTACCGTGAGCGCCGCACCCAAGAGCGCGCCCAAGTCAAAGAAGAAAAAGCAGCAGTTTCGGCTCACCCCACCTTGCACGTGATTGATGGCGGCCAGCGCGTGCCCCTCGACATCAACTACTTGCAAGGCCTCATCGTCAATGCTTGCCAGAATTTGGGGCAAGACGTTCAGCCCGACCCCATCGTGGCCGAAACCATGCGCAACCTGTACGACGGCGTGCCCATGGAAGAGGTTTACAAGGCGTCCATCTTGGCGTCCCGCACCCTGATTGAAAAAGACCCCGACTACACCTACGTCACAGCACGTCTCTTGATGCACACCATTGCCAAAGAAGTCTTGGGCAAAGAAGTGCTCTTGAAAGACATGGCAGCTCACTATGTTGACTACTTCCCCGGTTACATCAAAAAAGGCGTCGACAACGGTTTGCTGGATGAAAAACTCCTGCAGTTCGACCTTCGCAAGCTGGCCACCGCCCTCAAAGCCGATCGCGATCTGCAATTTGATTACCTCGGCCTGCAAACTTTGTACGACCGCTACTTCTTGCACGTGCGCAAAACACGCATCGAGTTGCCCCAGTCTTTCTTCATGCGCGTGGCCATGGGCTTGGCCCTGAACGAAGCCGACCGCGAAGCCCGTGCCATCGAGTTCTACGAAGTTCTGTCTTCGTTCGACTTCATGTCTAGCACGCCCACCCTCTTCAACAGTGCCGGTTTGCGTTCACAGCTGTCCAGCTGCTACCTCACCACCGTGCCCGACGACCTCGACGGCATTTACGAGTCCATCAAAGAAAACGCTTTGCTGTCCAAATTTGCAGGCGGCTTGGGCAATGACTGGACGCGCGTTCGCGCTTTGGGCAGCCACATCAAGGGCACCAACGGCGAATCACAAGGCGTGGTGCCTTTCCTCAAAGTGGTCAACGACACTGCTGTGGCGGTCAACCAAGGCGGCAAGCGCAAGGGTGCGGTCTGTACTTACCTCGAAACTTGGCACCTCGACATTGAAGAGTTCCTGGAATTGCGCAAAAACACCGGCGACGACCGCCGCCGCACGCACGACATGAACACCGCCAACTGGATTCCCGACCTGTTCATGCGCCGCGTCATGGAAAAAGGCACTTGGACTTTGTTCTCGCCTTCTGACTGCCCCGATTTGCACGACAAGTTTGGCGTTGAGTTCGAAAAAGCCTACGTGGCCTACGAGCAAAAAGCCGCCGCCGGCGAAATCAAGCCCAGCCGCACCATTCAGGCCAACGACCTGTGGCGCAAAATGCTCTCCATGCTGTTTGAAACAGGCCATCCTTGGATCACTTTCAAAGATGCTTGCAACATTCGCTCACCTCAGCAGCATGCTGGCGTGGTGCACTCCTCTAACTTGTGTACCGAGATCACCTTGAACACCAGCGACACCGAAACTGCGGTGTGTAACTTGGGTTCGGTCAACTTGCCACAGCACTTGATGGACGGCCCTAACGGCAAACAAATCGACCACGCCAAACTGCAGCGCACCATCAAAACGGCCATGCGCATGCTCGACAACGTGATCGACATCAACTACTACGCGGTCAAAAAAGCGCGTGACTCTAATATGCGTCACCGTCCTGTGGGTCTGGGCCTCATGGGCTTCCAAGATGCGCTGTACCAAATGCGTGTGCCTTACGCTTCCCAAGACGCCGTGCAATTTGCCGACACCTCCATGGAAGCCATCTGCTACTACGCATACTGGGCATCTACCGAGTTGGCAGCCGAGCGCGGCAAGTACTCGAGCTACAAAGGTTCTTTGTGGGATCAAGGCATCTTGCCTTTGGACACTTTGGACATGCTCCAACAGGCCCGCGGTGGTTATGTTGAAGTCGACCGCAGCAGCACCATGGACTGGGATGCTTTGCGCAAGAAGATTGCCAAAGACGGCATGCGCAATTCCAACTGCGTGGCCATTGCGCCTACTGCCACCATCTCCAACATCATTGGTGTGGACGCTTGTATCGAGCCTTGCTTTGGCAATTTGTCCGTCAAGTCCAACTTGTCTGGCGAATTCACCATCATCAACAGCTACTTGGTGCGCGACTTGAAGCGCCTGGGTCTGTGGGACGATGTCATGGTCATGGACTTGAAGCACTTCGACGGCTCATTGCGCCCCATCGACCGTGTGCCACAAGAAATCAAGGCCTTGTACGCTACCGCTTTTGAAGTGGAAACCACTTGGATTGTGGAAGCTGCAGCACGTCGCCAAAAATGGATTGACCAAGCACAGTCGCTCAACATTTACATGTCGGGCGCGTCTGGCAAGAAGCTTGATGACACTTACAAGTTGGCTTGGTTGCGTGGCCTCAAAACCACTTACTACCTGCGCACCATCAGTGCCACACACGCCGAAAAATCAACCGTGTCTAACAACCAGATGAACGCTGTGTCTTCTGGTTCTACAGCAGGCGGCGCATCGGCATCTAACGCATCTGCACCATCACAGTTGTCTGCAATGCCAGCCACCGATGTGAAGTTCACTGCCATCGATGATGTTGGTTGCGAAGCCTGCCAATAATTTTTTGAATCCCAAAACTTTAAATAGTTATTCCGAAAAATCACGACGAAGAAATTTGCAATTCATTACAATTCAAGACGATGCAAAAGCACAACACTTCTTCGCGTGATTTCATTTCATTTCAAAACATTGCTTTGCAATTCGTCCGCAAGCTTTCATAATTCACTCATTGGAAATTTCTATGTTGTCCTGGGACGATTCTTCTAAACCTGCGTTGCAACCTGCAATGCCAAGCTTTCCCCCAAGCGGTCCATCTGCCGACCGCTTCGCTGATCTGTCTTCATTCTCAGCCGGTGCTTCTGCTGTGAACACCATCACAGCAACGCCTTCACCTGTCATGACAGCTGCAACTCATGCAGCTCAGCCATCGCAGGTCAATGCTGCATCTGGCGCCGGTAAACGCGTCAACGCGGCTGACAAACGCATCATCAATGGCCAAACCGACGTCAATCAGTTGGTGCCGTTCAAATACAAATGGGCCTGGGAAAAATACCTCGCCACTTGCGCCAACCACTGGATGCCGCAAGAAGTTAACATGACACGCGACATCGCACTCTGGAAAGACCCCAACGGTCTGACAGAAGACGAGCGCCGTTTGGTCAAGCGTAACTTGGGTTTCTTTGTTACAGCCGACTCATTGGCTGCCAACAACATCACCTTGGGCACTTACCGTCACATCACGGCGCCCGAGTGCCGTCAGTTCTTGTTGCGCCAAGCGTTTGAAGAAGCCATTCACACCCACGCTTATCAGTACATCACTGAGTCATTGGGCCTGGACGAAAGCGAAATCTTCAACGCTTACAACGAAGTTCAGTCCATTCGCGACAAAGACGAGTTCCTGATTCCGTTCATTCACGCCATCATGGACCCCCACTTCAAAACGGGTACTCAGGAAACTGACCAAACCCTCTTGAAGTCGCTCATCGTCTTTGCTTGCCTCATGGAAGGCTTGTTCTTCTACGTCGGCTTTACCCAAATTTTGGCTTTGGGTCGCCAAAACAAAATGACCGGTGCTGCCGAGCAGTACCAGTACATCCTGCGCGACGAATCCATGCACTGCAACTTCGGCATCGACCTAATCAACCAGATCAAACTCGAAAACCCCCAGTTGTGGACAGCAGAATTCAAAGCCGAAATCAACGAATTGTTCAAGAAAGCCGTTGAATTGGAATACCGTTACGCCGAAGACACCATGCCCCGCGGCGTGCTCGGCCTCAACGCCTCCATGTTCAAAGGTTACTTGCGCTACATCGCCAACCGCCGTGCTACCCAAATCGGCTTGGAAGCCCTCTTCCCCAACGAAGAGAACCCCTTCCCATGGATGAGCGAAATGATTGACTTGAAGAAAGAACGCAATTTCTTCGAGACCCGCGTCATTGAATACCAGTCGGGCGGTGCCCTGTCTTGGGACTAAACTTCACACATGACGATCCAGTTTAAACCTCACACCACGACCGCACTCAGCGGCGCTGGGGTGAGGTTTTTCCCCATTCAAGGCGTTGAGATTCAATCTCAGCGCCTTGAATCGCTTTGCGGCTCCAACATTCGCAAAGTGTTTCCCTCTGTTGATTTTTCTAATTGATCAAGGAGAAAAAAATCATGGCAACTGCAAAAAAAGCGGCACCAAAAAAAGTCGCAGCAAAAAAAGCAGCCCCTAAAAAGGCCGTAGTGAAGAAAGCCGCTGCTCCCAAAAAGGCAGCTCCTAAGAAGGCAGCAGCTCCTAAAAAAGCAGCTCCTAAAAAGGCCGTAGCTAAGAAGGCAGCAGCTCCTAAAAAAGCAGCTCCTAAGAAAGCCGTCGCTAAAAAGGCAGCAGCTCCTAAAAAAGCAGCTCCTAAAAAGGCCGTAGCTAAGAAAGCCGCAGCTCCTAAGAAAGTCGCTGCTAAAAAAGCTGCTCCTAAAAAAGCCGCCGCTAAAAAAGCTGCCCCTAAAAAGGCCGTAGCTAAGAAAGCTGCTAAAAAAGCTGCTCCTAAAAAAGCCGCTAAAAAGCCTGCAAAAAAAGCTGCTAAGAAAGCTGCGAAAGCACCCGCTGCCCCTGCTGCCGGCGCGACTGCATTGAATCCTCAAGCTGCCTGGCCGTTTCCTTCGGCCGCCAAGCCTTGATTCAACGTTAAATCGTTAGCCAAAGCCAAAGCCCGATGCATTCGCGTCGGGCTTTTTTCATGGCATTTTGAAGTGCAAAGTCAGGGATAAAAGGTCAGTAAGCGATAGCCCATGAACATGCGTTGTGGGTCACGCAAGCTCAGTTCTTGCTTGAAAGTCAAAATTTGGCCTGGCGTCATCTCTGCAGGCGCATCTGCTTCGGATAAGTCGATCACCTTGCGCATCACTGGCAGATCTTGCGCATCGGTCAAGGTCAACTCAACCCAAGGCATGGCAACACTGACCTGTGCTGAATTTCGCAAATGGATTTCGAATGCCCAGCGAGGGAGCGATGACAGCGTTTCATCGAGCAATACCTGAACAGGCAACTGATCGATCGACGCATGGTCGATGACCACAGCATCGGCTATTTTTAAAGGCGTGATTTGGCAACTGGCGGTCGACTGACAGAGCCATACCAAAGCGGGTCGAAGTGTTGGGTGGTAGGCGGCCAACGCATCTTTGAAAAGCAAGCTGGCTTGCAACATCAAGCCCAAAACACCCAAAAGTGCCCAGGTGATGAGGCCTGCGTGAATCATGACAAAAAATTCAGTGGGCCTGAGCAGTCATCAATATCCAGCCATCTTCGCGATCGGCAACCTTCAGGGCAAGGTGCGGGGCATAAGCTTGGATAAGTTCTTCTTCTTGGCGCTCTAAGATGCCTGCCAACACCAAATTGCCGCCCGCTTGCACATGACTGCAAAGCAGTGGCGCAAGAACTTTCAAAGGTGTGGCCAGAATATTGGCCAACACCGTGTTGTAGGTGCCTTGGGCCAAATCTGGCAACCCAGCATTCAAGCCAACTTGATTGGCTTGCGCATTGAGCGCTGTAGACGTGACGGCCGCTTCATCGATGTCGACGGCATCAATGTGCGTCGCTCCAAATTTGGCGGCACCAATGGCCAAAATACCAGAGCCGCAACCGTAGTCCAACACGCGTTGATCCTTGACGGAATGGGTTGCAATCCATCTTAAACACATGCGCGTGGTGGGATGCGTACCCGTACCAAAGGCCAGGCCAGGATCGAGACGAATCACCTCGCGAGCTTGCGCAGGCGGCTCGTGCCAAGTGGGCACAATCCAAAACTCGGGCGTGATCTCTACGGGTGCAAACTGTGACTGTGTAAGACGCACCCAATCTTGATCGGCCACGGCTGAGATCGACAAAACTTGGCAGGACTCAAAAAAGTCTTGTGCCGCCAATAAAACTGCGGCTTCTTGTGCGTCTTCTTCTTTGGCAAACAAGGCCACCATTTTGGAACGCTGCCAACCGTCTTTGGGCGGTGGCATACCGGGCTCGCCAAACAAAGCTTGCTCGTGCTCGGTTTCTGCGTCGGCGTCTTCGACAGACACACTCAAAGCATCCAATGCTTCAAGTGCTTCACTCAATACATCGACACGTGCTTCTGGGCACAACAAGTTCAGTTCAAACATAGCTTAGATCTTGCGGCGACGCAACCACTCTTCAAGGTAGTGAATGTTGGTACCACCGGTCATGAATTTGGAATCGCGCAAGATTTCACGGTGAAGTGGAATGTTGGTGCTGATGCCTTCGACCACTGTTTCACCCAAGGCCGTTTGCATGCGGGCAATGGCTTGCTCACGCGTATCGCCATGGGCAATGATTTTGCCAACCATAGAGTCGTAGTTGGGGGGCACAAAGTAGTTGTTGTAAATGTGCGAGTCGACTCGAATGCCAGGGCCACCAGGCGCATGCCAAGTGGTGATACGTCCAGGTGATGGTGTGAACTTGAAGGGGTCTTCGGCATTCACTCGGCATTCAATGGCATGGCCACGAATCTCAATTTGACGCTGGGTGAAAGGCAACTTTTCGCCGGCCGCCACCATGATTTGCGTTTTAACAATGTCAATGCCGGTGACCCACTCTGTGACAGGGTGCTCAACCTGAACACGGGTGTTCATTTCGATGAAATAAAACTCGCCGTTTTCGTACAAAAATTCAAAGGTGCCGGCACCGCGGTAATTGATTTTTTTGCAGGCAGCAACGCAGCGATCACCAATCTTGTCGATCAGCTTGCGGGGAATGCCGGGTGCTGGCGCTTCTTCCAACACTTTTTGGTGACGACGTTGCATAGAACAATCGCGTTCGCCCAAGTAAACAGCATTTCGGTGCTTGTCGGCCAGTACTTGAATTTCAATGTGCCTGGGGTTCTGCAAGAACTTTTCCATGTACACCGCTGGATTGCCAAATGCAGCACCGGCTTCAGCTTTGGTCATTTGCACCGCATTGATGAGTGCCGCTTCGGTGTGCACCACGCGCATGCCACGACCACCACCACCGCCAGCGGCTTTGATGATGACCGGGTAACCAATGCTTTTGGCTGTGCGACGAATCACGACGGGGTCGTCGGGCAACTCGCCCTCAGAACCAGGAACACATGGCACGCCTGCTTTGATCATGGCTTGCTTGGCAGACACTTTGTCGCCCATGATGCGAATGGACTCGGGTGTCGGGCCGATGAATTGGAAGCCACTTTTCTCGACACGCTCGGCAAAGTCGGCGTTTTCGCTCAGAAAACCATAGCCAGGGTGAATGGCTTCAGCATCTGTCACTTCGGCGGCTGAAATAATGGCCGGCATATTGAGGTAGCTGAGGTTGGACGCGGCAGGCCCAATGCACACAGCTTCTTCGGCCAGCTTGACATACTTGGCTTCACGGTCTGCTTCAGAGTAAACCATGACGGCTTTGATGCCCAATTCGCGACAAGCACGTTGAATTCGCAGGGCAATTTCCCCGCGATTTGCAACCAGAATTTTCTTGAACATGAGAATCCTGGTGGGTTATTCGATGATGTAAAGCGCTTGACCGTATTCAACGGCCTGACCGTTTTCGCACAAGACTTGCTTCACGGTGCCAGACTTGTCGGATTCGATTTCATTCAAAATCTTCATGGCTTCAATGATGCAAAGGGTGTCGCCCTCTTTGACCGTGTCGCCCACTTGAACGAAAGGCGCAGCGCCAGGGCTAGACGATCTGTAGAAAGTGCCTACCATGGGAGACTTCACAGTGTGGCCAGCAGCCGCCGCTTCTGCGGCAACAGCAGCGGCACTGACTGCTGCAGCTTCGGCAATTTCGGCCACAGTAGGGGCCGCAGCGCTTACTGGCGCTTGAGGGGTTGCGGGCACCATCACTTGCTGAGTGAACATTGGGGTGCCAGACGCAACGGCACCTTTGACAATGCGAACCTTGCCTTCGGCCTCCGTAATTTCCAATTCTGTGACGTTGGAGTCGGAAACCAAGTCGATCAAGGTTTTCAATTTGCGCAAATCCATGTTGCCCCCTGTGTTTGCTGTCGAAAACGTGGAATTTACACTAAAAACACGCCTAAATAGCTACAAATGCTCTCATTTTCAAAAATGAAAGACCACGCCCAGAAGATCGACGGGCTTAGGCACACAGAATATCTGTTTAGAGACGCTTTTAAATGACCTTGCGTAACCAGCTGTCTAGATCTTTTTGGTCTAATTTGCCTGCTTTTTGCATTAAAAGCTTCCCTTTTGCATCAAAAAGAAGGCTATAGGGCAATACACCTTCGGCGTTGCCAAGGCTTTTACCGAGCTCAGTGCCTACAAAACCTGCCAAGCCATTGGGAAACTGCAAAGGTCTTTGCGTTAAGTAGCGCCTGACCTGACTGGGTTGATCGACTGCCAGTCCAAGAACCTGGAATGATTTAGATATGTTTTGCTGATAAAAGGCGTCAATTAACGGAAGTTCCTCAATACAGGGCGGACACCAGGTGGCCCAGAAGTTCACCAACAAAGGCTTGCCGCGCAAAGTTTCTAAGCGCAAGCTACCCCCTTCGGGCCTCTCAAACTCCTGGTTCCAAAAGTTTTGAACGGCCTCATCCAAAACATCATGAGGTTGGTACTTTTGCCAAGCCACCCAGGCACCCGTCAGGCCCGCCGTGGCTGCAACGCCCGCAGTCAACCAATGGCGTCGACTCATACTGACTTCTGCTGACGGTATGTCATCAGCCTTTAAGTTCTTCAAATTTTCTTGATCAGACATTCTTTTTCCATCAATTTCAATTACTTGGATTGTGCTTCTATTAGTTTTTGCACAGCAACCGCATCGCCACGCGGCACACGCCCCTGCGCGTCGGCCTTCAATGCACCACGCACATCGTCATATTCATAAATCAAGAGGTGGACACCAATTTCTTCTTCCAACTCTTTGCAATGACTGTGAATGCTTAGCGCTTCGACGGGCTCGCCATGCAAGCCATTGACCGTGCGCGCCTCGAAATCGACACCTTTGTTAATGAGCTCAATTTCACAAGATTTTTCATCGTCACAAAACAATTGCAGGTAGATGTCTGACAAACGCGTGGCCGTACCGTGCCAGACAGCGCCGCCTAAGTAAGGTCTAAAGTCTTGCAAGCGCTGCATCCACATCAAGGCGTGCTGACGCAAGGCTAGCAGCTCTGCGGGCTGAGTGTCCGCACAAAACAACTCAATGTATTCGCGCACCTGCGCTTCAACTTGTTCGTTGTTGGGCAAGGGGGTTTTGGGGGGCAAACCCAGTGCTTTCAGCGCTCGTCGCTTTGCCGGCCCGTATTCCAAGCCTTCCTCCACCACGCATTGCGCAGCTGAAGCTGCAATTTCATCTGTTATGTCTGCCATGCATGCATTGTGCACCGCCTAAAATCCCCCTATGCACATACATATATTGGGAATTTGCGGCACCTTCATGGGGGGCCTGGCCGCCTTGGCAAGAGAAGCGGGTCACCGCGTCACTGGCTGCGATGCAGGCGTCTACCCGCCCATGAGCGACCAGTTGGAGGCTTTGGGCATCGAGTTGATCGAGGGCTTTGGCGTCGATCAGATGCAACTCAAACCCGATCTGTACGTGATTGGCAACGTGGTCAGCCGCAGCCGACTGCCTTCGGGTGAACCCAAATTTCCCTTGATGGAAGCCATTCTCGAATCGGGCGCGGCATACACCAGTGGCCCCCAGTGGCTGTCGGAGCATGTCTTGCAAGGCCGTCATGTGCTGGCCGTTGCAGGCACGCACGGCAAAACATCGACCACGTCCATGCTGACCTGGATTTTGGAAGCAGCAGGCCTTGCCCCTGGTTATTTGGTGGGCGGCGTGCCCCTGAACTTTGGTGTGTCTGCCCGTTTGGGGCAATCGGTACCTGGCCACGCACGCCCCTACTTTGTGATTGAAGCCGACGAATACGACACCGCCTTTTTCGACAAGCGCAGCAAGTTTGTGCACTACCGGCCTCGCACTGCCATTTTGAACAATTTGGAGTTTGACCACGCCGACATCTTCGAAGACCTCCAAGCCATTGAACGTCAGTTTCACCACTTGGTTCGCACAGTACCCGGTCACGGCCGCTTGGTGGTCAATGGGCTAGAAGAAAGTTTAACCCGCGTATTGGCACAAGGTTGTTGGAGCGACGTGCGCAGCTTTGGCGCAGCAGTCAGTGATTTTTCAGCGCATGGCGAGCCAGATAATTTTGAGGTTTTGCACCAAGGCCACAAAGTGGCGCACGTGAGCTGGGCATTGGGTGGCGTCCACAATCAACTCAATGCACTGGCGGCCATTGCCGCAGCCGAACATGTGGGCGTATCTCCTGAAATGGCTGCCAAGGCCTTGTCGAGTTTTCAAAATGTGAAGCGCCGCATGGAAGTGCGCGGTACCGTGGCAGGCGTCACGGTATACGATGACTTTGCGCACCACCCCACAGCCATCCGCACCACGCTCGACGGCTTGCGCAGGCAAGTTGGAACGCAGCGCATCTTGGCCATCTTCGAGCCGCGCAGCAACACCATGAAGCTAGGCACCATGAAGTCTCAGCTGCCTTGGAGCTTAGAACAAGCCGACTTGTCTTTCTGCCACAGTGGCGGTTTGGATTGGGATGCCAACGCGGCATTGGCCGAGATGGGGCCCAAAGCGCAAGTGGCCAGCAACATCGATGAACTGGTCGCGCAAGTCATGGCCAAGGCACAAGCAGGGGATCATTTGTTGTGCATGAGCAATGGCGGTTTTGGCGGCATTCACGACAAGCTCTTGAAGGCTTTGGAAACGGCATCCATCAAGCGTTCGCGATCAGACGCCTTTTAAACTTTGGAACTTTGGCCAATTTGGGCGCATTGACAGGGCCTGTGCACAACAGGCCCATGTCCTTTGCGCTTATTTTTGGCGACGTGCCAATACAGCATTGGACAAAGTCGCCAACACCTTTTCACTGTCAGGCCAACCGATGCATGCATCGGTGATGCTTTGTGCGTACTTCAGCGCACTGGGGTCGTCTTTGCCAGGCGTGAACTTTTGCGCACCGCCCTCCAAATGACTCTCCACCATCACGCCAAAAATCTGACGTGAACCTTTGCTGATTTGCGCCGAAATGTCATTCGTCACATCCACTTGTCGTTCGTGCTGCTTGCTGCTGTTGGCATGGCTGCAATCGATCATCAAGGTAGGCTTGAGTTTGGCCGCCGTCAAATCTTTGCAAGCTGCATTGACACTGGCTTCGTCATAGTTGGGTGCTTTGCCGCCGCGCAAAATGACGTGGCAATCGGGGTTGCCTTGTGTTTGCACAATTGCCACTTGACCGTTTTTATGGACAGACAAAAAGTGGTGACCACGTTCTGCAGCTTGAATAGCGTCAGTGGCAATTTTGATGTTGCCATCGGTGCCATTTTTGAAACCAATCGGCGCTGACAAACCAGAAGCCAATTCGCGGTGCACCTGGCTTTCGGTGGTGCGGGCGCCAATAGCACCCCAGCTGATCAAATCGCCAATGTACTGGGGTGAAATGACGTCTAAGAACTCACTGCCTGCAGGCAAACCTTGGCGATTGATTTCGATCAGCAATTGACGCGCAATGCGCAAACCTTCGTCAATGCGGAAGCTCTCGTCCAAGTAAGGATCGTTGATCAAACCCTTCCATCCCACTGTGGTGCGAGGCTTTTCGAAATACACACGCATCACAATTTCCAAAGTGTCTTGGTATTTGTCACGCAGTGGCTTCAGGCGACGTGCGTAATCCAAGGCTGCAGCAGGATCGTGAATAGAGCATGGGCCAATGACCACCAACAAGCGGTCGTCTTTGCCAGCCATGATGTTGTGAATTTTGCGACGAGTTTGTGAAATGAGCGATTCCACAGCGGTTCCCGTGATTGGGAAGAACCGCATCAAATGTTCTGGTGGCGGCAGCACGGTGATGTCCTTAATGCGTTCGTCATCGGTCTGTCCCATTCGGTCTGCGGGGTTTGCATAACGAGGCTCCGAATTGGCTTTGGCTTTGGTGTTCATCGTGTGCTCCTGTTCAAAATAAAAAAGATGAGAAATCTGTGAATGCAAAAAAAAACCGCCGGGGGTTGAGTCCGGCGGTTGGTAGAGGGGTTCAGTGACTTATGCGCTGGCCTCTCGTCCGCCTAGGACTGAGAATGCAAAATAAAAGCTAAAAAAGCTGAAGCGCGTTGTCATGGGAAAAGAATGTAGCACAAGTTTTAGACAGTTTTCTGACAAATAACCTAGGCACAAACCCCTTAGGCCGTACCGCCTACGGTCAAACCTTCGATGCGCAGTGTGGGTTGTCCTACCCCCACAGGCACGCTTTGGCCTTCCTTACCGCACACGCCCACACCCGAATCGAGGCGCATGTCATTGCCAATCATGCTGACCTGCTTGAGACATTCTGGTCCACTGCCCACCAAGGTGGCACCCTTCACAGGGTATTGAATCTTGCCGTTTTCAACCCAGTAGGCTTCACTGGCAGAGAACACAAACTTGCCGCTGGTGATGTCGACCTGGCCACCGCCAAAATTAGTGGCGTACAAGCCTTTCTTGATGCTGGCCACAATTTCTTCGGGCGCTTTGTCGCCACCCAACATGTAGGTGTTGGTCATGCGCGGCATGGGAATGTGTGCATAGCTTTCACGGCGACCATTGCCGGTGGGCTTGACACCCATCAGGCGGGCATTCATGGCGTCTTGGATATAGCCCTTCAAAATACCGTCTTCAATCAGCACATTGCGCTGACTGGGGCAGCCTTCATCGTCCACATTCAATGAGCCGCGGCGGTCAGAAATGGTGCCGTCATCCAACACCGTGACGCCTTTGGCCGCCACGCGCTTGCCAATCATGCCGCTGAAAGCACTAGAGCCTTTGCGATTGAAATCGCCTTCCAGGCCGTGGCCAATGGCCTCGTGCAACAAGACACCGGGCCATCCTGGGCCCAAAACAACAGTCATCACCCCTGCAGGCGCAGGTCGTGCATCTAAATTGGTGAGGGCTGCGTGCACAGCATCGTCGACATAAGCATTGACCATGGCATCGTCAAAATAAGCCAAGCCAAAGCGACCACCACCACCGCCACTGCCCACTTCACGTCGGCCGTTTTGCTCGGCAATGACCGTGACCGACAAGCGAACCAGGGGACGTACATCTGCAGCCAAGGTACCATCGGCACGTGCCACCATGACCACATCGTATTCACTGGCCAAACCCGCCATGACCTGAACCACGCGAGGATCTTTGGCGCGCGCCAGCTGCTCTACCTTCTCGAGCAATTGCACTTTGTCGGTGCTGTTAAGGGTGCCCATGGGGTCGAGTGAGGGGTACAGCGAACGAATGCCTGCAATTTTGCGAGCAGGCACTTTGGCTTTTTTGTTCTGATGCGCTTGTGCAATGGCACGCACAGTTTGTGCAGCGTCCATCAAGGAGGCCTCAGAGATGTCATCTGAATAGGCAAACGCCGTTTTTTCGCCAGCCACCGCACGCACGCCAACACCTTGGTCAATGCTGAAACTGCCCGTTTTGACAATGCCCTCTTCCAAACTCCAGCCCTCGGCACGGGTGTATTGAAAGTACAAATCGGCGTCGTCCACTTTGTGCGCTTTGATGGCGTTCAAGGCCTTGGCCAAGTGGGTTTCGTCCAAGCCAAAAGGCTCGAGCAACAAAGACCTGGCCGTGGCCAAGCGTTCAATGGTGGGTTCGCGTGAAATCATGTCGCCATTGTAGGCAAGCTCAGAAGGCCTTGCTGACTGGCGGACAGCTGGGCTTGATTTTTAGGCGCTTAGGTTTGAACCAGTCGCTTGGCTTTGGCAATGGACATCAAAATGCCCAAGCCCAGTCCTAGGGTGACCATGGCTGTGCCGCCATAGCTGATAAAGGGCAAAGGCACCCCCACCACCGGCAAAATGCCACTGACCATGCCCATGTTGACGAAGGCATAGGTGAAGAAAATCATGCTGACACTACCGGCCAGCAAACGCGTGAACAAGGAAGGGGCTTCTTTGGCAATTACCAAGCCTCGGAATACCAAGAAGAAAAAGCCCGAAATGAGGAGCAAAGTGCCGAGCAAGCCAAATTCCTCTGAAAAAGCCGCAAAAATAAAGTCGGTGGTGCGTTCGGGTATGAATTCCAAGTGGGTTTGCGTGCCTTGCATAAAGCCCTTGCCCCAAAAGCCACCCGAGCCGATGGCAATCATGCCCTGGATGATGTGAAAGCCTTTGCCCAAAGGGTCGCGCGCAGGGTCGAGCAAGGTACAAACACGTTGCCGCTGGTACTCGTGCAGCACTTTCCAATCTACGCCATCTGCACACAACTGGGTTTCCATGGCAACCAAAAACACCAAGCCAACCAGACCCAGCAAAACAGGCGGCAAGATGAGGCGCCAGCTCAAACCTGCAAAAAACAGCACCGCCAAACCGGTACTAAGGACCAACAAGGCGGTGCCCAGGTCGGGTTGTTTCATGATCAATCCGACAGGGACGATGAGCAAAGCGCCGGCCACGGCAAAGTCCAAGGGGCGCAACTGACCTTCGCGCTTTTGAAACCACCAGGCCAGCATGAGGGGCATGGCTATTTTGAGTATTTCGCTGGGCTGAATCACGATGCCCACATTGAGCCATCGCCGGGCACCCTTCTTGGTAATGCCAAAAATGGCCACTGCAATGAGCAACAGCACGCCCACGGTGTAAATGGGCACGGCCAGGCTCATCAGGCGCTGCGGCGGGATTTGAGCCACCACAAACATGATGCCCCCGGCAATCAGCATGTTGCGACCGTGATCGACAAATCGCGTGCCATGGTCATAGCCGGACGAGTACATGATGAGCATGCCGGCGCACGCCAATATAAAGATGGCAAAGGCCAAAGGACCGTCAAACCCTGCAAATAAATGAAGGAATCGGGACAACCAGCTGGGCTTTTCAATGACGCGGGACATGCCTCAATTATCCTTTGCTTCGGCAGAATTAATGGCTTTCCCTTTAAATTTGAATCCCTTCAGGACAAGCCTGAGGCCTGCGCATGGGACAATCGAGCCCATGTATTTATTGTTTGAAGAAGCCGGCAAGTTTGTTGCCGGACGAGTCATGTCAGAGGCTGAAGCTTCTGTACAAGTAGAACTGGACAGCGGCAAGCGGGTCAAGGTCAAAGGTGCCAACGTGCTTTTGAAATTTGACAAACCTGCCCCGGCCCAGTTGCTGGCCGACGCCACCACCATCAGCCAAAGCATTGAGCTAGACCTGGCTTGGGAGTTTGCGCCCGAGACCGAGTTCGGTTTTGCCGATGTGGCGCGCGAGTACTTCAATGCCGATGCCTCGACTGCACAACAGGTCGGGGCCTTGATTCGCCTGTACGAAGCACCGCATTACTTTCGCCGGGCTGGCAAGGGTCGTTTCAAAAAAGCCTCTGCAGAAACGGTGCAATTGGCTTTGGCCGGCATCGAAAAGAAAAAACAAATTCAAGCACAAATTGAAAGCTGGTCACAGGCGTTGATGGCGGGCCAATGCCCGGCACCCATCAAAGAGCAGCTTTACAAAATTTTGTTTCGCCCCGACAAAAATGCACCCGAGTACAAAGCGGTGGTCGACGCCAGTCGTACCAGCCAAACGGCGCCGCTCACCTTGCTGCAAAATGCTGGCGCCATTGCCAGCGCTTATGACTTCCATTGGCAGCGCTTTTTGTTTGACAATTTTCCCAAGGGCACGGGCTTTCCAAAATTGGATGCTCCCGTCATTGCGCAAGAATTGCCTCTGGCGCCTGTGCAAGCCTATTCCATCGACGACTCACAAACCACAGAAATCGACGACGCGCTGTCGTTGCAAGGTTTGGGCACAGGCCAAGTGGTGGTGGGCATTCACATTGCGGCACCAGGTTTGGCCATTGAACCCAGCAGCGCCATCGACAACGTAGGTCGCAATCGTTTGTCCACGGTGTACATGCCTGGCTACAAAATCACCATGCTGCCAGACGAGGTGGTGCAAAGCTACACCTTGGCCGAGGGCCAAGCATGCCCCGCAGTGTCTCTGTATGTAAGCTTTGACGAAGCCACACTCAGCATTCAACACAGCGAAACCAAATTGGAGCGCGTGCCGATCAGAGCCAACTTGCGCCACGATCAACTTGACCAGTGGGTCACACAAGCCTGGTTAGAAGACCTCTCACCAACTGCACGCGAGGGCGAACCTCAACTGCCCATCGCACACACCGAACTGGCGTTTTTCTGGCGCTTGGCGCAACACCTCAAAGCAGGTCGTGAAGTGGTGCGCGGCAAGCCCGAAAACTTCAATCGCCCCGACTACAACTTCCGCTTGGTACGCGACAACAAGGACACGCCCCCAACGGGTCAAGAAGCAGTCCAAATTTCGGTGCGCCAACGTGGTGCGCCACTTGACCTGATCGTGGCAGAAGCCATGATTTTGGCCAACAGCACTTGGGGCCAATGGCTTGCCAGTTTAGGCGTACCGGCCATCTATCGCAGCCAAGCCAGCATGGCGCCTGGCGTTAAGGTACGCATGGGCACCAAGGCCTTGCCACACGCAGGCATTGGCGTGCCGGCTTATGCATGGAGCACGTCGCCACTGCGCCGCTACACAGATTTGGTCAATCAATGGCAGATCATTGCCTGCGCCAAACACGGTGCCACGGCCGCGTTGGCAGCGCCCTTCAAACCCAAAGATGCGCAACTGTTTGCCATCATCAGCGCCTTTGATGCGGCCTACACCGCCTACAACGCTTACCAATCTGGCATGGAACGTTTCTGGACTTTGCAGTACCTGCAGCAAGAAAACATCACCGAGGTGGTGGCCAGCTTGGTCAAGGAAATGGCAGGGGGCAGCTGGTTGGTGCGTGCCGACAACTTGCCACTCATGCTTACCGTGATGGGTGCATCGGGCTTGATGCGTGGAGACAAAGTCAGGGTGCAATTGGGCACTGTAGATGCCATGGCGCTAGATGTCAGCGGAACCGTGCTTGAAAAAATCATTGCTGAAAATTCCGAAACGCAGAATGCTGAAGCGGGCCTCGACGAGGCCATGGAAGATCTGGATGAAGCCGCCTCAGGCCCCATCGCCATTGCCATGAACATCAATGAGGCACCTGCAGAAGATTGAGCACAATGCCGACGCCCACCTTGCCTTTTTCTGCACGCACCTCACATCGCACTCTGATTTGGGCGCTGGGGCTGTCGGCGTTGTTGCATGCAGGCTTGCTGACCCTGAAATGGGCCGCGCCAGCTACCTTTGATCGCCTCTTTGACACCAACACTTTAGAAGTGGTCTTGGTCAACTCGCGCAGCGCCAACGCGCCCGATACACCCATGGCCTTGGCGCAAGTTAATTTGGCGGGCGGTGGGCAAGTGCCTGGATTGAGCATGCAAAGCAGTCCCATCAGCGCTTACAAAAATGATCAAAGTGGCCAAGAACTTCAGCAAGTTGAGAAAAAAATTGAGGCACTGAAAAGCGAACAAGTACGCCTCTTGCAACAACTCCAACAAGAGTTATCGCAACTCAACAGTCAAAGCCCTGCGACAAACAACGATGGCAAAGCAGAAGCTTTGAATGAGCGCAAACATCAACTCTCGAGTCAGTTGGCGCAGATTGAAAAGCAAACACAGGCGTTGCAAGGCGGCCCTAAAAAGCGCTACATCGGACCCGCCACGCAAGAGGTCTCATTTGCCCGCTATTACGACAAATTGCGCCGCAGCATCGAAATCACGGGCACCGAAAATTTCCCGCAAGCTGCAGGAGAAAAACTCTATGGCAGCCTCACCATGGTGATTACATTGGATGCGCAAGGCCGTGTCTTGAGCACTGAAATTGCCAGCCCTTCCGACAAACCACTGCTAGACAAACGAGCACAAGCCATCGTGCGAGGTGCCTCGCCCTTTGAAGCTTTCACGCCAGACATGAAGCGCCAAGCTGACCAACTGGTGGTGGTTTCGCGCTTTCACTTTGCGCGCGATGAAAAGCTTGAAACCCAAATATTGGCCCCCCAAACCAATACCCCCACCCCTCGCTCAACCGCTGTTCAGCGAACCCCTTAACGGACTCTTGCATGGACACGTACTGCGTTTTTGGCCACCCCATTGAACACAGCAAATCGCCTTGGATACATGCGCGCTTTGCACAATTGACGGGTCAAACTTTGACTTACAGCAAAACGCTGGCACCCTTAGATGGCTTTGCAAAAACTTTGCAAAGCTTTCAAGCGCAAGGCGGCAAAGGTTGTAACGTCACCCTGCCATTTAAAACCGAGGCGGCTGCATTGGCTACCCAGTGCAGTCCTCGCGTGAGTTTGGCGCAAGCGTGCAATACCTTGAAGTTTGACGGGCAAGAAATCTTTGGCGAAAACACAGACGGTCTGGGCTTGGTCAATGATTTGGTGCGCAATGCAGGCTGTCACTTGCAAGGCAAAAGTTTGCTGCTGATTGGCGCTGGGGGCGCGGCTGCCGGCGTTCTTGGCCCTTTGCTTTGTGAAAAGCCACGGCATATTTATGTGGCCAACCGCACACACAACAAGGCAATCCAACTGGTCAAGCGCCATGCGGCATTGGCGCTGGCAGAAGGGGTTGAGTGTTTGGCCTTTGATTTGCAACACGAAGTCATTCACGGCCAATCCTTTGATGTGGTGATCAATGCTTCTAGCAGCAGTTTGCAGCAAGGCGAGCTGCCTGTGCCCGCCAGTGTGCTCAGTCGTCATGGCATGGCTTGCGATTTAATGTACGGACCTGCTAGCCAAGGCTTCATGGATTGGGCCCGCTCCAACGGCGCTGAAGCCCGCGATGGACTTGGCATGTTGGTGGAGCAAGCCGCCGAGTCATTCCAATTGTGGCGCGGCGTGCGGCCGCCAACTGCACCTGTGTTGGCTGAGCTGAGGGCCTTGTTGGAAAAGTCCTGATCGGCATCGAATCAAGCCATATCAAGCTTTGTACACTGACAGCTTATGCGCAACATCTTCAATGCACTCAAACAATGGCTTTTTTTGCTGTTGGGTAGTTTTTTGATCTTGCAATTATTTTTTGTAGGCCGCGTCGCCTTCATGGGTCTGGTCGATCCTTCCTCCACAGCTTTTGAGCGATCTCAAGCGTGGCAGATTGTCAAAAGCCAAAGCACTTTCAAGTGGCGACAAACCTGGACCGCCTCAGATCAAATTGCCAAAAACCTTCAACGCGCCGTTTTGGCTGCTGAAGACAGTGGCTTCAAAAGCCACAACGGCGTTTGGTGGGATTCCGTTGAAAAAGCCTGGCACAAAAATGCCAAAGCAGAAGCCAAAATAGAAGCACAAGCTGCGCAGAAAAAAACCGGCAAAGCAGTTGCACCCAAAATAGTGGGCGGCTCCACCATCACGCAGCAGCTGGCCAAAAACTTGATGCTCAGTGGCGAACGCACGCTCATTCGCAAAGCCCAAGAATGGGTCATCACCTTGGCCCTTGAAAGCTTTTTGTCCAAACCTCAAATTTTGACGCTCTACCTTAACCACGTTGAATGGGGCCGAGGTGTGTTTGGGGCAGAAGCGGCAGCACGTCATTATTTTCAAAAACCTGCAAGCCAACTCAGTGCATGGGAAGCCGCTCGCTTGGCAGTTATGCTGCCACGCCCACGGTATTTTGAAAAGTTGCCGCAATCCGCTTATCTGAATGACCGTGCGCAAACCATCATGGCACGCATGAACGATGTCGCCTTGCCTTAACGAAAGCAGGAAACAGATCCCATGAGAATTCTTGGCATTGACCCCGGTCTCCAAACCACAGGCTTTGGGGTGATTGATGTCGAGGGTTCTAAGCTGTCGTATGTGGCCAGTGGCGTCATTCGAACCGACAAAGTTCAACAAGGTAATTTACCCAATCGCTTGAAGGTGATCTACGACGGCATCGTAGAAATTAACCAACGCTACCAACCCAATGCAGCATCGGTTGAAATTGTGTTTGTGAACGTCAACCCGCAGGCCACATTGCTGTTGGGTCAAGCACGTGGCTGTTGCGTGACGGCTTTGGTCACTTGCAATTTGACAGTGGCAGAGTACACCGCATTGCAAATGAAGAAAGCGATCACTGGGCATGGCCGTGCAGCCAAGTCGCAAATTCAAGAGATGGTGAAGCGCATGCTCAAGTTGCCTTCAGTGCCTGGGCCCGATGCAGCCGATGCCTTGGGCTTGGCCATTACCCATGCGCATGCCAGTCCCTCCATGAACAAGCTGGCGGCTTTGGATGTGCTCAATCGCAAAACTCACGGCATGTACCGTGATGGCCGAAGCCATTGAATTTCAGTGGCCCGATTGAGGCGACACCATGCGGTCACGCTTGGCCAAATCGGGAAAGACTTTGACGGCGGCGAGGGCCACACCCACCGTTGCCAAACCGCCAAAGACCACAGAGCCCACCGGACCCCACATAGACGCTGTGGCGCCCGATTCAAACTCACCCAATTGATTGGATGCACCAATGAAGATGGAGTTAACAGCAGCCACACGGCCACGCATGTCTTCAGGTGTTTCTAACTGAAGTAGCGTCAGGCGCGTCACAACGCTGACGTTGTCGGCGGCACCTGCCACCATCAAGGCCAACATCGATAAGACAAAGTGCGTGGAAATGCCAAACACAAAATTGGCCAAGCCAAAAACAGCCACCGCGATCAGCATCCACCGACCGACTCGTCGCTCGATAGGCCACTGTGTCAGTACCGCAGCCATGATCAGCGCACCAACGGCTGGCGAAGAACGCAGAAGGCCCAGCCCTTCGGGCCCTGTATGCAAAATGTCTTTGGCGTAGATAGGAAGGAGCGCCGTGACGCCTCCCAACAAAACGGCAAACAAATCCAACGCAATGGCACCCAACAATACTTTGTGATGCCACACAAAGTGAGCGCCTGCCAACACGCTGCGCAAGTCGGCAGCTACTTTGGAAGGCTTGTGGTCGTAACGAACCGACAGCGCCAATAAAAAGGCCATGAACAAAAATGCGGCACATGTGGCGTAGACAGCATTGACGTGCAGTGCATACAAAATACCGCCCAAGGCAGGACCGCTGATCACCGCCGTTTGAACCCCAGTAGAGCTCAAGGCCACCGCGCGTTGCAGCAGATGCGCAGGAACCAAGTGCGGTGTTAGCGCTTGTTGTGTGGGCATTTGAAAGGCTCTGACCATGCCCAAAATAGCCGATATAAAAAGCACCAACTCACGGGTAACTTGATCGGCGGCAGTGCCCCACACCAGCAAGCCCGCCACTGCCGTTTGAACCAACATGCAGGTGGCATAAATATGCACCTTGTGAAATCTGTCAACAATTTGTCCTGCAGGCAGGGTCAGAATGAGCGCAGGTACAAACTGAAACAAACCCACCAAACCCAAGTCCCAAGCGCTTCCCGTGATTTCGTACATGTGCCACGCCAAGGCCACCATCAGCATTTGTGTTGCCAAGATGCCCGCCAAACGAGCCAGCCAAAAACGCACAAAGGGTTGGTGCGACAGCAAGTCGCGCAGCGACGACTGAGCAGCCGTATTCATCTGAGTTAATTACCAGGCACGCACAGGCAGTGCAAAACCGGCCGGTGCTTTTTTGACATCGTCAAAGCTAACAATTTCAAAGGCATCGGGTTGATCCAGAAGTGCTCTCAACAACTGATTGTTCATGGCATGCCCTGAACGGAAGGCGGTGTAACTGGCAATGAACGGTTTGCCAATGATGTACAAGTCGCCCATGGCATCTAGAATTTTGTGTTTGACAAACTCATCGTCGTAACGCAAACCATCGCTGTTCAAAACTTTGTAGTCGTCCATCACAATGGCATTGTCAAGTCCGCCACCCAGGGCCAAACCGTTGGATCGCAACATTTCCACGTCTTTGGTAAAGCCAAAGGTACGCGCGCGCGCAATGTCTCGGGCATACACATCGCGTCCCATGTCAAACACCACTTGTTGGCCGGTGGAGTCCACCGCAGGATGCTGAAAATCAATTTCAAAACTCAGGCGATAACCATCGTAGGGTTCGAGTTTGGCCCACTTCACGTTTTCGCCCTGCCCCTCTCGCACTTCGACTGTTTTGAGAACGCGGATGAATTTTTTAGGTGCTTTTTGCAGCTCAATGCCAGCGCTTTGGAGAAGAAACACAAAGGAAGATGCAGAGCCATCCAAGATTGGCACTTCTTCTGCAGTGATGTCGATGATGAGGTTGTCGATGCCCAAACCAGCGCAGGCCGACATCAAGTGTTCAACCGTGTGAACCTTGGCTTGACCGCTTGAAATGGTAGACGCCAAGCGCGTGTCTGTGACGCTGAGGGCATTGATGTGAATGTCGACGGGTTCGGCCAAATCGACGCGGCGAAATACGATGCCTGTATCGACAGGCGCTGGCCGCAGGGTGAGTTCCACCCTTTGACCGCTGTGCAAACCCACACCCACAGCTTGGGTGAGAGTTTTGAGGGTTCGTTGTGCAAGCATGGCCTGATTTTAAATTTTCAAGGCCAAGCTTGCACAAAGAGGGTTTTGGTGACCCACCGAGAGAGGCAACTGACTGAACTTCAGTCTGCTTGCTTGCGCAAGAAGGCTGGAATTTCGATGTCGTCCATGCCAGCAGAGGCCATGCCGTCCACTTTGGCCGCTGCTTGCGTGCGGTTGGTACGCCACACGCTAGGCGTGTTCAAACGGCCATAGTCACCACCCAAGGCTGGGCTTTGCGCGCCCAATGTAGGCATGGTGCTGTCTTGCGTGTCAATGGTGAAAGGCACGTTGTCGGTACCTGTGCGCAGAACTTGCAAAGGAGGTGCTGTACGGCGTGCGCCTTGGCTAGACAAGCCCGTGGCCACCACCGTGACGCGAATTTCGTCGCCCAAGCTCTCGTCGTAAGCCGTACCGTAAATGACATGCGCACTTTCTGAAGCGTAAGCACGAATGGTGTTCATGGCTTGCTTAGATTCGCTGAGTTTCAGTGAACCCTTGGCAGCGCTGATCAAGACCAACACGCCTTTGGCACCCGACAAATCGATGCCTTCGAGCAATGGGCAAGCCACAGCTTGCTCTGAGGCAATGCGTGCACGGTCAGGGCCGCTGGCAGACGCGGTGCCCATCATGGCTTTGCCAGGTTCACCCATGACGGTGCGAACGTCTTCAAAGTCGACGTTGACGTGGCCAGGGACATTGATGATCTCTGCAATACCGCCCACAGCGTTCTTGAGCACGTCATTGGCGTGCGCAAAAGCTTCGTCTTGGGTCATGTCTTCGCCGCCTGGCAATTCCATCAACTTTTCATTGAGCACCACGATCAATGAGTCGACGTTGGCTTCGAGTTCGGCCAAACCAGATTCAGCGCTTTGCATGCGACGGCCACCTTCGAAGTCGAAGGGCTTGGTTACCACACCCACAGTAAGGATGCCCATTTCTTTGGCAACGCGTGCAATGACAGGAGCTGCGCCTGTACCCGTGCCGCCGCCCATGCCCGCTGTGATGAACAGCATGTGCGCGCCTTCGATGGCAGCGCGGATGTCTTCGACCGCTTCTTCAGCGGCATCGCGACCTTTTTCGGGTTTGCTGCCAGCGCCCAAACCGGTGTGACCCAATTGAATAAAGCGGTGTGCTGCACTGCGTGCCAATGCTTGCGCATCGGTGTTGGCACAAATGAATTCAACGCCTTGAACGTTGCGCTCGATCATGTGCTCGACAGCGTTGCCGCCGCCACCGCCCACGCCGATCACTTTGATTTGCGTTCCTTGGTTGAACTCTTCGACTTGGATCATTTCAATGCTCATGGTGCTCTCCTAAAACTGTTGCAGTTGCCTAAATATTGATTTTTGAAAATTTTATTTTTGTGAGGTGAAGTGAGATTCAACATCGCTGATGTGGACTCCCCCTTGCCAAGTAAAGTTTGCGCCAATCCATCAGAAGTTACCCACGATGAAATCTTTAAAGCGAGTGAAGGCGTTGTTCATGGAACCCTTCTTTTGCGAAACTTTGAAACCACGCAAACGGGCCAAGCGGGCTTCTTCCATGAGGCCCATCACGGTGGCCACGCGCGGTTGGCTGACCATGTCAGACAGCGCGCCGTTGTACTTGGGAACGCCGCGGCGCACGGGCTTCAAGAAGATGTCTTCTCCCAACTCGACCATGCCGGGCATGACCGCGCTACCGCCTGTCAGCACAATGCCCGAAGACAAAACTTCTTCGTAACCTGATTCACGGATGACTTGCTGAACCAGTGAGAAGATTTCTTCGACACGCGGCTCAATGACGCCCGCCAAAGCTTGCTTGGACAACATGCGCGGTGCGCGATCACCCAAACCAGGCACTTCTACTTGTGCCTCAGGATCGGCCAACAATTGTTTGGCACAACCGCTTTCGACTTTGATGTCTTCTGCGTCTTTGGTGGGAGTGCGCAGTGCCATGGCAATGTCGCTGGTGATCAGGTCGCCAGCAATTGGAATGACTGCGGTGTGACGAATAGCGCCGTTGGTAAAAATAGCAACGTCGGTGGTACCTGCGCCAATGTCAACACAGGCCACACCTAACTCGCGCTCGTCTTCTGTCAATACAGCCAAGCTAGATGACAAGGGGTTGAGCAGCAACTGATCAACTTCGAGTCCACAACGACGCACACACTTGATGATGTTTTCTGCAGCACTTTGAGCGCCGGTCACGATGTGCACCTTGGCTTCAAGGCGCATGCCACTCATGCCAATAGGCTCTTTCACATCTTGGCCATCGATCACAAACTCTTGAGGCGCTACCAACAACAAACGTTGGTCTGTAGAAATGTTAATGGCACGTGCTGTTTCGACCACACGGGCTACATCGGCCGGCGTCACCTCTTTGTCTTTGACCGCCACCATGCCACTAGAGTTCAGACCGCGAATGTGACTGCCCGTGATGCCCGTGTTGACGCGCGTAATTTTGCAATCTGCCATCAACTCTGCTTCTTTTAAAGCTTGCTGAATGCTTTGAACAGTCGCGTCAATGTTGACCACCACACCACGCTTTAATCCGTTGCCTGGCGCTACACCCATGCCGGCCAGTTTCAATTCACCACCTGGCATGACCTCGGCAACGACGACCATGACCTTGGACGTACCAATGTCGAGACCGACCACCAAATCTTTGTACTCTTTTGCCATATGTTCAACCGTTCTTATCTAAATCTTCAATCGATCAGGGCTTCTTCAACCCATCTACCGCCAAGGTACTGACGCCTCGCAACCTCAAGGCATAGCCATTCTCGTAGCGCAAATCTGCAGACAACAATGACGTTGCTGTGCGGCTGTAGCGCGATGCAACTTGGGTCAATGTTTTGAAAAATACTTGAAGACGGGTACCAATCTCTTGCTGACTGCCATGCCCCAACTCCAATGTGGCACCCGATTCAAGTTGGGCCGTCCAACTGCCTCGTTGGCTGAGCTCTAGCTTGTCTAAGTTCATGTCCATTTTGGCCATCAAGGGTTTGAGGTAATGAAACATTTCCAAGACTACTTTGGCCTGAGACTCTGGCCCTTTCAGGGTTGGCAATATTTCACTGTCAACGTCGTCGGCATTAACTTCAAACACAGACCCTTCAACACTGAGGAACTTGCCATCACCTTCGGAGCCCCATTGCGCTACAGGTAAAAACTCTTCGAGCGTGACATTCAAACGGTTGGGAAACTCGCGTCGCACCAAGGCTGAACGAATCCAAGGAATTTGCTCAAAAGCCTGCCGCGCTTGCATCAGGTTCAAGGTAAAGAAATTGCCTGTGAGCTGGGGCAGTACATTGGCACGCAGGGTAACCGTGTTGCTGTGTGCCACATTGCCGTGCACCGTAATGCCCTGAATTGCAAACGCAGGGTGACGCAGCAACCAACCAATGCCACTGGCAACACACATGATGAATGCCAAGACAAACATCAATGAAGCCGTCCACTGCATCAAGCGCACATCCATGGGCAAGGTCAATGGCTTTTTCATGCCACATCCTTGAGCGGTTCAGCTTGCGCGTGCTCTAGGCCAGCATCAGCCAACAAGTGCATGCACAAACTTTCGTAATCCATGCCTGCTGCGCGAGCCGACATTGGCACCAATGAATGACTGGTCATGCCAGGCGACGTGTTGATTTCAAGCAGATAAGGCTGACGTGTTTGCGCATCAATCATGACATCCACGCGGCCCCAGCCTTTGCAGCCCAACACTTGATAGGCCTTGACCACAAGCGCTTGAATGGCTTTCTCTTCTGCCTCTGGCAAACCTGATGGCACCAGATATTGCGTATCGTCCGTGAAGTATTTGTTTTGGTAATCGTAATTGCCAGCCGGTGCCACGATGCGAATCACAGGCAATGCATGCGCTGTATCACCTTCACCCAAAACAGGGCACGTGACTTCATCGCCTGCGATGAACTGCTCGCACAACACATCGGTATCGCAGGCTGCCGCTGCTTGCAAGGCCTGCGCCAATTCGTTGGCCTGTGTCACTTTGGCCACGCCAATGGAAGAGCCTTCGCGTGCGGGCTTGACGATGAGTGGCAGCCCCAATGTTTGCAACACATGGGTTTGAGTTTTTTCGCCTAGATCGTGTTGCTTGAGAAGCACGTATCGAGGCGTGGGCACATTCTCGGACAACCACACACGCTTGGTCATGGTTTTATCAATGGCAATGCTGGAGGCCATCACACCAGAACCGGTATAGGGAATGCCCAACAATTCGAGCGCACCTTGAACAGTGCCATCTTCACCAAAGCGTCCGTGCAAGGCAATGAAGCAGCGCTGAAAACCTTCTTTTTTGAGATCGGCCAAATCATGTTGGGCAGGATCGAAAGCATGCGCATCGACACCTTGCTTGCGCAGCGCATCGAGCACGCCTTGTCCGGACATGAAAGAGATTTCTCTTTCGGCCGACTGCCCCCCCATGAGCACGGCCACTTTGCCAAAATTTGGAGCGGTGTGGCTCATGCCGCACCTCCCATTTTTTGCACTTGGGCAGGTACTGCGCCGATGGAGCCGGCACCCATGCAAATGACGATGTCACCGTCTTTTGCATTGTCAAAAATAGCCTGCGCCATGCCCTCAATTTTATCGATAAAAACGGGCTCAATTTTGCCGGCAACACGCAAAGCGCGAGATAAAGATCGACCATCGGCTGCAACGATGGGTGCCTCGCCAGCGGCATAAACTTCGGACAACAAAACGGTGTCGGCACCGTGGCTGATCACGCGTACAAAATCTTCAAAACAATCGCGGGTTCGGCTGTATCTGTGCGGCTGAAATGCCAGCACCAATCGACGGCCGGGAAAGGCGCCGCGAGCAGCTGCCAAAGTGGCGGCCATCTCGACAGGATGATGGCCATAGTCATCGATCAACGTGAAGCTACCTGGCTGTTCAAGCAGTTTGACTTCACCGTAACGTTGGAAGCGGCGGCCCACACCTTTGAAATGGGCCAAAGCACGTTGTA
This sequence comes from Limnohabitans sp., assembly GCA_049655425.1. Lineage (GTDB taxonomy): Bacteria > Pseudomonadota > Gammaproteobacteria > Burkholderiales > Burkholderiaceae_C > Limnohabitans_A. The sequence continues at coordinate 40,633 of JBASJS010000002.1, read as the reverse complement.
CTGCTTGATCGTCTACGCCCAGTTCGACAGCCACTGCAATGGCCGCCAACGCATTCAGCACATTGTGCTCACCTGGCAAATTGAGGACCACCTGCAGATCGGGCAAGGTCACGCCATTTCTGCGCTCAACCGTAAAGTGCATTTGGCCATTTTCAGCGCGCACATTGACAGCTCTAACTTGCGCACCTTCTTGCAGCCCATACGTGGTCACGGGTCTAGCCAACTGATCTTGAATGCTGCGCACGCCAGGGTCATCGCTGCATAAAATAGCGGTACCGTAAAAGGGCATGCGGTGCAAAAACTCGACAAAGGCTGCTTTTAACTTTTCAAAGTCATGCCCATAAGTTTCCATGTGGTCGGCGTCGATGTTGGTCACCACGGCCATCACAGGCAATAAATTCAGGAAAGATGCGTCTGATTCATCGGCTTCTACCACGATGTAATCGCCAGTTCCCAATTTGGCATTGGTGCCTGCACTGTTTAAGCGCCCTCCAATGACAAAAGTTGGATCTAGGCCACCTTCAGCCAAGACACTGGCCACCAAACTGGTGGTCGTGGTTTTTCCGTGTGTGCCCGCAATGGCCACACCTTGCTTCATGCGCATCAATTCGGCCAGCATCACCGCGCGGGGCACCACAGGAATGTGACGGGCCCGAGCCACCAACACTTCAGGGTTGTCGGCTTTAACCGCAGTAGACGTGACCACAGCATCGGCCCCTTGCACATTGTCTGCGCCGTGACCTACATAGGTTTGAATGCCCAAATCGGCCAAACGGCGCAAGGTGCTGCTGTCTGACAAATCAGAGCCTGAAATGGTGTAGCCCAAATTCAGTAAAACTTCGGCAATGCCGCTCATACCAGCGCCGCCGACGCCGATGAAATGGATGTGACGAATGGCGTGTTTCATGCGGCCAAGGCCTCGCAAGCTGCCACCACATCTTGGGTGGCATGGGTCTTCTTCAAAGCCCATGCTTTTTCAGCACAGGCCAACAATTCTTCGCGTGTGACTTGGGTCAAACTTGCCGCCAAAGATTCTGGGGTTAATCTCGCTTGCGGCATCAACCAACCCGCACCTTGTTGAACCAAGAAGTTGGCGTTGGTTGTTTGGTGATCGTCTACAGCAAACGGAAACGGCACATACATGGCCGCAGCACCGACAGCGGCAATCTCGGTCACAGTGCTGGCACCCGATCGACAAATGATCAGATCGGCATCGGCAAAGGCTTGCGCCGTGTCATCAATGAAAGGCGTCAACTCGGCTTGCACGCCAGCTTGCTTGTAATTGGCTCGCAAAGCATCAATCTGCTTGGCACCACTTTGATGAACCACCACTGGCCTTTGCGCTACGGGAATCAAAGCCAAGGCTTTAGGTACGATGTCGTTCAAGGCCTGTGCACCTAAACTGCCGCCCACCACCCAAATCTTTAATGGACCTGTGCGGCCTGCAAAACGCACAGCGGGTGCTGGCTTGTTCAAAAAGTTGGGGCGCAAAGGATTGCCCACCCACATGCCTTTGTTCAAGACATTGGGGAATGCGCTGAAAATACGATCGGCCACACCCGCCAACACTTTGTTGGCCAAACCGGCCACCGAATTTTGTTCGTGCAGTACCAAGGGCTTACCCAAAAGCACTGACATCATGCCCCCTGGAAACGTGATGTACCCGCCAAGACCAACCACCACATCGGGTTGTACGCGACGCACTACTTGCAAACTTTGCCAAAAAGCTTTGAGTAAACGCAGCGGTAAAAACACCAAACTGAGCGGGCCTTTGCCGCGCACGCCACCAAACTCAACAGGTTCAAATGCAAATCCGCGTTGGGGTACGTATTGGCTTTCCATGTTGCCAGGCACACCCAGCCAGTGCACGCGCCAGCCTGCATCGCGCAAAGACTCGGCCACAGCCAAACCTGGAAATATGTGCCCGCCGGTGCCGCCTGCCATGATCAAAGCGCAACGACTCATGAGCGACCCCCTCGCATCATTTGTTTGTTCTCTGCATCGATGCGCAAAACTATGGCGATGGCCACCATGTTGAGCAAAATGGCCGATCCGCCATAGCTCATCAAGGGCAGCGTCAATCCTTTGGTTGGCAGTGCGCCCAAGTTCACACCCATGTTGATGAAGGACTGAAAGCCGATCCAGATGCCCACACCTTGTGCGACCAACCCAGGGAAGGTGCGGTCTAAGGCAAGTGCTTGACGACCAATCACCATGATGCGACGGCTTAACCATAAGAACATGCCAATAACGGCAATCACGCCGACCAAGCCAAATTCTTCGCCAATCACAGCCAACAAGAAATCGGTGTGCGCCTCTGGCAACCAGTGCAATTTTTCGACACTACCGCCCAATCCAACACCAAATATTTCGCCTCGACCAATGGCAATCAAAGAGTGCGACAACTGGTAGCCCTTACCAAGCGCATGCGTAGGATCCCAAGGATCGAGGTAAGCAAAAATGCGTTCACGACGCCATGGCGATGCTGCGATGATCATGGCAAATGCAAACACCAAGATGGCCAAAATCAAGAAGAACATGCGGGCATTGACACCCCCCAAAAACAAAATGCCCATGGCAATGATGGCAATCACCAAGAAGGCACCCATGTCGGGTTCAGCCAACAAGAAAATACCGGCCAAGCCAACTGCAGCACCCATGGGCAACACGGCGCGGAAGAACCGCTCTTTCACGTCCATCTTGCGCACCATGTAATCTGAGGCATAGATGATGACCGCCAGCTTGGCAAATTCAGAGGGCTGAAAATTCATCACCCCCAGAGAAATCCAACGACGCGCACCGTTCACACCTTTGCCAATAAAGGGCAACAGCACGGCAGCCAGCAAGACCAAGGCCATGATGAACAGAGGTCGCGCATTTTTTTCCCACATCTCTAGAGGCACTTGGAAGGCGAGCAAGGCCACACCAAATCCAATCACGATAGAAATGATGTGACGCATCACGAAGTGCGTTTGGGAATAGCGCGCAAACTTAGGGTTGTCTGGCATGGCAATGCTGGCCGAATAAACCATGACCATGCCCCACATCAGCAAGGCCACCACCACCCACACCAAAGCTTGGTCGATGTTTTGTATCTTGCCTTGTGCAGAATTATTTTTGGCGTAGTCGTAGCTGCCTAAATTGACCGGCAGTCCCATGTCGGAAGCCGTTTGCAATGACGCGCCGCCACCGGCGCGACTGAACAAGCCAGCGCTCCAAGTGGACAAGCGAGCCATTAAGCCATTCATAGCGAAGACTCCATCACTTGACCCGCAGCCTCTGCGATTTCAACAACGGTTTGACAAAAGACTTGTGCCCGATGGGGATAGTCACGGAACATGTCAAAACTGGCGCAGGCCGGTGACAGCAAAACAGCATCGCCAGATTGCGCAATATCTTTGGCAGCGTGAACCGCTTCTGGCAAATTAGAGGCGTCGATCAGAGGCACACCACACAACTTCAATTCTTCACGAATGATGGGTGCATCGCGTCCGATCAAGACCACTGCGCGTGTGTAGCGCGCGACAGGTTCAGCCAAAGGTGAGAAATCTTGACCTTTGCCATCACCGCCCAAAATAACGACCACGCGACGCTCAGAACCCAAGCCGACCAAGGCAGCCACAGTGGCGCCGACGTTGGTGCCCTTGCTGTCATCGAAATATTCGATGTCATTCACAATGGCCACTGATTCAACACGGTGTGGCTCGCCTTTGTATTCTCGCAGGCCAAACAACATGGATGCCAAACTGCAACCCGTGCTGCTGGCCAATGCCAATGCTGCCAAAGCATTCACAGCATTGTGCCTACCCCGAATGCGCAAGGCGTCTGCAGGCATTAAGCGTTGAATGTGAATTTCTTCCACTTCACCTTTGCGCAAGCGACGGGTTTCATCCGACTCCAAAGCCCGCACCAACCAGGTCATGCCGTTGACTGTTTCCAAACCAAAATCGCCAGGGCGCTCAGGCATGCTGGCACCATAGGTGATGTGCTCTCGAACAACTGGTTTTTGCAATTTGGCACGAACGGGGTCAGGCAACATGGCCATCACACGCGCATCGTCGCGGTTTAGCAGCATCAAGGTCTGCTGACCAAAGATTTTTTCTTTAGCAGTAGCGTAGGCTTCCATGCTGCCATGCCAATCGAGATGGTCTTGCGTCACATTCAGCACAGTGGCTGCAGCAGGCTCAAACGGTCCTGCGTTGTCGAGTTGAAAGCTAGACAATTCCAGCACCCAAACTTCAGGCAGCTCATCTAAAGATGCCTGCAATGTGCCCAACAAAGTGGGGCCAATGTTGCCCGCCACCTTGACTGTTTTTCCTGCACGTTCAATGAGTTGTCCGGTAAGGGCTGTGACAGTGGTTTTGCCATTGGTACCTGTAATGGCCAAAACTTTTGGCGCGTAGTCGCGTGTGGCTTTGAGTTGTTCTAAGGCCTGCACAAACAAGCTGAGTTCACCACCTGTCCATAGACCCATGTTCTTGGCCGCATCCAACACAGGCGCAGTGTCCGCTGGGGCCAACCCAGGACTTGCGAACACAGCGCGAACAGAGGTGGCTTCTACCAAACCAGCAGTGAATGGGCCTGAAATCCAGTGCACTGATGGCAACTCGGTTTTCAAGATTTCCAAATTGGCAGGAGCGTCACGCGTGTCAGCCACTGTGACTTCGGCACCTGCAAAAGCACACCATCGCGCCATGGCCAAGCCAGAAGCACCCAGCCCCAATATCAAAATGTGTTGACCTTGAAGGTAGTTCATGCTCATCTCAACTTCAAAGTCGACAGACCCACCAAGCACAAGAGCATGGTGATGATCCAAAAACGCACAACCACTTGGGTTTCTTTCCAACCACTCTTTTCAAAGTGGTGGTGCAAAGGTGCCATCTTCAAAATACGACGACCTTCGCCATACTTCTTCTTGGTGTATTTGAAGTAAGACACTTGCAGCATCACTGACAAGGCTTCCACCACAAATATGCCTCCCATGATGGCCAACACAATTTCTTGACGCACGATAACGGCAATGGTGCCTAAGGCGCCGCCCAAAGCAAGTGCGCCCACATCACCCATGAACACTTGTGCAGGATGGGTGTTGAACCACAAGAACGCCAAACCTGCACCCGCCATGGCTGCACAGAAAATCATCAACTCGCCAGCGCCCGGAATGTAGGGAAGAAACAAATACTTGGCATACACAGAACTGCCCGTGACGTATGCAAACACGCCCAACGCAGAACCCACCATGACCACTGGCATGATGGCCAAGCCATCCAAACCATCGGTCAAGTTGACGGCGTTGCTTGAACCCACAATGACCAAGTAAGTCATGACCATGAAACCAAACACGCCCAAGGGGTAGCTCACTTCTTTAAAGAAGGGGACCAACAAACCAGCCTTGGGTGGCAAGTTGACATCAAATCCAGAAATGACCCAAGTCACAAACAAGTCCAACACACGCATGTTGGAGCTTTCTGAAATACTAAAGACCAAATAAAGCGCCGCCAACAAGCCAATCACTGATTGCCAAAAATACTTCTCGCGTGAGCGCATGCCCTCAGGGTCTTTGTTAACCACCTTGCGCCAATCGTCAACCCAACCAATGGCACCAAAGCCCAAGGTCACGATGAGGACAATCCAAACAAAACGGTTGGACCAGTCAAACCACAACAAAGTACTGATGGCGATTGACAACAAAATCAACACCCCGCCCATGGTGGGTGTGCCGCTCTTGGCCAAATGTGTTTCCATGCCATAGCCGCGCACAGGTTGGCCAATTTTCAAAGCGGCCAAATGACGAATGACCGCCGGCCCTGCTACCAAACCAATCAAGAGTGATGTCAATGCAGCCATCACAGCGCGGAATGTGATGTACTGAAACACACGTAAAAATCCCCAGTCGGGGGACAAAGATTGCAACCACTGCGCCAAATTAAGCAACATGTACAGCCTCACTTTCGCTGACTTGGGCTAACTCAGCTTGTTCACTGACACACGCCACCACGCGCTCCATCTTCATAAATCGAGATCCTTTAACGAGCACACTGCTGAAGTGCTGAATTTGGGCAAGCACCGCCTCTTGCAATGCTTCCATGGTTTCAAAATGACGCGCACCTGCAAAGGCATGGCTGCTGTGAACACACAAACTGCCCAAGGTGAACAAGGCGTCAATGCCGCGAGTTTTGGCATAGGCGCCAACTTCTGCATGAAATTCAGGACCTTGTTGACCCACTTCACCCATGTCGCCCAACACCATCAAACGCGGCGCTGGCAACTCTGCCAACACATCAATGGCCGCGCGAACCGAATCGGGATTGGCGTTGTAGGTGTCATCCACCATGGTCAAGGCGTGGTCTGCAATGTGCCATTGAGACGATTTGGAACGACCTTTCACAGGCTCAAAATTCTCAAGCCCCTTCACAATGTCGCTCAATTGCATGCCTGCCGCCAGTGCGCAAGCTGTTGCAGCCAACGCATTGAGCACGTTGTGCCGACCTGCAATGTTCAAGCGGCAAGGCAGTGTTTGAGAAGCCGCCACCAAGTTGAATTGCCAAGCACCCGATGTCCAGGCAATGTCATGTGCTTGTACGTCACCCTCTTCAAAACCGAAGGTCATGACCTGGCGCTTACCAGCCAAACTGCGCCACACGCTGGTGTAAGGGTCGACTGCCGGAAAAACTGCTACACCATGGTTTGGCAGTGAACGAATCACCTCGCCATTTTCGAGCGCCACCGCCTCTACAGTGGCCATGAACTCTTGGTGTTCGCGTTGTGCATTGTTGACCAAACCAATGGTGGGCTGCGCATAGCGCGCCAGCACTTCAATTTCACCAGGGTGGTTCATGCCCAATTCAATAACTGCGCGGCGGTGCGCTGCAAGCAAGTTGAACAAGGTCAGCGGTACACCAATCTCGTTGTTCAAATTGCCCTGCGTCGACATAGACGCTTGTGAAGCATCTGCACGCAACACTGAAGCAATCATTTGCGTCACGGTGGTTTTGCCATTGCTACCGGTTACACCAATCAAAGCGAGGTCAAATTGATGGCGCCATTGCGCTGCCAACTCACCCAGTGCTTGACGAGTGCTAGGCACGCAGAAAGCTGGAATGGTGACACCTTGCAAATGCTTTTGTGTATCGCTGCTTTGTAAATCTGACGATTCAAACAAGACAGCCACAGCCCCTTGATTTTGAGCCTGCAATAAGAAGGCCGTGCCATCAAAGGTCTCGCCTTTCAAAGCGATGAACAGATCACCAGCTACAACGCTGCGGCTGTCGGTGCGAATGGCTTGAACTGTGACCGATGGCGAAGCCAAGAAGGTGCCCTGTACAAGTACAGCAGATGGCAACCAAGCCTGCAATTGCGACAGACTGATGTTCATGACCGAACCCCCTGTAGTGGGCGTTGGTTGGCGCGCAGAACCAAAGCTTCGTGTGCATGTAAACGATCGTCAAAAGCATGCTTGACGCCAGCAATTTCTTGTGTGTCTTCATGGCCTTTACCGGCAATCAGAATGACATCGCGTGAATTGGCTTGCATGATCACATGGGCAATGGCTTTGGCGCGGTCAATCTCTTGATACGCTGCCAAAGGCGCTTTCATGCCTTTCAGCATGTCTTGCAAAATAGCAGTTGGCGACTCAGACCTTGGGTTGTCACTGGTCAGCACCACATGATCGGCCACAGATTCAGCGGCCGCCGCCATCAAAGGACGCTTGCTGGCATCGCGATCACCACCACAACCCAACACGCACCAAAGTTGAGAGTCCAAGGCGCCTGAAATCAGTTTCAAATTGACCAAGGTCTGCAATACTGCATCGGGTGTGTGTGCATAGTCGACCACCGTCAAAGGCAATTCAATGCCATCGACACCGGGTACTTTTTCCATGCGACCAGGTACAGCCTGTAAACGAGCGCAGACCGCCAAGGCTTGGTCTAAAGGAATTCCCAACGCACGCAAAGTCGCCATCACGCCCAGCAAGTTGTCTACGTTGTAGTCACCCATCAAGTGGGTTTGAATGTGCACGACTTGCTCAGCCTCCTTGACATCGAAAGCCAAGCCAGCGGCAGTGCGTTGCAAATTCAGCGCTTGCAATCGTGCGGGGTGGCCTTGGCTGGAGCAAGTCCAGAGCGTCAAAGATTTTTCAGAGGCCAATTTGGCTGCCAATTGCGCGCCATGTGCATCGTCTACATTGACAACGGCAACTTCCAAATCTGGCCAAGCAAACAAAGCTTCTTTGGCTTGCCAATAAGCAGCCATGGAGCCGTGATAGTCCAAATGATCTTGTGTGAAATTGGTAAACACCGCCAACCGAATGCGCGTTCCTGCCAAACGTTGTTCTGCAATACCAATTGAGCTGGCTTCAATGGCGCAATGCGTCACACCCGTTGTCACAAAATTTCTAAATTGCGCTTGCAACAAAACTGGATCGGGCGTGGTCATGCCGGTTGAGACCAAGTGAGGTGGCTCTCCCACACCCAAGGTACCCACTACGGCGCAGCGTGAAGGCTGAGATGCATTGTTCAATTCGTTGAGCGCTTGCGCCAACCACCAAGTACTAGACGTTTTGCCGTTGGTGCCCGTCACAGCCACAACGTTCAAAGCCTGGCTGGGTTGCTCGTAATAAGCATCGGCAATCCAACCTGTATCGGCCTTCAAACCTGAGTACGTGGCCAGTTGCGTGTGCCCAGTGTTGTGCCACTCTGTTGTCCAGGCTTCGCTGCCTTGTGCTTCGACCAAACATGCTGCCGCACCTTGTGCCAAGGCAGATTTCACATACGCGCGGCCGTCTGTGGCTGCACCCGGCCACGCGATAAATGCATCGCCCATTTGCACCTTGCGACTGTCGGTGCAAAGCACACCGGTCACGTGTTGACGCAACCATTGAGCGGCTTGAGCAGGGCTGTGCAAAGTTTGCATCAGAACGACTCCTCCACCGCATTGGCCACAATTTGTGGTTTGACGCTCATGTCGGGCTGCACACCCAACAAACGCAAACTTTGCTGCACCGTTTGACTGAACACTGGCGCAGCCACGTCTCCACCGTAGTAGCGACCATTGGTAGGCTCATCAATCATTACGGCCACCACAATGCGGGGCTTGTCAATCGGGGCAATGCCAACAAACAACCCGCGGTATTTTTTAGTTGCGTAGCCCTTGCCTTCTTGCTTGTGGGCCGTCCCTGTTTTGCCGCCAACTGAGTAACCCACAGTTTGCGCTTTTTGGGCTGTTCCGCCAGGACCTGCGGCCATGTTCAACATATGGCGCATGGCTTGCGCATTGTCTGGGCTGATCACGGGAACGCCGACTGGTATTTGGCCGTTCTTGATCAAAGTCGCAGGCATCGATTTGCCGTCGCTTGCAAAGACGGTATAAGCCCGTGCCATTTGGAACAAGCTGACGGATACGCCGTAGCCATAACTCATGGTGGCCTGCTCTACGGGTCGCCATGTTTTGGCAGCTCGCAAACGACCGCTCACGACACCGGGGAAAGGTAATTGTGGCTTCTGACCAAAGCCAACGGCTGTGAACATCTCCCACATTTCACGTGGCTGCATTTGCATTGCAATTTTCACAGTGCCCACGTTGCTCGACTTTTGAATCACCTCGTTGACTGATAGCGCACCATACGGATGGCTGTCAGTGATGGTAGAGCCTGTAATGTTGATCCGGCCTGGTGCTGTTTGAATCACAGTCTCAGGTTTGATCAAACCTTTTTCAAGCGCCAACGCAATGGCAAAGGGCTTCATGGTGGAGCCTGGTTCGAAACTGTCGGTGAGTGCGCGATTTCGAAGTTGTTCACCACTCAAATTGACGCGTTTGTCTGGCGAGTAACTGGGGTAATTGGCCAAGGCCAAAATTTCGCCGCTTTGCGCATCCAGAACCACCACGCTGCCTGCCTTGGCCTTGTTTTCTAAAACAGCCTCACGCAGTTTTTGATAAGCAAAAAACTGCACTTTGCTGTCTATGCTCAATTGCAAATCTTCACCATCGACTGGCAAGGTCATTTGGCCCACGTCTTCGACCACGCGTCCCAATCGGTCTTTGATAACGCGTCGTGCACCCGTTTTGCCAGCCAATTGATTTTGGAAAATCAACTCGACGCCTTCTTGGCCTTTGTCTTCCACATTGGTAAAGCCCACAATGTGCGCAGCAGACTCACCTTCTGGATACAGGCGCTTGTATTCTTTGATGGAAGAAATGCCCTTGATGTTGAGGGCCAAAATTTCCTTCACAACAGACTCGTCCATTTGTCGGCGCAGCCACACAAAAGTCTTGTCTTCGTTCTCTAATTTTTTGGCCAATTCGGCAGGCGTCATTTCGAGCAACTTGCTCAAACGTTTCAAGCCTTCTGGTGAACGGTCGATTTCTTCGGGGTTGGCCCAAACACTGGGCGCTGGCACACTCGAAGCCAAGATCAAACCGTTGCGATCCAAAATACGGCCACGATTGGCGGGGAGCGTGAGGGTTCTCGCAAATCGCACTTCGCCTTGGCGCTTGAAGAAAGCGTTGTCAAACACTTGAACATAAGCCGCGCGACCTGCCAAACCCACAAAAGCCAAGGCCATTGCAGCCACAATCAATTTGCTGCGCCAAACGGGTGTCTTGCTGGCCAGCAAAGGGCTAGATGAAAGCTGAACACTGCGGCTCATGGCTTCACCTCTGCGGGCTGTTTGACATATTGCGTGATGCCTGGCGTGACCAAACGCATCTGCAATTGCTGCTTGGCAATTTGTTCAATTCGAAGGGGAGAGGCCTGTGCACGACGCTCCACTTGCAAGCGCTCGTACTCCAATTCAAGACGTGTGGCTTCTTTGGTCGCCGCTTCTAAAGCCATGAAAGAGCGACGTGCCTGGTGATGGTTGTGAACCAAAAACAGGGCCGAAGCAATGATGGCAATGACCAAGAACACATGGAGGCGTGTCATGCAAGCACCTCTGTTCTTTCGGCCACGCGCATGATGGCGCTGCGTGCACGAGGGTTGGCGGACACCTCTGCTTCACTGGGGCGAATGCGCTCCACTGATTTCAGCTTCATGGCCTGCGGCACAGCAAATGGTGCACGGCGGTCATAAACTTCTTTGGAGTGCTTCGCGATGAATTGCTTCACGATGCGATCTTCCAGTGAATGGAAACTGATCACCACCAAACGACCGCCCGGCTGCAACACTTCTAAGCTGGCCTCTAGCGCTTGTTCAAGCTCCTCAAGCTCGGCGTTGATGAAAATCCGAAGAGCCTGAAATGTCCGCGTTGCAGGGTCCTTGCCCGGCTCGCGGGTTTTGACCGTGTTAGCCACGATCCCGGCCAAATCGGCGGTGGATGAAATTGGGCCCCGCTCTTGTCTGCGAGCCACAATCGCCTTTGCAATCGGAAAAGCAAACCGTTCTTCGCCATAGTCACGCACAACCTCCGTGATCTGATCCACACTGGCAGTGGCCAGCCACTCGGCCACACTCTGACCGCGCGTGGTGTCCATGCGCATGTCTAAGGGGCCATCGAAACGAAAAGAAAAACCCCTGTCGGGGTTGTCAATTTGGGGGGAGCTAATTCCCAGGTCCATCAACACACCTGCAATGCTGCCTGTGGGCAGTTCGCCTAGGTTGCGGAAGCCTTCATGCCGAATAGAAAAACGGGTGTCTTTGATCTCGCCAGCTTCGGCAATGGCTTCGATGTCTTTGTCAAAAGCAATGAGCTGCGCCCCTTCTGGCAAGCGGGACAAAATCAAACGTGAATGGCCGCCGCGACCAAAAGTAGCATCAACGTAGATATTTTTTGCGGCGGTTTCGCCTGCATTGCCTAACAATGCATCAACCGCTTCAGCAAGCAAGACGGTGGTGTGTTGCCAAGTAGTTGTCACGCAGGCCTCAGAACGAAAAGTCCTTGAAGACATCGGGCATGTCGCCCTGCATGGCCTTGGCCTCTTGCGCGTCGTAGGCCGCTTTGTCCCACAACTCAAAATGGTTGCCCATGCCCAACAAAATGGTGTCTTTGGCAATGCCTGCAGCGGCACGCAATTCTGGAGACACAAGCACGCGGCCCGTGCCATCCATTTCGACATCCATGGCATTGCCCAGGAAAATTCGCTTCCACCACTGCGCTTCCATGGGAAGCTGGGCAATGCGCTCGCGAAAGCGCTCCCACTCGGTGCGTGGGAACACCATCAAACAACCATGGGGGTGCTTCGTGATGGTCAATTGACCACCCGCTGTGGCGCTCAAAACCTCGCGGTGACGCGTAGGCACCGACAGGCGGCCTTTGGCGTCCAAACTTAGCGAAGATGCACCTTGAAACACTTGATTCTCGATTCCTGGTCAATGAACACGCAATATGGGCATTTCTCCCACTTAATTGCACTTTTTTGCACTGTATCAGGAATTCACGCCCTCACAAGAGGGTTTTCAAGTTTTTTTCAATGAAATCAAGGGCTTAGAGCAGACTTCGCATGATATTTTGCCAGAAAAAATCGTTGAAAATTAGGCACTTAGAAGTTGGTATGAAAGTAACTTGTGAGGCTTTTCCAATTGAAAAATATTTTTATGAATTTCATATTTTTTTCAATCGGAACACGGCTTCAAAAGTTCAGACGAAAAAAAGGCTCCTCAAGGAGCCTTCATGGATTCACCAAATTGAACGAACTCAATCGCCAAACATTTTTTGTTTCAACTCGCGTCGTTGCTGGGCTTCTAGCGACAAATTGGCTGTAGGACGCGCCAACAAACGACCCACACCAATGGGTTCGCCTGTTTCATCGCAGTAACCGTAATCGCCAGCGTCAATGCGCTGGATAGATTGCTCGATTTTCTTCAGCAGCTTGCGTTCACGATCGCGGGTGCGCAATTCCAAAGCATGTTCTTCTTCAATGGTTGCGCGGTCTGCGGGATCGGGAACCACCACGGTGTCTTCTCGTAAATGCTCGGTGGTTTCGCCTGCGTTGGCCAGGATACCTTGCTTCAAGACGACCAATTTGAGTCGGAAAAACGCCATTTGTGCGTCGTTCATGTAGTCGTTGTCGGACATGGCCATGACCTCAGCATCGCTGAGTTGGTCTGGTTTTTTGGTTTTCCAGTTATTGGCCAATTTGGGATCTTTTTTAACGGCGACGAAAGGAGGAGGGGTCAGAACTTGAGAGGGCATGTTTTGGAGATAACTGGCTTTTGCAGCCGTAGAAGCCACCGATTGAGCCATCGATGGCACAGTAATTTGGGCAAGACGGGCGGACGGGCGAACTGCGCGAGCAGGCACATCGCCAGACGCCACTGGTGGGGCAACGGGTGCCACGACAGGGGCTACCGTCACTTTTTCTGCTTTGGCAGGCTTGACAGCCTTGGCCGCTTTGGCTGGCTGTTCAGCTTTCACAGGCGCTAAAGGTGCAGCCTTGGTGTTGGACTTGGCTGCGGGCGTCGAAACAGGTTTTGAAGCTGGCTTGGCAACAACTTTGGCCGCTGGCTTGGCTGCTGTTTTAGCCGCAGGCTGGGGTTTTACCGCAGGCTTGGAAGCAGGTTTGACAACCGGCTTTGCAGCTTGCTTGCTGACAGGTTTTGAAGCTGCCTTCGGGGCTGCCTTGGGAGCAGCCTTGGGAGCAGCTTTTTGTACAGGTTTGGCAACTGCCTTGACTTTGACGGCGGCTTTGACAGGCGCTTTGCTGACCACTTTGGCGGCTGGCTTGGCTTTCACGACTGGTTTGGCAACCGGCTTGCTCGTGGCTTTGCTTGCTCTTTTAGCGACCTTGGCAACAGGTTTAGGCGCCGCTTTTGGCGCTGCCTTTTTCACAACAGGCTTTCCTTTTGGCGCGGCTTTGGCTGTGACGGTTTTGACCGGTTTGGCAGGCTTGGCAGACGTTGGTTTGCTCAGTTTTTTAGCAGGTGCTGCGGATTTAGCCTTGGCACTCGATGCGGTACTGGTTTTTTTCACTGCAGATTTTGAGCTCGTTTTAAGGGGCTTTTTCACGTCCTGTCTCCTAGCCGTGGCGGCTTACGCACCTTTTCAGGCACCAGCCATTGGCAAATGAATTGTGGTCATCGGTTCATTTGCGTCAAAACCCATATTTTCGACCTTCTGGGCGCATGGAGGTGCCAATTAAGGTACCCCGTCAGGGCGCAGATTGTAGCGACTGAAAGGCCTCAAAACCCTTTCTAGAAAACTAAACCAAGCATTGCTCGAGACCTTGCAACAAAATGTCTTTGGGCAGGTCAATGCCAATGAACACCATTTTGCTGACTTTGACCTCGTTTTCGGCCCAAACAGGCCCCAAATCACTGCCCATGAGCTGGTGAACGCCTTGGAAAATGACCTTGCGTTCGGTGCCCTTCATGTTCAGAACGCCTTTGTAGCGAAGCATGCGGGGGCCATAGACATTCACGATGGCACCCAAGAAGTCTTCCAGTTTGGCGGGGTCAAAGGGCTTGTCCGATTTAAAGACAAAACTCTTCACATCATCATCAAAGTGGTGATGGTGTCCATGACCTTCACCTTGGTGCGAAGGGTGATTGCAATGTTCGCCATGCGCATGGTCATTGTGGTCATTGTGGTCGTGGTGATCGTGTCCATGGTCATGGTCATGCCCGTGATCGTGGCCGCAGTGCTCATCATGCACATGCGGCTCGTCTTCTTTCAAAAAGTCTGGATCGATGTCGAGCTTGGCATTCAGATTAAACCCACGCAAATCAAACACCTCGGCCAACGAAACTTCGCCAAAATGCACCACCTTCTGTGGTGAGCGAGGATTCATGTGCGCCAAACGGTGCTGAAGCGCTTCTAACTCTGGCTTAGACACCAAATCGGCCTTGCTGATGAAGAGTTGATCGGCAAATCCCACCTGTCGACGCGCCTCTTGGCGATCGTTCAGTTGCTGAGCAGCATGCTTGGCATCCACCAAAGTGAGGATGGAATCGAGCAAAAAGCTCTCGGCAATCTCATCGTCCATGAAAAACGTTTGCGCCACCGGCCCAGGATCGGCCAAGCCAGTTGTCTCAATGACCACGCGGTCAAAGTCCAATTCACCCTTGCGCTTTTGAGCCGCCAAGGTTTGCAAAGTAGTCCGCAAATCTTCCCGAATGGTGCAGCAAATGCACCCATTGCTCATTTGAATGATTTGCTCATTGGTGTCCGACACCAAAATGTCGTTGTCAATGTTCTCCTCACCAAACTCATTCTCAATGATGGCAATCTTCTGACCATGTGCCTCCGTGAGCACTCGTTTAAGCAGCGTGGTTTTACCCGCGCCTAAAAAGCCAGTCAGGATGGTTGCAGGAATCAAAGCCATGGAAACACTCCAAAAGAGAGAAAACAACAGAGCCCTGAAGTGTACCTACCCCTGCAATCACCCAGCAGGATGAGGATGTCATGGGTGGGCAACGATTTCTGGTACCCCAGTATGAGGCGCCCGCCCATGACATCCTCAGCCTGCGTGCGAGAGAAAATAATCCCTCAAAGCTTCTTAACCACCACAAGCCCCTTCAAGTACTCCCCTTCAGGAAAATAAACAGTCATAGGATGATCCGGCGCCCCCTGCAAGCGCTCACTGATGTAACCATCCACCCCCGCATCAGTGCCGGCCGAAGCCACAATCTTGTGAAACAAATCGGCACTGATCCCGCCTGAACAAGAGTAAGTGAACAACTCACCTCCTGGCGCTAACAACTTAAACGCCAAACGATTAATGTCTTTGTAAGCCCTCGCGGCCCTGTCGGCATGCGCTACGGTAGGCGCAAACTTAGGCGGATCTAGCACGATGGCATCAAACTGCACCCCCTGCTCAATGAAAGAACGCAGCGACGCATTGACATCGGCATCCAAAAAAGTGGTGCGCGACAACTCAAAGCCGTTGAGCAACACATTTGCCTTGGCTTTCTCAATGGCGGGGCCTGAAGAATCAATTGACGTGACGTGCTGAGCACCTCCCGCCAAAGCCGCCACGCTGAAGCCACCCGTGTAGCAATAGCAATTGAGCACACGCTGAAATTTACGAAACAGTGTGTGTTGGTAAAAGCGATAA
Source organism: Limnohabitans sp. (assembly GCA_049655425.1). Taxonomy (GTDB): domain Bacteria; phylum Pseudomonadota; class Gammaproteobacteria; order Burkholderiales; family Burkholderiaceae_C; genus Limnohabitans_A. The sequence goes on along the minus strand of JBASJS010000002.1, from coordinate 24,646 downwards.
CGGCTGTCGCGCTGATCTAAATAAAAGCCAGTTTTGTGACCCTCAGCAATATTGAGCGACAACTGCCACTGGTGTTCTTGCAAGGTGATGTCTGTGGGTCCTTCGCCCCGCAACCAACCTGTGATTTCAGGCAAACCTTCCAAAGAGCGCACATTGGCGTCTGATCGTTCATAAAGCTTGGTTAAACCTGTGGCTTGGAGCAGTGCATCGGCCATCACTTGTTTGAAGCGCTCAGTGCCACACGATGTGAACTGCGCCACCAAAGTGTCGTCATAACGATCGACCACCAAACCTGGCAAACCATCAGACTCGCCATGCACCAAGCGCATGCCATTGCTCTGAATGTCAAACAAACTGCGCGCTTGCACTGATTTGTGAATCAGCGCTTCAATGAATGCGTTGTCAATGCGTTGAGCTTCATCAAAACTCCAAACCCGTGCGCGAATGCGCGAGGTGGGACTGAAAGCTGCCCAAGCCAAAAAGACACCCTCATGAGATTCCACTCGCACAGTTTCACCGGCATCGGCACTGCCTTTGGCAATGGCCGATTCAAAAATCCAGGGGTGTTGGCGTTGCAAAGAGCGTTCTTTGCCCGCTTTGAGTCTGATCGTTTTCATGTCCCTATTGTCACACCGTGGTGACCAGAAAAAACTTCAGGCGCTTGCGATTACTTTTTCTCTTTGGACTTTGGCGATAAGGCTTGCGGGGTCATGCCAAGGCTAGGCGCGCCCCGCTTTGCCCTGGGGTGTGCTGCATCGTAGGCCTTGGCCAAATGCTGAAAATCCAAACGCGTGTAAACCTGCGTGGTGCTGATGTTGGCGTGTCCCAGCAACTCTTGCACAGCGCGCAAATCACTGCTGGATTGCAGCACATGGCTGGCAAATGAATGCCGCAACATGTGCGGATGCACAGGCGTGGCCAAACCTGCCAACAAACTGCGGCGCTTCAAGCGTTGCCAAACCGACTGCGCTGTCAGACGTGTGCCGTGGCGTCCAGGAAACAAGGCCAAAGCTGCGTCCGACAAGCCCGGCACCGCTTGCGTCATCATGCCCACGGCTTGACTGCGCAAGGGCAACCAAACTTCAAGCGCCTTGATGGCAGCTTGACCCAAGGGCACGGTTCTGCGCTTGCCGCCCTTGCCCTGCACCATAACCTCGGCACCTTGCAAATCAATCCAGCCTCGGCCATTTTTGGAAGCTTCTGTGCTGGCCACCACATCCAAACCGGTCAGCTCGGCCACCCGCAAGCCACAGCCGTACAACAACTCCACCATGGCCGCATCGCGCGCTTCAAGCCAAGGGTCGTCTGCTTCCTCGGTGTGCTCGGCCAATTGCACAGCTTCGTCAACACCCAAGGCTTTGGGCAATGGTTTGGCGACTTTAGGCGCACGCACACCTTCGACGGGATTGTGCGCAATGAGGCTTTCGCGCGCCAGCCAATGGTAGAAGCCGCGCCAGCCCGACAAAATGAGGGCAATGCCGCGTCCTGTGCGACCACCGCTGTGCATTTGAGCCACCCATCGGCGCACATGCACGGTTTGCACTTGCGCCAAATCGACATTGGCAGTGTGTGCCAACTCGGAGAGTTTTTGCAGGTCTAACGAATAAAGCGTCGTGGTTCTCTCGGCCAGGCGTTTTTCAAAACGCACATGGTCCAAGTAACGCGCCACGCGCACGTCCATGCTTGGGGCCTCAGTTCTTAGACGGGAGCAAAGCTGACAAAGCAGCACTGCACAGCTCGGCCAAGTGCTCCAAAAAGTCTGTGCCCATGCCGCTGTGGAAACGTTGCGCATCGGGCGATGCCAAAACCAACAAACCAAACGGCGCTTGGTCTTTGTTCAAACGCAATGGCAACAAGGCCACCGATGCTGCTTGCGCGGGTTCTTGCAACCACTGGACTGCCTCTACGCCAGAACTGGCGCCTACAAATGGCGCTACAAAACCAGCGGCTGCTTGCTTCACTTCATCGCTAACATGTTGGCTGAAATCTGCATGCGCATAGGCTTCTGACACACCCCACAAACGCACACCCACTTGGGGTACTTGAAAACGAGCTTCTATGTTTTTCAAAGCAGAAGGCACGCGTTCAGCCGCTGGGGTTTGCAACAACTCACAAGCCCATTTTTGTAACTTCTCTGTGATGATCATGTTTTCGTTGCCGTGGCGGATCATCTCCATGATGCGCATTTCCAAGGCACGAATTTTGTCTCGCAACATTTGCGCTTGGCGCTCTTGCAAACTGACAGAGCGATGGTTGTCGGGGCTCATCAAATGAACCGAGGACAAAAGTTGCGCATGTCGCTCAAAGAAATCAGGCGTGTTGGCTAAAAAATCTGCAATGTCATCTTCCGTGATGGGATTCATCGGATTGATAGAAGTGGGAGTCATGCCTGTCTTTCAAATCAAGGTAAGTTAGGGACGTCAATCTCGCCTTCAAAAACCGATGTGGCAGGGCCAGTCATGAAGACAGCTTGCGACAAATCGTTTTTGGCAAGACCATGCCATTCAATGGTGAGCATGCCGCCATGGGTTTGCACGTCCACTTTAGGGTTGAGCAAGCCCATGCGAATACCAGCCACCACGGCGGCGCACGCGCCTGTGCCGCAGGCCAAGGTTTCGCCGGCACCACGTTCAAACACACGCAAGCGAACGGCATCGCGGCTCACAATTTGCATAAAGCCCGCGTTGACGCGATTGGGGAAAGAAAAATGGTTTTCAATGAGAGGGCCATGTGCAAGGACGGGCGCGGTGTCGACATTGTCGACCACCTGCACGGCATGCGGATTGCCCATAGACACCACAGCCACGTGCGCCACAGCACTTGCTTCTGCAGCACCTAAGGGCAGTTGCCAAACTTCACAGCCATTGACCAACTCATGCTTCAGACCTTCTGACTTGAACGGCACTTTGGGCAATTCGAGGATGGGCGCGCCCATGTTGACCGTCACGCGGCCATCGGGATTCATTTGCAATTCAATTTCGCCTTGCTGCACCTTCACGCGGACGCGGTCTTTGGTGGTCAGGCCTTTGTCACGGACATAGCGCACAAAGCAGCGCGCCCCGTTGCCGCAGTGCTCTACCTCACCACCGTCGGCGTTGTGAATGACGTACTCAAAATCGAGGGCGTTGTTGGGCGCGGGACGAACCGTCAGAATTTGATCGGCACCCACCCCAAAATGCCGGTCGGCCAAGAATCGGTATTGGGCAGCAGTGAAATTAAAACGCGCACGCGTTTCGTCGAGCACCACAAAATCGTTGCCCGCCCCTTGCATTTTTGTAAAGCGAATTCGCATGCCCGAATTATCCTCGGTTCGGACATGGTTTGAACAAAGCCTTCAACCGAAGGCGACAAGAGACGCACTAAGCCCGATAATCCAAGCATGGTCAGACCTCAACAACTCTTACACCCCCAACGAGAACCTGCCGCGACACGGCCGGCTGCCACCGTCCTGTTGCTGCGCGACACCGACCAAGGCATCGAAGTCCTCATGACAAGGCGCTCGCTCACAGCCAGTTTTGCGCCTGGCGCTTATGTGTTTCCAGGCGGTGGCATTGACGCCCTCGATGCAAGCTCGCATGCGCAGGCTTTGCGCCGGCCCACCCAAAGCGATCTGCACCTGACGCAAGCCATAGCCGCCATTCGTGAAAGCTTTGAAGAACTGGGCATTTTGTTGGCCTGCCGTGCAGACCATAGCATGGCCACAGCCCAAGACATCGCCCTGCTCAATCGGAGCCAACCGTTTGCCGCGCAATGCGCCTCAAACGGTTTGAAACTGGCCGCCGACAAGGTATTTGTGTTGGCTCATTGGATCACCGACCGCGACTTACCGAAGCGCTTCGATGTGCCATTTTTGGTGGCACGCATGCCCGAAGGCCAAACGCCTGTGGCCGACGAATCTGAGCAGTTCGAGCCGGTGTGGGTACGCCCAGCCGATGCGCTGTCGCGCCACGAAGCTGGCGACTTTTTCATCATCTTCCCCACCATCCGCACTTTGCAGCGCCTCACGCCATTTGCCAACGTGCAAGCCGTCCTAGACGCATGTGCCATCAACGACGAGCCTTTGTGGACCAGTTGCCCGCGCGCAGGCTGGTTGGCAGGCAAAGAAGAGCGCTACATGGAGCACGAATCGCCCTATGGCGAATTGGCCCTAACCAGCCCCGATGGCCAAATCGTGCACCACCTCGATTGGCAATCGGATCACCCTGTGGCCTTGCTCAAAAATGTGAATCGCCTTACGGCCCCCAACCCAGGCGTCATGACAGGCCCGGGCACCAACACCTACTGGGTGGGCGATCCAAACAGTGGCTACATCGTGATCGATCCAGGCCCAGCAGACCCACAACATTTGGAAAAAATTTGGCGCGCCACCAGCGGCCAAATTCGCATGATTGTGTGCACGCACTCGCACCCCGATCACTCTCCTGGCGCCAAGCCTTTGCAGACTTTGTGCAAAGACGCCACGCTAGGCTTGCCACCTGTTTTGGGTTTGCCTTCCGCCAGCACGGCCAACGCGCAAAGCCAGTTCACACCTGATCGATCTTTGGCTCACAATGAAGTTTTAAAGGTGGGCGAGCACAGCCTCAAAGTGCTGCACACGCCTGGCCATGCCGCCAATCACCTTTGCTTGGCCTTGCTCGAAGACGGCCTGCTGTTTTCGGGTGACCATGTGCTCAATGGCAGCACCACTGTGGTCAATCCACCCGATGGCGGCATGACCGACTACCTCGATTCGCTCGATTTATTGGCATCAGCATGTCGCACCCACAAGCTCGAATTTATATTGCCCGCGCACGGCTATGTGTTGGGGTTTGCAGAACAAGCCATTGCCCAACTCAAAGTCCATCGCTTGAAGCGCGAAGCCAAAGTGATTGCTGCCATGCGCGCCTTGCCGCACGGCACCCTAGAAGACTGGGTGGCACATGCCTACAACGATGTACCCCAGCGTTTGTGGCCTGTTGCTGCAAGATCTTTACAAGCGCATGTGGACCGCATTCAGTCCATGCCACCTGGCAACAACTGACATGACATCACTCAACGAAATGGCCAGTTCAGAAGGCATTCGCCTGTCCAAACGTGTGGCTGATATTTTGAAGTGCTCACGTGCTGAAGCCGAGCAAGTCATTGTGGGAGGCTGGGTCAAGGTCAACAACCTGGTGATTGACGAGCCTGCGCATCGCGTTAAAGACGAGCAAATTGACATACACAGCACCGCACAACGCGGCAAGGTGCCGCTGCTCACCGTCATTTTGCACAAATCTGCCGGCCAGAGCTGCTTGCCGCAGAGCCACAGCAACGTTTGGAAATCCTTAACAGCCGACATGCGTTCCGGCCAAGATCGCTCTGGCATCAGCCTTACTCCGCGACTGCAAAAAATATTGCAATGTGCAGCGGCTTTGGAAGATGCTGCAACTGGCCTGGTGGTACTCACGGAAGACCCGGCCATGCTGCGCAAATTGCTTGACGAAAGAACACCCTTAGAACATGAAATGTTGGCCGAGGTTCAAGGCGCCGTGAGCCCAGACCAACTGCACGACATGTGCCCCACTGGGCTCAAAACCAGCATCAGCAGCGCCACGCCCGAAAAAACAGGTTTGCGCATGGCTTTTAAGGGGTACCAACCGGGGTATGCAGCTGGTGTGATTGAAAATACAGGGCTGCGCTTGATAGGTCTAAAGCGGGTCCGCATGGGCCGTGTTTTGATGGCACCTCTGGCACCGGGTCAATGGCGGGCCCTGATGCCCTACGAAAGATTTTGATTAAAAACACTGTTTTTACACAAATTCGCCACATTAAATCGCTTCAAACCCTTGAAATTCATCAGGGCATCCTCATTTATCTTGTAAGTTTGAGAGAATATTCACATGAATGTTCGCAGCTTGCGCTGAAAGGAAAAATAACATGCGTTTGAGCACCAAAAGTCGTTTTGCCGTCACGGCCATGATCGATGTCGCTTTGCGCGAAGATCGCGGCCCTGTCTCGCTGTCGGCCATCAGCGAGCGTCACCAAATTTCTCTCTCCTATTTGGAGCAGTTGTTCAGCAAATTGCGTCAGCACCAATTGGTCGAAAGCACCCGCGGTCCTGGCGGCGGTTACTCTTTGGCCCGCAGTGCCGAAAAAATTACCATGGCCGACATCGTCAGCGCCGTTGATTTTTCTGCCGACTCCGAAGAAGCGAGCGGTTCAGAAGCCGGCAACTGGATGAGCAGCGAATTGTGGGCCAGCCTCAACGAAAAAATGTTGGCGCATTTGCAGTCCATCAGCTTGCGCCAATTGGTTTCCGAGCAGCGCGCCAAAGGCGTCACCGTCGAGCCAGCGCCTTCTGTGGTCAAGCGTGGTGTGTTTGCCAAGCCCAAAGCTCAGCCTGTCAAGATGAACGTGCCCAACTCGGTGTTTGCATTGGCTGCCAGCTTGGTACCCACGCGCTAAACATTGTTTGTTTACTTAAAAAAACGCGCCCTCTTAAACTGGGGCGCGTTTTTTTTGGCCTTCATACAGCCAAGAAATAAAGTGTGAAACCTGCCGATAAGCCGGATTCTGTGCATTGAAGTTGCCCTCAATGTGACCGCCATTACTCTGGGCCGAGGGTTGCCCACTCGGCTCGGTGCTACCTACCCGCACACTCTCCGGAACCAGATCAACGTGTGCCTATTTGGTATTGCTGCGCGTAGAGATTGCCCGTTTCACCCGAACTCAATCGGCTCGTCTCTGTTGCTCTAATCCTCACCTTGGTGCCTTGCGGCCTTTCGGTGGAGAGGTGTTACCTCCTACGCTGTCCTGTGCAGTCCGGACGTTCCTCCAGTGCGGCCTTTCGGCCCATGACTTGCGCCATGGCATTTCTGCTAGCACCAGCGACGGTCTGGCAAGCTTCACACGTGCATTATCGCCTCGTGGCATAACCATATGCAGGAATTGACAGAACAAGTAGGTCAAAATCAGTCTCAGTCATTCGAATCATTCTGCTTTACACCTCAAGGACCGCGATCATGAAAGCTCAAAACGTCTTACAGACCATTGGCAACACGCCCCACATTCGCATCAACAAACTGTTTGGCGCCAGTGCCAACGTGTGGATCAAGTCCGAGCGCAGCAACCCTGGCGGTTCTGTAAAGGATCGCATTGCCTTGGCCATGGTGGAAGATGCCGAAAAAACGGGCGCTCTCAAAGCGGGCGGCACCATCATTGAGCCCACCTCTGGCAACACGGGCATTGGTTTGGCCATGGTGGCTGCTGTCAAGGGCTACAAATTAGTCTTGGTCATGCCCGACAGCATGTCCATTGAACGCCGCCGCTTGATGCTGGCCTACGGCGCCACCTTCGACCTCACGCCGCGCGCAACTGGCATGAAGGGCGCTATTGCTCGCGCGCAAGAATTGGTGAGCACCACACCCGGCGCCTGGATGCCTCAGCAGTTTGAAAACCCCGCCAACATCAATGTGCATGTGCGCACCACTGCGCAAGAAATTTTGGCCGACTTTCCAGATGGCATCGATGCCATCGTCACGGGCGTTGGCACTGGCGGGCATTTAACCGGCACTGCCAAAGTTTTAAAAGCCAAGTTTCCCAATCTCAAAGTGTTTGCCGTCGAACCCACCGCCTCGCCTGTGATCTCTGGCGGCTCACCGGCACCCCACCCCATCCAAGGCATTGGCGCTGGCTTCATTCCTAAAAATCTAGACACCAGCTTGCTGGATGGCGTGATTCAAGTGGAAGCCGAAGATGCGCGCGAATACGCACGCCGCTCTGCACGTGAAGAAGGCTTGTTGGTGGGCATTTCGTCTGGCGCCACTTTGGCTGCCATCGCTCAAAAACTCAAAGACTTGCCAGCAGGCGCAACGGTGCTGGGCTTTAACTACGATACGGGTGAACGTTACTTGTCGATTGAAGGTTTCTTGCCGAATTGAATCTTTGAAACTTCTGGATGCAAAGCAGGGTTCCCTTGCTTGGCATCTCGCGCGATAATTGCAGGGTCTGCTTGATAACCACAAGCCCAACCACCGACAGCCATGATTCGAATCTCAGAACTCAAACTGCCCTTGACCGCATTGCCGGTCGAAGTTCGCCGTGCAGCGGATGCCCCGTCAGAAACAGACGAAGACCGCATTCCGCCACCGCATCCCGAAGAAGCCCTGCGCCAACTGGCTGCCAAAGCATTAGACATTGATGCGCACGCCATCGATCAATTGCATGTTTTCAAACGCAGCTTTGATGCACGCAAAGCCGATTTGTTGGCCGTTTTCATTGCGGACATCAGTTTAAAAAATTCTGAAGACGAAGCTCAGCTGCTCCATAAGTTCTCAGGCAACCCTCACATTCAAGCTACGCCCAACATGACTTGGCAGGCGCCTTGTCATGCACCTTCCAATTTTGGCTTAGAAGAAGGTGACCGCCCCGTGGTGGTGGGCTTTGGCCCTTGCGGTATTTTTGCAGCCCTGAGCTTGGCGCAAATGGGCTTTAAGCCCATCGTCATTGAACGCGGCAGCCCCGTGCGCCAACGCACCAAAGACACCTGGGGTTTGTGGCGCAAGAAAACACTCAACCCCGAAAGCAATGTGCAGTTTGGCGAAGGCGGCGCTGGCACCTTCTCAGACGGCAAGCTCTACAGCCAAATCAAAGATCCGCGCCATTTAGGCCGCAAGGTCATGAACGAATTTGTGCAAGCGGGCGCGCCCAGCGATATCTTGTTTGCGGCACACCCCCACATTGGCACTTTTAAATTGGTCAAGGTGGTCGAAAACTTGCGCGAGCAAATCATTGCCATGGGTGGTGAAGTGCGATTTGAACAACGCGTGGTCGACATCGACATTGAAACCACGGCGCAAGGCAGGCAAGTCACTGGCTTGCACATGGAAGATCGCAACACAGGCGCGCGCTCTCACCTGGCCACACAGCATGTGGTGCTGGCTTTGGGCCACAGCTCGCGCGACACCTTCACCTTGTTGTACGAGCGCGGGGTGTACATGGAGGCCAAGGCCTTCTCCATTGGCGTTCGCATAGAACATCCGCAAAGCGTGATCGATGCTGCGCGTTGGGGGCGTCATGCTGGCCATCCATTGCTAGGCGCGGCCGATTACAAACTGGTTCACCATGCACAAAACGGCCGTGCGGTTTACAGTTTTTGCATGTGTCCCGGTGGAACTGTAGTGGCGGCCACGAGCGAAGCGGGGCGCGTGGTGACCAATGGCATGAGCCAGTACTCGCGCAATGAGCGCAATGCCAATGCCGGCATGGTGGTGGCCATTGATCCTGAAGACTACCCACTGGACGTGGCTGCGTGGCAAGACGCCTTTGGCGAAGCCGATGGTTTGAAATGGGCCACACAAGCACAGGCCATGGCCCAGCAATCGCCGAAGGCTTATCACCCGCTATCTGGCATTGTGTTTCAACGTCAGCTGGAATCTAAAGCCTATGTGGCCGGTGGTGAAAACTACACAGCACCAGGTCAATTGGTGGGTGACTTTTTGCAAGCACGTGCCTCCACCGACTTTGGTGCAGTACAGCCGTCCTACAAACCCGGCGTGAGCTTGGGTGATTTGTCGCAAGTGCTGCCAGCGTTTGCGGTGCAAGCCATGCGCGAAGCCTTGCCGGTGTTTGGTCGCAAGATCAAGGGCTATGACATGCAAGATGCTGTGTTAACGGGGGTCGAAACGCGCACCTCATCGCCCCTCAAAATGACCCGCGGCGACAACTTGCAAAGCTTGAACACGCAAGGACTTTACCCGGCCGGAGAAGGCGCCAGTTATGCCGGTGGCATTTTGTCGGCGGGGGTGGATGGCATCAAAGTGGCTGAAGCTTTAGCGAAGGTGATTGTTGACAGACGCTGAAGCGCATTAGCCAATTTGATGAACTGCTTTAAATAAACAGCACGGGCACCATGGAAATCACCAACAACAAGGCCATGGTCCAGTTGAAGATTTTGCGCCACTGATCTTGCTGCAAGTAATGCTCTAGTTTGGCACCCAGCCATACCCACAAGCCCACACTGGGGAAATTGATGGCACTGAACATCATGCAGGTCAGCACCACAAAAGTCAGGGATGCATCGGTGGGCATGTAATTGCTGAAATAACCAATGGCCATGATCCACGCTTTAGGATTGACCCACTGAAAAGCCGCGGCACCCAAGAAAGTGATGGGTTGTGTGGCCTCTTCACCGTTGCGCTCTGGGGCACCGCTGCGGGCCACGCCCCAAGCCAAATAAACCAGATAGACAAAGCCCACCACTTTCATCACTTGATACACAACAGGGTAAGCCTGCAACAGGCGCTCGAGTCCTGCGCCCACTAACAAGAGCATGACGAAATGACCCAAGGACACACCTAGCCAATGCGGCAGAGTGCGCTTCACACCAAAGTTCACACCCGAGGCCAACAACATCATGTTGTTAGGACCCGGCGTGACGGAGGTGACAAAGGCAAACATGGCCATGGCGGCCACAAGTTCCACGTTGAAGTTCATGTCGGGTTAGCCTTAGGCCATTGCGTGTGAAACTTACCAGGCTTGTCCAAACGCTGATACGTGTGCGCACCAAAGTAGTCGCGCTGCGCTTGCAGCAAGTTGGCTGGCAAACGTTCTGTGCGGTAAGCATCGTAATAGCTCAAAGCACTCATGAATGCGGGCACGGCCACGCCACTCATGGCCGCCATGGCGACCACTTCACGCAAGTCTTGCTGGCACTCGGCCATCACACGTGCAAAGTGATCGTCTACCAGCAAATTGGTGAGGTCTTGTTGGTTGGCAAATGCGCGGCGAATGTCTTCCAACAAATGGGCACGAATGATACAACCGGCGCGCCACACAGACGCCACCTTGTCCATGGGCAATTGCCAATCGTGCTCTTTGTCGCCGGCTTTGATCAACGCAAAGCCTTGGGCATACGCACAAATTTTGGCAGCCAACAAAGCCTTCTGAATTTTTGGCAACACCACTTCCAAGTTTTGTGCGGCTTGTGGCTTGGGGCCTTTGAGTAATTTAGAAGCGACCACGCGCTCGGGCTGCACCGCACTCATGGTGCGCGCAAACACAGCATCTGCAATGGTGGGCGCACTGACACCCAAATCCAACGCAATTTGACTGGTCCATTTGCCAGTGCCTTTTTGCTCGGCGGTGTCCAAAATCATTTCAACCAAGGCATTGCCCGTTTCAGGATCTTCGTGCGCCAAGATATCGGCGGTGATGTCGATCAAGTAGCTGCTCAACTCACCCTCGCCCCACTCACGAAACACCGCGCTCTTTTGCGCGGCCGTCATGCCCAGACCCTTCATCAGCGCATAGGCTTCACAAATCATTTGCATGTCGGCATATTCAATGCCGTTGTGGACCATCTTCACAAAGTGACCGGCACCGCCAGGGCCCATCCATTCGCAGCAAGGCTGGCCATCATCGGCTTTGGCGGCAATGGCTTGCAAAAACGGACGCACCAAAGGCCAAGCTTCTGAGCTACCACCGGGCATCAAGGCGGGGCCATTCAAAGCGCCTTCTTCACCACCACTGACGCCAGAGCCGACGTACAAGATCCCGGTACCTTCGAGCGATTCCATTCTGCGTTGGGTGTCGCGGTAGAGGGTGTTGCCACCGTCAATGACGACGTCGCCAGCATTCAGCAATGGCGTGAGTTCTTTGAGAACGGCATCGACTGGTGCGCCAGCAGGCACCATGAGCCAGACGCGTCTGGGCATTTGCAAATTGGCGACCAAGTCTTTCAGCGTATTGGCTGCGCAGGCGTTCATGCCTTCTGTGCGTTTGGCAAAGCTGTTGCGTTTGTTGTCGTCGAGGTCAAAGCCTGTGACGCTGAAGCCGTTGCGCTCTAAGTTGAGGGCCAGGTTTTCGCCCATGACGCCGAGGCCGATGAGACCAATGGTTGTTGTTTGCATGTGACTGTGTTTGTCTTTAAGAATTTGTGGAAGATTTTCGCATGCTAGTTTGCAAGCCAAAGCAAGTCGCAATTAACACTTATAGGTTAAATTGAATTCACCCAGTCATTCCGCTGGCCACATCCACATGAAAGAAGCTATGAACCATCATGATCCCGATCAGCAAGACAGCGCGCTTGATTTACTCATTGAAAGCATCGTGAATGAGTCGTTAACAGAAAACACAGAAATTCTGGTTTGCTGCGTTGAGTCCAGAGGCGAAGAGTAAACAGGGAGAGCGTGGCCTTGCCATAAAGCTTGCCACGCATCCTCTTTGTTCAAACCAACACCATGTCGCCGCTCTCAACTACTTTGAGTTTCAAGCACGACGCATTGGTTCGTGCATTTGCAAAAAAATACAAACTCAGCATGGCTTCTTCTGCAGAATTGTTCATACAGATGCTGCAATGGCTGTGGTTTCTTGCAAATAGAAATCTTGGTCTTCAGTCATGCCACGGATTTCCAACTTTTCCGGCTCAAGCCCCTTTGGACCTTTATTGGCATGAATTCATCTTGGATACACGCGCGTACCAACACTTTTGCAGGACTCACTTAGGCGGATTCCTTCATCACTGCCCCACGCCTGAAGGTTTAGAAGGGGCTTCGCATGATTTGTACTTGAGCAACCCTCAACAGCAAAGCGAAATTAATCGAAAGCTCTTAAAGAAAGCGATGTATGAAGTGCATGCAACGATGGGACTTAAAACCATGCTTTCATGGTACGTTCACTTACATACCAAACACCCTCACTTGGTACAGACATGAAACTCAACGATGACATCCTAGAGGCTGTTGCAAGGCACGACATCAAACTAGAATTAGGCACGGGATGGCAAGCTGAAGTCAATCCAAATGAAGCATGGCTTTCAAACGAATCTGGTCAATCAATTTGCTTTTCTGATCATTGCATAGAGTATCCGCTCATCAATGAATTGATTGGAGCCAACTCGGTTTCATCAAAAACCTATCCTGTCGCATCCATCGCACGCCTGATTGACTTGGGCGCGCTGAGAATTTACAACCAAGCGGTTGAGACGTCCTCGAGTCGCTTTCGGTGGCAAGACGAATATTTTTCAGCATTTGCAAGTCCCACCAACTCGCTCATCGACATCAATCAGAAAATTCAAAAAGCACATGTTGTCATTATTGGCATTGGTGGCCTTGGTGGCATGCTGGCGTTATTGTTGGCATCAGCAGGTGTTGGGCGTATTTCGCTTGTCGATGGTGATTTGGTAGAAGAGTCCAACTTGCCAAGACAATTTCTCTTCAAGGAATCGAGCATTGGCAAACCCAAAGTAGATGTTATTCGCGATGTACTCATTGCGCACAATTCCAAAACACAAGTCACGTGCCATCCGCAATTCATCAGCAGTCGTGAAGATGTCGAAAAAGTTACAAAAGAAACGCAGTTCCTAGCGCTTTGCGCTGATCAACCCAGGATAAAAATCAGAGCATGGGTTGCAGCAGCTGTTCAATGCATGAATCTACCTTCAATGGCCATGGCGTCCAATTGGATTGGACCTGTCACCATCCCTCAACGTTCGCCATGCTATTTTTGCCAATCACGCTCACACCGAAATCGCATTGCTGATCCTCACGGCTTCATCAAAAGAGCCACCCAAGAATCAACGCCCAATAGAGCCGCTTTCGGACCAGGGGTTGCTTCTGTAGCAGGTCCGATGGCCTCCGCCATTCTTCACACTTTGGCAGGCACCCTCAATTCGCGAATGCTCACTCATGCCTTTAGAGTTTCAGCATCTGGTGAATTTGAAACGCAACAATTTATCCGTTACAGAGATTGCCCCGCATGCGGCAACCATGATGCAAAATAATTTATGAGATGAAACAAAGTTATTCATGAACCCAAGACAAACGCCGTCTCATCAAAAAAATATGAATCCCTTCTTGCTCATGGCGGGTCTTGGCTTGAGCAACATTGGCTCCAACATCACAGCATTTTCGTTGGGCGTATGGGCTTACAAAACAACTGGCACCTACGAAACCTACGCTCTCATTGGCATGCTTTCAACCTTAGCAATCTTCATTTGTGCACCGATTGCTGGCTATGTCGCCGATCGATTTGATCGCAAGTCAATTTTGATTGGCAGTGACCTCTTGTCAATGTCCATTGTGTTTTGCTTAGGGTTGTTTGACCTTGTTCATCATTTAAGTGTCAAAGGCGTTGCCTTCGCAGCGCTGGGTTTGGCAATTTCTGCAGAATTTCGTTTCACCGTATCGGGTGCCTTGTTGCACTCAATCGCGAGCAAAGAGCAATTACCCAGAGCCATCTCTCTTCAACAAATTTCTCGAGGATTTTCTATCATTGGCGCACCCTTGATAGGTGCCTATTTAATTGAAGTCATGGGACTGAGCAGTATCTTGGTCATTGACTGCATCACCTATGTCACAAGCATCGCACTTGTCACATCGCTTCTAAAATTCTCAATGGCGCCAAACAAAAAACACGCCAACGCATTCTGGAAAGAGATGACGGCTGGTGCCCGATGGATTCAGCACAGCAAAGTACACAGAAAGTTGTTGCTCATATTTCTATGCTTTACAACCGCTATGACACTGTTCAATATTTCATTAACACCTTATTTTTTATCTTCAGGAACAACCGCTGATTTAGGCATCATCAGTGCAGCCTTGGGTTCAGGTATATTGATTGCAGGTTTTGTGCTTGCTAGCTTATCCATTGCCAAGCATTTGTGGCAACTGATGTACGGCGCCGGTTTTCTAATGGCCACAATCTTTGTGATGTGGGGCATGATTGATAACGATGTCGCTCATTGCTTCATGATTTTTCTAGTTGGAGCATCTCTTGCAACGCTTTCAACAAGCAGCCAAACTCTTTGGCAAAACAGCACACCCAAGGAATTGCAAGGCAAAGCATTGGCAGTTCGATCCTCTGTCACCTATGCACTGTCTCCCGTTGCCATTCTCGTTTCAATGCCAGTCATTGCGAGTTTCTTGTCACCCATCATCGCAAGCAACACCACAGTTCAATTGATCTGGGGCAACTTATCCGAACATTCAGCGTTAGGCCTGTTCATCTCGCTCATCGGCGGCATGCTGCTCATCATGACAAGTTTTCTTGCAGGTCATCAATTGGCATCCCGCCCAAAAGTTGGTGAGAAGCTCACTCCACTGTAACGCTTTTCGCTAAGTTACGAGGCTTGTCCACATCTGTACCCCGTGCACAAGCCGTGTGATACGCCAACAACTGCAAAGGCACCACGTGAAGAATTGGCGACAGCACGCCATAGTTCTCCGGCATGCGAATCACGTTCACACCTTCACTGCTCTCAATCTTCGTATCGCCATCAGCCAACACATATAGCACACCGCCGCGCGCGCGCACCTCTTGCATGTTGCTCTTCAGCTTCTCTAGCAATGCATCGTTCGGTGCAACCGTTACAACGGGCATCTCGCTTGTCACCAACGCCAAAGGACCATGCTTCAGCTCACCCGCCGCATAGGCTTCGGCGTGAATGTACGTGATCTCTTTCAACTTCAACGCACCTTCCAAGGCAATGGGGTAATGCGTGCCACGGCCCAAGAACAACGCGTTTTCTTTCGATGCAAACTCTTGTGACCAGCTGATGATTTGGGGCTCAAGTGCCAACACCGCTTGCAAAGCTGCGGGCAAGTGGCGCATGGCTTTGAGGTGCATCGCTTCGTCTGCATCACTCAAACGACCTTTGCTTTGCGCCAAGGCCAGCGTCAACAAGAACAAGCCGGCCAATTGGGTGGTGAAGGCCTTGGTAGAGGCCACACCAATTTCAGCGCCTGCGCGCGTCACATAGGCTAACTTGCACTCACGCACCATGGCCGACGTGGCTACGTTGCAAATGGTGAGTGTGTGCTGCATGCCCAAACTTTGCGCGTGGCGCAAAGCGGCCAGTGTGTCGGCCGTTTCGCCCGATTGCGTGATGGTGACCACCAAGGTTTTGGGGTCGGGTACAGAATCTCTGTAGCGGTACTCACTGGCAATTTCGACTTGGCAAGGGATCTGCGCCACCGATTCCAACCAGTACTTGGCCACGCAACCGCTGTAGTAACTGGTGCCGCAGGCCAAGATCAAAACCTTGTCGATTTCTTTGAACACCTTGAATGCGCTGGCCGATTGCGGGCCACCATTCACGCCGTCAAACAACTCCGGCACGATGTGTTCCACACCTTCCAAGGTGTCGGCAATGGCGCGGGGCTGCTCAAAAATTTCCTTTTGCATGTAGTGCCTGTAAGGACCCAACTCGGCAGCGCCGCTGTGGGCGTGCACGGTTTTGACGGGGCGCTCTACACGCTGATGGTTGCGGTCTTCAATCCAATACTTGCCCAACTGAATGTCAACCAAGTCACCTTCTTCGAGGTACACAATTTGATCGGTGACACCCGCCAGGGCCATGGCATCGCTGGCCAAAAAGTTTTCGTGGTGTGATGTGCCCACACCCAAAATGAGGGGCGATCCGGCACGTGCACCCACCACACGTTGCGGTTCGTCTTTGTGAAATACGGCAATGGCGTAGGCGCCTTTGAGTTCGCTCACGGTGCGCTTGACGGCGTCAAACAAATCGCCGTCGTAGACACTGTCGACCCAATGTGCAATCACTTCTGTGTCGGTTTGGCTGGTGAACACATAGCCTTTGGCTTGCAATTGCGCGCGCAGCTCGTCGTGGTTTTCAATGATGCCGTTGTGCACCAAGGCCACACGGCCGGGCTTGTCTTTTAGGCTTTCTAAATTGCCGGGCCCTGAACTGAAATGTGGGTGGGCATTGTGAACGGCGGGTGCGCCGTGCGTGGCCCAGCGAGTGTGCGCAATGCCTGTGCCGCTTTCTAAATAATCGGTTTCAATTTGAGACATGAGCTCGGACACGCGTGAGGTGCTGCGTGCGCGCTTCAAGCCACCCACACCGCGCTTGAGGCTGGCTTCGTGAATGGCGACGCCGCAGGAGTCATAGCCGCGGTATTCCAGGCGTTGCAAGCCCTGAACCAAGATGGGAACGATATTTCGATCGGAAACTGCACCAACAATGCCGCACATGAGATGAGCCTTTGAATTAAATTTAAGAAGATCTTAGGCTTGTTAATGTGAAATTACTTATAAATTAATTGAAATTTATGAAATTAAATTCCTTTACTTTATTAACTTGAATTATTATTTCAAATTAAATAATTTAATGAAATATTCATCATGTCTGCGCAAGCCGAAACAAACAAGCAATCGGGCAGTTTGGATGCCATTGATCTTCAATTGTTGGCCATTTTGCAAGCCGATGCCAGTATCAGCAACATTGCATTGGCCGACAAATTGCGCATTTCCGCACCCACTTGCTTGCGACGAACCAAACGTTTGCAGCAAGAGGGCTGGATTGAAAAACAAGTGGCCATTTTGTCGTCAGACAAACTGGGCCTCGCTATGGGCCACAGCGTCACAGCACTGATTGAAGTGAGCTTGGACAAACAAGGTGAAGAGTTGTTGCAGGCCTTTGAAACGCGCGCCGTTCAAGAAGCTGCCGTTCAACAATGTTGGCGTGTATCGCCAGGTCCCGATTTCATGCTGGTTGTGCAAGTACCCGACATGCCGTCGTATTTGGCTTTCACGCAAAGGCTGCTCACGCAAGACGCCAACGTACGCAATGTCAAAGCTTTCTTCAGTGTGAAGCGCGCCAAGTTTGGCACTCAAATTCCATTGCCAGTGGCAATGACTTGATGGTCAAGCAACAAACCAAAGCTTGTCGAATTACTTGGCAGGCTTGGGCGCTTTTTGGGGCCGCTTCCAATTGGCAATGCTGACTTGCTTGCCACGCGCCACGCTCAAAGCGCCAGGCTCAGTGCTCTTGGAAATGGTAGAACCACCGCCCACCGTACCACCTACACCAATGGTGACAGGTGCAATCAACACGCAATTGCTGCCAATGTGCACGTCGTCTTCAATGACGGTGCGGTGTTTGTTGGCACCATCGTAATTGGCCGTGATGCTACCGGCGCCGTAGTTGACGCGCTCACCCACTGTGGCATCGCCCAGGTAGGCCAAGTGATTGGCTTTGGCGCCCTTGGCCAAAGTGGAATTTTTGACTTCAACAAAATTGCCGATGTGCACTTCGGCGGCCAATTGCGCGCCAGGACGCAAGCGTGCAAAGGGGCCAATCAAGGCACCCTCGCCCACGGTCACGCCTAATTTTTCACCATCGATGTGCGTGAAGGCATGGACTACAGCGCCTGCTGCAATGCTTGCGTTGGCAATGACGCAGTTGGGCCCAATTCGAACCCCCTCGCCTAAATGCACTTGACCTTCAAAAACGCAGTTCACATCAATTTCAACATCAGATGCGCAGTGCAATTCACCACGCACATCCAATCGCGCAGGGTCGGCCAAGCGCACGCCTTGCAGCATCAGGGCATTGGCTTGTTGCATTTGGAAAGCACGCTCGAGTTGCGCCAATTGCTGGGGGCTGTTAACGCCCGTCACTTGCAGCTCATCTTGAATGCGATGCGCAACCACAGTGACGCCATCGGCCACGGCCCACTTCACAACATCGGTGAGGTAGTACTCGCCTTGGGCGTTGTTGTTGTCCAGCTTGGCCAACCAAGTTTTGAGTTGGCGCGCTGGCACGGCCATGATGCCGCTGTACACCTCTTGAATTTGCAGTTGTTCAAGGCTGGCGTCTTTTTGCTCCACGATGGCTTGCACACTGTCGCCTTGCGCAGTGCGCACAATGCGGCCGTAGCCTGTGGGGTTGGGCATGTCGAGGGTGAGCAAGGCCAAGCGATCTGCACCTGCAGCGTGAACGCATGCCATCAAGGCTTTAAGCGTGTCGGCATGCGTCAAGGGCACATCGCCCGAGAGCACCACCACCAATCCATCGTCGGCCAATGAGGGCACAGCCTGTTGCACGGCGTGGCCAGTCCCCAACTGAGGTTCTTGGCGCACAAACTTCACCGCCAATCCAGAAGCTTGTTGGGCCACCGCAGCTTCTACTTCGTCGGCACCATGACCCGTAATGACCACGGCAGACCGGGCTTGCAGTTGAGCTGCCGTGTCGAGTACATGGCCCAACAGCGGCTTGCCTGCCAAGCGCTGTAAGACTTTGGGCAAACGGCTTTTCATCCGAGTACCCTTACCCGCTGCCATGACAACCACATCCAAGGGCTGTTGAGGTGACAATGCTGACTGGTTTGTTGAGGTGTCCGACATGGCGAAAATTTCCTTCTGGGTTCGAATTATCGCGGCTTCTCTGGCGGCTGTGGTGATGAGTGCCAGCTTAAGTGGCTGTAGTGCCATTAAATTGGGCTACAACCAACTGCCCGAGATCAGTTCTTGGTGGCTCGACAACTACATCGACTTCACAGACACCCAAGCCGCTCAAACCAAACAAGCCCTGAAAAAACTCCAAACTTGGCATCGCAAAGAAGAGCTGCCTCAGATTGCCAATTTGTTGGTTCAAGCCCAAAGCATGGCACCCAACAACATCTCGCAACAGCAAGCTTGCGAGGTGTGGGGCCAGATGGAAAAACGCATTGATGCCGTTGCACAAGAAAGTTCGCGTTTGGCCACACCCATCGTGTTGCAGCTGACACCCCGCCAACTGCGGCATTTGGAAAAACGATGGGTATTTAAAAATGAAGATTGGAAAAAGGATTGGGTTCAACCCAGCGCGGAGGATCGTTTGAAAAAACGCCTCGACGCCACAGTCGATCGATTTTCAGATTTTTATGGCGACTTGAATGCAGAGCAAATCAAGTTGCTGCGCCAGCAAATTGAACAATCGCTTTGGTCGCCTGAAGTGGCCATTCAAAACCGCATCAAGCGCCAGCAGTCGCAGTTGGTGGTTTTGCAAAATCTGATTCAAGACGCTCAAAAACCGGGATTCAATTTGGCACAAGCCGAAAAGACCGTGCTGCAATTGAGCCTGCAAGGCGTCCGCCCCCAAGACCCTGCTTTGCTCAATTTGCAATTGCAACTTGAACAACAAGCGTGCTTGAACTTCTCTCAGTTTCACAACACCACCACACCAGCACAGCGCCAAAAAGCGCAACGCAGATTGCGGGCCTATGAAGCAGACGTTCGCGCGCTGATTTGAGTAAATGGGGTCAGATCAACATTAATTTTGTCAATCAAAGGGGTCAAAGGCTAAGGGGGCTCAATAAATGGGGTCAGATCAACATTAATTTTCTGTGATTCAAATGAGCCTATGCTCAAAGTAAATTAATGTTGATCTGACCCCATTTATTGCCTGCCCCCCCTTAGCCTTTGACCCCTTTGATTGGAAATTAATGTTGATCTGACCCCAATTACTCTTCAGTCCTGAAGGGCTTTCCACATATCCATGTCGCGCTCTGCAGTCCAGATGCGGGGGTTTTTGATGCCAGAGGCTTCGTCGTAAGCGCGGGTCACGTCGAAGGGCAGGCAGTGTTCATAGATGAACACATGGCCAAAGACGGGGTCCATGCTTTTGCGCGTGTGGGCCATGGCGGCCTTTAAATCCATCTTGGCGGCCACGGCTTCTTGGCCGGCTTTGTACAAAGTTTCCACCCAGCGCTTGGTGTAGTCCAAGGCTTTGTTCACATCGGCTTGACCCTTCATGGCTTCGCCTCGGCCGGGCACAATGGCTTCAGCTTTGAGCGCGCGCAGAGCTTCTAAAGTTGCTGGCCACTCTTGCAACTGCGCATCACCGGTGTACACACCCGCTTCGTATTCCACCAAATCGCCCGAGAACAACACTTTTTCTTCTTCCACCCAAGCAATGGTGTCGCCACGTGTATGGCCATATCCCGGGCTCCAGATTTGAACCTTGACGCCGCCTAAGTCGATCACCAATTTACCGGGCACTTCGCCCTTGGTGGCATCACCGCCGCCAATCACCATGGTGGGCCATGTGAGGCCGGGCACTTCTTCGGCACCGCGGAACAAACGAGGGAAACGCTCCATTTCGCTCTTCATGTCTTGCGCGCCGCGCTCCACAATCAACTCGTAAGTGCCTTGGCTGGCAATCACTTCAGTGGCACCTTCAGCCGCATAAGCACTGGCACCCAACACGCGCACAGCGTGGTAGTGCGTGAGCAGCACGTACTTGATGGGCTTGTCGCTGATGGTGCGAATTTGCTTGATCAAATCGCGGGCCATGCCAGGTGTGGCCGTAGCGTCGCTCACCATGATGAACTTGTCACCAATGATCACGCCCGAATTGGGATCGCCCTCAGCGGTATAAGCCCAGCAGTGCTTGCTAAGCTGCTCAAACTTAATGACCTTGTCTTCTAGGTCGGCTTGTGATGCAAATGCTTTTGTGGGTTGGTTCATGTTTCTTCTCCAGTGATAACTTAATTTAATTGGGGTCAGATCAACATTAATTAATGTTGATCTGACCCCAATTAAATTAATTCAAACCCTTTTCAAGAAGGGCAATGACTTCATCCGCGAAGGCAACATACGAGATGGGGCCGCCAGGGCGAAGCCAGGTAAAGGTCCAATTGATCATACCGAACAACATCATGGTGATAGCCGTTTGGTTTGAGGCGTTCAAACGATCAGGATAAGCACGGCGCAAAGCGCGTGTGACAGCAGCCACAACATCTCGCTGCCGATTCAAAATGAGTTCGCGCGGCGAAATAGCAGGCGATCCCAAATGCTCATCCGGCACATCACTCAAAAACTGCGTGTCATTGAGCAAGGCCACATGCCTTGTAGCCGAGCTTTCGTATTCCTGCAAAAACGCACGAATCAATTCATGCAAGGCAGCTCGGTCATCTAAATTTCGGCGCTGCGCCGTGGCATCCGTCAACGCAATCAGGGACAACAAACGTTGCGTGTAGCGGTCCATCAGGTCAAACAAGATGGCTTCTTTGCTGTCGTAGTAGTGATACAGCCGCGCTTTGGACGTGCCACACGCCGTGGCAATTTCATTCATGCTGGCAGCAGGGTAACTGCGGTCGGCAAAACACTGTGCCGCAATGTCCAGAATGGCATCGCGTTTGATGTCGTGCGTGGCGGATTTGGGTCTTGCCATAAAAAACTACTTCACTTCCAAAGACTTCAGCCCACAGGCCAAACCACACCGTTGTCGTTCAAGATGGCATCGAGCGGCACATCATGTGGCTCGGGCTCAAAGTCGTCCACATAGCCTTGCGTAAATCCGAGACCCACCGTAAAGGGCTTGGGTTGCAAAGTGGCCAACGTGCGATCGTAAAAACCACCGCCATAACCCAAACGATAACCACCTGCGGTATACCCAACGCATGGCACAAACAGCAATGTAGGCACGATGATTTCAGTGTCCTTCGGTTTTGGAATGCCATAGGCATCCTCTTCCATGGGACAGCCGGGGTACCACGCATGGAACGTGAGTGTTTTGTTCACTTTGTCGACCACTGGCAAGCCAATGCGGCGCAATTGAGACTCACCCGTCAGCTCGCCATCCTCTTTCCAGCGGTGCAGTGCGGGCAAAGGATCAAACTCGCCCTTAATGGGCCAATACGCGCCAATGACCACCTCGGGCCGGCCAAACAACCAAATGCGCATGACGCGCTGAAGGGCGTCCACCCGTTCTTGGCGATCTGTCATGTTGAGGCGCGCGTTCAACAAGTCTTTGCGAATTTGTTTTTTGGCTTCTGATTTGTCCATAATCGACCTATGCAATTCACACAGATTTTGACATCGCTTGGGGCTTCCGTCCTCATTTTCTCCTTCATGAACCCCGCCTTGGGTCAAACAAACGCCCAAAACAAGGCGGATGACGTCATTTTGGAGATGAATCAGGCCTTCAAAAAGAACGACAAAAACCAACTCTCACGGCTTTTGCCTAGAGCCAAAGGGCATGTTCTTGAATCATGGGCCGCCTATTGGGAGCTTCGCGTGCGCTTGGACCAAGCCAGCGATGCCGAAATCCAGCAATTTTTATCGCAGTACGCCGGCACCTATGCTGAAGACCGTCTACGCAACGATTGGCTGCTGCAACTGGGCAGGCAACGCGAATGGCGTACTTTTGCGCAAGAGTACCCACGCTTTCGAATGAACGACGACCGCGAAGTGAGGTGCTACGCATTGGCAACCGATGGGTTCATCTCCAAACCCGAAACAGCTGCAGAGTTGAAGCGGCTGTGGTACGCCTTTCGTGACACAGAAGACGGCTGCACTTACACCGCCGACAAGCTCCACGATGAAAAGAAAATTGACGCTCTGGACATTTGGCGCAAAGCCCGCTTGGCCATGGACAACAACCGCCCACGCGCGGCGCAACTGGCGCTGAACATTGAATCCACCGAACTCGGCAAACAAGCCATCTTGATTCAAGCCGACCCACAAAAATATTTAGACAAACGCATTTTGGCCATTACCAAAAAGCGCAAAGAACTGTCTGTCCTCGCCCTGATTCGCGTCGCCAACACCGACCCCGACAAAGCGGCACAGTTGCTCGAGAAAAAATGGGGCCTGATGCTCACCAAAGAAGAGCACAACTGGGTATGGGCTGTCATTGGCAAACAAGCTGCGCAAAAGCTCCAAGACAATGCGCACAGCTACTTCAACAAAGTCGGCCGCAATCAAGATTTGAATGACGATTTGCTCATTTGGAAAACACGTGCAGCCCTTCGTCAAGGCGATTGGAAGGCGGTCGTGGCAAGCATTGACGCCATGGAGGGCGCCAAGCAAGACCCCACTTGGGTGTACTGGAAAGCACGTGGCCAATTGGCGCTTCACAAAGCGGCCACAGACCCGCAACGCGCAGAAGCCACAGCAGCCCTGCAAAGCATCGCCAGTGTCAAAGGCTTCTACGAGCAATTGGCACTCGAAGAACTTGGGCAGCCCATCACAGCACCTGCCAAGCCAGCGGCTTTAACAGCTCAAGAAAAATCGGAAGCTGCACAAAATGCGGGGCTTCAACGCGCTTTGTACGCTTTGAGTTTGGGCTTGCGCTCTGAAGGCAATCGCGAGTGGAACTACACCACCAATTTGCACACACCTGGCGGCATGAGTGAGCGCGAATTGTTGGCTGCCGCAGACTTGGCCTGTAGCAAGCAAGTGTGGGATCGTTGTATCAACACCAGCGACAGAACGAAGACGCAAATCGATTTTGATCAGCGCTTTCCAATGCCGCTCAAAGACACTGTGTTGCGTAAATCAAAAGAGGTGCAACTCGATCCTGCTTATGTCTACGGCCTGATTCGTCAGGAGAGTCGTTTCATCATGGATGCGAAGTCGGTGGTGGGCGCTTCGGGTTTGATGCAGGTGATGCCGGCCACTGCCAAGTGGACTGCCAAGAAGATTGGCTTGACTAATTTCCAGTTGCCGCAGCTCAATGAACATGAGACCAATGTGGCAATTGGCACGGGTTACCTCAAACTGGTACTCGATGATTTTGATGGCTCGATGCCTTTGGCTGCAGCGGCTTATAACGCGGGTCCTAGCAGGTCACGCAATTGGCGCAAGGGTCCTGTCTTGGAGGCCGCCATTTGGGCAGAGAACATCCCCTTCACAGAGACGCGAGATTATGTAAAAAAAGTGTTGTCCAATACGACAAATTACGCAGCCATCATCACTGGTCAGCCGCAATCTCTGAAGGCTCGTTTAGGGACTGTTGGTCCTCGTAACGCTCAGGCGCCTGAGGAAAACACGGACTTGCCGTGAGAGAGCAGTTTGGAGGATAGGAAAGGGTCTTCCCAATAAATGGGGTCAGATCAACATTAATTTGGTCAATCAGTGAGGGCTGAAGGCAAGGGGGGCTGAACGATTTCTGGTACTC
>JBASJS010000001.1:0-333177 GCA_049655425.1 Limnohabitans sp. | reverse complement strand
CCATCAAACGCCCACGCTTATCGGCTGTATATTTTTAAAGATCTCTTGCAAACAATTTCAGGCCAAAGCCCTTGTTGTTTTTGCATCACTCGCTGCGATCAGCGAAGCCTTGCAGTATAGCACGCATTTTTTGCCTGCTTTGAAAAAATTTAATATTTTTTAAACTTTTTCAAGCCGTCTTTCTGAGTTGCATATTTTGTAGCAACCAAATCGACTGGTCTTCATCGGCAATAAAGAACTGCACTGCATTTATGCGTTACCTCTCTTCTTTTGCCGCCTTTGGCGCCGTTTAGTTTTAGCAACTATTCAGCAGCGAAGCCCTCGACTATAACACTACTTTTTGGGTGAGCGCAAGACTTTCATCAAAAATTTTCAAGCCTCATTGATAATGAGCCCATGGCTTTAATCACTTTATTAGACGCATCGTTGGCTTATGGCCACGTCGCACTCCTGGATCACGCAGACTTTGCGCTCGAGACTTCTGAACGCATTGGCCTGATTGGCCGCAACGGCACAGGCAAATCATCCTTCCTCAAAATACTTGCCGGCATGGAGCACGCCGATGACGGCAACATGCATGTGCAGCAGGGCGTGCGCATTGCTTACGTGGCGCAGGAACCACTGTTAGATGCAGAAGATTCCATCTTTGAATCTGTGCAACGCGGCCTCGCCCCTGTGATGAAGTTGATCGACGACTACAGCAATTGCATCGGCGACCTAGACACACTGCAGAGCCAAATCGAATCGCTTGATGGCTGGGGATGGGAGCAACGTGTCGACGAAACCTTGCACCGCTTGCATCTAGATCCCACCGCCAAAATTGGCACCTTGTCTGGCGGCAATCGCAAACGCGTCGCACTGGCACAAGCGTTGGTGACACGACCCGATGTCCTCTTGTTAGATGAACCTACCAACCACTTGGACTTGGACTCCATCGCTTGGCTTGAACAATTGCTGATCGATTTCAAAGGCAGTGTGGTGGCCATTACGCACGACCGCGCTTTTTTGGACCGCATCGCCACATGCATTGTGGAACTGGACCGCGGTCGACTGCGAAGCTATCCAGGCAACTTTGCACAATATCAAATTAACAAAGAAGAGCAGTTAGCGCAAGAAGCTGTCATCAGCGCAAAGGCTGACAAGCTGTTGGCACAAGAAGAAGTTTGGATTCGCAAAGGTGTCGAAGCGCGCCGCACACGCAGCCAAAGCCGTATTGTGAGACTTGAAAACTTACGCGCCACACGCAGCGCGCGCAGAGAGCAAGTGGGACGCGTTCGCATGGAAGTGGCATCGGGCGCCCCTAGCGGCAAGTTGGTGGCTGAACTGACGGACGTCTGCAAATCATTCACTTCCCCCGAAGGCGACGTGAAAGTCATTGTGAAAGACTTCACAGCCACCTTGTTGCGCGGCGACAAGATTGGCTTATTAGGCCCCAACGGTGCAGGCAAAACAACGCTACTGAAAATGATCTTAGGTGAATTGGCCGCAGACAGTGGCAGCATTCGCCAAGGTGCCAATTTGCAAGTGGCTTACTTTGACCAAATGCGAAACGCCCTAGACCTTGAGGCATCTCTAGAAGACTTCATCAGCCCAGGCAGCGAATGGATTGAGATTGGCAACAAACGCCAACACGTGAAGAGCTATTTGGGTGACTTCTTGTTTTCGCCAGCTCGCGCCACATCACCCGTGAAATCTTTGTCGGGCGGGGAGCGCAATCGCTTGCTGCTGGCCAGGCTGTTTGCACGGCCTGCCAATGTCTTGGTGCTGGACGAGCCCACCAACGACTTGGACATCGACACCTTGGAGTTGCTAGAAGAATTGTTGCAAGACTACGAGGGCACCGTGTTCTTGGTCAGCCACGACCGCGCCTTCATGGACAACGTGGTGACCAGCATCATTGCCTGTGAAGCGACCGATGACAAGCCCGGCTTCTGGCGCGAATACGAAGGCTCCGTGCAGGATTGGTTGACTCAATCACAGCGCAGCCAAGCCATTCAAGCGCAAAACAAAATAGCAGCAGCCAAAACAAGCACTGCAGCCATCACAACCGAGATGGCAACCAAAGAAGCGGCTTCCAAAACAAATGCCCCAAGTCTGAAAGCCAATACGGCAGCACCTAGCGCGACCAAAAGCAGCGTCAAGTTGAGCTACAAGGAACAACGTGAGCTAGACACATTGCCCGGGCAGATTGAAGCGCTCGAAAATGAGCAGAAGCAAATTAGGGTAGCCCTAGAGGACAGCAGTTTGTTTGCAAAAGATCCCGCGCAAGCTACAGCGCTGTTTGCACGCGAC
This sequence comes from Limnohabitans sp., assembly GCA_049655425.1. Classification (GTDB taxonomy): domain Bacteria; phylum Pseudomonadota; class Gammaproteobacteria; order Burkholderiales; family Burkholderiaceae_C; genus Limnohabitans_A. The sequence continues at coordinate 330,885 of JBASJS010000001.1, read as the reverse complement.
GCAGAAATTGATGCAGCCTTGATGGCCGCACTTGAACGCTGGGAACAACTGTCGGCATGAATTTCATTTTCAGCACAGAGGAACTAACGGCCTTGTTGGTTCTGTCCACAGCAGCCAGCTTCACGCCTGGGCCCAACACCACTTTGTCTACGGCACTGGCCGCCAACCGAGGTATGCGTTCGGCCCTGAAATTCGTGTTGGCAGTTCCGATAGGTTGGGGCTTGTTGTTGAGTCTGTGCATGGCGGGTTTGGGCAACTTGGTGTTGGCCTTGCCTGCATTGCGCTGGGTGATCATGGTCAGTGGCACGCTGTATTTATTGTGGATGGCTTATCGGTTGTGGGGCACGCGCCAAATGGCCACCGCCAACGCAGATCGACTCAACATCAGTTTTGTACAAGGCGTTAGCCTTCAATTCTTGAACATCAAAGCCTGGATGCTGGCACTTTCGTTGGTGGCTGGCTGGGTAGCCGGCAAAGAGGATGCATTGGCACGCAGCATGTTGCTGCTGCCCATCATGATGGCTTTTGGTTTGATCAGTAACCTGACCTATGCCGCAGTTGGAAGCTTGCTGAGGCAGTGGTTATCGGAAGGCATCAGGTTGTTGGTCTTTAACCGATGCATGGCCACGGCGCTTTTGTTGACTGCAGTTTGGATGTTACAAACAAGTTTTTAATTTGAGGAATCTCGCATGGCTTCGAGGCCTTTCAAACAAGTGGATGTCTTCACATCTGCAGCCTATTTGGGCAATCCTGTAGCGGTGGTGCTAGACGGTACGGGCCTGAGCGATGCCAGCATGCAAAGCTTTGCTCGCTGGACCCAATTGAGTGAGACCACTTTTGTCTTGCCACCAAGCCCCGAAGCCAAAGCGCAAGGTGCCGACTACAAATTGCGCATCTTCACGCCCGGTGGTGAGCTGCCTTTTGCAGGCCACCCCACATTGGGCAGCGCCAGTGCTTGGCTAAAAGCAGGCGGACAAGCCCAACAAGCAGGTGTTTTGGTTCAGGAATGCGGCGTGGGCTTGGTGAGGCTCGAAATGCGTGAAGGACGCTGGGCGTTTGCAGCGCCGCCTGTCCAGATGCGCAGCATGCAAGAGGCCACCCCGGCCACCCTGCCCGCCCTGCTGAAGGCGCTTGGCCTTCAAACAAATCAAGTGATGGACAGCCAAATCCTCAACAATGGGCCAGAGTGGTGGGCGTTTTTGTTGGACGATGTAGAAACCGTACGCAATTTGGCACCCGACCATTTGGCTTTGAAGCAACTGGGCGTGAAGGTGGGGGTGGCCGCAAAAACTGAGCAAAAAAATATCTCATCTCCCCTATTGATTTCGCGCAGCAACCGTGAATCAAGGGCATTTGCGGGCAAGTCACTGCGTAACGAGGCAACCGACAAACCTGATGCACAACTGGAAGTGCGCGCATTTGCGGCGGCCATCGGCATCACGGAAGATCCTGTCACCGGCAGCTTGAACGCCTCGTTGTCGCAATGGCTGATTGGCTCTGGTGAAATGCCAACCGATTACGTGGCAAGCCAAGGCAGCGCATTGGGCCGAGAAGGTCGCGTGCACATTCAACAAGATACGCAGGGCCAAGTTTGGGTCGGTGGCGACACCGTGATCTGCATTGAAGGTCATGTGGCGTTAGACTGAGAACCATGGGACAACTGACTTTGGTGCGTCATGGACAAGCTTCCTTTGGCGCCGACGACTACGATCAACTGAGCGAACTGGGCCAACGCCAAAGCATTCGCTTGGGTGCCTATTGGAAACAAACCAGCGAGCACACACCCGACACACTGTCTTTTGACGCCGTGTTGATAGGCAGCCTCAAGCGGCATCGACAAACTTGGGAAGGCATCGCCCAAGGCGCCAGCCTTCAATTGACCCCCGAAGTGTGGCCCGAGTTAAACGAATACGACAGCCATGCGCTGATTGCCACTGTGCATCCTGAGCCTTTGGCCAAGCCCGATACCCCAGAGATGTACAAGCACCACTTCAGGCTCCTGAGAACTGCTTTGCAAAAGTGGATGGCTGGTGAAACACAACCTAAGGGCATGCCAAGCTACGACGTGTTTGTGCAAGGTATTCAGGCAGTCTTGACACATGTGCGGTCCAATTACAAAGGCCGCGTCTTGTTGGTGTCCAGTGGTGGCCCCATATCAACAGCGGTTGGTCAGGTGCTGGGAGCCCCAGCCGATACCACCATTGAATTGAATTTGCGCATTCGCAATACGGCACTGACAGAATTCATTTACACGCCGTCCAGACACATGCTGCTGTCTTACAACAACCTGCCCCACTTGGACGACAGCACGCATCACAAATGGGTGACCTTTGCATAATTTGAAATGCCAATGTGCAAGCTTGCTGTATCTTGACAGCGTAGATAGTGTTTCTCCCGATAGGGGGCACTTCATTTTCTTGTCAAAATGACATGCATGCAGATTCAGTCAGCACTTCTTTCTATGCTTGATCAAGCACAAGGCATTCGAATTGCGAACACGTCTGCTGAGGATTGCCGCACGTACATGCGTTTGCATGGCGTTCTTCAAGACATGGTCATTGAAGACAGTTTGGGGGGCACAGTTTGTCACATGCGACCAGCGTGGGCGGCAACCCATGCGCCCATGTTCAACACGCTGTCGTTTCATGAGCACGCGCAGAATTTGACGCAAGAGATTTTGTGGTCACTCTTAATATCGCCACACGTTTTTTCATTTCAAAATTTAGAAGCACTTGCCAGCTCGGTGCGCGTTAGAGAAAACATTGCAATTGCTGCGCGCAAAACTGCTTTGGCTTTTCGCACAGAGGCAGCAGAACGTCCCCTTGAGTTTTGGCACTACGTAGACGAAGCAGGCTTTGTCTTGCATCCCGGCACCAGCTTGATCAAAGCATTGATCAGTGCCACGCAGCCTGAAGCCACCGGCAAGCTGTATGATTTTTCTTGTTATCGAGCCAGCGAATACGTCATTTTGCTTGGCTTGGCGCAAGAAGCTGAAATTCACCATCCGGCCTTATTTGAAGCACTTCAAAAACTCAATGAAGTTCATGCCGTTCGCTCGGCACAGTTTCACGATGTGTTTTTGCATGAGTACGGCTCACTTGAGGCCCCCTTGCCTGCCCAATTCTTTGTGCCTGGCGATCGATTGTGGTTTCGCAACCCCGATGAACCTTCTTCCGACGTGACAGGCTACGAGGGCTCGTGGGTTATTTACATGGGCGGCGGCTTGTTCAGCAACTTCTGGAAGCGTGATCAGCCCTTTACCCTGGCGCACAAGTGTGTCGAGATATATCACTGGCGCCATGGCCTTAGCACCAACAGCGAAGGCGAAGCTTGGATCGATGAAAGCATTGTCGAGACTCGGGTCAAACAAACGATGCAAGATCCGCAAGAATCGCAGAAGGTTCTGGCTTTGATGATGCGCATGCGCGATGGCAAAGGCATTTATGCAAACGGCGGATGCTTGGACGCCAGTCGAGAGTGTCCCCAACAAATTCATCCCAGTGCTTGCGAACTCAAATTGCCTTCTAAGCATTGAGTGGCTGAAGGCCTGCTGCAGAGGGCCTCAGCGCAAAACGGTGGGCACTAAGGCTTTTCGTTTTTGAGGGTTGACGCTGGCAAGCGGTCGATTTCCAACAAGAGTTGGGCCAATGAACGGCCCGCAGCCTCTATCAATGCCTGACCTTTTTTCGCAGTGGCAGCGGCTGCATTGCCGGCGGCTCCCGCCGGGTTGTAATCTTGCATTTGCCACGCTAACTTGGCACTGCGGCCATTGCCCAAAATGGGAAAATTAGCAGCACGTTGCTCGGCGCTGGATGCAAAATTTTGTGCCAACTCCATGCGCACCCGATGGGGTTGCAGCGCCAGCATGGCGGAAGTTTCAACATCGCCAGCATGCACGCCAAAACGATGTTCATGTGGCGAGAACAGCGAGTTCAGATCTTCGCCTTGCTCGTTTGTCAGCGGCAGTTGATACCAATTGACGCTGTAAACCAGCATGCCCAAGCGCGCGCGCAAATCACGCGCCACCACGTCCATGGCGCCCACATGGCCGCCATGTGCATTCAACAATACGAGCTTGTTAAAGCCCGCAGCCTTGACGGACTCTGCAATGTCTGTCCAAAGTCGAATCAGGGTTTCGGGTTTTAAGGTGAGCGTGCCCGCAAATGCAGCGTGTTCTGGACTCAGGCCGACGCTTTGAGTGGGCAAAAAGAAAACCGGCAAGGGCGATTCTGCACTTGCCTGAAGGGTCTGAAGGGGGCCCAAACTGGCTGCAACCACGCCATTCACAATGTCGGTGTCAACCGACAGCGACAAGTGTGGGCCATGCTGCTCGGTAGCGGCCAACGGCAACACCGCAATGGCGCGCGATGTGTCGATGCGCGCAAAATCTTGGGTGCTTAACTCTGACCAATAGGGGCTTAGGCTGGGCTGGGCTGACGAACTTTTCATAACGGCAGTTTAATAGAGGTACCGAATTTAAGTGCATGATTGCGCTTTTATTAAGGCTTCTGGCCAATTTTGCGGCTGAATCTGTCGCCGATTTTGCTGCCAAACCTTCTGCTGATGCGAATGCTTATGTTGTTGCTGAATTTTCAAGGTCTTTTCAATCTCTTGAGGCACCCTCTGCTTTGGGGCGCCGTGTGCCTTGCTTTGACGCTCACGGGCCATGCACAAACGCAAATCTTGGGCAACAGCAAGCCCTCGCATGTGGTGCAGACGCCGCAAGTGAAAGCCACTTTGTCGATCGATGCACCTCAAGGCATTGCGGCTGGACAAACCATTTTGCTAGGCCTTCAACTGACGCATCAGGCGCACTGGCATACGTATTGGCGCAACCCAGGCGACTCGGGCTTGCCCACAGAGCTGACATGGAAGTTGCCGACAGGCCTCACGACGAAACCCTTGATTTGGCCTGTTCCTAAAAAAATCCCCATCGGCACACTGGCCAATTACGGCTACGAAGACAGTGTGATGTTGGTGACGCCTGTTCTGGTTGACAAGTCGTTCAAGCCCACAGGCACGACCATCGACATTCAATTGCGTGCCAATTGGTTGGTGTGTAAACAAGAATGCATTCCGCAAGAGGGTGATTTTCAGTTGACCGTCCCTGTCGTTGGCGCCAGTGCCACGGCGCCCGCCGAGTTTCAAAAAGCCCTACAGCTTCAAGCCAAGTCGCTAACGGGTGCGCATGCTGCACGCATTGCTGACGATGGCCGCACGCTGCAATTGACTCTGGCCAGTTTGCCGGCTGAGTTGCAAAAGGGGCCATGGACCCTGTTTCCACAAACGACCAATGTGGTTCAAAACAATGCAGCACCCTTGATTGAGGTCGATGCGACAGGCGCTAGCAACGCACCCAAAGTGCAAGTTCGCATTTCCAGTGAAAGAATGGACAGTCCAACAAACATGTCTTGGTTGCTGGTTCAGGGCAAGGCCGACGCGCCAACGGGCTTGCAATGGACATTTGAGACGCCAGTGCAAGGGCAATGGCGCGAGTTTGCCGAAGATCCGCAGACAGCTGACAAGCTCAAAATTGCCACGCCTTCTCTAGGCAACACATTGACAGCTCCTTGGGCCACTTGGGTCTTGGCTTTGCTGGGCGCTTTGGCTGGCGGTTTGTTGTTGAACTTGATGCCCTGCGTGTTCCCCGTTTTGGCCATCAAATTGCTGAGCATTTCGCAGCATTCCAACAGCACCCAACAAATGAAAGCCTCTGCATGGGCTTTCAGTGCGGGCGTTGTCGCGTCTTTTTTGTTGCTTGGCGGTTTGATGTTGGCCTTCAGAGCCGCAGGCTCTCAACTGGGCTGGGGCTTCCAGTTGCAGTCTCCTTGGGTGGTGGGCGGTCTGGCCATGTTATTTGCCATGATGGGCCTGAACCTCTCCGGCTTGTTTGAATTTGGCAGCTTGGCGCCTAGCTCGGTAGCCAGTGTTCAGTGGTCACGGCCATGGGTCAATGCCCTGTGGTCGGGTGTGTTTGCGGTGGTCATTGCCTCGCCTTGTACGGCGCCTTTCATGGGTGCATCGCTTGGCTTGGCCATTGGCCTTCCGGCATGGCAAGCTCTGCCCATCTTTGGCGCCATGGGCTTGGGCATGGCATTGCCCTTTTTGGCACTGACGGTCAGCACGGCTTGGGTTCAATTTTTGCCACGTCCGGGCGCTTGGATGGTGACCTTCCGGCAATTCATGGCCTTCCCCATGTATGCCACCGTCATTTGGTTGGTTTGGGTGCTTGGTCAGCAAGTTGGGCTGGATGGTGTCACTGGCTTCCTCATCTGTCTGCTCAGCTTGGCGCTGGTTTTGTGGGCCTTGCAGCAACAAGGCAAGGCCGGATGGCTCTTGCGCACTTTGGCCTTGCTGTTGCTGGCTGTGGCACTTTGGCAGTGGGGCGCCAGTTGGACCCGTATAGAACCCACAGGCCAGAAAGACAGCACGGCATCAGGCGCCAGCAGCCCACAAAACAACGTTGTGCCAGGTGCAATTTGGGAAGCATGGTCTGAAGAAAAAGTAGCCAAAGCGCGTGATGCAGGCCAGCCTGTGTTCATTGACTTTACGGCAGCTTGGTGCGTCACTTGTCAGTTCAATAAAAAAACCACCTTCAGCCAAGCAGAGGTCGTGGCATCTTTTGCTCAAAAAAATGTCTTGTTGCTGCGGGCCGATTGGACGCGCTATGACCCCGCCATCACACAAGCGCTGAATGCAATGGGCCGAAACGGTGTGCCGGTTTATGCTTGGTATGCACCAGGGCAATCAGTGCAACTGTTGTCGGAGTTGCCTTCGGCGGCAGAGATTCAAAATGCATTGCGCCAAGTCAAAGCCGCGCCGTCCACTCAATAGGTTCGTGCTTCATCCGCGGATGCACTGCACTCAGTCTGCGAGAATGCTGCTGACTCTTTTGAAAAGGCCCTTGCGGCTTGCACGACCATGACTTTTGACAGCTTTGCCCCTTTGTCCAACGACAGCTTTTTGCGCGCTTGCCTGCGACAGGCCACCGACCACACCCCTGTGTGGCTGATGCGACAAGCGGGCAGGTATTTGCCCGAGTACTGTGCAACGCGCGCCAAGGCTGGCAGCTTCATGGGTCTGGCCACCAACGTAGACTTTGCCACCGAGGTGACACTGCAACCTCTCGAGCGCTACCCGCTGGACGCTGCTATTTTGTTCAGCGACATCTTGACTGTGCCCGATGCCATGGGTTTGGGCTTGAGTTTTGCGTTGGGCGAGGGCCCACGTTTTGCCAAGAGTGTGCGCAACGAAGCCGATGTGGCCGCTCTGCAAGTCCCTGACATGGCCAAACTGCAATACGTCTTTGATGCGGTCACCTCCATTCGAAAGGCCTTGAACGGCCGAGTGCCCCTGATTGGCTTTTCTGGCAGCCCCTGGACATTGGCTTGCTACATGGTGGAAGGCAAAGGCTCGGACGACTACCGTTTGGTCAAATCGATGCTGTACAGCCGTCCCGATTTGATGCACCGAATTTTGGAAGTCAATGCACAAGCCGTGGCCACTTACCTGAACGCCCAAATTGACGCCGGCGCCCAGGCCGTCATGATTTTTGACAGCTGGGGCGGCGTTTTAGCCGACGCTGCCTTCCAAGAATTCAGCCTGGCCTACACCGCCAAAGTGCTCGCTCTTTTGAAGAAAGAACATCAAGGCGTGCGCATCCCGCGCATTGTCTTTACCAAAGGCGGCGGTTTGTGGCTTGAAGAAATGGGTCAACTTGACTGCGAAGTGCTGGGCCTCGACTGGACCATGAACTTGGGCCGCGCCCGCCAGATGGTGGGCGGCAAGGTCAATGGCGCCGGCAAAGCTTTGCAAGGCAACATTGACCCCAACGTATTGTTTGCACCCCCCGCGCAAATTCAAAAAGAAGTGATTCGGGTGCTAGACAGTTTTGGAACCCCGCATACCGATGCCAACAGCACGGGGCCTACGCACATTTTCAATTTGGGACACGGCATTAGCCAATTCACGCCTCCCGAGCATGTCTCGGCCTTGGTCGAAGCCGTTCACTCGCATTCCAAGGCTCTGCGGCAGCACTCGCGCTGAGGCGCTCACACGTACTGCATAAACCATGCAAAAAAACCCTAAAAATATTTAAATTTTTGGGTTTTTTCTATTGACTTATGCACAAAAGCAAAATTCTTGAAATTTAAAAATATGTTTGCAAGAAGGACTTCCGAGCAAACCCCCAATGTCATCTAAGTTGTTGATTTAATTAAACTTAATGATTCTGCTCAGTTCTCGAGCAATCCAATCAAAGCCTTATTTTTCAAGGGTTTCGGGGGCATCAAGCAGAGTTTTCAACAAAGTTATCCACAGTTTATTGGGACTGCTTCTAAAGACCATGAAAAACAACAACTTAAGCGTGATTTCAAGAATATTTATGAGCAAGAAAATGACAGAATGCATGCATCAATGCAGTTGATGCTTCAACACTCGGAAAAAATCACACATGTGGCTTGACGTCGCAGTTTCGGCACCCGCCCACAGCCAAGTGGGTGGTTTGCTCACCTACAACACCGATCTGCCTGCGCAGGTGGGCCAGTTGGTGCGCGTGCCATTTGGCAAGCGCGAAGTGTTGGGTGTGGTGTGGCGAGTTCATGCGCAAGCACCATCGCATTTGGCACAAAGTGCCGTGAAGCGCGTGACGGCCATACTGGATGGCGTCAGCCCTTTAAGCACGCATTGGCTTCAATTGGTGCAGTTCACGGCTCAGTATTACCAACGCTCTTTGGGTGAGGTGGCCATGGCGGCTTTGCCGCCGCAGTTGCGCGACCTGTCACCCGAACAACTGGCGCGCCGCTTAAAGAAACGCAGCGCTAGCGAGGAAACGATCAAAGCCGCATTGGAATCGCCTTGGCCTTTGTCTGCACAGCAGTCTCAGGTTTTGGCTCAAATGGCCGAGGCACCCGGACCTTTTTTGATCCATGGCGCCACCGGCAGTGGCAAAACAGAGGTTTACTTGCAGGCCGTTGCGCAATGCCTGGCCGAAGACCCCGACGCCCAAGCCCTGATGATGGTGCCCGAGATCAATTTGACGCCGCAACTAGAAGCGCGTGTCAAAGCGCGTTTTGGTGAAGAGGGCGTGGTCTCCATGCACAGTGGCATGACGGGGCCGCAGCGCTTGAAGAGTTGGCTGGCCGCACACAAGGGCTCGGCGCGCATTGTGCTGGGCACACGCATGGCCATCTTTGCATCCATGCCGCGCTTGAAATGGCTGGTGGTCGATGAAGAACACGATGCCAGCTACAAGCAACAAGAAGGCGCACGCTATTCAGCGCGTGACCTGGCCATCTACCGCGCCAGGCTCGAAGGTGCCAAAGTCATTCTGGGTTCAGCCACTCCTTCTTTAGAAAGCTGGCACCAAAGCCGCCCTGCACAAGAGGGTGGCAGGTATTTGCGTTTGCAAATGCCTGCGCGAATTGGTGCGGGTCAATTGCCTTTTGTGCGGCGCGTTGACATGAACCATCAACCGCGCAAAACAGTGTTGTCCGCACCGCTGATTGCCGCCATTCAAGCGCGGGTTGCCAAAGGTGAGCAAAGCATGCTGCTGCTCAATCGCCGAGGCTATGCACCGGTCTTGCATTGCGCAGATTGCGGCTGGAAAAGTGAATGCGCGCATTGCAGTGCGTTTCGAGTGTTTCACAAAATTGACCGCACCCTGCGGTGCCATCATTGCGGTTTTACACAGCGTGTCCCGCGTGCCTGCCCCACTTGTGGCAACGCTGACATTGCGCCGATGGGCCGCGGCACCGAGCAACTTGAAGAGCATCTGGCTGACTTATTGGTCGACGTCAAAAGGCCCGATGGTGAAGCGGTCAAGGTGATGCGCATCGATGCAGACAGCACCAAATTAAAGGGTGCGCTGGAAGCACAACTTGCGGGTGTTCACAGCGGCGAAGTGGATGTGCTGGTGGGCACTCAAATGATTGCCAAGGGGCACGATTTCAGGCGCATTACATTGGTGGCGGCCATCAACCCAGACGGCGCCTTGTTCTCGAGTGACTTCAGAGCGCCCGAGCGTTTGTTTGCGTTGCTGATGCAAGCCGGTGGGCGCGCAGGCCGCGATGCCGCGCAAAGTGCCTCCAGCGAAATGTGGGTGCAGACCTTTCACCCAGCACACCCATTGTTTGAGGCCTTGAAAAAACATGACTACCCATCTTTTGCCGCGCAACAACTCAAAGAGCGCTTAGAAGCAGGTTTGCCGCCCAGCAGCTTTCAGGCCTTGGTGCGCTGCGATGCAAGGCAGCAAGCTGTGGCGCAAGCTTTCTTGAATCACGCCAACGCACAACTTCAACAAATGGCGCAGGGCGATGTGACGTTTGCAAACATGTTGAACGAAGTCAGTGTGTTCCCAGCAGTGCCCATGAGCATTCAGCGCGTGGCCAACGTCGAGCGGGCGCAAATGTTGTTGGAAAGTACGTCGCGCTCTTCGCTGCACAAAGTATTGGATGTGTTGCAAACTTGCCTTCACGAAGCTCGCTCACAACCCGAGCACAAAGGTCTGATCAGGTGGTTGGTTGACGTGGACCCCCTGGCGATTTAGCACGCCAAGGTTTTTCTATTGCAGCGTTACTTCAGCGTTATTGCAACAAGGCGACCGCGCCAGAAAAGGTCAAGAACGCGGCAGAAGTAGAGACCAAGATGATGCGTGCAATGCGGCCGTTGTCTGCACCAAAGCGTTCGGCCAACATGGACACATTGCTTGCACTGGGCAGGGCAGCCACCAAGACCATCACTTTAAGGGCGAACACATCGATGGGGACGCCGATGGCAATGGCCGCCAAGCCCACCAACAAAACCAGCAGCGGATGCAAAAACAATTTGATCAATGCCACTGGCACGTAATCTCGCCAAGAGAGGGGACCATGCTGTGGGTGGTGCGCAATTTTTTGAGAGCGCGCCAACACCGCACCGATGGTGAACAAAGCCACAGGCGATGCCGCATCGGCCAACAAGGCCACGGTTTTGTCGACCGGCCCAGGCAACTCGCCTTGAAATGCCGAAAACAATGTGCCGAGCAAAATAGACCACGGCATGGGATTTTTGAGCATGCCCCACAAAGCATTTTTGGCGGCCTGACCGACGCCTTGCTCGCCCGCACCATCGAGGCGCGACAAGGCAATGCAGAGCGAGGTGGTAATGACCATGTCAATGACGATGGTGACGATGGCGGGCCCAGCAGCAGCAGATCCGAGCAAGGCCACCAACAAAGGAACGCCCATGAAACCCGTGTTGGGGAACGCGCCCACCAAGGCTCCAAAAGCGCCATCGTTCCAACCGATGCGTTGATTCATGGTGACGGCCAACACAAAGGCCACCATGATCAGGGCACAAAACAAGTACATGAAAAATGCGCCAGCATCTAACAACTGCGTGATGGGCGTACTGGCACCAAAGCGGAACAACATGCAGGGCAATGCGAAGAACAACACAAACCCATTGAGCCCGGGAATGGCCTCAAACGGCAGCATTTGCCGGCGCGCGGCCCAATAGCCGCAAAAGACCAATGCAAAGAAGGGAAAGGTGACGCGCAAGACATCTAACATGGTTCACATTGTGCCTTGGAATTTGAGCCCTGATTGCCCGCTATGATTCGTGTATTCACTGGCTGACATTTGTCACGGTGCTTTCCTCCAATCAGCATGTCGTCCCCCACCCTCGGTTTGAATCCGGCGCAACTAGAAGCCGTCAATTACGTCAAAGGCCCTTGCCTTGTATTGGCGGGTGCGGGCTCGGGCAAAACGCGCGTGATTACACAAAAAATTGCGCGATTGATTGAAGTCGGTTTAGAGCCCAAACGCATTGCAGCCATCACCTTTACCAACAAAGCGGCCACCGAGATGCGCGAACGTGCGCGCAAGTTGATTGGCAAAGGTGCGCAGGAGGTGATGATTTGCACCTTCCACGCTTTGGGCGTTCGCATCATGCGCCAAGACGGCCATGTGCTGGGTCTCAAACCTCAGTTCAGCATTCTGGATTCTGATGATGTGGTGAGCATCTTGAAAGACTGCGGCGGCACCACCGATGCCAATACCGCGCGTCAATGGCAATGGACCATCAGCGCTTGGAAAAACAGCGGCCTGAATGGCGCTCAAGCAGAAGCGATCGCCAAGAACGAAAACGAGCGCATGGCGTCTCGCATCATGGGGCGCTACGAGGAGCGTTTGGCGGCTTATCAAAGCGTTGACTTTGACGACCTGATTGGGCTGCCTTTGAAATTGCTGGCCGACTTTCCCGAAGTTCGCGAGCGCTGGCAAGCGGCCATGGGCCATGTGTTGGTGGACGAATACCAAGACACCAACGCCACCCAATACGAGGTCCTCAAACATTTGGTCGGCGAACGCGCGCGGTTCACAGCCGTGGGTGACGATGATCAATCCATTTACGGTTGGCGCGGCGCCACACTGGACAATCTCAAGCGCTTGCCGCAAGACTTTCCTCAGTTGAAGGTCATCAAGCTAGAGCAGAACTACCGCTCCACCAGCGCCATCTTGCGTGCGGCCAACAATGTGATTGAGCCCAACCCCAAGCTGTATCCCAAGACACTGTTCTCGGAACTGGGTGAAGGCGAGCCGGTGCGGGTGGTGGATGCCGACAACGAAGAGCATGAAGCCGACCGGGTGGTGGCACGCATTCAATCTTTGCGCGCGGGCACCAGCACCACAGCAGGCGGTGTGCAATACCGCGACTACCGTGAATTTGCCATTTTGTACCGCGCCAATCACATGGCCAAGCCCTTTGAAAAAGCCTTGCGACGTGCGCAGATCCCCTACAAAGTGTCGGGTGGCCAAAGTTTTTTTGACCGCGCCGAAATCAAAGACCTGTGCGCTTGGTTTCGCTTGTGGGTCAACAACGATGACGACCCTGCCTTTTTGCGCGCCGTGACCAGCCCTAAGCGGGGCATTGGTCACCAAACTTTGGCAGGCCTTGGCACCTTGGCCAGTCAATACAAGTTGAGTTTATTTGAAGCTTTGTTCTCCAACAGCTTGGGCAGCCGTTTGTCTGCGCGCGCGGTGGGCAGCTTGCATGAATTTGGCCGCTTCATGAACGATTTGGAATACCGCGCCAAGCGCACCCATGGCGCAGAAGATGCCAAGGCTTTTTTGCTGCAATGGCTGAAAGACATCGGCTATGAAAAGCATTTGTACGATGGCGAGGACAACGAAAAAGTGGCGGCAGCGCGTTGGACCAATGTGCTGGAGTTTTGCGACTGGATGTCTGGCCGTTGCGGCGGCACCATTGACGACGCAGCAGGCGTCAACATTGCATCCGAAACCAAATCTTTGCTAGAAGTGGCGCAAACCATTTCCTTGTTGTCCACTTTGAATGAACGCGAGCAAGACCCCAACGTGGTCACGTTGTCGACACTGCACGCGGCCAAAGGTTTGGAGTGGCCGCATGTGATGTTGGTCGGTGTGAACGAAGGTTTGCTGCCATTCAAGATGGACGAAGACAACAAAGAGTCCATCAATGCTGAAGTGCATGCAGAAGGTCAACTGTCGCGTTTACAGGAAGAACGGCGATTGATGTATGTGGGCATCACGCGTGCACAGCGTTCACTGTCTGTGAGTTGGACCAAACGTCGCAAGAAGGGCCGCGAGACCATTGCCGCTTTGCCAAGCCGGTTTATTGGTGAGATGGCACTCGACAAAAATACGGTGAAAGAAGATCCGCGCGAAAAGCTTCGTGCCTTGCGTGCTGAGTTTGCAATGAAAGCGGCGGCCTCTGCAGCCAGCAAAGACTGAGTGGCGCTTTCCCCTTGAATTGCTCAGCTTGATGAAGCGCGAATGACCAAGGGACTGGTCAATTGGCGAGAGGCTGGTTTGCGCCCTTGCATCACATCTTGCAAAGATTGCAACAACGCACGCGCCGCCACATCGAGCGGTTGATGCACCGTGCTCAGTGGCGGAAAGCTGTGACGCGCAGCGTCCACATCGTCGTAGCCCACCACAGCAACATCTTCGGGCACTTTGAAACCGCGCGCAGTGAGCACGCCCATGGCATTGATGGCAATCAAATCACTGGCGGCAAACAGTGCATCAATGTGCTGCTGTTGATCGCAAAATTGATGCATGGCCTGCTGCGCTTCTAGCGGCGTAAAGGGTGAGGCGATGCGCAAGGCAGGATTGAGCGGGAGGCCATGCTCTGCAAGGGCTTTGCAATAACCTTCGTAGCGAAACTTGACTTCACCGGATTGATAGTCGCCCATAAAGGCAATGTGCTTGCGACCTTGCTGAATCAAATGCAGGGTCGCTTCATAACCGCCCATGGCGTTGTCACTGCCCACACTGCAATAAACCTGGTCGGGCAGCATGGCCCCCCAAACCACCAAGGGGACATTGCGTTTGGCCAAGGCATTGAGTTGATCATGGTGGTCCCATTGCCCCACCACCACCATGCCAGCGACTCGTCCTGAATCGTACAAGGCTGCGCATTCGTCAAGGTGATCTGCATTGACGCGGGACAATAGCAAGTCGTACTGCGCCTCGGTCATGGCATCGGCCAAATGACCTAGCATCGACAAGAAAAAGGGATCGGTCACTTGCATGCGCAAAGATTCGCGGTAGGGGATGACCAAGCCCAGGGTGCGGTTTTCTCCACTGCGCAAATTTTTAGCCCCCGCATGCACCGTGTACTGGTGCGCTTGGGCCAAGGCCATGATGCGCTCTCGCGTTTCAGGCCGAATGGCTTCACTGCCATTGAGCGCGCGCGAGACCGTGGCGGTAGAGACCCCCGCCATTTTGGCAATGTCCGACATTTGAAGTTTGCGCTTGTCCACTTTTGAAAACTTCAATGCATCGGGTTAAAAAATGTGCCTGCCATGACGCTTCAATTGTTGGCTTGCCAGGCCTTCCACAACTGCGCAATGTCGACAGCAGTGGCATCACCTTGCACGCTGTCCCACATTTTGCGTGCTTCTTCTTTTTGACCTGCCTTAAACAACACAATGCCTGCATGCAAACGCGTTTCGGCTTCACGGCGTAAGCCGCCCATGGCAATGGCTTTGCTGTAGTTGATTTGCGCTTGTTCCCATTTTTGTTGAGACGCATACACATCTGCCAAGCTGGCCAGTGCATTGGCATCTTTGGCTGACTTCTCAAGGGCAGGCAGGGCTTTGACGTCTTCGGTCAAACGTTGTTGAATTTGTTGACGTAATTTTTGATGGTTGACTGCGTCGCTGCCTTTGCCCAACAAGCCTGCGCTGTAAGCCTGCTCCACCATGCGCGAGGCTTCTGCGGGGAGACCTGCTTTGAGGGCCAAATTGGCCATGTCAATGTATTCAATGGCATCTTCCAGGTTGCCGGTGAGTTCGAGCAAACGGTAAAGGTCCAAATCGAAACGGGCATTGAAGTTGGCTTGACGGGCCAAGCGCGGAATCATTTCACCCCAGTACGCTTTAGAAGGATAGTTCTGCAAAAGCAACTTTAGCGTGCTGTTGTAGCCCGCATCGTCTTTGAGTTGACGCTGGCTGACCGCCATCATGCGCAATTCGCTTTCGGGCGTTTTGACTTTGGCAGCAGCGTCCAAACGCATTTTTTCATTGACCTCTTGAATGACTTCTTCGTGGCGCTTCAAGACAGACAAGGTCTGTATGAGCACAGGGCGAACGGAAGGATTACTCCCTTCCATCTTGAGATAAGTACGTGCCCATTCGACCAAGCGAGGAAAGTCTTGCGCTTGTTGGCTGGCATTGAGCAAGGATTCGATCAAGGGCCGTTTTTGTGCCGCAGGTGTGTCGGCTGGCATGTCTTTGATCAAGCTCTCTAGGGTGCTCACTGCCAATGGAAAGTTTTTGGCTTGCAATGCCGCCACAGCCAAGGTGCGTTGAATGATGGGTTTTTCAACCGCGGTAATGCCTGGCAAGGCCAGTGTTTGCTGTGACAGGGTCAACGCATTGTCAGCTTGCCCTGCCTTCAAAGCATCTTGGGCTGCTTGTAAAGATTTGGCCACTTCGGGCCTTACAGTGACTTGGGGCTGTGCTTGCGCGTGCGCATTGAATGCAAAACCGAGGCAGAGCAAAGCGGAAAAAAGCGATGGAAACATGTTGGAAATTTTCATAACGGACTCTTTAGACATGCCTGATTAAATGTAACGACACTCCGGCTGTAATTTTGGTACAAGATTGGAGATTTTCCGCCATTTTGAATGGCGTACAAAACCTGCACAAATTAAATTTTACCTCTTAAGTATTCATTAATCGAGGGTTTTATTTATGCAACAGCTAGGGTTTTTCCCAAGTGAAAGAGCATCTAGTTTTACTACACAATCACTTCGTGCAATCGTTTACATGAAGTCTCCAAGGGCAGCACACCTCATTTATTTCTCAATATAAGGTCAAAAGAATGACACAAACCACTCAGAAATCGCGCAAAGCGGTGAGACAAAGCGGCTTCCAAGTCAGTCCCGTTGCGGCTGGCTGCGCTGTTCTGTTGATCAGCGTTGCAGGCGCTACACATGCGCAACAAGCGGCTGGCGAGTTGGTGGTGACGGGTATCCGCGCCTCCATCGAAAACGCCATCGCCACCAAACGCAACTCCGACGGCATCGTTGAAGCCTTGTCTGCAGAAGACATTGGCAAGTTGCCCGACACCACCGTTGCTGAATCTGTGTCTCGTTTGCCTGGCGTCACTGCACAGCGCAATAAGTCCACAGGTCGCGCGCAATCTGTGAGTGTTCGCGGCATGTCACCCGACTTCAATGGCGCTTTGTTGAACGGCCGCGAGCAAGCCTCTACTGGCGACAGCCGCGGCGTGGAGTTCGATCAATTCCCCGCTGAATTGCTCGGCTCCATCGTGATTCACAAAACACCAGAAGCCTCCTTGGTCGGCCAAGGTTTGGCTTCCACCATCGACCTGCGCACTGTCCGTCCGTTGGACTTCAAAAAGCGCACCTTCTCTGCCAACGTTCGTTCACAGCGCTCTGGCGTTGACTCTGGCGCTGGCGAAGGCAAAGGCGATCGCCAATCTTTCTCTTATGTTGACCAATTTGCAGACCGCACATTGGGTATTGCATTGGGCTACACCAAGCTCAAAGACGAAGGCGCTGAGCAGTTGAAGTTCAACTCTTGGGGCGGCTGGAACCGTGACATCAAGTACAACGGTCAGGACGTCAAAATTCCAGGTGGCTTTACAGCTGACACAGAACAAAGCACATCCAACCGCGAAGGTTTGATGGCCGTTGTTCAATACAAGCCCAACAAAGACTTCGAAACAGTTTTGGACGTGTTCTCTTCCAAAGGCACATTTGCTTTGAAGAAAACAGGCTTGGAAGGCGCTTTCCTAGAGAACGCCTCTTATGACCCTGCAGGCAAATTGTTGCCAGGCGCTGTCATTAATTCTGCTGGCTTTGTCACCAGCGGCACCATGGACGGCTACAAGGGCGTGGTTCGCAATCACCTGGAATCTGGTGATGACAAGCTCGACTCATTTGGCTGGAACACCAAATTCAAAGCGGGTGACTGGAAAGCCAATGCGGACATTTCTCAGTCCAAAGTGTCTCGCGTCAGCTCACGCTATGAAACCACTGCCGGCTTGCCAGGCGATGGCAACACCACCGGCAAAACCGACACCATGTCTTGGACCGGTTTTAACGGCAACAACTTGGCTGACACACTGTTCAAAACAGGTTTGAGCTATGCTGATCGCTCACAAATTAAGTTGACCGACGTCAACGGCTGGAGTGGCGGCCCCTCTTCACCCCAAGCAGGTTATGTGGCCATTCCTGAAGTGTCTGACAAAGTGGACAACGTCCGCTTCTCAGGTCGTCGCAGCGTAGCATACGGCCCCATTTCTTCAGTTGAAATTGGCGCCAACTTCTCTGACCGCACCAAGGTTCGCACGACACAAGAAGGCCGATTGGTCATCAAAGGTGGTGATCCTTACGGTGGTGCAGCAGTTCCCGGTACAGCCACTAACGTAGCAGGCACCACTGGTTTGGCTGTTGTGTCTTGGGACCCACGTGGCTCATTGGGCACCGTCTACGACTTGGCCAAGAAAGTCGACAGCGACATCTTGAACAAGGACTGGTCTGTCAAAGAGAAAGTCACCACCACTTACCTCAAAGGCGACATGGACGGTACGCTGTTCGGTATGCCTTACCGTGGCAACGTGGGTGCGCAGATGGTCAACACCGATCAAAGCGCCACCGGCTTTAACGTGAACCGTGCCACTTGCACAGGCAACACCGTGGCCACCTGCCCTGGTATTTCCATCGGTAATGGTAAAACCTACAGCGACTTCAACCCCAGTCTGAACTTGAACTTTGATGCGGGCAACGACCAAGTCTTGCGTTTAGGTGTGGCCAAAGTGTTGGCACGCCCCAACATGGGCGACATGCGCTCCAGCATGAACTTCAGCTACGACAGCACCAAGGGCACTTACACCGGCGACGGTGGTAACCCCGAGCTGGAGCCCTTCCGCGCCAAGTCATTTGACGTGTCTTACGAAAAATATTTCGGCAAGAAGGGCTATGTGAGCATCGCTGGTTTTTACAAGAACCTCGACACTTACATCCTGAAAACAGCGACACCCTTTGACTTCAAGGCTTATGCGCCAACAGGTTTGCCATACGGCACCATGGGCATGCTGACACGCCCCATCAACGGCCAAGGTGGCGACATCAGCGGTGTTGAATTGGCCATCAACGTGCCCTTCTCGATGCTGACGCCTTCTTTGGACGGCTTCGGTGTGATGGCCAACATGTCCAGCACATCCAGCAACGTGAACTTGCCCGCAGCAAGCTTCAGCACGCAAGACATTGGCCGCGACAAAATTCCATTGCCAGGCTTGTCTAAAAACGTCAACAACTTGCGCTTCTACTATGAGAAGAGTGGCTTCCAAGTTGCAGTGGCAGGTCGTCAGCGCTCCGACTTCTTGGGCGAAATCAGCGACTACCAAGACAACCGTCAGTTGACCTTCATCAAAGGTGAAACTGTGGTCGACTTGCAAGCTGGCTATGAGTTCCAACAAGGCCCTGCCAAAGGTTTGTCTTTGATGTTGCAAGTGAACAATGCCACCAACGCACAGTTCCAACGCTACAGCAACACGCCTGACAACATCGTAGAAAAAGTCAAATACGGCAAGATCTATTTGATGGGCGCAACCTACAAGTTCTAATTTGAATTTGTCTAAAAACCTTTCTCGATACCGCGTGATTGAGAAAAGTTAAAGTAAGGGGAGGACTTGTCCTCCCTTTTTTTTATCATGGTGTGAAGATGCAGAATTCCTTAATTCAAAACATTGTCATTGTGGGTGGCGGCACGTCCGGTTGGATGACAGCAACGGCATTGGCCAGTGTGCTGCGCAGCAAATACAACATCCGGTTGGTAGAGTCGGATGAGATTGGCATTGTGGGCGTGGGTGAAGCCACCATTCCGATGATTCAGCGCTTTAACAAAGTGGCTGGCATCGACGAAACCGAATTTTTAAAAGCCACCTACGGCACTTTCAAATTGGCCATTGAGTTTGTCAATTGGGGCCAAGTGGGCGATCGCTACATGCATGGTTTTGGCCCCATTGGCCAAGACCTTTGGACCGTTCCGTTTGAACAATATTGGCACAAGATGCGCGCGCAGGGCAAGGCGGCAGACCTGGGCAGTTATTCCATCACACGCGCCGCAGCCCGCGCCAACAAATTCATGCGTCCTGATTTGTCGGTACCCAACTCACCTTTGGGTGACATTACCTACGCCTATCATTTTGATGCCAACCTTTACGCTAAGTACTTGCGCAAACTGTGTGAAGCACGCGGTGTGGTGCGCACCGAAGGCAAGATCACTCAAGTGTCCCAACGCGCCAGCGATGGTCACATCGATGCGGTGGTGTTGGCAAGTGGCGAGCGCGTTGAAGGCGACTTGTTCATTGACTGCTCAGGCTTTAGAGGCTTGCTGATTGAAGAGACTTTGAAGACTGGCTACGAAGACTGGACACATTGGTTGCCCTGCGATCGCGCTTTGGCGGTGCCTTGCGAGTCTGCGCCGAAGTTGTTGCCTTACACACGCGCAACGGCGCACAAAGCAGGCTGGCAGTGGCGCATTCCATTGCAGCATCGCATTGGCAATGGCCACGTGTTTTGCAGCCAGCACATCAGCGAAGACGAAGCCGCAGCCACCTTGTTGTCTAACTTGGATGGCAAGCCCTTGGCCGATCCACGTTTGATTAAATTCAACACAGGCATGCGCAAAAAAGCTTGGAACAAAAACGTAATTGCCATCGGTTTATCGAGTGGCTTTTTAGAGCCGCTTGAGTCCACCAGCATTCACCTGATTCAAGCAGCGGTGGCGCAACTGATTGAGTTTTTTCCCGACCAAGGTTTCAGTCAAATCGACATCGACACCTACAACGCACAAAGCCGCTTTCAGTTTGAGCGCATTCGCGATTTCATTATCTTGCACTACCACGCCAACCAACGCACCGACTCCGAGTTTTGGAAAGCCTGTGCGCACATGGCAGTGCCTGATGCCCTCAAAGAAAAAATTGCCTTGTACCAAACACACGGTCGCATCTTCAGGTTCAATGAAGAGTTGTTCTCACAAGTGGGTTGGTTGCAAGTGATGGAAGGGCAAAATTTGAAGCCATCTCGCTACAACCCCTTGGTCGACTTGCAAGATGAGGGCGGCATTCAAGAGTATTTAGAAAGCGTTCGCAACGTCATTGGCAAATGCGTTGACTTCATGCCCGATCACGCCGAATACATCGCCAAGCACTGTGCTGCACCCGCCATGTAATCGTGTGCGTGCAGCCGCCATCTGTTGCACGCACCTTGATCAGCTGGTTTGAATTTGGTATTCCCAAGCACCCAACTTTCGGGGCTTGCCGTGCAAATTGAAGGTTTGATTCTGATCACTCAGATTCACTTGCACCGACACCACATCAATGCCCTTCTGACGGCGAAAAGCCAAGATGTAAGGATTTTCTACCTCGAACACCTCTACTGCGGCACCTGATGCGCCGTTGTGCAGCGCAGGGTGCTTCTTTTTCATGGCCAGCAGGTTGCTGTAGAGCTTCTCGTGCTTGAAGCTTTGCCATTCAATGGTGTCCTTGTCAAAGAACTTCAGCATTTTGTGCAGCCCAGATTCTTGGCCGCTGTAAACCAAAGGCATGCCGGGCAAGGTTGCTGCCAACATGGCCATGGCTGCAAAGGCCTCTCCAAAATGGGCTGCATCGTGGTTATGCCACGAGTTGGTGTCGTGATTGGCCGTGAAGGTCATGCGATAGGCATCAGCAGGATATGCAGCCTTGGTGGCGACCAAATAGGCTCGGAGATCTCGCACATCGGCCTGACCTTTGGCGATTTTTTTTAAGACATTTTGCAAAGCCCAGTCGTAGGTCATGTCAAAAGCTTGATCGTGCAATTGGGCGTTGTCTGATTCGGCCAACATGAACAGGGGCTTAAGCGCATCCAACTTGGCACGTGCTTGTTGCCAAAATTTAAGGGGCAACAATTGGGCCACATCGCAACGAAAACCATCGATGTCAGTTTCTTTGACCCAAAACTGCATGGCTTGGGTCATGGCTGTCCACAAGGGCTTTTGGCTGTAGTCCAAGCCCACCACATCCGACCAGTCTTCTACCTCGGTACCGTTGTCGTATTGAAAGCTGTGAATTTCGCCTTTGTCGTTTTTAAGGTACCAATCGGGGTGCTGCTTGACCCACACATGATCCCATGCGGTGTGGTTGGCCACCCAATCGATGATGACCTTCATACCTAAGGCATGAGCCTGTTGTACCACCGCTTTGAAGTCTTTGAGGGTGCCAAATTCCGGGTTGACAGCCGTATAGTCGGCCACAGCGTAGTAGCTTCCCAGCTTGCCCTTGCGCTTGAGTTTGCCAATGGGCTGAATGGGCATGAACCAAAGAATGTCCACCCCCATTTGATGCAAGCGTGGAAGGTGCGCTGCGAATGCGTTCAGTGTGCCCTCGGGGGTGTATTGACGGACATTGACTTCGTAGATGTTGGCACTGCGGGACCAGGAAACGTGTTGCATGAATCAAAAATACTCAAGGCTCTAGGGAAAAAATTTGCACGGATTGTGCCGGTATTGTCCCCTGCTTTGGAAAACTCGGTTCTGAGGCAGGGGCGGCATACAGCAATCGAGGCTGGCCTAAACTGCTTGGCCTCTGTATTTCTGCCGGCTGCGTACTGTAATTGATCACAACCCAGGTCACCTCGGAGCCCCAGCGCCGCACATAGGAGAGGACTTGACCTTGCGCTGAAGCCTGCTCATACGTACCTTGTGAAAGCGATGGACGCATATTGCGCCACTTGATCAGGTCTTTGTAGAAAGCGCGCAGGCTGTTGGGTGTTTGGATTTGGCCTGCCGCATGGTGCGTGGCAAGGTTGCCGGCCAATGCACGGTAGGGCTTGCCTGTGGTGAAACCAGCTGTTTGGGTGTGGTGAGTCCAACTGTAAGGACCGCGAATGAAGGGGTCGTCTGTTAAGCCTTTGGCCCCAGCCATGCCAATTTCCTCACCGTAGTAAATGAAGGGCGTCCCAGGCAACAGCAAATAGGTGGCTGCCGCTAGTTTGTAATGCGTCTCGTTGCCAGACACTTGATCCCATAGACGCTTACCAGCGAATTGGTCGTGATTAGAAGCAAAGCTGGCCAAGGTATGCGGTGCCTTTTGGTAATACTGCGCCACTTTTTGAATAGCCTCGGCCTCGCCCTGCGCGGCTTTGGCAATTTGATTTTCAAGGCCAAATGCAAAGGCCCCACCGCAGATGTCTTCGCGGGCATAGACGTGGGGTTCGGCTGTGGCCTCGCACACCACATACTTGTTGGGGTAGGAATTGATCAAGCGCGTGAAGTGCCCTGTCAGCTGACGACTTTCGGGCTGGTCATTCCAATCTTTGGCATTGTTCTCGATCAGGTGAGGCACCGCGTCCAAGCGAAAGCCATCAATGCCACGGTCAAGCCAAAACTTCAAACTGTCCTCGTGGTATTTGACAACGGCGGGGTTGCGCATGTTGAAGTCGGGCATGGGCGCGCCGAAGGTGGCCAAGTAACTGCCATGGGGCGTGACCACCCAAGGGTCGCGGCCCCAAATGTCCCAACCCATGGGTTTTTCTTGGCGCCATTCGTACCAGTTGCGGTAAGGACTCTGGGGGTTGCGCAGCGAGTCTTGAAAAAAGGGATGGTCTGAAGCGCTGTGGTTTAGGACATAGTCCATGATCACGCCAATGCCGCGCGCGTGGGCAGCCTTGATCAAGGCGTCGAAGTCGGCCAAGGTGCCGTAGTCAGGGTCAATGTTTCGAAAATCAGTAGTGGCATAACCATGGTCGTGGTCGGCACTGGTGGTGATTGGCATCAACCATATGCCCTTCACACCTAAATCTTGCAGATGGTCCAAGGATTGGGTCAAGCCATTGAGGTCGCCAATACCGTCACCATTGCTATCGCGCCAGCTGCGCACAAATATTTCCATAAAGGCACCTCGATGCCACCCCTCCTGCAAGAGGCTTTGTTTGTGCTGAGCGCTTGCTTGAAAAGCAAAAAGAAAAGCCAAAGCTATCAGCACAGCTTTGGGCAACAGATGAGGTTTGAAAAACATGTATCGAACGCCAGCGCGGCGAAACTCAGTTGCACCGCAATAATGTAGAAAAGCTACATATTTTCAAGGCAAGGATTTTTACAACATTCAGTATTTACCCTAATTCAATCGATTACATGATGATTTTTTGTAGTTTTATTACGATAATTTCACATCTTTTTGATCAAACGGCCATTTCATGCCACGTTTCATTTGCATGCCTGCTTGCCTGTCACCACGTCGCCTTGCTTTTGCCCTGCTGCCATTGGCCAGCATGGGCTTGGCCATGGGTGGTTCGGGCAGTGGGGGCAGTGCGCGCGATGCAAATTTGGAATTGTGTGACGCCCCCTTGGGCAGTCAAGTTTTGCAAGCCAACACTCTGAAACTGCCCGCTGCAGCAATTTGGCTAGACAGCACCCAAATTCATTGGCCCCAAAGTGAAACGCAATTAAAGCTTGGGCAAAGCAACGCATGGCGCTTGCTAGCATCCCGCAGTGGTGCACTGCAAATTCAAGTCGGTCAACAACCCGCGGGCCAAGATCAATCTTGGACTTTGTTGGGTCAGCGTGAGACGCGTCAAATGCCTGCCTTGTCAAACGCCGACTTGCGCGCCCTTCACACCTCACAATTGGTGCTGGTTCAAGAAGACAGCGACGGGCGCGTGCAACAAGCAACGCGCGTTCAGGCTGCAAAAGCCTTGGATGCGCTGTTTGCGCCAGCCAGTTTGAATGCACAACTTGGCGCCAACATCACTGCGCAAGCGAAAGCCACAGGCAAGATTACAAGCAACACACACTTTGCTGTCTGGGCACCCACAGCGCACAACATCAGCGTGTGCTTGTTTTCCAATGCAAAGGCCAAAGCAAGCGCCCAGTTGCCCTTGAAGCGAGATGATCTTAGCGGCGTATGGCACGTCCAAACGCACAGCGCGCCAGCCGGAACCTATTACCGCTATGCCGTTGAAGTGTTTGTACCTGGTGTTGGCCGCGTGATGAATCACGTGAACGACCCCTATGCCGTGAGTTTGAGTGCCAATTCTTTGCGCAGCTATGTGGCCGACTTGAATGCGCCACATCTGAAGCCTGCCAACTGGGACACGCATGTAGCACCCCAGACTGTGAAGCATGCGGTCGACATGCGAATTTATGAGTTGCATGTGCGTGACTTTTCCATGCAAGATCCAACCGTGCCTGCAGCGCAGCGCGGTAAGTACTTGGCATTTACGCAAACAAACTCTAAGGGCATGCGCCATTTGAAAGCCTTGGCAAAGGCGGGCATGACCGATTTGCACTTGCTTCCGGTATTTGACTTTGCCACCGTGCCAGAACAAAACTGCCGAAGTAGTTTGAACACTAAGCTGGCGCTATCGCCTGAAGCTCGCGCGCAAGACTGCTTCAACTGGGGATACGACCCTCTGCACTTCAATGCCCCCGAAGGCAGTTACGCCAGCAACGCAGACGATGGCGCAAAGCGCATCATTGAGTTTCGTCGCATGGTGAAAGCATTGCACGAAGCGGGTTGGCGCGTGGGCATGGACATGGTCTACAACCACACCTCGGCATCGGGTCAACATGTGCACTCGGTGCTCGATCGCATCGTGCCAGGCTACTACCAACGGCTGAATGCACAAGGCGAGGTCGAGCGGTCAACGTGTTGCGACAACACCGCTACTGAGCACCTGATGATGGGCAAATTAATGTCGGACTCCATGCTGATGTGGACACAGCATTACAAGCTCGACTCCTACCGTTTTGACTTGATGGGTCATCAGCCAAGACAAGTCATGGTCGATATTCAAAACCGATTGCAGAAGGCCACAGGCCGTCGCATTGACTTTGTAGGCGAAGGTTGGAACTTTGGCGAAGTGGCCAATGGTGCGCGCTTTGTGCAAGCCTCGCAACTGTCGTTGAACGGCACTGGCATTGGTACATTCAACGATCGATTGCGCGACGCGATTCGGGGCGGCGGCGCCAGTGACGCCGTAGAAAATTTGATCAAGCTACCTGGGTTTATCAGCGGCCAAACAAGCTCTGCGAATGCTGCAGAACAAATTCGCGCAGGTCTGGCAGGTTCCTTGCGCAGCTATCTGATGACGAGTGCTGACGGCAGCATCAAAGCCTTACAAGACATTCCATACGGCGATCAACCCACTGGTTACACCAGCCAACCCAGTGAGGTGGTGAACTATGCAGAGAACCACGACAACCTGAGCTTGTTCGACAGCTTGGCCTACAAGTTGCCCCGCAGCACCAGCAGCGCCGAGCGCGCGCGCGTTCAGGTGCTTGCTGGCGCCTTGGTGGCCTTCAGCCAAGGTGTGGCTTATTTCCATGCAGGTCAAGAAATCTTGCGCTCCAAATCTTTGGATGGCAACAGCTATGACTCGGGCGATGCGTTCAATGTGCTCGACTGGACTTACCAAAGCAACCGTTTTGGCCATGCCACGCCAGAGTTACAGGGCAGCGCGCAGGCTTTGAGCATCAGCCGTGCTTTGCTTCAAGACCCTCACCTCAGACCGTCACCTGCTGATATTCTTTGGACGCGGAACGCCCATTTGGATTTGCTGAAAATTCGCCGCAGCTCCAAATTGTTCAGACTTGAAACGGCACAAGATGTTCAAGATCGACTGACTTTTTTCAACACCGATGGACAAGCCGACACGCGCTTGATTGCCGGTCATCTAAAAGGCCAGGGTCTGAACGATTTTGCAGAATTGATTTATTTTGTGAATGCATCAGAGAGCACGCAAAGCCTGACGATTCACGAACTGGCACAAAAAGCCTTTGAACTTCACCCCGTGCACGCTTCGCGTCAAGCCGCAGACGCAAGGCCTCGTGAACAAGCGAAGTACCTCAAGGCAACGGGTGCATTTGAAATTCCTGCGCGTACTGCCGTCGTGTTTGTGGTGAAAGGAGCTAAGCCATGAAATTTTTGCCTCTGCTGTTTATCAGTGGTTTGTTTGCCAGCTTCAATGCCAGCGCAGTAGAAATCACGATCACCTGCGGCCCCAGTGGCAGTGATGTGGAGTTTTGCTTAAAGCATGCCCAGGCTTGGGCAGCCAAGACAGGCAACACCATCAAGAATTTTTCACCCCCCACAAGTCCCACTGAAAAATTAGCCCTGTACCGACAATTGTTTGCCGCCAAATCAGGCGACATTGACGTGGTGCAAATCGACACCGTCTGGCCAGGCTTGCTCAAAGATCACTTGACCGACCTCAAGCCTTTCAGCAAAGGCATTGAAGCCGAACACTTTCCCGCCATCATTGCCAACAACAGTGTCAATGGAAAATTGCTTGGCATGCCTTGGTACACCGATGCCGGCTTGCTTTACTACCGCACCGATCTCTTGAAAAAATATGGCCTGCGTGTTCCTCAAACTTGGGAAGAACTGACGCAAACTGCAGCCAAAGTTCAAGCTGGCGAACGCGCCAAAGGGTCCAAAGATTTTCATGGCTATGTCTTTCAAGCCAAGGCCTACGAAGGCTTGACTTGCAACGCACTGGAATGGGTTGGCGGTCAGGGTGGTGGCACCGTGGTGAATTCAGAAGGCGACATCACGATTCGCAACGCCCAGGCGGCCAAAGCTTTGAATTTGGCAGCATCTTGGGTTGGCACCATCAGCCCCACGGGCGTGTTGAACTACGAAGAGGAAGAAGCCCGTGGGGTGTTTCAAAATGCCAACGCGCTTTTTATGCGCAACTGGCCCTATGCGTGGTCTTTGCTGCAAAAAAATGACAGCTTGGTCAAAGGCAAAGTTGGCGTCGCCAAATTGCCAGGCAACCCAAGCGCAGCAGCCTTGGGCGGCTGGCAACTGGGCGTTTCTAAGTACTCAAAGCACCCCGCCATTGCGGCCGACTTGGTGATGTACATGACCAGTGCCGCCGTTCAAAAAACACGTGCAATTCATGGCTCTTACAACCCCACAATGCCAGCCCTTTACAAAGACAAAGACGTGCTTGAAGCGAATGAGTTCATGGGCGCTTTGGCCGAGGTATTTGCCAACAGCGTGGCACGCCCCACCACTGCGACGGGCTTGAAGTACCCACAAGTGAGTCAAAGCTTTTGGAACGCGGCACACGAGGTGATGTCTAAACGCACGACTGGCGAAGAAGCTGTGACCAAACTCGAGTCGCGTCTGAAGCAAATCAAGCGCAAACACTGGTAAAACCAGAGAGAACGCAACATGAATTCAAGGGTAAAAACCGCGTGGTTATTTTTAGCACCCATGGTGCTTTTGATGTTGGTTGTGGCCGTGTGGCCTTTGGTGCGCTCCATATGGTTCAGCTTTACCGACATCAACATCAACGACATTTCGGCGGCAGAGTTTGTCGGCTGGGAAAACTACTTTGGCGACTATGGCTTGTTCTTCAACCCCAATGAAGAAGGTGGTTTTTGGGCTGGTGATTGGGGCATCTCCATTCGCAACACCTTTAGCTTTGCCGTGGTGTCGGTCATTTTGGAAACCCTGACCGGCTTGGGCGTGGCCTTGCTCTTGAACCAAGAATTCAAAGGACGCTCACTGGTCCGCACCGCGGTGTTGGTACCCTGGGCCATCCCCACCATTGTGTCGGCCAAGATGTGGGGCTGGATGCTGAACGATCAGTTTGGCGTCATCAACACTTACTTGGTGGGCTTGGGTGTGATTTCGCAAAAAATTGCGTGGACGGCTGAACCCACTTACGCGCTGTGGACGGTGGTGTTGGTGGACGTTTGGAAAACCACCCCCTTCATGGCCTTGCTCATTTTGGCGGCCCTGCAAACCGTGCCCAAAGATTGCTACGAAGCCGCGCGTGTAGACGGCGTGCATCCCTTGCGCGTGTTTTGGAAAATCACATTGCCCCTAATACGTCAACCCTTGTTGGTGGCCATTGTCTTCCGCTTGCTCGACTCGCTTAGGGTGTTCGATTTGATCTATGTCTTGACTGCCAACGGCAGCACCACCATCAGCATGTCGGGCTTTGTCCGCCGCGAAATGGTGGAGTACGGCAACATGGGTTATGGCTCTGCGGCGTCTACTTCTTTGTTTTTGATCATCTTGTTGACCGCCATCATTTTCTTGAAGTTGGCCCGTGTGAAACTGTCGGAGGATGCCAAATGAAAACCCGTTCATCTTGGACCACGGCGTTCATTTACTTTGCGTCCGCTGTAGTGGTTGTGCTTTCGGTTTATCCCTTTGTCTATGCAATCTCGACATCTTTGAAAACTGGCACGGCACTGTTCAATACGCAAATCATTCCGGATCAAGCTGACCTGCGCAACTACTATGCGTTGTTCGAAGGGGTGCAACCCTTCGGCAAAAGTTTGGTCAATTCCGTCATGGTGGCGGTGCTGACGGTGGGTTTTGCCATGTTAATGGGCGTCACTGCAGCCTATGCCCTGGGACGCATTCGTTTCAAAGGCAAAGGCCTGTTGTTGGTTTGTATTTTGGGCGTGTCGATGTTTCCGCAAGTGGCGGTGCTGTCGGGCATGTTTGAACTCATTCAGTGGCTGGGCATCTACAACAAGGCCTGGGGTTTGGTCTTGCCCTACACCATCTTTACCTTGCCCTTCACGGTTTGGATTTTGACCACTTTCATGCGCGAGCTGCCAGGCGAATTGGAAGAAGCCGCCATCATGGATGGCTGTGGGCCCTTGCGCATTATTTTTCAAGTGTTCATGCCGCTGCTTTGGCCAGCCTTGGTATCGACTGGTTTGTTGGCTTTCATAGGCGCTTGGAATGAATTCATGTTTGCCCTGACCTTTGTGGTCAATGACACCGAACGCACCGTGCCTGTGGCCATCTCTTTGATTGCTGGCGCCACGGCGTTTGAAATTCCTTGGGGCACCATCATGGCCGGCTCAGTGATTGTCACTGTGCCTTTGCTGCTGCTGGTGTTCTTCTTTCAAAAACGCATTGTGTCTGGCCTCACGGCTGGCGCAGTCAAAGGTTAATTTTTTCCTTGTTGTCGATTTAAATTATGAGCAAAGCACCTAACAACAACTGGTGGCGCGGTGGCGTCATTTATCAAATCTATCCCCGTTCATTTGCCGACAGCAATGGCGATGGGGTCGGCGACTTGCCAGGCATCACCAAGCACTTGGACTATGTCGCCAAATTGGGGGCAGATGCCGTGTGGTTGTCGCCTATTTTCAAAAGTCCCATGAAAGACTTTGGCTACGACGTAAGCGATTATTGCGACGTCGACCCTTTATTTGGCACCTTGGACGATTTCCGCACCATGGTGAACAAAGCCCATGATTTGGGACTGCGCGTGATGATTGACCAAGTGCTGTCGCACACCTCAGATCAACACCCTTGGTTTGCTGAAAGCCGCGCCTCACGCAACAACCCGAAAGCCGATTGGTATGTGTGGGCCGATGCCAAAGACGATGGCAACCCACCCAATAACTGGTTGTCAATATTTGGCGGCAGTGCTTGGCAGTGGGACACCCGGCGCCGTCAGTACTACCTGCACAACTTCTTGACAAGCCAACCCGACTTGAACTATCACAACCCTGACGTGGTGGAAGCCATTTTGGGCACGGTGAAATTCTGGTTGGAACTGGGCGTGGACGGCTACCGTTTGGACACCGCCAACTATTATTTCCACGACAAACAATTGCGCGACAACCCAGGCCGCGGTCAACCCAAGGGCAACGACCCCGCAGTCAATGACGTCAATCCTTATGGTTGGCAGTATCACAAGTTTGACAAAACCCAACCCGAGAATTTGGGCTTCTTGAAACAACTGCGCGCACTGCTTGACCAATATCCCAACACCACCATGGTGGGCGAGATTGGAGACGACGATGGCCTGACCGTCATGGCCGAATACACCAGCGGCACCGACAAGTTGCACATGGCTTACAGCTTTGACTTGCTGGGACCCGACAGCAGCAGCACGTACTTGCACGACTTGATGACGCGCTTTGCCGAGAAGAACGCTACAGGCTGGCCTTCATGGGCATTGTCCAATCATGACGTGGTGCGTGTGGGTTCGCGCTGGGGGGGTGAGTCTGCTGACGTTCGCAAACTGCGCGTGGCCGCGGCTTTCCAAATGTGTCTGCGTGGCTCGCCTTGCTTGTACCAAGGTGACGAGTTGGGATTGCCAGAAGCGCAAGTGGCTTATGAAGATTTGCAAGACCCGTACGGCATCACCATGTGGCCCGAGTTCAAAGGTCGAGACGGTTGCCGCACGCCCATGCCTTGGGATGGCAAAGCAGCCGACATGGGCTTTGGCAGTGGCATGCAAAAGCCATGGCTGCCTTTGACGGAGGCCTATCGCAGATTGGCTGTTTCTGAACAAGACAAAGACCCACAGTCTTTGCTGAACTTCTACCGCGGTCTGCTGGCTTGGCGCAAAGGCCAAGACGTGCTGCTGCATGGCGATCAAGCTTTGCTGCCTGTGCACAAACAAGTGATGGCTTTTGTACGAGAACACGAAGGCAAAAAAGTATTGTGTGCCTTCAACTTCAGCGACAGCACGGCCACCATGGACTTGCCTGCAGAATTCAAATCCGCATCGGCCTTGCATGTGCCAGGCTTGAGCGGCGGCAGCGTAGCAGGTGACACCATCAAATTAGAGACCTACGGCGCATTGCTGTTGGTCATCTGACATCGGAGACCAGCATGTCACGCATTGATTTTCAAAACGTCTGTAAGCGCTACTCACCTGAGTTGCCTTTGACGATCAACAACGCCAATCTCACCATTGAACAAGGCGAATTTTGTGTGTTTGTAGGCCCTTCTGGTTGTGGCAAGTCCACCTTGCTGCGCATGGTGGCGGGCCTGGAAGACATCACCTCGGGTGACTTGCTGATTGAAGGTCAACGCGTGAACGAATTACCACCTGCGAAGCGCGGCGTTGCCATGGTCTTCCAAAGTTATGCGCTTTACCCGCACATGACCGTGGGCGAAAACATGGCATTTGGTTTGCGCGTGCTGGGTTCGAACAAAGCTGAGATAGACCGCAAGGTCAAGGCGGCCGCAGAGATCTTGCAACTCACCACACTGCTCGATCGATTGCCCAAAGCATTGTCGGGTGGTCAACGCCAACGCGTGGCCATTGGCCGCGCCATTGTCAAAGAGCCCAAACTGTTTTTGTTTGACGAGCCCTTGTCCAACCTAGATGCAGCTTTGCGCGTTCAAACGCGTTTGGAAATTGCCAAGCTGCACAAAGACATGAACTCGGCCAGCATGATCTACGTCACGCACGATCAAGTCGAAGCCATGACTTTGGCCAACAAGATTGTGTTGTTGCACACAGGCGACCTCATTCAACAACGCGGCAGTGTGGCGCAGGTGGGCTCACCCATGAATTTGTACCACCGCCCTGTGAGTTTGTTTGTCGCTGAATTCATTGGCTCACCCAAAATGAACTTGCTCAAAGGCCAATTGGTCGATGCACAAGAGCACTATGCCACGGTAAAAGTGGGTGATCAGTTGATCAAGGCCGCGGTAGACGCACGCCATTTGAAAGCTGGCGACAACGTGCAACTTGGCATCCGGCCTGAACACATCCCTTTGACCTCGTCGAGCGAAGGCAGCAACGTCGCTGGCCACTTGCAGCACATTGAACGCTTGGGCGATTCGTCTTTGCTGTACGTGCAAATGGGCGAAGGCCAAGCTGTCACAACCGTCAAAGTTGAAGGCAGCGCCACCACCAGCGCAGGGACTTCTCTTGCGTTGTGCTTGTTGCCAGACCAATTGCATTTATTTGACAGCAACGGCACGGCTTGTCATCGCACTGTGGAATTGCCCAACTGACATGCGCGCATTTTCAACCGATTGGCGCCAGCAAGTCGCGTATCAAATCTACCCTCGCTCGTTTGCCGATAGCAACGGCGATGGCATTGGCGACTTGCCTGGCATCACTTCTAAATTGGATCACTTAGAAGCTTTAGGCGTTGGCATTGTGTGGCTGTCACCGGTCTACGATTCGCCCAATGACGACAACGGCTACGACATACGCGACTATCGCAGCATCATGAAAGAGTTCGGCACCATGGCCGACTTTGACGCCATGCTGGCGGGCATGAAAGCGCGTGGCATTCGCCTGATGATGGACTTGGTGGTCAACCACACCTCCGATGAACATGAGTGGTTCAAGCAAGCCCGAAGTTCAAGAAACAACCCGTACCACGACTACTACATTTGGCACGACCCAGTGGAGGGCAGAGAGCCCACCAATTGGGAAGCAGCTTTCAATGGTTCTGCATGGACCCTGAACGAGGAGACGGGTGAGTACTACCTCCACATGTTTTCCAAAAAGCAGCCCGACCTGAATTGGGAAAACCCCAAAGTCAGGCAAGAGGTTTACGACCTGATGCACTTCTGGTTGAAAAAAGGCGTGGGCGGTTTCCGCATGGATGTGATCAACATGATCTCCAAGCCTTGGCAAACGGATGCGCAGAACGCCGCATTGAAAAGCTTGCCCAACGCACCCGTGGTGCAAGAAGGTTTTTTGCAACCTGCGTTTGAGATGGTGACGCACGGTCCGCGTTTCATGGCATTCATGCGTGAAATGCGCCGCGAAGTCTTGGACCATTACGACTGCTTGACTGTTGGTGAAGCGCCTTGCGCCACGGTGCAACAAGCCCAAGAGATCACGAACCCAGAGACGGGCGCCCTGAACATGGTGTTCCAGTTTGAACACATGGACGTCGACAGCCAACCCGGCAAGGGCAAGTGGGCCTTGAAGCCTTTGCACTTGCCTGATTTAAAGGCCAGCTTGGGCCATTGGCAAAGCGCATTGCACGGCAAAGGTTGGAACAGTTTGTACTGGTGTAACCACGATCAACCCCGCGCCATTTCTCGCTTCGGTGACGAGGGTTCATATCGTGTTCGCTCAGGAAAAATGCTGGCCACTTGTCTGCATCTGATGCAAGGCACGCCCTTCATTTATCAAGGCGAAGAGCTGGGCATGACCAACGTCAAGTGGCCTCACATATCGCAATACCAAGACATTGAAACGCGCAACATGTTCCAAGTTGCGGTGGCTCAAAAAGGCTTAAATCCTGAACAGGTGATGAAGTCAATTCACGCCAAGGGACGCGACAACGCCAGAACGCCCATGCAGTGGACGGGCGGCTCACAAGCTGGCTTCACAACCGGTCTGCCCTGGTTGGCCGTGCATGACAACCACCCACTCGTCAATGCTGAACAGGCCCGTGCAGATACCGATTCGCTGTTTCACTATTACCGGCAATTGATTTCACTGCGCAAAGCCTGGCCGGTTGTAGTGGACGGCAACTTTGACATGCTGTTGCCCAAACACACATCCCTGTTTGCGTACACACGGCAATTAGGCGATGTGCGCTTGCTGGTTCTGTGCAATTTCAGCACACAGTTTCAAGGACTGCCTTTAAAACAATTGCCTGACTTCTCAAATGCCAAACCTCTGATTGGCAATTTGCCTTTAGAAGAATGGCCTTTGGCGCCAGACACTTTGGCCGCTTGGGAAGCTCGCGTTTACGTCTTCTCTTGATGGGGCGACAGCACCAATGTTTGGTGCCGCATTCTGGCGTGAGTGGCCCTTGCATGTGGAATCCAACCCCGTGTCACCCAACGACGCCACATCAACAAGCCCCGAATCCACTCATCCGCGGCATACGCAATCCACACGCCCGTTAAGCCCCAAGCCCAATGCACGCCCAGCAACCAGCTACCGCCTGCCAGTACCAGCGCCATGGAGCCAGCACCCGCATAAAACGGATAGCGCGAATCACCGGTGGCGCGCAGTGCCGCAATCACAATCAAGTTGAAGGTGCGACCGGTTTCTAGCAAGATCGACCACCAAAACAAGCGCCGGCCTTCTTCCAAAATTTGTGGATCGTTTGTGAACCAACCTAGCAAACTTGACCCCTGCCAAGCCATGAGAACCGCCACCACGGTGGTGATGGTGAAGCCAACTATTTGGGCACGCTTGACCAAGACATGCGCTTCACGCAGTTGTCTGGCGCCCACCATGTGGCCCACGACCATTTCTACTGCGATGCCAATGGCCGCACCGCTGATCAAAATCCACATGTTGAACTGCAACACATAGGCCTGCGTGGCCAATGCCTGTGTGCCCATCACACCCACAGCGGCCACACTGACCATGAACGCCAATTCCCACGACAGATTTTCTGCGGCACCGGGCAAGCCAATGTGCAAGATGTTTTTCATTTGCGGCCAGCGAACACGCCAAAAATCGGACACCAAGGGCGCCAAGTTCAATCGCCATTGCCACAACAGCCAATGCAAGCCCATGCCCACCACGCGGCTGACCACCAAGGCCACAGCAAAGCCAGGCAAACCCATGCCCTGCCAGTCGGCCCAGAAAGGCAGCCAAGGGGCACCATGCATAAGGGGCCAGGCCAAGCTCACATGCACGGCATGCATGACCAACATGACCCATAAAGTTTCGCGAGTGCGCAAATGGGCGCGCATGACACTGGCCATGCAAGCATTCCAGGCATCCAACAACAGTGCCAAAGACAAGGCTTGTAAAAGTGGCACCGCCAAGACCAGCACATCAGGCGGGGCGTTCAACAATTGCAACAAGGGCTGGGCAAACAACAAGGCCACCACAGCCATGCTGCCGCCCATCCAAGTCCCCGCCGCCAATGCGGCGCGCGCCACCAGATCGGCTTCGGCGCGGTGCTTTGCACCTAGGTTTTGACTCACCACCACACCAATGCCGGCGCCCACCAAGCGAAACACCATGAACAGCAAACCAAACAAATGATTGGTGAGCGCAAAGGCACCACCGGCCGCATCTGAAATGTGCGCGGCAAAACGGGTGCCCAACATGCCTACGGCAATGCCTATGGCCAGCTCTAAAAACAAAGGTGCAGCCACTGCACCCAGACGCATTTTCATGGTGTCAACATAAGCGTGAGACGGTCCATCCACAAGGCTTCGTCAGGATGACCGCCGCCCATTTCAGAACCACCGCCTTGCTGAGATAACTTGCGATAGCCATTGTCGTAATCCCAGGTGTACACACCTAAGCGCAAGCCATTCAAAGTTGTCAAATCGGCTAGCAAACCAGCAGGCAAATCAAATTGCACTGTGCGCGCCGACACATCCACTTTAATTTTGGCAGCCTCGGACAACGACACGCCTTCTGCTGAAGCGCTGGCGCTTTGTGTAGAGAACAACGCATTGGACCAACCATGCGCACGCAAACGATAGTGCCAATGCAAGTTGTCAGGCAAGTTGTCTTGCTGCAAAGGCATCACACGCAAGCTGTTGCTGGCATCGGGTTTGCCAATGAATACTGTCAATGCGACGTGGTCAAAGCCATTGGCAGGATTCCAGCTTCGGTTGATGGCCCCCATCTTGATTTTCAAACGCAAGGATTTGCCTGCAGACCAAACTTCCATGTTCTCAATGTCAAAAGTGCCTGGCACATAGGTCGGGTCTTTCGGATAGACATAGCGTCCATGCGGCCCCCGATCATCGCCAACAAGGTCTGCAATATTTGCGCGCAACTGCCAGTCTTTTTTCATGCGCACTTCCTGCGCCTCACTGACAGTCAGCACCGCTTTGGTTTGGGCATGGCGCACCAATAAGACCACACGCTGCAGCGCTTCATCTGCCCAACGCGACGTGTCGACACGCAAATGCCAGCGAGACTTGTCGCCATCCCTTGTGGGCTTTAATACTTGTGCATTTTTCAAATCGCCATTGACCACACAGAGAACTTCCAAGTCGCTAGACGCAGGCAGCGTCCAATCTCCGCTCAGTTCAAAATCACTTGCCACTTGTTTTGGCATATCAGCAGGCAACTGCAATTGCAGCGCAGGACGGGGCCCCATGGCATCGGTGCTTGGCACTTTGCTGCTGACCCAAATCAGGGTACTGCGCGGTGCCAATGGCACATTGAACAAAGCAGCGGTATTGGAAGGCGTCAGGTGCACATCTGCAGGCGTTTTGAATTGCCCCCCCTCAACGCCCCAAACCCCCTTCATGGCAAGCGGCCTGTTTGATGGCTGCAAGCCCTGCATAAGGTCGAGGCTGTCTAACAAAACCTCATGCGATGCCGTATTGAAGATCACCCAAGCCGATTGCCCTTCGTGGTCCATGCGATACGCCAACACACCCGCACCTGCAGCATCTTCACGCAACACCGTGGGCACACCGCGAGAGAACACCCGATGTTGTTGACGCACTTGCGCAATGCTTTGGGTAAAACGGTACATGGGAGATTGCGTGTCGAAGTGATCGCGCCCGCCGGATCCATAACCCGTTGCAAACATGGCAGCGCGCTGTTCTTTGAATCCTTGCTCGGTGCCGTAATACAAAGTAGGAATGCCTGGCAAGGTCATGATCAAGGCCAAGCTTTGTCGCAAGGCCAGCTCGTTGCCGCCTTTTAAAAATCGGTCGACATCGTGGTTGTCCAAAAAGCTCGGCATGCGGTGCGGATCGCTGTGAATGCGCATCATTTGCCGAATGCGTTCACCCAATTCTTGCGTGGGATGACCTCGTGCCATCACATTGCCCACGCTGCCGTACAAGGGAAAATTGAGCATGCCTTGCAAGACCGGCTGGCCCTTTGCATCGCGCACATAGCTTTCAATTTTGGACATGGCTTGCGTCTCGCCCGCCTTGTCGATGGCAAAACCTTCACCGAAGCTGAAGAAATCTTTGCGCCCAGTTTGCTGCGCCACGATGCGCATGCCGGGCTGCTTGGGGTCTTTGGCATACAAGAAATCTTGCACGGCATCAGGCGGCACAAAGAAAGCGGTGTCTAAGCGGAAGCCATCGACGCCCACTTTGCGAATCCAATGACCATAGCTGTCTCGTAGCGCACGACGCACCAAGGGATTTTCAGAATTCAAATCGTCCAAGCCAGACATCTGAAAGTTCAACTCTTGCTGGCGGTCGTTGTAGTTGTTGACGTCTGGCGTCCAGTGATAGATGCCTGCTGCGCGATGCGCAGGGTTGCGCGCATCGTTCATGTTGAACGGCACTTGCTTAGGCGCAGTCATGGGCACCGATTTAGGAATCATCTCAAAGCTCTGGGCTGGGTCTTGCGGGTTCCAGTTTTTGTAGCGAAAGAAATCGCCAGTGTGGTTCAGCACAATGTCTTGGACCAAGTACATGCCCCTGCGATGCAAGGCATCCGAGAGCAACTGGTAGTCTTTCAAGCTACCCACGTGCGGATCGACTCGTTTGAAGTCAGAGGCCCAATAGCCGTGATAGCCGCCGTAGACCCCGTTCCACCACTGATTGGCCACGGGGGGTGTGATCCACACCGAAGTGGCGCCCAAACCCTGGATGTAGTCCAGCCTTTTTCGAATACCCGCCAAATCGCCACCGCTGTAGTGCGATTCTTCGTGTGGATTGAATTCGCCGGCGCCTTGATCGTTGTTACGGGGGTTGCCATCCTCAAATCGATCGGTCATGAGGAAGTACATGATTTGATCTCGCCAATCGGGCGAGGGCACATGCAGCTTCAAATTCGGACCTGCATTGGCTGTTGCCAGTGCCACCCCACCAAGGGCCAAGGCGGCTGAAATGCTTGTAGCTTTACTACGCAAGTAAGAAAATAACATGGCAACCCAATTAAGGCTTTTTGACTGAGGAAGCCTATTTTGCTTGAATATTTTGAAATTTCTCTCTCGATTAGACTTGAAATCACAGTAACAATGCGGTTACATTTCTGATCACTTTCGAAGTAGTTACATTACAAAATCCATGATCGCCTTCGACTCTCCTCGCCTGATCGCAGACATTGGCGGTTTGTATGCACGCTTTGCCATCGAGACCAGCTATGGCGAATTTGCACAACAACGCAGCCTGAGATGCGCTGACTTTCCCAGCTTTGAGGCAGCCATGTCAGCCTACTTGGGCAGCCTCAAATCTGCAGCCGTGGCACATGCAGCTGTGGCCATTGCCAACCCGGTCGATGGCGATCAGGTGCGAATGACCAACTACCACTGGCAGTTTTCAATTGAAGAAACACGGGCCAATTTGGGCCTGGAAACATTGGTGGTGGTCAACGATTTCACATCGCTGGCCATGGCTTTGCCTCGCCTCTCAGCAACGGACTTCAGGCAAGTGGGCACCGGTCAAGCCGTCAAAAACAGTGTGATCGGCCTGATTGGTTCGGGCTCGGGCTTGGGCGTATCGGGCTTGATTCCCTCGGGTGAAGGCTGGACTTCTTTGGGCTCTGAAGGCGGTCACGCCAGTTTTGCGCCAGCCGATGCGCGCGAAGCAGCCGTCCTGCAATATGCATGGCGACATTTTGGACACGTTTCTTTTGAACGCTTGTTGTCGGGACCTGGCCTGGAGTTGACATATTTGGCTTTGGCCGAGCTGCAACAAAAAAATGTCACGGCTTTGTCGGCACCCGACATCACACGCATGGCCCTCGACAACCAGGATGCCCTGTGCACTGAAACCCTTGAGGTGTTTTGCAGTGTCTTGGGTACGGCTGCCAGCAATTTGGCGGTCACATTAGGCGCCACAGGCGGCATCTACATTGGCGGTAGCATCGTGCCCCGCTTAGGTGAATTCTTTGACCAATCGGGCTTCAGAAAACGCTTCGAAGACAAAGGCCGGTTCACCAATTACGTGGCCCACATTCCTACCTATGTGATCACGGCACAGGAGGCTACTTTTTTGGGTGCTTCGGCCATATTGGACAACCAACTGCGCGCTCTGCTGAGTTCTCCTGGCTCGGCCATCCTCACCCAAATCAGGCGCTCGAGGGCAGAGTTGTCACCCGCAGAACAACGCGTGGCCGACTTGGTCTTGGCAAAACCACGTTCTGTCTTGAGCGACCCCATTCATGACATCGCCCTAGCGGCCCAGGTCAGTCAACCCACCGTGATTCGATTTTGCCGCTCGGTAGGCTGCAAAGGTTTGTCTGACTTTAAATTGCGCTTGGCCTCTGGCCTGAGCATGTCGGTACCGATCACCCACTCCCAAGTGACGCACGACGACTCTATGTTGGAATTGGGCGCCAAGGTCTTGGGCAACACGGCCAATGCCATTTTGCAGTTGCGCAACGAACTTCAGCGCGACGCCATCGACCGCGCCATTGATCTGGTCGCTGACGCCAAACGAGTTGAACTCTTTGCAGTGGGCAACTACGCCGCTGTGGCGCAAGATGCGCAAACCAAATTTTTGCGTTTGGGATTGCCTTGTGGCGCTCACACCGACCCCCACTTACAAGATCTAACGGCAGCCACCATTCAGCCTGGCACAGTGGCTTTGATTATCAGCAGCGGCGGCAAGTTGCCTGAGCTAATGGCCCTGCAAGAGAAAATCCAGCAACGCGGCGCCACCTTGATCGCGATCACAGCCAATCAGTCACCTTTGGCCAGAAAAGCGGACGTCGCTTTGGTCGCAGAGCACAACGAACATGCCGCTACCCATTTGCCAATGGTCAGCCGAGTGCTGCACTTGCTGTTGATTGACATTTTGATTGTGGGCTTGGAGATGCGACATTTGACGGCTTCCGCCAACACGCTTAACTTAGAAGGCCGCCCCCACGAGGTCCCCGCGTCACCTGGCGTGCGCCTGGCAACGCCTTTGAAACCCTACATCTCGCACAGCCAATGATCTGCGGGTTAAGATGAAGAATATCGGGATAACCCTTATGTAATTTTTCTACTAAATACTTGCGTCAGGCTGTAACTTAATTACAATTCCGACCCATCCAGAACCAAACCTGAAGATTTTGCGACCTCGGCAAACGCCGATGTCTCACCGACCTGAAAAGGAGTATTTGCTACATGATCGATTACGCCAGCCGGCAGAGAACCCCCCGCAAGCACATTGTGGGATTGACGGTTGTGGTGGTGTTACACGGGCTGCTGTTTTGGGCCATCAACTCCGGACTTGCGCGCAAGTTCGTGAAGGTCATCAAAGGACCGGTTGAGGCTGTTCTGTTGGAAGAGACCAAACCAGACATTCCGCCCCCACCACCACCGCCGCCCCCTAAAAACTTGCCGCCCCCACCGCCGGCCTATGTGCCGCCAGTGGAAGTTGCTGTGGCTGCCCCCACGCCGGTCAACGCCATTGCGGCGGTGTCCAACACGCCTCAGCCTGTGGCGCCGCCCTCGCCTTTGCCTGTGCAAACAGCGCCGCCAGCACCGCCCGCGGTCACGGCCGCTGTCATCAGTGCATCTAGTTGCGAAAAGCCTGAGTACCCCAGCGCCTCCAAGCGCTTGGAGGAAGAAGGCACCGTGCAGCTGAAGTTCTTGGTGGGCGTAGACGGCAAGGTGATTGAGTCGGCCGTTGAGAAGTCATCTGGCTTTAGGCGTTTGGACGAAGCGGCCCGTGCTGGCTTGTCCAAGTGCCAGTTCAAGCCAGGCACCGTTGATGGCAAGCCTCAGCAAAGCTGGGCGAGCATGAAATACACATGGCGCTTGGAGTAAGAGCGGCCTCGTCGCAGTCTCTTGCCCAAGATCCAAAAATCTAAACATCCAACATTTTGTTGAACATTTTTTAAATTTAATTGAATTCGTTTCAGAGGAGTCTTTCCATGATCAAGCAACTCAAAACTCTCGTCCTGGCCATCGGTTTGGTGGCAGGCATGGGTCTGGCCAGCACCAGCTTTGCGGCCAAGCCCAAAGAGGCAGCGCCAGCCGCTGCTGCACCAGCCGCCGAGGCAGCGCCTGCAGCACCGGCCGCAGCTGTGGCCGCGCCTGCCGCTCCCGCTGCAGCGCCTTCTGCACACGAAGAGAATCCTTATGGCCTGGGTGCCTTATGGGCCCAAGGCGACGTGGTGGCCAAGGGCACATTGCTCATCTTGGTCTTGATGTCCATGGGCTCTTGGTATGTGATCATCACCAAGTTCTTTGAGCAATCAAAGGCGGCCAAGTTTGCAACCGAAGCCAAAGACAACTTCTGGTCTGCTTCTTCTTTGCGTCAAGGCGCTGATGGCTTGGCTGAAGACAGCCCCTTCCGCTTCATTGCAGAAAAAGGCCTGGAAAGTGCCAACAAGCACACTGGCCTCTTGGGCGCTGTGGACTTCAACACTTGGACCACACAAAGCATTCAGCGCGCCATTGGCAACGTTCAAAGCCGCATGCAAGACGGCTTGGCTGTGTTGGCCACAGTGGGTTCTACATCACCTTTCGTCGGTTTGTTCGGCACGGTTTGGGGTATCTACAACGCGTTGGTCAAGATTGGTATGTCTGGCCAAGCCTCCATTGACAAAGTGGCCGGCCCCGTGGGCGAGTCCTTGATCATGACGGCCATTGGTTTGGCTGTGGCGGTGCCTGCTGTGCTGGGTTACAACTGGCTCGTGCGTCGAAACAAGGCTGTGATGGAAGACGTCAATGCCTTTGGTTCTGACTTGCACTCTGTGTTGCTGGCTTCTAGCAACAAGTAACTCCAAACACTGAGAGGCCAATTATGGCAATGAGCGTCGGTTCAGACAAAGACGATGAGATCATGAATGAGATCAACACCACGCCCCTGGTGGACGTGATGTTGGTTCTGTTGATCATCTTCTTGATCACGATTCCTGTGGTGACAACGTCCATCAAGGTGGACTTGCCCAAAGAGAAGAACATGGTGCGGGAGACCAAGCCAGAGAATGTGATCATCTCGGTGGACGTGAATGGCAAGATCTTCTTGTACGACACGCCCATTAAAAATTCAGACGACCTGCTGCAGCGCATGAAGAAGTTTGCGGTCATGAAGCCCCAGCCTGAAGTTCAGATTCGGGGTGATGGCAAAAGCGACTTTGAGTCGGTGGGCCGAGTGATGTATGCGGTGCAGCGCGCCGGCATTACCAAGGTCGGGTTCATCACTGAGCCGCAATAAAGGAACAAGATCATGGGAATGAACGTAGGCTCGGGCTCGGGCAGTGACGAGCCAGAAGTGATGATGGACATCAACACCACGCCATTGATTGACGTGATGCTGGTGCTGCTCATTATGTTGATCATCACGATTCCAGCGCAACTTCACTCAGTGAATTTGGACATGCCGGTGTCGACCCCGCCCACCAAGAAGGTGGAGCCTGTGGTGATCAAGATTGACGTGGACGCTAGCAGCGTGATCAACTGGAACGGCAAGCCCATTGCAGGCCGTGCAGACCTGGAGACCAAGTTGCTAGAAGCATCGGCCATGCAGCCGCAACCCGAGTTGCACATTCGCTCGCACGCCAAAGCCAAGTACGAGTCTGTGGCGTTGGTCATGGCCAGTGCGCAGCGCTTGGGCTTGAACAAATTGGGCATTGTGGGCTCCGAACAATTCGTCAATTAAGTTCTCTGAAGATTTGATTTGTGACTGATACGTTTCC
Organism: Limnohabitans sp.; assembly: GCA_049655425.1. GTDB lineage: Bacteria > Pseudomonadota > Gammaproteobacteria > Burkholderiales > Burkholderiaceae_C > Limnohabitans_A. The sequence continues at coordinate 288,120 of JBASJS010000001.1, read as the reverse complement.
GCGTTTATTGGGAGATGTGGGCGGCACCAACGCCCGGTTTGGGTGGCAGGCCAATGCACACAGCGGCATTGAACACGTGTTGGTCTTGCCGTGTGCGGCGCACGAAACGCTTGAAGCGGCCATCCGCACCTACCTTGAATTGAAAAGTTTGCCAATGCCCCGTACCGGCGCATTGGGCATTGCCAACCCCATCACAGGGGATGTCATTCGCATGACCAATCACCATTGGTCGTTTTCAATTTCTGAAATGCAACGCAGTTTGGGCCTGCAACAGTTGAACGTCATCAATGACTTCACGGCATTGGCCTTGGCATTGCCTTCCATCGCAAAAGACAACTTGGTTCAAGTAGGCGGCACCGTTGCGGAGGCCTATGCCCCCAAAGCCTTGATCGGTGCAGGCACTGGGTTAGGCGTATCGGGCCTGATGCCGACAGACGCCAACGATCATTGGGTGGCCATTGCTGGCGAAGGAGGCCATGTCACATTGGCTGCGCAAACCGAGTCCGAATACCGCGTGATCGAATTGATTCGACAACGCTATGGCCATGTGTCTGCCGAACGTGTGCTGTCGGGGCAGGGCTTGGTGGATTTGTACTTGGCGTTACGCCAGCTGCAAAAGCAGCAGCCGATTGATGTGGCAGGTGCGGCAGAAATTACGGCTTGGGCCTTGCAAGACAAAGACCCCTTGGCATTGCAAAGCATCGACATGTTTGCAGGATTTTTAGGCTCCGTCACAGGCGACCTTGCACTGACATTAGGTGCTAGGGGCGGCGTCTATTTGGGTGGTGGCATTGTGCCCCGCTGGTTAGGTTGGTTTGAAACCTCCCAATTTAGAGAGCGCTTTGAAGCCAAGGGACGCTTCAACGCTTATTTAAAAGACATTCCGGTGTGGGTCATCAACGCGGCCGAGTCACCAGCCTTGTTGGGTGCTGCGAGGTCTTTGCAATAGGCGCACGCATGTCGAAACCTCGCTATTTGCAGACACAAAAAAACCGCACGAATGCGGTTTTTTTGTAGGTGTTGATCAGACTTAGTCGGCGTATTTGCCGCTAGCGTCCACTGCCACTTTGATTTTTTGAATCTCGGCTGCCACAAACTTTTTGTGTTCTGCTGGCTCGACACGTTTGTCGGTCACCACAAGTGCGCCCAGACCTTCTTGCTTCTTGATGAAGTCAGGATCTTTCAAAGCTTTTTTCATGGCTTCGTTCAAAGCGGTGGTAATGGCAACAGGTGTGCCTTTGGGTGCGTAGAGGCCGTGCCAAATGGTCAGGTCAAAACCTTTCATGCCCATCTCTTGCAAAGAAGGATAGTACTTGAGCAATTTGTGATCTGCCAATGGCTTGGCCGTGGTCACAGCAAACGCCTTGACGCGACCCGACTCAATTTGCGCTGTGGTGTTGGTGGTTTGATCGCACATGACATCGACTTGACCGCCCACCAAGGCATTCATGGCAGGTGCTGTACCGCCAAAAGGAATGGTGGTCATGGCTTCTTTGGACTGCAATTGTGCTTGCCACAACATGCCGCAGATGTGAGAAGCAGAACCCAAACCGGCGTGGGCAATGTTCAACTTACCGGCATTGGCACGGATGTAGTTTTCAAAGTCGCGGTAGGTATTGGCAGGCAACTGGGGCTTGCCAATCAAAGTCATGGGCACATCATTGACCATGCCCAAGAATTCAAAGTCTTCTAAGGGCTTGTATGAGAGCTTGCGATACAAAGCGGGGGTTGCTGCCATGCCAATGTGGAACAACAACAAAGAATGACCATCAGGGTTGGCACGTGCGATTTTGCTAGCGCCAATGGTGCCGCCTGCGCCTGCCACGTTTTCAACCACAAAGTTACCCCCTGGCAAAGTCTTGGCCATGGCAACAGCCAAATCGCGCGCAACTTTGTCAGTAGGTCCACCGGCCGCAAAGGGCACCACAATGGAAATGGGCTTGGAACCCGGAAAACTTTGAGCTTGCGCTGCCAGCGCCAAGGCTGCCGCTGCAATTACGAGGATGCGTTTCATCTAAAACTCCTTATCTAGAACCTTAAGTGTAGTCGGCTCATTATCCACCGCACCCCCGCAGAAACACTAAGGCCCAAAGAGAAAAAGGGCTTCATTCCTTGAAGAATGAAGCCCTTTTGAGTCAAATCAGCCTAAATCATTGATAGCTTCGGGCATCCTCAATCACTTTGCCATCGTTGGCCAAGCTACCAGGTGCCACCAAGTGCACGTCGCTGCGCAGCTTGGTGATGTCCCGAATGGCCTCTGCAATTTGCGCTTTGAGTTGTTCTTCGTCATTGCCTGCTGCTTGGGTTTCAACATGCAATGCCATGCTGTCGTTGGCCATCTCACCTTGCACCACCAAACGGGCCTTCAAGGCGGCGGGGAAGCGCTTCACCACTTCAGCCACTTGACCAGGGTGCACAAACATACCGCGCACCTTGGTGGTTTGATCGGCGCGGCCCATCCAGCCTTTGATGCGTTGGTTGGTTCTGCCTGTAGGGCAAGGTCCTGCCAATATGGCTGACAAATCGCCCGTGCCAAAACGGATCAATGGGTAGTCAGGATTCAAGCTGGTGATCACCAACTCGCCCACTTCGCCTTCGGGCACTGGGTCACCGGTGCCAGGGCGAACAATTTCAACAATGACGCCTTCGTCCACAACCAAACCTTGCCGTGCGCTGGTTTCGTAGGCAATGAGGCCCACATCGGCTGTGGCGTAGCACTGATACGCGTCTACACCTTTGCCCGTCATCCAATCGCGCAAGCTAGGCGGAAAAGCTTCGCCAGAGACCAAGGCTTTTTTGACTGAAGGCAGGGACACGCCCATTTCAGCCGCTTTCTCGATGATGATTTTCAAGAAGCTGGGGGTCCCGATGTAACCCGCTGGCTGCAACTCAGCCATGGCTTGGACTTGTTGCTCAGTTTGGCCAATGCCACCTGGAAATACTGTGCAGCCTAAAGCGTGTGCGCCTGTCTCCATCATGGAGCCTGCTGGTGTGAAGTGATAGCTGAAGCAATTGTGAATGAGCTCGCCAGACTTAAAACCTGCTGCCGCAATGGCTCGCGCCATGCGCCAATAATCTGCACGCGCGCCCTCGGGCTCATAAATAGGGCCCGGGCTTGAGAACACGCGGGGCATGTGCTTGCCAAAGGCAACTGCACTGAAGCCTCCGAAAACACTGGCGCCCGCAGCACGCGAGGCCTTTTGTTTTTCGAGCAATTCGTATTTGCGCACCACTGGCAATTTAGCCAAGGCAGCACGCGATGTGATGTCTGAGGCGTTGATGCCTGTAAGTGACTCGGCAAAAGCTGGCGCATTCTTTTGGGCGTGTGCAATTTGCGCAGGCAAGGCCGCCAACAAGGCGGCTTCACGTTCAGCAGGGGCGCGTTTTTCCAATGCATCCAGATGCGTATTCATAAAAATCCTTTGAATGTGTTTGGATGAATTAAGCCAACCAGCGCTTGCGGCGTTTGTAACTCTTCACATCTTTGAAGCTCTTGCGCTCGCCGCCGCCCATACCCAGATAGAACTCTTTCACGTCTTCATTGGTGGCCAAGTCTTTGGCGGCGCCGTCCATCACAATGCGGCCGCTTTCCATGATGTAGCCGTAGTCTGCGTACTTCAAAGCCATGTTGGTGTTTTGCTCGGCAATCAAGAAGGTGACTTTTTCTTTTTCGTTCAAGTCTTTGACGATGTTGAAAACCTCTTCCACAATTTGAGGCGCCAAACCCATGGAAGGCTCGTCGAGCAAGACCATGTTGGGGTTGGTCATGAGCGCGCGGCCAATAGCACACATCTGTTGCTCACCACCGGAGGTGTACGCGGCTTGAGAGGTGCGGCGTGTTTTCAAACGGGGGAAGTAGGTGTAGACCTTGTCTAAGTTGGCAGCAATCTCGCCTTTGTCGGTGCGCGTGTAGCTCCCGGTCATGAGGTTTTCTTCAATGGTGAGGTGAGCAAAGCAATGACGACCTTCCATGACCTGAACCACACCGCGGTTGACCAAATCTGCTGGCGACAAATTTTCGATACGCTCGCCGCGCAACTCAATGCTGCCCTTGGTAACTTCGCCACGCTCGCCTTTGAGCAAGTTGGAAATGGCCCGCAGGGTGGTTGTTTTGCCAGCGCCATTGCCGCCCAAAATGGCCACAATGCCTTGCTCGGGCACTTGCAATGAAACACCTTTTAAAACCAAGATCACGTGGTTGTAAATGACTTCGATGCCATTGACATTCAAAACTATTTTCTTCTCGCTCATGGACTTTGCCCCTTTGACCAAATGAAAACTTCGAGTCTGTTTCGAAGCTTTCATTTGGCAACTGCCGAAGCAGTTACCAAACTTTCAATTGGCAACTGCCGAAGCAGTTACCAAAACTTGCATGCTTACAAGCAGCGACTGATTAAGACTGGCAATCAGCCGGTGTGCGGCGTGTCAGCTTTTTCTCAGCAGCATATTTGTCGGCAGCTGCTTTGACCATTGGCTTGAGAATTTGCTCATCGGCCTGATACCAGTCGCTGGTGAACTCCCACTTGCTACCGTTCCATGTATGGATACGGGCCCAGTTGGCACCCATGTGGTCGGCGCAAGAAGTAGAGACAGGACGCAACACACCTTTGAAGCCCAACGCATCGAGCTTAGGCTGAGTCAGGTTCAAGTTCTCATAACCCCAACGAGCTTGCTCGCCAGTCATGACTTTGCCCTTGCCATATTTTTCTTGGGCTTGGCGAACACCTTCAACCGCAAACATGGCACTGAACAAACCGCGCATATAAAGCACTTCACCGACTTCGTCCTTAGGACCGGTGCCTTGGTTTTTAGCATGCAGCTTTTCAAGCACTTCCTTCACAATTGCGGAACCTTTTTCGGCGCCGTGTTGCATGGTGATGGCGTTGTAACCTTTAGCGCCCATGCCAATGTCTTTGACATCGGGTTCAGCACCAGCCCACCATACGCCGTAAATTTGCTCACGGGGGTAGCCTGTGGCTTGAGCCTCTTTAACCAAGGTGGAGTTCATCACACCCCAACCCCAGTTGACCACGAAGTCAGGACGGTCGCGGCGAATTTGCAACCAAGTTGATTTTTGCTCAACACCAGGGTGTGTCACGGGCAACAAGCTCAACTTGAAACCGTGCATGGCTGCTCGCTCTTGCAAAATTGGAATGGCTTCTTTGCCGAAGGGGCTGTCGTGGTACACCAAGGCAATGTGCTTGCCTTTGAGCTTGTCAGCGCCGCCTACTTTTTTGGCAATGTCTTGAATGATCACATCGCCAGCCACCCAGTAGGTGCCAGCCAATGGGAAGTTCCATTTGAAGACGCCACCGTCAGCTGACTCGCTGCGGCCGTAGCCAGCAGTGATCAAAGGAATTTTGTCGCCAGGGGCTTTTTCAGTCAGCGCAAAAGTGATGCCGGTTGACAAAGGCTGGAATACTGTGGCGCCGCCGTTTTTGCCTTTCAGACGCTCGTAGCACTCAACACCACGGTCTGTGGCATAGCCAGTTTCGCATTCTTCGAAACTAACTTTGACGCCATTGATACCGCCACGTGCGTTGACCAGCTTAAGGTAGTCGACGTAGCCGTTGGCGAATGGCACACCGTTAGGGGCGTAAGCACCTGTTCTGTACACCAGCACGGGGAAGAATTGCTCTTTGGTTTGTGCAGTTGCAACAGTGCTGACCAGCGCGCTGGAAAGACCTGCAGCAGCCACTGTAACGGCTAGAGCGAGTTGACGAAGCTTCATGGTTGTCTCCTGTAAAAAATGAAAGTGTGAAGCACTACGGAAAAATCAGTGAGGGAAGGGCCAGAGGCGAAGCTTTTGCTTTGCAACGGACCACAGTTTTGCCAAGCCGTGAGGCTCAACAATCAAGAACCAAACAATCAAGGCGCCAAAGATCATGAACTCGGCGTGCGAAATGGCGGCAGTTGAAATGGTGACACCTACCAGCGCGCCGATCGAAGGCAAAAACTGGTTCAAGAAGATGGGCAAAACCACAATGAAGGCCGCACCAAAGAAGCTGCCCATGATGGAGCCCATGCCGCCGATGATCACCATGAACAAGAGCTGGAATGAGCGGTCAATAGAGAAGGCTGCTGGCTCCCAAGAACCCAAGTGAACAAAGCCCCACAAACCACCTGCAACACCCACAATGAAAGAGCTCACAGCAAAAGCGCTGAGCTTGGCATACATGGGGCGAATGCCGATAACCGCGGCCGCAACGTCCATGTCTCGAATGGCCATCCATTCACGGCCAATGGCAGAGCGAACTAAGTTCTTTGCAAGCAGACCAAAGACCACCAAGAAAACCAAGCAGAACAAATATTTTTCAACGGGTGTTTGGATGGCAAAGCCCAACACATTCAAGTTAGAAACAGACACGGAGCCTGATGCTGTGTTGTTGGTGAACCAGCCCACGCGCAGGAATGCCCAATCACAAAAGAACTGAGCCGCCAAGGTCGCAACGGCCAAGTAAAGGCCTTTCACGCGCAAACTGGGAATACCAAAAAAGATACCCACCAAGGTTGCAAAGAATCCACCGCTTAGAAGCGCAACGATCAGGGGAATGCCATCAATTCGAATGTAGGTGTTGTAGGCCATGTAGGCGCCGACCGCCATGAAGGCACCCGAACCCAATGAGATTTGTCCGCAGTAACCCACCAAGATATTCACACCCAATGCCGCCAAAGACAAAATCAAAAAGGGAATCAAGATGGCACGGAACATGTACTCATCGACCAAAAATGGCACACCCACGAAAGCGAATGCAATCAGTGCCAAGATGGCCCAGCGATCTTGCGCAATCGCAAAAATTTGTTGGTCGCTTCTGTAAGAAGTTTTAAATTGACCGTTTTCTCTGTAGAACATGTTGTTTTTCCTTAGACGCGATCAATGATTTTTTCGCCAAACAAACCTTGGGGTCGGAACAGCAAGAAGACCAATGCAAGGACATACGCAAACCAAATTTCAATGCCGCCACCCACATAAGGGCCTAGAAAAACTTCTGACAGCTTTTCGCCGACACCAATGATCAGGCCACCGATGATGGCGCCTGGCACAGACGTCAAGCCGCCCAAAATAATGACGGGCAGTGCGCGCAAAGCAACCGTGGTCAGGGAAAACTGGACGCCCATTTTGGAGCCCCAAATAATGCCTGCCACCAATGCGGTGATGCCTGCCACAAACCAAACAATGACCCAAATTCGATTCAGAGGAATACCGATTGACTGAGCCGCTTGGTGGTCATCAGCCACAGCCCTTAGGGCACGACCTGTGCTGGTTTTTTGAAAGAACAAAGACAAGGCGGTTACCAGCAAGGCAGCAATCAACGCAGCATAGATGTCTTCCAAGTTGACCAACACACCCCCTGGGAATACAGATTCGAACAAGAAGATAGGTTCTTTGGGCATGCCCACATCAATTTTGTAAATGTCGCTGCCAAAGATGGTTTGGCCCAAGCCGTCGATGAAATACGTAATACCCAGTGTGGCCATGAGAAGTGTGACGCCCTCTTGATTGACCAAGTGACGCAACACAAATCGCTCAATGAGCCATGCCAAGACAAACATCAAAGCGGCGGCCAAGACAAATGCAATGGTGTTGCTGAGGATTTTGTTGTCCAGGCCCAAGATATCGGGAACCCATTCAGCAAACCTGGCCATGGCCAATGCCGCAAACAGCACCATGGCGCCTTGCGCAAAATTGAACACGCCCGATGCCTTGAAGATCAGCACGAAGCCGAGCGCCACCAAGGCGTACAGCATGCCGGCCATCAGGCCACCCAGTAGAGCTTCCAAGAAAAATGCCATGTTGTTCTCCTCAATGACTTGTGCCTAGGTAGGCACTGATCACTTCTTCGTTGTTACGCACTTCTTCGGGAGTCCCGTCGCCGATTTTTTTGCCGTAGTCCAGTACCACCACGCGGTCTGAAATGTCCATCACCACACCCATGTCGTGTTCGATCAACACAATGGTGGTGCCAAATTCGTCGTTCACATCCAAGATGAAACGGCTCATGTCTTGCTTTTCTTCCACGTTCATACCGGCCATGGGCTCATCAAGCAACAAGACTTGTGGCTCCATGGCCAAAGCACGACCCAAGTCGACACGCTTTTGCAAACCATAGGGCAATTGGCCAACGGGTGTTTTACGGTAGGCTTGAATTTCCAAGAAGTCGATGATGTGTTCGACAAAATCGCGATGGCGTTCTTCTTCTGCTTGAGCAGGACCAATTCGCAAAGCTTGTAAAAACAAATTGCTTTTGATGCGCAAGTTGCGGCCAGTCATGATGTTGTCAATCACGCTCATGCCTTTGAACAAAGCCAAGTTTTGGAACGTACGGGCCACGCCCATCTCGGCCACTTGGCGGCTGTCCATGTGGTCAAAGGTTTGACCACGGAATGTGATGCTACCTTCTTGGGGTGTGTAAACACCATTGATGCAATTGAGCATAGAGCTTTTGCCAGCACCATTGGGGCCAATGATGGCGCGAATCTCATGCTCTTTGACATTGAAGGAAATGTCTGTCAGCGCCTTCACGCCCCCAAACCTTAAGCTGATGTTGTTCACATCCAATATGACGTCACCGATTTTTTTGCTCATGTTGATTTCTCTGTGTTGAGACCCGACGGGTTCAAGCCGCAGCCTTCACGGGGACAAATGTTTTGGCATCGGAAATTTTGAGGGTCGCGCTCACACTGCCTGTGCGACCGTCCTCAAACTTCACCACGGTTTCAATGAACTGGGTGGTCAAGCCGCCATACAAAGCATCCACCAAGGGCAGATATTTCTCAGCAATGAAACCGCGGCGGACCTTGTTGGTTCGAGTCAACTCACCATCATCGGCATCCAGTTCTTTGTGCAAGACCAAGAAGCGGCTGACCTGGCTACCGGCCAGCAAATCGTCTTCGGCCAAATCGGCATTGACTTGCTCCACGCAGTCTCTGATGAGTTCGTAGACTTCTGGCTTTTGTGCCAAGTCGGTATAGCCCGCGTAAGGCAGGTTGCGACGCTCGGCCCAGTTGCCAACCGCATCAAAGTCGATGTTGATCATGACGCACACTTTTTCGCGCTGGTCGCCATAGGCCACCACTTCTTTGATGTGCGGGAAGAACTTGAGTTTGTTCTCAACGTACTTGGGCGCAAACATGGCGCCGTCGTTGCTGCCGCCTTTGATGCGGCCCACGTCTTTGACGCGGTCAATGATTTTCAAATGGCCATGGCTGTCTAAGAAGCCGGCATCGCTGGTGTGATACCAACCATCGGCCGTCAACACTTCGGCTGTGGCTTCTGGGTTTTTGTAATAGCCTTTAAGCAAGCCGGGCGACTTCACCAAGATCTCGCCGTTGTCGGCCACTTTGATTTCAACACCGCGGCAAGGCACACCCACGGTGTCGGCACGCGCTTGGTTGTCGGGTTGCAAGCAGACAAACACGGCGGTTTCTGTAGAGCCATACAACTGCTTCAAGTTCACACCAATGGAGCGGTAGAAAGTGAAGAGGTCAGGACCAATGGCTTCACCCGCGGTGTAAGCCACACGCACACGGCTAAAGCCGAGGTTGTTGCGCAGGGGGCCGTAAACCAAAAGGTTGCCGAGGCCATACATCAAGCTGTTGAACAAACCGATAGACTCACCGTCCATGCGCTTGGGTCCGACTTCTTTGGCCAAGCGCATGAAGTATTTGTACATGTTGCGCTTGAGGCTACTGGCGTCTTCCATGCGAATGCTGACGCTGGTGAGCATGCCCTCAAACACCCTTGGGGGTGCGAAGTAATAGGTTGGGCCAATCTCTTTCAAGTCGATGGTGACAGTTGCCGAAGATTCTGGGCAATTGACCACATAACCGGCGACCAACCACTGCGCATAGCTGAAAATGTTTTGACCAATCCAAGCGGGTGGCAAATAGGCCAACACGTCTTCATTGGAAGTAAGGCGATCGAATTCTGCGCCAGCTTGCGCTCTGTCAATCAAAGTGCCGTGTGTGTGCACCACGCCTTTGGGGTTGCCTGTGGTGCCTGATGTGAAGAACATGGCGGCCACGTCATCTTGGGTGCCGATCTCCACTTGTTCTTTGTAAAAGTTAGGGTGCTGTTTGGCAAAGACTTCGCCTGCCGCCAACAACTCATCGACTGAGCCCAGTCCCGGTTCGTCGTATTTGCGCAGACCGCGTGGGTCATCGTAATAAATGTGCGCCAGTGCGGCGTAGGTTTCGCGCACTTCCAACATCTTGTCGACCTGCTCTTGGTCTTCGACCACGCACAAACGCACTTCGGCGTTGGTCATGGGGAAAACACATTCGGCTGCGACAGCGTCTTGGTACAAGGGAATTGGAATGGCGCCTAACGATTGCGCCGCCAACATGGTGGCATAGAGGCGGGGGCGATTAGAGCCCACAACGACCATGTGCTCACCGCGCTTCAAGCCTGCTTGGTGCAGGCCGCACGCCATGTGGATCACCATGGTGGCCATGTCTTGCCAGTTGATGGTTTGCCAAATGCCATATTCTTTTTCGCGCATGGCGGGCGCTTGAGGGCGCTCAGCCGCGTGCTTGAGTAGCAAATTTGGAAAGGTCGTCTGCATACGGGTCCCTGTTAAAACTCTATCCCTCTTGAAACAGAGGGACGGATTGAATTCTTAGACTGAATGCTAGACTTGCATTTGACGTCAAGTTGTCGTTTCGACGACAATGTTGCTGCTGACCCCCTAGGATTTTCCCTAGGATTATCAACGTCTTACACCAAGTTGACATGACTTCTGATCTGCATCAAAGAAGACGCCCGCCCACCGAGGTGGAGCTGGACAACATTCCATGGCTGCCTTTGCTGTTGCCCAAGGAGAGAGAACGCGCGATCAATGCCTTGCGCGTCGGAGATGCCGAAAAAGGGGACTACGTCTGCCGCGTGGGTCGCCCTGTCACGTATTGGTTTGGCACCGTGTCTGGCCTCTTAAAAATGAGCAGTGACAACGAAGACGGTCAGACCATGACCTTTACAGGTGTGCCCCCTGGCGGATGGTTTGGCGAGGGTACCGCGCTGAAACGTGAGGTGTACCGCTACAACATTCAAGCCTTGCGCACCAGTGTGGTGGCAGGTTTGCCGCTTGAAACCTTTCATTGGCTCATCGACAACTCGTTGGGCTTTAACCGCTTTGTCATGAACCAATTGAACGAGCGCTTGGCGCAGTTCATTGCCGCCCGAGAGTTTGACCGTTTGAACAACCCCGACTTGCGGGTGGCTCGCAACTTGGCCGCCTTGTTCAACCCTGTGTTGTTTTCTGGCGTGGGCGATTTGCTTCGCATCACCCAACAAGAGCTCGCTTACTTGGTTGGCCTCTCCAGGCAACGCGTCAACGAGGCCCTGATCCACCTGCAAGAAGAAGAACTGATTCGCGTGGAATATGGTGGCTTGCGCATTTTGGATCTGCATGCACTGCGCACCCGCATGATTGACCGAAGAAACAGGGACAATCAGTCTAAAGACAAAGCTTTATGAACCAGCCACCCGCTAAACCCACCTTTACACGCGCACCCCGACCCGCCAACGCGGTCTCTAGCGCGCACCCCAGCGCTTCGGGCGCTACCACTGTGCGATTGAACAAACGCATGGCCGAGCTTGGTTTGTGTTCACGCCGCGAAGCCGACGCGTGGATTGAACAGGGTTGGGTCTTGGTCAACGGTCAAGTCGCTGAAATGGGCATGCAAGTGGGCTCAGCCGATCGAATTACGGTAGAACGCGCAGCTCAAGAGCATCAAGAACAACAAGTGACGGTGCTGCTGCACAAACCCATGGGCTATGTGAGCGGTCAAGCCGAGGATGGTCACGAGCCCGCCATGGTTTTGTTTCAGGCGCGCAACCAGTGGTCTGGCGACACCACCCGCATTCGTTTCAGCCCTGCACAATTTAAGGGCCTGGCACCAGCAGGCCGATTGGACATTGATTCTGTGGGTTTGTTGGTCATGACCCAAGATGGCCGGGTGGCGCGTCAATTGATTGGCGAAGACTCGGACATGGAGAAAGAGTATTTGGTGCGCGTCACATGCGCCGGCCCCCAAGGCGACATTGCGGTGAATGTTCAGGCGCATTTCCCCGCGGCACAAATGCAACGTTTGCGCCATGGCTTGAGTTTGGATGGCAAGCCCCTCAAGCCCGCGCAAGTGGAATGGCAAAACCCAGAGCAACTTCGATTTGTATTGAAAGAAGGCAAAAAGCGACAGATCCGCCGCATGTGCGAACAGGTGGGCCTGAAAGTGGTGGGACTCAAACGCATTCGCATGGGCCGTGTGCATTTGGGCGCATTGCCTGTGGGGCAGTGGCGTTATTTAGGTCCCAAAGAATCTTTTTAAATAACCGCTCTGGTAGCGGCTTCAGTTTGGAGAAAAAATGATGACAACCCCTTTGTTCAAGCCATGGAAAATGGCCTTGAATCTTTGCTTGTTCAGCAGCGCTTTGACCAGCACTGCGCAGACGGGCACTGTCAATGCCATTTGCAGCACCGATCAAAGCTGGTGTGAAATGGCTGCACAAGCCTTCACCAAAGCTACAGGTGTCACGGTGCTGCAAACGCGCAAAGCCACCGGTGAAGCCTTGGCGCAAATTCGCGCAGAAGCAGCCAACCCGAAAACCGACATTTGGTGGGGCGGCACAGGCGATCCCTTTTTACAAGCCGCTGAGATTGGCCTGCTTGCGCCCTATCGCCCCGCATACATCAACGACCTATATGGCTGGAGTGTGCGCCAATATGCCATGACCGAAAACAAAGTGGGGGGGTTTTACACCAGTGCCATTGGCTTTGGCTGGAACACCGAGATTTTGAAAAAGAAAAACTTGCCCGTGCCCAAGTGCTGGTCCGATTTGATCAAGCCCATCTACAAAGGTGAGATTGAAATTTCGCACCCCGCCTCCAGTGGCACGGCCTACACCATCTTGGCGGGCTTGGTTCAGCTGATGGGTGAAGAGCCGGCTTTTGAGTACATGAAAAAACTCAATGCCAACATCACGCAATACACCCGCAGTGGCACCGCCCAAGCCCCCAATGTGGCCAAGGGCGAAGTGGCCGTAGGCGTGAGCTTCATGTTTGGCTTTGACCTTTGGAAACACAACAAATACCCCGTGCAATCTGGCGCGCCCTGCGAAGGTACCAGCTACGAAATTGGCGGCATTGCCTTGATCAAAGGCGCCCGCAACGCAGCAACCGCCAAACAATACTACGACTGGCTCATGAGCGCTGAGGGTCAAAAAATTGGCGGCTTGGCCGGCAGCCTGCAATTTCCAGCCAATAAGACCTTCAAGCCCGATCCACGCATTCCGACCTTGGACGACGTTCGCCTCATCAAATATGACTTTGAAAAATATGGCAAAGCCGCCGAACGCAAGCGACTGCTCGACCGCTGGAACAAAGAAGTGGGCGCACAAGCCCGCTAAGGCACACGCCCTCTTGAAAATTCAAAACCCATCCCCAATTCTGGGGGTGGTGGGCCACACAGGCCCTGATTTGCCCTGCGAACGCCTGGGCAAGTTTTCTCATTAACCGCTTTGTAACGATTTGAAAATGACAAAAAAGACCCATGCCTTTCAGGCCGAAGTAGCTCAGCTGCTCCACTTGGTAACGCACTCCCTGTATTCCAACCCCGAAATTTTTGTCCGTGAATTGGTCTCTAACGCATCGGACGCTTGCGACAAGTTGCGCTTTGAAGCTTTGAACAATGACGCACTGTACGAGAACCAACCCAACTTGGAAGTTCGTTTGTCCTTTGACACCGAAGCCAAAACTTTGACCATTGCCGACAACGGCATCGGCATGACCGCGCAAGAAGCCATCGACAACTTGGGCACGATTGCCAAGAGCGGCACCAAAGACTTTGTGAGCAAGCTGTCGGGCGATCAAAAAGCCGATGCGCAGCTCATTGGCCAATTTGGCGTGGGCTTTTATTCTGGCTTCATTGTGGCCGACAAGATTACCGTTGAAACACGCCGCGCCGGCGCGCCCAACTCCGAAGGCGTGCGCTGGATCAGCGGCGGCACCGGCGACTTTGAAGTGGAAGCCATCGAACGCGCCACGCGCGGCACCAGCATCATCTTGCATCTGCGCGAAGACGCACTGCAATACGCCAACACTTGGAAGCTGAAAGAAATCGTTGGCAAATATTCCGACCACATCAGCTTGCCCATCTTGATGGAAAAAGAAGAGTGGAAAGATGGCGAACTGATTGGCAAAGACGAAAGCGAAGGCCGTCAACCCGGCAGCATGGTCAAGACGGGTGAATGGGAAGCCATCAACAAAGCCACTGCTTTATGGACACGCCCCAAGAAAGACGTGACCGAAGAACAATACAAAGACTTCTATAAACAAATTAGCAAAGACTTTGCCGAGCCCCTCACTTGGACGCACAACCGTGTGGAAGGCAGTACCGAGTACACACAGCTTTTGTACATTCCATCGCAAGCGCCCCAAGACTTGTGGAACCGCGACAAAAAAGCAGGCATCAAGTTGTACGTCAAGCGCGTGTTCATCATGGACGACGCCGAAGCGCTCATGCCCAGCTACTTGCGCTTTGTCAAAGGCGTGGTGGACTCAGCTGATTTGCCTTTGAACGTGAGCCGCGAATTGCTGCAAGAAAGCCGCGACGTCAAAGCCATTCGCGAAGGTTGCACCAAGCGTGTCTTGTCCATGCTCGAAGACTTGGCCAAACACAATGAAGCACCTGCGGCTTCTGAAGACGGTGTCACCGACGTGGTGAGTGAAGAAGACAAAGCGAAGCAAGGCCAATACACAAACTTCTATAAAGAGTTTGGTGCCGTGCTCAAAGAAGGCTTGGGCGAAGACTTTGGCAACCGCGAACGTTTGGCCAAACTGTTGCGCTTTGCCTCCACTTCATCCGATGAAGTAAGCGTGTCTTTGGCCGACTACAAAGCGCGCATGAAAGAAGGCCAAGAAGCCATTTACTACATCACTGCCGACACACTGGCTGCGGCCAAACACAGCCCTCAGTTGGAAGTGTTCAAGAAAAAGGGCATTGAAGTTTTGCTCATGACCGACCGGGTGGACGAGTGGGCTTTGAACTTCATGAACGATTTTGATGGCACCCCCATGCAAAGCGTGGCCAAAGGCGCCTTTGACTTGGGCAGCTTGCAAGACGAAGAAGAAAAGAAAGCCGCTGAAGAAGCAGCCGAAACCTTCAAGCCTTTGCTGGCCAAATTGAAAGAAGCTTTGAAAGACAAAGCCGAAGACGTGCGCGTGACCAGTCGCTTGGTGGACTCACCTGCATGTTTGGTGGTGACCGACAACGGCATGAGCATGCAGTTGGCGCGCATGCTGAAGCAAGCGGGTCAACAAGCGCCTGAATCTAAGCCTGTGTTGGAGGTGAATCCTGAACACGCGTTGGTGAAGAAGCTTGAAGGCTCCGTGCATTTCCATGACCTGGCCAACATTTTGTTTGACCAAGCCTTGCTGGCCGAAGGCGGTATGCCGGAAGACCCAGCGGCTTATGTGCGACGCGTGAATGCTTTGTTGGTTTAAGTGCAAATTGAAAGCACTTGCAAATACAACAAAAGGTAAATTTTGAATTCTGTTGTATAGTCATTGCACGACTCCCCTTTTGACCGCTTGGTTTGGCCAAGTGCTCTAAAGGCGACAAGCCGCCCTTGGGCGGCTTTGTCATTTCTGGAAAGCTGATTTGCGTACCATTGCTTACATTGACGGCTACAACCTCTACTATGGACTCCTTCGGAAGTCTCAATACAAGTGGCTAGACGTCTATGCACTTTTCCGCGATCAAGTATTGAATCAAGGCTCTGATATTGTTGAAGTTCGCTATTACACGGCTCCCATGCTTGGAAAAATGTCGGATGATTTGGAGTCTCCGATCAGACAGCGAAGATACCTTCAAGCACTTCGAAAAATGCATCCCATCGGGCTGACTCTGATTGAAGGTCGAATCGTTGCCTCAACACCATTTCAACGATTGATTCGTCCAATCCCCGAAGCACCTCACTTACAAAAAGTTCAAGTTCTAGATTTCAATGAAAAGAAAACAGATGTCAATATTGCTTCTGACATGATCAATGGCGCTTGGCTGAAAACATACGATCAAGCCGTCTTGTGCAGCAATGACTCAGACTTGGAAGGGGCATTGCGCAGCATTAAAGAACATCACCCTCATATCCGTATCGGATTGGTTGCGCCTATTTCTGGTGATGATCCTCGAAAAATTTCAAGCGATTTAGCGAGATTCTCCGATTGGAAAAAAATTCTGAGTACGACTCATCTTTCTAGATCGCAGTTACCAGATCGAATTCCGAGTTCACATCTATCAAAACCTGCTGCATGGAAAAACTAGCTGCGTTCAAGCTCATACCACCAGCAGCGGCTCCTGCATTTGCTCGAT
This sequence comes from Limnohabitans sp., assembly GCA_049655425.1. Lineage (GTDB taxonomy): Bacteria > Pseudomonadota > Gammaproteobacteria > Burkholderiales > Burkholderiaceae_C > Limnohabitans_A. The sequence continues at coordinate 271,752 of JBASJS010000001.1, read as the reverse complement.
CTGCTCTTCCAACATTTGCACTTGGCCGCGCCAATAATCAGGCGTGCCGAACCAAGGAAAGTTGATGGGAAAGATGGGATCGTCCCATCGTCGGGCCAACCACGCGCTGTAGTGCACCAAGCGCAAAGTGCGCAGCGGTTCAATCAAGGCCAGTTCGCGTCGATCAAAATCACGTACTTGCTCGTAACCCTCCAGTAGCATGCTCAATTGACCCGAGCGTTGTTTGCGATCACCCGACAACAGCATCCACAAGTCTTGAACGGCAGGGCCCATGCGCGCATCGTCTAGGTCTACAAAGTGCGGGCCCCCGCCTGGCAAGTCTGCCGGTGTCCACAAAATATTGCCAGGGTGACAGTCGCCATGCAAACGCAGCATTTGAAAATGAGGCCAATCACTGCCATGCGCAGAACCCAAGCCAGCCGCATGCATCACATCCATGGCTTGCTGCCACGCGTCTTGCCAAGCGCGCTCGACTTCCATGGGAATTGCTTTGTTGTTGAACAACCAATCCTTGGGCTCTTGCATGAAGGTGTCGATGCTGAGCGTTGGACGGTTGTGAAAAGGCTTGGCAGCCCCCACGGTATGAATGCGCGCTAAAAATCGGCCAATCCATTCCAACACTTCGTCGTCGTCCAATTCTGGTGGACGTCCCCCGCGGCGCTCACTGACGGAAAAAGAGAAGCCTTGAAAAACTTGGCCGGATGCAGCGCCATTTGCATCACTTCCAGCAAAAGGTTTGTGATGCAAGGTACGCCCCTGCAAATTCAAGGCAGGCACAACAGGAACTTCTGCCGCAACCAACTCTACCGCAAAGTCGTGCTCTTCTTGAATCTGTGCATCGGTCCACCGGCCAGGCCGATAAAACTTTGCAACGACGCTGTCCGGCACGGGCGTACCATCCGATTGTGTCGGGGCTCGCTCAGTTTCAAGTTGGATTTGATAGACGCGGTTTTCGTAGGAGCTGAGCGCTGTAAGGCGGCCATCCCCCATCAGACCGATGTCGGCCAAAGCATCTAAGACAGCGTCGGGCGTGAGCGACGCATACGGATGCAAAGCGTCCCACTCGGCAGGCCCTTGTGGGAGATCATTCGTCATTCAGTGTTCCTAAAAATTCAAACGGCACATCTTGCTTCACCAAAATGACGGTACAAGGCGCCTCCATGGCCACCTTGATGGGCACCGTGGCCAAAAAGCGCTGCATCTGCAAGCCATGGGTGGCTGCGCCCATGATGATCATGCTGACTTCGTTGCCTTGTGCATACTTGACCAGGGCATCGGCCACATCGCCCGACTCCAATACATGGAAAGAAACTTGATGGTCATGCAAATCAAGCCCTTGCGACCATTGTTGCATGCGCGCCAAGTGCATGCGGTGCACACTGCTTTCACTTTGACTCGATTGTGTGCTGCTGATGTCACCCGAGGAAATCACGGTGACACAAGCCAGGCGCGCGCCAGGCCGAATGCCCAAAGATCTGGCAACCGCTTCACGCAGTGAATACCAAGTGGCATCGCTCACATCGGCGTGCGGCAAGGCCACCATCAAGATGGGTACTTCTTTGATTTGCTGGGATGGTAACGGGCTAGGCTGGTAGTGCATGCCGGCGGCTTTCAGCCAGCGCTTGAAATGTTCTTTGAAGCCTGTGCCCTTGATTTGCCGACCGCGATCGGTGATGCGAATTTGATCGGGGTGACTCAAGTCCATGGCCAAGTGCGCCGCCGAAGGGTATCGCTTGGCCGCCTCGGGATGCAGACATTTCAGAATCACTTCTTGTAACCACTCTGGCACCAGGGGGTTGCGCTTGCGAGGCGGCACAGGGTCCATCCACAAACGCTGACGCATGCCCCCTGCTGTGGCGGGCTCACCGAAGGGCAACTCGCCTGTGGCCAGTTCATACAACATGACGCCGATGGCAAAAATATCAGAGCGAGGGTCGCCGCGCACGCCCACTACTTGCTCGGGTGCAATCCACGCGGGAGAACCCACAGCCTTGCGCAATTCTTCCGCCAACAAATCGGGGTAATGGGCGTGGCATGACAAGCCAAAATCTAGCAACACCACTTTGCCATTGGGGCGGATCAAGACATTGGCGGGCTTGAGGTCTAAGTGACATACATTTTGTTTGTGCAAGCTGTGCACCGCATGCGCCAACTCAGTCCCCAAGCGGGCAATGGCCCGGTCATGCAAGCCTGTTTGAAATGTTTCTTTGTGAAAGTTTTCGGCCCAAGTTTCAAGGGTTGCCGCTTGCACGTACTCCATCACCAAATAGGGCGTTCGCAACAAATCACCGGCGGCCACAAAACGTGGCACGTGCGAGCCAGAGAGGGCTGGCAAAATTTGATGCTCCACCTCAAAGCTCACGATGTTCTCAGCGCCATCTCCCGCAGTCATGCGCGGAATTTTCATGGCCATGGGAAACTCTGATTCGCGGCGCGTACCGTCTTCGCTCAATGCAAATTGAACGGTGTAGATGTGCGCCATGCCGCCGGCATGCAGGCATTCTTCAATTTCAAAGCCATCAATGACATGGCCAGGATTTAAAAGTTTCATCGCCCCAACGCCAAACGTTCAGCAAAAAATTCGGGCAAGCCGGCATCACGAATGGCATTTGCAGCCGCATGATGGTCATAGGCCACACGGTGAAACGTCATGCGCCCCGCCACATCATCGTAGAGGGCATACATGGCTTCCGGTTTGTGATCGCGCGGCTGCCCCACCGACCCCACAGTGGCCACCCATCGGCGATGCGAGGGCATGGGCACAGGCACGCCCGCAGTCGGCTCGAAGCGCATCATGCTGTGTCCCGTGCCGCGGTAATACACCGTTTGCTGATGCACATGCCCCACCACCACATGGCGTGCATCGAAGTTTTGAAGCGCGTGATCGGCACACATATCTGCCGCACGCTCTGAGTCGACATAGTGCCAACGCTCGGGGGCATACGCGCTGGCATGAACCAACAACAAAGGTCCCGACAAAGCGGTCAAAGGCAAAGACTTTAAAAATTCACGCTGCGAGGCACTCAGCTGTTCAAAGGTCCACTGTGCCGTACTGCTGCCTAAACTCTGATCATCGACAGGCGGCTTGACGGCCATGACATCGTGGTTGCCTTGAATGACCCAAGCACCCTCATCGGCCAGTTGCATGGCGATGTTCACCACCTCTTGCGGGTTGCCGCCATAACCGACCAAATCACCCAGCAAAGCCCAACGCGCCACCCCCTGCAACTTTGCATGCGCCATGCAAGCGTTCATGGCTTGCAAGTTGGCATGAATGTCCGAGAGCAGTGCAATTTTCACAACGTCATTTTCCAGTGAAGCGTGCGTTGCGTTTTTCAATGAAGGACTGCACACCTTCTTTGGCGTCTTCGCTGTTGGACAAGGTTTTTTGCACCGAGATGAATTCGTGCATGGCCACCAAAGGACCTTGCTCCACGGCTTTCAAAACACTTTGGCGCGTGGCCACCACCGCCAAGGGTGCTTGCGCGGCAATGGCTTTTGCAATCTTCAAGGCTTCGTTCAATTGTTCACCTGCCGGCACCACGCGTTGCACAAAATTCAAACGCAAAGCTTCTGCGCTGTTGAACTCATCACCCGTGAGCAAATGTAGCAAGGCATTGCCCATGCCAGCACGCTCAGCCATGCGCAAAGTAGCACCGCCGGTGGCCATGATGCCGCGCTTCACTTCCAATTGCGAGAAGCGGCAGTTGTCTGCTGCCACCACAATGTCGGCGGCCAACATCAACTCAATGCCCAGGGTGTAGGTGATGCCCTGCACCGCCACCACCATGGGCTTGGTACGGCGGCGATAGCCTTCCATGCCCAAATTGAGTGGGTCGACCAAACCCAGCGGCACGGCTTTTTCGCCGCGCTGCATGAGGGGTGCAATGGTGGGCAGATCAAGTCCCGCTGTGAAGTGATCGCCCATGGCATGCAACACGCCCACGCGCAAGGCAGGATCATCGTCTAAGCGTGTGTAGGCCTCGCCTAACTCACGGTACATCTTGGGCGTAAAGCCGTTTCGCTTGTTGGGTCGGTTGATACCGATCAACAACACGCCGTCTTGTACTTCCAAGTCGATGCTGCCTTCTGGGTGAATTGTTGTCATAGAGAACCTTCGATGGAGATTAAAGAGTCACACGTTCAACGAGCTTGCTTTAAATCAATATTGGTACACACCATGGCCTGTTTTGCGGCCTAAACGACCGGCTGCCACCAACTCTTTGAGCAAGGGGCAAGGACGGTATTTGCTATCGCCAAATTCTTTGAGGTAAACCTCCATCACGGCCAAGCACACATCCAAGCCAATCATGTCGGCCAAGGCCAAGGGGCCAATCGGCTGGTTGCAACCCAACTTCATGCCGGCGTCAATGTCGTCCGGTGTGGCCAAGCCTTCTGACAAAACAAACAGCGCTTCGTTGATCATGGGCACCAAGATGCGGTTGACCACAAAACCCGGCGCATTTTTGACGGTGATAGGCGTCTTGCCCAAGGCTGTGGCCAAGGCGTGCACCGCATCGTGCGTTGCGTCGCTGGTTTGTAAACCGCGAATGATTTCCACCAATGCCATCATCGGCACAGGGTTGAAAAAGTGCATGCCAATAAAGCGGTCTGCACGTGCCGTAACGGCAGCCAACTGGGTAATGGAAATGGACGATGTGTTGGAGGCAATGATGACTTCAGGCGCCAGCAAAGCATCGAGCTGCTTCAGAATTTTGACCTTCAGGTCTTGATTTTCTGTTGCGGCCTCAATCACCAAATCGGCACTCATCAGGTCTTCGTACTGGGTACTGCCTTGAATTTTGGACAATGCTGCCGCCTTGTCTGCCTCGGTGATTTTTTCTTTTTTAAGCAAGCGGTCTAAGCTGCCCGAGACCGTGGCGATGCCTTTGGCCACAGCCGCTTCAGAAATGTCCACCATCACCACGGGAATGCCCACCACGGCACATGCTTGTGCAATGCCGTTGCCCATGGTGCCTGCGCCAATGATGCCTACTTTTTGAATGATCATGATTGAAGAATGAAAAGTTGAAGAAAAGAAAAGCGCTGTCAGCTAGCGTCATGCGCGAAAGCGTTTGCGCGTCAGTGCCAGCGCCACCCAAAACGCAACGACAGTGACCAGCAGCAACAAGCAGATATTGCTCACAAAGTGCTGTGGCCATTGGTCTAAAAACAAAGGCCGCACCAGTTCAACGGCTGCCGTCAGGGGCAAATAAGACGTGACCTCTTGCAACCAGTCTGGCAGTTGCGTACGCGGAAAATAAATGCCCGACAAAAACATCATAGGCGTGAGAAACAAGGTGAAGTAATAGGTGAAGAAGTCATAGCCTTTGGCCATGGCGTTGAAGATCAAGGCAATGCAACTGAAGGTCACGCCAACCAGCCACAAGATAGGCCAGGCCAACAACAACTTCCAGCTGTGACTGATGCCCAAAACCAACATCACACCCAAAATGGCTGTCACGGTAAACAAGGCTTTGTAAGCAGCCCACAACATTTCGGCCATCACCACATCGTCTAGCCGCACGGGCGCATTCATGATGCCATCCCAAGTCTTTTGCATGTGCATGCGCGAGAAGGCAGAGTACAAAGCTTCAAAGGAGGCCGCATTCATGGCACTCATGCAAATGCTGCCGCTGGCCAAAAACAAAATGTAAGAGACCTGTTGTCCGCCCGTGTTGACTTCACCCACCAAAGCGCCTAAGCCATAGCCAAAGGCCACCAACCACATCAGTGGCTCGGCGATGTTGCCAACCAAACTGGGCAAGGCCAACTTGCGCCACACCAACATGTTGCGCAAAAACACAGGCCACCAACGCATTGAGAGTTGCGGCGGCGCCCACACAGAAGGGGTCACATGGTGTGTTTTCATCATGCGTTCTCCCTGATTTGTCGACCGGTAAGTTTCAAAAACAAATCCTCTAAATTGGCTGGGCGATGCAAACTGCGAATGTGCGGCCAAGCTTGAAGCGCCACCAGCAATGGTTCGGCCTTGGCGGTGTAGAAAAACACCGTTTCACCACTCACTTCAACGCGCGCTGCATGTTGACGAAGGGGCGAGTCTTCTGCGGCCAGGGCCAAGGCGCCTTGGCCATACAGTTCCACCACATCAGGCTCTAGATGCTGCGCAATCAAATCGCGTGGCTTGCCTTCTGCAATTTTTTTGCCATGGTCAATCACCAGCAAACGATCACACAAGCGTTCGGCTTCGTCCATGAAGTGGGTGGTGAGCAAAATCGATTTGCCTTCTTGCATCAGCATTTGCAAACGCTCCCACATCAAATGCCGTGCTTGCGGATCAAGGCCTGTGGTGGGTTCATCGAGCATCAACATTTGGGGCTGGTTGATAAGCGCGCGCGACAAACTCAAGCGGCGCTTCATACCGCCCGACAATTCGCCCGGCTTGGCTTTGGCCTTGCTGGTCAATGCCCCAAATTCCAGAAGTGGACCAATCCGAGCTTTGATCTCACGGTCTTTCATTCCAAAGTAGCGGCCGTACACCAGCAGATTCTCTTCGGCAGTGAAGTCAGGATCGAGTGTGTCCATTTGCGCCACCACACCCAAACGTGACTTGATGGCCAAAGCATCTTGCGGCATGGACAAGTTGTCAAAGTAAGTGATGCTGCCCTCATCGGGCGTGGTCAGGCCTAAACACATGCGCAACGTGGTGGTCTTGCCCGCGCCATTAGGGCCAATGACCCCAAGACATTCGCCGGGTGCAATGTGAAACGACAAATCGTTCACCACCGTGTTGTCGCCAAAGCGTTTGACCAGGTTTTTTACGTTCAATAAATCTGTCATCCCTTGATTGTGCCTCGGCCACCCTGCGGCTTGGCCGACCCTTGGCAGAATTTGTGCCTCAGCGCTGTCAAGGCTTTGTGAAACCGGCATCAATATGTATACTTATTAAAGACCTCCATCCCTGAACTGTGCCCACCACATGACACCCTCCAATCACCCTGACGCGCTTGGCCGTCTTGAAGACCTCCCCGCAGACTACATTGCCGACATGACTGCGTTGTCGATTGCGCCTCTGTGGCCGCAATTGCGAGGTCTTTTGCCGCGTGGCAAACCATCCCGCGCTACACAGCCATTTGTCTGGCACTACAAAGACGTTCGCCCCCAATTGATGCGCGCAGGTGAATTGACGCCCATTGAAAAAGCCGAACGCCGCGTCCTGGTTCTGTGCAACCCTGGCCATGGCATTGAAAAGCTCGTGGCCACGCCAAACATCTATGTGGGCATGCAACTGATCTTGCCGGGTGAAGTTGCACCCAACCATCGCCACACGCCCAGTGCAGTGCGCTTTGTGGTGGAAGGTGAAGGCGGCTTCACCACGGTACAAGGCGAAAAATGCCCCATGCACAAAGGCGATTTGATTCTGACGCCCGCAGGCTTATGGCACGAGCATGGCCACGAAGGCACTGGACCCGTGGTTTGGCTCGACGCACTTGATTTGCCCATGGTCTACAGCATGGAAGCCTCTTATGCCATCGAAGGCCCGTCACAAAATGCCAGCCCCGAGTTGGATGCTTCGCAGACCAAGTATCGCCGCGCAGGCCTGGTGCCCTTTGGATCGCTCAGCCAAGCTGCACGCGCGCCCTACCCCCAAATTCGCTACCCATGGGTGGATGTGCGTGAAGCCTTGAATGCCCTCGACAAAGGCACGTCCAAAGAGGCTGCCGTTCAGCTGGCCTATGTCAACCCAGAAACCGGCGCGCCTTGCTTGCCAACCCTCGGCTTCTCTGCACAGTTGCTGCGCGATGGCCTCGATTTCAAGCCACGCACGCGCTCGGCCAGCTCTGTCATGCACGTGATTGAAGGTCGGGGCGAATCAGAAATTGATGGCGTCACGTTGAAATGGTCTGAAGGCGACACTGTGGCCATTCCCACCCATGCTCAAATCAAGCACCGCGCTAGCAACGGCAATGCCTATTTGTTCCATGTAGACGATGCGCCTACACAGCGCGCTTTGGGCTTTTACCAAGAGTTCTAAGTAGCAAACCATGAAACAGTTTGCAGGCTTGCACTTGCTGGCCTCCAAGTCATGCGCTTCAAGCCTTCTACAATAGGTCCCCATGTGAAACGAGGGAGCCCCTGTGTCTGATCAATTGGCAGTCTTGCCGCAATACCTCATGCCCAAACAGGCCATGACCCGTTTGGCTGGACGTTTGGCCAGCGCAGAGTGGGGCAGCTTTACCACATGGGTGATCAAGCGCTTTGTGAAGCGCTACAACGTCAACATGGACGAGGCTGTGCATGCCGATCCCGCGCATTACAAAAGCTTCAACGAGTTTTTCACACGCCCCTTAAAAGACGGCGCACGTCCTGTGGCCTCCAGCACTTGGGTTTGCCCAGTCGATGGCGCCATCAGCCAATGTGGCCCCATCGACAAAGACCAGATTTTTCAAGCCAAAGGCCACCACTACAGCACCCGTGCTTTGGTGGGTGGCGACGAAAGCTTGGCTGCGCAATTTCAAAATGGCCAGTTCGCCACTTTGTACTTAAGCCCGCGAGACTACCACCGCATTCACATGCCCATTGCTGGCAAATTGCTGCGCATGATTCACGTGCCGGGCGATTTGTTTTCTGTGAATCCCACCACCGCCCGCGGTGTGCCTGGTTTGTTTGCACGCAACGAACGCGTGGTGTGCGAGTTTGAAACCGAGCAAGGCCCGATGGTGTTGGTCTTGGTGGGCGCCACCATTGTGGGCAGCATGGCCACGGTGTGGCATGGCCAGGTCAATCCGCCACGTCCAGGCATGGTGCGCGAGTGGCGCTACGACACGCAAAACGTGCAGCTGCAAAAAGGTGAAGAGATGGGCCGCTTCTTGTTGGGCTCAACCGTGGTGATGCTTTTTCCAGAAAACAGCATTCAGTTTCAAACCGATTGGCTCAGCACCCGCCCACTGAACATGGGCGAGGCGATGAGCAAGGATTAACGGGCTTAGCGGGTTTAGCGGTCCGTTAAATTTCGATCTTAGAGCCCAACTCCACCACAGAGTTGTTGGGCAACTTCAAGAACTCGGCCGCTGCGCTGGCGTTCAAGTGCATTTGGGCAAACAACTTTTCACGCCACGTGGCCATGCCGCCACCGATGGTGGGAATGACAATGTCGCGCGACAAGAAATAGCTGGTGGTCATGGGGTCGAGTTCGGCGCCATGGCCCTTGAGACTCTCCAAAGCCTTGGGCAAATCGGGATCATTTTTGAAGCCGTAATTGACAATCACTTGCCAGCAGTCGTGGCCCAGCGGTTCAATTTCCAAGCGCTTGTTCATGCCAATCCACGGCACTTCTTGGCTGCGCACAGTCACAAACAAGTTTTGACGGTGCAAGACCTTGTTGTGCTTTAAATTGTGCAGCAAGGCGTTGGGCACATTGCCAGGCTCGGCTGTTAAAAATACAGCGGTCCCTTCAACACGCACCGGTGGTGCAACAAAAATAGCTTCTAAGAAATCGACCAAACTGAATGAGTCCGATTTCATAGAGTTGTTCAGCAAGCGTCGGCCATCACTCCAAGTGATCATGAGCAAGAAAATACCGCCACCAATGACCAAGGGGAACCAACCGCCCTCGAAAAACTTGAGCAAATTGGATGCCCAGAATGCAAAGTCAACGACAAAGAAGAAGCCTGTTGCGCCAATGCACAAATAAAGCGGCATGTTCCAGTTGTAACGAATCACAAAGAAGGTCAGCACGGTGGTGATGAGCATGTCGGTACACACCGCAATGCCATAAGCCGCCGCCAAGTTGCTAGACGATTTGAACAAGGCCACGGCCAACACAATGAGAACAAACAGGCCCCAATTGACAAAGGGCATGTAGATCTGACCGGTCTCTTTGACGCTGGTGTGCAAGACCTGCAAGCGCGGCAAATAGCCCAACTGAATCACTTGTTTGGTGACGCTGAAGGCCCCCGTGATCAGGGCCTGTGAAGCAATGACCGTGGCCATGGTGGCCAAGCCTACCAATGGAATCAGGGCCCACTCCGGCGCCATCATGTAAAAAGGATTTTTAACGGCCGCAGGATTGCTCAAGAGCAAGGCGCCTTGACCAAAATAATTCAAGGTGAGTGCTGGCATGACCACCGTGAACCAAGCGACGCGAATGGGCTTTTTGCCGAAGTGGCCCATGTCTGCGTACAAAGCTTCGCCTCCCGTGACGCACAAAACCACAGCGCCCAAAATGATGAAGGTGGTGCCTGGGTTCTCCCACATGAACATCACGGCGTAATGCGGACTGATGGCCCACAAAATTTCGGGCTGCGTGGCAATGTGGTACAGGCCCAAAACAGCAATGGCGGCAAACCAGACCAGCGTGATGGGGCCAAAAAACTTACCAATGCCAGCCGTGCCTCTTTTTTGAACAGCAAACAAGCAAAACAAAATGATCAGTGTGAGCGGAATGACGGCTTTTTTGAATGCCGGCGATATGACTTCCAAGCCTTCTACGGCAGACAACACCGAAATGGCCGGCGTGATGACGCCGTCGCCATAAAACAAGCACGTGCCAAAGATACCCACCATCAACAGGACTTTGCGCAAACGCGGTTTGTCTTTGACCGACTGCGACGCCAAAGCCAGCATGGCCACCAAGCCGCCCTCACCGTGGTTGTCGGCACGCAGCACCAAGGTGACGTACTTGACCGACACGATGGTGGTCAGGGTCCAAAAAAAGATAGAAAGGATGCCGTAAATGTTGTCGGGGGTAAAAGGCACATGACCTGAGCCAAACACCTCTTTCATCGCATACAACACACTGGTGCCAATGTCGCCATACACCACACCAATGGCGCCCAAGGTCAGGGCGGCGATAGAAGATTTACTAGAAGACACAAAAATTCAGCCCAGCAACAAGACTGGGCTTTTGTTCAGATTGACCGCGATTCTGCGCCTGTTTTTGAAACTTTGCCATGGGGGCTGGGCTCTAAAAGACAGCGCTGTCCGGAAATGTTGCACCGCAGCAACTGACTCAGGCTTCAGAATACTTTAGTCGTAAACCTCAGCCTCAGGGTCGGTGGCCTCAAGCTCATAACTGGCCGCCAACATGGCCAAACGGCCAATCACGCCGTACATATAGAAGCGATTGGGCACGCTGGCACCAGGCTTCATGCCAGGCTGCGGCAAATGAGGCGTATCGGCAAAGGCCAAAGGCACAAAACTAGCGCCTGGCGCATTGAGGTTCTCGTCCACACCACGCTCGGCATGCACGCGATAGAAACCGCCCACCACATAGCGGTCCATCATGTAAACCACAGGCTCAGCGACGGCGTCGTTCATGCGCTCGTTGGTGAGCACGCCCTCTTGAATGATGACGTCACTGACCACTTGGCCGTCTTTGATGACGCTCATCTTGTTGCGCGTTTTGCGGTTGAGTACATCCAAATCGGACACATCGCGCACAGTCATGATACCCATGCCGTAGGTGCCGTTGTCGGCCTTGACCACCACAAAAGGTTTCTCGTTGATGCCGTACTCTTTGTACTTGCGTTTGATTTTGGTCAGCAAGGCATCGACGTTGCTGCGCAGCGCTTCAATGCCAATGCCTTCGGCAAAATTGACATCGCCACATTGGTTGAACATAGGATTGATGAGCCAAGGGTCTATGCCCAAGAGCTTGCCAAAACGCTTGGACACTTCTTCATAACTTTGAAAGTGCAGCGTTTTACGGCGCACGCTCCAGCCGGCATGCAGGGGCGGCAACAGGTGCTGCTCGTGCAAGTCTTCCAAGATGCCAGGCGCACCTGCCGACAAATCGTTGTTGAGCAAAATGGTGCAGGGGTCAAAGTCTTTCAAACCCACGCGGTGCTTGGAGCGCAGCACTGGCTCAAGCGTCACTTGCTCGCCGCCCGGCAAATCGATCACCGTGGCTTCTTTGATCTCAGGATTGATGGAGCCAATGCGCACATTCAAACCAGCCATGTGGAAGATGCGCTGCAGCTGCACCACGTTGCTCAAGTAGAAGGTATTGCGAGTGTGGTTCTCGGGAATGATCAACAGGTTTTTGGCTTCGGGGCAGATCTTTTCAATGGCGGCCTGCGCAGCTTGCACTGCCAAAGGCAACATCTCTTGAGAGAGGTTGTTCCAACCACCGGGAAACAGATTGGTGTCTACGGGCGCCAACTTGAAGCCTGCGTTACGGATGTCGACCGACGTGTAGATGGGCGGTGTGTGCTCCATCCACTCGAGGCGAAACCAGCGCTCGATGGCGGGCATAGAGTCGAGCACGCGTTGCTCGAGTTCGTTGATGGGCCCATTGAGGGCAGTGACTAAATGCGGAACCATAGCAGCCTTTGTTAATTTCTTACTTCGCCTTCGCCCAGCACCACGTACTTGAGCGATGTGAGGCCTTCGATCCCAACGGGACCTCGGGCGTGAAACTTGTCGGTCGAGATGCCAATTTCGGCACCGAGTCCAAATTCAAAGCCATCGGCAAAACGCGTGCTGGCGTTGACCATGACGCTGGCCGAATCGACCTCGCGCAAGAAGCGCTGCGCATGCATGTGGTTGCGCGTGAGGATGGCATCGGTGTGATGGCTTGAATAATGATTGATGTGTGCAATGGCTTGGTCCAGACCCTCCACCACTTTGATGCTGATGATGGGTGCCAAGTATTCTTCAAACCAATCTTGCTCGGTGGCTTCCACCAGTTTGGCGCCAGCCACTTGCGACAAGATGGCTTTGGACTTAGGGCAGCAGCGCATTTCAACGCCTTTGTCAGCATAGACCTTGCCAATGAGCGGCAAGAATTCTGCGGCCACACCTTGAGCCACCAACAAACCTTCGCTGGCATTGCAGGGGCTGTACTTTTGCGTTTTGGCGTTGTCGGCCACCTTAACGGCCATGGCCACATCGCAAGGATCGTCCACGTATGTGTGGCAATTGCCATCGAGGTGCTTGATAACGGGCACTTTGGCATCGCGGCTGATGCGTTCGATCAAACCCTTACCGCCCCGAGGAATGATGACGTCAACGTACTCGGGCATGGTGATGAGTTGTCCCACTGCTTCGCGGTCAGTGGTTTGCACCAACTGCACCGCGTCGGCGGGCAAACCCGATTCATGAAGCGCTTGCTGCACCAGTAAGGCCAAGGCTTTATTGGACTCGATGGCTTCAGAGCCACCGCGCAAAATGCAGGCGTTGCCGCTTTTGATCGACAAGCTGGCGGCCTCAATGGTGACATTGGGGCGGCTTTCGAAAATCATGCCGAACACACCGATGGGCACGCGCATTTGCCCCACACGAATGCCGCTGGGTTGTTGCTTCATGCCTAAAATTTCGCCAATGACATCGGGCATGGCGGCCAGCTGCTCGCAACCTTCGGCACAGGTTTCTAAAACTTTGGGCGTTAAGCGCAAGCGGTCAACCATGGGGGCCGACAAGCCGGCCGCCTCTGCGCGCACCAAGTCTTTGGCATTGTCGATTTGAAGCGCCGCGGTGTTCTCGCGCAGCAAGGCCGCTAAGCGTTTCAAGGCTTTGTTTTTAGAAGCCGTAGAGGCTTTGGCCATCAAGGCGGAGGCAACTTTGGCCTGTTGCCCGAGGGTCTGCATGGATGCGTTCATGCCCCTATTTTCGCACTCTTGTGCTCAAACGGGGAACTGACGCTCCCAATTCTCAACTTCTGGCAATCCCAAACAGTCGTTGTACTCTTTGGAAGTGAGCTGGCGTGGCTTGGCCGCCAGGGTATGGCCGTCGTTTTGCAAGTGCTGCAAGGCCTCGCGCATGGCAAAACCCACCGCATTGCGCAGCAGAGCGGGGTAAATGGCCAAGGCCACGCCATGGGTGTGCAATTGGGCTGCAGGCAAGCCGAGCAAAGGGCCACCGGCATCGATGTTGACGGTGCAAGGAATGGTCAAAGCGTCTGCGATTTGCTTCAGGTCGTCGAGCAAGCCGGGATGCGCTTTCAACTCGACAAACACGGCATCGGCGCCGGCTTTTTGAAAGGCCTGCGCACGCGCAATGCCTGCAGCCAAGCCCTCTGCACCCACACTGTCGGTTCGGGCAATGATCATGAACTGATCGTCTTTGCGCGCAGCCACCGCCGCTTCGATTTTGGCCACAGCCTCGCGAAACGGCAATACACTGCGGTCGCCAGGCAATTGGGCGCAGCGTTTGGGCGAAATTTGGTCTTCCATGTGAATGGCTGCCACGCCCGCCGCTTCGAATTCTTCGATGGTACGGCGCACACCCACCACATTGCCGTAGCCCGTATCGGCGTCGCAAATGAGCGGCAAGTTGACGCATGAGGCCACGCGGCGGGCATGACCCGCCATCAAGGACAGGTCGACCAAACCCACATCGGGCCGGCCCAACAAGGTGGCCGACACGCCGTTACCGGTCATGTAGACCGCTTCAAATCCGAGCTGCTGCACCATGCGCGCGCCATAGCCGTCGTACACGCCTGGCGCCACCACGGCGGAGCCGCCTTGCTGGGCTTGCTTGAGCTTGGCTCGCAGTTGTTGACGCAACTGGGTTGGCGTAAGTGCGCGCTGACTTTCAACAGATATTGCATTCAAGCTCATGCTGTGATTTTCCAGTCGGGGTATTTTTTCAGAAAGGGAATCAGTCCGCCTTCTGCCAAGATGGCCAAAATGGCTTCGGGCACCGCACCCAAAGGCCTGACCACATCGCGGTTCGTGACTTCTAGTTTTTGTCCCGCCATGTCGATGCGCAAGCTGTCACCTTCTTCAATGCCTGCCACATCACATTCGATCACGGGCAGGCCATTGTTGATGGCGTTGCGGAAAAATTGCCGACCAAACGAAGGCGCCACAATGGCTGCCACGCCCATGCGTCGCAAGATGTGAACGGCTTGTTCGCGCGACGAGTTGATGCCAAAGTGGGTACCCGCCACGATGATGTTGCCCGTGACGAAGCGCGAAGCAAAACCCGGCGATACCGCATCAAAGGCTTGCGCCGCAATGAAGGCTTCGTCTTTGCCAGGCAAGTACTTGCCCGAACAGTTGAGGTCGGTATTAACGTCGTCACCCAAACGATAAACACGGCCTTGCAAGGTGTGCTCAAGCATGCGAAGCCTCCCATTGACCGCCCGCTACCGTGCGTGGATCGGTGATGTAGCCCGTTAAAGCTGAGGCTGCCACAGTGGCTGCAGAGCCTAGCCAAATGTCGGCATCGTGGTTGCCCAAGCGGCCTTGGAAATTGCGATTGGCACTGGAGATCACCACTTCACGGTCGCCCGGAATCAGGTGGTTGGTGATGCCGACGCAAGTGCCACAACCGGCAGCTTCAACCGACGCACCGGCTTCGGTCAAGGCTTCGATCAAGCCTTCTCGCGCAGCGGCCAAATAGATTTGACGCGATGCAGGTGTGATGATCATGCGCACGCCTTTGGCCACGCGCTTGCCTTTGAGCACCGCAGCAGCTTGGCGAATGTCGTCTAAGCGGCCGTTGGTGCAGGTGCCAATCAAAGCGAAGTTGATTTTTTGGCCCACCACGTCGTGCGCCGACACGATGTCGTCCACCGCATGCTTGCGCGCCACTTGTGGCGCTAATTGCGAGGCATCGATCTCAAAGTGATCGACGTAGTGCGCATCGGCATCGGCACTCAAAGCCGCTGGTGTTTTGGCGCCATGGGCTTTGAGCCATGCAAAGGTTTTTTCATCGGCCTCAAGCAAGGCAGCCTTGGCGCCCAGTTCGGCCGCGTGGTTGCACAACGTCATGCGGTCGTCAATTTCCATGGCCTGTACCGCCGAGCCCACATACTCAATGGCGCGGTAGTTCAAGCCTTCCGCGCCGAATTTGCCCAGCATGTGCAAAGTCACATCCTTGGCCCATACACCGGGCTGCAAGCGACCTTTGAGGGTGACGCGCACAGACTCAGGAACACGCAGCCACACTTTACCCGTGGCCATTACTGCACTGACGTCAGTGCCTTCGATGCCGGTGCCAAACGCATTGAAAGCGCCATACGTCACAGAGTGGGTGTCGGTGCCCACAATCAAATCGCCACAGGTCAGGTGCCCGCCTTCGGGCATCACTTGGTGGCAAATGCCATCGCCAATGTCATACAACACGCTGCCGTGTTCGTCTGCAAATTTGCGCATGGCCGTGTGGCCCTGCGCCGCCTCCAAAGTGGGGGGTGGTGAAAAGTGATCGAGCACCCACGCCGTTTTGTGGGCAAAGGGCAAGGACTTGGCACCCATTTTTTCAACCATTCGGATGGCGTTGGGCGCGCGAGCATCGTGGACCATGGCGAAGCTCACATTGGCCACCACCAAGTCACCGGCCCGAGTGGTCGGTAGGCCCGCATGACGGGCCAATAATTTTTCTGCGAGGGTTTGACCCATGTTGCACTTTCTGAAATTAACTGCCCTTGATGTTCGCTTTGCGAACGACGTTGCCCCACTTGTCACTTTCAGCTTTGATGTAACGGGATGCTTCTGCGGGCGTGCTGGGTGCAGGCTCGAGGCCCAGCTTGCGCAACTGTGCCACCACGCCAGGATCTTTTAAGGTGGTTACCAAGGCAGCATTCAAACGCCTGATCACTTCAGGCGATGTTTTGGCTGGTGCTGCAAAGGCATACCAATTGGTGGCTTCAAAACCAGGAAATCCAGACTCGGCAATGGTTGGCACATTGGGCAAGGCCTCCAAACGCTTGGCGCCTGTGGTGGCCAACGGTCTGAGTTTGCCAGTTTGAATGTGTTGCACAGCATCGGTAGGGCTGGAAAAAATGGAAGGCAGCACGCCACCCAGCAAATCGTTCATGGCGGGTGCACCCCCACGGTATGCGATGTGTTGATTGTTCAAGTTGGCTGCAATCTTCAGCAACTCGCCGGCCAAATGACCGCCACCACCAATGCCAGACGAACCGAATGAGAGCTTGGAGTTTTCTTGGCGTGCCTGCTTCAAATAGTCGTCAAAGGTTTTGACATCGCTGGCCGAATTGACCACCAAGACATTGCTGAAAATGACGCACAGGCTAAGGGCCGCAGTGTCTGTGACCGGATCGTAATTCAGTTTGTTCAAGTGTTGGTTGACAGACAAAGAACCCACCGTGCCCAGCATGATGGTGTGGCCATCGGCGGGCGCTTTGGTCAGAAGGTCGGTGGCGATGTTGCCGCCCGCGCCTGGCTTGTTGTCGATGACGATGGTTTGCTTGAGCAATTCGGTAAGCTTGGGCACCATGATGCGTGCGACCGTGTCTGAACTGCCACCAGGCGCAAAACCGACCAAGATCTTGATATTTTGCGATGGAAAATTGCTGTCAGCAGCAGCCGTTTGCGCATGGACGGGCGTCAGCATTTGAGCGGCAAAAAGGGCCGCACTGAACAAGGCGTTGCGACGCGCAGAAACAAAAGTAAAGGGCATGACTTGTCTCTCCTGATTGTGTATGCGCAGAGTTTAGGCCCTGGCCCCATCTTTTCAAGTCAAGGCGAGCAACAGCCATGCGTCAGTGTGAGTTGCCCTCACATCGCTGCCAACCACAGAAGCCTTAATTTTTGACTGCGCAGGCGCTGGCCACTCGCAAGGCCAATCGGTTCAAGGCCTGCCAAGGATCGGTCGGCCAATCGGCCACTTTCAAACCTTTGACAATGCCGTCGACCTGATGCGCGTTTTGCAGCAGTTGCGCCAAGCGACTGGCGGACAGACGCGGCAGCACGCGCTCAAATTGTTTTTCGCGGACACCCCAAATGCGTTGTTCACGCAGCGCCATGGGCAGGGGCTTGCCCTCGGCCATTGCATCTTTGACACGCTTCAGGGCGCGGATGTCTTCGGCCAATGTGTAGTGCACCAACACGGCGGCTTCGCCCTCGGCTTGCAAGCCGTCGAGCATGCGCTGCACGCGCGCCACTTGCCCCGACAACACCGACTCCGACAACTTGAACACATCGTAGCGGGCTACGTTGAGCACAGCACTTTCAACTTGGGCTTGCGTTAACTCGCCCGCTGGATAAAGCAAACCCAGTTTTTGAATTTCTTGGTGAGCTGCCAACAAATTGCCTTCCACGCGGTCGGCAAAAAACTGCAAACAACTTTGACCCTCTTGGCCTGCCACCACGCTTTGTCCCTGCAGCTTCAAGCGCTGCGCAATCCACTGCGGCAACTGTGCACGATCGAGCGATTCAATTTGCACCGTGACACCGTACTGGTCCAAGGCACCAAACCAAGCGCCTTTCTTGGTGGCCGCATCGAGTCGTGGCAAGATGAACAGCGTCAATGTGCTGTCGTTGCCTTCTGCAGTTTGCGCCAGCTGCTGAATCATGGGGCTGCCTTCTTTGCCAGGCTTGCCCGTAGGAATGCGAATTTCCAAGATTTGTTTGTCAGCAAACAAGCTCATCGAACCGCCGGCTGCTAAAACTTCGCTCCAATCAAAGTGCGCACCCGACACCACGTGCACACTGCGCTCGGTAAAGCCTTGGCTGCGCGCAGCTGCGCGAATGGCATCTGCGGCCTCTTGCACCAGCAAAGCTTCATCGCCGTGCAAGGTGTACAAGCTGCGCAAACCTTTTTGCAGGTGCGCTTGAATTTGCGGCAGGGCCAGTTGCATGTGAAAGAACCTTAATCGCGCGACGAGTACGGGCTTGTCAGAGCGACTTGACGGCAGCCAAGCGGCGCAGCATTTGTTGCACGATGTCCACTTGCATGTCGCGGTACATCATGGCTTCTTCAATTTCTTTGGACAAGGCCGCTGATTCTAAGAAGCTGAGGTCGCGCTGTTGCTGCAATTCCACTTCGGGAATCAAGTTCTTGCCCTGCGGGGTTCGCAAGCGAAACTTCACCTTCAAACGAAGTTGCAATTCGCGCACTTGGCCAGAAGCATTCAAACCCACCACCACGCGTTCGCGCACTTCCGACATGACGTCTAAGACCACTTCACTGGCCGCCATGTCTTTGGCTTCTGTGAAAACTTTCAAGTCAGCGTTGCTGGCCAAATTGCGGCGCAGGTCAGTGCCCAATGCCGATTGACGCGGCAAAATCAAGAACAAAGACTTGAAGGGCAAGTCGGCACTTTGCCGCAATTGAAAACCGCAACCCGACAAGCCAGCGGCAACAAAGCCACCCAATAGCGCACTGCCCATCAAACCTCGCCCGAGGGCTTGCAGCGATTGGCGACGGCTTAGCATCTGTGAGGCTTTGTTCATGGTGCGTGCTTGGTCGCTGTGCTTACTCTGGTGTACTTGGTTTGGTGTGCTTTACAGCACCACATTGACCAATCGGCCAGGCACCACAATGATTTTCTTGGGTACAGCGCCAGCACCTTGCTTGGTCACTTGCTCGTGTGCCGCTGCCGCTTGTTCAATGGCGGCTTTGTCAGCATTCGCTGGCACCGTGAGCGAGCCACGCAACTTGCCGTTGATTTGCAACATGAGCTCAATCTCGTCGCGCTGCAATGCGGTCTCGTCCACGCCGGGCCAGGCCACGTCGAGCAAATCGCCACAGCAAGTGCCATAGCCCAACTCGTTCCACAACTGGAAGGCCAGGTGGGGGCAAGCGGGGTACATCACGCGCAGCAAGATGGAATAGCACTCGGCCAAAGCGGCGTTGTCGTTCACATCTGTCGAGGTTGACAGTGGCGAATCTTCCAGCGTGTTGAGCATCTTCATGAGCGCCGACACCACGGTGTTGTATTGCATGCGCTCATAGTCGTAATTGGCTTGGCGCAGCACCGAGTGAATTTCGAGACGCAATTTTTTAGCTTCTGCGCTGAAGGTGATGGGCTGAGAACGATCAACCGTCAGGCCAACTTTCAAAGCACTTTCAACTTTGACCGCGTAGTTCCACACACGTCGCACAAATCGGTAGCTGCCTTCCACGGCCGCGTCGTTCCACTCCAAGGTAGCTTCGGGCGGTGCGGTGAACATGGTGTACAGGCGTGCGGTATCGGCGCCGTACCGTTCAATCAGGTCTTGTGGATCGACGCCGTTGTTCTTGGACTTGGACATGGTGCCCACGCCTTCGTAGTCGATGGCGGTGCCCACCGGCAAATCGCCCACGGCATTTTTCAAACGCGCGCCAATCACTTTG
The DNA here is from genome assembly GCA_049655425.1 of Limnohabitans sp. Lineage (GTDB taxonomy): Bacteria > Pseudomonadota > Gammaproteobacteria > Burkholderiales > Burkholderiaceae_C > Limnohabitans_A. The sequence continues at coordinate 251,766 of JBASJS010000001.1, read as the reverse complement.
CCGTCGTCGGCCAACACGTGCTCCACATCGTGGGGCCAGAAATAATCCTTGCCACCTTTCTCGGTGCGACGCGAGTAAATGTGGTTCAGCACCATGCCTTGCGTGAGCAACTTGGTGAAAGGCTCGTCCACTTTGACCAAGCCCAAATCGCGCATGACTTTGGTCCAGAAGCGCGCATAGAGCAAGTGCAAAATGGCGTGCTCAATGCCGCCAATGTACTGATCCATCGGCATCCAGTAGTCGGCACCCTCGGCCACCATTTGCTCGGTGTTCTTGGGGTCGCAATAGCGCATGAAGTACCAAGACGAATCGACAAACGTGTCCATGGTGTCGGTTTCGCGGCGCGCGGGTTTGCCGCACACAGGACACACCACGCCGGCGTGGAAGCCTTCGTGTTTGTTGAGCGGATTGCCAGAGCCATCGGGAATGCAATCTTGCGGCAGCACCACAGGCAAATCTTTTTCGGGGACGGGCACGGCGCCGTGTTCATCGCAATGGATGATGGGAATAGGTGTGCCCCAATAGCGCTGACGGCTAATGCCCCAGTCGCGCAGACGCCAGGTGGTTTTCTTCTCGCCCAAACCTTTGGCAGCCAAGTCGGCGGCCACCGCTTCTAAAGCGTCTTTGAAATTCAAGCCGTCGTATTTGCCAGAGTTGACCAACACGCCGTTGACTTTGTCGCCAAAGCCATCGTGCCATTCGGTGTGGCTGAAGGTCACGCCTTTGGAGGCCACCACTTGCTGAATGGGCAATTGGTATTTGAGGGCAAACGCAAAATCGCGCTCGTCGTGCGCTGGAACGCCCATCACGGCGCCATCACCGTAACTCATGAGCACATAGTTGCCCACCCACACTTCCACAGGCTTGCCTGTGAGCGGGTGCGTGACGGACAAGCCCGTGCGCATGCCTTCTTTTTCTTTGACCGCCATCTCGGCTTCTGTGGTGCCGCCCTTTTGGCAGGTTTCAATGAACGTGGCCAAGGCAGGTTGCGTGAGGGCCGCATGCGCCGCCAATGGATGCTCAGGGGCCACCGCACAAAACGTCACGCCCATGATGGTGTCGGGTCGTGTGGTGAACACATACATCTTGCCATCTTGAATGAGCTGACCATCGGCACCGCGAATGTCATGCGGAAATGCAAAGCGCACACCGGTGGATTTGCCAATCCAGTTTTCTTGCATCAGCTTCACGCGCTCGGGCCAGCCGGGCAACTTGTCGCCGGTGACAAAGTCGAGCAGCTCTTCTGCGTAATCGGTAATCTTGAGGTAGTAGCCAGGGATCTCGCGCTTCTCGACCACCGCACCAGTGCGCCAGCCTTTGCCGTCGATCACTTGTTCGTTGGCCAACACGGTTTGGTCAATCGGGTCCCAATTGACGACTTGTGTTTTGCGATAAGCCACGCCCTTCTCGAGCATCTTCAAGAACAACCATTGGTTCCACTTGTAGTAGCTGGCGTCGCACGTGGCCACTTCGCGGCTCCAGTCGATGGCCAAGCCCATGGCCTGCATCTGCTTCTTCATGTAAGCGATGTTTTCGTAGGTCCACTTGGCAGGCGGCACGCCATTTTTGAGTGCAGCGTTTTCGGCAGGCAAACCAAACGCATCCCAGCCCATGGGCATGAGCACGTTGTAACCGTTCATGCGCAAATAGCGCGTGAGCATGTCGTTGATGGTGTAGTTGCGCACGTGGCCCATGTGCAGCTTGCCGCTGGGGTAGGGCAACATGGAGCAGGCGTAAAACTTCTTTTTACTGGCGTCTTCGGTAACGCGGTAGGCATCGCGAGCGTTCCACTGGCTTTGCGCCGCGGGCTCAACTTCGAGGTGGTTGTACTTGTCTTGCATGATGGTGCAAATTGTAGGTGTTTGGCGGGGCGAAATCCCTGCCCTAGCAGACGGAGGGAAATCAGCGGACGGCGGCAGGGCTTGCGGCTGGCGCGGTCACAAAGCCGATGCGGTTGAGGCCTGCTTGCTGGGCCATGCTCATGAGTTCCAAAACTTGGCCATAGGGCACTGTTTGGTCAACTCGAAGCTGCACTTCCATTTGGGGCTTTTGGACCGCCATACGGCGCAGCGCCTGGGGCAAAGCCGCCAAATCAATGGCTTGGTCGTTCAAAAATAATTCTTGTGCTTGGTTCAAACTCAGGGTGAGCGACTCGGGGACCTCGCCAGGCTGAGCGCTTTGGGCTTGCGGCAAGTCCATGCGAATGGCACTGGTGAGCAAAGGCGCCGTGAGAATAAAGATGACCAGCAGCACCAACATGACATCGACCAAAGGCGTGACATTGATGTCAGCGAAAGGCTTGGCTTGGGTTGGACGAGGAAAACGACCGAATGCCATACCTTGTTTATCTGTGATGCCTTTAAAGCGCCTTAGCGTTGACGGCCCGTGAGCAAGTTCAACAAATCTTGGGCAAAGCCTTCCAACTCGATTTCAATGTGCGACACCGCCCGGCCCATGATGTTGTAGGCCAGCACAGCAGGAATGGCCACGGCCAAGCCTGCGGCCGTCATGACCAAAGCCTCACCTACGGGCCCGGCCACGCGATCGAGGGTAATTTGACCCGCTTCGGCCATGCCGCTCAGTGCGTTGAAGATGCCCCAAACCGTGCCCAGCAAGCCCACAAAGGGTGAAATAGCACCCGCCGTGGCCAACATCAACTGGCCCCATTGCAGTCGGCGAACGGTGTTTTGCATGCTGTCGCGCAGGACGCGTGTGAGTTGATGCTCGCGCTCACCGGCAGCGGCCAAGGTACCGCCCAAAGGCAAAACTGTGGCTTCGAGCATGGGTTTGACGCTCTGGTCGCGGTCAAACTGTGTGACACGTTGCAGGGCGTCATCAAACTGAGAAGCCTGCCAAAAGGCCGCAATGCTTTGCGGCACATCGTGCTGTACGCGGCGCAGCACCGCCCATTTCCAAGCAATGATGACCCAAGTGCTCACCGACAAAGCCAAGAGCGCCAAGGCCACAAATCGGATGACGAGGTCGCCCTCTAGCCAAAAGGTGAGCAAGCTCATGGGCTGGTTTATCGAAGAGAGAGCACGTCAAACATGTCGAACAGGCCCGTTTTTTGGCCTGCCAAGAAACGCACCGCACGCAAACTGCCTTGGGCATAAGTAGCCCGGCTGGATGACTTGTGCGTGATTTCAATGCGCTCGCCAGTGCCGGCAAACAAGACGGTGTGATCGCCCACAATGTCGCCGCCGCGGATGGTGGCAAAGCCAATGCTGGAAGGATCGCGCTCGCCCGTGACGCCTTCGCGTGCATAAACCGCGCAGTCTTTGAGGTCGCGGCCCAAGGCGTCGGCAATGACCTCGCCCATTTTGAGCGCAGTGCCAGACGGTGCATCGACCTTGTGGCGATGGTGCGCCTCGATGATTTCAATGTCGTAACCCGTGGCCATGGCCTTGGCGGCCATCTCGAGCAACTTGAGGGTGACGTTGACGCCAACACTCATGTTGGGTGCCATGACGATGGCAATGTCTTTGGAGATGGCTTTGATCTCGGCCTTTTCGGCGTCTGAAAACCCTGTTGTGCCAATGACCGCTTTGACACCCAAGGCCTGGCACACCTTGAGGTGCGCCAAAGTGCCTTCTGGGCGGGTGAAATCGATCAGGTAGTGGGAGTTTTGGAGTCCGGCCTTTAAATCGCCTGTGACCAAGACGCCACTGGCTTTGCCCATGGACGCGCTGGCATCGGTACCCACAGCGGCGCTGCTAGGCAAATCTAGGGCGCCAGACAAGCGGCAATCGTCAGACTGGCTGATGGCTTCAATGAGCATGTGGCCCATGCGACCAGAAGCGCCAGCCACTGCAACAGCGTGCAAAGCGGGGTTAGAGGGAAGTGAAGAAACTTGTGTCATGGCGTGATTTAGCGTGTGGCTGGCTCGAGCGGCGGGTAAGTGGCGGGCAAGGCGGCGGCAGGCACAGGCGCCGGTTCGGCTTTGCGAACTGGGGCCGGATATTTGCGCAAGTCTTCGTCTTTGGCTTCGAGCAGGGGCACTTTGGGGTTGGACTTCTGGACCACCAACTTGGTGACAAACTCTGTTTCGCTGGGCAAGTCGTCGCCGGTGACCCGGTCTAGAAGCTCACCCTTGAACCACACACTGAGGCTGAAATTTTGGGGGGCAACGCCTTGGCGTCGAATGGTGAACACATAGTCCCAACGGTCTTCGTGAAAGACGCTAGAAACCAAGGGCGTGCCCAAGACTTCTCGGACTTGCAAGCGCGACATGCCTGGTTTGAGGAAGTCTTTTTGCTCGCGCGAGACAAAATTGCCTTGCACCACCTCTGGAATGTACAAAATGGCGTCGGCCGAGACATTGAGGCGGGGTACGCTGCAAGCACTGAGCAAGCCCAGCAACAGGGGCGTTACAAGACCCAGGGTCAAGTAGGAGCGCAGGGGTATAGATGTGTGTTTTTTCATGGGTGCTTGGCAGGCCATATGATCGGGTCATTGTAGCGGTAGCATTTGGCTCTGGCACGCTAGCAATGGCCAAACCCTCTCACTTTCAATTGCAACTGAAAAGACATGGACGAACTCAAAAGTACAGGCTTAAAAGCCACTGTGCCCCGACAAAAGATTTTGGAAATCTTCCAAAAAGGTACGCAGCGTCACATGACGGCAGAAGATGTGTTCAAGCATCTGCTCAAAGACAATGCCGACATTGGCCTGGCCACGGTGTACCGGGTTTTGACCCAATTTGAGCAGGCCGGTTTGCTGAGCCGCAACCATTTTGAAAGTGGCAAAGCGGTGTACGAGCTCAATGAGGGCCAACACCACGACCACATGGTGTGCCTTGACTGCGGCAAAGTTGAAGAGTTTTACGATGCTGAGATAGAGCAGCGCCAACACGATGTGGCCTTGGCCAAAGGCTTTGTCATTGCCGATCATGCATTGAGCTTGTACGCCCATTGCACTCGCAACCCCTGCCCTCACAGAACACTGAGCTCAAACTAGCAGGCGGGTATTCTGCGAATTGGGCTTAGCCCATGGCGGCGCGCTGACGCTCCATGAAGTCTTGGTAGGTGTCGATGCCGCGCATGTGCAAAATAGTGTTGCGCACAGCAGCCTCCACCAACACCGCAATGTTGCGGCCCGCCACCACTTGGATCACCACTTTGCGAACGGGGATGCCCAAGACATCTTGGGTCAGGGGCTCTGCGGGAATTCGCTCGTAATCACGCTCGAAGTTTTCGCGTCGAACCAAATGCACAATGAGTTTGAGGCGCATTTTGCGGCGCACTGCGGTTTCACCAAAAATGGCCCGGATATCGAGCAAGCCAATGCCGCGCACTTCGAGCAAGTTTTGCAACAGCTCAGGGCAACGGGCTTCTATGGTGGTTTGGTTGATGCGAAACAAATCGACTGCGTCATCGGCCACCAAACCATTGCCGCGAGAAATCAACTCTAAGCCCAACTCGCTTTTACCCAAACCAGATTCGCCCGTGATCAGCACACCCAAACCCAAAATGTCCATGAACACACCGTGCATGGTGGTTCGATCGGCAAAATGTTTGGACAAATAGGCGCGGAGCACATCAATCACAAAGGCCGACGACTCTGGCGTGGCAAACATGGGGATTTGAGCGCGTTCGCAAACCCGCAACAAAGCTTCGGGCGCGGCCTGACCATCGGCCAACACCAACACGGGCGGCTCTAGCGTCACAATGCGCGACACCCGCCGCAAACAATCCTCGTCTGTGCCACGGGTTAAGTAGGCCACTTCGCGCTCGCCCAGAATTTGCACCCGATAGGGGTGAATGTAGTTCAGGTAACCGACCAGGTCAGCGCCCGAGCGAGCCGCGCGCACCGCAACTTCGTCAAATCGGCGCTCGGAAGCACCCAAGCCAGCAATCCACTGCCACTTGAGTTTGCCGCGGTGATCTTCAAACAACGCATCGGCACTGACAGCGGTAGGCTTCATCGCAACCTCGTTTCGTAAGGAACTTTAAGGGTGACTTAAACGGCTGGCGACCAACCGGCAATCAATCCGTGCAAAGCCTCTGTACTGCTGCTGGCGATCAGGCCATCACGCAATGAGGCGTTGCTGAGCAATTCTGCAATTTCAGAAAGAATTTCCAAATGCTTCTGGGTGGCCGCTTCGGGCACCAGCAAAAATATCAGGAGCTTGACGGGTTGCTCGTCTGGCGCGTCAAAACCAATCGACTGGGCCAACTGAAACACCGCCGCCATGGGCGACTTCAGGCCCTTGATTCGGCCATGCGGAATGGCCACGCCATGCCCGAGCCCGGTAGAGCCCAGACGCTCACGCGCAAACAAACTGTCCGTCACCAAAGCTCGGGAGAGGCCGTGTAAATTTTCAAACAACAAACCCGCCTCTTCAAAAGCGCGCTTCTTGCTGGTGGCATCGATGCCAACCAGCACTTGTTCAACGGGGAGGATGGCAGCAAGTCTGTTCATGTCGAGGGCGGATTATGCACCCTTGCAAAGGCATCGACTCAAAAAAAACCGCACCTCGTGGGTGCGGTATGGTTTTAATGAGCCGTCAATTTCACATCATGCGCTTGGGCGCGCTGTGGTGGTGGTCGGTAATGCGGTCTTTGTGCCTAATGACCTGGCGGTCCAATTTGTCGACCAATTCATCGACAGCAGCGTACAGATCTTCGTGGGAACTTTCGGCAAAAAGGTCGTTGCCCTTGACGTGAATATTGCATTCAGCTCGCTGGCGCTTTTCCTTTTCCTTTTGTTTTTCAACAGTGAGCAAGACTTTGACATCGACCACTTGGTCAAAGTGTCGCGTGATGCGGTCCAATTTACCCGTCACATAAGTTCGCAAGGCGGGTGTCACTTCAAGATGATGACCGCTGATCGTGAGATTCATAAATAGCCTCCTGATGCTCTCTTTGTTGAACAACCGCCGCCAAGCATTTGGTGGTGGGTTGAGTCCACTATGCGCCCCGCATACTAGAAAAGCAAGACCAGTCAACTTAGCCCTCTAACTTGGTCGGGAGTTCAGTTTTTCAGGCAAAAAGCTGATAAATTCCCATCTTGAAGCCAAAGTCTAATTGGAACTTGCGCCATGCAAACGCAATTTGGACGAGAGCACAAAGCTCAACACACTGGCGCCCCCTCCCACCAAAGCAGACACCCAGTAATGGGTGAGGTGTCCATTGCCATCGCGGCCCAAGATCAGACCGCCCACCAGCGCTGCTGTGCCCATGGCCAAGGATTGCACTGCCGAGTTAAGGGTCATGAAACTGCCACGCCTTTGCGGATCGGCCGAAGCGCCAATGAGGGCCATGCCTGGAATCATGCGACCACTCATCACCACAAACAACACCGATGAAACAAACAGCACCCCAGCCATGGGCAAGGAGGCCGAGAGCGTCAAGCCCAGCAAGGGCAAAGGCATCAACAGGGCCAACCTGCGAAAAGCATAGGCCTTGCCCGCGCGATCTGACCAATGTCCGATCCAACGCGCTGTGAGCAATGTGCTGATGCCGCCAAACAAATAAATGTAGGGAATTTGATCAGACTGGAAACCCGCGTTGAATTGCATGTACAAGGTAATGTAGGGAATAACCGTGAAGCCAGCAAACACCATGCTAGCTGACATGGCAAATGCGCGCAAATGATTGGGGTCAACCACCACCGCCCGTAAATTGGCTAACATGTTGCGTACCGAATGCCCCTCATCACTCGATTGCAGATGCCCCCTCAGACTGGGCAAGGTTTGGCTGGCGCCCAAAGCCACAAGACTGACCAAGATGGCAATGACCAAAAAGGGCGCATGCCAATTGAAATGGGACACTAAAAACAATGCCAATGGCACACCCGCCACCGTCGCCACAGAGAACGAGGTCATGACCACACCCATGGCGCGCCCGCGGCGCTCAAAGGGCACGACCTCGGCTACGATGGTTTGCGACAACGCCATCAGCACGCCGCCAAAAAATCCCGAAGCCACCCTGGCAGCCATCAACCAAGCAAAAGAAGGCGCCAAGCTACAAGCCAATGCGGCCACACCAAACAAGGGGTAGAGCGTCAGCATCATGCGTTTGCGGCCAAAGCGGTCAATGTAGGTGGCAGCCAACAAGCCCGACAAGCCTGCAGAGAAGGTGTAAGCAGACACCAACAAACCAAACTGGCTGGCCGATATGCCAAACAATTGCGTGAGTTGGGGCCCCAGCGGCATCATGATCATGAAGTCCAGCACGCTGGTGAATTGGATGCTGGCCAAAGTCAGCAAAAGCCAGCGCTCGCGCTTTGGCGTCAAATGTGTCGTCATCGGTGGTTTTCCTGTGCGCCTGACTCTATCATTCAGGCATGCATTTAGATGACCTCTCTCGCAATGCCCCTCGTGGCGAACCGCCGCACCTTAAGGGGGATGGGAGCACTCGAGGCTTGGTATTGATGGGCGGCGGCGCAAGAACAGCCTACCAAGCGGGCGCGCTTCAAGCGCTGGCCCAACTGTTAGAAACTCAATCAAGCCCGGGCCTGCAACCACAAGTCAAGCCATTTCCTTTTCAAATCTTGGTGGGCACCTCCGCTGGCGCACTCAATGCCACCTACTTGGCCAGCCGCGCCATTGACGGCCTAGACGCTTTGAAAGGACTGGGAGAGTTTTGGCATGGCTTGCATTCCCGCTTGGTTTACCACCTGCCCAACACGCCATTGGCCAAATTCAGCCGCTGGGCCACAGCATTGGGTGTCTCTATGGTGGCACAAAGGCAGGGGGCTGCATTAGACAGCATGCCCCTGGTCGACACCTTGCACCGCCGCATTGCTTTGAACAACATCGCGCAGGCCTTGCACCATGGGCAACTTAAGGCGCTGGCCATCACTGCCTCTAGCTATACCACTGGCGTGCATTGGACCTTTTACCAAACACTGGCCCAACATGCGCTGCAAAACTGGAGCCGCCCAGGCCGACGCGCAGAACTGCAAGACATCACCATCGAGCACCTCATGGCGTCGAGTGCCATTCCATTTTTATTTCCAGCCACGCCCTTGTGGGTCGATGGCAATGTGGAATATTTTGGCGATGGCTCGATGCGGCAAAGTGCACCCTTGTCTCCCGCCGTCCATTTGGGCGCAGACAAGATTTTGGCCATCGGCGTAGGCCAACCGCAACGGGGTCACACAGGCGTTTCCTCGGGCTCGCAACGGCCTAGCCTTGGCAACATTGCGGGCCATGCCATGGCCAGTGTTTTCAATGACAGCTTGTCGGCCGACGTCGAACAGGCCCAGCGGGTCAACCAAAGCCTGCAGCACCTGAAGCACTATTTATCAACACAGTCCAACCCATCGTCCTCAGCCGCATTGCCTTTTCATGAAGTAGAGGTTTTGGCCTTGCAACCCAGCGAATCCTTGGACGCTCTGGCCCAAGCACACGTGCACGAACTGCCCCCGCCTGTGCACCGCGTATTGGAAGGTCTGGGTGCACTCAAGGGCTCGGGCGCTGCGCTTTCAAGTTACCTGTTGTTTGAGCCTGGTTTTTTACGCGCCCTGATGGCACTGGGCGCCAAAGATGTGAACCAAAGAAAAGAAGAGCTTCTGGCTTTTTTTGCCGATTAAGCCCGCCCGAGGGTATGCTGATTCACATTGCAGTGCCATAATTCGACCCATCATTATTTTGGAGTTTGCTCCGTGGAAAGCCACCCTAGTTGGTAGCTTTCGAATGAGATGGTCTCTTGGCTGCACATCGCGCTGCAGCCCCCGCCAGTCGTTCGAAAGCTGCCTTACCCCATCGCCGCCTTTTCGAACACCTGGCCCCCGTTTTTTGGGGCTGAAGGAGATCTGCCATGCTGAATATTTTTACACTGGCCAACGGCCGTCTCGTCCAAGAAGAAATTGAATCTTTGGAAGAGCTGTCCAAGTTCCAGCCAATTTGGGTAGACCTTGAGTCGCCCACCTTGGACGAAAAACGCTGGATCAAACAATACTACGGCCTGTCCATTCCAGAAGATGCGATGGACGAGGACATTGAGGAATCTGCGCGCTTTTACGAAGAAGACAATGGCGAATTGCACATTCGCTCTGACTTTTTAATTGCCGACGAAGACGAGCCTCGCACCGTGCGATGTGCGTTCATCTTGAACCAACACAATGCCGACCTGCGCAGCCGCGGCGTTTTGTTTTCCATTCACGACGAAGACGTGCCTGTGTTCCGCTTGCTGCGTTTGCGCGCTCGCCGCGCACCTGGCTTGCTAGAAGACGCCAAAGAAGTGTTGCTGAAGTTGTTTGACGCCGACGCCGAGTACTCGGCCGACACGCTGGAAAACATTTACGACAAACTGGAAATTGCCGGCAAACTGGTGCTATCTGGCGACGTGACCGACGCCATGGCCGGTGAAGTGCTGGGCGCCATTGCGCGTCAAGAAGATTTGAATGGCCGCATTCGCCGCAACGTGATGGACACGCGCCGCGCGGTGAGCTTCATGATGCGAAGCAAGATGTTGAACGCCGAGCAATTCGAAGAAGCGCGTCAAATTTTGCGCGACATTGACTCGCTCGATTCGCACACCGAGTTCTTGTTTGAAAAGATCAACTTCTTGATGGACGCCACCGTCGGTTTCATCAACATCAACCAGAACAAGATCATCAAGATCTTCTCGGTGGCCAGCGTGGCTTTGCTACCTCCCACACTCATTGCCAGTTTGTACGGCATGAACTTTCAGTACATGCCCGAGCTGTCGCAAACTTGGGGCTATCCGTATGCACTGTGCCTCATGGTGGCCAGCGCAGTAGTGCCTATGTGGTATTTCCGCCGGCGTGGTTGGCTGAAGTAAAGCGCCTCAAAAATTCAGACACAATGGCCGCGCTGTAATGGCTGGCCACGTCTCTGACAAACTGCGGCGGGTCACTTGGGTGCATCACGCAATTCACGGCGCAAGATTTTGCCCACGGCTGTTTTGGGCAATTCTGTTTTGAACTCAATCACCTTGGGTTGTTTGTAACCCGTCATGTTGGCGCGGCAATGCGCGCGAACTGCGCTTTCAGTGAGTGAGGGGTCTTTTTTGACGATGACCAACTTTACGGCTTCACCTGTTTTTTCATCGGGCACACCCACAGCCGCGCACTCTAAAACGCCTGGGCACGAAGACACAGTTTCTTCGACGTCGTTGGGATAGACGTTGAAACCGCTGACCAAGATCATGTCTTTTTTGCGGTCAATGATTTTAAAAAAACCTTGCGCATCACGCATGCCAATGTCGCCTGTTTTGAAATAGCCATCTGCCGTCATGCAACGCGCTGTTTCATCGGGTTGCTGCCAGTAACCGGCCATCACCTGCGGGCCTTTGATGGCAATTTCACCGGGCTGGCCCAGCGCTGTTATTTCTTGGCTCTCATTGTCTAACAAGGTCATGGCGGTGCTGGGCAAGGGAACGCCAATGCTGCCCGTGAATTGAGTGCTGGTGGTGGGGTTGCAACTGGCAGAAGGACTGGTCTCTGACAGGCCATACCCTTCACAAATGGGACACCCCGTTTTTTCTAACCACAAGGCAGCCACGGCGCTGGTCACCGCCATGCCGCCACCCACTGACACTTTGAGATTTTGCCAATTCACTTTGTGAAAGTCTGGGTGATTGGCCAAGCCGTTGAACAAGGTGTTGACGGCTGGAAAGCTGTGAAAAGTTTGCGTCGACAAAGTCTTTAAGACGGCTGGCAAATCGCGTGGATTGGGAATCAAAATATTTTTGCTGCCAGTTCGCATGCCCAGCATCATGTTGACCGTGAAGGCAAAGATGTGATACAGCGGCAAAGCACATACCGAGGTAGGTTGCTCGTGCGCTGGCACGCGCTTCATCACCGGATCGTTCCAGGCTTCAGATTGCAACAAATTGGCAATGACGTTACGGTGCAAGAGCACGGCGCCTTTTGACACGCCAGTGGTACCGCCGGTGTATTGCAAAACAGCAATGTCTTCCGAGCGCACCAAGGGCTTGTTAAAAACCGCTTGTCTACCCAGTGCCAAAGCTTGATTGAACTTGACCGCACCGGGCAAGTCAAAGTCAGGCACCATTTTTTTCATGTTGCGAACCACAAAATTGACCAGTGCGCCCTTGGTTAGGCTCAGCATGTCTCCCATGGCGCACATCACGATGTGCTTGACCTGCGTGTTGGCAATGCACTTTTGCAAAGTGACCGCAAAGTTCTCGATGATCACGATGGCTTTAGCGCCTGAGTCTTTTAATTGATGCGCAAGTTCGCGAGGGGTGTAAAGCGGATTGACATTGACCACCACCAAGCCCGCACGCAAGATGGCCGCAACAGCCACAGGATATTGGGGGACGTTGGGCATCATGACGGCGACACGGTCACCTTTTTCTAAGCCAAGCGACTGAAAGTAGGCCGCCAAAGCTTGGCTTTTGACATCGGTTTCTCGGTAACCGATGTTGTGTCCCATGAAGCTGTAGGCGGTTCTGTCGGCAAACTTGGAGAAGCTCTCTTCCATCAAACTGACCAAAGAGTCGTACTGAGATGCATCTATTTCAGCGGGCACTCCCTCGGGGTAGCTGCTTAGCCAAACGCGATCTGCCATCATGCTGAACTGCCTCCTAAAGACTGAAAAAATGGTCAAGCCATGTCAAGGTTGGGTACTGACCTTCACGCCTGCGGCGACTTGGTCAAGTCGCTGCTGTTCTGCCAACACTTTGGCAACATAGTTGGACTCTGGGTTGGCATTGTCACCCCCCAAGTAAAACAAAAGGGCCTCGTCAATCGATCCACCCTTCAACTTCACGTAATCTTGTAAAACGGCAACACCCACACGTAAGTTGGTCAATGGATCAAAGGCAGCAGAGGGACCACCATATTTTTGGTACTTCTTGGCATGCACCTCGGTCATCACCTGCATCAAGCCCTGCGCACCCGCAGGGCTTTGAATGTAGGGGTGGAAACTCGATTCAATGGCCATTACAGCCAATATCAAATGGGGCTTCAAGTCGGTTGATTCTGACAAGGTGTAGGCCTCGGCCACCAAAGCTGCAATGGGCTCCGGTGCAACTCTGTATTTCTTTCCCAGCCAAGCAGCCACAGCCGCTTGTTTTCTTGGGATGTCTTTCAAATCAGTGGCCGTTGCACGGTCGGCCGTATTTTGTGGCTCCCACCATAAACTCAGTTGCCGCTCTTTGAGCCACTCGTAAACACCACTTTCTGTTTCACTCAACAAATCTGGGCGAAACACCCCCACGCCCAAAGCCAGTACCATGGCCAAGCCCAACATGGCCAAACCACTGTGCATCAAACTCAGGACACCACGGCCCACATCTCGCACAAAAGTGGTCAAAGCCAGTTGCATTTTTTGCAGGGCGGTAGGACGGTTTGACGCATTCATGATGAGCTCAAGTATAGATTTTTAATCAACAAGGGTCGATCAAGGGATAATTCCAGCCATGAAACATCACAAAATCGTTGTGGGTTTGTCTGGCGGCGTCGACTCTGCCGTCACAGCCCATTTGTTGAAAAAGCAAGGCCATGAGGTGGTCGGCATTTTCATGAAGAACTGGGAAGACGATGACGACAGTGAATTTTGCTCGTCCAACATCGACTTTGTCGATGCCGCCGCAGTGGCCGATGTGGTGGGCATTGAAATAGAACACGTTAACTTTGCAGCCGACTACAAAGACCGTGTGTTTGCAGAATTTTTGCGTGAATACCAAGCGGGTCGCACCCCCAACCCCGACATTCTTTGCAATGCCGAAATCAAGTTCAAATCTTTTTTAGACCATGCGATGCAAGTGGGGGCAGAAAAAATTGCCACTGGACATTACGCACGCGTTCGACAAAACGAGGCAACAGGCCTGCACGAATTGCTCAAAGGCTTGGACAACAGCAAAGACCAGAGTTACTTTTTGCACCGCTTGAACCAAGCACAACTTTCCAAAACCTTGTTCCCAGTGGGCGAGTTGCTCAAAACACAAGTACGTCAAATTGCAGAAGAAATTGGTTTGCCCAATGCCAAGAAAAAAGACTCTACAGGCATTTGCTTTATTGGCGAAAGACCTTTCCGCGAATTTCTGAATCGCTACATTTCCAAAGAACCTGGTCCCATCAAGGACCCCTCTGGCCGAACCATTGGCAAGCATGTGGGTTTGAGTTTTTACACCTTGGGCCAGCGCCAAGGCTTGGGCATTGGGGGCATCAAAGAAAAAGGTGCACAACGCGGGGGCGGCGAACACACCCCCTGGTTTGTGGCGCGCAAAGACATGGCCAAAAACATTTTATGGGTGGTGCAAGGGCATGACCATCCGTGGTTGTTGTCGCCGCAACTCGATGCGGCCGATGCCAGCTGGTGTTCAGGTACTGCGCCAGTGGCTGGGCACTATGCTGCCAAAACACGGTATCGCCAGGCGGATGCAGCGTGTGCATTCACCTCATTGCAACCCGCAGAATTTTCGTTGACATTTGATGCGCATCAGTGGGCTGTGACACCTGGTCAAAGTGCCGTGCTGTACGACGGCGAGGTGTGTTTAGGCGGTGGCGTGATCAACACAGCCACCACCTTGATTTAAGCCTTGTTGTATCGACTGGGTAGCGCTTAATCGCCGCCCAGTGCCAGCTTACTGGGTTGGCGTTTTTCAACCGCAAACCGAAGCAAGGATGCAGACCTGAAAATGCCGTGGGCAAATTTGCCATAAGGCAAGGTTAAAAACAGCGCCATGACCAAGCCCAAATGCAAGGCCAGCAGCGAAGGCATGGCCACAGAGTTTTTCGCCAACATCAAGGCCAAACCCGTGACGCTGATAAGGAAGAGCAGCGCAATGAAGCCACGGTCCATGGGGCGTTGATTCACATCGCCATGGTTGGGGTCGCGTGCCAAATTCAAACGCCACAAACCCAAGGTACCCAAAGCCAATGAAATACCGCCGACTGTCCCCAAGATTTTGGGCAGGCTGGTGAAGTCATAAGGTGCGGGCCATCCAAACACGTAGTGGTACAAAGTGGCCACGCTGGTGGCAGCAAAGCACAGCATGAAACCGTAGAAGGTCAGGTGGTGCATGCGCTTACGGGCCAGCGTGAACGCATCGTCTTCGTTGTTGCAACCATCGCCGTGGCCACCGCCTAGGTATTTCAAGCGCAAAGCATCGTGAGCAGCCTCTGCGGCGGCGGGCGAGCTCAGAGGGGCACCGCTGGTAGCAGGCGTGACATCGACCCAAAACTTGCGGACACCCATGCCCAAAGCAAACACTGCCCACAAGAAAACAGGCGCAAACAAGCTCACCATGAAGTTGTGCGGAAAGATGGCGTAGAAACCTTGCTGCGCATCGCCACTGACAGGCCCCCACAAGCTGCCATTGCTTTGGATGGCCAACAACATGAACAAGGTCAGGCTGGCGGCCAAGGCCAATGACAAGGTGAGGCCGTTGCGTTGATAGAGTTTGCCCATGGCAGGTGGCCAAGCGTAATCGGCATAAGTTTGACCACGGACGGTGGCCATGGCCTTGGGCACGTTGATGGCAAACTCATGCGGCGGCGCATACTGACAAGCATGCAAACACGCACCGCAGTTGTGGCACAAGTTGGCCAAGTAATGAATGTCGGCCTTGCCAAATTCCAAGCGCCTCGTCATGGCGGGAAACACGGCACAAAAACCTTCGCAATAGCGACAGCCATTGCAAATTTGAAGTTGTCTTGCAACTTCTGTTTCTGCGCCAGTTAAGAGAATTTCACCACGCGCCAAGGCAGTGGCTTCTTGTGTGAGTTGCTGTAGTGTTTGCATGGTTGTTCGATTCAAGCAGACACCGATGTGTCTAAGTCAGCGGTTCCCTGCATCACCTGTTGCGCCAAGGTGGGCACAGAGGCGGGCGTACCCAATGCTGCGCGCGCAGCCTGCTCGCCAGAGATACGGCCAAAAGCCGTGCCAATGGTCATGCCCACGCCCGCGGTATAGCCCTTGCCCAACACGTTGCCGGCCATCATTTCGCCTGACACAAACAAATTGGGACTGGCTTGGTTGTTGAAGCGCACCGCTGTGGTCTCGTCGGTTTTCAAACCTAAATAGGTGAAAGTCACGCCTGGCTTGACGGGGTATGCATAGAAGGGCGCTGTGTCGAGCGGCAAAGCCCAATGTGTTTTGGCGGGCGTCACGCCTTCGGTGTGGCAATCGTCCAGCACGGTGTGGTCAAAATGACCGGGCACACACGCTTGGTTGTAGGCGTTCAAAGTGGCCATGAAGGTGTCCACATTCAGGCCTAGTTTTTGTGCCAACTCTGGCAGCGTTTGGGCTACGGTGCCAGCGAACACGGGCGGCATGAACCGGCCCACGGCTTTGGCATCGGTAATGGAGTACCCAACTTGGCCCGGCTGCTGAGCCACCAAGCGGCCCCAAATGGCATAGCGTTTGGGCCAGAAGTCTTCGCCTTCGTCGTAAAAGCGTTCTGCGTTTTTATTGACCACCACCCCCAAAGAAACACAGTCAATGCGTGTGCAAATACCGCCGTCATAGAGCGGCGCGCGCGCATCGATGGCCACCATGTGTGCTTGTGTGGGATCGCCAATTTGATCGGCGCCGCGCTCTAGCAAATGTTTGAGCAGCGTACCTTGATTGAACTTGGTGCCGCGAATCAGGAAGTTGTCTGCAGGAAATTCACCCTGTGCGTTTTGGCCCCAAGCTTCTTTAAGCCAAGGAATGTTGGACTCAAAACCACCCGCAGCCATGACGCAGGCTTTGGCGGTGATGCGCTCGGTGCGCAAGACTTCACCCGTTGGTGATTTGTGCTTGACCACTGCCGCTTTGAAAACGCCGTCTTCAAGTTCGAGTTCGTTCACTTCAGCGTTGTACTGAATTTGAATGCCCATTTTTTCGGCGCTGCGGTAATACGCATTGATGAGGGCTTTGCCGCCCCCCATGAAAAACGCGTTGGTGCGCGCCGTGTGCAAAGCACCCGACAAAGAAGGTTGGAAACGCACACCATGTTTGACCATCCAAGGACGGCAATGGTGAGAATGACGGATGGCCAAGCGGGCCAAATGCTCGTCTGTCAATCCGCCTGTGACTTTTAGCAGGTCTTGCCAGAACTCTTCTTCGGGGTAAGCCTCGACCAAAACATCTTGAGGCGCATCATGCATACAACGCAGATTGCGTGTGTGCATCGAATTGCCACCGCGCCATTCGCGTGGCGCTGATTCCAGCACCATGACACTGGCACCTGCTTCTCGGGCCATCAGGGCCGCGCTCAAGGCGGCGTTACCGCCACCAATGACCAATACGTCAAGGCTCATCCCAGCACTCCGGTAATTAGAACTGATAGCGGCGCAAGCCACCGTCGACAGGAATCACTGCGCCCGTGATGTAGCTGGCCAAAGGTGATGACAAGAAGGTGACCAAGTTGGCCATGTCTTCGGGTTCGCCGTAACGGCCCATGGGAATTTCGTTTTCACACTGCCACTGGCGGTATTCAGGGGTGTAGTTGCGAAAAATTTGTTCAGAGTGAATACGGCCAGGTGGAATGCAATTGACGGTGATGCCGTGTGGCCCCACCATGCGTGACAAACCTTTGGCCCAGCTGTGAATACCGGCTTTGGCGCAGAAGGCGCCGTTCACGTGATCGGGTTCGCTCTTGCCCGTGATGTTGATGATGCGACCCCATTTGCGGGCAATCATTTGATCGATCAGGGCATCGGCCACTTGGCGTGGACGGTGAAAGTTCAAGGTGATGGCTTCTTGCCAAGCTTCTTCGCTAACGTGCAAATCTTTGAAGCTGCGTGAGCCGCCTGCGTTGTTGACCAAAATGTCCACGTGGCCCAGGCCTTGAATGGCGGCGGCTGTGAGTTTGGCCGCGGCATCTTCTGGGTAAAGGTCAGATTCAATGATGACCGGGCGATGACCGCCAGCGGCCACAATTTCGTCTGCCACTTCTTGCAACTTGTCAGCGCGGCGCGCTGAAATTGCCAACTTGACACCCTCGGCCGCCAATGCTTTGGCAATGCCGCGGCCAATGCCTACGCTGGCACCTGTGACCAATGCTGTTTTATTCTTAAGTTGCAAATCCATGATGCGATTCCGTTGATTTAGAGTTTGTGAATAAATTGCGCAGTAAGCTTACCGAATTTTGAGCATCGGCATGCCCTGCTATCGTAATAAGCCTATGCCAATTGTTTTTTTCTGCGCAGGGCTGATGATAAATGCTCATGAAACATGGCTGCAGCAGGCCTCAATGCTGCGCCTTGCTTTCGCAGCAGCCCCAGACTCCTAGAGATGGTGGGTTGGCGCAATGGCAAACCAATCACTGCCGCATGGTTCACGGGCAGTGCCATGCGAGGCACAGCCGCCAAGCCCAACCCCGCTTCCACCATGCCCAACAAGGTGCCAATGTGACTAACTTCAAACGCAAAATCGGGATGCATACCGGATTTGGTCATGGCATCGTCTAACAATTGGCGGTTGCCGCTACTGCGCGAAACAGAAATCAATTGCTCACCCTCAAGCGCAGACCAACTGATGGTTTTACGCTTCGCCAAAGGATGGTCTCGGCGCATGGCCAACACGAAGGGGTCGCTGTGAATGGCCTCAAAGGTGATTTCGGGCATGAGGTTGTTCATGAAGCCAATGCCAAAATCAGACTCACCTGTCATGACGCTTTGAAGGGTTTGATTCATGGATTCGTCAATCACGCGAATTCGGATAGACGGGTATTTGGCTGAAAAGCTTCGAATGACTTGAGGCAGAAAATAAAGAGCCGCAGAGGGAACGCAGGCCACCGTCACTCGACCACTGCGTGTGGCAGCAATGTCAGAAATTCCGAGCATGGCCGATTCGAGATCGTCAACAGCTGATCGTGCACGCTCCAAAAAAACGCGTCCCAAACTGGTTAACTCCACTTCTCGCGTGGTGCGATTGAACAAGCGCGTTCCAATGATGGACTCAAGTTTTTCAATACGGCGACTGAGCGCGGGCGGCGACAAATGAATATGGTCAGCGGCCGAGCGAAAACTACCTCGCTCTGCCACCGCGATAAAGGCTTGCAATTGTTGCAAATCAAAATTGATGCGTTTCATGCATCAATCATATTAAAAATTGCACTTTAACAAAACAATTCTTTTCGACAAAATTCGACCCATCAGCTGAGCAGTGGTTGCTTTCAGCTTTCAAAAGGACAAGACATGTTGAAATTAAAGAGTTGGCTTGCTGTTATTTGCTTCGTGCAAGCTTTTGCAGTTTGTGCACAAACTGAGAAGCCCATCACCATCGTGGTGCCCACTGCAGCGGGAGGTGGCAATGACGCCATGGCGCGAACGGTTGGTCAAAAAATGAGTGTGCTGCTTGGACGTACCGTGATTGTCGAGAACAAAGCCGGTGCCAATGGTGCCTTGGCAGCCGAATACGTTGCTCGCGCCAACCCAGACGGCAATACCTTGATGTTTGGCTACATTGCAACGCACAGCATGAACCCTGCCTTGCAAAAGTTACGTTACGACCCTGTCAAAGACTTCGAACCGATTGGCTTGGTCGGTTACTCTCCAACCGTGTTGGTGACCAACCCTAACGTCAAAGCAAAAGATGTGAAGGAATTGGTGAAACTGCTCAAAGACAAACCCGACGCCTTCAGTTTTGCGTCTGCTGGCAATGGGACTGCGCCCCATTTCACGGCTGAATTGTTCAAACTGGCAACACAAACTCAGCCGCTGCACGTTCCCTACAAGGGCTCAGCGCCCGCCATCACCGATACCATAGGCGGCCAAACGCAACTGATGTTTCCAAGCTTGTTCACCGCTTTGCCTTACATCAAATCTGGCAAACTGAATGGCTTGGCCATTGCTGGCACCAAGCGCTCAAGCGTGTTGCCACAAGTGCCCACCCTGAAAGAGCAAGGCGTCGAGGGCGTGGATGTTGAGCAGTGGTATGGCTTTTTTGCACCCGCCAAAACGCCAAAAGAAATCATTGCAAAGCTGAACCAAGGTCTCAACAAAGCACTGGCCGACCCCGAAATCATCAAGCGCATTGAAGGCCATGGCGCTGACGTGGAGTCCAGCACACCCGAGCAATTGGGAGAACTGGTCAAGAAAGATTTGGCCAAATGGCGCACTGTAGTTCAACGCGCCAAACTGCAAGCGGATTGAAGATGGTTCATCGCAACATCCCATGTGTTTTGATGCGTGCTGGCACATCGCGCGGCCCCTTCTTTTTACGCGAATGGTTGCCTGACAACGATGCCGAACGTGATCAAGCACTGATTGGTGCCATTGGCGCTTCAGACCCTCTGCAATTGGACGGTTTGGGAGGCGGGAGTACCTTGAACAGCAAGGTGGCCATCGTCTCAGTGTCCAAGAAGGCCGGATGTGACTTGGACTATCTGTTTGCCCAAGTCGGCGTGGGACACCAATCGGTGGACACGCGGCCCAATTGCGGCAACATGTTGGCTGGCGTTGCGCCATTTGCCATCGAGCAAGGACTCATTGAGGCACAAGAAGGCACTACAACGGTTCGCATTCACAACGTCAATACGGGTGCCACCATTGAATCGACAGTGTGCACTCCCGGCCGCAAAGTGACTTATGAGGGTGATGCACGAATCGATGGGGTGGCCGGCACAGCTGCCCCCATCTTGCTTAATTTTTTGGATGCATGGGGCGCCGTCACTGGCAAAGTTTTCCCCACAGGGAATCGAATCGACGTGGTCGACGGATTAGAAATCACCTGCATTGATGCGGCCATGCCCTTGATGATCTTGCGCGCCAAAGACATGGGCGTCTCAGGTCGCGAACGTCCTGCGGAATTAGATACCAACCGGCCCTTGTTAGATCGCATTGAAAAATTGCGACTCGAGATGGGTCGCCGAATGGGTTTGGGCGATGTTTCAAACAGCGTCATCCCAAAGCCCGTATTGGTCAGCGAAGGCGACCACCCTGACAGTATTGTTTCGCGGTATTTCACGCCACACAAATGCCATATGTCGCATGCCGTCACGGGCGCCATTGGCGTGGTGACCGCTTTCGCGATGCCTGGCACTGTGGCCAGTGGCATCGTCCGAAACGCAGGTCGACATCCTATGTCGGTGGTTCATCCGCAAGGTCAAATTGACTTAGACGTTGAATTGACAGGCGAAGGCAGTGAACTCAATGTGGTCCGTGCAGCCTTGGTGAGAACGGCAAGAAAAATTATGCAGGGTGAATTGCATTTGCCAAAGTATGTTTTCCCAAGCCCCAGCTCAGAAAAAATTGAAGCGCAAAAGTTGGCAGACCACTATCCGCAGAAGGAGGTCAAAATCATTGTGCCCACCAGTGCGGGAGGCGGCAATGACACCATGGCGCGAATCATCACGCGAAAAATTGGACCGCTATTGGGCAATGTGGTGAGTGTTGACAACCGTACAGGCGCAAACGGTAGCGTCGCTGCGGAATATGTTGCCGCTTCACAGCCTGATGGCCATACCTTGATGTTTGGGTACATTGCAACGCACGGCATCAATCCTGTGATGCAAACCTTACGATACAACCCTGAAACAGACTTTGCGCCAGTGGGGTTGGTTGGCTACTCGCCCACCCTGCTGATTGTGAATGCGAATTTACCTGTCCGCAATTTTCAGGACTTCATGGATTTGATGAGGACCACAGACAGGCCTTTAAACTATGCATCAGCGGGTGAGGGCACCATTCCCCATTTAGCGGCAGAGATGCTTCGCAGAACACTAGAGGTTCAGCATTCTTCTTTGACTTCAGGCGAACACCATTCGGGTGCAGCCCCTGCCATCAACGCCTTGGTACGCGGACAAGCGCAGTGGATGTTCCCCAGCTTGTTCAGTGCATTGCCTTACCTCAAAAGCGGCAAGGTCAAGGCGTTGGCGATTGCAACACCGGCACGCCTGCCAGAATGGCCCGACATTCCGACATTGTCTGAATGGGGTCTTGACGATTTTGACTTGACGCAATGGTATGCCTTGTTTGCACCCAGCGGCACCTCGCCTGAAATTGTGGAAAAAATCAATCAGACACTGAACGAGGTTCT
The DNA here is from genome assembly GCA_049655425.1 of Limnohabitans sp. GTDB lineage: Bacteria > Pseudomonadota > Gammaproteobacteria > Burkholderiales > Burkholderiaceae_C > Limnohabitans_A. Next base: position 229,856 of record JBASJS010000001.1, on the reverse strand, counting down.
CAACGATGCCGATGTTCGTGCACGCATGTCGCAAGATGGCGCCCAAGTGAAAACCAGCACGCCGCAACAACTTTCAAGACATGTGCAATCGGAGATATTGCGTTGGCGAAAAGTGATTGCCAGTACCGGGCTGTCTTCCCAGCATCCACTAGAGGCTGTTGAAGCTTAGATGTCAGCAAGCTGACTTATTTCTGATTTATTCAGTAACAGCGCAAGGTGCGGCGTCAGGCACACCCATCTTGCGCAACATCCAGCCCATGGGGCAGACATTGCTAAAGCCAAACTGAAACAAATTGGCGCCCACAAATGCAGTGAATGCCAAAGCCCAAGAACTGACAAACAGGGGGCTGCCTTCAATGCCCAATGCCAGCGAGGTCATGATAAATAATCCAGCGATGATGCGGATGTAACGTTCAACAGTCATACAGACTCCTTAGGTTTAAACAAAGAAAAATAGAGCACAGGAATGACCACCAGCGTCAGCAAGGTGGACACCAAAATGCCAAAGATGAGGGATACGGCCAAGCCGTTGAAGATGGGGTCGTCCAAAATAAAGAAGGCACCAATCATGGCGGCCAAGCCCGTCAGCACAATGGGCTGCGCACGCACAGCGGCCGATTGAATGACGGCCTCTTTGAAGTCCATGCCTTGCGCCACTTGCAACTCAATGAAGTCGACCAACAAGATGGAGTTGCGCACAATGATGCCGGCCAAAGCAATCATGCCAATCATGCTAGTGGCCGTGAACTGCGCATTCAACAAAGCATGACCGGGCATCACGCCAATCATGGTGAGCGGAATGGGCGCCATGATGACCAAGGGCGTGAGATAGCTTTTAAACTGCGCCACCACCAACAAGTAAATCAAGATCAAACCCACGCCATAGGCCGCGCCCATGTCGCGGAATGTTTCGTACGTGATTTGCGATTCGCCATCCCACTTTACGGCGTACTCGCGGTAGGTGTCATTGGGTTGTTGAATCCAGTACTCACCCAACTCACCTTGGCCTGGCACTGCCGCCTCTTTCATGTTGGCACGAATGCCAAAGAGGCCATACAGTGGCGAGTCTTGTGAACCGGCCATGTCGCCCATCACATAACTCACGGGCAGCAAATCTTTGGTAAACAGCGGTTTTTGAATCACTTCGGTTTTGATTTCGACCAACTCAGACAATGGGACGAGTTGACCATTGGCCGCGCGCATGGGCATGGCCAACACATCTTTCAAACCCACCTGCGATTGCAATGGCAGTTGCAATCGCACTGGCACAGGCATTTTGCTGCTGTCATTGCGCATGTAGGTGGCATCGATTCCTTGCAAGCTGCCCTGCACAGTTCGCGCGATGGCACTGACAGGTATGCCCAGTGTTTCGGCACGTTGGGTGCGCACTTGCAACCATTGCCTTGGCGCATCGGCCTTGAGAGACGTGTCCACGCCCACAATGCCTGGCGTTTTGGCAAAGGCTTTGGCCACGTTGGCTGCCAAGGCCTGACGACCCGCTTCATCGGGGCCATAAATTTCGGCCACCAGCGGGCTCATCACGGGGGGGCCAGGCGGCACTTCCACCACCTTGATGTTGGCGCCGTGTGTGGCCGCAATTTTTTCTAACGCCGGACGAAGGCGCTGTGCAATGGCGTGGCTCTTTTCAGAGCGTTGGTGTTTGTCGACCAAGTTAACTTGCAAGTCACCTTGCTCGGCATCGGCGCGCAAATAATATTGGCGCACCAAACCATTGAAGGTGATGGGGCTGGCAGTGCCCGCATACGACTGCACATCCAAGACTTCTTTTTGCTGCGCTAAGAAGGTGCCCATCTCTTGCAAAGCAGACGCGGTGTTTTCTAAAGGTGTGCCAGCAGGCATGTCGACCACCACTTGAAATTCGCTCTTGTTGTCAAAGGGCAGCATTTTCAAAATAACCCACTGCACACCCGCCAAGCCGACCGACAGGGCCATGGCCAACACAATGCCGCCCAAAAGTTTCCAACGCTGGCGACTGCTGTTTAAGAAGGGGCGCAAAATGCGACCAAACAATTCGGGCAAGCGCGCGGCAAAGCCAGTGGCAGGTGTGTGCGATGTCTCATGCGATCCTGCTTGAGCGTTGCCACCATGATGCGACTTCATCCACTTCAATGCCAACCATGGCGTGACGGTGAACGCAATCAACAAAGACAAGGCCATGCCTAAGCTGGCGTTAATGGGAATGGGGCTCATGTAAGGGCCCATGAGGCCTGACACAAAAGCCATAGGCAACAAAGCCGCAATCACAGTCAGCGTGGCCAGAATGGTGGGGCCGCCCACTTCATCCACTGCCTCAGGAATGATTTCTTTGAGTGATTTACCTGGATACAACTGTTGATGGCGGTGAATGTTTTCCACCACCACAATGGCATCGTCCACCAAAATACCAATCGAGAATATCAGCGCAAACAAGCTGACTCGGTTGAGTGTGAAGCCCCAAGCCCAGCTGGCAAACAAGGTGGCGGTCAAGGTCAAGATGACAGCGCCGCCCACAATCACGGCTTCTCTTTTGCCCAGTGCCAAACCTACCAACAAAATGACCGAGGCTGTGGCAAAGGCCAATTTTTGAATCAGCTTGTTGGCTTTTTCGGCAGCGGTTTCGCCATAGTCGCGAGTGATGGTGGCTTCAATGCCTTGCGGCAGCACGGTGTTGCGCATTTGCTCCACGCGTGCGCGGGCAGCACGGGCCACATCCACTGCGTTTTCACCTGGCTTTTTGGTCACGGTCAAAGTGACTGCAGGGTACATCTGCCCCTTCAAATCGACTTGCGACGTACCCGGCAAGTAGCTCACATATTGCTGTGCTTGTTGCGCACCCTCTTCAATTTGCGCCACTTCTTTCAAGTAGATGGGCTTGCCTGCATGGACACCCACCACCACGTCGCCCACATCGTTGACTGATTCAAAAAAGTTGCCGGTTTCAATGTTGATGCGCTGACCTGCTGGATTGTTCGGATTCATGACATGGCCCGAAGGTGCAATTGCATTGGCACCTGCCAGTGCGGCCTGCACACTCAGCAAGTCCAGGCCCCGCTCACGCAAGCGCGTCGGGTTTAAGTTCACTTGTACTGCACGACCCGGGCCACCAATGGTTTGAACTTCTCGAGTGCCTTTGACTTGCTTCAAGTCCATTTCGAGACTGCGCGCCACACGCTCTAGCTCCAAAGCTGAAGGCGCATCTTTGCCCCACAACGTGACAGCCAAGACAGGCACATCGTCAATGCCTTTGGGTTTCACAATGGGCGGCAAGGTGCCGAGGTCATGCGGCAACCAGTTTTGATTGGCATTGAGCACATCGTACAAACGCACCAAGGCATCTGTGCGCGGCACACCCACTTGGAATTGCACCGTCAACACCGCCATGCCAGGGCGCGACACCGAATAGGTGTGCTCAATTCCCGCAATTTGACCCAGCACTTGTTCAGCAGGTCTTGCAACTTTGTTTTGAACATCTTCGCTGCTGGCACCCGGAAACGGTATCAGCACATTGGCCATTGTCACATTGATTTGTGGCTCTTCTTCGCGCGGTGTGACCAAGACAGCAAACAGACCCATGAGCAAGGCCACGATGGCCAGCAAAGGTGTCAGTGCGTTGTTTTGAAACTTGGCGGCCAGTTGGCCAGCAAAACCAAAGTGATGGGTGCTCGACTGTTGCTGCGGCTGATGCTCAGACGCCTGATGGGGCAAATTATTTTGCGACATGTGCGCCTCTCATGCCGGCTTGCACAGCATCTACTGCAATCAGGTCGCCGTCTTTAAGACCTGCCCAAATTTCAACACCGGCACTGCCATGGTCGGCGCCCAAGCGCACCAACTTCATGGCAAATCCACTTTCTTGGGCAACATACACAGCCGTAATTTCACCCCTGCGCAAGATGGCCGATTTAGGTACCAAGCCTTTGGCTTGCGCCACCCCTGCAATTCGCACCTGAACTTGCTGCCCTGGAGATGCATTGACGGCTGCGCCTGTACGCGGCAAATCCAACTTGATGCCAATGGTTTGACTGATGCCATCGGCGTTGGGCATGATTTGCATGGCCACAGGCTTGATGGTTTCTGTACCTGACTGAATTTGAATGTCATTCAATTTTGGCAATGCATTTTTTTGCGACGCAGGCCATTGCACAACAACGCGCAAGGGTTGTGGCGCGTAGACAGTCATGAGCGGTTTGCCAGGCATGGCCAAATCGCCTGCTTGTGCAGATGTTTCTAAAACCCAAGCGTCGTAGGGCGCTGTGATTTTGGAAAAGGTCTGAGTCACTTTGGCCTGCGCTGTAGCGGCACCGGCGCTGTCACGACCTGCTTGAGCTGCTTTGTATTGCGCTTCCGCCAGATCCAAAGCAGCCGAACTGACAAAGCCCTGTGTTTTTAATTCTTGTGTGCGCTTCAAAGCAATTTGCAATTGACGCAACTCCGCATCGCTTTGCTGCAATTGCGCTTGGCTTCGAAGCACGCCTGTTTGTGTTTCTCTGTCGTCAATAGTGGCCAATACTTGGCCTGCCTTAACGCGGTCACCCGCTTTGACGTTCAAGCTGATCACTCGGCCAGGAATTTGAGACGACAAGGTGCTTTGCATGACGGCTTCGACCACACCATCGATGTCGCTGTAATTGGCAACAGACTTTTGGCCAACTGCCACGACTTTTACAGCGGGGCCAACGGCGGCAGTGGCCGTTTGCGAAAAGCTTGAAGTGGCGCCAAAACCTAAGCCAAGGACCAAAATGGCACCTAACAGTGAACGGCGTGATGCGTTTACAACTATCTTTTTCATGTCGTCTCCAACCAAAATGGCATCTTATCATATACCCCACAGGGTATACAAGGACTTACAAAAAAGCCTGCAACGAGGGCAGGCTTTTGACTTTTTTAGCTGCGAATGAAGCTTAAAAAGGAATGTCGTCGTCCATGTCGTCAAAACCACTGGCTGGCTTGGCGGCCGCAGCTGGACGATTGACGGGGGCACTGGCCGCAAGTCGGGGCGCAGCCGCGGGACGGCGGGCAGGTGCGCCACCGTCTTCGTCGCCACCACTAGGAGCGCCCATGCCTTCACGGCCGCCGAGCAATTGGAGTTCGGTGGCAATGATGTCGACCGTGTTCTTTTCGACGCCGGCTTGGTCGGTGTATTTGCCGTACTTCAGACGACCTTCAACATAAATAGGACGGCCCTTTTTGACGTACTCACCAGCAATTTCGGCCAGTCGGTCGTAGAAAGTGACGCGGTGCCACTGGGTGTCTTCGACGGTTTCGCCAGAGGTACGGTCTTTGCGGCGGCTGGTGGTGGCAATGCTGACATTGGCCACGGCCTGGCCGGAGGGAAGGTAACGAATTTCGGGGTCACGGCCACAGTTGCCGATCAGAATTACTTTGTTGACTGAAGCCATCTTATTTCCTTGAAAACGCTTGGTGTGTAGGGTGCAATTATGCTTGTTAGCGGGCCGGTGCTTCAATGGGTTCCATGAACCATGCAAGCAAAAGCCAGATTAAAGTGGCCAAGCCGCAAACCCCGAACAAAACCGTAGCGCCTCCAGATTTCATGAGGGCGCCACCTGCGGCGCCACCTACAAAAAAGCCCAGCGACTGCAAGGTGTTGTAAAAGCCCATGGCCATGCCACGCGCATGGGGCGGTGCCGCACGCGAGGCAATGCTGGGCTGGCAAGCTTCCAAAATATTGGAGGCAGAGAAGAAAACGCACAGAATGGCGACCATGCACCACAAATTAGGCGTGCCGCCAGCCACCAAAGCCAAACTGAACATCACCAGCGCAATGACCATGGCCGAGCCTAAGAACACAGCGCGCAAGTAGCCTTTGCGCTCAAGGGGAAAGAGGGTTTTGCCCATGACCAAGAAACCAAAGGTCACAGCGGGCAAATAGGCCCACCAATGGTGCTCTTTGGCCAAGCCCGCATCCACCAACATCTGCGGCACCGCCACCCACATGGCCAATAAAACAGCGTGAAGAACAAAGACGCCCAGATTGTTCCGAAGAGAAGGTATGTGCGTCAGCACTTCCCTCAAACTGCCCTTGGGCGCTGCAACAGGGGCGCTTGATTCGGGCGGAACGCCCCAAACGACCACGGCCACCCCACCCAAGGCCAAGAAGCCCGTGAGCATGAACAAACCCGACAAACCCGCCACGGCGCTGAGGGCGGGCGCCAAGATCAAGGACAAAGCGAACATGAGGCCAATGCTGGCACCGACCAAGGCCATGGCCTTGGTTCTGACCACGTCACGGGTTTGATCGGCCAACAAGGCTGTGACGACTGCGGAAACGGCTCCTGCGCCTTGTAAGGATCGACCCACGATCAGGCCCATGAGAGAGTCTGCAGCAGCTGCAACAAAACTGCCTGCCGCAAAAATCAGCAACCCAAAGACGAGGACTTTTTTGCGCCCTAGCTTGTCTGAAGCGGCGCCAAAGACCATCTGCAAGGCCCCTTGCGTGAGGCCATAGATGCCCATGGCCAAACCCACCAAGCCCGCATCGTTGCCGCCTGGGTACTTGGCAGCCTCCAAGGCAAAAACCGGTAAAACGACAAATAACCCCAGCATGCGCAGGGCGTAAATGGACGCCAGAGAAAAACTAGATCGCTTCTCCAAAGAGGTCATTTTTGACGCCACGCTCGCCTCGGAAGCTGCCATTACAGGCGGAGATGTGTTGGAAATTGGTGCGGTCATAGGTCTGATGTCTAGCTACCGATTGTCCCTGATTCGCAGCGATTTGCCCAAAAAGTCATGCGCCATTGAATAAATACAGGCCCGCTGGAAAACTTGACTTCAACGCTCAAGTTTTTTTGAAGTTAATATCCACCCGTTTAGATTATTACCAACCTTACTGGAGTTTTTATGAAACAAACCAACCGTCGCGTTTTCATGATGCAAGTCGCTTTGGGCGGCTCTGCCTTGGCAGCCACCCAAGCCATGGCTCAAGCCATGGTGAACGAAAAAGACCCACAAGCCGCTGCTTTGGCCTACGCCGCTGACGCGACCAAAGTCAAAAACCCTAAGTACGCTGCTGGCCAAAAGTGCAGCAACTGCGCTTTGTACCAAGGCAAAGCCACAGACGCAGCTGGCGGTTGCCCTCTGTTTGCTGGCAAGCAAGTGGCCGGCGCCGGCTGGTGCAATGCCTACGCCAAGAAAGCCTAATTTTTTAGCGCTTTTGAAGCCCCCGCTTTGCGCTTCTGCGCACAGCCCTCAAAAAAGCCAGCAGATGCTGGCTTTTTTCATTTCAAGGGCACAAACAAAGCTACGCTTGAAGCTAGGCAACAGACAGAACGCCGGTCTTTAGCGATAATCGAGGGTTTTGTCTGGCACCTCGATTTTGAACGCTCCCAACGCCCCCGCTAGTTTGACCGCTTTGGCCATAGCCAGAGAAAAGGTTCGTCTGTTAGAAGCCGAATTGGCGGCCGCAAAACAAGAAGCCGCGCAGACGGCCGGTGAAGAAGGTTTCAGTGAATCTGTTGCCAATAAAGGTGCCTACTTGGCCAGCGCCCTGCGCCAAACGCACATCAGCGTGCGCGGTGCGCGCACCCACAACCTCAAAAACATCGACCTCGACATTCCGCGCAACCAACTGGTGGTGATCACGGGCCTTAGCGGCTCTGGCAAATCCAGCTTGGCCTTTGACACTTTGTATGCCGAAGGTCAGCGCCGTTATGTTGAAAGCTTGTCGGCCTATGCCCGCCAGTTTTTGCAACTGATGGACAAGCCCGATGTGGATTTGATCGAGGGTCTGTCGCCCGCCATCTCCATTGAGCAAAAAGCCACCAGTCACAACCCGCGTTCCACGGTGGGCACCGTGACCGAGATTCACGACTACCTGCGATTGTTGTTTGCACGTGCCGGCACACCCTATTGCCCCGACCACAACTTGGCGTTGCAAGCGCAAACCGTGAGTCAAATGGTCGATGCTGTTTTGGAATTGCCCGAAGACACACGCCTCATGATCGTGGCGCCCATTGCGCGCGAACGCAAAGGCGAGTTTGAAAAAGTTTTCGAACAAATGCAGGCTTTGGGCTATGTGCGATTTCGCATCAACGGTGAAACCTTCGAAGTGGAAAACTTGCCCACCTTGAAGAAAACCGAAAAGCACGACATCGATGTGGTGGTCGACCGCCTCAAAATTCGACACGAAGCCGAAGCGCCCGCGCGCGATGCATTGCGCCAGCGAATTGCAGAAAGTTTTGAAGCGGCTTTGCGTTTGGCCGAGCAACGCGCCGTGGCCGTTGAAATGGACACTGGCAAAGAGCACATGTTCAACGCCAAGTTTGCGTGCCCGGTTTGTCATTACTCAATTGCTGAACTTGAGCCGCGCTTGTTCTCGTTCAACTCGCCCATGGGCGCTTGCACCACCTGCGATGGCTTGGGCACCACCGAAGTGTTTGACATCGACCGCGTGGTGGCCTTTCCTTCTTTGAGCTTGGCCAGTGGCGCCATCAAAGGCTGGGACCGTCGCAATGGTTTTTATTTCAGCATGCTGGAAAGCTTGGCCAAGCATTACGCATTCGATGTGGAAGCCGCCTTCGAGTCTTTGCCCGACAACGTGCGCCACGTCATTCTCTGGGGCTCTGGTGAAGAAAACATCAAGTTCAGTTACATCGTAGAGTCGGGGGCGTCGCTAGGCAAACGCGTCAGCAAGAAGCACCCGTTCGAAGGCATCATCCCCAACCTCACACGTCGCTTCAAAGAAACCGACTCCAGTGTGGTGCGAGAAGACTTGGCACGCATGCGCAGTCACCATGCTTGCTCTGATTGCAAGGGCACCCGTTTGCGCCGCGAAGCGCGACATGTGCGCGTGGGCGAAGGTGATCAGGCCCGCGCCATCTACGAAGTGAACCATGTCACTTTGGGTGAAGCCCAAACGTATTTCCAAAGCTTGCAATTGCGCGGCGCCAAAGCCGAAATTGCCGACAAAGTGGTGCGCGAAATTGGCTCGCGTTTGAAATTTTTGAACGACGTAGGTTTGAATTATTTGAGCTTGGACCGCAGCGCTGACACCTTGTCGGGCGGCGAAGCACAACGCATTCGCTTGGCCAGCCAAATTGGTTCAGGCCTCACAGGCGTGATGTATGTGCTGGACGAGCCCAGCATTGGCCTGCACCAACGCGACAACGATCGCCTTATTGGCACGCTTCAGCATTTGCGCGATATCGGCAACAGCGTGCTGGTGGTCGAGCACGACGAAGACATGATCCGCATTGCCGACCATGTGATCGACATGGGCCCAGGTGCTGGTGTACACGGCGGTCGTGTCATGGCGCAAGGCACCTGTGAAGAAATTTTGCTGGCGCCCGATTCTTTAACCGGACAGTATTTGTCCGGACGCAAAACCATTGAGGTGCCTGCCAAGCGAAACGCGCCCGGCAAAGACTTCATTGAAATTGTGGGCGCCACAGGTCACAACCTAAAAGATGTGCGCGTTGCCTTTCCCGTGGGCTTGCTCACCTGTGTCACAGGTGTCTCGGGTTCTGGCAAATCAACGCTGGTGAACGAAACTTTGTATACCGCAGCAGCGCGCAGCATTCACCGTGCCCACGACGAGCCTGCTGCACACGAAGACATTTTGGGCCTGTACCACTTTGACAAAGTGATCAATGTCGATCAGTCTCCGATTGGCCGCACACCCCGCAGCAATCCTGCCACTTACACCGGTTTGTTCACCCACATTCGCGACCTGATGACCGAAGTGCCTGCAGCGCGTGAGCGCGGTTATGGCCCGGGTCGCTTCAGCTTCAACGTCAACGCCTCAAATGGCGGCGGCCGCTGCGAAGCCTGTCAAGGCGACGGCATGGTCAAAGTAGAAATGCACTTCTTGCCCGATGTGTATGTGCCTTGCGATGTGTGCCATGGTCAACGCTACAACCGCGAGACTTTGGAAATTTTGTACAAAGGCAAGAACATTGCCCAAGTACTGGACATGACTGTTGAAGCAGCATACGAATTCTTCAGCGCCGTGCCCGCCATTGCGCGAAAGTTGCAAACTTTGCTCGATGTGGGTTTGAGCTACATCCGCTTGGGTCAAGCGGCCACCACCTTGTCGGGCGGTGAAGCACAACGCGTGAAGTTGGCTTTGGAATTGTCGAAGCGCGACACTGGTCGCACGCTGTACATCTTGGATGAGCCCACCACTGGCTTGCACTTTGCCGACATTGCGTTGCTGCTCAAAGTGTTGCACCAACTGCGCGATGCCGGCAACACCATCGTCGTGATTGAACACAATTTGGATGTGATCAAAACCGCCGATTGGCTCATTGACATGGGGCCCGAAGGCGGTTCTGGCGGTGGCACCGTTGTGGGCGTAGGCACACCTGAAACGCTAGCGCAAAACCCCGACAGTTTCACTGGCCGTTATTTGAAACGGCTGTTAGAAAAATAAATCAGCTTTGCGCTGCGGCCTTCAATACATCGCGCGTGCGCATGGCTTCTTTGCGCGCGGCTTGTGCAAAATCATCGCCCGATGACGCATACAAAATAGCGCGCGAGGAATTGACAATGACGGCACCCGTGGTAACGCCCTTGCTTTGTCGATAACCCGCTTTGATGGTGGCCACCGCATCGCCACCTTGCGCACCCACACCGGGAATGAGCAAGGGCAAAGTGGGCGCCAAACTGCGTACACGTTCAATTTCTGCAGGGTAAGTGGCGCCCACCACCAAGCCCAATTGACCGTTCAAGTTCCAAGGGCCTTGCGCCAACTTGGCAATGTGTTCGTACATCAAGGGCTGGCCTTCTACAGACGCCAAGCGTTGGTTTTGCAAATCATCGCCGCCCGGGTTAGACGTGCGGCACAACAAAAACGCGCCCTTGCCGTGGTATTTCAAATAAGGTTGCACAGAGTCAAAACCCATAAAGGGCGACAAAGTGACTGCATCTGCACCGTAGCGCTCAAAAGCTTCTTTGGCATATTGCTCGGCGGTAGAGCCAATGTCGCCGCGCTTGGCATCCAAAATGACGGGCACATGGGGCGCATTGCGGCGCATGTGTTCCATGAGTTTTTCCAATTGGTCTTCGGCGCGGTAGGCCGCAAAGTAAGCAATTTGCGGTTTGAATGAAATGGCCAAATCGGCCGTGGCTTCGACAATTTGCGCGCAAAAATCATAGATCTTGCTGGCGTCGCCCTTCATGCCCGCAGGGAATTTGCTGGGCTCAGGGTCCAAGCCCACGCACAACAGGGAGCCGTTTTGGCGCTCGGCGCCTTGCAGTTGTTCTAAGAAGGTCATGCGCAGATTTTAAGCGTTCAAACGCCATCGTTCATTTGCCCCTAAGATTGGCTTATGCACTCCCTCACCCCACGCCAATGGCTGATCCTGGCCCTTTTAACAGTCGTCTGGGGCCTGAACTGGCCCATCATGAAGATGGGCGTCACAGGCTTTCCGCCGCTGACCTTTCGCTTCATCTGCTTGTTAATTGGTACACCTGTGTTGGGCCTCGGCTTATGGGCCATGAAAGTGCCTTTTCAAATACCTAGGCTCTATTGGCGTGAACTGTTGGTGCTGGCCATTTTCAACATGTTCATCTGGCATGCCCTCATCATTTTGGCCGTGCAGTATTTGTCCAGTGGCCGTTCGGCCATCTTGGGTTACACCATGCCCATTTTCTCTGCGGTGATTGGTGCTTGGGTGTTCAAAAATCAACTGGCCAAACGCGCCTGGGGCGGGGTGGCAGCCGCCGCCTTAGGCGTGGTGCTGTTGCTTTGGCACGAGTTGTCCAACCTCACGGGCAAACCTGTGGGTGTCGTTTTGGCCCTGATAGCGGCCAGTACATGGGCTTTGGGCACGCAATTGCTTCGCCGCACCAGCATCCCATTGCCCACCCTGACCCTGTCTTTTTGGATGACCGCCATGACCACCGTGGTCATGGGCATTTTGGCATTTGTATTTGAATTCGATCGCTGGCAAGAACCCAGTACCACACACTGGGCATCCATTCTCTACAACGCCGTGTTGGTGTTTGGCTTTGCGCATGCAGCATGGTTTTACTTAGCGCGCAGTTTGCCACCTGTGGCCTCCACACTGAGCGTCATGATGATTCCCATTTTGGGTGTGTTCAGCGGCGCTTGGGCACTGAGCGAAACACTGCATTGGCAAGACTGGGCTGCCATGGGTTTGATGGTGGTGTCGATTGCCAGTGTGCTGTGGCCAGCAAAGCCAGCTACAGCTTCAGCCTGAAATTCAGGCCTGAACCAAGCTGGCCGCCACGCACAAATCGGCCCAAGCCTTGGCTTTGTCAGCTTGGTTGCGCAGCAAATAAGCAGGCGGATACGTAACGACCACGGGCACACCTTGAAAGCTTTGTACTTCAGACCGCAACTTGCCCAAGGGCTCGGTGCTTTGCAACAGCGCCAAAGCAGCAGTGCGGCCCATGGCCAAAATCACTTTAGGTTGCACCAAGGCCACCTGTCTGCTCAAGTAAGACGCGCAATGTGACACCTCGACTGCACTGGCGCTGCGGCCCGATGGCGTGCGGCACTTCAATGCATGCGTGATGTAAATCTCTGAACGAGGCAGCCCAAGGGCCTTCAACATGTTGTCCAGCAATTGGCCTGCAGGACCGGCAAAGCTGGTGCCTGCTTTGTCTTCGTCTTCGCCCGGTGCATCGCCCACCACCATCCAATCGGCGGTGGCTGCGCCTTCACCCAGAATCGCTTGTTGACGACCTTGGCATAAACCGCAGCCAGTGCACGACGAGACTGCCGCTTGCAACGCAGGCCAATCCATGTGCGAAATGCCCTCGGGTAGCGCTGAAATGTCTACCACCGGCACTGACATCATCTTGGGCGCTGGCGCAATGGGTTGTGCAGCAACCGCAACGGCTGCCGTGGCAAGACGGACGGGTTCAGACGGGGCCGTTCGCACAGCCACTGCTGGCTCGTATGCCGCTTGTTGCTTTGACTTGGGCATCCACACACGCACGCCCATCTCGGCCAACATGGCCCGTTGGCGATCGTCCAATTCGAAGCGTATATCGATGTCGTTCGTGTCAGTCATTGGCTAGAGTTTAGTGCCAAGCGCATCACCACCGCGGCTTCGCGTTGGTTTCTGCCGGCAGGATAGTAATCTTTTCGCACGCCCACTTGCTCAAAGCCAAAGGCAGTGTAGAGCTTCAGCGCGCGTACATTGCTCTGGCGCACTTCCAACCAAAGGCTGGTTGCCTGATGCGTATGCGCGCACAATGACAAAGCCTGCATCAGGCAGCGGGCCCAGCCTTGGCGCTGGAAAGCAGGCGCTACTGTGATGTTCAACAGATGCACCTCGTCCAACACAGACATGGCTACGAAATAGCCAATCCAGGCCCCATCAGTCTTCAAGCCTTGCGTCCAATTGCCCGCCTTCAACGCGTCTTTAAAGTTGCCCAAAGACCAGGGATGCGAATAACATTGCTTTTCAATGGCCACCACCAACTCCAAGTCCATTTCGGTCAGTGGCGCCCACTGCACCGCCAGGTCGGTTGGTGTTGGCAACTTGCTCAGTGCATCTGATGTCATGTTACGTCGGGCAGGGGGCCTTCTGCCTTAGCCTCTTTGGCCTCTTTGGCCTCTTTGGCGGCTTTGATCGCATTGCGCTCGGCTGTGGTTTGCGCCACTTTGTCGCGAATGTAGAGCGGTTGCACTTCCTCTGGTTCAACCGCTTTGCCTGCAGCCCACAAGGCGGGGGCCAAACGAAGCAAAGCCAGTGCATGCGGTACAGCCGGGACACAGCTCACAGTTGCATCACCACGGGTTGCCGATGACTCTGCAAATGCTTGTGCAAAGGCGTCGGGATAGACCTCAAAGCCATTGCCCGCCAACACATTGGTCGCAGCATGTTGCGTGATCAGCGCATGGGCCACTTGAGCAGGTGGGCCAACCTGCAAAGGCATTGTGGTTTGCCACTGGCCCTTGTCGGCTTGCCACTCGTAAGCACCACCATAGACTTCGCCCATGCGAGCGTCCATCACAACACCCATTGGGGCGGACAGTGTGCCCTGCAAACTGCTACGTGCGTCTTCTGCGACCACCATCAAAGTGTCAACAGGAATCACTTGCAGGTGTGCACCCAGCGCCAGCCCCTGCGCCACCGAACAGGCCGTCCGAAGACCCGTGAATGAGCCTGGTCCTTGACCGATCACCAATGCCGTGAGGTCTGTCAATTGCAACTGCGCTTGGGCCAACAACTGATGAATGCTGGGAATCAATTGCGCAGAAGCATTGGGGCCGCCTGTTGTGTGCAGATGCCAGGTTTGATCGCCATGACTGAGGGCCACCGACATCATGTCGGTACTGGTTTCAAACGCCAAAAATTTCAAATGCTGTGTCATGTCAAAGAATGAAATGGTGAACCACAGATCAAGGCTTGGCCATGGCTTGCCGTACGCCAAACAAAATGCCGCCTGTGACCAACGCCAAGCCCACCCACAAGTTCCAAGACAAGGGCTCGCCCAAAAACACCACTGCGCCCAAGGCAGACAAGCCCGGCACCAGGGCTGTGATCATGGTGGATTTGACGGGGCCAAAAGAGCGAATCATTTGGGTAAAGGTAATGCCAGAAATCACCACCGAGCCGATGCCTTGAAAGACGGCTTGAAACACAATTTCTGCCCAAGAAGCTTGCGACATGTGGCTCTCCAACAAACCCACATTGACCAACAACGCGTAGGCTGGCACAAAACAAACCAGAGCGAATGCTGTGATGGCCATGGTGGCTCGCACAGCGTCCAAACCATAACGGCGCACCGTGACGCTGTAAGCCGACCAGCAAAGCGCCGCCGTCATGAACAGCACATCGCCAATCCAGACCTCGCCACCTTCAAACGCTTTGAGCAAGCTCATGCCGCCCACCAGCACATCGCCGCACACAATCATCAAGAGGCCAATGGCGCGATTCATGCCAATTTGTTCCCGCAAGAAGAGCCACATCAACAAGGTGGTCCAAAGCGGCAAGCTGCCCGGCATCAAGACCGAGGCATGGCCCGCTGGTGCGTAAAAGAAACCAATGTAGGCCAGCACGGCGTACAAAAAACCGCCAAAGAAGCCTGCCTGAACCGTGATGCGCAAAGGCAAGGGTGACAAGCCCCACAAAGAGCCGACTTTCTCGCCCCTTTGACGCTGTTCACGCATCATCCACCAAGCCCAAGGCAGCAAGATGCTGCTGGCGCCAATGATGCGCGCGCACGCAATGTCCAGTGGCAACAAAACATGCGATGCAGACGCACGGGCCACGATGATGAAGGATGTCCAGATGAGGACGGTGATCACAGCCGCCAGACGACCAACAGTTTGAGGGGAAAAAGCCATGCGCCAATGATACGTCCTGACTCGGCAGTCGATGGCACCTGAAAATCACAAGTGCATTGAGAGACGGCTAGACTTCAAGCATGCGCAAGATTTTCTTTTTCAAACCCATTGCTGCCATCTTGGTAGGGTTCAGTGCCAGCCTCTGCCTCAGCTTGGGTGCACAAGCGCAAGTGCAAGTGCAATTGAAAACGCCTACCGCCAAAGCAACCAAAGACAACTTTCCGCCCGGCATTGGCTTGGCTTTCAAGCAGGCCAACATTCCGCTCCATGCGGTCAGCGTCTTGGTAACGCCCGTTCAAGCAAGCCCGCAAGCACCTACACCTCAACCGCGTTTGAGCCATCGTGCCAGCGCAGAGATGAATCCCGCCTCTGTCATGAAACTGATCACCACCTCGGCGGGTTTGTCGATGTTGGGACCCGACTTCACGTGGCGCAATCGTGTGTTCGTTGATGGCCCCGTCAAAGACGGTGTGCTTTATGGCAATTTGTACTTGAAAGGCAGCGGCGATCCCAAATTGGTGGTCGAGCGTTTGCAAACCCTGATCGATGAGGTTTTGCAAAAAGGCCTGCGCGAGGTGCGTGGCGACATCATTTTGGATGGCAGCGTGTTCAATTTGCCAGCGCGCAACCCTGCCAGTTTTGACGACGAGCCTTTGCGACCCTACAACGTCGCCCCTCAAGGCTTGCTGCTGAACTTCAATGCCATGTTGTTCAAATTCACACCAGACACCGTTCGCGGCGAAGCCAAAATTGATTTTGAACCGCCTTTGCGCAACGTTCAATGGCCCACGTCAGTGCCTTTGTCCAATGCACCTTGCCAAGATTGGCGCAGCCAACTCAAGGCCGACTTTTCAAATGCCGACCAAGTTCGCTTTACTGGTGCCTACCCAAGCGCATGTGGCGAGCAAAAATGGCCTGTGGCCTATGTGCAACCCCACACCTTTGCCCCTCGCATGGTGCAAGCCATGTGGCTTCAAGCCGGTGGCAAATTAAGCGGTCAAGTGCGCGATGGCATTTTGCCTTCTCGGTCGAGCCTTTGGCACGAAGCCCCCTCATTGCCGTTATCGGAGATCGTGGCCGACATCAACAAGCTGTCCAACAACGTGATGGCCCAACAGTTGTTTTTAACCTTGTCCAGCCAGCAGGGGCCCGGCAACTTTGAAGCCTCGCGTCAAACCGTATTGCAATGGTGGCAACAGCACTTGAAAGACCAAACGCTGCCTGTTTTAGAAAACGGCTCGGGCTTGTCACGCGAAGAACGCAGCAGTGCACAAGCCATCGCTGCGCTGCTTCAACTCGCCGCACACAGCCCCTACGCCAGTGCGCTGCAAAAGTCTCTGGCCATCGCAGGTGTCGATGGCACGGTCTCGCGCTTGAAAGACCGCTTGCCCAATTCTGTGGCCATTGGCCGCGCGCAGCTTAAATCTGGCAGCCTGCGTGATGTGGCCTCTTTGGCGGGCTATGCGGAAGGCTTGAGCGGGCAACGTTATGTGTTTGTGGTCATCGTTAATCACGCCAATGCCAATGCCGCAAGACCCGCCATGGACAAACTTCTGGAGTGGGCTGTCAGCGATCAAAAAAAGTCATAGCACGACTGGTATTTACCCCATCACCGCAAGCCTCACCACTGCTTAAGATGACCTGAAAAGAACGGGCGTTCTTTTTTTTAATTCGTCTTCGAGACAAGCAAAGAGGTAAACGATGAAATCCATGACATGGAAACTGGCACTGCTCAGCACAGCTGCCGCAGCCATTCTGGCCGGTTGCGGTGGCGGTGGCGCCGACCAAACCAGCAAACTTGCCAACATCACATCCGTCAAAGTCATGGGCGACAGCCTGGCCGATAGCGGCGTGTTCAAAGGCATTCCCACCAATGGCCGGATTTTCTCGGTACAAGACAGCAGCAGCGAGCCCAATACCGTTTGGACTGAACGCATTGCCGCCTTGTTAGGCACACCCCAGCTGTGCAACTTCTTCAAATACACCGGTGCCGCCGCTGCACCCTTCTCAGTCGTGCCTGGCTGTTCTAGCTACGCTGTGGGCGGTGGTCGCATCAACAACATCAACCCCCAAACCGGCGCCGGTGCGTCGCCCTTCTCCATCACTTACCAATTGCAAGTGGCCAGTGCTGCCGGCAATTACAGCAGCTCCGATTTGCTGCTGATTGACGGCGGCGGCAACGATGCGGCCGACTTGGTCGGCGCCTATTTGGGCGCGGCCAAAGATGGCGGCGCTGGCTTTGCGGCCATGGCAGGCACCCTGATTCCTGCTGGCACATTGGCGCCTATGCTGGCCGGTGGACAAGCTGGCTTGGCCCAAGTTGGCGGCGCCTACATGGTGGCCTTGGCCGACAAGTTTTACGCCAGTATCAAGGTTAGCGCTTTGGACAAAGGCGCACAACGCATTGCTTTGCTCAACATGCCAGGCATTACCAACACGCCACGTTTTCAAATGGTGCTGAGTGGCATTGCTGCTGCTTACGGCGGTGGCGCCACGGGTGCCGGTGCTCGTGCCCAATCGGAGGCTTTGTTCAAGTCGTGGGTAGAAGCCTTCAACTCACGTTTGGCCACTTTGGTTGCCAACGACAAACGCATCGTGTTGGTCGATTTCTACACCGCCTTCAATGACCAAGTGACCAACCCTGCGCAGTACGGCTTGACCAATGTCACCACACCTGCTTGCCCCATCACGGGTGTCGGCTCAGACGGCTTGCCCTCTTACAACTTCCAAACGTGTACAGCGGCCAATTTGTCAGCCATGACACCGCCCGCCGGTGCCACAGGCGGCGCCAACTGGTGGCAAACCTATGCCTTCTCAGATGGCTTCCACCCCACGCCTCTGGGCTATCAACTGCTAAGCCAATTGGTGTCCAAATCTTTGGCCACTGCAGGCTGGCTGTAATTCATCGCAAAGGAGAACTCTCATGAAAACAAAATTCTGCTTTGCACTGTCTGCCTTGGCAGCAGTCTCCGCACTTACACTGGGCACAAGCGCTCACGCGCAATCTCAAGGCAGCTGGTTGGTACGTGGCGGCATCATGCAATTGGCGCCTCAAGTCACCAGCGGCACTTTGTCGGCACCTTCTTTGCCTGGCGTTCAAACCAGTGTCAGTAACAGCACGCAATACGCTGGCGGCCTCACCTACATGCTGAGCAACAACGTGGCCATTGATTTGCCTTTGGCCTTGCCCTTCAAACACAACTTGTATGGCGCTGGCAGCATTGCTGGCGTTGGCAAAATTGGCGATACCAAGGCCATTCCAGCCACCGTCATGGTGCAGTACCGTTTTGGTGAAGCCAACGGTATTTTCCGACCCTATTTGGGATTGGGCATCACCTATGCCAAGTTTGACAGTGAGCACAGCACAGCAGCCTTGTCTGCCCTGACAGGTGGCACGCCATTGATCCCCACTCGACTTTCCATTGAGTCCAAGTTGGCGGCCACCCTGCAACTGGGTGGCACTTACAAAATTGACGAACGCTGGTTTGTAGATGGCGCCATTACCAAGACGCCACTCAAAACGCGCAACACCTTGTCAACAGGTCAAACCTTGGACATTACCCTCAACCCCGTTGGCATCAGTCTGGGTGTGGGCATGCGCTTCTAAGCTGAACTGCCCCCTCTAAAAACACCCTTCGGGGTGTTTTTTTTCGGCCTCACGCCGCTGCGCGTTGAATGCGATCGCGCACACCTTCCCACTCGGGGGTATCGGGCGGCACTTCGATCCAAATGGTACGAACACCTCTTGCATCAAAGTTGCGAAGCACACTGAACAAATCATGCGCAGCTTGCGATGCTTCTTTTGGCATGGCGCGCCAATACAAGCCAGCGCCCATGAGTTCGTGAGATGGTTTTTCAAAGGACCAAAGCGCCAAGTTTTGCGTGTGCGGGCCCAATGCCTCCAAGGCCCTGCGCCACTCAGCTGCACTCATCAAGCGCACTTTGGCGGTGGGCGCGTAATGAGATTCCAAGGTGCCAGAAGCACGCGGCGCTTCTGTGTTCAGGGCCTCTGGGTTGGCCAAGGCCAAGCCACAAGCTTGTTCGATCTGGGTGCGACTGATTTGCCCAGGTCTGAGCAACACGGGTACACCCCGTGTGCAATCAACGATGGTGGACTCAATGCCGACATCGCATTCGCCGCCATCCAAAATTAACAGTGAATCGCCAAATTCAGACTGCACGTGCAAAGCACTGGTAGGACTGACTCTGCCAAACAAATTGGCACTGGGCGCCGCAACACCCCACACGCCTTTGGCTGCACAGGCCTTCAACACAGCAAGCGCCACTGGGTGCGATGGACAACGAACACCGACTGAGTTTTGTCCGCCAGCCGCCGCTGCCGCTTGGCCTTCACGACGTGGCAATATCAAGGTCAGGGGGCCTGGCCAAAATTGCGCCATCAACTGCTTTGCAAACACCGGTACTTCGCTCACAAAATGAGCAAGCTCTGCGGTGGAACTCACATGAACAATCAGAGGATGATTGGAAGGCCGGCCTTTGGCTTTGAAAATTTTGGCCACTGCATTTTCGTTGCTGGCATCGGCCGCCAAGCCATACACCGTTTCGGTGGGCAAACCCAAAAGCTCACCGGCGTACAAAGCCTCTGCAGCTTGTTGCACGTGCGCGGGGTTGTTGCCAGAAATGATCATGAAAGAGAATGATAGAAGTGGCTTGTGCGCAAATTAAAAAGCTTCAATGCCCAAAATGGCTGCCGCCTTTAAAGCAACTTCGCGAACTTGTTCGACAGAAGCACCTGTCACATTCAAATGCCCCATCTTGCGTGCTTTGCGCGCTTCGGTTTTGCCATACAAATGCAAGTGCGTGCCAGGCAAAGCCAACACGGCAGCCCAATTGGGCAATCGCATGTTGTTGTGCGCATCAAACCACACATCGCCTAACAAATTGAGCATGATGGCCGCGCTGTGTTGACGAGGTTGAGTCAAAGGCAAACCCGCCAAGGTGCGAACTTGCAAATCAAACTGCGATTGATCGCAAGCATCTAAGGTGTAGTGGCCACTGTTGTGAGGGCGAGGCGCCATTTCGTTGACCACCATGCTGCCGTCTTGCAACACAAAAAACTCGACGCACAACACACCGACATAGTTCACACCTTCGGCAATGGCGCGAGCCGCAGCGACTGCTTGCGCTTGCAAAGTTTGGGTTAGATGTCCTTCATAAACTTCTGTGACGGCCAAGATGCCCTCACGATGCAAATTGCGTTGCACCGGAAAATTCACCATCTGTCCATCGCGTCCACGCGCCACAATGACTGAGCACTCCAGCGCCAAGGGCAACATTTTTTCAAGCACGCAAGGCACTTGTTGAAGATCTTGCCAAGCTGTGCGCAAAGCTTCAGCGTCTTTGACGCGCACTTGGCCTTTGCCGTCATAACCCATGCGGGCAGTTTTCAAAATACCCGGCAACAAATTGGCCGACAAAGCGGCTTCTAGTTGCGCGGCCGTTTCGATCACCGCATAAGGCGCGCAAGGCACGCCACACTTTACAAAGTGGGCTTTCTCTGCCGCACGGTCTTGTGCAATGGCGACGGCATCGGCACCGGGTGAAACCGGGCGTGATTGTGCCAACTCGCGCAACGCGGGAGCTGGCACATTTTCAAACTCGGTGGTGATGGCGGCACTGCAGGCTGCCAACGCCTGCAGGCCAGCAGGGTCGGTGTAATTGGTTTGAATGTGGCGATGGCTGACTCGGCCCGCTGGGCTGTTGGCATCGGGGTCGAGCACGGCAGTAAAGTAGCCCATGCTTTGTGCAGCATGCACAAACATGCGGCCTAACTGACCACCGCCCATCACACCCAAGGTGAGCGGTTCAACTGAAGAAGTCGAGGATGAAGCGGCGACACTGCCACCAGGCAACAAAGACACAGAATTTATCATGCCGTTCATGCCGCGCCTACGGGTGGCAAGGTCATGCCCTGTGCTGCAGCCGTTTGATCTTTTCTGAATTGTTCTAGCTTGGCCTGCAAAGCAGCATCGTTTTGCGCCAGCATGGCCACGGCAAACAAAGCCGCATTGGCCGCACCCGCCGCGCCAATGGCAAAGGTGGCCACTGGAATGCCTTTGGGCATTTGCACAATGCTGTGCAGTGAATCGACGCCCTGCAAATGTTTGCTGGCCACGGGCACGCCCAAGACAGGCACCACCGTTTTGGCGGCCAACATGCCGGGCAAGTGCGCTGCGCCACCGGCACCCGCAATGATGGCGAACAAGCCGCGATCGAGGGCCGTTTCGGCATAACTGAACATTTCGTCGGGCATTCTGTGGGCAGATACCACTTTGGCTTCGTGATCGATGCCAAACTGTTGGAGAATCTGTACTGCGTGCTGCATCGTGTCCCAGTCGGAACTGGACCCCATGACCACGCCGATGCGTGTTTTGGCTTTGGATGCGGTATTTGTCATGTTTGGCTTTGCTGAAGCGTCAGAACGCAGTCGATATGATTTGAGTAATTGTCTCTTCTGAAATTCATTTGAAACACATTTGAAATTCAGTTGAATCCTTGAATTTTAAGGTTTCGCCCTTAGGTCTGGTAAATATGATTGATGTCACTGTAGAAACTTTTGAAACCGAGGTCATTGCGGCCTCCATGACCACACCTGTCTTGGTCGACTTTTGGGCGCCTTGGTGCGGCCCCTGCAAAACCTTGGGCCCTCTCTTGGAAAAGATGGAGGTCGCCTACGGTGGCCGCTTCAAACTGGTCAAAATTGACTCCGACCAAGAGCAACAACTGGCCGCCGCCTTTGGCATTCGCAGCATTCCCACCTGCGTTTTGCTCAAAAACGGTCAACCTGTCGATGGCTTCATGGGCGCTGTACCCGAAGGCAAATTGCGCGAGTTCCTCGACAAACACGTGCCCGGCGAGAACGAGGTCTTGGCCGAAGCCGAGGTTCAAGAAGCCGAGGCCCTTTTGGAATCGGGCGACTTAGAAACCGCTCAAACCAAATTGCTCGAGGCCCTCCAAGCCAACCCTGAGAACGATGAAGCACGCTTTGACCTCGTCAAATTGCTCATCAGCATGGGCCAACTTGACAACGCAGAGACTGTTTTAAAGCCCTGTTTGTCTCAGATTCCCCTGAAGTTGCGCTTCGAAGCTTTGAAGCAATGGCTCGATGCCTTGAACTTTGTCAGCACCGACCCCATGGGCCAATGGCCTTTGGAAAAATTTGACGAACTCATTGCCGCCAACAAACGCGACTTTGACGCTCGCTTTGGCAAAGCCCGCTTGCTCTTGGCCAGCGATGACTGGACAGGCGCCATGGACGAGCTCTTAGAGATCATCATGCGCGACAAAAAATGGAACGACGAGGCGCCGCGCAAAACCATGGTGGGCATGTTGGAGTTGCTCACGCCCGTTGCACCCAAAGGCGGCGCCGATCACACGGGCAAATCTGCGGGTGGCATTGAACTCATGGGCAAAAGTGCGGTGCAAGAAGACCCGCAAGCGGCCATGGTGTCGAGCTACCGCCGCAAGCTCAGCATGATGCTGAATTGATCAGCGCGTAGCGCCAGCCTGCGCCTCAATGAGGCTGTGCATGCTGCGAAGCATGCCGGCCATCATCAATACCTCACCCACCACAAACATGGGGCCGACCAACAGGCCCACCACGTCGTCTACGAAGGCTGGTTTGCGGCCTTCATAGATGTGGCCGACAAACTGAATGATCCAACCGATCACAAACACAAGCAGGCCTGGAAACCAAGCCGCATCAAAGATCAAATTCAGGCCCCAACCCGCAGCAGCATCGGGGGTGTGGGCCAAAGCAAACAAAGCACCATTGACCACGCTGGTGGCCAAACCCAACAGAAGGTTGCCACGCGTGAGGTACCACAGGGTCGACAGCACCCACAACAAAGCGGCCAAGCTGACGGGCTGGCCTGCGATGTCCAATGACACCCAAGACAGCAACATGCCGATGGACAAAACAATCAAGGGGATTCCCACCAAATGCGTGGCAATGTTGCGCCGATCGCGGTGATAGTGGGCATATTGCACCATGAGCTCGGGCGCAGAGCGAAACAAACTGATCATGTAAAGCTTCTCCAACAATGGATGCGCTAGCCCAAGGCCTCAGTCATCACCGATGGCTGAGTGGGGCGCGATGACTTAGCGGGTCAATCGCTGCAACGCTTCTTCGTATTTTGCCGAGGTCTTTTCAATCACTTCACGGGGTAAACGAGGAGCTGGGGGCGTTTTGTTCCAGGGCTTGCCATTCACCAAAGCGCCCTCGAGCCAATCGCGCAAAAACTGTTTGTCGTAGCTGGGTGGGTTGACGCCCTCCACATAGCTTTCTGCGGGCCAATAGCGCGATGAATCGGGCGTGAGCACCTCGTCCATCAAGACCAAGGTGCCATCGGCGTCCAAGCCAAATTCAAACTTGGTATCGGCAATGATGATGCCCTTTTGGGCCGCAATGTCGCTGGCCGCTTTGTAGATGGCAATGCTGATGTCTTTGATGCGTGTGGCCAGGTCGAGGCCAATCATCTCGACTGTTTTTTCAAAGGTGATGTTTTCGTCGTGATCGCCAACCGCGGCTTTGGCGGCAGGGGTGTAAATCGGTTCTGGCAGCTTGCTGGCGTTCTTTAAACCTGCAGGCAACTTGACGCCACACACTTGCTGACCTTCTTGGTATTCCTTCCAGCCACTGCCTGCCAAATAACCGCGCACCACCGCTTCGACGGGGATAGGCTTCAAGCGCTTGACCAGCATCGAGCGGCCTTTGACTTGCGGCACCTCTGCTGCGCTGACCACACTTTCAGGCGCATCGCCCGTGAGGTGAATAGGGCACAAGTTCAAGCCTTGGGGACCTAGCTTGTCAAACCAGTACAAAGCCATTTGCGTCAGCAACACGCCTTTGCCTGGAATGGGCTCGCCCATGATGACGTCGAAGGCGCTGATGCGATCGGAGGCGACCATCAAAATGCGGTCGGTGCCTACAGCGTAGTTGTCACGCACCTTGCCGCGTGCGAGCAAGGTGAGGGATGTTAAGGCCGAGGTGTGTAATGCAGATACTGTCGTCATAGTGTCTGCATTATCGAGCCAATTTCAGTGGACGACTTGCGCCAACTCACCTTTTGCGTATTGCGCAGCAACCACTTGCAAGCTGTGACCTTTGATTTTGGCAGCTTGACCTTCGCAGCCAAACTCGATGTAGCGCTGCTTGCAAATTTGCTTGGCTGCTTCACGGGCTGGCTTGAGCCATTCGCGAGGGTCAAACTTGTCGGGGTTTTGCACCATGAACTTGCGCACGGCAGCTGTCATGGCCAAACGGATGTCGGTATCGATGTTGACCTTGCGCACACCAAATTGGATGGCTTTTTGAATTTCTTCGACGGGCACACCGTAGGTTTCTTTCATGTTGCCGCCAAATTCGCGAATGATGGCCAACAAGTCTTGCGGCACGCTAGAGGAGCCGTGCATCACCAAGTGCGTGTTGGGGATGCGCTTGTGGATGGCCTGAATGCGGTCGATCGCCAAGATGTCGCCTGTGGGCTTGCGCGTGAATTTGTAAGCGCCATGGCTGGTGCCAATGGCAATGGCCAAGGCATCGAGCTGCGTACGCTTTACAAAATCGGCCGCTTGTTCAGGGTCGGTCAAAAGTTGCTCACGGGTCATGACAGCGTCGGTGCCGTGGCCGTCTTCCTTGTCACCTTGCATGGTTTCAAGCGAACCCAAGCAACCCAACTCGCCTTCGACAGTGATGCCCAATTTGTGCGCCATGCTGACCACTTTTTGGGTTACTTCGATGTTGTAGTCGTAGCTGGCAATGGTTTTGCCATCGGCTTCCAAACTGCCGTCCATCATGACCGAGCTGAAACCCAAATTGATGGCGCCCTGACACACATCGGGGCTTTGACCATGGTCTTGGTGCATCACCACGGGAATGTCGGGGTAAGACTCAACAGCGGCCTGAATGAGCAACTTCAAAAAACCTTCGCCAGCATATTTGCGCGCACCTGCAGAGGCTTGCATGATGACGGGCGCACCCGTTTCTTTGGCAGCCTCCATGATGGCCTGGACCTGCTCCAGGTTGTTGACGTTGAAAGCTGGAATGCCGTAGCCGTTGACGGCCGCATGGTCCAGCAGCTCGCGCATCGAAACGAGTGCCATGATGAAAGTCCTAAAGTTAAAAAATCTTTTTCAAGCCTTTGGGTTGCCACAATTTCAGACGGTTGGAGCCCATTCTGAAAACATGTAACCAGCTTGTAACTGTGTTCGATTTTAGCAAAGGAAGGGTTCCTGGCCGTTTTTTGTTGCAGTCAGACTATGATTTCGAACATGTTCTCCAAGCCCACGTCCGATACAAGCTTCAAGCCTCACATTTCATGGCGTCCAGACGCCTTGGTCAGCGTGGTGAGTTTGATGATTCTGCTGGCTTGGGACTTTTCGGGCGGCGACATGCAAATGGCCCAATGGTGGGGGCAGCCCAGTGGCTTCGCGCTTCGCGACGATTGGTGGATGGTCAAGGTCATGCACGAAGGTGCTCGCAATGCAGGCTGGGTCTTGCTTCTTGCCGTCTTGGCAGGCATTTGGTTGCCTTGGGGTCTGTTACGACCTGTGGCAAAAGCCGAGCGCGTGAGCTTGTTTTTGTCAGTACTTTTGGCGCTTCTCAGCATCACCCTCATTAAAGGATTTAGCAAAACCAGCTGTCCTTGGGACCTGCAAGTGTTTGGCGGAATGGCCACTTACGTGTCGCACTGGAACTTGTTCCAAATCGATGGCGGCGGCGGTCATTGTTTTCCAGCAGGCCATGCCTCTACCGGTTTTGCCTTCATGGCAGCCTACTTCAGCCTACGGCACAGCGGCTCCCCAGGCGCGCGCTTGTGGTTGGTCTGTGCACTCTTGGCAGGCTTTGTATTGGGCCTGTCGCAACAAATTCGCGGTGCTCACTTCATGAGCCATACCCTGTGGACGGCCTGGCTTTGCTGGACCGTGGGTTGGTCTAGCCACTTTTTGTACCATCGCATTCGAGCGACAAAACAAAGGGCGCAGACTTTCTAAAAAATCTGCGCCCTGTAAGGACTGTAATGTCCGTCGAAAAAGTTAGCCCTTACTCAGCGCGGCAAATCTTCAACATGTTGGTACCGCCTGGCGCACCCATGGGCTCGCCGCAGGTGATGGCGTAAATGTCGCCGGCCGACACGATGTTGCGCTTTTTCAAGTGCATTTCGGCCTGCGTCAAAGCCGTGTCGCGGTCTGTGCTGGTGTCCATCAGCAGGGGGCGAACATTGCGATACAAAGCCATTTTTCTTTGTGAACTGACTTTGGTGGTCAAGGCGTAAATTGGAATTTTGACGCGATGGCGGCTCATCCATAAAGCGGTGGAACCCGACTCGGTCAGGGCCACGATGCCTTTGGCATTGAGGTGGTGGGCCGTGAACAAAGCGCCCATGGCAATTGACTGGTCGATTCGGTGAAAGGTTTGGCCACTGAAATCGGCATCGAGCTCGTGCTCTTCGGCGGCTTCGGCAGCCAAACAAATTTTGGCCATCTCTTGAACTGTTTCTAAGGGGAACTTGCCAGCAGCTGTTTCGGCGCTCAACATCACGGCATCGGTGCCATCGAGCACCGCATTGGCCACGTCACTGACCTCTGCACGCGTAGGCACTGGGTTGGTGATCATGCTTTCCATCATTTGGGTGGCCGTGATGACCACCTTGTCGTGCGCGCGGGCCAACTTGATCATGCGTTTTTGCAAGGCAGGTACAACCGCGTTACCAACCTCTACTGCCAAATCGCCTCGCGCCACCATGATGCCGTCGCTGGCCAACAAAATTTCTTCCAAACGAGGGATGGCTTCTGCGCGTTCAATTTTGGCAATGAGGCCTGGCTTGTGGTTGTACTCGGCTGCAGCCACGTTGGCCAATTGCCGGGCCATTTCCATGTCGGTCGCGTTTTTTGGAAAACTCACCGCCACATAGTCGGCTTGAAAGCTCATGGCCGTCTTGATGTCGTCCATGTCCTTGGCCGTGAGCGCAGGCGCCGTCAAGCCGCCGCCCTGTTTGTTGATACCTTTGTTGTTGGACAACTCGCCACCCAACTTGACAGTGGTGTTGACTTTTTCGCCCTGAACAGAATCGACTGTGAGCACAATCAGGCCATCGTTGAGCAAGAGCACGTCGCCCGCTTTGACATCGCGTGGCAGCTCTTTGTAGTCCAAGCCCACACCCGTCAAATCGCCAGGTTCGGAGCGTGAGGCATCAAGTACAAACTTGGCGCCGGGCTCGAGCATTACTTTGCCCTCGGCAAATTTGCCGACGCGAATTTTGGGGCCCTGCAAATCGGCCATGATGGCCACTTCACGGCCAGCACGCGCAGCTGCTTCGCGCACCAAGCGCGCGCGGTCAATGTGGTCTTGCGCTTTGCCGTGGCTGAAATTGAGACGAACCACATTCACGCCAGCGCGAATCATGGCTTCAAGCAATGCGGGATCGCTGGAAGCGGGGCCTAAAGTGGCAACAATCTTGGTGGCACGGGTGGGCATGAGTTCTTGTCTCCGGTGTAATTTAATTTCAATTTTCCCACGAATTTGGTTACAAGCCGAGAACAAATTATCAGTTGTCGGCTTTGATTCCGGCTTTTTCCACCACACGCGCCCAGCGGCTTAGCTCGTTTTTAACCAAGTCATTCAGGCGTTCTGGTTTGCCGCCCACAATGACCAGGCCTTGCTTGCTCATGGTTTCTTTCACATCAGGCAATTGCAACAAGCTGTTGATGTCGGCGTTGAGTTTGGCCACCACCTCGGCTGGCGTGCCATTGGGCACAAAGACGCCATACCAAGTTTCGACAACACCGTTGGCCACGCCCAATTCTTTCAAGGTGGGCACATTTGGAAAAGCGGGTGAGCGCTCGGCGCTCATCAAAGCCAGCATGCGAAGCGCGCCATTTTGCAAATGCGGTGCCGCCGTTTGCAGCGCCACAATGCTGGCATCGACATGCCCGCCCATCAAATCGGTCAAGGCGCCCGCCGTGCCTTTGTAGGGCACATGCAAAAGTTTGACATTGGTTTCTTGCGCCAACAATTCCATGGCCAGATGTTGCGGTGAACCTGTACCGGGGGATGAGTAGTTCAAAACACCGGGCTGTTTTTTGGCGCTCTCTTGAAAATCTTTGAAGGTGTTGAAAGGCGATTTGCCTGAAGTGGCCACACCCAATGCACTGGTGCCCAACAGCACCACAGGCGTAAAGGCTTGCTGTGGATTGAAGGGCAACTTGGGCATCAACGCGGGAAAAGTGCCATGGGCTGTGGCGGTGACCAACACCGTGAGGCCATTGGGGGCGGCTTTGGCCGCCGCTGCCGTGCCAATAGAGCCACTGGCGCCAGCTTTGTTGTCAGTCACCACCGACACTTTCCATTTGTCTGCCAACTTAGGGCCGAGCAAACGCGCCATCAGGTCTGCCCCTGTGCCTGTGGTGAAGGGCACCAGCAAAGTGACCGGGCCCGCAGGGTAAGCACTGGCCATATTTTGTGCACTGACTTGGCCGGTCCAAATGGCGCCGCACATGGCAATGGCAGCTGCAAAGACCGTCCCTCGACGTTTGAAGAACGCGCTTGAAGCAGAAAGGTGTGACATGCTGAATAACTTTCAAAGAAGAAGGAAGAGGCGGCTTTGCACGACCCAAAGGGTCATGTCTTCAGGCCTCACAACTTGGGCAATTTGCTTTTCCACACATTCCAAGGGCGCTCAACTTGACCCGCATTGGTTTCTGCAGAATTGCGTGCTTCGTCTTCAGACAAATAGATGGGCTCGCCGGCACCCATGCCAAAGCTCATGCGCATGGCCTCGGCTTGCAGCTTGGCGTTGCCTTCTGTGTAATAAGCACGAAACACAGCCAGCTGAATTGAATTGGCCACCACCACATTGCCATGGCCGCGAAGCAAGGCCACCGTGTTTTGACCCAGTGTGTCAGCCAAAGATTCGCCAATGCTTTGGTTGCGAATCAACATGTCGGAGCTCTCGCCCAGTGTGTTGCGTATTTCAAAGGTGGGTACATTGCTGCCCAAGAAACCACTCATGTGACAGATGGGTCGCAGTCGCGCACCTGTCACGCCAAATGGAATGATGGCGGGTGAATGGCTGTGCACAACTGAATTGACATCGGGGCGCTTCTTGAAAATAGCACTGTGGATGAAGCGCTCCAAATACGATTTGCGTCCTTGGGCATCGTGCACATCGCCATTCAAATCGCATTCCACAATGTCTTGTGCCGTGACAGAAGCAGGCGCCATGCTGCGTGCAATGAAAAATCGCTCTGGGTTGTCAGGATGGCGCACGCTGATGTGACCAAAGCCATCAAACACGCCTTCATTGGCCAATATTTGATTGGCAATGGCCAAGTCTTCTTTGAGTTGAGTGATGGATGTGCTCATGTCGTTTGTTGCTTCAGCAGGTAAATTTATTTGGTTAAAAAAAGACGGGTCCAATGTTGATTCCACTTTTCAGCTTCGTCGACCACGATGCCAGGATCTGTGAGCACGTAATTGAAATTGTTCAAGTTGGATTTCACTTTTTGATTGGCGGGCGGACGGCCCATGCTGTTCAGAAAAGCTTGCGCCTCTGGCGAAATAATAAAGTCAGCAAACAATGCTGCGGCATGCGGATGCGGTGCTTGGCGAACCACTGCAACCCCTTGTGGCCGCGCCAAGGTTGGCTCCATAGGCACCCAGTCGATGGGCGCACCACGTTGCTTCAATGACTGAGCGTTGGCGTTGTAAATGGTCAGGCCCACATCGGTTTCTCCAGCAGCCACCATTTGAGCCAAAAGAATGTGGCCCTTTCGCACGTCAGGTTTTTGATCAGACAGCTTTTTAAAGAATGCCATGCCGCGTTGCTCACCCAGCGAATTGACCAAACCGCCCATCCACTCTGCATCGGTGGCTTCTATGGCGATGCGGCCTTTCCACTTGGGTTCGGTGAAGCCTTCATAGTGTTTGGGCAAATCTTCTGGTTTCACTTTTTGGGTGTTGTAAGCCACCACAAAAAAGTTCACTCGATCGGGCATCCACATCCGGTGCTTGGGAATCATGCCTTGCGGTAAGTCTGCAATGTGGGGGCTGTAGAACTCGCTCAACATTTTTTCGCGCGCCAAGATTTCCATCTCAGGGCCGTTGGTTTCCACCACATCCACCACATGGCGTTTGGCGCGGCTTTCGTTGACCACGCGCTGCACCACACCATCGCTCAGGCCCCGCCAAATGGTCAGTTTGATGCCATATTTTTTTTCAAACATCGCAGACAAGGGGCCAGACTCTGTGGGCGACAAAGAGGTGTAAAGCGTCAGCCCACCCTCTTTTTTGGCACGCTCCAGCAGCCATGCTTCTCGGTCGGCGGCCTTGTTCATGTAGATGGCTTCATGCGGATTGGCCAGTGCAGCGGCAGGTGCCTGTGCACGCGCTGGCGTTGAAGCCAACACCCCCAAAACCACAGCAGCCATCAAGGGCGCCCACTTGTTTTTCAAAGACTGTTCAAAGCGTTTGACAAACTGTTGCATGAGAGGCTCCTTTAGGTTTTACTCAACATTGTTTTGATGCGCGCTGGATTCAGCGGTGCTTGTCGCATGCGAACGCCAGTCGCATCAAAGAAGGCATTGGCAATGGCAGCAGGCACCACGCGGCACGTGGCCTCGCCTGCGCCAGTGGGCGGTGCCTCAGGACGGTTGATCAGCACAATGTCTATGCTCTCAGGTGTGTCCTTGATTTCCAGGATGGGGTAGCTGTTCCAATCGACACTCTTGACTTTGTCGGGAGAGAACTGCACCTCTTCGTATAGCGTGCGCGACAAGGCTTGGACCAAGCCACCCTCAATGGTGTAACGCAAACCTTGAGGGTTCACAATCAAGCCACAGTCATGCGCAACTGTAAATTTACGACCCCAAATGCGGCCTGTTTTACGGTCGACTTCAATCTCAGCCACCACCGCCACAATGGTGCCTGCACGCTGCGCGTACGCAATGCCGCGACCTGTTAAGACATTGCTCGTGCGATCGCGTTTTGAATTGCCACGCGGTTCCCAGCCCGATTTTTCGGCAGCCGCTTTGAGCACGGCAATGTCGCGTGGTGCTTTGGCGTACTTCAATCGAAATGCAATGGGATCGTCGCCCGTGGCATAGGCTAACTCGTCGATGAACTGCTCGCTGGCAAATTGAATTTGCAAACCCACAGGATCGCGCATGTGCGAGGTGCGCATAGGCGAGGCGCTGGCAATCAAATCTGGAATGACTTCCCATGACATCAGCTTGTTGTCGAAGGCATAACTTTCTTCTGGAATGCCAAACGTCATACCGCCCTTGGGTGGCAAGCCCAATTCCATGCCCACCAAGCTGTCGCGAGGGTCAGATTCGTTGCTGTCAATGGTGGCCCTAGAAAACGCACGCGTTGTAAAGTCATAGGCCACCACCTTGCCTGTGGCATCAATGGCCGCACGCGCACGGTGCACCGAAGCTGGCGCCTTCGGATCCCAGGCCGTGCCATCGTGGCGCATGCCTTGTACGCGCACAGCTTGACCCACCAATTTGGAAATGTAGGCGGCATCCAACACGGCATCACCCGCATCGTTGCGACCGTAAGAACCTGGGCCTTGTACCCAAATGGCTTCCACCGATTCGACAGGCACTTTCAACAATGCGGCCACGCCGTCTCTGGCGTAGTGTGGTTTTTGAGAGCCTGTCCAAATGGTGATTTTGTCGGCTTTGACATCGGCCACCGCGCTGGCGGGCCCCATGCTGGCATGCGACTGAAATGGCCACAGATATTCAGCTTCCACCACTTTCACAGCGGTACTCAAACTGGCAGCGACATCGCCCTTTTTAACGTCTTCTGTTCGCTTGCGCGTTGGGGCTTGGCGAATGTGCGCATGGAGTTTGTCAAACTCAGGAAAAGGTTTGGGTGAAGCACTCCAAGTAACTTTCAATTCTTTGGCAGCGCGCACGGCATCCCACTCACGGGGCGCCACCACTGCCAAGAAGTTTTTCTCGCGGACAACGCGTGCGCCTTGAATGTGTTTGATGGACGCTTCGTCTACCTTTTCAGCAACACTGCCAGCCCACGGCGTGCGAATGACACGTGCGTGCAACATGCCCGGTACTTTGACATCGGCGATGTTGCCATCGGTGCCAAAAACTTTCCACGCCACATCGTTGCGTGGAATGGACAAACCCACCACTTTGTACTCTGCAGGCGTTTTGGGTTTGGCCAGGCCTTTCACATCCAGTGGATTGCCAATCCGTTTGTTCCACTCCACTTTGGCGTTGAAGAATTTGCCACCAATCAATTCTGCATAGCTTACTTTTTGGCCACGGTTGCCTTTGACAGAAATCTCACCGTCGTCGACTGTCAATTGAGCCACTGGCACATTGAGTTTTTCGCTGGCCAAGTTCAACAAAATGCGGCGCGCTTCAGCGGCTGCATTGCGCAAGGGTTTGGCACCCGCCTGAATGCCCAGGGCACTGGAGGCGCCGCCTTGGTTCAGAGAGGTGGCCGAATTGCCCATCACAATTTTGACTTTGCGATAAGACACATCCAACTCATCGGCCACGATTTGGGCAATGGCCACATCCAGGCTTTGACCCAAGTCGACCTTGCCGTAGTAAGCCACCACATTGCCATCGGGTTGAATGGCCACCCATGAATCGAGCTCGTCGGCCTTGAGTGCAGGTTTGATGGCGCTGATGGTTGCCAAGGTGGTACCAACAGCAGAAGCGGCAGACGCACCCGCAGCCCCTGCTGCCCCAGCACTTTGGGCCATTGCTTGATTTGCAAAACCACCACCGGCCACCGACACCACCAAGGCGCCTGCTGCGCTCAGAAAATCACGGCGTGATGTGCCACTGTGGGCAACAGCGGCATCTTCTGGCGTGCCGTCTTTTGAATTGAAAATGTTGTGCATGGGAACTCCTCAAGCCATCAAAGTTTGTGCACGCTTGATGGCGCGCAAAATAGAGACGTGTGTGCCACAGCGGCACTTCAAACCTTCCAAAGCAGTTTTGATTTCTGCGTCAGTGGCTTTCGGATTTTTTTTCAAAAATGCAGCAGAGGTCATGACCCAGCCGTTGATGCAATGTCCGCATTGAGGCACTTGCTCTTCCAAGAAAGCCACTTGGACAGGATGTGGCTTGTCGGGCGTTCCCAGTCCCGCCAACGTGGTGACTTTTTTACCTTTGACCGCAGAGACAGGCATGACACATGAACGAATGGCTTGGCCATCGACATGGACCGTGCACGCACCGCATTGCGCCAAGCCACAACCAAATTTAGGGTTGTTCAATTTCAAATCATCGCGCAATGCATACAGCAAAGGCATTTGCGGATCGCTGTCGATTTTGACGGGTTGACCGTCGACTGAGAAGGGTGTCAAAGCCATGTTGTCTCCTGTGTAATTTTTTAAACTTCTGTCAGCATTTCATCCATTGCCTGAACCAGTGCGCTTTGCAGTGCAGGGTCTTGGCTTGAGTGTCCTGCGGTGTGCACCATGCGCAACTGCCCCAATGGCCATACCTGTTTCAATTGCCACGCTGTTTCAGCGGGCGTCACCATGTCAAACTGCCCCTGCACCATGATGCCGGGTATGTCTTTTAAAAAGTCATTCGCATTGGTTGGCACGATGCTGCCTCGACTGCCCAAGTCGGGGTCGTGTGCAAACATGTGCGCCGAAATTTTGGCCATGGCCAAGCATTTCAAATCTTCATCGTGATTGACTTGCCCAGCGTAGATGGGGTCGCTGGGGTGCACGCTGCTGAGCGCATCCTCCCACGTACACCATGCACGCGCTGCCGACAAGACTTGCACATCGGTACCCTTTTGCATGATTTGGTCGTAAGCCCTTAACAGCGCACTGTGCTGCCCATTGCCCGCAAGCAAGTCTGCGTCACCCAGGCCTGCAATTGTTTGAAGGGCTGCCACATAGTCTTGCCATTCACCTCTAAAAATTCGGCTTGCACCGCCCGCTTTGTAGAGCCAATCGAGCTCATGGTCTTGCGCGGCAAACACGCCTCGCAGCACCATGCCAGTGACATGTTGGGTGTACTTTTTGGCATACGCCAAAGCCAATGTGCAACCCCAAGAGCCACCACACAGCAACCACTTGTCAATCTTCATGAGCTGCCGCAACTGCTCTAGGTCTGACACCAAATCGGCTAAAAAGTTGTGGGTCGTTTCGGCATGCGGTGTAGAGCGGCCACAGCCACGCTGGTCCATCAAAATGATGCGGTAGCGGCGGGGGTCAAACAAGCGCCTAGATGTGGGCGTACAGCCACCGCCTGGCCCGCCATGCAGAAACACCACAGGCCGACCCATCGGGTTGCCGCACTCTTCCCAATACACCTGATGGCCGTGACTGACTGCCATGTGACCAGACCGATGCGGCGCAATGGGAGGGTACAAATGGGTCATGGTTTGCTCACGCTGCCTTCATGCATTCAAAGCTGTTCGGCCCAAACCTGCCGAGCCTGGAAAGACCAAACTTTTGATGACCACTGGCACAGCCCCCGAGGTTTCCAACATGACGCCAATGTCAATGAAATCCAATTCTTTCAGGGTGATGCCATCAATCGACAACACAGGGCTCTTGAGGTGCAGTTCCTCATGGCAATGAATGCCAATCAGGCCACCACAATCTGCTTCACCCACCAACAACAAAGGATGACCCTGCGCCAAAACAGCAGACATACCATCGGCCACTGCACGACACAGGGCATCCAGGCGATGAAAGGTGGCAGAACCTTGCCAGCGATAACACAAGGCCACCGCTTGATGTCCCTCGTGCAAATCCAAGCGACGCAGCGCACGGCGAATGTGATCTGCAATTTCAGGCACATTCAATTCATCGGCGGCCAAGTCAAGTTGAGGTGCAATGACCGGCACATTGCGCAGCGGCAAAATACTGAAGGGTTCAACGTAGATGGTGCTGCCACTGACTTGCACAGTGTATTGCGAGGCACCAATGACCGTGGCCCGGATGCCCTGATCGGGCACCTCTAAACGAGGGCCCCAGGCTTGTGCTTTGCGGCGCACTGCCTCAGCCAACAAGGGGCCCAGATCGCCATAGGCTTGCGCTTCACGACCGTACACGTACTCAGACACGCCACCAGAAAAGGTCAACACATCGGGCATTTTGAGCGCACGCAAAGGCTCCAAGCGCAACAAGGACTGGCTGATGCTGTCGGGATTGGAAGTGCCTGCAACTTCAAAGATACGATCGGCCATGCGATCGACCATGCGTGTTAGGTCTTCTTGCGCAACAGGTTGCCCCAACTGCAAAGTTACACCCACTTCTTCGGCAAATTTACGGCCCGCCTCTTCCAAGCGAACCAAGCGTCCTTGTGCATCCAAAGCCACAATGCGCGCACCAATGTCGACAGCCGTTAAATCGACCAACTCACCGTTTTCACACACTGCAATTTTGGTGGTGCCACCGCCAATGTCGATGTTCATCACGCGCGCTGTTTCGCGTACTGAGCGTGCCGCTGCACCAGAGCCAAATGCCGCCAAAGTTGTTTCTAACGCATCGCCGGCACTCACCGACACAAACTTGCCTGCCTGCGCTGCAAACAAATCGGCAATGGCGCGTGAGTTGCTTCGTCGAACGGCAACGCCCGTCAAAATCAAGGCACCCGTGTCAATTTTGTCAGGCGCAATACCGGCCTGTGCATATTGCGCTTCAATGAAAGCTCCCAGCGCCACTGCATCAATGCTTTGGTCTGCGGCATAAGGCGTTAGCAAGACATCCGACTCATGCAGTACGGTTCTTTCGCTGACGATGTATCGGTTATCAAGACGCTCCAGCACTAAGCGAGAAAACACCAGGTGCGATGTGGACGATCCGATGTCCACACCGACGCTGACCAAAATGATTTCGTCTTCACCTTCGAGGCTACGACGCACATTGCTGAAGAAAACGCGACCGCCCACTGGCGCTTCTTGCGCAGCAGGCTGAGTCGTGGTTGGGCTCATTATTTTTTAGGTCCAAACTTTTCCATGAACTCTGCAGGAATGTTGTACCAATCTGGGTCCATGCGATCGGGTACGCTGTTTTTCTTCAAGAGTTCTTGGTACTCTTTGCGAATGTGCGGATCTTCCAACCAGTAAGGAATGGTGGTGCCGCCTTCGGTCACGTCTTGTGCGGTGTAGTCAGTGTGCTTTGAGCCTGGTGCACCAGGATCGCGGCCCGGGTTATGAGGGCCAAACCATGCGGTCAAGCGCAGCGCTTCTTCGCCCGAGCTGAAATGCTGGTGATACCAACGTGCACCACCAGGCGCGGCAGACACCAAACCGACGGGTTCGTAATCGATGCGTCGAACCAAATGCTCTTTGCCATCTTTCCACGGTGTTTCGCCTTCGTCTTCAGGCCAGGTGTACGTGTAGCCTTTGCCGTTCAAGCAAATGAGCACCGCCGCTGAGGTGTGTGCATGGGCTCTTGAATAACGACCGTTTTCGTGCTGACCAATCCAAAAGTAAAAGCAGTTGTTGGTCATGAAGGGCTCAATGCGGCGATAGCCGGGTGAGCGACGGTTGTCCAATGGCAATTCGCACTTCATCACATCGGGAATGAAATTGGTTTTGCGCATGGCCAAGCCGCGCACGGGATCGGCTTCGACCTCATCGCGTGCTTGGTAAAAATCGTCTGCGCCATTGAAACGATCGCGGAACACGAAGGGGTTGTTGAAAACCGCTTCAGTGCTTTGCAACATGTTGAGCACATTGGGCGCGGTGGTGCCAGCCAACAACAATGCACCACTGGAGGTGGCGTTCACAATGCGGTGCCATGCGTTGATGGGTATCGAGAACATCGAACCCGCTTGCCACTCAAACACGTGTTTCTTGGTGTCGCCCTCTTGCCAAACTTCTGTGGTGCCACGGCCTTCCACCACCAAGTAGATTTCTTCGTACATGTGCTTTTCGGGATGCAGCGCACCTGCACCGGGCACTTCGACCACATAGCAACCCCATTTGGTTTCTGTGCCATAAAGTTGAATGAAGTGGCCTTTGCCACCTGTGCGCTTCCAAGGCACCAAGGGCAGGTTTTGAACCTTGTTGATGCCCAC
Source organism: Limnohabitans sp. (assembly GCA_049655425.1). GTDB lineage: Bacteria > Pseudomonadota > Gammaproteobacteria > Burkholderiales > Burkholderiaceae_C > Limnohabitans_A. The sequence continues at coordinate 192,520 of JBASJS010000001.1, read as the reverse complement.
ATCACGGAACACCGGCAAGCCTTCGGCTTCCATGTAAGCGTCGTAAGGCGTGGGTTGTTTTTTGAAGACGCCGTAACCGGCTTTCTTGTTGCCAGCTGGTTCGTGCCAGTGGCTGGTGTCTTTATCGTGAGGCATGCAATGGGTCCATCTCAAATCGGTTGAAAGGCACTGTTCAATCGTTCCTCTATAAAGAACAGCGTTCTACTATGCTAAACCAGCCCCCTCAGAGCGTCAACAGGGTTGGTCGCCTTTGAGCCCTTTCGGGCTGTTGCTTTTTCTCACAACACGCATTACCAAAAAGTGTTGTTATCTCACCAAACAATGTGCTGGCTAGGGTATTCACGAATGGGGCGTCTTGCCAATTTTTCGCTTAATAACACCACTGTCTTTCAAAAGAGAACAGTGTTCTTCATGCCGGAACAGGCGGCTGAACCTCCCAGACCCCCTGGGCTCAATGATTTCACTTATCTAACTCTCGGAGATACACATGACTTTCAAATATCGTACGCTGACATTGGGTTGCTTCGCAGCCATGGGCTTAATGAGCAATGCTCAGGCTGTCAAAGTTTCAGGCGACTTGCTCGAGGTTTACGGCAACATTTACCCACAGTACCAAACAGTCACTTTTGGTAATTCTTCGCCCACTGGCTCGGCAGTCAGCACATTGACCGGCGGCAAAACCGGTACGCCTACCAATACAGGTGTTGCAGGTGCAGTAAGCGCAAGCAAATTGAATTCTGTGAATTCTTACATTGGCTTCAAAGGCAAGAAAACAGCGAACGGCCTGACTTTGGGCTATGACCTGCAAGGTGTTGTCAACATCGACAACTCAACCGGCAGCTCTTTCTTGTCAGAGCCCCGTGATGCATTTGTCTACGTTGCACATGACGCCTTCGGCACATTGCAAGCAGGTCAGCAAGACACTGTGTACAAAATGTACGGCGACAAGGTTCGCATGTTGGGCGTTTCTTCCAGCAATTTTGTTTCTACGTCCAATGTGGCCTCAAACCCCTCATGGCGTGGCAAGGGTGTTTCAACTTCTTTCAACACCCGTATCAATGGTCAATTGGTTTGGACCAGCCCCCGTATGAATGGTTTTGAAGTGGGATACTCACTGCGCCAAGACCCCGCCAAAACAGCTGCCAAAAATGCCAGCTTGAGCTCCATTGGTATCAACTGGACAGATAAAAAGTACTATGTCGGCTTGGCACAAGAAACGCACAATGATTATTTTGCATTCAGCGGCTCAGCATCCACAGCAGCTGCAGGTTCTGTCTACAACGCACCCGCTGGTTTGCGTTCAAAAGACACTGGCACACGCTTGTCATTCAGCTACCGCGACAAGGGCATCCGCATCGGCGCTGACACATCTACTTTGAAGTACACAGAGACTTCCACACAAGTCAATGGCTTCAAGCAGCACAAGTTCAACACGTGGCAAGTCACTGGTGAGTACGACGTGTCTAGCAACCTGGCTGTGGCTGCACAATATGCGAACAACGCAGCAGGTACATGTGAATTGAACGGCCCCATCAGTTGCTCAACCGTTGGCTTGGGTGGTAATTTGGTCGGGTTTGGCGCCAAGTACAACTTGGACAGAAACTTTGCCCTCTTCGCCTTGGTTGCCAAGGGTTCTGCCAACTCTGGCGCTGTGATTTCCTTGGGTAGCGGCGCTGGCCGTACCGCTATTGGCGGCACGATCAATGCAGCAGCTGTGGGCATTCAGGCTCGCTTCTAAACTGGGCACTTTGGTGCACTGAATCAGCAGATGCTCTTTGCGGAGCATCTGCTTTTTTTCTTTTTGGAGAATGACATGAAGCAAACCTTTGTCGCTTGGATGTTCATCGCGGCCTGCAGTGCGGCTTCAGCCGCAGACCCAGCAGCAATTAAGCGGGGCGAGACGCTTTACATGCAACACCAGTGTTACAGCTGCCATGGCACCCAGGGGCAAGGTGGCGATCGCAATGCAGGCCCTAAAATTTTTCCCAACCCAACACCCTTTGTGGCATTTGAATTGCAAATGCGCACACCGCGCAACGTGATGCCCCGATACTCAGTGCAAAACATCAATGCGCTGCAGTTGAAAGACTTGTATGCGTTTGTAGAGAACATGCGCACCAGCCCCCCAGTGGCACAAATTCCGCTGCTTCAAAACGCCATGCGTTAAATTGAGGTGCAGCTGAAGAGGTCTCCCCCAGCAGCCCTTTCTAGCCAGCGTTAGCGCGCTTGGCAGACCACGTCCAACAAGGCAGGTCGGCCTTGCTTGACTTCAGCCAATGCGCGTTGCAATGCGCCTTTCAGCTGCGCTGGATCTTTGATAGGACCCTCGGCCCAGACGCCATGGCCCTGCGCAATTTTGGCGTAATCAATGTCGGGGTTGCGCAAACTGTTGCCGATCCAAGCCTGGTCGGTGCGGCGATTGTGCAAAGCCGCCATGCGCTGCAAGTGCATCACTTCTTGGTAGTAACCACCGTTGTTGTGCATCACCATGAGCAGCGGAATTTTGTGATGCGCGGCAGTCCAAAGCGCACCAGGTGCATACAGCAAATCGCCATCGGGTTGGAAGTTGACGGTAATGCGGCCCAAGGCTTTGTTGGCCAAGGCGGCGCCTACAGAGGCTGGCAAGCCATAGCCCACGCCTTGCCCACCCGAGCCACCCAACATTTGATGGTACTCGGTGGTGGGCCACAATTTGCGGGCCCACGAAATGCGATCGCTGACTGCCAAACACCAGGGTTCGTTTTTGAGCACTTCAAAGGTTTCCATGGCCAAACGTGCGGTGCTAATGGGTGAAGCGTCCCAGCCACGTGCCGCAGCTTCTTTGGCTGAATTGAGTTGCTGTTCCCAGCGTTTTTTCATGGGCTCTTTGCGCGCCTCAAAGCTCGCTTTCTGAGCTGCCGTGGCATTCTTCAAAATGTACTCGGTCAAGACCGGCATTGAGGCTTGGGCTTCACCCGGAATGGCCATTTCAACCGACAAAAATCTTTGGAAATCTTGGTAGTTGGAGCGAATTGACACATCGTTCATGCCAACGGTGATGATTTTTACATCGGGCTTGGCTTCAGGGCGAACCGTCTTGAAGGGATCGCTGAGGCCATTGACTTGGCCCCAAGGGTCGTAGACCTCCAACATCAAAATGACGTCGGCATCGCGCACCAGTGCACGCTTTTGATCGCTCAGGCACAAGTGGTGCGTATTGGGAAAATTCATGCGCCCACCCAAATCAACCACAGGCGCCTGCAAACTTTCAGCCAACTTCACCAAAGCTTTGACACCCTCCTGATTGCGCGCAGCACGGTCTGCCAAGATGACAGGATTTTTGGCATTCAATAAAAGTTTGGCGGCTTCTTGCAGCGCGCCTGTGTCACCTTGCAAGGGCAGCGTGGGTCGCAGCTTGGGAATGGAGGGAGGCTTGCCATGGATTGCATCTTCTTGCAGGTCAATGTCGGCCATGATGACCACGGGGCCCATTTGACCTGTAGTCGCTACGCGATATCCGCGCACGGTGGACTCTGCAAAGTGTTGGAGCGAACCTGGCGCATCGTCCCACTTCAAATAATCGCGCAGCATCAAGGCAGGGTCTTGCACTGAATGCGACCATTCGGTGCCAGGCCTGCGCTTGTCAGCATCGATGCCGTTGCCGCCAAACATGATGAGCGGCACACGGTCACACCATGCGTTGTAAACGGCCATGGCGGCATGCTGAAATCCGACACTGCCATGCGCCATCACAGCCATTGGTTTGCCCGCCGCTTTGGCGTAGCCGTGGGCAATGGCCACCGACGATTCTTCATGCAAGCACGTGATCAACTCGGGGGCTTTGTTGCCGCCATAGTTCACCACCGATTCATGCAAGCTGCGAAAACTTGAACCTGGATTGGCTGCCACATATTCCAAGTTCAAACTCTTGATCACATCGACCATGAAGTCGGAGCCTGGCCGCGTGATGAGCCGGCCAGCTTCAACGGCCTTGGTGTCGGCAGCGCTCAGGGCATTGGCAGCATCGGCCACTGCAGGGGCTGCAGCTTGTACTTGTTGAACCATGGCCACACCTGCGGCAGAAGCCGTGGCAACACCCTTTAAGAAATTACGTCGATCAGTCATGCGATGCATCCTTTGTTGTTGCAGGAATCCAAACCACCATGAGGTTGGCCAAAACGATGGTGAAAGCCAACAAATAAAAAGCGGCCAACAAGCCAAAGCGATCGGCAACCATGCCGCCCAAAATGGGCGCAATGGCCTGAGCACCCGACTGCATGCCAAACATCAAACCAATGGCGGTGCCGCCCATGTTTTTGGGTGTGGCTTCTAGCATCCACGCCTGCATGATGGGACGCGCTGCGTACAAAAAGAAACCTAGCACCGCAATTAAAAAGACAAACCATGGCGAGTTACCTGCCACCGTCATGAGCAACAACACAATGCCGCTCATACCGAATGAAGACATCAAGATGGTTTTGCGGCCCATGGTGTCTGAGAGGTGCCCAGCAATGGGCGCAGCAATGAAACCGGTTAGCTGCAACAGCGCCATGCCTGCACCGACCCAAAACACGTCGTATTTCATTTCGTTGGCCAAATACAAGGGCAAGAAAGTGAGCAGGGTGCCTTGTGTCATCGAGCGAAAGCCCGAACTCAAGGTGAGCAAAAACAAGCCCGGTGTTTGCATCAAGGTGCGCAGACCGGCCATGTAGCTGCCCATGCTTTGCGACGTGGTGTCGGGCAAGGCTGTTGATGCCCCTTGAACAGGCGGCGTACTTGACTCAACTGGCGGTTTTTTGAACTTGGGTGCAAATGTGAGCGTGCCCATGAAAAACAAAATGAGCATGGCCATGGCGGCACCTGGCACCACGTTCAACACCACAATTTCGCGCCAAGACAAAGTGGTAAGCAAGGCACCCACGGCCAAGGGCGCCAATGCGTCGCCCACATTGCCGCCCATGCCGTGCAATGACAATGCCAAACCCTTGCGCTGCGGAAACATGCGCCCTAGCAGAGGGATGGCCGTGGGGTGCCACAGGTTGTTGCCGATGCCAACAAAGACCACACACAACAACAGCATCCAGTACTCGGTGCTAAAGCCCATCATCAAATACGGAAAGCCCACCCAAAAAAGCGAAAGGGCCATCAACTGGCCCTTCTTTCCCCACACATCCACCAACATGCCGCCAGGCACATTGGACAAGGCACCTGCCGCATATTGACAGGTCATGACAAAGCCAATTTGGCTGTAAGACAAACCCATCTCGTTGCCAATAATGGGCAGCAGCATGAAGAATGTGGCTGGATACCAATGCGTCAGCGAGTGGCCCAAGGTAATCAAGCCCATGTTGCGGATGTCCAATTTGGACAATCCAGAATTGGCCACCGCTGTGTTCATCATTTACCTCCGCGGATGATGATCTCGTCGTAGAGTTTGCGCCACTTTTCGCGGCCATCCAAACTTTCTTGAGGATCGACTACCATCATTTTGTAATTGCGCAAGGAAGACGCAATTTTGGTGTTGGCTGGCAGGTAAGCCAAGTCAGAATACGCTTGTTGACCTTCACCCAACAAATAGTCCATGAACAAAGCCGCTGCTGCAGGGTTCTTGGCATTTTTCATGACGCCCACAGCATTACCGCGTACCACGGCAGGTTGCAGCACCAGCCAATCGATGGGTGCGCCTTTTTTCTTCAACTGCTCGGGCATGTAGTTGTAAACCGTGAGGGCCACTGGCACTTCACCCGCGGCCACCATGTTGGTGAGGTTGGTGTGGCCTTTGCGCACAGAGATGCCATTGGTTGTTGCCAAATCGCGGAAATATTGCAGACCCTTGGCTTCGCCCATCGACTTCACCACCGTGACAAACCAATCGATGTTTTCAACTTCAAAACCCAAGCGGCCTTTCCACTTGGGGTCGAGCAAGTCTTCGTAGGACTTGGGCAGTTCTGTAGCCTTGACCGAGCCTGTGTTGTAAGCCTGAACCCACATTGAGTAAATGGTGGTGGCATATTCTTTGTGCGCAGGCACGCTACCGGCCATGAGCTCGCTGAAATGAGGCGAGGCCACAGCTTGCAACATCTTCTCGCGGTGCAACACCTCTAACTCAACGGTGCCCGCATGCACCAAATCAACGTTGTAACGCTTGGCACGGGTTTCATTGATGGTGCGGTTCATGACACTGTCGCCACTGGCTCGCCAGGTGGTCACTTTGACGCCATATTTTTTTTCAAAGGGGTCAATCAGTGGTTTGAGGTCTTTCTCGGCAATGGACGTATACAACGTCAAACCACCTTCGGCTTTGGCCGCTGCGGCTAACTTAGCGGCGCGGTCGGTGGATGTGCTTTTGAGCAGTGCAGGATCGGTTTGGGCTTGCGCGCCCGACCAGGCCATGCACACCCCCAAGGTGAGGGATTGAACCAACTGAACCAAACGATTTTGTTGTCGAATTGGGGCGAGTGCAGTGTGCATGGTGCGACCTGTTATCAAAAAGTTGGAGGCGAAGACCTCTGAAATTCAAGACTTGCGGCTGAAAATCTCGTCGTAAATTTTGTTCCACTTTTGGCCATCGTCCAAGGTGGTCTTGGGGTTGGCAAAAGTCAAAGGCATCTTGTTTAAGTTGGAAGGCACTTTGGTGCTGGTGGGAATGAAATCACGCTTGCCCAAAATGGCTTGGCCATCGGTCAGTTCAAAATCTTGGAACAACAAGGCTGCATGAGGATGGGGTGCATTACGCGCCACACCATTGCCGTTGGGTCTGGCCACTGTCGGGTCCAAAGAGAACCAATCGACTGGGGCACCAGAATTTTTCATCTGCTCAATTTTGTAGTTGTACAAAGTCAGGCCCAAAGGCACTTCACCCGAAGCCACCAAGTTGGCCAGCAGGGTGTGTCCTTTGCGAACTGAGACGCCATTGCGCTTGGCAATTTCTTTGAACAAGGCAATGCCTTTTTCTTCACCCATCTTTAAGACGGTTTCGGCCAGCCAATCGCTGTCTTCGGCTTCTACGGCCAATTTGCCCTTCCACTTAGGATCTAACAAATCGGCATAGGTTTTGGGCAAGTCTTCTTTGCGCACCAGCTTGGTGTTGTAAGCACACGTGAAGATGTTCAAGCGCGTGGCAATCCATTCACGGTGGGGCGGAATTGCTTGGGGAATGAGGTCTGCCAAACCGGGTGCATTGGATTGCTGCAGAATTTTCTCGCGCGACAAAACTTCCATCTCGGGGCCATTGGTTTCGAACACATCCACTTCGTAACGGCTGGCTTTGGCTTCCAGCAGTCCTCTTTGAAGAATTTTTTCGGAACCACTGCGCCACACTTTGGACTTGACGCCGTATTTTTGCTCAAAGGCAGATGTCAGCGCTGTGATGTCGTCCACTGGCATCGACGTGTAAATACTGACCAATCCTTCTTTTTTAGCGCCTTCGACCAAACGCTGAACCCTTTCAGGTCCTTTGAGCGCTGAGAGCGTGGCGGTCAAAGTTGCCGTACCTTGTGCATGCGACATGCCCAAGGCAGTTGTACCCAAAACGGCCATGCCGGCTTGAATCAATTCACGGCGGGAAAAGTCAGAATTTTGCATGTTGATCCTTAGGGGTTAAGACTTCGGGGGTAACGAGGCCAATTCGGCTTCATAAGCTTCTTGCATGCGCGGCGTCATGCCATGCTTGGACAGTGAATCTTCAAAACGCGTACGAACCGCTTGGCTTTCGTCAGCATAGTCAATTTGATCGCCACCCACACGGCGACTGATCCAAGCCTTAGGCACACCTTGGGCATTGCGAATTGAAACCACCTCGTGTTTGAAAGCAAGGTAGCGTGCAGGCGTTTGCCCTGTGTTGAAATGCTGGTGAAACCACATGTTGGGCGGCACCACCATGGCGCCAACTTCCCAGTCGTACTGGCGGGGCTCTTCGCCTTCGGGCCACATCAGGCTGTAGCCTTCACCACTCAAGATGATGACGTGTGCGCCAGGGCCGTGGCAATGCGCCTTTTTGTAGGTGCCCACAGGGAACTGAGAAATGTGGCTGTTCATGGAACCACGCGCCATGTTGAAGCGAATGTGACCGCCGCCTGCACCGCGCTCTTTGGCGCTGATCAAGGGCAAGTTGACGGCATCGGCCACAAAATTGGTTTCAAGCAACAAACCTTTTTGCTCGCCTTTGCCACTGAAGTAATCAGGCTCACCATTGAAACGGTTGGCAAAGTCGTGCTGCGTGTTGAACACAAAGTTGAGGTCTTCGTACAAGTTGATCACGGGTGGGCCGTTGGTCACCGCCACAAAACGTGCCGCATCTTTGCCAGAGCCATTGAAGTGCTGGTGCATGCAGTTCAAAGGAATGGCAAACAAAGCGCCCGCCTGCCATTCAAAGGTAATGCGATGGCCTTGATCGTTCCAAACTGTGGTGGAACCGCGACCCGACAACACATAAATCATCTCTTCAAAGATTTGACGCTGTGGCTCGAGTTGTTTACCTGGTGCAATTTCGCACACATAGCAGTCATTGGACGTACGCGATGCTTCGTGGTTGATGTACACACCTTTGCCGCCGCGACGTGCCCAAGGTTTCAAATCAACCGTGTTCAGGCTGCGAATGTAATGGGCACTGATGATGTCCAAACCTTCGTTCTTCACCCAACGGGTATAGGGTGTTTCTTTTTCTGTAGCGAATTTGGAAGCGAGGTCTTCCGATACGAGTGCGTCTTTTGCCATGTGCTGCTCTGTTTTATTTGTAATGAGTCAAAGCGGGCGCATGTGCGCCCGCAAGATTTTTATTTGCGTAGGTATTTGAGAATGGACTCGCCATCCAATTTGACTGAAGGGTCAAACTCGGGCGCGTTTTCAATCTGCTCCAAATCATTCAAACCGCAATATTTGAAAATGCGATTGATCGAAGAAATCAAACGCACAGGGCGATCTGGATCGGCGTTGAAATGCTGGTGAATGGTATTTGGTGGAATGTAGATCACATCACCGGCTTCCCACTCATAACGCTTCACTTCGTCTTGCGGCTTCCAGTGATAGGTGTCGGTAATTTCAACGTCGCAATCTTGGTGCAAATCGTAGCCACGGCCTTCGAGCACATACACGCACTCTTCTGCCAAATGGCGATGCTTGCCTGACTTGCTGCCAGGTGGAATGATTTGCATGTAAGCATCGACAGTTTCGATGCGCGTGTTCATGGACTCATTCAGCAAGTGCTTGAGCAAACCTTGACGCGCCATTTCCCAAGGCATGTTTTCGGGGTGCACCACTTTGTGACGTTTGGAATTGCGTGCAGGCATTTGCTCTGCATCGTCCAGCAAACCTTGGTAATACTTGCCTTGTTGGTCGCCTAGCAACCATGATTTTGATTCGTCCCAAGCCATCTTAGTAGCCTCCCTTTGGATGGTTAAAGTCTTCTTCGTCGTTGCGTGCCACAAAGCCTTCGCCGCCAGGTGCGGGCTCGCTTGGACGGGGTTCGACTTGGTGCTGGAACAACATGTTCATGAACATGTACATGGGCTTGGTTTTAATCACCAACGCACGCGCAGGACGCTCGTTGCTGGCATTGAAGTGTTGGTGCACGCAGTTGTTGTGAACCACGGCAATGTCTCCGGCTTTCCAGTCGTAACGAATGCCATCGTGAATTTCGTAACCTGTGCCGTCCAAAATGTAGAAAGCAGCTTCGTTCACGTGGCCATGTTTTTGGGAGTTGCCACCAGGGCCGTACTCTTCCAAGTGCATGTGAAAGGTTTGAGTGATGCCGTCTTTGGGCTCAACATAGTGACGGCTAAATGCTTGGGGACCATCGTTGAATTTGATGTCCTTGCCTTTGCGAACGCGCGGCATGGCGCGCAGGCGTTTGAGTTCGTCACCCAAGTTGTACGGGCCAGCAATGGCACGAACAAACGTGCGATCTTTCTTGCTGTGGTAGTGCGACTCATTCGGAACAAATTCCATTGAGGGCGCTTTTTTGTCATCAGCACTCATGATTTTCCTTGGTAGTTTTGAATTCGGTTTTCAATTTAATTTTGATTTTTAAGGACGATGCAGTCAGATGGGTCCAACACGATGTGAATTGGTGCGCCCACAGGTGTTTTTTGGCTAGGGTGCACCCGTGCCAAAATGACTTTCTCGTTGACTTGAACTTGGAAATCTAGCACTTCGCCCAAAAAGATCTTGGCAAACACTGTACCCAAATAATGGTTGGTGTGGTTGACGGGTGGCGTAGAGTCACTCAAGTAAACGTCTTCTGGGCGAATGCAAATTTGAACCGCTTCACCCACATGGCACTCGTTGACCATGGGCACCTGCAAAGTACCCATTTCAGAATCAACCACCATGGCATGCGCTGCAGCGTCAATAGAACGGACAGTGGCCTTGATGAAATTGATGGTGCCCACAAAGTCGGCCACAAACTCGCTGTTGGGCTTTTCGTAAATTTCACGTGGCGTGCCAATTTGCATGATGCGACCACTGCGCATGACCGCAATTTCGTGCGACAAAGCCAAAGCCTCTGACTGATCGTGCGTCACGTAAATGGTGGTGATGCCCAATTCGCGCTGAATTTTCTTCAGTTCGAAACGCATTTTTTCGCGCAACTTGGCGTCGAGGTTGGACAAAGGCTCGTCCAACAACAACAACTTGGGCTCCATGACGAGCGCACGCGCCAAGGCCAAACGTTGCTGCTGGCCACCCGACAAACGGGTGGCATCGCGGTCGGCGTATGGCGCCAATTCAACAGATTCCAAAACACGCATGACTTTCGTTTCAATGTCTTTGCGTGAGTATTTCTTTTGACCCACTTCAAGCGGAAAGCTGGCGTTTTGAAACACCGTCATGTGCGGCCAAATGGCGTACGACTGAAAGACCATGCCAAACCCGCGCTTGTTGGGCGGAATGAACACATTGTCTTGCGAGCTGTAAACCGATGTGCCGCTGACGCTGATCACGCCCGCCGTAGGTTTTTCCAAGCCCGCAATTGAGCGCAAAGTTGTTGTCTTGCCGCAGCCGCTGGGGCCTAGCAATGTGAAGAGCTGACCTTCTGGGACTTCAAAGCTCACGTCTTGGGCGGCCTTGACCACCGCACCTTTGTCGCTGACGTATTCGGTATGCAATCCACTGACATTTAACACGTTAATTCCTTGTTAAAAATAAAATCCGACAAGCAAGGCTTGGTCGAAGCAAGCAAATGCTTAGGCGTCTTTGACACCAAATCGTTTGCCGGCCGTTTGGGCGATGGCCACCAGAATCAAAAGAGACATGATGAAGAGCACACTCAATGCAGACAGCTCTACATACTGGCCGTTTTCCCACAGCTCCCAGATGACGATGGAGATCACTTCATTGCCAGGGCTGTACAACAGAATGGATGCCGACAGTTCACGAATGGACACGATCATCACGTAGATCCAACCCGCAATGAGACCTGGCTTGAGCAAGGGCAACACAACGCGTCGGAAGACTGTCAACCAACTGGCGCCACTCATCCCCGCAGACTCTTCCAAGTCTTTGTGAATTTGCAACATGGACGATGTGCTGTAACGCAAGCCATAGGGCAAGAAGCGCGTGACATAGGCGAGCAAAATAATCCAGAAGGTGCCGTAAATGCCCACATCGAAGGTGAGATAGAAAATCATGATGGACACACCCAGCACCAAGCCAGGCAAGACCATGGGCAAAGACGCCAAATTGTCGAGCAACCAACGACCACGGATTTTTGTTTTGACCACAATCCAACATACCACTGACGCCAACAACATGACGGCTGTTGCTGTGGCAAGTGACATCCACAAACTGTTCAGGGCTGCTGCGCGGATGTTCTCAGAACCCAAAATGTAGCGATAGCCGTCTAAGGTGATGCGCGACAAGGCTTCCATTGATGGCGGCGCATAAAACTTTTGCAACGATGACCACAAAAGCACCAAGAAGGGCAGGATCACGATCAGCAAAAAGTACAGAATGAAAATGGCCAGCGTGAAATAGCGCCATCTGCCCAAGTCGATGGTTCGTGGGCGAAAGCCTTTGCCCGTGACGGTGGCGTACTTGCTACCTGTTGAGGAGATGCGCGCCTGGACGTAAATACCGCCAGTGGTTAGCAACAACAAAATAACGGAATAGCTGGCCGCCAAGCCAATTTGGCTGGGGTATTGGTGAATGGCCTGATAGATGGCCGACGTGAAGACCTGAATGCCAGCAGGCAAGCCCAACAAAGCGGGCACTTCAAATGACGCAATGGTGTTGACAAACAAGGTCAGTACGGTTGCCATGATGGCTGGAAATGCCAGCTTCAAGGTTATGCGGCGCAGCGTGTTTAAGACACTCGAGCCGCTCATCACAGCAGACTCTTCAAGCGAAGGATCCATGGCCTTGAAGGCCGCAGACATAAGCAAGAATGCCATGGGCGAGCAGTGCAAGGCGTCGACCCAAATCATGCCCCACATTGAGTAGATGTTGAAAGGCGGCGAATCTAAGCCAAACAGCGACATGGCCCAAGAATTGAGCAAGCCAATTTTGGGACTGGCCAACATGATCCAAGATATGGTGAACAAGATGCCAGGAATGATGAGCGGCACAATGGACAACGCAAAAAACAAACGGCGCAACGGTGTGTTGGTGCGCTCGTTCATCCAGGCCAGCGCGGTGCCAATGACAAACGCCAGCAAGGAAGTGCCCAATGCAAACTGCACGGAGTTCCAAAAAATTGCCACTGTTTCAGGGTTGCTGTACGCAGTGACGTAATTGCCAAACGTGAAGACGGAAGGTGACGATGCAGTTTCAGGCGTGTGAAAGCTCTGCCAAATCATGAAGCTGAAGGGCACCAAGGCGAGCACAGCAACAACCACCAAGCTGATGCCAATGACCACCCACTTGGCGTCAAACGCCGCCCCAAATTTGGGACTTGCAGTTTCTGCGACAGAACTTCTCACGAATTGATTCTCCAGATTGGCCCTTACGGGACTCAGAATTTGACTGTTCTTTTATATGGAACTACAGTCCATATAAAGGCACAACCCGCATTAGGCGGGAATGCACTGCAAGTGTCAATGGCCGCACTTCGGGGTTTTCCCTGTCGAGAGTTTTCCTCCTACAAATTAAGAAACAGGCTCTCATGGGGTCCTGTTCAACATCTTTAATTTGGCTCATCATTCTTTTATGAGGAACGATGTTCTTTTGAATGGGAAACCGATATGATCTCGTTAAAGCGTCTGAATCGCCATAAAACAGTGATTTTCGTAAGGGCTTTCAATTTCTGACCGCCTGACTTGCCAAACATCGACAACCCAATTGATCGCCCTCGTCAAAACTGCACCGCACCCATGACACAAGACAACACTTCATCCAAAAGCTCACGCCTGTCCTCCGTGGCTGCAGCCGTTCGCGTGCTGAAATGCTTCTCTGAAGTTGAGCCCGAAATTGGCATCAGCAGTTTGGCCAAGCGCTTGTCATTGGCCAAAAGCACGGTCCACCGCCTGGCCGTCACTCTCACCAGCGAAGGCCTTTTAGAGCAAAGCCCTGAAACAGGTCGTTACCGCCTAGGCATCAATTTGTTTGTGATGGGTGCCCTGGTTCGCCGCCGCCTTGATGTGTCCAACATGGCGCAACCTTTTTTGAATGTCCTGCGTGAAAAAACTGGCGAAACCATTCACTTGGCCGTGATGAAAGACACCGACATCTTGTATTTGTACAACTTAGAAAGCCGTCAAGCCATTCGCATGAAGAGTTACATCGGCACCATCAAGCCTGCGTTTTGCACCTGCGAAGGGCGCGCCATTGTGGCCTATGGCGGCACCGAGTTGATCAACAAAGTCCTCAACAGCCCTTTGTCTGCGCGCACCCCTGAAACGCAAACCGACCCTGCCCAACTCATCAAAATGTTTGCCGAAATTCGCACGCATGGCTATGCCATTGACGACGAGGAGTCCGAGCAAGGCATGCGCGGCATCGGTGCGCCACTGCGCGACATCACAGGCCAAGTGGTGGCCGCCATCGGCATTGGCGGTCCAAGCCAGCGACTGACACTCAAAAAATTACGCGGCTTGGCACCTGAGCTACTGAGCACAGCCGACGCTATTTCCAGCCAACTGGGTTATCGCCCTTAAACCATGTCACAAGCAGTTCACACCATTCAATTGGCCGGTACAGACCAGTCATTTTCTTGTGCAGAAAATGACACGCTGCTGCGTGCTGCACTTCGCAGCGGCATCGCTTTTCCTTATGAATGCAATGTTGGCTCATGCGGCAATTGCAAGTTTGAATTGCAAGAGGGCGAGATGCACTCTTGCTGGCCCGAAGCACCCGGTCTGTCTGACAAAGATCGCGCCAGAAACCGAGGCCTAGGTTGCCAGAGCCGGCCCACAGGCCCCTTGCAAATCAAACTCAGAACCAGCGACAAATACGCGCCGCAATTTCCGCCTGTTCGCTCAGCCGCCAGATTCATTGCATCGCGCGCCATCACACACGATTTGTCAGAGTTCACCTTCCAAACCGAATTGCCCATGCCATTTTTGAGTGGTCAATATGCACTCATGCAAATGGATGGCATTGCAGGCCCGCGCGCTTACTCGATGAGCAATGTGGGCTTGTTCAGTGGCGAATCGGCGGGTGGCAAATTGATTGAGTTTCAAGTTCGCCGCGTTCCGGGTGGGCAAGGCAGTGCGCAATTGTTTGACCAACTACAGCCTGGCGCCATGGTTGAAATTGATGGCCCTTATGGCATGGCTTATTTGCGTGAAAACGTCGAGCGCGACATTTTGTGCATCGCTGGCGGTTCTGGTTTGGCGCCCATGATTTCGATTGCGCGCGGCGTCTTCAGCAGCCCGCGCATGACCGGCAGAAAACTTCACTTCTTCTACGGTGCGCGTGAATTGAAAGATGTGTGCGGCTTGGACATGCTGGAGACTTTGCCCAACTGGGCCTCGCTGGGCACCTACCAAGCCGTGGTGTCGGGCGCCCCCGAATCTGACGCTTTACCCGACAGTTGTTTGCGCGGCTTTGCCCACGATGCCGTGGCTCAAACCTTTGGCGAACGTTTGCAAAGCATGGAAATTTATTTTGCGGGCCCTGCCATGATGGGCCAGTCTCTTCTTAAAACATTGATTGATTTGAAAGTGCCCATGGACCAAGTGCACTTTGATCAATTTTATTGATCGGCCCCTATGAGCAGCGAAGACATTAAAAACAAACACAGCGTACAAGACCATCAATACGGCGCTGACACGTACCACACGCACGATGGCGAAGCGGATCATGATCACGACCATGATTTTGCGGGAGACGATCCGTCTCAAGAATCTTTGTGGCGCCAAGACAATGTGATCTTGCACAGTGTGGGCATCGATGTGGGCTCTTCGGGCACACAGGTGGTGTTTTCGCGCATTCACTTGCGCCGCATTGCCGAAGATTTGTCCAGCCGCTACACGGTGGTCGAGCGCACAGCGCTTTATCAATCACCGATCTCCCTCACGCCTTATTTGAACGACAGTTTGATGGATGCCAAAGCCTTAGGCGTCATCATTGACAAAGCTTATCAAGAATCTGGTTTGCACCCCGATGAAATTGATGCAGGCGCCGTGATCTTGACAGGTGAAGCCTTGCGCCGTGAAAACAGCGAATCGATCGCCGCCGTTTTGGCCGAGCAAGGCGGTGAGTTTGTTTGCGCAACAGCTGGCCACCACATGGAAGCCATGCTGGCCGTTTATGGCTCGGGTGCAGCCAAACGCTCTTACGACGAAAAGCACCGCATTCTGAACATCGACATCGGTGGTGGCACCACCAAACTGGGACTGGTCCAAAACGGTGAACTGATCGCCACAGCGGCCGTCCATTTGGGTGGCCGCCTGATGGTGGTCAATGAGAAAAACGTGCTCACCCGACTCGATCCTGCGGGCGCTTACCTTGCCAAACAAGCAGGCTTCGATTGGAAATTAGGCGATCAAGTGTCGCGCCAAGACTTGGCCCAAGTGGCGCAGTGGATGGCCGATGCACTTGTCCGTGTTTTGACCCAAACTTTCACGCGCGAAGACTTGTCCAACTTGTACCTCACCGATCCTGTAGACGACTGGGGTCAACTAGACGGCATCATGTTCTCAGGTGGCGTGGGCGAATATGTGTACCGCCGCGAAATGCGTGACTTCGGCGATTTGGGCAAGCTGTTTGGCGAAGCCGTCCGTCAGCGTTTGGAACAAAACGCTGTACCGGTGCCTTTGCTGCCTGCGGGTGAATGCATCCGCGCTACTGTGCTGGGCGCGTCTGAATACAGTGTGCAGCTCAGTGGCAACACCACCTTCATTTCTGAGCCTGCAGCCCTGCTGCCCCGCAAAAACTTGCAAGTGATTCCTTTGAACCTTGAGCTTAAGGAAGTCATTGATCCCGTCGAAATTGCAGAAGCACTTGGCAAGTCTTTCCGCCGACACGATTTGGTGGAAGGCGCACAAGACGTGGCCATTTCATTGCGCTGGCTGGGTGCCCCGTCATTCACGCGTTTGAACGCGCTGGCACAAGGCATTTTGAAGGGCCTGCCCGAAACCCTCCAACAAAAACGCCACCTGTACATCGTGACCGATGGCGACATTGCTCACAACTTAGGCCACCTCTTTAAAGAAGACTCACGCGTACAGTGCGAAGTTTTGGTAATCGATGGCGTCACGTTGTGGGGCTTCGATTTTGTTGACCTAGGACGCATTCGCATGCCTTCTTGGACTGTGCCCGTCACCGTCAAGTCTTTGGTTTTCAACGAAGATCCGCGCGCGCATGGCAAGTCTGACCCTGGCGAGTGGCACGCGCATGAAGACGGCAAGATGCACAGACATGATCACAAGAAGCCACATTCACATGGGCAGGGTCATTCGCATTCACACGATCATGACCACGACCATGCGCATGGTCACAGCCACTCACATGATCACAAACATGATCACTCACACGGCCACGACCACACCCACGACACAAAACACGCGCTGAACTTGGTGAACAAATCACACACTTGATTGGCCATGCAACTAAAAAGCGCAGCCCCTGTGCTTTTTTTTCGCAAACAAGTATGAAGAAATTAGAGAAAATCACACCATGGAACTGAACACCACCACCTTACTCGCCACATGTGGCTTGCTGCTAGCGCTAGGCTTTCGCCATGGGCTTGATCCAGACCACATCGCTGTGGTTGATGGCATGACACGCTTGCGTCACAAGGGCAGTGCCTATTGGAAAGCTCGCCTTACAGGCTTTCAATTTGCAGCAGGTCACAGCCTCACCATTTTGCTGGCCACCTTTGTGTTTTACATGTACGGCGTGCAAGTGCCTGCGTGGCTAGACAATGTCGGTCTGTGGATTTCTACTTTTTTCCTGGTGTGGTTGGCTTATCGCAATTTCAAATTTTGCTTTTCGGGCCATGAAGACCATCACCATGCGGGCAGCCCCGTGCAGCGCAAAGTTTTGCAGGCCATGGGGCCCTTTGCGCATCCCATGGGCGTTGGCTTTGGCTTTGCCATCTCTTTCGACTCTTTGGCGCAAGCCGGCTTGATGGCGGCCAAGGGCCACGAACTGGGTGGCTTCTTTGCCATCGTGGCACTGGCCGCAAGTTTTGGCTTTGGCATGCTATTGGCCGACACCAGCAATGGCTTGTTGATGCATTGGTTGGTCCATCGCAGCCACGCCTTGGCGCACAATGCGGGCCGCATCATGAGCGGCGTGGTGGCCACCTTGTCATTGGTGGTGGTGGCTGTGGGTCACAGCAGCCAACACTTTGAAAACCTGGAAGAAATTTGGGATGCGTGGGGCGGCTACATTGGCCTTGGCGTGACGGGCATTGCCCTGCTGGTTTACCTCATCAGTGCCCGCATTTACAAATCAAAGAACCTCAACTGGCAGGTTGTAAATGCACATGATGAACTCCATCGCCGTGGTCGTGCCCCTTCGCTGCTTTTTCCAAAGTAACCGGCACAATTTGAACGGAACCGTGGCGCACACCTGTTTGCGCTACGATGCGATGCGCAAACTTGCGCACCTCTTTGGTCTTTCCGCGCAAGAACGCCACTTCCAAACAGTTGTCATGGTCTAAGTGCATGTGCATGCTCGAAACCGTGAGATCGTGATGGTCGTGTTGCATGTCGGCAATGCGCTCTGCCATGGTGCGATCGTGGTGGTTGTACACATAGCCCAAGTGAGCAATGCAATGCTCGCTCTCGTTTTGCCGAAGGGTTTCTTGAGAATGCCAACCCCGGATCAAATCTCGAATGGCTTCAGACCTTGATGCGTAGCCATTTTTTTCTGTCAATTGGTCCAAAATGGTGGCCAACTCGGATTCAATTGAAATGGTGATGCGTTCCATGAAAATGCCTTGCAAAAATAGTCAGCGAATGCCTGCATGATACGCAGAAGAAAAAGCCTCGTCCCATGAACGCCCTCACCACTGACAAACGCATTCCCGTCTATTTGCTCACAGGCTATTTGGGCAGCGGCAAAACCAGTCTTTTGAAGTCTTGGTTGGCGCAAGCAGAATTCAAAGAGGCCGCCTTGGTCATCAATGAACTGGGCGAAGTAGGACTCGACAACCAACTACTTAGCGGCGCCACCGAAAGCGCGGCGCTGGTGGCCAACGCGTGCGTTTGTTGCACAGGCTTGCCCGGCTTGGCAGAAGCGTTAGAAGATTTGTTTTGGGCACGCCTAGAGAGGCGCATGCACCGCTTTCCCAATTTGGTCATTGAAACCACAGGCTTGGCAGAACCCGGCCCTGTAGCAGAAGCCTTGCGCAGCAGTGATCTGTTGAAAGAGCGTTACCGATTGGCAGGGGTCATCACGTGCCTCAGCGCCAGCACCGCTGATGCCGTTCTAAAACAACACGCAGAAGCCCGCGCGCAATTGGCGGGCGCCGATGTGTTGATCATCACCAAAACTGATTTGGTCACACCCGAAAATTTAAGCGCACTCACATTACGTGTGCAACATCAGTTGGCGCATTTAGAACTGGACAAGTCACCGGCGCTGCTGACCTCTGCGCGGTCCGACTTGTCGGCAGAGAATTTACTTCATCACTTGGCAATGCGACTCGCTTCGGAGAATGAAGTGGCTCATGCAGCGGTGCAAACGCTAGCCTCATCCCTTCAAACAGTCACAACACCTTCGCATGCATTGCACTTGCACAAACCGGGAGAGCACTGCGCCATCTGCGATGACCAACACCACCCTGTTCATTCTGCACAGGCGCTGTGGTGGCCCATCTTGTCAAGCCAAACGCTAGCTTCTTTGCAAACACAAATGGGTCAATTGCAAAACACATTGGGTGCAGAACTGCTGCGCATCAAAGGCCGCGTTCAAACGGCAGAAGGCTCTTACGTGCTTCAACTGGCCCCGTTTGAAACAATCGCAGAGGTGTGCGCTGATGAGTTGGCATGGACAGAAGCCACGCGCAGTGGCTTAACTGTCATTGTGAGCACCCATTTGTCTGAAGCTTCAGCAAACTACCTTGCGCAACAAGGCATCTCAAGCCTTGGCTAAAGCCCAGGCCTCACAGGCCTCACACGCATCAAGACTTATTTCCAAGGATCGATGGTCATGTGAATGGCGTCTTCTGCGCCTTCACCCACCAATGAACGAATGGCATATTCAGTTTGGTCCAAACCAAACATGTGTGTGCTCATGTCTTTCACGTTGTGACGATTGCCGGCAATGAGTTGCAACGCCAACTCCACAGACTCATAACTGTGGCCGCGCATGCCCTTCACCGTTAGGAATTTGGCGATGATCATGTCGCTGTCAAACTGCGGCACTTTCTGGCGCTTAATACCGCCCAAAATGACGCGGCCCTTTTTGCGCGCCAACTGAATGGCGCTGATCACCGAGCCTGGACCACCCGAGGCGCAATCAATCACCAAGTCGGCCATTTGACCGCCCGTGATTTCGGCCACAGATTCGAGCAAGTCGTCGTCACCAATGGCCACTGTGTGGCTGGCACCCAGATGCTTGGCCATGGCCAAACGTTTTTTGTCAGACGGCGTGTTCAAGCCCGTCACAATGATTTTGTCGACACCCGCTTCACGCGCGGCCACCACGCAAGACAAGCCCTGTTGACCTGGGCCCTGAATCAGCACCGTTTGACCTGGGCCAGCACCGCCATGCAGGTAAGTCCACTCAATGCCGTTCGACATGGGCAATGCCAAAGCTGCGTACTTGGGCTCGAGGCCTGCGGGTACTTTGTGAAACACCGTGTTCATGTGCAGTTCTTGGTACTGCGCAAAACCGCCCCACAAACCAGAGCCTCGGCTTAAACCTGTGGCGCCGTAACGCGGTCCGCCCAAGCGCCAATCGGTGGCATTGCACAAACGGAAATCGCCGCTTCGGCAGAAGTCACAGTGACCACATGGCAGGTACTCTTCCAAGGCCACCAAGTCGCCTTCTTTCACACCCCATTTGGGACCCGCAATGGCGCCCACTTCCTGCACATAACCCACCGTCTCATGACCCAAAATGGCAGGGCCTTGAATTTTGGGAAAGTCTTGGAAGAACATCCAATCGCTACCGCAAACACCGGTGACCGCCACCTTCAGCAAGCCTGCATCCGGTTTGGGATCGGGCGTTTGAAAGTTTTGAATTTCGATGGTGCCGTTGGGCATGGCCACGGCGGCTTTGAATGTGTGTCCCATGTGGGGTCCTTTGATTGGCCGAATTAAACGCTAGAGTGTGGCTTGCCAGGTGCAGACTTGAAGTGCTCTTTGGCGCCTTCTTTGTAATGCACATCGCGCTTGATCAGCATGGCCACTGATCGAATTTTTTGATGCTCTGGGTCTAAGCCTGGCAGCACAAAGTCTGGGTTCTCGGCCAACGCACGCGCCGCCTTGATCAAACGCTGACGCGCCATGATGATGCCGTTGTCGGTCGACACCAAATTCTCTTTGGTACGGTCTTGAATGCTGCCCATGCTTTCTTGCAATGAGGCGTCTTGCATGCCAATGCCTTCAATACCGCTGTACAAAGAACCTTCGCGCTGGGCCTTGCGGTCCATCAGGTAATCGTTGTCCATGCGCTGCAAAGGCACGTAGTCTTTGTCGACCTTGACGTGAATGCTGGCGCCGCCTTTCATGGCATCGACTTCTGCAGTGGTCAGTGGGCGTGTGGGGTGGTAGTCAAAGCTCCATGTCCAGCATGCATGATCGTTGATGGGCACCCAGAAGTGGCCATGCACGGGGTGGTCACCGCGAGGTGGCACCATGGTGAAGCTGGGCATGATCCAGGGTGTGATGCGCCAGTAGTACTGGTCGTCTTCTGCGTTGCGGCGTGCACCCACCAACAAACCACCGTCGGCCTCGACCACTTCAAACACGGGGCTTAAGTCGTTCAGGTTGTATTGGTTGCCTTTGGCGCCTTTGAACAAGGGGTCGCGGCTGAGCGAGGCACTGTGCAAGAACGACACGTGGCTGGAGTCGATACCGCCTTCGAGGGCTTGCAACCAGTTGCTGGCTTGCAAACGCTTGGACATGTAGGAGTGCTCCAGGGGCAGGGTGGCGAACTCCCACTCTGGCAAAGGTGGCTGTTTGTCGGCGGGGCCCATGTAAACCCAAATGACACCACCGCGCTCCACCATGGGGTAGGACTTCAACTTGATGCGCTCGCAGTAGCCAGAAGTTGGTTCTGATGGCACTTCGGTGCAGTTGCCATTCACGTCGTATTTCCAGCCGTGATAGGGGCAACGAATGCCGTTTTGTTCATTGCGGCCAAACCACAAAGACACGCCGCGGTGTGCGCAAAACTCGTCAATCAAGCCCAGCTTGCCCTCGGTATCGCGAAAGGCCAGCATTTTTTCTGACAGCAACTCGAGGCGCACAGGGTCGCAATCGGGGCCGGGCAATTGCTCTGACAACAATGCGGGCAGCCAGTAACGACGAAACAAATTGCCCATGGCCGTACCAGGCCCTGTTTGCGTAACCAAATCATTGAGTTCTTTTTTTAACATGCACGTTTCTCCTGGAGTGCCGTTGCACGGCGACCTAAAATATTCGATATTTCTGTGTGAAATTTCCGCTGATGAAGTCGTTCCTTATATAGGAACAATGTTCTTTCATTGGAAACGAGGTTATCATCAGCGACTTGTCATTGTCAACTGGAGATTCTTTATGTCGGGTGCGTGCCGTTTTCTCTCTTTGTGCAAAGCTGCCGAGGTTGCAGAAGGTAAAGCCATCAAGGTCGAAAAAGACGGCCTGACCTTGGCTGTGTTCAACATTGAGGGTGAATACTTCGTCACAGACGACACCTGCACACACGGCCCCGGCTCTCTGTCAGAAGGCCCCATCGAGGGCGAAGTGGTTGAATGCGACTTTCACAATGGCGCTTTTAACATCAAGACGGGCGCGGTGGTGGCTGCCCCTTGCATGATCCCTTTGAAAACCTACAAAGCCCGCGTGCAAGGTGATGAGATCGAAATTGAGACTTGATTGACACCCCAAGTTCTGTACTTTTCCTCACATCAGCGTGACAAAAAAGGCCCTTGAAAGGGCCTTTTTTGCGTGGGGCTGAAGCCTTCTCATAAGATCAGTTTTCTGGCTTCACTGTTTTGATCATTGGCGCCCATTGCTTCAACTCTTCACCCACATATTGGGTGAATCGGGCCGAATCCCAATCGAAGGTTTCCATAGACTGCTTGGCCAACATGTCTTTGGCAGCCTGGCTTTGCATGATCTTGCGAACTTCTTTGTTCAACTTATCGACCACGGCGTTGGGCATGCCAGCAGGTCCTGACAGGGAAAACCAAGTCAGTGCCACCAACTGTGGGTAGCCTAATTCTGCAAACGTGGGCACATTGGGAAACTCGGGCATGCGCTTGGAAGAGGTAATGGCCAAAGCGCGCAGCTTGCCCGATTGAATTTGCGCACTGGCAGTCGAAAGCGTGGTGAACAGGGCAGGGATGTGGCCCGCAATCGTATCGGCCACTGCAGGACTGCCGCCTTTGTAGGCCACGTGTTGCATCGGCGTTTTAGACATCACTTCAAATGCTTCGCCAATCAAATACCCGTGCGTTCCTTTGCCAGGAGAACCCCAACTGACTTGGTTGGCTTTGGCGTAGGCCATGAAGCTTTTGAGGTCTGGAATGGGCAACTGCGCATTGACCGCCAAAACAATGGGCGGGCCACCCAACATTGCAATGTGCGTGAAGTCCTTGAGTGGGTCGTAGTTCTTTGGATTTTCTGTGGGTGCAATGACATGCGACGCAACACCAGAGATGACCAGGTTGTAACCATCAGGTGCTGACTTGGCCACTTGCTGGGAACCAATCATGCCAGCCGCGCCACCTTTGTTTTCAATCACAAAAGGCTGCTTGAGCGACTCGGTCAAGCCAACGGAAATGAGTCGACCCAAACTGTCAGAACTGCCACCAGCAGCGTAAGGCACCACAATTTTGACGGCCCTTTGTGGCCAGTTGGCCTCTTGAGCAGACGCATTGCCTGCCGCCAAAGCACCCAACAACATGAGACCGGCGCCGACTGCCGACAAGCAGTTGCGTTGACGAATGATTCTGTGAATCAAAGAAAAGCGTTTCAAGTTCAATTCCCTCTTAATGCAGATGTGTGAATGCTTCGAACTGTCGATGAAACACAGGCGAGTGTCAAGCATAGAGAACCGGCGTTCTCTATGAGGGAACGAGCAATTCTCACAGCACAGCCACTCAAGGTTTGACCCAGCCCGATGACATCATTTTTTCTGACACAGGTTTGGTTAAAAAGATGGTGGTCAAAATGCGTGTCAAATGAAAGGCCGCCACGATGGGGGCACCCAAACCAAAAGCCTTTGACAGGATGCCCATCTCGGTCATGCCGCCCGGCGCCATCGACAAAAACGCCGTCATGATGGCAATGTTGGCGCCTTGCGCAATGACCCAAGCGGCCACCATGCAAACACTCAAAATGCCCAAAGTGACCACGGCCACAGAAGCCAAGGTGCGCGGTGCACGCGTAAAGAATGCACGGTTGATGTGCTGACCCAAACCCCAACCAATGACGACCTGCGCCGCAATCAAGCCCAAATCTGGCAAACGCCCAGTCACATCGTTGTTGGCGCAAATGGCAGCAACCAAAAGTGCACCCAAAACCCAAGGGTTGGGCGTGCGAATTTTTTGAAAACACCAACCCAACAAAGTGGCCGTACTCAACAAACCCAAAGTCAAAGGCCAACTCAAGACGCCAACACCAGGGGTTGGCATGATGGGCACAGCGCCACTGGCCCAAGCAATATAAGACGCAGTGGAGGTGACCATCATGATGCGCACGGCATGCGCAGAAGCCACCACCGCGCCGTCGGCACCTGCACGTTGCGCCTGCACCGACATTTCAGAAGAAGCACCGAGCGCCACAGAATAAATGGCTGTGGGCCCGTCAACCTTGGCCAAAATTTGCAACGCCCGGGCAGACAACACGGACATGAAGATGCCCACAAACGCACCCAACACCATCCAAGGTGCCAAGCCACCAATCATGGCCAAGACGGCGGGCGTGAAATACAAACCAATCGAAGCACCAATGTAGATTTGCGCCGACTTGCGCGCCAACACCGGTTGTTTGTGAACACGATTGGCCATGCTGACACAGGCTACTGCCACCATTGGACCCAAGACCCAAGGCAGCGGCACGTGCAAATGAAACGCGCCCCACCCGCCGAGCACTGCAAAGCCAATGGTCAGTGCCAAGCGGCCCCATCGATCGACATCGAAAGTCATCAAGAGCCTAAATACGTGCCGCCATTGACGTGCATCACTTGACCCGTCACAAATCTGGCCTGATCACTTGCCAAAAATGCAACCATGGCAGCCACTTCATCGACCGTGCCGCGACGCTCAATCAGGGGATGACGTTTGGCGTGGTGATTGGGTTCTGCAGAAGCTGCGCTGTTGTTGCGATTGGTTGAAATCATGCCGGGCGAGACACAATTGACAGTAATGCTAGGCGCCAGGTCGTGGGCCAGCGCGCGGGTCAAGCCGACCAAGCCTGATTTGGCGGTCACCACGTGAGGGCGGTTCAAGGCGCCTGTATGCGCGGTCAGACCGCCAATGTTGATGACGGCCCCCATGGGCGACTGACGCAACATGGGCAATGCGGCTTGGCTGCAATAAAACGCGCCATCTAACACCACAGACAAAGTGTTGCGCCAATCTTCTACCGACACTTGCTCAATCGGTGCTTCGCGCCGAATGGCTGCGTTGTTGACCACCACATCCAAACGGCCCCAGGTTGACTGAATCAAATCCATCATGCCCTGAACACGCTGCCTGTCCGTCACATCGGCCACACACAACAAAGCAGGTGTTCCAAGCGCAAGCAGTTCGTCGACCACGGCTTGTCCTTCACTGACAGACGCACGCACATTGATGGCCAAGGCAAAACCTTGCTTGGCCAAAGTGTGCGCAATGCCTCGGCCAATGTTGCGGCCTGCGCCCGTGACCAGCGCTACTTTTTGATCAGGCTTGAGAGTTGTCATGTTGAATTTCCGGTACTGCGTGTTTGAATTCAAAAAGCTTTGCTTACTTCACTGACAAGCTGCTCAATGACACCGTGCTGGCTTTGAACATGCCTTGCACCTGCGCCAAAATGCTTTGCGTTTGATCGGCATCCAAGCCGCCAAATTTGCAATTGGCTTTGAACTTTTGCAGCAGGTCGGCATCGGACATGGGATGGTCCACGCCGCCTTTGAAAAAGCCTTGGCGTTGTTCTAACACTTGACCGTTTTTCAGGTGCACGCGAACGTGGCCTGTGAACTGTTTAGGGTAGGGGTTTTGAGGATCGACGATGTAGCTCACCTTGGCGGCCAGTGCACGAATGTCGGCGCCTTGCACCACCTCTTCGGTATAGGCCTCGAGGCCTGCATCGTCCAACATCAAGCCCGCAGCGATGGCGTAGGGAATACTGAACTTGGCGGCATAGGCATTGGGCGGTGAATGCTTGAGTGACAAAGGTTCCCACAAGCGATGCACGATACCTTCTGCGGTTTCGCATTCAATGCGATCGATCTCTGTCAGGGCCACACCTTGTGCTACGAGGTCTTGTCGAATTAAGCGGGCGCAATCAATGAACGGGTGTGCCATGGTGCCGCAAGCATAGGGCTTGAATGCAATGGTGGTCCAAATCCAAGACTGGCCAAAATCTTTGAGCATGGCGTCAAAGTTGCCGTCAGTGGTATTGGCAAAGCCATGGAACAAACCATGGTGGCCTTCAAACACGGTGGCAGGGCCTTTGAAGCCGGCTTGCGCCATGCGCACCGCGCGGTATGCGGACTGCGCAGCCCAACCTGGGTGCATGCGCTTGGTCCACGAACCGTCGGCCAAGTACTCGATGATGCCGCCGGCCATGCTGCCAGCAATGCCAAAGGCATTGACCAGCTGTTCTTCTGTCAACTTGAGCGCTGCGCCCAAACCTGCAACGCCGCCCATCACGCCAAAAACTGCGGTTGGATGGAAGCCTGCTTTGTGCACGCGCGTAGGTGCCACAGCACACAAACGACACATCACCTCAACGCCAATGGCCACACCGCGCAACACATCTTCACCCGACAAAGCGTGACGCTCGGCGGCAGCCAGCAAAGCCGGCACGATGACCACGCCCGCATGCACAGGACCGCCCTCGTAAGTGTCGTCAAAATCTTCGCCGTGCGCAGCAATGCCGTTGACAAACGCAGCGCCTTCAACACCGCACTTTTGCTCGAAACCGAACACCGTGCAATGACCTTCTTGCTCGAACGAGCTCAGTGCAGCTTTTACATAAAACTCATGGCGTGCGGCAATGCAAATGCCGGCCACGTCCATGATCAAACGCTGGCCCACGCGTTGGCCAAGCGCGTCTTTCTCTGGGTGTGCATTGACAATGCCTTGCGCCAGTTGTTGCGCAACACTGGTTTGAGATGATTTCTGTTCTTGTTTCATGCCGCAGACTTTCGACGATCCGAAATTTCTTTCCAAAGAGAATAAGCCGACAAAGCTGCCGACAGACCCAACAAAATAGCAGACACGGTGTCTGTGACAAAGATGCTGTGATCTCCGCCAGAGATCAACAAACTGCGGCGGTAATTGGACTCCACCATATAGCCCAACACCATGCCCAAAACCATGGGCAAGACAGGCAGCTTTAACAAGCGCATGACGTAGCCCAACAGACCAATCAGCAACACCAAACCACAATCAAACAAGCTTTGCTGAATGGCAAACACACCAGCCATCACCAAGGCCAAAATGAAGGCGATCAAATAGGGTTTAGGTCGATTGACCAGCCACATACAGGGCGACAAAATGATGAGGCCAATGAGCAACATCGCAATGTTGGCAATGAACAAGCCACCATAAAGACCGTAAACCACTTCAGGCGCTTTTTGAAACAACATGGGGCCAGGCTGCAAACCATGGATCAAAAATCCACCGAGCAAAATAGCGGCAGAGTTAGAGCCAGGAATTCCCAAGCTGAGCAGCGGCACCAAGGCGGTTGCCGTGACCACGTTGTTGGCAGCTTCAGGTGCAGCAACACCTTCTGGTGAGCCCTTGCCAAACTCTTCCGGATGCTTTGACCAGCGTTTGGCTTCTGTATACGCCATGAACGCAGCAACAGTGCCACCGGCACCTGGCGTCACACCTTCAAAAGTACCAATGGCGGCACCAATGGCTTGGGGCTTGAACAAACGTTTGCTCATGGCCCAGTTGGGCAATTTCAAACGTGTGGATCCGTTACCACCACGGGCCCATGGGGGCTCCCCAATTTGAACCAGCATTTCTGTGACAGCAAACAAGCCCACCATGACCAAAATAGGTTTGACGCCATCGAGCAAGTCTTCTGAGCCAAACGTAAAGCGCTGAACACCCGACACAGGATCGCTGCCAATGAAGGCAATCATCAAGCCCATGCATGCTGCAATCAGGCCGCGCAACAAAGAACCACCAGACAATCCAGCGATGACAGACAAGCCTAAGATGCCCAAAGAGAAATAGGCAGCTGGCGTAAAAGCCAGGGCAACTTGCGCCAAGCTTTCAGTGCACAACACCAAGACCACCAGGCCAAACAAGCCACCATAAAGACCCGACATCAGAGAAATGCCCAAGGCTTCGCCTGCTTGTCCACGCTTGGCCATTTCATTGCCATCAATCACCGTGGCGGATGCTGAGTTGGTACCTGGGGTTCGAATCAAGATGGCAGGAATCGAGCCGCCGTATTCAGCGCCTACGTACACACTGGCCAACAAGACCAATGCATTGGTGGCTTCCATGCCAACCGTGAAAGGCAAGAGCAAGGCCATTGCAATAGAGGGTGAAATGCCAGGCAATGCGCCGCCAAAGATGCCCCACAGCACGCCTGCAAAGGCAGACAAAATAACCCAGCCAGAGGCCAGGTTAGAAAGTGCCAACCAAAAACTGTCCATGATTTATTTCCCAATCCACTGTGACCACATACCTGTCGGCAAGTGAATTTCCAAGGCGTAATCGAATGTCAGCCACAACACGGGGCCTGTGATCAACGCACACCAAAGCAAAGTTTTGAGTTGCCGCGCGCCGCCAAAATAAGCGACAGCGGCCACCATGACACCGATAGAAAGAATGAAACCAAACACAGTCACCAGCATTAAGAAGCCCAGCAACAAGGCCAACAAACCCATGGCCTTCCAGTGTGGATGCGCGCTACCGCCAGGCTCAACTTCTTCTGCAGTTTCAGGCGCTACGCTGGTTTTCGATTGCAACCAAGATTTCACAAACAGCAAGGCAGAGGCTATGCACATCAGGTAGCCGATGCCCGTAGGTACACCCGCCACACCCACCGCATCTGCCAGCAAACTGTCCTCAATCAAACTGGCTTGGTACACATAGACAGTCGACACGGCCATGCCAAGCAAGCCCGTCAGCCGATCCTTTTGCTGGGCATTCATTTAATCAAGCCCATTTCTTTAAAGTCTTGAGCTGTTTCCTGTGCCACATCTTGAATGAACTTACGTGCAGCATCACGGCCCAACAACATCGGTGTGAGGTGGTCTTTGGTGTACTCAGCTTTGTAGGCGGGCAACTCCAACACTTTTCGTGCGGCATCTTCCCAGGCCTTGGCTATGTTGTCTGGCACCCCTTTTGGACTGGCCAAGCCTCTGAACTTGCGAATTACGACGTTGTAGCCTTGCTCTTTGGCGGTAGGCAATTGCGGCAAACCTGCCAAACGATTGTCGGACAGCGTGGCCAACAACCTCACCTTGCCCGCTTCCAACTGACCTTGCAATTCTTGAATTTCACCAATGCCAATGTCGTAGGTGCCATTCAGCACGCCAATCATTTGATCGCCGCCGCCTTCATGGCTGACGATGGGCACTTTAACGCCTGCAGCACGCGCCAACTTCTCCATGCCAATGCGCTCAAGAGATGCTGGATTAGAAGCACCCCAACGTGACTTGCCAGGATTGGCTTTGGCATGCGCCATCACATCTTGCAAAGACTTGAAAGGTGAATCGGCGCGCGTGAAAATAACTTCAGGGTCAATGAAGACGATCAGCATAGGATCCAAGCCGTCATAGCCCACAGAAGGCTTGGACAGCAAGGTGGTTTGAATGTAGGTAGGCGTTGTGCCATAAAACATGGCGCCATCTGTTGGCCCTTTGGCCACATGCGCAACCGCTTTGGCACCACTGCCACCACGAATATTTTCTACCGCCAAATTGGTTTTCATGATGGGCGTGATGTACTTGGCCAAGTCACGCAAAAACACATCAGTGCCGCCACCAGGGCTGGAGTGCGTCACCAAGGTCACCCGATTGACGGGATACGCCTGCGTGGTTTGTGCCACTGCGCTGCTGAGGCCAACGAAGGCCATGCCCAAAGCCAAGACGCTTTTCAAAACAAATGTACGCTTCATGTGTGTCTCCATTTTGTGAAAAAAATCCCGAGGCTTGCACCTTCGGGATTGGGTTCTTACCTGCTTACTGGGTCAAACTTTGCAGCAAAGCTTTCAAATCTTTTTGCGCCGCCAAACTCATGCACAAGTTCCAAGCTTCTTCTGTTTTGGCAGCACCCAAAATAGGCGTGCTTTGATCAACAAACTTGGCCTTGAGTTGCTCGTTGCTCATGGGTTTTTCCAAACTGCCAATGGCGCGCTCGATGTAGATGTGGTGCTTTTGGCCATCGGTAGTTTCCAGGGTCACGTCCACAGAGGCTTCGTGAATGCTGCGGTCCACAATCAATTCCACTTTGTCGCGTACGCCAATCACCAAGGGTGAGCGCACCACGTCGTCTGCGTATTCGTGCTCGCCGGCGCGGCCATAAATGAGCGCCACAGCGCAAGAATGGAACACGCTGAACTTGGCCAACAAACCATCGGTTGGTGTTTTCTTGCCCGTGAGTTCTTGCACCAAAGGATGCGCCTTCAAAGTGACTTTGGCCACTTGCTCGGGCTTCAAGTTGTGCTTCTCACGCAACTGCACGCAGGCATCGATGGCGGGGTGAATCACAATGCCGCAAGCAAATGGCTTGTAGGTGTTGAGTTCAATTTCCCAAGATGTACCCAAGTTCTCGGTGACTTCTTTCCAGTCAGTTTTGTCAGAGAAAACTTGCATCAAACCACGTGGCGCTTCTAGCGCGCGGGGTGAAGCGGTGTAACCGTGTTTGGCCATCAGCGCCGACATCAAGCCCACCTTGGCAGCGCCACCTGGATGGAAGGGCTTGGTCATGGTGCCAAACTGTTCACGCAGGCCCACAGGTTGTGATGCAGCAATGCCCAATGCCATTTGCGTTTGCTTGGCGTTCAAGCCCAACAGACGTGAGCAGGCAGCAGCACTGCCCAACATGCCAGTAGAGCCGGTGATGTGCCAGCCGCGGTCGTAGTGGTTGGGATACACCGCATTGCCCACTCGGCAAGACACCTCCACACCAATGACCAAGGCGTCGATCAATTGACGGCCCGTCGCGCCCAGGTGCTCACCCAAAGCCAAGATGGCAGAGGCCACAGGACCGGCAGGGTGAATGATGGTTTTGAGGTGCGTGTCGTCAAAGTCAAAGGTGTGCGAGCTGATGCCATTGAGCAAGGCGGCATTGGCCATGTCAACGCGGTCACTGCGGCCCAACACAGAAGCTTGCGCAGAGGGGGCCAACTCTTTCACGGCGCCCAAAGCGGCCTCGATGGTTTCATGGGTGCTGGGGCCCACAGCGCAGCCTGCCCAGTTAGCGAAGGTGCGATGAGCTTGCGCTTCAACAGCATCCGACCAGCCTTTGGAGGGGTGCGTGGCTACAAATTCGGCCAGCAACTGAGTAATGGCGGGTGCGTTGGCGTCTGCAACAACAGTGGTATTTCGAGCGGTCATGTCAAAAACGGGCTTTTAGCCTAAAAAAATTGAGTCAAATGGAGCGCAGATCATAGGTGAATCGCAGATTTTTCACAGACGCGCTCACAGATAGACGGCGCAAAACAGCCTAATGCGCACAAATTTGCTTGAGTTTTTCTCACATTTCACATTTCCAAAAGCCTTGAAGGTCGTGCGGTCTAATTCATCTGTCTCATTGACCCATGTCAGCCACAGGAAAAGCGGCTCGGTTTAAACTTGGTACATTCCTACCGATGGCTGCCAAGCACTGCTTCTGCGCCCTGCATATGACCACTTCTTCTACGCCCGAAAATCTGCAACCGATCCCCATTGATCAGGTGATGCCGCATCGCAAGATCATCCGTGAGTGGTTGTTGCCTTTGTCGCACCGCTCCACATGGCGCGCGTTTGTATTGCTGGCCTTTGACACTGCCTTGTTCGTGGCCTTGGTCGCCGGAACTGTGGCGTTTGAAGCCATCTGGGCCAAACTCCTGTGCGGCTTGGCCGCGGGTTTTGTCATTGGCCGCTTGTTCATCATTGGCCATGACGCTTGTCACCAAAGTTTGACGCCGCATCGCGAACTGAACAAGTGGATTGGCCGATATGCCTTTTTGTATTCGCTCACGCCTTACAGCCTGTGGGACACAGGACACAACGTGGTGCACCATGGCTACACCAACCTGAAAGGTGTCGACTTTGTGTGGACACCGCTTACCGCCGAAGAGTTTGCGGCACTGGGACCTGCCCAACGTTTGCTCCAACGCCTCTATCGCAGTGGCTGGGCGCCAGGCCTTTACTACCTCATTGAAATTTGGTGGAAGCGTGAATTCTTCCCCAACAAAACGCACATGCCCACACGCCGTCCGATCTTTTTCAAAGACAGCATGCTGGTCAGTGTGTTTGGTCTTGTGTGGGTGGCCGTGATGACGTATGCCGCCATGGCCACAGATCAATCCGTGGCTTTGACTTTGGTCATGGGCGTCTTGGTGCCATTCTTTTTCTGGAACACCATGATCGGTTTTGTGGTCTATGTTCACCACACGCACGTGCGCGTGTCTTGGCACAATGAAAAAGCCGCATGGACCAAGGCTCAGCCTTTCGTGTCAACCACTGTGCACCTAACCTTCCCCATGAAAATTGGCAACATGGTGCACCACATCATGGAGCACACCGCACACCACGTGGACATGAGCATTCCCTTGTATCGCCTCAAACAAGCGCAAGCCAAGTTGGAAGAAATGCTGCCAGGTCGCATCATTGTGCAGCCCTTCTCTTGGAACTGGTATTTCAAAACAGCCCAAGCATGCAAGCTGTACGACTTCTCACGCGAATGCTGGACCGACTTCAAAGGTCAGATGACCAGCCCCGTGCGTGGCAACTTGCCTGCCAAAACTTAAGCGCTTCATTGCCGAGCACTGCCTCGGTTAAGCAAAAGGCCGCAATTTCTGCCGCCTTTTTTATGGGTGAATTTTTATTCAGAGTGCACGTTGGGTCAAAATCTCAAGCGCGGGCAGGGTCTTGCCCTCCAGCATTTCTAAAAATGCACCACCCCCCGTAGAGATGTAGCCTACTTGTTTTTCAATGCCGTATTTGGCAATGGCCGCCAATGTGTCGCCACCGCCCGCAATGCTAAAAGCCTTTGAATCTGCAATTGCGTGCGCAATGACGCGTGTGCCGTTTTCAAACGCTGCAAATTCAAACACACCCACCGGGCCATTCCACACAATGGTGCCAGAGGCTTTAAGTTGAGCCGCCAATTTAGCGGCAGTCTCGGGGCCAATGTCCAAAATCAAATCGTCATCGGCCACGTCCGTCGCCTGCTTCACCGTGGCCACAGCGTCGGCTGAAAAAGTTTTGGCAGTGACCACATCCGTCGGAATGGGCACCTCCGCACCGCGTGCTTTCATGATGTCGATGACGGCTTTGGCTTCATTGACCAAATCGGGCTCGGCCAAGCTCTTGCCAATCTTTAATCCTGCAGCCAGCATGAAAGTGTTGGCAATGCCGCCGCCCACAATCAACTGGTCGACCTTGTCTGCCAGGCTCTTCAAGATGGTGAGCTTGGTGGACACTTTGCTGCCGGCCACAATGGCTGCCAAGGGGCGCGCCGGTTGTGCCAAAGCTTTGGTGATGGCGTCAATTTCTGCAGCCAACAAAGGGCCAGCGCATGCCACCTTGGCATATTCAGCGATGCCGTAAGTTGTGCCCTCTGCACGGTGTGCGGTGCCAAACGCATCGTTCACAAAAATGTCGCAGAGCGCGGCCATTTTCTTGGCCAACTCGGGGTTATTCTTTTTCTCGCCCTTGTTGACACGGCAGTTTTCAAGCAACACCACCTGACCTGGCGCAACGTCAACACCCTCAACCCAGTTGGCCTTTAAGGCCACATCACGACCGAGCAATTCAGCCAAGCGTTTGGCCACAGGCGCCAATGAATCTTCGGGCTTGAACTCACCTTCTGTAGGACGGCCCAAATGGCTGGTGACCATGACCGCGGCGCCAGCGTCCAACGCCATTTGAATGCAAGGAACGGATGCACGCACGCGGGTGTCTTCTGTGATGTCGCCCGAATCGTTTTGCGGCACATTCAAATCTGCGCGAATGAAGACACGTTGGCCTTTGACTTTGCCTTGTTGGCACAAATCGGTAAAACGAATGACGTTCATGAAGATTCTCTTAAATAAATGGAAAGCGAAGCCGAGTTGGGGCTCCGTCAACAAACAGAATTTTAGTCTGGCAAGCTTGCGCAAACTTACCTACCGCGTTCGTTACCAAGCTGCCGAATTACCAACCCATCAGCAAGTGCAGAGGCAGATAGGCCAGCATGCCCGCCACAATGGTCAGGAGCACATTGCGTCGCCAAAAATAAACTGCTGCACCCACAGCGGCGCCCATCCATCGCGCGTCCATCCAGGTGTGTAAAAACTGGCCTTGTTGCATCAAGATTTCGGGCAAGACCACGGCCGCCATGGCGGCAATGGGTGCATATTGCAGGCCGCGCTGCGCCCAATCTGGCAAGGCCCATTCTTCACTAGAAAAGAAAAAGAAACTGCGCGTGAGAATGGTGACGCCCGTCAAGCCCACAATCACTGCCAAGGTCCAGATGTCGGTGCCTTCGAAAAAACTCATGCGGTTTGTCCTTCGCGTTTGGCTTGAAAACGCTCAAGCGACATGCTCAGCAAAACAGCCACACCAATGGCCAGCACAATGTTCAACTTCAAGGGCAGGTGATAGGCCATGATGGCCGTTGCTGCAGCCACGCCTGCCGCAAAGATACGCATTCGCGTACTGGCCAATGAACACAAAATACCCACCAAACACAAGGTACCCGCAAAACCCAAGCCCCAAGATGTCGGAATGATGTTGGCCAAAAAGATGCCGAAGAAACTGGCCACCATCCAACTCACCCACACGATGCATGTGTTCCCGGCCAAAGAAGCCGCTTGTGTCATTTGTTCTGCAGGTTTGTCACTCGGTTTGGTAAATCGGCGGGTGAACAACACATAGCTGATGTCCGTGGTGAGATAGCCGTGCACCATTCGTTCTAGGCGTGGCAAATGCATCAGGTACGGGCGCAGGTGCAAACTGAACACCATGAAGCGCAAATTGACGCAAAAGCCCGTGGCCAAAATAATCCAGACGGGTGCGCCCGCCACGATCAAAGGCAAGGCGGCCAACTGCGAACTGCCCGCATACACAAAGAGTGTCATGGCAATGGCTTCGAACACGCTCATGCCCGAGTTGACCATGGCCACGCCTGTCATCAAGCCCCAAGCTGCGACCCCTGGTGCTTGGGGTGCCAAATCGCGCAGGCCTTCCATGAATGCGGGGTGCCGGTAATTTTCAGCTTTGAAAAACATCGCCCACCGCGCCCTTGAAATGGCGAACAAAGTCTGCCACCGGTTGGCGCTTGCCACCGGGTTTTTGCAATTGCGTGAGGCACAACACGCCTTCGCCACAAGCCACTTGCAAACCAGACTCGTTGACAGCCAGCAAGGTACCAGGCTTTGCATCGCGCGTTTTAAAGTGCGGGTCTGTCAGCACTTGAGCCTGCCACACCTTGACCAACTCACCGGCCATCTGAGCTGTCATGCCTGGGAAAGGATCGAAGGCACGGATGCGCTGCGATAAAAGTTGGGCGCTCAAAGTCCAATCGATGGCAGCTTCGGTTTTTTCAATTTTGTGCGCGTAAGTGACGCCTTCTGTGGGCTGTTTCACGGGTCTGAAATGGCCCACTTGCGTCAATGCTTTGACAATCAAAGCAGCGCCCATGTCAGCCAGCTTGTCATGCAAAGTGGCCGTGGTGTCTGGCGTCAAAATGGGCAGTGTTTCTTCTAGCAACATGTCGCCAGTGTCTAGGCCCGCATCCATCTGCATGATGGTGACGCCTGTTTGGGCATCACCCGCTTCAATGGCGCGGTGAATCGGCGCCGCACCACGCCAGCGTGGCAACAAGGACGCGTGAATGTTCAAACAACCGAACTGGGGTGCATCGAGCACCCATTGCGGCAAGATCAAACCGTAAGCTGCGACCACCATCACATCGGCTTGCGCCTGTGCAATGAAAGCCTGTGCGGCAGCTGCTTCGTCAGGATACTTGCCATCGAGCTTTAAGCTGTGTGGCTGCACCACCGTCAAGTTGTGTTCAACCGCGTATTGCTTCACAGCAGATGCTTGCAATTTCATGCCGCGGCCGGCTGGCCTGTCGGGTTGTGTAAACACCCCAACGATGTCGTGACCTGCCGCGTGCAAAGCGGCCAATGCGCTGCGGGCAAATTCAGGAGTGCCCGCAAAAATCACGCGCATGTAAATACTTTCTTTGACAACTGATTTTGAAAAGCGCGGTCAAGCGTCTTCGCGCTTCGCTTTGAGCAATTTGGTTTTGATGCGATTGCGCTTCAAGGGGGACAAGTATTCCACAAAGACCTTGCCCATCAAATGGTCCAACTCATGCTGCATGCAGACCGCCAACATGCCTTCAGCGTCAATTTCACGAACCTTGCCGTGTTCATCTGCGGCTTTCAACTTCACTGCCACCGAACGCTCTACACCGTCATAGATACCCGGCACCGACAAACAACCTTCTTCACCTTTCACACGCTCCTCACTGGCCCATGTGATTTCAGGGTTGATCAGCACCAGCGGTTGGTTGCGCTCTTCGGAGGTGTCGATCACCACCACGCGCTGATGCACATTGATTTGGGTGGCTGCCAGGCCAATGCCCTGTGCGTCGTACATGGTTTCCGTCATGTCGGCTACCAACGCACGAAGTGCGTCATCAAATTGTGTGACGGGTTTGGCCACCGTGTGCAAACGGGGGTCGGGATAGCAAAGGATGTTTAAAAGAGCCATGGTGATTTCAATTCAGCAATACCTCTATTTTCGCTAATTTGAAGAAGCCTTGTCCAACACAGCGGTTGATTCTCACAATGATTTCTTCATTGGGTCTCGTTTCAGAGGAAAAAGCATGGTTTTTACGCGTGAAAGTCTTCAAGCTTGGTTGCGCCTTAGCCTCACGCCTGGCGTTGGCAACATCTCTGCGCGTGCGCTGCTCAAGGCCTTTGGCTTGCCCGAGCATATTTTTCAGAGCAGCGCCAGCGAATTGAAGGCATTTGTCAGCCCGGCCATGTGCCAACAGCTTCTCACTCGACCCCGCGAGCTAGACGAGGCGGTCGAAACCACTTGGGCATGGTTGAACACACCTGCTATGGCTCGCAAGTCATTACATGGCGCCAGCATCGGTTCCGATTCCGGTTCCGGTTCCAGTTCTGGTATCGATATCGGCAAAAGACTCATCACGCTGGCCGACGCAGACTACCCCAGCCCCCTCTTGCTCGCGCCCGATCCACCGTGTCTTTTGTACGCTTTGGGGCAAACACAGCACCTGCAACAATTAAGTCCACCACCCTTGCATGCACCCTCTGCCATGGCCATTGTGGGCAGTCGCAACCCCACACCGCAAGGCATTCTGAACGCACACAGCTTTGCCTTGACTTTGTCACAAGCAGGTTTAACGGTGGTCTCTGGCATGGCCTTGGGTGTCGACACGGCAGCACATCAAGGCGCACTTGAAGGAGGTACCTCCGACAATCCGCTTCACACGGTGGCCGTGGTCGGCACCGGCCTAGACCGTGTTTATCCCCATCAAAACCATGCACTGGCGCAACAAATTGCAATGCATGGCTTGCTGCTCAGTGAGTACCCGCTCAACACGCCGCCCATCACTGCCAACTTTCCCAAACGCAATCGGCTCATCGCAGGCTTGTCGCAAGGCTGCTTGGTGGTAGAAGCCGCCACACGCTCGGGCTCGCTGATTACGGCCAAGCAAGCCGTTGACATGGGCAAAGAGGTGTTTGCCATCCCTGGCTCCATCCACACCACGGTGGCCAAAGGATGCCACGACCTCATCAAACAAGGCGCTAAGTTGGTCGACTGTGCCCAAGACATCTTGGAAGAGATGAAAAATTTGCCCGTTCGCTCATTTGCGCTTGAAAGCCAAACTGCCCACACGCAAAGCGGTCAGCCAATGGAAGGCCGCGCACATGGTATTGCCCAACATTTAGGACACGAACCCATTGGGCTAGACGAGCTTCAAAGGCGATGCGGCTTAAGCACCTCGCACTTGCAAGCCGAATTATTTCAAATGGAAATGGCCGGCAACCTAGGCAGGCTGCCGGGCGGCCTTTACCAACAACTCAGCAGACCAGGCACACGTTAAAAAGCGCGCCTGTCTGCCGGTTTAGACCACTGCGCCAGAGTTTGGATCGTCTGGGTCTTCGTCTTTTTTAGGCGTCGCCTTGATCAGGTCTTCACGTTGAATACCCAACCACATGGCAATGGCCGCAGCCACAAACACCGACGAATAAATACCGAACAAAATACCGATGGTCAGGGCCATGGCAAAGTAGTGCAAGGTTTCGCCACCAAACAACAACATGGACAGCACCATGATTTGCGTCGAACCGTGCGTGATGATGGTTCGGCTGATGGTTGAAGTAATGGCGTTGTCGATGATCTCAATCGTGTTCATCTTGCGATAGCGACGGAAGTTCTCGCGAATTCGGTCAAAAATCACCACCGATTCATTCACCGAATAACCCAACACGGCCAACACCGCAGCCAGCACAGCCAATGAGAACTCCCACTGGAAGAAGGCAAAGAATCCCAAGATGATGATGACATCGTGCAAGTTGGCAATGATGGCCGCTACCGAGAATTTCCACTCAAAGCGCACCGCCAAATAAAGCATGATGCCGATCACCACAAACGCCAATGCCTTTAAGCCATCTGCTGCCAGCTCCTCGCCCACTTGCGGGCCGACAAACTCGGTACGGCGCAACGTGGCTTCAGAGTTTTGCGCTTTCAAAGCCTCCATCAATTTGTCACTTTGCTGCGCCGAGCTGACACCCTTTTGTGCAGGCAAACGAATCATCACATCGCGCGCTGTGCCAAAGTTTTGGACTTGTACTTCTGCATACCCCAAGCTAGAAACTACGCCGCGAACTTTGGTCAAATCAGCTGGCTGACTGTAGCTCACTTCAATCACGGTGCCACCGGTGAACTCCACCGACAAGTGCAAGCCGCGACTGAACAAAAAGAAGACGGCCAACAAGAACGTAGCAAGCGAGATCACGTTGAAGATCAACGCGTGCTTCATGAAGGGGATGTCTTTGCGGATTTTGAAAAATTCCATGATGCTGCTCCGCTTTATGCTTTGTCTTCAGTGGTGGCCGGTACTTTGGCCCCCTCAGGGCGCCACACCGTACCAATGGAAACCGACTTGAGTTTCTTTTGGCGTCCATACCAAAGGTTGACCAAACCACGTGAGAAAAACACCGCAGAAAACATGCTGGTCAAAATGCCTAAGCAATGCACCACGGCAAAACCGCGCACTGGGCCAGAGCCAAATGCCAACAAAGCAACGCCTGCTATCAGGGTGGTGATGTTGGAGTCAAGAATAGTGGCCCATGCACGGTCGTAACCAGCGTGAATCGCAGCTTGCGGAGACGCGCCCAATCTCAACTCTTCGCGCACACGCTCGTTGATCAATACGTTGGAGTCAATCGCCATGCCCAAAGCCAATGCCATCGCGGCCATACCGGGCAAAGTCAGAGTGGCTTGCAACATCGAGAGTGCCGCCACCAACAGCAACAAATTGACGCCCAATGCAATGCTTGAGAAAAGACCAAACACCATGTAATAAATACACATGAAGGCAACAATGACCAAGAAGCCCCACGTCACGCTGTTGAAGCCCTTGGCAATGTTTTCTGCACCCAGGCTGGGGCCAATGGTGCGTTCTTCAATAATTTCCATGGGGGCAGCCAATGAGCCTGCGCGCAACAACAAAGCAGTGTCGTTGGCTTCGGTGGTGGTCATGCGGCCAGAAATTTGCACGCGGCCGCCACCAATCTCAGTTCGAATGACGGGCGCGGTAACCACTTCGCCTTTGCCTTTTTCAAACAGCAAAATGGCCATGCGCTTGCCAACGTTTTCACGTGTGACATCTTTGAAAATGCGCGCGCCTTTGCCATCGAGTGACAAGTTAACCACGGGCTCTTGTGTTTGGCTGTCAAAGCCGGGCTGCGCATCGGTCAGGTTGTCGCCCGTCAAAATCACTTGCTTCTTCACAATCACGGGCTGGCCGTTGCGCTCTAAATAGCGCTCAGAGCCAAAGGGCACCATGCCATTGGTTTGTTCGGCAGACCGCGCTTCGCTGCTTTCATCAACCAAGCGTACTTCCAATGTGGCCGTGCGGCCCAAGATGTCTTTGGCCTTGGCCGTGTCTTGCACGCCAGGCAACTGCACCACAATGCGGTCTAAGCCTTGTTGCTGGATGACAGGTTCAGCCACGCCCAATTCGTTGATGCGATTGTGCAGCGTGGTGATGTTTTGTTTGAGGGCTTGCTCTTGAACACGGCGCGCTGCCTCAGGTTTGACACTGGCTGTGATTTTGAACTCTGTGCCCTCTGCCGCCTCCACAATTTGGAGGTCGGTAAATTGATCTGCCAACAAGCGTTTGGCCGCGGCCAATTGCGCTTGATCACGAATGCGCACTTCAATGTTGCTGCCATTGCGTGCAATGCCGCCGTGTCGAACATCTTTTTCGCGCAAGGCGGTGCGAATGTCAGCGGCCAATGAATCAATTTTTTGCGACAGCGCCGCCTTCATGTCGACCTGCAACATAAAGTGCACACCACCGCGCAAGTCCAAGCCCAAATACATGGGCGCAGCATGCAAAGCCGTCAACCATTCGGGCGAGCGCGACAACAAATTCAAGGCCACCACATAGCCATTGTCAGAGCCCTCTGGAATGAGTGCTTTTTGAATGGCGTCTTTGGCTTTGAGTTGTTGTTCGGTGGTTTCAAAACGCGCCTTAATGGAATTGCCTTCCAGTGCCACGGCCGATGGCAACACATTGGCCGCCTTCAGTGCGTCTTCCACACGGGCCATGGCGGCAGTGTCCACTTTGGCACTCATCTTAGAAGATGAGACCTGCACCGCCGGTGCTTCACCAAAAAAGTTAGGCAAGGTGTAGACCACGCCTAACAACAAAGCGATCACGATGATCGCAAATTTCCACACCGGATAACGGTTCATGATGGCAGCCGCTTCAAAGAAGAAAAAAAGAGCACTGCGCTAACCCAAACCAAGGCTTGGGCCGTTTGCGCAATTACTTGATCGTGCCTTTTGGCAAAACTTGAACCACAGCAGAACGCTGCATTTGAACTTCTACACCGCTGGCCAGCTCGATGCTCAAGAAGCTGTCGCCCAATTTGCTGACCTTGCCCAAGAAACCACCCGCAGTGATGATTTCGTCGCCCTTGGCCAACGCATCAATCATGGCCTTGTGCTCTTTTTGCTTTTTCATTTGGGGGCGAATCATGACGAAATACAACACCACAAACATCAAGAGCAAGGGCAACATGCTCATCAAAGAGGATTGCATGTCGCCACCGGCGGCAGCGGCTGGGGCGGTTTGGGCAAAAGCGGATGAAATGAACATCAAGGAACTCCACGAATAAATTTAAGTAATGACCCCAAAGTTGGCTTAGAACCGCCTTTGGAAGGCAACCGCTGATTGTATGCGGGGCTATGATGGCATCCAAAGACCTTGTCTAACTCGGGAGACGACCTTGGCCAGCCATTCTCATGACCACGATCACGACCATTCCAGCTTGAGCGAAATGGACGTCAGGGTGCGTGCCCTGGAAACTTTGCTTACCCAAAAAGGCTACATCGACCCCTTGGCCATTGACCGCATCATCGAGACCTACGAAACCGAAGTGGGCCCTCACAATGGCGCACAAGTGGTGGCAAAAGCCTGGGCAGAGCCAGAATTCAAAGCTTGGTTGCTTCAAGATGCCACGGCGGCCATTGCTTCTTTGGGCTTTACGGGCCGCCAAGGCGAGCACATGGTGGCCGTGGAAAACACCCCTGACCAGCACAACATGGTGGTCTGCACCCTTTGCAGTTGCTACCCTTGGCCTATTTTGGGCCTGCCACCTGTTTGGTACAAAAGCGCGGCTTACCGGTCACGCGCTGTGCTGGAGCCCCGCAAAGTCTTGGCCGACTTTGGCGTGGCGCTGCCGGAAAGCACCCGCATTCGCGTTTGGGACTCCACTGCTGAAGTGCGCTACTTGGTCTTGCCCAAGCGGCCAGATGGCACCGAACACTTGTCGCAAACCGAACTGGCCAGCCTGGTCACGCGCGACGCCATGATTGGGACGGCCCTGGTATGAACGGCGTCCACGACATGGGGGGCCAACAAGGATTTGGCCCTGTTCTATTAGAGGCTCATGAACCTTTGTTCCACGCCCCCTGGGAAAGCCGAGCCATGGCCGTCACAGTGGCCATGGGCGCCAGTGGCCAATGGAACATTGACCTCAGCCGCTCGGCGCGCGAGTCATTGCCGCCGGCCATCTACTTGTCCAGCACTTATTACGAAATTTGGATTCGCGCCCTTGAAAAACTCATGTTAGAACGCGGCATGGTGACAGCCGCAGAACTTGCCAGCGGACAAATGAGCGTCCCGCCGGCCCCAGTGAACAGAGTTCTCTCGCGTGAAACTGTGGACGCTGCACTGAAAGCCGGCAGCCCTACAGAACGCCCCATCGATCAGCCTGCCTTGTTCAAAGTTGGCCAGCACGTTCGTGCGCGCAACATGCACCCCCAAGGCCACACCCGATTGCCGCGTTATGTGCGTGGCCATGTGGGCACCATTGTGAGTGTGCATGGCGGCCATGTTTTTCCAGATGGGCATACCATGCGCGCCACGCCGCCCTTTAATGTGCCTGTTGAATGGCTCTACACGGTGGTGTTCGATGGCACCACACTTTGGGGTGAAAACAGCGACCCCACTGTAGAAGTAACCGTGGATGCATGGGAATCTTATTTAGAAGCGGTGACCTGAAGTCCTAGGAATCACAAGCATGCAGAACACACGACTCACCCTCGAAGAGATTGCCCAACACTGCGGCGGCCACAACATGCCACTGCCCGTGCAAGAAGCCCATGGCGCCGTCTTTTCAGAACCCTGGCAAGCGCATGCGTTTGCCATGACCCTGCAATTGCACGAAAAAGGCTTGTTCACTTGGCCCGAATGGGCGGCAACTCTGACGCAAGAAATTCGCAATGCGCAAGTTGCCGGCGATACAGACACAGGCACCACCTATTACACCCATTGGCTCAATGCTTTAGAGGCCTTGGTATTGTCCAAACAATTGGGCACCGCAGATCAAATTCACGCACTTGAACATGCTTGGGAAGATGCCGCCGCTCGAACACCGCACGGACAACCCATTGTTTTAGACCTGTGAAATTTCCTTTTTTTCCTGTTGCAGCCCTCATGGGCAGTTTGATCACGCTGTGTGCTGGCACTTCGTTAGCCAAAAGTTTGTTTCCTTTTGTAGGCGCCGAAGGCACCACCACTTACCGCCTGGTTTTTTCCACGCTGCTGCTGATGGCATTTTGGCGGCCTTGGCGACGTGCATGGACTTGGGCAGACGCACCGCCGCTTGTGATGTTTGGCGCCACCTTGGGCATCATGAACTTGCTGTTTTACAGCGCAATCAAAACTGTGCCATTTGGCTTGGCCATCGCCATTGAATTTACCGGCCCCTTGGCGGTCGCTTTGTGGTCTTCCAAAAAGCCGCTCGATTTTGTGTGGATTGTGTTGGCCGTGGTGGGCATGGGATTGATCTTGCCGTTGGGGCAACAATTGGGTGTAGATGGTGCAACGGCACTTGACCCTGTTGGCATTGCCTTCGCCTTGGGTGCCGGGGTTTGTTGGGCTCTGTACATCGTGATCGGTCAGCGCGTGGCCGATCGCATTGGCGCTTTTGCCACGCCCATGGGCATGTTGGTCGCAGCCATGGTTGTGACGCCCTTTGGCATTAGCGTGGCCGGCACTTCTTTGTTGAATGTGGAATGGATGCTCATTGGCTTGGGCATTGCCTTGCTGTCTAGCGCCATCCCCTACAGTTTAGAAATGTATTCACTCAAACATTTACCCAAGCAAACCTTCAGCATCTTGCTCAGCCTTGAGCCTGCTGTGGGGGCGTTGGCTGGATGGTTAGTCTTGTCTGAGCAACTGAGCACACAACAACTAAGCGCCATTGGATTGATCATGGCGGCTTCGATGGGCAGCGCCATGACCGCGGGACAGCGCAAACCGACAGAAACTTAACGCACAAGCTTAGTGCTAACAAATTAAACCAAGGCAACCACTGCATTCATTGGCAACCACAAGCTCAAGGGATGAGAGGAGAATTGTTTGAAGCCATGCTTTTCATAAAACTGAGCAGCTTCTTGATGCTTGGCATCCACCACCATGGCGTAGGCCGCTACGTCGGCCTGAAACACGCGCGTCAAAGCGTCTGCCAGCAAAGCAGACCCTAAACCGATTTGTTGAGCGGACTGAGTGACGGCCAACCTGCCCATTCTTGCGACTGGCACCGTGGGGTAGCGTGGCAATTTTTTGGCAAGCGCTTGGGGCAAGTCTGCCAGCAGCACACTTGAAGCAGCCAAGGTGTAATAACCCGCCACATGACCCAAGCTGTTGACCGCCACAAAACAATGCGCAACATGCCGCCTAATGTCTTGCGTCACTTGTGTTTTGAAGTACCGGTCTAAGTCGACGTCACCACAATCAAACTCATTGCGGGGGTGATCCGCCCTTAGCACTTCGACCTTGAAAGGTCCTGTGTTCAAGTGAGGTCCAGCAGCTTGCGCCTGTTTTCAAACGCACGTTTTAAAGCCGCTTTGGGTTTGGCAGGCGCCAACAGTGATTTTGCAAATTGAACTTGATCGGCTTGGGCCAGTTGGATGTAGTGCGCCTTGGCCAACGCATCACTGGCAGCCTGTTGCACAGCCGCCACCACAAAGTCTGTGACAGAGCGCCCTTCTAATTCGGCCGCTTGACGAAGCAAGCCATGCAGATCGTGGCTGATCCTCGCTTCAAGACGAGCCGCT
Organism: Limnohabitans sp.; assembly: GCA_049655425.1. Lineage (GTDB taxonomy): Bacteria > Pseudomonadota > Gammaproteobacteria > Burkholderiales > Burkholderiaceae_C > Limnohabitans_A. The sequence continues at coordinate 147,796 of JBASJS010000001.1, read as the reverse complement.
GGCTGCGCTTTGTTCATTTTTTTGTCCATTGACCGAGTGTACGGCAGATTGCCGGAATTGATCCAGAAATGATCCGGAAGTGCGCCGCCGAGAGATTCTTATCTCGACGGTCAACACCCCTCACTCATGATAGACATCAGCAGGAAGGCGACAGTGTCATTGGCTTGCACCAAGACACTGTGAACATCAGATGTCGATGTTGCCTGCGCGCAGCGCGTTGCTCTCAATAAAGTTGCGACGTGGCTCGACTTCGTCGCCCATCAGCATGGTGAACACGCGATCGGCTTCAATGGCGTCGTCAATTTGCACACGCAGCAAACGGCGCACAGTGGGGTCCATGGTGGTTTCCCACAGCTGTGCGGGGTTCATTTCGCCCAAGCCTTTGTAACGCTGACGGCTGGTGGTGCGCTCGGCTTCGCCAATGAGCCAATGCATGGCTTGACGGAAGTCGTTGGTCTTTTCTTCTTTTTGCTTGTCGCCTTCACCGCGCATGACCTTGGCGCCTTCGCCGAGCAAACCACGGAAGGTGTTGGCCGCTTCGGCCAATGCGGCATAGTCGGCACCGTGCACAAAGTCTTGTGTGATGACGCTGCTCTTGATGTTGCCGTGGTGACGACGGCTGATCCGGAGCAAAGGTTTGTCGGTACGCGCGTCAAACTCTGCCGTCACTTCGGCAGGCACGCCGGTGGTGTTGAGTTCGCGCAGCTTGGCTTGCAGTGCAGGCGCACATTCTGCGGCGTTGTCGAGGTTGTCGAGGTTGAGGGCCACACCATCGGCAATGGCGCGCAAAGCTTCGGCATCCATAAAGTTGGACAAGCGGTGAATGACGGCTTCGGCCACTTGGTGCTTGCGCGCCAAAGACTCGAGTGTGTCGCCACTCAGCACTTGCGGTGACGCGCCACCGGTGGCAATGCTGGCGTCTTTTAAAGCGATGCGCAACAAGAAGCCATCGAGTGCCGGCGCATCTTTCAAATACAACTCTTCTTTGCCAGCCTTCACTTTGTAAAGCGGTGGCTGCGCAATGTAGATGTGGCCGCGCTCTACAAGGTCGGGCATTTGACGGTAGAAGAACGTGAGCAACAAAGTGCGAATGTGCGCGCCGTCCACGTCGGCGTCGGTCATGATGATGATGCGGTGGTAGCGCAGCTTGTCGACGTTGAAGTCGTCGGTGCCGCTCTTGCCAGAGTCGGCCGTCACTTTGCCAATGCCAGTGCCAAGCGCGGTGATGAGCGTGACAATTTCATTGCTGGTGAGCAATTTTTCGTAACGTGCTTTTTCGACGTTCAAGATCTTGCCGCGCAGGGGCAAGATGGCTTGGAATTTGCGATCACGACCCTGCTTGGCAGAACCACCGGCGGAGTCGCCCTCCACGATGTAAATTTCGCAAAGTGCTGGATCTTTTTCTTGGCAGTCGGCCAACTTGCCTGGCAAGCCCATGCCGTCGAGCACACCTTTGCGGCGTGTCATTTCGCGGGCTTTGCGTGCTGCTTCACGAGCGCGTGCGGCTTCAACAATTTTGCCGCACAAGATTTTGGCATCGTTGGGGCGCTCTTCCAAAAAGTCGCCCAGGGCTTTGGCCACAATGTCTTCTACGGGTGCGCGCACTTCGCTGGACACCAGCTTGTCTTTGGTCTGGCTAGAGAACTTAGGCTCGGGCACTTTGACGCTGAGCACGCAACACAAGCCTTCGCGCATGTCGTCGCCACTGACTTCGACTTTTTGCTTTTTGGCAATTTCGTTTTTCTCGATGTACTTGCCAATGACACGTGTCATGGCCGCGCGCAAACCTGTGAGGTGGGTGCCACCGTCACGTTGTGGAATGTTGTTGGTAAAGCACAAAACGCTTTCGTTGTAACCATCGTTCCACTGCATGGCCACTTCGACACCAATGCTGGTGCCAGGAATGCCACCATAAGAGTCGGCAGGACGCTCGCCCATGGCGATGAATGCGTTGGGGTGCAATACTTTTTTGTTGGCGTTGATGAAGTCCACAAAGCCCTTGACGCCACCGGCGCCAGAGAAATCGTCTTCTTTGCCGCTGCGTTCATCTTTGAGGCGAATGCGCACACCGTTGTTCAAGAAGCTCAGTTCGCGCAAACGCTTGGCCAGAATTTCATAATGGAAATCGTGGTTCTGCGTGAAGATGTCGGTGTCGGGCAAGAAGTGAACTTCGGTGCCACGTTTTTCGGTAGCGCCAGTAATTTTCATGGGCGACACTTCGACGCCGTCGACCATTTCGAGCAAACGGTTTTGCACAAAGCCTTTTGCAAATTCAATTTGATGCACTTTGCCGTCGCGGCGCACCGTGAGGCGCAACCACTTGCTGAGCGCATTGACGCAGCTCACACCCACGCCGTGCAAACCACCGGACACTTTGTAGCTGTTTTGGTTGAACTTGCCGCCTGCGTGCAATTCTGTCAAAGCAATTTCTGAAGCCGAGCGCTTGGGCTCGTGCTTGTCGTCCATCTTGACGCCTGTAGGAATGCCCCGGCCGTTGTCGGTAACGCTGATGGAGTTGTCGGAGTGAATGGTGACCACGATGTCATCGCAGTGGCCGGCCAAGGCTTCGTCAATGGAGTTGTCGACCACCTCGAACACCAAGTGGTGCAAACCGGTGCCATCGGACGTGTCGCCGATGTACATGCCTGGGCGCTTGCGAACCGCTTCCAAGCCTTCCAAAATTTGGATCGACCCTTCGCCATAGCCCTCGGATGCGCCGGCTTGGTTGGTGTCGATGATGGGCTGAATCGTTGTGAACTCTTCGGCGCTTGGCTTGTTTTCTTCGGTCATTTTTACTTTTCTCAATCTCTCGAATGGCCGAAACCCGCGAATCAACGCGGGTTTCGAAAGGCTCTTCTCGGGGTGATTCGATTCACCTTCAAGCAGTTCAAGCCTTAAATGCGCATGGGCATCACCACGTATTTGAACTGGTCGTTTTCTGGAATGGTGATGAGGGCAGAGCTGTTGGCATCGGCCAAATCAATGCGCACCATGTCTTGGCCCATGTTGGTGAGCACATCGATGATGTAGGTCACGTTGAAGCCAATTTCAATGCTGTCACCACCGTAGTCAATGTCGAGTTCGTCCACGGCTTCTTCTTGCTCGGCGTTGGTGGAGGCCACACGCAAAGTACCGGGGTCCAAATTGAGGCGAACGCCTTTGAATTTGTCGCTGGTCAAAATGGCAGTGCGCTGCAAGCACGACAACAAAGCTTGACGACCCAGTGTCAGGTTGTTGCGATGGCCTTTGGGAATGACGCGGTTGTAATCGGGGAACTTGCCTTCAACGAGTTTGGTGACAAACTCCATGCCACCAAAGCTGAACTTGGCTTGGTTGTTGGCAAACTGCATGTCGATGGCGCCTTCGGCATCGCTGAGCAAGCGCTGCATTTCGAGCACGGTTTTGCGAGGCAAGATGACTTCTTGCTTGTTGGGCACATCGGTGTCCAAAGTGGCAGAAGCAAATGCCAAACGGTGACCATCGGTGGACACCAAAGACAACTGCTTGCCTTCTGCCACAAACAAAATGCCGTTGAGGTAATAACGAATGTCGTGTACGGCCATGGCAAAAGAAACTTGGCTGAGCAATTGCTTCAAGGTTTTTTGCGGAATGCTGAACACGGGACCAAAACTGGCAGCCTCTTGCACCAAAGGAAAATCTTCTGCAGGCAAAGTTTGCAAGGTGAATTTGGATTTGCCACCCTTCAAAATCAATTTGCTTTGGCTAGATTCCAAGCTGACGGTTTGATCAGAGGGCATGGTGCGCAAGATGTCGATCAGTTTGCGCGCGCCTACCGTGGTGGTGAAGTCGCCAGCATCACCGTCCATCTCGGCGGTGGTGCGAATTTGAATTTCTAGATCGCTGGTGGTCAACTGCAGTGCTTTGCCAGTTTTGCGAATCAGCACATTGGCCAAAACAGGCAATGTGTGACGACGTTCGACAATGCCAGAAACGGATTGCAAAACGGACAGCAATTTGTCTTGGGTGGCCTTCAGTACGATCATGTCTTCCTCTGTTTTAAGGGGTCCCAATTTGGAATTTGGGAGCCCCTAGATTTTCGCTGATTTTTGGCCTCAAATTGGGCTTTTGAACGCTTAATTCAGCATTCTTTAGGGGGGCTTGGCCACCCCCCTGTTGAAGCTCTTTTTTGAGAGCCGAGTCCTGGCCCTTGGTTTAGCCTTTGAGGGTTTGCTCCAAAACGTGCAATTGTTGGTTGAGCTCGGTCAACTGCTGGCGCTCGGCGCTGATTTTGCGCACGGCATGCAACACGGTGGTATGGTCACGGCCACCAAACAATTCACCAATTTCTGGCAAGCTTTTTTGGGTCAATTCTTTGGCCAAATACATGGCAATTTGCCGCGGCCGCGCAATGCTGGCAGGTCTCTTTTTGGAATACATGTCGGCGACCTTGATCTTGTAATAATCGGCCACCGTTTTTTGGATGTTTTCAACGCTGATCTGGCGGTTTTGAATCGACAGCAGGTCGCGCAGGGCTTCACGTGCCAACTGGATGGAAATTTCCTTCTGGTTGAAACGTGAATACGCCAAAATTTTGCGCAAGGCGCCTTCCAGTTCGCGCACGTTAGAGCGCACGTTCTTGGCGACAAAGAAGGCCACCTCTTCGGGCATGACGCTGCCCTCGCTGATGGCTTTGTTGATCAGAATGGCCACGCGCATTTCAAGCTCGGGCGGCTCTATGGCCACCGTGAGTCCCGAATCAAAACGCGAGACCAATCGCTCATGGATGTCGGCCAAGCCTTTGGGATAGGTGTCGCTGGTCATCACAATGTGCGATTTTTTGGCCAGCAGCGCCTCAAAGGCGTTGAAGAATTCTTCTTGGGTGCGGTCTTTGTTGGCAAAGAACTGCACATCGTCAATCAGCAGCAAGTCGAGTGAGTGGTAGCGGTGCTTGAACTCGTCAAAAGTTTTGCGCTGATAGGCTTTAACCACATCTGATACAAATTGTTCAGCGTGAATGTAGAGAACTTTGGCATCGGGCTTGTCGGCCAGCAATTTGTTGCCCACGGCATGCACCAAGTGGGTCTTGCCCAAACCCACGCCGCCGTAAATAAACAGGGGGTTGTAAAGGTGGCCTGGCATGGTGGCCACGTGCATGGCCGCAGCGCGCGCCATGCGGTTGGCCGAACCCTCCACCAAGGTGTCGAAGGTGAGCGCCGTGTTCAAGCGGTGGCGATGGCCATCGGCGGGCGCTTCGTCGGGCACATCAAGCACCTCAGGCCGCGCCTCTAAAGCAGCCTTGGCCATAGAAAAAGCAGTCTTACCTTGGGCTTCGCGGGTAGCGAGTGCTAACTCAATTTGAATTTTTTGACCGTGCAATCGCGACAGCACGTCGGCCAATTTGGCGCTGTATTGCGCCCGGATCCAGTCTAATTTGAACCGGTTGGCCACATACAAAGTGACTTTTGACAGGTCGTCTGAAACGTGTGCTGTCAGGGGTTTGATCCAGGTGTTGAACTGCTGTTCAGGCATCTCTTGTGAGAGCTCGTCCAAGCAAACTTGCCACAGTGCCTGGCCTGCTTCGTCGGCGTCGTGTGGGTGCTGTCCGTTGCTCATGCGCACTTGCCTTGGGTGTGGACAGTTTGAAAATTCATGGCGTTCAAAATCACTTTATCAAGAGTTTATCCACATGCAGTACGAAGGGCTTGTGGGGATCATAAACCAGAATATTTGAACTCAAACATGGATTTTTTCGAGGGCGTGAGCCCTTAGGGTTTGCCAGCCCCCTGAAAGTTTGCGATAATCGCCGGTTTCCTCCAAAAAGAACCACTGAAAGCATCATGTGGTTTTGGAGGTCAGTTATCAGGAACGACTCAAAATGAAACGCACATACCAACCTTCTAAGACACGCCGCGCACGTACACACGGCTTTTTGGTCCGCATGAAAACCCGCGGCGGCCGCGCTGTGATCAATGCACGCCGCGCCAAAGGCCGTAAGCGTCTGGCTGCCTAATCGCAGTTGCCGCGTGAGCCAAGCCTTCCCATGGCTCGGCTGCTGAGCAAATTCATGACTCGGCAGTGGTGTGCAGCGTTTAAAAACCCGCCCTCAATTCCAGGCCGCCCTTGCAGGCGGCACGGTTTCTCGCACCCCGCATTTCGCTTTGCATCGCCTCAGCCTGCCTGAAAGCAAGCCCCAAGTGCCTGCCGAAACATCTAGCGCTCAGACACCCCCCTTATTTCATTCAACAGAAGTCTGGTTGGGTGCCATGGTGCCCAAGCGGTGGGCCAAGCGTGCTGTTACACGCAATGCCATCAAGCGTCAAATCTACGCGGTCAGCTCACAGTTTGAAGTGCGCATGCCGTGTGCAGCGCACGTGGTACGACTGCGCTCAGGCTTTGACCGGCAAACCTTCATCAGCGCCACTTCCCCCATGCTCAAGCAGGCCGTCAGGCAAGAGCTAGAGCAATTGTTTGAACGCGCAGCCAACAAGTCATGATCCAAAAACTATTGATCGGCATTGTGAAGGGTTATCGCCTTTTTCTTAGCCCTTGGTTAGGATCGGCATGTCGGTTTGAGCCCACTTGCTCTGTTTATGCTTTGGATGCCCTGAAGCAACATGGCGCCGGTATCGGCAGTTATCTCACCCTCAAACGCATCGGCCGTTGTCAACCTTGGTGCAATGGCGGTCACGACCCCGTGCCCGAGCAGGCACCCAAGTGGCTTTCGCGTTTATTGCATCACCCGTTAACTCACCCCACTTCGAAGAAGTCTTCATGAACGATATTCGCCGCACCTTTTTATGGGTCATTTTTGGCTTCTCCATGGTTCTGCTTTGGGACCAATGGCAGATCTACAACGGTCAAAAAGCCACTTTCTTCCCCAAACCCACTGCGGCCGCTGCACCAGAAGTTGCTGGCGCTGCATCCGCCAGCGTACCCAGCGCCACCGCACCGGCTGCTGCGCCAGCGGGCCCTTCGCAAGTACCCGGTGTTGCAAACGCGCCTGTCACCACGCCACGTGAACGGATTGACATCAGCACCGATGTGCTGAAACTCAGCTTTGACTCTGAAGGCGGCACTTTGGTGCGCAGCGAGTTTGTCAAATTCAGCGACCTGAATGACAGCAAGAAGCCCTTCATCTTGCTCGATGAAAGCAAAGCGCGCGTTTATGTCGCCCAAACAGGCCTCATTGGGGGCGCGTTTGCATCGCACAAAACCGCCATGAATTTTTCAGGCGAACGCGCCTTGAAAGATGGGCAAAACGAATTGGTCTTGAAGTTTGAGTCTGCCGACGTCGGCGGCTTGAAGTTGGTCAAAACCTACACCCTGAAGCGCGGCAGCTATGCCATCAAAGTGGCCCATCAAGTTGTCAACACCGGCAGTACAGCGGCCACCCCTCAACTGTATGTTCAGTTGATTCGCGATGGCAACAAGCCCGATGGTGAGTCTTCTTTCTACTCTACATTTACGGGCCCTGCGGTTTACACCGACGCCAAAAAGTACCAAAAGATTGAATTCACAGACATTGAGAAAAGCAAAGCTGAATTCGAAAAAACCACCCAGCAAGGCTACGTGGCCATGGTGCAACATTACTTTGCCTCGGCATGGCTGTTGCCCGAGAACACTGCGCGTGAAAACTTTGCCCGCAAGGTGGACAACAACTTGTATGCCGTCGGCATGATCACGCCCTTCAGCGAAGTAGCGCCCGGCCAAACCAAAACTTTAGAGGCCACTTTGTTTGTAGGACCTCAAGAAGAAAAGATGCTTGAACTGCTCGCACCGGGCTTAGAGTTGGTCAAAGACTATGGCTGGCTCACGGTGTTGGCCAAGCCTTTGTACTGGTTGCTTGACCGCTTGTATGGCTTCTTGCACAACTGGGGCTGGTCCATTGTGGCCTTGGTGTTCTTGTTGAAATTGGCTTTTTACTGGCTCAATGCCAAGGCTTATGCCAGCATGGCCAAAATGAAAGCCATCAACCCCAAAATCATGGAAATGCGCGAGCGTCTCAAAGACAACCCGCAGCAAATGCAACAAGAGATGATGCGGATTTACCGTGAAGAGAAGGTCAACCCCATGGGTGGTTGCTTCCCCATCATGATTCAAATTCCTGTGTTCATTGCCTTGTATTGGGTGCTCTTGTCTTCGGTTGAAATGCGCAACGCGCCCTGGGTTGGCTGGATTCACGATTTGTCAGCACCCGATCCCTATTTCATCTTGCCAGTGGTCATGACCCTGTCAACCCTGCTGCAAACGGCCCTGAACCCAGCGCCACCAGATCCGATGCAAGCCAAATTGATGTGGTTCATGCCACTCATCTTTAGCGTGATGTTCTTCTTCTTCCCTTCCGGCTTGGTGCTGTATTGGATTACCAACAACATCTTGTCGATTGCGCAGCAGTGGGTCATCAACGTCCGCATGGGTGTACCGCCGCAGTTCAATCTGCCAAAATTCAATTGAGCGCAACAACTCAACGGAGTTGAAACATCCACAACAGGGCCGCTCATGCGGCCCTGTTGCATTCAAACACCCAGCACACCCAAACACACCATGTTGTCTCGCCACCAGGATCCCATCATCGCCATCGCCACGGCGCCCGGCCGAGGTGCTGTGGGCATCGTGCGCATTTCTGGCCCCAAGCTCAAAGCATGGGCAGATGCTTTATGTGGCAAATCTCTGCAGGCACGGCAAGCGCATTACTTGCCTTTCAACGATGCACATGGCGAACCCATCGACCAAGGATTGGCGGTGTTTTTCCCGGGGCCGCATTCGTATACCGGCGAAGATGTGCTCGAGCTGCAGGCACACGGCGGCCCTGTTGTCCTTCAACTGTTGTTGGCGCGTTGCATAGAGGCAGCCGAGCAAACAGATGCCAACACGGGCGCGCCCTATTTGCAAGGCTTGCGATTGGCTGCACCCGGAGAGTTCACGCAGCGTGCATTTTTGAATGACAAGATTGATTTGGCACAAGCCGAAGCCATTGCCGACTTGATCGACGCCTCCACAGGTGCGGCTGCGCGCAGTGCCAGCCGATCCTTGGCGGGTGACTTCTCCAAAGAAATTCACATCTTGCGCGACAAGTTGATTCACCTGCGCATGCTGGTAGAGGCCACCTTGGACTTTCCAGAAGAAGAAATTGATTTCTTGCAAAAAGCCGATGCACAGGGACAACTCGATCGCCTGCAATCGCAATTGGCAGCCGTCTTGGCGCGCACACAACAAGGTGCACTTTTGCGCGAGGGCATCAAGGTGGTCATCGCAGGTCAGCCCAATGCAGGCAAGAGCTCGCTGCTGAATGCATTGGCAGGTGCCGAGTTGGCCATCGTGACGCCAATTGCAGGGACCACGCGCGATGTGGTGCAACAAACCATTCAAATAGAAGGCGTGCCAGTGCACGTCATTGACACCGCAGGTTTGCGTGAAGGCGCTGGCATTGATGAGGTGGAGCAGATTGGCATTCAGCGCGCTTGGGCACAAATTGCAGCAGCCGATGCTGTTTTGTTTTTGCACGACCTGACCCGTCAACACTTGCCCGATTACGCGGCCGCCGATTTGCAAATTCAAAATACCTTGGCCACACAATTGCCGCACGGCGTCAGCTTGATCCATGTTTGGAACAAGTGCGATCTGGCGCCAACCACAACTGCGGCAACGCCCCTAACGAGCGAGCACCACGACATCCATCTGTCGGCCAAAACGGGCCAAGGGATTGAGGTGTTGCGCCAAAAATTGCTCAGCGCTGCAGGCTGGCAACCCGCCAACGAAGGCTTGTACTTGGCGCGTGAGCGCCATGTCCAGGCCCTCAAACGTGTGCAGTCCCACCTTGACATTGCAGATGCACACTTGCGTGCACAAGCACAATCACTTGACTTGTTGGCAGAAGAGCTGCGCTTGTCACAATCGGCCTTGAACGAAATCACCGGCGAGTTCAGCGCTGACGATTTGCTTGGCGTTATTTTCTCTAGCTTTTGTATCGGTAAATAAACCCATGGCCAAGTCTGCTGTCATCGATCGACCCGCGCCTCAAAACCCCAAGTCTTTGAGCGGCTTGCTGCCTTTTCTCAAACCCTATCGATTGCAAATTGGTTTGGCCTTGGTGTTTTTGGTCATGGCCGCGGCCTCCACCTTGGTCTTTCCGCTTGCTTTGCGTCAACTGATCGACAACGGTTTGCAGCATCCCGATCCAGGTGCGCAGGCCATGGCACTGCGTGGCAATTTCCTCATGTTGTTTGCTGTGGCAGTGGCCTTGGGCTTGTTTTCTGCTGCGCGTTTTTACACCGTCAGCTGGCTGGGCGAGCGCGTCACCACCGACCTGCGCAATGCGGTTTACAGCCACGTCTTGAGGCAAAGCCCCGCCTTTTTTGAAACCACACCTACTGGCGAAGTGATCAGCCGATTGGTGGCCGACACCACCTTGGTTCAAACAGTGGTGGGCAGCTCTTTGTCGATGGGCCTTCGCAATGCAGTCATGGGCGTGGGCGCATTGGCCATGCTGGTGTGGGCACATCCCACCGTCATGCTGCAACTGGTGGTCACCGTGGTCTTGGTGGTATGGCCCGCCACGATGTACGGTCGCCGCGTGCGCCGTTTATCGCGTGCCAGCCAAGACCGTGTGGCCGATGCCAGCAGCATTGCGACCGAAATTCTCAACGCCATGCCTGTGGTGCAAAGTTACACCGCCGAGTCACGCGAAGCAGATCGTTTTGCCAACGCAACTGAGCAAGGATTTCAAACCGCCATTCGCCGCACGCGTGCACGCTCTGTGTTGGTGGCTTTCATCATCATTGCCAATGCTGCATTTTTGTTGTGGGGCTTGTATCAGGGCACACAAGCAGTCATTGCAGGTGATCTGTCGGCCGGCCAACTGGGCCAAGCTGTTTTGTACGTCATCATCTTTGCGGGTGCTGTGGCTGTGTTGGGTGAGACCTATGGCGACTTGTTGCGCGCAGCTGGCGCCACAGAGCGACTCATGGAATTGCTGGGCAGCACATCGCCTGTGCAATCGCCCGCGAATCCTGTCACGTCGGTACCGCCTTCAACGGGCAGCACACTTGCATTTGAAGGCATTCAGTTTCACTATCCTTCACGCCCACTTCAAGCGGCACTCGAAAACTTTTCGGTGCAAATTCAAGCGGGTCAAACGGTGGCCTTGGTGGGGCCTAGTGGCGCAGGCAAAACCACTTTGTTTGGTTTGCTGTTGCGCTACTACGATCCGCAGCAAGGCCGAATTGTTTTGGATGGCGTGCCTGTGCAAAACCTAAGCCTGCACGATTTAAGGCACCGCATTGGCATCGTGCCACAAGAGCCCGTGCTGTTTTCTAGCAGTGCCATGGACAACATCCGCTACGGCAAGCCAGATGCCACGGACGACGAAGTACGCGAAGCCGCACGTGCCGCATTTGCCGATGAATTCATTGTAGATTTGCCAGAGGGCTACAACACTTTCTTGGGCGAGCGTGGCGTGCGTTTATCGGGCGGTCAACGCCAACGCATTGCCATTGCGCGCGCCATGCTCAAGAATCCACCCTTGTTGTTGCTCGACGAAGCCACCAGTGCACTCGATGCACACAGCGAGCGAATGGTGCAAGCTGCGCTCGAGTCGGCCATGCGCGGTAGGACCACTTTGGTCATTGCGCATCGCTTGGCCACAGTGCAACAAGCCGATCAAATTTTGGTGCTAGAGCACGGTCGTTTGGTAGAGCAAGGCAAGCACGCCGAGTTGGTTGAAATGGGCGGCGTGTATGCGGGCTTGGCCGCCTTGCAATTCAACGCTTAATTCAACAATTCATTCAACACTGAAGGTCAAGCTTGGCGCAACACTTCTGGACGCCCTTAATGGCCGTCAAAGTTCACCAATGTGAACAGCGGCAAGCCAGCCTCACGTAATTTGGCAGAGCCGCCCAACTCGGGCAAGTCGACAATGGCGGCGCCCTCAATCACGTGGGCGCCCAGTTTTTCCAAGAGCTTCATGCCGGCCATCATGGTGCCGCCTGTGGCAATCAGGTCATCGATCAACAGCACTTTTTGACCTGGCTTTACTGCATCGGTATGTAACTCGACTGTGGCCGTGCCATATTCCAACTCGTAGGTTTCTTCCACAGTGGTAAATGGCAGTTTGCCCTTTTTGCGAATGGGCACAAAACCCACATTCAATTCGTACGCCACCACAGCGCCCAAAATAAAGCCGCGGGCATCGAGTCCTGCCACCACATCGGGACGCATCTCTGGTGCCATGTAGCGGTGTACAAACGCATCGATCAAGACGCGAAAGACGCGGGGGTTTTGCAACAAGGGGGTAATGTCGCGGAATTGCACACCCGCCACAGGCCAATCAGGAACCGTCCGCATGTTGTTTTTCAAATAATCGTTCACGGACAAGGCAACTTCGCTCATTTCTTCAACTCCGATGGGGCTTTCTGGGACGGAACACCATCATAGTCACGCTTTCAGCCTTCCCTCGCTAAAATAAGCCCCATGTCATTCAACCCTGAACAAGCCCTCCAACTCGCACGCGAGACTTTGGACATTGAAGCGGCAGCCCTGCTGGGCCTCAAATCTCGCTTGGACTCGCGTTTTACGCAAGCCGTTCAAATGATGCTCAACGTCAAAGGCCGGGTGGTCGTCACCGGCATGGGCAAGAGCGGTCACATTGGCTCCAAAATTGCGGCCACCCTGGCGTCCACGGGTACACCCGCCATGTTTGTGCATCCTGGTGAAGCCAGCCATGGCGACCTGGGCATGATCAAAGCGGTCGACGTGGTCTTGGCCATCTCTAACAGCGGCGAGAGCGACGAGCTGGTGTCCATCTTGCCGGTGCTCAAACGTCAAGGCGTACCCCTCATTGCCATGACCGGGGGCATGGACTCAGCATTGGCCATGCATGCCGATGTGGTGCTCGACAGCAGTGTTGAGAAAGAAGCTTGCCCTTTGAACTTGGCCCCTACCGCCAGCACCACAGCCCAACTGGCTTTGGGTGATGCATTAGCCGTGGCTTTGTTGGATGCACGTGGCTTCAAGGCAGAAGATTTTGCGCGCTCTCACCCAGGTGGTTCTTTGGGCCGTCGTTTGCTGACCCATGTCAGCGATGTGATGCGCAAAGGCGATCAAGTGCCGCACGTGCCGGCCAACGCCAGCTTCTCTGACCTGATGCGCGAGATGAGCCACAAAGGTTTGGGCGCCTCAGCCATCGTCGACGCTCAACAGCGTATTTTGGGCATCTTCACCGACGGTGACTTGCGTCGACTGATTGAAAAGGGTGTGGACTTGCGCGCCTTGTTGGCCAAAGATGTGATGCACGCCAACCCGCGCACCGTCAATCAAGATGCATTGGCAGTTGAAGCTGCAGAGCTGATGGAGCAGTTCCAAATTACCAGCGTGCTGGTGGTCAATGCGCAGGGCACTTTGAGTGGCGCCTTGAACAGCAACGACTTGATGCGCGCCAAAGTCATTTAAGCCATGAAAAACATTGAGCCCGCATTGAATTTTGCACCCGAGCTGCTGCTCCAAGCGCAGGGCGTGAAAGTGGTGTTCTTTGATGTCGACGGTGTGCTCACCGACGGCGGCTTGTATTTTTCAGAGCAGGGCGAAACCCTCAAACGCTTCAGCACGCTCGATGGCCACGGCTTGAAGCTGTTGAAACATGCTGGCATCACGCCTGTCATCATCACTGGCCGCGACTCGGCGCCATTGCGCGTGCGTCTAAAGGCTTTGGGCATTGAGCATGCGCGTTTTGGCACAGAAGACAAGTTGCCGGCTGCCGAAGACTATTTAAAAAGCCTCGGATTGGGTTGGCATCAAGCGGCAGCCATGGGCGATGACTGGCCCGACTTGCCTGTGATGCAACGTGCCGCTTTTGCATGCGCCCCTCAAAACGCCCACGCGCAAGCATTGGCGCTGGCACACTATGTCACGGCACGCAAAGGCGGTGACGGTGCTGCGCGCGAGTTGTGCGACTTGTTGGTGGTGGCCAGCGGCCACTATGCTCAATTGTTGGCCCGCGTGGGCTCCGCATCGGCTGCATGATGGACACGCTAAAGCGCGCGCTAGATCGCTTGGCACTTTATCTGCCAGCCGTGTTGATGGCGCTGTTTGCTTTGGGCAGTTGGTGGCTGGTGCGCAGCTTGCCCAGTTTCTTTGCAGAGCCCACCAGCAAACAAGTTCGTCAAGAGCCCGATTATTTCCTCGAACATTTCTCTGTCAAATCATTCGACAAATCTGGGCGGCTCACCCGCGAGCTAAGCGGCGATCGTGCGCAACATTTTCCTGACACCGACACACTCGACATCAGCAACGTTCAAATGCACGGGCAAAATCAAGATGGCACAAGTGTCAACGCGCGCGCAGAGCGAGCCCTTGCCAAAGGCGATGGCTCTCAAGTTATTTTCAAAGGCAGCGTTCACTTGACGCAACCCGCAAGCACTTCCAGCAAAGCGTCACAAGCCAGCATCGAGTTGCGCAGCCAAGAGATCACAGCCTTTGTCAAAGAAGAGCGCTTGGTCAGTGATGTCCCCGTTGAAATTCGGCGTGGACAAGACGTCTTCAGCGCAGAGCGTTTGGTAATGGACAGCAAAACCGGTGAGTACGCACTGATCGGTAAAGTGCGTGGCGTGGTCAACGCCACGCCGAGATAAGGCCTGCCAAGCTCACCCATTTTTTTCGAAAGACTTTCATGCGTCCTTTGGTCTTCATCACCGGTGCGTCCAGTGGCATTGGGCAAGCTTTGGCCCTGCGCTATCACCAAGCCGGCTGGCGTTTGGCCTTGGCAGCTCGTCGACAGGCAGACATCCAAAGCTGGCTAGACGCACAGGGCATCGGCTCTGAACTCGCTTGCAGCTATGCGGCCGATGTCAGCGATGCCAACAGTATCATCGCAGCGGCACAAGCTTGCATGGCGGCTCAGGGTGTGCCCGATGTGGTGATTGCCAACGCCGGCATTAGCATTGGCATGGACACGCGCATTCGACAAGATTTAGACGTGCTGCAGCAAGTCATGACCACCAACGTGATGGGCATGGCCGCCACGTTTCATCCGTTCATTGAAGCGATGCAATTGCGTGCAGAGTTGTCCGAAGTTAAAACAAGCGGGCATGTTGGCACTTTGGTGGGCATTGCCAGCGTTGCGGGTATTCGCGGCATGCCTGGGCATGCGGCTTATTGCGCCAGCAAGGCCGCCGCCATCAGCTATTGCGAAAGTTTACGGGGTGAATTGAAGCCACTCGGCTTCAGAGTGGTCACGTTGGCCCCTGGCTATATCAAGACGCCGCTCACCCAAAAGAACAAATTTCCAATGCCCTTCTTGATGTCAGCAGACGCATTTGCAGACCAGGCATTTCAGACCATCGAACGTGGCACCAGCTTCCGTGTCATTCCGACACCCATGGCTTGGGTTGCAAGAGTGTTGCGCATCTTGCCAGACGCCTTGTTTGATCGCGCCTTTAAAAACCAACCGCGCAAACATCGCGCACCATGAAAAAAGCCCTGTAGGGCAGGGCATCAAAAAAGCCCTGCAGTGCAGGGCTTCTTTTGTGAATGCACCTTAGAGTGACTAAAGTGCAAGCGCAGGGCGTGAGCGATTAATAACCGCCACCGTAGCCACCGCCGCCGCCTTCGCGACGACCGCCACCACCGTTACCGCCGCCACGTGGGCCAGAGCCGTAAGGGCTGCGGAAACCGGACTCGCCACCGCCTTCGCGACGACCACCGCCACCGCCACCACCGTAGCCGCCACCGCCGCCACCACCATAACCGCCGCCGCCTTCACGACGACCGCCGCCACCAAAGCCACCGCCACCGGAACGGGGAGGACGCTCTTCCATGGGACGTGCTTCGTTCACAACAACACTGCGACCGCCCAAAGGCTGGCCGTTCATGCCGTTGATAGCAGATTGAGCTTCTTCATCAGAACCCATTTCTACAAAGCCGAAGCCTTTGGAGCGACCTGTGTCGCGTTCCATCATGACTTTAGCGCTGGTCACGGCGCCGAACTGGCCGAAAGCCTGCTCTAAATCACCGTCACGAACCGAGTACGGCAGGTTGCCGACGTATAGTTTTTTGCCCATTGAAAGGGACTCCTCTAAACACTGAAACAAAAGCGATGGAGCCCCAAAAACGCATCAACAAACCTAAAAAACTCTGGAAGGAAGCGAAACTGACACCTGTACACCGCGAACTAAACACACGCTCTTAAAACGTGTGTTAAGCCATTATGGGCCATAAAACAAAAGGTTTGGCAAGTTAATTCTTTGAAAGGCCTTTAAATACTTGGGATTCGACGTGTTTTTGTCTCATTACCAACTGACTTCGCGGTCGGGCGTCGCGCTGATTTTGTGAACAGTCAAGTCGGCACCTTCGTATTCTTCTTCTTGGCTCATCTTCAAACCGAGCGTCATTTTCAAGACGCCATAGACCACGGTGCCGCCAATCAAGGCCCAAGCAACACCCATGAAAGTGCCAATGACTTGCGCGCCAAATGACACGCCGCCCAAGCCCCCAAAACTTTGCAAGCCGAAGATGCCTGCAGCAATGCCGCCCCAAGCACCGCAGATGCCGTGCAAGGGCCACACACCCAGAACGTCGTCAATCTTCCATTTGTTTTGTGTCAGGGTGAACATCACCACAAACAGAGCACCTGCCACGGCACCGACTGCCAATGCGCCAAAGGGATGCATCAAATCAGAACCCGCACAGACCGCCACCAAACCTGCAAGCGGTCCGTTGTGCACAAAGCCGGGGTCGTTTTTACCCAACATCAATGCAGCCAAAGTGCCGCCCACCATGGCCATCAAAGAGTTCACGGCAACCAAGCCAGAAATTTTGTCGAGTGTTTGCGCACTCATGACGTTGAAGCCAAACCAGCCCACAATCAAAATCCAAGCGCCCAAGGCCAAGAATGGAATATTGGAGGGCGGGTGCGCAGACACAGCGCCGTCTTTGCGGTAGCGGTTGTAACGTGCACCCAGCAATACGACCGCGGGCAAAGCAATCCAGCCGCCCATGGCGTGCACGACAACAGAGCCCGCAAAGTCGTGAAACTCTTCACCGGTGGTGGCCTTGATCCAAGCCTGCACACCGAAGTGCTGGTTCCACGCGATGCCCTCAAAAAAGGGATAAACAAAACCCACGATACAAGCCGTTGCAATGAGTTGGGGCCAAAACTTCGCGCGTTCGGCAATGCCTCCCGAAACGATGGCGGGAATGGCCGCAGCGAAAGTCAGCAGGAAAAAGAACTTCACCAGGTCATAGCCATTTTTGGCAGCCAGGGTTTCGGCGCCCACAAAAAAGCCAGTGCCATAGGCTACGGTGTAACCCACTACAAAATAAACCACTGTGGAAACTGAGAAGTCCACCAAGATTTTGACCAAGGCATTGACCTGGTTTTTCTTGCGAACGGTACCCAACTCCAAAAAGGCAAATCCCGCGTGCATGGCCAGCACCATGATGCCGCCCAACAAAATAAAGAGCGCATCCGCGCCCTGTTTTAGTGCTTCCATATCTATCTCTACTTATTTTTGAATTAAATTGGTGCGCAAAATCCATGATTGGGCGTTGCGCACCAAAATCAAGCAAAAATCACGCCAAAAAAGCTGTGTGCAGGCAGATATGATCGCTACATGGAAGCCTTTCTCGTCTCAACAGGTATCGTCGCGCTCGCCGAAATGGGCGACAAAACCCAATTGCTGTCTTTGGTATTGGCAGCCCGATTCCGCAAACCTTGGCCCATCGTTTGGGGCATTTTGGTCGCCACGTTGGTCAACCATGGCTTGGCTGGCGCTTTAGGCAGCTGGGTCACCACACAGCTTGGCCCCGACGCCCTGCGCTGGGTCTTGGGCGGCTCCTTCTTGGCCATGGCCGTTTGGATATTGATTCCAGACAAATTAGACGACGAAGATGAGCAAACCAAGCCCAAGTGGGGTATTTTTGCCACCACCGTGATTGCATTCTTCTTGGCCGAAATGGGCGACAAAACACAAATCGCCACGGTGATGTTGGCGGCTCAGTTTCAAAGCTGGTTTTGGGTCGTGGCAGGTACCACTTTGGGCATGATGCTGGCCAATGCACCCGTGGTTTGGCTTGGCGATGCCATCACACGCAAAATTTCACTGACTTGGGTTCACCGCATTTCAGCAGTGATCTTTGCCATCCTGGGCGCATTGGCTTTGTGGGGCGGCCCCAGTTCAGAAGCGCCGAAACCAATGGACGAGGTCAAAAGCACAGCAAACGCAAGCCCTTGAGTGACTTTTTCTCAAGAGTGCCTTTATACTGTCTTTGCGCCGATTTGCTCCAGCTTGCGGGCGCGCAAACATGTCTGTTTGTAAATTCAGCTAAAGAGAGAACCTGTTCTACCGGTTTTGCTTTTTAGCTGAACCGGTTTTTTTTCGGGTTCATTTCAAATTCACGGATTCATGACTTTGATCGCTACGCCACAGTCGATGTTTTTTGAAGCACCACTTGCCTTGCAAAGTGGCGCTTCTATTCGGGCCTATCACCTGGCCTACGAAACCTATGGCACCTTGAATGCCGACAAATCCAACGCCGTGCTCATTTGCCACGCCTTGAATGCATCCCACCATGTCGCGGGTGTTTATGCAGGACAAGACAAAAGCGAAGGCTGGTGGGACAACATGATTGGCCCCGGCAAAGCCGTGGACACCAACCGCTTCTTTGTCATTGGCGTGAACAATTTAGGCTCTTGTTTTGGCTCCACGGGCCCGATGCATGCGCACCCCGATACGGGCGACATTTACGGCGCTGATTTTCCGGTGGTCACCGTTGAAGATTGGGTAGATGCGCAAGCGCGATTACTAGATGGGCTGGGCATTCACACCCTGGCCGCTGTCATGGGTGGCAGCTTGGGGGGCATGCAAGCCTTGTCTTGGACACTTCGCTTTCCCGAGCGTGTAGCGCACGCGGTGGTGGTGGCCAGCGCACCCAACCTCACGGCCGAAAACATTGCCTTCAACGAAGTGGCGCGCCGCGCCATCGTCACCGACCCCGATTTTTACGGTGGCCACTTTTACAAACACGGCGTGGTGCCGCAACGCGGCCTGCGCATTGCGCGCATGATTGGTCACATCACTTACCTCAGTGATGATGTGATGAATGAAAAGTTTGGTCGCGAACTGCGCGATGCCGTGACGCACAACGCCACGGGCTACCGCTACTCGACACAAGATGTGGAGTTTCAAATTGAAAGTTACCTGCGGTATCAAGGCGACAAGTTCAGCGAATACTTTGACGCCAACACCTACCTCTTGATTACCCGCGCCTTGGATTATTTCGATCCCGCACGAAGCTTGGGCGGCAACTTAACGGCTGCACTGGCGCATGCCACATGCAAGTTCTTGTTGGTCAGCTTCACCACCGACTGGCGCTTCTCACCGGCGCGCAGCCGCGAAATGGTGCGCGCATTGCTCGACAACAAACGTGATGTCAGCTATGCCGAGATCGATGCGCCCCATGGCCATGACGCTTTCTTGTTGAACGACGCGCGCTACATGAATGTGGTGGGCTCTTATTTTGACAACATCGCCAAGACGCTCAACGCAGGAGGCGCAGCATGAGTGAACATGTGAACTTGCAGGCCATCGCGCGTTTGGTGCCAGAGGGTGCTCGCGTCCTCGACTTGGGCTGCGGCGATGGTGCGTTGTTAGATTACCTGCAAAAGAACCGAGGCTGCACGGGCTACGGCGTTGAAATTGACGACGTAAACATTCAAGCCTGCGTGAAGCGCGGCGTGAATGTGCTGCAGCTGAACTTGGACGAAGGGCTCACCATGTTTGCCGACCAGTCTTTTGACGTGGTCTTGCAAATTGACACCTTGCAGCACTTGCGCAATGCCGAAGTCATGCTGCGTGAAACTGTGCGTGTAGGCCGCACAGGCATTTTGGCTTTCCCCAATTTTGCACACTGGCCCAACCGCTTAAGCATTTTCACAGGCCGCATGCCTGTCACCAAACGCTTGCCCTACCAGTGGTACGACACGCCCAACATTCGGGTGGGTACTTATGCCGATTTTGCGCAATTGGCCACTCAAAATCATTTGAAAATCATCGACAGTTTTGGTTTGCACGAAGGCCAAGAAGTTCGAAGCTGGCCCAACCTCATGGCCGGCACTGCTGTTTTCAAGTTACAACGCTAACGCTGTTTCAACAGCCACTCAAAGGACTTCCATGACGCTTCCATCCACCATGAAATTTGTTGACCATGGCACTGGCGGAGGGCCAGAAGTATTAAGCCCCAGCAGTTGCCCCATCCCCACACCGCAAAAAGGCGAGGTCTTGGTCAAGGTTGCTTTTGCAGGTGTCAATCGCCCCGACTGTTTGCAACGCAGTGGCAAATACCCACCACCCGCCGGCGCATCACCCATCGTGGGCTTAGAAGTGTCTGGTGAAGTGGTGGCCTTGGGCGAAGGTGCCACTCGTTGGCAATTGGGCGACAAAATTTGCGCCTTGACCAACGGCGGTGCCTATGCCGAATACGTGACCGTACCCGAAGGCCAAGCATTGCCCATCCCCAAGGGCTACACCCTGTTGCAAGCCGCTGCCTTGCCCGAAAACTATTTCACAGTGTGGACCAATGTGTTTCAGCGCGGCAAACTCAAAGCGGGCGAAAGCATTTTGATTCATGGCGGCTCCTCTGGCATTGGCCTGACCGCCATTCAACTGGCGCACGCATTTGGCGCCAAAGTTTTTTGCACCGTGGGCAATGCAGACAAAGTGGTCGCCTGCGTGAAGGTTGGTGCCGATGTGGCCATCGATTACAAAACGCAAGACTATGTTGAAGAAGTTTTGAAACTCACCGATCAGAAAGGTGTCAACGCCATTTTGGACATGGTGGGCGGCAGTTACATGCAGCGCAACTTAAGAGCGCTGGCCATTGAAGGTCGCTTGTTGCAAATTGCGTTCTTGCAGCCTTCCAAGGTAGAAGTCGATTGGGTCTCCCTGATGGCCAAGCGCCTTACCTTCACGGGCTCCACCTTGCGCCCACGCAGCGCTGCCGACAAAGCACAAATTGCCAATGAGCTTCAAGAACAAGTTTGGCCCTTGTTGGCTGCAGGCACAGTAGCGCCCGTGATTTACAAAGTGTTTGATTTGAACGAAGCTGCACAAGCCCACGCGCTGATGGAATCCTCACAGCACATTGGCAAGATCATGCTAACCGTTGCAGGAGAATAATTCATGAGCAATCCGTTAACCGTCGGCGTCATTGGCTTGGGTGCCATGGGCATGGGCATGGCGCAGTCTTTGCGTCGTGCAGGCCATGTGGTGAATGTGTTCGATGTGCGCGCCGAAGTGGCGCAAAAGTTTGCAGCCGAAGGTGGCGTGGCCTGCGCCAGTTTGGCTGACATCGCCAAAGCTTCCGATGTGTTGGTGTCGGTGGTGGTGAATGCAGCACAAACCGAATCGGTTTTGATGGGCGACGGCACTGCGCAATCAGGCTGCATCAACCACCTCAAACCTGGCAGTGTGTTTGTGATGTGCTCCACCGTCGATCCTGCGTTTTCTGTGGGTTTGGAAAAAACACTCCATGCCAAAGGCTTGCTCTACATTGACGCGCCCATCTCTGGCGGTGCGGCCAAAGCAGCATCGGGTCAAATGACCATGATGACGGCTGGCACGCCAGAAGCGTATGCCAAAGCCGAGTCCTTCTTGAACGCCATGGCCGCCAAAGTTTACAAACTGGGCGACAGCGCGGGCGCGGGCAGCAAAGTCAAAATCATCAACCAACTTTTGGCCGGTGTGCACATTGCAGCGGCTGCAGAAGCCATGGCACTGGGCTTGCGCGAAGGCGTTGACCCAGATGCCCTGTACGAAGTGATCACGCACAGTGCTGGCAACAGTTGGATGTTTGAAAATCGCATGGCACATGTGTTGGCAGCCGATTACGCGCCGCTGTCTGCCGTCGATATATTTGTGAAAGATTTGGGCTTGGTACTCGACATGGCACGCGCCAGCAAATTTCCGTTGCCGCTGTCTAGCACGGCGCATCAAATGTTCATGCAAGCCAGCACTGCGGGCTTTGCCAAAGAAGATGACAGTGCTGTGATCAAAATTTTCCCAGGCATTGAATTGCCCAAAGCAAAATAAAGCCAAATAAATCCATCGCACCACAGCTCACAGACTCTAAAGGCCTTCAACATGAAATTAGGTTGCATCGCGGACGACTTCACAGGCGCCACCGACCTGGCCAACAATTTAGTTCGCTCGGGCATGCGTGTAATGCAAACCTTTGGTGTGCCCTCCGCGCCGCTGTCGTCAGACGTTGATGCGGTGGTAGTGGCCTTGAAATCTCGCACCATTCCTGCAGCCGAAGCCATTGCCCAATCTTTGGCCGCCTTGCAATGGTTGCAGGCGCAAGGTGCCGAGCAAATTTATTTCAAATACTGCTCGACATTTGACAGCACGCCCGAAGGCAACATCGGCCCCGTCACCGAAGCTTTGATGGACGCGCTCAATTGCAAATTCACCATTGCCACACCCGCTTTCCCCGACAACGGCCGCACTGTGTTCAAAGGCTATTTGTTTGCAGGTGCTGTGCTGCTGAACGAAAGCGGCATGCAAAACCATCCGCTCACGCCCATGACCGATGCCAATTTGGTTCGCGTCATGCAAGCGCAAACCAAACGCAAGGTGGGCTTGATCGATCACACTATCTTGGCCAAAGGCACGACGGCCATTGCCGACAAAATCAAACAGCTTGAAGCAGACGGTGTTGGCGTGGCCATTGTGGACGCCACCAGCAACGACGATTTGAAAACCTTAGGGCCCGCACTGAAAGGCATGCCCTTAGTGACGGCGGGTTCTGGTGTGGCCATTGGACTTCCTGGCAACTGGGGTTTGCAATCTTCTGCCCAGGCAGCAGCCTTGCCCATGCCCACTGGCCACCAAGCCATCGTGTCGGGCAGTTGCTCCTTGGCCACACAAGGCCAAGTGGCACACTACATTGCAAGCGGTCAACCCAGTTGGCAATTCAAACCTTTGAATTGGACAACGCACAATGTGCCTGCACAAATCAAAGCAGATGTAGACGCAGCGTTGGCATGGGCCAAGCCTTTGCTCAGCAAAGGCCCCGTCTTGGTATATGCCACCACCGATGCAGACACGTTGCAACAAGTCCAAGCCAAGTTTGGCCGTGAGCAAGCCGGTGAATGGATGGAGTCGGCCTTGGCACAAGTGTGTCTGGGCCTTCAAGCCTTGGGCGTCAAACAATGGGTCATTGCCGGCGGCGAAACCTCGGGCGCTTGCGTGCAAGCCTTGAACATCACACAAATGCAAATCGGCCCTCAAATTGATCCTGGCGTGCCGTGGTGCTTTGCGCCGCAACACACGGCGGGTCACCTCACCTTGAAGTCTGGCAACTTTGGCACGCCCGACTTTTTCAGCAAAGCCTTGAAGGTTTTGGCGGAGACGACAGCATGACAACAGTCGTGAACATGCGCGAAGCCACAGCACGCGAAGAAATTTGCCGCGTTGGTGAAAGCTTGTTTCAACGAGGTTATGTGCATGCCACTGCAGGCAATATCAGCGTGCGTTTGGACCACGGATTTTTAATCACGCCCACCGATGCTTGCTTGGGGTTTTTAGACCCTGCCGACCTGGCCTTGCTAGATCACGATGGCAACCAAGTCAGTGGCAAGCGGGGTAGCAAAACCATTGCATTGCACCGCAAAATTTACGAAGCCTCCGACCATGCGCCAGGCAGTTGGCCCGCGCGTTGTGTCATTCACACGCACAGCACCCATTGCGTAGGCTTGAGCTTGCAGACCAAAGGTCCAGAGTTGTTGCCCCCCATCACACCTTACTTCGTGATGAAGGTGGGGCACGTACCCTTGATTCCGTACTTCCGTCCCGGTGATGTATTGGCCGCAGACGCTGTGGCCGATGCCATCCTTCACTATGCCAAAGTTGACACGCCTATTCGCGCGGTCATGTTGTCGCGCTTGGGCCCCAATGTATGGCATCAAGATTTAACGCAAGCCATGGCCACGTTAGAAGAGTTGGAAGAAACCGCCAAGCTCGTTCATAACTCGGCGCCTAATCTGCCAGAGAATTTATCGGATGCACAGATTGAAGAATTGCGTCAGAATTTTGGAGCAGCTTGGTAAGCTTGCGCTGCGCTCAAACAGAACCTAAACCCCACATTTGCACTGAAGATTTTCCAGAAAGCACCTCATGCCTCAATTTGCCGCCAACCTGTCCATGATGTACCCCGACATGGATTTTCTGGACCGATTTGAAGCAGCGGCCAAGGATGGCTTCAAAGCAGTCGAGTATTTGTTCCCCTATGCCTATGCAGCCGAAGAACTGGCTGCACGCCTCAAGGCCAATGGCTTGCAACAAGTCTTGTTCAACATGCCACCCGGTGGCATCGATGACGCCTCAACCTTGAGTGCATGGGACCGAGGTGATCGCGGCACAGCTTGCAGCCCAGGTCGAGAAGCAGAATACAAAGCAGGCGTGCAACGCGCCTTGCGCTACGCAGACATTTTGAACTGCCCCCGAATTCACTCCATGGCCGGCGTCTTGCCTGCAGGCGTGTCGCGCGAACAAGCGCAACAGACCTTGGTTGGCAACTTGAAATGGGCCTGCCAAGAAGCACAAAAAGTCGGTCGAGATGTTTTACTTGAACCCATCAACCCACGCGGCATTCCCGGATTTTTTGTCAATCGCCAAGACCATGCGCACGAAATTTTGGCCGAAGTTGACGCGCCCAATTTGAAAGTGCAAATGGATTTGTTCCACTGCCAAATTGTGGAGGGCGACCTCACCACCAAAATTGAACGCTACTTGCCGACGGGCAAGGTGGGTCACTTTCAAATTGCCGATGTGCCTTTGCGCCACGAACCGGGCACCGGCGAGTTGAATTGGCCGTATTTGTTTGACCTGATTGACCGTCTGTCGGCAGAATGTGGCTGGCAAGGTTGGATTGGCTGCGAGTATGTGCCCGCAGACACCACCGGTGGTGGCACCTCGCGCGGTTTGTCTTGGTTGAAATCTGTTTGAATTTTTGGAGTCCTTCATGAACGCACCTCTTCACAAAGAAATGCCTGCTGGTTTGCTCAATGCCGAAACCGCTTTGCGCGATGTCACACAGGCTTGGGATTCCAAAATTCTGAAAGAGCTCACGCAGTACATTGAGATCCCTGCCAAGTCCCCTTCCTTCGACAGCAATTGGGAAGCCAATGGTCACCTCGACACCGTGCTGCGCCAAACGGCAGAATGGATTGAAGCGCAAAAGGTGGCTGGACTCACTTTGGAAATCATTCGACTGCCAGGCCGCACACCTGTTCTGTACTTTGACATTCCTGCCACACGTGCGCAATCTGAAGGCTCTGGCCAAACCGTGTTGATGTATGGTCACTTAGACAAACAACCCGAGTTCAGCGGCTGGCGCAACGACCTCGGCCCTTGGACACCCAAGTACGAAGACGGCAAGTTGTATGGCCGCGGCGGTGCTGACGATGGCTACGCCGCCTACGCCAGCATTGCAGCGGTGCAAGCGCTCAAAAATCAGAACACACCGCACCCGCGCATTGTGGGTTTGATTGAAACCTGCGAAGAGTCAGGCTCTTACGATTTGTTGCCCTACATCGACAGCTTGCGTCCTCGTTTGGGTGATGTGGGTTTGGTCATTTGCCTAGACAGCGGCGCTGGCAACTACGACCAACTTTGGCTCACCACCAGCTTGCGCGGCATGGCCAGTGGCACCTTGAAAGTTGAAATTTTGACTGAGGGCATTCACTCGGGTGACGCATCAGGTTTGGTGCCTTCCAGTTTCCGGATCATGCGCCAAGTGCTCGACCGTTTGGAAGACAGCAAGTCTGGCCGCTTGCTACCCGCCAGTTTTCATTGCGAAGTTCCTGCCGATCGTTTGGCGCAAGCCAAAGCCACGGCCAGCATTCTGGGTGAAGAGGTTTACAAACGCTTTCCTTGGGCACACTACGACTGCGGTGGCTCCACCACCTTTGCATTGCCTACCACCACAGATCCTTTGCAAGCTTTGCTCAACCGCACATGGACGCCCACATTGAGCGTGACAGGTGCTGAAGGTTTCCCTTCTTTGGAAAATGCCGGCAATGTATTGCGCCCCTACACAGCCTTCAAGCTCAGTTTGCGTTTGCCACCCTTGGTAGACGCAGCCTCTGCCGTGGCTGAAATGAAAACCTTGCTGGAAGACAACGCACCGTATCAAGCACGTGTCACGTTTGAATCCAATGGTGGCGCCACTGGTTGGAACGCACCCAGCAGCACACCTTGGTTCGAGAAGGCACTGCAAACTGCCAGCCAATCGCACTTTGGGGCATCGGTGGGTTACATCGGGCAAGGCGGCACCATTCCCTTGATGAGCATGCTCAGCCAAGGTTTCCCTAAAGCACAAATGATGGTGTGTGGTGTGTTAGGACCCAAGAGCAATGCCCACGGCCCCAACGAGTTCTTGCATGTGCCCTATGCCAAAAAGCTCACCGCCTCTGTTGCCGAAGTCATGGCGTCATTGCCTTAAGTTCAATCCGAACCCCGCTCAACAGCGGCGGGGTTCGTCTTTGTTCAGGCTGTTTGTTTGCGCTGCCAAACCATCCAAGCCAAGGACAGCGCAATCAGCGCCACGGGCACCAAGGAGCCGTAGTTCAACCACGTCCAACCTTGTGTGGTGACCAGCGCCCCAGATGCAAATGACGTGAAGGCCATGGTGGCAAACACACAGAAATTGATGGCCGCTTGACCGCGGTCTTTTTCCTCAGGACGCCATGCCGTCATAGAGAGGGTTGTGCTGCCTGTAAAGACAAAGTTCCATCCCACACCCAACAAGAAAAGCGCCACCAAAAACTGATTCAAATCTGTTCCCGACAACGCCACGGCGATGCAAACAAAATTCAACAACACGCCCACAGCCATGATTTGCAGTGTGCCGAATTTTTTAATCAAATGCCCTGTGAAGAAGCCAGGTGCAAACATGCCAATCACGTGCCATTCGAGCACCCACGCGGCATCACTGAACTGGTAACCACACACTTGCATGGCCAAAGGCGTCGCCGCCATCAACAAATTCATCACGCCATAACTCATGGCTGCTGAAACAGCTGCCACGATGAACACAGGCTGCTTCATGATCTCGGACAAAGGGCGGCCGTCCGAGCTGCCTTTGGGTTTTTCGACCACAGGTGGGAACTTTACAAAGTGCATCAGCACCATGCCCAACACCGCCACCACTGTGAGGGCCACATAGGCGCCCATGAACGGCGTCTCAAACCAGCCTTTGCTTTTGGAAGCCAAGTTGGGGCCCACAATAGCGCCAATCAGACCACCGGCCATGACCCAGGACACGGCCTTTTCGCGGAACGAAACTTCAGCAAGCTCTGCTGCCGCAAATCGATAGAGCTGACCATTGGCGCTGTAATAGCCGGCAATCAAGGTGGCCGCCGTCAACAATGCAAAGTTTTGGGCATAGGCGGCATAGGCGCACAACACCGCTGACAACAAACCAACCAGCAGACCCAACTGAAACGACACACGTCGCCCCCACTTGGCTTGCGACTTGGCCACCAGCCCTGTCGACAAGGCGCCGCCCACCACATAGCCCATGACAGGCAAAGTAGCCATCCACCCCACCGGTGCCAGGCTCAAGCCGACCAACCCATTGATGGCGATGAAGGTGACGTTGTTGGTGAGAAACAGACCTTGGCACAAGGCCAACAAAAAGAGATTGGGGTTCATACACCCGAGTGTATCTAGATCAGCAAGCCCACGGCAGACAAAACGGCGACAGGTGCTGTCTCGGCCCTTAGCACCCGCAGACCCAAACTCACAGGCAAGAAACCTGCGGCCAAGGCTTCTGCTTCCTCGGAGGGGCTGAGCCCGCCTTCTGGGCCGCTTAAGAGCACGATGTCTTGTGCTTGACCCAGCGCGGGCTTGGGCAGCGCGCTGATGGCATTTTGCAAACTTTGGGTGCCTTCGGCCAAGGACAAAATCCAGCGCGTGCACTGAACTTGATTTGAAGCTGCGGCAATGGCCTGCGTCAAGGTGAGCGGCGGCGCCACTTGCAAGACGCGGTTGCGGCCACATTGTTCGCTGGCGGCCACAGCTATGGCTTGCCAGTGCGCCAATTTTTTGTCTGAACGCTCACCTTTGAGTTTCAAGACGCTTCTTTCGGCGGTGATGGGCAAAAGCGTGCTGGCGCCCAGCTCGGTGGCTTTTTCAAGCAACCAGTCCATGCGTTCGTTGGCTGTGATACCCGACCACAGGTGGATTCGCACCGCCAACTCACGCTCTGTGTCGATGCGTTGTGTCACTCGCACGCCCACGTCACTGCGGCCCATGTGGGTGATGACGGCCACGCATTCACCGCCCTCACCATTGAACAAGGTGATTTCATCACCGGGTTGCATTCGGCGAACTTGCACGTGTCGCGCAGTGCCTGCAGGCAAATCCAATTCGTCGCCCAACAGGAGGGCAGCAGGGCAATGAAAGCGGGGTAGCTGTGACATGGTCTTACATTCGGCCAAAAGCAAAGCCCGTCACGCCGTCGGTGCCCTCGACTTGTTCGATCAATCGCAGCAAAGGCCTGAGTTCGATGTAGCGCGCCGCTGTGGCGCGAATATAGGCAATGAAACGTGGCGAATCGGCCAAGTATTTTTCTTTGCCATCACGCAAGGTGAGGCGCGCAAAAATTCCCGCCACTTTGAGGTGACGCTGCAAAGCCATCCATTCCACCGCACGGTAAAAAACGCCAAAGTCTTGGTGCCAATCTTCAAAATCCAGCAAGCCCGCTTTGCGCGCTTTTTCCCAGTAGCGAATGGTGATGTCGAGCACAAAGTCTTCTTCCCAAGTGAGAAAAGCATCGCGCATGAGGCTGGCCACGTCATAAGTGACAGGGCCGTAAACCGCATCTTGAAAATCCAACACGCCCAAAGCAGCGTCAGCCCCTGTTGGCATCATCAAATTGCGTGGCATGAAATCTCGATGCACAAATACCGATGGCGCAACCAAATTGTGTTTCACCACCATTTGAAAAGTACTGTCCAGGGTGTTACGCATCTTGCCCTCGACGGCCAGCCCGCGATGCTGCGTGAGGTACCAATCAGGGAACAAGCTCAATTCGCGCTGAAGCAAGGCCTCATCGTAGAGTGGCAAAACACCCGGCTTAGAGGAAAGTTGCCACGCAATCAGCGCATCCACCGCCTGCATGTACAGCGCATGGTTAGCCTGTGGATTTTGCGCATCAATGGCCGACATCATGGTTTTGTCGCCCAGGTCTGTGAGCAACATAAAGCCCTGAGGCGCATCCCAGGCCAATACGTCTGGGGCTTTCAAGCCGGCCGCATGCATCAGCTTGGCCACTTTGACAAATGGCTCGCAATTTTCTTTGTCGGGCGGTGCGTCCATCACGATCAGGCTGCTGCCCGACAGGGTGTCTAGGCGTAAATACCGCCGAAAACTGGCGTCTGCAGAGGCAATGCGCAAGGTGTGAGGGAGCACACCTTGGGAGGCGACCAAGGATTGAAGCCACGCTTCGCAGGCCAGTTGACGCTGCGGGTCGGCCCAAGGCACGTTGGCGTTTGATGTCTGATCCGAATTCAAGGTCACATTCCAGGTAAAAAATCGATGGCAAATGGCGCCCGGTCACATTGACTGATCCACACGGGCGGCACTCATGGATAATCCATTCTACAAACACCCGTCCTACCGGATGACAGCCCCTTGAAGACCACCCACACATTTCAGAAACAAAAGCTTGCACAAGCCCTGACTTTGTGTGGCGTGTTGCTATGGCAACTGTCCGCCGTAGCCCAAGAAAAAGCACCGACCGCCAACCCGCCCACGCCCAGCTTGGGCACAGGCTTGGTACTGAAAAACAGCATTCGGTTAGAAGAAAAAATTTCTGACGCTGAGCGCAAACAGTCGCCCGTTTTTGTGTCCGGCGAGCGCATCAGCGCCCGGCCCGACCTCGACTTGGTCATAGATGGCGAAGCCAGCTTGCGCAAGCAAGGTCTCACAGTGCGCGCACAACGCATTGAGTACGACCAGTCACAAGACACCCTCAAGGCACAAGGCAAAGTCAAAATCACCAAAGAGGGCAATGTATTCGAGGGGCCCTCCTTGAATTTGCAGGCGGATTCATTTCAAGGCAAGTTTTTACAACCCACCTATTCTTTGTTGAAGAGTGGTGGTCATGGAGAAGCCTCGGAAATTGAATTTGTCGATGCGCAGCGCGCCATCGTGAGAAACGCCACTTACACCACCTGCGCACGCGTGCCTGGCCCCAGTTGGTTGCCAGAGTGGGTGCTCAAAGCCGCCAGCCTGCAAGTCAACGAAGAAGACAATACAGTTCAGGCCAAAGACCTTCAACTGCGCTTCAAAGACGTCCCCATATTGGCAGCGCCTTCTCTGACCTTTCCATTGAACAACGACAGACAGTCGGGTTTGTTGGCGCCCTTGATCGGCATTGACACCGTCAGCGGCATTGAAGTGGCGTCGCCCTATTATTGGAACATCGCGCCCAACCGCGATGCAACACTCACCACCACGGTCATGACCAAACGCGGTGTTGCGCTCGATACAGAATTTCGTTATTTGGAACCCGACAGCCAAGGTCAAGCGCGTGTCAACATGATGCCGCATGACAGCCTGCGACAGCAATCTCGTTGGGGCATGTCGGCGCAGCACATTGGCGGCATTGAGACCGGCAACAGCCTTGTAGGTCGCTTAGGTGTGAACGTCAATGTCAACCGCGTCAGCGATGACAATTACTGGCGCGACTTTCCGCGCGCTGGTTTGTCTTTGACACAAAGGCTGTTGCCCACATCGGGTAGCTTGTTTTGGGGTCAAGGCGATTGGAGCCTGATGACACAGGTCCTGAAGTTTCAGACCTTACAAGACATCAGCTCACCCATCACCCCGCCCTACGACCGTTCGCCGCAAATTGTGGCGCGCTACAACAAATGGGATGTGGGCGGTTTTGACGTCGGCTTGACAGCAGACACCACCCGATTTGAGGCTGACTACAGCCAGATTCCCGGTGGCACCAGCAGCATTTTGCGAAACGGTCAGCGCAGTTATGCGGCTGCACAAATCAGTCATCCATGGCTCAAGCCTTGGGGATTTGTCATCCCTAAAATTCAATTGCACGGCACGCGCTACCAATTGGACACGCCGCTGGCCAATGGCCAAGCAGAGGTCAATCGTTTGTTGCCCACGTTCAGTTTGGACACAGGTTTGGTGTACGAGCGTGATGCCAACTTCTTTGGGCGTGGTCTGCGACAAACGCTCGAACCTCGTGCATTTTTTGTGCGCACCCCCTACAAAGATCAGAGTCTTCTGCCCAGCTACGACAGTGGCGCCACGGACTTCAACCTGACCACGATCTATTCAGAAAGCCCCTATGTGGGCCAAGACCGTTTGGCAGACAACAACTTGGTGACTTTGGGTGTCAACAGTCGCCTGTTCGACAGCAACACAGGTGCTGAATTGGCACGATTTGGTGTGGCACAGCGCTACCGCTTCTCCGATCAGTTGGTGCGCTTGCCAGGCGAGCTACCTGTAGCCTCTGGCTTCAGTGATATTTTGTTGGGTGCGGGTATGCGCTGGGACCAGCGCTGGACCTTTGATTCCACTTTGCAATTTGATGCGCAAACGCACCGCACCACCCGAACCACACTCACCACGCGCTACAACCCCAGTCCCTACCGTGTGTTCAACACCGCTTACCGACTGACGCGCGATCAAAGTGAACAAATTGATGTGGGCTGGCAGTGGCCACTGCGTGATTTTTCCTTCGCACCGTCTGATGTGCCGCAAGGTCAAGGGCATGTTCATGCCCCCGGCCAGGGTTTGGGTGCAGACCGTTGGTACAGCGTTGGGCGCATGAACTTCAGCCTCAAAGACCGCAAAATGGTCGACACGCTGCTGGGCTTGGAATACGACGCAGGCTGTTGGCTGGGACGCGTGGTTTACGAACGCCTGCAAAGCACCACCAGCACCTCTCGCAGCCGAATTTTGTTCCAACTTGAATTTGTGGGTTTGGCGCGCGTTGGCTCCAGCCCTTTGAAAACATTGCGCGACAATATCCCCCGTTACCAATACCTCCGAGAAGACTTGGCGCCAACCAGCAGATTCACCACTTATGACTAACTCTTTCTCATTGAATGCTTCCAAGCATCCAGCCGCCTTGCCTTTTTCAGCGCACCAAGCGCCATTGAGACAAGCGCTCCTGAGCATGGGCTTGGGCCTGTGCTGGTTGTGTTTGAGCGGTCTTGCCAGCCCCGTGTTTGCACAAGGCCCGGCCAAAGCCCGCGCCGCAGACTTCATCGTGGCCGTGGTCAACTCTGAACCCATTACCAACAACGAAGTTCAAAGTCTCAAGCTTCGCTTGTCGAAACAGTTGCCACCCGGCAGCCCTGCGCCAGATACCAAAGTCTTGACACAACAAGCGCTTGACCAATTGATCAATGAAAAAGCGCAATTGCAACAAGCCCGCGACAACGGCATTCGCATTGACGACGCCGAAGTCGACCAAACCGAGCTCACCATTGCAAGGCAAAACCAAGTCTCCAAAGAAGAGCTTTACAAACGGGTTGCTGCTGAAGGCTTGAGCGTGTCAGCATTCAGAGAGCAACTGCGCAGCCAACTCATGATCAGCCGATTGCGTGAGCGTGAGGTCGACAACCGGGCACGCGTGTCCGACACGGATGTTGAACAATTCATCCAATCGCAACAGGCTGGCAAGGCCGCAGCGGCAAGCTCTTTCGATTTGAATTTGGCCATGATTTTGGTGGCCGTCCCTGAAAATGCGTCCGACAAAGAGCTTGCAGATTTGCAAGCCAAGGCCCTGCAAATTTCTAAGCGCGCCAAAGCCGGTGAAAACTTTGCCAGCTTGGCAGCCACACTTTCACAGGCTGCCGACAAAGGCGCCAATGGCGGCGAAATGGGTCTGCGTTCAGCAGACCGTTACCCCAGCTTGTTCGTTGAAGGCACCCAAAAATTAAGCAAAGGGGACGTCTCAGAACCCCTTCGGTCGGGGGCAGGGTTTCATATTTTGAAGGTCTTAGACAAAAAACAAAGTGAACTTAGCAACGTCTCGATCACCCAAACGCGCGCGCGCCACATTCTCCTCAGACTCAGCAATGAGTTGAGTGAAGTCGCTGCACGTAATCGCTTACTAACCTACAAACAAAGAGTTCAAGCGGGTTCAGACTTTGCCGACTTGGCTCGCCAGTTCTCTCAAGATGGCAGCGCACAAACAGGCGGTGATTTGGGTTGGGCCAGTCCTGGTCAGTTTGTACCCGAATTCGAAGAAGTCATGGCGCGCCTGCGACCTGGCCAAATCAGCGACCCACTGGTTTCGCGGTTTGGCGTTCACCTCATTCAAGTGCTCGAAAGACGCGATGTACCGCTGACCTTGCGCGAACAGCGCGAGATGGTTCGCACTCAATTGCGAGAAAAGAAAACAGAAGAACTGTATGCCACTTGGGTTGATGAGTTGCGTGGCCGAGCCTACGTCGAACTGCGCGATCCTCCCCAATGAAACACATTCCGCGAAAACGCTTCGGTCAGCATTTTTTATCTGACGGCGGCATCATTGAAGCCATTGTCGATGCCATCGCACCTCAACCTGGACAACCCATGGTTGAAATTGGCCCCGGCTTGGCCGCCCTGACACAGCCCTTGGTCGAGCGCTTAGGTCATCTCACCGTCATCGAATTGGACCGTGATTTGGCCCTGCGACTTCGACTGCACAAGCAACTCACCGTGGTGGAGTCAGATGTTTTAAGGGTTGACTTCAGCGCTTTGGCCGCAGGCAAAAAGTTGCGGGTGGTCGGCAATTTGCCGTACAACATTTCCACACCCATCCTGTTCCATTTGCTTGAGCATGTCGCTTTCATTGAAGACCAACACTTCATGCTGCAAAAAGAAGTGATCGATCGCATGGTGGCATCGCCTGCCACTTCCGATTACGGCCGCTTGTCGGTCATGCTGCAATGGCGCTATGCCATGGAAAATGTTCTGTTCGTACCTCCCGAGAGTTTTGAGCCACCCCCTCGCGTCGACAGTGCGGTGGTGCGAATGGTGCCTCGCGCCGAGCCGGCACCCATCGATCCCAAGCTGTTGGAAAAAATGGTTCAAGTGGCGTTCAGTCAACGTCGCAAACTCCTGCGCCACACCTTGGGTGCTTGGCTAACCGAGAGAAACTTTGCGGGCCACTTTGATGTGCAACGCCGCGCAGAAGAAGTCCCCGTTGAGGAATACCTCAACTTGGCCTTGGCTTTAAACGCCTAGTCCCATTCAAGAGGCGAAAAAAAACGGTGCTTGCCAAAAGGCAACGCACCGTTTTTTGATGGGGCAAGTAGCGCTGTGATTAGGCAGCTGCCAACCAGTAGCCTGCATTGAAAGGGCTGCTCATGCGCAAAGCCAATGGGGACACGTCCACCAATTTGTCTGTGGGCATTTTTTCGCCTTCTTCTGCAACCATTTCCAAACCATCTGCGTCCAACTCGGGCGTGGTATCGGCCAATTTGTCGGCGCCAGCTGTCGCTGCACGTGCCACAGAGAAAGAGTAGAAGCAACG
Source organism: Limnohabitans sp. (assembly GCA_049655425.1). Taxonomy (GTDB): domain Bacteria; phylum Pseudomonadota; class Gammaproteobacteria; order Burkholderiales; family Burkholderiaceae_C; genus Limnohabitans_A. The sequence goes on along the minus strand of JBASJS010000001.1, from coordinate 113,284 downwards.
GAATGGCACCTTGCGGTCACCCCAATAATCGGCGGTGTCGCGGAAGATGTCGAGCAACTGCTCGCGCGCTTCTTTGTCAAATTTTGCATTGGCTGGGATTTGCTCCAACACCACAATGAAACCAGGCTGAGGGCCAGATTTGTGCAAAGGGTCAGTCATGCAATCGTACAAAGCGTCAAAGTTTTTGCCGAAATGCGTAGGCAATGTAAATTGCGCGGCAATCAGATCCAAAACGTCTTGTTTGCTTTGTGCTTTTGACAAATTGGCATACAAAAAGTGCTGACCCAAACCTTGGGCTGCCTCTTGCAAATCATTGACTCGAAATGCACGAATCGACTGGACGATGTTCGTCCGCACACCCTTCAATGGTGTTTCTTGGTCCTGTCGAATGGGCTTGTCCATCGCCGTTCTCACTCTCTTATTTTAAAAACCAGCCTTGTGGGCTTTTTGTTTACAAACACCAAGCGTTTGCATGCAAACACTCTTCTCTTGATTCATTTCAAACCGAAGGGCACCAATGCCATCAGGGCGTCATGACAATTTCACGAAAACTTGCGTAGTGGTCTTGCGTGTAAAAACACTGCTTTGGCACTTGAGGCTCTTCGCCTCCACACACAATTCGACGGGCGCCTCGGCTTCTTTCACCTGGGGTTTTGACGGTGTATTCACGGTAAAAACCGCGCTTTGCAGCAGGCAACAGCCTTTCTCGATTGCCAAAAACCGTGCCATCCTTGTCGTATCGAAAAGGCCCACCCTGACGGATGAGTTGGTAGGTTTGTTGACCCTCTTTGGGCAAATCCTGTAAAGCGATGGGCGCAGAAGCATGTGCTTCTGGCGTCGATTTGGCCTGCACTAAATTGGTGCAGGCGCCAAATAAGAACGCCAAACTAACAGCTATCGCAGCAAAATGAAGCGTCTTTTTACCCATGTACAACCCTCAAAATCCTCGGGTAAACCCGAAAATTCGAAGGCGCTAGTGTGCCGCAAGGTGAAAAAAAATGCAAGTACTTTCCCCAATCAAAGGGATTTCCTTGCAGATGACAGCGTTCCGCCTGACGAACCGCTTATCGAGCCATACCGCCCGATGCTTAACGATATGCTTATCGCACTGCGTTTGCGTCGGCCACAGTCAGTGCCGTCATGTTGACAATGCGGCGAACCGTGGCGCTAGGCGTCAAAATGTGAACGGGTTTTGCTGCACCTAAAAGCACTGGGCCAACCGCAATGTTGCCGCCTGCCGCCGTTTTGAGCAAGTTGTAAGAGATGTTGGCGGCGTCAATGTTTGGCAGTACCAACAGATTGGCATCACCTTGCAAGCTGCCGTTGGGCATGAAGTTGGCGCGCGCATCGCCGTCCAAAGCGATGTCGCCGTGCATTTCACCATCAACTTCTAGCCATGGCGCATTCTTTTGCAACAAGGCCAAAGTTTGACGCATCTTGACGGCACTTGGCTCGTTTGACGTGCCAAAGTTGGAGTGAGACAACAAAGCGGCTTTTGGACGAATGCCAAATCGCTGCATTTCGTGCGCAGCCATGACCGTGATTTCGGCCAATTGCTCGGCGGTGGGGTCGTAGTTGACGTGTGTGTCGACCAGGAACACCTGTCGATTTGGCAACAACAAACCATTCATGCAGGCGAAGGTGTTGACACCGGGGCGCTTGCCGATCACTTGGTCGATATATGGCAAGTGGGTGGCATTGGTGCCCCACGTACCGCAAATCAGGCCGTCTACATCGCCCTTGTGCAGCAACATGGCACCAATCAATGACAAGCGGCGGCGCATTTCAATCTTGGCAATTTGTACCGTGATGCCTTTGCGCTCGGTCATGCGGTGATATGTTTGCCAGAAGTCACGGTAGCGGTGATCGTCTTCGACGTTGACCACTTCGTAATCCAAGCCTTCTTTGAGACGCAAACCAAACTTCTCGATGCGTTCGGCAATGACAGCGGGGCGGCCAATGAGGGTGGGACGGGCCAAGCCTTCGTCCGCCACAATTTGGGACGCACGCAAGACGCGCTCTTCTTCACCTTCGCTGTAGGCCACACGCTTTTTCAAACCGCGTTTGGCCGCTGTGTAGATGGGCTTCATGGTGGTGCCAGAGGCATACACAAAGCTTTGCAAGCGCTCGCGGTAGGCTTCCATGTCGGCAATGGGGCGCGAGGCCACACCGCTGTCAGCGGCAGCTTGTGCCACGGCAGGCGCAATCTTGATCATCAAGCGCGGATCAAATGGTTTGGGAATGAGGTACTCAGGACCAAATACCAAAGGCTCACCCGCATAAGCGGCAGCGACCACCTCACTTTGCTCGGCTTGCGCCAATTCAGCAATGGCATAAACCGCCGCAATTTCCATCTCCTGGGTGATGGTGGTGGCGCCACTGTCCAAGGCGCCCCTGAAAATATAAGGGAAGCACAAAACATTGTTTACTTGATTGGGGTAATCAGTGCGTCCTGTGGCCATGATGGCGTCATCGCGAACCGCTTTGACGTCTTCCGGCAAAATTTCTGGATTGGGATTGGCCAATGCAAAGATCAAGGGCTTGGCCGCCATTTTCTTGACCATGTCTTGTTTCAAAACACCGCCAGCTGACAGCCCCAAGAAAACATCGGCGCCATCAATGACTTCTGCCAAGGTGCGCATGTCCGTTTTTTGCGCAAACTGAATTTTGTCTTCGTCCATCAACTCGGTGCGGCCTTCGTAGACCAAGCCAGCCAAGTCGGTGACCCAAATGTTCTCGCGGCGAATGCCCAATTTAAGCAGCAAGCCCAAACAGGCCAAAGCGGCAGCGCCAGCACCCGATGTGACCAATTTGACTTGGCCAGGATCTTTTCCAACCACTTTGAGGCCATTCAAAATGGCAGCCCCTACGGTGATGGCGGTGCCGTGCTGGTCGTCATGAAAAACCGGGATCTTCATGCGTTCGCGCAGTTTGCGCTCAACGTAGAAGCAATCGGGGGCTTTGATGTCTTCGAGGTTGATACCGCCAAATGTGGGCTCTAGTGCGGCAATGATTTCGACCAGCTTTTCAGGGTCTTTTTCATTGATTTCAATGTCAAAGACGTCAATGCCTGAGAACTTTTTAAACAAGACCGCCTTGCCCTCCATGACCGGTTTGCCGGCCAAGGGACCAATGTCACCCAGGCCCAGCACAGCGGTGCCATTGGTGACCACGCCCACCAAGTTGCCACGGCTGGTGTATTTGAAGGCGGCGGCAGGGTCTTTGACGATTTCTTCACACGGTGCGGCCACACCTGGCGAGTAAGCCAAGGCCAAATCGTGTTGGTTCACCAGCTGTTTGGTGGCTGCAATGGAGATTTTGCCGGGCGTCGGGAATTCGTGATACTCAAGGGCTGCACGTCGCAGTTGGGCGCGACGTTCTTCTGCATTCACCTTTGTCATACTGTGTCTCCTTTAGGGCAGCAACTGCCCGCTCACGGAGTAAGCGGGCTCAAGTTCTGCATGATTTCATTTTAGACCTCAGCTGGTGGGGCTTTCCGTGTGGAAAACCGCACACAAAGTACGCTGAGTTTTAACTTAGACGCACAACTGGACAAACGCCAGCGGCTCTTAAGCACGCATCAAGGCTTCTATTTCATCGGCTTTGACAGGTACACCGCGGGTGATCAGTTCACAGCCCTTGGCCGTGACCACAGCATCATCTTCGATTCGAATGCCAATGTTGTGGAAGCGCTCGGGCACACCTGGTGCAGGTCTGACGTAAATGCCAGGCTCAATGGTGAGCACCATGCCGGGGCGCAAAATGCGGCTGGGGCGGTCTTTGATGAGCTCGCCGCTTAGGGGGTCTTTGCGTTCACTGAAGGTGCCCACCTCTGAAGGTTCAACGTAGCTGCCGCAATCGTGCACGTCCATGCCCAGCCAATGGCCGGTGCGGTGCATATAAAACTGGAAATAGCTGCGGTTGGCAATGACGTCTTGGGCGTTGCCCACTTTATTGGCATCGAGCAAGCCGACGTCCAACATGCCTTGCGCCAAGACTTTGACGGTGGCTTCGTGGGGGTCTACGAATCGGGCGCCTTCGTGCGTGGCCGCAATGGCCGCCTCTTGCGAAGCCAAAACCAAATCGTACAACTCACGCTGCGCTGGGCTGAACTTGCCATTGGCCGGGAAGGTGCGCGTAATGTCGCTGGCATAACCGTCTAGCTCGCATCCTGCATCGATCAAAACCAAGTCGCCATTCAAAATGGGCGCTGCGTCGGCCCTGTAGTGCAACACACAGGCGTTGGCACCGCCCGCCACAATAGAGCCATAAGCTGGGTATTGAGAACCATGCTGACGGAACTCATGCAGCAGCTCTGCGTCTAAGTGGTATTCACGAACGTCTTGGCCAGAACGCAGCATGGCGGCAGAGCGTTGCATGGCACGAATGTGCGCACCCGCACTGATTTGCGAAGCGCGGCGCATGATGTCCAGTTCGTGCGCATCTTTGACCAAGCGCATTTCGTCCAGAATGCCGCACACATCACGTTGCTGCTCAGGGCACAGCGCACCATATCGCACGCGAGCCCGCACGGCATTCAGCCCTGTTTCGATGCGCGCAGACAAGTCTTTGTGCGTGGCAAAGGGGTACCAAACCACTGATTTGTTTTCGAGCAAGGATGGCAACTTGGCATCTAAAGCAGAAATTGACCATGCGTCATTGACCGCCAAGCGTGCAGGTGCTGCCTCAGGGCCCAAACGCACACCATCCCAAATTTCACGCTCCAAATCTTTGGGCTGGCAAAACAAGCTTGTATGACCGTCAGACGTGATCACGAGCCATGCGTTGGGTTCGGTAAAGCCCGTGAGGTAATAGAAATAACTGTCATGACGAAACAAGAAATCACTGTCGCGATTGCGTTGGCGCTCGGGTGCAGTGGGGATGATGGCAATGCTGTTGGGGGCTTGTGCCGCCATGTGTGCAGCCAATTGAGCGCGGCGCTGCGCGTACAAGTTTGAATCAAAGCTCATGTTGTGTAGACGTGATGAATGTGGATCAAGTTTAAAGGGCTGGAAGGTTTTGATTTAATTCCATAAGGCGCTCAGGGGTACCGACGTCGGTCCATGCACCGGTGTACAGGCTAGCACCCACTTGGCCGCGGTCCATGGCCGCACGCAGCAGAGGCGCCAAAGGTGCTGCGGTGCCCTGCGGATTGCCATGCGGCATGGCGGTCCATTGAGCATCGAAAAATTCTTTTTTGTACAGGGCAAAGGTGCTGAAGGTGAACAAGTTGTTGGGTTTGGGCAAATTCAAAGCCTGCCCCGCTTCCGACAAACCAAAATCACCGGCAAGGTTATGCGCTGGATTGGGCACCAACCAAATGTGCGCCAAATTGGAACTTTGCTCGAAAGACGCCATCTTTTCTGGTGAAAACTCAAACTCGGGTGCGTAAATATCCCCAGCCACCACCCAAAAAATGGGCGCCAAGGCAGGCAAGGCACGCACAATGCCGCCCGCCGTCTCGAGGGCATAACCAAAGTCTTTGCCTTCATGTGAATAGCGCAGTCGAATGTGCCCGACTTGCGGCAAGTCGGGGTTCAAACCAAATTGAGATTCAATCTGATCGCCCAACCAAGCGGTATTGATGAGTTGGTCGTGATGACCCGCCTTGGCCAGGGCCTCCATGTGCCACTGCATCAAAGGTTTGCCGTGAACGGTTAACAGCGGTTTGGGGCTCTTATCGGTGAGTGGGCGCATGCGTTCGCCTCTGCCAGCAGCCAAGACCATGGCAGTGGCCCTGCTTTGGTCTGAGGTGCCAACCCATTCATTTGAGGCAGAAGGCACAGAATTGGATTCCAAGGTATTCAAACGCATGCCGCTATGTTGCCACGCTGTAGGGGTTAAGCAAGCTCCCGCGCAGTAAAATATTGGGCTCAATGGCACTAAGGTGTCAATCGACCCCAGACCTTTTACTTGGAGCCCCCATGGCAATCACCCAACCCGCAGCTCACCAAATGGCCAACGCAATCCGTGCCCTGGCCATGGATGCTGTTCAACAAGCCAATTCGGGCCACCCAGGCGCGCCCATGGGCATGGCCGACATGGCCGTGGCATTGTGGGGCGAGCACTTGCAACACAACCCCAAAAACCCTCATTGGGCTAACCGCGATCGCTTCGTGTTGTCCAACGGTCACGGCTCCATGCTCATTTACGCCTTGCTACACCTCACGGGCTACCCCTTGCCCATGACAGAGTTGAAAAACTTCCGTCAGTTGCACAGCAAAACCGCCGGTCACCCCGAAGTGGGCATCACCCCTGGCGTTGAAACCACCACCGGACCTTTGGGACAAGGCATCACGAATGCCGTGGGCATGGCCTTGGCCGAAAAATTGTTGGCAACTGAATTCAACCAACCTGGCCACCACATCGTTGACCACCACACCTATGTGTTCATGGGCGATGGTTGCCTGATGGAAGGCATCAGCCATGAAGCATGCGCTTTGGCTGGCGCTTGGAAGCTCAACAAGCTGATTGCCATGTACGACGACAACGGCATCTCCATTGACGGTCAAGTGGCGCCTTGGTTCATTGACAACACACCGCAGCGTTTTGCCGCTTACGGCTGGAACGTGATTGATGCAGTCGACGGCCATGACGCTGCGGCTGTGTCCAAAGCCATTGCCGACGCCAAAAACAGCGCCGACAAACCCACCTTGATTGTTTGCAAAACATCCATCGGCAAAGGCAGCCCCAACCGCGCTAATACGTCCAAAGCTCACGGCGAACCTTTGGGCGCCGAAGAAATCAAACTCACACGCGAAGCCTTGGGCTGGGCCCACGAGCCTTTCGTCATTCCCAAAGACGTTTACGCCAACTGGGATGCCAAGCAAAGTGGCGCAGCACGCGAAGCCGAGTGGAACAAAGCGTTTGCTGCTTACAAAGCGGCACACCCCGCATTGGCCAAAGAATTTGTGCGCCGCATGAAGGGCGAGTTGCCCAAAAACTTTGCACAAACCGCTGTGGATGCGGTCATTGCTGCCCACACCAAAGCCGAAACTGTGGCCAGCCGCAAGGCCAGCCAATTGGCTTTGGAAGCTTTCACGGCTGCCTTGCCTGAAATGCTGGGCGGCTCTGCTGACCTCACAGGTTCCAACCTCACCAACACCTCTTCAACACCTGCACTTCGCATGAACTTGGCCGGCGATGTGATGAAAAATGACAAGGGCCAAATGGGCCGCCACATCAACTACGGTGTGCGCGAATTTGGCATGGCCGCCATCATGAACGGCGTCACTTTGCACGGTGGCTACATCCCCTACGGCGGTACTTTCCTCACCTTCAGCGATTACTCACGCAACGCCATTCGCATGGCCGCGCTCATGAAGCAACGCGTCATTCATGTGTTCACGCACGACTCCATTGGCTTGGGCGAAGACGGCCCCACACACCAGTCGATCGAGCACGCAGCCAGCTTGCGCTTGATTCCTGGCCTCGATGTGTGGCGTCCTGCTGATACAGCCGAGACCACTGTGGCCTGGGCCGTGGCTTTGGAAAACAAAGACCGTCCTACAGCGCTGTTGTTGTCACGTCAAAACTTGCCTTATGCACCTAAGTCCGACTTGGGCGACATCAGCCGCGGCGCTTATGTGTTGGCTGAGCCCTCACGCGTGGGTATCAAAAAGACCAAGGCCGTCATCATTGCCACAGGCTCTGAAGTTCAGTTGGCTTTGAAAGCACAAGAATTGTTGGCCGCGAAGAACATTGGTGTGCGCGTGGTGTCGATGCCCAGCACCACCACCTTCGACCGTCAAACCAGCAGCTACAAATCTGAAGTTTTGCCAGCTGGCTTGCCACGTGTGGCCGTTGAGATGGGCAGCACCGATGGCTGGTGGAAATATGGCGTGTCAGCAGTGGTCGGTATCGACACCTATGGTGAGTCTGCCCCTGCACCCGTGCTGTTCAAACACTTTGGTTTCACCGCAGAGAATGTGGCCGAAACCGTGCAAGTCGCTTTGCAGAAAAAATAATTTCTGCATTCAGCGCTTCACTTGAATCAAATTCAAATTTAACTTTAAAGGAAATAGATCATGGCGATCAAAGTAGGTATCAACGGTTTTGGCCGCATCGGCCGCATGGTGTTTCGCGCCGCCGTTCAAAATTTTTCTGACATCGAAGTGGTTGGCATCAACGACTTGCTCGAGCCCGACTACTTGGCCTACATGCTCAAGTACGACAGCGTGCACGGCCGCTTCAAAGGTGAAGTGTCTGTCGACGGCAACAACTTGATTGTGAACGGCCGCAAAATCCGTTTGACACAAGAGCGCGACCCCTCCGCCCTCAAGTGGAACGAAGTTGGCGCCGACATCGTGATCGAAGCCACCGGTTTGTTCTTGGACAAAGCTTCTGCCGAAAAACACTTGGCTGCTGGCGCCAAAAAAGTATTGATGTCTGCCCCTTCCAAAGACGACACTCCTATGTTCGTGTTCGGCGTGAATCACGCCAAATACGCTGGCCAAACTATTGTGTCCAACGCTTCTTGCACCACCAACTGCTTGGCACCTGTGGCCAAAGTATTGAACGACAAGTGGGGCATCAAGCGCGGTTTGATGACCACGGTGCACGCAGCCACTGCCACACAAAAAACCGTGGACGGCCCTAGCAACAAAGACTGGCGCGGCGGCCGCGGCATCTTGGAAAACATCATTCCTTCTAGCACTGGCGCGGCCAAAGCTGTGGGCGTCGTCATTCCTGAGTTGAACAAAAAGCTCACCGGTATGTCTTTCCGTGTCCCCACTTCAGACGTGTCAGTCGTTGACCTGACTGTTGAGTTGAACTCAGAAGCCACGTACGCAGAAATTTGCGCTGAGATGAAAGCCCAATCACAAGGCGCTTTGAAAGGCATCTTGGGTTACACCGAAGACAAAGTGGTGGCCACAGATTTCCGCGGCGAGCCTTGCACCAGCGTGTTCGATGCCGACGCAGGTTTGGCCTTGGACAGCACCTTCGTGAAAATTGTCAGCTGGTATGACAACGAATGGGGCTACTCCAACAAGTGCTTGGAAATGGTTCGCGTTATTTCTAAGTAATTGGCAGTTGCTCAACTTCACGCTGTACTGCGTGAAGCAAAAAGCCCAACCATTTCTGGCTGGGCTTTTTTTCGTCTGATCAACATTGCAGCGATATCACTCGACGCAAAAATTAACTCAGATGTTTGCCAATCAAACCCGCCAACTCAAACATCGTGATTTGATCTTTGCCAAAGACAGGTTTCAGTTTGGCATCGGCGTTGATGGCGCGTTTGTTCGTGGGGTCTTGCAGGCCTTGCGCCTTGATGTAGTCCCACAACTTTTTCACCACTTCTGTGCGTGCCACTTTGTCGGTGCCAATGACGGCGGCCAAATCTGCACTGGGCGTGAGGTTGCCTACAGCAGCTTTGCGCGGAGTTTTAGCAGCTGCGGTTTTCTTAGCCGCGGCTTTTTTGGCAGGCGCTTTGGTTTTCGCGGCGGCCTTGCCCGTGGTTTTTCCAGCAGCCGTTTTAGCGCCCGCTGCATATTTTGCAGGCGTCTTGCGCGGCGGGTACTTGCTGGTGCGTGGCTCAAACTCAAAAACAACTTTGTCTTCTTCAGCATTCCATGACAAGAAGGCTTTGAAAGCACGGCGTGTGCGATTGCTCACAAACTTTTCTAACAAGTCTGTTTTGCCTGCGCTCAGCAGCTTGGCAATTTGCTCGCGCTCCACCACTTGCTGCAACACAATTTTGCCGCTCTTGAAATTACAAGTGGGGGTGGGCTGGCCTTCGGTGGGCACCGATTTTTCACACACGTAATTGCTGCCGTGCTCGTGCACAGCGCCGCCGCATTTGGGACATGCCCCCAAGGACTCGCTACCAGTGAAGTCGACAATCTCGCCAGTCTCTTCGGCATTTTTGTCGTTGCCAAAGTCAAACTCGAGCTTCCAATTCTTTTCTTCTTCGTTGTATTTGAGTGCAATTTCAGAAGTGAATGGCCAACCTGCTTTGGAGCGGAAACCTTCCAGTGGGCCAATCTTCTTGTCGCGCAAGAATTGCTCCACTTCGGCTTGCTCGAAGGTACGGCCTGCAGGTGTTTTGCCAAACGAGAAACCACAGCCTGCTGCAGCGGTGTCATCGCTTGCAGCGTCTTTGCCTACGCAAGCGTAGCGGCGATAGTTCTCTTTCACAATGCCGCCACAGGTGGGGCAAGGTGTGCTTAAGGTGGCGTAATCGCCAGGGATGGTGTCGCGGTCGTATTCCTTGGCCTTCTTGACGATGTGCTCGGTCATGTCGGCAATTTGCTTCATGAAGTCTTCGCGGCTGAGCTTGCCTTGCTCCATTTGCGACAACTTGTATTCCCATTCACCGGTCAATTCGGGCTTAGACAGCTCTTCCACGCCCAAGCCACGCAACAAGGTCATGAGCTGAAAGGCTTTGGCCGTGGGAATCATTTCGCGGCCATCACGCAACATGTATTTCTCGTTGATCAGGCCCTCAATGATGGCAGCACGCGTGGCTGGCGTGCCCAAGCCTTTTTCCTGCATGGCTTCACGCAGCTCATCGTCGTCCACCATCTTGCCGGCGCCTTCCATGGCGCCCAACAAGGTCGCTTCTGAATAGCGTGCTGGGGGACGTGTTTTGAGCGGCTTGGCTTCAATCGAACCCACACCCACTTGCTCACCTGGCGCCACGGCCACCAAGTTTTGGCCTTTGTCGCCTTCTTTGGCGTCGTCCACTTCATTGGCGGCTTCTTTGCCGTAAATGGCCAACCAACCTGGTTTGACCAAGACCTTGCCTTCGGTTTTGAAGCTGTGGCCAGCGGCCGTGCTGATACGGGTGGTCACCATGTACTCTGCGCTGGGGAAAAACACCGCCATAAAGCGGCGCACCACCAAGTCGTACAGCTTTTGTTCTGCGTCAGACAAGCCAGAAGGGGCCTGCAAGGTGGGAATGATCGCAAAGTGATCGCTGACCTTGGCGTTGTCAAAAATGCGCTTAGAAGGCTTGATATAGCCATTGTTCAGCGCTGTGAGGGCATGCGGCGCCAAATGCTTCATACCACTGTCGGCCAACATGTTGAAGGTATCCTTGGCCACGGGCAAGTAGTCTTCGGGCAAGGCACGTGAATCGGTACGGGGGTAGGTGAGGGCTTTGTGGCGCTCATACAAAGACTGTGCCAGCGACAAGGTGGTTTTGGCCGAGAAACCAAACTTGCCGTTGGCCTCGCGCTGCAAAGACGTCAAGTCAAACAGCAAGGGGCTGGCCTGCGTGGTGGGCTTGGCTTCCTCTGTGACGGTGGCTTTGGCGCCTTTCACGGCTTGCACAATGGCATCAGCCTCGGCAGCGGTCCACACGCGGTCGGCCTTTTTCTCAGCGTCTTCGGCGTCTTTCTTCCAGGCTGTGTTGAACCACTTGCCGGGATAGGTGCCCGCCGCAGCATCAAACTGTGCGTGCACTTCCCAATAGTCGCGGCTGATGAACTTGCGAATTTGCTCTTCGCGCTCCACCACCACGGCCAACGTAGGCGTTTGCACACGGCCGACCGTGGTTAAGAAGAATCCGCCATCGCGTGAGTTGAAGGCCGTCATGGCGCGGGTGCCATTGATGCCCACCAGCCAATCGGCTTCCGAGCGGCTGCGCGCGGCATCGGCCAGGCCCTGCATCTGCTGATTCGAGCGCAGCTTGTCAAAACCATCGCGAATGGCTTGCGGCGTCATGCTCTGCAGCCACAAGCGCTGCACGGGCTTGCCCAAAGGAATGGTCTGCCCGGCCTTTTGTGTGCCCGCATATTGTTCAATGAGGCGGAAGATCAGTTCACCCTCGCGGCCCGCGTCACAGGCGTTGACCAAGGCACCCACGTCTTTGCGCTTGGCCTGCTTGACCACGGCGTTCAGCCGGGTTTTGGTCTTGTCGACAGGCTTCAAGTCGAAGTAGGGCGGGATGACGGGCAAGTGGGCAAAGCTCCACTTGCCGCGTTTCACGTCAAATTTCTCGGGTGCCTGAATTTCAACCAAGTGGCCCACAGCGCTGGTCACCACATAGGTTTCACTCTCAAAGTGGTCCTCGTGTTTTTCAAATTTACCTGCAATCGGCGTCAAAGCGCGCACGATGTCTTGAGCCACTGAAGGCTTCTCTGCAATTACCAATGTTTTCATCTCATACAATCCGGTCTCGCGTGCGCGCATGCGCACGTGTACACACACGGGCACGCGCACACGCGCGCCCACATGTTTTCACCATAACAAATTTTTAACGCCGTGGTCAAAAAATCGAACCTGTCGACAAAATCGACTTTAAAGCCCGCCGCCAAGCCAAGCACCCCCGCCAAAGCGCCCAGTGCATCAGGCCGCCGCGTGCAAGTTCGCCGTTCGGGCGTCCACGGCAAAGGTGTCTTTGCCCTTCAAGACATCGCTGAAGGCGAAACCCTATATGAATACGTCGGTGAAGTGATCAGCTGGGATGAGGCGCAAGACCGCCACCCCCACGACCCTTCCGACCCCAATCACACCTTCTACTTCCATGTGAACGAAGACAAGGTAATTGACGCATTGCATGGCGGCAACTCCTCCCGATGGATCAACCACAGTTGCAACCCCAACTGTGAAGCCGACGAAGAAAACGACCGCATCTTCATCAAAGCCTTGCGCAATATCAAAGCTGGTGAAGAGCTCAACTACGACTACGGCTTGATCATTGACGAGCCTTACACCCCCAAACTGAAGGCGGAATACCCTTGCTGGTGCGGCGCGCCTAATTGCCGCAAAACCTTGCTGGCGCCCAAGCGCAGACCTGCCACGCCCAAAATTCCCAGTCAAATTAAAAAGATTGAGAAAAAAATCAAGAAGCTTAAGAAAGAGCTGAAGCAGGCGAAGAAAAAAGCAGACTAGGCCCTGCGCCCTTTTTGCGACGTCACTGCACGAGTTGAACTTGAACACCGAGGCTCACCCTCCCCCACTAGTGCTCAAATGGACTGCAGAAGCCATTTGGCAATCGGTGGTGTCAGATTGGCCTGGGTTCAGCATTGAAATCCTGCCTGAGATTGATTCCAGCAACACAGAGCTCATGCGGCGCGCCCGTCAAGGTTGCTGCGACCCTGTCTTGTTGATCGCCGAGCAGCAAACAGCTGGCAAAGGACGCTTAGGTCGCGCGTGGATGGGGCAACGCGGCCATGCATTGACTTTCTCTTTGGGCTTGCCCTACCAACCTCAGAACTGGTCTGGCCTGTCTTTGGCTGTGGGTCTAAGCTTGGCTGAATCTCTTGGCCCCGACATTCAACTCAAATGGCCCAATGACTTGTGGCACCAGCAAAGAAAACTGGGCGGCATCTTGATTGAGGCCGCCAGCCAAGGCGGACAAAGCTACGCCGTGATCGGTGTTGGCCTTAATGTGCAGTTACCCCCCAGCAACGACCTTAGAACGCCGCCAGCGGCCATCGCAGAGTTTTGGGAGGGGGCAAGCGCACCTATGGTCTTGGAACGCGTGGCCAAACCTTTGCTCGACACCTTGAGGAATTTCGAAATCCATGGCTTTGGGCCCCTGCAGCAACGCTTTCACACAAGGGATGCATTGCACGGCCTCGAGGTTGGCACCAGCGACGGCATCATTGGGCTTTGCCAGGGCGTTGACGACCAAGGCGCCTTGCAAGTCATGACAGCCGAAGGGCGCAAAGCCATCAGCAGCTCAGAAGTCAGTGTGCGCCCCCAATGAAACACATGAAGCTGCGATGGCTGATTCTGACCCTGATGGTCTTGAATGTCATGTTTTATAGTTGGCGTGATGGCTTGTTTGAAGCCTGGGGTTTTGCACCCGAAAGCGTTACAGAACCTGAGCGCAGGTTGCAGCAAATTGAACCCGACAATGTGGTCATCACAAGGAAAACATCATGAGCTTGAAACTTTACTTTTCACCTGGCGCTTGTTCTTTTGTGCCGCACTGCCTGTTGCAATTGTCTGGCGCTGCTTTCGAGCCACACATGGTGAAGTTGCACAAAGGCGAGCAAAACGGCGAAGAATACAAAGCCATCAATCCGCGCGGACAGGTGCCTGTCTTGGTTGACGAGGGTCAAGTGATCACTCAAATTTTGGCCATCATTTTGTACCTCGATCAGAAGTTTCCCGAGGCTCGCTATTTGCCAACCACACCCGTAGCCCGCGCAAAAGCTATCGAGACCTTGGCATGGATGAACAACACTGTTCACCCAACGTTTACCCATGTTTTCATGCCGCAAAAGTTTTGCGACGCGCCCGATGTGCAAGCTCAATTGAAAACGTTCAACACCCAGACTTACAAAAGCTTGATGGGTGAATTGCAAGACATCGTTGTGCGAAATTCACACGCATCAGGCTGGCTGTCTGGCGAGCAAGTTGGCCCTCTCGACGCTTACGCCTTGACATTGACACGTTGGGGCTCCATTGCTGGCATCGACCCCACCTCGTACACCGCCTTGTGGTCACATGTTCAAAAAGTGGCTGCCCATCCGGCAATCGCCGTGGTCGTTGAACGTGAGCGTTTGCAATTGAACTTGTTCAAGGCCGCCTGATGTCAGAGGCTGGTTTTGAATTTGTTGCTGACGCGTGCAAAGCGAATGGTGAAGCACGCGCCTGAAGGAGTTTGACCTGGGTGCGCCACATCTACCGACACGGTGGCGCCATGACGCTGCGCAATCTCACGCACGATAGGCAAGCCCAAACCTGAGCCATCGACGTTGCTTCCCAGTGCGCGATAAAAGGGCTCAAAAATACGCTCACGCTCTGCTGGCGCAATGCCTGGGCCGTTGTCTTCTACTTGGACCGCCAGGGCTTGACTGTAGGGATCGACCAGCAATCTCACTGTAATCACCCCCATGCGTTCTTCCGTGCTGGGCGTGTAGTGAATGGCGTTGTCGACCAAGTTGCGAATCATCTCTTTCAACAAAGTTGGGTTGCCTTGGACTTTTAAGAAACGGCGTTTGTTGTCGGTATCGACACCGTCGTAGCCCAAGTCCAAGCCCTTGTCCATGGCATGTGGCAAAGAGTCATTCAAGACCTCGCTGATCAAGGCCTCCATGTCGCATGCTTGCATGTCGATAGCGCCTCCACCTTCTGCGCGGGCCAATGAGAGCAATTGATTGACCGTGTGGGTGGCTTGCACACTGGCGCGTCCAATTTGTTTTAAGGAGTGCTTCAATTCATCTTCGCTGGCATCTTTGCGCTGAGCCAAATCGGCTTGCATGCGCAAGCCCGCCAAGGGTGTTTTCAATTGATGCGCAGCATCTGCTAAAAATCTTTTTTGTGTGGCAATGGAGTCTTTCAATCGCCGCAACAGGTCGTTGACCGAGGACACCAAAGGTGCTACTTCCATGGGCACGGCCTTTTCGTCCAAGGGGCTGAGGTCATCCGATTTTCTGGCGCGAATTCGCTCTTCCAGTTCTGACAATGGTTTGATACCCCGCACCAATGCGAGCCAAACCAACAAGACCGCCAAAGGCAAAATTGCAAATTGCGGCAGCATCACCCCTTTGATAATTTCGGTTGCCAGCACCGATCTTTTTTCGCGTGTTTCTGCCACTTGAACCAACACCGGCCCGATGCCAACAGGTGAGTTTTCTGACGCCAATTGCACCCATGTGTAAGCCACGCGCACTTCTAAGCTGCGCATTTCGTCGTCGCGAATCTTGACGTCGTAATTGCCCGATTTTTCTTCGTCCAAGGGCTGCGGTAAATCTCGATCGCCCCCCAGCAGCTCGCCCTTAGGACCTATCACTTGGTAGTAAACCAAGTCGGCGTCATCGGCCCGCAAAAGCTCGCTGGCAGGTTGCGGTAAGTTGAACTGGATGCGCTGCTGATCGGGGCTGAACTTGACCAATTGCGCCAAAGCTTGAACGTTGTAAATCAGTGCGCGGTCAAAGGGTTTATTGGCAAGGCCTTGCGCCACCAACCACGTGAGCGCCAAACTGACGGGCCACAACAACAGCAAGGGTGTAAGCATCCAGTCCAAAATTTCGCCAAACAACGAGCGTTGCTCGCGGCGAAAAAAAGACAGCTGCCAATTTTTAGGATTCATGCAGCGAAGACTTCTGCCAGCATTGACCCAGCATCATCCTGGAATTTTCTCAAGGCAATAACCCAGGCCGCGCACCGTTGCAATGCGGATGGGGCCTTTTTCAATTTTCTTGCGCAAGCGGTGGATGTACACCTCAATGGCATTGTTGCTAACCTCTTCACCCCACTCGCACAAACGCTCGACGAGTTGGTCTTTGCTGACCAAGCGGCCAGCACGTTGCAATAAAACTTCCAACAAGCCCAATTCGCGTGCAGACAGTTCCACCATCTTGCCGTCGATGGTGGCCACACGGCCTGACTGGTCGTATATCAAAGGGCCGTGTTTGATCTGCGATGTGGCGCCGCCCATGCCGCGTCTTGTCAATGCGCGAACGCGTGCTTCAAGCTCTTGCAGACTGAATGGCTTGGCCATGTAGTCGTCTGCACCGTAGTCCAAACCTTTAACGCGCTCTTCGACACTGTCTGCTGCAGTCAAGATAAGCACCGGCAAGGTTGAGCCGCGTGCTCGAAGCTTTTTGAGCACTTCGAGGCCATGCATTTTGGGCAAGCCCAAATCGAGGATCAGCAAATCGAACTCATTGTTGGTCATGAGTGCTGCATCGGCCTCTGTGCCGCTGGCCACATGATCGACGGCAGCACCTGCACTGCGCAAACTGCGCAACAAACCATCTGCCAACACCTGATCGTCTTCGGCTATCAAAATGCGCATGCTTGTCTCCCGCTTCATTGCCGACTTACGGCTGTTTCTTTTGCGCCAAAGAGGCGTGTGCTGTAAATTTTAGGCGACTCTGAGCCTGTAGCGGTGAAAGTTTCTTCTTGGACGGCCATCCCTTGTGCATTACATGCAATAGGCCTCTAAGCCCAAAGCAACCACTGTGGCAATTTCATCACCCACCGATGCCTTGAATTCTGCTTCGGCTTGTGCCACTGCGCTCTGGAATGCGGCAAGCCACGCCAAACCGTCTTCCGTGAACACCACTTGGCGTGCACGTGCATCGCGCGTGTCGTTCTCCCGCTTGACCAAGCCCCATGCCTCGCACTGATCGACCAAATTTCCCATTGCTTGCTTGCTCATGCCGGCGGCTTGGGCAAGCTCTGTGAGCCTGGAGCCCTGAAGCGACAAATGCCGCGTGATGTGGATGTGCGCTGCACTGATTTGATCGCGCGCGGCCAAATTGGAAAGGGCCAGTGGTACCTGATCGTTGTTGGCCATGAGGTTTAAAACACGGGCATCGAATTGGCGCATGGCATGCCCCAACAAGCGGCCCAAATGTGTTTCGCGCCAGCGATCGTCTCTGACCGATTGCATGCGTGCACTGGCCTCGCTCAGGGGAATCAAACTGTCATTGACTGGCATTTGCAAATAGTAAAGCAAACTGACCAAAAAATCTATTGAATCGTTGAGACAATGCCGTTACAGTACTGTTCAAGCATCCAGTCTTTGATCAACTTTCTGAATGCACCATTTTTAACCCGTTGATTCTCAAGGAGATTTTCATGAGCGACCAAAACAGCGACAAAACCAAAGCCCTGCAAGCAGCCCTGGCCCAAATCGAAAAACAATTTGGCAAAGGCACCATCATGCGCTTGGGTGAAGGCGAAGTCATTGAAGACATCCAAGTTGTGTCAACCGGTTCCTTGGGCCTCGACATTGCCCTAGGCGTAGGCGGTTTGCCACGCGGCCGTGTGGTTGAAATATACGGCCCAGAGTCCTCTGGCAAAACCACCCTCACCTTGCAAGTCATTGCCGAAATGCAAAAAATCGGCGGCCAGTGCGCTTTCGTCGATGCAGAGCACGCCTTGGACATTCAGTACGCCCAAAAACTCGGCGTCAACCTGCAAGACCTCCTGATTAGCCAGCCCGACACCGGCGAGCAAGCCCTCGAAATTGTCGACAGCTTGGTTCGCTCAGGCGCCGTCGACTTGGTCGTCATCGACTCCGTGGCCGCACTCACCCCCAAAGCCGAACTCGAAGGCGACATGGGCGACTCCCTGCCCGGCCTCCAAGCCCGTCTCATGAGCCAAGCCCTGCGCAAGCTCACCGCCACCATCAAGAAAACCAATTGCATGGTCATCTTCATCAACCAAATTCGCATGAAGATTGGCGTCATGTTCGGCTCCCCCGAAACCACCACAGGCGGCAATGCGCTCAAGTTCTACGCTTCTGTGCGCCTAGACATCCGACGCACTGGCACCATCAAACGCGGCGACGAAGCCATCGGCAACGAAACCAAAGTCAAGGTGGTCAAAAACAAAGTGGCACCGCCCTTCAAAACGGCCGAATTCGACATTCTGTTTGGCGAAGGCATCAGCCGCCAGGGCGAAATCATCGACATGGGCGTCGAAGCCAAAATCATCGACAAATCGGGTGCTTGGTACGCCTACCAAGGCGAAAAAATCGGCCAAGGTCGCGACAATGCCCGCGAGTTCTTGCGCGAAAATGCTGAGTTGGCCGCCGAAATCGAAAACAAAGTGCGCGAGTCTTTGGGCATTCCTTTGCTGGCCGAAGCGGTCACAGCAGCCTAAACCAGCGCGTTTCAAAAGTTGCGTTCCTTGATCAATGGCTCAGCCCGGGTTTAAGTTGTCCCTCAAAGGACGTGCGCTGCGGCTTTTGTCGCAGCGCGAACACTCTCGGGCTGAGCTGGTTCGCAAGCTCACAGCCCACGAAGAAGTGCCAGGCGAGCTGGCACAAGCACTCGAAGACCTCCAAGCCAAAGGTTTCATCGACGAAACCCGCGTCTTGGAGTCGGTTCTCAATCACCGCGCGCCCAAGCTGGGCAATGGCCGAATCAAGCAAGAGCTTCAAGCCAAAGGGCTGGCACCCGCTGCTATATCTCAGGCCATGCTAGACCTCAAAGACTCTGAGTTTGCGAGGGCTCAGAATATTTGGCAAAAGAAATTTGGCAGCCCAGCCGCCGATGCCAACGAACGCGCCAAGCATTACCGCTTTTTACTCACCCGTGGGTTTTCATCCGAAGTGGTCCGCAAGGTGGTCAAGCTATCAGGCGCCCCCGAAGAAGACTTCGACAGCTAAGTTTCGAGTCAAGCGCCGAGGCAGGCGGCCTGTCGACTCATACTCGCTGCGCTCGCCAAATCGCTGACATGCCGCCTGCCTCGACACTTGCCTCGAAACTTGGTGAGTGATTGGGTCAGACTTTACAAATCCAGCATCAGCTTTAAGTTTTGGACGGCTGCGCCGCTGGCACCTTTGCCCAAGTTGTCCAAGCGAGCAATGACCACGGCTTGGCGGTGGGCTTCATTGCCGAACACACGAATTTCCAGTTTGTTGGAATCGTTGTTGCCTGTAGCGCCCAACTTACCGCTTTCTTCGGCTGGCACCACACTGACCCAGCCGCCTTCGTTTTGGCTGCTGGCGTAGTGCGCGCGCAAGGCTTCGTAGACATCAGACACTTTGGGCTTGCCAGGCAAATCGTCCAAAAACAGGGGCAACTCCACCAACATGCCCTGTCTGAAATTGCCAACCGCGGGCAAGAAAATAGGACGGCGTGTCAGGCCGGCGTACTTCATGATTTCTGGCACATGCTTGTGTTGCAAGCTCAAAGCATAGGCTTCGTGCAAGGGTGCACGGCCTGCTTCATAGTCTTCAATCATGGCGCGACCGCCACCAGAGTAACCACTTACTGACGGCAGAGTTACTGCAAAATCAGGAGGCAAAATGCCAGAGTTGACCAGCGGGGCCAAAATGGCAATGGCGCCAGAGGCATAGCAACCGGGATTGCTAACGCGTTGCGCATTGACCACGGCGTCGCGCTGACCCGCGCGCATTTCGGGAAAACCGAACACCCATTGGTCATTGACCCGGTGTGCGGTTGAGGCGTCAATGATGCGTGGCTTGTGACCAGGCAAAGCATCAATCATGACCACAGACTCTTTGGCGGCTTCATCGTGAAGGCACAAAATGACCAAGTCCACTTGCGCCATCAGCTCGCGCTTGGCCTCAGGATCCTTGCGTTTTTCTGGGGCAATGCTGACCAATTCGACTTCTGGCATGGCCAGCAGACGCTCACGAATCAACAGGCCTGTGGTGCCGGCTTCGCCATCGATGAATATTTTTTTGGCCATTCAGGGCTCTCCCAAGAAATTTCGTGACGCCGTCATGCCAATGTAAGTGACTCGGCTCAAGATTGGTGCGTTGCAACATGATACAGTCGCCGGCTGAAGTGTCCAGTGCTTGTTGAGGGTAATTTACCCTGACTGGCTGGTGAGAATAACCACCCTCTGAGAGAAACCTCATGAAGATCCACGAGTACCAAGGCAAGGAAATCTTGCGTCAATTTGGTGTGCCAGTGCCACGCGGCATTCCGGCCTTTACAGTGCAAGAAGCGGTGGAAGCCGCTCAAAAATTAGGCGGCCCAGTGTGGGTTGTCAAAGCACAAATTCACGCGGGCGGCCGCGGCAAGGGCGGCGGCGTCAAGCTGGCCCGCTCCATCGACGAAGTGAAACAACTCGCCGGTGAAATTTTGGGCATGCAGTTGGTCACACACCAAACCGGCCCAGAAGGTCAAAAAGTTCGTCGCCTGCTCATTGAAGACGGCGCCGACATCAAAAAAGAATATTACATCTCTGCTGTCACAGACCGTGCCTCACAACGTGTGGCCATGATTGTGTCCAGCGAAGGCGGTATGGACATTGAAGGTGTGGCACACGACACACCCGAGAAAATCATCACCGAAATCGTTGACCCCGCATTGGGCCTGACCGACGCGCAAGCCAAGATGTTGTCTGACGCCATTGGCGTGCCTGCTGGCTCGACAGCCCAAGCCGCTGACGTGCTGCAGAAGGTTTACAAGTGCTACATGGAAACTGACGCGTCTTTGGTCGAGATCAATCCTTTGATCTTGGAAGGCAACGGCGGCATCCGCGCTTTGGACGCCAAGTTCAACTTCGATTCCAACGCTTTGTTCCGTCACCCTGAAATCGTGGCTTACCGCGATTTGGACGAAGAAGATCCCGCAGAAATCGAAGCCTCTAAATTCGACTTGGCCTACATCAGCTTGGACGGCAACATCGGTTGCTTGGTCAACGGTGCGGGCTTGGCCATGGCCACCATGGACACCATCAAGTTGTTTGGCGCCGAGCCTGCCAACTTCTTGGACGTGGGCGGCGGCGCCACCCCCGAGAAAGTCACTGAAGCTTTCAAGATCATGTTGAAGAACCCCAAAGTGAAAGCCATTTTGGTCAACATCTTCGGCGGCATCATGAAGTGCGACACCATTGCAACTGGCGTGATCACCGCTTGCAAGGCCACTAACTTGAACGTGCCTTTGGTCGTTCGCATGAAGGGCACCAACGAAGATCTGGGCAAGAAGATGCTCAAAGAAAGCGGTTTGCCCATCATTTCCGTGGACACCATGGCAGAAGCAGCACAAGCTGCCGTTAAAGCGGTGAAAGGTTAATTACATGTCTATCTTTATCAACAAAGACACCAAGGTCATTACCCAAGGTATTACCGGCAAGACCGGTCAGTTTCACACTGAAAAATGCCAAGAGTACGCCAACGGTAAAAACTGCTTCGTTGCAGGTGTGAACCCCAAAAAAGCGGGCGAGTCCATCTTCAACATTCCAATTTACGCCTCTGTCAAAGAAGCTGCTTCCGACACTGGCGCTACTGTGTCTGTGATCTACGTGCCACCAGCAGGCGCAGCAGCAGCCATCTGGGAAGCTGTTGAAGCCGACCTCGACTTGGCCATCTGCATTACCGAAGGCATTCCTGTCCGTGACATGCTCGAAGTGCGCAATCGCATGCGCGCCAAAGAAGCCGCTGGCGGCAAGAAGACTTTGCTCTTGGGCCCAAACTGCCCAGGCTTGATCACCCCCGATGAAATCAAGATCGGCATCATGCCTGGTCACATTCACCGCAAGGGTCGCATTGGCGTGGTGTCACGCTCAGGCACATTGACATACGAAGCTGTGGCGCAATTGACCGAAATCGGTTTGGGCCAATCTTCTGCGGTCGGTATTGGTGGCGATCCTATCAATGGCTTGAAGCACATCGACGTGATGCGCGCTTTCAACGAAGACCCAGACACCGATGCCGTGATCATGATCGGTGAAATTGGTGGCCCAGACGAAGCCGAAGCAGCTCGCTGGTGCAAAGACAACATGAAGAAGCCTATCGTTGGCTTTATCGCTGGTGTCACAGCCCCCGCAGGCAAGCGCATGGGCCACGCCGGTGCCTTGATTTCTGGCGGCGCCGACACAGCCGATGCCAAATTGGCCATCATGGAAGAGTGCGGTTTCAAAATCACTCGCAACCCATCCGAAATGGGCCGTTTGCTGAAGGCCATGCTGTAATTGCGATAAGCAGTTTTACGCATCCCACGGCCCTTGCGGGCCGTTAAAATTCAAGTCCCGACAAAAGAATTGGCCCTTAGGGGCCTTTTCTTATTCCTACTAAAAATGCAAAGGGACTGACATGGAAATGTTACAAAACGCCGACTTCTGGATCGGCTTGATGAAGATCATCTGGATCAACATCATCTTATCGGGCGACAACGCCGTGGTCATTGCCTTGGCGGCAAGATCACTGCCCGAACATCAGCAACGTCAAGCCATCATGTTTGGCTCCGGCGCTGCAGTTGTACTGCGTATTGCGCTCACCGTGGTTGCGGCTGCGCTTCTTGAGTTGTCTTTTTTACAAATCATCGGCGGCATCTTGCTCTTGTACATCGGCGCTCAATTGCTGAGTGAAGATGGCGACGAAGACGAAGGTGAAGTTGAAAAAGCCAGCTTGTTTGCGGCCATTCGAACCATTCTGATTGCCGACATTGTGATGAGTTTGGACAACGTGATTGCAGTGGCCGCGGCCGCCAAAGGCAACATGACGCTCCTCATTTTGGGCTTGGCCATCAGCATCCCCATGGTAATTTTTGGCAGCGCCATCATGATCAAACTCATGACACGCTTCCCCATCATCGTCACCTTTGGTGCTTGTTTGATTGGCTGGGTGGGCGGCGAAACCATTGCCAGCGATGTGGCCCTGCGCGAATTCTCAGCAGAGAATCCTTGGCTGCACTACGCCGCGGCTACCGCAGGCGCACTGTCTGTTTTGGCCATAGGCAAGTACTTCCAAGCCAAACACGCACACAAAGAAACGCCCGACGCTAACGCTTAATTTTTTGCAAGCGTTTGTCACCAAGCCGACCCACTGTGGTCGGCTTTTTTACGGCCTAATGCATCCAG
Organism: Limnohabitans sp.; assembly: GCA_049655425.1. GTDB lineage: Bacteria > Pseudomonadota > Gammaproteobacteria > Burkholderiales > Burkholderiaceae_C > Limnohabitans_A. The sequence goes on along the minus strand of JBASJS010000001.1, from coordinate 90,091 downwards.
CAAGATTAAAATTATTCTTTACCAAGGATCACCATGACAGCGCCTCGTTCCAATTACTTTCGCGGTTTCACCTTAATTGAACTCATGGTGGTCATTGCCATCATTGGTGTGCTGGGGTCATTGGCTTTACCGGCTTACCAAGACTACGCGGTACGCGCCAAAGTCTCCGAAATGTTGTTGGCTGCAACTCAGTGCAAAACCGCCGTGTCTGAAGTGCTCAGTACAGCTTCACAGGCAGATGTCAGCACCGCCCTGCCCACTGCATGCCAAACGCAAACCTCACACTATGTATCTGGCCTGTCTGTCAGTGCCAATGGCGTGATCACGGTGGTGGGCAACGCCAGCACTTTGCGCGGCAATACCAGTGACACCAGCAATGCTCTGTCGCTGACCCCCATCCAAACAGGTACCACGGCCTTGGTCGGCACCACCGATGGTGGCAAGGCTATCAGCGCTTGGTCTTGTGGGCCTGCCGCCACCAACCCGCTGGCTGCCAAATACTTGCCAAGCTCATGCAAAGGCTCATAAGCCGTATTGCAAATGCTTTAGGGGGCCACCCAATGCCCCGTCTTGCCGCCTTGCTTTTCTAACAGCTTCACATCGGTAATGGTCATGCCGCGGTCCGCGGCTTTGCACATGTCATAAATGGTCAGCAAGGCCACTTGGACGGCAGTCAAGGCCTCCATTTCTACGCCTGTTTGGCCCACAGTCTCTGCGGTTGCGCGGCAAACAATCGTTGGTATAGCCGATGACGTTGGTATCTCAAATTCCACAGCCACGCGGGTCAAGGCCAACGGATGGCAAAGTGGAATCAAATCAGAGGTTCGCTTGGCACCTTGAATGCCTGCAATTCTGGCAATGCCCAGCACATCGCCTTTTTTAGCGGTGCCCGACTGCACCAAAGCAAGTGTGGCCGGTAACATTTGGATGGCGCCTGTGGCCACCGCAACGCGGTGCGTCGAGGCTTTGGCACCAACGTCCACCATGTGCGCTTGGCCCTGCGCATCAAAGTGAGTCAAGGGCGACGAATTGTTGGATGAGGATTGCGACATGACTAATTTGAAAAAACTGGTGAAAACCATTTACAAATGGTTGACTTAGATCGAGCATGATACGGTGTTCAGATTCACCTGAGAAGTTGGTGACCCTAATTGAAGCTTGCTACGCCCAAATCTAAACCATTGATGGTCCTCTTGGCCTTGTCCATGCTGCTGACGCCGGTCTGGTCACAGCTGCCTGGCAGTGCGTCCAACTTACCGGCTTTGGGCGACGGCTCTGACATCACACTTTCCGCAGAACGCAAATTGGGCGACCGCATTGCACGCGAGCTTTACCGTGACCCCGACTATCTAGAAGACCCCGTTCTAGACGAATACCTTCAAAATATTTGGCAACCGCTTGTGAAAGGCGCGCAGGCGCGAGGCGAAATGTCGGCAGAGTTGCAAGAGCGTTTTGCTTGGAAAATTTTGATTGGCCGCGACAGGTCGGTCAATGCCTTCGCCTTGCCAGGTGGTTATTTGGGCATTCACCTTGGCTTGATCAGTGTCGTGACCACGCGAGATGAATTGGCCTCTGTCATGGCCCACGAACTTAGCCACGTCACGCAACGGCATATTTCTCGCTCGATAGGCGATCAGGCGCGCATGACCCCATGGCTCATAGGCGCCATGATTTTAGGCATGTTGGCGGCCAGTAAAAGTGCGCAAGGCGCACAAGCCATGATTGTGGGTGGCCAGGCCATGGCGGCACAATCGCAACTGAATTTTTCGCGCGACATGGAACGCGAAGCAGACCGCATTGGCTACAGCGTGATGTCAGAAGCGGGTTTTGACACGCAAGGTTTCGTCACGATGTTTGGCAAATTGCAACAAGCTGCTGGCTTGAATGACAACGGTGCATTTCCCTATTTGCGAAGTCATCCCCTCAGCAGCGAACGCATGGCCGATATGCAAGCACGGCAGCAACTTCAAACACCACGTGCAGCGAACGCAGCGCAAGACCTTGTTCAAGCCATGATGTCGGCAAGAGCACGTGTTTTTGCACAGCCAGGCGTCGATGCATTGCGTGCATGGTCACAAGAAGCCGCCGATGCCAGTGTTGCAACACAAACGCCAACCAAACAAGTGGGCATTTTGTATGGCGCTTGCTTGTCTTGGATGCAATTGCGCGACATGGCACAAGCACGCGCTTTGTTGCCTCGGCTTCATCTTGCCGTGGCAAAGCACGCACCGGCACAACGCCTGGTGAACTTGCTAGAAGCCGAGTTGGCTTTTAAAGAAGATGACATGCAGGGCGTCCTGAAATCTTTGACACATAGGTCGGGCCCCAATCAAGCGCAATTGCAAAGACCCGAGCTGATTCTGACGGCACAAGCCAGTGCCCGGTTACAAGTTGCAGCACCCAGCGCCGAGATTCTTCAAATTTTGTCACGAAGCATTTCTATGCTGCAAGCTTGGGTGCTTCAAAACCCACAAGATGCACAAGCGTGGCAAGTTTTAGCAACTGCATTGTCGGCACAAGGCCGAACTTTGGCATCGTTAAGGGCTGAAGGGGAAGCACAACTTGCGCGCATGGACTTTGGTGCTGCCGTTGATCGATTGCGAGCTGCACAAGACGCCTCTCGCAAACTGAACCCAGCCATGGGAGATCACATTGAAGCATCGATTGTGGATGCGCGTTTGCGCTTTGCCCAAGGCTTGTTGCGTGAGCAAATGCTGGAGCGCCAAGAAAGATAAAAAGACCTTTTGCACTTGCTCTTACGCTTGCTCTTGCGCTTGGACTAAGGTGTGCTGGGACAGACCCACAACGCATTGACGAATTGACAAGTGACTTTGCCAATGGGTGTGTCCTGAGGATGGCCACTGAAATGCCAACCTGAAACAGAACCTGTGCCTGTGCCCGTGCCCGTGCCCGTGCCCGTGCCAACATTTGACGCTGTCAACGTCAAGGCATAACGGTCTCTGTAAATTTCGGGCGCATGGCCAACACGGCTTGGCAAGTAATAGTCCACATCAAATTGAATGTGATGGGGGCTTATTTTCCAATGGTGAATTTGTTTAACCGCTATGCCTGCATGGCGGTCAACCCCTGAAGCAAACAACGCATTTCTTAAAGGAAAGTTTTGGGCTGGCGTGTTTTGTCGCCAAGCCGGGCGCTCTTGAAGTGACGCAGAATGCGCTTCATTGACGGTGGCGGCAATTCGCGCCATGGCCTGTGCAATGATTTGTGTGTGTTGCGGCGTGATGACGGCGTGCAATTGCATGGCAAGTTTTTCATGCAAAAAGGGCGGCGCAATTTCAAGCGGAATGCCATTGAACACCTCGGTGGCATAAACGCCAATCGATGAGCTGAGTACGGCCGACATCAAGTACTTCGAAGCGCCTAAATAGGGCGCCGTCTTTGCAACTTTGGCAGTGTTGCTACGGCATTGCAAAGACGACGTCATGTCAGTAAGGATTGAGGCACGCATTTTCTTGCGAAGTTGCGTAAGCCTTGGCGCCACCCAGGCTGACGCCAAGACCATAAGCCGTGGCAATGACGGTGCACAACAAACCATTGCCGCCTTGGGATTCGCATGAGACCAAAATATCGCTGCGAAACAGCGTGTCGGCCTCGGTTTTTTCAAAGTTGCAAGTGTTGTATCGGTTGTCGTGCGCTGCGCAAGAAGACTGGAGGTTGATGCCAAACATAACATCTGGCACAAAGCCATCTAGCAGGGCTGTGCCGCAACCCGACCCAAGCGGTTGGCCATCGTTTCGGACACCACTGGTCGTGCCTGAGTCAAAATTTAAAAAATCCCAAAAGCCTTGGCCCCAGACTTGTTGGGTTTCGGCGATGCTGCAAACTTGCATGGTGTGTTTCCATTCAAAAATTTTGTTAAAAATAATCAATGCTCAGGAAAGTGAGGGGCGTTGGAACACCGACCCATTCAATCGCTGGATTGAACTGAAGTGTCTGTAAAAGTTGGAGCTCGTTGGATTCAAATTCGCAAACGAAATGGTTTTCAAAGTGACTGTCTGTTTCTGCGGACATGCCCAGATTGAACAGGCCCCACAGGATCTCTTGCGGCAGCGCCAAGGCGGTATCCAAAGACTGGTTTGCATGAAAGCCCTGCCCAAAGTCCATTTGCAGTGCGTTTGAATGATGAGTTGTTTTGTACATTTAATTTCCTGTTTTGAATACCAAAGAGGTACGCATGGGCTCATCTTATGGCCCAAGACAGGCTGCACAACCTGCAATGGCTTGCAATACAACTCTGGCACCGAGTGCATCCACAAACAGCTATGATCTCGATCCCTCTTCAAAGACCTTATGGCTGGCATTCACATCACAGACATCGAAGCGGCGATCAATTACTGGCGCCAAAAAAACCCGTCTCCCGATGGTGTGGCTTTGCCGCGCGAGCTTCGCGCTTTGGCCGAGGTGTATGCACTGATGGTGTATTACAAAGAGGAAGAGGCTGACGAGTACACCTTGCCATTGGCAGCGGCCGAAGCATGGCAATCTTGGTATGCCAGCACCCCCGACACGCCGTGCATTGCCATTTGCTCAACATTCCAAGGCGACCCCGAGTGCAAGGGCTGCGGCAGAAGCTTTGAAGAGGTTCAGCTCTGGACAGAAATGAGCCCTGGCGAAAAACGCAGTGTCTGGCGCCGTATCACAGTCATCGGAACCTCATGGCGCTTCAATCGCTACGCCGAGCGAGCCGCTGAAGACCGGCAATTGGCACGCGAGGCCGCAGATGCGCAAGTGCCTTTGGGCTTTCAAAGCTGAGCCTGGTCTGGGCAGGCGCAAGCCCTGTTTATTTCCAGCGCACCACTTCCAAATGCACGCTGTCTTGGCTGTTGCTTAACGTAAGCTCGCCTTCTTGCACCGTGGCTTGAATTTGCATGCTGCGCTCGGCCAATTTGGCCAAGGCTTGGCTGGCCTCGGTCGGTACGCGCCACACTTGTAGCTTGTCCATGCGCGTGAGTTTGCTCTCAATGCCACGCCACCACACCTCTGCGGCATGGTTAAAGCAATACACCATGACCGCATCCGATTTTTGACAGGCTTTGTTCAAGGGCTTGTCTTCGGGTTGCCCTACTTCCACCCACAGACGCGTTTGACCCGTAAAGTCGCGCAGTGACAAATCAGGATCGTCAGGGTCAGACAACCCGGCCCCAAAGGCCAACACGCCATCGCCATTCAAATCGCTTTGCAATTTGTAGGCGTTGAGAGACAAAGCCAACAAGCGAATCATCATGCGCTCGTCGGTTTCGCTGGGATGACGCGCTAAGGTGAGGGCGTGATCGGCGTAGTAACTGTGGTCAATGTCTGCAATAGAAAGATTGACTTTGTAGATGGTGGATTTGAGAGCCATTCTGAAATGACTCGCTCAGACCCGTTTGGCCAGCTCAATGGCTTTGCCAATGTAGCTACCCGGTGTCATGTCCAACAATCGTTCTTTTTCGGCTTGGGGAATGTCGAGTTCTCTGATCAAGCCATGCAAAGCTTCAGCGGTCACCGTTTTACCGCGTGTCACTTCTTTCAATTTTTCGTAAGCACCTTGCACGCCATAACGGCGCATCACGGTTTGAATTGGTTCGGCCAAAACTTCCCAGGCGGTATCCAAATCTTGCGCCAATGCTTCTTCGTTCAATTCCAACTTTTTCAGGCCTGTCATGAGCGACGAATACGCCAGCGCGGAATAGCCCAAGGCCACGCCCATGTTGCGCAAGACGGTAGAGTCGGTGAGGTCGCGCTGCCAACGGCTGATGGGCAACTTCTCTGACAAATGCTTGAGCACGGCATTGGCCAAACCCAAATTGCCCTCTGCGTTTTCAAAGTCAATCGGGTTGACTTTGTGCGGCATGGTGGAAGAGCCAATCTCACCCGCTTTCAAGCGCTGTTTGAAATACCCCAGGCTGACATAGCCCCAAATATCACGCGACAAATCAATCAAGATGGTATTGGTGCGGGCCAAAGCGTCAAACAATTCAGCCATGTAATCGTGCGGTTCAATTTGAATGCTGTAAGGCTGAAAAGACAAGCCCAAACCCCAATGCTCGCTTGAGGCGCCTGCTTCGTGGGCTTCTGGCGTTTCCACGACGGACTTGGAAAAATTTTCCCAATCGAAGTTGGGCCATGCAGCAAGGTGTGCGTTGTAGTTGCCCACGGCACCGTTCATCTTGGCCTTCAAGGGCACGGCTGCAATTTTTTCGCGCGTGTTGCGCAACCTAACAAGCACATTGGCAAGCTCTTTACCAACCGTGGTAGGGCTGGCCGTTTGACCGTGCGTGCGGCTGAGCATCGGAATGGCGGCATACGCATGGGCCATGCTGCGCAATTGTTCAATCACTTCATCGATGGCTGGCAAGATCACTTGCTGGCGCGCACCTTTCAGTTGCAAGGCGTGGCTGGTGTTATTGATGTCTTCGCTGGTGCAAGCAAAGTGCACAAACTCCGAGGCCTGCTCAAGCTCGGGGCGGTCATTGAACTTGGACTTGATCCAATACTCGACAGCTTTGACATCGTGATTGGTGGTCTTCTCAATTTCCTTGATGGCCAATGCATCTTGCTCTGAAAACTGCGTCACCAAGCCCGTGAGGTATCGACGCGCGCCCAAAGAAAGCGGCTTGAACTCTTCAAAGCCCGCATCAGACAAAGCAATGAACCAAGCAATTTCGACTTGCACACGACGGTGCATGTACCCAAGCTCGCTCATGAGTGGACGCAGGGCGTTGAGTTTGTTGGCGTAACGGCCATCCAAAGGCGAAAGGGCTGAAATAGGAGAAGAAGTCATACGCTGATTGTAAGTTCTGACCCTGACAGGCGACTGAGCCCTTGATTCATCTAGAATGCACGTCACTTTGCCCTGTTTTGGCGATTTTTGACAAGAACAAACACATGAAATTGATCGGTTCCCCCACCAGCCCTTACGTACGCAAGGTTTGCATCGTGATGGCTGAAAAGAAACTGGACTACCAAATGGTGGTCGAAGATGTTTGGTCGGCAAACACCACCATCCATGCCTCCAACCCTCTGGGCAAGGTGCCTTGCTTGGTTTTGGAAGGTGGCGAAGCGGTATTTGATTCACGCGTCATCGTGGAGTATTTGGACACCTTGTCACCCGTAGGCAAATTAATACCCACGAACGGCCGTGAGCGCGCCGAAGTCAAAACTTGGGAAGCATTGGCCGATGGCCTGCTCGACGCCGCCTTGTTGGCCCGCATGGAAGCCGTTTGGCCCCATCGCCCCGCCGAACAGCGCAGCCAGCCGTGGATTGATCGCCAACTGCACAAAATTGATCAGGCGCTTCGCGCCATGTCTCAAGGCTTGGCAGACAAGCCTTACTGCTCGGGCTCGCAATTGAGTCTGTCTGACATTGCGGTGGGATGCGCGGTGGGTTATTTGGATTTCCGCTTTCCCAACATTCAATGGCGTGAGACTTACCCCAACCTCGACAAGCTCTACGCTAAATTGATGCAGCGTCCTAGCTTCGTTGACAGCTTGCCTGCTTAATTCTGGCAAGGTGGATGGCGTGGCCAACAGTGTTTAGCTGTTGGCCCTTTTTTTGAGCCAACGCATCATCGCCCCCACCCATGGAAGCTTTTCATAAAGCTCTTCTGCGGCGTCCCAATAATCGCGGTGCAAACTGATGCGTTGTTGCGCATCTAACACCAAGTGACTGGTGCCCAGCACCACTTGCTCAGTTTGGGTGTCAAAACGCTTGAAACGAAACCGAAACTCCCACGTTAAAAACGCTTGATCGCCGTCGATCACTTGACCCGTGATGACAAATCGGGGTTGCTCAAGTGACACGTACATGTGTTGAAAAATTTTCTCAATGGCTGGGATTCCCCGCACATCGTTGAACGGGTCTTTGAAGCGCGCTGAAGCGCTGTAAAAATCTTTCAATGCCGACACACTTTGGGGCGTGAGAGTCTCGAAATAGTCTGCGATCTGTTGAAAGCGTTCTCGCGTACTCATGATCAAAGTCCTGTAAAACGGCGCACCAAGGCAAAATACATTCGGTAGGGCAAGAGTCGCATCAGTTTGAGCCACAGCGTGAAACGCTTGGGAAAGTGAATGTCAAACAAGCCCTCAGACCAACCCTGCAACATGGCTTTGGCCGCATCGTCGGGCGACATCAAGGCAGGCATTTGAAAATTGTTTTGTGCCGTGAGCGGCGTGGCCACAAAACCTGGGTTGATCAGACTCACGCCAATGCCCTTGTCTTGTAAATCCATGTACAAGGTTTCTGCCAAGTGCGTCATGGCCGCTTTGGTCGGCCCATAGGCCAAGCCATTGGGCAGGCCACGCCAACCCGCCACACTGCTGACCAAACTGACGTGGCCAAAGCCTTGTTGTAAAAACATTGGCAAGCACGAATCAAGCACTCGCAACAAACCGTTGTAGTTGACGTCTTGATGACGCAACATGTCTGCGAGGTCAAACTCAGTGGCGCGCTGCGCACGGTAATGACCGGCACAATAAAGCAGCATGTCCAAAGACCCCATGGCTGCAACCTGACGCGTGGCATAGCGAACTTGCAAGGTATCTGTGACATCCAGCGGCAGCAATGCAATGGGCTTGCCTTCTTTTTGGCATTGCTCTGCCCAGGCCGAAACCACACCGACATCGCGCGCCGAGATGACCACCTCTGCACCTGCCGCATGCAAGGCTTTAGCACACGCCAAGCCAATGCCACTGGAGGCGCCGACCAGCCAAACACGGCGGCCTTGCCACTGCACCATGGGTTGGTTCAGCGGTGCGCCCCAGCGGCGCTTCAGGGGCATCGAGAGATTGACCAAGGGCAATTCGCCAGGGCCTGCTTTGACAGTTTCAAGGCTCATGACGTTTGGCCCAACGCCGTGTTCGAGCGGCGTTTGAATGACAAAGTCACTTCGCCTAAAGTCACGCCCCATTTGCGCATGACAGCTTTGTTCAACATAACTTGGTCGTCCATCAAGTACATCCAATCATCGAATTGCACCTGCCATACCGTGCCATCGACCGGCAAAGCCAAGGTGTATTGCCAGCGAAAAGCGTTGCCTTTGACTTCACCCTCGGCCAAACCAATGACGTCGTCAGCACGCCCTTCATAGCGGCCTTGCGGCAAAGCTTTCAAGCGCCAAATGCGGCGCTGCTGTGTGCCATCAGAATAAGTGAAGGCTTCATCTAAAACGCCTTCGTCGCCTTGCCAGCGGCAGTCCATGACCACTTTGAAGCGCTTGACCACGCGGCCCGATCGATCGGTGAAAACGCCCCATGCATCGACCATGCCATTGAAGTAAGTGCGTAAATCAAGGACTGGTTTTTCGGCCGCATAGTCAAGCACTTGCGGACCCGCACATGCTGACAAGGCGCCAACGCTGCCTGTGATAGCAGCCAGCCCTGCCGTGCGCATGAGCAGGGGCGCGGTGAAGCTGTGAGAAATTCTTTGTAGGCAGTGGCGTCGGTTCATGAGTTGCTCCGGGGTGTCAGCAGGGCAGCTGAGGGTTGAATCCAAAAAAACACAAGTGCTGCCAGTGCCAAAGACTTCAGCACACAAGGCAACACACCATAGGCCAATGAAAGGGCGTTCAAGCCCGCCTCACTTTGCACGCCGGGTGCATAGCCCCAACTGGCCAGCAATGGCAAACACAAACCGGCCGCCAAAGCCAAATTAAATTTGGTGATGAGGTTCCACCAACCCAAATACAAACCTTCAGCGTGGCCTCGATGGCCTAGGTGATCAATGACACGATTGAGCAAGGCGCTTGGCACCACCATGTCGGCGCCTAGGGCCACACCAGATGCCAAGCAAACAGCAAGAAACAAGTACTCGTCACCTGGCCCCAATTTGCTCACTGATGCAAAACTCAAAATGGCCAGCAACATACCTGCCCCCCATGTTTTGGCCAAACCCCAGCGGCGAACCAGCACGAGCCAAAGCGGCAGCGACAACACGCCTGCTACAAAGTAAACACCTAAGAACAAGGGTGCCATGCGCGCAGAAGCTTGTATTTGATCCTCGACAAAGAACATCACCAAACTGGCAGGTACGGCACTGGCGATGCCATTCAGCATGAAGACACACAACAGTTTTAAGAACAAGCTTTGCTGAACAGGCAACAGCATGCCCAACGAACTGGTCTGAGTTTTTTCTGTAGCCAAGGGCGTATGACCTGCCGCAAAAACACCTTGCCATGACCATAGGCCTATCATCAACAAAATACCCAAGAGCACAGTGGTGAAAGACCAGCCTGCCAGTGCTGGCAAAAGTGAGGCCAAGACCACGCCCATCAAACCTGCACCTTCACGCCAAGCAATGACGCGGCCTTGCTGCACAGCATCACCTCCCAAGCGCGTGGCCCATGCTTGGTGAAGAATGCTCAAGCCACTGAAGGTCAAATGGCACAAGCTGACAAACACCGCTACCCAGGCCACATAACTGGCTGTTGCAGAAAAACTGGGCGGAAAAAAGAGTGCCGCAAAAGACAAGAGCAGCAGCAATGCCAACGCACCGGCCACCCAAGAAAAGCTTTGTTTTGATCGGCCATACAACACATCGCTGATGCGCCCCATCCATGGGTCAATGAACGCATCCAACAAACGGCTGAGCAACAAGACCAGACCCAAGGTGGTGAGGGGAACCGCAAATTGCGTTGCATACACGTGAGGTAAGTTGACATACATCGGCAATGCCACAAAAGACAAAGGCAGTGCAAGCAGGCCATATGAGGCGCCCACCGCATGAGGTCGCGTCAAGGCAAATTTCATAAACCATTGACCCACGCTTGGCGAATACCGGGCGCTGGCGTGGCTTCATGCAGCCAAATACCAAAAAACAACTTGGCAAAATCTGGATCGGTTACTTCACCAACTCTGCGCTGCTGAAACCAAAACTCTGCGCCTTCATTGGGTTTGTGAACACCCACCAAACGATCGCCCTGGCGAACATTGGGGAAAATGTCGGTCATGGCCTTGAGCCAATCTCTTTCTTGAGCCGCGCTGATGCGGCCCAATTTACGCATTTCGTCCAAAGAGCGTTTGGCAATGGCCGAACCCTCAAAGCTTCGGAGGTATGACAGCTCCAACGCAAAAGGGTGTGCCGTGTATTTCTGAACCGAAAACCCTGGCTGCGTCCACAAGCGCGCATCGTAAATTTCAAAACCCCACACTTGATAGCGTTGGCTGCTCGAAGGTTTGGTGCCTGGCAAAATAAGCGCATCCGACTGCGCCAAGCAAGGCAAGGCCACAAGCGCCAAGGCGCAAACACTTTGTTTGAAGCGCAAGTGCCACGTGTTCATGTCAAGCAGGCTTTTGCAATGTGAACTGAATCACATCGGTGTTGGCTTCATCAAATGCTGCTTCACAGTACGCCAGATAAAACTCCCACGTACGCAGAAACTTGTTGTCAAAACCCAGCGTCAAGACCTGAGACTCTTGCGCCATGAAATCATGACGCCAGCGGCGCAAGGTCTCTGCGTAATCGGGGCCAAATTTCAATTCATCGATGACCTTCAAACCAGCCAACTCGGCTTGCCTTCTAAATTCAGTAGGGCTGGGCAAACAACCACCGGGGAAGATGTATTGCTGGATAAAGTCTGTCGATTTGACATAGCGGTCAAACAATGCATCGTCAATCACGATGCTCTGAACACAGGCTTTGCCGCCTGGTTTTAAAAGTTTGCTAATGGCCTGGAAATAAGTAGGCCAGTATTCTTGGCCAACGGCCTCAATCATTTCAATCGAGCACACCGCATCGTAGGGACCATCGTCAATGTCGCGATAGTCTTGCAAGCGCAAATCTGCTTGGTCTGCTTTGCCATTCCACTTCATGCGCGCGTTGGCAAATGCCAGTTGCTCTGTTGAAAGCGTCACGCCAGTGACGTGAGCACCCATTTCCATGGTGGCCATCTCTGCCAAAGCGCCCCAACCACATCCAATTTCTAGGACACGTGAACCTTGTGTCACGTCTGTGGCCTGCAGAGCACGCCTTACCTTGGCATTTTGCGCTTCTTGCATGCTCAGGCTGAAGTCGCCTTGAAACAAAGCCGAGGAGTAGTTCATGGTGCTGTCCAACCACAACTCGTAAAAAGCATTGCCCAAGTCGTAATGTGCATGGATGTTTTTGCGGCTGTTGGCTTTGTGATTGCGGTTCAGCAAATGGCGCACGCGGTAAATCATGCGACCCCACCATGAACCATAAATCAAGTCCTCAACCACACGTCGATTTTGAATCATGACGCGCAGCAACTCGCTCAAAGAAGGCGTGCGCCAATCACCGGCAATGTACGACTCAGCAAAACCAATGTCGCCCGATTTCATGCTGGCCAAAAACACATTCCAATTGCTCAAACTGAGGGCGGCGTGCGGCAATGAACCATTGCCATAAATCTTCATGCTGCGATCTGGAAATTGAACGGTCAAGGTGCCGTGTTCAATTTTTTCAAGCAGCTGAAGCACACGGCGTGCGGCCATGGGTGCTGATTGAATGGCCAAGGAAGTGCTAGATGATGTGGTGGAGTCCATGCTCAGCTGTTTTTTGAAATGACGGGGTTATCAACATGTCCACTGGTGACAAATTGCGCGGGGGGCAGGGGCTTGTGGAAAAAGGGCACACGTTTAAGCCACAACAACAACGCGTGCCAATGAATTCGCAGCACAACTGCGAAAGTCCAGAATGGGTAGTGCCAAAAGGTGCGGCGAATTTCTGCTTGCGTTGCTGGCACCAACTTGCCGCTTTGGCTGGTTTGAATCAGCGGGCCATCGCTGTCGCTGTGATCAACGCGCGCCACAATGCGCTCTTCGCCATTGACATGTGTGCGCATGAACCTGAACTGGTAGTGGCCCGCCACTTCGCAAAACGGTGACACATGAAACACTTTGTCGGCTTGCGCTGTAACGCCCCACTTGGGCTCGTGCAAAAGATAACAATGGCGCTCGCCAAATGTGTTGTGCACCTCCGCCACAATGGCGGCCAAACTTTGATCTTTTCGGTGGCAATACCAAAAACTCACCGGCTTGAAGGTGTAGCCCAAGACGCGCGGAAATGTCTGCAACCAAATTTCGCCATCGGCATCTTGAACATTGGCCTCTGCCAACAAGGTCTCTAGCCAGGCCAATGCACCACCTTCTTCTGGTGTGCGGCCATCGCCGTGGTCTTCATCGTAAAAAGACAAAAACCCGGGTTGATTCAAAGACAAAGCAATTGACTTTGCCGTGTTCGGATTGCACGTCAGTGATCGCAACTGCCGCATGGGCAGCATCACAAAATAGGCAGCATAGTCAAAGGCATGGCGGGCAGGGCGCAAGCGCACGTGCCTCACTTGGCCATGTCCAATGAGAATGCCGGCGCCTTTCATCCATGCACCTTCAACAGCAACTCTCTGGCCACCGACAGACCTGACTTCAAACCATCTTCGTGAAAACCATAACCAAGCCAAGCACCGGCATACCAAGTATTTTGCTGGCCTTGAGTGCGGTGCATGTGTTGCTGTGCCTCGATGGCTGCCAAGTCAAACACAGGATGCGCATAGTCAAAGCGACGAATCACTTTGGCGGGGTCTATGGGTTGCGTCGGGTTCAGTGACACCACAACCGCTTGTGAATAAGGCAAGGGTTGCAGTTTGTTCAGCAAATAATGCAGACACACGCGCGAGCTTTCTTGATCTTCGCTTTCGGCGCGGGCGTAATTCCAAGCAGCCCATGCTTTACGGCGACTTGGCAGCACGCTCTCATCGGTGTGCAACACGGCGACGTTGTCTTGATAACGAATGGCTGACAAACATTGCGTCTCGGCATCGCTGGGGTCTCGCAGCATGCGCAAGGCTTGGTCGGAATGGGCGCAAATGACCACCTCGTCAAACCTTTCGGCAGCCCCTTGGGTGACAATTCTGACGCCTTGCTCGTCTCGTTCAATCAGTTGCACGGGCGTATTCAGGCGCTTGTCACTGACATCTTTGACTATTTTCTGCACATAGTTGCGAGAGCCGCCCGTCACCGTGAACCAGCGCGGACGATTGCTCACCTGAAGCAAGCCATGGTTGTGGCAAAAACGAATCATGGTGGCCACGGGAAAGGCCAGCATCTGATCGGTGGGGCAACTCCAAATGCAGCCCATCATGGGCAAGAAATACCAATTTTGAAAGGCCTCGCCAAATTGGTGCTGCTTCAAAAATTCAGACAGCGGTTGGCGCATGGCCGTTTCGTTTTGTTGTACGGCGATTTCTGTACACAATTTATTGAAGCGCAATACATCCAGCAGCATTTTGTAAAACTGCGGACGCAGCAAATTGCGACGCTGCGCAAACACCGTGTCTAAATTGCTGCCACTCCACTCCAGTGCTTCGTTGCCCCAGGCACGTGGCGCTTGGACCGAAAAGGACATGTCAGACAAGGACGTTTCAACACCCAACTCTGCAAACAAATTGATCAGGTTGGGGTAGGTTCTTTCGTTGAAAACCAAAAAGCCTGTGTCTACACCGTGCGTGACCATGCCTTGCGCCGTTGGCAAAGTGATGTCTACGGTATTGGCATGTCCTCCAAAATAATCACCTGCCTCAAACAAGGTGATGTCTGCTTGTCCTTTGAGACTGTGCGCGACCGCCAGGCCTGAAATGCCCGATCCCACAATGGCGATTTTTTTGTAATTCAAAATGTCTTTCTTTCAGATGCTGCTTAAAGCGCTTTAGCCGCCAAGCTTTTTTCAACAGCCTGCACCAAACTTCTGCTTTCTGGGCTGGTCATGCTGTTGTAGCTGTCTATCAATTTGCCGTCGCGGCCAATCAGGTATTTGTAGAAGTTCCACTTTGGACGTTGACCAGGACTTTGCGACAGTTGTTTAAAGAATGGCGCTGCTGCATCTCCTGTGACGGCGGTTTTGGTGAACATCGGAAACTTCACTCCAAAAGTGCTTTCACAAAAGTCGGCAATCTCTTGGTTGGTGGCTTTTTCTTGGGCAAAGTCGTTTGAAGGAAATCCCAAGACCACCAAGCCGCGGTCTTTGTACTTGTCGTGCAAGGCTTCTAAGCCTTTGTACTGCGAAGTAAAACCGCAATAACTGGCGGTGTTGACCACCAAAATGACCTTGCCACTGTATTGGCACAGTGACTGCGGCTTTTCATCTTGCAAGCGCAGAAACGTGTGGTTCAACAAACCGGGGCAACTGGCACTGCTGGCCGTTGTGGCTGGCTGCGCCCATGCAGAGGGAATGGCCAAGCAAACGACCATGAATGCCAAGCATTGAAGCACCTTGAATTTAAGCATTGAACTGTCCATTCTATTTTGTGACTGGGCAGTTTACTTCCAAATTTCGTGCTTGTCACGTCCCTTGTGGCAAATTGGCCTCATCTGGAAAAACAGCTCGCCACAAAGCCAAAACCGCGTCCTGCTGCGCCTTCAGCTGGGCGCCTTCAACCTGTGTCGGCTCCTCATTCAAACGGGCTTTGTGTTGTATTCGCCGCAATTCTCGGTAAGCGGCCGAGGATGCAGTGCCAACACCTTGGGGCAGCAGACCAGCAAGCTCCGCGCGCTGTAACAAGGCAATGTTGCCGACGTTGTCTGCCAGTTCTGGGTGACCCCGGGTGTGCATCAAGACCAAATATTGGACGGCAAACTCAGCATCCACCATGGCCCCAGGACTGTGTTTCACATCAAAAAATCCGGGCTTGATGGGGTGCGCTGCACGCACCCGATTGCGCATGGTGACGATCTCTTGCGTCAGCATCGCTGGGGCGCGTTGTGCGCTGATCACTGCGTGTCTAACCTGGTCAAAGCGCGCCTTCATGTTCAAATCGCCCATCACAAAGCGAGCGCGGGTCATGGCCTGATGCTCCCAGGTCCACGCTGTGTTGCTGCCTCGTTGTTGTTGATAATCGGCGTATGCATCGAAAGTGGTCACCAACAAACCTGAGCTGCCATTGGGCCTCAAGGCGGTGTCGATTTCAAACAAATCGCCCTCTGCCGTCTTGACCGTGAACCAGTTAATCAGCTTGCGAACAAAGCTTGCATAGACCTCTTGGGCCCGCTCATCGGCATCTTCATAGACAAAAACAATGTCCAAATCGCTGCCATAGCCAAGCTCCTTACCGCCCAACTTGCCGTAAGCGATGATGGCAAATTGTGGGGTCTCTCGGTGGCGGTTTTTAAGACAAGACCAACACCACTCGGCCGTCACACGAAGCACGGCATCGGCCATGGCACTTAAATCGTCCGCCACTTGTTCGACAGTGAGCCGCCCCTCAACGTCTCGCGCCAAGGTCCGAAAGACCTCGGCATGGTGCGCTCGGCGCAACAAGTTGAGCAAGTTTTCTTCGTCGTCTTCACCCGTTCGCTTCAAGGCCTCGCGCCGAGCCTGCAACTCGGATTCAAAATCGGCCGCCACAAAGCGTTGCTTCAAGACATCACCACCCGCTAACTCATCAATGACGCCTGGATGCTGAACAAGATAACGGGCAGGCCATTTGGCAGCCCCCAACAACCTGAGCAGTCTTTCATGAACCGCCGGCCGCTCGAGCATCATCGCCAAATAGCTTTCGCGTCGCATCAAAGGCTCCATCCAATCGGCCATGCGAACAACGGCAAGCTCTTCCACACGACCCTCTTGCAGCCACTGGGCTGTACGCTGGAGCAATCGCATCAAGCGCGCTCTGGCATCGTCGCGCAGACTTTTGACTTTGGCGTTGTCTTGCCAATGCGCCAAGCGCTTGCGGGCTTCGCCTGTGAACAAATCTAAAACGGCGTCAAGCTCTGGTCGATCCCGCGCGGTCTGGGTTTGACAACCTTTGCAGCTTTGATCACCGCCCAACAAAATATCAAACTCATGCGCCACAATTTCTCGGTGCGCGTCCAGATCGGTCAATAAATCGCAACTGTCGGCATAGCCCATGGTGTGCGCAATCCAGTTGAGATCTTGGTCTTGTGTGGGCAGTACGTGGGTCTGCAGATCGTCCAAATATTGAATGCGGTGTTCTATTTGACGCAAAAAGACATAGGCCTTGGCCAATGCATCGGCCGTCTCCATCGGCATCAAGCCAGCCTTGGCCACCCGCTTGAGGGCATCTAAAGTTGGCCGGGTTCGAAGTTCTGGAAATTGGCCACCTCGAACCACCTGCAACAGCTGCACAGTAAATTCAATTTCTCGAATGCCGCCACGCGACAGCTTGACATCATTGGCCCGCTCAGGATGGCCGGCACTGCGTTTGGCCGCATGATCGCGAATTTGCTGATGCAAAGTCCGTAAAGACTCAAACACGTTGTAGTCCAGATAGCGTCTGAAGACAAAAGGCAAAATCACGCCCCGCAAGCTGGCGGCAGAGCCATTGAGAAGGCTGCTGCGCGGTGCAATGACGCGGCTTTTCATCCATGCAAAACGTTCCCACTCGCGCCCCTGAACCAGCAGGTACTCCTCCAAAGCGCCCAATGACACCACACTGGGGCCCGAGTTGCCGTTGGGCCTCAAGGCCAAATCGACTCGAAACACAAAGCCATGCTCTGTCGTGTCACCAATCAGGGTGTAGATGGCCCTGACGGCTCGTGTGAAGTAAGACTGAACCGAAATCTTGCCCAATCCTTGGTCGTTGCCCGTGGTTTCGCCGTCTTCGTCGTAGACATATATCAGGTCAATGTCGCTGGACACATTCAATTCCCGAGCACCCAGCTTGCCCATGCCAATGACCCAAAACTCTGCACGCTTTCCGGCTGCCGTCATGGGTATCCCGTGACGGGCGTCCAAGTCTCGGAACGCTTGTTGACAGGCCTCGTCCAAAGCCACTTCCGCCAGCTGGGTTACCGCCAAGGTGATGGTTTCTAGGGGTGCTTGAGATTCACAGTCCAGCGTCAACAACCTGGCCATGGTCCATTGCCGCAAAATTCGCAAAGCTGCGCCCACATCATGCCCCTGTGTCCGCAATTGTTGATAAGCCTGCGTTAAAGACTCACGTTGCGGTACGACCTGCGGCAGACCCGCAAACACATCGGCATAGCGTCTCTGGAGCCGCTGATAAAAACGAGACCCTTCTGAGAGGGGTGGGGGACGCTTTGAATCCATGGCAGTGTCTGTCTCAAATGGCTCTGCGGCAGTCATAATTCCCTGCCTGAGTCTTTATGTCTGTATTGCGATTCGAATGCTGAAGTTTTCCACCCTGTCCCTGTTGCTGAGCAACGCGCTGCGCGTCACCGCTTGGTTGATGCTCGTGGCAGGCATGGTCTTGGGCATGGGATGGGCGGCATTGCATTTTTGGATTGTGCCAAGAATTGAAGATTTCAGACCTCGGCTTGAAAACTTGGCCACGCAAACCATAGGCGTTCCCGTCCAAATGGGTCAGCTCGTGGGTGTTTCGTCGGGCTGGATGCCCACCTTTGAGATTCACAACCTCAGTTTGCTCGACCCAGAAGGCCGGCCCGCCTTGACCTTGCCCAAAATAGCCTTTGCGATCAGTGTGCGGTCGGTCTTGGATTTGGGGGTCGAGCAACTGGTCATTGAATCACCCACACTCGACATTCGCAGAACCGCTTCAGGCGAATGGCGCATTGCAGGTCTTTCGCTCAAAAAAGACAACGCTGCCGACTCCGCCGCAGCCGACTGGATTTTTGCCCAAAAAGAAATCGTGATCCAACAAGGCACGGTGGTATGGACCGATGAGTTCAACCCGCACCAACGCGACAGAACCTCGCTCCAATTGACAGATGTGACGTGGGTCTTGCGCAATTCTGCTCGCCACCACTTATGGCGCTTGGACGCCACACCGCCCACAGGTTGGGGTGATCGGTTTGTGTTCATGGGCGATTTAAAACGAGGCCTGTTGTCCACGCACCCTGGCCGCGTAAAAGACTGGAGCGGGCAAGTACATGTTGAGTTTCCAGATGTCGACTTGTCGCAACTGGGCCCACACCTGCCCTGGAAAGTCAACGCGACCCAAGGTCAGGGTGCACTGCGCATGTGGGTTGATCTGAACCAAGGCAAGGTCAAACAAGCGACGGCCGATTTGATATTGGAAAACGCCAAAGCGCAACTCAGCCCAGAACTTCAAGCGCTGTCTTTCAAAAACATCGCGGGCCGGCTCTCTGTCAAGCCGTTGAACAAAGGCTTAGATTTTTCGACCGAGGGCTTGCGCTTTGACACCACCGATGGTTTGCATTGGCCTGGCGGCAATGTCAAGTTTTCATACGCTGAAGCCGAGAATGGCCAAAACGCCAAAGGGCTTTTTCATGGCGACAAATTGGATTTATTGGCGCTGCGCAACATTGCATTGCAACTGCCCTTACCCCATGCAGCTCGCCAGCCATTGTTAGACCACAAGGTCTCTGGCTTAGTGAAAGCCTTGCACATTGAGTGGACCCAACTGCTGGGCAGCCAAGACACTACATTTCAAATCAATGCTGCCAACGGTCGCTTTGAAAACTTTTATTTTGAAGGCGGTCGGTCAGGGTCGCCTTCAGCGCATTGGCCAGGCATTGAAAACGCCGACATCAGTTTTGACATGACTGGTGAAGGCGGTCAACTCAAGGCTTCTGTTGACGGCGGCGCTTTCAGCTTGGCGCACATTTTTGAAGACCCGCGAATTCCCTTGGACAAGATGCAGGCTTCCATCAAATGGGTCAAACAAAAAAACCAATTGTCTGTGCCCGACTGGCAACTGAGCCTGAGCAACGCAGACCTCAGCGGTGAGTGGCGCGGCAATTGGAAACCAAGCACACTGCCCAACAGCTTAGGTATTTTGGATTTACAAGGCAGCGTCTCGAAAGCCTCTGCTGCTCGCGTTCACCGTTATCTGCCTAACACCTTGCCACAGAATGTGCGTCATTACGTGCGCGATGCCGTGCTCAAAGGCGAGGTTCAAAACTTGGCCATCAAAATCAAGGGTGACATGCAACAGCTGCCGTTTGCCAACCCCAAAGACGGTGAGTTTCGCTTTGCTGGCAAAGTCAAGGATGTTCAATATGCATATGTTCCCCTGAGCAACCCCGCCCCTTCTCGCAACACAGCGCCCACCCCACCCAGCGCCATTTGGCCCGTGATGAACGCCGTGAACGGTGACATTGTGTTTGACCGTCTCAACTTCAAGGTCAACAACGCTTCGGGCAAATGGGGCAATGTGCCGTTCACGCAAATCAAGGCAGAAATTCCTAAGTTAAACAACAAGGTCGTGGTGCTGGTTCAGGGTGAGTCCAGAACAAATGCCCAACTGCTTTTAAACGAGTTACGGTCATCGCCCGTGAACAACATGCTTGGCGGCTTATTCACGCAAGCCCAAAGCTCAGGCACATTGAACTCGCGCCTCAAACTCAACTTGCCTTTGGATGAGCTAGACAAAACCAGCGTGCAAGGCAGCGTTATCTTGAACAACAACGATGTGCGCCTGCAAACCAGTTTGCCCGTCTTTGAAAAAGCCCTGGGGGCAATCAACTTCAACGAGTCGGGCTTCACTTTGGCGGGTGTCAATGCACAGTTCTTGGGTGGCCCTCTTAAATTAGAGGGCGGCTCCCGCAAGTTGCCAAGCAACAGCACAGACGCGAACCCCGTCATTCGCGCCCAAGGGCAAGCCACGGCAACCGGCATGCGCCTTGCCAAAGAGATTCCCATGCTCAGTGCCATTGCACAACAAGCCACTGGCAGTACAAATTACACCGCAACCCTGGGTTTCAAAGGGGGCCAAAGTGAATTGAGCATCCAGTCGCAACTGCAAGGCTTGGGCTTGAATTTACCGGCGCCACTTTACAAACGATCCGATGAGCTTGTGGCTCTGAAATATGAAAACACCATTCAAAACCTGAGTCAAAATTTGGCGCAACGCGACCAGTTACAAATTGCTTGGGGCCGGGCATTGTCTGCGTCTTACCTTAGAGATCTGACGGGTGCAGAGCCCAAAGTGATCAGCGGCAAATGGCTGATTGGAGATGTTGCCACAAGCCCCAGCACGCCGACCAACACGCAAGACAGCGGCGTCGTTGCTGTTGTGAATTTACCGACATTCTCGGTGGACGACTGGCTGCAGATCATGGCGCCCACCAAAGGCCGCGCAAACAACAGCACAGCATCTAGCAACGGCATGTCTGTTGCCACTCAAAGTTATTTGCCCAACCGCATCACGCTGAAATCAAATGACTTGGCCATTCAAGGTCGAACTTTGCACAATGTCTCGGTGAGTGGATCGCGCGAAGGCGCTTTGTGGCGCGCACAAATGGAAGCCCGCGAGTTCAGTGGTTACTTGGAATATCGGCAGTCCAATGCTCAAAGCGCCGGGCGAATTTATGCGCGCCTTGCGCGACTCAGTTTGCCACCGTCAGCCGACCAGACGGTTGAATCTCTTTTAGAAGACTCACCAGTAGCCATCCCTGCACTGGACATCGTGGTTGAAGATTTGGAGTTGCGTGGTAAAAAATTAGGCCGCGTTGAAATTGAAGCCCTCAACACCGACCTCACATCGCCGCGGAGCAACACAAGCCGCGAATGGCGACTCAGCAAGCTCAACGTCACCTCGCCAGAGGCCAGTTTCAAAGCCAGTGGCAAATGGATGACTTCGCGTGACAGCACCCAACCCGCCATGACCGACATGAACTTCCGACTCGATGTGTCGGATGCGGGGGAATTGCTCAATCGATTGGGAACCAAAGATGCTTTGCGCGGCGGTGGCGGCAAATTAGAAGGCCAAGTCAGTTGGCAAGGTTCACCTTTGACGCTTCACTACCCCAGTCTGAGTGGCCGCTTCAATGTCAACATTGGCCGAGGCCAGTTTTTACAAGCAGAGCCTGGCGTGGCCAAGCTTTTGGGCGTGTTAAGTTTGCAAGCTTTGCCTCGGCGTTTGTTGCTCGATTTCCGCGACGTTTTCAGCGCGGGCTTTGCATTCGACACCATTCGAGGTGACGTGCTGATTCAACAAGGCATTGCCAGCACCCGAAACTTGCAAATGAAGGGGGTGAATGCAGTGGTTCAGATGGAGGGCAGTTCTGACATTGCTCGCGAAACACAAAATTTGCGCGTCTTGATCTTGCCCGAAGTTGACGCGGGCACCGCGTCTTTGTTGGCTGGGCTGGCACTCAACCCGGCCATTGGTCTGAGTACTTTCTTGGCGCAACTGGTCTTGAAACAACCACTCAGCCGAGTTAACACTCAAGAGTTTGCCATTGCCGGTACTTGGAGCGATCCCAAAGTGACCAAAATCACGGCCAACAGCAACACGCCTTGAGTCCTGCTTTTCGACTTGTCATGTCTTCATCCAACTCATCACAAGCGGCATGGCTCTCGCCTTTGTGGCTGATCTTTAAGTCGGTCACTCGCTCCTTCACCGACCGCCGCGTGTCATTGTGGGTTGCGTTGGTGGGCTTGGTGCTGGCCTTGCTTGTCACCTTGGTTTGGTTGGCGGGGCGGTACGAAGCCAGCCAATTTCAGGCTGAGCTGGACAGTGACACAGCAGATGCAGTGAATGACATTCGCAGCAGTTTTTCGCGGCATGTGCTGGTTGTTCAGAGCTTGAATGCCAGGGAGTTGTCGCCTAAATTGTGGCAAGCCGAGGTCAACAGCCTGTTGAGTCAAAACCGAGAGTGGCTGCGCGTTGAACGGCGTGACATTCAAGGTGGCCTTTTAAGTTTCATTGACTCTCCTTTGCGTGAGCCTATCTTTGACGCAAAGTCGCGCCTTAACGAGCAAGCCGAAATTGTGCAAACGTGCTTGCGTTCAAAACGCCTTAACGGTCCTGCGTTTTCAAGAAGTTATTTTGTGCCTCAAGTCAACGGCATGGGCCTTGAAGTAATGGAGCTTTGTTTGCCCATGCTTGAGCAAGGGGGGGCCATTGGCTTCACCTTGATAACCTACAGCCTACAAGATATTTTGGCCAGCCAATTGGGTGGCAGCTATGGTCGGCGCAATGAGGTTTCATTCATCGAAGCGGATGGTACGCGCTTGGCCATTCACGGTTCATTGCCACGCGCAAAACGACTGTTCACGGCCACACAACTGTTGGACCTGCCAGGCAATACCTTGATATTGAGAATGGATGGCAGGCGCGCCGCGCCCGACCTCTTCCCGAACATCCTTCCCGCGTTGGTCACAGCCATGTCTATTGCGCTGGTCTCTGTGCTGGTGCTGTTGGTGAAGGACTCGCGCCGACGCCTCAAGGCCGAGCGCGATTTGGCCGATGCATTGGCGTTTCGAAAGGCCATGGAAGACTCATTGGTGACAGGCTTGCGCGCCAGAGATTTGCAAGGGCGCATCACCTACGTCAACCCTGCGTTTTGCCAAATGGTTGGGTTTGAAGCAGAACAGCTTCTTGGCAAATCTGCGCCAATGCCCTATTGGCCACCAGAGATGGTCGGTGAATACCAGCAACGACAAGCGGTGCGCTTGGCGGGCAATGCGCCACCGCGTGAAGGCTTCGAATCGGTCTTTGTTCGAAAAGATGGCTCTCGCTTTCCGGTACTTATTTTTGAGGCGCCCTTGATCAATTTGCTAGGCCAACAAACGGGCTGGATGAGCGCTTTTTTGGATGTCAGTGAACAGCGCCGAATTGAAGAGCTGTCGCGAGCAAGCCAAGAGCGCCTTCAGGCCACCGCTCGTTTGGCAACCGTAGGTGAAATGGCCTCCTTGTTAAGTCATGAGCTTAACCAACCATTGGCCGCCATCTCAAGCTATGCCAATGGGTCGTTGAACCTCCTACAACAAGCACAAGACCCCGACAACGACGCCACCCTGCGTGATTTGCACATGGCATTAGAGCGCATTTCTGAGCAAGCCAATCGTGCGGGCAAAGTCATTAACAGCGTGCACGATTTTGTTCGCCGACGCGATCAAGATCGCGAAGTTGTACCGGTGCGCGCCATTGTTGAAGCCGTCATGCCGCTGGTTCAATTGCAAGCGCACAAGTTGAAAGTTCGGGTCATTACGCAGATCGATGAACGTTTGTCACCTGTTTTGTGTGACCGCACCATGGTTGAACAGGTTTTGTTGAACTTGGCGCGCAATGGCATGCAAGCCATGGACCATCCAGATTGCAAGCAACGCCTCTTGACCTTGACTGTCAAACGCGCAGCATCGAGCTTGTCACATGGTTGGATTGAGTTTTCTGTGACCGATGTGGGTTTGGGTATAACGCCCGAAATTGCAGCGCAATTGTTCACGCCTTTTTTCACGACCAAATCTGAAGGCATGGGTTTGGGTTTGAGCCTGTGCCGAACCGTGGTTGAACAACATGGTGGGCATTTAGAGTTCGCTGCCCATGCCCCACAAGGTACCTTGTTCCGATTCACATTGCCAACCGCTTCTGAAGTCTAAGCGCAACATAAAATTCAACTATGCAGCCTGTACTCAATGCTTGTGTCTACATTGTCGATGACGATGCCATCGTGCGCGATGCCATGGCTTGGTTGTTGCGGTCTCGCCGTTTAATGAGCCAGTCGTTTGCAAGTGCTGAGGCCTTTGAACAAATGCTCCGCCATCAATTCCCTGATACCCATGCGCCTGTTCCCACACAGGCGGGCTGCATTTTGTTGGATGTTCGGATGCCCGGCCAAAGCGGTTTGGCCTTGTTTGAATCGCTCATTGGCAATGGTTTGGCACAAACCTGGCCCGTCATTTTTCTCAGCGGTCATGCCGACGTGCCAACCGCCGTTGACAGCGTTAAACGCGGGGCTTTTGACTTCTGTGAAAAACCTTTTTCTGACAACGCATTGGTTGACCGTGTGGAACAGGCCTTGGCTTTGTCAAACGAACGCTTGACTTTGCGACGCCAAAGCGCCGACTTGGTGTCTCGATTGGCAGAGCTTACCGAGCGCGAGCAAGATGTGATGCGCCTGGTGGTCGAAGGTTTGCCTAATAAACTGATTGCCAGCCAGCTTGACATCAGCGTTCGAACGGTCGAAGTTCATCGCTCGCGCGTGTTTGAAAAAATGGACGTGAAATCTGCAGTGGAGTTGGCCAACCTGTTGCGTGAGATTTCGACTTGACAAGCATCACCAGCGCTTACCGTCAACGGCCAGATCAAATGCAACGCGCCAGGCGCTGGGGTATGTTGCTGGTCTCTGGTCTTTTGGCCTCCTGTGCTACTGCACCTCCGCCAACCTTGCCTACAACGGCAACGCCAACCGCCGCGCAAGCCGTCGCAACGGTGCCAAGCAACATACCATCCCCTGTCACTGTCGTTCGAAACAAAAGCCGTTGGGTCATGGCCTCTTGGAACGATTTACCTGGTTTGTCAACCGACAACCTGAATGAGGCTTGGGTTGCTTGGTTGCAAAGTTGTTCACGGGCCGCCGTTGCTTCAAGCACTTTGTGCCAAGGCGTTCGGCGACTAGATGGCCAATCTAATGCCGATCAACGTGCTTGGCTCATGCAAAATTTCATGCCTTATCGCGTTGAAAGTCTCCAAGAAAGCAGTACGCCTGCCAATGGCTTGCTCACCGCTTATTACGAACCCGTGATCGAGGCATCGAGATCATCCAAGCGTGGTTTTGGTGTGCCACTCTATGCGCCACCCTCCAATCTCAAATCACGGTCACCCTGGTTTACACGTGAAGAAATCGCCACCTTGCCTGCTGCCCAAAACGCACTCAAAGGCAAAGAAATCGCTTTCATTGCCGACCCTGTCGATGCCATGATTTTGCACATTCAAGGCTCTGGCAGGTTGTGGCTTACAGAGCCTGATGGCAGTCGCAAACAAGTTCGTTTGGCCTTTGCGGGTACCAATGAGCAGCCATATCAAAGCATTGGCCGTTGGTTGCTTGATCAAAAATTGACCAGAGACGCGACCTGGCCTGGCATCAAAGCATGGCTTGCTCAAAATCCCAAACGAACACAAGAATTGCTTGCCAAAAACCCGCGGTATGTGTTCTTCAAAGAAGAAGCCTTGATCGGCACGGCCGCTTTGCTAGGTCCAAAAGGCGCACAGGGTGTGCCCTTAACACCTGGTCGCTCAATTGCCGTCGATCCTGGCAGCATTCCTTACGGCACGCCCGTGTGGCTTGTCAGCCATGGTCCTCAAACGCAATTGCAACGCTTGGTCATGGCACAAGACACGGGCAGCGCCATTGTGGGTGCAGTGCGTGCTGATTTTTATGCCGGTTCTGGCGATGCTGCTGGTGAGTTGGCCGGACGTCTCAAACAAGACATGAAAGCATGGGTTTTGCTTCCACGGTAAGCTTTGTCGTTCTACACTGCGCCAAATCGCTTTTGAAGGTGGAACACCATGAACGCTCCCTTGCCTGAACACTTGCGCCAAGCTTTGGCCAATGTGACCTTGGATGACAAATACAGCCTAAGCACTGGCCGTGCTTTCATGAGCGGGGTGCAGGCGCTGGTGCGCTTGCCCATGTTGCAACAAGAGCGCGACGCGCTGGCCGGCAAAAAAACAGGCGCGCTCATCAGTGGCTATCGCGGTTCCCCTCTGGGCGGTTATGACCAAGCCCTCTGGAAAGCCAAACCTTATTTAGAAAAACACAACATTGTTTTTCAACCCGGTGTTAATGAAGAGCTGGCGGCAACTGCTTTATGGGGCACACAGCAACTTGGGTTTGCCCCGCCTGGCAGCAACAAAATGGATGGTGTCTTTGGCATTTGGTACGGCAAAGGACCCGGTGTAGACCGTTGCTCGGATGTGTTCAAGCATGCCAATATGGCGGGCACCACCCCTTGGGGGGGTGTCCTGGCTGTTGCCGGGGATGACCATGTGGCCAAAAGCTCCACTGCCGCGCACCAAAGTGATCACATTTTCAAAGCATGTGGTTTGCCTGTTTTCTTTCCTGCGTCTGTTCAAGAAGTTTTAGATTTGGGTGTGCACGCCATTGCCCTGAGCCGCTTTTCGGGTGTCTGGTCTGGCATGAAGACCATTCAAGAAATTGTGGAATCGAGTGCCACCGCAGACATCAACGCGGACCGCGTGAAAATTGTTCTGCCTGATTTTGAAATGCCTCCGGGCGGTGTTCACATTCGCTGGCCAGACTCAGCGCTTGAGCAAGAAGCCAGGTTGTTTGATTTCAAATGGTACGCAGCGCTGGCCTACATTCGTGCCAATCGGCTCAACCACAATGTGATTGAAGGCCACAACGATCGTTACGGCATCATCGCCAGCGGCAAAGCCTACAACGACACGCGTCAAGCATTGCTAGATTTAGGCCTGGACAATGAAACATGCCAGCGCCTAGGCATTCGTGTTCACAAAGTATCTGTGGTGTGGCCCTTAGAAGCGCAAACCACACGCGAATTTGCGCAAGGTCTGAAAGAGATTTTGGTGGTAGAAGAAAAACGCCAAATCATCGAATACCAACTGAAAGAAGAGCTCTACAACTGGCCTGATTCAAAGCGCCCTCGCATTGTGGGTAAATTTGACGAACTCGATGGCAACGATGCAGGTGGAGAGTGGTCTGTTCCAAACCCTTTGGCACATCGCCTGTTAAGGGCCAATGCAGACCTCACGCCAACACTGATTGCCAAAGCCTTGGCGCATCGACTTTTGAAGTTAGATTTACCGTCCGATATTGTGATGCGCATGAATGCACAACTTCAAATCATTGAAGGCAAAGAACGCGCACAAAACAGCTTGGTTCTTAACCCTGCTGCCGATCGCATGCCTTGGTTTTGCTCAGGCTGTCCTCACAATACCAGCACCAAAGTGCCAGAAGGCTCGCGTGCCATGGCAGGCATTGGTTGTCACTTCATGAGCTTGTGGATGGATCGCAGCACTGTCGGCTTTACCCAAATGGGCGGCGAAGGTACGCCCTGGATTGGTCAGCAGCATTTCAGCCACGATCAACATGTGTTTGCCAATATTGGTGATGGCACATATTTTCACAGCGGTATTTTGGCCATTCGCCAAAGCATTGCAGCTGGCGTCAATATCACTTACAAAATTTTATACAACGATGCTGTCGCCATGACAGGTGGCCAGCGCATTGGTGAGCGCGCCGAAGGCCACTCTGTGGTTCAAATTGCGCAAAGCATGCGAGCAGAAGGCGCTGTGATCATTAAAGTGGTCACCGACGAACCTGAAAAATACAATGGTGTGGCACTTGCAGAAGGCGTGTTGGTACATCACCGAGATGAGCTGGATGCAATCCAGCGAGAATTACGTGACATCAAAGGTTGTACGGTCATTATTTATGACCAAACGTGTGCCACTGAAAAACGCCGGCGCCGCAAGCGTGGCACCATGGTCGATCCTGCTGTGCGGGTAATGATCAATGAGCTGGTCTGTGAAGGTTGTGGCGATTGTGGTGTGCAATCGAACTGTTTGTCAGTAGAGCCTTTAGAAACTGACTTTGGGCGCAAACGCACCATCAACCAAAACACATGCAACAAAGACACTAGCTGCCTTAAAGGTTTTTGTCCTAGCTTTATCAGCGTTGAAGGTGGACAGCTGCGCAAAAAATCGAAAGAACAAAAGTTCAGCCCAGCGCAATTGCCTGCTTTGCTTTTGCCTAACTTACCTGATTTGAGTGACTCTTTGAACGCCTATGGCATTGTGGTCGCTGGCGTTGGCGGTACAGGTGTGATCACCATTGGTCAGTTGTTGGGAATGGCCGCTCACTTAGATGGTTTGGGCATCGTGACTCAAGATTCAGCTGGCTTGGCACAAAAGGGCGGTGCAACATGGAGTCATGTGTTGTTGGCCAAACACCAAGATCAAATTCAAACAACCCGAGTCAGCATGGCCGCAGCCGACTTGATTTTGGGCTGTGACCCCATTGTGAGCGCTGGCAAAGAAACTTTGTCACGCATGCGCCAAGGTCGCACGCATGTGGCACTTAACTCTCACAGCACACCCACAGCAGCGTTTGTCAAAGACACACAGTGGGTCAATCCTGCTGAAAGCTGTGCCCAAGAAATTGTCACCGCTGTGGGTTTAGAAGGACTTGCTGCATTTGACGCTGACAAGCTGTCATCGCAATTGATGGGTGACACCATTTACATCAATCCAATGATCTTGGGCTATGCCTGGCAAAAAGGTTGGGTTCCTTTGAGTTTAGAAGCTTTGCAGCGTGCAATTGAATTGAACGAAGTTGCGGTGGCCAACAATTTGGCTGCTTTTGAATGGGGTCGCCATGCTGCACAACATTTGAATGCTGTTGAAGCCCTCTTAACGCCATCTCAAGTGATTCAATTTAAAAAACGTGACCGTCTGGAAGATTTGATTGCTCAGCGTTATGACTTTTTAACGGCTTATCAAAACACTGCCTACGCCAAACGCTACGAGAGTTTTGTCAATACCGTTAAACAAAAAGAACAGGCATTCGGCAAAACATTGCTGACCGAATCTGTGGCAAAGAACTTGTTTAAATTGATGGCTTACAAAGATGAGTACGAAGTAGCCCGCTTGCATACCGACAAACAGTTCTTAGAACGCGTTAAAACCCAGTTTGAAGGCGATTTCAAGGTGTATTACCACCTAGCCCCACCCTTGCTTGCAAAACGCAAC
Source organism: Limnohabitans sp. (assembly GCA_049655425.1). Lineage (GTDB taxonomy): Bacteria > Pseudomonadota > Gammaproteobacteria > Burkholderiales > Burkholderiaceae_C > Limnohabitans_A. The sequence continues at coordinate 60,719 of JBASJS010000001.1, read as the reverse complement.
GAGAAAGGCCATTTGATCAAACAAAAAATGAGCCCTTCGATGCTATTGGTGTTTAAAGCGCTAAGCCGCTTTAAATTCTTGCGCGGCACAGCTTTGGATATTTTTGGAAAGACTGAAGAAAGACAAACTGAACGGGCCCTGATTCAAGAATACATCGATTCAGTGACAGAAGTTTTGGCCTCTTTGAACATTGAAAACCATTCAATCGCCGTTCAATTGGCCAATGTGCCCGACCAAATTAAAGGTTTTGGTCATGTGAAAGAAAGAAACCTAACAGTCGCCATGGTTCAGTGGCAAAACAGCATGGATGCATTCAGAAAGACAATTTAATTTGAATGCGAAGTTTGTCTTTGTATTCTTCTTTTATATAGATTAATACATAGTAGTAGTAGATAAAGAGGGGCTTGTCTTGTGGACAAGTCCCTTTTTTCTTTACAGATCAACACATTGAGTCATGTTGAAGGGTGTGCATGAGGCTGCAACCGAGCTGTTATGAAAGCATGAACAAGTTTAGAAAAAATAATTTTCTGTGGATAACTGGATGCTTATCCAAAAATTGTCCACACCTTTGTGCATTGACAAACTCATTTTTCTAAAAACCACTGAATGCCTGATTTGGCAACAAAACCAAGCATGCCAAAAGCCAAACCAAGAAACAGAACAAAGGTTCCAAATTTTCCGGCTTTTGATTCCCATGCCAAATGACCAATGATGAAAAGCATGTACAGCATGAACGCTGCAATGCCAAACGTCAGGCCATATGACGCGATTTGTTCTTCAGTGAGCCCCCAGATCATGATCTAAAGTCATCAATAGCTTGAATCAGTTCTTCTCGTGTGTTCATGACAAACGGACCATATTGCGCAATGGGCTCGTTTAAGGGCTGTCCTGCAATCAGCAATACTTTGCTGCCTGCAGAGGCTGTCAACGCAACACCATGACCTCCGTTGTGCAAGATGGCCATTCTGTGCAGTGTCACAGGCGTCTCTTGCGCTTTGCTGATGACATTAACTTCACCGCGGTACACAAACAAAAATGCATTGTGCTGTTTTGGCAATGTTTGTTGAAACACACCCTCATTGTCAAAATGAATGTCCAAATACAAGACATCGGTTGGAAAGGCTTCTACAGGTCTTTGAACTGCACCTGCTACCCCCTGTGATTGACCTGCAATGACCCTGACCTTGACGCCATCTTGCGGAAAAAACTCTGGAATTTTTTCGCTTTGCAAGTCTTGATAGGCTGGTGTGCACATTTTGTCTTTAGATGGCAAGTTAAGCCAAAGCTGAAAGCCTTCCATCACACCATTTTCTTGTTCTGGCATTTCACTGTGCACTACCCCTCGGCCTGCAGTCATCCACTGAACACCACTGTTTTGTAACAAGCCTTCATTTCCAGCACTGTCCTTGTGGCGCATGCGCCCAGCGATCATGTAAGTGATGGTTTCAAAGCCTCTGTGTGGATGGTCAGGAAATCCGCCGCCATAGTCTTTGGGGTCGTCACTGCCAAAGTTGTCGAGCATCAAAAAAGGATCAAGCCGTCTTTGATGTGCTTGCGTGAGCACGCGAGTGAGTTTGACGCCATCGCCATCGCGCGTTGCTTGACCCTGAACTTGTTGTTCTACGCGGCGACCTTCAAAGGTGTTTTCAGACGAATTCATAAAGCAAAACGAAACTTTCGTTTGTGATCAAGGTGTTGCTGTCAATGTTGGATAGTCGGTGTAGCCAATTTCTTTGCCGCCGTAAAAAGTTGCACGATCGGGTGAGTTGTAGGGACCGTTTTGTTTCAAGCGCGCACCCAAATCTGGATTGGCAATGAAAGACTTTCCAAATGCAATCAGGTCCGCACCGTTTTGCAAAGCGTGATCTGCCAACTCGCGTTCATAGCCGTTGTTAAGCATCCATGCGCCTTTGCCGCCAGCCTGTTGGTAAGCCGCTTTAAGAGCTTCATAGTCGAAAGCCTGATCACCTTGTTGATAATCTCTGGCAGCACCTGTAGAACCTTCAATGACGTGCACATAAGCCAAGGAAAGAGAGCCTAAAAACTGGGCGACATGTTCAAACAAAGCTTGTGGTGCGGAATCACTGGCGTCGTTGGCCGGTGTGACAGGCGAGATGCGAATGCCGCACCGCCCAGCACCAATTTCTTCGCACACCGCATTCATAACTTCCTTCAATAAGCGCGCACGATTTTCAATGCTGCCACCATAGGTATCGCTGCGGTGATTGCTGTCGGCGCGTAAAAACTGATCGATCAAATAGCCATTGGCCGCATGCACTTCGATGCCGTCAAATCCGGCCTCAATGGCATTGCGCGCAGCCTTCCGGTAATCGGCCACAATGCCAGGAATTTCTTCCAGCAAAAGTGCGCGAGGCTCAGAGGTTGCGACAAAGCTGGGAACGCCGTTTTCAATCAAAACAGTTTTCGACTTAGCAACGATGGCAGAGGGTGCAACAGGTGCTTGGCCGCCGGGTTGCAAACTGGTGTGAGAAATGCGGCCAACATGCCAGAGTTGCATCACAATTTTGCCGCCCTTTGCATGAACGCCTTGCGTGATGGGTTGCCACGCATTCACCTGTGCCGTTGACCAAATGCCGGGCACATCTGAATAGCCCTGGCCTTGGTGGCTAATGGCGGTCGCTTCAGTGATGATGAGTCCGGCGCCTGTTGCGGGGTTGGCGCGTTGCGCATAGTATTCAGCCATGAGGACATTGGGCAAAGCGTTGGGTGCACGGTTGCGTGTCAATGGCGCCATCACAATGCGCGAGGCCAATTGAAGGGCGCCTGCTTGGCAAGGTTCGAATAAATTTTTCATGTCACAAATTATCAGGTTAGGGACGTCGCTGTGGTTGGCTGTGAGTGTGTCAATGGCGGCGGCGGTGTCTTTGGGAATGACACGTTTTGCCTATGCGCTCTTATTGCCGCCCATGCGAGACGATTTGTCGTGGACCTACACCTTAGCAGGTGCCATGAACACTTTCAATGCATTGGGCTATTTGTTTGGTGCTTTGCTGACACCTTGGGCGCTTAGGCGTTGGGGTGCTGTTCGTGTTTTGATTGCAGGTTCAATGTTGGCATCGGTCCTAATGGCCTTGACTGGATTTTTTACCGATGCTTTGTATTTGTTGGCGCAACGATTTTTGGCAGGTGCTGCCAGTGCGTCAGTCTTTGTGTCTGGAGGCCTGCTGGCTGCCAGGTTGGGCGCTCACACACCGTCGCAATCTGGCCTGTTGTTGGGCATTTATTACGGCGGCACGGGTTGGGGCATTGTGATCTCTGCTTTGTGTGTTCCTTCCGCCATGGCCTGGGCGGCAGCGGATCAATCGCCACATACTTGGGCCTGGGCTTGGTGGAGTTTGGCATGTGTCTGTGCACTCATCAGCGCTGTTCTTTGGACCATTCGATCGCACTTGAATCGTTGGATGCCAGAAGAGCTTCCAGAAGAAGTCTCAGCGCTTGCCCAGCCAAGCCCTCACAATGCGCAACCCGTATGGCGCGTTTGGGCGCCAGGTTTGTTGGGCTATGGCCTTTTTGGTGTGGGCTACATTGGTTACATGACTTTTGTGGTGGCGGTACTGCGTGAGCAGGGTGCGTCAGCCGCCAATGTCACGTTCTTTTACGCTGCCCTGGGTTTGGCGGTGGTTGCGTCTTCTAGAATTTGGGCGGGTCTGCTGAACCACTTTAAAGGGGGCCAAGCCTTGGCCATCTTGAATGCCTTGTTAAGTGTGGCAACCGTGATTCCGGCATTGACTTCGGCGTGGCCTGCCATGCTGTTGTCAGGCGTTTTGTTTGGGGGTGTGTTTTTGTCGGTGGTGGCTTCAACCACCGCCATGGTGAAACACAATTTACCTGCCTCGCAGTGGGCTACGGGTATCAGTGCCTTTACGGTTGTTTTTGCGATTGGACAAATTGCAGGCCCCACAGTAGTGGGCTGGATTGCTGATGGCCTTGGCGGTTTGCAGCGAGGCTTGGTTTTCTCTGCGGCGGCTTTGTTCCTGGGAGCTTTGGTGGCGTGGCAACAAAAGTCGCTCCGGTTTCAAACGTCGTAGCCTGGGTTTTCGCGGTTCAATTTGCGCAGCAAAGAGGGCCAAACAAAAGAGCCACCCAAGCCGCCCGTTTGAACTTTCATGGCATGTGCCACACCATCCAAAATTTGTGGGTTGACAGCAGTCAAGTCGGCCGGCGTTGTTTGACCCGCCAGTGCGTCTACTTGGATGCGACACGTGTTTTCAAAGGTGTACATCTGCAGAAACGCATCTTCAATTGATTTGCCCACGGTTAAAAGACCGTGGTTGCGGAGCATTAAATAATTGGCCATGCCTAAATCGGTTTTCAGTCTTGCCTTTTCATCATCGCGAATGGCCACGCCTTCGTAGTCGTGATATGCCAAAGACGCCAAAACAAAGGTGCTTTGCTGACTGATGGGCAACACACCATGCTTTTGCGCACTGACGGCGATCCCTGCGCGCGTGTGGGTGTGCAAAACGCAAGCGGCATCGTGGCGCGCTTCATGCACCGCGCTGTGAATGACAAAACCCGCAGGGTTGACCGGATATGGATTGTCATCGTCTAGCTTGTTGCAATGCATGTCTATTTTGACCAAGCTCGATGCGGTAATTTCGTCGAACATCAAGCCGTAGGGGTTGATCAAAAACTGGTGTTCTTCACCCGCGACGGAGGCCGGTAATTTGGCGCTGATGTGTGTAAAGACCAAATCGCTCCAACCGTACAAAGCCACCAAGCGGTAGCAAGCGGCCAAGTCAACACGCAATTGCCATTCATCAGGGTGGAAGCGGTTGGTGCTGTTGTTGTGTTGTGTCATGGCGTTTCCTTGTGTCGCTTTGTGTTTTTTCGTGTGGGAAGCTTAGCGCGAGCAGTGATTGCAACGCAGTCGCGCATGGAACACCTGATGCAGATAAAATCAACGCCCTTGGCCACAGGCCTCCCACGGCGCGGGCAGCGCCGACCTAATTGGTCATGAACGGGTGATTTGATGCTTTATCCACAAGAATTTGATGTGATCGTTGTCGGCGGTGGCCACGCAGGAACCGAAGCCGCGCTGGCATCTGCACGAATGGGTTGCAAAACCCTTTTGCTGTCGCACAACATTGAGACCCTGGGTCAGATGAGTTGCAATCCGTCCATCGGCGGCATTGGCAAAGGCCACTTGGTCAAAGAGGTCGATGCTTTGGGTGGCGCCATGGCTTTGGCTACCGATGAGGGGGGCATTCAGTTTCGAATTTTGAACAGCTCGAAAGGCCCTGCAGTTCGTGCAACGCGTGCACAAGCCGATCGCATTTTGTACAAAGCGGCCATTCGTCATCGCCTGGAAAACCAAGAAAACCTCTGGCTTTTTCAGCAAGCGGTAGACGACTTGATGGTGGAGTCAAATGGCACAGAAGACCGAGTGGTGGGCGCTGTAACGCAAGTGGGCGTTCGCTTTCGTTCTAAAACAGTGGTTTTAACGGCCGGCACATTTTTGGATGGCAAGATTCATGTGGGCTTGGAAAATTATGCGGCTGGCCGCGCAGGCGATCCGCCGGCTGTCAGTTTGTCGGCGCGTTTGAAAGAGCTCAAGCTGCCTCAAGGGCGCTTGAAAACTGGAACGCCACCGCGTCTCGATGGACGCACCATCGACTTTGCACAATGCCAAGAACAACCCGGGGACGGCATGCCCGGTGGTTTGAATCCGGAGGCGGGCGTCCCCGTTTTTAGCTTCATGGGCAGGGCAGACATGCATCCTGCGCAGATGCCTTGCTGGGTGACGCATACCAATGAGCGAACCCATGACATTATTCGTTCGGGCTTTGACCGCAGCCCTATGTTCACCGGCAAAATTGAAGGCGTGGGCCCGCGCTATTGCCCTAGCGTTGAAGACAAGATCAATCGCTTTGCCGACAAAGACAGTCATCAAATTTTCTTGGAGCCCGAGGGCTTGACCACCCACGAGTTCTATCCCAATGGCATTTCTACCAGCTTGCCCTTCGACATTCAGTACGCCCTGGTGCGTTCGATGAAGGGCCTGGAGAACGCGCACATTCTCCGCCCAGGTTACGCCATTGAATACGACTACTTTGACCCGCGCTCGTTGAAGAGCAGTTTTGAAACGCGCCAAATTGGCGGCTTGTTCTTTGCTGGCCAAATTAACGGCACCACCGGTTATGAAGAGGCGGCAGCGCAAGGATTGTTTGCTGGCATCAATGCGGCGCTTCAGTGCCGCAGTCTTTTGGGTCACGCCAATGACATGGGCGGTGCTTGGTTGCCAACGCGAGACCAAGCTTATATGGGTGTGTTGGTCGATGACTTGATTACCAAGGGCGTAACCGAACCTTATCGCATGTTTACCAGCAGGGCAGAATTTCGCCTGCAACTGCGCGAAGACAATGCCGACATGCGGCTTACCGAGGTGGGCCGACAGATGGGCCTGGTTGACGATGCGCGTTGGGCTTCTTTTTGCACCAAGCGCGAAGCTGTTTCACGTGAAACAGAGCGCTTGAAGTCGACGTGGGTCAACCCAAGGAACTTGCTGGCATCGGAGTCAGAGCGGGTATTGGGCAAAGCCATTGAGCACGAGCACAATCTGCTGGATTTGTTGCGCCGCCCCAACGTGACCTACGCGCAACTCATGAGCCTGGACGGCGGCCGATTCGAGGCCAAAGCTGTTTCACGTGAAACATTGGGGGAGGTGGCGCCTGCGGTGATCGAGCAAGTTGAGATCACTGCCAAATACTCGGGTTACATTGACAGACAAAAGGTAGAGGTTGAGCGCTCTGCTTACTATGAAAATTTGAAGTTGCCAGCCAAGCTGGACTACCTGCAGGTCTCTTCACTTTCCATTGAGGCTCGGCAAAAACTTGCCAAGCATCGGCCTGAAACCTTGGGCATGGCGTCTCGAATTTCGGGGATTACGCCTGCTACCATTTCATTGCTGTTGATTCACTTAAAGCGGGGTGGTTTTAAGGAGTTCTTGGCCGTCAAGCCCGAGTTGCTTGAGGGTGCTGAAGGCGCGCTTTCGTGATGGGCGCATCATCTGAAAATCGCGGCGATTTGGTGGCGGGTTTGGCTGTTGGCATTGGGGCCTTGGGCCTGGATTTGAGCGAGGATCAGCAGCAAAACCTCATGGCATATTTGGACCTGATCCAAAAATGGAACAAGGTTTACAACCTCACGGCTCTGCGGGACCCCAAAGAAATGCTGACCCATCATTTGTTGGACAGCCTGTCTGCAGTGGGACCTTTGCAGCGACATCTTCAAGGTGTTTTGTCTTTTGATGAGCAAGGCTGCGCTTTGTTGGATGTGGGTTCGGGTGGTGGTCTGCCGGGTGTGGTGGTGGCCATTTGTTGCCCGAAGGTGAGGGTGACGTGTGTCGATGCCGTGTCTAAAAAGGCGGCCTTTGTTCAGCAGGTGGCGGCGAGCTTGAAGTTGCCAAACCTCAAGGGAGTTCATGCAAGGGTTGAGTCTTTGAGTGGCCCTTTTGATGTGGTTTGCTCAAGGGCGTTTGCGTCCTTGCCCGACTTTGTCACCTGGTCTTCTGGCGCTTTGGCGGACGCAGGTGTTTGGATGGCCATGAAGGGCAAGTTGCCTACCGATGAAATGCTTGCATTGCCGTCATTCGCCCAAGTGTTTCACGTGGAACAACTCCAAGTTCCTGGTTTGGACGCGGAACGCTGCATGATTTGGATGAAAAAATCACCAAGTTCCTCGAGCTAACTCCTTGGATTTGGGCGTCGCCCCATTACACTTGGGACAGATAAGAAAGCCTTGCATGTTTGGAATTTCAGATTACGGCGCCTTTGTGGCCGCCTTTGTCTTGCTTTTGTTTTTGCCGGGCCCCGGAAATTTGGCCTTGATCACATCAACCAGCCAGGGAGGGCTGAAGGGTGGCGTTGCATCTGTATTGGGGCTTCTTTTGGGTGACCAAATTTTGCTATGGATGACCGTTGCTGGTTTGGCGGCTTTGTTGCAAACTTATCCGCATTTGTTCTTGGCCATGCAATGGGTGGGAGCCGCTTACTTGACCTGGCTTGGCGCCAAAATGGTGATGGCCAAGCCTGGGGAGGGGCCGTCAATCAAAATTACACCGGGTAAATACTTCAAAGAAACCATGTTCATTACCTTGCTCAATCCCAAGGCAATCATGTTTTATTTTGCATTTTTCCCTCAATTCATCGATCCAGAAAAGCATCAAGGAATGATTACTTTTTCATTCATGGCGTTCACCATTGCAATCTTGGGTTTAATGTACTGTTTGGGGGTGGTTTACATCACGCACACCATGGCAGAACGCATTCGAGCCAACCCCAGAGTGTCTGGCTTGTTGCAGAAAGTAGCGGGTTTGTTTCTAATTGGTTTTGGCCTTAAGTTGGCCCTCGGTAAATAAACGCATCAACTGAAAATTAAAAGAGTAATCCATGGCAAAAATTTTCTGTGTTGCAAATCAAAAAGGCGGCGTTGGCAAAACAACTTCGGCAGTCAATTTGGCGGCTGGTTTGGCCAAGGTGGGTCAGCGTGTTTTGCTCGTTGACTTAGATCCGCAGGGCAACGCCACCATGGGGTCGGGCGTCGACAAGCGCCAACTAGAACTCAGCGTGTACGATGTTTTGCTAGAGTCCGCCAGCATCAAAGAGGCTGCCATTTTTTCTGAAAAATGTGCGTACCATGTCTTGGGTGCCAACCGCGAATTGGCCGGCGCTGAGGTTGAGTTGGTCGACCTTGAGCACCGCGACCAGCGCCTTAAGCTGGCTTTGGACGTTGTCGATGCAGATTTTGATTTCGTCTTGATTGACTGTCCACCGTCATTGTCGATGTTGACCTTGAATGGTTTGTGCGCAGCCCATGGCGTGATTGTGCCCATGCAGTGTGAGTACTTTGCTTTGGAAGGGTTGACCGATTTGGTTAACACCATCAAACAAGTTCACGCCAATCTCAATCCCGACCTCAAAATCATTGGCCTTCTTCGAGTGATGTTTGACCCTCGCATCACCTTGCAGCAGCAGGTGAGCGAGCAGCTTAAGTCGCACTTTGGCGACAAGGTTTTCAACACGGTCATTCCACGCAATGTGCGTTTGGCAGAAGCGCCAAGTTATGGCTTGCCTGGCGTCGTCTTTGACCCATCGGCCAAAGGCAGCCAAGCATTCGTAGAGTTTGCCAAAGAGCTTGTCGTTCGCATTCCAAGTCTTTAAGGTACGCAAGAACTTAAATGCATCAGCCAACAGTCCTTATTTTGCCTGGTTGGCAAGGAAGTGGGCCCTTACATTGGCAGATGAGGTGGGTTGCCCTTTACAAGGATGTGGTGGTTGAACAGCATGATTGGTTGCGGCCCTTGCGAGGCGACTGGCTGTCTCGATTGGACGATGTTTTGTCCGATCTAGAAGGCCCGGTTTACTTGGCTGCGCACAGTTTGGGCTGTATTCAAGTGGCTGCTTGGGCTGCTGTTTCTGCCCAGTGTCACAAAGTCAAAGGCGCTTTGTTGGTGGCGCCGGGAGATGTGGAGGCTGCCCAAGTGACAGACCTCTTTCCCAGTTGGCGTCCCATTGAGATGAATCGGTTGCCATTCAAAAGTGTTTTGGTTGGCAGCCAAAACGACCCTTATTGCACCTCAGACCGTGCGCAAACATTGGCCCGTGCATGGGGTTCGGATTTTCTGAACCTGGGACTCAAAGGGCATGTCAATGCCGAATCCAATTTAGGCGACTGGCCAGAAGGCCGCGCAATGTTGAACAGTTTGATGAAAGAAAAAGAAGATGGTCACTAAAAAACCAAAAGGCCTTGGACGTGGTCTTGAAGCCTTGCTCGGTCCCAAAGTTCAAGATGAGCCCAGCTCTCCCCAAGCGGTAGAGGCTGCCGCAAATCGCTTGCCCTCTACCTTGCCTTTAAGCGACATGGTGGCCGGTATGTACCAGCCGCGAACGCGCATGGACGAGGGCGCCTTGTATGAATTGGCCGAGTCGATCAAGGCGCAGGGCATCATGCAACCGATCTTGGTGCGCAAGTTAAGCGATGGCCCCAACGCTGGCAAGTACGAAATCATTGCAGGTGAAAGACGCTTCCGTGCCTCCCGTTTAGCGGGCCTGAATGAAGTGCCTGTGCTTGTACGCGACGTCCCCAACGAGGCCGCTGCGGCCATGGCCTTGATTGAGAACATCCAGCGTGAAGATCTCAACCCATTGGAAGAGGCCCTTGGCCTACAACGCCTTATCAAAGAGTTTGGACTCACTCACGAAACTGCGGCGCAAGCTGTGGGCCGTTCGCGCAGTGCAGCCAGCAACTTGTTGCGCTTGTTGAATTTGGCCGAACCCGTGCAAACCATGTTGATGGCCGGCGACATTGACATGGGCCATGCGCGAGCCTTGTTGGGCCTCGACAAAGCAGCTCAGATCACAGCGGCCAATCAGATCAATGCAAAAAAGATGTCGGTGCGCGAAGCCGAAAGTTTGGTCAAAAAACTCAGTGCAGAATTTTCTTTGGTTCAGCAAAAACCTAAAAAAGAAAAGTCTCGCGACATCAAGCGCGTGGAAGAAGAGCTCTCAGATTTGCTCATGGCCCAAGTGGAAGTGCGCATCAAAAAACGCGTGAAGCGCCATGGCCGTTTTGAAGAAATGGGTGAGTTGTCCATTCAGTTTGGATCGGTCGATGAACTCAATGGCCTGATTGAGCGTTTGCGCGGTTAAGCCAGATCACCCCAAAAGGGCCTCGTGTCATAAGCCAGAATGACCTGGGCCCTGTTGTGTCAATGGAAGATTTTTCCAGGATTCATGATGTTGTGTGGGTCTAGCGCTTGCTTCAAGGTGCGCATCATGTTGACTGCGCCTTCGCCTGCCTCGGTCACCAAGAAATCCATTTTGTGCAAACCAATGCCATGCTCACCGGTGCAGGTGCCGCCCAAAGCAAGGGCTCGACTGACCAATTTGTGATTCAGGGCCTCTGCAATTTCGCGTTCTTCGGGAATTTCCGGGTTGATCAAATAACCAAAGTGGAAATTGCCATCACCCACATGGCCTACTAGAAAATACGGCAGGCCACTGGCGTCGGTTTCGGCGACTGAATCGAGCAAGCAATCGGCCAAGCGACTGATAGGCACGCAGGTGTCTGTGCTGATGGCGCGGCAACCTGGCCTGCTTTGAAGTGCCGCAAAGTAGGCATTGTGCCGAGCCGTCCAAAGACGTGTGCGTTCTTCGGGCGTGGTGGCCCATTCAAAAGCATTGCCGCCGTGGTCGCTGGCAAGTTCTTGCACGGTTTCGGCCTGTTCTTTAACGCCAGCAGGTGAACCGTGAAACTCCATCAAGAGCAGCGGTTCTTCGCGCAAGCCTAGCTTGGCATAGGCATTGACCATGCGCACGGTGTTGTGATCAATCAACTCGACGCGCGCAATGGGCACGCCCAATTGGATGGTTTGAATGACGGTTTGCACTGCAGCTTCGATGCTGGGAAACGAGCAGATGGCGGCAGAAATGGCTTCGGGCAAAGGGTACAACCGCACGGTGACTTCTGTCATGACACCGAGAGTGCCTTCGCTGCCTACAAACAAGCGAGTGAGGTCGTAACCCGCACTGGATTTTTTGGCGCGCGTACCTGTGCGAATGATTTCGCCTGTTGCCGTGACCACTTCCAACGCCAAGACGTTTTCGCGCATGGTGCCATAGCGAACCGCATTGGTGCCACTGGCCCGAGTAGCGCTCATGCCGCCAATGGTGGCGTCTGCGCCCGGATCGATCGGGAAGAACAAACCGGTTGATTTGATTTCTTCGTTTAATTGTTTTCGCGTGACACCCGGTTGGACGGTGACTGTTAAATCTTCGGCATTGATGGCCAGCACTTTGTTCATGCGCGTGAGGTCAATGCTGATGCCGCCTTGAACGGCCAACAGGTGTCCCTCTAAAGAAGAGCCTACGCCAAATGGAATGACGGGGACTTGGTATTGGCTGGCCAGCTTGACTGCATCTGCCACATCTTGTGTGCACTCGGCAAAGACCACCGCGGAAGGCGGGGGGACGGGTGCAAATGCAGACTCGTCGCGGCCATGTTGCTCACGAATGACCAGGGCTGTAGAGCAGTTGTCGCCAAATCGCGCTTTCAGCGCATCAAGAAACGCCTGCGGCACGGGCCGGGCTTGCACAACGGGCGCCAAGTGGGCTGCGGGAGTGGGTGCATTCATGGTTTCGCTCCAAAAAGAAGAGGCCGTCAGTGATGGATCAGTGAACGGGGCCGACCCGTTGACCTTGGTCAGCATAATGTCGGCAAACTCGGTCAAAATCAGAGTTTACGCTGAGATATGCTTTTTTGCTGTCGTTAAGGCACAAGGGAAACACCATGGGTAACCGACTGACACAAATTGCCACCCGTACGGGAGATGAAGGCACGACAGGCTTGGGCAACAACCAACGCGTGTCTAAAAACAGCTTGCGTGTGCACGCCATGGGCGATGTAGACGAGTTGAATTCACACATTGGGCTTTTGCTCTGCGAAAAGATGCCTGATGACGTTAGACACTTGTTGGTCGAGGTGCAACACCAACTGTTCAATTTGGGTGGGGAGTTGTCCATCCCTGGTTTTGAGTTGCTCAAAGCCGAGGCCATCTTGGTTTTGGATGCGTCTTTAGAGAAATACAACGCGCAGTTGCCCAAACTGGAAGAGTTTATTTTGCCGGCGGGCAATCGCGCTGCGGCGCAGGCCCACATCTGCCGCACAGTGGCCAGGCGGGCAGAGCGTGCCACGGTGGCACTCGGCAATGAGGAGGCTTTGAACGATGCGCCACGTCAATACTTGAATCGCCTCTCCGATTTGATGTTTGTTTTGTCTCGCATCCTGAATCGCATGGATGGCGGCAGCGATGTTTATTGGCAAAGTGAGCGCATGAAAAAATAAGCCGGGCAATGGCATGTGCTGTCACCTACGCGCAAATATTCGGGCTTTTCAGGGTGACAGCAAGCGATGTGCAAGATAGGCTTGCACCATGAACGCAAGCTATCAAAATTCTCCTTATTTGGCCGCGGCCGCCGACCTTCCCAAAGTGGCACCGCAGGCCCCTTATCCTTATGTGCCTCAAATTCGCCTGTATCAAAACTGGTTGAGCCAAAATCGAGGCTTGGTTTTTGATCAGTACAAAGATTTGTGGCAATGGTCTATTTCAGATCTAGACACATTCTGGCAAAGTATTTGGGATTACTTTGCAATGCAATCGCCAACGCCGCACACGGCCGTTTTGGCCAAAAACGCCATGCCAGGTGCTGTGTGGTTTCCGGGTGCCAAAGTGAACTATGCGCAACAAGTTTTGCGGCACGTGGATGCCGCTCACGCCGCAGGCTTTCCGGCACTGATTGCGCAAAACGAAAAAGGCCAGCACCAAGAAATTTCTTGGCCAGAGCTCAAGCGACAAGTGGCCTCGATGGCCTTGCATTTGCAAGCACACGGCTTGCAACCTGGCGATCGTGTCGCGGCCTATTTGCCCAACATTCCCGAAGCCATCGTGGCCTTTTTGGCCACAGTCAGTGTAGGCGGCGTGTGGAGTATTTGCGCGCCCGACATGGGCACGCTGGCCGTGCTAGATCGCTTTAAGCAAATTGAACCCAAGGTACTGATTGCCTGCGATGGCGTAACCTATGGCGCGAAAGATTACGACCGCATGACCGTGGTGCAGGAATTGAAAGATGCGTTGCCATCGGTGCAGCATGTGATCGTGCACGACAATCTGGGCGTTGCAGACTTGGCCAGCAACGAAGTTGCTGCAGCCACGCGTTTTTCGCAAACGACATCAAAGCACTGTGCTGAAGTAGACGCGTTTGCACCCATGGATTTGCCCTTCGATCATCCTTTGTGGATTGTCTATTCCAGCGGTACCACTGGCTTGCCCAAGCCCATCGTGCACGGTCACGGCGGCACGGTCATTGTGGCCTTGGCGCTCAAAATTTTGCACAACGATGTGGGCTGCAGTTATCACCCCAACAGCTGGGGCGAGCGTTTCCATTGGTACAGCTCCACAGGCTGGGTGATGTGGAATGCGCAGGTGGGTGGCTTGATGAATGGCACAACATGCGTCATTTATGACGGCAACCCAGGCGGCAGCAAAGACAACCCCGACTGGAGCACCTTGTGGCGTTTTGCGGCCGAAAACAAAGTGACATTCTTTGGCGCGGGCGCAGCTTTCTTTGCCAATTGCCAAAAGGCCGGTGTTGACCTCACGCAGTGCGGCGATTTGTCGCGCGTGAGGGCTTTGGGCACCACAGGCTCGCCTTTGTCGGCAGACACGCAAAACTGGGGCACTGAACAATTCAAACGCATCAAGGCGCAGCATGCGCAGTCAACGCATTTGCACCGCGAAACAGATGGTGATATTTGGTGGTGCAACATTTCGGGTGGTACTGATTTTTGTGGCGCGTTCATTGGTGGCAATAGAGAGCTGCCACAAGAAGCCGGCGTGATGCAGTGTCGCCTGTTAGGCTGTGCGGTAGAGGCGTGGAACGAGGCAGGTGAACCCGTGCACGGCGAAGTGGGAGAGTTGGTTTGCGCACAGCCTATACCCTCGATGCCTTTGTATCTTTGGAACGATCACAACAATGCGCGCTATTTGGCCAGTTATTTTGAAATGTATCCCGCGGGCCATGGCCGAAAACCAGGAGGTGGCGATGCACCCGTTGACTACGGCGGTGTATGGCGGCACGGTGATTGGCTGCGCATTGGTGCAGCAGATCAAGGCAAGAACGGCGGCGAGGGCTGCGTTATTTTTGGCCGCAGTGATGCCACCATCAACCGCCACGGTTTGCGCATGGGCACCAGTGAACTTTACAGTGCGGTGGAGGCCTTGCCCGAAGTGATCGACAGCATGGTGGTTGATTTGGAATACTTAGGCCGCGAAAGCTACATGCCTTTGTTTGTGGTTTTGCGTGCGGGTGTGCAATTGACACCAGAGATCCAAAACAAGCTAAACAACGCGATCAAAACAGCCTTGAGTCCGCGCTTTGTGCCCAATGAAATTTTTCAAGTGGCAGAAATTCCTCGCACCTTGTCGGGCAAAAAACAAGAACTTCCCATCAAGAAATTGATGTTGGGCCAGCCCTTGGAAAAAGTGGTCAACAAGGATGCCATGGCCAATCCGGCGTGCTTAGCGTGGTACGTTGAGTTGGCCCAAAAACACTTGGCAAAATCATCGTGAAAAGAAAAAAGCCAGTGTGTTGTCACACTGGCTTTGTCAAATTGACATGCGCAAAATGCGCAAGGTCAAAATTAATTTTTGTGCAAGTCGGCGTTCAGGCTGCCCCAACTTTCAGTGCGAGGAATTACTTGGACTGCGCCTGTTTGTGAATCGCGGCGGAACAAGATACCGTTGCGACCCGACAATTCGCGCGCTTTGACAACACTGCCATCGGGCATTTTGACGCGTGTGCCACCGGTCACATAGCAACCGGCTTCCACCACGCAATCGTCGCCCAAAGAAATGCCAATGCCAGAGTTGGCACCGAGCAAGCAACGCTTGCCGACCGAGATCACTTCTTTGCCGCCACCCGACAAGGTGCCCATGATGGAAGCGCCGCCGCCCACGTCACTTTGATCGTCCACCAGCACGCCAGCACTGATGCGGCCTTCCACCATAGAAGCGCCCAAGGTGCCTGCGTTGAAGTTGCAGAAACCTTCGTGCATGACAGTGGTGCCGGAGGCCAAGTGAGCGCCTAAGCGCACACGGTCGACGTTGGCAATGCGAACACCCGATGGCACAACGTAGTCGGTCATGTAGGGGAACTTGTCGACTGCTTTGACGTCAAACACCACACGTGCAGCGCGCGCGCGCAAACGTGCGTCTTGCAATTGGTCGAGAGGGCAAGGGCCCATAGAAGTCCAGGCCACATTGGCCAACAAACCAAAGATGCCAGTGACGTTGGCTTGATGCGGTTTGACTAGGCGGTGGCTGAGCAAATGCAAACGCAAGAACACGTCGTGCGTATCTTTCGGTGGTTCGGCCAAGGTGGCAATGCTGGTTTTAACGGCCACCACATTGACACCGCGCAAGTCGCAAGCGCCCAATGCTTTGATGAAGGCCTCGCCCAAGTGCGTGCGAGCATCTGCTTCGCTTAAAACTTGTGTGCCGTTCTCAGTCAGGCCTTCTGCCAATTGAGGGGCAGGATACCAAGTGTCTAGCACCGTGCCGTCTTTGGCCATGGTGGCCAAGCCATAGGCCACAGCGCCGCTTTGAATCATGGGTGGGGTTTGCATGTTTGTACTCCGCGAAAAGTCACGAACCTGTCGTGCGTTATAAAAAAATCAAAACCGAGATTATCGGGCTTTGTGCTTGAGGCTGCTTTCATTGCAATTCTGACAAGGCAATGCTTTCTCGTTTGAGCCATTGGTCGTCGGTATTTTTGAAGCCTATCTGTAAGCGCCGCTGTTGCCAATCTAGCTCAATCAGTGCAAAGTGATTTTGAGTAACCAAGTTGCCCAAGCGGTTGGGGCCGGCCTCATTGGCTGTTGACCAGGCATGCGTCAAGCCGCTCGAAGTGATTTCGTAAAGAGGATACACATTGGGCGATGGGCTTTTGTAGAGGGCGCCAATGTGGCGATCCCCCGACAATAAAACCACACCCTTGGCGTCTGTGCGCTGGATGAGTTGACGCAACTTGACTTGCTCTAAAGGTAAATTGTGCCAACCCTCCCAGCCATGTCCTTCGACCACCATTTGCACGCCAGACACAATGAAGCGCACGTCTGCAGGTGTTTGGAGTTGTACTGCCAGCCATTGCCATTGCGCCTCTCCCAGCATGGTTTTGGCGGGGTCAGAATCGGGCACATAACGCTCTTTGCCTGGGGCATCGCGTTGATCGGTTTTCCGCAGCGCAGAGCGGAAAGACCGCGTATCGAGCAAGATCACTTGAACGCGTTGCCCTGCTTGGCCAAAGGTCATTGCATGGTAGAGCCCTTCGCGCGCGCGTCGTGGGTCGTTGGCAGGCAAGCGCCAAAAATCAGTGAAGGCATTCTTTGATGCCTGTTTGTGCGGGAAATCAGCCCCACCGTCGTTCAGGCCCATGTCGTTGTCATCCCATATGGCCAAGTGCGGGATGGTGTCGCGAAGTTGTGCAAACCCAGCTTGAGCCGCTTGCGTGGCATAGGCCGTCTCGGTTTTGGCCAGCTGCCAAGGCTGGCTATCGGCATAGACCGTGTCGCCACCAAATATGAACAGGTCGGGCTTGTTGGCCAGAATGGCTTGCCAAATAGGTTGGGCTTTGTGTTGGTTAATGCACGAACCAAAGGCAATTTTTTGAACCTGTGAAGGCCAAGCTGGCAGCCTTTCTGTTGTTTGCCCCAAGGCCACGGAGTTGTTGGCACACGCCCCGAGGCTTGACAACATGGCGCCATACAAAGAGGTCTGCAGCAGTTGGCGTCGGTCCATGGGTATCCTGTTTGTTGAAGTGAGCTTAAATGTCAATGTAAACGCTTTGGATATTTTATGACCGATCAGTTCATTCCCAATGTTCCCTCGTTAAAATGCTTCTATGAACACAGCCGCCGTGCCCCTCAAAAAATCATTCAAAACCCAAATGTTAGAAGCGCGTGAGCAAGCGATCACGGCTTCTGTGAACCGGCTCTTGTCTGAAAAGGGCTTTGATGCCATGACCGTCGATGAGGTGGCTGCCGAGGTGGGCATTGCAAAAGCCAGTCTTTACAAGCACTTCAGCAGCAAAGAAGAGTTGGCATGTGCCGCCATGGTCCAGGCGATGCAAAAGGCGGAGGCCTTTTTGGAAGAGTTGAGCCAAACAGACGTGACGGACAGCACGGCCTGTGTGCCTTTGAACAAACTCATGGCCACCACCCGATGGACTTTGCAGTTGAAGTTGGCAGGAGAAATGCCAACGCTGCCCAGCCATAACTCCACCCTGCGAGCCACCTTGATGGCCAGCCGTCCATACATGGACGGTCTGATGAAGGTGAGTGAGGTGTTGGGTGGGTGGATTGTTCAGGCACAACAAGACGGCTACATCAATGCCAGTCTGCCGCCCTTGGCGGTGCTTTACACCATCTACGCCAGGGCCTGCGACCCGGTGGTCGAGTTTTTGAAAATGAGCGAGTTGCATACCGATGAGGAAATCATCGACATCATCTTGAGCACTTGCTTTTCAGGCTTGAACGCAAGGGCTAACTGAACCGTGCAAGTCAAGCGCTGATGCGCCAGGTCTTTTTTGGCTCAAAAGCCAGTTGTTCATTTTTCCGCGCATACCCCAGAGGGTTGGCGGCAACTCGGCAGCCCATGTGCACATAGTCTTGCGCGCAATGCAAATGTCCGTGAAGCCACAAATTGGCTTTGGGCAGCAAATGGTCTAAGGCATTGCAAAAACCAGCAGTTCCAGGCGTCAAGCCATAGCGTGGATCTGCACTTTTCAATGTAGGCGCAAAGTGTGTCACAACCACGGTTGGGCCCGAAAATGGTTCTGACAAGGTCTGCGCCAGCCATGCTTGATCGGCCAGTGCTTGAGCTCTGACCGCATCTGATAAAAACGCTTCACCTTTGAAAGTGGTGCCTGTTTTTCGCAAATAAAAGTTGGCTGCTCTTTCCGCTTTTTCCCTGGCTTTGAGTTGTTGAGTGAGGGGCCCATGCTGCGGTACCAAAGCTTCAAAATCACTCCACAAGGTACAACCGATCAAACGCACGCCATTCAGAACATGCACGCGTTGATGAAGCCAAATGATTTGCAGGCGCTCGCACGTTTCTTGAAGCCGCTCGTGGGCTTCTTCAAAAGGCATGCCGTCGTACTCATGGTTACCCGGGACGAAAAAAACAGGCACTGGCCACGCCGCCAAATCGCGCCGTGGTGAAAAACGGGCCAAGCCAAAATCGGCATCTGCATGGTCCACCAACATTGAACCGGGTTGATAAGAGCCGACGTCGCCCGCCAAAACCAAAATGTCTGCTTTTGGCGCCACTTCAGGCATAAAGTGCGGATGTGTTTCCAAATGGAGATCGGACAGCAATTGAATGTTGATCATCGCTCGTGACCCTTGAAGACATCGTGCGCAATGTTGATCAAAACATCGCGCAACCAACGGTGGTCGCTTTGTGCGTGTTTGCGGCGGTGCCACAAAGCATCTACGTGCAAAGTAGGCACTTTGAAAGGCAAATCGCACAAAAACAATTCATTTGAAATGCCGGTGGTCGGCACAAAGTGACGCGGTAAAACAGTGAGCAAATCGGAGTTGACGACCATTCGACCGGCTGTGAAAAACTGATTCACGGTCATGACCACGCGGCGCTGTTTGCCAATGGAGGTTAAGGCCTCGTCAATGAAGCCGTATGGGCGCCCTGAAAAGCTCACCAACAAATGTCTGGCTGAACAGAAATTCTCCAAACTGATGTTTTCTGTTGCCAATGGGTGAGCTTTGCGCATCACGCAGACATATTCACCATCGTACAAGCGGTGATGTTCAAAAGCCGTTGCCTCGCCCACCTGTGCTCTGGCTGTGAGGTCGGCCAAGGCAGCAGGAAAATAGCCAAGTGCCAAATCGACAGCGCCGCTCTCAAGCAAATTTCTGGGGTCGCGTGTGGTGAGTGGCAAGACACGGATGGAGATATTGGGTGCTTGGTGCTCTAGCTCTTGCGCCAAGCCCCCCATCAGTTCGGCGGCCGTGGCATCGGCCATGGCCAACACAAAGGCGTTGCGCGCCTCGCTGGGTACAAAGTGCTGAGGCACCAAAGCGCCTTGAAGTTGGTCAAGTGCCGCTCTGACGCTGGGCCACAGCGTCAATGCAAAGGGTGTGGGTGAAATGCCATGGCCCTCGCGGCGCACCAAATCGTCGCCCAGCGTTTCACGCAATCTTCGCAATGCATTGCTGACAGCGGGCTGTGTGATGGACAGGTTGCGGGCAGCTTTGGTCAAACTGCGTTCTGCCATGACCTCGTCGAAGACCCTGAGGAGGTTCAAGTCGAGGGTTCGGAAATTGGTTTGTACCGCCTCAATCATTTCGGTTGTGAATGAATAGCATCATAAATATAAAGTTGAACAATATCAGAGTAAACCCTATGATTCAAGCATTGTTTGGTCAAAAAGCTGAATTTTCATCACTGACCAAGCCCTGAAGCTTTCAATCTCGTCAAGAGGAAATCACCATGAACCACAATTTTGTTCACTTAGAGTACCCCTTAACCCACCCTGGTGTTGAGCGCGCCGAGAAAGTCGTTCACAACTTTCAGCGTTTGAGCGACACGTTCAGCCCCACTCGCACTTTGGCCATTATGTTGTTGGCGGCTGTGGTCGCGGCTTTCATTGTGGTGGCAGACCAGATGATCGATACCTGGGCCGAAGGTCATTTGTTGGCAGCGTGGGTTGCACTTTGGGCCGTTGTTTTTGCAGCCGTTGGCTTGTTTGCGGGCTTCTCAAAAACCCTTGCGGTGCAGCTCAAGTCAGGTCTTGACACCTGGGCCGCCAAAGCGGCGCAGCGCCGATCAGATGAGCGTCTGTGGTCCATTGCCCAAACCGATGCCCGTTTGATGTCTGATTTGCAAGTGGCCATGTCGCGCAGCGATGAGGAAGTTTTGTTGGGCGAAAGCAGCACACAAGGTCGCGTTGCCCGTTTATTGCACCAGCGCCAGTACTACATCTGAGCCTTGTAAAGCGTGTCTCAGACCCACTGAGGCGGGCCTCAAGAACCTCCTTCGGGAGGTTTTTTAATGCCGGTTGGGAGAGGCTTGTTAGGCGTTAGGCTTTTGCGAAGCCAAGTAAATGCCAGGCAAAATCAAGGCAGCGCCCAATGCATGATGCCACCCCAAAGTCTCACCTAAAAAAAGCCAAGCAACCAAGCCGCCATACAAGGGGCCCAAGTAAAGGCTGGCAGCAACCCGGCTAGCACCCAAGGTTTTTTGACAAAATCCATATGCCCAGTAAGCGCCCACTCCTGGAAAAAGTGCCGCAGTTACAACAAGTATGCTGGCCATCAAGCTCCATTCAGCGTGCGGTGTGCTGAACCACTCTGTGAGTGCAAAGGGCAACAATACCAAGCTACCCCCCAAACAAGTGACGGCCAATCGCGCGGTGGGGCTTAAGCTGCTGGTCCACTTTTTCAGTAGCAAAGCATAAGCAGCCCAAGACACCATGGCGATCACAATGAGCCCATCACCCAAAACCCAAATGACTTGAGACAGGCCGGCCCATTGGCCTTTTACCACCACGTGCAAGACGCCCACCAGGGCCACCAAAACGCCCAGCCCCTGTTTCCAAGAAAAGCGTTCTTTAAGCCCAATCACCGCTCCCAAGGTAATCAAGACCGGTGAGGCGGCATAGATCAATGCGATGTTGATGGCGGTGGTGGTTTCGGCAGCCCAGTAAACCCATGCGCCACAAACCAACATGCCCAATGTGCCGAGGGCCAGATATTGTGGCCAGACCTTCAAGGTGGTGTGGCGTTCGCGCCAAAGCTCTTGGCGCGCGATGAGCGCCAAAATAAGCCCGGCCAAAAACCATCGACCCAATGCCAAGACATGAGGGCTGATGATGCCTGGCGCGGTTCTGGCCACCACATAGTTCACCGACCACAAAGCCGGTGTGACCCACAACAAAGCTTGCGCCAGTTTGAGGCGCGAGGCGTCGTTTGTCAGACCGCTGCTAAGCGCTGCTCTAGCGCTGCTTTGGTATCGAGCAAAGCCTTGGGCATGTTGTAGGCCAACTGCTCAAAGTGCGTGGTGTGCAATTGCAACTCTTGTTGCCATGCCGCTTTGTCAATGCTGGTAACTGTTTTGAATTGGTCGGCTGTGAAGTTCAAACCGGTCCAGTTCAATTCGCCATAGGTGGGTGTGACGCCAAACATGGTTTCTTGACCTTGGGCCTGACCTTCCAAACGGTCGATCATCCATTTCAAAACGCGCATGTTGTCGCCATAACCTGGCCAGACAAACTTGCCGGCTTCGTCTTTGCGGAACCAGTTGACGCAGTAGATGCTGGGTAACTTGTGACCACCGGCTTCAATTTTGGCGCCCACGTCCAACCAGTGTTGGAAGTAGTCGCTCATGTTGTAACCGCAGAAGGGCAACATAGCAAACGGGTCGCGGCGAACCACGCCTTGCGCGCCAAAGGCTGCGGCTGTGGTTTCGGAGCCCATAGTGGCCGCCATGTAAACGCCTTCGGTCCAGCTGCGTGCTTCAGTGACCAAAGGCACAGTGGTAGAGCGGCGACCGCCAAAGATGAAGGCGTCGATGGACACGCCAGCGGCATCGTCCCAAGCCGTGTCGAGCGCGGGGTTGTTGGTGGCAGCTACAGTGAAGCGTGCATTGGGATGCGCTGCTTTGGCACCCGTGTCTTTTGCAATCTGGGGGGTCCAGTCTTTGCCTTGCCAGTCGATCAAATGATCAGGCACTTTGCCGCTGTCTTTGTCCATGCCTTCCCACCAAACATCGCCGTCGTCTGTCAATGCTACATTGGTGAAGATGACGTTTTTGTCCAAGCTGGCCATGCAGTTGGGGTTGGTGTGGTGGTTGGTACCTGGGGCCACGCCAAAGTAACCGGCTTCGGGGTTGATGGCCATCATCTTGCCGTTTGCTTGGGGCTTGATCCAAGCGATGTCGTCGCCAATGGTGGTGACTTTCCAGCCATTGAAACCTTCGGGCGGCACCAACATTGAGAAATTGGTTTTGCCGCAAGCGCTAGGGAAGGCGGCAGCCACGTGGTACTTTTTGCCTTGTGGATTGGTCACGCCCAAAATGAGCATGTGCTCGGCCAACCAACCTTGTTCGCGGCCCATGCTGGAGGCGATGCGCAAAGCCAAGCATTTTTTGCCCAGCAAAGCATTGCCGCCGTAGCCAGAACCATACGACCAGATTTCGCGTGTTTCTGGGTAGTGAACGATGTACTTGACGGTGGGGTTGCAAGGCCATGAGGTGGTGTCTTTGGCGCCATTGACCAAAGGTGCGCCCACGGTGTGCAAGCAAGGCACGAACTCACCATCAGTGCCGATGACGTCGAACACGGCTTTGCCCATGCGGGTCATGAGTTTTTGGTTCACCGCCACATAGGCGCTGTCGGTCAACTCAATGCCAATGTGTGCAATGTGCGAGCCCAAGGGGCCCATGGAGAAAGGCACCACATACATGGTGCGGCCTTGCATGCAACCATCGAACAAAGGGTTCAAGGTTTTGCGCATTTCGGCGGGGGCCATCCAGTTGTTGGTGGGGCCGGCGTTTTCTTTCTTTTCTGAGCAGATGTAAGTGCGGTCTTCGACGCGCGCCACATCGGAAGGATCGGAGCAGGCCAAGAAGCTGCCTGGACGCTTGGCGGGGTTGAGTTTTTTGAAGGTGCCGCTGTCGACCAATTGTTGGCACAGGCGGTTGTATTCTTCTTCGGAGCCATCGCACCAGTACACATTGGCGGGCTTGCACAAAGCGGCCATTTCGGCCACCCAAGCAATCAGCTTGGGGTTCTTAACGTACGTGGGCGTATTCAGGTTCAGGCCCTGCATCACGGGTGAGTTCATGGGAAAAGCTCCAAAGTTTAAAAATCGTTTTGTGCAAAGACCATCAAAAGCGAGCCATGAACCCCGCTGCCCAATGACATTTGCATAAAACGACAAGCCGCATTTTCAGAGGCGGCTGTGCTGGCGCAAAAAGCTTTGTACCCTTCTTGTAACCAGACCTGAATTTTAGGGAGGCTGGCTGGAAAAGGGAATGTGAATTGGTAATTTCACTTCAAAATGTATGCAAAACTTGCATAACATCGGGTGCTGACGGTTTAGCTTGTCGTTTGGCAAATGCGCAGGACCTCTTGCCCATAGGCTTCGAGTTTTTTCACGCCAAGACCGCTGATGCCTTGTAAGTCTGCAAGACTTTGAGGGGCCGCCGCGGCAATGTGTGCCAGGGTGGCATCGTGAAAAATAACGTAAGCAGGCAAGTTGTGCTCTTTTGCAACTTCGGCGCGCCAAGCTTTGAGGTTGATATATCGAACCAAGGCGTCTTGTCCCAAGTTGGCGGCGGCGGGGCCAGGCGCTTGGGGTTTACGGCTCCGTTTCTCGGGCTTTTGGCTGAGCGACTCTCGCAACTGCACACTGATTTCGCCGCGCAGCACGGCCCTCGAGCCCTCGGTCAGTTGCAAGGTGTTGAAAACTTGTCCCTGCACATTCAGGGCGCCCATGGCGATGAGCTGCCGCAAGACGCCGCGCAATTGAACCTCGCTGAAATTGGCGCCAATGCCAAAGGTACTGAGTTGGGTATGTCCGTATTGGGAAACTTTCTCGGTGGACTTGCCTCGCAAGATGTCCATGATGTGGCCAGCACCAAACGAAAAGCCGCTGTGTTGCTGCGCACGAAAAACAGTGGACAACAATTTGCGCGCAGCATCCGTGCCATCCCAAACAGCGGGTGGATTTAAACAGTTGTCGCAATTGCCGCAGGGCTGACTGGCTTCATCAAAGTAAGAGAGCAGTCGAACACGCCTGCAATCGGTGGCTTCGGCCAAAGCCAATAGCGCATCGAGCTTGCCGCGCATGACTTGCTTGAAGTTTTCTTCTGCAGGACTTTCATCAATCATGCGCCGCTGGTTGACTACGTCTTGCAAGCCATAGGCCATCCAGGCATCGGCACGCAGGCCATCGCGTCCTGCACGGCCGGTTTCTTGGTAATAGCCTTCAATGTTTTTAGGCATGTCGAGGTGCGCAACAAACCGCACATCGGGTTTGTCAATGCCCATTCCAAATGCAATGGTGGCCACCATGACCACGCCTTCGTCACGCAAAAATCGGTCTTGGTGTTTTTGCCGCAAAGCAGCATCTAAACCCGCGTGATAAGGCAAGGCATCGATGCCCGTTTGAACCAGCATCTCGGCCACTTCTTCAACGCGCTTGCGAGATTGGCAATACACAATGCCGGCCTCACCATCGTGCTCGCGTTCAATGAAACGAAGCAACTGGGTGGAGGCGTCTTTTTTCTCAACGATGGTGTAGCGAATGTTGGGCCGGTCAAAACTGCTGATGAACAGCCGCGCCTCTTCAAGCTGCAAACGCTCAATGATGTCTGAGCGCGTGAGGGCATCGGCTGTGGCTGTTAAAGCAACACGCGGCACGCCCGGAAAACGTTCATGCAACACGGTGAGGCTGCGGTACTCGGGCCGAAAATCGTGGCCCCATTGGCTGACACAATGGGCCTCGTCAATGGCAAATAAACTGACTTGGCCTTGGGCATAAAGCGAATCGAGTTGCGCTAAAAACCGCGGTGTGTTGATGCGCTCGGGCGCAGCATACAAAAGGGTGATCTCGCCTTTGCGCAAGCGCTGTTCAATGGCGCTGGTTTGGTCTGGGCTGAGGGTGGAATTTAAAAAAGCGGCGCTAACCCCCGCTTCGTGCAAAGCGCCTACCTGGTCGTGCATGAGGGCAATGAGGGGCGACACCACAATGGTGATGCCCAGCCCAGCTTGCTGGCGCGCAATGGCGGGAATTTGGTAGCACAAGCTTTTGCCGCCACCCGTGGGCATCAGAACCAATGCATCTTGGCCACCCGTGACATGCGAGATGATGTCTTGCTGTGGCCCTCTGAAAGACTCGTAACCAAAAACCTCGCTGAGGATGCTCAAGGTGTTGTGGGTTGAAGTGGAGAGCGCAGAGGTTGACACGGTGGGTATTGTCCACCATGTAGAGATGCATTTGGCCTATCGAGGCGTTTTCTGAGGCAATGAAAGCGGCCCCCACAAGACCGCTTCCGTTTAGCCAGTTTTGAACTGCGTTGCTTTGATCACGTTGGTCCAGCGCACCACTTCATCGGTGATGAATTTTTCTGGGTCAGCTAAGGTGAATGGGTCTGCGCCAGCTTTCTCTAAGTCTTGCAAGAAGGCGGGGTCGTTGCGCACTTTGTTGTGTGTGGCGCGCAAGAAGTCCATCACCTCACGCGGCACACCTGCAGGCGTGAAAACGGCATTGAAGACTTGCACGCGCATGTCTGGAATGCCGCTTTCTATCGAGGTTGGAATTTCGGGTGCTGCCTTTAAACGCACATCGCTGTTGACGCTCAGAATGCGTGCACGACCTGCGCGGTGTTGTGCCAACACCGCCGAAGACATGATGGGCGTGATCATGGGGAGATGGCCTGCAACCAAGTCTTGCATGGCAGGACCGCCGCCCTTGTAAGGAACGTGTTGGACGTTGAGCTTGCCGCCCTGGAGTTTGAACAACTCACCCGTCAAATTGGTGATGGTGCCGGGGCCTGCCGAGCCATAGGCGAACTTGCCGGGACTGGCCTTGATCAAGTTCACCAAATCCTTCAAATTGTTGGCGGGTATGCTGGGGTTGACCACAATGCACGTGGGATTGATGCTGACCATGCCCACCAAATTGAAGTCTTTCACGGCGTCATAAGTGGCGGCCCCAGAAGCCAAAGGATTGATGATTTGCGTCGATGAGGTGCCAAGCAACAAGGTGTAGCCGTCGGCTTTGGCGCGAGAGGCCTCGGCTGCCCCAATGGCACCACCCGCGCCAGCCTTGTTGTCTACAATGAAATTGGCGCCGGTGTGTGCAATGGCATATTTAACCCACAAACGGCCAATGATGTCGCCGTCGCCTGCAGGGGCAAAAGGCACAATGACGCGAATGGGCCGGTCAGGGAATTTGGCTTGTGAGAAAGCGGCGGTTGGCGTGATGCCCGCAAGAAGTGTGCTGCCACTCAGGGCCAAAAATTGACGTTTTTTCATGCCTTCAATATAGAGAGATTGTTGCAATCCTTCAATTGGTAAAGGGCCGAACTGTGACGAAATCTCATGAGTCAGTTTGTTTTTCTACAATAGGGGCATGAAAGCTTTGAATTACACCCGCGCCCAAGCCCTGCCAGCCATCCTGGAAAAACGCATTGCCATTTTGGATGGCGCCATGGGCACCATGATCCAACGCTTTAAATTGAGCGAAGCCGATTACCGGGGCGAGCGCTTCAAAGACTTTCCCAAAGATGTGAAGGGCAACAACGAATTGCTCAGCCTGACCCGACCCGATGTGATCCGCGATATTCACGAAGGCTACTTGGCGGCTGGTGCCGACATGATTGAAACCAACACTTTTGGCGCCACCACCATTGCGCAAGAAGACTACAACATGGCCGACTTGGCCATTGAGATGAACCGCGCATCGGCCGCCTTGGCCCGCGCGGCTTGCGACAAGTTTTCAACGCCCGACAAACCGCGCTATGCCGTAGGTGCCTTAGGCCCCACACCCAAAACCGCCAGCATCAGCCCGGATGTGAACGACCCCGGTGCACGCAATGTCGACTTTGAATCTTTGCGCAAAGCCTATTACGAACAAACACAGGCCTTGGTGGAAGGCGGTGTGGATGTGTTGTTGGTTGAAACCATCTTCGACACTTTGAATGCCAAAGCGGCTTTGTTTGCCATTGAAGAATACTTTGCCGACAGCGGCGAGCGCCTGCCCCTGATCATCAGCGGCACCGTGACCGATGCTTCGGGTCGAATTTTGAGCGGTCAAACCGTCACAGCGTTTTGGAACAGCGTGCGCCATGCACGTCCTTTGGCCATTGGTTTGAACTGTGCTTTGGGCGCTACTTTGATGCGCCCCTACATTCAAGAGTTGGCCAAAGTGGCAGATGACACCTTCATCAGCTGCTACCCCAACGCCGGCTTGCCCAACCCCATGAGCGATACCGGTTTTGATGAAACGCCCGATGTCACCAGCCGTTTGTTGCATGAATTTGCGGCCGAAGGTTTGGTCAATATTGTGGGTGGCTGTTGCGGTACCACGCCAGATCACATTGGGGCCATCGAACAAGCGGTGAGTCCGTTGGCGCCCCGCGGCTTGCACAAAGCGGCTTTTTACAAAGAAGCGGCTTAAAAGTAAAGTCTTAATTTCTTTACTTTAACCAGTAAAATATCCACTTCCCAAGGAGCGTTGCAGTCCGCCAGCCATTCAGGCCGCGGGTCAGGCTTGGGAGTCAATCAAGGGCCTGGCCCTTTTCCATTGCAAACCACGCTCACCTGCGATCCAAGAGGTGAGTTGTGTCTGTTGTTGTATCTCCGTTAAAACTGTCTGGTCTTGAGCCTGTCTCTATTGGCACGGACTCATTGTTTGTGAACATTGGTGAGCGCACCAACGTCACAGGCTCGAAAGCTTTTGCCCGCATGATTTTGAATGGCGAGTACGAGCAAGCCTTGGCCGTGGCGCGCCAGCAAGTGGAAAACGGTGCACAAATTATTGACATCAACATGGACGAAGCCATGTTGGACAGCCAAGCGGCCATGGTTCGTTTCCTGAACCTCATTGCCTCCGAGCCCGACATTGCCCGTGTGCCCATCATGATTGACTCTTCCAAGTGGAGCGTGATTGAGGCGGGCTTGCGTTGTATTCAAGGCAAAGGCATTGTCAATTCCATCAGCATGAAAGAAGGCGTCGATGCCTTCAAAGAACAAGCGCTGTTGATCAAGCGCTATGGCGCCGCCGCGGTGGTGATGGCGTTTGATGAAAAAGGCCAGGCAGATACCTACCAACGCAAAATTGAAATTTGCGAACGCGCTTATCGCGTGTTGGTCGACGAGGTTGACTTCTCGCCTGAAGATATTATTTTCGATCCCAACATTTTTGCCATTGCCACCGGCATTGAAGAACACAACAACTACGCCGTTGATTTCATTGAAGCCACGCGTTGGATCAAACAAAATTTGCCTGGTGCCAAAGTGTCGGGCGGTGTGTCCAATGTGTCGTTCAGCTTCCGCGGCAACGACCCTGTGCGTGAAGCCATTCACACGGTATTTTTGTACCATGCCATTCAAGCGGGCATGGACATGGGCATTGTCAATGCAGGTATGGTGGGTGTGTACGACGAACTAGAACCTGACTTGCGTGAGCGTGTGGAAGATGTGGTGTTGAACCGTCGTCCCGACGCGGGTGAGCGTTTGGTGGAAGTGGCAGAAAATGCCAAAGGTGCCGCCAAAGACGATTCACAAAAGCTCGCATGGCGCGGCACAGTCGAATCACCGGTCTCTGTATCTGCTCGTTTGTCACACGCCTTGGTGCACGGCATCACCGACTTCATCACCGAAGACACCGAAGAAGCCTATCAAGAAATTTTGGCCAAGAAAGGCCGTCCCTTGCACGTGATTGAAGGCCCGCTCATGGACGGCATGAACGTGGTGGGCGACTTGTTTGGCCAAGGCAAGATGTTCTTGCCGCAAGTGGTCAAGTCTGCGCGCGTCATGAAGCAAGCCGTGGCGCACTTGGTGCCCTACATCGAAGAAGAAAAGCGCCAGCAAGAAGCCGCGGGCCAAGACGTGAAATCCAAAGGCAAGATTGTGATTGCCACCGTCAAAGGCGACGTGCACGACATTGGCAAAAACATTGTGACGGTGGTGCTTCAGTGCAACAACTTTGACGTGGTCAACATGGGCGTGATGGTGCCCTGTCACGAAATTTTGGCCAAGGCCAAAGAAGAAAATGCCGACATCATTGGCTTGTCAGGTCTCATCACCCCCAGCTTGGAAGAGATGCAGTACGTGGCCAGCGAAATGCAAAAAGATCCGCATTTCCGTTTGCGCAAAATGCCTTTGCTGATTGGTGGCGCCACCACCAGCCGCGTGCACACGGCCGTCAAAATTGCGCCGCACTACGAAGGCCCTGTGGTCTATGTGCCCGATGCTTCTCGCAGCGTGAGCGTGGCGCAAGGTTTGTTGTCTGACCAAGCCGCTACTTACATTGACGAGCTCAATGCTGACTACGCCAAAGTGCGTGAGATGCATGCCAATAAAAAGCAAACGCCCATGTGGCCATTGGCCAAAGCGCGTGGCAATAAAACGCAAATCGATTGGACAAGTTTTAAATCACCCACGCCCAAGTTCATTGGCCGCCGCGTATTCAAAAATTTTGACCTGGCCGAATTGGCGCGCTACATCGATTGGGGCCCCTTCTTCCAAACTTGGGATTTGGCCGGCCCCTACCCCGCCATTTTGAAAGACGAAGTGGTGGGCATTGAAGCGCAAAAGGTTTTCAATGATGCGCAGAAGATGTTGCAAAAAATCATTGAAGGCCGTTGGATCACGGCACATGGCGTGATGGGCTTGTACCCTGCCAACAGCGTGAACCATGACGACATTGCTTTGTATGCCGATGAGTCACGTCAGACGCCTGCGCTCACTTGGCATGGCCTGCGTCAACAAACAGAAAAGCAAACCGGCAAGCCCAGCCGTTGCTTGGCAGACTTTGTGGCGCCTTTGCTTGATCCAAAAGGTCAACCTACAAAACTACAAGATTACGTTGGCGTCTTCGCCGTCACAGCAGGCATTGGTGTTGAAAAACGCGAGCAAGCTTTTGAAGCCGCTCACGACGACTACAGCGCCATCATGCTCAAGGCCTTGGCCGACAGATTTGCAGAAGCTTTTGCAGAGTGCATGCACGAGCGCGTCCGCAAAGACTTGTGGGGCTACGCTGCATCAGAGAGCGCAACACTGGAAGATTTGGTTGCCGAGAAATATCAAGGCATCAGGCCAGCGCCAGGCTACCCCGCATGCCCAGACCACTCGGTCAAAAAGCAAATGTTTGAACTCTTGCAATGCGAAGAGATTGGCATGGGCCTGACCGAGAGTTTGGCCATGACACCCGCCGCCAGCGTGTCAGGTTTTTACCTCAGCCATCCCGACAGTCAGTACTTCAACGTGGGCAAAGTGAGTGAAGACCAAGTGCATGATTTGGCCAAACGTCAAAACTTGAAAGTGTCAGACATTCAGCGATTGTTGGCGCCTAATTTGTGAGCGCCTTCGTGTGTGCTTGAAGCGCGCTCTTTTGCGCCCACCACAAACACGCCACACCCAAGACGCCGGCCAGTAACAACCAACGCAGGCCGTGCGTGTAGCCCACCTCGGGCGTCCACATCAAACCCAAAGCCCAAGGCGCTACAGCGCGACCCATGGCCAAGGGCACGCCCAAGACCCCATTGAGTTGGCCGACATGATCGCGGCTCACGTATTGCGCCATGGCGGTGCCTTTGACGATGGTGTTCAAGCCATTGCCGAGGCCGTAGAAGGTGACAAACAACAAGGCGGCCCAAGGCGCCAAACCACCTGCGACCAAAAATACCAAGCCCAATGGCACCAGGCATGGGATCCATTTGTTGGCCGCGTGAACATCCAAGTGTTTTTCAAAAACAAACAACAAAAATCGTCCCAATACTTGAATGGCGCCAATCGATGCAGGGATGGCAATGACCCAAGCGGGTGAAAGATGCGCCTCTTCAAGCAAGCTCACCATGTGCGCGGGCAGTGCAGAACTGACGATGGCCGTCATCAGCATGAAGCCCGCCAACAACCAAAAAGGCGCACGCCTTAAGTGCACTTTGATAGAGACAGGCTTTGTTGCAAGGTCTGTATTTTCAGAGGCCTTCAAGAGCGGTTTCTTTTGGGCAGCACCTTGCAGCAACCAGGCGTGCAAAGGCCAACAAATGAGCCATTGAAACAAGGCCAGCACCCACAAGGCATGACGCCATCCCAAACTTTGAATCAGCCAAGAAGACAGCGGAATAAAAACAGTGCTGGCCAAGCCGCCCAAGAAAGTCATGATGATGATGGCCCGTCGAAAGTCGTTTGGAAAACGACGGGTCACCACTGCAAAAACAGGCGCGTACAAAGTAGCCGACATGCCCAAGCCCAAGCCCAGCCACACCGCATAAAAGCCGGCAAGAGAATCAATGAAGCTGTGCGCCAACAAACACAAGCCCACCCAAGCTGAACCCCATGTCATGACGCGACGCTCGTACCCTCGGTCAATCCAGCGACCGATGGGGTAGGCCATCAGGCCATCTGCGAGCAAGGCCAAGCTGAATCCCAAAGAGGCGTCTGCGCGGCTGAAGCCCAACTCGCGCTCAACCGGTCCCATGATCAATGAGAAGGTGTAGAACACACTGCCCCAAGTGATCAACTGGGCCCAAGACAGCCAAACTGCAAAGGGCGCTAAGTCGGGAGCATGGTGCGTGATACGGGTGAGATCCCAGTACGGCCTGATTCTGCGCATGGCCCCATTATCGATGCCCCGCAAAGGGCCGTCGATATTGAACGGCCTCCGCAATGTGTCCGGGTTCGATGGTCAGATGGCCAGCAAGGTCGGCAATGGTTCTGGCAATTTTTAAGACGCGGTGTGTGCTGCGGCCACTCCACGCAAAATGAGTGGCCACTTGCGTGATGTAAGCGCTCGCATCTGGCCCCAATTGGCAGTGCTGGTCTAGTGCGGCGCCACTCAGTGCCTGATTGGTGCAACCCTGCCGCTCGATGGCCATTTGTCTGGCCCGCAGGCATCGGGCTTTGATGGTGGCTGTGCTTTCACCGGCAGGGGCATTGATCAATTGAGCAGCGTGTTGACTGGGAACTTCTATGTGCAGGTCGATGCGGTCTAACAGAGGGCCACTGATTTTGTTGCTGTATCGGTGCACCTGATCGGGCGTGCAACGACACAGAGGACTTTGTTGGCCGGGTACTCGGGCCTGCCCGGCATGGCCACACGGGCATGGGTTCATGGCGGCGATAAGCTGAAAACGCGCAGGAAATTCAGCGCTGTGCGCTGCCCGCGAAATGGTCACACTGCCCGACTCTAGGGGCTCACGCAAAGCCTCTAAGGCCGATCTTGGAAACTCAGGTAACTCGTCTAAAAATAAAACGCCATGGTGTGCCAGTGAAATTTCACCGGGCCTGGGTGGTGAACCGCCGCCGACCAATGCAACCGCGCTGGCCGAGTGATGGGGGTGTCGCGTTGGACGAACCAGCCATTGCTTGAGTTGAAACCGACCCGCCAAACTGGCCACAGCGGCCGTTTCCAGCGCCTCTTCAACGCGCATGCTTGGCAATAAGCCAGCAAAGCGGTGTGCCAACATGGACTTGCCTGCACCTGGTGGCCCCACCATTAAAAGACTGTGACCACCTGTTGCTGCAATTTCAAGTACACGTTTGGCGCCTGTCTGCCCTTTCACATCTGCCATGTCCCAATTCGTTGATGCTTCTAAAAGGGGTGTGCTGCTAAGCGCCGGCATGCGCGCCCAAGTTGGGGTTTGCGCATCTGGCGGTGCTTGTCCTTCCAGAGGAAACTGAAGGGCCACTTCGCGCAGATGTTTGGCTCGAAAAACCTGAGCGCCGGGTACCAAAGCGGCTTCTTCTGCGCTGCCCGGTGGCAACACCAAATGAGGCGCATTGTTGAGTTGGTACAAGGCCATTCCCATGACCAAAGCGCCTCGCACGGGTCGAAGTTCGCCAGACAAGGACAACTCGCCGGCAAACTCGTATTGATGCAAATGGCGACCATCTATTTGGCCACTGGCTGCCAAAATGCCCAGCGCAATGGGCAGATCAAAGCGCCCAGAGTCTTTGGGCAAGTCGGCTGGCGCCAAGTTCACGGTGATGCGTTGGTTGTTGGGAAACTCAAAGCCTGAGTTTTGAAGCGCCGATCGCACGCGCTCACGGGCTTCTTTGACTTCAACATCTGCCAGACCGACCAAGGTGAAGCTGGGCAAACCGTTTGCCAGGTGCACCTCGACGGTGACAGATGGGGACTGAAGGCCAAGCAAGGCCCTGCTTTGCACCAAAGATAAACGCATATGTGTTCCTTGCACCAATTGAGTGCACCAATTGAGTGAATGTGTGAATTCAGAACAAGCGCGGTGCAGCTTCGATTGGAGCACCTAGGCTCCGTGAATCACGCTGACAGAGGCGCGACATTAACTTGCAATGACGCAGCGCAACATTGGCATGCTAAATGCTTAAAGGACAACTCAAACTATTTATTGACTGGAGCTGTCTATGAAAAAAATCGTAACCCCTTTGATGTTGGCCTTGTCTTTGGCCGGTGCTGGCAGTGCTTTTGCCCAAGCTGCACCCGAGTCAAGCCTGACATTGAACGTTGGCGCCGTGAACGAATACCGTTACCGTGGCATTTCACAAACACGTTTCGACCCAGCCTTGCAAGGCGGTGCTGACTACGCAGACAAGAGCGGTGTTTATGTTGGCGTTTGGGGCTCTGGCATCAAATGGGTCAAAGACGCGGGTGGCAAGTCCAACACAGAAGTTGACTACTACGGTGGTTACAAATTCAGCATTGGTGAAGTGGCTTACGACGTGGGCTTTTTGCACTATGACTACTCTGGCAATGCTTTGGCCGTCAGCGCCAACACCAATGAGTTGTACGGCGCCGTCACCATGGGCCCGACAACTTTGAAGTACTCACAAACCACAGGCAATTTGTTTGGCTTTGCAGACAGCAAGGGCAGCTCTTATGTTGACCTGACAGCCAACTTTGATCTGGGCAATGGTTTCACATTCACGCCTCACATTGGCTACCAAAGCGTCAAAGGTGCAGGCAACAGCATCTATTCCTACACAGATGCAGCACTCACATTGGGCAAAGACTTGGGCAACGGCTTGTCTGCTTCAGCCGCCATCATTGGTACCAACGCCAAAACAGGCTCTTACGTTAGCCCCGCTGGCAAGCAATTGGGCAAATCTGGCCTGGTTGTTGGCATCAAGTACGCCTTTTAATTTTTTTTGAATCACAAGGAACCATCATGAAACTGGTGACCGCCATCATTAAACCTTTCAAGCTGGACGAGGTGCGTGAAGCCCTTTCTGGCATTGGTGTGCAAGGTATTACGGTGACTGAAGTCAAAGGCTTTGGTCGTCAAAAAGGACACACTGAGTTGTATCGCGGCGCTGAGTACGTGGTGGATTTCTTGCCAAAAGTAAAGATTGAAGCTGCCGTATCCGACGAACTCGTTGAACGCGTGATCGAAGCCATCGAGTCAGGTGCCCGCACCGGCAAGATTGGCGACGGCAAAGTGTTTGTGTACGACTTAGAACAAGTCATTCGCATTCGCACTGGTGAAACTGGGGCAGAAGCCCTTTGATGTCCCTGAAAGAGAGCACAAAATGAAAAAACTATTTGCCTTCCTCGCATTGGGACTGTCCTTGTGTTTTGGCGGCGCTGCATTTGCGCAAACAGCACCTGCTGCTGAAGCCAAAGTGGAAGCCAAAGCTGAGGTGAAAGCCGATGCAGCCGCTCCCGCTACAGCGCCTGCTGCTGCACCTGCTGCCGCAGAAGCAGCCCCCGTCCTAGTGCCTAACAAAGGCGATACAGCTTGGATGATGGTCTCTACCATTTTGGTCATCATGATGGTGGTGCCAGGCTTGGCGCTGTTCTATGGCGGCTTGGTCCGCAGCAAGAACATGCTGTCTGTGCTGATGCAAGTCATGGTCACCTTCTCATTGATCACTGTTCTGTGGTTCATCTACGGTTACAGCTTGGCGTTCACTGAAGGCAATGCCTACATTGGTGGCCTCGATCGCTTGTTCATGAACGGCATCTGGGACAACGCAGCGGGCACATTTGCCAATGCCGCAACGTTCAGCAAAGGCGTGGTCATTCCTGAAATCACGTTTGCAGGCTTCCAAGCCACATTCGCAGGGATCACCTGCGCCCTGATCGTGGGTGCCTTTGCAGAGCGCATCAAGTTCTCCGCAGTCTTGTTGTTCATGACTTTGTGGTTTACTTTCAGCTACTTGCCCATTGCACACATGGTCTGGTTCTGGATGGGCCCTGACGCTTACGCTTCCAAAGAAATGGTTGACGAGTTGACTGGCAAAGCAGGCTTGATCTGGCAGTGGGGCGCGCTTGACTTCGCTGGCGGTACCGTTGTTCACATCAACGCTGCGGTGGCAGGTTTGGTCGGTGCTTTCATGATTGGCAAGCGCGTGGGTTATGGCCGCGAAGCCATGGCGCCTCACTCCTTGACATTGACCATGGTCGGTGCCTCATTGTTGTGGGTGGGCTGGTTTGGTTTTAATGCTGGTTCTGCACTCGAAGCCAATGGTTTTGCTGCCCTCGCTTTCGTCAACACATTGTTGGCAACTGCTGCCGCAGTGTTGGCCTGGTGTGTGGGTGAAGCGCTGATGCGTGGCAAAGCGTCTATGCTGGGTGCAGCCTCAGGTGCTGTGGCTGGTTTGGTGGCCATCACGCCAGCAGCGGGCAACGTCGGTATCGGCGGCGCCTTGGTGATTGGTATCGTGGCAGGCTTTGCATGTTTGTGGGGCGTCAATGGCCTTAAGAAAATGCTGGGCGCGGACGACTCCTTGGACGTCTTCGGTGTGCACGGTGTGGGCGGTATCGTCGGCGCATTGCTAACCGGTGTGTTCAACTCACCTGCGCTGGGTGGTCCTGGCTTTGTAGCCGACTGGGTCACTGTGACCATGGTGACTGCTGCCGACTACTCTATCGCTGCGCAAGTTTGGACTCAAGCCAAAGCTGTCCTGCTCACCATCGTGTGGTCTGGCGTGGTGTCTTTGGTGGCCTTCAAATTGGTCGATCTGACTGTGGGTCTGCGCGTCTCTGAAGAAGAAGAGCGCGAAGGCTTGGACATCAGCTCACACGGCGAAACTGCTTATCACAGCTAATCTGTCAAGATTTTCATAAGACTTTCCGAGAAGTTAGTCTCCAACTCACAAGCCCGCTTCGGCGGGCTTTTTTTTCGCCTTCAAAAAGTTACACAGGGTTACAAGGTCAATTTAATTGAAAATGCCAAGACCCTCGCAACCCATAATTTTTGATGACTGCAGCAATTCCTTTTGTACGCCCTGAATGGCACCGCATGACGACTCAAGCCGACGGTCTGGGTGAGTCGCCTTTTTGGCACCCGCATGAGCAGCGCTTGTATTGGGTCGATATTCCGGGCCGTCGCTTGCGCCGCATGTCGGTTACTTCCAACTTGTCCCAAGCTCAGGTGGTTGAAGACTGGCCATTGCAAGAAGAGCCCGGTTGTTTTGCGCCAGCAAAACAAGGCGGGTGGGTCATGGCTTTGCGCAGCGGCGTGTACCGAGCCGACAGCTGGGGTGGCCCATTAAGCTTGTTGGCTGCCGCGCCTTACGACACCGACAAGTTGCGCTTCAATGATGGCAAGTGCGACCCTGCCGGAAACTTTTGGAGTGGCACCATGTACGAGCCGCGCGATCAAGCGGCCGGCGTTTTGTATGCCTTGCAAGCCGATGGACGCTTGATGGCCAAAGCCGATCAGGCCACAGTGGCCAACGGTTTGGCGTGGTCACCCGACGCCAAAACCCTGTATTGGTCTGACACAGGCGCGCATTGCATTCGCGCATGGGACTTTGACCTTGCCACACAACAGATGACGCGCGAACGCATTTTTGCGCAGTTCCCGTCCAAACCCAAAGACTGGACGTATGGCTCAGATGCGGCGCTTGCTTATGCAGGCCGTCCCGATGGCGCAGCGGTAGACGCTGAAGGTTTTTACTATTCGGCCTTGTACGAAGGCCATCGCTTGGCCAAATTTGCACCCAATGGCCAGTGTGTTGCCTTGATCGACACGCCGGTTCAATGCCCCACCATGCCGTGCTTCGGCGGTGAAGATTTGCGCACCCTTTTTATCACCACATCGGCACACGGCAGGAGTGCGGCAGAACTTCAAGCATTGCCCCATTCAGGCTGCGTTTTTGCCATGCGCGTTGAAACACCTGGTTTACTTGTGAGTTTTTTCAACAACTGAATTGACCCATTTCTGCTTGGCCACATCGTCAAGAATGGCCCGAAACAGGGCTTGTCCGATTAACATGGCGCTATGAACGCAAGTCCTTCTTCCAATTCAATGCCCACTGT
Source organism: Limnohabitans sp. (assembly GCA_049655425.1). GTDB lineage: Bacteria > Pseudomonadota > Gammaproteobacteria > Burkholderiales > Burkholderiaceae_C > Limnohabitans_A. The sequence goes on along the minus strand of JBASJS010000001.1, from coordinate 23,150 downwards.
CTATCCCGACCTGCCGGCTATCTTGGAAACTGTGCGCGCTGCGGCTGCCCAGTCGCCTGCACAGCGCCCAAGTTTTCGCATCTACGGCGCAGGCAGTCATGACTTTTACGGCGAAGCCTTAAAAGGCACTTTGCTAGAAACGCGAGGGCTTTCTGGCATTCTTCAATATGAGCCCAGTGAGTTGGTCGTGACAGTTGCTGCAGGCACGCCCTTGCGTGAATTAGAAAACACACTGGCAGCACAAGGACAGAGTTTGGCCTTCGAGCCCCCTGTTTTTGATGCCGATCGAGCCCACAGTCAGGCCACAGTGGGCGGCATGGTGGCGGCGGGCTTGAGTGGTCCTGCCAGAGCGCATGTGGGCGCCGTGCGCGATTTCGTGTTGGGCTTGAAATTCATCAACGGCCGCGGCGAACACCTGACCTTTGGTGGCCAGGTCATGAAAAACGTCGCGGGTTATGACGTTAGCCGCTTGTTGGCGGGCAGCTGGGGCACCTTGGGCCTGATCACCGAAGTCTCCTTGAAAGTATTGCCTGTGGCACCCGCTGAGGCGTATTTGATGTGCCAACTTCCGCAGGACCAAGCGCTGGCCTTGTTGCACCGATGGGGTGGCCAGCCCTTGCCCTTGAATGCCAGCTGTTGGGTCAAGGACACCAGTGCACCAGGCCAACCCAACATGTTGTTCATTCGCTTGCGCGGGGCACATGCGGCCGTCGAGGCCGCCAAAGTTCGCATGTCACAAGATGTCGCGGCTTTGAAAAGTGAATTGATCGAGCAAGCTGCAGAAAGTGCCGCCCAAGATTGGTTGGCCAGTGCCGACCAGCGCTTGCCTTTTTTTACAGAAAACACAGCCTCGCCAGAGTTAGCCCTGTGGCGTTTGTCGGTACCGCAAACCGCACCCGTGATCAAGCTGCCAGACACTGTCGGCTCACCCTTTGTGGAGTGGCAGGGTGCGCAGCGTTGGGTCTGGGCCCCGCTTGATGCGGCAGACGCTTTGCGCCGTGAAGCCATGGCAGTAGGCGGTCAGGCCACCTTGTTTAGAAGGCCAAACCAAGCCACCGCTGCAACACCCGTGGCAGTGCCTGTTTTCACACCACTCGATCCTGTACAACAACGCATTCAGCAAGCGTTGAAACATGAATTTGACCCTGCAGGCTTGTTTGGCCCACGCAGATTGAACGCGCATTTCTGAGGCTCACCATGCAAACCCAACTCGCACCTGAGTTTCTAAACACCCTCATCGGACAAGAAGCCGAAGCCATTTTGCGCCAGTGCGTTCACTGTGGTTTTTGCACAGCCACATGCCCCACTTATCAATTGATGGGCGATGAGTTGGACGGGCCGCGTGGCCGCATTTACCTCATGAAGCAAGTTTTCGAAGGTGCCGAGCCCACACGCAAAACACAGATGCATTTGGACCGCTGCCTTACTTGCCGCAATTGTGAAAGCACTTGTCCTAGTGGTGTGCAATATGGCCATTTGGTCGACTTGGGACGCAAAGTGGTGGACGCCAAAGTAGAGCGCCCTCTGAAAGATCGCGCACTGCGCTGGCTCTTGAAGGAGGGACTCACATCGAGCTTGTTTGCGCCCGCCATGAAGCTAGGTCAAAGTGTCAGAGCCTTTTTGCCTGCTGCCCTAAAAGCCAAGGTGCCCGCACCCCAAGCCGCAGGTGCATGGCCCACCCAAACACATGCGCGAAAAGTATTGATGTTGGCAGGCTGCGTTCAGCCCGCCATGATGCCCAACATCAACACGGCCACAGCCCGGGTACTCAACGCCTGTGGCATCGAAGTGGTGGTGCCACCCGCAGCAGGTTGTTGCGGCGGCGTGAAGTTTCACTTGAACGACCAGGTCGGCGGACTTGACCACATGCGCCGCAACATCGATGCATGGTGGCCATGGGTAGAACAAGGTGTAGAGGCCGTGGTGATGAACGCTTCAGGTTGTGGCGTGACGGTCAAAGAGTATGGTCATTTGTTGCAGCACGATGCGCAATATGCCGAGAAAGCCAAGCGCATCTCTGAACTCACACGTGACCTGAGCGAACTATTGCCTTTGTGCTTGCCCCAACTTCAAAAACTTTTGAAACCCGAAGTGGTGGCCAAGACGGGCCTGATGGCTTATCACCCACCTTGCACTTTGCAGCATGGCCAGCAACTCAAGGGCGGTGTAGAAGCGCAGTTGGGTCAATTGGGATTTCAGTTGCGCGTGACCGACATCGAATCCAATTTGTGCTGCGGTTCTGCAGGCACTTACTCTGTGCTTCAAGCCGATACTGCTTATGCCTTGCGTGATCGCAAGTTGGGTCATCTGAACAAACTGCAGCCCAAAGCCATCTTGAGTGCCAACATCGGCTGTATCACGCACTTGCAAAGCGGTGCCGATGTGCCTGTGAGGCATTGGGTTGAATTGGTCGACGAGGCTTTGTCAAAAAGCCAATAAAAACCGAGCGTGTACGTCATGTGCGCCCGTGTTGCTGCTGGCGCATGGCAATGGTATTGCGCGAGGTTTAAGCAGCCAATGCGGCCTCAATGTCGCTGCTGATTTTCTCGGGCTTGTCCATGGGGGCATAGCGTTTGATGACGCGGCCGTCGCGTCCTACCAAAAACTTGGTGAAATTCCACTTGATGGCTTTGCTGCCCAAGAGGCCAGGCGCTTCTGCACACAACCATTGGTACAAAGGATGCGCATCAGGGCCGTTGACCTTGACCTTTTCCATCATGGGAAAACTCACGCCATAGTTCAACTGGCAAAAGCTGGCGATGGTTTCGTTGCTGCCAGGGTCTTGACTGCCAAACTGATTGCAAGGAAACCCCAGAACCGACAAGCCGCGGTCTTTGTAGGCTTGGTGGATTTTTTCGAGCCCACCAAACTGGGGCGTAAAGCCGCAGGCACTGGCGGTGTTCACAATCAGCATCACTTGTCCGCGAAGCTGACTCAAAGCCATTGGCTGACCACTCATTTGTACCGCTTCAAAATCGTAGATGGAGGCCATGAAAGTCCTGTGCGTGTTGGGTGAAATTAAAGCTAGAGATTAGCCATGCTGGTGATCATTTTTGGCCACTTCGATCAAGCGATTTAACTCTTCGCTGTGATGTCGGGTGTTGTGTTCGTGCCAGCGCTTGATGACCCACATGATGCTGGCCACCACAAAACCAAACGCTGTAATGGCGCCAAAGGCAGAAAGTCCCATGCCCGTTGAGAAACTGTAAAGGCCACCCAACATCAAAATACAGGCTTGCTCATTGAAATTTTGAACCGCAATGGAACGCCCAGCACCCATCAAGTTATGACCGCGGTGTTGTAGCAAAGCATTCATGGGCACCACCAAGAAACCGCCAAGTGCGCCTAGCAAAATAAGGAACGGTGCGGCCACCCAAACGTTGTCGATGAAGTTCATGGCCATCACCAGAACGCCCATGGCGATACCCAGTGGCATGACCAATGTGGCTTGGTGCAGTTTCATGCGGACAGAGGCCACAACTGCGCCGACTGCCGTGCCAATGGCCACCACGCCAACCAAGCTCGAGGCCTGAGTGGTAGAGTAACCCAAAGCAGCAGCGCTCCATGCCAACACGATGTAGCGAAGGTTGCCAGACACCCCCCAAAACAGGGTGGTGGTGGCCAAGGAAATTTGACCCAAGCGGTCTTTCCAAAGGCGGGTGTTGCAACTCCAAAAGTCTGGCAACAAGGCCTTGAGATCTTTGGGCAAGGCGCGCATTTCAACGCCAGTGTCTGGAATGCGCGTGTTGAACCAGGCGGCCAAGGCATAAAAAGAAATCAGCAACAAAATGGCAGCTTCTGGTGCTGTGTCGATGCCTGTGTCAAAGAATGGCAAGTCAAAGCTGAGCAAGTAGCCCGAAACATGCGCCCCGACCAATTGCCCGCCGACCAACACGCCCAAGATGATGGATGCGATGGTGAGGCCTTCAATCCAGCCATTGGCCTTGACCAATTGAGAGGCTGGCAACAGTTCGGTCAGGATGCCATATTTGGCCGGTGAATAAGCCGCTGCGCCCAAGCCCACGATGGCATAAGCCAGCAAAGGATTGGCGCCAAACAACATCATCAGGCAGCCCAATACCTTGATGGCGTTGCTGATGAACATCACCTGACCTTTGGGCCGGGAGTCGGCAAAAGCACCCACAAACGGCGCCAGCACCACATAAAACAAGGCAAACATGGGCACCAAGGCTGCGCGTTGCCATTCGGCACCGCCGCCAATTCGAATCAGCTCTACCGCAGCGACAAAAAGTGCGTTGTCGGCCAGTGAGCTGAAAAACTGGGCCGCCATGATGGTGTAAAAACCGCGCTTCATGAGTTCATGCAGTGAATCGATCTGGCATTAGGCCAAATTCGAAAATTGAGAAAAGTACCAAAGCAACATCCGCAACGCAGATGTTGGCGTAAGTTTCGGTTATATCACGCCCTGTAATGCCACAATCTAGGCTTCTACCCGCGAAATTGATCGCCCTTTAAGTAACGATCTGACATGCCAAGACCGATTCAGGCCACTCTCGACATCCCAGCCTTGCGCCACAACTTGTCGCAAATTAAAGTTGCGGCCCCCGATGCCTTGGTTTGGGCCGTGGTCAAAGCCAATGCGTATGGCCATGGCATTGAGCGCATTTTTGAGGGCTTACGGGCGGCCGACGGCATTGCGCTGCTCGATTTGTCTGAAGCTGAGCGGGTTCGACAACTCGGTTGGCGCGGCCCCATTCTCTTGTTGGAAGGCGCCTTTGAAACCCGCGATTTGGAGATGTGCTCCCGCTTGAACTTGTGGCATGTGGTGCATTCAGAGGCACAAATTGACATGCTGGCAGTGCATAAAACCCACCAGCCGCATCGGGTCTTTCTCAAAATGAACACGGGCATGAACCGCTTGGGTTTTGCCCCGCAAGCTTTCAGAGCCGCGTGGACTCGCCTGAATGCGTTGCCCCAAGTCGATGAAATTTCGCTGATGTCGCATTTCAGTGATGCCGATGGCGACAAAGGCATAGGCGCAGCCATGGCCTTGTTTCATCAATTCACGCACGATTTATCGGGCGAGCGAAGCCTCTGTAACAGCGCGGCAAGTTTGCGCCATGCCAATGATGTGCTTGTTCGCGCCGATTGGATACGCCCTGGCATTGCTTTGTACGGCAGTTCACCAGATTACCCGCATCACTCAGCCCAAGATTGGGACTTGAAACCCGTGATGAGTTTGAACGCTGACATCATTGCCATCCAAAATTTGCAAGCGGGTGACGCCGTGGGCTACGGTTCATCTTTTGTGGCCGACCGGGCCATGCGAATTGGGGTGGTGGCCTGTGGTTATGCCGACGGCTATCCTCGATCTGCGCCAACGGGCACACCCGTGTGCATTGATGGCCATCCTTCACGCACCTTAGGACGCGTCAGCATGGACATGATCACGGTAGACATGACCGACTTACCGCATGCGGCTTTGGGCAGTGAGGTAACGCTGTGGGGCATGCCGCAGAAATCGAAAGTCAGTGCACAGTCGCCCTTGGGCGTTCCCATTGACGATGTTGCAAAAGCCGCGGGCACTTTGGGTTATGAATTGATGTGTGCTTTGGCGGCACGTGTCCCGGTGGTGGTGAAAGATTGAAGCACGCAAGCTATCAGCGCATGGCGCTTGGCGCCGCGCTCCTGTTGATTTTGATTTGGGGTGCCAATTTCAGCGTTCAAAAGTATTTGCTGAACACGCTGACGCCCAGTGGCTTCTTGCTGGCGCGTTACCTCATCATGCCCCTTTGCGCACTCATTTTGATGCGCGTGACTTTGGGCAAATTTTTACCGCCTCTGCCACGAGAAGACGTGCTGTCGCTGGCCCGCTTGGGCTTTGTGGGGCACAGTTTGCATGTGGGCATTGTTTGCTATGGCATCCATTTGTCGACGCCTTTTTCGAGCTCGGTGATTTTGGCGTGTGGGCCGATCTTTACCTTGTTGATTCTGCGTTGGAAGGGCCACGAAAAACTGCAACATGCACAAGTTCTAGGGGTGGTGGTGGCCTTTGTGGGCGTGATGTTGTTTTTGTCTGATAAATTGTTGAGTGGCAATTTGCGTGCAACAGGTGGTGATGTGATGCTGTTTGTGGCGGCACTGTTGTTTTCTTATTACACCGTGCAAGCCAAACCCCTGCTTGAAAAGCATGGCAGCGTGCTGACCATGGGCTATGCCACCTTGTGGGGCGGCCTGCCTGTGATGCTGTTGTCTGTGCCGGCCGGATTGGCCGCACCGTGGGGCAGTCTGGGACTACAAGGCTGGGCCGCCATGGCGTGGTCAGTGTTGATCTCTGCGTTTGGTGGCTGGTTGGTGTGGGGCTGGATCAACCAAGTGAGAGGCGTGGCCAAAACAGCGCCCTTGATGTACCTGATGCCGCCAGTGGCTGGCTTCTTTGCATGGGTGCTGACAGGCGAACAGTACACAGCCATCAAATTGACGGGTGCAGGCGTTGCCCTGATAGGCGTGGCCTACGCCCAGTTTGCACCTCAGCGCAAAAACCCGTCATAGGTGGTTTTTAATATAAGCGCACCGACCACAGCCAGAAAAACATAGCGGACAAATCCTGCGCCGTGTTTCAGTGCCAAACGCGTGCCCAACAAACTGCCCACCACATTGGCAATGGCCATGGGCAAGGCCAAATGCCACCATACATGGCCCTGCAAGGTGAACAGCACCAAGGCAGAAAAATTGGTGGCCGTGTTCATCAACTTGGCGTTTGCGGATGCATTGAGAAAGTCATAGCCCAACAAGCGCACATATGCAAACACAAAAAAACTGCCTGTGCCAGGCCCAAAGAAGCCATCGTAAAAACCAATCAACATGCCGATGGCCATGGCCAACAAGGTTTCTTGTCGTCCCTTAAATCGGGGTGCGTGCAGTTGCCCCATGTTTTTCTTGACCACGGTGTAAATCAGAAGGGCCAACAAAATGAAGGGCAAGGCTTTGCGCAAAAAACTGGGGTCGATCTGCGTGACCGACCAAGCCCCGCACAACGCGCCAATCAAGCCCGCAGCGGCGGCGGGCATCAAAGCGTGCCAACGCATTTCAACCTTATGGCTGAATTGGTAGGTGGCAAATGCGGTACCCCAGATGGCTGCACTTTTGTTGGTGCCCACCAAAGTGGCGGGTGGGGCGGTGGGGAAAGTGGCGAAGAGTGCAGGGACCAAGATCAGGCCACCACCGCCAACGATCGAATCGACCAAGCCGGCCAACAAGGACGCCAGAGAGACGATCAGTATTTCCATGAAAAAAAAGCGCCGCTTTCGCGGCGCCTATCAAAAGTAACATCTCGTTGTGGATGTTTATGTTCGAGTAGTTTGGGTGTCTCCTCTGCCCTCAAAACGAACCCAAACTGCAGTTCATCGAGTGCATGAAATGTATCTGGCTTCATAGGACATTTCCATCAGGGATTTCCCGTGGCGTTTTTGAGCGCGTCCAGCGCCATCCAATGCGCGGCTTTTTCGGCAATCATCAAAGTGGGGCTGTTGGTGTTGCCGCTGGTGATGGTGGGCATGACGCCTGCATCGACCACGCGCAAACCTCGAATGCCTCGCACTTGAAGTTGGCTGTTGACGACGGCCATGGGGTCGTCTTCCTTGCCCATGCGGGTGGTGCCCACAGGGTGAAAAATGGTGCTGGCAATGTCACCTGCCAGCTTGGCCAACTCGTCGTCTGATTGATACTGAGCGCCGGGTTTGAACTCCTCAGGTTCAAAAGCGGACATGGCTGCTTGCGACATGATGCGGCGAGTGACGCGCAAGCTGTCGGCCGCCACTTGTCGGTCTTCATCGGTGCTGAGGTAGTTAGGGGCAATGGCTGGCGCGTCTTTGAAGTCGGAACTTTTGAGCGTCACGCTGCCTCGGCTGCTTGGATTCAAGTTGCACACGCTGGCGGTGATGGCTGGGAAGCTGTGCAAGGGTTCACCAAAGGCATCCAAGCTAAGAGGTTGCACGTGGTATTGAATGTTGGCAAAGGGTTGCGAAGGATCGCTCTTTGTGAAAGCGCCCAATTGACTGGGCGCCATGCTCATGGGCCCGCTGCGCGAGAGGGCATATTCAAGACCAATTTTGGCCTTGCCCCACCAGCTGCTGGACAAGGTGTTCAGCGTTTTGGCGTTCTTCACTTTGTAAACCGAGCGAATTTGCAAATGGTCTTGCAAATTGGCGCCCACGCCTGGCAAATCGTGTTGCACTTCAACACCTACGGGCTTAAGTGCGTCGGGATTGCCAATGCCTGACAACTGCAATATTTGGGCAGAACCAATGCTGCCTGCGCTGAGGGCTACTTCGCGTAAGGCGGTCGCAGTGACCAGTTGGTGGCCATCCCAAACCTTCACGCCTGTGCAGCGCTTGGCGCCATCGGCATCGGTTTCAAGCACCAAGCCTGCCACCTGTGCTTGCGTCCACAATTCAAAATTGGGCCTTGCAAAGCAAGTGGGGCGCAAAAAGGCTTGCGCTGTGTTCCAGCGCCAACCATTGCGTTGGTTGACCTCAAAATAGCCAACGCCTTCGTTGTTGCCTTGGTTGAAATCGTCGGTGGCAGGAATACCCGCTTGCTGCGCCGCTTTGGCAAAAGCATCCAGCACGTCCCAGCTAAGGCGTTGCTTTTCAATTCGCCATTCACCGCCTGCTTGCCTGCCCTTGAGTATTTTGAAATAGTCGGCGGAGGCTGGCGAAGAACTTTGGGCACTGTCAAACAAGCTTGGCTTGATGCCTTTGGCGCCGTGAAGATCGTTGGCGCCTTTGTAATGGTCTTCGTGCGCTTTGAAATAAGGCAGGCATTGATCCCAGCGCCAATCGTCGTTGCCTGTGAACTGTGCCCACTGGTTGTAATCGCGGGCTTGGCCGCGCATGTAAATCATGCCGTTGATGCTGCTGCTGCCACCCAAAACTTTGCCACGAGGGTAGCGCAAGCTGCGGCCGTTTAAGCCATCGGCAGCTTCAGTTTGGTACAGCCAATCGGTGCGTGGATTGCCAATGCAATAAAGATAGCCCACTGGGATGTGAATCCAGTGGTAATCGTCACGCTTGCCGGCCTCGATCAACAAAACCCGTTTGCTGGCATCGGCCGACAGCCGATTGGCCAACAGGCAACCCGCCGTTCCTGCGCCAACGATGATGTAGTCAAAGGTGCTGTCGTTCATGTTGTGCGTTGAAGTTGTGCGTTGAAGTTGTGCGTGCAGGTGGGAGGCTTTGAAATTTATTTTGAAGTCGGCATTACAAATTCAGCGCCTTTGCCAATGCTCTCTGGCCAGCGTTGCATGATAGATTTTTGCTTGGTGTAAAAACGCACGCCTTCTTCGCCGTAGGCATGCATGTCGCCAAACAAGCTGCGCTTCCAGCCACCAAAACCATGCCATGCCATGGGCACAGGAATAGGCACGTTGATGCCCACCATGCCCACTTGAATGCGGCGAGAAAATTCGCGTGCCACATTGCCATCGCGCGTGAAGCAGCTCACGCCGTTGCCAAATTCGTGGTCGTTGATGATTTGCACGGCTTCGCCAAAATCTTTGACGCGAACGCAAGACAGCACAGGACCGAAAATTTCTTCTTTGTAAATCTTCATGTCGGTGGTGACGTTGTCAAACAAAGTACCACCTAACCAGAAACCCTTGTCGCAACCTGCGCCCGCTTTGGCGCCGTCAAACTGACGACCATCGACCAAGAGTTTGGCGCCTTCTGCAATGCCTGCATCAATGTAACCAGTGATGCGCTTCTTGGCTGCGTCGGTGACGATAGGGCCCATTTCGGCGTCGAGGTTGGTGCCATTCAAAACTTTGAGCGCCTTTGTTTTTTCCAACAGCAAAGGCATTAATTTTTCGGCCACATTGCCAACCAACACCGCCACACTGATGGCCATGCAGCGTTCGCCGGCAGAGCCGTAGGCTGCGCCAATCAGGGCGTCGACAGCTTGTTCAATGTCGGCATCGGGCATGACCACCATGTGGTTTTTGGCACCGCCCAAAGCTTGGACGCGTTTGCCGTGGCGCGCGCCGTTTTCATACAAGCTATTGGCAATGGGCGTAGAGCCCACAAAGCTGATGGCCTTCACATCGGGGTGTTCAACCAGTGCGTCGACGGCTTCTTTGTCGCCTTGCACCACGTTGAACACACCATCGGGCAAACCAGCTTGTTTGAGCAACTCGGCCATTAGCAGGCTGGGGCTAGGGTCGAGTGGGCTGGGCTTTAAGACGAAGGTGTTGCCGCATGCAATGGCCACAGGGAACATCCACATGGGCACCATGACTGGAAAATTAAAGGGCGTGACGCCCGCTACCACGCCCAAAGGCTGACGCAGTGTCCAGTTGTCAATGCCTGTTGAAACTTGGTCGGTGAAGTCGCCTTTGAGCAATTGCGGAATGCCGCACGCAAACTCGACAATGTCGATGCCGCGTGTTACTTCGCCTTGTGCGTCTGTAAACACTTTGCCATGCTCGGCCGTGATCATGCGCGCCAAGGTGTCGCGGTTTTGATTGAGCAACTCTAGATACTTGAACATGACGCGTGCGCGGCGCAGTGGTGGCGTATCGGCCCATGCAGGAAAAGCAGCTTGCGCAGAAGCAACCGCTTGCGCCACGTCTTGCACATTGGCCAAGTGGACGCGGCCTGTGACGGCGCCCGTCGCAGGGTTAAAGACGTCTTGCGCGCGAGTCGAAGTGCCAGCCGTTGTTTGGCCAGAAATAAAGTGAGCAATTGAGGTGACGGTCATGGCTTGTCTCAGTAAATGTAGAACAGGTGAATGTTAATCGCTTGCAGCAGCTTCTTGCGCAGGATGTCTGCGCCTGAACATGCTCCAGCCTTCCATGTGCAACACAAGGTCGCCATGTTGATTGTGCATTTCCCATTGGGTGCGCACCAAACCCACATCGGGCTTGGATCGCATAGGGCGCGACTCTAATATTTTGTGTTGGAGGCGCAGGGTGTCATTGGGCAGCACAGGCTTTTTCCATTGCAAGTTCTCTAGCCCAGGCGATCCCAAGCTCGAGGATTCATGCAAAAAATTTGTCACCATCAGTCGCATGGCCATGGCACAGGTGTGCCATCCGCTGGCGCACAAGCTGCCAAACACGGAAGCTTTGGCCGCTTCGTCGTCAAGGTGAAAAGGCTGCGGGTCAAATTGTGAAGCAAAGGCAATGATCTCTTCGCGGGTGGGTGTGATGGTGCCCAGATCGCGAACACTGCCTGGGAGCATGTCTTCCCAGTAATAAAGGATCTTGTTGGCCGGTGTGCCTGCCATCAACGGCCTCCCGATACGTCGATCAGGCTCATGGTGGTGTAGCTGGCTTCATCAGACAACAGCCACACAATGGCCTGCGCCACTTCAATGGCTGAGCCGCCGCGCTTGGCGGGCACCAAATGCTCGAGGTCTTTGACGCGGTTGGGCAATCCGCCGGAGGCATGAATTTCGGTATCAATCAAGCCGGGGCGAATGGCGTTGACACGAATTTCTTCGCCTGCCACTTCTTTGGCCAAGCCCAAGGTAAAACTGTCGATGGCGCCTTTGGCAGCTGCATAGTCCAAATACTGACCCGGTGAGCCTAGCCTTGCCGCAGCACTCGATAAATTCACAATGCTGCCGCCTTGGCCGCCGTGTTTTGTGCTCATTTGCAAGATGGCTTCGCGTGCACACAGCATCGAGCCTAAAACATTGATGTCAAACATGCGGCGCCAGCGTGCCATGCTCATTTCATCAAGCCGAGCAGACACATCGACAACACCGGCGTTGTTGACCAAACCGTGCAGATGTCCAAATTCTGCGCGTACTTTTTGGAACATGGCCAAAACCTGTTCTTCGTTGGCCACATCGGCCTGAACGGCGATGGCGCGGCCACCCGCTGCTTTCACTTGTTGCACCACCTCGTCGGCAGCTTGTGCGTTGGCGGTGTAATTGACGGCAACATCCCAGCCCTTTTGAGCCGCCAAAATGCAGGTCGCAGCACCAATGCCGCGGCTCCCACCTGTGACCAAAACTACTTTGCGCATTCTTTGTCTCCTGCAGAATATTGAGTAAACGGTTAAAACACTGTCTGGTGCTACGGCATTGCATCTGCAGATTACCTTAACTAGGAGCTTTTTGTGAGTCACTCAGTCGACTATTATTTCGCCCCGCAAAGCCCTTGGGCTTACTTGGGCCATCAGAGATTCCATCAAATCCTGACGAAAGCAGGTGCGAGTGTTCGCGTCATGCCCATCGATCTGGGTGGCAAAGTGTTTCCAATTTCGGGTGGCTTGCCCTTGGGCCAGCGTGCGCCGCAAAGACAGGCATATCGCCTGACTGAGTTGGCCCGCTTTAGCAAGTGGCTGGGTGCCCCTTTGCATTTAAAACCGACCTATTTTCCAGTGGGCGGGGACGATGCCGCCAAATTGATCATTGCGGTTGACATGGCGGCAGGCCCACAAGCGGCCATGGCCATCAGTGGCGCCATTTTGTCGGCCGTCTGGGCACAGCAGCGCAACATTGCCGACGAGAAAACCTTGGCCGAGTTGCTCAAAGAACAAAATTTGCCAGCCAGTTGCCTAGAACAAGCCTACAGCCAAGCTGCACAAGAGCGCTATGAGTCCTATACCCAAATGGCCATTGATGCCGGTGTGTTTGGCGCGCCCTCTTACGTGGTCAATGGCGAAATTTTCTGGGGACAAGATCGGTTAGATTTTGTAGAGCGCGCCCTCGCTTAAACATGACGCTGTCAACACAAGTATTTTGAGGAGATCTACATGGGATCGTTTGTTCAATTAACAGCCGCAGATGGCACGCAATTTCCAGCGTATGTGGCTGAGCCCGCCACACCCGCCAAAGCGGCAGTCGTGGTCATTCAAGAAATTTTTGGTGTCAACGTGCACATTCGTGAAGTGGCCGATGCTTACGCCAAAGAAGGTTACTTGGCCATTGCGCCCGCCATGTTCCACCGTGCGCAAGCCAACGTAGAACTGGGCTATGCCGAAGCCGACATGGGCGCAGGCATGGCCTTGAAAACGGCCATTGAATCTTTGCCCGCACCAGGTGCTTTGCAAGACATCCAAGCCAGCATTGACCACGTGCACAAAGTGTGCGGCGGCAAGGTGGGCGTGGTGGGTTATTGCTGGGGCGGTTTACTGACCTGGCGCTCTGCCTGCGTGCTCAACGGCTTGTCGGCGGCAGCGCCTTACTACGGCGGCGGCATGACGACTGAAGCCGAGTCGGCACGTCAATCGAAAGTGCCAGTGATGGCGCACTTTGCCGAAGAAGACAAGTGGATTTCCATGGAATCGGTCAAGGCCTTTCAGGCCGCGCACCCCAATGCACAAGTGTTCACGTATGCGGCGCACCATGGGTTCAATTGCAATCAGCGGGGTGCATGGCATGCGGCGTCTGCAGCCCTGGCGCAACAAAGAACCTTCGAGTTTTTCAAGGCGCACTTAAGCTAAGAGCTCGCCATGACCGCTGCAAAAAAGCAGCCTTAAGTTCAGTGACCTGATCGTGCCAAGTAACGTTTGCGCCAAAAAAACCAAACCAAGGTGAGTGCGATCAGGAGCATGCTGCCAATCGTCCACCAAAAGCCAAAACTGTTGTGAAGCATGGGAATGACATCGAAGTTCATGCCGAAGATGGCGGCAATCAAATTCAAGGGCAAAAAAATGGCCGTGATAGAGGTCAGCGTTCGCATGGAGGCATTGGTGCGATTGCTTTGGGCATTGAAGTGAATTTGAACGGCAGTTTCAATGCTCTGCTCTAAACGCCTGACGTGATGAACGACGCGATCGATGTGTTCTAAAACATCGCGACTGCGCACTTTCAAAATTTCATGTTCTTTGATCAATGGGTTGGCACTGGGCGTTGTCCAAGTGTTCAAAGACTCTAGCCAACCCTGCATGGCACTGCGTTGATCTTCACAAATTTCATCAAGGTGGTGCAAAGACAAACGTGCCTCTAACAAGGCAGACCAATTGTTGAAGCGGGTGTCGGGGCTGATCAGCTCAGCTTGCCAGTGGTCTAGCTGCCTTGTGAGTTCTCTGCGCAAATCCAAATACACGTCGACCACCTGGCTCACCATGCGCAACATCATGTCGGCTGGGCTAACGGGAATGCCCCGCGCGCCAGCTGAACGTTCGTCTGGCAGGTCGGCTGTTGAGGCTTTAGACCCGCTGGCGGCAGCCCCGTTTGACTCGGTGCTTGCCGTGCTTTGTGCTTGACTGCCCGATGCCAAAAGCCTTGCCGCATAAGCCTCGCGGATGCTGCAATCATCTGGGTGCACCGTGAGGAGCACTTTGTCGAAAATGGCAAAGCCAATGGGACTGGTGTCTAACCTGCGAAGTGCCGGCGGTCCTGAGACCTTGCCTTTAAGTTTGAGGCGAGATGGGGGCTTGGTGGGTTCGGCCGCGCGGGATGGCTGCGCCGCCAATCGACGAAACACCAACACATCGTAGTAAGACGTTAAATCGAAGCGTGAAGGCAATTGCCCATTGAGCAAATCGGACACGTGCAAGTCAAACAAATGATGCCCAGTGAGGTTTTGCAAAGCTTGCTGAACTTGTTCTTGTTCAGATGCGAAAAATGCCCTAGAGCAAGCGATCCACACAAAGCCGTTGTCAGGCAGTGCGCGTGGCAAAGACAATGCTGCTTGAACGTGTGTGCCAGAGATTGTGAAGACGCGCATGCAACAGAAAGTAAATGGTTTGCGGTAACTGAAGGTCAGGCTTTGGCGAGCAATCGCGCAGCATCGCGTGCAAAGTAAGTCAAGATGCCATCTGCACCAGCGCGTTTGAAAGCCAACAAGCTCTCCATCATGACGCCATCGTGGTCTAGCCAGCCGTTTTGTGCAGCGGCTTTCAGCATGGCGTATTCACCAGACACTTGATACGCAAATGTGGGCACCCCAAACTCATCCTTGACGCGGCGCACCACATCCAAATATGGCATGCCTGGCTTGACCATCACCATGTCAGCACCTTCGGCAATGTCCAGAGCCACTTCGCGCAGCGCTTCGTCGGTATTGCCGGGGTCCATTTGGTAGGTTTTTTTGTTGCCTTTGCCCAAGTTGGCGGCAGAGCCCACGGCATCACGGAAGGGGCCATAAAAAGAGCTGGCGTATTTGGCGCTGTAGGCCATGATTTGTGTGTGCACATGACCTTTGGCTTCCAACGCTTGGCGAATGGCACCAATGCGCCCATCCATCATGTCGCTGGGCGCCACAATGTCGACACCTGCATCGGCTTGCACCATGGCTTGTTTGACCAATTGACCCAAGGTGGGGTCATTCAAAATGTAGCCATCATCGTCTAGCCAGCCATCTTGTCCGTGGCTGGTGAAGGGGTCGAGTGCGACGTCTGTCATGACACCCAATTGAGGAAAGTTTTTCTTGAGGGCTCTGACCACG
The DNA here is from genome assembly GCA_049655425.1 of Limnohabitans sp. Classification (GTDB taxonomy): domain Bacteria; phylum Pseudomonadota; class Gammaproteobacteria; order Burkholderiales; family Burkholderiaceae_C; genus Limnohabitans_A. The sequence continues at coordinate 7,789 of JBASJS010000001.1, read as the reverse complement.
GTAGGCACCAGTCCGTCAGGATTGAGGGCTTCGTTACCTTCTGGGTCTTTGAGTGAGCTGTCAATGACCGGAAAAAGAGCCATCACAGGGATGCCCAATTTGACGCAATCTTCTGCCACTGGCAGCAACAGATCCAAACTCAGGCGCTCAACCCCGGGCATCGAGCCAACGGCCTGCCGTTGATGCTTGCCATCTAAAACAAAGACGGGGTAAATCAAATCGTCAACCGTCAATTGGTTTTCGCGAACCAAACGTCTTGAAAAATCGGTACGGCGCAATCTGCGGGGACGGCTGAGGGGATATGGCGTGTGAATCAGTGTCATTTGAAAATTGTGCCTGAAGTTTGTTGAAAAACAAGCCTCGGGGCTACACTTGCACCATGCTCTGGATTAAAGCTTTTCACATCGTCTTCGTGGCCAGTTGGTTTGCTGGCTTGTTTTACTTGCCGCGAATTTTTGTCAATTTGGCCTTGGTGCCAGAAGATTCCGTGGCAGAGCGTGAGCGGCTTTTGCTCATGTCTCGCAAGCTTCTCAGGTTCACCACCTTGTTGTCGGTGCCGGCCATTGTGCTGGGTGTGTGGCTGTGGTGGGGCGTTGGCATTGGATGGGGCCCCGGCAACGCTTGGATGCACGCCAAATTGGCATTGGTACTGCTCATTGTGGGCTACCACCATGCTTGCGGACGCATGTTGAAGAAGTTTGAAGCGAATCAAAATACGCACAGCCATGTTTGGTATCGCTGGTTCAACGAGGCCCCCGTGTTGATGCTGGTGGCGGTTGTGATTCTTGTGGTCGTGAAGCCCTTTTAAGGCTCATGCAAAAAACTGCGGCATGGCCCTTGGCTGGCATTTACGCCGCATTGATTGTTTACGCCAGTCTTTACCCCTTTGAACAATGGCGATCTCAGGGGGTCGACTGGACCGCCTTCTTGATGGCCCCGTGGCCCAAATATTGGACAGGCTTTGATGTCTTGGCCAATGTGGTGGGTTATGCGCCGTTGGGTTTCATTGGTGTATTGGCACTGCGTCGCAGCGCACGGCATTGGCCGGCCGTCACACTCACAGTCGCTGCGGCGTCATTGCTGTCATTGGCGCTTGAAACACTGCAGCTTTTTTTGCCTGCGCGCGTGCCGTCCAATGTCGATTGGGGGCTGAACACTTGCGGCACTTTGATGGGTGCCTCCTTGGCTTGGTTTTTGGAGCGATGGGGCTTTCTAGACCGCTGGAGTCGGTTCCGCGCCAACTGGTTTCTGCCAGATGCCAGAGGCTCATTGGTGCTCTTGGCCTTGTGGCCGCTGGCCTTGTTGTTTCCAGCGCCTGTGCCGCTGGGCTTGGGCCAAATTTTGGAGCGTACAGAAGATGCGCTGGCGTTGTGGTTACAAGACACGCCATGGCTTGATTGGTTGCCTGTTCGCGAAGTCGAGTTGCAACCTTTGCTCCCCATTTATGAGGTGTTCTGCGTTGGCATGGGCTTGTTGCTGCCTTGTTTACTGGCTTTCAGTTTGATTCGGCAAAGGTATCAAAAAATCATTGCGGCGTGCTTCTTGGTCATGTCTGGCTTGGGCTTTACGGCTTTGTCCGCGGCCCTCACGTATGGTCCTGCCCATGCTTGGGGCTGGTTTAACTCGCCCGTTCAAGGCGGCTTTGTTTTGGCTTCGCTGCTGGCGCTGCCAATGCTGTGGCTTCGAGAAAAAGCACTTCAAGTGCTGGCCCTGGTGGGTTTGGTGCTGCAGTTGAGCTTGCTTAACAACGCTTCAGCCAGCGCTTACTTTGCCTTGACTTTGCACAACTGGGAACAAGGTCAGTTCATTCGATTTCATGGTTTGATTCAATGGATGGGGTGGCTATGGCCTTTTGTTTTGTTGGTTTATTTGATGCGACGCTTGTCGTCTTCCCGCCCCTCTAAAATGGACGAATGAGCGAAAAATCCACTCCTTATTACGAACGGCATATTTTTTTCTGTTTAAACGAAAGAAAAAATGGCGAGTCATGTTGTGCGGTGCAGGGCGCGCAAGCCGCCTTTGACCATTGCAAAGCCCGTGTCAAAGACTTGGGCTTGGCGGGGCCAGGAAAAGTACGCGTCAACAAAGCAGGTTGTTTAGACCGATGTGCGGGTGGCCCGGTGGCCGTGGTCTACCCAGAGGGCACGTGGTACAGCTTTGTCGACAACACCGACATCGATGAAATTGTCGACAGCCATCTCCAAAACGGCCAAGTGGTGCAACGCTTGGTGACACCCTCCGACGTGGGACGCTGATGAACTCGGCTACGCAAGCCGTGCAGTTTCAAGGTGCTTCAGGCGTCTTGGAAGGACTTGTTGACGAACCCGAAGAGGGCGCGTTCAAAGGCGTTGCTGTCATCTCTCATCCGCACCCTTTGTTTGGCGGCACCATGCAAAACAAGGTGGTTCAGACGCTGGCCAAGGCCTTTGTTCAAAATGGTTGGCGCGCCATCCGATTTAATTTTCGAGGCGTTGGTGCCAGTGTCGGTGTTTACGACGAGGGCCGCGGCGAGTTGGAAGATTTGTTGGCCGTTATTGCACAAAGTCAAAGTCAAAACTCACCGCCAGTTGCGGCTGGGTTGGCGCTTGCCGGATTTTCATTCGGCGCTTTTGTGACAAGTCACGCGGCTGCGCAATTGGCCCCTTCGGGCCAATTGGAAAAATTGGTGCTGGTTGGAACGGCGGCTTCACGGTTCCTAGTGGCGCCTGTGCCCCCCGAGCTCCACAACAAAACATTGGTGGTGCATGGCGAGGTCGACGACACCGTGCCTTTGGCCAGCGTGATGGATTGGGCGCGCCCTCAATTTTTGCCTGTCACTGTCATTCCTGGCGTGGCGCACTTTTTTCACGGGCAATTGCCCTTGCTCCGTTCCTTGGTCAGTCGCCATTTGCGAACTTGATTGTTGAGCCATGCCCTCTACACCATGACAGCTTTGTTTTCAACGCTCCGGCGCAGTGTTTTGCTATTAGCCCTATTTTGGGCTGCGTTGTCATTGAACTTACTGCCATTGCAAGCGCAGGCTCAGGCGCATTTGCAAGTGCCCGTTGCGCCTGAAGTTGCAGCGCGAGCCTATTTGTTGCTAGACGTCACGGCCAATCAAATTTTGGCATCCCGTGAATTGGACATGCCCGTCGAGCCGGCTTCTTTGACCAAACTCATGACGGCCTATTTGGTGTTTGATGCCTTGAAGGCCAAAAAAGTCGACCTCAAACAAACATTCAATGTGAGCGAGCGTGCCTGGAAGATGCCTGGCTCTCGCATGTTCATTGATCCCAAAATGAAGGTTCCCGTTGAGGATTTAATCAAGGGCATGGTGGTTCAATCGGGCAACGATGCCACTGTGGCCTTGGCGGAAGGCGTTGGCGGGTCAGTCGATCGCTTTGTGCAAATGATGAACGACCAAGCCAAAGTGTTGGGCATGAAAAACACCACTTACAAAAACCCAGAAGGTTTGACGGAGGCGGGCCATGTCACCACGGCACGCGACTTGGCCACCTTGTCCGTCCGTTTGATGCGTGATTTTCCTGACTACATGGGCACCTACGCCATCAAAAAATACCGTTATCCAGGCACCCCCGCAGCCAATGAAAGCAATCGCAATTTGCTGCTTTTCAAAGACCCAACCGTCGACGGTTTGAAAACGGGCCACACCGATGCGGCAGGTTATTGCTTGGTGGCCACAGCCAAACGTGACTTCCCCAACCTTGGCCCGCGCCGCTTGATGGCCGTTGTGCTGGGCGCCAGCAGTGAAATTGCGCGTGCCAATGAGGCGCAAAAATTGCTCAACTGGGGTTACACCGCATTTGATGCAGTCAAGCTTTTTGATGCTGGCCAGCCCGTTGCAACGCCGGCCATTTGGAAGGGCAAAGAGGCCAGCGTCAAGCTGGGGCGCTCGGATGCCCTGGTGGTGGCGGTGCCCACGGGTTCTGCAGCGCAGATCAAAACCCAGCTGGTTCGTCCAGACCCCTTGGTGGCCCCGGTGACCAAGGGTCAAACCATTGGCAGCCTCAAAATTTTCCGTGGTGAGCAGCTCTGGGTCGACATGCCTTTGCAGGCTTTGGACACAGTAGAGCAAGCGGGCGTTCTGGGCCGCGCTTGGGATGCGCTGCGTTTATGGATCAAATAAGAAAAGTTGGTACTTGCCAACTTTGACCCAAGGTGGGGCTGCATAGATTTTTTTGCACAGGCACTATTCCGCGGCTATACTAGAAGGCTTTTCCGCATTTGGAGCGGAGAAGATTTTTTTTGTTCATTCCAAACGTTTAGGGACGTTTTTTTAAATGCCAACCATCAATCAATTGGTGCGTCAGGGGCGCGAGGTCGAAAAGACCAAGTCAAAAAGCCCTGCGATGCAAAACTCTCCGCAGCGCCGCGGTGTGTGCACCCGTGTGTACACCACGACGCCTAAAAAACCTAACTCCGCTCTGCGTAAAGTTGCCAAAGTGCGCTTGACCAACGGCTTCGAGGTGATCTCCTACATCGGTGGTGAAGGCCACAATTTGCAGGAACACTCCGTGGTTTTGGTCCGTGGTGGTCGTGTGAAAGACTTGCCTGGTGTGCGTTATCACATCGTGCGCGGTTCACTCGACTTGCAAGGCGTGAAAGATCGCAAGCAATCGCGTTCTAAATACGGCGCTAAGCGCCCGAAGAAAGCTTAAGTTAGCTTTCAAAAAAAGGTGTTGTGCTGGTTTTTAGACGAGCCGGTTCAACGAAGTGACTCCATGTCGGAGTCGAGTAAGTGCAAATTCAAGATGAATTTGCAGGGTGTCTGGATCGGACGTCCAGCCATCAAACTGAAGCAAAGAGGTGAAATATGCCACGTCGTCGTGAAGTCCCTAAACGTGAAATCCTGCCGGATCCCAAGTTCGGTAATGTCGAACTTTCCAAATTCATGAATGTGATCATGGAAGGCGGCAAAAAAGCGGTTGCCGAGCGCATCATTTATGGTGCCTTGGAAAACATGGAAAAGAAAACAGGCAAAGACCCTGTCGAACTTTTCTCAATCGCCATCAACAACGTCAAGCCCATGGTGGAAGTTAAATCCCGCCGCGTGGGTGGTGCCAACTACCAGGTGCCCGTCGAAGTTCGCCCTGTCCGTCGCTTGGCTTTGTCCATGCGTTGGATCAAAGAAGCGGCCCGTAAGCGTGGTGAAAAATCCATGGCTTTGCGCTTGGCCAACGAGTTGCTCGAGGCCAATGAAGGCCGCGGCGGCGCGATGAAAAAGCGTGATGAAGTGCACCGTATGGCTGAAGCCAACAAGGCCTTCTCACACTTCCGCTTCTAAATCCCGGAGGTTGTCGCGCAGCCTTGTGCTGTGCTGCCAACCACCGCAAAGCCCTGTAGAGACCCTGCAGGGCATTTGCATTTTTTGTTTTAACTGAATTCCAAGAGGTTGATCATGGCTCGCAATACTCCCATCGAGCGCTATCGCAACATCGGTATTTCCGCACACATTGATGCGGGTAAAACCACTACCACCGAGCGTATTCTTTTTTACACCGGTGTGAACCACAAAATTGGTGAAGTGCATGATGGCGCTGCCACCATGGACTGGATGGAGCAAGAACAAGAGCGTGGTATCACGATCACTTCTGCTGCCACCACTTGTTTCTGGAAGGGCATGGACGGCTCTTACGAAGACCACCGCATCAACATCATTGACACGCCTGGTCACGTTGACTTCACCATTGAAGTTGAACGTTCTATGCGCGTTCTCGACGGCGCTTGCATGGTTTACTGTGCAGTGGGCGGCGTGCAGCCACAGTCTGAAACTGTGTGGCGTCAAGCTAACAAGTACAAAGTGCCCCGTTTGGCCTTCGTGAACAAGATGGACCGTACCGGTGCCAACTTCTTCAAAGTTGTGGACCAAATGAAGTTGCGCCTCAAAGCCAACCCCGTGCCAATCGTGATCCCAATCGGCGCTGAAGACAACTTCACCGGCGTGGTCGACCTTCGCAAAATGAAGGCCATCATCTGGGACGAAGCTTCACAAGGCATGAAGTTCACTTTCGAAGAAATTCCCGCTAACTTGGTCGAATTGGCCAAAGAGTGGCGCGAGAAGATGGTTGAAGCTGCTGCTGAAGCCTCTGAAGAACTGATGAACAAGTACCTCGAAGAAGGCGACTTGACTGAAGAAGAAATCACTGCCGGTTTGCGTACGCGTACCATCAACAGCGAAATTCAGCCCATGTTGTGCGGCACTGCGTTCAAGAACAAAGGCGTTCAGCGCATGCTCGACGCAGTCTTAGACTTGATGCCTTCTCCCCTCGACGTGAAAGCCATCAAAGGTTTTGACGAAGACGAAAAAGAAATCACACGCAAGGCCGACGACAACGAAAAATTCGCTGCCTTGGCATTCAAATTGATGACCGACCCCTTCGTGGGCCAGCTCACTTTTGTGCGCGTTTACTCTGGCGTTCTGAAAAAGGGCGACACCGTTTACAACTCTGTGCGCGGCAAGAAAGAGCGTATCGGTCGTATCGTGCAAATGCACGCCAACAACCGTGAAGAAGTTGACGAAATTCGCGCCGGCGACATCGCTGCTTGCGTGGGTTTGAAAGACGTGACCACTGGCGAAACATTGTGCGATCCTAATGCGATCATCACTTTGGAGCGTATGGTGTTCCCCGACTCCGTGATTCGTCAAGCTGTCGAACCTAAGACAAAAGCCGACCAAGAAAAAATGGGCATGGCCTTGTCACGTTTGGCTGCTGAAGATCCATCTTTCCGCGTTCAAACCGACGAAGAATCTGGTCAGACCATCATTGGCGGTCAAGGCGAATTGCACCTCGAAATTATCGTGGACCGCATGAAGCGTGAATTCGGCGTTGAAGCCAACGTGGGCAAGCCTCAAGTGGCTTACCGCGAAACCATCCGCAAAACTGTCGAAGAAGCCGAAGGCAAGTTCGTTCGTCAGTCTGGCGGTAAAGGTCAATACGGTCACGTGGTCTTGAAAGTCGAGCCACAAGAAGCCGGCAAAGGTTTCGAATTCGTTGACGCCATCAAGGGCGGTGTGGTTCCTCGCGAATACATCCCCGCGGTTGAAAAAGGCGTGATCGAAGCTTTGGGTCAAGGCGTGTTGGCAGGCTACCCTGTCGTTGACGTTAAGGTCACATTGCACTTCGGTTCATACCACGACGTTGACTCCAACGAAATGGCTTTCAAAATGGCCGCCATCTTTGGTTTCAAAGAAGGTTGCCGCAAAGCCAGCCCCGTCATCTTGGAACCCATGATGGCCGTTGAAGTTGAAACACCTGAAGACTACGCTGGTAACGTGATGGGCGACTTGTCCTCACGCCGCGGCATGGTTCAAGGCATGGACGACATGGTCGGCGGTGGCAAAGCCATTAAAGCTGAAGTACCACTGTCCGAAATGTTCGGCTACTCCACCACATTGCGCTCGATGTCACAAGGCCGCGCTACGTACACGATGGAATTCAAGCACTACGCTGAAGCTCCCCGTAACGTCGCTGAAGCTATTGTTGCGTCTAGGGCCAAGTAAATACATTGCGGGACTGATCAAATTGCGAAGCAGTTTGCTCTGTCCCCAACTGATCAATTAAACCTGTCTGCGATCCAGTGCCACGCTGTACCCGTGCGGTGTGAACAAGCAATTGGATGCAAACATAAAACCACAACACGGGCTTTGTTCTTTGGAGAATTGAAATGGCAAAAGAGAAATTTGAGCGGACAAAACCGCACGTCAACGTTGGCACCATTGGTCACGTTGACCACGGCAAAACAACACTGACAGCTGCTATTACTACGGTGTTGGCAGCCAAGTTTGGCG